>OY969108.1:0-1537500 GCA_963697965.1 uncultured delta proteobacterium
TAATACTTGTGGGCCAGGGTAAATCTGATAAAATCAATTGAGATCGATATATTGGCAGGAAATTTGCTATGGGATTCATAATGAAGAACGATGCCACGAAAAAACCCGGGGGCCTGGGCTATTTGGAAGGCGGCCTTTCTGTAGATCATAGGGCACGCCCCAATGGTCCGCGCGGTTTGGCAGAGATGCTGGAATCCATCAATTTTCTGAGGTTTGTCCTGGATAATGTCTATTCCGGGATCATCGTCTGCAATGAGCAGAGGCAAATTATCTTCATGAACCAGGTATATGCCGAATTGCTCAAGATAGACCCCCAGGAAGCCGTTGGTCAGGATATCAAAGAATATTTTCCCGATTCCAGGCTTTCCCATGTCCTGGCAACCGGCATCCCGGAACTGGGGCAGCGGTGCTCTCTGAAGACCGAGGCCTTGTTGCTGGTAAATCGTATTCCCCTTAAGCAGAATGGCAAGGTCGTGGGCGCCATCTTGCAGACGGTCTTGCGGGATTATAAGGATTTTACCGATCTGGTGAAAAAACTTAATATATTGGAGCGGAAGGTCAAACGCCAGGAGATGGCCCTGGAAAGGATATTTTCCCCCAAATACACCTTTGATTCCATCATTGGCAAGGGCAAGACGATTACGGAAGTAAAACTTCTGGCCCAGAAGTACGCCCGGGCCGACTCGGCCATCTTGATTCTCGGTCCCACCGGCACCGGCAAAGAGTTATTCGCTCATGCCCTGCATGCCGCCAGCAACCGCAACTTGGGGCCGTTTGTCTGCCTTAACTGCGCCGCGGTCCCCAAGGACTTGTTGGAATCGGAACTATTCGGGTATGAAGAGGGAGCCTTCACCGGCGCCAAGAAAGGCGGCAAGCCGGGTCTCATCGAACTGGCCAATGGCGGTACCCTCTACCTCGATGAAATAAGTGAACTGTCTCTGGCTGCCCAAGCCAAACTGTTGCGCATCATTGAGGATAAGATGCTCACCAAGGTCGGCGGGACCAAATCCTCTGAAATCGATTTCAGATTGATTGCGGCGACGAATCGAGATCTGCAACTGATGATTCAGCGGAGAGAGTTCCGGCAAGATTTATTTTACCGGCTCAACACCATGATCTTGAATATTCCGCCCCTGGCCAAGAGAACGGAAGATATTCCCCTTATGATTAAACACTTCTTAAAAGCCGCGGGGAGACCGGGATGCCGCCTGAACGAGCAGACCCAGGAGGCTTTGGCTCATTACCACTGGCCTGGGAATATCCGCGAACTCAAAAATATTATCGAGAGAGCCCTGAGCTTGTGCGAAAAAAATGAATTAAAATTGGAACATCTGCCGGTGGAAGTGCTCGAGGCCGGTTTCCAGAGAAATCTGTATGACATTCCTGACAATTCCCTGGGCCTCAAGATGGCTAACTTTGAGAAAATAGTCTTGTTAAATGCAGTCAAGTCTTCCAAGGGCAATATGTCTAAGACAGCTAAACTTTTGGGTATTTCGAGGGCTGCCTTATATGAAAAATTCCGGAAGTACAATTTAGTCAATTCCAAAATTTAACTTGTGTCGCCATTTACTGACATGTATTAATATCAAGACAGTTTTTGGCGGCAAGGATTTGTTCGTCCATTGTCGGATTCTCCCGAGACTTGCCATAATCTCCTTAATTTCCAACAAATTATCCTCTTTTACCCCGACCATCCTACCATACCGCCGGTTTGGCACCATTCTTGAAAGATAACATACTGGTTTTGGGGCCCTTCCCCGGCCACACTCGCCCTTATTAAAACGAGCTAAAGCTTAAACCACGCTTGGGCATTTGGTTTCACCAAAAATCTTGGAGCATTGAAGATTATCATGGATAAATTGATTATTACCGCGGCCATAACGGGATCCCGGAATATGCGGGACATTGCTCCCTATATTCCCATTACCCCGGAGGAAATCGTCCAATCTAGTATCGAATGCTGGAATGCCGGGGCAGCCATCGTTCATATTCATGTGCGCGATCCCCAAACAGGATTCGGCACCCAAAATCTGGAGCTCTATCGGCAAGTTGTCACCCCCTTGCGCGAGAAAACCGATCTCATCCTCAATCTGACGACTTCTGGAATAGGAGGAGTAAATCTTCCCATTGAAGAGCGTCTCATTCCCTTGGAGCTGCAGCCGGAATTAGCCTCATTTGATGCCGGGTCCATCAATTTAGGGGGTGGGGTCTTTAGCAATCCCCCCGAATTCCTCGACGCCTGTGCAATGAAAATGAAAGAAAAGGGGGTAAAGCCGGAAATCGAAATCTTTGACCTGGGAATGGTCGTGACTGCCCTCAATATGCGGAATCAGCAAAAATTAGATGATCCGCTCCATTTCCAATTTGTCCTCGGAACCCCCTGGGGCGCCCCTGCGACCCCCAAGTCCCTTCTCTACCTGCATGAATATCTACCCGCGGATGCCACCTGGTCCGTAATCGGGATTGGCCGGGGGCATCTTCCCATATCCATGATGGGCTTAATTATGGGAGGACATATTCGGGTCGGGATGGAGGATAACATTTATTATGGAAAAGGAGTTCTCGCCAAAAGCAATGCCCAGTTTGTGGATCGAATTGTGAGAATTTCGCATGAATATGGCCGTGAAATCGCCTCCCCAGCGGAAGCGAGAACAATATTGGGGTTGCAGAAACGCTAAATTGTTAAGGGGCGCGCCCAATGGCTAGGGAATATTAGAGGACAGCCATGGCCAAGATAGCCAAAGCCGGAAAATCCGCCGTTCCCACCGATTACCGCCAGAAAACCGAGGAACTGGCCGCAAGGTTGGAACGCCTGCCCAACAGCCGCTTTAATTTATTGATTCTCGGGGCTGGAGTGGTGGCGTTTCTGGTGGAAGCGATGGATACCTCGGTTATCGCGTCGGTGCTGGGACCTCTTAAAAAAATCCTGGCCCTTAATCCGGCTCAAACCGGTTTAATTAGCGTCGCGGCTATAATTACCACGGTGGTCGGAGTCCTTCTTGCCGGTCCTCTTGCGGATCTGTATGGCAGAAAAAAAATATTGGTCTTGGGAGTTGCCATTGCAGAACTTTTTACATGTTTAACGTACTTTGCGAACCATTACGCCACCTTTCTGGTTATGCGTCTTTTATCTGGATTCGGGCTCGGGTTTATTTTCCCTATCGGGTTGACGTATATCTCAGAATTTATTGGGGGCAAAGAGCGAGCCTATTATTCTGGAGTTTGCAATTCCATGCTCAACTTCGGATACTTTATGAGTATGCTGGTTAGTTATTGGATTACTCCTGTTTATGGATATCATGCCGTATTTCTGGTTCCTGGGATTCTTCTTTTGAGTATACCTTATCTCATCTATGCAGTTCCGGAGTCTCCGAAGTGGCTGGTCGCCCATGGACAGGTTATTGAAGCAGAGAGTGTGGTGGCAAAAATCGAAAATCAGGTAAGACGTTGGACCGGGCGCGCATTGCCTCCGGTCTCTCATGTTAAGCTGGCTTTTGAGGATGCCGGAAAGATATTGGATATCTTTAGCAAAAAGTACCTAGCTACCACCATAAAACTTTGGATCATGTTTAGTATGACCTTCGTAGTATTCTATACAAGGTTGCTTTACATGCCTCTAATCTTGAGTTCGCAGGGCATTGATCTCAATCATTCCCTGCTCTTTGCCACAATAATGAATTTTGCCTCGGTGCCTGGAAACATCTTGATGGGAATATTGATGCACGTTATTGGCCGTCGCTGGACCATCGCAACTTATGGATTATTGACTGGATTATTTTGTATTGCCTTTAGTTTTGTTACGGGCCATGTAATGCTTATTGTGATCGGTTGCGGTATTTTTTGGTTCGATACGTTTGCCGCCCAAAAGATGCTCATTAACGAGAGCTATCCAACCGGAACCAGAGGCACCGGCGCCGGTGCGGCTGAATTCGTGGCCCGCACTATCGGTGGCATATTATGGGCGGGAATCGTGCCCACGCTGTTGGTTTCGTGGGGAGTGCATAACCTGTTCATCGTCATCGGAATTGCCTCACTCTTGCTGATTCCCATGACCGGGTTGATGGTGCGGGAAACCAGGACGGCGGTTTTGTAAGCAGAAAATGACCCCCGCCCTGTATTTCATTAAAAAATTTCAACAGCATTGGGGCCCAGCGCCTCGAAAGGAGTCTCTCTATGGCTAAATCTTCAATAACCGGCATGGAAGTTATCCCGGAATTCACGCCGGAGCGAGTGGCGAAACACTTCCCCATCGAAAAAGAACCTAAGATTATGACCATGGCCAAGCCGGTGATCATCGAAAGCGCCTGTCCGGGTTGGCAAGTCGGCGGCGCCCGCTATCCCGCGGTTCCCATCAGCATCGAAGACCAGATTCAGGAAACCATCGACTCGGTGCGGGCCGGGGCCATTGCGGTGCATATGCATCCCCGGGACCCCAAAACCGGGAATGCCAAGGCAGATCCGAAGCTGCTGGCAGAAATTCTGGGGCCGGTGTTCAAGGAAGTGGGCGATTTCGTGACGATTTCCCACACCTGGTCGGCAAAAGAACAAGCCGAATACATTACCGAGACCGACAAACTCTTGGAACTCGGCAGCGGCAATAAATATTGCCAGGGCAGCGTCGTTCTGCGGGATAGCTTCCTCAGCGCCACCGGGGCGTTTCATACCGCCAAGAATATGGTTGAGGGCATCCAGTGGCTGGAAGCTCATGACGTCAAACCGGTCTTTCAGCTCTATGACACTTATGTCATTTGGGACTTGAAGCAAAAAGTCCTGGATACGGGTATCGCCCAGTCTAAGCCTTATGTATTCAACTTGCACATGGGGAAGCATCATGCCCATGCCATTCAGCAGGACCCCTGGTCGTACCTCCAGCTTATTACCAATTACAACATGGTGCTCAGCACCGCCTCCGACTCGATAGTGGGCGTCTACCCGGGAGGGCGCAACTGGCTGCCGATCCTGGTGCTTGGATTAATGATGGGTACGCAACTGGTGCGAGTGGGGATCGAGGACTGCTATTGGGTATATCCTCACAAGGATGAAGTCATCAAAAAGAACTCCGATATGGTGACCCTGGCGCGTGAGATCGCCGAGCGCCTCGGCCGCCGCGTCGTCACCGACCCCACGGAAGCCCGTGCCATCCTGGGAATGAAGCTAACTTCCCGATGAAGTGGATCTGGCCTCGCGCATGAGATAAACCGGAAATGCCCTAAAGAAAAGATTTTTGGGCATCTCCTGAACCTGAAAGAGGAGCCAAGCATGGGAGCCAATAGCCAGGTTGGACCGGGCCGCTCGGTAGTCGCTGAGGAAAATTTGCTGGCTCGCCTCGATCGCGCCCCCGTGACCCGGAGCATCAAGATTATCATCGGCCTGCTGATGCTGGCCTGGATCATCGAAGCATTCGATATCGGGATCATTGCTCCGGCAATTTTAATTATCAAAAGTTCCTGGCACGCCACCGCCAAGGAGATCGGCCTCCTGGGAAGCGCCGGCACCTTCGGCATCGTCATCGGCTTGCTGCCGGCCGGTTGGTTCGCGGACCATTATGGACGCAAGAAGGTTCTGGTGATCGGCATCGTGATTTTCTCGCTCTTTACGTTAGCCAGCGCCGCGGCCCAAAATGTCTTTGAAATTGCAGTACTTCGTTTTATTGCCGGCCTGGGTCAAGGTGCAGTCTTCCCGGTTCCCTACCTGTTAATCGCGGAATTCGTGAATAAGCAACGGCGCGGCGAGGCGGTGGGCTGGACCAACAGCTTGCTGGGCTTTGCTTATATGCTCGCTTCCCTGGCGGGATTTTGGGCCGTTCGTAGCTTCGCGCCGGAGCTTGGCTGGCGGGTTTTGTTCGCCATGGGCGGCGGCGCCATCATTATCGCCCCCGTTCTTTGGAAATATCTGCCCGAGTCACCCCGATTTCTGCTCAAAAAGGGGCGGGTTGAAGAGGTACGGGCCTTCGTCGAGCGCGTCGAAGATGAAGCGGGCCTGCCCCATGATACCAAGTTGACAGACGAGAACGCCCTGCGGGTCCTGGAGAGCACCACGGAGCGCCGGGTGGGGCTGCGAACCCTGCTTAAGCCTCCTTATTTTAAGCGCTGTTTTGTTTCTTACTGCGCCCTAACCGCTCCTTTTGTGGTGTTCTATCTGTCGATCATTTACGGTCCGACGATCTTTCACGCCATGGGAGCCACCCCAGCCAACTCCATGCTCTATGTGGCGGCTTTAAACTTCGTATCCATGTCAGGCAATGTCATCGGGGCTCGGGTGGGCGACCGGATAGGGCGCCGTCCCGCCCATGTGATCTGGATGACTCTTGCCGCGGCTGCGGTAATCACGCTGGGCCAGAGCCCGCCTACTGCGGTGCTCATCCTGGCTGCAGCCGGCTTATGGTTTTTCGGCGTCGCCGGCTTTCCCGTGCCCAAGCTATACATGGCAGAGCAATTTCCCACCAGGCTGCGCGGCACCGGAACCGCCGTTGGAGAGTTTATATCTCGCTTGTTGACCGGCGTACTGCTGGTCTACTATATCCCCTCCCTGATGGCGGCCATCGGCATGTCTAAGCTCTTCATAATCCTGGGAACTTTGTCAATCATTCTGGTAATGCCCTTGCTATTTCTGGGAATAGAAACCGCGGGCCGGAGCGTCGAAGAGACCGGGACCGATCTGTCAGCTTTGCAGGGTGAGCCCTAGTGGTCTGGAGAGGCCGGCATAAGAACCGATTATTATCAGTCCCTGCGGCATTAATTATGGGAAACAACGAGGAGGAAACCATTCATGGGTTTTAGGGTTAGCAGGAAAGATTTTAGCACGCCGCGATGTTCCGAGGCCTGTCCGGCTGGAGTGGACGTGCCGCGTTATGTCCGGGCTGTGCGTGATGGCCGCTTCGATGAAGCGGTAGCCGTCTTGCGGGAACATTTGCCTCTGCCCACCGTCTGTGCCGACGCCTGCTTCGCTCCCTGTGAAGATGTCTGCGCCTATAAACAGTTCGGGGATCCCATCGCCATCCGGGCTTTGAAGAGGGCGGCCATGGATAAAGGGGGCGACACCTGGCTCAGCAACCGGAAAAAAACCCCGCCTTCGGGGAAAAAGGTGGCAATTATCGGCGCCGGTCCGGCTGGACTGACCGCGGCCTACTATCTGGCTACCCTGGGTCATCAGGTAACCCTTATCGATTCCCTCCCCAAGCCGGGAGGGACGATGCGTTACGGCATACCCAAATATCGTTTGCCCGAAGCCAGACTGGACAAGGATATCAATGTCATTCTGGAAATGGGGGTAAGGTTTCAAGGGAACACCCGGGTGGGCCAGGATGTAACCCTGGAGGAGATTAAACAGGATTACGACGCGGTGTTCATCGCCGTGGGAGCCAGTGCTTCAGCCAAAATTCCCGTGGAGGGAGCTGATAAAAGCGGGGTCTATTGGGGCCTCGATTTTCTGCGAGGTGTGGTCCTGGGGACGGAGGGTTCAATCGGCAGCGAGGTTGCCGTCATCGGCGGCGGCAACGTGGCCATCGACGTAGCGCTCACCGCCCGGCGGCTGGGGGCCAAGAAAGTCAATCTCTTTTGCCTGGAAACACGCGCAGAGATGCCGGCCCATCCTTTTGAAATCACCCTGGCCGAAGAGGAAGGCATTGTCATCAATAACCAGTGGGCTCCCGTGAAAATCCTGGGCGCCGCTCAGGTGGCCGGCGTCAAATTGAAGCGTTGCCTGGCGGTATTTGACCAGGACGGAAAATTCAACCCCGTTTACGATGAAGAGACTACCGAGAAAGTGAGCGCCGACACGGTCATTCTGGCCATTGGCCAAACGCCGGTACTCGACTTTGTGGAAACCACGCCGATGAACCTGAATGGGAACCGGGTAGCGGTTTCTGAAAACCAGCTTGCTACCTCGGTTCCGGGGATTTTCGCCGGCGGCAACGTAGTCACCGGACCTGCTTCCATCATCAGCGCCATTGCTCAGGGGCGCAAGGCGGCTGGCGCCATCGATAAATTTCTCGGCGGCCAGGGAGACGTTTCGGAAACCCTCGCGGCGCCCGAAGACTTTGTGGAACTCGAGGAATATATTCCTCTGGTGGAGCCTCGCCGTGATCTCCCGCATCTCCAGGTTTGGGAAAGTGTCCTCGATTTTGAGCACGTGGAACTTCCCATGACCGACCCGGACATCAAGGCTGAAGCCTGCCGCTGTCTGAATTGCGACGCCCGCAAATTCGAAGTGGTAATCGCCAGGGAGAATTGCAAAGAGTGCGGCTACTGTGCGGAAGTTTGCGGGGTCGGCACTTTTGTCCCCTCCGCCGGGTTCACGCAGAAGGGCTACCGGCCGATGGAAGTCAAATCCTCGGACCATTGCGTCAGGTGCTTCAAGTGCTACTTTGTCTGCCCTGATTTTGCCATCGACGTCAAAGAAGTAATTAAGGACATGGCTCCTAAATATCAAGGAGAAACCAGATGAAACGCTTTCTGGAAACCGGAAATTTCGCCATTGCGGAGGGAGCCATCATTGGCGGCTGCCGCTTCTTTGCGGGATACCCGATTACCCCGGCCACTGAATTGGCTGAATCCATGAGCCTGCGCCTCCCGCAGGTGGGCGGGGTTTACCTTCAGGCCGAAGACGAGTGTGCCGCCATGCACCTTTGCATCGGGGCGTCGCTGGGAGGCATGAAGGCCATGACCGCGACCTCCGGCCCAGGCTTCATTCTTTATGCGGACCCCTATGGCTGGGCCCTGGGATGTGAGAATGCCCCTGGTGGTCCTGAACTCCGGCCGGGTGGGTCCGGTATCCGGGATTACCGGGGCCCCTGGTCAAGGCGAGTTTTACAATACCCGTTATCCCACCCAGGGAGGCAATTTCGAGAGCGTGGTCCTGGCGCCGAACTCGGCTCAAGAAGCCATGGCCATGGTCGTTGAGGCTTTCTACCTCTCCGAACGGCTGCGCATGCCCATCACGATTCTGGCTGACCAGTTGATCACCGATGGCTGGGAGGACATTTCCATTCCCGAAACCGAGGCGGAAATGAAAGAAATGGGATTCCGGTTCCAGCCCCGGAAGTTTCACCCCGGCCCTGATTTTTATCCAGCCACTGATGCTCTGGATATCCCTCCGGTGCAGATGGGCAAAAACACGGGCGGCCTCTGTTCCGACTGGACGCCGACTGAACAGGGTTACGATATCGAAGAGGTGGAAGATCACCACAAGCATGCCTACCGGCTCATTTACAAGGTGCGGAATAACCGGCACCTCTTTAACCACCATTACGAGAAGAAATACATGGACGACGATCCGGACCTGGTCGTAGTATCCTACGGCACTCCCTCCCGGGTGGTGAACACCGCGGTGGGCCGGGCCCGCAGCCAGGGCATGAAAGTCGGTTCCCTGCGGCTGATTAATTTGTGGCCCTTCCCGGTGGAGCACTTCACCAGAAAAGCCAAGTACTTGGCCGTGGAGCTCAATTGGGATGGGCAACTGGTGCGGGAGATTCAGCGGGCGGCCGCGCATGACTCCGAGGTGCACTTCCTGGGAATCTGCGGAGATCTGCCCACTAATCAAAACCTCCTGGAAACCTTTGACAAGATCTTAAAAAACCAGCCCCTGAAGCGGCAGGGCTGGGAATGGGAGGCCTGGTGATGGAATTATATGCCAGCAAGTTGATCGAAGAATATCTGCGCACCCGGAAAATACCCAGCACCGCTTGCGCCGGCTGCGGCCTGGGAATGAACCATAAGGTGGTGATCCAGGCTTTTCAGGAGTTGGGATTGAGTACGGCAGATGTTATCTGGGGCACCTCCATCGGCTGCGCCGGCCGGCAGACCTTCGCCACCTTTAAAGGCGACGGCTTCGCCGGAACTCACGGGCGGGCGTACGCCATTGCCCGGGGCCTGCGCATTGCCCTGCCCCCGGAAAAGAAGATCGTCCTCTCCGTCGGGGACGGGGACGCCTTCGGCATCGGCCTGCTGCACCTGATCCACGCAGCCCGGGTCAATGCCGATATCACGGTCATCGTGCATGATAACCTCGGATACCAGTCCACCGGCGGTCAATTCGGCTTCACGACCCCCATGGGAGTAAAAACCGATTCCAGCCCTTACGGGATGTTCGAGCCCAACCTGATGAGTAAGGGTATGGATGTGATGCATATCTTAAAAGGGGCAGGCGCTACCTTCCTGGCCCGTCACGTGGTTTTGGCGGACGGTTTCCAGGCGGTGGCCAGCGTTAAGAAGGCCATCCTGAACCGCGGCTTCTCGCTGGTGCACATGCCGCATCCCTGCGTCACCAACTTTGCCATGAAGCATCTGGGGTCCAGGGTTCCGGTGGATATTTTCCGGTGGTTCAAAAAACATACTGCACCCCTGGGTCAGGAGACCCCGGAGACCATTTGGGCTACCGGGGTCTGGCACGACGCCAGCAATTCCAGGCCCGAATTTTCCGAACTTGTTTGGGGGGCTACCGAAAAGATCAGGAGGACCGGCGGACTATGAAAGACAGAATTGAGGTAGTGGCGAGCGGCTTCGGAGGCCAGGGTGTGGTGCGGCTGGGCCAGATCCTGGGAGAAGCCGGGGTGAAGCAGGGTCTTAGGGTCACCATGCTGAAAAGCCATGGCACTGAAATGCGGGGAGGATATGTCAGGAGCCAGGTAGTGTTGGCCAAAGAGGTGGTCGATAGTCCCATGTGCGAATGTCCCGACTATCTCATCGCCCTTTCTGGAGCCGCCTATACCCGCTTTAAACAGACCGTGGCCAATAATGGGCTGATTATCTATGACCCGGACTTCGTGGAGGAGATCGACGACCAGCTAACTTGTTCACAAAGGGCCCTGCCGGCCAAAAAGCTGGCGATGGACAATTTCGGCAAAGCCTTGTTCAGCAACTCCGTAGTACTGGGGGCCATTGCCAAAATCCTTGAAGATGAGGGAGCCATTAAGAAGGAGGTTCTCCTGGAGAGCCTGCTGGCCATCATCCCCAAATTCAAAGAGGAGAATAAGCAGGCCTTTGAACTGGGCTACAAAACCATCTGAAGATTCTGAAACTTGGGCGGGGGACCGGTCCTGGCTGAACCGGGCCGGCAGCAATGACCGTCGTCGGACCCTAACGGAGGCTCTTTGGGCCAAAAGTGGAGGTCATGATGGGCCAAGAATTGTCCAGAAGGGGTTTCATCAAGATTGCCAGCATCACTGCCGCATCGGGGGCTGTATTAGGAGCCTTTGGCATACCGGCAATGGCGGCGAGAGAAAAACAAGCAGGCGCCGGGTCAAAGGCCGGAACGGCAGGAAAGCTGACCGGTTACATACCCGCGGCCGGGAAGATGCTGCGAAAGGGTGACCTCACCTCGGAGGCTTTAACCCGGAACTACCTTGAAAACATCAAGAAGCTGCAACCTGAGCTGAATGCTTTCATCACCCTTATGGAGGAGCAGGCACTCGCGTCTGCTAGCGCCCTGGATGCCGAGTTGAAAGCGGGTAAGGACCGGGGCCCTCTCCACGGCATACCTATCGTAGTTAAGGACATTTACGACACGGCGGGAGTTCCCACCACAGTGGGGTCCGAATTCTTCAAACAGAGAATCCCCAAGGAAGATGCCACTGCCGTGAACAAGCTTAAATCCGCCGGAGTGGTCATACTTGGCAAAACGAACATGAACGAGTTTGCCGCCGGCATATCGGGGCAAAATCAGTTTTATGGCGATATTCATAACCCTTGGAACTTGAGCCGCTCTCCTGGCGGCTCCTCCAGCGGCACCGGGGCGGCCATCGCGGCAGGCCTTTGCCTGGGGGGCACTGGGACTGACACCGGAGGCTCCATTAGGGTACCGGCCGGATGGTGCAGCATCGTGGGCCTGCGCCCGACTTATGGACTTGTGAGCCTGGCCGGGATATATTCGCGGGCCTACAGCCTCGATACCGCCGGGCCCCTGGCCAGAACCGTGGCTGATACCGCCCTGCTGATGGATGCCATGGCGGGCTTTGACCCCCATGACCAGCACTCATCCCTCTATCAACTGAGGGGCAGTTATGCCGCCCAACTCCAGAAGGGCGTCAAAGGCCTGCGCATCGGCATTGTCCAGGATTACACATTCAAGAACGTCGACCCTCAGGTCGCCGCCGCAGTTCAGTCGGCCACGGAAACCTTCAAAAAACTCGGCGCCCAGGTACAGACAATCGAAATTCCAGTTCTGGTTTCTCTGGATTACCGGGCGCTATTCAACAATATGCTGCTTTACGAATTCAACCAGATCCTGGGAGAACAGTTCCGCGCCGCCGGGGAACGGCAAAAAGAGTTCGGGGCTTTTGTCCAGAAAAACCTCGAAACCGGGGCTAAAATCCCCCGCGCTACCTACGAGAAGATCCAGCAGGAGCGCCCCTACCAAATAGCCCAGATCAAGGAGGCGTTTACCAAGATCGATGCCCTCCTTACCCCCACGCTGCCGATGATGCCTCCGCCGCTGGCGGCCGGGCCCGCCGCTTATGCCCAGGGATGGCAATTCACGCTACCCTTCAGTTTCCTGGCCACACCCTGTGTATCCGTGCCGTGCGGGTTCAGCACGGAAGGGCTGCCCATCGGGCTATTGATCGTGGGAGACCATTTCCAGGAGCCGCTGATCTTAAGGATAGCGGCCGCGTTCGAAGCCGCCACGGAATTTCATAAACGCCGTCCCCCGGTTTACAACGAAAAACCGCTCGTTTGAGCGGAAAAAAGGGAGGGTATGAAAGCAATGGGAAAATGATTGTTTCAAAGCACTTCCATAAAGCTGGATTATGGTCGCCCAGGAGCCCGAGATCGGCGCCATGGAAGACCTTTGATGATAGCTGACCTTTCCCGTTCAGCCGCAAATCATCATGCAGGGGAAAGGCGTGCTTAATGAAAACTTGATGTTTGAAACCGGGAAATACCATTTCCATAAAGAAGAGGTTAGACGCCGTGCGTTCGGTAAGATTTCTCGTGGATAAGCAGGCGGACTTGCAGCCGGACAAGGTTTTTGTGTTCGCTCCGGAACCGAAGCTGGAACTCACCTATGGACAACTCAAAGAGTCTTCCATCAAGGTGGGTAAACAACTCTTAAAAATGGGTATCAAGAAGGGTGACCGGGTCTCCTTTTTCATGGGCAACGGCTATCAGACCGTGAAGATCTTCGTGGGCGCCATGTACTCCGGCCTGATCGTTGCTCCCCTCAATCTTTTAGCTCAACCCAGCCAATTGAGTTATGTTTTGGGACACGCTGAACCCAGGCTGGTATTCGTGACGGAGCTGAATCGAGAGCGCCTGGAGGCAGCAATCAGGGACGCAGGAAAAGATATCCGGATTATGGTCGTCGATAAACATGCCGGCGAGATCTTTCCCGATGAAGACCTTGCCGGCTATGAGCTTCCCGAGGTAACGGAGGACGATCCGGCCCTCCTGCTTTATACCTCGGGTACCACCGGCGTTCCCAAGGGAGTCATTCTGACCCAGAAAAACATGGCCGCCGGCGGGGAGAACGTCACCCTGGCTCACTGTCTGCAACCGGCAGACCGGGGGTTGGTATCGCTGGCCCTCTATCATATTAATGCCGAGATCGTCTCGATAATGGGGCCGCTGGTGAGCGGCTCTTCCATCGTGGTCCCGGAGCGGTTTTCCGTCACCGCCTTTTGGCCGCTCATGTCTGAATATCAATGCACCTGGTTCTCCGTGGTTCCCACCATCGTCTCTTACCTGGTTAGCGGCAGCGAAATCATCGGTAAAGGTTATGATTTGAGCCGGCTGCGCTTCGGACGTTCCGCCTCCGCGCCCCTGCCACCCTCCCTGCAAAAGGAATTCGAGGAAAAGTTCCGCTGTCATATTGTGGAAACCATGGGGATTACTGAGACCGCCGCCCCGATTTTCTCCAACCCCCTGGACCCCGCCAAACGGAAAATCGGCTCTCCCGGCCAGCCCGTGGGTTGCCAGGTCAAAATCATCGACCGCCAGGGCCATGAAGTTCCCCGGGGCACCCCCGGGGAACTCATGATTAGAGGCGACTGCGTGATGAAGGAGTATTTCAAGGATCCTGGCAAAACTGCAGAGGCTTTGGAGCCCGACGGTTGGTTCCACACGGGAGACCTGGGCTATATGGACGAGGATGACTTCATCTTTGTTACCGGGCGACTGAAGGAACTGATCATCAAGGGTGGGGAAAACATCGCCCCCCGCGAGATCGATGAATGTTTCTACCTGCACCCTGCCATCCAGGATGCGGCGGCCGTAGGCATACCGGATAAACACTACGGGGAAGAGATCATGGTGTGCTATACCCTGAGACCCGATTGCTCCGTTTCCGAACCGGAACTCAGGGACCATTGCCTGCGTCATCTGGGGAAATACAAGACTCCCAAGCTGATTATCCAGATCGAAGAGTTGCCCAAGGGCCCCTCCGGAAAGATTCAACGGCTTAAGTTAAAAGATATCGTGGGGATAGGTTCTTAGATGCGCACCTGCCTGACGGGAGTCCCTCCCTAATTTTGCCGCTGCCGGCTTGAGAGGCGGTTCGATGAGGCTGCCTGGCATCCAGAGAACCAAGAATCTCGCATAAGGTCATAGAAGGTTTCAGGAGGATCTCACATGGCTAATAATGATTCGAAAGGTCCCGCCGGCCCGGGTGCGGCGCCAGGCCGTTTAATTAGTACCCCGACCCTGATGACCATTCTTTTCTGTTCACTATACTTCCTCATGTATCTTGACCGCGTGAACATTTCCATGGGCGCCAAATCGATAATCAAGGATTTTAACCTGTCGCACGTCGAGCTTGGCCTCGCCTTCTCGGCCTTCTCCTGGCCTTACCTGGTGGGACAATGGGTCGGCGGCTGGTCAGCCAATAAAATCGGGGCCAAGCTCACCCTGGCCCTTTGCGTCTTTGTGGCAGGGGTGGCTACCTTCTTCAGCGGCATCGTCGTGGGCCTGGCGACCTTGTTCGCGGCCCGGCTGTTTGTCGGCATTGGTGAAGGTCCGGTCTTTTCCGCCGCCACCCAGGGGATGAAACACTGGTATTCCGGGAAACGTTATGGGTATATTCAAGGCATAACTCACGCCGCCGCCCGGTTCGGAGGCGCGTTGGCGCCGCTCATTGTGGCCTGGTGCATTGCGCTGTCCGGCTGGCGGTTGTCCTTTTTTGTGTGCGCCCTGTTAACCCTGGCCTGGCTTGCCTTCTGGTGGCTTAACTTCTCTGAGAATCCTCGTGAGCATCCGCACATTACCGCGGCCGAAGTGGCTGAACTGGTCCCTCCCACCAAGGGGGTTCGCAACGCCCGCACTCCCTGGTGGCCACTGATAAAGCGCATCTTCCCGGTGACCATGGTCGATTTTGCCTACGGTTGGATGCTCTGGGTGTTTCTGTCCTGGATTCCCCTCTATTTCATGACTCGTTTTCACCTGGATTTAAAATCTTCAGCTCTGCATTCCGCCTTCGCTCTCATAGCCGGGGTCGTTGGAGATACCCTGGGGGGCCTATTTTCTGATTGGCTATTGGTGAAAACCAGCAACAAGCTGATCGCCCGCAATGCTTTTATCGCCTCCGGTTTATTGCTTTCGGGTGGGTTCCTCACGGCCACCCTGTTTACTCACGACCTGACTCTGGTTACCCTATTTCTTTTTGGCACTTTCTTATGCTCGGAGGCCGTTTGCGGGCCGATTTGGGCCGTTCCCATGGATATCTCCCACGAGTATGCCGGTATCGGCAGCGGCATCATGAACTCCGGTTTCGCCATAGCCGGAGTGATTTCGCCCATCGTCTTTGGCTTGGTGATCGATCACTTTAAGACTTGGGATGCCGCCTTCTATCTGACTATTGCCATTTGTGTCGCCGGTGCGGTTCTTTGCCTCTTCATGAGGCCGGATATTCCTTTCGTTCCGCCCCAAGAGGTTTTTGACAGCCAGGCGGATTAAAACGCAGCCAAACCGGATCCAAGCTAGATTTGATTCTGATTGCCCGCAATTCCAGGACAACCGGAGGCTGGGTCTAACCCACCTCTGCCTCCTGGCGCCAGGGGCCATCGGCCTGCGCCTGCAGGCCGCCGCCCCAAGCCAGGCAGTCAGCCAACGGGCTCCCGCATCTTGCAACTTGGCCTAAATTGAAGGAGAATTCTGATGGCCACATGGTTGCTTGGGGGGGGCCCGGCGCCCGGCGGCCAGGTCCGCCGTGACCGCCGCCCCGAGGGCCACAGGCGCGGCGCGGAGTTTACGCCAGAAAATCGAGGCGTGGCCTGACGGATTCCTGTGTACGAATATTTCCTGCCTTGCCTGATCATCGCCTTCGCCGGGTTCACCCAGGGCTTCTCCGGGTTTGGCTTTGTCCTGGTCGCCCTGCCCTGGCTGACCCTGCTGCTGCCGATTAAAACCGTCGTGCCGCTGCTCAACCTCATGTTTTGCTGTATCAACCTGGTACTCATGGTGCATCTGCGCCGTCACCTGCAATGGTCGAGGGTCATCCCTTTACTGCTCGCTTCACTCTTCGGCATTCCCCTGGGGGTCTATTTTCTAAAAACTGTAGCGTCCTGGAAGTTGGAACTTTTGCTGGGAGCGGTGCTCATCGGTTTTCCTTTTTACTACCGCTATGCCAATCTGAGCACACTGCGCCTGCATCCGGGATGGGCGTTGCTGGCGGGTTTCTGTGCGGGGTGCCTGGGAGGCAGTCTAGGGACGTACGCCCCTCCCATCGTCGTCTATGCCGCGCTGCAGCCCTGGAACAAGGATGAAATAAAGGCTACCTTGGTGGCTTTTTTTTCCATCGCCAGTCTGGGCACCTTCGGATTGCAAGCCTACGGCGGCCTGGTCACGGCGAAAGTAGTCACGATGGCCCTCTGGTCCATCCCCTTCCTGGCTTTAGGAGTATTCTGCGGTTCTTTCTGCTACGGGAAAACGGCGTCCGAAAATTACAGGAGGGTAATTACGGCAATGCTCGTGGCGATGGGCCTCTTGCTTATCGGCAAAGCAGCTCTGGGATAGATCGAGAGTTGCCGGACTCAATTCCGGGGATGCTCTAGGAAAAAGTCCCAAATTGCTTGGCTGGCGTCCCAGGAACGATTTGTAACGCCAATGACCTTCTCCGGCAGATATTGATAGCCGCCAGGCCAGGTGTGGCCTCCCCCCTCAACCCGGCAAAGTATCACCATGGCCGCCCGGGCAGGCGGCCGGTAGGATTCGCAGATCACCCCCCCACCTAGGTCTGACACCTGCGGCTGGGCAGCGCACCCAGCACGCGCCACCCAACCCGCGATCGTGGCAGCCACTGATTCTACGAATCCTCCCCCTTGGGTGCGCCCACCCTCCCAGGGAACGAAGGGATCCGCAGTGCCATGGATTTGGAGCACGGCAACCGGCCGGCTCGGGTGGCAGCTTCGTCCTATAAGGGGCGCCACGGTCCCTGCCACTGCGGCGATGGCGGCAATCTTTTCCGAGAGTTCGCACGCCAGGCGGTGGGCAAATACCGCACCATTGGAAAAACCGGTGGCATACACCCGCCGGCGGTCGAGGTTGAGCGTCTGCCCCAGCGAATCGATCAGCAGCGCGGCGAATTTTACATCATCCACCCCTGTCGCCTCAGCCTTTCCAGTCCCATGGCCGGCGTTCCAGGAACGCCCCACCCCGTTTGGATAAGCCACCATAAAACCCCGCTGGTCGGCAAGGTTTGATAAGCCGGTCAGCTTCTCCATGTGCTTGCCGGTCCCCAAGCGTCCATGGAAAGCCAAGACGAGCGGCGCCGGTTGCCTGGAATCATATGATTGGGGGAGGTGAAGACGATATTGCCGCCTCAGGTTGTCAACCCTGAGCTCCCCCTGGTGACCCCCGGGCCCCATCCATTTGGACTCACCAAAGATCATGAGCGATGGGATGTTCCTTCCTCGGCGCCAGGGAGATGGCATCCATCTCACAGGCCGAGCGGCAAATTCCGCATCCGTAGCAGCGGATGGGATCGATGAAGGTCTTCTGGTCCACCACCGAGAAGCCGATAGCCCCAAACTGGCACATGGAATGACATTCCCGGCAGCCGCTGCAGGCATCGCTCTCCACCTCGGCCACGTACTCACCGCGGAAAAAGGCGTGAAAATTATAGCGATAACTGAGCATGGCCAGGCAGTCGGCCCGATCACAGTTGCAGACGCCGCCGATGAAGGGGGTCTTGAAGGTCCAGATGGTGTGAATCAGCCCCTGTTTTTCGAAGCCGCGGTGCAAATCGAGGGCCTCCGCCTTGGAGAGACGGTCAACGCGGGCCTCTTCAGGACCAGTCCTGAAGGTTTTGAGGAAGGACTCCTGGAAGCCCAACATCTTTTCGGCATCGAGCCCCAGGCCAAAGCAATAGCCGGCGTCCGTTTTGCCTTTATTGATCTTGCGGCAGATGCAGGGAATGCGGACGATGGAGGCGGCCAGGTCCATCACCTGGGCGAGATCCTCCAGGGGAACCACCTGCCCGAAGTGATCCCGGCGCTGGCGCTTCTCCCGAAAAAAGTAGATAAGCTTGCGCAGCCAGGCCGGAGAGCGCATCGCCTTTTGGAACCCGGCTTCGATCTCGGCGCCCTGAATATTCCCTAACCCCGAAAAACTGTCCAGATAACGGCGGCGTTCCAGATTATCAAGAAGTTCCTGGGAATAGTTTTCCGCCTTCAGATACCACTTCTGGCCGTCTCCGTGCTGATGGCAAAATTCGCACATTTCGTATTCCCTCCTTGGTTGGGATAGGGCGATGACACCTCTCTAGGGCCCGGGATCCGGCCCCCGGTCATTTTGCCTCATCCCCGTCGATCCTTTCCCGGGACAGCACCCGGAGCTGAAACATCCGGTCAATGATATAAGGCCGCAGGGCCCGGGCCCCCCGGGTAAGCTGCAGGGTCAAGGTGGCATTGGCTTCCAGGGAGAGCCCCTTTACGAGCCGGTCTCTGATGGCCATTTCGTGGTCCACGATCTCCCGGGCCAGGCGGGGGTAGAAGGAGCTTTCCTCCGGGGTGAGGCCTAATTGCAGGCAGTCCTTGAGAATGCGGCCGATGGCCAGGTCCTCGGCGTCGAAGCGGCCCGGATCCAGGGGGATCAACAGTCCCGCCTTCTGTAATGCCGCCACCTCCGGGGCAGTAAGCCCCGAGGCCCGGCAGAAGGCCCCTAAATCTAGCAGTTCCCGGTCGTCCCGGCGGCCGTAGATGAAGGACCTTAACTCCAGGAACGGTTCCATCTCGGGCCCGGCGCTGCCATCCTGCAAGAACTTCTTGATTATTGCCAGGGACAGGCGGTACTTGCTTTGCATTACCTTGATGAAGGAGATCCGCTCCACGCAGGCCGGACTATAGTAAGCCATATTGCGGGAGGTCTTAACCGGCTCCGGCAGGAGCCCCTCATTCAGATAGTGGAGGATGGTGGATTTGGGGATGCCGGTGGCCTGCACCAGGTCCTGCATTTTGAGGGCCGCCGGACCTGAGGCTTGGCTGTGCCTGGACTTCTCTATCTTTCCTGCCATCTAACCCACTCTCCCATTGTAGGGGCGACTTAGGTGTCCGCCCAGCTTTCAGGTATAGACGCGGTGGGTCCGCTCCCAGAAGATAGCAAGCCGACTGAATTGTGTCAAGTGTTTCTTTACACTTTTTAGAACTGCCTGGTGGGTTCTTACCACGGGGTGCGGCTGGGAATGAGGCTCGAGCCCCCGGTATTGGAAAAGAGAGCAAGACAGGGGCCAGGAAGGTTATCATCCAGCCATTAGGGCGGGCCGCTGACCGGACCTAATTCCCTTTGGTGAGGACTTTGTTTAAGGTCTTACCCAATTCTGCAACCTTGTAGGGCTTGGCAATAACCCCGGCAAACCCATACTTTTGAAAATCCGCCATTATGGGGTCATCGAAATAACCGCTGGAGACTATGGCCTTTACCTGGGGATCGATCTTCAAAAGTCTTTCCATAGCCTCTTTGCCCCCCATGCCGCCGGGAACGGTTAGATCAAGGATTATGGCGGTAAAAGGATCTGCAGACCCTTGCGCCTGGCTGAACAATTCGATGGCTTCAACCCCATCCTTGGCGAACTGCGCCTCATAGCCCAGCTTGAGCAGCATCATCCCCAAGACCTCTCGCACCATCGCCTCATCATCCATTACCAGGATCTTCCCTGTTCCGGAAAGCAGCTCCGTGGTCTCCTGGGGTGGCCGCATAACCTTCCCGTTGCTGGCCGGAAGATAGACCTGGAAGGTGCTTCCTTCTGCCAACCCGGACTCCGCCGAGATATGGCCGTGATGGTTGTTAACAATGGAATAGGCGGTGGCCAGGCCCAGGCCGCTGCCCTGCTGCTTCGTGGTAAAATAGGGGTCGAAGATCTTCTGGAGATATTTTTCCGGTATGCCTATCCCTTGATCCTTAATGGAGACTTTGACATAATTGCCAGCCTCCAAGGGGAGGCGGCCACCATTGCCGACCTTGATATTTTCCCCGGTAATCTCGATGGTGCCGCCCTGCGGCATGGCCTGGACGGCATTGATAATGAGATTCTGGAAGACCTGGCTGATCTGTCCCGGGTCTCCAGCTATCGCCATTAAATCTTTGCCAAAGGCGCATTCGTAGCGAACCTGGGAGCCCCGGCAGGCCAGGGATGCAGTTTCAGCCACCAGGTTTTCCAGGGAAACCAGTTCCTTGATCGGGGCGCCGCCCTTGGCGAAGGTGAGTAACTGCCGGGCCAGACGCTGGGCCTGCTGGCAGGCCTTTTCCGCGGCAGCCAGGCGTTGACGGCCCTGGTCTCCCATGTCTTGGGCCAGCATGCCCAGCCCGATGTTGCCAAGAATGGCGGTAAGGATGTTGTTGAAGTCGTGGGCAATGCCACCGGCCAGAGTCCCGATGGCTTCCATCTTCTGGGCCTGCACCAACTGGGCCTCCAGTTTGGCCCTCTCGCCTTCGACCCTTTTGCGATCGGAGATATCTCTGACCAGGGCCAGAAACTTTATCCCTTCCGAGGTCCTGATGGCAGTGGCATTTATCTCAACCGGCATGGAGCGGCCAGCTCCCCCGGCATAAACCAGCTCAAGATGCTTGACGTGCCCGGTCTTTAGACATTGCTCCAGGGCTGCGGCATTTTTCCCGCGATCCTGCTGCGCCGTCCACTCGATGAAGCTTCGTCCCATTATTTCCTTTAATTCCTTATTTCCGGTCTGCCGCACATACTCCGGATTGGCATCGAGAACCTTGCCTTCGGCATCGACGATTACATAACCGGTGTTGGTGGTCTCTATCAAACCCCGGTATTTCTCTTCACTTTCCCGTAAGGCCTCCTCGGTCCGCCGCTGTTCAGTAATGTCAAACAAGACGCCGCTGACATAATCGATCCTTCCCGCCTCATCGCAGAAAATCTGGCTCCGTCCCTGAAGCCAACGGAGCGTCCCATCTTTTCTCCTGATCCGGTACTCCCGCATATAAGACCGGGTGGTCCTGAGCGCTTCGAGGAACTTGCTTTTCCAATCCTTTTGGTCTTCTGCGACCACCAGGTCAGTCCATTTCAGGGTGCGGGAGTCGAAATCTTCCTTGGGGTAGCCGGTCAGGTCCTCCACCTTGCGGTCAAAGAAATCTATGGACGCATCAGCATATCTTTTTGAATAATACCGCGGGGATTTGGTTCACCAGCAGCCGGTACTTCTGCTCGCTTTTCCTAAGTGTCTCCTCCGCCCTTTGGCGCTCGGTAACGTCCATGGAAAAAACGGCCAGCTTGGAAACTTTACCTCCGCCATTGATGATGGGACTGATTAAGTTGTCCAGGAACCTTTCATCCCGCCTATCTTCAAAATGAACCGTCCTCCCGGTTCTGATGGCTTCGTCGGTGTAGGTTTTCCTCCTTTCGACCACTTCGGCAGGAACCAGGTCGGACATCTTGGATCCAATAAGTTCATCAAGACCTTTGCCTAATCTTGTTGCCAAGGTGGCATTGGCTGCCACGACGACCCCGCCGGCATCCATCAGGAAAATCGACTCCGGAATGGCATTGAAAAGCGCTCTCAGAGTTTCCCTGGTTTCGCACAAGTCATCTTCCATTTTCTTGCGCTCGATGATTTCCTTTTCCAGCCGCTCGTTCAGCATCTGCAATTCGGCCAGAGCCCTGCGGGTATCGCTTCGATCCCGGGCTATGCAGAGGCTGCCGGTGAGATTATGGTGCCTGTCGTATAAGAGATTGATGGACAGATTAAACGGCGCAATAGTGCCATCCTTTTTCTTCATGTTGATTTCATATTTCCTAATGAAGCCATCCCGGCGTAGCCGGGCGAGCATTTTCTCAAGCTCGCCCGGATCTTCGTAGAGCACAGAAAAATGCTGGTCTTCGAGATCCGCCTTGCTATAGCCGAAAATCTCCTCTGACGCCGCATTCCATCTGCTGAATCGGCCTTTGGTGTCCACGACGCCAATGGAGTCGGCGGAGCTGTCCAACAGATTTTCCAAGACGTATTGCGCTTCTTGGGGATCATCATACTGCTCTATCTGCAAGCCACGATCCGGGAAATTCACCACCATCCCTCCCTGAAATAAAATCCACATCCATAATTTAGGCAAGTTTCAAGCCGCAGTAGTTACCGCTGCGATTAATTCATCATTTTTAAAACATTTTTCTGATAGCCCCCGCCCCCGTCCCCTCCAACGGCCAAAGTTAATGATTGCTCGGAAAATAATTTTAGAAATTCCAGTCTTTCTCGGAGAGGTATTTTGAAATAAAGTGGGCTTTCCATAAAAATCGCCAGAAGCTCCCTTCTAATAATATGTACACTCGCCATTTGAGCCATTCCTCCCGGTTTAAAACCATACTAAATTTTGAGATTTGGGTGATTGATTTGCCTATACTTCTTTGGTTTCGATGGTAATATGGTTCATTGGAGGAAAAAGGTAAATCGGGGTTTACCTGATATTTGCCTTCGATAACACTGGATTTGGGGTAGGAGAATGCTGTATTTTTTTAAATCGAGATTATGTGGCAACTTGGCACCGCATTCCAAACCCAATTTTGGGTCTCTCCGAATTTAACCCTGAAAACTTTCCCATTATCTTTAAAAGAATGGATTCTGACCTCGCGAAACTTTCCCACTTGCTGGGATTGACTCTCCCTCTGCCATTTTACCACTACTGCCGAAGGCCATGGTTGAACCCGCCCATCGTGTCCATTCTCTTGCGGAAAAGGGTGAGCGGGCTTTTCTTGAGCAATTACCTTATCCTGGCCGATGAATTGATTTAGCAGATAAATTCAAGCATTGCGAGGATGCCGCACCATCTGGCATAAGTAGGGGGATTCCACCTTAAGAAACAGGGATTCCCTGATTTACACGGGTGGAGAAATCCACCAAGATATGAGTAAAATCTTTTTGGAGTGAGGAAAGGAGACAGGGATGCGAGACTCGGTTGAAGGGTTATCGTCGCCGAACCCTGGAATGGAATTGCTTTATACCCCCAGCCGCCCCGATGGCGCCCCCTACCCGGATGTCTTGCCGTCCGTCCTGGTCGTCGATGACGATGACCAGTGCCGCAGGGTTTTCCTGGACTATCTTGAGCTAATCCGATATGTCAGCAAGGGCGCTGCCAATGGCCCCGATGCATTGAATATCCTGGCTCAGGAGCCGATCGATCTGGTGGTTAGCGATATTAAAATGGCGGGCATGGATGGGATAGAGTTGATGCAAGAGGCTCACCAGATTTATCCACAGGTACCCTTCATTATCATGACTGGTTACTCCCCCGAATATTCCTATGAAGCTATTATTAATGCCGGGGCCAGCGACTTCATTGCCAAGCCCTTCTCCCTGGGGGAATTGGGAGCTAAGATTTGCCGGATTCAGAAGGAAAGGAACACGTTGCAGCAACTTCAAGAGAGCTTAGCCAGCGGTAAAAACCTATTAGAGAACACGGTGAGGGGCCTGGCCTCCACAATTGGACAGAGAGATCCATATACCGCTGAGCACCAGGAACGCGTCGCCCACCTGGCCTGCGCCATAGCCAGGGAAATGGGGCTCCCAGAAGAACGAATCGAGGTTCTGCGTCTGGCCGCCTTCGTCCACGATCTCGGCAAGATAGGGGTTCCCGCCGACCTTCTAACCAAACCGGGAGCCCTGACTGCCATCGAAATGAGCCTAATTAAGGTTCATTGTCAAATAGGTTTGGAAATCTTGAATACCATCGAATTTCCCTGGCACCTCGCCGAAATGGTCTTCCAGCACCATGAAAGGGTTAACGGTTCGGGGTATCCCCAGGGACTTAAGGGGCCGATGATTCGGTTGGAGGCCAAGATCATGGCGGTGGCCGATGTGGTGGAAGCCATGAGCTCCCATCGGCCTTACCGGCCGGCCTTAGGATT
The DNA here is from genome assembly GCA_963697965.1 of uncultured delta proteobacterium. GTDB lineage: Bacteria > Desulfobacterota > Desulfobaccia > Desulfobaccales > 0-14-0-80-60-11 > JAPLJC01. The sequence goes on from OY969108.1 coordinate 24,280, forward strand.
GAGCGCCACCCTGGAAGAAATCTCCAAGAATCGAGGCGTGCTCTATGATGGTGAGGTGGTAGATGCCTGCCTGCGGCTGTTCCACGAAAAAGGATTTACGTTCAGTAGCTCATAAAGTGGCGTTATCCGGGTAAACGCAGCTGAGAACCTCAGGTACTGCTGGGGGAGAAAAATTGAATCTTTCTCAGATGAACACCATCATCATAAGTTCCGGGATCGCCCTTATCTTGCTGGCGTGCATGTACCTCCTGAATCGGAAATCCAAGCGGCAGTTGCGGGAGAAACTGGCATCCTTGGAGGAAGACGAGAAAAGGTCCCGTTCTTTGCTCAAAACTCTCCCTTCCATAGTCTTTACGGGCTATCTGGATGGCAGCGCCGAGTTCCTTGACGATAAGTTCGAGAGGCTGACCGGTTATCCGGTGGAGGAATTCAATTCCCACCGGATGAAATGGCGCGATATCATCCTGCCCGAGGATGTGGCCGACGCCAAGGCAGCCTTCAAGGAGGCCCTGATTGGCAATCAATTCTATATGCGGGAGTATCGGATCAAGACCGCGTCCGGAAACATTCGCTGGATCCGGGAAAGGGGTCATATCAACTACGACCACGGCAAAGTGGATTATATCACCGGAATCTGTTCCGACATCACCAAAGAGCAAAAAATAACGGCTGCCTTGGCAAAGATGCAGCATCAAAATGAGATAATCCTGAACTCCGTGGGCGACGGCCTGTTTGAATTGGATGGGAGCGGCGAGGTCTCTTTCATCAATCCGGCCGCCCTCAAGATGCTGGGATATCAAGGCAAGGACGTGGTGGGGCAAAACCTGCACGAGCTGATTCATCGCAAGAAGGAGGACGCCAGCCCTTATGCGGAGGCGGACTGCCCTATTCTTGCTACCCTCCGGGACGGCAAGGAACACTACCTGGGGGACGAGGTCTTCTGGACCAAGAGGGGCGAGGTCCTGCCGGTGGCCTGTAGGACCACCCCCCTTGTCGAAAACGGGGCGGTGGTCGGGATGGTGGGGACCTTCCGGGACATCACCTGGCGTAAGCAAGCCGAAGCGGAACTCCAGAGGTCCCGTCAATTCCTGGAGAACGTCATCGACAACTCGGCCGAAGGCATCGGCATTGTCGACTCACGCGGCCATATTACCAAATGGAACAAGGCTTCCGAGGTTATCTACGGCTACTCCTTTAAAGAGCTGGAGGGGAAATCGGCCTTTGATATCTATGCGGATAAAGATGAAATGGCGAAGATGTTGATCCCCTTGCGCCGGGACGGTTTGGTCAAGCATTACGAAATCACCATGAAGCGGAGAGACGGCAGCACCTTCCCAGCCAGTCTCTCCATCAAGGTGATGCGGGATGAGGCCGGCAAAAATGTGGGCAGCGTCACAGTGGCCAGGGATCTGACCGAGCTGAAGGAGAAGGAAGCGAAGTTGCAGGCCGCCAATGAGCAACTCCGAGGCCTGGTGTACGAATCCAACGAGCGCAGCCGCCAGATGCTCCTGCTTCAGGAAATGAGCGAAATCTTCCTGTCCTGTCAGACCTCCGGCGAAACCTATAGCGCCGTCACCCACTTCGGGCCCAAAATCTTCCCGGATTATGCCGGGGTCCTCTACCTCCTCAACAGCACCAAGGATCTCTTCGAGATGACCGCCCTCTGGGGTGAAGCCCCGCGGGTGGAGATGTCCTTCGGCAGAGATGAATGCTGGTCCTTAGGTCGGAGCCGGGCCTATCCGGTGGCCGATTCCGGAAGCTCCATGAACTGCCGGCATGTCGCCGCCACCTTGCCCGGGGCTTACCTGTGCGTGCCCATGATGGCCCAAGGGGAGGTTATGGGTATTCTCCATTTGCGCAAAATGACTCAGGAGATCGAGGAAAAGATGGCGGGCATCGCACAGTTTGCCACCAGCGTCGCTGAGGCCATGGCCCTGGCCCTGGCCAACCTGAAACTCCGGGAGACCCTGCGCGACCAGGCCATCCGGGATAGCCTCACCGGCCTCTTCAACCGGCGCTATCTGGAAGAGACCCTGGAGCGGGAGGTAAGCAGGAGCAAGCGCCAGGAGAGTCCTCTGGCGGTCATCATGCTGGACCTGGACCATTTCAAGGAATACAACGACACTTATGGCCACAATGCGGGAGATGAACTGCTGATGTCCTTGGGCAAGCTGGTCAAGGGACAGATTCGCCGGGAAGACATCGCCTGTCGCTATGGGGGCGAGGAGTTCCTGCTAATTATGCCGGAGACGCCCCGGAAGATTGCCATGAACCGGGTCGAGGAATTGAACCGCAGCGTCAAAAACCTCCATACCCAGAATCCCTCCCTGAAACCCATCACCATCTCCGCCGGGGTGGCGATCTTCCCGGATCATGGAGACTCCGGCAAGGAGTTGATCCAGGCCGCGGATGCCGCTCTGTACCAGGCCAAGGCCAAAGGCCGCGACCGGCTGCTAGTGGCCAAAGGCGGGGGCAACTTGAGGTTGATCTAACCGGCTGGCACTGGGGTCAGGCGCCGCTGCAGGCAGGCCAGCCAAGCCCCGACCTCCCTGAGGTCTGATAACATGACGAGGTTGGCAACTCGCGCTTGCCGACCTCGTTTTTTCCATGTGTTTACTGAGGATGGGTGATTTCCGCCGAATTTAACCAAACTGCGGACCGGTAAGGAATTGCACCGCCACCCCGAAATTATCCGTTCCCGCCACCCGGGATTCGATGCGCTTCACCACCGCCTGGGACCGGATGGGGCTGTTGATAAAACTGTACTGGGGGGGAATAGTGTTGAAGGTGAAATCCGCTACGCTTCCAGGTTTTATCTGAGGCAGGGTTTCGCACTCAAAGAAGAGACCATCTTGACTGAAATTTTTTAGAACAGCCGGGCTTTTCCAGGATTCGTCAGAATTCGTGGGCTGGACCTGGAACTCCATGGGCAAGGATAAATAGATGCGCGTGTGTTGCCGTCTTTCAGTCATGCTTCCCCTCCCATTGCTAACGTTAACTACGCCTTAATTTAGGCGATTATCCCTTTAATAAAATACGCCGGCTTTAAACAAGGCCATCCTTTGCCGATCAGGGCGATAACCTGATCCACCATAATCCCCAGGGATCTGAAAGGTCAATAGGAGAAAGCCTCATAAATTTCCTGGATAATCCGAATTTTTAGGGGGGAAATGGATTGGCCGGATGTGATTATTTAGCAAATTAAAATAGGTATCCAAATTATCAAGAATTACAAACTCTCTGGAAAAAACCAGCGTTCCCCTCCGGAAAAATATGTTTTATGGAACCCTCTCAACAAATCTAACCTCGACAAGTTTCCTCTTTTGTACCCGAATTGTCTCGTGGAAGGCATGATAGCACAATCTCTTCGACAAGAACTATTGTAAAATTTCAACCGGGCAGAAGCCTTTTACTCCAAAAAAGCCTATGACCAGGCCTGGAAGGATGTAAGAAAGGCGCAAAAGCCTGGGCTATAAAGTCGACCCGGGGGTTCTCGAACCCCTACGCAAGGCTTCGGGGAGGGAAAAATGAATTAATTTTGCCAAAGTCATCTGAAACTGCATCGCGAAGTCACGGAAGTTGCTGAAGCAGGCCTTCGTGCGGCTGGATCAGTTAACCGGACAGCATCGCTATCTGCTATCTATCAACACACCATTTCCTCCTCAATCTGGTATAATTCCCGATGGAAGGGGTCCACTTCTGGAGGAAGGCGATTACCGCCCGGCTCCGGGTGCGGTCGTGGACCTCCCGGCCGCGCCGTGAAAAACTTAAAAAATATTTGAGGATTGAAGCAGGATGAAATCACCAGCTGACGGCTACCGGGAACAATCACTCAGGATTCACGGCATGGTCTGCGCCAAATGCGGCCGGGAATTCACCCAGAAAAACCGGAATCAACTGACGGTGCACCACAAGGACGGCAATCCCCGGAATAATCCCAAGGATGGCTCCAACTGGGAGAACCTCTGCATCTATTGCCACGATGACGAGCACAGCCGCAAACTGCTGGGTGACTATCTCAGCGGGAAATGAAGAAGTAAGCAGTAAGCAGTTATCTTTTCCTGCTCACTGCTCGCTGCTAACTGCTCACTTAATTGCCACCCTCCCCCTAACCCCCTCCCCTCTCAGGGAGGGGGAACTTAAAACCTCAGACGCCACAGACGCCACCCCCTCCCCAACCCTCCCCCCTCAAGGGGGAGGGAGTTGAACCGCTACGGTCTTGATGGCCTAGCGGTATTAGCGCCGCGAACCATTTTCAGAGGAAAAAGTTTTTGATCTCGTTCCCAAGTTCCACTTGGGAACGAGCTATCCATGCTTCAGGGGACCACCCCAAAAACCCAAGTCCCTTCAGACCTGCAGCCTATTAGGAGCCCCGGCCTTCCTGCACCAGCTTTCTGGCGTAGGCCTGGCGCACCTTTTCCAGCAACTCATCCAGGGCTATCGGCTTCATCAGGTAATCGAAGGCCCCCAGTTGCATCCCCTGGATCCCCGTCTCCACCGAGGCGTGGCCGGTGAGCATGATGACCTCCGTCAAGGGCTTCTTCTTTTTGATTTCCCGGAGGGTCTCGATGCCGTCCATGCCCGGCATCCGGACGTCCAGGATGACGACGTCCGGCGGGCTGCTGTCCAGGGCTTCCAGTGCCAGATAACCGCTCTCCACCCCGCTCGCCTCGATATCGCGGGCCCGGAGCCTCTTGACGATGGTCTCCAGAAAATCCACTTCATCGTCCACGATCAAAACCTTGAACTCTTCCATTGACGCCCCCTTTTTGGCTTATCTGACCGGGAAATAGATGGTGAAGGTGGTGCCCTGGCCTTCCTCGCTGGCCACCATCATTCGGCCCCCCAATTTTTCCACGATACTATAGGAAATGGAAAGGCCCAGGCCGGTGCCTTTGCCCACCTCCTTGGTGGTAAAGAAGGGATCGAAGATCTTGGTCAGCATCTCCCTGGGGATGCCGGGGCCGCTATCGCTAATCTCTATGCCGATTTCATTATTCCTGGCCAGGTGCCTGGTCTGGAGATGGATCTCGCCATCTTTGCCAATGGCATCGATGGCGTTATTGAGGATATTGAGAAAGACTTGCTGCAGTTGGGCCGGATCGCTGGCGGTCTTGGGGAGATCGCGGGCATAATCGGCCTTTATCCCGATCTGGCGATGGCGGGCCTCGTTTTCCAAAAAGGCCACGCTCTCAGCCAGGACGGCACTGATATCGACGGTCTCCGCGACCGGCTCCATCCGCCGGGCGAAGCCCAGGAGACGGTGGGTTATCGTCCTGGCGCGGTTGACATGAAATTCAATCTTGTTCACTGCCGCGTCTATTTCCTGAAAATTCTCGTTATTGGAGATATCTTCCATTTTCAGCAGGTCTTTAATCCAGCCGGCTTTTTCGCCGATGACCGCCAGGGGATTGTTGATTTCGTGGGCAATGCCCGCAGCCATCTTCCCCAAGGCCGCCATCTTGCTTTCCTGCATGGCCATTTCCTCGCTGGCGGCCTTCTTCCGTTCCATGTCCATCATTTCATTCATCATCGAGCGGGTGGCGAGCACCGCGCCCATGGCAATCAACAGCACTCCCCCCAAGGCAATCAAGGCCATCAGGGACCGGGTGCGCAAGAGAGGAGTCAACTGGTCCCCGGGGTCTTCCCGGATTACCAGCACCCACTTCTTCAATTTGATCATGCCGACGGCGAAGAGCCCTTCCTGGCCAGACACCGCGATTTCCTCCGCCTGGGGAACGCTGGCCTTGGAGAAATCGGGCCCCGGCGCCGGTTGCAGCACTGCCCCGCCAAACCGGGGCTTGGTTTGCAGGATATCATTATTGTCAATGAGAAAGGCATCCCCCTTTTTGCCGACCCAGGCGGCCCGCACCATGTTATCAATGATGTCGGAATCGATGGTGGCCCGCATGATCCAGCTCTGGCTCCCTTCCCGCACCCGCACCGCAATAATAAAATGGGGAATCTTGCGAAATCCCAGGAACACGTCGCTCACATAAACGCCGGTGGACATCACTTTGTGGAACCAGTCTTCGTTCTGATAATTTGCCGATTTCATGAGGGCGTAATACGGCCCCACGTAGGCCAGGTGCCTGCCTTCCTGGTCGATAATTCCCAGATCCAGATAAGACTTGGAACGGGCCTGAATAATGTCGAAAACCTTTTCCAGGTAGGCTTCATCCCGCAGTTTATCCAAGGGGATGATATGAGCCAGACTGCTGAGCTGGGAGACCCGTTCGTCCAAAAAGAGATCGATGGAACTGGAACGGTTTTCCGCCAGGGTCTTCATATCCTCCATGATCTTGGTGTAGTAGGATTGGCTGAACTGGTAATAGATGAAGGCTCCCAGGATGAGCAGCGGGATTACCGAAAAGGCCAGGATGGTCAGGATAATTCGCCACCATAACGTTTTATAGTACTCTCGCTCCATCCCGCTGACCGCCTCTCAAGGGCCGAGATTATCTCTGAGGCAGCCCGATCCGCCGGGTTCCGGTGACCGGGGCTGCCCCTCGGCAAACATGCTAAGCAATGGCCGTTCCAAAGGGAGCCTCCTGGTTAACCTGCTGTTATTATTTAATCAATTTATCGAAGCCGCCGGGCTCGAGGCAATAATTCAGGGACCTAAATGTCAATATTTTTTACAGGTTGTAAAGGGGGGCCACGCCCCGGACCTTTCTGGTATAATAACAGTAAGCGTAGCCGGAGATGCCACCCGATTACGGCCAAGATAGCAGAATTGTCAATCTGAGCGAAGCAAATAATCGAATTCTGGGCAACGCCTCAGCGCTCCGTTCAGGATAATCTTGAATCTCTCTGGCTGATCGGCTAACATTTGAAGATAAGGTAACATTCCCGGCCTGGGGCGGCTGGGCGAAGGCGGAGGCCCAGGTCCGTAAAGCGCCGCCAGGATCCGCAGGGGGCCGCCAGCCAGGACCTGATCTCCATGGTGATTACGTTATGGCTGAGTTTGTAGTCCTGGGGAGCCGCGGCTCGGCCCAAGGTTTTCTGAGCGCATGAAACGTCTGAATCTGCGAACTATTTGGATGCGGCCGGGCGAAGACCTGAACCCCTTCGCTCTGGTGAGATTCTTTTCTCTTCCGGGTTTTATCGTCATCACGATCGTCACCGCCATTCTGGTCGTCTTGCTGACTATCCGCGCCCAGCAGATGATCATGAAGAAAAACGAAGCCTACCTGGAGTTGCTGGCGGCCAACCTGAATCACCAGATCTTTCAGCAGTTCGTGCTGCCTACTGCCTTCGAAAAGGGTGGCCGGATTACCCTATCCGACCCGGAGCAGTCCCGCCGTCTGGATGAGGTGGTGCGCACCACCATCCATGGGTTTCACGTGGACCAGTTGAACCAGTACGATCAGGAGGGGGTCTTTTCCTACAGCACCGCCAACCTGCCCCTGGGAAAAAAGTCCGACAACATTACCGGGGTTAAGAGGGCCCTGGCCGGGGAGAACTATTTTGAGGTGCCCGGCTATGGTCCCCTTAGCGTCCTGTGGCCCCGCAGCCCTCAGTCGAAGCACCTCAACGCCTACATCCCCTTCCGCCTGGAGAAAGAGTTAACCACCCCCTCGGGACCGGTTATCGGGGTCTTTGAGATCAGCCAGAACATCAGCGGCGATTTGGCGGAAATCAATAAATTCCGCCTCCTCATCCTGGTCATCCTGGTGGTGATTATGGGCTGCCTTTTCATAATCCTGCGCCAGATCGTCAAAAAGGCGGGCCTGATTCTGGCCCGGCGCCAGGAGGAGCAAAGGTCCCTGGAGGCTCAGTTGCACCAGTCGGAGCGGCTGGCGGCCCTGGGGGAGATGACCGCGGGGGTGGCCCATGAAATCCGCAACCCCCTGGGGATCGTCAGCTCTACCGCCGAACTGTTGCAAGAGCGCCTGGCCCGCTATGAGCCGCAAAACCGCCTGGCCTGGATTATCGTGGAGGAAGCCAACCGCCTCAACGATAAGGTGACGGAATTTCTCGATTTCGCCCGGCCTCGGGTTCCCCAATTGCGCCCCTGCGACCTGGAGGTGGTGCTGGACCGGGGTCTGGAGTTCCTGGAGCCGGAGATCCACCGCCTGGGGATCGAGGTCAACCGGGATTACCTTCTCCGGGGCCGGACACTGGTCGCGGACCCGGACCTGTTGTACCAGGCCTTCCTGAACCTGCTGCTCAACGCCATCCAGGCCATGCCCGAGGGCGGCCGGCTCACCGTATCCACGCAACCGGGCCCCCAGGGCCGCGGCGGCGAGATCAGCTTTGCGGACACCGGCGAAGGCATCAAGCCGGAGAGCCTAAAAAAGGTCCTAAACCCTTTCTTCACAACCAAGGAACGCGGTAGCGGCCTGGGCCTGCCCATCGTCAAAAGTATTATCGAAACCCATCGGGGCGCCATCAAGATCGACAGCACCAGAGGCCAGGGCACAGTGGTAACCATCACCCTGCCGAAGTTGGATTAAGGGCCTGGCAGGCGTTGGCGATGGCGCCAACGCTGGCAGATTGGCTGAGGGACAGCCCCCCTGGGGGCGGCGGGGGCCATCATCCCCCCCACCAAAAACTCGAAACTCGAAACTCTTTCTATGAATACCATCTTAGTCGTTGACGATGAAGTCAATTATCTGACGGTCATGGAAGCCCTGCTGGGAGGGGCGGGCCACGAGGTCCTTACCGCGCCCAGCGCCCCGGAGGCCCTGAAGATCGCCGAGGCCTCCGATCTGGACCTGGTGCTCACCGACATGAAAATGCCCAAGATGAGCGGCATCGAGCTCATGGAGGAGCTGCACCGCCTCTATCCGGACCTGCCGGTGGTCATCATGACGGCCTATGGCACTGTGGAACTGGCCGTCACCGCCATGAAGAAAGGGGCCTTCGACTACATCCTGAAACCCTTTAAAAATGAGGGGATCCTGGCGACCATCGCCAAGGCCCTGGAGTACCGCCAGCTCCTGCTCACCAACCGGCTGCTGTTCCAGGAATTGGACAAGAAATACGGCTTTCCCAACATCGTCGGCGAATCCCGGGTGATGCAGGAGATCCTGGCCCTGGTCAAAAGGGTGGCCACCTCCAAGGCCACCGTCCTGGTCACCGGCGAGAGCGGCACCGGCAAAGAGCTGATCGCCCGGGCCACCCACCAGTGCAGCAACCGGGCGCAGCGGCCCTTCATCTCGGTCAACTGCGCCGCCCTTACCGAAACCCTGCTGGAAAGCGAACTCTTCGGCCACGAGCGGGGCGCCTTTACCCACGCGGTGGCCATGCGCAAGGGGCGCTTCGAACTGGCCGACGGCGGCACCCTGTTCCTGGATGAAGTGGCGGAGATGTCCCAGGGCCTCCAGGTAAAACTGCTGCGGGTCCTCCAGGAGATGGAGTTCGAACGGGTGGGGGGCAGCCGCTCCATCAAAGTGGACGTGCGGGTGGTGGCCGCCTCCAACCGGGAGCTGAAGGGAGAGGTGGAGGCCGGCCGCTTCCGGGAAGACCTGTTCTACCGCCTCAACGTGGTCCATCTCCCATATCTCCCCCCTGCGCCAGCGCGTCGAGGACATCCCCCTGCTGGCGGCCCACTTTATCAAGAAGTACGCCCTGGAAAACGTCCGGGGCCAGATCCGTCTCACCCCGGAGGCCTTGAAGCTGCTGGTGCAGTACCCCTGGCCGGGCAACGTCCGGGAGTTGGAAAACGTCATGGAGCGGGCCGTGATCCTGTGCGCCAATAGCCTGATCACCCCCGAGGACCTGCCCGGGGAGATGGCTCCCGCGGCCGCCGGGGCCAAACTGGACATCGACCGCTTCGTCCCCATGCACACCCCGCTGCCGGAGGCCCTGGAGGCCATCGAGGAACAGATGATCCGCCGGGCCCTGGAGCAGAGCGGCCAGGTGCAGGTGCGGGCCGCCGAGATGCTGGGCATCACCAAGAGCCTGCTGCAATACAAGCTGAAGAAGTATCACTTGACCACATAGAATAAGTGTTAATGAGAGATTTTTGTGAATGATTTAAGTATCGAAGCTTTCTTGGCTCTTAGGGATTATTTCTTTGACCCTCAGGGAAGCCCAATCCCTTTCAGCTTGCGACCCAAACGAAATACGCAAGATGATCCCTTTGATGAGGCTCTAAGCGTAGATATTTTATCAAAAATATCCAACGTAAAATGCGTGAAAGCTCCAGGTCCCCTGATTACTCCTGATTTGGTCCTATTTCGAGAAAGCTGTTTAAACGTCACAAAACATGACTTGAGAGATGATTTTAGTAAAATACTTGCTATAGAAGTTAAGAAACTTGAGAGAACATCTCAGGGTGGTGTTGCAAGGGCTTCGGGATTAGATTACAACACAACACCGCCATGTGGAATTGTTCGCGTATACGACTCAATTAAACATATTATTGATATTCGAGGTTTTTACCTTTTTGTTTGCTTAGAATCATACAAAGATGATCTATCAAAGGTCTTCTTGAGCGCCTTGGCTCTTGTTGATGGCAACCTTTTAAATACAGATTTCACCCTTTATCTTAATATAGTTGGTGAGCGTCAGAAACGAATAGGTTTAGGAAGCTATGCAGATGGGGCCGACAGAGCGCGTCCTATGTTAATATTTGCCAACCCACTTGGGGCTAAAGCATTAGATCATAATATTTCGCTGATTCATCCTTCTGCGAGCCTTGAAGATTCAAGACTTCGGTTAGTTTACGAAATCGAAAGATACTTGCCTGACGCAAAATCTAAAAATAGATTTTACTGCTATCGATTGTCCTCTGATGTTCCCCAAAAATGGCAGGTCTCTTCTTTAAAAGACCCCTTCCCTATGCCTTCTAGAGATTCACGAACTCGTCCTCGCGGGCGATTTAAGCTTCCATTTAAGGTTCTTGGTTAAGCGAATGATATTAAAAAAGATAAGGCTTGGGTGGGACCAAATTGGTTATTTTCGTTTCTTGAAGATCCCATAATAAATCAATTTTAAACTTATTTTGTAAAAAGATATCTTTTAATTCTTCATTAATATCATTCTCATATCTCCCGGCTGAAAATTCCACCAATAATTGACTAAATAATACAACACGTACATCACTTCTAGAAAGAAGTCTTCCTAATGAATTAAACCGTGATATCTTTGATGCTGCTAATTTTTCAGAATTATATATTGCTTCTCTCGTCGAAAGTTTTGGCCTTTTATCTTTATTCTGTTTACGACATACAAATAGAACATCAATATCAATTGGTTCTTTTGCCTGACTCTTCGGTGCAGCCACCGACATCTCTGATTTTACTGGCTGACTTTGGATAAAAGAAAACCCCGCTCCTACCAGAGCACTTGCAAGTGAAATCCATCCATCTTCTCGAGAATGATGGTAACTAAATACTAATAGACCATCATCTTGTAGAACCCTATAACTTTCCTGAAATACCTGTTTAAGTTTTCTGGAAAATGATTCAGGTTCCACATCTTGCACTTCTTCTTTTCGTCTTGTGGTGCAGGCTTCAGAGAATCCATCTCCATTAAAATACAACTCTTGCCAGACATAAAAAAAGTCGGCAAGCTCTGAATAATGAACGTTGTCAAAAAATGGGGGGTCTGTCACTACCAAATTTACACTACTATCAGGAAGATCCATATGCGACGAGTCCCCGCAAGATAGATAAATCCTCCCTTTCTTTACTTTCATTTCCTCAAAAGAGTTGGCTATATAAGTTCCAATCGGTTGACTAATTCCAAATACCTTCCTTCCCTTCTTATGTTCGCCATTATTTTCGACGGCAACCTCAAACGGTGCGTCCCTATAATCAAGAGCACGTAAAAGTCTTGAGCGAAATAGCGTAGAGAAAGAACCCGAACTCTTTGGTGTGCCCCAAACATTAGCCTCTATTGGCGTTCTTTCAGGTTTCAAAATGTGATGCGAGAACATGTGCCTCACAGCACCTGTACCCTCACCTTTAAAAGAAGCAAACATATTATTAAACTCAAGTGTTCCTGAAAATAAAGTACTAAATGCATGCCGACTTTCATTATCAGGCAATTGCTGTATTGCCTTGGCTAAGAGTGTTAAAGCAAGAAGTTGACGTTCATTGAAAAGTTCATGCCAATAATTATAGCCATAATTAAGGATTTGATTAGTATTATATCCGGGTGTTATACGAGCGCGAGGCAACGGAGGGTCTAAGGATATCAGTTTTTTTGCAGCATGCCGATAGGCACCTATATCCTCTTTAGTAATTTCAAGATATTCTTTATTACCGTCATTACGCAATATCATTTTAGCAAACATTCTGTGTGATGGGGGATGACCGACTTTTCGTATTGTTTTTGCAATCGGAAATTCATTTTTGCAAGATTTACAAATGGCAGTTATCCGTTTGCCCCATCCCTTTGATGGATTAAAATGCAAATTGCATTTATCACACTTAGCTGCATTCGAATTATAAATAACTTTGATAATGGATGAACAATCCGGACAAACGGCATGTGCAGAAGGGTTAAGCTTAGCGTATGCATGTTTTGAAAAAATAAATGATGAAAATAAATCTACCTGGTCATTACAGGCTGGACAATTAATAACTTTTACCCAATAATAATAAAGTACATCGCATATATTCCCATTACTATCCTTACTTTTATAAAGAGATCGAATATCGTGGCCAACTATTTCATCAATCGAATGATAAGCCTCTATAATATTTGTACGAGACATTGGTCCCATAGCAGTTTTTACTGCACGATATGCGACTGGATTAATATCCCGGCCAATGACTGTGCAGCCTAGCTTATAGGCTTCTCCTATTGTAGTACCGCTGCCCATAAAAGGGTCAAATACTACTAAATCGGAAAGCTTGATAGGCTGGTAAAAAAGGTCGATAAGCGACGTCCCCTTAGGGAATGCGGAACCAAGAATTGCGGCACGAAAAACTGATCCAAGTCTTTGAGCCCACCATTTATGGATGTGGTAAATTGGTCTATAAATTTCCTTTCGCCAGCTTTCAACTTCGGCTATTTGGCTGATAGTTTCAAACGGAAATCCATCTTCGATAACTTTTGGAAAAACAGCATCTTCTGAATTTTCTTTTTTTAATGTATTTGTGCCGATGGTATTCATTTTCTTGCTCTATTTCTTGATGCGCTAGTATTCGGAATCCCGGCTAGTTTTCTTGAGCAATTTTTGCAGAAAAATTAATTAATCTCAAGCTCACTTGGCTTATTTTAGAATTTCTAAAGGCTGAATTCGAGTTATTTTTGCGTCTTGGAGGCCTATGTCGGTTTTTTTTTGAAAAAAGACATTTTGGTATGATATTAGTAGCTAAATGCAGGGGGGCATGGAGGAAACGTGAGACCCGAACAATTCCCCGACGATATCCGGCCCTTTCTGATACCGAAGCCGGAAGGCGATCTGGTCTATCGCTGTCTCGAATGCGGGGCGGAGTACGACATCAGCCGCCTCCTCTACACCTGCCCCAAGTGCCGGGGACTCTTCCTCCTGGAGGATAAGGCCGCCGGCCGCCTCAGAGAGCACCCCCCGGCTTTTTGGCGCCGGCTGTTCGACTACCGCAAGATGCTCAACCTGCCGGCCCTGAAAGGGGTCTTCCTCTTTTACGAACTGATTGCCCCGGTCATCCCCCTTGAGGACCTCATCTACCTGGGGGAGGGCCATACCCCGCAGGTGGCGGCCAATGAGGCGCTCCGGGAAGAAGTGGGCGGGGCCTTCTATTATAAAAACGACGGCCAGAACCCCAGCGCCTCTTTTAAGGACCGGGGCATGGCCGCGGCCTTGAGCTACCTCAACTTCCTGGCGCGCCAGCCCGGGGCCGGAAAAATCCTGGCCATCTGCGCCTCCACCGGCGACACCTCGGCGGCCGCCGCCCTGTACGCGGCTTACCTGGGAAGCCGGGTGGCCTCCGCGGTGCTCCTGCCCCACGGCAAGGTCACCCCCCAGCAACTGGCCCAGCCCCTGGGCCACGGCGCCAGGGTCTTGGAGATCCCCGGGGTCTTCGACGACTGCATGAAGGTGGTGGAGTCCCTGGCGGACCACTACCAGGTGGCCCTGCTCAACTCCAAGAACGCCTGGCGCATCCGGGGCCAGGAGTCATTCGCCTACGAGATCGCCCAGGGATTCGACTATGAGCTGGCCGGCAAGGTCGTGGTGGTGCCCATCGGCAACGCCGGCAACATCACCGCCATCATGCAAGGCTTCCTGCGCCTCCACGGCCTCAAGATCATCGAGACCCTGCCCCGGATCATCGGGGTCCAGTCCCGCCACGCCGACCCGGTGTTCCGCTATTACCTGCAGCCGGACCAGGCGAAACGGGTCTTCAAACCGGTGGCCGTGCAGCCCAGCGTGGCCCAGGCGGCCATGATCGGCAACCCGGTCTCCATGCCCCGGGTCATCCGCCTGGTGGAGGAATACCACAGCATTGCCGGCGAGGGCTCGGTGGCCGTGGTCCAGGTGAGCGAACAGGAGATCATGGACTCCATGCTGCTGGCCAACCGCCACGGCCACATCGCCTGCACCCAGGGGGGCGAATCCCTGGCCGGTTTCCGGGCCGCCTTGAAAGAGAGGCTGGTGGACGCCAGGGAGACCGCGGTGCTGGACGCCACCGCCCACCATCTGAAGTTCATCGGTTTCCAGCAGATGTACTTCGAGGACTCCTTTCCGCCGGAGTTCGAAGTGACCCCCAAGGCCGAGTACCAGAACCGGCCGCAGTTGCTGACCCCCGGGACCGATGACCCGGCGCAGCAGACTGCCGACTTGGCGGGGCAAATCGCCGCCCTGCTGGAATTGACCCCGAAGGACTAGTGTCGTGTCTCAGATGTATCTTAATTAAATAATTCCATTATCCATGGGCATTTAAAATGTAGTCGCAAGCTTTAGCTTGCGAAATAATTAGGAAAAATGAGCGCAGGCTAAAACCTGCGGCTACATAAACGCCTGATATTTTGTTAAGATTTTCCTTAGACATGATGCTATCGTAATCAAAAAACCCTAAGTTCCCAGGGTATTAAAGTCCCACTTTGGAAAAGGGGGATTTAGGGGGATTTCAGGAAGTTATTTAAATCCCCCCTGCCCCCCTGTATCAAAGGGGAACAAGAAAGCGTAGTTTGAAATATCATAGCGATTACGAAGCATCACACTAGCGAGGTTGCTTCCCCGGGCCCCGGTCTTATCTTTTCTTCAGACCCGGAATGGAGGAGGGGAGATGAGGAAGGCAAGATTATGGCTGCTGCTGATGGCGGTCAGCCTGATGCTGGCGCCGGCCTGTTCAGGTGGCCTCGGCCAGGCCCTCGGCCAGGAGGCTTATTCGCAGGCCCCGCGTCTGGACCCCGAAACCCTAAAAAGCTGGCTCTCCGACCCCCAGGTGCTCATCCTGGATGTGAGGCAGGGGCAGGATTGGCTAAGCAGCGATAAAAAAATCGAGGGTGCGGTGCGCGAGGACCCCCATGATGTCAAAACCTGGGCCGCGAATCTGCCTAAAGAGAAAAAAATCGTCCTTTACTGCTCCTGACCTGACGAGGGCACCAGCGCCCGGGTGGCGCAGCAATTGCTGGAAATGGGCTTCCCCCAGGTTTGGGCTCTGAAAGGAGGCTGGCGGGAATGGGAGAGGAAGGGCTACCCCACGGACTCGAAATGATAACCATAATTCTTTAGTGGCTAGTCGTCTAGGGCGGGCTGTGCCCGCCGAATTTTGGCGGCCACAGGCCGCCCTATGACTGCTGCAGAAAGAAAGGCATTGAATGAATGAACCTGAACAGACGCCCATCACCGGGCAAGAAGACCGCAAGGGCCTGACGGCTCCTATCCGGGCCTTATCCGAGTTTTATGAGGCCTTCAACAGTCGCGACCTGGAGAAGATGGCCGCGAATTGGGCGGCTACTGACGACATCATCGTCATGGCTAACCCGGTCGGCGGCATCAAGCGCGGTTGGGAGGAAATCAGGGCGGTTTATCAAGGTATCTTTAGCTCGCCGGCGCAAGTCTGGGTAGAGTTCCACGACTATACCCTGCATCAGGCGCCGGAGATTTTTTACGCCGTAGGCCGGGAGCGCGGTGAGTTTCGCCGGGGCGACACAATCCTCAAACTGGCCATTCGCACCACTCGCCTCTATCGACTACTGGCCGGACACTGGCGCCAGGTGCATCACCACGGCTCCTTCGACGGCCCGGAATTACTGGCCCGCTACCAGGAAGCCGTCAGAACGGCTAAAAGATGATCTACACCTCCCAAAAAGGCAAAACTTTCGACCTGGAGAAGGATTTTTCCTCTTAGAATCGATTCCAACCTTCAGGAACGATGTAAGGGGTATTGACCAATTTATAAGCATTCAATTAATCAGCCAAACTATCTTTAAGAGGCCGGCCAACGCATGACTGCTTCAGATCAAAACGCCGCCACCAGCGCCCCGGCGCCGACCCCCCTGGCCGACGACTACTGCTTCGTCTGCGGCAAAAACAACCCCAGAGGCTTTAAGATCACAGTGCGCTATTCGGAGGCGGACCTGGCGGCGGAGACCGAACTGGCCATCCCCAGGGAGTACCAAGGCTGGGCCCAGGTGATCCACGGCGGCATCCTCTCCACCCTGCTGGATGAACTGATGGCCCACGCGGTGTGGCGCTTCGCCGGGCCCGGTCTCACCCTGGGCATGGAGGTGCGCTTTCACCAACCCCTGAAACCCGGGGAGCCTATCCGGGTGCGGGGGGTGCTCCACACCAAGAACGGCAGCCGCCGCCAGGCCGAAGGGGAGATCATCCGCATC
Organism: uncultured delta proteobacterium; assembly: GCA_963697965.1. GTDB lineage: Bacteria > Desulfobacterota > Desulfobaccia > Desulfobaccales > 0-14-0-80-60-11 > JAPLJC01. The sequence continues at coordinate 41,005 of OY969108.1, forward strand.
GCCGACGGCAGCCGCATCGCCTCGGGCAAGAGCCGCTTTCTCCTCCTGCCGGGAAACGGCCCGGAACCGGAACCCTGAGTCCGTTTATTATCGAGGCGTATTCTGCATGATGGCAGCCACTGGCCCCTTCATAATCCGTTTTCCCCGAGTTTCCCCGGCAATACCATTTCCTCATTCAATCCACTGCACCAGCTTCTCCAGCGGCTCCCTTTGGGTGCGGTAGGCGTTGGCCGGGGCCTGGGCATCGGGGTAGCCCAGGGCGATGCCCACCACGATCTTGTGGGTCGGGGCGAGGCCCAGGTGGTGCCGGATAATGTCCGGGTACCTGGCTATCTGGGCGCTGATGCAGGTGCCCAGGCCCAGGTCATGGGCCGCCAGGGCGATGGCATGGGTGATGGCCCCCAGGTCGAACATGGTGTAAGGCTCGCCCAGTTCCACATTGAAAATCACATAGATGATCACCGGCGCCCCGAAGGCCCGGGACATGTTAGCCAGGTGGGCCAGGCGGCAGACCTTGTCGTCCCGGGCAACCCCCATCTTGTCGAACAGCCCGGCCGCGCAAGCCATATAGCGGTCCTTGTAGGCATCCGGGAAGCTTTCCGGCATAGCCACGTCGGGGTTCGCCACCACCCTTTGCTCTAAAGCCGCCGCCATCTCCGAGGTCAGTTCCCGGACCTTATCGCCCTGCACCACCACCAGCTCCCAGGGCTGCGTATTCCCCCAGGAGGGGCTCCAGCGGGCCGCCTCGAGGATGCGGGTGATGAGCTCCCGGGGTACGGCCTCGTGCTTAAAGGCTCGGATGCTCTTTCTGGTCTTCAGGGCTTCCAATAGTTCCATGGACTCCTCCTTGTCTCTCCCGTTTTCTTGGGATATTAATAGAAATTTAAGGGTGGGGCTGTCAAATGATTTTTTTCGGAGATGCGGCTGGCTTGCCGGTGGTGGATGGTCCACGGCCCTAACGCCGGTCATCGCCAGGGAGCGCCTGGCGGCTCCGATTTTGGGCCTCATCTACCGCAGTCTTAAAAAAAAGAATAAAAGGCGATAAAGGTGGTGACAAATGACAGCGGCCCGGCTCGTGGCCTTCCCTTTGATTCTCCCCTGGCGGCAGGAGTTTTGGACCCTCCCCCTCTATTTCCCTGATCTCTGGGTGGGGGTGATCCCGGGGTGGCCGGCCCAACTGCCGTACCAGGGAATGGCCTTGCCTTTGGAGGCCCAGCCCCCCGCCCCCGGGCTCAAGCACGTTAAGCCCGGCGACTTCTTGCAGTGGCGGGCCTTTGAGGAGTATCGGCAAGCCCAGGAGGGTGAGGGCGATCTGCTGCGGGCCCTGCGCGATTACGGCCGGGCGGAGGCGCCGGAGAAAGATGTTTCCCCGGACCTCTGGGCTCTCGCCTGGCAGTTGGAAAAGCTCCAGGCCGACCAGGAGGCCCAATTGCAACTGGTGGACCAGGGCCAGGAATGGCTCAAGGAAGTCCTGACCCCGGAACCCTGGGAGCAGCCCACGGGCCTCGGCCCGGTTCCCGGGGTCCCGGAGATGGTGGACCCGGATTTGGCCAAGATACGTTACCGGCTCTGGCAGCGGGTTATGGGCCCCCAGTTGCAAGACCCCTGGGTTCCCTTTCTCCTGGGCCGCACCGCCCGTTCTCTGTTCCTCACTTTGCGCGGCTGGCCGGAGCAGGCCGAACCCGCAAAGGTGAGGCTCTCCCTGCCCGGCTGCCGCAGCCCCCAGGAATAGTTGGCGGTGCGCGGCCAGGGGGAGGCGCCCCCCTGGCAGGCTCCGTTCCAGGAACGGTTGGCAGGTTTGCTGGATGCCGCCGCCGCTCGAAAGGACCCTGAGGCGGCAGCCCGAGGTTTGGCCGAATTTGTGGCCGACCGGGTAGCGGCCTCCTGGCCGCTACCGGTAATCTGGGAGATGGAATTGGAAGTCTGGCTCCCGGAGTCTGGGAAGGATAATTCGCGGCCGCCGGTGCTCTGCTGGTCCGGAGCCGGGGCCGCCGATGTCTTGCCGGGATAGGGGATTGTCAGCCGGCAGTCAATGGGCCGCTTTTTCCCCGGTCTCCGGCAGGAGGTCCGCCTCCGGGGTCTCCGTCAGGGCCGGCAAGGGCTTGGCGGCGATGATCTTGCCGGCGGCGATTTCCCGCAGGGCCATAACGATCTCTTTATTGTCCCCCTTTACCAACACCGGGGCGCCCCGGTAGATCTGCTGCACCCGCTTGGCGGCCAGGTGGACCAGGCCGAACCGGGTGGGAACCCGCTGCAGGCAATCCTCAATGGTGACGCGCGCCATAATATCCCTCCTCCAAAATGCTGGATGAATTCGATCCAATCGGGGTCAGGCAGAACCGCCCCTATCCATGATAACACGAAAACCGGGGCGGCGCTATGATTTCCGGCGCCGCCGGAACCGGAACTAGCGGTCTGTTCCGCAATTGATTATCCATTTAAAAAGACTGATTTTTACCCCCTTTGGAAAAGGGGGGTAGGGGGGATTTAGTATAACATCTTGAAATCCCCCTAAATACCCCTTTTTCAAAGGGGGACTTAACATGCCAAATCCGGCCTTCCAGTCGTATATTATGTCAAGCTAATTATGAAACACTCCACTAACTCCCGGGCCTTCCACCTTTCTCCCCGGCCAGGCGGACGAACTCCAGTTGGTCCCCCTCCTTGAGGACCAGGGAGGCGGACGCTTCCCGGCCATTGACCAGGGCCAGGGCCCGGGGGTCGATATTTAAAGGCTCCTTCAGGGCCTGGCGCACTTCCCCCACCGATTTGCCGGCGATGGCGGCCATAAGCACGTGCACTCCGTAGCTGATTTTCACCTGGCCGGTGGGGGCCGCAACCGGTGGTTGCCGGCGGGTCAGATCCGTTAACCGGGCGCTCACCGGGGTTCACCTTCCCCTTCTCAGGTGGTCTGCATCGTAATTTCCCCTGTGGGACCATGAAGGCAATTCATCTTTTTAGCCAATTCGCTCGTTTTGAGATCCAGAGGAAAGAAAACTTTATTAAAAATACCGGGACAATTGCGGCAGGGAGGGGTCCACCTGCCGGCATTCCCGGAGCAGGGCGTTCAGGTAAAGCCAGGCAAAACTGAGCAGCAATTCCGGGGCGTACTTGCGGGCGCCAACGCTGTCGAAGGCGAGGGCGGCGGAGCCTGCCATCCGGAAGCGGCAGGCCAGGTCCCCCAACAGGGGCCAGACCACCTGCCAGCCGCCGGCGACCCCGGCAAAGGTGCCGCAATCCATGCGCCGCAGCCCCACCTCCACCACCTCCGGGGAGAGCAGACGCAGCACTTCTTCCCGGGCTCCCAAGGAGGCGCCTTCAATGGGACCTGCCGCCGCCGCGAAATCGGAGAGAGCCAGCCAGTCCTTCCCGGGAGCGGCCGGCCGCAGCGCATATTCCCCCCGCCCGTAGCGGGCCAGCAGGGCCACCAGGTCCCAGGCGAAGACATAGGCGTCCTCGGTGGGCACCGCCAGGCTTTTCCGGGCATAAAAGAGACGTAAATCCGCGCCGAATTCCGGGTCCAGGTCGAAGAGCAGGTAGAGTTCCAGAGGACGGAAGGGCTTGAGCCGCAGCACCCACTCGATGCTGGTGTAGGGCTGGCCATGAACCACCTCTCCCCCCAGCAAACCGGCCAAGACCGCGGGGGCCACTTTGGCCAGCCCCGCCAGGTCCCGCTGATACTTCTTTCTGACATACTGGCGAATCTGGGCCTCCCAGCCCCAGCCGGCCTCGAACTGCCCCAGAGATACCAAGTCATACGGGAAATCGAGATTTTTCTTAGGGGCGGCGCCCTGATTCAGCTCTTTTGGCCTCCACTTTCTGATTGAATTTCTCTGCGTTAATTATAAACCGCTCGTGCACCGCCTCGCCAATCTTTTCCTTTTCGTCAAAGCCCTCCACCTTGCAGGTAATTTTCCTGCCATCCACTTGACTCACTTCGGCGACCGCCCGCACCTCCATCCCCAGGGGGGTGGCGGCCAGGTGTTTCAGGTTCATGGAGATGCCCACCGACTGCTCCCCGGCGCCCAGGTGCGCGGCTATCAGTTCAGCGCAGACCCCTTCGAACAGGCCCCCGAGAAAGGGGGTGCCGAAAACCTCGGGGACGCCCTGGAAAAACTTGCGGGCCGAATGTTCCGGCCCGGTCTGCAGCCGCTTCTCATGCTTCATGCCGACCTCAATCGCCATACAGCCTCCTTTTTATAGTAGTCAGTAGTTGGTTTTTGCTTTTTGGTTTTTGCTTTTTCTGGGAACTGGCTACTAGCTACTGGCTACTGGGAACTGCCAACTTTTCTCACACCGCCAATGGCGCCATTTTGATGGGGGTCAGGAATTCGCCCCGGCCCAGGCGGCGGCCCAGATCCCTGGCCTCTTCCAATGGCTGGGGTTGTTCCAGGATAGCCCCTTTGGCGTCGGCGCCCCGCACCAGGATTTCCCCGGCATAGCTCACGTTGATGGCGTCGAAGAAGTATTTGGCGGTAAGGCGGACCCCCACGAACAGGAGCTTCCCCTTGGTGGCCCCCACCGCCAGGAGGACCCCCTGGCGGGAGCCGCCGGGAAAATCCTTTTTCACTGCGTAGCGCCGCGCCCACAGGGCCTGGGTGCGGTCGATCATAGCCTTGGCCTGGGCCGTAACCCCGTAGAAAAAGACCGGAGAGGCCAGGGCCACCACGTCGGCCTCCAGAAGCTTGTCGTAGATTTCCCGCATGTCGTCTTTAATGGGACAGGTGCCATCCTTGAAACAGTGGTAGATCTCCAGGCACGGGGAGATCTTGAAGTCCCGCAGGTTAATCTCCTCCACCTCCGCCCCGGCCCCGGCGGCCCCTTCCAGGAAGGCCTTGAGGAGGATTCCCGAATTGCCGCCCCGGCGGGGGCTGCCCAGGATGCCCAGCACTTTCATGGTGATCTCCTTCCGGTATTGCCTAAACAATATGGAAACTCGAGGGGGGATGTCAAGCGCTGATGATTTCTTTATGGTTTTCGAATCCCGGTCGAGCGGCCGCCCCGGGCCTCCATTCGCACCCGCGGGTACCGTCGCGGCCCCGACTTTATTTTGAGGAGGCATATTTTTCTTAAAATCGAGCTTGGCATGGACGGTTTTGGTATTATCTTACTAATAGAGTGATGGTGGTTTTAACTCTCATTTAAGGAGAACTTCAATGACTAACCGGTCTACTAAAACCCGGATGCTGGTCATGGGCTTGCTGCTGGCCCTGGGCCTCCTGGTCATGCCGTTGGCAAGCTGGGCAGCGCCCGCAGCCGCGGACTTTACCCTGAAAGACGTCCTCCAGGGGACGGATTACTCCCTGAGCCAATTCAGAGGCAAGGTGGTGTTGATTAATTTTTTCACCTTCTTTTGCGGGCCTTGCCGGGATGAGATGCCTGAGCTCAACCAGATCTACCACCAATACCAGGGCCAGGGTTACCAAACTCTGGGGATCGCCCTCAGTTCCGACCCCACCCAGATCAGATTTCTAGTGAAGCAATTGGGTCTGGACTATCCGGTGCTTATCGGCAATGACAAGGTGTCCGATGCCTACGGCAGCATCGCGGTGGTTCCCACCACCTTCATCATCGACAAGTCGGGCAACGTCGTCCAGAAGATCGAGGGAACGCGGAGCAAGGCAGAATTTGAGAAGATGATTCAGCCCTTGCTCTGATCGTACCTTTTTCCCGAAAAATACCTGGATGATACCGGATAGCTCCCGGGGATGAAAAATCCCCCGCACTCCCTTTTAAAGAGGGGGATTTTTAAAGTTCCCCCCTGGGGAACGGCGGATGAGGGTTTTACAGGAAAGTCCGGGAAGGCCGCGGCAGGGCGAAAAGACGCAGCCGGTCCAGGCGGCGTCCCAGGCCCTGCGGCTGCAAATCTCCCAAAGGAGTCCCGCATGGGACCCTGGAATAACTTGCCGGATTGGGCCCAAGAACTGGAGGAACATCTCGAGGAGGGGGAAGCGGCCCTCTTCATCCTCCACGGGCAGGTCTATGATTATACTCGGGTAAACGGCGACTACCTCCCCTTTCGCCACTTCCTGGGCCAGTGGCTGGACCGGGAACGCCACGTGGTCTTTTACAACCTGGGAGCGGGGCTGGAGTTCGGGGATGCGGCGGGGGAGGAATCCTTCCGGGAAGCCCTGGAGCCCCAGGAAAAGCAAGAGGACGGCGAGGCTACCGAGGATGTCTCCCTGATCCGGGCCCTGGGCCAAGAACCAGTCCCAGCCCCCAAACCTTTACCCCAGAGTCCCCGGGAAGTGCTGCTTTTGTGCGAGCGGGTCATGGCTGCCCCGTCCCACCCTCCCCTCGGCAAGCCCCTGGCCCTGGTCCTGGAGTACGCCGAAACCATCGTCCCCGCGGTGGACCTCGGTTCCATGGGAGAGCCGGACCGGGCTGCCCTGGTCACCCTGCTGCGCTGGGCCCGGCAGGCGGACCTGTCGGAGCACGGCCATCTGGTAATCCTCACCACCGGCAACCTGGCCGATTTAAACCACAATCTCCTCCTGAGCCGCCATGGGGCGCAGGTCCTGGAAGTGCCACCTCCGGACCGGGAGGCCCGGGTTCAATTCATCGATAAGCTTAGGTCCCAGGACAAGTATAATCTGACGATCACCTCCCAGGAGCTGGCCAACCTGGCCGCCGGTTTGAGCCTCAGGGTGCTGCACGCCTTGCTGCGCCGGAGCCTCATGCAGCCCCTGACCCCGGAGATGGTGCGCCGCCAAAAAAAGGACCTGCTGCGCCAGGAACTGGCGGGACTGGTGGAGGTCTTGGAACCCCGCTTCGGCCTGGCGGATATCGGCGGACTGGCGCCCGTCAAGGAATATTTTGCCCAGATTGCCGCGGCCCTGCAAGCGGGGGAAGTCAAGCTGGTCCCCCGGGGTATCACCATGATGGGGCCTCCCGGGGTGGGCAAAACCGCCCTGGCCGAGGCCCTGGCCCGGGACTCGGGTTTCAACTTCGTCAAGCTCCTCAATCCCCGCACCAAGTGGGTGGGGGAGAGCGAACGCAACTTCTTCAAAACCCTCCAGACCTTGCGCAGTTTGACGCCGCTCGTGGTGGTGGAGGACGAAGCCGACCAGAGCGAACACAGCCGGGATGAATACTCCGGCGACACCGGGGTGGGCAACCGCCTGCGGCAGATGCGCTTCGAATTCATGGGTGACCCCGCCATCCAGGGCAAGGTCCTGTGGATCAGGATCACCAACCGGCCCGACCGCCTGGACAAGGCCGATCTGCGCTCCGGCCGCTCCAGCGAGCGCATTCCCTTCTTCCTGCCGGATTTCGCCGAGAAATGCCACATCCTCCAGGTGGTGGCCAGACGCAGCCTGATCCCCTGCGATCTGGACGACTTTGCCGAAGTGATCCGCTATCTGGACCAGCGCCATCCGGAAGTGATCACCGGCGGGGACCTCGAAGAGCTGGTCTTCCGGGCTTATCGCCAGGCCCGCCTGGCGGGCCGGGAACGGGTAACCCTGGCGGAGTTCCGGCAGGTGATCGATGATTTCCTGCCGCCGCACCAGGTGGAGGTGCTGCGGCAGCTGGAACGCCTGGCCCTGCACCAATGCTCCTCTCGGCGCTTCGTGCCGGAGCGGGTCTGGACCTGGGCCGCCAGGGGCGAGGAGGGGGCGGAAGGTTGAGTTAGAGGGGAGCGGGGAATTCTTTGCAAGTGATTGGCAAAAGAAAGAAATCCATTTTGCCTATGATTTAGCTCTTCTATGGTTAGTTTCTGAGCCGCAGGCTCTATTTTGAGAACTTCAAATCCCCCTAAATCCCCTCTTTTCCAAAGGGGGACTTAAAACCCCTCTTTTTCAAGGGGGGGGACAAAAGCAAGGGGGGAAAAGTGGCAAGGAAGGGCAATTATTAGCGACCAGATCATCATCGAGGGCAGCGAAGTTATCCTGATGGAGAAGGAGGGCCCTTCGCCGGCCCGGGTGGCCCGGCGGGCGCCTCTGGCCTCCCTGCTGCGTTACGTCTCCCGGGTGATGCCGCCGCCCCTGCCGCTTCTGCCCCCAGGAAGCCGCTGGCTCCGCCAAAGGAAGGACTTGCTGCTGCTGGCCGTGGAAGACCCGCCCCAGTGCCGCACCCTCAGGGTGAGCGGCGGCAGGAAAGGGGAGGACGGCTACCGTTCTTATCGCCTGGCCTTTCCGTACCTGGTCTATCTCCTCACCTTCCATCAGGGCAATTTCGAGGAGATGAAGATGTTTTTCCGGGTGGCACCCCTCGCTTCCCAGGAAGACACCCTTTACCACACCTGCCTGCCCAATGTCCGGGGAGAGCCGGGCCATTACGGCTCCCAGAGGGTTTGCCTGCGCTACCGGCCGGAGCTGCTGGAAGGCGTTCCCCTGGCGGAGGCGGTGCCGGCCCTCCTGGACTTTTTCTGGAGTACCGGTTTCAACCAGGACATCAGCAACAGCGCCTTTGCGCGGGCCGCGAGCCTCTTGCCGGACCCCCGCCTGGCCGACCTGGCCGCCTGGGAGAAGGCCACTGCGGCAGATCCCCTCTTCCCCCTGGAGGTCGATTGGGAGGCGGCTGACCGGAAGCTCCCGGATTTGTGGGCGGAATGTTTGAAACTGCACGGCGAGACCGGGCAACCGGTGCAAGACGCCATGGAGCTGGCCGACATCCTCTTCCGCTTGCCGGTGGAGTATTGACCCAAGCGGCGCCTTGCAACCCTGGCCCAGCAGTCCCTCCTTCCCCCAACCGGTGCCCGGTGCGTCCGGGCCCTTTACCACCCCCCAAAAAATCGCTTTCAGGAACCGGCCCGGCTATTTTCCTCAGATCACTCGATCTTGGCATGGGTTTGAAAGGTGAAGGACACCTTGGTGCCGGGATGGGAACCATGCAAGGAGACGTCCATCAGTTTCTGCACCGCCCCCAAGATCTCCCTCGAGTTGCTTCGGTTGAAATCGCCTCTGAGCTTCAGATAGAAGTTTTCCCGCTTCCGGCGAATCGATATTTGCGGCTGCATGTGGAAATCCCCCTCTCCAGGGTTCCTTTAACCTCTTCATAACACAACCCTGGATAACTGCATTTGGGACATTCCTAATTTCGTCTCCAATTGGTGCCGGATTAGGGTCACGGAATATCTCATAGCAAAGAAGAAAGGTGATATTTCCTGTATTACATCAAACAATATCCGGTACTTATCCGGAAGCCTGGGCCGGGCGCCGGCCCTTTTTTCAGCCATAATAAATAGCGGTCCCAATCCGCACCGCTACCGTTGGGAAGGAGAGGCGCAGGCCAATTTCTGCAAATTGGCCGAGACCTACCGGGTTTTAAGCTCTCCCAAGCCGCGGGTTGAGCCCCCGAGGTCCGCAAGTCACCTTCAGATTTTCCCAATGGCGGCGACTGCGATAATAATGGGCGAGCAAAGTTTGCGGGGTCATACTCCCAGGGAGGTCAGGCCCTGGCGAATGGCATATTTGGTGAGTTCGGCAACGTTGTGAATGCCCAGCTTGTTCATGATCTGCTTGCGGTGCGCTTCCACGGTCTTGCTGCTGAGGCATAAGGTATTGGCGATTTGCAGGGTGTTTCTCCCTTCGGCCATGAGCTGCAAAACCTCCCGTTCCCGAGGGGTCAGCAGGGTATAGGCCGAGCAGGGTTCCTCGGCCAGATTGTGGGCGAAGTCCTTGATCAAAATATCGGAAACCCCGGGGCTGATATAGGTCTTATCCCGCATCACGGTGCGGATGGCCTTCACCAATTCTTCCAGGGCGCAGTCCTTCAAAAGGTATCCCCAGGCCCCGGACCTGAGCATATTCAGCACGAATAGACTGTCGGAGTGCATGGAGAGGGCAATGATCTTCACCTTGGAATCAGTGGCGACGATCTGGCGGGTAGCATCAATGCCGTTTAAATCGGGCATGGAGATGTCCATGATGATCACATCCGGTGTCAGTTCCTGCGCCAGCTTCACGACATCGCGGCCATTGTCGGATTCCCCCACCACCTCCATGTCAGGCTCGCAGGCCAGCAACATTCGCAATCCCTGGCGGACTATCTGATGGTCATCTGCCAAGAGGATTTTAATGGGCACGATATGATCCTCGAATCATCTCAGGAGACAGGCGGGAGAAGAGGAGCTTGGCAGTTCCTCAGGACGAACCCGGTCCAGGTGTAACCCCGGAAAACATAGCTACTTTTTTCCTAAAATTCACTTAGGAAAATCCTAATTCTGGATGGGAATAATCCTGCATTCAGCTTGGGAAAAACCCTCATTCATGGATTAAATATGAATAATAACAACAAGTTATCCTAGTTCTCCCACGAAATGGGGGCCCCTATTCCTCCAGAGAGGTCAGTCCTTGCCGGATGGCGTATTTGGTCAACTCGGCCACGCTGCGAATTCCGGACTTGCTCATAATCTGCTTGCGGTGCGATTCCACCGTCTTGACGCTGACGCAGAGGCAGTCAGCAATCTGATTGGTGGACTTGCCTTCCGCCATAAGCTGCAGCACCTCCCGTTCCCTGGCGGTCAGCACCGAAAACGCCCCGGCAGGGTCAGCGTGTTCCCAGCCGCTGACAAAGTCTCTGATGACCACGTTCCGAGATGCCGGGGCTCAGATAGGTCTTGTTTCCCATGACGGTGCGAATGGCCCTGACCAGATCTTCCAGGGCACAGTCTTTCAGGAGATATCCGGAAGCGCCGGCCTTGAGCATGTTTAACACGAAGAGACTGTCGGAGTGCATGGAGAGGGCAATCACCTTGACCCCGGTGCGCTCCGCCAGGATCTGGCGGGTCGCTTCGATGCCGTTTAAGCCGGGCATGGTGATGTCCATGATCACGATATCGGGTCCAAATTTTTCCACCAGCGGCAGCACCTGCCGGCCGTTATCCGCCTCGGCCACCACCTGCATATCCGGCTCTGCCGCCAACAGATTGCGCAACCCCTGGCGGACGATTTGATGGTCGTCCGCCAGCATGATTTTAATGGTCATCCCCATTTCCTTGTACGACTTTTTTTAGCATAGTCCAAGGGCAACATCAAGGTGACCTGGGTACCTGCGTCTTGCCCGGAGACCACATCCACACCCCCTCCAAGATAATGCAGGCGCTCCCGAATGCTGAAGAGACCGAAGCCTCTCCCGTTATCTTCGCTGACGGCACCCTGGGAGCCGTTAATCCCCACCCCGTCGTCCTTCACTTCGATGCAGACCCGGCCGTCATTGCGGCGAATGATATTGACCCAGGCGTGCCGGGCCTGGGCATGTTTGACGATGTTAATCATCAACTCCCGCACCGAGCGGAAGAGGAGCACTTTCAGTTCGTCATCGACGGGGATGGGAACCGTGTCCGGGGTAAATTCCACCTGCAGGCCATGCTGGGTCCTGATGTGCTTGGCGAACCATTCCACCGCGGCCTCGAACCCCAACTCATAAAGCACCGGCACACTCAGCTCGAAGGTCAGGGACCTGGTGTCCTGGATCATCTTTTCGATGAGTTCGCGGACCTCCCTCAAGGGGTTGGCGATATCAGGGACAGTTACAGTTTTCTGTAAAACCCCCAGCTTGATCTTGGAGACGGCCAGGGTCTGGCCGATATGATCATGGAGATCGTTGGCCAGACGCCGCCTTTCCCGTTCCTCCGTCAGCGAGAGTTCCGAAGCCAGGGATTGAAGGCGCGCCTGATTTCTCCGGATCTCGTCCTCGGCCTTCCTGCGCATGGTAATATCTTGGCTCATGACGATGGCGAACTGGGACTCTCCCCCGGGCCCCCGCAGGACCGAAACCGTCACCTGGCCCCAAACGGTTTGGCCGTCCTTGCGGATATAGCGCGTTTCCCGGCAGAAGGATTCCCGTTTCCTCAGAACCAAATCCTCAAACAGCCCCACGCTTTGAGGGGCATCGTCCGGATGGATGATGTCCTTGAAAGACTTCAGGAGCAGCTCTTCTCCGCCGTAACCCAGCATTTCCTGGAGGGCGGGATTGCTGTCCAGGTGGTAGCCGTCCATATCCATCAGGGAGATGCCGATAGCGGCTTCCTCAAAGATTTTCCGGGAGCGCCTCTCCGTTTCCCGGAGAGCGGTGATGTCGCTGAACATGGCAAAGGCCCCACTAAACTGGCCGTTTTCGAAAAGCGGCACCGAACTCATGATCACCGCGGCCAACCCCCGGTTTTTACAGAGCAGTTCCAGTTCCTGCTGAGCCACGTTATTGCTGCGGTTCTCCTCCAGGGATTTCTTCATGAGCTTCCAGTTGTCCCGGTTGAACAACTTCTGGATATTCTTATTCTCCAGGTCCTCATGGCCGGTGATTTCCCGCATGCGCCGGTTGGTGAATTTGATCAGGCCCTGCTCGTCGATGATCCAGATGCCCTCGTGGGCGTTTTCGATGAGTTCCCGGTACTTGCGCTCCGACATCTCCAGCTTGCGATAGAGGACGGCGTTCTCCAGGGCAATGGCGATCTGGTTGGCAAAACTGACGATAAAATCCCGGTCCCCTCCGGTGATCATAGCGCCCGGCTCAACCCGGTCGGCCAGCAGCACCCCGATCACTTTGCCCCTGACGGTGAGGGGCGCCAGGATAAAGGCCTGGGGCTTGAAATGCTCAATCAAGGGATTCTTCATGTTGAGCTTGCTGCGTTCCACATCCTGGACCACCACCGGAATGCCGGTCATGGCCACCCGGGCGATGATGTTGTCCACCTTGGAAATGGGGATCTGGTAATTTTTTACCTGTTCAAACATCTCGGGGTCGATACCCTCGGCAAAACTGAACTCCAAAACCTCGCCCTGCTCATCCAGCAACAGGATGGCGGCCCTATCCAGCTTGGCGGAATTGATCAGCAATCGCAAAGTCACTTGCAGGAGCTTCTCCAGATTGAGCACTGACAGGGTGGCCGTGCTGGTCTCCTGGAGGCAGATGAGCTGGTCGATCTTCTCGTTGAGCTGGATATTCAGACGGTGGACCTCATCGAACTTTCTCTTCAACAGCTCCTTGTCACGCTCCAGCTCTTCAATGGTGTAGGTGAGGGCCCGCCAGGGCACCAGGAGCTTCATCAGGTAATCTTTCAGGAAGAACATCTTCTGCCATTTCAGGTGGTATTCGCAGTAATCGTCTCCCTTGAAAAAACACTTGGTCTCCTCCAGGATCAGGGGCGGCATGTTCCAAATAGTGGGAATGCCCGTGTAGATCCCCTGATTGAACAGGCAAAAATCGACGCTCGCCGGAATATCTTTGAACCAGTGGAGGCGCACCACCGCGCTGTCCCGCGTGGTTTCCACCAGCTCGATGGTCTTATTCCTATTGAATTTATCGTTGATGGCCTGCACTCGGTGCAGCGTGCGGCGGGGACTTTGACAAGCCAACATGAGAATCCGCTGCACATAACCCAGCTTCTTCCGGGAGGCGGATTCATAACCGATCTTAAAGGCTATCTCTTTGTTTCTCGCCACCTTTTTGGCATTATCAAACATCGTGGTGACCACGTCGCTGGACACCCAGTTGTTGATTTCCATCAAAAATTCTTGCGGATTGAGCAGTCCTTCGATTTCCGGTCCCAGGCCGTGGAAGAGTTTAGGCAAGTCCTCCGGAATGGTCTCCTGGAAGTATTCGATGATGGCACGAGTATTGATGCAGCTATTATGCTTTTCCATTACCGGGCCAAACCCAAGGACCCGATTCCAGCCGGGCCCCAAAACTTTGCCTGATTAGTAACGAGATTCCCTGTTACGCTTCGCCGGCGGGGGCTCCTGCCGCAAGCATTTCCCCCGGCAAAGGGCACCCCCACAAAAACAAGAAATTTCTTCATCCGGCAAACCAGAAAATCTCGAGCCTCCCAAGACAAAATCAAAGAAAAACTTGCTTATGATAAGTATACTATAATAATAGAAGTACTGCTTGTGTCAAGTATAACATTAGGGGGGATTTTTGCATGGGACCGAAAATAAGGATAACTATCTGATATATCAAGATAATGATTTGCAGGGAATCCGGTTTCTTCCCAAAAATGCGGGTAATTACGAGGATTTCCGTGCCTTTTCCCGATTGCCAGAGACTAGGGTACCCTATTATAGAATAAAGTCGGGGATTATTTTGCCCCACTGACAAGAGAGATCGGATGGTCTAAAGCGGAGCTCTCGCTTCTCCTGGGCTAATCTCAGGAGTATCCGGTCTCTCCCGGATATCATTTGGTTCTTCGGCAGAATGGCCAGTTCCAGGAGGTGGCAGTATGTCTTCTTTCAGGTCTTGGCAATCTCTTTTGGGGAAACCGACCTTAAGCAAGTTCCTCCAACTCAAGTTCAATAATCTTCTTTTCCGGTTTCTGCCCTTCTTCCTATCGAGGTGGTACATCGCCTGCATGGGGCACTTGTACTACCTGCTGAACCGGCGGGATAAGGCCCTGATCGTCGCGACCATCCGCCACGTATGCCGCGGCAGGATCTCCTCCGAGGAGACCCGCCGGAAGACCAAAGGGGCCTTTAGGGGGATCTTCGACCATTATCATGAAAAACTCTTCGTCGGGTATTCCAACTTTCCCAAGTTACTCGATTTCTTCAGGACCCGGCTACGGTTCCACGGTGAGGAACAGCTGAGGGAAACCCTGGCGGCCGGCAAGGGCGTCATTCTGGTAACCGGCCATTTCGGTGCGGTGGAATTACTGCCGGGCACCCTGGCGGCAAACGGCTTTCCCACCACCATGATCTGCCGCTTCCAGACCAACCGGCTCCGGGAAACCCTGGGTCGCCGGGCCGAATGGATCGGCTTGCAACTGATCGACGCGGATCGAGGGAACAGCTTCCTCGCCGCCACTAAGGCCCTCAAAGCGGGGAGGGTCCTCATCACCGAGTGCGATGAATTCGATGAATGGCGGCCCGACCAGGGGCAGGGAGCCTCCTTTCTCGATAGCCGGCTCACGGGGGACCGCACCCTGGAAATTTTGGGCAAGCGTTCCGGCGCCCCGGTGGTCGCCGCCATGGTGAAACGGGATGGGGGGCAACAATATACCTGTCACCTCACCCCGCTGGACAATGGCGCCCCTCCGGTAAACATGTCCATCAGCCAAAGGTGTCTCAATATCCTGGATGCTTCGGTGAAGGCCTATCCGGAGCAATGGTATCAATGGAAGAAGTTTGGTAAACTGATCAACATTGAACCGGGGGTGGGGCGTGATCGTCCGCAAGCTGGATATTTGGCACCTGAAATTGCCCTTTCTTTACCCGATCAGGCATAACCTGATGACCCACCAGGGGTCTGAAAACCTGGTGGTCAAGGTGACCGCCGACAGTCCCCGGCCGGGGTATGGGGAAGGGGTTCCCCGGAGCTTCGTCACCGGAGAGGACCTGCCGTCCAGCCTCACCTTCCTCAAGGGGACCCTGGCCCCTGCCATCGTGGAAAAGGAGTTCACTTCACCTCCGCAGCTTCTGAAGGCATTGACCGAGCTGTTTCGCCAAACCGGCGGAGAGCGGCATCCCGGGGCCTTTTGCGCCCTGGAAACCGCGCTGCTGGATGCCGCCGGCCAGGCTTGGGACCTGCCTCTGCAGGCCTTCCTGGGAGCCAAAGGTGACGCCCCCCTGATCTACAGCGCGGTGATCCCCATGGGGACGCCGGAGAAGATAGCTCAGTTCCTGCACCTGGTGAAAAAACTGCAGATGCCTTTCCTGAAGCTGAAGGTGGGGAGCCAGGGCGATCTGGAAAACCTGAAGCTGGCCCGGGAGATCCTGGGTGAGCAGGTCGATATCCGGGTGGACGCCAACTGTGCCTGGACCGCTGCCGAGGCCGTCCAGCGCCTCCGGGAGATGCAACCTTACCGGATCAGCGCCGTGGAGCAACCGGTGGCCAAGGATGATCTGGAAGGCCTGCGGGAAGTGGGCGCCGGGACCGGGTTGCCCGTCATCGCCGATGAGTCATTGTGCCACGAAGGGGACGCCCAAAGATTGATCGACCTTAAGGCTTGCCAGATCTTTAATATCCGTCTGTCCAAATGCGGCGGCCCGGGGGCCGCCACCCGGATCCGGCGGATGGCCGCGGCGGCGGGGATGCGCTACCAGGTGGGCTGCCACGTGGGAGAAACCAGCATCCTTTCCGCCGCCGGCCGCCACTTCGCCCTCTGTGCCCCGGCTCCGGCCTATTTGGAAGGCTCCTTTTCCCCTTTCCTGTTTGCCCGGGAGCCGGTGGCCCAGAGCGTCATTTTCGGACCCGGGGGAGCGGCCCCGCCCCTTCCCGGCCCCGGCCTGGGGATCGAAGTTCTCGAGGCCGCTTTGCCTGATCTCGCCCTCGCCCACTTCCAAGTGGGCGGCTAATCGCCGTGGTGAGCGGTGAGCAGTGAGCAGCATGCTTCTTAACTCAACCCTTATTCTTCACGGATTAAGGGAATTTGATAAGTAATGAAAGTGATCCTAATGTCAAATCAATTTGCGGTCAGCAGAGAGAAGTCGGATTTTTCTGCTCACTGCTTCCTGCTTACTGCTCACTGTTATCAGAAATGGTAGGACAGACTCGTGGCGAGGACTTGGGTGCTGCTGTTATAGCGGCCATCGGCCTGCAAAGGCGCGGGCACCCCGTTGTAGGTGATGACGCTGCTTTTATCGCGGCCTTCCTGAAGGATATAATTATAGGCGATTCCCAGGGTGAAGCTCTTATACGTATAGTCGCCCCCCACGGTGAAGATGTGCCGGTTGGCATCCGGCAGCTGGGGGCTGAAGGTGTCATCGGGCACCGGGGTCAGGTCGTAAATATAACCGGCCCGGATCTTCAGGCCTGCCATGATCTCATAGTTAACCCCGAAGCGAAAGGCGAAGGCGTCATGCCATTTCTCCGGGGTGGTAACCACCGAGCTGGGAACCCCGTTCACCGGGATGGTACTATCGAGTTTCGCCTTGAGGTCATTGTAGGTGGACCAGCCGGTCCAGGTGGTGTCGAACTCGAAGGTGAAGGGTTTAAGACGTGCATAAGCGATACCCCAGGTCACGGAAGGGGGAAGGGTGAGGGGGGCCGAGGCGCCGAATTCGGTAGGAACCAGGTTCGAAAACGGCGGCGGCAGGCTCAGAGTCAGGGAACCGAGGTACTTTACCTGGATGGCGCTGCGATACGAGGCCCCCAGTTTCACGCCGGCCACCGGCTCGTAAAGGGCGCCGAGGTTATAGCCCCAGCCGCTGCCACTCCCTGCCAGACTGGCTTCGCCGTCGGGAAACTGGAAGCCGTGCACCACATTGGGGGTGTTTCTAGTGATTTCCACGCTGGACCACATGACATCGAACCCTGCCGCCACTGACAGGTTATCCAGAACTTTGACGGAGGCCACCGGGTTCACGTTATAAGTTTTCAAGGACGAGTAGGTGCTGAGGTATCTGCCGGGCCAGCTGGACGGCCATTCGGTACTCAGGCCGAAAGGGCTGAAATAGCCGATACCCAAGGATAGCCGCGGGTTCACCGGGTAGACAAAATAAGCTGACATGGTCTCGGATAACTGGTGCTTGGTCTCCGAGGACAGCCCGCCTCCATCGTATTCCCGACTGGGGTAATAGAGGAACCCGTTCGTATAAAACGTGGGCCGCTTGATCTGGTTCAGGCCGGCGGGATTGTAATAAATGGCCGAGGGGTCGTCGGCTTCAGCCACGAAGGCGTTCCCCTGAGCCATGCCCGCGGTCCCCTGGTTCACCAGGGCAAAACCCGCTCCCCGGGCTGCCGGCGGGGCGCCCAACAGGTAAATAGCGGCCACCAGCAAGACCAGCCCTAACCAAAGATTCTTTGCCGGGAAATCCGCACCGAAGAAGATTGGTGCATTTCTTATTCTTCTTGGAAAATGGCGGCGATGACCTGCATCCTGGCCCCAGCGGCGGCCCAAGGGTTCGCAAGCGCTGGAAGCCGGAAAGTCTTTTTCCCGGTTTGACTTAGAGTTCACCATTCCCTCGTCCTTAAGGAAATGGATTAATATTAGAGATACTTTTTCGGAAAAATCAATTTATTTTTTGTTATTTTGCTATAGCAGTTGTATTAAAACTCTTTCCGCTCCATATATAAAAACAATAAAATATATTGTCACTGCTTGGGCCCAAAAAACCTAGCGGCGTTTCCATGTCCAGGGATTTGTAGTAATTTCTTTGACAGAAAAATCACATTTCCTGGGATTTTTAGTTGGCCTCCGCCTTGATAGCCTTATACGATATAAGCTTGCTTTCTTTCCCGGGCGCTGCCTGGATACCTTAAGGAAGATACAGACAACCTAAACTCTGATTCAAACCCCTCTTAACCGCCGGTTTTCCGGGCTCCCCAACGGCGGAGGGCGGGGTTTACGGAAAAGGAGTCACCAATGAAGACAGTGGCAGAGAAGATCCGGGAGTTGTCGGAGCGGGAAGCCGAAGTGAAGGCCATGGGTGGCGCCCCGGCGGTGGCCAAGCAGCACGCCGCGGGTAAGCTCAGCGCCCGGGAGCGCCTGGAGCTTTTTTTCGACCCCGGGAGCTTCCAGGAAACCGACCTGTTCGTCACCCATCGCTGCGTCAACTTCGGGATGGAGAAGGTGGAGATCCCGGCGGACGGGGTGATCACCGGTTTCGGCAAGGTGGAGGGCCGGGTAGTCTTTGCCTACTCCCAGGACTTCACCTCCCGGGCCGGTTCCCTGGGGGAGATGCACGCCAAGAAGATTTGCAAGGTGATGGATCTGGCCCTGAAGGCCGGGGTGCCCCTGGTGGGATTGAACGACTCGGGGGGGGCCCGCATTCAGGAGGGCGTGGACTCTTTGAGCGGCTACGGCCAGATCTTTTATAGGAACGCCATCTCCAGCGGGGTAATCCCCCAGATCTCGGCGATCATGGGTCCCACCGCCGGGGGGGCAGTCTACTCCCCGGCCATGACCGACTTCATCTTCATGGTGAAGAAGACCTCCTACATGTTCATCACCGGGCCGGAGGTCATCAAGAGCGTCACCGGCGAGGAGATCAGCTTCGATGATCTGGGTGGGGCGATGGCCCACAACGTCAAGAGCGGGGTGGCCCAGTTTGCCTGCGAGGACGACGCCGATTGCCTGCGGCAGATCAGAAAACTGCTCTCATTTCTTCCGGGCAACAACCTGGAGGACCCGCCGCTCGCTGCCTGCAATGATCCGGCAGGCCGGGAGGAGCTGGCCCTGGACGCCATCATCCCCGACGACCCCCGGGCCTCCTACGATATGTGCGAGGTCATCCGGGCCCTGGTGGACGAGGGTGACTTCTTCGAGCCGCACCATCACTTCGCCCAGAACATGATCACTGCCTTCGCCCGGTTGGGGGGGCGGCCTGTGGGGATCATCGCCAACCAGCCGAAGGTCCTGGCCGGCTGTCTGGACGTGGACGCGGCGGACAAGGCTTGCCGCTTCATCCGTTTCTGCGATGCCTTCAACCTGCCGCTATTGACCATTGCCGACGTGCCGGGGTATCTGCCGGGCAGCGACCAGGAGTGGCGGGGCATCATCCGCCACGGAGCCAAGTTGTTGTGGTGCTACTCCGAGGCCACGGTGCCCAAGATCACCCTGATTACCCGTAAGGACTACGGGGGCTCTTATCTGGCCATGTGCTCCCGGGACCTGGGGGCGGACATGGCGCTGGCCTGGCCCACCGCCGAGATCGCGGTGATGGGGGCGGCGGGCGCGGCCAACGTCATCTTCCGCAAAGAGATCCAGGCGGCCCCGGACCCGGCGGCCAAGCGCCAGGAGATCATCGATAACTATGAGAACCTGCTCTACAATCCCTACATCGCCGCCTCCCGGGGCTATGTCGACCAGGTGATTGCTCCCCGGGAGACCCGGCCGCGCCTCTTGGCCGCTTTGGAAGCCCTGGCCGGAAAGAGGGAGACGCTGCCGCCCAAGAAACACGGAAACATCCCGGTATAGGGCGCGGCAGCGGCTAATCGGGGATCGAGTGTAGCTCCACTTAGGGAAGTGGTGGGCAGTGCCCACCCTACAGGTTGTGTTTTCTGTTTATTGTTTTCTGTTGCGTTAAGGGGCCTTTGATTTTCATTTTGCCTTCACCGAAAACAGAAAACCGAAAACCGAAAACCGCCTTTATAAGGTTTTTAGCTGTCAGCAGACAGCATTAACGAGGAGAAGACAAGGTGAGTGCCATCAAACCCCAGATCCTGGCGGCTATCAGCGGAGCCCTAACGGCCTATTTGGCCGAGGAGGAGACCCCCGCCCCCATGGTTCAGGCCGCAGCGGCGGGGCCGCCGCTAAACCTTTGGGGCCTGGCGGCCCGCAGCCAGGCCATGCAACTTAGACTGCTGATGCAGCGCCGCAGCCTGAGATGAGTGAGCAGCAGGTTCGGGGGAAACGATCCCGACCTGTTTACTGCTCACCGCTCACTGCTCACTAAGAAAGCCGACGACAAAGGAGTCACCAATGGCAGGAAAAAACCCCATCAAGTTCACGGACACCACCTTCCGGGATGGACACCAGTCGCTGCTGGCCACCCGGATGCGCACCGAGGACATCGTGCCCTTCATGGAACGCATGGACCAGCAGGGCTTCTTTGCCCTGGAGGTCTGGGGCGGCGCCACCTTCGACACCACCCACCGCTTCCTGGGGGACGATCCCTGGGAGCGCATCCGCACCATCAAGTCCATCTTGAAGAAGACCCCCACCATGATGCTGCTCCGGGGCCAGAACCTGGTGGGCTATCGCAACTACGCCGACGACCTGGCCTACCGCTTCGTGCGTTACGCCGCCGAGGCCGGGGTGGATATCTTCCGGGTCTTCGACGCCCTTAACGACATGCGCAACTGGGAGGTCTCGGTTAAGGCCCTGATGGACGCCAAGAAGGCTGGCCTGATGGCCCACTTCCAGGCGGCCGTGTGCTACAGCATGACGCAGCGGCGCATGGGAGGTCCCATCTTCAACCTGAAATACTACCTGGACTTTGCCAAACGGTCCGAGGCGATGGGGGCCGACTCCTTCTGCCTCAAAGACATGGCCGGCATGGTCTCCCCCTACGACGCCTATGAGATCATCAAGGCGCTCAAGGAGACCATCAAGATCCCGGTGGAGTTCCATACTCACTACACCAGCGGCCAGGGCTCCATGAGCTACCTGAAGGCCATCGAGGCGGGGGTGGACGTGGTGGACACCTGCCTGTCGCCCTTTGCCCTGAGGACCGCCCAACCGGCCATCGAGCCGCTGCTGGTGTCGGTGGAGCAGACGGACCGCCAGACGGACCTGGACCTGGCCCAGCTCATCGAGATCGGCCAGGACCTGGAGAAGGTGGTGGTGAAATACCGGGATCTCCTGGATACCTCCAAGATGGCCCAGATCGACACCGGGGTGCTGCTGCACCAGATTCCCGGGGGCATGTACTCCAACCTGGTGAACCAGTTGAAGGAGGCCAAGGCCCTGGACCGCATCCATGAAGTGATGGAGGAGCTGCCCCGGACCCGTAAGGAACTGGGGCAGCCGCCCCTGGTAACCCCCACCAGCCAGATCGTGGGCACCCAGGCGGTGATGAACGTCCTCTTCGGGCGCTACAAGATGGTGTCCGCGGAGGCAAAGGGAGTGGCTTTCGGGCTCTACGGCAAGACCCCGGCTCCCATAGACCCGAAGATCCAGAAGACCATCCTCAAGGGCTACGAGCGGGGGGAGACCCCAATCACCGTGCGTCCCGGAGAGATCCTGGAGCCGGAGTGGGACAAGGCGGTGGCGGCCACCAAGGGCCTGGCCAAAAACGACGGGGACGTGCTCATCTACGCCCTCTATCCCACTACCGGAAGCCGCTTCCTGAAATGGAAGTATGGGATGGAGGCGGTGCCGGAGGAAGTGAAGGGCAAGACCCTGGAGCAGATCAAGCTGGAAGACGAAGTCTACAAAACCATCAAGCAAAAGAACCTGTTTGCCAAGGTAAAAGAGCTGCTGGCTACCCTGGAGAAGGCGCCCCCGGCCAAGGGAGCGGGTCTGAGGACCTTCAACGTCTTTGTGGATGGCCAGTATTACGAGGTGGAGGTAGAGGCGCTAGGCGGCGCCCCGGTGCTCACCGCGGTGACCCCCAAGGCCGCGCCTGCGCTGGCGGCGGCTCCGGCTCCAGCTCCGGCTCCAGCCCCGGCTCGGGCCCCGGTGTCCACAGCGGCGGCAGCCTCCCAGCAGGCCCTGGCCGCGGGGGATGTGCCCCTCAAGGCCCCCATGCCTGGGATGATCATCAGCTACAGCGTCCAGGTGGGGGACAAGGTGGCCAGCGGCGATCTGGTCTGCGTCCTGGAGGCCATGAAGATGCAGAACTCCCTGCCGGCCCCAGCCGCCGGGGTGGTCAAGGCCATCAACTTCGACCCCGGCGCCTCCGTGGCCAAGGACACCGTCATCCTGGTCATCGGTAAATAAAGCGAGGAGCGGGTAAGGGCCGTCCGCCTTTACCCGCTTTCCTTAGGAGGCCGCGGTGGTCAAAGTATTGCTGGAGAGAACTATTAAAGGCAAGCATGTCAAGGAAATAACCCGGCTCCTGAGGATGCTCCGGGTCTTGGCCATGCAGCAGCCGGGATATATCAGCGGGGAGACCCTCCACGAGATTGACGCTCCCAATAATTACCTGGTGATCAGCACCTGGAACTCCCTGGAGCAATGGCAGGCATGGCTTTCCAATCAGGAGCGCCAGAAACTCCAGGCCGAGCTCGACGGTTACATGCAAGCGCCCACCCGGACCCGAGTCTATACCTATTAGCCGGTTTGGCTTCCCCGGATGCGCCCGGGCCCCATACGGGTCCTGGCCTGAAGAGAAAGGATCGGCCCGCTAGTGCCCGGCAACGAACTTGCTTGGAGAAGATTAAGTTATCTCGCAGTTAACTTTAGAACCTGGTAGTTTCAACGATATAAACATATTATACCGATGCAACAAATCCCCTCACTCCTTAGAGGGGACAACACCGGGTGAGGGGTGGCTTTGCATGGTTTTTCGTAGGGGCGGACCCAGGTGTCCGCCCTGTAGGGGCGGGTTTGAAACCCGCCCCTACCTACTGCCCCCACTTTCGTAGAGGGGGCGCACACATGGGTGCGCCCCTACAAGACCCTTCTACCCCCCAAGGGGGCGAGGGAAAAAGCTCCGCAAGACGCCTTTGGGTGTCTGAACCAGGCAGGTCATCACAAGGAGGAATATTTTATGGCTCGCCCAAAGATAACCGTGGTGGGGGCCGGCAATGTCGGGGCTACCTGCGCCCACTGGGCCGCGTCCCGGGAGTTGGCCGACGTGGTGTTGGTGGACGTGGTGGCGGGCATGCCCCAAGGCAAGGCCCTGGACCTGATGCAGGCCCGGCCCATCTTCGGCTTCAACGCAGAGGTGGTGGGGTCCAACGGCTACGAGGCCACCAAGGGCTCCCAGGTGGTGATTATCACCGCCGGCATCCCGCGCAAGCCGGGCATGAGTCGCGAAGATCTCATCAATACCAACAAGGAGATCGTGGCCGGGGTGACCCGGGAAGTGGCGGCCAGGTCCCCCAACGCCTTTCTGATCATTGTCAGTAACCCCCTGGACGCCATGTGTTACGTGGCCCGGAAGGTCAGCGGCTTCCCCAGCCGGCGGGTCATGGGCATGGCGGGCATCCTGGATAACGCCCGCTATCGCTGCTTCATCGCCATGGAGCTGAAGACGGCGGTGGAAGAAGTTCAGGCCATGGTGCTGGGGGGCCACGGCGATGACATGGTGCCGGTGGTGAGCGCCACCAACGTCTCCGGGGTGCCGCTCACCAGTCTGCTGTCCAAAAAGCGGATTGCCGCCCTGGTGGCCCGTACCCGCGGCGGGGGCGGCGAGATCGTGGCCCTGCTGAAGACGGGCTCCGCCTTTTATGCCCCGGCGGCGGCGGCGGTGCAGATGGCCGAGGCCATCCTGAAAGACCAGCGGCGGCTGGTGCCGGTGTCGGCCTACCTCGACGGCGAATACGGCCTCCATGACCTCTATTTCGGGGTGCCGGTGATCCTGGGAGCCCGGGGCATCGAGAAGATCATTACCCTGAAGCTGAGCCGGGAGGAAGAGGCCATGCTGCGGAAGTCGGCGGCGGCGGTGGCCAGGACCCGGGATGACCTGAAGCTGTGAGCGGCAGCCTTCGAGGCCGCCGGCCCCCATGGTCCTCTGGAAAAAGAGGCAGACCCAGTAGTGTCCGGCAACAAAATTGCATGGAATAGGTTACATTATCTCACTATTAAGCTCTAGCCCATGGCAATTTCAGCGATATCACCATATTATACCGATGTAACTAAATCCCCTCTCCCCTGCGAGGGGGCGAGGGAAAAAGCTTGTAAATTCCATGAATTGATTTGCCAGTGGGCATGCCTAAGCTCAAAAAGATCTCTGGTTTTGGTGGGCAGTGCCCACCCTACAGGTCTCATAGCAAAAACCCTGCCGGACACTACTGATTCAGGCCAGGAATGAAGCAGGCATAAGTGAGAAGAAAATGAATTGGATCTACCGCACCTTTTCCTCCTCGGTGGGCAAGAAAGAGTTGCAGGCCGTTACCGGCCTGTTGTTTCTGCTGTTTCTGGCGACCCATCTGCTGGGCAACTTGAGCATCTATGGAGGGAGCGCCGCCTTCGTGGCCTACGCCCACCACCTGCACGCCTTGGGAAAACTGCTGGCGGCGGCGGAAGTGCTGCTGGCGGCGGCTTTAATCGTTCATGTGGGTCTGGGGCTAATCCTCTTCGTCCAGAATCGCGGCGCCCGGCCGGTTGGGTACACCATGGATAAGAGCGGCGGCGGCCGCACTTTCAGCTCGCAAACCATGCCCTATACCGGCCTGCTGATTCTGGGCTTCATCGGGGTCCACCTGAGCAATTTCTCCCACCACCTGGTGGATCAAACCCACCGGACCATTTTTCAAATTACCGTGGCAGTCTTCTCCCAAAAGGGATATCTGGCATTTTACCTGTTCTCCATGGTCGTCATCGCCCTTCATGTCCGGCACGGTCTCTGGAGCGCCTTGCAAACGGTGGGGGCCAACCATCCCAAGTACATGCCCT
This sequence comes from uncultured delta proteobacterium, assembly GCA_963697965.1. Lineage (GTDB taxonomy): Bacteria > Desulfobacterota > Desulfobaccia > Desulfobaccales > 0-14-0-80-60-11 > JAPLJC01. The sequence goes on from OY969108.1 coordinate 65,888, forward strand.
TCATTGAAAAGTTGAGCATCGTCTTTGCGGTGATCGTGGGGATCGGCTTCGGCTCGCTGCCCCTGGTCATTTTGTGGCAAAGATAGGGAGGCCATTTAATGCAACTTGACGCCAAAATCCCCTCCGGACCCCTGGAGGGGAAGTGGGATAAACACCGGTTCGAGTCGAAGCTGGTCAACCCGGCCAACAAGCGCAAATTCGAGATCATCGTGGTGGGCACCGGCCTGGCCGGCGCCTCAGCCTCGGCCTCCCTGGCGGAATTGGGCTACCGGGTCAAGACCTTCTGCATCCAGGACAGCCCCCGGCGGGCCCACAGCATTGCGGCCCAGGGGGGCATCAATGCGGCCAAGAATTATCCCAATGACGGCGACAGCATCTGGCGCCTCTTCTACGACACCATCAAAGGCGGTGATTTCCGGTCCCGTGAGGCCAACGTCTATCGTTTGGCCCAGACCTCCAACCTGATCATCGACCACTGCGTGGCCCAGGGGATACCCTTTGCCCGGGAATACGGCGGCCTGCTGGCCAACCGTTCCTTCGGCGGCGCCCAGGTGTCCAGGACCTTCTATGCCCGGGGCCAGACGGGCCAACAGCTTTTGCTGGGGGCCTACAGTTCCTTGATGCGCCAGGTGGCCCGGGGTGGCGTGCAGATGTTTCCCCGCCGGGAGCTGCTTGGACCTGGCGCTGGTGGACGGCCAGGTGCGGGGCATCGTGGTGCGCAACCTCTTGACCGGAGAGCTGGAAAGGCACACGGCCCATGCGGTAGTCCTGGCCAGCGGCGGCTACGCCAACGTCTTTTTCCTCTCCACCAATGGCATGGGCTGCAACGTCACCGCAGCTTTTCGAGCTTATAAAAAGGGGGCGGGGTTTGCCAACCCCTGCTTCACCCAGATCCACCCCACCTGTATCCCGGTGCACGGGGATTACCAGTCCAAGCTGACCTTGATGAGCGAGAGCCTGCGCAACGACGGCCGGGTCTGGGTGCCGCTGGCGCCCGGAGATCAGCGGCGGCCGCAGGACATCCCGGAGAAGGAACGGGATTACTACCTGGAGCGCATGTATCCCAGTTTCGGCAACCTGGCCCCCCGGGATATCTCCTCCCGGGCCGCCAAGGCCATGTGCGATCAGGGCAAGGGGGTGGGGCCCACCGGCCGGGCGGTCTACCTCGATTTTGCCGACGCCAGCAAGCGGCTGGGAAAGGCGGAGATCGAGGCCAGGTACGGCAATCTCTTCCAGATGTATGAAAAGATCATGGCCGAAGACCCTTATCAGACCCCGATGATGATCTATCCGGCCTCCCACTACACCATGGGCGGCTTGTGGGTCGATTACAACCTGATGAGCACCCTTCCCGGATTGTTTGTCCTGGGGGAAGCCAACTTCTCCGACCACGGCGCCAACCGCCTGGGGGCCAGCGCCCTGATGCAGGGCCTGGCCGACGGCTATTTCGTCATTCCCAACACCATCAGCGGCTATCTCGCCGGGACTCCTCTCCCCGAGGTGAATGAGAGTCACCCGGCTTTTCAGGAATCCGAGGCGGCGGTGGCGGCCAAGGTCGAGCGCCTTCTGAAGATCCAGGGCAAGCGCACGGTGACGAGCTTTCATCGGGAATTGGGCAATATCATGTGGGAACATTGCGGCATGGGCCGAACCGACGCGGGCCTGGCCCAGGCCAGGACCCTGGTGGCCAACCTCCGGGCGGAATTCTGGGAGAATGTGAAGGTGCCGGGTTCCCAGGGGGATTTCAACCAAAGCCTGGAAAGCGCGGGGCGGGTGGCTGATTTCCTGGAGTTCGCCGACGTCATGCTCCTGGATGCCCTGGCCCGCCGGGAATCTTGCGGCTGCCACTTCAATGAGGCCTTCCAGACCGAAGAGCACGAGGCCCTGCGGGACGATGTGAACATGTCTCACGTGGCCCTGTGGGAGTATGCCGGAGAAGACCGGGAGGCCGTGTTCCACAAGGAACCGCTGTTGTTCGAATTCGTCAAATTAGCAACGAGGAGTTACAAGTGAGCGGCAAGGCCATCAATCTCACCCTGAAGGTCTGGCGGCAGGCAGGGCCCGGCAGCCAGGGGCGTCTGGAAACCTACCAGGCGGAGAATATTCCCACGGCTGCCTCCTTCCTGGAGATGCTGGACATCGTCAATGAGCGGCTCACCCTGGAGGGCCGCGACCCCATCGCCTTCGACCATGACTGCCGGGAAGGGATTTGCGGCATGTGCGGGACTGTGGTCAACGGCCGCCCCCATGGACCGGAGAAGGAAACCACCCTCTGCCAGTTGCACATGCGCCATTTTAAGGACGGCGATACCCTGGTCGTCGAGCCCTACCGGGCCCGGGCCCTGCCGCTCATCAAGGACCTGGTAGTGGACCGCAGCGCCCTGGACCGGATCATCACGGAAGGCGGTTTCATTTCGGTGAATACGGGTCAGGCCCCTGAGGCCAACTCGCTGCCCGTCCCCAAGAGGGACGCCGACCTGGCCATGGACGCCGCGGCCTGCATCGGCTGCGGGGCTTGTGTGGCCGCCTGTCCCAATGCCGCGGCCATGCTGTTTTTGAGCGCCAAGATCTCTCAATTCGCCTTGCTGCCCCAGGGGCGGCCCGAGGCGGCGCGGCGGGCCCTGTCCATGGTGGCCCGCATGGACGCCCTCGGCTTCGGCAACTGTAGCAACCATAAGGAATGCGAGGCGGAGTGCCCCAAAGGCATCTCCATTGCCAACATCGCCCGCCTCAACCGGGAATTCATGAAGGCCGCCCTGGCCTCCCGGGAAGAACCCCTTGAGGTCTCCGGGACTGAGGACTGAAACGGCAGCGTGGGACTGCAACCTATCTTTTCCCTTCCTTCGGGGCCGAGCCTGTACCTAAGTATTGTGTCCCACGGAAACGTTGCATAAATGCTTTGCTTTTTCCCTCCCCCTTGAGGGGGCGCCACCGGGTGGGGGTGGTAATTTATCTTTCATTTACCAGATGTTGCCACCCTCCCCCCAACCCCCTCCCCTCTCAGGGAGGGGGGGTATCTCAAATCTTTTGTTAAAATAATTGTGGGACATAACACTATTGTCCGGTTGTGAAAAAATCGGGTTATAATTACTTAGGGGGCTGACGCCCAGGCGGGGTCCCAGAAATAATCATCCGGTTTTCCGCCCCCGCGGTCCCGGCTTGCCACCTGAAACCCGGGGTACAATACCTTCCCCCATGAACCAAAAACGGCCTGGCAACCCGGCTGTTTCGGCAAACGCCCCAGGGTTACAATCGCCTAAGACCTGGGACGCCACCGCCTTGATGCACACACCGGGCCGGAGCTGAGTCCTGTGAACAAGAGAACTGTCAAATTAGCCAAGAAATTGGCCGGAGTTCCCCCGAACCCCGCCGGGGTGGCCGAATTGAAAACCGAGTGGGAGCGCGCCGGGGAAGCCTGGCAAAAGGCTTACGACACCCTGGAGCAGCGCCTTGAAGAGCGCGCCGCCGATCTGGTAAAGGCCAACGAACACCTGCTGGCCGAGATCGAAGAGCGCAAGAAGACCGAAAATGAGCTGAAGACAATCAAGGAATACCTGGAAAATGTCATAGATAACTCGGTGGACGCCATCGGCATCGTCGACCGGCTGGGCCGCTTCCTCCTCTGGAATCGGCGGGCCGAAGAGATCTATGGCTACTCGTTCCAGGAATTGGCCGGCAAGACCGCCTTCGAGCTCTACGCCGACCCCGCCACGCTTAAAACCATGCTCCAGAAACTGCGCCTCGACGGAGTGGTGCGGGAACATGAGATCGCCATGAAGAAAAGGGATGGCAGCATCGTCTCCATGGACATCTCCATCAGTCTCCTCAAGGATGACCAGGGGAAGACCATCGGCAGTGTCTGCGTGGCCCGGGATCTCTCCCCGTGGAAAAAATATGAAATGGAGCTGAAGGGCACCCGGGACGAACTGAGCCGCTATTCCCGGGACCTGGAACGCCAGGTGCGGGAAAGAACCAGAGAAATCAACGGTATTCTCCGTTACACCCCGGCCATGGTCCATATCAAGGACAAGTACGGTTATTACCGGCTGGTCAATCCCCGCTTTGAGGAGTTGTTGGGTATCAAGAATGAAGATATTAAAGGGAAATCGGACCATGATATCTTTCCCCCGGAGGTGGCCGGCCAATTCCGGAGCAACGATCTGATGGTCCTCACCCAGAAACGGTCCTGGCAGGGAGAGGAACGGATACCCTTAAAGGACGGGGTGCATACCTATCTATCGGTAAAATTTCCCCTTTATGATGAGCAGGGCCGGGTCGACGGCCTGTGCGGCATTTCCACGGACATCACCGAGTTGCAGAAGGCCCAGGAGCAACTGCGGCTGCTGTCCGGCAGCATCATGGCCGGGCAGGAAAAGGAGCGGGCCGCCATTGCCAGGGAACTGCACGACGAACTGGGGCAGGTGCTCACCGCCTTGCGCATGGACGCCGTGTGGCTGAGCGAACGCCTGAAAGGCCAGGAGGCCCAGGCCGCGGCCCGGGCCTTGACCATGTGCGACCTGATCGATCAGACCATCGACGAGGTGAGGGCCCTGGCCACCCGGCTGCGCCCCGGGGTGCTGGATGATTTCGGGCTCATTGACGCCCTGGATTGGTATTCCAAATATTTCAGCCAGCGGACCGGCATCTCCTGTATCTATAAACATGTCAATATGCCCGCGGTGGACGACCTGGTGGCCACCGCCGCCTACCGGATTACCCAGGAGGCCTTGACCAATGTGGCCAGGCACGCCTTCGCCACCCAGGTCAAGATCAACCTGCAGGTGCGGGGGGGCGTGCTGACTCTCTCGGTGGCTGACAATGGCAAGGGCTTCGATCCCCAGAATTTGTCGCAGTCCCATTGCCTGGGCCTGGCGGGCATGCGGGAGCGCGCCGGCCTGTTGGGCGGCCGTCTGGAACTGGAGTCCAAAGCGGGGAAGGGAACCCGGGTCTATTTCCGGCTGCCCCTGAATGAGCAGCGAGGCGCCTTGCCATGATCAAAGTCCTGTTGGCCGACGACCACAGCATCGTCAGGGGCGGGCTGGCCCGCATTGTCAAAGATTCCGGTGATATTGAAGTGGTGGCCGAGGCCGCTGACGGCCAGGAGGCCATTGAGCAGGTGCATCGCACCTTGCCGGATGTGGCCATCATCGATATCTCCATGCCGGGCCTGGACGGCCTGGAAGTCATCGGCCAGCTCCGGCAATACTATCCGAAATTGCCCATCCTGATCCTCACCATGCACGAAGAGGAGCAGTACGTGGTGCGGGCCATCGGCGCCGGAGCCAATGGCTACATCACCAAGCGCTCCGCCCCCGAGCAACTGGTGAACGCCATCCGCAAGGTCCACGCCGGCGGCCGCTACCTTAGCGACTCCGCCGCCGAATCCCTGGCGCAGCATATGGCCACCGGGCCCCGCAACCGCACCCCCCTGGACACCCTGTCCAACCGGGAAATTCAGGTATTGCGGCACCTGGCCCTGGGCCATACGGTCCGGGAGATTGCCCAGGCCTACCACCTCAGCACCAATACGGTGCACACCTACCGGCTGCGGCTGCTCAGGAAACTGAACCTGCGGAACAATGCCGAAATCTCCCTCTTTGCCATCCAAAACCGCCTGGTGGAACTCTAGAAGCTGCTGCCAAACCTGATTGCACCGTCATCCCGAACGAAGTGCAGGATCTTCAATCCCATTGTCCATAATCTCGATGGTCCTGGTAGCAAAACCATAACCATACCATTACAATACCAATGAACGCTCCACATAAATAGGAGATAACATCGTGCCAGAGAGCACAGGTTTTATCGGTATTATTGGCGTTCTTCTTGGGGCACTTTTCGGTTATTTTCTTTCCTTGAGAGCCGCCAAACTCCAATGGCGCAGAGTCGCTGGCGCAAAACTGCGGGCCGCTTTTGCTCCTGAAATCGCTAAATACTATCTCAATATGGAGAGGGGTGATAAATGGCATATCAACATGATGAATGATATGTTTAAAGAAGCTCTCCCCCAACATGCTGCCGCTATTGAAGAATATCGCCCTTTCGTTCCCCGCAAAAGCCAAGAAGCTTATCAACAAGCATGGGATAATTATTATCGCAACTTTTTGGACTACTATGATACTGGCGAAGGAGAACAAGCTGTTTTTAAACAGAGGATAGGTGCGATTTTTAAATTTAGTAAGATTTAATCCGTACATAAAATTTCGATTTTAAAAACTCCATGGTTTCCCGACTACCTTCATGGTATGTTGATTTTGCGGAATCACATATCTAAGGGGACATGAGGCAGGCGTAGAGAATGGTTTTAACTTCGGCTTGCCCGCTAGCCATCAATTTATGTAATTGACAAACTATTTCCCTCTCCCCCTTTGGGGGGAGAGGGCAGGGTGAGGGGGGTATGAATGGTCTTGTAGGGGCGCACCCATGTGTGCGCCCGTTACGAAAGCGGGGGCAGTAGGGGCGGACACACGGGTCCGCCCCTACGAAAAAACCAGGCAAAGCCATCCTCACCCGGTGAAACACTCCCCTAGATTCGGCGCCTCACTCAGAATGACAATTTGAGCTATTCCTGGGCAATTCCGGAAAATTATGTTAAGATATTAGACAAAAGACCCTCCCCGACCTCCTGGGGCCTAGTTAGCCCTGGTGGCTTGGGTCAAGGAAAGATTTTCACCACTTCCCGGAGTTCAGTTTGATTCCTGCCCCTGGCAAACAACTGGAAGAGGCCCTTCGGCAAGTCCAGGCAAAGAGCCGGCAGCTGCTGAAGGAGGCCATCCAGGGTAAGACCTTCCTGGAAACCATCCTCAACGGCATCGAAGATCACATGATGGTGATCGACCTCGACTACCGGATAGTCGAAGTCAACCGTGCCCTCTTGAAAATGCTGGGCTTGGAACGGGGAGAGGTGGTAGGCAAGCATTGTTACGAACTGTCGCATCACCTGCAAGAGCCCTGCGCCAGCCCCGACCATCCCTGTCCCTTGAAAGACACCGTGGCCACCGGTAAGGCCGCTTCCGCGGTCCACATCCACTTTGACAAGGACGGCCGGGAAAGTTATGTGCACGTGGTCCACCATCCGCTGTTCGATGAGGCAGGACGGGTCCATCAAGTGGTCGACCTGTCCCGGGACATTACCCAGGAAATCACCCGCGTCCGCATCATGCACGACGACAAGATGGCCTCTTTGGGAAAGCTATCCGCCAGCGTCATGCACGAGATCAACAATCCCTTGACCGGCATCCTCAATTTTGTCCAATTGATCCAGCGCCTGCTGAAGAAGGGGCCGCCCGGCGAGCCGGAGTTGGCCAAGATGCAGGAATACCTGGATACGGTTTTTAATGAGACCCAGAGGGTAAGCAAAACCGTTTCCAATCTCCTGCCCTTTGCCCGCAAGTCCAAGCCGGAATTCAAGCCGGTCTCGCTCAGCACCTTGCTGGCCGAGACCGTCTCCCTCACCGACTATCAGCTGCGGTTGCAGGGAATCGCTGTAGAAACCCGCTTTGCTGCGGACCTGCTGCCGGTACGAGCCGATCCGGGGCAGATGAAGCAGGTCTTTTTGAACCTGTTGCTCAATGCCCAGGATGCCATGCCCAAAGGCGGCACCCTGACCCTGGCCACCAGAAATTCCCGGGGCCGGGAGGTGGTGGTACAGATCAGCGACACCGGGGTGGGCATCCCCAAGGAAAGCCTTTCCCAAATTTTTGAACCGTTCTATACCACCAAGAACGCGGGCTCCGGGGTGGGGCTGGGCCTTTCCGTGGTTCAAGGCATCGTCCGGGACCACCAGGGCACCATCAAAGTGGGAAGCGTTGGGGGCCGGGGCGCCACTTTCACCATCCGTCTGCCCGCCTATAAACCGGGAGTAGACCATGTTGCCTCATAAGAAGATCTCCATCCTGGTAGTGGATGACGAGCTGAGTATCCGGGAATCTCTGAGCGGCTGGCTGGAGCAGGACGGCTACGCAGTGGAAAGTGCGGCCGACGGGCCCGCGGCGCTGGCCAAGGCCCAGGAAACCCATTACGACATCATGCTCCTGGACGTCAAGATGCCCCGGATGGACGGGATTACGGTGCTCAAGAATCTGAGGGAAGGCAATGTCGATACCGCGGTGGTGGTCATGACGGCCCACGGGGCCATCCAGGACGCGGTGGAGGCCATGAAGCTGGGCGCTCACGATTATCTGCTCAAACCCTTCGACCTGGAGGAAATGAGTCTCATTATCGAGAAACTGGTGCAGGTGCAGACCCTGGCCATGGAAAATCTGATTCTCAAAGACCGGGTGGCAACCATTAGCCGCTTTGAAAACCTGGTGGGCCAATCGCCACCCATGCTCCAGCTCTTTGAGACCATCGTGGACGTGGCGCATAGTGACGCCACCGTATTGCTTACCGGGGAAACCGGCACCGGCAAGGAGTTGGTGGCCCGGTCCATTCACGCCCAGAGTTCCCGCGGCTACGGCCCTTTTATTGCCACCAACTGCGGGGCCTTCACCGAACATCTGCTGGAGAGCGAACTCTTCGGGCACGAGAAAGGAGCCTTCACCGACGCCAGCTACACTAAGAAAGGCCGGCTGGAAATGGCCCAGGGCGGCACCCTCTTCCTGGATGAAGTGGGCGACATCTCTATAAAAATGCAGATCGACCTGCTGCGGGTCCTGGAAACCCGGGAATTTACCCGGGTGGGCGGCACCGTCCCGTTACACAGCGACTTTCGGGTCATCGCCGCCACCCATCAGGACCTCCAGGAAGGCATCCTTAAGAAAACCTTCCGTCAGGACTTCTATTACCGGCTGAACGTCATCCATGTGCAGGTGCCGCCCCTAAGGGAGCGACCGGAGGACATCCCCCTGCTGGCCCAGCATTTCCTGAGGCGCTATGCCACCGAGACCAACAAGAAGATGGACTCCATTCATCCGGAGGCCCTGGAGGCCATGCGGCAGTACTCCTGGCCGGGGAACGTCCGGGAGTTGGAAAACGCCATCGAGCGGGCGGTGGTGGTGGGAAAAGGCCGGCAGCTCAAACCCAAAGACCTGCCCTTTGGGGCGGCCGCGGCGGAGGAGCCGGCAGGCCTGTCCCTGGAGGACGTGGAGCGCCGCTACATCGCTCAGGTGCTGGCCTCAGCCAAAGGCCACATCTCCAACGCCGCCAAGGTCCTCCGGATTAACCGCACCACGCTTTACCACAAGATCAAGAAATATGGCCTGGCGCCATGAATATGGCTGGCCCAGCAGCCTCCCGGCCCTAGGGCCTTAAGCACATGCCGCGCCTTCCGGTTTTGGGTTTGGTCCCCTTGGGACCGGTGGATCCGCAGATCCTCCGTCATTTACGCAGGGCCATCGCCAGGATGCTGGGCCTGCCGGTGCGCATCCTGCGCCCCAGACCCCTGCCCTCCCCTAGCTACCACCTGGGGCGTAAACAATACCTCTCCACCCTGCTACTCGAAAACCTCCTGGAGGGCTCCGGGGGACCTTGGCGGGTTCTGGGAATAACCGCGGCGGACCTCTACATCCCGATATTTACCTTCGTATTCGGAGAGGCCCAATTGGACGGGAAGGCCGCCGTGGTCTCCCTCTTTCGCCCCCGGGGGACGCCGGTGGCGTCCGGCCGCCTCAAGCTCTCCTGTTAAGGCGCCTCCTCCTGTTGAGCCTGCATGAGTTGAGCCATACCTTCGGCCTCGGCCACTGCCGGCAGCCCGGCTGCCTGATGGGTTTTTCCGCCAACCTGGAAAAGTTGGACCAGAAGAACCTGGCCTACTGCGAGTATTGTCAAATCATGCTGGGGGATTATCTGTTGGAGCAGGGGGTGCTCCCCCGACTCCGGCGGCAGGCGGAGACCAGGGCGCCGGGGGCACCCCGCCCCGTTTGGGATAGGGACAGTACCGGGCGGCGCTGATGGCCGCGGCTGCTGGCTGGGGCCGCAGGCAGCGCTTCTGCCTGGAAGGGGCGCACGGGTAGAGGAAACGTTCTGGCCGCAGCCGAATCCGGCCTGCGGCTCACTACTATTGTTATGCCCCTACAATTATCTTACCAAAAGATTTGAGATAACCCCCCCCTCCCTGAGAGGGGAGGGGAATGGTGTGAGGGGCGGTTTTGTATGGGTATTCGTAGGGGCGGACCCAAGTGTCCGCCCTGTAGGGGCGGGTTTAAAACTCGCCCCTACAATGCCCCCACTTTCGTGGGGGGCGCACACATGGGTGCGCCCCTACAAGACCATTCATGCCCCCTCACCCTGCCCTCTCCCCCAATGGGGGAGAGGGGAGAAAGCAGGAGAACTCTACAAGTTAATCAGAGAAGATTTGGTAACCTTGATTACAAAGGCAGTTCAGCAAAAACCTTGCCGGACCCTACTACCCCTGCCCGCTTTTAAGACCTTTTCCGCCAGTCCCGGGTCACGTTGGTCAGGAGGAACTCCTTGACCAGGCGCCGCCAGCCCACATTGGGGAACTGACCGTAGACATCGTCGACGACCTCGCCGCCACTGGGGAGGGTGGCGCCCACGGTGCCTTCCATGATGAACAGCAAGCGGTGGGACTCTTGGTCGATCCAGGTGGCATTGGCCTCCCCGAAAAACAGCTTCTCCAGATTTTGCCTGAGATTGGCGGGTCTGACCTTGAACAGCCAGCCCTCTCCATAGGGATCGCGGTTAATCAGGCCGGGGTCCTGCCGCACCTTGGGATTGACGGCTTCGATGGCGCCATCCACCGGCGCCTCCAGGGAAGCCTTGTTTCCCTGTCTGAACAAGGCCATGCAAACATGATCCTGATAGTAAACCTTGCCGATCTCAGGAAACTTGAGCTCGTCGGCTTGACCCAGGAGCTTTTGGGAAAAGTCATCCAATCCTACCCGCACCTGGCCGCTCTCCTCCAGGACTGCCCAACTGTGCCCCCGGTGCAGGTAATAGAAGTTAACGGGCACCTTGAAACCAAAGACATTCGCCATTGGCGCCCCTGAAGGCGTCTTGGGATCCTGGGGATTCATGACCTGTGCCTCCTCGTTAAACAGGATGTGTTACTGAAGCGGTGGTCCCGGTGTGGCGCAGGAGCCGGCAACCTGACGGCCCTTCTCTCTTTCTAGATGTCAGGAGATAGCAAGGAGTGGGCCAACCTGGGGGGTAATTTCTTATCTATCATAAACCATTAGTAAATTAACCAGGACCATCGCCGCCCGGGATGATTGACTATCTGGACGGAGTTGCTTTTATGTTGAATAAATCAACAAAAATTTTTATCCATAGGCTATCTTATGGATATTACAATATTATTTAATGCTTAATAATTCAACATTACCTTTTGCGTATTGTGTAAAATATCGACACAAATAATGGTCTTCCTAGATTAATGGGGTGCTTAATATTCTTCGCTTGCATTTTCACCGGATTCATTTTAGGTTTAGAAATTCGCCGAAAATCCGGCTTCTTTGCACAATTAACAGCGTCCTTTGTTAAAGGGCGGGAATAGACTAACAGAAAGGCGCGGACTATGAAAAATCTGGTCGTTTTGGGTTATGGCGCCGGCGGCACCATGGTCGCCACCAAGCTTCGGGAAAAGCTGGAAGGGTCCGAATGGAAGATCACCGTCATCGATCGGGATTGGCAGCACCACTACCAACCGGGCTGGCTCTTCATCCCCTTCGGCATTTACACCCAGGAAGAGTGCGTCAAGCCCAAACTCGATTTTGTCCTCAAGGGCATCGAGTTCGTCCTGGATGAAGTGACCAATATCGACCCGGTCAAGAAGCGGATCAAGACCAAGAAAGGCCATTATGATTACGACTGGCTGGTGGTGGCCACCGGCTGCCGCATCATGCCCGGGGAGGTCGAGGGCATGATGGAGGGCTGGCGGGGCGACATTCAAGACTATTATACCCCCGATGGCGCCGTGGCCCTCCACAAGAAATGGAAGTACTTCAAGAAAGGCAAAATCGTCCTCAATATTGCCGAGATGCCCATCAAATGCCCGGTGGCCCCCCTGGAGTTCATCTTTATGGCTGACTGGTACTTCACGGTCAACGGGGTGCGGAACGATATCGAACTGGAACTGGTGACCCCGCTCTCCGGCGCCTTCACCAAGCCGATGGCGTCCGCGGCGCTGACCAAACTGTGCGAGGAAAAAAATATCAAGATCACCCCCAATTTCGATATCGCCGAAGTCAACGCCGGCGCCAAAATTATCACCTCCGCCAAGGGTGATGAGGTCAATTACGATCTGTTGGTGGCCATTCCTCCCAACTTCGGGGCCCAGGTCATCATCGACAGCGAAATTGGCGACCCCATGGGCTACATCGACACGGATAACGGCACCTTGAAGGCCAAAAAGTACGAAAATATGTACGTGGTAGGCGACGCCACCAACGTTCCCACTTCCAAGGCGGGGGCCGTGGCCCACTACGAATCGGACATCATCGTCATGAACCTCATCCGGGAAATCGAGGGCCAGGAGCCTTTGCCGGAGTTCGACGGCCACTCCACCTGCTTCATCGTCACCGGCTACGAAAAGGCCAGCCTCATCGACTTCAACTATAAGGTCGAACCCCTGCCGGGCAAGTACCCCTTCCCGGGTTTGGGACCCTTCTCCCTCTTGGGGGAAAGCTACGTCAACTACTGGGGCAAAATGATGTTCAAATGGGTCTATTTCAACATGATGCTCAAGGGCAAGGAACTGCCCCTGGAACCCCAGATGTTCATGGCCGGCAAAATGCTCAGCCATGTCTACCACGTTTATGGTTAAGGGGGGCCAGGGCATGACCGATAAAAACCCGAGCCAAGAGCAAATGCTCCTGGAGCGCCTGGACCGGATGGAGGAGCAGTTGCGGACCCTGGTCAAGGCCCAGCAGGGCCTGGCGGAGTTGAAGAACGATCTCTCCCCCCTGCTGAACTCAGCCATCAAACGCGTCATCGACGAGCTGGGGATGGTGGAGGCCGGCTTTGAATTGGAAGACATCTTCGACCTGGTGAAAAGGGGTATGCGCAGCATCCGCAACCTCACCCAGGCCTTGGAGACGATGGAGAACCTCTTCGACCTGTGGAACGCCATGGAGCCCATGCTGAAGTCCACGGTGCCCAATCTCATCAACTACATGGACAACCTGGAGCAGAAGGGGGTGTTCCGGACCTACTCGGCCATGCTGGAGGTCCGGGCCAAGGTGGCGCAGCACTATCCCCCCGAGGAAATCGCCGCCATGGGGGATGGCTTCGTCGTACTCCTGAGCCTCCTCAAGAAACTGTCTAAGCCCGAGATGATCGATTTTATCAACAGGCTGATGGAGCTTCCCGTGGGGCTAAATCTACAGGCCGCCAAACCGGTGGGCGCCATGGGCATGCTCTCTGCCATGGGCAACAAAGAGACCCGGCAGGGCTTGGGGGTGGCCCTGGAACTCACCAAGGCCCTGGGCAAGCTCAAGGCCGATTAGGCCCAGGACTGCGGCGCCCGCGCCTTCCGGCGATATCAACATACTATACCGATGCAGGCAAATCCTATCTCCCCTGCGAGGGGTCGAAAGTGGTTGAGGGGTGTTTTCAGCGGCCATTTTACCCCCCCCCCTCACCCTGCCCTCTCCCCCCCAAAGGGGGAGAGGGAAATAACTTGTAAATTCCATTGGATATGTAGGGGCAACCCGTTGGCCAAAACTGCCGCATAATCTCAGGTGAACATGGCAGTAGTAAAGAGTGTCATTGTAGAAAAAAATCAAATTATCAATACATATGCCCAACTGTGGAATGTAGCAAGCTTATTCTTAGAAAAGGCCGAAGAAGATCAAACTGGTTCAACTTGGGCATCGATGGCCAGCTTAGTTTTTACAGCTTTCTCTTTGGAAGCATATTTTAATCATATCGGAGAAAAAGTTTTTAAATCTTGGAACGCCCTCGAAAACTTACCTCCTCTAAATAAACTCGACGTGATATGCGAAAAACTCGAAATTAAATTGGATTACTCACGCAGGCCGTATCAAACAATTAAGGCATTATTCAAATTTAGAAACGAATTGGCTCATGGTAAAACCGTCAGACTATCTAACAAAGAAATTCTTAATCTAAATGTCGACATAGATAAATATCTTGGTGAACACTTGAAAGCTTGGTGGCAAAAATACTGTACGCAAGATAGTGCGGTTCGTGCTCGTGAAGATTCAGAAAAAATCATGAGACTTGTTCACGAGAGTGCCAAAATTAAAGACGACCCTTTATTCTTTCTTGGAATTGGATCTCACTCAGCTAAAGTGACTGCTTAAGGCAAATCCTCTTTCTCCCTCATTTCCAGGGCTGTGACCCGGCGCTCCATTCTAATTTTTATGGGCCAAGAACCATTTTTTACTGCGGAGGCCAAGGCTGCGGCAATGTCTGTTAATACTTATTTTTATAAGGGCGTGGCTTATGTTTTGGGAATCAGTTTCTAAAGGGCTTTATGTTCTAACTTTCTGGCAGGCTTATGTTGCCTTTTTAATTTATTTTTTCCTTAGTGTCACACCCTTAATTATATCCTATTCTATTATAAGAAACTTTGAAGCAGCGGGTTGCTTGGGGACATTGTTACAACCTTTTTTTTATGCTTTTGCCACTTGGGTATTTGTTTTAACCATGGCACCAATTTTATTAGGCTTATCTGGAAAAGCCGCCTGGTCATTTCCATGGATAATTCTAATTGATAATCCATGGTGGACCATAAAGATTGTAGGAGTAATTCTTTTGGTGAGTATTGCCATTGCTGCTTTCATCCCTATCATTGGCGTGATGCCATCCGTGCAAACCTTGGTCTCAGGCACTATATCCATTATGTCAGTGCTTGGCCTAATTGACCAAATAAGACCTGATTTAAATATATCTAATATTTCTTTATTTCCTGGCTATTTGTATATGGTTGGCTTTTTGCTCATATCTGGAATTACTTTACGAGTTGGACTATTCATTACTACCTGTTCTTGTGTCTTTAATTGGTGATGAGTCCATGGGCATGATTCAGTTTATTGCCTTTTCTCTTGGGGGGCTATTTGGTTTCATGCCACTTTTCATTTATGCTGCCTGGCTGGGTTGCCAAATAGCACATTAATCTACCCCATTTTCAAGAATGTGAGTTTGTTTCGTAATAAAAATAATTACCCAATAATTAGCTAGTGGGCACGCCTAAGTTCCAACAATTCTCCGCTGCCTGCCTCATAGCCTAAACCTTGCCGGACACTACTACCCCGCCGTTTTCAAATGGGGTAAAATCGATCATTTTCATGGGATAGTCGATCGCGGCACAGACTAGGGCTAATATCTCATATCTGGAAGAGGAAGAGCATCATGTTGGATATCAAAGACGCGGTGGCGGTCATTACCGGGGGAGCGGGAGGCATTGGCGCGGAGCTGGCCAGGTACTGGGTGCGGCAGGGAGGCAAGGTGGTGATCTCGGACGTCAGCGCCGCCGGGTTGAGCCGGGTTGCGGCTGAGATCCAGGCCATGGGCGGCCAGGTGGCCACCCTGGCCGCTGATACCACCCGCGAGGAGGATTGCTCCAGGCTGGCGGACCTGGCCATTGAGAAGTTTGGCCACCTCAACCTGGTGGCCCCGGCCGCCGGCATCATCCGGGATGGCCTGATGGTAGCCACTGACCGGGAAACTGGCAAGGTCGCCAAGAAAATGTCCCTGGCGGACTTCCAGGCAGTCATCGACATCAACCTCACCGGGGTCTTTCTCACGGTCCGGGAGTGTGCGGCGCGCATGATCGACCATGGCTGCCAGGGGCTCATCTGCCTGTTTTCCTCCACCGGTTCCCTGGGCACCGCCGGTCAGATCAATTATGCTTCCACCAAGGCGGCCATGAGCGTGATGCCCAAAGTGATCACCGCCGAGTTCTGCCGCCGCGGCCTGGCGGCCCAAATCCGCTGCGTGGCCATTGCCCCGGGTTATGTGGGCACTCCCATGGTTAAGGGCATGGATCAGAAGGCCCTGGGGAAAATCCTGGAACAGGTCCCCATCGGCCGCCTCGTTGAGCCTTCAGAAGTCGCCTCACTTATCGGGGAGATTTATCGCAACGAAGCCATCGCCGGGGAGACCTTTTTCATCCACGGCGGCCTGCGCCTTGGATCCAAAGGATAAAAAGCAGGGGTAAAAGGTTAAAAGGGTAAAAGTTTAAGAACTGTCTTTTGGTTTCCCTTTTACCCTTTTCCCCTTTTACCCTTTTTCCCCCTTTCTGGAAGAAGGGGCGGCCTTCAACAGCCGCCCCTTAACAAAGAAGGGATCATCCCGGGACGAGGGCCCGGAAGGCGCCTAAAAGGAATAGGTGGCGCTGATCATGGGGGTGTATTTCTTAACCCCGTTTTTACCGGCCAGATCGAGAGAGGAGCCGGCTTCGAAGGACAATTTATCGGTGGCCAGGAATTCGAGCCCCGGCATAATCCCTATATAGGTCTCGGGTGTCTGATACCCTTGAGGGGTATAGATGTTATCCCAGGTCCAGTTGCTGTACATTTCCAGCAGGGCGACAAATTTGGCGCTGATGGGATATTCCGCCGCCAGGTTGAAGGTTATCGATTCCCGGGAAACGACATCATTTGGAGAATTGTTCTGAAAAGCGTTGATCGGGCTGTTGATCCAGATGTTGCTATAGAGCAGGAAGGGCTTCACCCATTTAAACATGTTGACGCCGGTAGTGACGGTCAGCGCCCCGGTGCCGATGGCATCCACGCCCAGGAGGTTGGGGTTGAGGTGGGAGGCATGCCCGAGGGGAATGGTGTCAAACCCCGCCACGACGCTCACCGCCGGCATGATGTCGCCTTCCTCCAGCAGGTTGTATTTGCCCATCAGGGTCAGGTCGCCGGGACCGGCATAACTGGCTGAGTGGTTGCCGTTGGGCCCGGGAACGGTCACATCATTGCCCCAGTAGGAGATAAAGGGGGCAATCAGATAGACTTCCACATTCTTGGCGGGGCCATAGGTGACCTTCACCGGCATATAGTAGGTGTAAAAATTACCCCCGATGTTCGACGTCCGCCAGTTGGAGTTGAAGGTCCCCGGGTAGAAAGACAAGGCCGAGAGGACCGAGACGCTGGCATGGCCGGTGTCGATGGGGATGGTGGTGTCGGTGATCATGGGGCCGCCGGTGGAGGGAGCCGTCTCTTTTTTCTCCTCGGGTGCGGCGCCCCCTGCGGGGGCTCCCGCCGCGACCTCCGGGGCGGCGGTTTGTGCCAGGGCCGGCGCCGCCGGAGCCAGCATCAGCACGGTCAGGAAGCAACCCAGAAAGAGCCAGGCC
Source organism: uncultured delta proteobacterium (assembly GCA_963697965.1). GTDB lineage: Bacteria > Desulfobacterota > Desulfobaccia > Desulfobaccales > 0-14-0-80-60-11 > JAPLJC01. The sequence goes on from OY969108.1 coordinate 83,109, forward strand.
GCAAACATTCTCAGATTTATCCCCTTAACCATAATGTGATACGGAATCATCGCAATTTCTCCTCTTTTTAGGACCCAAACTCCCTGGATAGCTCAAGGGAGGCCTCGCTATTCGTCTCCCAACCCCTCAAGTCTTCCTGCGCCGGGGCGCCCGACTCCGGCGCAGGAAGCTAAAGGCTGTCAACTTCCAGGGGATTCGTGAATAAGCAAATCGAGGTTAAGGCCAGGGCGCTTGGGCCTGGGCTAACCCTGCCCCCATCCCGGGTTCAGGACGGGGGGGCTCCATAGAGCTTATGCAGTTCGAGATTTACTTCCAGCACGTTCACAAACTTCTCGCCCGCCAGCCCTTCCCAGGGCGCCGCGGCGTTTTTCTGCAGGATCTGTTCGATCTCGTTCCGCACCTCTTCCGGCTTACGTTTCAGGTCGGCGGCCCATTTGGAGGCCACCCGCTCGAGCTGAAACTCGGCGTTCTGGAGCGTGATATCCGGGTCGAGCCCGGAGGCGGAAGCGGTAACCAAATCTCCGGGGACGTCCTGCAAGTCGACATCCGGGTGGTCCTCCCGCCACATCAGGAAGAAAATCGACTGAATATCTGAGCCCTCACCCACCGGTTCCACCACCTTTTCCTCCTGGCCGCCGGCTCCCTTGCGGGTGACGCTGGAGGGGAATTTTCCGGGGTAGGTCTCGGAGAAGTTCTTGAAGAACACCACCGCCAGGTCTGCCGGTTGGGGCTTCGGGGTGTCAGGGTTGTCCTTGATAAACTGGGCCACCACCTCGGGATGCGTCTTGGCCCAATTATCTACGTAGGCGGAGTTCATCGGGTCCGCCTTGACCCAGGCCTGGGCCAGGGAGTTGTGCTGGTCCGCCCATTGGTCCACCAGGTGCGGTTTGCCCGAGTAGTTATCCTGCTGGAACCATTTTTCCACATCCGGGGCCACCGGCTGTCCGTTCTTGGGGCCGCCGCGATAGGTCGCCAGGGGGCCCAGGGTGCGGGCCACCCGGTCACGCAGCGCATAGTTGGAGGCCGCCAGGCTCGACGAAGACGAGGCCGAGGCGTCGTAGGAACAAGCCGAGGGGCGGGGCTGAAAGTATTCGTCCTTGGTAAACGGCTGGGCGATGAGCTTCGAGCCCACCGGTTTGCCGTCGGGACCTGGCACCAGGCTGCCGTTAGCCTGGAAGGGAAAGAAGACCTGTCCCACCACCAATAAGGCCAACGGGTAAACGACGCAGACAATAAGCACCGAGACGCACAATAACAGGATGCTCTTGGAAAGTATTTGCCGCATGTTCATATCTCCCTGGGTAGCTGCAATATCAGCTAACCATATGCAAATTCGCCATGATCACATCGATCAGTTTGATGCCGATGAAGGGCAGGACCACGCCCCCCAATCCCCAAACCAGCAGGTTCCGGCGCAGCAGGGCATCGGCGCCCAAGGCCCGGTAGCGGACTCCTTTAAGGGCCACCGGGATGAGGCACGGAATGATAATGGCATTGAAGATCACCGCCGACAGGATGGCCGAAACCGGCGAATGCAGGTGCATGACGTCGACCACCTTCAGCCAGGGCAAAGTGCCCGCAAATAGCGCCGGGATAATGGCGAAGTATTTCGCCACGTCGTTGGCAATCGAGAAGGTAGTCAATGACCCCCGGGTTATTAAGAGCTGCTTGCCGATTTCCACCACTTCGATCAGCTTGGTGGGGTCGCTGTCCAGATCCACCATGTTAGCCGCTTCCTTGGCCGCCTGGGTGCCGGCGTTCATGGCCAGGCCCACGTCGGCCTGGGCCAGGGCCGGGGCGTCATTGGTGCCGTCTCCCATCATGGCCACCAATTTCCCTTCGGCCTGGGCCTTCTTAATGTAGGCAAGCTTGGTCTCCGGAGTGGCCTGGGCGAGAAAATCATCGACCCCCGCCTTTTCGGCAATGGTCTTGGCCGTCAAGGGGTTGTCTCCGGTGATCATCACGGTCCTAAGCCCCATCTTGCGCAGGCGGTCGAAACGCACGGCCATGTGGGGTTTCAAAATGTCCTCCAGCACCACCAGGCCCACGATCCGGGAGTCCTCGGCGACCGCCAGAGGGGTCGCCCCCTTGGAGGCGACGTTATCCACGAAGCCGCTGAGCTCATCCGGAATACTGCCCTGTTGGGCCTGGACGAATTCGATTATGGCATCCGGGGCTCCTTTGCGGATGCGCTTGCCGTCGGGAAGATCGACGCCGCTCATGCGGGTTTGGGCGGTAAACGGCACAAACTTCGCATCCGGCGGCACCAGGATTGGGGTTTTGGTTTCCTCTACGAATAACTCCACGATACTCTTGCCTTCGGGGGTCGGGTCCGCCTCGGATGCCAGGGCGGCCAGCCGCCCTACCTCGGCAACCGAATATTCGCCGACGGGAATGAACTTGGTGGCGTGGCGGTTACCAATGGTGATGGTGCCGGTTTTATCCAGCATGACCACGTCGATGTCGCCGGCCAACTCCACCGCCTTGCCGCTCTTGGCGATAATGTTGGCCTGCAGGGCGCGATCCATGCCGGCGATGCCGATGGCGGCCAGCAAGGCGCCGATGGTGGTGGGAATGAGGCAGACCAGCAGCGCAATCAGGGTCGGCACGTCGGTGCCGAGACTGCGCAGGGGTTCTTTGAGGCCCAGATAGCTCCCCATGTATTGCTCGGCGTTCCAGGCCATGGCCCACAGGGGCATCACCACGATCAGGAAGGCCAGGGTAAAGGCGGAGAGCACCAGGGTCAGGGCGATCTCATTGGGAGACCGCTGGCGGATGGCGCCCTCCACCAGGGCGATCATCCGGTCCAGGAAGGAATCACCGGCGCCCTGGGTGATCTCCACTACTATCCGGTCGGAGAGCACCACGGTGCCCCCGGTCACCCCGGAGCGGTCGGTCCCGGCGGCGCGAATTACCGGCGCCGACTCGCCCGTGATTGCCGATTCATCTACGGACGCCATGCCCTCGATGATCTCCCCGTCGCCGGGAATCGTCTGTCCCGCCTCCACCACCACCAGGTCACCCTGTTTTAGGGTCGACGACGAGACCTCCTCAATGGCCTTGGCTTTATTGAGACGATAAGCCACGGTATCGTGACGGGCCCGCCGGAGCGAATCGGCCTGGGCCTTGCCCCGGGCCTCGGCCAGGGCCGTGGCGAAGTTGGCGAACAGCACGGTCAGGAAGAGCCAGACGTCCACCCAGATGAAATAGCTGATGGGCACCTCGCTTACCGATTTGCCCAGCGCCGCCTGGAGCAGGTACAACAGGGTCAGGAAGGCGCCGACTTCGACCACGAACATCACGGGATTGTTCCACTGGAGGTCGGGCCGCAGCATGACGAAGGCCTGCTTCAGGGCCGCCAGCGCGGTTTCCTTCTCCAGCAGTCCTTTGGGTTTCACCCGGCGCTGTGGTCCTGGCAGCTTGGCAGCAATTTCGGCTGCGGGTGATATATTCTTAGGCTGACTATTCATTTCGATATCTCTCCATTTGAGGTCTCATCAGGTGAGCCTCACGGTTGCTCGAGGTTCAGCCCCCGAAGGGGATCGGACCAAAGTGCTCCGCCATCGGACCCAGGACGGCCACCGGCAGGAAGAGCAGGGCGCCGATGATGATTATTGTCCCGAACAAGAGGATGCCAAAGGTGAGGCTGTCATCCCGCAGGGTTCCCAGGCCAAAGGGGCTCGATTTCTTCTCTCCGAGATAGGCCGCCATGGCGATGGGCGCCACAATCGGCAGATAGCGGCTGAAGACCATCACCAGGCCCGCGGCGATGTCCCAGGGGATGGCGGTGGGCGCCGGAGTCGGATTGCTGGCCAACCCGTAAACCACCCCTAAACCATCGAAGGCCGAGCCGTTATTAGCGGAGGCCGAGGAGAACTGGTAGAGCATCTGGGAAAAACCATGCGCCCCGGGATTGCTGACGGCCAGGAGTCCCCAGCTCGTTGCCGCGAAGATCCCGGTGGGCACGAGAATCATGAACGGATGCACCAGGAGGGCGACCACTGCCAGCTTCACTTCCCGGGCCCCGATCTTCTTGCCCAAATATTCGGGGGTCCGCCCTACCATCATACCGGCTATAAAAATCCCGATAATGATGTATAAAAGCATGTTGATCATGCCCACGCCCTTGCCGCCGAAGATACAGTTCACCCACATGCCCCACATGGGCGCCAGGGCGGCAAGCGGGTTGAGGCTGTCTTCCTCGGCGTTCACCGCGCCGCAGGTCACGTCTGTCGTCACCGCGTCAAAAGTGGCCCCGGCCGAGGTCCCGAAACGCATCTCCTTCCCTTCGAGATTGCCCAGGTGCTGGTCCACCGGCAGGCCGGCAACAGCCGGCAGGGATACCGCCCGCTTGCCGCCCGGCGCCATGGCGCTGGGAACTTCAAAGGTTCGGGCCTGGGGATGGGCGGTCAATCCCGGGTTCGGTTGCAGCGTGTCGTAGCAGACCGACCAGACGACCGTGGCGGCCATCAATATCAGCATGACCGAAAAAATGACGTAAGCATGGCGCATCCGACCGATCATATGACCGTACATCAGCACCAGACCAAACGGGAAGACCATCATGGCCAGCGTGTTGAAAAAGTTCGTCAAGCCGGTGGGATTCTCAAAAGGGTGCGCCGAGTTCATCCCGAAAAATCCGCCCCCATTGGTCCCGAGCATCTTGATGGACTCAAAGGCGGCCACCGGGCCTACCACGATGGTCTGCGGCTTCGCCTCGCCCTTGTCCGTGGTTCCCATGACCGCAGGTTCGAGGGTCGAAACCTGATAAGAACTTTTTAAGGTCATCGGACTGCCTTGCACCAGAAATAAGAGGGCTACGACAAAGGCGATGGGCACGAACATGTAAACCAACACCCGCCACATGTCCAAGAAATAGTTGCCTACCGTGGAATCGCTGCGCAAAGCCCGGATCACCGCGCAGAGGGCGCTTAAACCGACGGCTGCGGACAAGAAGAGATTGGCGATGGCAAAGAAGATCTGGCTAAAGTTCGATAAAATCACCTCCCCGGCATAGTGCTGGAGGTCGGTGTTCGTCATGAACGAGGTCACGGCTTGAAAGATGGTGCTGGGGAAAATCGCCCCCTTGCCATCCGGATTGAGCGGCATCCAGGGCTGGAGCGTCAGCACCAGATAGCCGAACACGAACAGGACGGCATTAAAAATGAGCAGAGAGGCGGTGTACTGCTTCCAGTTCTGGGGGCCGCTGTCCAGGCGCTTCTCGAACCAGCGGAAGACCGGCAGAGGCCGGTATTTCCCGTCCATGATCCACGCCATGTAACGGCCCAGGGGGAAGGCGACGAGGGTCGCCGTGGCCAGAAGCGCAAAAGGAATTAACCAGGTTTGGATAAACATATCTTAAGCTCCTTAGATATTGCAGGATTGCCGTTGCCTGGCTCAGAACCATTCCGGCCGGATCAGGGCCACCACCAGGTAAACAAACAAAAATATCACTATCGCCGCGGTCAAATAGAACATGCGTATCACCTCATCCTAGATTTTTTCGCAGCCTATCAGGAACAGGTAACATAATCCCATCGCCACAAGTCCCAAGAGAAACAGAGCGACCCACCAGATAAACAGGTTCATCAGGGATTCCTCCTTTTCTTCCGCAAAGATGGCAATTTTTTAATTATCCCGCCTCCAAAGGTCAAGGGCCGACCCCAGAAAAGCGCCCCGGCATTTTGCAAGGAGCCTGGCGCCCACCGGTCAAAGAGACTGGGACCCGGCAAACGCCCATCCAGCCGAGGAGCAGCGGTCCTGCCGCTGGCGTGCTGAGTACCGGGATCCACTTGGACGCCATTTTCTCATCCCGGGCTAGAGAGCATAGTTCGTGCCATTCGCTGGTATTAGATTTTTATATGTAAATTAAGATAGTTACTATCAATGAGCCGCGAAACCACGGGATTGGAGGATTGCAAAATTCAAGAAAGGGGCATCCGGGGGATTTCAAACTGAAATGCAGATTGAGTTACTTCAGGAGGAGATCAGGGGCAGGCTGAGGATGCAGGTGGTGCCGCAATTAATCTCGCTGTGGATGGCGATCTCCCCGCGGTGCAGGTCAATCAGGCCCCGGCAGATGGTGAGACCGAGGCCGGTGCCCCCAACCTTCGTGGAGAAAAACGGGGTGAATAGGGATCTCAGGTGTCCCGGGTCAATGCCCAGACCGGTATCCGCGATGGTGAGCACCAGGCGGTCTTCCTGGACCGCGGTGCTGACCCGCAGCACCCCGCCGTGGGGCATGGCCTCCAGGCTATTTTTAAAGAGGTTGATGAGCACCTGGCGAATCTGGCCGGGGTCGAAGGCGAAGGCCGGGATCGCCTCCGGGGCCGAAAGCTCCAAGGTCACCCCCTGCTCCTGGAAGCCGGCCTCCATCAAGCCTATTACCTGCCGGATCAGGGCCAAAATGTCGCCGGAGACCTTTTGGCTGGGGGTGGGGCGGCTAAAGGTGCTCAGATCGGCCAGGAACTTCTCCAGCCGATGCACTTCCTGGCAGATAAGTTCCAGGTTTTGCCGGGCCTTTTCGGGAAAATCCTTCTGGCGAGCCAGTTTCTGGGCAAAGCCGCCGATGCTGGCCAAAGGATTCTTGATTTCATGGCTTATATGGGACACCATCATGCCCAGGGTGGCCAGGCGCTCCTGACGTACCAGCTCCTCTTCCAGGCGTTTCCGTTCCCGCAGGTCCCGGAAAGAGCCGATGATTCCAACCTCCCGGCCGCTTTCCCGGAGGAGGCGGGCCGACAGCCAGACGGGTACCGAAGTGCCGTCTTTAGTGCGCACCAGGGTTTCATAATTTTCCAGGACGCCGGGGCCGCCGTAAGCCGGGGAGTAAATGAGCTCCTTGATTTCGTGGGCCAGCCCTTCGGGATAAAAAACATCGACCTTAAATACCCCGATGACCTCTTCCGGCCGGTAGCCCAGGATGCGAGAGGCGCCTTCGTTAAAGATGAGGACGTTGCCCAGCAGGTCGTTGACCACGATGCCATCCATGGAGGCCTGCACCAGCGTGCGCTCCAGCTCATCCATCTGGCGCACCTGGCACTCCAGGTTAAACATCTGGGTGACATCCCGGAAGTTGCACACCGTCCAGGCTTCTTCCTCACCCCCCTCCAGGTGAAAGAAGGTGCCTTCATAGATGAATTTCTGGCCGTCCACCTCCCGGGTGAGGATGTAGTGGGCCGGGAAGTAAGCCCCCAGATCCAGGGGGCAGAAGCCCATCTCGTTGCCGGAGGTGGTTTGGAAGGGGCTCCCCAAATCGAAACAGACCCGCCCGGAGATCGCCGGCCATTCCAGGCCAAAGTGCTCCAGGAAGGAGGCGTTGGCGTAAACGATGCGCCTCGTCTCATCCAGTACCAGGGTGAAGACGTTCGGAAGGCTATCCAGCAGGCGGCCAAAGAGTCCGCGGGGTGGCCGCCGCCCGGCGGCTTCAGGTTTGCGAACCATAACTCAAGTTAAGTCTTAAATCTTCCCAATGCAATAGAGACGCAGTAGTGTTCGGCAAGGTTTTTGCGACGAGGCAGGCACAGGATGAGGGGGGTACGAACTGTCTTGTAGGGGCGCACCCATGTGTGCGCCCCTTACGAAAGTGGGGGCAGTAGGTAGGGGCGGGTCTTAAACCCGCCCCTACAGGGCGGACACATGGGTCCGCCCCTACGAAAAACCAGGCAAAGCCACCCCTCACCCGGTGTCGTTCCCTTTCAGGGGGAGGGGAATTAGAGGGCATCGGTATAATATATTGATATTACTTAAATTACCATGGCCTAGATTATAACTGAGAGATTTAGGGTAATTTTCTCCAGGCACTTTTGCGGCGGAAACTAATGAGTGAGACCTGATTCCTGCGGCCCATCCTAAAAGAAATCGGTGAGATAGGGGTTGTGCAGTTTTTCCCGGCCCAGGGTGGAGGTGGGGGTCTCCCCGTAATCGTGGCCGGGCCAGACCCGGGTGTCATCGGGCAGTGGCATGATCTTCTCCTCCAGGGAGGCGAGGAGCTGGGGGAGGGAGCCGCCGGGGAGGTCGGTGCGGCCCGCGGCCCCCACGAACAGGGTGTCGCCGGTAAAGAGGTGGCCCGGGAAATAGAGGCAGATGGAGCCGGGGGTGTGACCCGGGGTGTGCAGGACCTGCGCCTCCTGCCTTCCCAGAGGCAGGCGCTCGCCGTCCTCCACCAGGAGATCGGCGCGGGTCAGGGGCGGGTAGCCCTCGGCCAGCGCCTCGGCCTGCCTCTCCGGGCGCCGGAAGAACTCCCAGTCCAGTCGATGGATGGCGATGCGGGCTTCGGTCTCAGCGGCCCAAAGGTCGTTGCCGGCGGTGTGGTCGGCATGGCCATGGGTGTTGACGATCCAGGAAAGGCGCCAGCCTTTCTGGTACAGGCGCTTGGCCAGAATCCGGGCCGGGCCCCCCGGGTCGATGAGCAGAGCCTCCCGGCTTTCGGAACAGGCCACCAGGTAGGTGAACACCCTTTGAGGCCCGGAGGGTTCGGTGAAGATACTCAGGGGCAAGGGCTAAACCGGATTACTTGGCCAAAAAGCTGAAGAGCATCTGCTCCGTGCGCAGGGCGTAAATCATGGCCTTGATGCTGCGGATTTCGGCCTGCTCATTTTCTGACTCGGCCTCCCGCATTAACCGGTTGTACGTGTCCGGCTGGCTAGTCCCCAGCAAGGTGGCCTTCTTAAACTTCTCCTCGGCGGATTTCACCAGGCTATCGGCTTGAGTCTGTTCATCCGAGGTCATCTTCTGGTTGATGGCTTCCTGCTGCTGCTCTTTGGGGGTCAAGAGACGGTCTTTCTGATCCTGGCCGCATTCCTTCTGCAGGATGGCGAACAGGGACTTGGCCTCTTTGGCCATGGACTTGGCCTCTGCGGTATAGTGGCCGCCCAGTTTCTTCTCGGCGTTGTCCAGCAGGGTTACCGCTCTTTTATAAATGATCTGGTGATCAGGACCGCAGGGCACTTTGGAGGCCGGGGATGGCGGGGGCGTCCCGGGTTGGGTCAGGGCCGCGCCCACCACGGGGAAGGCCAGCATGAGAGATAACACCATGGGTAGAAAACGTAGTTGGCTCATGAGCGTATCCTTTGCCTTAGTGAAGTTTGAAGGTCTCGGTGATGGCCCGCTGGAACCGGGGCCGATAGATGATGTCAAAGGCGGTCTCCTTGCCGGGAAACAAACCCAAAGCCTGGGAGCGGACGTTTTCCACAACTTGTTCCGCCTGCTCCAAGGTAAAGGTTCCGGCCCGAATCTCCGCCAAGGCCAGGTCCACTAAAAAGCGCAGGTATTTCAGGTTGCGGTTCTCCTCCCGGATGGCCTGCAGTTGCGTCGGATCGTCCCGGTAGGACAAGGGGTTCTCCCGGATGGCTAGTAGGAGAACTGGATTTAAACCCGGCCCCCAGCTCCCTATTCTACCTTGGGTTTAGGGGGCTGTAAAGGAGAAAGCTGGACCTCCTGGGGGCTGGGGCGTTTGGCCGGGGAGGGCTGCAAGGGCAGCGGCTGCGGCGGGCACTTGGTGATCTCCCGGGCGATGCCTTCCTTGGCCTTCAGGATGGCGGGGACCTTATCCCAATCGATGCGGTCACCCAGTTGGTAGCGCTCCGCCAGGTCCCGGAGGTAATCCAGGGGCGAATCCTGCATTAAATCATAGACATCGGGGTGCGCTTCCAGAAAGACGCGGCCCTCGGGGGTGACCGCCAGTTTGATGGGGCGGTAGATGATCTTCACCGGGGTGCCTACCGCTACCTGGGGAAAGAGCTGGGCCATCTCCTGGGGCAGCATGCGGATGCAGCCGTGGGACACGTAGCAACCTATGCTATACGGGTTGTTGGTGGCGTGGATGCCTATCCCCGAGGCGGAGGTCTCCATATAGTAATGGCCCAGGGGGTTCTTGGGCCCCGGCGGCACCTTTTCCTTCACCTCCAGGCCCTCCTCCTCCATCTCCTCCTGAATGGAGGGCGGCACCTGCCAGGTGGGGTTGGTGCGCTTATCTTCGATCTTGTAGGTCCCGGTGGGGGTCTGCCAGGTAGGCTTGCCCAGGGCCAGGGAATAGCAGCGCTGGTAGGCGCCCTTCTCGAAATGGTACAGCATTAGCTCCGGCAGATTGATGACCAGGCCGTTGTCCAGCTCCGCCGGGACGATATGGGCCGTGTTGATCCTTAAAACCATGCCCGGCTTTAATCTACAAGGGTCCTTCAGACCGTTGCGCCTGGCCAGCACCGTAAATTTCACCCCTTTTTCCGCGGCCAGGAGGCCCAGGGTGGTCTTGCCCGGGACCTGGTAATCCTCTGGGCCGCCCACCACCTGGTGATAGAGGGGTGGGGGCTGGCCGGCTCCGGCCCAGGCGCTCTGGGCTAACAGGATCATCAGCAGTAAGCAGCAGCGGCGTGCCATGGCTAAAGATCCACCTCCGCCTCATAAGGAAAATGATCGGAAGGATAGCGGTTATCCTGATGGTCGGTAACGATGGCCACCCGGCGGACCCGGAAGCCCGGGGTCGCCAGAATCCAGTCGATCCTCGCCCCCCTGGGCTTGCCGTCAAAATAGTGCTGGGTGGTGGCTTCCTGCCCCTCAGGGTGCAAGGCCCGCCAGGTATCGAGGAAAGGCCGGCCCTCCCCGATCAATTCCCGATAAACCGGCCCCCCCGGCGCTTCGTTGAAGTCACCGGCCAGGATCAGGGTGCGGCTCAAAGGGGCAAAACGGTCCCGGATCATCCTGGCTCCCTGGAGGCGGGCCTCCGGGGAGATGTTGTCCAGGTGGGTATCGATAAAGTAGAAGGGCTCGGTCCATCCGGCCCTCCGGAACAGGCCATAGGTGGCCAGGCGGGGAAAGGCGCTGTCCCAACTGCGGCTGCGGTGCACCTCCGGAGTCTGGGAGAGCCAGAACTCCGCGCTCTCCTGGACGGTAAAGCCCTCGGCCCGGTAAAAGATGGTGGGATACTGGCAGGTTTCATCCACCTGGCGGTGGGCCGTCAGGGGCAGGTATTCCGGCAAATTTGCCGCAAGTTCGCGAAGCATGGGCACGGTGCCTTCCTGGGTGCCCAGCAGGTCCGGCCGGCGCCGGCGAATGACGTCCGCCACCAGATCCCGGCGAAACTGCCATTCGTTGGGACCGTCCAGGGGGGTGGCAAAGCGCAAGTTAAAGGTCATGACCAGCATAATATCCTTAAATAAACCCGGCCCGCAAGGGCTGCGGGAAGAAGAGTTCCTGGGAGGTGCGCAAAAAATAGGCGTCAGTCATGGAGGCCAGAAAATCCCTGACGATCTCCGCAGGCTGGTGGGACTCCCGATAGGCAGGGTCCAGGGGGGCCAGGAACTCCCGGTAGATCTGGGAGTCGCGCCGGTCTTGGTCCAGGTCCTCCAAAAACCGCTGGAACAGACGCTGGCACAGGGCCTCAATCTTGGAGGTTTGCTCCTTGATGCGGGGATTGTTATAGATCCGCTGGTAATTGAATTCCTTGAGCTGCTTCAACAGGGCCCCCACCTCGGGGCTGTATCCCACGTAGTTCTTGTCGAAACTGTGGCGCAGCAGGTCGGTCACCAGGCTGTAAACGATGGCGCCGTTGGTGCGGCCCAGGCGGCCCGCCACCTCTGGGGGCAGCTCCTCCCGCTTGACCAGCGACAGGGTGATGGCGTCCTCCAGGTCCCGGCCGATGTAGCTGATGGTGTCAGCCAGCCGGACCACGCAGCCCTCCAGGGTCATGGGCTTCAGAGAAAGCTCCGGGTCAGCCGTCTTGCCGCGGAGCTCTTCCTCCAGGTGGGCGAAGGTCTTGTCCCGCTGAGGGGAGAGGCGCTCCAGGTGGGTCTCCCCGTCGTGGCACAGGATGCCGTCCAGCACTTGCAGGGAGAGATTGAGCCCCCGGCCGTTTTTCTCCAGGCAGTCGAGAAAGCGCACTCCCTGGATGCTGTGGAGAAAGGGGCCGATGCCGTGGGTCTGGCAGAGGTCGGAGAGGATGTGTTCTCCGTCGTGGCCGAAAGGGGGATGGCCGATATCGTGGCCCAGGGCGATGGCCTCCAGCAGGTCTTCGTTCAGCCGCAAAAACTTGCCGATGGTGCGGGCGATCTTGGATAGGAGCTGCACGTGCAGCACCCGGTGGCTGATGTGTTCATGCTCGACGAGATAAAAGACCTGGGTCTTGTCGATATAACGGGTGTAGGCCCGGGAGTGGAGGATGCGGTCGGCGTCCACCGCGAACTCCTGGCGGTGGCCCCGGGCCACGGACTCTTCAAAGCGGCGGCGGGATGCCTGGACCGAGCGGGTGGCGTACGGCGACAGCCAGGTTTCCTCCTGCCGCTCCAAGATTTGCCGTAGTTCCGATAACTTGACCATTAAGGCACTATTTCCTAAATCACTATCATAGCACAAGAGCCCGCACCCCTCAATAACGGGATGCCGGTAGCCCTACCATTGAAGTGTTTCAGAAATACCTTAAAAGATAGCGGCAGGTTCCGGTAGCCGCAGGCTTTAGCCTGCGCTCATTTTTATTAAAGGAAATCTGGGATATGACAATAGCAACAGGGAAATCTACCCGGAGATTCGGTCCATCGGGCCGGCAGGCCGAGAATTGTTTGGTATTATGGCAAAGGTATGATATTTATTAAGTTTAAGGTAATTTCAGGCCGCCGGGCTTTAAGGTTTTTGGACGCCGGTGCCGGGCCGAATCTGATGGACGACCGCGCTTATCTGGAAGATTTCCTGCGGTACCTGCGGGTGGAGCGCCAGATGTCGCCCCACACCCTGCGGAGCTATGGTCTCGATATCGGCCAGTTTTTGGAATTTTACCGCTCCCGTCCGGGAAACCCTGATTTGCGAGAGGTGGCCTACCCGGACCTGCGGGCCTTCCTGGCCCAGGCCCTCAAGGGCCGGCGCAAGGCCACGGTGGCCCGGAAGCTCTCGGCTTTGCGCACCTTCTGCAAGTACTTGCAACGGCAGGGGGTGTTGGCCGGCAACCCCGCCAGGCTCGCCCCCAGCCCCAAGCTGGAGAAGCCCCTGCCCCATTTTCTGTCGGTGGACGAGGCCTTCCATTTGCTGGGGTCCTGCGGCGGCGACGCCTTCGGGGCCTGCCGGGACCGGGCCATTTTGGAGGTCTTTTACAGCGGCGGTTTGCGGCTGTCGGAATTGGCCGGTCTCGACCTGGGGGACCTGGACCTGGACCAGGGGGTGCTGCGGGTCTGGGGCAAGGGTGGCAAGGAGAGGCTGGCCTTTCTGGGGAAGCCGGCCCGGGAGGCGCTGGCCACCTACCTGGCCCGGCGCCGGCCCCTGGCGGCCAAAACGGCCGTGGCGGCCCGGACCGAAGCGCCGCAGGCTGCTCCCCTGTTCCTGAACCGGCGGGGGGGGCGCCTCAGCTCCCGTTCGGTGGCCCGCCTGGTGGGCAAGTGGGCGCGGCTGGCGGGCCTCTCCCAGGCCCTGACCCCCCACGGCCTGCGCCACAGCTTCGCCACTCACCTGCTGGAGGGCCGGGCCGACTTGCGCACTGTCCAGGAGCTGCTGGGGCACGCCTCCATCTCCAGCACCCAGCGGTATTTGCATACGGACCTCGATTACTTGATGGAGGAATACGATAAGGCGCATCCCCGGAGTAAATGAAGGGGGAAAAGGGAAAAAGGGGAAAGGGCAAAATACCAGGCCAGGTCTTAACCGTTTAACCTTTTCGCCTTTTACCCCTGCCTGTTTACCCTTTTACCCTTGCTGGTTCAACCAGCCAGATAGGAAGTTATTTGATGGACGATTATAAAGAAAAATTTCGAGGCACCACAATTTTAATGGTGCGCCGGGGGGACCAGGTGGCGGTGGCCGGCGACGGCCAGGTGAGCCTGGGAGAGATGATCATGAAGCAGCGGGCCAAAAAGGTGCGCCGTCTCTACCACGGCAAGATCATCGCCGGCTTCGCCGGTTCGGTGGCCGACGCCCTCACCCTCTTCGAGCGCCTGGAGGCCAAGCTGGAAGCCCACCAGGGCAACCTCACCCGGGCGGTGGTGGAGCTGGCCAAGGACTGGCGCACCGACCGCATCCTGAGGCGCCTGGAGGCGATGCTGCTCACCGTGGACTTGAGCGGGGCCTTTCTCATCTCCGGCACCGGCGACGTCATCGAGCCGGATGAAGGGGTGATGGGCATCGGCTCCGGCGGGGCCTACGCCCTGGCCGCGGCCCGGGCCCTGCTGGCCCATACCGATCTCGCCCCCGCGGCCATCTGCCGGGAGGCCATGGCGATCGCCGCCTCCCTGTGCGTTTATACCAATAACGAGATTGTGATTGAGGAGTTGTAAATGGTGGGTAGTGCCCACCCTACATCTTAATTATTTGCTTTTTGGCTGAAAGCTGATTGCTGAAAGCTGACAGCTTCATAAAAGGACTTGTAAATATGGAATTGTTGAAAGCCCCCCGGGGCTCCGGAGACCATCTCACTCCCCGGGAAATCGTGGCGGAGTTGGACAAATATATCGTGGGGCAGGAGGACGCCAAGAAATCGGTGGCCATCGCCCTGCGCAACCGCTGGCGCCGCCAGCAGGTCCCCGATGCCCTCCGGGACGAAATCGCGCCCAAGAACATCATCATGATCGGCCCCACCGGGGTGGGCAAGACCGAGATCGCCCGGCGGCTGGCCAAACTGGCCCAGTCGCCCTTCCTGAAGATCGAGGCCACCAAGTTCACCGAGGTGGGCTACGTGGGCCGGGACGTGGAGTCCATGGTCCGGGACCTGATGGAGCTGGCGGTGAACCTGGTGAAGGCCCAGGAGCGGGACCGGGTTCAGGTCAAGGCCGCCGCCGCGGTGGAGGAGAGGCTGTTGGAGCTGCTCCTCCCTGGCCAGCTCCCCGGCCAGCTCCCCGGTCAGCTCCCAGGCCAGGTCCCCGGCCAGGAACCCGAAGGGGAATCCGGCACCCGGGAAAAGTTCCGGGCCATGCTGCGGGACGGCCGCCTGGAAGACCGCTTCGTGGAGATGGAGACCAGCCAGCGGGTCACCCCGGTGGTGGAGATCTTCTCCGGCGCCGGCATGGAGGAGATGGAATTCAACTTCAAGGAGATGCTGGGCAACCTCTTCCCCAAAGGCACCAAGACCAGGCGGGTCAAGGTCTCCGAGGCCCGGGAACTGCTGCTCCAGGAGGAGGCGAGCCGCCTCATCGACATGGACCGGGTGGTGGAAGAGGCCCGGCGCAAGGTGGAGCAGCACGGCATCATCTTCCTGGATGAAATCGACAAGATCGTGGGCCGGGACCACGGGCGGGGGCCGGACGTCTCCAGGGAAGGGGTGCAGCGGGACCTGCTGCCCATTGTGGAAGGCACCACCGTCACCAGCAAGTACGGCATGGTGCGCACCGACCACATCCTGTTCATCGCCTCCGGCGCCTTCCACCTCTCCAAGCCCGCCGACCTGATTCCGGAGATGCAGGGGCGCTTTCCCATCCGGGTGGAACTCCAGTCCCTGGGAGCCGCGGAGTTTGAGCGCATTCTCACCGAGCCGGAGAACGCCCTGATCAAACAGTACCAGGCGTTGCTGGAAACGGAGGGGGTTCACCTCACCTTTGCCCCGGAGGCGGTCAAAGAGATCGCCGCCCTGGCCACCCAGGTGAACGAACGCACCGAAAACATCGGGGCCCGGCGCCTCCATACCATCATGGAGAAGCTGCTGGAGGAGATCTCTTTCACCGCCCCGGACCTGGGCGACCGTTCGATCACCATCACCGCGGACTACGTCCGGGAACGCCTGGCCGATCTCATCGAAGACGAGGATTTGAGCAGGTATATTTTGTGAGCGGTGAGCAGTGAGCAGTAGGGTGCGCACTGCGCACCAAAAATGGGCGCTACCGTCCTTAAAAGAAATGTAGCGCCGCCGCCCCCGGCGGCGGAAGAAGGGCCGCAGGCTTTAGCCTGTGCCACCAAAAGAAAACCTGGGGCGGCCTGTGGCCGCCGGAAAATCATATCAGGGAAAGAGAAACAACGCAGGCTGAAGCCTGCGGCTACACAATAATGGCGAAATCGGTATCGTTTTTGGAGACCGCAGACTGCTGAAAGCAGGGCGACCCAGCGGGGCGCCCCTACAACCGCGAGGGACTAAAGTGAACCATAACTGGATGCCACGCGCCGATAAGGTGGTCATGAACACCTACGGCCGCCAGCCCCTGGTGTTGGTGAAGGGGGAAGGCTGCCGGGTGTGGGATGATCAGGGGATAGAGTACCTCGATTTGGTGGCCGGCTTGGCGGTCTGCAACCTGGGCCACGCCCATCCGCAGGTGGCCCGGGCCGCGGCGGCGCAACTGGCGCAGTTGGTCCACGTCTCCAATCTCTACTACAGCACCCCCATGGTGGAGCTGGCGGAGCTGCTGGTGCGCCTCTCCTTCGCGGACCGGGTCTTTTTCGCCAACAGCGGCGCCGAAGTGAACGAAGGGGCCATCAAGCTGGTGCGCCGCTACTCCCGGGAGCGCTTCGGGCCCGGCCGGCACCGCATCATTTGCATGGAGAACTCCTTCCACGGCCGCACCCTCGGGGCCTTGTCCGCCACCGGCCAGTCAAAATTCTGGCAGGGCTTCGACCCCATGCTGGAAGGCTTTTATTTTGTGCGCTTCAATGACCTGGAGGCACTGGCCGCGGCGGTGGACGACAGCGTCTGCGCCGTGCTCCTGGAGCCCATCCAGGGAGAGGGCGGCGTCTGTCTGCCGGATGCCGGTTATCTAAAGGGCGTGCGCCGGCTGTGTGCGGATAAGCAGCTACTGCTGATCCTGGATGAGATTCAGACCGGCCTGGGCCGCACCGGGCGGCTCTTCGCCCACGAGCACTTCGGCATCCAGCCCGACGTTATGACGCTGGCCAAGGCCCTGGCGGGCGGCCTGCCCATGGGAGCGCTGCTGGCCACCGCGGAGGTGGCCGGGGCCTTCGTGCCCGGAACCCACGCCAGCACCTTCGGGGGCGGGCCGGTGATCGCCGCCGCCGCCACCACCGCCGTGTCCCTCTTGAGCGACGCCAAGTTGCTGGCGGCGGTACGCGCCCAGGGCGATTATCTACAAAAGGCCCTCTTGAAGCTGAAGGCCGCCTTTCCCGTCATCCGCCAGGTGCGGGGTCTGGGTCTCATGTGGGGCCTGGAGCTGGCCGGGGAAGGGGGGCCCGTGGTGGCCGCCTGCCGGGAGCGGGGAGTGTTGGTCAATTGCACCCAGGGCAACGTCATCCGGCTGCTGCCGCCATTGATCGTCAGTACCGCTGAGCTAAACCGGGGATTACAGGTCCTGGAGGAGGCCCTGGCATTGCTGTAAGCACACAGGGGATGCAGCTAGGGGTGCGCCCTTACCACGCATGGGACACAGGCTGGAAAGCATATCGAGTGAGCAGTGAGCAGTGAGCAGTGGGGGGACTAGGAAATGTGGCGCCGCTTGCCCCCGGCGGCGAAAAGATGTAGCCGCAGGCGTTAGCCTGCGCTGCCCAGGCGGGACGTTAGCGGATTTATGAAATCGGTTACTAAGGCATAAAGCCCATGAAACGTGATCTGTTGACCATCCTGGATCTAAGCCGGGAGGAGATCGAAACCCTGCTGGTCCGAGCCCGGGAGTTAAAGGCCCTCCAGGCTCGCCGGGTGGAGCACGCTTCCCTGAAGGGCAAGTCCCTGGCCCTGATCTTCGACAAACCTTCCACCCGCACCCGGGTTTCCTTTGAGGTGGGCATGGCGCAGTTGGGGGGCGCCAGCCTCTACCTGGGTCCGGGGCAGACCCAGATGGCCCGCCAGGAACCCATCCCCGACACCGCCCGGGTCCTGTCCCGGTACGTGGACGGGGTGGTGGTGCGCACCTTTGCCCAGGAAACCGTGGCCGAGCTGGCCCGGCACGCCACCATCCCTGTCATCAATGGCCTCACCGACGCCCACCATCCCTGTCAGGTGCTCAGCGACCTGATGACCATGGAGGAGCGCTTCGGGCGGCTCTCCGGTCTGGAGGTGGCCTGGGTGGGGGACGGCAACAACATGGCCAACTCCTGGATCACCGCGGCCATGCACCTCGATTTTGCCCTGCACCTGGCCTGCCCCCAGGGCTATGAGCCTGACCCCGCTCTGCTGCAGGCGGCCCAAAGGAGCGGACGCCAAATCCATCTTTCCCAGGACCCCCGCCAGGCGGTGCAGGGGGTCCACGTGATCAACACCGATGTCTGGACCTCCATGGGCCAGGAGGACGAAGCCGCAGCCCGGCGGGAGATCTTCAAACCCTACCAGGTCAACGCCGGCCTCCTGAAACTGGCTCGGCCCGAGGCTATCGTGCTTCACTGCCTGCCCGCCCACCGGGGCGAGGAGATCACCGCCCAGGTGCTGGAAGGGCCCCAAAGCGCCGCCTGGGACCAGGCGGAAAACCGCCTCCACTTCCAAAAGGCCCTGCTGGAGTGGCTGCTGGGGTGAGAAAGACCTGATTTTGGGGAAGGGGGCTTGGGACCTGCGGCCCCGGGTTCCCGCCTGAGCAAAACGTAGGGTGCGTCTTACGCACCGATAAAAAGGCTGGTGGTGCGTAAGACGCACCCTACAACTATTGCTCTGTTCCACAATTGATTATCCATGTAAAAGTACCGATTTCTAACCCCCCTTTGGAAAAGGGGGGCAGGGGGGATTTAATATAACTTCTTGAAATCCCCCTAAATCCCCCTTTTTCAAAGGGGGACTTAACCATGCCAAATCCAGCTTCCAGTCCTGCTTTTATGTCCAGATAATTGTGAAACACTACACTTAGGATAAATGGTATCTCCGCTTGCCAACCAGGAGCATGGGAATGGCAAAATGCGAAGAGCACCGGCGAGACGCCGGCGCCACCAATTTAATCAAAAAAAGGATAGTCCGTCGGCCGCTAAGGCCGGCAACCAGCCTTCCTATTTTTTAGGGCATTGGGAGTGGGCAAGGGCCCGCGGCCACTAGCCCTCTTCTCCAGGTTCCTGTTCCCTTCTCTCTCCACCGCGTCGCCGGTGGCGGCGGTTGCGCCGGCGCCTGGGCTTGGCGGCCCTGGCCTGGGGCGGCCGGGGCGGGATCTGTTCCGGGGCGCAGCGCTCCACCAATTCGGCTTCCGGGGCTTCCTTGATCTGGACCAACATCCAGGCCTCGGGGTAGAGGGCCAGGCGGGCCAGGCGGGCCGGCAGAGGCCGCCCGTGCCGCAGCAGCGGAGCTATCCGGGCTTCCAGGGCCAGAATCTGGGAGACGTCGTCATGGCGTTGCCGGGGGAATTCGATGCCCCCCAGGGCTTCCTTGATCCCCTCATGGATGAACTCCCGCAGCTCCTTGAAATCTTCCGGAAAGTCGGGGCCCTGTTCCAGAAACGGGGTCAAAAAGATCGCCCAGAGGAGACTGTCGGAGACGTGGCGCTCTCCCAGCAGCAATAGGTCCAGGCGGTGACAGAGGTCCAGGAGGCGCGCCTTGCCGCGTTGGCCCAGGCGCGGCTCCCAGGCGGGGAAGATGGCATAGAAGAGGGCGGAGGACAGCATCAGCCGGAAGAAGGGGGCGGCAGCGGCGCTGCGGAAGTCCTTGAGCAATTCATCCCGCACCCGGGACGGGGAACAGGTGCGGATCAGGGTGCCCTTGGACAGGATCTCCCGCCAGGCGCCGGCCTCGATGGTGAAGCCGGTGCGGGCCGCGTGGCGCAGGGTCCGCAGCATGCGCACCGGGTCGCGCTCGAAGCGCGCGGAGGGCTCGCCGATGACCCGGATGACCCGATTCTCCAGGTCCGTCAGGCCCCCCACGTAATCCACCAGCGAGAAATCGCTGATGTCGTAAAAGAGGGCGTTGATGGTCAGATCCCGGCGCTCGGCGTCCTCGGCCGGTGTGCCGAAGGTCTGCTCCCGGAAAGGAGCCCCTGGCTGGGGAGGCTCCTCCTCAAACTCCGAGCGGCGCCGGAAGGTGGAGACCTCGACGATGTGCCCGCCCTTGAAAAAGACCTGCACCAGCCGGAAGCGCCGGCCGATGATCCGGCTGTTGCGGAAGAGTTTGCGCAACTCCCCGGGGCGGGCGTTGGTGACCACGTCGAAATCCTTGGGCCTTTTTCCCAGGAGCAGGTCCCGCACCCCGCCCCCCACCAGATAGACGGTATAACCGGCGTGCAGCAGCCGGTAGAGAACCTTATGGGCCTCCACGTCGATATCTTTTCGGGAGACGGTATGTTGCGGCCGGGGGATGATGCGGGGCAGAAGTTCTGCCGGTTCAGGGCTGATAAACCGCATGGAGCTATTATAGGCGAAATCCCCCAATTTTTTAACCTCTTATTTAATAAATAGCGCGGTTCCCGGCCCAACCCGCGAAAATTCGAGGTGCGAGGCGGGATTATTGACAAGCGGCGCCAATCCAGATATTTCTAAGCTGTCAGAGATATAGCTGGGATGAGGAGGCGAACCTGGGGGGTAGAGTCCTGGTGCTGGCCCTGGCCACATGGGGGGGAGTGGGCTTGCTGCCGGGCGCCCCGGGCACCTGGGGAACCCTGGCGGCCCTGCCCCTCTGGTGGGTTTTGGCGCACCTGGGTCCCTGGGGCTACGGCCTGGGGACGGCGGCGGTTATCCTGGCGGGCTGGTGGGCCGCGGGCCCGGCCCAGGATTATCTGGGGCAGGCCGACCACCCCGCCATCGTCATCGATGAAGTGGCGGGCCTGTTGATCACCCTGGCCGGGGCGCCGCTGTCCTGGGCCGCCGCGGGCATTGGCTTTATCTTATTCCGGACCCTGGATATCCTGAAACCGCCTCCCATTCGCTGGTTCTCTTCCGGAGAATCCGGCGGTCTGGAGGTGGTGGTGGACGACGTGGTGGCGGGGGTGCTGGCGCGGCTGATTTTGGAGATAGTCTATGCGTTCGGAATATTGCCAGGGTGATTTTGCATGCCCACAATATTGAGAATTCAGGGATATAGGTTTTTCTTTTTTAGTAATGAAGGATATGGGAAACCACATATCCACGTGGAATCCGGCGATAGTTAGGCGAAGTTTTGGCTAAAGCCCGTGGCCATGGCAAAATCTTTTGGATACAGGCCCGTCGAACTTAGCACGTTACGAAAAATAGTTGAGAGCCACGAGGATCTATTTTGGGAGAGATGGCATGAACATTTTGCCTAAGACTCTTTTAGTACTGATCACCGAAATTTCATTTGAAGGGGACGTCTTGCAGGTCTTCCTTTCCGATGGCCGGGAAATGCGCGTGCCCCTGGAGTGGTTTCCCAAGCTGCGGGACGCCTCCCCTGAAGCGCGCCGGCATTGGCGGCTCATCGGCAAGGGCATTGGCGTCCATTGGCCGGAAGTCGATGAGGACCTATCCTTGGAAGGGTTGTTGCATTAGGTTCCTCACGAAAAAGCCGTCCAATTTTATGGTCCTTTATGGCTGCTGACTACTGGCAACCAGGAACTGGCAACTGATCATGCAAGGTGAGATCATCGCCACCGGCACGGAGTTGATCACCGGGCGGGTGCCCGATTTTAACGCCCGCTACGCGGCCCGGCGGCTCCACGAAGCGGGCCTGACCGTGCAGTGGCTCACCATCCTGGGGGATGAGCCGCCGCGGTTCCGGGAGATCCTGCTGCGGGCGCTGGGCCGTTCCCGGTTCATCATCATCACCGGGGGCCTGGGGGCCACTGAAGATGACGTCACCGTGGCCGCCGCAGCCGAGGCCCTGGGGTTGCCCCTATTCCTGGACGAGGGAGTGCTGGCCCACATCCGCCGCTCTCTGGAGGAGCGCCAAACCCCCTGGCTGGAACGCTATAGCCGCCTGGCCCTGATTCCTCGGGGCGCCGTGGTCCTGGACACAGGCTCCCTGGCCTGCTGCGGCTTCGCCCTGGAACACGGCGGCGCCCGCCTCTTTTTCCTGCCCGGGGTCCCCTTTGAGATGCAAGCCCTGTTCGATGCCTATGTGCTCCCCAGCCTGGTGGAGGTCGCCGGAGACGCGGACGCCCTGGCCCAGCGCACCTTGCGGCTGTTCGGCATCTCCGAAACCCAATTGCAGGAAGTAGTCTCCAAAATCCCGGAATTCCAGCAAGGGGTGAGCGTGGGTTTTTACCCCAATTTCCCCGAGAACCACCTCTCCCTGACGGTGCGCGGCCGGGACCGCAGGATTCTGGAGGAGACCCTGGACCGCCTGACCGCGGCCCTGGCCCGGGAGGTGGGCGACGTGCTTTTGGGGCCGGAAGGGACGCCGCTGGAGGAGCTGGTGGGGCGTCAATTGCGAGAAGGCGGCCTCACCCTGGCCCTGGCCGAGTCCTGCACCGGAGGTCTCATCGGCCACCGCCTCACCAACGTGGCCGGCTCCTCGGATTATTTCCTGGGCGGGGTGGTCTGCTACGGCAACCAGGCCAAGATGGACCTGCTGCGGGTGGCCCCGGAGGTCCTGGCGGCATGGGGGGCGGTGAGCCCGGAGACGGCCCGGGAGATGGCCCGGGGAGCGCAGACAGCCTTTGGCGCCCGCCTGGGTTTGGCGGTCACCGGCATCGCCGGTCCCGGCGGCGGCTCATCCGGGAAGCCGGTGGGCACAGTGTACATCGGCCTGGCCACCCCCCAGACGGTGGAGGTCTGGCACTACCTCTTCCACGGCTCCCGGGAAGCGATCAAAATCTTGTCGGCCCAGACCGCCCTGGACCGGCTGCGGCGGCAGTTGAAGGGGTCAGCAGAATAGCCAACAGGCCGGTTACGGCATGCGGATTGCGGGACCGCCCCTGCGCGGCGCCCTCAAAAGAGCGACCTGGGTTCGCCCAGCCGAGGCAGGGCGTAGGGTGCGTCTTACGCACCATTAAGGTTATCCCGGAAATACTGACGTTTAATGGGCGCGTAAGACGCGCCCTACGACTAATTTTTTTTAAAGCTGGAAACTGACTGCTGAAGGCTGAAAGCTCAACAATATGATCCGCGCCTTTCTGGCCATTGACCTGCCCGAGAGCCTGCGCCCCGGCTTGGCGACTGTGCAGGAGGGACTGAAAAAGAGCCAGGCCGACGTGCGTTGGGTGTCTCCGGGCAATATTCATATCACCTTGAAATTTTTCGGCAACCTGCCGGACGCCGAAGTGCTGCCCCTCATCGCCGCGGCCCGGCAGGAGGCCTCCCGGCAGGCCCCCCTGACCCTCGAGGTCGTAGGCGCCGGGGCCTTCCCCAGCAGCCGCAGCCCCCGGGTGGTGTGGCTGGGGCTGGACGGGGATCTCATGGCCTTGAGCCAGTTTTTTTACCGGTTGGAAAAGGCCTTCGCCCAACTGGGTTATCCGCCGGAGGGCCGGGCCTTCAGCCCCCACCTGACCTTGGGCCGTGTGCGCTCGCCCGAGGGCCGGGCGCAGTTGAGCCGGGCCCTCGAAAAACTGGAAGTCGCCTGGCCGCCTTTTCAGGTGCGGGAGATCATCTTGTATCAAAGCGTGCTGTCGCCAAAGGGCTCGACCTACACGCCGTTGGAGGTGATTAAATTAGGCGGCGAGTAGGGGCGGGTTTTAAACCCGCCCTACAGGGCGGACACCTGGGTCCGCCCCTACAAGGCAGGGGGCACAGGTTGGAAAATCTATTAATGAGTAGTTAATATTGAGGTGTTAGGTTAGGAATGTGGCGCCGGTGCCCCGGCGGCGAAAAGATGTAGCCACAGGCTTTAGCCTGCGCTGGCCGGGCTGGACGCCTGTGCCACCAAAGAAATCTAGGGCAGCCTGTGGCCGCCTAAGAAGCGACTAGGGTATAATTGAGGGCAAAAACGCAGGCTAAAGCCTGCGGCTATATAAAATAGAAAAATTGTTATTGCCTTTGCTGAAAGCTGACGGCTGAAAGCTGGCAGCTAAAAAACCCGTTAATTCAAATCCAGAGGTAAAGGAATAAAAATATGAGCGATCAAAATGCGGCGGATAAGGCCAAGGCCCTGGACCAGGCCCTGAGTCACATCGAAAAACAGTACGGCAAGGGCTCCATCATGCGCCTGGGGGCCGATGAGAAGATAGACGTGCCGGTAATCTCCAGCGGCTGCCTCTCCCTGGACCTGGCCTTGGGGATCGGCGGCATCCCCCGGGGCCGGGTCATCGAGATCTTCGGGCCGGAGGCCTCCGGCAAGACCACCCTGGCCCTGCACGTCATCGCCGAGGCCCAGCGCCAGAGCGGGGTGGCGGCCTTCATAGACGCCGAGCACGCCCTGGACGTGAACTATGCCCGCAAGCTGGGGGTCCGGACCGAGGACCTGCTCATCTCCCAGCCCGATTCCGGTGAACAGGCCCTGGAGATCGCCGAAATCCTGGTGCGCTCCAATGCGGTGGACGTGGTGGTGGTGGACTCGGTGGCCGCCCTGGTGCCCCGCTCGGAAATCGAAGGAGACATGGGCGACGCCCAGATGGGTTCCCAGGCCCGCCTGATGTCCCAGGCCCTGCGCAAGCTCACTTCGGCCATCAGCAAATCGCTCACCTCGGTGATCTTCATCAACCAGATCCGCCATAAGATCGGGGTAATGTTCGGGAATCCCGAAACCACCACCGGGGGCAATGCCCTGAAGTTTTATGCGAGCATGCGCCTGGACATCCGCCGCATCAGCGCCATCAAGCAAGGGGATGAGGTTATCGGCTCCCACTCCCGGGTGAAGGTGGTGAAAAACAAGCTGGCTCCGCCCTTCCAGGAGGCGGAATTCGACATCATCTTCGGCCAGGGTATCTCCCGGGAAGGCGACCTCCTGGACCTGGCCGCCGAGCAGAACCTCATCCAGAAGAGCGGCGCCTGGTTCAGCTACGGGGGCGAGCGCATCGGCCAGGGCCGGGAGAACGCCAAGGCCTATCTCCGGGAGCACCCGCAGGTGGCCATGGAACTGGATAAACAACTGCGGGCCGCGCTCGGCATGCCCACCCCTCCCGCCGCCTCCGCCGGGGAGCAGCCGCTCCCATGACCAGCCGCGAGATCAGGGAAACCTTTCTGCGCTTCTTCGCCGCCCAGGGGCACACCCGGGTGGCCAGCTCTTCCCTGGTGCCCGCCGGGGACCCCACCCTGCTATTCACCAACGCCGGCATGGTGCAGTTCAAAAAGGTCTTCCTGGGGGAAGAAACCCGGCCCTACACCCGGGCCGCCAGCTCCCAAAAGTGCGTCCGGGCCGGGGGCAAGCACAACGACCTGGAAAACGTGGGCTTCACCGCCCGCCACCATACCTTCTTCGAGATGCTGGGCAACTTCTCCTTCGGCGATTACTTCAAGGAAGGGGCCATCGAAATGGCCTGGGAGCTGCTGACCGAGCATTACCATCTCCCCCGGGAGCGCCTCTGGGCCACGGTTTACCATGAGGACCAGGAAGCCGCCCGCCTCTGGGAGAAGATCGCCGGGCTGCCGCCGAGCCGCATCGTGGGGCTCGGGGAGAAAGACAACTTCTGGGCCATGGGCGACACCGGCCCCTGCGGCCCCTGCTCCGAGATCCTCATCGACCAGGGCGAAGATATGGCCTGCGGCCCGGAATGCGGCATCGGCAAATGCGACTGCGACCGCTATCTGGAGATCTGGAACCTGGTGTTCATGCAGTTCAACCGGGCTCCGGACGGCATCCTGTCCCCTCTGCCCAAACCCAGCATCGACACCGGCATGGGTCTGGAGCGCCTGGCGGCTGTCATCCAGGGGGTGAAAAGCAACTTCGACTGCGACCTCCTGCGGCCGGTGATCGGCCGGGTGGAGGAACTGGCGGCCAAAAGTTACGGCGGCCCCGATGCCCAGCAAAACGTGGCCTTCCGGGTGATCGCCGATCATGCCCGGGCCGCCACCTTCCTGATCGCCGACGGGGTGCTGCCCTCCAACGAAGGCCGGGGCTACGTGCTGCGCCGCATCATGCGCCGGGCCATCCGCTTCGGGCGGCTCTTGAACCTCCCCAGTCCTTTTCTGGGGAAGGTGAGCGAACGGGTGCTGGAGCTGATGGGCAAGGTCTATCCGGAACTTCCGGGGTCCCGCCGGATCCTGGCCCAGGTGCTGGCCGGAGAGGAGGAGCGCTTCGCCGACACCCTGGACCACGGCCTGAAGCTGCTGAGCGAAGAACTGGCATATCTCAAGACCCACAGCCTGAAAATCCTGCCGGGGGAAGTGGCCTTCAAACTTTATGACACCTATGGCTTCCCCCTGGATCTGGTCCAGGACAGCCTGCGGGAAGAGGGCCTGATCCTGGACCTGGAAGGTTTTGAAGAACAGATGGGCCGGCAGCGGGAGGCCTCCCGCCAGTCCTGGCGGGGTGGCGCCGACGGCGAGGCGCCGCCGGTTTACCAGGAGTTGGCCCAGTGGCCTGCCACCCGTTTCCTGGGCTATGAATCTCTGGAGGGAGACAGCACCATCCTGGCCCTCATTACCCATGCAGGGCACCATGAACAGGCGGAGCGCGGCGAGGAGGTGGAAGTGGTCACCGCCGCCACCCCCTTTTACGGGGAAGCCGGCGGCCAGGTAGGGGACGCCGGGGTCATCAGCGGCGACGGCTGGCGCATCCAGGTAGCCGACAGCCAGCGGCTCCCCAACGACCTGGTCATCCACCAGGGGGTGGTGGAGCAAGGGGTGGTCAGGGTCAACGACCAGGCTCACCTGCAGGTGGATGCCAGCCGGCGCCGCCGCATCGCCCGGCACCACACTGCCACCCATATCCTCCAGGCGGTCCTCAGGCGGCGCCTGGGAGACCATGTCAAGCAGTCCGGCTCCTGGGTTTCGCCGGAGCGCCTGCGCTTCGATTTTACCCACTTTCAGGCTATTGCCCCCGAGGAAGTGGAGGGCATCGAGCTGGACCTGAACGTGGCGGTGGCCGAGAATCTGCCGGTGCACACCGACCGCATGTCCGTGCCCGAAGCCCTGGAGCAGGGCGCCACCGCCCTGTTCGAAGAGAAATACGGCGACGAGGTGCGGGTGGTGGCCATCCCCGGGCTGAGCCAGGAGCTGTGCGGCGGCACCCACGTGCAGCACAGCGGCGACCTGGGGTTTTGCAAGATTACCTCCGAGGCTTCCGTGGCCGCGGGCATCAGGCGCATCGAGGCGGTGTGCGGCCCGGAGGCGGTAAAATATGTTCAGATCGAAGAAGAGATGCTAATAAAGGTGGCGAAATACCTGAAGGCAGACCAAGCCAATGTGCTTGCCCAGCTCGAAAAGCGGCTGAACCGTCAAAAGGACCTGGAAAAGGAGGTGGCGGCCCTGAAAAGCCGCCTGGCCGCGGCTCAGGCCGGAGACCTCCTGGACCAGGTGCGCCCGGTGGCGGGCGTCCCGGTCCTGGCCCTGAAGGTGGAGGCCGCCGACCCCAAAGGGCTGCGGGAGTTCGCGGTGAAGCTGCAGGACCGCCTGAAGAGCGGCATCATCGTTCTGGCCGCGGTGGCGGCGGACAAGGCCATGCTCATCTCCCTGGTCACCAAGGACCTGATCCCGCGTTTCCCCGCCGGTGAGATCATCAAGGCCATCGCCCCCCTGGTGGGGGGGAGCGGCGGCGGCCGGCCCGACATGGCCCAGGCCGGCGGCCCGGAGGTGGCCGGCATCCCTAAGGCGCTGCAACAGACCTATGAGGTGGTGGCCCAAAGGGCGAAGGGGTAAGATTGAATGATAATTGGGAAATCCAATTCCGCAATATCAAAAAGTAATCCAGGGTGCGCCCTGTCAACCATGTCAAACTCTTTTAAAGGTAAATTATCATGAGCAAATTCAAAGAAAGTTTTGTGATTGATGATAAAGGCAAACAAATCGGGGTAATTTTGGATATTGCCAAATATCGCAAGCTCTTGGAAGAGATTGAAGAGCTGGAATCAATCCGCGCTTACGATGCTGCCAAGGCTGCCAAGGATGAAGCTATTCCCTTTGAACAGGCAATTTCCGAGATTGAGCAGACTCGTTCATGACCTTCTCTATTTCTATTCTGCGCCGGGCGCAGAAAGAATTAGCCCACCTACCAAAAGAGTCCTATGAACAAGTCCGCGATGCCATTCGAGCCTTGGCTTATAAGCCAAGACCTACTGGTTGCAGGAAGTTAATCGCCCGCACCGGGTGGCGCCTAAAGATTGGTGATTACCGGATAATTTATGAAATCGATGATAAAAGTCGAACAATTGAAGTGCTTCATATCGGCCACAGGCGCAATGTTTACCGCTGATTAGCAAAATTGATTAGTTAACCGAAAAGGAACCCAGAACTTGCACGAATACGGCTTGATGGAAAACGTCATCGCGGTCATCATGGCGGAACTCAAGAAATCCGGGGAGGAGGAGGCCAGGCCAGGCCGGCTGCTCACGGTGACCCTGAAGGTGGGGGCCCTGGAGCTGCACTCCGAAGACGCCCTCCGCCAGGCCTTTGAGGTCCTGAGCCAGGGCACCGCCCTGGAGGGGGCCCGCCTGCTCCTGGTTATCCTGCCGGCTACCCTGGCCTGCCCCCAGTGCGGTTTCCGATGCCCCTTGCCCCTGGGAGCCGCCGACCCCCATGACGCCCTGCCCATGGCGGAGTGCCCCCAGTGCCGCGTCCTGGCCCCGGTCCAGGACGGACGCGGGGTGGAGTCCATTGAGCTTTGCTGGGAAGAAGAAGCCTAGGGCCGCTGTCTCCAATCTTCGTTAATCGCTAGATCGTCCTTCCCTGTTTTTGAAGGGGCCGCAGATAATAACGCTCGCAGTCTAGAGATGGCATAATGCCAATGGCGGGAGGCGCTGCGCTTTCCCGCCCTACGGGCTACGGCCTTCGCTTTTAATTCGGCAGCGATTTCAACCACCGCACCACGTCGGCCTCGGCTGCGGCCGGGGTGCCCAGGTGATCGGCGGAAACCACCAGATATTGGCTTAAGGGGTTGGCCGGCGCCTTGTCGAAGATTTCTTTGGCCTGGGGAAAATGCATATCTTTATCCCCAACCACTACCAGCAAAGGGATCTTGGAATCGAGCCGGGCGGCGTTGCGCCCCATGGACCCCAGCCCGTCGGGATCGAAATAGCTGAGGTAGATTTGGGCTTGCGTGTTAACAGTAAAATGCTTCCCCTGGTTCGTGTCAGGGAACTCGGCGTTTTGGGCCCCACGACCGGACTGCACCATCCCCCGGGCTTTGGCGACGCCTTCCTTAACTATTTCTTGAAATTGGGGCAAATCCGGAAAATGCCCCGGGGCCAGCATGATGACCCCGGCAACCCCGCCCCGGTTAGCGGCATAAGCCAGGGCGGCGTTAGCTCCCATGCTATGTCCCGCCACCACGATTTTAGTGGCTCCTTTCTGTTTGAGTTGGTTGATGGCCGCGGCGATCTCATCCAAGGCCGTCTCATAGCTGGCATCCAGATAGCGATTAAAGGACCAGGGCATCGCCGGGGTGGAGACGAGAAACCCCTGGGCCTCCAATTTAGACGACAGACCCCACAGTCTTTCGGGCTTGCCCGTCTTGCCATGCAGCAGCACCACCCCCACACGCGGGGACTCTGCCTGGGATACCGCGGGAATAATCAGAACCACGGCCAGTATCAAGAGGATAAGCCTAAAAATCATTTTCCGGGACATACTTGCCTCCCATCTATCAGTTTAGACTAAACTTATTGGATTTGAGGAACAATAAGGGTTCACTTTTCTGGTGATTTCCCAACCTTGACCCTCAGGCAGACCAGGTCTTCGCTGTTGGGCCAGGCCAGGGCCCGCAAGGCCCGAGAATTTAGTTCTTCGCTATTGAGATAAGCCGCCCCCACACCCGCCCAGAAATCCTCGGGCTGGGAGCGCAGGAATTTTCCGAGAACTGCTCCAGCGATCCAGATGCCCTTCTCCAGAAAGAAGGGTCCCAGTTCTTCGGTCAGGAGGTTAAAGAGCTTCAATTTCACCAGGCACTCCCCCCCTTGTACCGCCTGGTGTCGATCGCGGTGGCTGATGTTGGACCTTAAGCCGGCCAAATATCCCCCGCGACGCATCAAGGCTCCCACCAGTCCGGGCATGGCCGCGGACAGGGCCAGGGTGTCGCCAGGGCCGACAATAGCTGTATCTATCTCATCCACGGGTTTGCCGTTGAGAAAAATTGTCCGTATCCGGCCCTCCAGATAGTCCGGGTCCAGGCTGAGATGCCGGCAGAGGATGGTTCTGATGCTGCCGCTCCCGGGAACCTTGACCAGGAAACCTTGCTGGCAAAGAGGGAAGAACCGCGGCAGGATGCTTGGCCGCACGTGCAAGGAAAGAGCGGCGCCAGCCCCAGGGCGGGAGGGATCCCGGATCATCCGGTCAGACATGGGCAAAATTCCGGAAATTGCCAGTCATACCACGTAATATCATCAGGAAAATGGAGCGCCTGGCAAAGGGAACCCGAGGCAAGGCCGGGGCCCCGGCCCCACCTCGGGCTGGACTGGGGGTTCACCAGAGTCATTTTGAGGCGAATACTTCTTCCCCGAATACTGCATCCAAATCCTCATCCGACACTTGGAAGGTCACGTTGTGGGGGCCCAACGGCACCCTCTGGAAGAAGCGCGGCAGCCGGTCATGGGCCTTGGTGAAGCCGGCAGCGGTGTTAAACTCCTTTTCGGTCTTGATAATTTTCTTGCCCAGGTCCACAACCCCATTGGCATCCAGGGACAGGCCGTAGAAGGCATTGATCATATCGATCAAGGCCTGGAAGGTCTCCGGCTGGTCTAGGACTGCGAAGGCAATGAACAGGCACATGCCGGTGGCGTCCACCGCCGCCGTGGCAAACTGCAGATTCCGGGACAGCTCCATCTGGCCCTTGGGAGAAAGGGGGTCAACGTCACCGCCCACCTTCAAGATATTGGTGGCCACGGCGTAGCCGGCAGTGTGGTCGGCTCCCATGGTGCTGGTGGCATAGGTAACCCCGATGCCCTGCACCGCCCGCGGATCATAGGCGGGGAGGGCCTGGCCCTTAACTACCGGGACCCGCTCCACGCCGAAGACCTTGCCGGTGACTTCGGCGCCGGCCCCCAAAATACGGCCCAGGTAAGAGCCCTTTCCCACTTCCTTCACCATCTCGATGGCAGCCTGGGCGTCACCGAATTTGGCGACGCCGGCTTCCATGGCCACGCCGATGGCGACTCCCATCTCGATGGTGTCCACCCCGTAGTTGTCATCCAGGAAATCGAGCCTGGCGACGGCGTCCATATCGCAGATGCCGCAATTGCCGCCGTGGGCCCAAACGGTCTCGTATTCGGGTTGCTTGGTCAGGTAGTGGCCGTCTTTATCATGATAGGTGCCGGAACAGCGAATCATGCAGCCGCGGTGGCAGCCATGGGTGGGCAGGCCGCCCCGGGCGGTCTCGGTCTCCGCCTCGGTTTCGCCGCTGATCAGATGCGCCCCTTCAAAGCGGCCCTGGGCAAAGTTGTAAGTGGGGTAGGCCCCAGCCTCGTTGATGATGTTGGTCAGGACGTTGGTGCCATAAGCAGGCAGCGCCTCCCCGGTGATCGGGTGGTTCTTGAGGCCTTCGGCAAACTTCTTGTTGGCCTCCCGGAACTTTTCGGGATCCTGGGGCTGGCGCATCCCCATGCCGGTGTCGTCCAAAACGATGACCTTCACTTGCTTGGCGCCCATGACGGCTCCAACGCCGCCCCTGCCGGCATGGCGGGTCGGCCGCAGTTCCATGTCGGTGACGGCGATGCTGGCGGACGCCATCTTCATCTCCCCGCAAAGACCGATGGAGATGCAGGCGATCTTGTCGCCATGCTCCTGTTTCAGGCGCTCGATGAGATCATAATTGGGCAGCAATTTTAGATCGTTGGCTACACTGATCTTGCCCCCGTCTTTATTGATAAACACCTTGTAGAGGTCGTCGGTGGCCGGCTGGCCTTCCAGGACGATGGCGGCATACCCGAGACGGGCCAGGGTTTGGCCCCCCATGCCGCCAACGTTGGCCTCCTTGATGGTGCCGGTCAGGGGGCTCTTGCAGCCTACCGAGAGGCGGCCGGAGGTGGTGGCGGCGGTGCCGGTTAACAAACCGGGAGCAATCACCAGTTTGTTCTCGTCACTCAAGGCATGACAGGTAGGCGGCACTTCCTTGCCCACAATGGTGGAAGTCATGGCCCGGCCACCCAGGCCGGCATACTCTCCCACCGGAACTGCTGTGGCCTTGGGACCGCCGTCGGCCCCCATGTTAATCCTTAAGATCTTGTCCATAAATCTTCTCCTCCCTGGTGGAATGTTGGGTGGAAGTGGCCGGGGAAATCCCAAAAGCGTCGTCTGACCACTGGAATTTATTCTAACATTTCATTATCTGAACCATACAGAAAATATGCTGAGGCCAAGTAGCCATCATTTTCCTGAGCCAATTTAATTTTTGGATAAATTCAGTGTTTTCCACCTTAAAATTCAGGAATTCCCCGATATCCAAGAGATCTGTTAAAAATTATTCTCGGTGAGGGTTTGCTCCAAAACCGTTTTTTTTAACTGCGGTGGTTGAGTCCGGGCATAAATCTTGCTAAACTTAAGGTTAAAGGGTAAAGACCTGAAAAATCTGGTGGTGCTGGATTGGTATTAGTTTTTTTGCGCAAGTCCTGGTGGGCTAAGGAGCGCCGCAATGAAAAAATTCTTGTCTTTATTTTTCTGTTTACTGTTTTTGGCAGGTTGCGCCGCCAATGGCAATCAGGGGATTACCCAACAGGGTAACCTGGATCGCATCCAGGAAGGGAAATCTACCAAAGCCGATGTTCAGAATGCGGTGGGGACGCCAGCCAGAATCACCCCTTTGCGCGATGGGGAATTATGGGACTATAGCTATTCCCAGACAAGCGTCAATCCGGGTTTGGGGATTTCGAATCAGACCCACCAGCTTTCGGTGTTCTTCGACAAACAAGGGATTGTCCGTAAAGTCCAGGCCGGAAACGATATGGGATATGATCTGGAGTCCTTGAAAAAAATGATATTAATGAATTAACTAGATGGACCAAATTGAGGATTTATTCTTTTCAGTTTGCTTCTTTTTAATATAGAAGTCCACTGCTGTCCGGCACGCTAATTGAATACCAGAGGTTGTCGGATATCTGGTGGTCGAAGCCCAAGAATGGCCCACAGGTTCAGGCGTTCCAGGAGCATGATTTGGGCCAAACGGTTGAGTTCCAGAAGTCCCCAGCCCGCTTGGTCTTAAACTCAACCCACACCAACAGCAGATAAGCGATCAAGGCGGTCCAGATTTGGATCAGCACCGCATTCTTGGAGGTCCCATAAAAGGCCTTAATTTTCAGGTTTTGGTTGATCCACTTGAAAAAAAGTTCTACCTGCCAGCGGCGGCGGTAGAGTTCGGCCACCTCCAGGGCAGATAGGTCCAGGGGGTTGGTTAAAAAGACATATTCCTTGCCGGTCTCCGGGTCCCGGTAATGCACCCGGCGCAGTGGCTCAGGATAGCTGGCCCGG
Organism: uncultured delta proteobacterium; assembly: GCA_963697965.1. Lineage (GTDB taxonomy): Bacteria > Desulfobacterota > Desulfobaccia > Desulfobaccales > 0-14-0-80-60-11 > JAPLJC01. The sequence continues at coordinate 116,295 of OY969108.1, forward strand.
CCCGGAGGTGAGCTCAAGCGGATAACCTGGTCGGCCAAGACCGGGGCGGAAGCCGTCTTTTCCTTGATAACCTCAAAGCAGGAGTTGCTTTTGAGCCGGGTCACAAACCAGAACGGTGTCCTGGTGCAATTGGTAAAGCCAAGCATAATTTAGGTAGGCCCGGTCGAAGATCAACAGATCGCCCGGCTGGAAGTGCAGGTCTTGCATGGCCTGGAGGTCATGGGTCTTGCCTGGGCCGTCTGGAACCAAAAGAAGGTTGGCCAGGGACAGGACTTCGTGATCGTCGAGGTGGCACCCGTCTATATGGGGAGTCGGCAGCCCTTCTAATCTTTTCCATTATCGAGGCGGTCGAAAGACGATTTTTTGCTAAAACCTTCGAGAAACAGTTTTTCTTCGACTTTTTGTAGCCGGCCCTGCGCTGCCTCTATTTTTTCCATCACCTCCGAGATCTCCATTAGTTTAGCAGTTAATTCTTTTAGTTTGGCTTTCGCTTTCAGAAGTTCCTCTTTTGCTTGCGCTATTTCCTTTTTGGCTTCCTGTTCGTTCATCTCACTTCTCCTTTGACCCGGCGCGTCGGCTGCCGCGCATTGTTAGGCTAGGCCTCCTTGCACTAATGGCCGCAGTCAGTCTGAAAACTAGGCAAGGCGCAGTTGCGCCAGCGATGCCCGGGCGCTACCATCGCTGATGTCCGGAACAATTTTTAATTCAAGCGCCGTGACCCCCTCGAGATTGAGGTTGTAGTCTTCGACCTGGCGCCCTGCATCCGGCGGACTGAAGTTGTACTGCTGGCGCAAAATCTCCCGGTACGACTGACCGCCGTCCGGTGACCACCCTAAAACGAATTCCTGGGTGCGCTCCTGCTCATCTTCATGGAACGCCAGGTGGATCAGTTTGAGTCTCAGCGGCTCAGCAAACAGCAGGCGGATCGTCTGCTCCCCAGGCTGCGCGGCCCGCCAACCCGAGCCCGTACCCGGAATCAGCGCCGATTCAATCGGGTAGCCGGCATCTTCGGAGGTAATTTCGACCTGTGCCAGGCGTTCAAGGTCTAGCCAACCCGGCTCGGCGGCTGTGACCGCACGAGGGCCATGACCGATAATGCGCTTGCGCATAGAGCACCTCCTCATTTCTCACTCAAGGTAAAAGCCACACCTCGACATAGTGTTCCTGATGGTCGTCAACCAGGGGAATAGTGTCATCGTGTTGGTCGACGCCATCAAGAGTCACACGCGTCTCGCCATCCTTGGCCGGGCCCTGCTGGACGGTGATGTGGTAGACCGTCTCCCGAAATCGATAGTGCATCGTGAAGCCCGGCCAATCCGCCGGGAGACAAGGCGTGAACCGCAGCTTGTCCACCTCCAGCCTCAGCCCCAGAAGTGATTCCACGATCAGCCGGTACATCCAGCCGGCAGACCCCGTGTACCACGTCCAGCCACCGCGGCCAATATGAGGCGAGAGCGCATAGACGTCGGCCGCCACGACATAGGGTTCTACTTTGTAGATGGCGATCCCCTCGGGAGAGCTGGCATGGTTCACCGGATTGATCATTGCCAGTAGCTCCCAGGCGCGCGCCCGGTCGCCCAAGGCCGCGAAGGCCATCGCCACCCAGATGGCGGCGTGGGTGTATTGTCCGCCGTTCTCTCTCACCCCGGGGAGGTACCCTTTGATGTAGCCGGGATTCAAATCCGACTTGTCGAACGGCGGAGCCAGGAGCTCAATGAGCGCCTGCTCCCGGCGAACGAGGAGATGATCCACTGCTTCCATGGCTAGGCGCGCCTGCGCCGCATCCCCCGCACCGGATAGAACGGACCAGCTCTGCGGAATCGAATCGATCCGGCACTCGGGGTTGCCCGCCGATCCCAGCGGTGAACCGTCGTCGAAGTAGGCGCGGCGATACCACTCGCCGTCCCAGCCATGCTTCTTGATATTGCGGCGCAGCCCTGCCGCCTCCCTGACGCAGCGCTCGGCGAAGGACACATCACCATGGGTACGAGCCACCTCGGTGAACCGGGTGAGCACTTCATAAAGGAAAAAGCCCAACCAGACGCTTTCCCCTTTGCCGTGTTCGCCCACCAGGTTCATGCCGTCATTCCAGTCGCCGGAGCCCATGAACGGCAGGCCGTGCTTCCCAAATCTGAGGCCCCTAAGGATAGCTCGCACACAGTGGTCATACAAACTGGCCGTTTCTTGAGACCGGTTGGGCAGATCGTAATACGAGTCCTCCTCCGCGTTTACCGGGCGGCCCTGGACGAAGTGGATAGGTTCGGCCAACACGCCGGTGTCCCCGGTGTTCAGGACGTAGCGGCACGTCGCCAGCGGCAGCCAGAGGTAATCATCGGAGCAATGGGTTCGTACGCCCCGGCCCAGGGGGGGGTGCCACCAATGCTGGACATCTCCTTCCGGGAACTGGCGGGAGGCGCAAAGGAGCAGGTGCTCGCGCATCAGGCCTGGCTCGGCGTAGATCAGCGCCATTACGTCCTGCAACTGATCGCGGAAACCGAAGGCGCCCCCCGACTGGTAGAAGCCGCTGCGCCCCCAAAGGCGGCACGCCAGGGTCTGGTATAAAAGCCAGCCGTTGGTGAGCACGTTGAGGGACTCGTCGGGTGTTTCCACTTGCACGGCGCCGAGGGTATGATTCCAGTAATGCCACACGGCATCGAGGGCGCCGCGCGCCTCCGTTGAGCCTCGAAAGCGCTGGACGAGGTCCCTGGCGTCATCCTCGTCCCGCCCTACGCCGAGCATGAAAACGATCTCACGCTCCTGCCCGGCGGTCAGCTCGAAAGGAACCTGAAGCGCGGCACAGGGGTCCAAACCTGCTCCCACCTTTCCAGAAAGCCGCAACCGGGACATAGCGGCAGGACTGCGCAGCGTGCCGTTACGTCCCAGGAATTCAGTCCGGTCGCCGCTTAAGGTCCGAATCGCCGCGTCCACCTTGAAGAAGGCAACCCGATCGCTGAACTCCGTGTTATAGGGGTTACGCGCGAAAAGCGCGCCACTATTCAGGTCAACTTCAGTGATCACGTGCATGGCGGATTTCGACCGCAGATCTCCCAAAACCCATTCTAAGTAGCCTGTGGCGGAGAGCCGGCGCGACCGGCCGGACACGTTCCGCACTTTGAGCACCGTGAACTTGATCGGTACATCCTGGGCCACGTAAACCCACACCTCTGAGCTAATGCCGTCCTCGGTGTGCTCGAAAACGCTGTAGCCGAATCCGTGGCGGCAGGCGTAAGGCAGCGCGCCACGGCTGGGCAGCGGCATGGGGGACCAGAAGTGGCCGGTCTCTTCGTCACGGAGATAGAAGGCTTCTCCGCTCGCATCGCTCACGGGATCGTTCCCCCAGGGAGTGAGGCGGAACTCGTGGGCATTCTCGCTCCAGGTATAGGCCAGGCCGCTCTCTGAGATGACGGTTCCGAAGTACGGGTTGGCCAGCACATTTACCCAGGGGGCCGGAGTCACCTGCCGGTCCGTGGTGGTAATGACATATTCGCGTCCGTCAGGGGTGAATCCGCCCAGCCCGTTGAAAAACCTCAGGTCGGCGCGGGACAGCTCGGCCGTCCCCGGGGTTTCACCGCGGTGGGTTCGAGTCGGCGCCAGGGGCGGTACGGTCACTTCCAACTGGCCCCGCCGGTTAAGCTGGTCCTCCAGCGCCCCCCGGCTATCGGTGATGACGGCGCGCGCCACCGTTTGGAACAGAATGCGGTCCTCCTCCGATATCTGGTCCGCGGGTCTTACGAAAATGCCGCCTGGCCGATCTATCTCACTGGCTTCGCCCCTTGCGGCAATGAGTCCCATGATCTGGTCGTGGAGAAGTTGCCGGTAACCGGCGTGATCTTCGTTCCAGATCATCAGGTCCACCGCCAGTCCTCTTAAGCGCCAATAGGCATGGGCTTGGATGAGTTGGCGCGCCAGATCGATATTGGCCGGATCTTCAATCTGCAGCAGCACAATGGGTATATCGCCGGAGATGGAGTAGCCCCAAAGACCGGATTGCCCGCGGCGGTTCTTGATGAGGACGCTCGGGTCGGCTCGCAGCGAATCATTGGCGTAAATTACCGAGCTCGCCAGGCGGCAGTAGAGCTGCGCGTCGGAATCCGTGGCATTGATCTGCAGCAGGGCCACCTGGCTGTGCGTCCAGGCCAGATCAAAGACGCGGTCCGCCAGACGCCGATCCTGGTATTTCTCCACCAGACCCAGGCATGACTCGCGGGTTTCGCCGATACCGGAGACAATATTGACCGTTACCGATTTTTCCGGATCGAGCACCAGCCGGTACCGGATGGCGACAATCGGATCCAGCACTGGGCCCTCGCTTCCGGAGAGCGCCGCGGGACCGCGCATCGCTTGGGGATCGGCGGCGGTCCGGCCGCGGCCGATGAACTGCGAGCGGTCAGTCTCATAAGAGACTTCCCCGATGGCCGCCCCATGCACCGCCATCAGGTGAAACATCCATGGCGCCTGCTCGTCGCGCGAGCGGGGCCGGCGAGTGCAGAGGATCGCCTGCCGCTGGCGGATGATCTCGGTCTGAACAAAGAGATTGCTGAACGCCTGATGCAGTGTGTCCGCGGCAGGCGGCGCCAGGACTACTTCCGCGTAACTCGTGACGTCGATCTCTCTCGGTGTCTGAGCGCGATTGGTAATGGTGATTCTGCGCACTTCGACGTCATCCTCGGGCGAAACCACGATCTCGGTATAGGCGTCAATGTCTTGTTGGCGGCAGCGGAACTCGGCTCGCCCTTCCGTGAAAATCGCCTCAAAATTCCCAGATCGCTTGAGGGTTGGCTGATAGGCGTTGGACCAGAACTCCCCGCTCGTCACGTCGCGGAGGTAACAGAAGGTGCCCCAGTTGTCGCAGGTAGCGTCTTCGCGCCAGCGGGTGACGGCGAGGTCCTTCCATTGACTGTAACCGCCGCCGGCGTTGGTGACCATCACATGATATCTGCCGTTTGACAACAACTGCACTTCTGGTATCGGCGTATCGGGGTTGTTGAAAACTCGCACCGGTGTCTCCGTAACGCTGGAAGTCGGTTGTGATCCGGTGATCTCATCGGCGGGCACATAGAACGTCGCGACTTTGGGGATGCGCTCCTGGAGTAACAACATGGTCGCCTGGAACAAAGGGTCCGACTCGAATCGCTTCTGCATCGGCCGGTCCAGGAGCAGATAGGCCAGAGAGAGGAAGATCATGGCCTGGTGATGGCTCATGAAGGACCGAACCACGGCGCTCGATTGTCCGCGTAACAGGCGCGAAGGAGTATAATCGATTGCTTCATAGAAGCCGAATTTTCCCTCAAACCCTGCAGCGGTCAGTTGCTCGAGGTTCAAGCAGGCCTTCTCGGGCGCCACCATCAGCGCCAGCGCCGAGGCATACGGGGCAATGACCAAATCCTCGGACAGTCCGCGCTGGAATCCCAAGCCGGGCACGCCGAAAGCCCGGTACTGGTAGTTGAGATGAATATCGATGGCATTGTAACCGGATTCTGAAATGCCCCACGGCACGCCGCGCGTCTTGCCATACTCGATCTGCCTCTCCACCGCCATCTTACAGGTCTGGTCGAGCAACGTATTTTCGTAGGTCGGCATTACCAGGAGCGGCATGAGGTATTCGAACATCGACCCGCTCCACGAAATGAGAAGCGATTCTCCCCCGACGGTAGTGAGGAGACGTCCCAGGGCAAACCAGCTCTCCTGCGGCAACTCTCCTTGAGCAATCCCCACGAAACTGGAAAATCTCGCTTCCGAAGCCAGCAGATCGTAGTAACTCGGGTCCAGCCGACGCTCACCCACGTGGTAGCCGATAGCCAATAGGTGACGCTCCTTGTCGAACAGGAAATCATACTCCATCCGGGCGAGTTCGCCTGATTGCAAGGCCAGCCGTTCAATAGCTGCAATCCTGGTTCCGGCCAGCCGGCTTGCCTTCGTGATGAGCCGTCGCAGCTTATCAAGCCACGCGCTTTCCCCGGGAATTACCTCCAACCCGAGTCGATCCTCGATTGCCGGCAGCAGATCTACCTCAAACTTGGCTAATTGGCGCAGCGTCGGGATTTCGCTGATAACCGGGAACTCGTTGAGTTTATCCAGGGAAGCCCGCGATAAGGTCCACGGAGCGAGAAACGTCAGCTCATCGAGGGCATCCCGGCACTGCCGGGCGAAGGCGCCTGCCCACCAGTTAACCTGGCCCTCGGAGCCGGGATCGAGGCTGCGGACCAAATCCTCGGCGGACGCCGCCAGCCGGCCGAGGCACAGCCGCGCCGCCGCCAGCGTGGTTGGCCGGGAATCACCTGCAGACGCCAGATCCTTCTGAAGTTGCGCCAGCGGGGCCGAAGTGACTCCTCCCGCCGCGTCCACGATAATCTTTAGGGTGTCACTCAGTCCGTCAAACCAGCGCTCGTCCAGGATCTTTTTATCGGGAAGTGCGAGCAGACCGGCTCGCAAGGTCAGCAGATGGCCCGCCAGGTTTCCACTGTCCACTGTGGAAATATAGATGGGCAACAGCGGCTGTAGAGACTGCGTGTCGTACCAGTTGCAGAAATGGCCTCGATGTCGTTCCAAAGCTGCCATCGTGTGAAGTGCATTCGCGGTGCGTTCGACGAGTCGTCCGGCCGAAATGTAGCCGAAGTCGTAGGCGGCTAAATTCGCCAGGAGCGACAGTCCCATGTTGGTCGGCGAGGTGCGGTGGGCGACCCCGGCCACGGGATGCTCCTGATAGTAATCCGGCGGTAGCCAATGATCTTCCGGGCCGACGAAGGTCTCGAAGAACGCCCAGGTCTTTCGGGATATCTTCCGGAGGAAGAACGTCTGGTCGGCCGTCAATCTTGCGGCGCGGCGAGTGAGCGGTCGACTGATCCACCAGGCGATAGCCGGGGAGGCAAACCAGAGGCCCAGTATGGGCCCAGCCGCCGATAACACGGCTGGCTTCGAAAACGCCAGGTAGATTGCCGCGGCTAAAGCGATCAGGGGGGCGATCCACATCGCCTGAAAGGAGGCGACGAGGTCCGAGCGGCCAGGGCGCTCCCGATAGCCCGACGGATTCCATTCGAGGAGTCGCTTGTGGGTAATCAGTATCCGGACGCCCGTGCGGATGATCGCATCCAGACTGAAAAATGCCTCATAGGGGAGACACACGAGCGTAAAGGCAGCCTGAGCGAAGTGTCGACCAGCCGTGCGTCCTATGGCAGTGAGGTGCTGGCCCAGAAGCACATCGCCATGCTTCTGGAACATTTCCAGCAGAGAGGTAAACACAGGAGGAATAAGGATAATGCCGATCACCGACAAGGTCCAAAACCAGGCTGACGACAAGACCGTCCAGCCCAGGAGCAACAGGAGCGTCAACGCCGCGGCCACGAGACTACGGCGCAGGTTGTCGAAAATCTTCCAGCGGGATAGCCCCGAGAGCGGATTCTTTTGAAGGTGTGGGCCTGGGCCGGGAACCCCTGGCAGCAGCCACCGGGCAATGTGCCAATCCCCGCGAATCCAACGGTAGCGGCGGCTCACGTCGGCGCTATAGCGAGAGGGGTATTCTTCGTATAACTGGACATCACTCAACAGCCCTGCCCGGGCGTAGCACCCTTCCAGAAGATCGTGGCTGAGAATCCGGTTTTCGGGGAAGCGCCCCTTGAGCGCCTGCTCGAACGCATCGACCTCATAGATTCCCTTGCCGATGAACGAGCCTTCATGGAACAGATCCTGGTAAACATCAGAGACGGCCTGGGTATACGGATCGATGCCCGGATCACTCCCCCAGAGTCGCGCATACCGCGACCGGTTCGTGCCGGGGAGGCTCACGGCCACGCGTGGCTGCAGGATGCCGTACCCCTCACAGACCCGCTGCTTGTCCTCGTCGAACCGCGCCCGGTTCAAGGGGTGCGCCATGGCTCCCGCCAGCTGCCACGCCGCGTCGCGGGGCAGTTGCGTATCGGTGTCCAGGGTGATCACGTACTTCACGTCCGGTAAGACTGCAGTCGCACCGACGACCACTGAGAAGCAATCCCTGGGGCCGCCGCGCAAAAAGGCATTCAGTTCCGCGAGCTTGCCTCGCTTGCGCTCGTAGCCCATCCAAATCCCCTCGCGGGGATTCCAGCGGCGCGGGCGATGAAAGAGGAAGAAAATATCGCCTTTGCTGCTCCGGTACTTTTCATTCAACTCTTCGATGCCCTGCCGGGCCAGATTCACCAGCGGCTCGTCCTCCGGCAGCGTCTCTGCGTGCGCATCCAGAAAATCAGTGAGCAGGCCGAAGTGCAGGTTCGCGTCCCGATTTGCCAGGAACCGGACTTCCAGGGCCTCGATCAGAGCCGCGATGTTCTGAGGACTCGTGAGCATGGTCGGGACCACCACGAGGGTGCTAAATTTCAGAGGAATTCCTTCGGAGAAGTCCAGGCGCGGCAGCGGCTGCGGCCTCACCAGCAATGTCGCCAGCCAGTTTACCAGGGCGACTGCCAGATGACTGGCGCCTAAGAGCGAGAGGACCCCGATCAGCCCGAGTATCCAACCGGATTGCCCGTCGGCCTGCGCCTTCGCCAGGAAGGCACTGGTAGTGATTGCCGTAACCAACATGATCGCGCCGACATACAGCAGCACAGGAAAGCGGCGGCTCACTCTGCAAAGCGCCTCCAAAGGGGAGCGGTGCAGTTCTACTGTCCCCTCGAGTTGCGCCAATCCCTTATCGATCAGGTAAAAGCCGACGTGTGCCGTGCGGTCGCCGCCGCCTTTATTGGCCGCGCCCTCTCTGGCCAATTGGATCGCTTGGCGCGCCACCTGGCTTTCGGAGTGCCGGCTGCTCTTGGCGATCTCCTCGACGACATGGCGGTAGCGGTCCCGGGTGGGAAAATCCATCTTGCCATAGACCACCGCGGGATCCTGACGCAGGGTCTGCTCGACCACGCTCTGCGCCTCGACGAAAGTGCGCCAATCCATGGCATCCAGGAAACGGAGGCTGCCGATGCTGTTGCTCAAGGAGACCTGATCGGCGGCCTGTTGTTGGTTTTCCGACTGCACCAACTCCTTGCTCGTCCACCCAGATTCGGCAAGGCGCTGCTCGATCCAGGTGAGCGGCAAGGCCAGCTCGGGCCCCTGCCCCTGCAACCGGCGCGTCAGTTCCGCCACAAAGGAACTCACCAGCGGCGGATTCGACCGCGCCATATCTGCGATCACCAGAATCAGGCTCTTCGGGTCTTGCGCGGCGATTGCCGTCATCTGGTCCGCCCAATAGTCCGCGAGGTTTCGGTCGATCCTGTCGGTGGCGATCCGGGCCGCAACGCGTCGGAGATTTTCGATCAGGGCAAGGCGGAGCATGATGGGGATGGCCCACAATTCACCTAACTTCAGGGCGGTGACGGTCTGGTAGGCGGCAATGAAACTGCTGAGAGCTTCCGGATCCACCCGGCCATCGCCGTGGGAGATCGTCTCCAGCGCTAGGTCATAAACCCGGGGGAGCCCGGCCGATGGGCCGGTTAGCAAGCGGGGTAGTTCTCGGCTGTAACCCTTGGGCAAATGCCTCTTGGCGGTGCGAATCTGCTCTTCGATCAGATAAAAATTGTCGAGCAGCCATTCCCCGGCCGGGGTAATCCGGCGGTTTGCCTTGACCGCCTCAGTCAGCAGGTTGCGGACTCCAATGAGGATGGCTTTATTTTCAGCCAGCCGCGTCAGCAGCCGGCCCTGAGGACGTCCCGGGCTCAACTGGTGGGAGTCCGCCAGGGTCTTGCCATGCTGCTCCATCTGATCGGCGCTGAACAACTCCGATCGCAGCGGGGGCTCGTCGCCGGCGTACCTTCGCCCCAAGCCGCCTCCCGGGAGGAAGGACCTCAGGCGGGACAAGGGCTCACGAATGCTCCTGCTGCTCACCGCCATTCTGGAGGTCTCCTTTTTATACGGGATACTCGGCTGACTTAACCGAAATCTGACGAAAGACTCTTGACTTGTGCTGAAAGTCGGCTAATAGGATCCCTAAGACTATGCCGGATGTCTGTCCGGTGGGGTGAAGGGGATAGATTTTGCGATTGAGCCACTGTAATTTACAAGGACTGTGACCTTAGCGCAGCAGGAGGCGGAACGTCTGCTCCATAGGCTGCGCGTCCCGCCAACCCGAGCCCGTACCCGGAATCAGTGCCGATTCAATCGAGTAACCGGCATCCTTGCGGGCCGGCAGATCTTCCGCCTGGCATAATCCCGCACCGTGAAAGACGTCAGCTTCAAAAACGCCGCGGTATGGTGGGCCGTCGGAGACTCGAACTCCGAACCCAGTGATTAAGAGCCATGGGAATGATGGTCATCAAGTGAAAAAATGGTACCCATATTGGAACCCAATGACAATAACAGAAGGCAACTTATATGTTAACTTGCTGATATTATTGGAGCCGGCACTCGGATTCAACCCCAGGACCTGCTGATTACGAAACGGAAAAGGGCAACAACCTGAAACTCAACCACAATCACATGTTGCCGGATCCCTATAAAATTTGGTGTATAATCATTATAATGAAACCGACCTAAAAATACCACTATCAAAGGGTAAATGGTAAACATTTGGTAAACGAAAAAGTCTGCGGGGCCAGTAGGCAACTATTGGCCCCGCCTCACCTGAAGCTCACGGCCCTGCATTGCACCTGCTAGTTTTCCCGCCCCTAAACCAAAACCCGATGATAGGAGTCCAGTCCCCCCTGGTCAATATGATCCGCCCGGAAATTTTTTCCAAAATTCATTCCAGGTGACAAGCAGATCCCCCCTGGTGATGGGACCCAACCCCAAAAATTTTGAAGACAAATTTTGATCCATCACATGGTATGAGTTAAACTCGAAAAAAGAGATCCCCAAAACCATTTTGACTGCGATGGTCAAAGCTGCCGCATAATTTCAGCTTCAATAACTTGTGAGGAGAAGCCATAAAAATTATTAACCTCTGGTTTTCCTCCACGGGCAATACCGAAAAGGTGGCCAACCGGATAACCACCACCGCGGAAAAGTTGGGACACCTGGTCGACTCGATTCGAATCATCGGTGACAGGGAAATAGACTTGCTCAGTTATGATTTCATTTTTGTGGGGTCCGGCGTCTACCAGTGGCTACCTGGTAAGCCATTGCAGGAGTTCATCGATAAGAGACGCTCCCAATATGCGGCAGCAGGCGAGATTAAACTTGCCTCCCCCCGGCGGGCCTATAAAAAGGTGGTGGTTTACTGCACCTACGGCGGTGCCCATACCGGCGTCAACGAGGCCGTCCCGGCGGTGAAATACCTGGTCGCATTGTTTGACCATTTGGGGTTCGAAATCGTCGCCGAATGGTATTTTATCGGAGAATTTCCAGCTAAAGGCCGGATGAAAGACTTCTCTACCATGGGCCGTCTTGGGAATATCAAGGGCAGACCCAACGAAGCGGATCTCGACGAGGTAGCCGAGAGGGTAACGGGTGTGCTGCGCATGGCAGTTTTCAACGATTGATTCATGGCCGGTGTTAGGGCAGGGATCAACCTTTTCCGTTCAATGTGGGGCTTCTCAGAAGGTCGCTTGAGAGGAAAGGAGCCGGTCAAGGTAAACGGAGATGAGAGGGTCATTGGGATAGGGGGTCTGGTGCGTCCACCACCTGCCCCTGTGGTGCACCGCCCCAGCCTGATCCTGGCCTGGAGAATTTTCGGCTCAGAAACCCAAAACCCCTAGTGGGACTCCTACCGCCCCCCATAGTCAATAGCTTTGTCCGCCAAATTTTCCATAATTCTTTTTTCAGCCCCCCTGGTATGAGGCCGCCCCCCAAAATTTTTTGATGAAAAATGCTCGCCAATCGATTGGGCATCTGTGCTCGTAGGAATACCCCCTGCCAATGCGGGGCGCATTTTCTGAGAGGCGATTTAGTTAAGGCCTCCCGATATACGAACCATATGGAAAGATTAGCGGAAGGGCGTATAGTGGCAGGATATACTGCGATTTGGTTAGTTATCAGATAAAGGATACTATTGTGCTTGTTTTTGAAAATGCTTAATATTTAACTACCCAAATAAATTGGCGTTAGGCTCTTTAGAATTTTCCAGTTTTATGGAATAATTTATTTATGCACAGCAAAGGGAAGGCAAGGCCAAAACCCGGAACACCTCAGGCGTTGGGCGAGCTTGACCATCGTATCATCGCCACTGTGCGCGAGCCCTGCATCGTTCTGGACGGCGACCTCCGGATTATTTTCCTCAACGACTCCTTTTACCGGACCTTCAAAGTTCTCCGCCGGGGCTTGGAAGGCCGGTTCATCTTTGAGATAGGCAATCGCCAATGGGATATCCCCCGCCTGAGGATACTCCTGGAAAACATCCTGCTCACCGACCAATGCTTCCAGGACTTCGTAGTGGAGCATGATTTTCCCAAGATCGGTCGCCGCACCATGCTCCTTCAACGCCCGGCGTCTAATGGGGGGGGCAAAACCGGGGACCTAATCCTGCTGGCCATCGAAGATGTCACCGAGCGCAAGCAGCAGGAATTCGAACGGCAGCGGCTTTTAGCGGAGCAACAGGTCCTCGCCGAAGAGTTGGCGACAGCTAATGAAGAACTCCAGGTTCAGGCGGAAGAACTTACCGTCCAACAGGAGGGGCTTACCGTCCGACAGGAGGAGCTGGGGAGGCTGAACGCTGACCTCAGGTCCCAACAGCGACTCCTGGAGGCAGCCAACGAGGAGATGGAGTCTTTCTCTTATTCCATATCCCAAGACCTCAAGACCCCACTCCGGGCCATCCAGGGGTTCACCCGGATGCTGCGGGCGGAGCACGCCGATAAACTTGATGAGGAAGCGCTCGGGTTGCTTAAAGTCATCACCGACAATACCAAACTTATGTATAGTCTCATCGATGACCTGCTGGCCCTATCCCGCCTGGAGTGTTTGCAAATAAAAAAATCCGTCGTCAACCTGACCGCCGTGACCATGCAAATTTTTGCCCAGTTCCAGGCAGAAGCGCTGGAAAGGGATTTGCGCTTAAAGTTAGACGACCTGCCCCAGGCTCTGAGCGATCAATCCTTGCTCTATCAGGTCATGCAGAATTTACTGGCTAATGCCGTCAAGTTCACCAAATCTAGGGAGACCGCGGTCATCGAGGTGGGGGGGCGGACCGAGGGCAAAGAGAACGTTCACTACGTCAAGGACAACGGCATTGGGTTTGATGAGGGTTATTCCACCGACCTGTTCCACCCCTGCCAACGCCTGCATGGCGGTGATGAATACGAAGGCACCGGGGTGGGTCTGGCCATAGTCAAACGCATTATCCAGCGCCACGGCGGCCGGGTCTGGGCGGAAGGGAAGCTCGATGAGGGTACAACCTTCTATTTTTCCTTGCCTAAGAATGGGGCCTTAGGTCCGAAAGTTGGCGCCAGAGCGCCTTCTACTTTATAAGAGAGTTTTAAAAAACCTTGTATTTTTTCCAGCAGCCGGCGAAAGTCGATGGGTTTGGTGTCATAGTCATTGAAATGCCCAATAATAATGGTTTTTTAATTTTGTCCTGGAGTGTCTGGAGGTAGAAACCTGGATTATGCAGCAAGAATTGAATGAAATAAGCATAACTATATAATGTAAGTAGGCAGCAAATAGACAAGGAGAAATCGATGAAAACAAAGGTTGGTTTGTGGATTGACCATAGGAAGGCTATTATCATGTCTGTTACGAACCAAGGGGAAGAGATAGGACTGATAATATCGAAGGTTGAAAAACAGCTCCGCCGTTCTGGTGATTCACCTCTTAAGGGTCCCTATGAACCAGATCAGGTTCCGGCCCAGGATAGGCGCCAGAAAACGTTAACGGGACAACTCAACATTTATTACGATGCGGTAATTGCGTGTATTCGGGACGCAGAATCCATTCTGATATTTGGTCCTGGTGAGGCAAAGGGCGAACTGAAAAAGCGTCTTGAAAGAGACAACCTCGGTGGACGCATCGTAGCTATTGAAACAGTTGACAAGATGACGGATCGTCAGATTGCTGCGAAAGTTAGACAGCACTTTCCAGCATAGCGTTCGAAAATTTGATAGAGAAGGAACCACCTAACAAGGAGCTGTATGTCTTAGCGCTGTTCATACCAATACCACAGTTAGCTTTTGGCCTATGATTAAAAGTGGCATCGTGGGTACATTCGTTTTGGAGATTTTTCTGGGGCAAAGAGGCCCCAAAACATCGTTGGGACAGAAATAGCTATGGATGCGGCATAACATCGGATACCGTTTGAACTGCGCTGGACTAAATATTCGGGTTAAACTTGTTTTTCCTTCTGCGATGATTATCTTCCTCCACGCAGGGCAAAAACCTCAATTATAACGCGGACGGTTTGCTGACGTGCTACGCTGGCGCTAGGTGAGAAAGAGGCACACCGCCGCGGTTTCCCTGATGCACCATCATTAACTTATTCTACTGCCAGAATCCTGCAACAGATGGGTGGAAGTTCCGGGCAACCCGAGAAACGGCTCCTATTCAGGTGCCCAAATCATGGAGGTAATCGAAATGAGAAAAAGCAGCTCTTTTGCATCATTGATCTTCATCGTAATTCTTGGCATTGGCGGAGGGTTAGCGTTTGCCATGAAAAGCCAATCGATTGGAGCCATTGCCTTTGTTATCGCCCTCGTTGTGTCTCTATCAATTAAGGTTGCGGATCAGTGGGAAAGGGTGGTGATATTGCGGTTAGGCAAGTTCCGCTCCCTCAAGGGACCGGGACTGTTTTTCATTATCCCGATCCTCGACATGATACCTTACTGGATTGACACCCGCGTGATTACCGCTTCTTTCAAGGCAGAAAAGACTCTTACCAAAGATACGGTGCCGGTGGATGTAGATGCAGTGCTATTTTGGAAAGTTGTGGACCCCAAGAAGGCAGCTCTGGATGTAGCCGACTATCAAAGCGCTATAAGTTGGGCCTCCCAGACGGCTCTGCGTGATGTCATCGGCAAGACCATGCTTTCGGACATGCTGGAAGGCAGGGAGAAGATTAGTGACGAGCTGCAGAAGATCATTGATGTGCGCACCGAGCCCTGGGGCATTAATGTTATTTCGGTGGAAGTCAAGGATGTACTTATTCCCCCGGCTTTGGAGGATGCGATGTCGATGCAGGCCCAGGCTGAAAGAGAACGTCAGGCCCGGGTGATTCTGGGAGATTCGGAGCGACAGGTGGCGGAGAAGTTTGGAGAAGCGGCCAAGACCTATACCAACAATCCTATCGCCCTTCACTTGAGGGCTATGAACATGCTTTATGAGGGTTTGAAGGCGAACGCCACGATCGTAATTGTACCCAGCACGGCCGTGGATACCATGCAACTAGGGGGTATTGCCGGGCTGACAGCCTTGACCATGGGATTGGGCCAGGAGCGCGCAAACAAAGAGAAGGAAATCGAGCCCGGAAAAGAAGAATGACTTCAATGAACGATTGGGGTTGTCGAGACTCGATATCAATTTGCCGCGTCCGGCAACCAGCGGGGGGCAACGCTTACGCCTAGGGCGCGCCGGCGCCCGCAACACTCCTGGCGACAGATTATACGGAGCTGGTGATACCGCGCTGCGCCGGCGTTGCGGTGCCCCTGGAAGAGGGTCACATCCTATGGCGACAATGAATGGATACGCGAGGCTGGGTGGGTCCGCTATTTACAAGGAGCGTATCTTCCAAGCCTCGCCCAGTGCGCGGGGAACTTCGTAAAACGAAAAATGAGAAAAGAGAATGTCAGAAAAAACTAATACCGCGATAAAACATCCAGGCATGGGGGCCATACCCAGCGCAAGGGGTGTAACCTTTCGCGTCTGGGCGCCCCATGCCGAAAAGGTTTATGTGACCGGAACCTTTAATGATTGGAACAAGACCTCAAGACCTCTGGCCAGAGAGGAGAACGGTTACTGGTCGACTGACGTGTCAGAGGCAAAAACAGGGGATGAATACAGATACTTGATTCACGGTCCCAGGGGCCCTCTCTCCCGCATTGACCCGTATGCCAGAAAGGTGACTAGCTCAATCGGCAATGGAGTTATCTATGATCCTAAATCCTTCGGCTGGGGTGATAATACCTTCCACATGGCCGCGGGGAATGAACTCATCATTTATGAGATGCACATCGGCACATTTAACGTCAAAGAAAAGGGGCATCCGGGCACGTTTGATAGTGCCATGGAAAAATTGCCCTATCTTCAAGAACTGGGCATCAATGCCGCGGAAGTGATGCCAGTCGCGGAGTTTTCAGGCGAATTTTCGTGGGGTTACGATCCGTCTCATCCCTTTGCCGTTGAAAGTATTTACGGCGGGCCAGATGCATTTAAGCGGTTTGTGAAGGCCGCCCAAGAGCATGGTATCGCGGTCATCGTAGATGTCGTTTACAACCACTTTGGCCCCTCTGACCTTGATTTGTGGCAATTTGACGGGTGGAGTGAAAATGATAAAGGGGGGATCTACTTCTACAATGACCACCGCTCGCATACACCCTGGGGCGAGACACGCCCCGATTATGGTCGGGGTGAAGTGCGCCAATACATAAGCGATAACGCTTTGATGTGGCTCGAAGAGTACCATGCCGATCGACGCTGGGCAGCGCCGGGTTTCTGTTGATCTTCGCCGCAGTCAATACCGCCAATACGTTTCACGCTCCTCATACCAACAGTCGCGGCTGGATTTCGGCGGCCGGGGCCGTCGCCTGCCTCGCGGCGTTGGGCGCGCTGGTTTGGCAGACGGCGAGGACCGCACCCTCAAAGTTGTGGATGCTGGCGGCGCTGGTCGCTCTGGCGGTGATGATCGAGGGCGGTTACCGGCTGGCTAAACGGGAGATCCGATTGCATGAATAACCAACCGACTCAGCGGCTCCGGGGCACACCGCGGATCCTGACCATTAATGGCGGCTCGTCGAGCATTAAGTTCGCTCTGTTCGAGGCCGGTGACTCGCTTCGGCGGAACCTGGAGGGCGTGATTGAGCGGATTGGACTGCCGGAGGCTAGCTTGCGGGTGAAAGGCTTAAACCAGGCGGACAACTTTTCGCGGTTAGTGACGGCGCCCGATCACACAGCGGCGGTCAATGTGTTGATGGATTGGTTGGAGGAATCCATGGGCAGCGGCTCGCTCGGCGCGGTGGGGCATCGTGTGGTGCATGGCGGGCCTAAGTATAGCCAGCCGCAGCGAATCACTGCGGAAATGATTGAGGAGCTGCACCATCTCAGTCCATTCGATCCTGAGCATCTACCGGAGGAAATCCTCTTAACCGAGGCGTTTCATCGCCGATTTCCCGACCTGCCCCAAGTGGCGTGTTTCGACACGGCTTTTCACCATGACCTGCCGCGCGTGGCCCAGCTGTTGCCGATTCCGCGCCGCTACGAAGCGGAGGGGGTGCGGCGGTACGGCTTTCACGGGTTGTCGTATGCGTTTCTCATGGGAGAGCTGGCCCGCCTGGCTGGAACGGAAGCGGCCCAAGGCAGGGTCATCCTCGCCCACCTCGGCAATGGCGCGAGCCTGGCGGCGGTGCGCGACGGCAAACCCGTGGACACCAGCATGAGTTTCACCCCGACCGCCGGGGTGCCCATGAGCACCCGCTCCGGCGATCTCGATCCCGGGCTGGTTTGGTATCTGGCGCGCACGGAGAAAATGGGCGCCAAGCAATTCAACGAGATGGTCAATTTCCATTCCGGGCTGCTCGGGATATCCGAAACCAGTTCCGACATGCGTGACTTGCTCGACCGTGAGACGCAGGACGTGCGGGCGGCTGAAGCGGTCGCTCTTTTTTGCTACCAGGTGAAGAAATGGATCGGCGCCTTCGCGGCGGCGTTGGGCGGACTGGACACGCTGGTGTTCGCGGGTGGCATCGGAGAGAATGCGCCCACGCTCCGCAGCCGGATTTGCGCTGGGCTGGGATTCCTTGGAATCGAACTCGAAGAAAAGCAAAACGCGGCGAATGAGGGCCTGATTTCCGCGGCGGCCAGCCGGGTTGCAGTCCGCGTCATTCACACGGACGAAGAATGGATGATAGCCAAGAACGGTTTGCCGCGTTCTCGGCCTTGGCTGAAAAAAGGAGAATTGAACCATGGAGACCAAAACTCTTTCCCCGGAACTGCTCCACAAGATGAATGCCTACTGGCGCGCCGCCAACTATCTGTCGGTCGGCCAGATTTATCTTTACGACAATCCGCTGCTGAAGGAGCCGCTGAAGCTGTCGCACGTGAAGCCGCTGGTGGTCGGACACTGGGGCACGACGCCGGGCCAGAACTTCATCTACGTCCATTTGAACCGGGTCATCAAGAAGTATGACCTGGATATGTTCTACATCGCCGGTCCCGGTCACGGCGGCCCGGCGCTGGTGGGCAACGTTTACCTCGAAGGCACCTGGACTGAAGTTTATCCGAACGTCACTCAGGACGAGGCCGGGCTCAAGAAGCTGTTCAAGCAGTTCTCGTTCCCCGGTGGGATTTCCAGCCATGTGGCGCCGACGACGCCGGGGTCGATTCACGAAGGTGGCGAGTTGGGGTACTCGCTCAGCCATGCCTTCGGGGCTGCGTTCGACAATCCCGATCTGATCGTCGCCTGCGTCGTCGGCGACGGTGAAGCGGAAACGGGCCCCTTAGCGACCGCATGGCAGTCCAACAAGTTTCTCAACCCGATTACCGACGGAGCCGTGCTGCCGATCCTGCACCTCAATGGCTACAAGATCAGCAACCCGACCGTCCTGGCCCGCATCGAACATGAGGAATTGGACCAATTTCTAAGAGGCTGCGGCTGGACGCCCCACTTTGTGGAAGGTGATGAGCCGGAAGAGATGCATCAACTCATGGCCAGCACTTTGGAAAAGGCCATCGAGGACATTCGGCAAATCCAAAGCAAGGCCCGGAACCAGAATGACACCACCCGGCGGCGCTGGCCCATGATCGTCCTGAGGTCACCCAAGGGCTGGACGGGACCGAAAGTCATCGATGGTCTGCAAATTGAGGGCACGTTCCGAGCGCACCAGGTGCCGCTGCTGGTGGATCCCGAGCATCCCGATCATGTCAAGCTGCTCGAAAACTGGATGAAGAGCTACAAGGCCGAGGAGCTGTTCGATAAAGATGGCCGCCTCAGGCCGGAATTGGCCGAGCTGGCGCCTCAGGGCGACCGGCGGATGGGTGCCAATCCCCACGCCAACGGCGGCATGCTGCTGCGCGACTTGCGCTTGCCGGACTTTCATGACCACGCGGTAAAGGTGCCTTCGCCCGGCGCCGTGGACGGCCAAGATACGCTTGTGCTGGGTAAGTTCCTGCGCGACGTGGCCAAGCTCAATCAGGATCAGCGTAATTTCCGGATCTTCGGTCCCGATGAGACTCTCTCGAATCTCCTGGGCGCGGTTTTTGAGGTCACCAACCGTCAGTGGGACGCCCTGGAAGTAGAGAATGATGAATTTCTGGCGCCCGCCGGAGGCGTGCTGGACTCGATGCTCAGCGAGCACCAGTGCGAGGGTTGGTTGGAAGGATATCTGCTTACCGGGCGGCACGGGCTGTTCAACAGCTATGAGGCCTTCATTCGCATCGTCGACTCGATGTTCAGCCAGCACGCCAAGTGGCTGAAGGTAACGTTGGAGCTGCCCTGGCGCCGGAAGATCGCCTCTCTGAACTATCTGCTCGCCTCCCATGTCTGGCAGCAGGATCACAACGGCTTCACGCACCAGGATCCCGGTTTCCTCGACCACGTCATTAACAAGAAGGCCGATATCGTGCGCGTTTACCTTCCGCCCGACGCCAACTGCCTTCTGTCGGTTTTTGATCACTGCTTGCGCAGCCGGCATTACGTTAACGTGGTGGTTGCGGGAAAACACGCACTGCCCCAATGGCTGACCATGGACGAGGCGGTGGTGCATTGCACGGAAGGAATTGGCATCTGGCAATGGGCCAGCAACGACCAGGACGCCGAGCCGGACGTGGTGATGGCCTGTTGCGGCGACACGCCCACGCTGGAGATTCTGGCCGCCGTTTCCATTCTTCGCCAACATCTGCCCGATCTGAAAATCCGGGTGATCAATGTCGTCGACCTCATGAAGTTGCAGCCGCAAAGCGAGCACCCGCACGGACTGAGCGACACGGATTACGATTCGCTTTTCACCAAAGATAAGCACATCATCTTTGGCTTCCATGGATACCCCTGGCTAGTCCACCGGCTGGCCTACCGCCGGACCAATCGCAACCTCCACGTCCGGGGCTACAAGGAAGAGGGCACCATCACGACAGCCTTCGACATAAGGGTGCAGAATGAGCTGGACCGCTTTCATCTGGTGCAAGACGTGGTCGATCGCCTGCCGCAGTTGGGCGCCAAGGGGGCCTATCTGAAGCAGATGGTCCAGGACAAGCTCATCGAGCACAAGCAGTACATCGACAAGCACGGCCAAGACCTGCCGGAAATCCGGAACTGGAAGTGGAGCAACCCCAAATGAATGCGCCAGAGCTCATAGACACCGCGAGGACGCTGGTCGCCGGCGGCAAGGGCCTGCTGGCGATGGACGAAAGTAAGCCAACCTGCAACAAACGTTTCGCCAGGCTGGGGATTCCCCAGACCGAGGAGGCCCGGCGCGCCTATCGGGAGTTGATTGTGACCACGCCCGGTCTCGGTGAGTGCATTAGTGGCATGATCCTCTATGACGAGACAATCCGCCAGCAGAAGAAAGATGGCACTCCCTTTGTTAAAGTCATCACCGCTGCGGGAATCATTCCCGGCATCAAAGTCGATACCGGTGCCAAGGACATGGCAGGTCATCCCGGAGAGAAAATAACCGAAGGTCTGGACGGTTTGCGCGACCGCCTGGCTGAATACTCTCAAATGGGCGCCCGTTTTGCCAAGTGGCGCGCGGTGATTGCCGTGGGCGCTGGCATCCCCAGCCGGGGTTGCATCGAGGCCAACGCGCAGGCGTTGGCCCGCTATGCCGCGTTGTGCCAGGAAGCTGGACTGGTACCGGTAGTCGAGCCGGAAGTGCTCATGGACGGCGAGCATACCCTGGAGCGGTGCTACGAGGTAACTGAGGAGGTCCTGCGAACGGTTTTCAACCAGCTTTACACACAACGGGTGATGCTGGAGGGTATGATCCTGAAGCCCAACATGGTGCTTCCGGGATTGACCTGCCCCAAGCAAGCAGCGGTGGACGAGGTGGCCGACGCCACGGTGAGGTGTCTCTTGCGAGCCGTCCCCGCTGCCGTTCCGGGCATTGCCTTCTTGTCGGGCGGCCAATCCGGTGAACTGGCCTCGGCCCGTTTGAATGCCATGAATGTTAGATTCAAGTCGCGACTGCCTTGGGCGTTGGCTTTTTCGTTTGCCCGCGCCATCCAGCAACCGGCTTTGGAGATTTGGCAAGGCGAGGAGGCCCACGTGTCAGCGGCCCAGCAAGCCTTGTATCATCGAGCCAGGTGCAATCGGGCGGCGCGCCGTGGCGAATACAATGCCGCGATGGAAAGAAAGTGAGCATAACAACAAGTATCCTGCAACTCACAAAACCTGCGGCGTAGCAAAGACAGGAGAATACCCATTATGAAACCCAATGCCGACCAGCCCAAGCCTCCCGAATCGAAGCCGGGATCGAAGCCCGATGCGAAGGATGATTTGAAATCCCTGCCTGAGGCCAAAGCTGAACCTAAACCTGAAGCCAAAGCCGAACCACCTTCCGATTTGACGCCGCAGATCGCCAAGCGTGCCTATGAACTGTATCAGCAGCGAGTCCGCCGCGATGGCCAAGCAGGACAAAACTGGCTTGAGGCAGAGAGCGAGGTTCGGAAAGATGCATCCTCTAAATGAACCGACGCGAACTGCGCCACGTTCCTTTGATTCCTGGCGCAGGGCCTCGTCTGTGGCCTGGTCCTGGTCCCCCAGAGCTCGCATTCCCGCCAGAACTGGCCATGGCAAGTCAGAAAACCTAAGAGGAGCAGTCCCGTGAGTCCAGTTCCCCCAGTCGATCTTGATCATTTCGAGGCAGTGCTCTTTGATTTAGATGGGGTGCTCACCGCCACTGCCAAAGTCCATGCGGCTTGCTGGAAGCAGGCGTTTGACGAATTTTTGCAACGCCGCGCCGCCAAGAACAAGGAAACCTTCCGGCCTTTCGATATCAAAACTGATTATGAAGATTATGTCGATGGCAAACCCCGCGAAGATGGCGTCCGCAGTTTTCTGCAATCCCGCGGTATTGAATTGCCCCAAGGCAATCCCGACGCCCCGCCCGACCTGGAGACCATTGGCGGTTTGGGTAATCGCAAGAATGAGCTGTTCAATCAGGCCCTGGAATCCAAAGGCGTCGAAGTATTTGCCGGTTCGGTTGCCTGGCTCCGTCAGTTGCGGCAGGCAGGAATTAAGACCGCGGTAGTGTCCTCCAGCAAACATTGTCAGGCGATCATTAAGGTGGCGGGGATTGCCGATCTTTTTGATGCCAGGGTTGATGGCAACGTCGCGGAAAAACTCAACCTGAAAGGCAAACCGGCCCCGGATACCTACCTTAAGGCCGCAGAGATGGTGGGCGTGCCACCCCGACGAGCCGTGGTGGTTGAGGATGCCCTGGCCGGGGTCGAGGCCGGTCGCAACGGCGGCTTCGGGCTGGTGATTGGCGTGGACCGCCAAGGGGATGCCGAGGCGCTGCGGCAACATGGCGCCAACCTGGTCGTGACTGATCTCAAGAAATTGCTATCGTGAACCAGTAACTTTAACCTGAGCAATATCCGGGAGAAGAATCATGCTCAAACGCCGCCCCCTCAAACCTCCTCAGCATATCTACCCTGTGGACCCCTGGCGGATGATAGAAAAGGAATTCCATCCCCGCTTCCTGGCCCAGGCCGAAACCATCTTTTCCCTGGGAAACGGCTATCTGGGGATGCGCGGCTGCTTCGAAGAAGGAACTCCGGTCTTCGAAAATGGCACGTTTATCAACGCTTTCTACGAGGTCTGGCCGATATGTTACGGCGAGGAAGCTTACGGCTTTGCCAAAGAAGGCCAGACCATTGTCAATGTGAGCGATACCAAGATTATCAAACTTTACGTGGATGATGAGCCTTTTGTCCTGGCCGAGGCCAATCTAATCAGCTTTCAGCGAATTTTAGACATGCAGGCCGGGACCCTGGACCGGGAAATATTATGGGAACTGCCTTCCGGCAAGCGCGTCAGCATTAAATCCCAGCGACTGGTGTCCTATGAACATCGCCACCTGGCGGCCATTTCTTATGAAGTGACGGTCTTAACTGATGATGCCCAGGTAGTTATTGCTTCTGAGATGCGCAATGTTCACGAAGATCGCCTGCGGAAAGGAGACCCGCGGCTGTACCAGAGTCTCAAGGGCAAGGTGCTGCTGCCCCTGCTAAATTCTAGCCAGGACCAGAGAGTAATCCTCGGCCACAAAACTGAACACAGTAACCTCAAGATGGTTTGCGGCATCGACCACTTCATAGAAACGGCAGGCCATTATTCCGTCAGCAGCGAGAGTTCTGAGGATGAGGGCAAGGTCGTCTTTTCTTGCCAGGGGCAATCCGGCAGGGCCTTAAAGGTTACTAAATTTATAGCTTACCACACTTCCCAGGCTCTTTCGATTGAGGAGTTGGGCGATGCGGTCGGAAAGACTCTGGATCTGGCTAAAGCCTGCGGTTTCGAGGATCTCTTGAAGAAGCAGCGGGTCCTTCTGGATGACTTCTGGCAACGGAGCGACGTGCAAATAGAGGGCGACCCTGATCACCCCCAACATCGAGCCGGGGAACTGCAACAGGCCATGCGCTTTAACCTTTTTCAAATCTTTCAGGCGTCGATCCGATTAGAAGGAGTGGGGATTCCGGCCAAAGGACTCACCGGACAGGCCTACGACGGCAATTATTTTTGGGATATCGAGGTCTATGTCTTGCCTTTCTTGATTTACACCTATCCCCAAGTAGCCAGGAATCTCCTGGAGTTCAGGTATAGGATGTTGGACAAGGCCAGGCAACGGGCCCGGGAAGTAAATGAACAGGGGGCTCTTTTCCCTTGGAGGACCATTGATGGGGATGAGGCTTCGTCGTACTATCCGGCCGGAACCGCCCAATATCATATTAATGGCGACATCATGTATGCCCTGCAACATTATGTGGAGGTTACCGGCGACCAGGAATTCCTTTTTGCCAACGGTGCGGAGATGTTGGTGGAAACTGCCCGCATGTGGCATGGACTCGGGTTTTTCTCCGACCGCCGGGAGGGGAAATTTTGCCTTCATGGGGTTACCGGGCCGAATGAGTACTCCACTGTGGTGGATAACAATCTTTACACCAACATCATCGCCCAGAATAATCTGAGCTATGCCGCCGCCACCTTAAAAACGCTTCAGGAAAAAGACCCCGGGACTTTTGCCACCGTAGTGGACCGCACCGGCCTCGATATCTCCGAAATCGACAACTGGCGCCGGGCTGCGGAACTGATGTATCTTCCTTATGATGCAGAGCTGCAAATCCACCCTCAAGATGACAGCTTTCTGGAAAAAGAGGTCTGGGATTTCGAACATACCCCTATTGACCACTATCCCCTGCTTCTCTACTATCATCCCTTAAAAATTTATCGCAAGCAGGTGATCAAACAGGCGGATGTGACGTTGGCCATGTTTCTGTTGGGCGACAAATTCTCCCTGGAACAGAAACGCCGAAACTTCGATTATTATGACCCTTTGACTACTGGAGATTCTTCCCTGTCGGTCTGTATTGAAAGTATCATGGCCTTGGAGATCGGCTACCTGGATAAGGCCTTGAAGTATGCCCATTATGCGGTGCTCAGGGATCTGGAAGATTTTGGCGGCAATGTCAAGGATGGCTGCCACATGGGCTCCATGGGCGGCAGCTGGATGCTCTGTGTCTACGGGCTGGCCGGTCTGCGGGATTTTGGCGGCTGTCTTAAGTTCCACCCTAAGTTGCCTAAGGGACTGAAGCGCCTTTACTTCCCCCTGAGCATTCGAGGACAGGTATTAGAAATTAACGTTGAGTCGGAGGTTTCTACTTACCTGCTGCGTGAAGGCTCTCAGTTCACCATATGGCACCAAGACCAGAAAGTCACGCTTTCTCGAGGGGTGCCGCGCTTATTTCGAAACAATCCCTAAAAACATATTTGAACGGAAGGATAATGCTATGGTCAGAAAATCATGGCTCAAAAAACTTGCCGGGATCAACCTGGAATTTCTCGGTATTGACTTAGACCCGGATTTGAATCAGGAAAATGCTCCGATAGAACCGGAGGGATTTAATGACTAAGCCTATCTACTGAGAGAGGTTTGGGCATGAACGTGCTGGTAATTGATATTGGCGGGACCCACGTCAAGATTCTGGATAGCGGGCAGGATACCCATCGGGAGTTTCCCTCCGGGTCGACGCTCACAGCCGCAGAGATGGTCGCCGGGGTCAAGCAGGCGGCGGGGGACTGGAACTACCAGGTGGTATCGATTGGCTACCCCGGGCCGGTTCTCCATGGGCGTCCGGTGGCGGAACCGCCTAACCTCGGACCTGGGTGGGTAGGGTTCGACTTTGCCGCCGCCTTCGGATGCCTCGTCAAGCTTATGAACGATGCGGCCATGCAAGCCTTGGGGAGCTACCGGGGCGGGAAGATGCTCTTTTTGGGACTGGGGACCGGCCTCGGCGTCTGCATGATTGTCGAAGGTATCGTGGAGGCCATGGAGATTGGCCACATTCCCTACAAGAAGGGGACCTACGAAGATTACGTGGGAATCCGTGGTTTAAAGCGGCTGGGCCATAAGAGAATGGCAACGTTACGTCGCGGATGTGGTGGCCCGCTTGAGCGCCGCCCTGGAAGCCGAGGGTGCATCGAATCACAGGGAGAGAGCGAATGAAAAAAGATGTCAGTCGGATTCTGGTCGTGAGCAGATCCACTAGGTATTGTCAAAAAGCCGTTCACTATGGGGTTTCACTTGCCCGGAAATACGGCGCCGAGCTTTTTATTATGCATGTCATACATGATCCTTTCAGCCTGGAGGGCTGGAATCTGCCGGTTCCATCTCTCCAGCAGGAATATGAAAATTTGCTTCGAACGGACAGGGAGGGGATACATCGCATCGTTGAAGCTGACTAGCTGAGAGGCTGAATACGGAATCATTACAAAGGGAAAATGGCCGGGGCGGGGGACTGACCTGCTCCAAATGGGATTATGCCGCATATATGGCTGTTTCTGTCACAACGAGGTTTTCGGGACCGCTTGCCCCGAGCGAAGGCTTCAAAACAATCGCCAACTCGCAGCCACATTTGCCTTGATTGGCAAAAATCCCAGATATGAATGGAAGATTTCATCCCGGCGGCCATGGCCATGGCCAGTTGGTGCCACTTGCAGTCGGCGTTCATCAAGGAGATGCTCTGGCGTGGCATCGCCTACCGGGTGGGCTGGCGGAGCCGGGTGATCAGCGTGAGCAGTGCCCGATAATTGACGTTGATCAGGGATTTTTGATTTCTCCTCCGGTTTCGGATATATTTTCTCCCGATGAGACGCATCAATCCTATTCAGGGGCTGACCCTTCTCTTTCTCTTCGGGCTGATCTTGCTGGTCCTCTTCTTTCGGGACCAAATTCCACTCTGGCGGTCTCTGCTCTGGTGTTATGCCCTGGGTGCAGGCGTCCTCTTGGTCTTGAAATGGTGCTCCGACCGAGAGGTGGGGGGCCGGGTAGGTAAGTTTATTAATGATTTTTCCCCCGCCCTTTACCTTATCCTCATCTACCAATCCCTCGGTGATCTGATCCAGTATATCCATCCCGACGTCGATCCCCAGTTGATCCGAATCGATTTCTTCCTCTTTGGCGTCAATCCAACGGTCTGGATGCAGCGCTGGATCGTTCCCTGGTTAACTGACGTCCTGTCCGTAGCTTATTTAAGCTATTTTTTCCTTCCGGCCAGACTCATTCATACCCTCTATCTGAAGAATCCGAGGCGGGATTTCGATCTGGCGGTCTTTGTCTTGCTCTTGTGTTGGTATCTGTCTTTCGTCGGCTATATTCTCTTTCCGGCGATTGGCCCGCGGTACACCCTGGCCCACCTCCAAACGGTTCCCCTAAAAGGCGGTTTTATCGCCGATTTCGTGAGACATTTAATAAACTTGGTGGAGAATAACAAACGGGATTGCATGCCCAGCGGTCACACCGTGATCGCTGTCATCGTTTTATTTCTATCCTATCGTTACGCCCGGGTGCTCTTCTATCTCTTTTGCCCGATCGCCGGCGCTCTCATCCTCTCCTTGGTCTACCTAAGGTATCACTATGTCATCGATCTTTTCGCCGGAGCGGCGTTGGCAGCGGGGTGCAGCATCATCGGCCCTCGACTTTACCGCTGGTGGGAGGGGGGAGGCGGCCAGGAGAAAAGAGAGGCTTGATAACTGGACCAGCCCCACGAAAACTGGACCGGTAAAAATGGGAGAATCTCCTGAAGGCCGTCAGATGCGGCCCAATGATTGTCCCATTTTTTCAAAAAATTCCTAGAGTTCGCCTCTTACGTTGGCAGCCCCGACAAATGGCTGGGGCTTATTCAGGCTTTTGAAATAACGGTTGCGGGCCGATATATTGATGCCAGCGTAAAATAAACAACCGCCTAGAGTCCGTTTCCATGGGCTCATACCAAAGAAGCGTTTGATCATGGCGCCGAACGTATAGGTTTGCCGGGTGAAGCGGGCGTAGCCACTAAGGAGCTCTTCAGCAGTCATGCTCTTCGGTTGAAAAAGGAGTGTCTCAGGAGGATATCCACGGAGCCACCAGTCAGGCTCAAACAACCTGCCTTCGCTTAAGAGACGCGTATATAACCGAGTCCCTGGATAAGGAGTGAGAATCCGCGGCTGGACACAATCCAGGCGACTTTTTATGATAAATTCAAAGGTCTGCTCGAACACATCCTTGTTTTCGTAATCGAAGCCAAAAATAAAGGCGCCGAGGATGCCAAAACCTTCGCCATGGAATCGGCGCATGGCCTCGTAAAAATCGATCTTCAGGTTCTTGATTTTCTTCACCTCATGCTGAGTGCCTTTTTGGACCGATTCGAACCCGACCAAAAGTCCCCGGCACCCCGCACGTCGCATCAATTTTAGCAGCTCCACATCCTCAGCTAAAGACACCGTTCCTTGCCCCATCCATAGCCGCTTAAGGGGTATCATTTCAGTAAAAAGCTTTTTCCCTACCTCCCGGTTCTGTCCCAGGGCATCATCGACGAAGAAGAAGTGAGGGGAATCAAGAGACTCGATCTCGGCAACCACCTCTGGGACCGGTCTGACTCGATATTGCTGCCCCATGGTCTGGGCATTGCAACAGAATTCGCAATCATGCGGACACCCTCGGGAGGCCTCGACGCCGACATAGGTAGGACCAGAACCCCGATGTGCGGTTCTGGGGAAGAGATCCCGCCGCGGTCTTGGCAGGCCGGTGAGCTCTGTCTTTTTACCAGCCCGATAGAGTCTTTGCAGCTGTCCCGAGGCGGCATCAGATACAACCCGTGGCCAGACACCCTCCGCTTCTCCCACTACTACCGCGTCTGCATGGCCTAAGGCTTCGTCAGGCAATATGGTGGGGTGTATTCCTCCCATCACCACCTGCACCCCCTTTTGGCGATAGGTGTCGGCGATATGATAGGCCCTGGGCACCAGGGGTGTCATGACAGTGATACCCACCAAATCCACCTCTTGATTGAGGTCGTCGGGAGCAAAAACTTCATCGACCATGGTAATCGTGTGGCCAGGCGGAGTAAGCGCAGCTATCAGAGGAAGATTTACCCTCTGTAGCCTGAAATTACTTGTGTCTTCCAGTTGTTCATGGGGGGCGATAAGCTTTATTTTCACGTCTTCACCTTCCGGGAATCATCTTCGGTTAAACAAGCAACGTCTGGTCGGTCAAACCTTCGCCCTGGAAATGTGGGGCAGGATATGGGGTCCACCTTGCCTTTTCTTTTCCAAGAAAAGGTTCGCGCAATTGTGCGGACGGAAAACCCGGATGCCGGGGGGAGGCTGGGGAGCAGCCCCTTCTGGCCAGCGCGCTGACTGAGCGCCAGGACAGCGGGTACAGGCGGTAAGGGCGCCGGGAACGGGGGCTCGAGGGCTGGCGATGCCTGAGGTGCCTGGCAATCACTTACCCTCTTCCCATCTGGTGGCCATGATGCCCAAGACGAAGACCACGGCCGCGAAAACCCCGATTATGGCGGCGTAACGCAGGGCGGCCATGTTGTCGCCAAATATCATGGAGGCCCGCAGGCCCTCGTTCACGTAATAGAGAGGCAGCAGCTTGGCGAAGGTCTGCAAAAAGCCCGGCATCATCTCGATGGGAAAGAAGCTCCCCGCCAGGAACATCATGGGGAACGTGATGGCGTTTGCTGCTGCGGCGGCGCTCTGCGCCTCCTGCACAAAGCGGGTGAGTATCATCCCGATGCCGACGAACGCGAAGACATCAAGCAGAATGAACACCAGGAGCCAGACGTTTATCTTGAGGTCGATGTGAAACACGCCGTAGCTCACCAGCAGCATCGCAGCCGTGGAGATAATGGCGAGTATGAACTGGTACAGCATGTTCGACAGTATCCAGTCGGTACGAGTGATGGGCGTGGTGGATAGCTTCCTGATGATACCCTTCTGCAACAGTTCGGTGTTCAGGTTCACCGTGCCGAACAGGGATGCGGTCATCACCGCCATAGCGATGACGCCGGGGATGAAGAACTCGATAAACCGGTACAGCCGGTTGAGTATCGAGGTCTCCTCCCACCGGTAGAACGGCGGCTTCCCGGACATCCTCTGGTTCATCCCCGCAAGCTCCATGTTCAGGTAGTCCATCTTCGACTTCACCGAAGTAGAGCTGGGATCGTTTATATACGTGAGGGTAACGGAGGCACTGGGGTTTGTGAGGTCCACCCTCTGATTGAGCAAGTTTTCAAAGTCTTGGGGAATAACGAGGATAAGGTTCAGCCCATGGTTCTTGGCGTAGTCCCTGGCGTCGCTGGCGGGATCGACCTCAATTATCTTGAAGTTCCCGTCTAACTCAAGGGTCTTGACAAACTGTGCCGAGGCGTGGGTGTGGTCGAGGTCCTGCACGGCCAGGTCCAAGCTCAATTTGTCCCGGTCCAGGAAAATGGTGCCGAACACGAGAATCAGGATTATCGGGAACGCAATCGTGAAGAACATCGCGGTCCTCTCCCTGTAGAAGGTCTTGAGCTTCACGACGAGATTGGCGCCGACGATGCGCAGCTTCATACCACCTCCCCGCCCTTGGCCGGGCCTGCGTGGAACGCCTCGCCGGTGAGCATCAGGAAGACCTCTTCGAGGTTGGGCCGGCGAACATCCAGGCTGAGGAACGCCCCCCCGGCGTCCCTAATAGCATTTAGGGTCTTCAGGATGTCTTCCGTGTGCTCCATCCTGACCTTGAGGTCTTGGTGGGTGTCAGGGACCGGGTCGAAACCCATCTTCCGGATGATCTCAAAGGCGGTGGCATCGACGGACTGCAGCGTGAGGACCAGATATTTCGCGTTGTTTTCTATGAGCTCTGCGGGAGAGCCCGTGGCGATTATCGTCCCCTTCGAGATGATGGCGACCGTGTCGGCCAGAATCTCCGCTTCCTCCATGTAGTGCGTGGTGAGAAATATCGTTTTCCCCTTCTTCTTCAGACCCAGCAGGACTTCCCATACCTCGCGCCTGGCCCGGGGGTCGAGCCCTGTCGTTGGCTCGTCGAGGAACACGACCTCGGGGTCGTTCACGAGCGCAATCGCGATGCCGAGGCGCTGCCGCAAGCCCCCGGAGAGGTTCTTATACTGCTCTGCGGCCTTGTCCTCGAGGTTTACGAGTTCTATCAGCTCGTCGATATCGGCATTCCGCCGGAGGCGGCTGGCGCGAAAAAATAGTCGCGAATAGTACTGCATGGTTTCCCTGACCGTTATCCGGTCGAAGGAGCTGAAGTCTTGCGGGAGGACGCCGATCCGGGGAATGATGGCGCGCCTCTTCTTGGTGACGTCCATCCCGAGAAGTCTCACCTTTCCCGACGTGGGCGTGCGGATCATATCGATTATCTCGACGGTAGTGGTCTTGCCGGCGCCGTTCGGGCCCAGGAAGGCGAAAACTTCGCCTTTCCTGACATTGAACGATATGCCGTTGACCGCCAGCAAATCCCCGTAACGTTTGGTCAGGTTCTCGACTTCGATGGCATGTTCAGCTAGTTTCGCCATGGATTTCCAATTTGCCTCTAAAGGGCGCAGGGATTAATCTCAGATCAGGCGGCACCAGGGTAAGCGGCCCCACCACCCGCCCGGGGAGTTCAGCCGCCGGGCCCCGGCGCTTCTTACCTGCCAGCCGTCAGTTCTAAAAGGAGTTTTTTTATGGCCTCAAACCGGCTGTTATCTACCCGGCCGGATGCGGCAAATCTGACGATGCCCCTCTTATCTATAATGATAAAATTGCTGTCGTTATCTCTCATCCGGTACGCCGCATACATGCCTCCGGTAAAATCCCCGTAACAAGTTATATTTAGCTTCGCGGAGGTTTCCCTTAATTTTTCTCTCCAGGCTGTTAAATCCGTTGCCACCATGGCATTTACGACCAGCAATCTGAAGATTTGATTTTGAATATTTTTCGGTTGAGTATCGTAAAGCGCATCCAGATAATGTTGTAAGTCATCGTTAACATGGACGGTAATTCTGGTTGCATAAAACAATACGACAATCTTTCCACTGAGCATGTCGAGCGTGAGTTTTTGATTATCTCCGGATACCAGTGAGAAAGATGGGGCCGGCTCACCTGTGCCTAAAATAGCCTGCGCCGTAGTTGGCGCCAGACTCAAAACCAGGAGGGCTGCCGCGATCAGGCCAGATTTAGCCATGGCCTGCTTGAAGTTCTGACCTAGATTCTCAGCATTCATTTCTGAACCTCCGCTGGCAGAAATATAATACGAGTCCCTCAAAAAAACCAGACTCCCGGAACTCCCCGCAGACCGCGCCGAGCCCGGAGCCCATCCTTAACAGTGGCCCTGCCGCGGCGCCGGCTTTCGGGTTGCGGTTAATCCGGAACCGGCACCTGGTCCGCTGCCGCCCATCGCCTCATCGACCTTACCGATTCAAGAGGGCGATGGAAAGCCACATCTGCGCCCGGGGAAGCGAACGCACCCAGATGGACCGGCCGGGGTTGAGGGGAAACCGCACCAGCGCTTTCCCCGATAAGCCCACGGGAAAGGTATACCCGCCGTCCCTGCCTACCGCCGGACAGACGTTGATTTGCCGCGGCGAAACCAGGTGGAAGGCGCATCCCAGGGCCTTGGCCACGGCTTCCTTGACAGACCAGAGCAGGGCTGCGGCCCTTGGCAAATCTCCACCCGCCAACCTCAAGGCATGATGCAGCTCATGTCCATGGAAGACCCGGTGCACGGGGTATTCTCCTTGGAATTCATCGGTTTCGGCCACATCGATGCCGATATCAGACTCATCTCCACAGAGGGCGGCCCAGATTTTTCCACCACCCTCGCTGCAGGAGATGGCCGGGCCCCGATTTTCTCCCAACTGGAGAAGGGGCCTGCCCAGCGGGTCGTGGACCACCTGGATCGGGACAGCCGCGCGGTTGGAGGCCTGATCGCCTTTCCCCGGAGGACTTTCTCTTGCCATCATTGCCACCAGGTGATCCCACAGGCTGGAAACTAAGCGGTACTGGTCGCCGGCCCCGTTCGTCCTGCAACCTTTGCGGGTTTCGGGGGCAACTGGCAAGGAAGTATAGAAGACCGGTCCCCGGCGCCCAAGGAAACTCACGGCCTGGACAGTTAGTTCCTGGCAAGTCTTGGCCACATCCACTCCCATCTTTCCGAGCCGCGGCTCAGTCCGAAACCCAGTGCATCCGCATACCCCAAACTTGCATGAGGGGGCGGCCTTGATCGTCAAGCCCTCTGGCGTCCCAGGTTTGGCCTGCCTCGTCCTGCGCCCGCAGGCGGGCCTCCACGGTTATCTGTTCCCCCACCCGGCAGGGTCGCAAAAACCTCATCTCCGCGATCTCTACGGGAAGCAGGGAGCGTCGCTCCGACGGGTCCATGGCGACGATGGAGAGGTAAGCCGACTGCATAAGGGCTTCGAAAAGGTAGACCGAGTATTGGTACCGGGCGTTCCGCAGATGGGCGAAATCACCGGCCTCCCGGTAGGTGGTTCGGCCCCGTGCCACCCCCGGACCGGCGCCGTCAAACAACTCTATTACCCGATACCTGCCGTTGAGGCCACTGCGGTCTTGGTACCAGGCAAGCATCTGGGCACGATCCAGGGGCGGCGTCTGCAGTTCGTCCGACCGGACCGGAAAATCCGTAAGCCCCTCCCCGAGATCGCCGCCCCCACCATCGAGGATCACCTGGCCTTGGCAGTGCGGGGTGAAACGGTCTGTCAATCTTCCGGTGGGAGAGATCGCCGGGGTTGATAGAGAGACCTCGCACCATACCTCCCGCAGGGAGCTGTCGGCTCGGCGGCAGAAGATTTTAGCAGTCCGCGGCGCCCCGGGAGGACATTGGATCATGTCCAGGAAGCGCACCTGGCGAACTCCTCGCACCTGCAGGTGGGGATACAGGATCCGGGCGGCTTCCATGAAGGTTTCCAGAACCATGGCGGCTGAGACCAGAGGATGCTCGACGAACTTGAGGGGTTGGTGATCCTCGATCCAAAGGTCCTTCTCCCGGGAAAAGGATCTGAAGGCTTCCAGCTGTTCCAGGCGCAGGTCCAAGGAAGAGATGCTATCGATCAGGGGGAAGTCCTCGGGGCTAAAGGCCACGGCGCCGCCGGCCAGTTCTCCCCGGAGCGCCGGGGGGATTGTCTTATTGAGCCGCGCCGTTTTTACGGGTGGCAGGGTCCGCATGAACATCACCCAATCGTCGTCAGCCGGGGCTACTGAGAGCTCCCGGCAGAAAAGCCCGGCAAGCTCATTTACCTGGATGTAGGCCACGCCATGCCGCCGCATCAGCTCCCGAACCGCCGGATCCTCGGCCATGCCCGCCCCCTCGACCGGAGGCAGCATTAAGGCCTTGAACCGGATGGCGCCGTTTTCCCGCCCGAGGTATCTGAATAATGCTGACATCATCCGGTTGGCGGCCGCGTAGTTGGACTGGCCAGGATTCCCCAGGATCGCCGCCCCCGAGGACAGGCCCACGAAAAACCTCAAGCCCGTCCCCACCGCCGCCGAGAAAAGATTCCACGCCCCCAGAAATTTTACGTCCGTGACCATGGAGAGGGCATCTAAGGTCATTTGGCTGAGAGGACCGTCCCTGAGGACTCCAGCCCCGTGAATAATCCCGTCGATTTTGCCATAACGCCTTACCACCTCGCCCATGATCGCCCGGACCGCCTCGGGGTCGGTTACATCGCAGGTATGGTACGTCGCCTCGATCCCGGCGGCATGCAAGTCCGCCAGGGTCTGAGCCATCTCCACGGCCCGGTTGTCGGCAGTGAAGGTCTCAGCAGAGGAATGCTGGGAGCGCGGCTTGACGGCCTGGATGCCTGGATCCAGCGGTGTCCTCCCCAGAAAGACCAGGCGGGGCATGAAGGGCGCCAGGCTGCGGGCCAGGTGGGCGGTGATTCCCGCGGCGCCCCCGGACATGACTACCACATCTCCAGAGCTCAGATGAATACTTGCCGGACCATTGAAGACCGACGGGGCGACGCGCCCCTCCGAAGTAAAGACCCTGCCATCCCGATGAATCATCTCCACCACGGAGCAGCCTCGGTCCAGAGCCCCGACGAAGGCGGTGCGCAGGTCGGTATCCGGGTCAATTGCCAAGGTGCGAAAAAGGACCGATGGGTGTTCCTGGGCGGCGCACAGAAACAGTCCGAGCATCCCCTCCGCTGGCAGCCCACTGAGAGTTTCGGTATCTTCTCTGGAATGGATCAGCACGACGAATTTTTTAGCAGGTGATTGGAGAAATGCCTGCAGGACGAGAAAGAGCCCCCTGTGAAGCCGGGTCACCTCCGCCATATCTCTTAACCTTGCCGATCCGCCTTGAGGGAGGGTGATGACCATCCCGGCGGGGGACGCCAGGCCCGATATTCTCTTGGCAGCCCGGGAGGACCCGGCATCAGTCAGAAGGTTGCAGCTCTCTAGGCATGGACTCAAGTTTCCCGGCATGAAGAGCATGGGAACCGTCTCAACCCCGTAATCCAGTCGGAGGATCTCTCCCACACTTCCGGCCAGGCGGTCATCCCGGTCAGGTGAGAGCAGGAGGACTGACTCGCCCGGGCTCAATTCCATGGGAATGGAGGCCGCCGGCTCCACCTCGGCATGGCGGAATACGAGCCGCTTTAAACTCACCTCATCCGCTGAGGGTTTCAGGATTTCGGCTCGCCCCTGGCTGGCGTCAACCTCCTGAGCGACCGGCCGGAAGCCGGCGCCTTCCTGCCTGGAGATGACCTCGGAGATCCTCTGGGCGATGTCCTTCACGGTGCGGACGTGGATAAAATCCTCCAATTCGATGCTGATCCCGAACTGGCGTTCCGCCGCATCCATGATGATCGGAAGACGGCTGGAGCGGATGGAGAGGTCCCGCCTGAGATCCATGTCGGGTTCGATCTCGTCCCGGTTGAACCCGGTAGCATCCATAATGATGTGAATAACCGTCTCCAGGTGATCCTGGGGCTCAGGCGCCTCTTCGAGGGCGGGAGAGGCCGGTTCCAGAATCGCCGGGATAGGATCGGCAGGCGGGGATGCCGGTTCCCCAAGAGAGATTGGCTGCTGGCCTGCGGGGGGCCCGGAACCCCGGAGCATGGACTGGATAACGGCGGCTAGATCGCCTGCTTGGAAGGTTGGGTCATGCTCTTGGCGGATGGCTGCCAGGATGTTAGGTTCAAAGAAGCGGCCGTAAGTCTCCATCACGAATCGGTTGATTTCCCTTTGAATGATCCTTTCCACCGGTTTAAAGCCTACCGGCCCAGGTTCCAGGGGGCGTGACCCGGGTGCCGGGGCGTTGCCGGGAGATGCGGGAGCCTTCCCGAATCCGGGCAGGGAAACAAACCTCGGTTCCCGCTGAACCGGCAAATGCCCTTGAATGAAGAGCTGAGCCAGGGCGCTTTTGCATGTGAGGCCCTCGGCGGCGGACAGGCAGGTCTGGATGCAGGCCGCTTCAGGGAGCGTGTCATAGATGAGACTGCTTAAGATATCGCCGGGGCCCACCTCGGCGAAAAGCCGGACTCCATAGTCACTCCAAAGGGTCTGGACGTTATGCAGCCAATGGACGGGAGATTCCAGGTGGGCCATCAAGATGCGCTTGATCTCAGCGGGATCAGCTGGAAACGGCGCCATGGTCGTGTTGGAGATGACGGGGATCTGTGGGGCCTGAAAGGGGATGGGGGCAATGAACGCCTCGAGCTCATCCCGGATGACCCTCATGATGGGCGAGTGGAAAGCCATACTGACCCTTAAGCGGGTGGCCCGGTATCCCATCTCCTTCAGCCGGTTACCAAAATTTTCCACCGCCGCAGTCTTGCCGCTCAGCACGACCTGGTTCGGTGCGTTGATATTGCTGATGAAGACCTGCTCCTGTCCCTGGAGCATCTCTTGCAGCAGGTCCAGGGGGGCGTCCACGGCCGCCATGACGCCGGGGTCCATATCCATAGTCGCGGCCTTATCCATGCAGAGGGCTCTCTGGTTGACGATGCGGAACCCGTCCTCCAGGGAATAGACTCCGGCCAGACACAAGGCGGTCAGTTCGCCCAAACTGTGCCCGGCCATAGCCACCGGGCTGATGCCCAGGGTGATGAGGTATCGAGCCACGGCGTATTCCAAGGCGAACAGGGCCGGTTGCTGCCACCGGGTCTTCTGAAGGTTTTCCTCTTGATCGTGGAACAGCAGGTGCAAAAGGTCGAAGTCCGCGGCTGCGGCAGCCCGATCCATCCATTCCTTGATGACGGGAAAGGACTCGTAGAGCTCCCGCCCCATGCCGGCATAGTGGGACCCCTGCCCGGGAAATACCAGGGCGAGCGGTAGCAGCGGCTGATCTTCACGGTTCATGAAGATCCCCTGGTGCGCCCATGACCTCAGCGCCTGGGGTGAGACCACGCCGTCCCCGGCAAGCGAGGCTGACCTCTCGATGATTGTGAGCGCCTCGGCTTCGGACTCCGCTACCACGGCCATCCGCCAATTATGGCCGCCCATCTCGGTCTTGAAAAAAGAGACGCCCTGGAGTGCGGGAGAACCCAAACCCTTCTCTCGGCTGGGGGCGACCAGGATCGTATCCGCGGCATCCATGGCCTGCTCCACCTGCACGACGTAGTTGGAACCTCCAAACCCGAAGGCGTTGACCTGAAGCCTTCTGGGCCGGCCGTTCCTGCGCTCCCAATCAAGCGGCTCCGGGGCGATGAGGAGCCCCGATCTTTCCAGGTCGATTTCCGGGTCTGGATACAGATAATTGAGGGTGGGAGGAAAAACCCCCGCCTGCATGGCCAGCACGCCTCGGATGAGACTGTTAATGCCCGAGGCGCCCAGGGTGTGCCCGATCTGGGATTTGAAGGAAGTGATTACGGTGCGCTTGGCGGCATTGAAGAAAGTCTTCAGGGCCCGGGCCTCCTCCACGTCTCCTTGCCGGGTACTCGTGGCATGGCATTCCACCAGGTCCACGGCATCGGGCCCATACGGCAGCCCTTGGAAAGAGGCGCGGATGGCCATCTCTTGGGAAACGCTGGAGGACTCCACCATGCCCAGATGGTTGTTGCTCGCCCCCATACCGGTAATGACCGCGTGGACCAGCGCCCCTCGGGCGCGGGCCAGGCTTTCCCGCTCGATGACGATTATGCCCCCGCCTTCGCCGAGAACCATCCCATCTCTTTGAGCATCGAAGGGGCGGGAGGTCTCGTGCGCAGGTCTTTCCTGTCCGGACAGCCCGAAAAGTGCACCCAGACCGGAGAATTCCAGAAAATGCAAGGGTTTGAGAATCTCCTCGGCCCCTCCGACGACGGCTGCATCGATGATGCCGTTGTGGATCAACTGGATGGCGCTGTACAGTGCGACCAGTGAGGTCGTGCAGGCTGCGGAAACCGAATAGCTGGGCCCCATAAACCCATAGCGGTTGCAGATGAACCCGGCCGCGGCGCAGTTGAGTCTGCCCAGGAGGGTGGTGTCGTCCGGAGCCAGGCGTCCGGACTTGATCTCCTGTTGGATGGCGCTCTCCTGATCCGGCGTGAGGGGCACGGCCCTCTTGATGTCGGCGAGGATGTTGCAAATGTTTGCCCGAATGATGATACCGGTGAGTGTACCCGCCGCCTCTCCCGAATTCTGGGAGATGAGGACCCCGATGCGCTCCCGGGGGATGTCTGACGAAAGGAGGCCGGATGTCCGGATGGCCTGGTCCGCTAGCCACATGGTGATCCTGGTGGCTTCGGTCATGGTCCGGAAATCATGGGGGGAGATCCCGAGTTCAGTACGGGAAACCTGAAAGTCTATGAAGGCCCCCACTTTGCAGTAGGTCTTGTCGGGGACGTACGGCCGCGGATCATAATAAAGCTCGTGATCCCACCGGGAAGGCGGGACCGGGGTAATCCCGCTCTTCATGGCCAGGCTTGCCGCCCAGATTTCCTCCGGGCTCTTCCCCAGGGCATTTAAGAGGCTCATCCCCGTGATGGCCACCCGGTCAGGCGCGGGTCTCTGGGGGGTAACCCTTGGCAATCCATGGCCAATCCCGAAGGAGGAAGTTTCTCTGGCAAGTCCGGGTCCGGGTGGAGATGGCGAGATTGAGTCGGTCGCCCCCGCAAAGGGCTGATGCAGCCTAAGCGGGCCCGCGGCCAGCTCGCGATGCAAGGACTGCAGCTTCCGGACCTTACGGATGAGACCGGCGCAGGCCCCACTCATGAATTGCCCGCCTTCACGGCAGGCCCGCTTCGAAAGAGGCGCCCCGCCTGGCTGGTCCAGCCCCCGGGCCGCCGCGAAAAGGCTCCCCGCCGTCATCTCCTCCATTTTCGCCCGAAAGGCGGCCTCGTCCTGGTGGCCGGCGGCAAACTCCCTCTCCAGGGATAAGATAGCCGCCATTCTCGGGGTCCTCAGGGATCGCACCCGAAGTCCGGTTTCCTGGCCTGAGACGACGGTTTCCCCCGGGGGCGATTCCAGGATCATCTGCTGATAGAGCGCCGTCAAGGCGCGGGTTTTCACAATCTCCTGGGTGGCCAGATAGGCGGTGCCCATCTGGATGGCGTCCGCCCCGAGCAAGGCGGCTATAAAGGCGGTCTCCCGATTGAAGATGCCTCCTGCCAGGATCACGCGACAGTTTTGGCACAGAGATGGGTGGCGCCGTTTCAGATTCACCACCATTTGAGCCAGGGTGAGGGTGCTATGAGGCCCCACGTGGCCGCCGGCCTCATACCCCTCGCAGATCACGTACCGGACGCCGGCTTCCAGGGCGAGCCGCATCATGGCCTCATCCGGCGCGATATACATGACCTCCAGGCCGCATTCCAGCAATTCTTTTAAGAAGGAGAGATTACCTCCGGCGATCACCACAAAACGGGGCCGGTGTTGCTTTATCCAGGCCAGATGCACCTGACGGCAAGGGTTTTCTGCCAAAGACACGATATTTACGGCATACGGGCGCCCCCCCATGATCTCCGGCAGGGCTCCCAGCTTCCGGTCCAGAGCCGCCGTGTCCATCAGGCCAAGGGCGATGGTGGGTAGGCCCCCGGCATCGGCAACCATTGAGGCAAACTCCGGGTCCTCGGTGATCCAGGACATGGCGCCCTGGATAAAGGGGTAGAGAGTTCCCATCTCTTTGGCCACCGGGCTGTCCAGCCAGCCATCCTTTTTCATCTCAGCCAAGCGGCAGGCGTGGCGAATCTCGTCCATGAAGGCTTGTACGGCCCCTTCGGTTCCGGCCCCAAAACGCTCCACAAACGGCGCCGCAAAGGCAGCCTCCACCCCCAGGGGGATGACCTCATCCTGGCTGAAATGGCTCGCCAGAGGGTGGAGGGCACTGGTCTGTACCCGGCTTATGAAGGCGCGGCGGCTTTCCTCCGTGATCTCTGCGCCGCAAAGCGAGTTCTCGAAGTTCTTGATCTCCTTGAATGCCAGAGAGTTACCTTTATTAAACAGGCGACAAGGAACATCAAGGTCCAGGCCGACCAGGTCGGTGGAATCCAGGTGAAGCCTGGAGAGGCGCTGGCGTTGCCGGTCATCAATGGCAACCAGGTCGGTCAGCCAATGGACGCTCTCGAAGACGATCCCGGCGGCCCCGGTGGCCAGGAAGGCCGAAGCCGCCTCAGGGGTGGCTACGCCTCCCCAGATGAGGATGTCCAGGGAATTCGAGACGGTGTGCCGCATTTCCTTGACCGCCGCATAGAGAGACAGGGTCGTCTCAGCGCTCACGAAACCAGAGGCCTCGCAGCCTTTCAGGACGATGCGCCCGATTCCCAAACTATCCTGTAAAACCGCGGCCAGGAGATTTAAGTCTCCGATGATAGGGAAGCAATGGTAGTTTTCCGACAATTCCCTCAATCTCTCCAGAACGGTGGCAGGATCTCCTCGGAAAAACTGGGGGTGGCATTCTACCCAAATATCTTGGACCCCGGTTTCCTGCAACCATGGTCCCAAAGATGGATCCAGCAAGGTAGCAGCAGAAATCTTAATATCCCTCACCTGGCCGGCAGGGTCAGCCTTTCGTAAGAAAGGACGCAGCGCTTCCACCCCCATCGCGGAAACATCGAAGATAGCCCGGCTGCCGGTTCGATGCGCCATTTGGGTCACCGGCGGGATGATCTCCTCGGGCCGCCAGACGAAAGCGATAATGGGGGCTCGCTGCTCAGCCACTAGGTCCAGACCTCCGCATCAACGCCAAACATTTAATTTAACTCTTGAACTCATGAAGACTTTCTGTATAGGCGATATCTCTTGTGGGTTTTGACTCCGGCTTCTTCTATCAAAACGTTGATCGACTCATTGTCCTCCAGGCACCAGCCCATCTCCATATAATGATATTTCCCTTTTTTTCTCACAATTTCATTGAGGTGGTAGGTGGCTAACATGGGGAATCCCAGTTGCCGGTACTGCTCCTTGACTCCGAAGATAAACCCCCGCAATCCCCTGATCTCTCCCCGATACCTGAGCAGCTTCAGCAAACCCAGCAGACCGACCCGCCCGTTGAGCCGCTTGAGCAAAGGGTTAAGGTCGGGCAAGACCACGCAGACTGCGACAGGTTCCTCCTCAAAATAGATGAAGAAAGCCAGGTCCGGATCCGCGAATTTCATCATCTCCTTTTGAATATCCCGTATTTCATTATCGCTAATGGGGACGAAACCCCAATTATCCGACCAGGAGTCGTTGTAAATCTCCCTGATCAGCAGGAACTCGGAGTCCTGATCCTTGGGACGGAAGGCCCTGATGCGAACCCCCTTTTTATGCGCCAGCCGTTCAGCCAGTTGATCCATCCACTCGGGAACTTGGA
The DNA here is from genome assembly GCA_963697965.1 of uncultured delta proteobacterium. Taxonomy (GTDB): domain Bacteria; phylum Desulfobacterota; class Desulfobaccia; order Desulfobaccales; family 0-14-0-80-60-11; genus JAPLJC01. The sequence goes on from OY969108.1 coordinate 157,574, forward strand.
AAGGGGCTTCTATCAGGTAAGCCAACAGGTCCTTCTCTTTGATGAAACCGCACGACTCAACCAGCCTTGGGTAGTACGGCGGGTTGTACGTCATCCCCAACACCGGCGGATAATCGAATCCCTCAATGAGCAACCCCGCCTCGTAATTGAGAGAGGGGTTGAGCGGGCCTCTTATGAAGTCCATGCCCTGCTGCCGTACCCAGGTTTCCGCGGCAGCAAAAAGGGCCGCCGCCGCCTCCGGATCGTCAATGCATTCAAAAAATCCCCAAATGCCCATTTTTTCGCTGTGCAACTCGTTATAATGGCGATCTATAATGCCCGCGATCCTGCCCACCGTCTTCGAACCGCGTCGGGCCAGAAAAAGGCGGCGCTCGGAAAACTCCCAGAAAGGATGCCTACGGGGGTCCAACAACCGGCGAACGTCCTTCTTAAGCGGGGGCACCCATTTAGGGTACCCGGCATAGATCTCCCATGGCAGGTCAATGAAGTCTTTTAGTGCCGATCCTCCTTCCGCAGCAATGATTTCCAGGCCGGCCATGATGGTTTTTCTCGATAAATTTAGAAGTTAGTACGCAAAACTTATATGAATCAGCGATTAAGTCAAGATATCCTTAATAAAACATTCGGAAGGAAACTTTAATGCGCTTAAATGCCGCTAGCCTAGAATGGTTATAGTTATTAATGGTCCGATATCCACACAACGTTAATGGACTTTATAAAATCTCCATACACCATTCCAGATATCATTAATAAATGTGCCATTAATGTTTTTTTGGCTGTAAAAACTTCGGGAGGAGATCACGAGTTAAATTGTATAACCCCTCGGCCAACACATTCCCTAAGCAGCGTAGAAAGTATCTCGTATGGTCCCGCAAGAGTCTATTGTTGACGATCAGGGATATATTGAAGTTGCTCTTAAAACCCAAGCCCCTCATCAGGTGATAAAGTTCATCCCTGCTTAGATGTCGGGTGCGAATGTTACAATGGAAGCCGTCGTACTTACTATAATCATCCACGTTGACGACGAGGCCGGCCTCCAGGAGTTCTTGGCGCACCGGGGTTTTGGGATAAGGGGTCAGGTACTGGGAATAGATTAAATCCGGTTTAAGGTCCTCAATCATGCGCCAGTTACGAATCACGGTTTCCCGGGTATCCTCCGGATACCCCCCAATTAATCCGGCGATGACCGCGATGCGGTGCTGCCGTAGCATAGCTGCGGCCCGCCGGTTGATCTCCGGATTCGTGGGCTTCTTCATGCCCTTCAGGGCGCCTGGATCCATGGACTCGAACCCCACAAAGGCGATGCGAAAATTGGCCTGATGCATTTCAGCCACCAGTTCGGGATGGTTGGCAATCCCTGCGGCGGTCACCTGAGTCAGGTAGCACAAGTCAGTTAATTGGTGTTGGACAATGGCCTGACAGACTCGGCGAAAATGATCAATGTCATACGTAATGTTGTCATCGACAAAAAACACCGCCTTGAAACCCTGGTCTCGAATAGCTTTAAGGTCGGAAATGATGCGCTCTACGGAAAACCGCCGGAAAGTATGGCCATACATCTGGCCGATGGAACAGAATTTACAGTTATTAGGGCAGCCCCTGGAGGTTTCGGCCACCTCCATGGGCATATCTAAAAAATAAAAGTCGTTGGCCAGTCTGGCCTGGCGCCGAGGCAAGGACAGGGTATCCAGCTCCAGCAGCGGGTGCTTGGGATTGTGTACCCACTCCTGGCCCTGGCGATAACTGAGGCCCATGATGGCGCCCAGATCGGGGGCTGGTTTCTCCAGCTCAGTAACCAATTCCCGAAATGCGGTCTCTCCTTCACCCCGGACCAGGAAATCCAGGGGTAATTCTTCAGCATCCGCAGTCAGTTCGCGGGCCATCAGGCTGACATGGTAGCCACCGGCCACCAGTTTAATGGTTGGGTCAAAGGCACGGATAAATCGGGCCAGGCGCAACAGGGTATCGAATTGGAAGGTCATGGCGCTCAGGCCTACCAGTTGAGGGCGTAAACTGGATAGAGCCTGGCGAAGCGCGGCCTCGAAGTCCGGTTTAAAAAGTATCAGGTCAAGGACCCGAACCTCATGTCCCGGCAGATTACCGGCCAGGGAAATGATCGCCAGATTGGGAAGACGGGTGAAAAAATCGACAAATTGAGCGCTGTCAGGCATGGACAGGAGCAAGACTCTCATCTTTATATAGACCGCCTCGGCTTCCTAAACGTTACGGGAAAATTAAATTAAACCAGCCTGGCCTAGATTTCAAGGCTCAATCTCTCCTCAGCTATAACCAATTTTCTTTTCTATACCAGTCGCAGGTTAGTTTGGCTCCCAGGGCAAGAGAAATTTGGGGCTCGAAACCCAGGAGAGTCCTGGCCTTGGTGATGTCGCAGAGCCAGTTCGACTGGATCATTTCCGCTGCCTTGCCCCGGCTGATGAGGGCAGGCTTCCCGGAAACTTTAGAGAAATATTCCGCCACCGCGGCCATGCCGAATAGCACCGCTGGGGGAAGGCGGAGGCGGAAGGCGGTTACTTCCATCGCTTGTGCGAAGATGTCGTTAATTTCCTCCATCCGGTAATCTTGCCCATCCGACAGAAAAAATATTTCCCCAGTCTTGGTGCGGCTCTCGGCAGCCAAGAGGATGGCGCCGACCAGATCCTGGACCGAGCACAGGCTGAGGTGTCGAACGCCGCCGGAGAAACAGGGTTTGATCCTTTTGGCGAGACACTGAAAAAGAGCCAAAAAGGCTTTATCCCTGGGCCCATAGACCGCAGAAGGCCGGAGGATCAGGAGAGGAAGTTCGTGGGCCCGGGCCAGGGCCAATTCCTCCCCCTGCAGTTTGCTTCTCCCGTAAGGCGAGACCGGTGCGCAATGGTCGGATTCCTTTTTCTTCCCACCGTTCCGCCCTGGACCTGCGGCTGCCAGGCTCGAAAGATAGATAAATTTCTGGAGTCGAGTATTATGTTCGAGGCAGGCCTGGACGAGATTCTCCGTGCCCAGGGCATTCACCTCGAAATAGGTCTTTGCTTCGATGGCCCGGGTCACGCCTGCCAGATGAAACACCAGGTCGACATCCTTCACACCTGGCCCTAAAGAATCCTTCTCCTGACAATCTCCATAGATAATCTCGACGGGAAGCCCCTGCACCCACTTTAAATGACTCGTAGGCCGGACGAGGCATCTGACTTGGACTCCCCGTTGCAAGAGGGCTTCCACCAGATGGCTCCCGATAAATCCTGCCGCCCCGGTTACCAATGCCTTCAATGATCTTTTCCTCGCTGCAACTGTAAAAGTTTATCCATTTCCCGTGGCATTGTCAAAGAGGACCCCGGTCCCGGGTCGAGGCCAATGGCTGGGAAGTCAATCGGCAATTCGAGGAGGCAGCGGCTCATTGATGGTCCGGCACGCCTGAACCCCGGGCAAATCTTGACTTTCACAAAAATCAGGTCTATCAAAAAAATTTTGTGATATCATGGTGTCGACGGGAGGATTCGCCTTCAAGAACAGAAACTTTTGGGGATTTCCCCCGGTCTCAGAGGTCCGAAAAACCAAATTGTGGACAGAGACCAGCAATTTTTTCTGCGGTCGCTAAGGTGGCCGCATGATCTCGGTTTACCAGAGAGAGGGTAGCCATGACTATTACAGGAATGGTGCGAACCATTGGGAAAAAGGTTTTCTCGCTACTTGTGGCGCTTTGTCTGGTGGGGGTCTTTTTTTCCGTCTCTTTTGCGGAGGAGGCAGGAATGAACAGAGACGACTCCAGAAACTCCGCCAGCGGGAACCCCTCGTAGTGCGCCTCCGGGAAAGATCGAGCACGCCGGGCAGGCCGCGGGCAAGGGAATTGATCGAGGCGCGGATGCCACTAAGCGGGGAGTGCACCATGCAGGCGAAGCGGCCGGCAAGGGAATTGATCGAGGCGTGGATGCCACTAAACGGGGAGTGAAGCGTGCAGGCGAAGCGGCCGGCGAAGGAATTGATCGAGGCGTGGATGCCACTAAACGGGGAGTGCAGCGTGCAGGCGAAGCGACCGGCGAAGGAATTAAAAAGGCCGGCGAAGCAATCGAAAAGGCCTTTCCCGGCAAGGATGAAGAAAGGTAACCACCGCAACACAATAATCAGTCCATCTATACTGCACCCCTTGCAGGCGAGACATTTTGAGAAGTGAGGACTAAAATATCTCTCGCGGCATAATAGCAGCTCATATCGCCTGGTCGCAGGGACTCACTTCGGGGCGCGCCTAAACTGGCCCGGGCAACCCGCGAGAGGAAAGAGAATATGACCCATCTCGGGAATCCCGGTTTAGGGCGATCCGGACCGCAAAGCCTAGGGATGGGCCGGTAGGAGAACGAGTGGTGACGCGCTCACCGGTTTGTTCCTACAACGAATGGGACCCGCTCGAGGAGGTCGTGGTCGGGCGCCTCGAGGGCGCCATGATCCCTTCCAAACACCTCACGGTCAGCTTCAACATCCCCCAGCGGCTGGCGATGATCTATAAGCTGGTCGCCGGGCTTCCCTATCCGAAGTTTGTCGTGCGCCCGGCACAGCGCGATCTCGACGAGTTCATTCACATCCTCGAGGCGGAAGGCGTCACCGTGCGCCGGCCGGCGGTGACGGACTTCTCCGTCACCTACAAGACGCCGCACTGGCAGTCAAAGGGCTTCTGCTCGGCCTGCCCGAGAGACGGGCTTCTTGTCGTCGGCGATGAGATCATCGAGACGCCGATGGCCTGGCGGTCTCGTTACTTCGAGGTGAACGCCTACCGCCCGCTGCTCAAGGAGTACACGGCGAGCGGGGCGAGGTGGACCACCCCGCCGCGGCCGGAGTTGGTCGATGCGCTCTACAACCGCGACTATCGCCTCCCCGAGGCGGGCGAGCCGATCCCCTTCGTCGTGAACGAGTATGAGCCCGTCTTCGACGCCGCCAACTTTGTCCGCTGCGGCCGGGACTTGTTCGGCATCCGCAGCAACGTGACGAACGAGTCCGGCATTCACTGGCTCCGGACTCACCTCGGCGATGGCTTCCGCATCACCCTGCTCGAAACCCGCTGCCGCCAGCCCATGCATATCGACTCGAGCCTTATGCCGCTCGCACCGGGGAAGCTGCTAGTCAATCCGGACTACATTGATCCCAGCCGGCTGCCGCCGCTGTTCTCCTCGTGGGACATCCTCATCGCCCCGGAACCTAACCCCGTCCCGTGGCGCATCCCCTCGATGTGCAGCCGCTGGCTCAGCATCAATGTGTTGATGCTCGACGAGAAGCGGGTGATCGTGGAGCGGTTGCAGGAGTCCCTCATCAAGAAGCTCAGGGACTGGGGCTTCGAGCCCATCCCCTGTTCGTTTGCCAACTATGCCCCCTTCGGCGGCTCCTTCCACTGCGCCACCCTCGACGTGCGGAGGAGAGGCGAGCTCCAGTCGTACTTCTGAGCCTCGATTTTTCAGGTGAGCCGCCTCAGAGGAGCAATTTGGGGCGCATTCCCGGCAGCCCTAAATAAAGCAACAGCCCGTACCTTGGAAGGGGTCTCTCCTTTTCTCCGTGGCCTGCTAATGTTTTTCCTCTTCAGGTTTACCCTCAGGTGCTTTTTGAGCAGGAGCCTGTCTCTGTTCCTGACGCGGGGCCGCTTGAGCAGGAGCCTGTCTCTGAGGCGCAGGGGCGGGTCTCTGCGGCGCCACGCGAGCAGGAGCCTGGTCTCTGTTCCTCACGCGGTTTCACTTGAGCAGGGCCTGGTCTCTGTCCCTGTGGTTGGGCTGGAGCAGCGGGGCGACCCTGGAATCCTTTCTGCCACCCTGTACCCTGGCCACTATGGTGTTGTTCATAAAAATTCTGGTCATAACGCTGACCTTCCCGGTGTCCTTGCCAATAGGGATACGTTTGCTGAAATTGCTGATAGTACTGCGGATTTCCCTGATACCACGCCAGCCATCTCGAAGCATACCAGTCACCGGGTCTGACGATATAAGTGGGAGCATAAGCGTAATATGGGGCCCATCCGTAGCGGGGGCCGTAATAGTAATACAGGATGCCATTCAAAAACCAATCGCCGTTGTAATAGACCCATGGCGTATTAGGCCCGACCCAGGGCTGCGAGTAGGGATCCACGGGCGCGGGTGCATACGCATAGCCCTGGGCCTAAGAAGGTGTTGACGTTGCGGCGGCCGCAGCTCCAGCCAGCAAGATTGCTACCATCAAAATAAAAGTTAACTTTTTCATACCGACTACCTCCCAGGGCATTTTTTTGAAAGGTAATCATGCTTGCCAACAGGTCAAGGATTAATACCCCTAAGTTGGTAAAATCTCTCTCAGTTTCTCTGCGGCCACCTGGAAGGCCCCAGGATAAATTTCCACCTCCAGGGGTGTCAAGCCCACCAATTCGCCATCGGCCTCCACCAGGACGGGAGGCTCAGCCGTCAATTTCACCTTCCGGGCAAAGCGGGTCTGGACTTTGGGGTGCTTGAGGTGCCTCCCCAGATAAATCTGGGGAAAAAGTCTTATCAAATCGAGCCAGGAGATTTGCCGGTCCCACACCAACTGAAGGCGCCCTGATTGCGGTGAAGCCCAGGGGGCGATCATCATCCTCCCGCCGAAATATCGGCCTAAACCCACCACGAACATCAGGGAGACCGCTTCGAAGTCCTCGCCATCAATTTCCCCTTGCAGGCGAAAATGGCTATGCTTGTAAAGCTCTTGGATACTGCTCAGAAAGTAAGGCAGTTTGCCGTACTTGGGGATCTTTTGCCGGCGGTGACGGGCAATCACCTGAGCATCAAAACCTGCCCCGATGACATTGAGGCACACCCGGGAAATTGGTCTGCCGTGCAGACCCATCGCCTGAAATACGGCCAAATCGGCGCTCAAGACGGAATCCCCCAGGGCCTGGACCAGTTGCTCAAAGGGGGTGTGGCCGACCTCGAAATTGCGCACATAGTCGCAGCCGGTGCCGAAAGACACGATCCCCAGGCTGGGGAGGCGGCCTGCAGACTCCCACCACAATCCATTGGCCACCTCGAATATGGTGCCGTCTCCGCCCACGGCCAGGACCCGGTCAAATCCTGATCTTTTCGCCTGGGCGGCCAAAAATTCGGCATGGCCGGGGCCTTTAGTCCACCAAGTCACTACCTGAGAAGCCCTGGCGCCCAGCCGGTTCAATAATCCGGGCCAAGCGTGAGGAGCGCGCCCGGATCCTGCCACCGGATTTACAATGGCTGCGGTTTTCATACGAGCCAGACCATGGTGCGGGCCCACCGGCGCCACACCGCCATGATTGTTCAACCCGGAACTGCCCTCAGTAATGCTACCAGTATTTGGGGGCAGATCAGATACATTTAGAGAATCAGCAGATGGCTGCTATGACCTAAAACTTATCATGATGTCAGCAACTTCACCTATCCAGATCGGAAATTTTCCCCTTCTTTTAAGATAACTGGCGGATTTTGGCTGCTATTATCGGGCGGTGCTGGCCTCGGGTTCTGGGAACCCAAAAGCAATAGTGCCATGATTATTGATTGTCTGATATGCCGAAGTCTATGGAGAATATTGACTTCTGCAAAAATTATGCTTAACAAAAATTTTAGCGGGGATAGATTATCTTCTGTGGTTAACCCGGGAAGAGAGGTCCCCAAAACCATTTTTTAGGCTGCGGCGGCCAAACCTGCCGCATAATTTTAGATAAGACGCTCCCTAGGCCAGGAACAAGAGGAATAACGAACCGAGGCGCCGTCCCCTTCTCTTTAACTATATCTGCCTGAGCTTATGGATTTCCTGCCAGGCGAAAGGAGCCTGGGGGGAGCTTTCCTGAATTGTGTATGGTCGCCTGGGAGGAGATCAATCATGAGCAAATACATGCGCCTCACGGTTACTGTTCTTCCTTATTATAATCAAAAAGACCTGGAGGGGACTTATCCAAATCTGGCTCGTCATTTAAGAACCTTAGATTCGGACCTGGTGGCACAAAATCCTTCACTTTATGCAATAGTGGGAAAGTTGGATAAGCTTCTTTATACCTTCGATGGTACGCCGCTCAGAGATGTGCTTCTCCGGCATAGAGAGAATCTTCGAAACCTTCATAAGGGTATTGAAGAGAATATAGCCGACTGGAATCTCGCCCAGGCTGACCAATTTCTTTATAAAATTGAGGATGCCTTTGACAAAATAGAATCCGAATTGTAATAGCCGCCACTATCCAGACCGGGGGTTTTTCAGGATCAGATCGGAGATGGCGAGCTTAGGGATGTTATGGACCCTGGCGGCTAGTAAAGGACTCTTATTGTCTTTTATCTTTGGCCGCTGTTGTTTTATCATGTAGTAAAAAAGCAAAAGGAGCGCTATGACTAGGAAGAAATTAATGGTCTTGGCCTGCTGCCTGGCCCTGGTCTTCAGCTTTGGCGCTGTGGCCTTGGCGCTGGAATCGGAGCCTAAGGTCGGTCAATCGGTGGGTAACCTCACCTTTCCCCCGCCTCTTTCCAAGGAGGACGCCAACTATCTGGGCCTAACCAGGATGGATGCATTTTCTTTGCAGAAAATCAAGTCGCCTTACGTGCTGGTGGAACAGTTCAGTGCCAACTGTCCCTATTGCAGGGCACAGGCTCCCGTCTTAAACCGTCTGTATACCATGGTGCAGCAGGACGCCGCACTGAAAACCAGGCTGAAATTCCTGGCGATGGGCCAGAATAACGACGAAAAAGCAGTCATGATGTGGAAGGCCCTCCACAAGGTGCCCTTTCCGGTTTTACCGGACACTGTTGGCACCTTCGGCAAGGCCTTGAATTTCTCCGCTTATCCACTGACCTTAGTGCTGGATAGGAGCGGGAGAATCCTCTTCGTCCATATCGGCGTCTTTGAGAACGCCGCTGAGGTCCTAAAAGGCATCAAGGCGGTCGTAAAATAACCCATATTATCCCGCGGCGCTCCGGGGCGGGTCATCGGACGCCCCCTTGGAACCCTCTTCTCCCGGCACTATCCAGGATAAAGGATAGCGAAGGCCTGGGCCAGGGTTGCGTTGCTTTCAAGCCCTGCTAATCTTTTTCATTACCGATGCGGTCGAAAAACGATTTTTTGCTAAAACCTAGGCAAGGCGCAGTTGCGCCAGCGAGGCCCGGGCGCCGCCACCGCTTATGTTTGGCACGATCCTCAATTCGAGCGCCGTTACCCCGTCGAGATCGACGTCGTAGTCTTCGACCTCCCGCGCCGTCTCCGGAGGACTGAGGTTATATTGCTGGCGCACAATCTCCCGGTACGACTGACCGCCGTCTGAGGACCACCGTAAAACGAACTCTTGGGTGCGTTCCTGCTCACCTTCATGGAACGCCAGGTGGATCCGCTTTAGTCTCAGCGGCTCATCGAACAGGAGGCGGATCGTCTGCTCCCCGGGCTGCGCGGCCTGCCAACCTAAACTCGTGCCCGGAATCAGTGCCGATTCAATCGGGTGGTCTGCGTCTTCGGACGTGATTTCGACTTGTGCCAGGCGTTCAAGGTCCATCCAGCCGGGCTCGGCGGCTGAGACCTCACGAGGGCCATGACCGATAATCCGCTTGCGCATAGAGTACCTCCTCATTATTAACTTATCTTCTTCATATGATAGAAAAAACGTTCCCCAATAATCGAAGATAACTTTTATTCGACCATCTTTGAGTTCGTTCCATCTTCCTTGGGTATCAGAAGATTAAAGTCCCCAAATATTATCGCTAAATATTTCAAGATTACCCCATTTTTATTTCGGCAGTCGCGTTAGGATGTTTAAACTCGCTTTTTTCGATCATTTCTGGCAATAGCCATTTGCCAATTATTGACGGCCCTGTGGTCGTCAGCGCCGGCTCACGCCGGGAGGCCGGTGGGCCCCCGCAGTTTCAAACTCCTGTTGCCTTTTTTCACCTGGGCGGCGATAATACCCATAACCGCAATGGCGCGCTGATGCTGGAAAAAGCCCGCGAACTCTTAAATATGGGCTCAAGGCCAGCCGGAAGGAGGTCAGGGGGCCTATCGCCGGGCCGCCCGCCGCTGGCCTCCGGACCGGGCCCCGGCCGGCTTAGAGGAAACCTGCCGGGCTCGAAGGCAGCGGATTAATGCGGCCTACCAGCTGCTAGTCCCATCTAACGAAGACTAGCGCTGCGACCTGGTTGCCAACGCCGGCCCCGACACCCTCCAAAAGTGGAGGGCCGACCGCTTTTGGCGACCGGGGTGTGGGGGCCCCCGCCTCCGAAAGATCAAGATCGCCAGGATAATTGATGCGTCCCGGGAGAGTTTGCCTCATCATTATATTGTTCCTGCTGCGCCTGGCGCCGGCCACGCTCGCCGCCGGCCCGGCCACGCTCACCGCCGCTCCGGAGACCCTGGAAAACCTCGAATATCAAGTAAGCCTGGGCCCGTGGTCGGATGTGGCCCGGGTTCATCTGGTTCTCAAGGAGTCGGAGCCGGGACATTACCTGGCGGAGTTTTCCGGCGCGGCCCAGGGGATGTGGCGGTTGTTGAGCCTGTGGCTGCCCGAACGTTACCAGACTGAGATGCTTTACCGGGATGGACGGCTGCAACCCGAGGTGTTCCGTACAGAATTCCGGGAGAAAGGGCACGAAGTCCTGAAGGAGTACCGTTTCGACTATGGCCATAGCCGGCTGACCCTGTGGCGCCAGGTTGACGGCGGCGAAAAAATCAAGGAATGGGAGGTTCCTTTGACCGGTCCGGTCTACGACCTCTTGACCCTGTTTTATAACATCCGGTTAGGGGCCCTGGGGCCGGCGCCCGGCGGCACCACCCTACGGGTAATGGTCCTGCCGAATCCCAAACCCCAGGAGTTGGTCTTTCACATCGGCGCCAAAACCGAGCAGGGGCTCGAGGTGATGGTAAACAGTCGCTCGCCGGGCGCGGTTGACGAGGATCATTATTTTATCTTTGTCAGCCCGGAACGGGTCCCCACCCTGGCCTGGACCCGGGTCACCCTCTTTGGCAAGCTCGCGGGGCGCTTGTTGAACCCCGGCGAGATCAAGAAGGAGGGGCTGTTGACCCTACCTACCTCCTCTTCTCCCGTCCCTAAAGCCCCCCGTTGAGGACCATGCCTCTTGAGAACCCGATTCCGCCTTGCCGGCGCACTCCCCTGCCTGGCCCTGGGCCTGCTGGTGCGGCTTTGGCTGCCTGGTTCCGGCATCCTGGAGTTCGCCTGTCGGCGAGGTCAAAATCCTAATTGAGGTTGCAAGGCTGGAGCCGCAAGGGTGCCATCAAGAAGAGTCCGTCCCGCTGGGGAGTGACCTTTGTGGTCGGAGTTTCTGAGGCGCCGGAGCTTTTGACAGAATCTCTTTTCCCATCCGGCCCGGCACCGGGGTTTCATCGCCGAAGGGGCTCGCCCGACTGCCTGCTTAGGCCTGGGCCGGATTGGGTGATAAAGTCAGGGGTAGAGTTAAGGCCGCGCCCAAAATTATCCGGCACACCCAGTTTGACCTTAACAGGTATTTTCCCCAGGAACTGTCCTCTTCCATGGGTAATTCCTCCTGGCTTGCCCCCTCAGGTTGGAGCCTCATAGTCCCTTAACCAGGCCACCAGGTCAGGCTTATAGAACCGCCAACCCTTGCCCGCCTTGCGGGCCGGCAGAATCTTCCGCCTGGCATAATCCCGCACCGTGAAGGGCGTCAGCTTCAAAAACGCCGCGACTTCCTCTGTGGTCAGCACTGGGTTATTTTCCATACCCTCCCTCCATTTTGCCTTTTTTGGGTATATTATATATAGTTATATTAGTCAATATAAAACTATATATTTTATAATTAAGTAATGCATTCATTGATAAACCAATATAAAGATATATATATATACATAAATACCAGTATAAACCTTGACATTGTCTGATTGGTGATTATTTTGAACGTAAGGCATTCCGGGTTTGGAACCATGGAAGGGAATTGGCGGCAAGGGAAAAGGGCAAGTTGGGGCCGGTTGCCCAGGCTGATAACGATAACCAGGGGCTCGCCAGGCGGGTTGTCTGGCCGCCTCATCGCAGGTCCAATCTCCCAACAAGAGGAGGAGTAGAGCATGCCTTTAATCCATGTGGTGCTGGTCCTGGTCGTAGTTGGGGTTCTTCTCTGGCTCGTCAACTCATACATCCCCATGGCGGGCTCCATTAAGTCGATCTTGAATGCTGTCGTAGTCATTGCAGTGGTCGTGTGGCTCCTGACCGTTTTTGGGCTCATGGGTGAAATCTCCAACTTCCGGGTGGGGAAGTAGAAGTAATCTCTAATTAAAGGAGGGGCACATGCCATACCAACCATACCTCGGGCCAGTGGTTGCTTTACTCGCCGGGATATTGATATTGATTCAACCCGGCCTGTTGAGCATTATTGTGGCGGTTTACCTGATTGTCATAGGCGTACTGGGTCTGCTGGGGGCTCGGCCCTCGGGCTTCTGGCGCCGATAATCCTTTCGCCGCATAAAAAGTAGCCTGCGGGAACTCGAGGCAGAAGAGAAATAAGACCATCTAAACAATACTACCGGAGGAAATTCCCATGAACCGAGTAACCAAAATATCAGCGTGGCCGGCGCTCTGGCTTTTCATCGCCGCGGCCCTGGCTATTTTCCCGGGCCTCGCCGCCGCCGCCCAGAGCGGAGAGACGCCGGGGATTATCCAGACAGTCCAGTACAACGGAGAATCTGAGGGTCAGGTATATAGCGGGACTCTGGACATCCGCATCCAATCCGAAACTGGGGGCTCCCCCCCGGGAGACCTGGTGCTCACCGATCCTTCCGGAGACATGACGGGTCCTGAGGCCGGGGAGATCCACGTCCGCAATCCGATTAGCGGCCTTTATAACCTGCGGATAATGGGCCGGGAAAACGGGGTTTACGCCTTGTTTCTCAAGGCTTATGGCAGAAGCGGCAGCACCTCGGATGTGCGGTTCACGCATGAGACCATCAACGACGGAGAGGTCCATCACTATTCGATTTACTTTTCAGCCAGGGGACCCAAGCTCGATGTGCGGAAAACCCGAATAACCTCAGAAGAGTAAAGACCGTTAGCTTCCGGGCAGGCCGCGGGCCTCAGAAGCGTCAGGTTTGAGCCCGCTGACCTTGGAAGGAGAGAAAGTCCCTTGCCTCTCAAAATTTAGTCCAAAGAGGTCATCATGTCCATCGAATCAGCCAGAGCTTTTGTGGAAAAAATGAGGAGAGATTCGGAATTCAAGAAGCAAATCCTGGCCGCCGAGTCTGCTGCCAAGAGAAAAGAGATCATCAAGAGCGCTGGATTCGATTTCGAGAAAACGCACCTGGACTCTTTGGTAAGCGAACTCACTCCCGCAGAAAGGAATGCTTTGACGCTGTTATAATTTTGGGAAGCTTGCCAATTCCCGGAAAGCTTAAGAACCAGGTCCAGGCAGCAGTTTTGGACAGGCGCAGTTGGGCTGCCGCATAACGCGAGATAAAACTCTTAGCGAATGGAGGATGACATGAAAGGTAAATTCAATTTCAAGCTAGGGGCGGTCTGCGCCATCCTGGGTGCGCTGCTGCTGATCCCCGCACTGGGCCAGGCCAAAGATGATCAAGGGGCGGCCTACAAGAAACAAAAAAGCCAAATGATCAAAGAGCTGAAGCTTACTCCTGAAAAAGAGAAGGCAGTTCTGGCGGTGGAAGATAAGTATTTGGGAGAGCGCCAAGAAACCATCGCCAGCGTCAAGAAGGCTTATGAGGAGTTGCAGGCGGCGGCGGCGGCAGCCAACCCGGACGAGGCGAAGCTAAAGCAATTGGTAAGCACGCTGACGGCCGCCCAGGATAAATTGTTTGCTTCTTTTAAGAGTCAGCGGGACGAGGAACTGGCGCTTATGACCCCGCTTGAACAAGCCAGATATTTTCAAGTACTGGCCCAGTGGCGCCAGAAGATGATGGGTAAACGTCACCCGAAAGCCGCCGCGAAGAAGGAATAATCCAAACGGACCGGTTATCTTTCAGAAAGACTTGCCAACCCATAGGCCCTGTCGTTGGCATGGCCTTCCCGGTCCCAGTGCCCCAATGGCAATAACGTATCTCCCCTGGGGCTGAGGCAAAACGAGGCAGCTGCCCAGGGAGTTGCCCGGGGGCCTGGTGCCCGCCGGTGACCTGGGCTTGGAAATTGTCAAGGAGAATCTCCATGAAGAAATTTTGGTTATGTCTAGGGATAGCCCTTATTCTGGCGTGTTGGTCCGGGAAAGGATACTACGGTTTTGGAACCTGTCCAGCTTTCGGACAGCCCTACAATGATGGCAACTTGACTTGCGACCCCAGCGACCCTAATTGTTACAATGACTATTATGCCGCGCCAACTGCGAACCCACTTTCCCAATTGCTCTACTACATCGCGCCACCGGTAGTAGAGGTGCAGCCGGGCTATGGGCCAAGCTATGGGCCGCGCCCAGGCAACGAGCGCCAAGAGCCCCGCCGAGGGGACGAAGGCCGGGGTGGGGGAGGCCATGGTGAGGGCAAAGAAGGCGAGCATCGGCAATAATAAAGAATAACCGGGCCATTGCCCTAAAAAGCCCTGCTTGCCACAAACAAAATTGTGCTTGTTAGGGAGTCAGGGGGTTCCTTGTTGGTCGCAGCCAAACAATTATAAAAGGAGATGGCGCTACCGCCATGTGGAAGGGGAAAGGCATCACCATCAACATCAATTTTATGAACGCCAAAGCTAATACCAACATAAATTTCATCAGGAGGGGAAGCGGAAATGGGATTAATATTGCTGATTATTATCATTATCTTGCTCGTGGGGGCCTTCCCGACCTGGCCTCATAGCCAAAGCTGGGGCTATGCCCCGAGTGGTCTTCTGGGGACGATCCTGATAGTCGTTCTCATCCTGTTCCTCCTTGGGCGTATTTAGGAGGATTGAGGGGATCGAACCGGAGGTGCACAGGCCAGCGATGAAGGTGGCTGGCGAGGATAAGCTTTATGGTGCTTCTTTGAAAAAAGAGGCTGGCGTTTTCCGAGACCAGGCAACGCTTAACGGGGCACGAAGTTAAAAACTAAGGAGGAAGATGCAATGAGAATAAGAATTGCCATAGTGGCTTTACTGTTGGTCCTGATCCCCGCGGGGATGGCCATGGCGCAACAACCCGCAAACTTGTATGATACCCTGGCGGCTGCCGGGAACTATACGACTTTCTTAAGTCTCGTGGATAAAGCCAATGTCCAGGAATTGAAGTCGATGGCGGGCCCCTTCACGGTTTTTGCCCCCAATGACGCGGCCTTCAGCAAGCTGCCGCCAGCCACCCTGGCTAAGATTATGGGCGATCCGGCCATTGTCAGAGACGTGGTGTACTTTCACATCACCCCGGGCAAGTACCTGGCCAAGGATCTTCCCGCTCTCAAAGAATGCAAGACCATGTGCCCCACAGACAACGCCGGGGTCATGAAATTCAACGAGGAGGGCGGCAAATATATGGTGAGTGGCGCTACCATCGTCCAACCTGACATGATAGCGACCAACGGTGTGGCACAGGGTATCGACACCGTTATGCTGCCCAAATTTGCCCCCCCGAAGAATCTCGAATAAACGGAGTATTTAAGATAGGCAGCTGGTCCCGTTTGGCGTTACCTGGTCTCGGAACCGTACTACGCAGGCAATTTTACCAGAGATAAACACAGGGGCCTTCGGGCCCCTGTGCCCTGACTGTCAATATTTTAGCTGGAGTGGCCTCGAAGACAGGCGGTGACCTCCCAGGAAAGATGAGAAATGTCAAATTACTCTGACCAAAATTTGCTGGTTTCGCAGTCTGAGCGTAAGCAGGCGGAAGAGGCTCTGCTTAAAGCGGGGGCCTTGCAGAAGGCGATTTTCAACAGCGCCAACTTCTCGAGTATCGCCACCGACGCCAAGGGCGTCATTCAAATATTCAATGTCGGGGCCGAGCGCATGCTCGGCTACACGGCCGCCGAAGTGGTGGACAAGATCACCCCGGCCGAGATTTCCGATCCGCAGGAGGTGGTAGCGCGCGCCGCCGAGTTGAGCCTCGAGTTGAAAACTACGATCACGCCAGGTTTCGAGGCCTTGGTCTTCAAGGCTTCCCGGGGGATCGAGGACATCTACGAACTGACTTACTTCCGCAAGGACGGGAGCCGCTTTCCGGCAATCGTGTCGGTCACGGCGCTGCGCGACGCCCAAGACACCATCATCGGCTATCTGCTGATCGGCACCGATAATACCGCACGTAAGCAGGCGGAAGAGGCTCTGCTTAAAGCGGGGGCCTTGCAGAAGGCGATTTTCAACAGCGCCAACTTCTCGAGTATCGCCACCGACGCCAAGGGCGTCATTCAAATATTCAATGTCGGGGCCGAGCGCATGCTCGGCTACACGGCCGCCGAAGTGGTGGACAAGATCACCCCGGCCGAGATTTCCGATCCGCAGGAGGTGGTAGCGCGCGCCGCCGAGTTGAGCCTAGAGCTAGAAACCACGATCACGCCAGGTTTCGAGGCCTTGGTCTTCAAGGCTTCCCGGGGGATCGAGGACATCTATGAACTGACTTACATCCGCAAGGACGGGAGCCGCTTTCCGGCAATCGTGTCGGTCACGGCGCTGCGCGACGCTCAAGACACCATCATCGGCTATCTGCTGATCGGCACCGATAATACCGCACGTAAGCAGGCGGAAGAGGCTCTGCTTAAAGCGGGGGCCTTGCAGAAGGCGATTTTCAACAGCGCCAACTTCTCGAGTATCGCCACCGACGCCAAGGGCGTCATTCAAATATTCAATGTCGGGGCCGAGCGCATGCTCGGCTACACGGCCGCCGAAGTGGTGGACAAGATCACCCCGGCCGAGATTTCCGATCCGCAGGAGGTGGTAGCGCGCGCCGCCGAGTTGAGCCTCGAGTTGAAAACTACGATCACGCCAGGTTTCGAGGCCTTGGTCTTCAAGGCTTCCCGGGGGATCGAGGACATCTATGAACTGACTTACATCCGCAAGGACGGGAGCCGCTTTCCGGCAATCGTGTCGGTCACGGCGCTGCGCGACGCTCAAGACACCATCATCGGCTATCTGCTGATCGGCACCGATAATACCGCACGTAAGCAGGCGGAAGAGGCTCTGCTTAAAGCGGGGGCCTTGCAGAAGGCGATTTTCAACAGCGCCAACTTCTCGAGTATCGCCACCGACGCCAAGGGCGTCATTCAAATATTCAATGTCGGGGCCGAGCGCATGCTCGGCTACACGGCCGCCGAAGTGGTGGACAAGATCACCCCGGCCGAGATTTCCGATCCGCAGGAGGTGGTAGCGCGCGCCGCCGAGTTGAGCCTCGAGTTGAAAACTACGATCACGCCAGGTTTCGAGGCCTTGGTCTTCAAGGCTTCCCGGGGGATCGAGGACATCTACGAACTGACTTACATCCGCAAGGACGGGAGCCGCTTTCCGGCAATCGTGTCGGTCACGGCGCTGCGCGACGCTCAAGACACCATCATCGGCTATCTGCTGATCGGTACCGATAATACGGCGCGTAAGCTTGTAGAAGAGAAACTGCGCTGGACAGAGGAAAGCTTCCGGTTGATGGTAGGGAGCGTGACGGACTATGCAATCGTCATGCTGGATCCGGAGGGGCGCGTGGTGAGCTGGAATGCCGGAGCGGAGCGGATCAAGGGCTATAGCGCCGAGGAGATCGTCGGCCAGCACTTTTCCCGGTTTTATCCCCGTGAAGATATCGAGAGCGGCAAGCCCCAGCGCGACTTGGACGAGGTGGCAGCCAAGGGACAATTCGAGGACGAGGGCTGGCGGGTGCGCAAGGACGGATCAACCTTCTGGGCGAACGTGGTCTTCACGGCGATCCGGGATCAGGGCGGCAATCTGCGCGGCTTTGCCAAGCTGACCCGCGATCTGACCGAGCCCATGAAAATTGAAGCGACCCTGACTAAAGCCAAGGATGCCGCCGATGCTGCCAATCAGGCCAAAAGCGCTTTCCTGGCCACCATGAGCCATGAGCTGCGCACCCCTATGAACGCCATCCTCGGTTACAGCGAAATCTTGATGGAAGAGGCCGAAGAAAAGGGGCAGGAAGATTTTATCCCCGACCTGCAAAAGATTCATGCCTCTGGTAATCATCTCCTGAACCTTATCAATAATATTCTCGACCTGTCCAAGATCGAAGCCGGCAAAATGGATCTTTTTCTGGAATCTTTTGGTATTTCCCGGGTGATCGAAGAGGTCGTCAGTACCATCAGCCCGCTGGTGGAAAAGAACGCCAATACTCTTCAGGTTCACTGTGCCGCTGATCTGGGCAGCATGCATGCTGACCTGGCCAAGGTAAGGCAATCCTTGTTCAATCTGCTCAGCAATGCTTGTAAATTCACCGAAAATGGCACCATCACCCTGGAAGCCTCTCGCGAGCTCATAGGCGGCGTCGACTCGATTAAATTCAGCGTCAGTGACACGGGCATCGGCATGGCCCCGGACCAGATGGAGAAACTATTCCAGCCTTTCGTTCAGGGCGATGCCTCAACCTCCCGGAAATTCGGCGGCACCGGGCTGGGGATGACCATCACCCATCGCTTCTGTCAGATGATGGGGGGAGAGATCACCGCCACCAGTGAGCCCGGGGGCGGCACTACCTTTACGATTCGGCTCCCGGCCCAGGTCAAGGTTCAACCCCCGGCAGCAGCCCCTCTAAGCGAGCCGCCTGAGCAGGTGGCCCCGGAAGGCTTGAGCACTGTCCTGGTCATTGAAGATGATGCGGATACCCGTGACCTCCTGAAACGGTTTTTAAGCAAGGATGGTTTTCGCGTGAAGACTGTTTCCGAGGGTGAAGAAGGCTTGCGTCTGGCGAGAGATCTCCAGCCTGACGTCATTACGCTGGACGTGATGATGCCGGGCCTGGACGGCTGGGCGGTGTTGACGGAGCTCAAGGCCGATCCCGCCTTAGCCGATATCCCCGTAGTAATGCTGACTATCGTGGATAATAAGAACCTGGGCTACGCCTTGGGCGCGTCGGATTACCTGACCAAGCCCATCCAGCGCGAGCGCCTGCTGGCTGTTCTGGAAAAGTATCGACGTTATCCTCAACCCGGTCCGGTTCTGGTCGTCGAAGACGACCCCGACACGCGGGAGATTCTCGGACGTTTGCTGGAGAAAGAAGGGTGTCAGGTGATCATGGCCGAGAATGGGCGCGTGGCCCTGGAGCGCCTGGCCGAGTGCCAGCCCATGTTAATTTTGCTGGACCTCATGATGCCGGAGATGGATGGGTTTCAATTTCTCGACCGCGTGCGCCAGCAAGAAAACTGGCGGACCATTCCCATCGTCGTCGTCACCGCCAAAGATTTAACGAAAGAAGACCGCTTGCGACTGAATGGTTATGTCCAGGAGATCATCCGGAAAGGCGCTGGTCCGCAAGATGAGTTACTGGCCCAAGTGAGCGAATTAGTGAAATCTTGCCTTGAGAAGAGTAAGTTGAAAACAGGTAATAGACCTGCTAATAAGGAAATTGCCTAAGGAGCCGAAACTGCATGCCCAAGATCCTTTTGGTAGAAGATAATGAAATGAATCGAGACATGCTATCACGGCGCTTGCTCAAGCAGGGCTTTGAGGTGGTCATTGCGGTGGATGGCGAACAGGCAGTTGCTC
This sequence comes from uncultured delta proteobacterium, assembly GCA_963697965.1. Taxonomy (GTDB): domain Bacteria; phylum Desulfobacterota; class Desulfobaccia; order Desulfobaccales; family 0-14-0-80-60-11; genus JAPLJC01. The sequence continues at coordinate 177,105 of OY969108.1, forward strand.
TGGCCCGCTCGGAAGCCCCTGACCTGATCCTCATGGACATCAGTCTGCCCGGCCTGGACGGCTGGGAAGCGACCCGCCTGCTCAAAGCCATGCCGGAAACCCGGTCTATTCCCATTATTGCCCTCACCGCCCATGCCATGGCGGGAGACCGGGAAAAATCCTTAGCCGCGGGTTGCAATGACTATGACACCAAACCCATCGACTTTCGCCGGCTGGTGGAAAAAATACAAGGTTTTTTAAGCAAGGAGACGACCTAGCCAAACCATGTCCACCGCCGAATCCGACCCCGGCCAGACCGAAACCCAGGAAACCACTCCGGCCGTTCAGAGAGGTTCCGGTCCAGAAGCTGATGGCGGTCGAACCCCACAAGCCCTGTGGGCCCATCTGCGCCATGAATTGCGGACGCCCCTGACCGCGATCATCGGTTATAGTGAAATGCTATTGGGAGACGCCGATGATCTGGGCCTGGCGGATTATGTCTCCGACCTTAACCAGATTCTCTCTGCCGGCCAGCAACTCCTGGAGATAATCAACGACCTCCTGGACCCAAACCAAGTCGCCTCTGGCGATGTCGTCTTTAATCTGGAATCCCTGGTCGCCAACCTGCACTATAGAGTGCGCATCCCTTTAAACAGCGTCATCGGTTTGAGTGAGATCCTGCTTGAGAACGCCACCGATCAGAAGTTGGTGGATCTTGTTGCTGACCTAAAGAAGATTCACTCTGCCGCCGAACTCTTCCTCTCTCGGGTCAACGAAATTGTCGATTTTGCCAAGATAGATGCCGGTCTGAAGGCATCCGGCCCGGAAGTCTCCGACCGGTCATCTCTGATTTACAGCGCCCTGACCAGCCTCCGGGAATTGGCTCAGGATAGCGCTGCCGTTACCGGAGGCGAAAGCGGCTCTATACTTGTGGTGGATGATAATGAAATAAACCGCGACTTACTTTCTCGCTATTTGGAGCGTCAAGGGCATACGGTGCAGGTGGCAGACAATGGCCGCCAGGCCCTGGAGATGATCGCCACCGGCGGTTTCGACCTGGTACTCCTCGATATTTTGATGCCGGAACTGAACGGTTACCAGGTGCTCCAACACCTGAAGCAATCCGAAACCTGGCGGGACTTGCCGGTCATTATGATTTCCGCCTTGGATGAAATGGACAGCGCGGTCCGCTGCATTGAACTGGGGGCGGAAGACTATTTGCCCAAGCCCTTCAACCCGGTGCTGCTGCGAGCCCGGGTACAGGCCTGTCTGGAAAAAAAGCGGCTGCGGGATCTAAAAGTAGCGCAACAGCAAAAATTGCTTGAACTAAACGCCGCCCTGGAACTGCGCAACCGGTTTATTCGCCAGACCTTCGGCAGCTACCTCTCGGATGAAATCGTCGACGTGATTCTGAAGAAGGGTGGACTGAAAATAGAGGGTGAAAAACGGCGTGCTACCATTCTCTTGGCCGATCTGCGCGGCTTCACCTCCTTAAGTGAGCGTCTTCCCGCTGAGGACGTGGTGACGATGCTCAATATCTATCTGGAGACCATGATAGAAATCATCCAGAAGTACCAGGGCACCATCGACGAATTCATCGGCGACGGCATCCTGGTGATCTTTGGGGCTCCCATCCTGCGCCCCGATGACCCGCAACGAGCCGTAGCGTGCGCCGTGGAAATGCAATTGGCCATGGCCTCGGTCAATGACCGGAATTGCCAGGCCGGGTACCCCGAGGTAGCTTTAGGAATCGGCATCAACACCGGCGAGGTGGTGATGGGCAACATCGGTTCTAAGAAGAGAATCAAGTATGCCGTGGTGGGCCGCGCGGTCAACCTCACGGCCCGCATTGAATCTTATACGGTGGGCGGCCAAATCTTTATTTCAGAAAGCACCTTAGACGAATGCGGCGATGTCTGTCGGATAGACACTGCCATGAAGGTTATGCCCAAAGGGGTTAAAAAACCGCTGACCATCCATGAAGTGGGAGGTATCGGCGGAGATTTTCAGCTCTTTCTGCCCCCGAAAAAAGAGATTACGTGGCTAGAACTCAAGCAAGGGCTCCCTGTCCGGTTCACCGTGGTGGATTGGAAACATACCGGAGAGTTGGGGCATGGGGGCGCCATCACCAAGATAGCCCATAATATGGTCGAAATTCACTCCGAGGTCCTGCCCTCCCCGCTGGCGAACCTGCGGATTTCCCTGTACGATCCCGACGACCGCGAAATTGCCGACGATCTTTACGGCAAAGTGGTGGCCCACCTCTCCGAATCCCCCCCGGCCTTCCTGGTCCATTTCACCTCCGTACCCCCGGAAGCCGAAACCTTTTTGGCAAAGCTCCTGGGCGCCGTTCGGAATTGACATGGCGGATTTGAGTATTATTAAAAATTAACACCAAAGGAAAAATAATCCTCTCCACTATTGGGCCACTATGGCTCGGCGGATAACCTGGAACCTCATGAGCACCGTTAGATTTCTTTACCGAGCCATCGCCTTTGCTTCAATGTTTAGTGTTGCCTCACTCCTGCGAGGGAGGGAATCGCGGTGAATTCCAAATGTGGGTTGGGCGCTACCTACCTGGGAGGAGGGCTAGGCGGATTCCTCGTCTGGGCCCCCTTGATTAACCAGGTGGAGGTCCATATTCTTTCTCCAGAAGAGCGCATTGTGCCCCTGGGAAAAGTCTCCCGGGGCTACCACTACGGTGTGGTGCCGGGGGTTAAGCCGGGAACCCGATATTTTTACCGCCTCGATGGGAACAACGAGCGTCCGGATCCCGCCTCCAAGTTCCAGCCCGAAGGCGTCCATGGGCCATCCCAGGTCATTGACCCCCATTTTGTTTGGGAAGAGCTGCACTGGTCCGGAATACCTTGCTCCCATTATGTGCTTTACGAACTTCATGTGGGGACTTTTACCGCTCAAGGCACTTTTGACGCCATCATCCCACACCTGGATGAACTGAAGGATCTGGGCATAACCGCAATTGAGATCATGCCTGTCGCGCAATTCCCGGGGGATCGCAACTGGGGTTATGATGGCGTTTACCCTTTCGCGGTGCAAAATTCTTATGGAGGTCCTGAGGGGCTCAAAACGCTGATTGATGCCTGCCATCAGCGTGGCTTGGCGGTGATTCTGGATGTGGTTTACAATCATCTCGGGCCGGAAGGAAATTATCTCCATGATTTTGGGCCCTACTTTACCGACCGATACCGCACTCCCTGGGGTGCAGCCATCAATTTTGATGGGCCTGACAGCGACGAAGTCAGGCGGTTCTTTATTGAAAATGCGCTCTATTGGGTGACGGAATTTCGCCTGGATGCCTTGCGCCTCGATGCAGTTCACGGGATTTTCGACTTTTCGGCACGCCATTTTCTGCAGGAATTGGCCTCTGCGGTACACGGGCAGGCCGAGCGGCTTAATCGCCGGATCCATGTCATCGCTGAGAGTGATCTAAACGACGTCCGAATCGTTCGCTCTCCAGAGCTTGGTGGTTATGGACTGGACGCCCAATGGAACGACGATTTCCAGCATGCCCTCCACACGCTTCTCACGGGGGAGCGAACCGGATACTATGAAGATTTCGGACGCATCCAAGATCTGGCGAAGGCCTTTGCCGAGGGGTTTGTCTATTCAGGAGCATATTCCCCGGCGCGTAGGCGTCGACACGGGAACACCTCCAAAGACCTAGCCGCGCGCCGGCTCGTGGTCTTCGCTCAGAACCACGATCAGGTGGGAAACCGTCTGAAAAGCGAGCGGCTCAGCGCCTTGGTCTCCTTCGAAGGGCTGAAGCTGGCTGCTGCGGTGGTGCTCCTTTCGCCTTTCATACCCCTGCTGTTCATGGGTGAAGAATACGGGGAAACCGCGCCGTTTCCTTATTTTGTAAGCCATTCGGATCCGGATCTGATAGAGGTGGTCCGCCGCGGGCGTCGTGAAGAGTTTCCCTATTTTAAGGGGTCAGGTGAGCCACCGGACCCTCAGGAAGAAGCGACCCGCCAGAGTGCCAGCCTGGATCATAGCCTGCGGCATCAGGGGAGGCATCGCATCCTGTATGAGTTGTACAAGGAACTGATAACGCTCCGAAATGAAACTCGGGCAAACGCGGGATTAAGCAAAGATCGCCTGGAAGTTGTTTGTTTGGAGAGGGAGAGAACCCTGGTCGTTCGGCGCTGGGGCCGCGAGGAGCAGGTTGCCGCCATCTTCCATTTTGGTGACACTGCTGTGTCTGTCAACATCCCCTTGCCGTCCGGACGCTGGCTGAAACGCCTGGCGTCGGGAGAGAAACGCTGGCACGGTCCAGGCCGCGACCTGCCCACAGTGTTTCATTCAGACGGGAAAGTCTCGGTGACCTTGACGCAACATGCCTTTCTCATGGTAAGTCTGCAACCGGAGGATTAACTGATGGACCGATTTGTTTGTATCCATGGGCATTTTTATCAACCTCCCAGAGAAAGTCCCTGGCTGGAGGCCATCGAGATCCAAGATTCGGCGTTCCCGTACCACGACTGGAACGAGCGGGTCACTGCCGAATGCTACGCGGCCAACGCCGTATCGAGAATCTGGGACACGGAAGGGCGAATAGCCCAACTGGTGAACAATTATGCCAGCATAAGCTTCAACTTCGGTCCGACTGTCTTGCTCTGGATGCAGAAATATGCCACCGACGCCTATGAGGCAATTCTAGAGGCTGACCGGCAGAGCCTGGAGAAATACTCCGGTCATGGAAATGCTTTGGCCCAAGCCTACAATCACATGATCCTACCGCTGGCCAACAGCCGCGACAAGAACACCCAGATTATCTGGGGAATAAGAGATTTTGAATATCGCTTTGGACGCAAGCCGGAAGGGCTGTGGCTCCCGGAGACGGCGGTAGATCTGGAAACCCTGGACCTGATGGCCCAACACGGCATCGGCTTTGCCATACTGGCCCCCAGGCAGGCAAGGCGGGTTCGGCCCATTGATGGCAATAAATGGCAGGACGTGAGTGGCGGGAAAATCTATCCTGCCATAGCCTACCGGGTGTCGCTGCCGTCTGGCCGCGTCATGAACCTGTTCTTTTACGACGGTCCCATTGCCCAGGCTCTGGCATTTGAAGGATTGCTCGACAACGGCGAGGCGTTCGCCAACCGGCTGCTGGCCGCGTTCGCCGACGACTCTCCTCGCCTCGTCCACATCGCCACGGATGGCGAAAGCTATGGGCATCATCATCACAACGGCGACATGGCCCTGGCGCATGCGCTCCATTACATTGAGTCCAACGGACTGGCACAGGTGACGAATTATGGCCGGTACCTGGAGGATCATCCACCGGCGTACGAAGTGGAGATTATTGAAAACAGCTCGTGGAGCTGCGAGCACGGCGTAGAGCGGTGGCGGTCCGATTGCGGGTGCAACAGCGGCGGCCACCCAGGTTGGAACCAGGCTTGGCGAGCCCCCCTGCGTGCGGCCCTGGACTGGCTTCGCGATACCGTGAATCCGGCTTATGAACAAATGGCCAGACAGTTTCTGAGCGATCCCTGGGTGGCTCGAGACGACTACATCGACATCATCGTGGATCGATCACCCGAGCGCATCCCAGCGTTTATGAACCGCCACGCGACTCGTCCCTTAAACTCCGAAGACGAGATCACGGTCCTGAAGCTCATGGAGCTCCAACGCCACTTAATGCTCATGTACACAAGTTGCGGTTGGTTTTTTGACGAGCTTTCCGGGATTGAGACGGTTCAGGACATAAAATATGCCGGCAGAGTTCTGCAGTTGGCCGACCAGCTTTTTAGCGAACCCTTCGAACCTGCCTTTCTCGAACATCTTGAACTGGCCAAGAGCAACATACCTGAATACCGAGACGGTCGCACCATATATGAGAAATTGGTCAGGCCTGTCATGCTCGATATGAAAGACGTGGGCGCCCACTACGCCTTAAGCTCGCTGTTCCAGGACATCGGCGAACGCAGCTCGATCTATGCGTATTCCGCCACCCGGGAGGACTACCGCAGTTTTCAGGTGGGAGGCTCAAGGCTGGTAATCGGGCGGGCCACGGTCACTTCGGAGGTTACGCACGTATCCTCCACCTTGTGCTTTGGCGTTCTGCATCTTGGCGATCATAGTATCGCCTGCGGCACCGGTGAATATCAGGGGGCGCAAAAATATGAAGCGCTGGCCAAAGAGATTTCCGCGGCTTTCGCCGGAGCTGACTTCCCGAAGACCATACTGCTGCTGGGTAAATACTTCGGGACATCCACGTACTCTCTGGTCTCATTGTTTGCCGATGAGCGGCGCAAAGTCCTGAACCTCATCATGGGGCCGACTCTGAAAGAGGCTGAAGCGGCATATAGCTCGATTTATGAGCACCATGCCCCCTTGATTCGCTTTCTAACCGGATCCGGCACGCCACGGCCCCAAGTCCTGTCGGTCGCCGCGGACTTGTGCTTGAATGCCAAGCTTCGCGGGGTGATTCAAGGGGATGGGCTTGACCCCGAAGTCGTAAGACCGCTTCTGGAAGAAGCTCGTTTGGCCGGCGCCACTCTGGATGCGACTGCTCTTGGCCTGTTACTGGCCGTCAACATTGAGAGTCTGGCCGAACAACTTCTCGAGGAACCTAAAGACCTTTCTCGCTTAGAGAGGTTGAATAAGGCTGCACAACTGGTCCGGACCTTGCCATTCGAGGTTAATCTCTGGAAAACCCAAAACATCTGCTACAAGATCCTTCAAGCCTATTGTTCCAACTTCGAGAAGGAGGCCAGGCTGGGCGATCAAAACGCGCAAGAATGGCTACGCCATTATACGGTCTTGGCCGAGAATTTTTTGCTGCGGGTACCCGTATGCCCGTAAACAGCAAACCTGCCCATGGATAGAAGACCGGGAAGTCTCTCATGAATACGCCAACCGCGACCTATCGGATTCAATTCAATCCGGCGTTCGGCTTTCAGGCCGCCCAGCCAGTTATTTCCTATCTGGCGGACCTGGGTATCTCCGACCTGTACGCTTCTCCCATATTCAAAGCCGTCAAGGGCAGCCTTCACGGCTATGATGTGGTTGACCCCAATCAGCTGAATCCTGAGTTGGGAGGGTTCTCTGACCTTGAGGGGCTGGCCGCGGAGCTAAAAGCGCACAACATGGGGTGGATTCAGGATATTGTCCCGAATCACATGGCGGTGGATTCGGACAATCGGCTGCTGATGGATATTTTGGAGAATGGTTCCAGCTCCAGGTACTTTCAGTTTTTCGATGTGGATTGGGATTATCCGGCCGCCAGCCTCAACAAGAGAATTCTGGCGCCATTCCTTGGCTGGTTCTATGGGGAATGTCTTGAAAATGGAGAAATCGCCCTCCAATACGGTCCTGATGGCTTCAAGGTGGCTTACTACAACCTCGCCTTCCCGTTACGAATCGAATCTTATCTAAATATTTTTAACAACTTGCCGAAGTTAAAAAGTAAACTTGCCGAAGACAATCCCGACTTTATCAAATTATTAGGCATCCTCTACGTCTTGAAGTCGCTCTCTCCGAGCGATGAACCGGAGGAGCGCAATAACCAGATAAGATTTATCCAACACACTATGTGGGAAGCCTACAATAGTAATGCCGTAATAAAGGCTTTTATTGATGAAAAGGTGCGGATCTTTAATGGTGAAAAGAAGAAGGCCGAGAGTTTTAATTTTCTTGATGAGCTGCTTTCCCAACAGGTCTTCAGGCTGTCATTTTGGAAAGTGGCCGCGGAAGAAATAAATTATCGCCGTTTTTTTTGTGTTAATGGATTAATTTCACTGAGGGTGGAAGACGAGCACGTTCTAAACTACACGCACGGCCTGATTTTCGATCTGGTTGAAAAAGGCGTGGTTACCGGTTTAAGAATTGATCATGTTGATGGACTGTACGATCCCGCCAGCTATCTGCAAAAAGTGAGAGAAAAAGCACCGGCAAACTACATAATCGTTGAAAAAATACTCAATCTTCAGGAAGACCTGCCACCTTCCTGGCCGGTCCAGGGAACCACCGGCTATGATTTTACCAATTATGTCAATGAGTTGTTTTGCCAAAAGGAAAATGCGCGAGCCTTCAGCAGAATCTATGCCAGCGTAACTGGCTTAAAGAATTCTTATGAAGATGTCGTGCGCGACAACAAAAAACTGATGATTCAGGAAGATATGGCGAGCGACGTCCACAACCTTGCCCAACTCCTGAAGAAGATCTCCAGCCGGGACCGCCATGGAAGCGACATAACTCTCACGGCGCTGCAAAGAGCCTTGACCGAAGTCCTGGCAGTATTTCCCGTATACCGGACTTATATCAGCCAGGATAAGTTCTCGGACGACGACCGTAAATACATTTTGGCGGCGGTGGACCGGGCCAGAGCCAATTTCCCCGCTCTATTACATGGATTTGCGTTCGTACGCAGATTCCTGCTCCTGGATTTTCCCGATTATGCTTCTGAGGAAGAGAGGCAGGACTGGCTCCATTTTGCCATGAAATTTCAACAACTAACCGGGCCGGTAATGGCGAAGGGAGTCGAAGATACCACCCATTATATGTACAACCGGCTCTTGTCACTCAATGAGGTAGGTGGACGGCCGGGGCATTTCGGCTGCTCTCTCGAAGAATTCCACCACTTCAACACGAAGAAAAGGGACTTGTGGCCGGATTCCTTAAATACAACCTCGACTCACGATACCAAGAGAGGCGAAGACGCGCGCGCCAGAATAAATGTATTGTCCGAGATGCCGGACGAGTGGCTAAAAAAACTCCGAACCTGGATCAAGATAAACCGGGGCAAAAAAACGCGTCTGCGCGGCTTAGCCGTTCCGGATAGAAACGACGAGTATTTCTTATACCAGACGCTGATTGGTTCCTGGCCATTTTCAGATGCCGAGTATCCCGAGTTCATTGCAAGAATTAAGAGCTATATTGTCAAAGCTGTTCGGGAAGCCAAAGTCCATACCGCCTGGTTAAAACCCGATACTGAATATGAGAACGCTTACGTCACCTTCGCTGAGAAAATTCTGGCCCGCTCAGAAGCCAACGCCTTTCTGAAAGAATTTATCCCGTTTTGCCGGAGAGTTTCTCACTACGGGATACTCAACTCCCTCTCCCAGACACTGATCAAGGTTACCTCACCCGGTGTGCCTGATTTCTATCAGGGATCCGAACTCTGGGACCTGAGCTTGGTGGATCCTGACAATCGCCGGGCGGTAGATTTTGAAAAAAGGCGCGCTATGCTGGCAGGCATCCGTGAACAGGATGATGCCGATATTGGCCGACTGGTCCAAGATCTCCTTGCCACGAGGGAGGATGGAAAGATTAAACTCTTTCTCATTTATCGGGCGCTCAAAGCAAAAAAAGCACATCGAGAGATCTTCCGTTCCGGCGCTTATCTTCCCCTTGAGTCAGCGGGAAGATTCAGGAGCCATGTCATCACCTTTGCATGGAGGCATCAGCGGCAATGGGCCCTGGTCATTGCTCCAAGGTTTCTCAGCCATCTGATTCAAGAGGGAGATTTGCCTCTGGGGAGAAAAGTATGGCAGGACACAGAGGTGATAATGCCTAGCGGGGCACCTGCAGCCTGGCGGAATGTTATCACGAGCGAGGTATTTTCTGCGGGCAAGACATTGCCTGTCGGAGACGCATTACTCAGTTTTCCAGTGGCATTGCTCATGGGCGAAGGAAAGGAAGAGTATGTGCAAATCGCTTAAATGGCGCCGCTCCGGCGGTGTTCCCAGGCGGCCGGCCCACTGCCGAATCAATGCGTATCAACCTATCAAAGTAATTCTATGAACTTGTGGGGGTAAGATGTCTACAAAAGCCAAACGTGAACCATTTTCCGTCAAAGACTGTGCGCTGGTGACCATAGCAACCGGGAAGATGGCCCAAAACCTAAAGGAAATGAGAGAGCATTTGCTTAATATCCATCTCGGGAGCATATACTATCATTTTTGGGGCGGGCTCTTGAGGCCCAGGTTCGATGAACCTGAATACAACAACGATTTTGCTGAATGGGTTCATCATGCCCTTCAAGACAATATCCTTGCGGAACGATTATCTGTTATCGACCCCGATCCTTTTGTAAATCTGGAATCCTTGCGCCATGAGCTGCTCGAAGTCATCGACCAGAGGTTGGATGAGATCGGAACGCTTACCTGGGCCAAGCCCGACATGCAGTTTAATTTTGTCCGCGCTCAAATGGTGGTTTTCGATACCCGCGGCAAAATTGAAGAGCCGGAGGAATTGGTGGAGGCTATGCCCAAAATGTCCGTGGGAAGCATATTTTATCATTTTATCGATGCGAGGCGCCGCAGCCCTGAAATGATGGACGATTTCCGCACCTGGTTGAGGTCTTGCGGTGATGATGACCTTTGCTCACAAGTGGCTGCAGTTGATCCCTATTTTGGCTCTCTCGTGGAATTGCGCGAGCAACTGACGGATCTGTTCACAAAATATTTTTTTCGGGGAGTGACTGGATGACATCTATTCAAGATTATGTGGCAGTGACCGGAGAAAATGTGATCGATCAACTCCGTCAACTTGCCAGGCCATTAAAAGGCATGAAGGTAGTGCACGTCAACTCCACTCATGTAGGTGGCGGCGTCGCGGAAATTTTGAGCAAGCTGGTTCCCCTCCAGAAAGATCTGGGCCTCGATGTGCGGTGGGAAGTAATGCAAGGGGAAGAGGCATTTTTCCAGGTCACCAAGAGCTTCCACAACGCCTTACAAGGCATACCCGTCCAGCTGGGGTATGAGTTTTTCAAGGTTTACGAGGAAACCGGCGCGCAAAACTCGGAAGAGCTCCGTTCGATCCTTGAGGAAGCCGACATAGTTGTTATACATGATCCGCAGCCGCTGCCCCTCTTGAGGTCATGCCCAAACCGAAAAGGCAAGTGGATCTGGCGATGTCATATCGACCTGAGCCATCCTTATCGCCCGGTGTGGCAATACTTGCGTAACTATGTCAGGGAATACGATGCGAGTATTTTTTCCCTGGCGGATTTTGCCCAACCCTTGCCGCACATCCAGTATCTGATGCCGCCTAGTATCGACCCTCTCAGCGAAAAAAACATGGATCTGACCCCGGAGGAGGTCCAGGCCGCCAAACTTCAATTCGGTCTGGACCCCGATAGACTGATAATGCTCCAGGTCTCACGATTTGATCGGTTCAAGGATCCTCTAGGCGTAATTAAATCATATCGATTGGTCAAGTCTTTCGCTCCGTCACTGCAATTGGTCCTCGCCGGCGGTGAAGCCACCGATGACCCCGAAGGCGCCGCGGTTCTGGCCGAGGTTCGTAATGAGGCCGGCGGCGATAAGGACATCCACGTGCTGCTTTTACCTCCGGATGCCCATGTCACGATTAATGCCTTGCAGCGAGGCGCGGACCTGGTGGTGCAAAAATCTCTCAAAGAAGGTTTCGGCCTCACCGTGACTGAGGCCCTATGGAAAGGAAAACCGGTAATTGGCGGCGATGCGGGGGGAATTCGGCTTCAAGTAGTGAACCATCACACAGGGTTCCTGGTTAAGACTCCGGAGGGAGCTGCTTTACGCGCCAGATATCTCTTGCGTCACCCTGATAAAGCCCTGGAAATGGGTCGTATAGCAAAAGAATTGGTCCGGCAAAATTTTCTGCTGACCAGAAATTTGCAGGAGTATTTGAGCATTTTGGTGGCCCTTATATATGGAGACCAGGAGCGGATAGAACTACAACTGAAATCCGCACGGTGATGGACCACAGGACTTTCAAGGCTTGTACTATTTCCTTTAATTCGGGCCCAAGCGAGCGCAACTGTGGTGCTGTCCCCAGAACTAGTGTGGATGGTCAGGTCCTCAGGTCGCAAAAGTGGTAAAACTTTAGGCAGAAACGCCTGATGATCGAAACTCTGACACGAAAAAATGAAACGTTGGCAGGGCAAAATTCTAACCTCACCAGCAAGAGGAAAAGTCGGAGGCGCTTGAAGAAGAAACTTAACCTTCCTTTCCGGGGTTAAACTCGGGGAGAGAGGTTCCCAAAACCATTTTTGGACTGCGGTGGTCGAGGCTGCCGCAAAATCTCGGGGTTATAGTTCGGCGATGGACTCGGAAAGATTAATGTCCCGGCATCCTCTCAATAACGGGCTGACCCTGGAGTTTTGGGACTACTCCCGGCCGATAGCCGGCGACCGCTGGTTCGTGCTTCTGGAGGTCCGGATCGCCATTCCGATTCGACCCGACACCCTGCCGCCGGAGCTGCGAGGGCAAGCCGACCAGGTCAAGGAGGCGTTGGGGGACGAACTTATCTTCTCCCACAAAGACGAGCGTAACTTTATTGCCGCAACGGAGGCCCCCAAAATCCTCAAGGGCATGCAGGATAGGTTTTTGGACATGGCGCCCGCTTACTTCGGGCATCCTGACTTTGCCACCAAGTTAATCCGAGGAAAATTTGCGGAAAAGCAAGAACTGCAGCGCTGGCAGCGTTTAGATACTCGACAGGTCGACCATTCATGACCTATACGGCTCCTGCTGTGGATTGCAGCGCTGGCTGGTAGAATTTAGCAGCTGGAGACCACTTCCCAAGACTTGGCTCCCCCAAAAATATAAGAGAGAGACATTAATCTGAAGACGCTTGTGGTCCTTGGCGTTGGTGAGGACCGCGGCTAGCAGCTTGTGCATGTTGGACGATAAAGCCCCGGTGCCAGCTGGAAGGGAACGGGCCAAAGGCGGGGATAGCGTTCTAAGCTATAAGGCCAAGACCGAGGCATAGGGGCCAGAAACAGCCTTGTGACCCGTGCAGGCGAAGTGTGGTTCGGTAGATGAAAGGGCAGCCTTGGGACTGGGCGCCTGGGCGCCTGTTCTTCTTTCACGCCAAAGCATCCCTCAATATGCTAGCCAAAATGCTAGCCAGAAATAAAAATGGGATTAGCCGCTTTGGCTAACCCCTTGTTATTTATGGTGGGCCGTCGGAGACTCGAACTCCGAACCTAGTGATTAAGAGCCATGGGAAGGATGATACCAAGAAAATGGTACCCCAATTGGTACCCATAAACAAATATGTGGTTAGCTATATCAGATAAGTATTCGATATTGCTGGAGCCGGCATGGGGATTCGAACCCCAGACCTGCTGATTACGAATCAGCGCAATGCCCCTTTCAATCTGTTTCAGACAACTTCATAAAATATCAGGTGCCACACAAAATACCTTGACAAAATAAGTTGTTATATATATTTTAGTTTCACAGGAGCTCACTGGGTTTCGCTCACTGCCACACCAAAAATGTTAGCCCAGGTGTTAGCCCTGACGTTAGCCAAGAATAGAGGGTGCTTAAATGAAGAACGGTGCCGGAAAGAAACTTACCGACTTCCAATTACGGAACCTTAAGGCTGGCCCGAAGCGGTATATCGAATGGGAACCCCACGGCCTGGGGGTGCGAGTGACCCCCAAAGGTGCCAAGAGCTTTGTCTTTGTATACCGATTTGGCGGAAAGCTCAGGATGATGACCCTACACAATGAGGCCGGAAAGACTACTTATCCAGCTATAACCTTGGCCGAGGCACATGAAGCACACAGAGACGCCCAGGACAAACTTAATAAGGGGATTGACCCTGGGGCCAAAGCCATTACCGAACGTGAGGAAGAGCGTGAAGCTCCCACCGTGGCAAAATTAGCCGATATGTTCAGGAAGGACTACCTTGAAGACCCAAGCCGTGAACTTTCATCCAAAACCATTCGAGAATATAGTCGTATCTTGAAGAAAGATGTTATCCCTGCATGGGGTGACCGGAAAGTCAGAGACATCACACGCTCTGACGTTAAGGCCCTCTTACAGCCAATTCGTAAGCGGGGTCCTTATATGCATAACCGCACCTTGGCTGCTATCTCCAAGCTGTTTAGCTATGCGACCTATAATCTTGAAATCATGTCGAGTTCACCGTGCATTAAGATTGAACGTGCCCCCGAAAGGCCACGTGAGCGGTACTTGACGCCAGAGGAGATTAAGGCATTCTGGAATTATTTAGACGGCGCAAAGATGTCTGAAGGAATCAAACTTGCCCTCAAGCTGCAACTGGTTACGGGGCAACGTAAATGCGAAATTGTGGGAGCCGAATGGCATGAAGTCAACCTAATTGAACGGATATGGACAATTCCCAGGGAGAAGGCAAAGAACAAGCAGACGCACCGGGTTGCCTTGTCAGACTTTGCGATTCAACTCCTTCAAGAAGCCCAGGTTCTGGCCGGTGATGATACAAGGTGGGTATTCCCTTCTAATGTTAAAGAGGACAAACACATTCATCCGGAGAGCATTAACCATGCCCTGAGAAGACAGGAGCAGGTTTTAGTCAAGTTCGGCCCCCATGATTTGCGGCGCACGGCAAGCACCCTCATGGCCGGTGAATTGGTAGGAGTTGAGGAAAACATAATCTCCAAGGTGCTGAATCATAAAAAGAAAGGTGTGACGTCCATCCATTACAACCTGTACAGCTATGACCGGGAGAAGCGCCAGGCCATGGAAAGTTGGGAGAAAGCACTTCGGGAAATCTTAGAAGGAACCATCTCCGAGGATACCCCGGTTCCTGACAACGTTATATCCATCACCAGGGCTCCCGGGGGTTGATAAGGGCAGGACATCGAACCGAGTTCCCATCCTCCCCGCTGATCACCGGAGGACAGGGCGGCAAATCCTCGGCCGGCTTGGGGGGATTTTTTCTGAGGGCCAGAAGAGGAGGTGGCACTATGTCAGGAGATGACCGTTTTGTCCAGCCAACCCCGCCTTTGTCAGGAGGTCTCGATAGTTGGCCCCCCGACCTTTTCGCCTTCGGTAATTGGCGCCGCCTCCAGGAACTCGGCTTAAAGTCCATAACAATCGAGGATGAATATTACATTAGCGAACTACCTCGGGAATGGACCGCGGCTGAGCGGAAATATGCTCTCATCATCCGGGACCCCTTGACTTACAGATTCGATAGAAAACTGCTGGAGTGGCTAAAGGACCAGAGCAATGAAAGGCTCACAGAAGAGGTAATAAATCTCGACCAGGAATTGGGAATGAAATGGAGTTTTGCTATCGACATTCCCCGTGTGGTCATGGACAATTTAGAGGAAGCACTGTCTCGCATAGAAAAGGGCCACATCATCCGACCGTGGCGGCCAATCTTCGCCAATCCTCAAGCGATAAAAGATTTAAGAAAAACCTTTCCCCGTCCAGTCATAGATCCAAAAACACGCAAGATTATTATTACCGGCTATGAAACCGGCCTGATTGTTTGTGCGGCCCCCTTAATCCCCATTGCCTTTGACCCCACCAGGCTAACCCTTGCCGATGCTGACAGAGTTAAAAAAGCTGTTTGGAAGATAGTGAGGGCCGAGATAAAAAAATTGCAGGAGGGAAAGGGTCCAGGCTGGTCCCCGGTCGCCCCAAGCGGTGAACCGGAAGCATTAGCCGAGGTCCTGCGATGCCGCCCGGCGAATTTCGAGAAATATTTAAGACGGTACGATCTCCACTTGGCAACCGTGCCTTTTAGGGTGATAGCCTATTATGAATCAGCCATCGAAGACCCGGAAAGACGGGAGGCAATCTACGAGAAAGTGATTGATACGAGAAAAAACCCGAAGGTCCGGCATAAGGTTAAAGGCGAGAGCGCGGCAAGAAAGGGCCATGACCTCATACTTTTTGCGATTCACAGGAAAAAGTCCCTGGATGTTGAAGATAGGCTTTCGCTATTTGGGGTCTTCAAATGCCCTGTTCATAAGGACATAAAATGTTCAGACAACTGTGAATATATAGACACCTGTGAATATGTAGCTGGGTTCATAAAGAAATACAACAAATGGTTTAAGGACTCCTATCGACGGGAAAGTTTTATTCGGGAGCCTCGGGATACCGCCCAGAAGACCGACTGAGTATTTTTCCCCTACATTAAGCCACCTTTCCCTTCTATCCACTCCAACGCCGCTCTGCCCGCAATTGGAAACTTTTCGCCCGAGTTTGTTTCCTACTTTTTATTGGTAGGTAGCAGAACAATTTGGGTTGAAGAGGTGCAAAATGCCAAAACAGGTTCTTCGCATTGGAGACGTTGTCGCGGATTATGGCCTATCTCGTACTTCTATCTGGAGAAAGGAGAAGTTAGGGACTTTCCCGAAGCGTGTACGACTCGGGGCTGGCAGAGCCGTTGGTTGGCGTCGGAGTGATCTTGAAGAATGGCTCAAAGGACTGGGAGGGCAAGAGAACGACCAGGACAGAGAGCGGGCATAGGCCATGACAGCCTTGATTGATTCCATGACCACCGTGCTCATCACCGGCTGCAGACCTGCTCATCCGCCGGTAATTTTCCTTTGGCGGCGGCCTACTCAAAAAATTATCCAGGCTCCCGCCGTTAATTATCCCGACCTGCTGAGCGCCGGTGTCGCCCTCATCGAAGGCGGGGTGAATGTCATCCCAGTTAACGATCGCAAAAAACCTCTAGTCGCGTGGACGCCCTATCAGTCAAGACGCACCACCATTCCAGAACTGGAAAAATGGTGCAAGAACCCTGCAGTTCACGGCCTGGCCATAATCGGGGGCAAGATTTCCGGGGGACTCGCGGTCTTTGATTTCGATGTGGCCAGGTTCTTTGAACGGTTTATCGAGGCAGTCAAGCGAAACCGGGAAGTGCGGGAACTGGCCTATTTACTCCCGATCCAGCAGACCGGCAGCGGCAATTACCAGATGGCTTTCCGGTGTGGCTTATCACTCAGAAACGACAAGCTGGCCTGGGTTCCCGCAGACAATGAACAAGGCAGGGAAACGGCCATTGAGACACGGGCTGGGGGTGGATATGCGGTAATTAGTCCATCTCATTGCCCCCAGGCAGAGAAGCATGGCGCAAAACACAAACAAGCTTACCGTGTTATTCAAGGCGATTTCGCCAAAATTCCCACCATCACCGACAGACAGGCCAGCGTACTCTTAGAGATAGGGCGTAGCCTGAATGAGATGCCTCTCACGACAAAAGAAATGAAGGCGGCGCCGTTGCACCAGAACCGGAACGGAATCGGGGGAGAGGGGGTCATCAGCGCGTTCAACCGGAAATTTGACATACGGACCATCCTTGAGAGGAACAAGTATGAACGGCAGGGCAACCGTTACCTGGCCCCGGACAGTACAACTGGAGAGGCAGGAGTGTATATCTTTGAGGACACCGGGCGATGTTATTCTCACCATGGCAGCGATCCTCTGAATGACGGCCATTCTCATGACCCATTTTCGGTTTTTTGCATCCTGGAGCATGGCGGCGATGTGAGAGCGGCAGTCAAGGCTGCCGCGGCAGTGCTTGGTATTGAACGCACCCATGACCAGACCCAGCCGCCCCCGGCGGATGATGAGCAGGGCTGCGACCAGGCGGAACGGGAAGCAATCAGGGAGGAGGCCCAGGCACCAAAATTTCCTGATGTAATCTCAGCAGCCGATTTACAAAACCTGGTTTTCCCTGAAATCGAATATCTCATTAAGGAAATAATGCCTTTCGGATTTGGTCTATTATCAGCACGACCAAAAAAAGGCAAAAGCTATCTGGCTCTGAATATTTCTGTGGCGAAGTCAACCGGCGGCTGTGCTCTGGGGAACAAGGAACTTCGACTGGAATCGGGAACGGTTCTTTATATTGCCTATGAGGATAGAAACCGGCGAGTAAAGAATCGTTTGACAACCATCATGCAGGGGGAACCTTTCCCGCCTAAGTTGTATGTAGCGGAAACCTGGCCCCGCCTTCCTGATGGTGGACTCGATAGGTTGGACAAATGGCTGACTTCCAACCCTGATACAAAACTTGTGGTCATCGACACCCTCGGAAGATTTAAGCCCAGGAAAAGACCCAGGCAAGATGATTATGAAGCTGACATGGCAACAGGCGCAGCCCTGGCAGACCTGGCCCACAAGCACAATGTCTGCATCCTAGGAATCTACCACAACCGCAAGACCGAATCAGACGATCCCCTGGACGATGTGCACGGCTCCACCGGCATGACGGCTGCAGCTGACTTCGTAATGGTTCTCAGGCGTGGCCGGGGCCAGTCAGACGCAGAGCTATTCGTTACTGGGAGGGATATTGAGGAAAAAACCCTGGCCCTGAGGTTCCATAAAAGTGAAGGACTTTGGGAGCTATTAGGCTCGGCTGAGGAGGTGGCTAAATCACAGTCAAGGAAAGATATATGTCTGATTCTTAAAGAGAACGGTCCGATGACTATTAAAGAACTATCTGAGATTATTAATAAAAAAGAGGATACTATCAAGAAGCTACTTTACAGAATGAAGGTTGATAATGAAGTTAGCTTTAGAAATGGGAAATGGGAGTTAATATGAAATATATATCCCCTGTATCCCTTATGTCCCTCGTATCCCTTGTTTCCCCCACATCCCTTTCCGGTTTTAGGGACATTAGGGACATGGAAGGGACACAGAGGGGACAGGCCACAGGGTTGAGAAAACTTAGTATTCATACTGGTTTTAGGGGATTTAAGGGACAAAGGGACACAAGGGACAGCATTTGCTCATTAACTCAATATGACCCCATTTTATGTCCCCGCGTCCCTCTCCCTTGGCTGTCCCCGGCTGTCCCAGGTGAAGTAGCATAAGCCGGAAGTGCTGGCCTATCTTGGAGCAGAAGGACATTGAAACCTTAGAGCGGCAGAAGATGACCGAATTGCAGGAGCGGTTCCTCCCAGAGGCCAAACCAATTCTTAGCCGTGTATGACTATTCAAACACAAAGGAGTGATAACCATGAGCACCCCCATTGCCACCATACCCAAGAACAGCAGAGAGGCTATCAGGTTCAGCCTGGGGCAAATTAAAAACCACAAGTTTGTGGATATGCGGGTATTCGCAATAGAGGACGGCAAGGATCCGGTGCCCACAAAGAAAGGGTTAGCGGTATCACCGGTGATATGGGCTCAATTCCGGGCGGCTCTGGCCCAGCTGGAGGCGGCCATGATTGAAGAGGGCTGGCTTGACCGGGAGGACCTGGAAGCACAAGAGTAATTGTAATGTAAGGCGTTCTTGGAAGAAAGGAGGTTTAACCTATGGCTCGCGGACTCTCATTTTTTCAGAAGCGAATTTTACTGGTTGCTTTGCGGGAAAGATTTGTCTTATGCCAGGACCTCCTAAGGTTATGGGGATTGCAGCCTGGGGCCGTTATTGATAAGGCTAAATATAGCGCGGCCCATAGCGCCTTATCCAGAAGCCTAACCCGCCTGTATTGGCGTGGCCTGATTGAATTTTGGCAGCAAAAACTTGTCCGTTATAGGACGGCAATCACCTTGACCGATGAGGGCAAAAGTATGGCCGCGAGCATCATTTTAGAGGAAAAAGAAAGCGGTTAAGTGTAGCCGAATCTATAAAAATAGACAACAGTGAATCAATTATTTTAGTGATTTTGCAATATTAATATGGTTTCTATAATTATTTTAATAATTATCAATATTAAATAATTGATTAATTTTAATATCTTATGGTTTTCTGCGATTAAATAAATCGGTTTCTAATAATCAATTAAATAAATTAATATTATAATAATTATAATAAGTTATATTTATTTATTTTATTTTTCTCTCTTTTATTCATCATTTATTCACACTTTTCCCCCGCTCCCTGCATGTCAATTGAAGGTCCTTGAACCAAATTCTGTACTTCCGCCCTTCCCACCTTCATCTAGTATTTTATCTTAATTTTCAATAAGATACTCTATGATTCCGGTCTCCTTTGTCTCAAGCTGCTATCGGTTAATTATTCTGGTTTGCTTCAACCTTTCCGGCAAGTGGCCCTCTTGAAAATTTTTCCAGCTTTGAAATTTGTCGTCCTATAATCACCAAAAAATCTTAACCATTTCTTCTCCCTCGTGGCATAATGCATTTGGTATGATTCCCCTGGAAACCTACCTCAAGGAATTATCCGAAATCCGCTCTTCCGGTGAGGCCGTCAAGGAGACTTCCTATTACGGCCCCCTGGCCAACCTGACGAACGAGATCGGCAAGACTCTCAAGCCCAAAGTCAAGTGCATCACCAACTTGCAGGACCAGGGCCCCGACCTGCCCGATGGCGGCCCCTTCACTCCCGATCAGTTCCAAGAGCCCACCAAAGCTGAGTACTGGGAAGATACCGCCAGGGTATGCACACGCGGGATGCCTATGCTACCGGTTTGGGATGCTGCATCGAAGGGACGATAGTGCCATCAATATCAGATTGCATTTACCAGGACTTTTTAAGGAGGGTTACGATATGCTCATTTTTTTGAGTGATATACATCTAACCGATGGCTCCTCGGGAACGGAAATTGATCCCCGCGCCTTTCAGAAATTCTGCAGTTTATTGGATATTATTATTGGCAAGCCGAGTGATACCAAGATTCATAATGTCGAGATCGTTTTGTTGGGCGACATCTTTGATGTGATCAGGTCCGACCTCTGGCTGCGCTCAGAGAATAATAACTCTACCAATCCCATCAGGCCCTGGTCAGCCCCTGGGGACAAAGATTCCGCCGGCTGGAATCTGCAAACCTACGCAGAGGAAATTGTCAGGAAAATTATCAATAACCCAAGGAATCAGGAAGCAATAAGATACATCAAGGACTTTGAGACGCACTGTGCCGACCAAGGAGTGAATCTACTGATCTCTTATCTCATCGGCAACCATGACTGGCTCATTAACCGCTACCCCTCGACCCGCCAGGCCATTGCAGATTTCCTGGGCCTGACCCCGCCCGGTTACTATGTCACTAATGAATTTTATTATCTCCGGCCCTTTGATTCCGATGGCTATCCGGTGTTCGCCCGCCACGGGGACTACTATGATCCCTTTAATTTCGAGGGCGACCGAAACGCCTCTTCCCTGGGGGACGCCATCGTCATCGATCTGTTGAACAAGTTCCCCACCGCCGTGGCCAACTCCCCCTTGGGAAGTGACCTTGACCTCATCAAACAGCTCAAAGAGATCGATAACGTCAGGCCCCTGTGGGAGATTCCCGCCTGGATCCAGGGGCTCTGCTTGCGCCACCCCGGGATCGAGTCCCAAATGCATGACATCTGGAACCGCCTGGTGGATGATTTTTGCGCTCTATGTTTTGTCAAACAGCACCAGCATTGGGACCTGGAGGAGGCCCTGCGCCTGAGCGAGGATTTTTCCTTTGAACACCTCCAGAAGATCGCCGATAGTTGGATCGCCCGGAAATTAATGAGCAATTCCGACGACTACCACGCTTATGCCTATAAGGAATGGGCGATGCAGCAGGCTCAAGCCCGTTATGTGGTTTACGGCCATACCCACCATGCCGAACAGGTCCCCATGGATATCATGCCGCCCGCGCCCGGCGGCGTGACCGAGGCCATCTATTTCAACACTGGTACCTGGAGAAAGGTTTTTGAACATACGGTGTATGATTCGGACAGCTTAGAGTTTATCGGCTGGTATGTCATGACCTTTCTGGTCTTTTACCTGCCGGGAGAGAAGGAGGTAGACCGGGAGTACGAAGTTTGGTCTGCTTCCCTTGGTTATGGGAGTTAATTAAAATAACTAAGCTATTTTTGCTAGCCAATTATTAAGCAATCTCTGGTTTAAAAGCCTTAATTATCTCCAAGGTGTGAGGCGGGGCCCTGAACCCGGACGCCGGCGACTTGGCCCTTACCACGGGGTGGGGACATGGCGGAAAAGACAGCGTGACCATGCCCGGCAAGGGCAAGGTGATCACCCGGGACTACGCCCCGGAAGAATTGACGGCCATCCGGGAAGGGGCCGGGGCCCTGGGCCTCACCCTAGAGGAAGCCATTGAGCACCTGGGCGAGACCACCTGCGACATTTACTTGAACGAGTCGGCCTATTGGCAAAACATCCCGGCCCGGGTCTGGGGCTACTACATCGGCGGCTACCAGGTTATCAAGAAGTGGCTTAGCTACCGGGAACACGATCTTCTGGGCCGACCTCTCAGCCGAGACGAAGCCCGGGAAGTCACCTACATGGCCCGCCGCCTTGCCGCCATCACCCTTATGGAACCAGCCCTGAACGCTAACTACCTGGCAGTTAAGCAGTCCACCTACCCCTGGCCCGGATAAGCTCATGCTGATAATAACCAGAAAAGAAGATGAAACAGTCTGCATCGGGGACAATATCCGGGTAACGGTCGTGAAGGTGCGGGGGAAGCAAGTCCATCTTGGCATCGAAGCCCCGCCAGGAGTCCTGGTATTAAGGGTGGATGGGAAATCTTCTGGGCAAAAGGGCAAGGGGAGCTAAGGCCATATAAGCCACTACGGCGACGAGGCGGCGCTGAGAGTGAGATTTTGAGGCGGTTAAAGCCTGCCTCACCGCAGAAATGTGGGCGGGCTACAGGGCGTTTAAGGCCGTGGGATTGCTCAACGAGTGGCGCAGGAAATGGGCGGCGTATTTACCGCAACCCAGTTAATAAAAAAATAGGAAAATCTGGTGAAAACTTGGAAAGTTTGCTACTTAGCGACCACGTGGCCGACGATACCATCATTCGCCAAACGGTAGATTGCCACGACAACGGCGAGCAAATCCGAGATTCCGTGCAAAAATCAAAAGATTGAAACAGTCACACAGGAGTGTTAACAATGCATTTCATAAATACGGCCCTTGGGATTATCGGTCTATGTGTTTCCGTTTTTGCCATCTTGGACAATCGTCGTCAGCGCAGCGAGCGCGAGAAAGCCGTCATCGCGGCGAATGCAGTGATTGAGCGCGTCTATGGTGTGCTTGTAGGCATCAAGCCGGGTATTATTCAAACCATGCCAAATTTTGAAAGCGCAATCAACGACGGCCTTGCAACGGTAAATGAGCAGCGCCAAAAGCTCGGCAAGCTTTAATTACTGTGCAGAAATCAAGAATTTCGCACAAATGGACAGAACGAACCATTTTGTCTAATCGGGCGGGCTTGCTCAAAGAATGGCGCAGGAAGTGGGCGGCGTATCTACCGAAAATCAGCTAATATTAACTTTTTGTAGAACTGGACAATTCGTGATAAATTGTACAATTATAGAAATGGGGTTAAGGGGCTGCTTAAATCCAGATTGGGGCTATTAATATTATTAAATCATATGGAGGACTCTCCTATGCCAAGAACACTAACTGACATCTTCAATGAGAATCCCGACGTAGAGGTTATAGAGTTTTTGGGTTACGACGATGGTGGGCCTTTTGGCCTATCTTCTGACGGGCGCAAACTCAAAATCCATGATTTTAATTTCGCACGTCAACTTGCCGGGTTACCGGGTTCGAACACTGAAACCGGTCACGTTACTGACGAGGGTTATTATATCCGTGGGGGTTATAACATACGGGAGGGCGCACCAAAAGCATATGTCTATCGCCTACCACCAGAACAAAAAACGGTAAGATAGTCAGGGGGCAAAAATCTCTTGTTTAACACTCTTATCGATACCTGCGTGTGGCTCGATCTTGCCAAGGATTACAAACAACGGGCGATCCTATCCGCGCTCGAAGAACTCATCCGGCAGGGAGAAATAGAGCTGATCCTGCCGCGCACAATCATCAATGAATTCGCCCGGAACAAGGTGCGCGTTATTGAGGAGAGTAGCCGTAGCCTTTCCAGCACCTTGAAACGCGTCAAGGAGGCCGTGGAGAAGTTTGGCGACCCACGGCAAAAGAGCACAGTACTGGACCAGCTTAACGATATGGATCATCGGCTTCTGACCTTGGGCGAGGCGGCCGTGGACACAGTCGGCCGGATCGAGAACCTATTCGCCCGCACGCCCGTTATCGAGATTTCAGATGCTGTGAAGCTGCGCGCGGCGCAGCGTGCCATCGACAAGCGTGCTCCCTTTCACAGACAGCGGAATGTCATCGAGGATGCGATTCTGATTGAGGTCTATACAGATGCGGCCGGAACGAAAGCAAAAGCCGGAACCCGGTTCGCCTTTGTCACACATAATACCAAGGATTTCAGTCACCCGAACGCCAGCAATAAGCTACCGCATCCGGACATAGCAGCCTGTTTTTCGCCGAGAAGGTCGCTCTATTTTATCACTCTGGGCGAGGCGCTACGCCGCGTCGCACCAACACAATTTGCCGATCTGATGATTGAGCAAGAGTGGGTTGAAGAGCCGAGGCGGCTTACAGAAATCATAGCTGCCCTCGACGAGCTGTTCGATAAGGTTTGGTGGAACCGGCACCAGAACTGGCTATATAGCATCGAATCCGGTCAAGAGCCGTTGACCGAAGGCCAAAAACCGTTTCTGGAACAGGCTAAGAAGGCGGCTCGCCGCATCGAGCGAAAGTACGGGAAAGAAAATCTTGGCTGGGATGATTTCGAGTGGGGAATGCTTAACGGTAAGCTCTCCGCGTTGCGCTGGGTTCTCGGTGATGAGTGGGACATGTTGGATACCTGATCCATTATTAACTGGACAAAATCCCACTTTTTGTCCATCTACCCCCTGGGGGGGCTTTTGCTTATCCCTCACATAGTCCTCCCGGGCGATGGTGTCCCGCTTCCGGATATGGTCTTTATCCAGTGCTGATTAGGTGACTCTTTTCGCCAGATATTAGAGGCCCAGATATCCCCCACAACCTCTCTGGGAGCGCCTGAGACCGCCCAGGATGGATAATAAGGACTAACCCTGCCTTACCTCCCTCTCTCGCCTTGCCGCCTAGTGTGCCGCCCCATGGTCTAGCAGTTTTTCTCGGAAATATTGACACTTTCTGCCAGATAGTCGTATGGTAGGAATAAGAAAAAACTCTTTCCGAATGCTGCGAGTGTGGGGGACCCATGGCACGGGTGAAGTCGGGTGGAGCCAACGACAACCGCCAAGAAAATGGCGGGAAAACTGGAAAATGATGACAACTTCAAGTTGTCCAATACGCGAAGGTTGTATCGTAGTCGGCTCGCTCTTCAACGAGCCCATGCGCGTGGAGACGGTGCGTGCCAACGGTGACGGCGCCTGGACTGTAGGCCTCGTCGGCATGCAATCCGAACGTTTCCGCAAGGTCACGCTCAGCGTCCGCGACCTTGAAGGGCTTACCATTCTCAATGCCGGTTTTACCTACCAAGGCGACGGACGTCTCCTTCGCTTGGGCCTTCAAGCGTATTCGCTCGGCATTGCTTGGGAATTTGACCCATATTTCGGCCTCTCGATCTCTCGCGTCGATCCGCTGCCGCACCAGCTTGAGGCCATCTACGACTATCTCCTGAAGTTGGCCCGCGTCCGATTCCTGCTTGCCGACGATGCCGGTGCAGGCAAGACTATCATGGCTGGGCTCCTCATTCGCGAACTTCAATTGCGCGGGCTTGCCGAGCGGATTCTCATCGTGTGCCCTTCCAACCTCTCCTTCCAGTGGCAGCGGGAACTGAAGGAAAAATTCGATGAGAAGTTCCTCGTTCTGAAGGGCGCCGACATCCGCGAACAGTTCGGTGTCAATCAATGGTTAGAACAGAAGAAAATCATCACGTCGCTCGACCTTGCCAAGCGAACCGAGATTCTGCCGGGCTTGAGACAAGTCCAATGGGATCTCATAATCGTGGATGAGGCCCACCGCATGTCCTGGACGCCTCCAGCCCGCAAGACCGCGCGGTATGCCCTCGGTGAACTCCTGCGGGACACGTCCGACCACCTCCTGTTGCTGACGGCAACACCTCACAAGGGTGACCCGGCTAATTTCAGCCTGTTCCTGCAACTGCTCGACTCGGACGCCTATGCGGACGTCCGCTCCATCCGTGAGGCCATGGAACGCCGCCGCGCCCCATTCTATTTGCGCCGCACCAAAGAGGCGATGGTCTACTTCCCGGAACGGCGGTCTGACGGCACTTGGGTGGCGGAGAAGATCTTCACCAAGCGCATCCCCCACACCGTCAACTTCCAGATCGATGGGCCAGAGTTTGATCTCTATAGAGAAATCACCCGCTTCGTGAAGCGCCAGAGCGCCAAGGCCGCCGCCCAGGGCGATGATCCCCGCGCCCGCGCAGTTGGGTTCTTGATGTCCCTCTACCAGCGCCGGTTGGCCTCCAGCACCTACGCCATGCGGCATAGCCTGGAAAACCGTGTTCGCAGGTTGGAAGAGGGGCTTAAGAAAGCCCAGGAACTCGCCCGACTGGCCCCGCCAGCCCTCCCCGATCCGGAAGAGATCGAAGAAATGGAGGAGAACGAGCGCGAGCGGCTCGAGCAGATGCTCGAGGCCATCACCTTAGCCGGGAACGCCGAGCAGGTGCGCGAGGAGATCGCGGAGCTGCGTCAGCTCGCCAAACAGGCCCAGGCCGTGGAAGCCGCCGATGCCGAGGCCAAGCTCTCGAAGCTCAAGAGTCTGCTCCACTGTGAGGGCTTCTTCGACCGTACGGACCAGCGCCTTCTCCTGTTCACTGAGTTTAAGGACACTCTCGACTATCTCGTTGGAAAGCTGAAGACCTGGGGCTTCAAGGTCGGCTGCATCCATGGCGGCATGAAGCCGGGTTCCCGCAACGACCCCGGCACGCGGCTCTACTCGGAACAACAATTTCGTGATGGTGCGATCCAGGTGCTGGTGGCCACCGAGGCGGCAGGGGAAGGTATCAACCTTCAGGTCTGTAATATCCTTTTCAACTACGACATACCTTGGAACCCCAATCGCCTTGAGCAGCGTATGGGCCGCATACATCGTTACGGCCAGAGGAAGGACTGCCTCATCTTCAACTTCGCGGCCACGAATACCATCGAGGGCCGTGTCCTCCAGCGGCTGTTTGAGAAGCTCCAGGAAATTCGGAACGCTCTCGACGACGACGCGGTCTTCAACGTTGTGGGCGAAATACTACCCGCCGCCCACGTAGAGCATATCCTACGGGACTACTACGCAGGCAAGCTTGGCGACGCGGACCTCGAAGAGCGTCTACTTGAAAACGTGGACGAGGGGCGCTTCCGGGCCATCTGCCAGAACGCCCTTGAAGGCCTGGCTTCCAAGAAGCTCAACCTGGAGATGCTGATCGAGCGCCGGGCCCTGGCCCAGGAGCGTCGCGTCGTGCCCGAGACCATCGCCCGCTTCCTGCGAGAGGCGGCCGAATACGTTCCGCTCAAACTCAAGGTCGTGGAGAGTATGCCCCATACCTTCGAGCCCGCCCGGACGCCACCGGCGCTTCAACGGCATGAGCGCGAGCCGGACTGGAAGCTTCCTCCCCTGGCGGCAAAATATCCACGCTGCTCCACCGACCGCGACACGGCCGAGAAGAACAACCTCGAATGGGTCACGCCCGGTCATCCACTCTTCGAGGCCGTCCGCAGGCATACCTATATCAAGGCCGCCGAGGCGTTCGGCCAGGGGGCTTGCTTCTATTCCCTTCAACACGAGATGCCGGCGCGGCTCGACTTCTACCGCGCTCGCGTGGTGGACGGCCTCGGCGACGTGGTTCACGAGCGTCTCTTCGCCGTGGAACTCGCCGGAAACGCTGACCCGTGCCGGCGCGAGCCAAACATGCTCGGGAACTTCTCGCCTGCGGAGCCGCCCGACGAGCTTCCCGTTGTCGCTTTTGAGCCCGAACCTTCGGCTTGGCTGCATAAGAACGCTCTCCAGGCTTTCCTCGAAGAGACGCGGGAGGAGCGTTTGGCCGAGGCCGAGCGCATCGCCCAACACGTGGAGCTTTCCCTTACCGAACTGCTCCAGCGCGCGGATGAGGAGATAGGCAAGGCCAATGAGGACAAGGAGAAAGGCGTGACCGGTGCGGATGGCCGTTTGGCCCAGGCCGAAAACCGGCACGCCGAGCTTATGGCCCGACGTGAGCGGCGCCGGCAAGAACTGGAGCGCCAGCGGTCCCTGACGCTTCAGGCTGTTGAGCGAATAGCCAGTATTCTTGTCCTGCCACACCCAGAACGCGAGGCCCTTGACGTCCGCGGCATGCGGCCAAACCCGGAGACGGAGGCCACGGCAATGCGGGTGGTGATTGAGTATGAAGAGGCCCAGGGCCGCCAGGTCTGCGACGTCCACGAGAAGAACCTGGGCTACGATGTCACCAGCCTTGACATCAACTCCGGGGAATTGCGGCTCATTGAGGTTAAGGGCCTGGGCGAATCCACGGGCACGATCCTGCTCACGCCCAACGAGCGCTGCGTTGCCGAGGACCGTCGTGACTGTTATTGGCTTTACGTGGTCACGAACTGCGCTGTCGAGCCCGCGCTCCAGGAGCCGGTCAAGGACCCGGCCCGGTTCACCTGGCGAGAGGTGACCAAGGTGGCCCACTACTGGCTGGAAGTGAACGCCATGACGCAACCGATGATGGTGCGAGAGGATCAAGATCCTTTTGGAGTACCCAGAAAATGAGGAGTTTCCGGGGAACCCGGCTTCAAGACACCCGACTGCCCCTTTCCACTGTGTGGTTGCTGGAAACCTTGGCCGAAAGCAAGGGCCGCCAGCAGCTTTTCGAAAATCAGTTCCCCCAGATTCTGAAGACGCTCAGGGAAATGGCGCTGATCGAGAGCGCGGAATCGTCCAATCGAATCGAGGGTGTGACGGTCGAAAAAAGCCGGCTGCGTCCCCTGGTCCTGGGAAAGACCCGGCCTCGCGACCGTTCGGAGGAAGAGATCGTCGGCTATCGGCTGGCGCTGAACTGGATACATACCGATTACCGCAAGATCCCCATCACTCCGGAAACCTGTTTGCGTCTTCACGCCCTCGCCCAGGGAGGCACCAGTGGCGATGCCGGACAGTGGAAGACCACCCCCAACGACATCATCGAGATTTTTCCCGATGGCCGCCGCGAGGTGCGCTTCCGACCGCTCGCCCCGGAGCTGGTTCCCGAGGTCATGGCCGAACTTTGCCTGGGATATCGCCATGCCATTGACCAGTTGCAGGTCACTCCGCTGCTGGCGTCCGCCTGCTTGATCCTGGATTTCCTCTGTATTCACCCCTTTCGGGACGGCAACGGCCGCGTTTCCCGGCTTCTCACCTTGCTCTCTTCTTACCATCATGGTTACGAAGTCGGGCGCTACATCAGCCATGAGCGCATCGTGGAACAGACCAAGGAAGATTATTATGAAATCTTGAAAACGAGTTCCGCCGGCTGGCACGAGAACCGGCATGATATCCTGCCCTGGTTCAACTACCTCCTTTCCGTCTGGCGAATGGCCTACCGTGAATTTGAGGCGCGGGCGAATCGTCAGCAGCCGCAGCGCGGCTCCAAGACCGCCCTGGTGGAATATGCCCTGCAAAACCTGGTGGGCGCTTTCGGCATCGCCGATGTGGAACGCCTTTGCCCCAATGTCAGCCGCGACACCATCCGCCTGGTCATGAACCGCTGGCGGGAAGAAGGCAGGTTGGAGAGCCTGGGCAAGGGACGGGACGCCAAATGGCGGCGCCTGGAACAAAAGAGGTAATACCACATTAATGTGGGAATAAATGTAGGAATAACTCCCTTTTGCTGGAAGTTAACGTTATGACGCAGCCCATGATGGTGCGGGAGAACGAAGCCTCGTATGGATTATGAAAGGACTCAAAAGAAGGGCGATATATAGATGTCAATGCTATTGTTCATGCCTTGGTGTGCGATTGACAAAGATTACAATGTCGGCGATATCGATATCCTCCCTTTCGATCGCCGAGGGAACATTAATGGGTTGGATGATGACGCCCAGCGCAGCAGTAAAACTATTATGGCCACTTACAAGGACTTGAAGGGTAGGCCAATACAAAAAGCTTGTATAATTCATTACGCCGGTAAGTCACTGATAGACGACCTGACCAATGATGAGATCGAGATTGCACAGGACCTCGCGGTAATCGCTTGTTTTGCCGGTCTTGCTAACCGTGAGTTCTTTAATTCCCTTGGTCTTTACTGCAATAGCGACTGCTTCTCGTTATATATCCAGAAATTTGAAAAGACTGATTTTATAGCGCTCATGATTCGCCGTCGCGAGGGGCGAACGATGAGTGTATGGCCAATTGATGACCTCACTATCACAATACCCATACACTGTAATTCAATCCGAGAGGTTGTTCTGGACGCTGGACTTCTAAAGGCGCTTGTTGATCATCGTAGTCAACTTAAGAACGGTGAATGGGGAAAATGGCAGAATGCTATTTCCTGTTTCAATCAGGCCAACACGGATAGCGACAACATCCGCTATCAAATGGAGTGGGTTCTGCTTTGCAGTGCATTCGAGCACATTCTGGGCGCGGATTCCAAGGCCAAGGACGTAGCCAGTAAACTTGCCGGAGCATTTGTCCCTTCTGAGGAGTTTATGGCAACGGACGCCATTAGACTCTCAGAGCAACAGAAGAATGATGGGAAGTCGGTCCGTTATGAATGGATGCGCGAATTCTATCGTATTCGCGGGGACTTCGCACATGGGAAGCTGACCACCGAACAGCCTGCCACGTGGAATCCTCTTGAGCATCTGTTCTTAGCCACAATTGCTTTTCCGCTACTCGTCAAATCCCTTTTGAACAAAGCAGGTAAATACAAGCTGACAGATAGCGAACAAGCGCAGATTGATAGTTTCGAGAAGTTTGCAGACACGCCGGACTTCCTCCAACCGCCGCCGAACCAAAAGAGTAGCATGGATTCTCACTGGATTCGACTGCGTGCAGAATCCAGTCGGAAGATTCGAAAAATTGCCGTAGAACGTGCACTCATGCAGCCGGGGGAAATCTTTGCTCCCGATCAACGGCAATGTCCAGAAGAGAGTTCTGACGAGGAAAACAGATGATACCTAAGGAATGCAAGCGCCTGGCGGAGGTGGATTTCCCCATTGCCGTGGTCTCGAAGCACTCGGCGCGGGAGAAGTCCATCCGGCATGGGCATCCCTGCACGCTGCATTTGTGGTGGGCGCGGCGGCCGTTGGCGGCTTGCCGGGCTATGCTATTGGCGCTCTTGCTTCCTGACCCATGCGACCTGCATTGCCCGGAGGATTTCAAGAAGCAAGCACGGGATTTGTTATCGAGCCACCTGACAATTGTCGGGTCGAAAGATAAAGACCTGCGCCGGTCTTTGCTCAAGTTCATCGGTGACTTCGCTAACTGGGACAATTCCAACCATCCAACATACCTGGAGGTTGGGCGGGGATTAGTTAAGGCGGCCCATGGCGAAGAAACGCCCCTGGTGGTGGACCCGTTTGCGGGTGGCGGGTCGATTCCGCTGGAGGCGCTACGGTTGGGCTGCGAGGCCTTTGCCAGCGACCTCAACCCCGTGGCCTGCCTCATCCTTAAGGTTATGATAGAAGACATCCCACGCCACGGATCGGAGCTTGCCGAGGAGCTCCGCCGGGTGGGCGGCGAGATCAAGAAGCAGGCCGAGAACGAACTGGCCGAGTTCTACCCCAAGGACCCGAACGGGGCACAGCCTACCGCCTACCTCTGGTCTCGAACGGTGAAGTGCGAGTCCCCCAACTGCGGGGCGGAGATTCCTCTGGCGCGGTCGTTCTGGCTATGCAAGAAGGCGAATCGCAAACGGGCCCTCAGGTACAAGGTCATCCGGCTAGGGGGCGAGCCGCCACAAGTGGAGTTCGAGGTCTTCGAGCCAGAGATGGACAAGGAAGTTCCGGGTGGAACGGTCACGCGGGCCAAGGCCACCTGTCCCTGCTGCAATACCGTACTGTCACCGGATCGCGTCCGGGCACAACTTTCAGAACAGAAGGCCGGCGCAGACGCGATATTTGATAGAAGGGGCAACCGCACGGGCGGGGCTCGGCTGCTGGCAGTGGTTATCCAGAAGCCCGGTTATCCGGGCCGGCACTACCGTTTGCCAACCGCACTGGACTATGAGGCAGTGTTCCTATCAGCGAAGGCCTTGAAGGGGATGGCTGATAGGAAGCTTCCCAATGACTTCTACCTGATACCTGATGAAGAAAGGCCCGAGTCGGCCGCTGACAGGGTTCGTCCTTATGGAGCCACCTATTTCCGTGATCTTACATGTTGTCGTCAGCGTTTGGCACTCGCCTGGCTCGTCGATAAGAGTTGGGGTATCAAGAAACCGGCGATTCGTCGCATTTTCGCGTTGGTAATAGGCCGGTGCGTCGATTATTGGAGTTCAGGTGCGGTCTGGGCAGCGGGTGGTGAGTTTGTTGCCCACACCTTCGGGCTCCAGGTGATCCCAATTGGCTGGGACTTCCCAGAAGCTGCACCATGGGCGGATTCCTCTGGTAACTTCGAGGGTGCCATAGATTGGGTGTCACGCGTGGTTGAAAAGCTTCCTACAAAAATTGCTAACGGGCAGGTTCAACTCGCTGATGCATGTGACAGTCCGTTACCAGACTTGGGAGCAAATATTTGGTTTACGGACCCCCCTTATTACGATGCTATTCGTTACGCTGATCTATCGGATTCATTTTTTGTCTGGATTAAACGTGCCCTGCCTTTAGACGATTATCTTTGTGACCCTTTCGATCACACTAATCCACTAACACCAAAATCGCGTGAAGCTGTGGAGGATAAACGTAAGTTAGTAAATAATCGTCCCAAGGACCGTGATTTCTTTGAAGAGGTGATGGCGAATGCATTTTCAGAAGGGCGGCGGGGTCTCAAGAACGATGGAGTTGCTTGTGTGGTTTTTGCACACAAGACTACGGAAGGGTGGGAGGCGCTTCTTTCAGGAATGATTCGTGGTGGCTGGACCATCACCGCATCCTGGCCAATCGCTACTGAACGCCCTGGTCGCCTTCGTTCCCAAGACTCCGCCGCCCTTGCCACCAGCGTCCACCTCGTCTGCCGCCCGCGCCCCGAAGATGCGCCGGTGGGTGACTGGGGCGAAGTCCTGCGCGAATTACCCAAGCGCGTTGGCGATTGGATGGAGCGCCTGCAGGGCGAAGGCATCCGCGGCGCGGACCTGGTCTTCGCCTGCATTGGCCCGGCCCTGGAGATCTTTAGCCGCTACCGCATGGTCGAAACCGCCGAGGGCCGGGAGGTGAAGCTCGCCGAGTATCTGGAGAAGGTCTGGGAGGTCGTCGGCCGGATAGCGCTGGAGCAGGTGCTCGGTACGGCCGAGGCCCAGGCCAGGAACGGCGTGGCAGGCGCCTTGGAAGAGGACGCCCGCCTGACCGCCCTCTTTCTCTGGACACTGCAAGCCACCAATGGCCAGAACGGCAATGGGGTCAAGCCGCATGAGGCAGCAGAGGAGAACTCAGGCGACGAAGACGAGGAAGAGGCCACCCTAAAGGGCAAGGCCAAGGGCTTTAGCCTGGTCTACGACGTGGTCCGCCGCTTCGCCCAACCGCTGGGAATCGCGCTCCCCAACTGGGAGGGCCGGGTAATCGAAACGACCAAGGGTGTGGTGCGGCTCCTGGCCGTCTCCGAACGGGCCAAGCAGCTCTTTGGTAAGGATGGCGCCGACGCCGTGGCTGAATGGATCGAACACGATCCTCGCAAAGACATTCAGCCGTTGCTCTTCCCCGAGTTGGCAGAGGATCGCACCCCCACCCAGAAGATTCATGGCCGCAAACAAGGTAGGATCAGACGCGAATTGCCTACCGAAGCTGCGGCGCAGACAGGAGCGACCACCCTTGACCGCGTCCACGCAGCCATGCTGTTTCAGGCGGGGGGCCAGGCGCACGCTCTGCGGGAGCTCATCAAAGCCGAGCAGGATCGCGGCCCGGACTTCCTGCGCCTGGCCAACGCCCTCTCGGCTCTCTACCCCGCCGGCAGCGAGGAAAAGCGCCTGCTGGACGCTATGCTCATGGCTGTGCCACGGTAGGTACAGATGATGTCAACGATTAAGCCCAATCCATCTATCTGGCAACTGGCCGGCGGTCCGGCCTCCCGGCCCTATGCTGACGTATTTCTGCGGCACGGGGTTGGGCTCATCGGCCCGGGCGATGCCGGGCCTTGGAAACCCGAGCGCGGTGATGACGAGTTCGAGGGGGGCTTCGTGCGCCGCTTCGCCAGTGAGATGCAAGTGGGCGACGTGGCGCTCTTGCGCACGGGTATGGCCACGATAACCGCCGTAGGAATCGTGGCCAGCGACTACATGTACCTGAATCAGTTCGACGACGTGAACGGCTGGGACCTCCAACACGCCAGACGCATCCGCTGGTGCAGGTTGCCGCAGGAATACACCTTCGGGACCCCGGTCTTCGGGGCCAACCTGACGCGCTGCTCGCGCACCTGGAGCGGAGAAGTCATTGATTACGCAGAGCGATTTCTGAACTCTCCACCGACTTACTGGCAGGAAGCGCCCCTACCCGATCTGCCTGAAGAAGAACCGGAGTTGGATGCAGTTCCTCCTGCCGTGGCAGACATTGTGGCCCAGGCCCAGGACCTGTTCGGGTTGTATTGGGACCGTCAGAACTTTGGGGACCATCCAACGGAAGACGAGCTGGTAGCCCATTTCGTGATTCCGTTCCTACGTGCGCTGGGCTGGCCGCTCGAGCGAATTGCGGTAAAATGGCGGTGGATCGACGTCGCAGTTTTCACGGCGCTGTCTCGCACGCCGGAGAATTGCCGGTTCGTCATCGAAGCCAAACGACTCGGGGCAGGCGTGGAAAGTGCGTTGGAGCAGGCCAAGGGATACGTGGAATCCTTGGGCGTGCAGCGCGACATCATCGTCACCGACGGCATCCGATACCGCATGTACTCGTGTGAGAACGGATTCGCGCCGGTCGCTTACGCAAACCTGATTCGGTTGAAGCGGTCCGCAATCGATCTGTTCGACCGGATGAAAAAGCCATAGAGGAGAGTCGCCCGATGGAACCTTGGTACAAGGTAGCCACACCGCGCAAGGAAGTCCGCGAGGGCCGTTCTTTCAACCCGGACGAGTTTGCCATCCACCTGGAGCAGGTCATCGCTAAAACCGCGCCGGAGGACTACCGGGAGCCGAAGCAGTTCTTCGCACGAACCTGCTTTACCCGGGCGCTACGCAAGTATGCAGGCATGGTGCTTCGTCGGCTCTCGGGCGAGACGGCAAATACCGCTCCCGTCATGACGCTCATCACTCAGTTCGGCGGCGGCAAGACCCACAAGCTCACGGCGCTCTATCATCTGGTTACAAACGGGGCGAAAGCGGCAGAGTACTCCGGCGTGGCGAACTTGATCTCGGAGGCTGGCCTCAAGACCGTGCCCCAGGCCAGGGTCGCCGCTTTTGTAGGGAACGCCTGGGACCCGCAAGAGGGACGGGAGACGCCATGGATTGATGTGGCCTGGCAGCTTGCTGGAGAAAACGGCGTCAGGGAGCTGGGGGCGGCGGCAAAGACCACGCCGCCGGGAACGGAGGCGCTGAGCCGCGTCTTTAAGTTGGCGGGCAGGCCGGTGCTTCTTCTTTTTGACGAGGTGCTGAACTTCATGAACCGCCATCGCGGCATGGCCGATCAGTTTTACGCCTTTATCCAGAACCTGACCGTGGCTACCACAGGCACCACACAAGGTGCGGCGATCATCAGCCTGCCTCGAAGCCAGGTCGAGATGACCGACTGGGACATGCAGTGGCAGGAAAAGATCACGAGGGTCGTCCGCCGGGTGGCTAAAGACCTCATCGCCAACGACGAGACTGAAATCAGCGAGGTGGTCCGCCGGCGCTTGTTCGAGGACATCGGCAGCGACCGCATTCGCAAGAGCGTATCGAAGAGCTATGCGGACTGGTGTTTCGAGCGGCGGGCGCAACTTCCGCCGGAATGGACGGCGGTGGACAGCGCCACGACGGAGGCTAAGTCGAGGGAGTATCTGCGCGGACGCTTTGAGGTCTGCTATCCGTTCCATCCGGCTACACTTTCGGTATTCCAACGGAAGTGGCAGGCGCTTTCGCAGTATCAGCAGACACGCGGGACGCTCGCCATGCTGGCGCAGTGGATTTCCTGGGCTTACCGGACGGGGTTCACCGAGGCTCGCCGCGAGCCGCTTATCACCCTCGGGTCCGCGCCTCTGGAGGTGCCGGAGTTCCAGAGCGTGGTGCTCGGGCAACTCGGCGAATCTCGCCTCATGGCCGCCATCGACTCAGACATCTCCGGAGAGCAGTCCCATGCCCGGGCGCTCGACGCGGACACCAAGGGAGCCTTGTGGAACATCCACCGCCGCGTGGCGACGACGATCCTCTTCGAGTCTTCAGGTGGACAGATAGACAAGGTGGCGCACCTGCCGGAGCTGCGCTTCGCCCTGGGCGAGCCGGACGTGGATACAACGTCCGTGGACACCGCCGCGTTTTCGCTGGAGGACAAGTCCTACTTCATCCGCCGCGTGGGTTCGGACGGTTTCAAGATCAGCCATCAGGCGACCATGAAGAAAGTGGTGAGCGACCGGCGGGCATCTCTGGACGAGGAGTCCGAGATCAAACCCGCCATGCGGATGCTCATCCAGAAAGAGTTTGACCGGGGGGCGAGTATCCCGGTGGTGCCGTTTCCGACGGATGGGACCGCCGTGCAGGACACGCCGAAGCTTACGCTCGTTATCGTCGATCCGGAGGACGAGTGGACGGGAGTCGGCTCGCTACGCCAGCAAATTGCGGAGTGGACCAAGCAGCGGGGTAAATCGCCCAGGCTTTATCCGGGATCGCTCGTATGGTGTCTGAAGAGGCCTGGCCGCGACTTCCGGGAGAAGGTCGAGCTATGGCTCGCCTGGAAGCGCGTGGTCAAGGAGGTCGTTGAGGGAGGGCTCGGCAAGGACTTCGACCGGGCCGACCGGGCGGAGATCCAGTCGAAAGTGGCCGACGCTGAAGAGGCCGCCAAAGACGAGGTGTGGGGCGGGTATCGTTTTGTGGTGATCGCCGATAACCAAGAGCCCGATGGATTAAAAACCATCGACCTTGGCGCAGGGCATTCGAGCGGCAGTGAGACACTTTGCGGGCGCGTGATCACGGCGATGAAATCGCAGGCCCTGCTGAACGAGTCTGTCGGGGCAGGCTATATCGAGCGCAACTGGCCCCCTGCGCTTAAGGATTCCGGAGCTTGGCCGTTGGCGAGCCTCCGACAGAGCTTCCTAAATGGCTCGCTGACGCGCCTCTTAGACCCGGACACAATCTTGCGAGGCAAGATCGTCGAGTTCGTTTTAAGGGGCGACTTCGGGTTGGCTTCCGGACAGAAGCCGGGGGGGGGGTATGAGCGCGTTTTGTTCAACGAGTTTATTGACCCGGCGGATGTCACCTTTGAATCCGGCGTTTTCCTGCTATTGAAAGCCAAGGCGAAGGCCGTCAAGGCCACACCGGAGCCCGTGCCGGGGGTTGTGCCGGAGCCGGGCCTCACACCAGAGCCCGAACCGACTCCTGAACCGGGTACGAAGCGTGAGCAGGAACCTACGCCAGGCGCTGCCAAAAAGACGTTCCATATTTCCGGAGACGTGCCCCCCGAGATCTGGAACCGACTGGGAACGAAGGTGTTGCCGAAGCTGCGGAGCGGCACCGACCTCAAGATCGGGATTGAATTCTCCGTGACTGTTGAGGGGCAGCTGGCGCGGAGCTTCGAGAACGATCTCATGCAAATACTCGAAGATCTCGGCCTGACGGGGCGCGTACAGATCGATTAGAAGGGCGGGGCTGGACAGGACGGGAGAAGGCTGATGGCAAAAACGAAAGCGAACATGGAGAAGGTGGCCTGATTCGGCCGTCTTTTGGCCGTTCAACCCCGGATTTGCCTTACGCGCTCCTTCGATGAACGACATCACAGCTACCACGGATATGTACTCCGCGTAGATGGAACGTGCGGGGATGAAACCGGGGAGTTTCTGATCGCCATCGGAAAAAGCGCGCACGAGAAGCACCGGTTTCGTGCCGGCATGGACCTGAGCGGCCTCTCAGTTCCAGTCGATGATCCACGACTCGAGGTAGCCGGGTTCTATAAGACGAGCCGGATCAAGGTCGACAAGGATGCCGATGCCGGGCTTCCTTCCGCACCACCGTTTCATGGAGTGCCGCCCGATCTGGATACATATCGCCGCCGAGGCCATCGACGCCTGGACACGAAGACCTGTGAATCCAAGTGCTCAACTTGTATGTTGGGCTGCAGGATGCCGGTCGAAATCATTGTCGACCACTGGAATCCTTCCAAGAAGAAGTACCGCTTTGAGGCATTCTGCTACGGCCCGAAAAGCTGCCCGCTCTACCGGGCCGGGGCCACGCGCAAGGTGCCCGGCCGAGGCGGCATGACCTGGGAGGAAGAGGACTGGGTCGACGAAGATGCGACTTCACACCGGGGGCCGGAGAATTGATATGCTAAGATGCAAACATAGAGAGTGTAAAGAATAATGGTAGAGCCTGCTCGGCCTGCCCCGCATATCTGTGGTGCCGCAAGGCCGAGCACGCTTTGCCCCGGCCTGCGGCTTGCATTACACGGTACGGTGACGAAAAAAATAATTGCCGTTGATCACCCCAAGGGTGTGGGAACAACGGAAGCCGAAAAAAGACCGAGAAAGCGGCGGAGCCGTCCAATAAAGGGCACATATATTCTAGATATGGGAGCTTTTTTGGCTCTGTGATAAGTTTCGGACCATAGCAGCTATCGCTGCTTTTGTGCCTCTTCTTGGGCCTCCCGTACATCCGGCCTCGATTCTTGTAGTCGATGGCACCGTAAGTGGAACCCTCACTCCCAAGTAAAGATCTTCTTGAAGTCCTTTTTCATGGAGATGACTATCCAGCCGCGCTTTTTCGCCTCGTCCAGCAGCGCCTGGGGAAAGGTGCCCACCTTGGTGTCCGGCAGACCCTCAGCAGGGCCATAGGCATACTCGCGCTTGGCATCGTCGTGGAGTACCAGCATCATGAGCCGCGCCCTGGGCCCTGCCCCGGTATACTCCAGCATTTCCCGATCGCCGGACGAGTTGCCGAACGCCGCGTACGGCCGGCGGCCGATCATCAGGTGGATGCCCTCGACCTTGCCGGCAAAGCTGTCGTTCAGCAGCAGCTTGGGCTCCCTAGTCAGGAACGGCTTGCCGTCCTTGCCGTAGCCGTACTTGGTCCCGCCGGCGGTGCCGACCACCTGCTCGGGCGGGATGCCGTACACGCGCTCGGAGTACACGCGCACGAAATCCTGGCCGCCGCCGGTGACGATGTAGGTCTTGAAGCCGTTGGCACGCAGGTATTTCCGCACTTCCAGCATCGGCAAGTAGGTGAGCTCGGTGTAAGGCCGCTGCCACCGCGGATCCCTGGCCGTTTCGAGCCACTTTTTGACTTCGGCTTGGAACTCGTCCACCGACATGCCGGTCAGGGTCGCGGCCAGAATCTTCTCCAGGTCCTGCATCGAGAGCTTCGCCATCGCCTCGCGGTTGCCCGATAGCACGGTCTTGAACGGCTCGACCTTCGCCAGCTCCGGTTTCGCCTTGACCACCGCCGGAACCCGATCCAGGCAGAACCTCACCTGCGTGTACATCGGATGCTCGACCCACAGGGTGCCGTCCTGGTCGAAGGTGGCGATGCGTTCCTCCGGCGCTACATATGCAGGGTTGGACTTATCCGTAATTTTCTGGACAAAACTCTCGATGGCTTGCTTCGCCGGCCCTTCGTTCCAAGAAGGCAGCGGGTCGGTCTGGGGGGCGGTTTGGGCCAGAGCGAGTTGTGCGCCCACGAGCAACGCCAGGGCAATCGGCCACAGATTCCTGCCTTTCATCATCCTGCTCCTTCCTTGTTCTGATTCGATGGCACTTGAGGCACCGCCAGCGTTCCGTATGGGAGGCTCGCCCTTCTTCACTGAGGCGGCCACATACTATTGGGGATCCTGGAGTTTACAACCGCTGATTCCTTTCCCGAACCATCTTTAACTTTGAAGTAGACGGTTTTGTATCTTGAACTCAGGGTAAAGGATGGGGTCGTCGAATAGGGCAGCCAGACAGCTCCGTAGAAGTCGGGGTCTTCACTGGCCATGTAATGAGTGGAAGTGCTGCCCACTATGGTGTTGTTCAGAGTGACAATGGGGCCCGGGATAGAGACGGCATCGCCATTGATTTTGAAATAACTGACAACCGGAGAAATTTGCGCAATCTTCGCCTGCATTTCAGGACTCAAATGTTTGACAAGCTCCGCATTATAAACACCGGAAAATTTATCGACATTAGGTCCCTGCCACACCTGATTTCCGAAGATCTCCTGGGTTGCGATCGCATATGAGCGCGAGGTCCACGCGGGCGACACAGACCCGTCCCCGAGAGGGACCGGATTGACCGCGGGATCAACATCGAGAGCAAAGATGGAAATAGTATTGTCGCGGTTGCGGACGATCTCGAAGCGACGGAACTGCTGAGGGAAGTCCCTTAACGATGGGGTCTCGACTTCCCAGAAGCCGTATTCAGGAATGCCATCGGGTGACGGATGTGGAGTAATGGTGTTGCGGTGCACATGTCCCGAGAGCCACAAGATGAGGTTTTTATAGGTGTGGAGTTTGATGAGCAACTCCCTATCGGAGCAATAGGAAGTCTTTGCCCAAATTGGCCACAATGGATAAAGTGGATTATTGGGGGGCGGCGGATTCTCCACGGGCGCCATATAGGGCAGCAGCGGGATATGCGCACAGACGACCATGAGCTCACCCGCGGCCTCACCCTCATCGAGCTCATTTATGAGCCATTCGTAGCGTTTTTGGTCGAGAGCGCCGGCTGCACCGCCGCCAACCTTGTCGGTATCGTCGAGAACGATGAACTTGATGGGAATATCAGCCTTCGGATAGAAGTGATAGCAGGCAAATCCCTCTTGGATCATTTCCGGTGTGAATCCGTGGCCAACCGGTGTCGACGTGGTATTTAAGAATTCGCCCATCCAATCACTGATCGAGAGCGAGCGGCGCGCCGGGTCAGCGGCAATCTGCGGGGGGGTTGGGAAGTGACGCGCCAACCCCACATCTATGATGTCCCCGAACTCTGTCGAACCATCAACGACACCCATATATAAACCGCGGCCGCTCAGGACTGTTGGAAAATCAGGGGGTAGTGAGGTTACCGGACCGGTGTCGAGGATGCTGGAGCCGACGAGGGTTTCTCGGATGTAATCGTTCACGAGTGCAGAGCCCATCCAGAATTGATCGTGGTTGCCGACGACCTGATACCA
The DNA here is from genome assembly GCA_963697965.1 of uncultured delta proteobacterium. Lineage (GTDB taxonomy): Bacteria > Desulfobacterota > Desulfobaccia > Desulfobaccales > 0-14-0-80-60-11 > JAPLJC01. The sequence goes on from OY969108.1 coordinate 217,924, forward strand.
GCTGATCGACTTGCCGAGCCCGGCTGCCTGGTAGGGTCTCTGATAACCAATGGTTTCGGCTCCTTGGTGAGCGCCGGAGCTGGGGATGATCCAATTGCCGTCGAGGACATCGATAAACCACCGGAGCTCGTTTTGCTGAGTGTTGTTGGCCGCATCGCCGAGAGAGATGCCGAAATCAAAGGGCGCCTTTTGGTGCAAGGCGTTGATGGTCTGGACCGCGGCATCAAGGACCTGGGTCGTAGAGAGCATAATCGCTGAATACGCCGAAGAATTACCTGCAGGTCCCTGTGGTGTCATAGGGTCTGGAAAACCGTAACCGAAGTAGATACACTGAGCCGGGCCTTCTTTGTCAGTGATATGCATGTCGCTCATAGAGAAGAAAGTCAAAAGCGTCGCGGCCAATGGATCACGGACCGATGGATCAGGTGCTGGCGGACCATTAATGCCTCCGATCACCATGGGGGGGCGAACGTAAGGGTAGTTGGGCCCAGTAGGGAAGCCGGCAGCATCCTTACGCCACACACCGTAGCCGTATGTCGCGTATTGAGAGACCTGGCACGGTAAAAGCGTCACCGGGGACGGAGGCAGGGCAATGACCGTCTTATCGAATGTCGTGAAGACATCTGCCCTGATCGGGTACGTTGGCACATTGCCCTTCACCGGTCCGATCAGGAGGGGGCTTCCGCCAGCAAGCGCTTTCTCCAGGACCCCGAGAGTCGAAAACTCCAACCCAAGGGCTGCCGCGGAACCAACGCAGTACTTCAAAAAAACTCTTCTTGAAAGGCCCACCGGTCCTCCATATAAACTGAGATTATGCGGCCGCCTTGGCCACCCTGGTCAAAAAAATGCTTTTGGGACCGTTTCCGCTTAATATTCAGAATGCCCTCCGATTTTTCTAAATGCCATCAGGGTATCTCTGATTTTTGAGGGATAATTCACTGATTTTTGATACAAGTTGAAGTCGCTGATGCAAATATTTCATCGAGCTTGCATATATTACTGGGAGCGTGAAATGGATTAACTTTTCACTCTCGCTCTACCCCGTTCCCTCGAGGAGGGCGAATTTAAGGAAGATTAAAATTAATCAATTTTTCGCTCCTGGTAATACTTGCCAAGAGCAAAAATTATCGGCGTAGAGGCAGAAGTTCCAGATATGGAATGGATATGGGAAGTTTTTAGATTTTTGATAGGTCCCGACTTATAGCAGCTATCATCACGTCAGGGATTAAAAAAAGGGGGCGAAGTTTGTCTCCGCCCCATTCCTCTCCAAGAAGTTCTGGTAAACTTCCTTTCTCTGATCCTCAGAACTGCCAACGCACCTCGGCGTTCACATTGTGGGCGGTTTAGTTACTCCGGCCTAGCCGCCAACCTTATCTGAGGTCAGGTATTTCGGCTTGTCCGGTCGCGATTCGAGCAAAGCCCGCATCCGTCGCCTCGTTTGCCAGAAGCCGATTCACCGGCCCGCGTCCTGCGAGGCGAGTTGTCCTATCGCCGACCAGTCAAGCCCCTCGCCGCCATGAGCCAGCAGCGTCAAGAATCGATCACGCACCAGACTCGCAAACGGCATGGGCACGCGCAGGGTTTCCGCCGCCGCAAGGGTCAGCCGGATATCCTTATGTCCCAAGGACGCAGCGAAACCAGCAGGCTCAAACTTTTGCCTGACAATCAGGTCCCCATAAGTCTTATAAATCGGGGCGGCAAAGAGGGTTGAAGTCAGGAAATCGAGATAATGGGTTCGATCGACGCCCGCCTTGCCGACGAGCGCCATGGCTTCGCCCAGCGCCTCGAACACCGAGGCGATCAGGAAATTGCCGCTCAGTTTGATCAGATTCGCGATTTCCGGCTTATTGCCAAAGAAAAAAGTCTTTTGCCCCAGGGCCTCAAAGAGAGGTGAGCAGGAGTCAATGGCAGCCGATGCCCCGGCGGTCACGATGACAAGCTTGGCCGCGGCCGCCGCCTCCGGCCGCCCAAAGACCGGGGCGGCGACATAACCCTGGCCTGCTTCGGAATGCGCCGCGGCGAGCCTTTCTGATAAGGCAACGCTGATGGTGCTCATGGAAATATGGCTGGCGCCCTGGCCCAAGCTGTCAATCACGCCTTGGCCGCCAAACGCGACGCTTTCAAGAGCGCCGTCGTCCGCTAGCATCGTGATGACGGCATCGCCCTGGCAAGCATCTGCCACCTGCGCTGCGGCCTGCGCCCCCTGCTCGACCAGCGGTCCCATTTTAGCATGTGTGCGATTATAAACCATGACCTCATGGCCGGCCTTGACCAGGTTTGCCGCCATCCCAGACCCCATGTTTCCGAGTCCGATAAATCCAACTTTCATAATTTCACCTCATCTCACATTCCGCAATGTCTAGCCCTTCCGGTTTGACACAGTCCAGGATGGAGGCCCTTCCAAATCTTCTTGGAGAGCGCATTAATAGTAGTCTATCCGATAAGCTAGCCGAGGTTATGCGGCAACCAGGCCACCGCAGTCAAAGAAATAATTTTGGGGATCTCTGCCCCAGAGGTTAACCCGAGAAGGTTTATCTTTTATAGTAAATTTGCCTTGCGGGAGGAATAAATAACGCTAATTTTCAAAAATATTAATCAACCAGGAGAAAGGAAAAGCCCATCCAATCACTATTTCTCTGGCCGGGGCTAAGCGGTTTTGGCTTACCGGCCCAGAATATGCAAAGCAGCCCTTTTTCAGTTCCGTAACCATTTAGGGACTAGTCGCGCTAAGAATCGAATTTTCCAACCGTAACACGGCCCGGGCTGTGTAGCCCGATCTTATTACTCCCTTTTATACCCGGCCATTTCTTCCAGGACCTCACAGACTGAGGCGGTATCCTGTTTGGCCCGGCCGTTGGCCAGGGCAGTAGTGTATACCTGGGCAGCGGCGCTCAAGAGAGGGAGGGGGCAATTGAGCTCGGTTGCGAAGCTGGTGATGATCTTCATGTCCTTCTGGAACACGTCCACCTTCATGGTGGCCGGCTGATACCGGCCCGCGACCATAAGCGGGCCTCGCACTTCGAACATTCGGGAGGTTCCGGCACCGTCGCTGATGACCTTCAAGATCATCTCCGGGGCCAACCCGGCCTTCATGCCCAAGACAAAGGCCTCCGCAGCCGAGACGTTGTGAATGGCCACCAATAGGTTGGCCACGAACTTCATCTTGGAGCCCATGCCGTACTCGCCGATGTAATAATGGGAGCGGGCGAAACCTTCGAAAACCGGGACGCACCGTTCGTAGGCCTTCGGGTCGCCGCTGGCGTATACGGACAAGTCCTTATTGATGGCCTGGGCCCCGGTGCCGCTCAAAGGGCAGTCCAGGGTCTTGGCTCTCCCCTTGGCCAGGGCGTCGCGCACGGCCAGCTTGGTCTCCAGCGGCATGGTGCTGGCCTCTATGAGGACCAGTTCCGGGTAAGTCCCGGCCGCTAATTCCCGCCCCACCTTCTCTACCGCCGCCACCGTGGGCAGCACCGAGATCACCGTGGGGCAAGCCTGGGCCACCTCCTTGACAGACCCGGCTCCATGGCCCCCCATCTCTTCCAAAGCCTTTACCTTTTCCTCTAATACATCGTAGCCCAGCACCTCGAAACCGGCTGCCAAAAGATTTTTGGACATGGCCGAGCCCATGATGCCCAAGCCCAGCATTCCCACCTTCTCACTCATAGGAAACTCCCTTCCCGGCCAGCCTCAGCCGGCCGCTAGATTTATTGATGGGTAGGCGTCATTGCCTCAATCGCCAATGTCGGCGGTCAACCCAGCAGCTCGCACCCCGTGCACCGCACACTCCTCGTCTCGGTCGGAGGTGTCGCCGCTAACCCCAACCGCTCCCAGCAGATCGCCCTGAGCCTCGCGGATCAGCACGCCGCCAGGCAGGGGCACCATCCTGCCCTGGGACATGGCCGCCAGAGAGCCAAAAAACACCGGCATCTCCTGGGCCCGGCGGGACAGCTCGCGGCTGGCGAAGCCCATGCCCAGTGCTCCCCAGGCCTTGCCCAACGCTATCTCCACCCGCATGAGTCCGGCCCCATCCTCGCGCTTGACCACCTTGTACTGGCCGCCATCATCCAGCACTACCACCGTAAGTGGATCGCAGCTGATCTCCCGCCCCTTTTTCAGCGCCTCGTCGGCAATGACGGATGCCTGCACCAAACTAATTTTGGCCATGCCTATCCTCCTTGGCTCGATTTGTGGGGTCAGGCAGACCGGGTCCCGATGGACAGATGGTCCAGCAGAGAGGCCAACAGGACGATGCGAGCCGACTCCTCCACCAGTTCGGCCAGGTTCTGGGCCTGACGCAGATCGTCTCCGGCAGCCAGGACGCCGTGTTCGGCCAGGAGAACCGCACGGACTTCGGGGCGGGCGAAGGTCTTGCTCAGGGCCTGGGCCAACTCCGGGCTGCCCTCGCCCGGCGGATACACCAGCGGTACTTCAACCAGGGTTCTCCGGGCATGCACGGTGGGCAAGGGCAGCGGCCGACCCTGCACCGCAAAGGCGGTGGCGCAAGGCGAGTGGTAGTGAACCACCGCGCCCACCGATGGCCGGGCCTGGTACACCGCCATGTGGGAGGCCAGCTCATGGGTGGGCAGGCCCCGACCTTCCACCACCCGGCCGGCGCCGTCGCTCACCAGGAGATCCTCAGGCCTCAGTTCGCGCAGAGACTTGCCGCTGGGTTTGACAAGGTAGCGGTCTTCGCCAAGGCGCAAACTCAGGTTACCGCCGCTGGCGACCTGCATACCCAGGCTGAACGCACGATGGCACATCTCCACGAACAGAAGGCGCATCTGCGCGGACTGATTGGTTCCCATGGTCTTACTCCTCACGGCCAGCGGGTTCGGCTTAGGGACCCGTGGCCGTGGGCGGTGAGCACCACATCGCCCCGCTGGACGATCTCCTCCATGCTGGCGTACATCTCAAAGACATTGACGTAGCGTCCCATGGGGGTAAAAGGAAGCCCCCGCTTCTCGTCCGGCAGCAGGTTCTCGTCGGCGAACATGGCGTCGCCAGCGATAACGTAGACCCCGGCTTCGGTGGTTACCTCCACGGACTGGTGACCCGGGGAGTGGCCTGGCGTGGGGAACATCACGATGTTGGCGCTGTAACGGTGCTCGCCATTCACAGCCTCGAAGTCCGCGCCGCCGAAAGACGGTTCCACCCCCAGCTTGGGCGATTCGTAGGACTTCAGGTACAGGATATGAGGATCGCGGGCGAAGTCCAGCTCCTTCTGGTGTACGAAAAAACGGGCTTGCTGGAAAAGCTTCAGGTTGAAACAGTGATCCCAATGCAAATGGGTGAGGATCACCGTCTCGATTTCCTGGGGCAACACCCCCAGGGCGGCCAGGCGCTGGTCGATACGGAATCCTTCCGGCTGGTAGGAACCTGGGTGGTGCCAGTGGGCTCTCTCAGTGTCCGCCATACCGGTGTCCACCAAAATCTTGGAGCCGCCATCCACTACCAAAAAGGCGTTAGTGGGCACCTTCACCTCCTGGCCGTAGCCATAGCCGCCGGTGATGTAGGCACCCCGGTCCAGGCTGATGAAGCCGGTGTTGAACGGATATATCTGAACCGTCATCTTGCCGCGTTCTCCTTGTGGGTGTGTTTAGGAGCCGGTCGGCGCGGTTACTCCACCAGGCTCCAAACTAGGCAAAAGGGACTCAATCTCCCTGGCCGCCCGCTCTATGAAGGCGTCGTCGTTGATGTGGCGGGCAAGTTCGATCACTTCGATATCCCGACGCAGAGCGACCTTGAGGGCCCCAGTGAACCGTTGGTCGGCCTCCGGGTCATAGAACTGCTTGCCCCGGGCGTTGGGCTCGGAGAACCCTTCCAGGGGGATCATAACCTTGACCGGGCCCCGGGCGCGGTTGAGCTTATCAGCCAAAAACCCGGCTGCACGGATCATCTCCGCAGGCTTGGCCCGCACCAGGGTAATGTTGCGGTTGTGCACGATGATATTGCGGTTCTGCCAGGCATTATCCAACTCAGCCAGAGGTCCCTGGCAAATGTAGTCAATGGCCCCAGTGCTTACCAAACAGGGGATCTCCCGCCGGGCCAGCAGGTCCAGGAAATTCGGCCGGGCCGCGAAGATACCCCCGGCCACCAGATCCACTACCTCGTGGATGGTCCAAGCCAAGAGCAGGTCGAACCAACCTTCTTCTGCCAGAGACTCCATGGAGGCCCCGCCTATGCCGGTGGCATGGAAGAAAACCATCTCCAAGTCGGGGCTCCGCAGCAGGTCCCGCAGCTTCATGAGGCCCGGAGTGGTCGTCCCGAAAGCGGTGGCGCCTACGGTGCACCGGGGGCGCGTCTGGCTGACGGACCGCTGGAGCACCATGGCGGCCAGGGCGTTGGCCGCGTTGCCCAGCGTCAACGCCAAAATATGGTTCATACCCAGCATGTCCGCCACGGAGGGAAATACCGCAATATCCTTGGTTTCTAGAAAAGGGCGCAGGTTGCTGGCCGCCAGAGTGGTGACCATTACCTTGGGAAAGCCCAGGGGGAGCACCTGCATGGCGGCGGTGCCCATGGCCGTGCCCTGGCCGCCACCTAAGGCCAGGACGCCCTGGATGCGCCCCTCCTGGTAGAGCGCTCGCACCCAGGCGGTGAGCCCCTCAGTCATGCCCGCAATAATGCGGCCCTTGTCTGCCGTGGTCACCAGTGCGGCCAGGTCGTACCCGGCCCGGGCGGCGACTTGCGTGCGGGTAATGTCGGCCACGGCCGGCGGTTGGCCCAGGCCGCCGCCGTCCATGATCAATACCTCCAGGCCCTGGGATGCCAGCAGGTCCTTGATGAAGAGGGCCTCCTCCGCCTTGGTGTCCAGGGTCACGATTATGAGGGCTGTATTACGCATGAAGTTATTTAGGGAACGACCGGGGCGCGGCCTCCGGTCAGAGCTGCACGCCACAAAATTTGAGAAGTGGACCACGGTCGGCTAAAAGAGCCTGGATGCTGCACTGGTGGCAGATCTGGCCCTTTTCCATGATGTATATCCGCGAGTTTTCTGAAAGGTCGAAGGCCATCTCATAATTCTGCTCGACCAGCATGATGGTCACACCACTGGCCAGAAGGTGCCTTATGATCACGGCGATCCCATCGACCATGATGGGCATGAGTCCCTCGGAAGGCTCGTCGATAAGGATAATCTTGGGCTTGGCGACCATGGCCCGAGCCAGGGCCAACATCTGCTGTTCCCCACCGCTCAGGGCGTCGCCCCGCTGGTGCAGACGCTCCTGAAGGCGGGGAAAGTTCTGAAAGACCACTGCCAAGGCCTCCTCCGTCTCCCCGGGGGTCAGCTTACCCCGCACCAGCATAGCCAGCTTTAGATTCTCCATCACGGTGAGGTTGGGTATTATCCGGCGCTCCTGCGGCACGTAGGCGATGCTGCGTTGAGCGATCTCGTGGGGTTTGAGGCCGGCGATGTTCTCGCGGTCCAGCAGTATGCTGCCAGAGCGGGGGGGCTGGATGCCCATGATGCTCTTGAGGGTGGTGGTCTTGCCCACACCATTGCGGCCGATTAAAATAACCAACTCACCCGGCTCCACGTCCAGATCGATCCCCTGTAAGACGTGGCTGCGGCCATAGTACGTATGAACGTCTCGCAGGCTCAGGAGCATCAGTGCCCTCCCAGGTAAACCCGTTGAACCTCTTGGTTGCAATGGATCTCTTCTGGGGCTCCCTCGGCCAAAATGGCCCCGTTGTGCAAGACCGTTATATAATGAGAAATATGCATCACCACGCCCATGTCGTGCTCTATGAGCGCGATGGTTAGAGTCTTGGCCAGTTTTTGCACAAACAAAACCATTTCCACGGTTTCGGCGGGGGTCATGCCCGCGGTGGGCTCGTCCAAAAGCAGAATCTGCGGCTCGGTGGCCATGGCGATGGCGATATCCAGATAGCGCTGATCTCCATGGGGAAGATTTCCCGCCATGATATCTTTCTTTGCCAGCATTCCCACTTCGTTCAGGATCTCCAGAGCGCGCTCATTCACCTGCCTGAGACTCTGGCTGCGGCTCCAGAAATTGTTGCGGGTCACCCTCATTTGGGCGGAAAGGCGCACATTCTCGAAGACGGTGAGCTTGGGGAAAATGCTGGTGATCTGATGTGACTTGGCCACTCCCAACCGGCATATCTTATGCTGGGGCAACCCAGCAATGTTGCGTCCCTGGTAGAAGATGCTCCCCGCGGATGGCTGGAGCCGGCCGGACAGCAGGTTGAAGAAGGTCGTCTTGCCGGCGCCGTTAGGCCCGATAATGGAACGGATCTCACCGTGGCGCAAGGCGAAGCTGACCTTCCGCACCGCCCTGAGACCGCCAAAATCCTTTTCCAGGTCCTTGGTCTCTAAGATAATTTTTTGAGCCAAAACCAAATTCCCTGGCGATCGCCCTCATCAGCCTGGGCGATCTTCTCCTTTACGGTGCCCAGGATGCCCCCGGGGAAGATGAGTATGAGGATTACCACCAAGGCGCCGACGAAAAACTCCCAACGGGCCGTGTAAACGCTGACATTGTCCTGGAAGAAAATGAATATCCCTGCCCCCAAAAGGGGACCGAAAAAGGTGTGCATGCCCCCCAAGAGGGTCATAACCAGAGGCGTGCCCGAGTTCAACCAGTACAGCGAGTCCAGGGGCACGTAGCCCAGGTTCACTGTGTAAAGGGCCCCCGCCACGCCCGAGAAAAGGCCGGAAACGGCGAAGGCCCATATTTTTACAGCATTAGTGTTGTAACCGCAGGCTCTGAGCCGCGGTTCGTTCTCCTCCAACCCCTTCATGAGAGAACCGAGGGGAGAGTGCACGAAACGATGCATAACCAGGATACAGACGATGAGTATGCAGAAAATGAACCCGAACAGGGCGGCTGGATGGCCCAAGTCGGCATGCACGGGAAACTTGAGCTTCAAGACCTCGATCCCTTTCAACCCGTCTTCGCCGCCCGTGATGAACCTAAGCGGAGAAAGAGCCAAAAAGTAGAACATTTGGGCGAAGGCCGCGATGAGCAACGCAAAGTAGACGCCCCTTTTCTTGACGCATAGGGCACCCATCAGCAGGGCCACCAGGGAAGCGCATAAAACCGCCCAAAAGATCGCGGTCCATACGGAGGCGCCGAAATAACGCAGAGCCAGGCCGGCAGCGTAGGCGCCAACCCCGAAGAAGGCGGCATGGCCGAAGGATAGTATCCCGGCGAATCCCAGGGCCACATTGAACGCCATGGCGTATAGGCCGAACACGAGGATGTCAGTGGCGGTGGTGAAGTTCAGCCATAGTGGCAATGTCAGCAAGATTAGAGCCACTATGGCGATATGGGCGTATTCTTTGATCATGCACCTAACCCACTAAGTTGGGTTGCAGGCCGGCGCTCTTGCCTATTCCCTGCTGAGCTCGCCGAAAAGCCCCCGCGGGCGCACCAGCAGGATGACCGCCATGACAAAATAGATGACCACATCGGCGTAGCCGCCGGCGAATAAACTTGTAAAAGCCACCACTTCACCGATGATGACGCCGCTGACGACAGCACCGCCTAAACTGCCCAGCCCGCCAACCACCGTGACCACGAAGCATTGCAAGACTATGTTCACGCCCATGTTAGGTTCCACTGACACCATGGGAGCGGCCACGGCCCCCCCGAGGGCAGCCAGGGCGATGCCGATGGAAAAGCCCAAGGTGACCACCCGGTTGACGTTGATTCCCATGGCGTCCACCATACCCTTGTCCGTGGTGGTGGCCCGCAGAATCATGCCCAGGTTGCTTTTTTTCAGGAAAAGCCAGAGGCTGAACATCACAGAGAAGGTGAGGACAATGACGAACAGGCGGTACTTAGGCACGATCAGGGGGCCTACCAAAAGACTTCCTTGGAGACCCTCGGGGTAGTTTACCGGCATAGGCATAAGACCATAGAACATCTTTACTACGTCAGGTAAGGCTAATGCGAGTCCAAAGGTCAAAAGCAGAGGATATAGGAGGTTTCCCGTCTTATATAGCGGCCGCAACAGGCTTATCTCGGTCAAAGCGCCCAGCAGGGCTACCGCCAATACGGCCAGGGCCACACCCACCCAGAAGTTGCCCAGCGTCAGGTTAAACTGGTACACGGCATAGGCGCCCAGCATGAAAAAAACGCCGTGGGCAAAGTTGACCACGTCCATCAGCCCGTAGATCATGGATAGCCCGCTGGCCAGCAAGACAAACACCGCTCCCAGGGCCAGTCCGATGATGGCTTGCATTAGCAGGATATTAGGGGGGATATGGAACATCTTGCTCTCTGAGTTGACCACCGACGGTACGCCGGCGCAAGGCCATGAGCAGGCCACGGAAAGGGCTCAGACCACCTGGCTAGCCGGTGCGTCTATCCCAGGTTGAAGGCATCGGACTGCAGTCCTTCCGGACTACAGCCCGATCGACCCACCTCTAGCGGGGCAGAGGGATGTTGACGTTGGGCAAGTCCTTCTCGGCCCAATCGCAGTTGCGCATGGTCTTTGAGGCCGGGACCTCTTCCTCGATCGTGGCCAAGTTCCAGTCCTTGCCCTCCTTGCCCAAGCCGCGCAGCACCAGGTAGCTCTCGGCCCGCTGGTGGTTGCACTTCTGGTAGTACTCCTCGCCCTTGGTGAAGGCGTACTTGCCATCCTCCAAGGCCTTGATCACCTTATCGGAATCCAGGCTGCCGGCCCGGTTGATGGCGTCGGCAAGAGCCCTCACCTGGAAATAGGCAGACTGCCCGTCCTGGAAGGGCGGACGGCCATACTTTTGCTGGAAGGCTTGCACGAACTCCTTGGCGGAGGGGTATTTGTTCTCAAGCTCCCAGTAGAAGTCCACGCCGCCATACACTGACTTGTCGTAGAGGGGATAGATCTCCTTCATGGTCAGGACGGTCGTCTTGGTGCAGACGATGGGAATCTTGCCCAGGATCCCCAGCTCATAAGCCTGCTTCAAGGCGGTGCTTTGGTCGCGGCCCAAGTTGTTGAAGACTATGAAATCCGGTTTGGCGGCCATGATCCGCGGCAGAAAAGCGGAGAAGTCGGTGGTCCCGAGGGGCGCCCAGACATTTCCCAAAAACTGGCCGCCATGCTGTTCGCTGGAATACATCCAGCCCTGCAGCAGACGCTGACCCCAGCGGTAGTCAGCGGTCAGGGCGAACCACTTTTTGCCCAGGTGGCTGAAAGCATACTGGGACGTGGCCTGGGCCGCCATGAAGGGGGTGACCATGCCCGTGAAGCCAAAGCGGCAGATGTCCTTGCCGATGGACATATCCGACTGGGGGAACCCCATGTAGATGATCTGATTTTTGCAGGCAAACTCGTTCAGCACCTTTGACACCGCCCCCGAGAGGGAGCCCGCCAGGAAGTTCACCTTTTCCTCGAACACCAGCTCCTTGGCCTTTCTGAGGGCCACGTCACCGTTGAGCTGGGAGTCGCGCACCACGATCTCCAGCTGCTTGCCTAGCACACCGCCGGACTTGTTGACCATCTCGGCTGCAAGCTCGGCTCCCTTCTGCTGGTCGTCGCCCAGGGCGGCATAAGGGCCGGTCAGGGGCAGGATGGCTCCGACCTTTACGGTTGTGGCTGCCAAGGCAGGCACAGCCAGCAGCAGGGCGCATCCCACCGCCACTACGGCCGTCAGGATTTTGCAAGAATTGGATTTCATGTCTTCCCTCCTCTTGAAATAGACTGAATACCGCTCCCGAACTAAAATCCTCCAGGTAACCGCCTGGCGGGTTACTTGATGGTCCAGCCGCCGTCTACCAGCAAGACATGGCCGGTGACGATGCTCGCGAAGTCGCAGGCCAGGTACAAGGTGGCATAAGCCACTTCGTCGGCAGTGGCCATGCGGCCTGCGGGGATGCTGTCCAGGACGTAGCGCTTGAAGACAGGGTCTTTGAACATTTCGGTCACAAATGGGGTCTCCACGAAGGTGGGGGCCACGGCGTTCACCCTGATGTTATGGGAGGCCCACTCCAGGGCCAAGACCTTGGTTATCATGTTCAATCCGGCCTTGCTGGCGCAGTAGGCAGCCCGCAGGGGCAGCGCCACGGATCCGGCCTGAGAGGAGACGTTGACTATGCGCCCGTATTGTTGCTTGATCATTTGGCGGCCAGCCGCCTGGCAGAGGAAAAACACCGCGCGCAGATTGGTATTGAGCACCGCGTCCCAGTTCTCCCTGGTGACTTCCTCGGGCATCTGGGGACGGTTGATTCCCAGCGCGTTGACCAAGATGTCCAGGCGGCCCATTTTCTGGACCGCCGCTGCCACCAACCGGTGCGGACCGTCCTGCTCGTTGACGTCCAGCGCCAGGCCGGAGCAGGCGGCGCCCTGGCCCTCCAACTCGGCGCACAAAGACTTGAGCTTTTCCTCCTTGGTGTCGGAAACAAAAAGCCTGGCTCCAGCTCGGGCGAACAAACGGGCGGTGACAGTGCCGATGCCGCCGCTGGCCCCGGTGATCAGGGCGCACTTGCCTTCCAGGTCGAACTGCGGCTTCATCATTTTCCGTACTTCTCCTCCCGCACCTTGCAGCTGATGGCGTGAGCCAGCATGTTTTCGTAGTTGCAGGCCCGCTCGCAGACCTCGGCGATCTTGCGGGAGGCTTCCTTAGTGGCCCACTGGTAGGTTACGGTCTTGACGAACTTGCCTACGGACAGACCACCGGTGTAGCGGGCCGCCCGCATAGTGGGCAGCACGTGGTTGGTGCCGATGGTCTTGTCGCCATAGGCCACCGTGGTCTCCTCGCCACAGAACATAGAGCCGTAGTTGCGGCAGTTTTCCAGGTAATAGCGCCAGTCCTCGGTCTGCACCTCCAAATGTTCAGGGGCCCAATCGTCGCTGAGGGCCACCGCCTCCTCCCGGGAGTCCACCACCACCACCTCGCCGTTGTCGCGCCAAGCCACTTCGGCTACCTCGCGGGTGGGCAAGACTTTGAGCTGGTGCGTCAGCGCTTCCATGGTCTTTTGGGCGATGTTCTTGGATAGGGCGATGAGGCACTGGCGGGCATTGGGGTCGTGCTCGGCCTGGCCCAAGATGTCGGCGGCCAGGATCTCCGGGTCAGCCGCGCCGTCAGCGATGACCAGGATCTCGGTGGGGCCGGCCAACAGGTCGATGCCAACGTCACCAAAGAGCTGGCGCTTGGCCTCAGCCACGAACTTGTTACCGGCGCCCACTACCATGTCTACCGGCTCCAGGCCCTCCATGCCATAGGCCAGGGCGGCCAAGGCGTGCACGCCACCCATGCAGAAGATTTCGTCTGCCCCGGCGGCGGCCATGGAATAGAGGGTGGCTGGATACATGCCCTGGCCCTTGATCGGCGGTGTGCAGGCCACTACCCGGGAAACCCCGGCCACCTTGGGGGTGACCACGGTCATGTGGGCCGAAGCCAGCATGGGGTAGCGCCCCCCAGGCACATAGGAACCGCTGGATTTCACCGGGATTATCTTCTGGCCCAGGTACACCCCGGGCAGGGTCTCCACCTCGAAGTCCACCAGCCGCTTCATCTGCTCATGGGCGAAGTTCCTGACCTGGGTCTGGCAGAAGTCGATGTCCTTGCGCATACTGGCCGAGAGCTGCTTCCGGGCGGCGGCGATTTCGTCCCCGCTGATCTTAAAGCTGACTGGCGACCAGTTGTCGAATTTCTTGGAGTAAAAGCGGACCGCTTCCTCGCCCTTCTGCCGTACCTGCTCGATGATCTCGCGCACTGTGTCGCGCACGGCGGTCAGGTCCTCCTGGGGCTTTTCCTTGGCGTGTTTCAGATATAAGGCCATGTCATCCTCTCCTCCGGGCGGACATTATGGCGCCCCCCTGTAAAGCGGGAGCCTCCGCCTTTAATTTTTGTCCAGAATGGCGACGGCGCGCACCGGGGAGCCGGTGCCGCCGCGGATCTTCAGGGGTAAGGCGATGAAGGTGAAGCGCTTGCCCAAAAGCTTGTCCAGGTTGCACAGGTTTTCGATGTGGGTGACACCGCGTTCGGCGCACACCGTATGGCAGGGGTAGGTCTTGTCGTACCACATGTCCGGGCTAGGGGAGTCCACCCCGAAATTGACCGCCCCCTGGTCGATAACGTATTCGGTGGCCTCGCGGTTCAGACCCGGGTAGTCGGTCATGTAGATGGGCTGGTTATAGTAGCGGTCATAGTGGGCCGTGTAGAACAGGACCGTGTTACCCGGGCGGATGTCCAGACCCTGTTTTTTCAGCTCGAATTCGATCTTTTCTCGCCCGAACTGGGTCTTCAGAGGAACGTCGCTGACGTCGACACACACCCCCGAGGTGATACATTTCTCCAGAGCCAGTTGATCCACGGACTCCGCGTTGGGATCGCGGGACATGTGGCTCACCGAGTCGATGTGAGTGGGGCCGTGGTCACAGAGCAGAAGGCCACGGGTTTCATAGGAGAAATCCGTGCCCAGCTGCCTTCGGCACTCCTCGTGGGACAGATGGGTCCAGATCACGGTCTTGAGGTGACCCGGATAGACAGGCATGCCGGTGTAGATTTCCTGGGAGAGGTCGATGATCTTTCCTTTGAACATTTTTACCTCCTTACGTCCCGTTTGGGGTCGCCCGGACGGCCTCTTGGACATAGCCTTTCAGGTGATACCTACAGATCCTGCGGATTATTAGCCTGAGCTCCCTTATATCCTTAAATTATACCGCATCCATTGCTGTGTCTGTCCAAAAATAGCAGTTGGAAACCCTTTGCCAATTTAATACTCTAAAATGCCTATTTTCTCAATGCCAACCGTTCATGTTAGAAGCAGGAAGGGCACAAAATTTTCTGAAAATCAATTTCTTTCGGGGGAAACTCCATCAGTAAAGCAGTACCCCATGATTAACGGCCTATGGATTCAAGCCTACACCGCCTGATAATGTTGCGCCAGGGAAAATGCGGGGGCACGGCTTTCTTGGGTGTCCACATTGAAGATCACTTTTATGCAAAGTCAACCCGGCAAGGTGCTCCGGTGTTGTTCTAGAACCCGCGCATTACTTGCCAAGATCGGCTATTATAGGTCGAGTGGGAAAAATTGCGGATATGATCTGGATATAAATCTTAAAAAGCTGGCATGGTCACGGCGATCAGCGTATACCTATTCAGGGATCACCTCCCCCTTTTCCTGGGGAGGCCGCCACCCCAGCAAACGGCTGGAATTGAAAAAGATCCCCAGGGTATGCACCACGTGTATGGCGCCCGCCATCAGAGGGCCCAGACGGCCGCCGATGATCAGAAGCGCCCCCAGAAGATCCGTGGACACCGCCAGCCAGTAATTCTGTTCTATCACCCTCAGAGTTTGCCGGCTCAGACGCCTGACGAATAAAAGACGTGAGAGGTCACTGTCGGCCAGGGCAATATCCGCAGCGGCGATGGCGGCCTCAGCCCCCCCTGCGCCCATGGCCACTCCCACCTGGGCCCGGGACAGGGCCAGGGCGTCGTTCACTCCATCACCCACCACCGCCACCTGGCGCCCTGCAGCCACCAACTCCTCCACATAATGGGATTTGTCGCCGGGCCGCAGACCCCCGGCCGATCCTTCGAAGTTAAACCTCTGGGCCAGGGCGCGGACCGCCGGTTCTGTGTCCCCGCTGACCAGGTGCATTTCCCTGACCCCTTCCCGGCGTAGACCGGACAGCACCGCCGGAACCTCGGGGCGGACCATATATGATATGCCGATGATTCCCTGGACCTTGCCGTTCTTGGCCACGTACACGACGCTCCGGCCCCTGTCCTCCAGTCTGTCTGCCTGACCTTGGAAATAGCGGATGTCGATACCTTCTTCCTGCATGAAGGTCAGATTGCCCACCACCAGGTGATCGCCTCCTACCTGGGTCCGGACGCCCCGGCCCAGGACGATTTCCGGGGTGGCAAACGGTCCGGTAAACCGGCCCGCTTCCCCCGCCGCCTGTACCAGGGCCCGGGCCAGGGGATGGGGATTGCGGGCCTCGGCCGCGGCCGCCAGACCCAGGACCCGTTCCGCCTTTAAGGTGGGGGAGCGGGTGATGATCTCCGTTACCTCAGGCACATCGGTGGTGAGGGTCCCGGTTTTATCGAAGCAGATACAGTCAGTTTCCTCTAACCTTTCCAAATAAAGGCCGCCCTTGATCAAGACCCGGTGGCGGGCCGCATTGGTCAAGGCTGCGGTCACCGCCGTGGAGGCCGCCAGCACTGTGGCGCAGGGACAAGCCATCACCAACTGTACCGCAATGGCGGTGGCCAGGTTGCCAGTGAGCAGCAGGGTGGCCGCGGTCGCCGCCATTCCCAACCTGGTGAGCCGGGCAGCCAAGAGGTCGGCCCGCTTTTCTGCCTGGGACCGGTTGGCCAGTGACTGCTCCACCAAGGCCAGGACCTGGGAGAGGTACGTATGCTCCCCCACTTTTTCAGCCAGGATGTGAAGCTTTCCCTGCTGCACGATGGTCCCGGCAAAGACGGCGTCCCCAACCCGGCGGAGTTCCGGCTCAGACCGCCCGGTCATTTGGGACTCATCCACCAGGGCTTCGCCCCGGACAATCTCACCGTCTACCGGAATCTTTTCGGCCGGAGGGACTATCACCAGATCGCCTCTCCGCACCCGGTACACAGGGGTCTCCACCTCCTCCCCGTCCACCCACACCCAGGTATTCCGGGTCGACACCTCCAGAATCTCTCGGATGGCCCGGCGGGAGCGATCGGCGACGTACTGCTCCAGGGTATCGCCAACTTCCCTCACCCAGATGACCTCCAGGGCGGTCAAGGACTCCCCGGTGGCGATGGCCAGGACGCAAGCACTTCCTAAAAAAGGATTGAGACCGATAACGCGGCCCTGGGTCAGGTCGCTCAAGGCATCCCGCAGCAAGGGCAGCCCTCCCAGCACCGCGACCAGAGTGATGAGCCCGGGACTGAGTGGGGAGGCGAACAGGACCGAGCGTACCAGGTGATAACCGAGGAAAGCCGTAAGCCCCATGACCTGCAGCAGTCCGGACCACAACCCTCCTGACCCCGCCAGGCTGGTAGCAGCCCGGGACTGGCGCGTCGGGAGCGTGGGCATGAGGGTTAGGCCGCGATCCACCAGGTCGAGGACGACCTGGGGTGAGGTGGTGCGGGGATCGTAATAAAGAATAATGCTACGGCTCAGGGGGTGGACCTGGATCTCCCGCACTTCACCCTGGTTGGCCAGCCACCCGGTCAGGGCTTGGGCTTGATCTTCAGAGACTTTCCAGACCTTGACTTTGACCCGCAACCGGCCATGAATGGCATGCTGAATGCTGAACTTTTCCAGTGCGCCCGGCTGCATATGAACTTTCCTTCCTGGTGCCTCCCACCCTTCGGCCTGGATAAATTTAAAGATCCGGGGCGCTACAGGATACTCCACTTTGGTACCCGCCTTCCCGCGCCCTGTCTCAGACCACAAAGGTAAGGTAAACATCAAGCGGAATGACTTCTACCCCTGAGCCGCTATAAACATATCTCCAGAGCTCAAGAGCAAGATAGCTTGCCAATTTCAACACCTATCCCAAAACCCTCAAAAATTCAAGCTATGTCATGAATATCCATGCCCCTCAAAACCCAAAATTTATCCATTTGAACGACCTCTGCTTTGCATCTACACTAAATTCATGTCTCCCCCACCCGAACCCAATCCACAAACATTCCATTTCCGCAGTCTTCATCCCCAACTCCTCATAGGCACGGCCTCTGACCGCTACTCAGGCTGGATCGGCCAAATTTACTCCAAAGACCGCTATGAGGGGCGGATAACCAAACGATCCAAAATAATCGCCGGGCAAAATTTTATCGAAGAGGTACTGCCGGTAGATAGCGTCGAGGAGTATTTTGAACATTTCCCGATGCTGGAAATTGATTTCACCTTTTACCGGCTGCTCATTGATCAGGATGGGCAACCTACCCAGAATTTTCATGTTCTGGAGAATTACCGCCGATATCTAAAAGCCGGTGACAGAATCATCCTCAAGGTGCCACAGATCATCACTGCTCAGAAAATGCATAGAGGTGACCAATATCTTGAGAATGAAGATTATCTAAACTCCAAGATATTCACAGACCAATTTTATAAACCCGCCGTAAACCTACTGGGCTCCAATCTCACCGGATTTATCTTTGAGCAGGAATATCAGCGACAGAAAGATAGACCTCCTGTAAACGAGATGGCCCGGGAACTGGATAAATTTTTCAAGATGATCCCCAAAGACAATCGCTATCATCTGGAACTCAGGACAGATTTATATTTGAGAGATCAGGTGTTCGAAGTTTTAAAAAAAATTTGGGGTGGGGCAGGTATTATCGCACTGGACTTGGCTCGAAGTGCTGACTAATCAATGTGTTCATTACCTTTAAACCGAGATTATGCGGTGGCTAAGGCTGCCGCATAATCTCGGATAATCGGGGTTGCAGGAATTTTCTCGGGAGGTTGAGGGAGGGAGGGTCCCACATTTCACCAATAATTAACGCGGCTGTAGCCCGAGAATAACCCGGGGCATTTAAAGTTGTCGCCAGGTGGCTCAGGGGATGCGAGCGGGTCAACTCCGCCGGCCGCCGCTCCGATAATCGGCAGCGATGGGGATGATGCTTGGGATTAAGTCATCCGCAAGGTTTTTGGGGGAGCCTCTTGACATAAAGCTCCCAAAATTAGCTCCGGATAAAGCCAAACTCAGCGTGAGCTGAGGACGGAAAGCCACGGGTCTCAAATTCTGAGAGATAGCCGGGTTGCCCAGTAATGGACAATCCGGCTTTTTGTTTGTGGGGTGGGGGGCCTGGCCCTGCTGGGCTGGAGTTGGAAGAAATGCTGATTCACCTTATTTTCTCGCCCCGGCGGGGTTAGAGGTAATACCTGGGGTGAGGAAACCAAAAAGGGGGTGCCAAGGGGATGAAATAGTCTTTCTTCGTAAGTCGATTGAACCATCATTTTTCCTGGAATACAGGATATCTAAAACTTAAAAGGAACAAAAAAGGAGAAACCAAATGAAGAAAATGGCGCTAATCATGGCAATGGCGGTGTTGGTCTGCTGGCTCCCGGGGCAAGCGTTGGCAGACATCATTATTATGTGGGATCTTAGTGGGGTCACCTTCAGCGGCGGCGGCAGTGCGACCGGAGATTTCACGTACGACGCAACCACTGGGACAATTACGAGTTGGGACATCACAGCCAACCAAGGCACCAGTCATCTCGCGGGCACGACGAACCCGTACACTTTTCCGGCCTCTGCCTCGGCGTCCGCGGCAAACCAGCTCCCCGGAACCCTAGTGTATTTGACCGAGCTCTCGGCGTACCCCGGGTATGGACTGTTTCTCTATTCTGCCAGTGGCTTTTCGGACTTGGCGGCGCCGGGTTCGTTGACGTTGTCGGGCACTTCGTATTATGAGGTATTCGCGTCTTCGTCGAGTATTAAAAATTACACCCTAACCGGGGGGTCATTGACGGGGACGGAGGTGTCGGCGGTGCCGCTACCCTCGACCGGTCTGCTGCTGGGTTTCGGACTGCTGGGCCTGGCCCTGCTGGGCCTCCGGCGCAAGGGGACGGCCTTTCAACTTTAATCTTGCCGGAGCCGGCGCCATACCCTGACCCTGACTGGTCCGGGCCGGCCGCCGCTTCCGTTACCCTCACCCCCGGGCCCGCCGGACCGAGCCCGGCAGGGCCTGGGGTAAGGGTAACGAGGTCCTGAACAGAGTTTGCTGATAGATTGCCAAAAAGGGCAGGGTCAGCCATGACCCTACCTTTTTTCGTGGCCCATCTGAGATAGTTGATCACTTGCCACAATAGACCCTTATCAGTGGGGTGGGAAAAATTGCTGATAGGAACTGGATATAGGAAGTTCTATCACAGGATCTGCCCCTGCCTGACGGCTCCGGCTTCAGACCCCTGGCATCGGTCAGCCGCAGACCTGAAGGATTTTCCGGCCCTGGGAAGAAAAACCCGATGATAGGAGTCCCGTCCCTCCCTGGTCAATATTATCCGTGTAAAAATTTTTCGATTTTTCAATGAGGAAGTTCGATTTGGCGCCACCAGGCGGTCCCTCGGCCCTTGCTTGTGTGCCGTCGCAGACCTACCCTGGAAAAGACCCAAAACTTGAAGCGCCTCCAGGCTACCAAAGATGTCCATGCTCGCCAGGCTGGCAGTATCCCATAACGACGACGGCTGGCACCGGCCAGCCCAGAGGCGCCCGCCCGAAAATCAGGGTTTTCGCTGCCATAATCAGGGAAACCCTTATTCCCAGGTATTCGCTTTAACCATATCCTCTTTTCAAAACCTGCGAAGATAATTAAGGATCCGG
Organism: uncultured delta proteobacterium; assembly: GCA_963697965.1. Taxonomy (GTDB): domain Bacteria; phylum Desulfobacterota; class Desulfobaccia; order Desulfobaccales; family 0-14-0-80-60-11; genus JAPLJC01. Next base: position 238,141 of record OY969108.1, read on the forward strand.
ACAATCGGCCAGCGGCTTAAACGCCGCTGCGGGGAAAGAGCGGCTCATGCAGGCTATCATTCAGGTTATGGACTCGACCATCGGAACTCGGGACCCGTATACGGTTGAGCATCAGAAGCGGACCACCGATATCGCCACGACCATTGCCCAAGACCTGGGTCTCTCCCCGGGGAGCCTCGTAACGCTGGTTGTTGCCGGCAGACTCCATGATCTGGGGAAGATAGCAGTGCCCATGGAGATTCTCTCCAAGCCCGGAAAGTTGACTGACCTGGAATTCGGCATTATCAAGACCCATCCGCAGGTGGCCTACGAAATCCTGAAACCGTTGAATTTTCCCGAAGTGATCACCCAGACCATTATGCAGCATCATGAACGCCTGGACGGTTCCGGGTATCCCCACGGCCTCGATGGCCGGGAGATTTTGGTGGAAGCCAGGATCCTGGCGGTGGCGGATGTGGTGGAGGCTATGTGCAACCACCGGCCGTACCGCCAAGCCCTGGGCATTGAAAAGGCCATGGAGGAGATCACCAAGAAACGGGGCATACTCTATGACCCCGCGGTGGTGGATAGTTGCTTGCGGATTTATCAAGAGTCTCCTGTGGCTTTGATGGGCGAGTTCCCCTCTATCGCCGGCAAACCCTTGGATCCCCTGGGCGCCCTCCCGAAAAGGGTCACTTACGATCTCTCCCCAGGATTGCAGGGAAAATTGGTCGTCCAGGTCTGGCAGCGTCTATTTCCCAAGGAACCTCGCATGATTTTGCATTGATTTCATTATCCCCCCTGCTTTTCTCCACCACACCCCTTTAAACCGGCAAAGTCAATCAGGGAAACTCTAATACTGGTTAAGAGGTGCTTCAAAAATGGAAGGAAAAAGGATGGACAAAACTATGGCCCCTTTACGTCTTGAAACCCCAAAAATTAGAATTTTCAGCCGCTTGATCAGTTTCTGGATATGGCAGTTTTCGTTTACCTGCCCCCGGCAATCATTCCAGGTTCTCACTCAGGATTAAGGTCAAGTCAGTCCAGGGGGCTTGGCTCCGTCAAGCTCCGCCAATACCGGAAACTTCTCTCCCCATCTAGTTCCCATCTATCCACCCCGTGTCCTCAGGATCATTCTCATTAACGAAAAATTCCCAGCCTGGGGGCCCCTAAAAGTTTTTCTCCCGTAATCAAAAATTAACTTCCCCCCAACCCAGGCGAAATAATCGTCAAGTATAAATTTGTCTACCTGTATAGACAACCCCCGGGGGTGAGATGATCAACAAGAACAGTGAGGTCCCTTGCTATAGCCAGCTTTCGGAGATTTTGCTCGGACAGATACGAACCGGGGCATTTCCGCCGGGTATGCAGTTGCCCACGGAAATAGCGATAAGCAAGAAATATAAATTAAATAGACATACGGTTAGACGAGCTATTGACAAGCTTGAGGCAGAGGGACTGATTTATAGAATAAAAGGTAAAGGAACTTTTTTGGCGAAAACCAAGATTCCTTATAATGTCTCCAAGAAAACCCAATTTACTACATCGATACTCCAGGCAGGCTTGCACCCTGATGCAAGATTATTAGATATGTATGAAATAACTGCCGGAGTTGAATTCTCCGATAGACTCAAAATACAGCCGGCCGAGAAGGTATCCGTATTGGAAATACTAAGATATGCCGATGGGATTCCTTTTAGTTATACTACCTCTTTTCTGAGCGCCAAGAAATGTCCTGGGATTCAAAATTTATTAAACAGGGAGCGGTCATTTTCTCTTTATCAACTTCTTGAAGAACATTATGGCATTAAAGCGACGAGGAAATCTTCCAGGTTTGAGGTGGCCATGCCGGATGACAGGGATATGGAGAGTCTGCAAATTTCCCCTAAAACGCCCCTTTTGGTCGTAAAAAGCCTCTCCGAAAGCCCGGATGGCGAGATCGTGGAGTACTGCCTCAGCAAATTCAGAGGCGATCTGTGCAGCATCACCGTGGACTTCAATGACCTAAGGGGGTGATAGATCAGGGAAATGGTCCGGTATCCGTATGCGAGGCCGGGACGGGCTAGCCGCGGTCTCGGCTTGATGAAACGGGACATTCTTTCTTAATGGATTCTTTCATATTGATTGAATTTCGCAGGAGGAGAAGGTGAAAAAATATTTTCTGGTTATCGGGTTGGCTCTGGCTCTGATGGCAAATCTAACGGGAACCCTCCAAGCCGGAGAAAATTGCCTGGTGATGGGCCTTATTCCCGCGGAAGACCCCAAGGCCATGATTGAACAAATTAAACCCATGAAGGCCTGGATGGAGAAGAGTCTGGGGAGATGCATCACCCTGTACACCGCCACCAATTACACCGGGGTGATTGAGGCGATGCGGGCCAAAAAGGTGGATTTTGCCTGGTTCGGCCCCTTCTCTTACACGATGGCCCATGAGCGGGCTGGCGCCGAGGCCTTTGCCGTGGGCATCGATGCCAAGGGCAAGAGCACTTACCGCTCCTACCTGGTGGCCACCCCGGAAACCGCCCAGAAGCTCGGCATCTCCACTCCCTTGGAAGGGGAAGCGGGCATGAAGGTCATCGCTGAAAAACTAGAAAAATTCCCCCAGGAATTCACCTTCACCTTCACGGACACGGCCTCCACCTCCGGTCATGCCATCCCCCGCTACTTCATGTGGAAGGTCGGCCTGGATCCGGATAAGGTCTTTAAGAAGGTGGGCTTCAGCGGTACCCATGATGCCGCCGAACTCATGGTGAAAAACAAGGCCGTGGATATGTGCGCCGATAACGATATGACCAATCCCGCCATGGTCGCCGCAGGGAAAATCTCGCCCGCGACCAACATCATTATCTGGAAGTCTCCCCCCATTCCCGGTTCGCCCGTGGCTTATCGAGACGACTTGCCGGAGGCGACCAAGGAGGCTTTGAAAAAGGCGATTACCACTGTCCCCGAACAGGCCAACAAGGTCACGGCCTTTGGGGACATCACCGGTTGGAAGATAGTGAGCGATAAGGATTACGCCCTGATCCAAGAGGTCAAAAAGGTGATTGACCAGTTGGGAAGATAAGAGTCTCGTCCACGCGGCGTTAAGGGGCAGGCTTCCAAAAAGGGCGGAAATTAGCCACCTTACAAAGCGCCTGCCCCGGCAACGCCGGCAGGCCGGAGAGGATATCATGGTAAAAGTGGCGAATCTCAGAAAACAGTTCAACGGTCATCAGGTCCTGGCCGGCATCAATCTGCGGGTGAGGAAGGGCGAACCCGTGGCCCTCATCGGACCCAGTGGTTCCGGGAAAACCACCCTGATCAGGACCATCAATGGCTTTGTGGTGCCTGATGCGGGCACGGTCTCGATTAGCGGAAAAGAAATTAAGTATCGGGACAGAGAGGCGTTGCGCCAAACCCGCAAAAAAATTGGCATGATCTACCAGCTCTTCAACCTGGTGGAGCGGACTTCGGTCCTGGTGAATGTGATGGCAGGCGCCTTGGGAAGACTCGACCAGGGCCTGTCTTTGCTTTCTTCCAGCGTTGGGTTCTTCGGCAGGCGGGAAAGGGAGAAGGCCTTGGAGCTTCTGAGGTACGTGGGTCTCGAGGAAAAGGCCGGGGAAAGGGTGGACCGGCTCAGCGGCGGTCAGAAACAGCGGGTCGCCATTGCCCGGGCCTTAATGCAGGAGCCGGAGTTGCTTCTGGCGGATGAACCCATCGCCAACCTGGATCCCAAGGCCAGCAAAAATATTATGGAACTTTTAGCTCAGATTAACCAGGACAAGAAGATCACCCTGGTCACGGTGCTCCACCACGTTGGTTGCGTACGGGACCACTTCGACCGGGTGATCGCTCTGAAAGATGGGGTTATTTGCTTTGACGGCGATACCCGCGGCCTCAACGATCATCGGGTCCAGGATATTTATGCCATGGAAGAGGAAATTGAATGCGTTGCCGCGCAGGTTGGCAGTATCTGAACGGGACCACCCAGAGGCTGCTGGGGTGGTTTCTATTCCTGGTGATCCTGGTCTTTTCTTTCAGAGTTTCGAAGGTAGATATCGGGGCCCTCATCGGCGGATTTTCCCAGTCACTGTCCCTGGCCCGGGATATGCTGCCGCCAGACTTTTCCAGGTGGAAGTATCTCTTGAGCATGGGAGCCGAAACCGTGGCCATCGGCTTTTGGGGCACGGTTTTCGGCATGATATTTTCCCTGCCGCTGGGGTTTCTGGCGGCCAGGAATACGGCCAACAACCTTCTCGTTTACTACCTCTCCAGGTCCCTGGTGACCTTGCTCAGGTCAATCCCGGATGTCATTTACGCCTTTTTTTTCGTGATTTCCTTTGGCCTCGGGCCGGAGGCGGGAGTGGCAGCCCTAACCCTGGCCACGGTGGGGATGTTGGGCAAGTTCTACTCCGAGGCGGTGGAAAGCATCGATGATAAGCCGGTGGAGGCCTTAAAGGCTACGGGCAGCCGCGGCTTAAGCGTCATCCGCCATGCCATTGTACCCCAGGTGATGCCCTTATTTATGGGGTACAACTTTTATATGCTGGACCACAATATCCGGGTCGCTTTGGCCATAGGGATAGTGGGCGCCGGGGGGCTGGGGGTGGACCTTTTCACCCAGATGGAGGCCTTTCATTATCAGAAGGCCGCCGCCATCCTGCTGCTCATCTTCGTCATTATCACCATTATTGACCGGGCTTCCTCCCGTTTGCGGAAAAGCATTATACAAGGCGGCTTTCTGCAACCCGGAACCCGCCGCCAAGATGCTCTATTGCTGGTGGTCATCGGCTTGCTGGCCTTCGTCTCCATTTATTTTTTCCCATTGGATTTTAAAGAAATGGCAGCCGGAGCGCCGCGTGTCTGGGAATTTTTGAAAGGCATGTTTCCTCCCGATTTTTCCAGGATTCGGGTTTACCTGAGACTAATGATAGAGACCGTGGCCATGGGGGTTAGCGGCACTTTTCTGGCCATTCTTCTGGGGATCCCCCTAGGGGCGTTGGCGGCTCGGAATTTAAACCGTAATAAAATAATTTATAACCTTGCCAAGGAAATCACCAACTTTTTGCGGGCCATGCCGGAACTGGTGTTCGCCCTAATTTTCGTGGTGGCGGTAGGTTTGGGACCCTTTGCGGGGGTTTTGGCCCTGGGCCTGAATACCGCCGGGTTTTTGGGAAAATTTTATGCCGAGGCCATTGAAAATGTGGACCCCAAACCGGTGGAGGCCGTGGAGGCCGCCGGGGCCAGGTTTTTCCAACGGATCGGTCACTCCATCTTCCCGCAAGTCTCACCGCTCTTTAACAGCTATAACCTTTATATCCTGGAGCGGAATATCCGCTACTCCACCATTATGGGCCTGGTGGGCGCCGGCGGCATCGGCTTCGAACTGGTCATGACTTCGAGGATGTTCGAATATCGACAGGAGGCCGCCATGTTGTTGATCATCGTGGCCACCATTATGATAGTGGACCGGCTCTCGGCCTTCATCAGAAAAAGGGTGGTTTAGCGGCAGATGCACTGCGGTAGCCCTGACCAAAGGCAAAGCTTGATTACCAAACTGGACCCGGCGTCTCTCCGGCAGCTTTTTGATCTCCTGGCGCCGGCAGGGGTTAACATCTTTAAAGAGCCGGAGTCCGGGCTGGTAATGATGGCTGTCAAGGATTCCCTGGGGACGGATTTCTATTTGGGAGAAATCCTGGTGACGGAAGCCGAGGCGGCATACCGGGGATTGAAGGGTTATGCCATGGTGCAGGGGGAGGAGCCTGAAAAGGCGCTCCTTACTGCAGCGGTAGAGGCAATTTGGCTGAGTGACCATGAGGACCTCAAAAGCAGCATCCGGAAATTTCTCACCTCCCGGGGCGAGGGTTTGGCCGCCGCGGCTTTAAAGGAACGGCAATTGATCGCCCGGACGAAAGTAAATTTCGAAACCATGGTCAAGGGATGAAGGAAATATCTACCAACGCGGCCTGCCTGGTCACCCAGCGCACTTTCCGGGTGCTGCTCCAGGCCATGAGCCATCCGGGCAGAATCCTGGCACTGCCGGAATGCGGCTTGGAGTTCGGGTGGCAAATGTTATTGCCCACCCTGCTGGACCAGGAAGTCACCTTCGCGGTGTTGGGTAATGACCGCAGCCGCTGGGAAAGGGAAATCCGGCAATTGACCGGGTGCCCCGAGGCCGGGGTGTCCCAGGCGGATTTCCTGATCGTTCCTGAGGGAGACAGCCACGGAGAACTGGTTAAGGCCAAGCGGGGCACCCTCGAATATCCCGATACCGGCGCCACCGTGATCTATCTGGTGGAATCCCTGGAGGCGGAAGCGAGAGCTGAGTCGGGGGCGGTATGCCGGGGGCCGGGCATCCGGGATCAGATCGCCCCGGGGATTAAGGGCCTTGGTACCCGGGAATTTCTTTATCTGCAAGAGATCAACCGCGAATTTCCTTTGGGAATCGACGGCATCTTCCTGGACCGGGGCAACCGGCTGCTGTGCCTTCCCCGTTCCACCAGAATTGAGGTGAGATAACATGGGGTACGTGGCGGTCAAAGGAGGTTTTGAGGCCATTGAGCACGCCTCCGGGCTGCTCGCCTACGAACGCCGGAAAGGAGAATCCCGGCCTCTGGAAGTAACGCAAATCAAGGAGCAGCTCTACCTGGCGGTGGATCGCGTCATGGGGGAAGGCTCCATTTACGCCCCGGACCTGGCGGCCCTGGCCCTGAAACAGGCTGCCGGCGATCCTTTGGAAGCCGCCTTTATGCTTAGGGCCTATCGGGCCACCAAACCCCGGCTGGGTTACACCGAGTTCCAGTCCACAGAGGACATGCACGTGATCAGGAGGCTCTCCGCGGCCTTTAAGGATATTCCCGGGGGGCAGGTCCTGGGGGCCACCGCGGACTATACCCTGCGGCTGTTGGACTTTGAGCTTCTGGACGACTCGCCCGCCAAAAGAGAGGCTTACCTTAAGGAGCTGTTTAATGGCCTCCGGGAGGTTGACCCCCTGCCGGATTCGTTTCCCAAGGTCATCGAGGTCCTGCGCCGGGAAAATCTGCTGGTGGCCGGAGCTGTGGCCGCTGGCGGGCCCGGGGGGGTTTTTGATCTCACCCGGCAGTCGATCACCTATCCCGCTGCCAGAAGCACGGCGTTGCAGGCCATGGCCAGGGGAGAGACCGGCGGCTTGTTGCTCCTGGCTTACTCCAGTATGCGCGGTTATGGCGATATTCACCCCACCATCGGGGAATTGCGGGTGGGTTATCTGCCGGTGAAGGTAAAGCTCCCGGATGGTGGCGAACCCCGCCTGGTGGGAGAAGTGAAAGTTACCGAGGCGGAGGTGATTGCCCGGTTTACCTCCCAGGATGGCTCCCCCAAATTCACCCTGGGTTACGGGCTGTGCTTCGGGCATAACGAAATCAAGGCCATTTCCATGGCGATCCTGGACCGGACGATGCAGGCCCCGGATCCCAAGCTTCCCTGTGAGGACCAGGAGTTTGTCCTCTCCCATATCGACGGAGTTGAGTCCATGGGCTTCTGCAACCACTGGAAGTTGCCCCATTACGTCACCTTCCAATCGGACCTGGACCGGTTGCGGAAAACCCGGGCAGCAACGGAGACCAAGGCCCCAGGGGGAGACCCCGAATGAAACTGGCTACGTGGACCGCGGCCGCTCACCGCACCGCTTCCCTCCGTTATAACTTCGCATTCATAGATGAAGGGGCCAAAAGGGAGATCCGGCGGAAGATTCTCAAGGCGGTGGCCATCCCCGGATACCAGGTGCCCTTTGCCTCCCGGGAGCTTCCCATCGCCAGGGGCTGGGGCACCGGCGGGTTGCAGATCACCCTGGCCATCATCGGCCCGGAGGACCTTCTAAAAGTAATCGACCAGGGATGCGACAGCAGTGTCAACGCGGTGAATATCAAGAAATTCGTGGGCCGGGTTACCGGGGTAAATATTACCACCGTGACCCGGGAAGCCACCATCATTCAAACCCGGCACCGGATTCCCGAGGAAAAGATGTCTGGGGAACAGATCCTGGTGCTGCAGGTCCCTTTCCCGGAGGCCTTGAGGACGGTGGAGCCTTCGGAGCTGGAGACCCGGCGCATGCACGCCGAGGCCGACTACAGCCGCATGTGGCTCTATCTGTACGAAGACGTGGTCAAATACCGGGAAATCAGTATCGGGGCCCGCTACCCGGTAACCGTCAACGGCAGGCATATCATGGACCCCAGCCCTATTCCCCGCTGGGATATTCCCAAGCTCCACCTGGCCGAAACCCTTTATCTCTTTGGCGCCGGCCGGGAAAAGAGGATTTACGCGGTGCCCCCCCATACCCGCGTGGAACCCCTAGAGTTCGAGGATGTCAAATTCCGGGTGGAGAATTTTCAGGGCGCGGCTTGTCACCGGTGCGGCAGCGCCGCCACCTATCTCGACGAAATTATTGATGACGTCAGCGGCCGCAGGATTTTTCTCTGCTCGGATACTGGGAACTGCGACCTCCGTGTTGGCCAACGCCAGGAGTCCAAGTGTGGAAGTGCAACTCCGGAAAGTTGAGGAACGAGACCTGCCCTCAATCCTGCCCCTCTATGCCCAGTTGGGTCAAGATAGCGGGCGGATTCTGCCTCTGGATGAAGCCAGGAGAATCTTGGCCCGCATGCTCGATTACCCGGATTACCGGCTCTATGCCGCCGTGGTCCGGGGCGAGATTGTGGGCGTATTGGGACTGCTGGTCATGGACAACCTGGGGCACATGGGCGCACCTTCAGGGGTGGTGGAAGATGTAGTGGTGCGGGAAGACTGGCGGCGCCGGTCCATCGGCCGGAAGATGATGGATTTTGCCATGAACTATTGCCAATCCAAGGGCTGCTACAAATTGGCCCTGTCCAGCAACCTTAACCGGGAAGAGGCCCATCGCTTTTATGAGCGTTTAGGTTTTAAAAAGCACGGGTACAGTTTTTCCGTGGAATTATCAATGGATTGAGAGCGCCGGATACTTGACTGGCCCCTGATATGGAAATTACACCGGAAAAAATTTTAGAGGTGCAAGATCTCACCAAGATCTATGGACCGGGTTGCCCCCTTTGCCTTGCAGCAACCGGACCTGATTATGATACCAATCAGTGCCCCCACTGCGGGTCGGTGGTGGCCTGCGGCCAAGTCTCCCTGGAACTTTACCCGGATGAGATTCTCGGCATCGTCGGGGAGAGCGGTTCCGGGAAAAGCACCCTGGTAAAGCTGCTTTTTTTTGACGAGGAGGCCACTTCCGGAGCAATGCACTTTCGGGGAAAGAAGTTTTTGAGCCAAAACCAGGCGGAACTGCCCCCGGATTTAAGCGAGCGGGTCAATGGTGAAAATCTCCTGACCCTCAGTTCCTTTCAAAAGAGGCGGATTAAAAACGCCCTTATGGGCATGGTCTACCAATATCCCCATCTGGGGCTGCGGCTGGAGGTGAGCGCCGGGGGCAATATTGCCGAGCGCTTGATCACCGCGGCCTGGCGGCATGTCGGGAACATGCGGCAGCGAGCCACGCATCTCTTTGAAAAAACCGAGATTCCAGTGCAGAGACTGGATGAATCGCCGGAAAACTTCAGTGGCGGCATGCAGCAGCGGGTGCAAATCGCCAAGGCCTTGTCCAACAACCCCATGTTTCTGTTTCTGGACGAAGTCAGCACCGGTCTGGACCTCTCGGTGCAGGCGCGGGTGCTGGACCTGTTGAGAACCCTGCAGCGGGAATTTCACTTATCCATGGTGGCGGTGTCCCACGATCTGGGGGTAATCAGACTCCTCACCGCCAGGACCATGGTCATGAAAGACGGCCGGATAGTGGAATCGGGACTGACTGACCAGATTTTGGAGGATCCCCAGCATCCCTACACCCAACTGCTGGTGAATTCCCAACTATAAAAGGCGATGGTAAGGACGGTCAAAACTGATGCTTGCCTTGGATAATCTAACCAAGACCTTTCATATTCATACCCTGGGCAACAAGGTGATCGAAGCCCTCCGGGGGATCTCCCTGGAAGTGGCCCCGGGTGAATTTTTAGGGCTTTCCGGACCCAGCGGTGCGGGTAAGAGCACCATCCTGAAATGCATCTACCGCACCTACCTCCCCACGGCCGGGGACATCTGGTACGAATCGAGGGACTGCGGCCGGATCAACCTGGCAACTACGGCCAACCGCACCGTCCTTGGCCTCAGAAGCCGGGAACTCGGTTATGTCTCCCAGTTTTTCCATGTGATCCCCCGGGTTTCCGCCCTGGAGGTGGTGGCGGAACCCCTGGTCACCAGGAATGGGATACTGCCGTCTGTGGCCAGAAGGAAGGCTGCCGAGCTGTTGCAACGGCTGCAGATCCCGCCCTCCCTGATGGATGCCTATCCGGCCACCTTTAGCGGCGGCGAGCAGCAAAGGGTGAATATTGCGAAAGCGGTTATCTGGAAACCGAGATTGCTGCTCCTGGATGAACCCACCGCCTCGCTGGATTTACAGGCGACGGCTGTAGTCATGGAGATCCTTCGAGAACTGAAGAAAGAAGGAACCACCATGATAGGCATATTTCATCGGCAAGACATGGTCCGGCAAATTACCGACAGGCTATATGAGATCGGAGGTCAACAGTTATGAGAGCGGGGGATCAGGCTCTGGTGATTGAGAATGCCCAGGTAGTCACACCTGAGGAGACCCTGGAAGGGGCCTCGTTAAAGATTGAATCCGGTATGATCGCAGAGATCAAGGCAGGGAAGATAAACTCCGGGGCCCCTCGTTTGGATGCCCGGGGGGGATATGTCTTGCCGGGTTTCGTTGATCTGCACAGCGATGCGCTGGAAAAAGAGATAGAACCAAGACCGGGAACCTTCTTTCCCAATAACATCGCCATCATTGAACTGGACAAAAAGCTTGCCGCCTGTGGCATTACCACCATCTTCCATGCCTTGTCTTTCGCGGAGGGGGAAATTGGCGTCCGTTCCAATAAAATGGCGACCCAGATAATCACGGAGATCAACCGGCTGGCCCCCCAACTGAAGATAAACACCAAGGTTCACGCCAGATATGAGATAACCGACGCCTTGGCCGTTCCTTATCTCGAGGAACTCTTGCGCTGCGGCGGAATTCAGCTCTTATCTTTCATGGACCATACCCCGGGACAGGGGCAGTTCAAAGAGGTGGCGTCATTTAAGCAATATTTCAGCGCGGTTTATGAGAAAACCGATGCAGAGCTAGATAAAATCATAGACCAAAAGGTCCTGGCCAGGGCATCCAGGCACTCACTGATCGAGCGTTTGGCCACCCTGGCCAAATCCCTTAACATTCCTCTGGCGTCCCATGATGATGACTGTGCGGCAAAAATCCGGTGGCTGGGGGAGATGGGCATTGGCATCTCAGAATTCCCGGTGAATCTGGAGGCGCTTAAAGCTGCCAGGGAAGCAGGTATTTATGTTTGCCTCGGGGCTCCCAATGCCTTGAGGGGAAATTCCAGGTTGGGGAACTTGAGCGCCCGGGAAGCCATTTTTTCAGGTCTGGCGGATATCGTTTGCTCCGATTATACGCCCATGGCTATCCTGCATGTGGTTTTCACCCTCCACCACCTGGGAAACCTGCCCCTCAACCAGAGCGTGAATCTGGTTAGTCTTAATCCGGCCCAGGCAGTGGGACTGGCGGACCGCCTCGGCTCCCTGGAGACAGGCAAGAGGGCTGATTTGATGGTAGTGGATGCCTCGGGGGAAGTTCCCCGGATCGTCAAAACCTATGTCGCGGGAGGGGAAGTCTATTCCACATGCTGAAGATTGGCACCAAGATAGATGAAGTGAGAATCGACGGCAACTTGCAAAGGCTCCGGCAAGACCTGGAATATTTTTCCCAGGCCGGGTTGGCGGCCACGGAACTGCCGGTCCATGGACTGGATGCCATCAAGAATGGCCGTCTGGATAAGGCTCAACTCAAAAGAATCAAGGAAATAGCCCGTAATTTTGCAGGGGCCTTCAGCGTCCATGCCCCCAATCCCCTCAACCTGATGGACTGCTCCTGTCGTGAGCTCCATCTGTCCGTATTCCGAGCCTCCCTGGAATTTGCCGCCGAAGTGGGGGCCGAAATTCTGGTCTATCATCCCGGCAGATATATCCCGGAAGTGACCTTCCCCATATACGGCAGGAATGATCTATCAGAGCGGGATAAACAGAACTTGCTGGCGGCGGAAGCCGAGATGATTCAAGATTTAGCCGAGGAGTATCCCGAAGTGACTATTTGCCTGGAAAATGCCAGGCCATACCTCTTCCATTCCCCTTATTGCTACGCCGAAAGGCTTGAGCCTTTGCAAGAACAGGTAGCCATAATCGACCGCGACAATGTTAAAATAAATCTCGATTTGGGTCATTTATTCCTCTCGGCCAGATTTTACGGATTTGATCCCGTGGGGGCCGCGGCTCAAGTAAAAGATTTCATTGCCCATAGCCATGTGCATGATAACTTCGGCAATGCCGTCTATCATCATGAAAAACAACAGACCCACCAGATTCCCTTTGGCAAAGGCGATGCCCACATGCCTGTGGGATGGGGCGAAATACCGATTCTGGAAATACTCTCAACTTTTTTGGACTCATATACCGGCATGCTCATGATGGAGTTAAGAGAAAGATATTTTGCCCATACCCGCGAATCCAAAGAGAACCTGGAAGAGATTTTGACAAAGATATCTTTGACGTAAACCCCATTGCTGCCGCGCCGAAGTGCAAAAGCTGGCCGGCAACCTCTGGCTTCACAAGGATAGGGTGCGCAACTTCGTCACCGGAAAGATTGGCGAGCCTTCTATGAACCACGCAATCCAGCGAACTGTGGTCTGCATGTATGACGGGTTCGGGATGGATTATTTCGAGAGGAGCCGGCTTCCGGTCATGAAGGGCATGGCCCGGGAAGGTCTGGCCAAGCCCGGACGGGCGGTTTTCCCGACCCTCACCAATGCCAACAATATCTCTATCTGCTGCGCCGCCTGGCCTGCTGAGCATGGCGTGACGACGAACTGTTATTTCGACGAAACCACGGGAACGGCGCGCTTCTTAGAAGATGCGGATTTTATTCTGGCGCCCACCATATTCCAGCGTTTCCGGCAAAAAGGGGTACGCTCGGCACTCCTCACCTGCAAAGCCAAGACCCTGAAGCTCCTCGGCCGGCATGCCGATTTCGCCCTCGCCGCGGAAGAGCCTGCACCAGAGGTCGTGGAAACATACGGACTCCCGCCTGAAATGTACAGCTCCGAGGTAAATTATTGGCTCTGGGAAATTGCTCTCGATCTGTTGAAATCGCGTCCAGATCTCGGACTGATTTATGTCCACACCACTGATTACCCCATGCATATGTGGGCCCCCGCAGAATCATTTTCCCTCCACCATCTGGCGAAGCTCGATGAGCTGCTGGGGGCAGCCCGGGATGCCGCTCCCGATGCCATGTTCTTAATTACCGCCGACCATGGGATGAATCCGAAGCAACGGTGTCTGGACTTGCGGAAAACCTGCGCCGACTATGGCATTCGGCTCCGCTTCGCAGTTTCTCCGGTGGCCGACCGCCTGCTGAAGCATCACCGGGGCTTCGGGGGCGTCTCGTATGTTTATGTCAATAACGAGGGGGAGCTTCCCAGGGTTCAGTCCCTCTTGCGCGACCTGCCGGGGGTGGACGATGCCCTGACGCGGCCCGAGGCCGCCTGCCGTTTCCACCTCATGCCTGAACGGATCGGCGATCTGGTCGTCATGGCTGATAAAGACACGGTTTTTGGCGATCTTGCCGGGTCTAATGAGGTCTTGGCGGCTGGATACCGCAATCACGGCTCTCTTTATGAACAGGACATCCCGCTAATTCTTTATGGATATGATGGAACCTTGCCCTTGCCCGGGGAGATGCAAATGAACTTCGATCTGACGCGCTGGTTGTGCCAAGAAATGTTATAAGCATGCTTTAGCCTTCAGCTTCCGGGCCAAGACCTCGGCTTGTTTTTGCTCTAAACTGATAACCAATTAACAGGCGTAAGTTTAACGGGTTTACCGTGACACACCGTTGTACACCGGGTCTGGAGATGAATCTTAAAAAGCTGGCATGGTCTCGGTGGTCAGCGTATACTTATTCGAGGACCGCCTCCCCCTTTTCCTGGGGAGGCCGCCACCCCAGCAAACGGCTGGAATTGAAAAAGATCCCCAGGGTATGCACCACGTGTATGGCGCCCGCCATCAGAGGGCCCAGACGGCCGCCGATGATCAGAAGTGCCCCCAGAAGATCCGTGGACACCGCCAGCCAGTAATTCTGTTCTATCACCCTCAGAGTTTGCCGGCTCAGACGCCTGACGAATAAAAGACGTGAGAGGTCACTGTCGGCCAGGGCGATATCCGCCGCGGCGATGGCGGCCTCAGCCCCCCCTGCGCCCATGGCCACTCCCACCTGGGCCCGGGAAAGGGCCAGGGCGTCGTTCACTCCATCACCCACCACCGCCACCCGGCGCCCTGCAGCCACCAACTCCTCCACATAATGAGATTTGTCGCCGGGCCGCAGACCCCCGGCCGATCCTTCGAAGTTAAATCTCTGGGCCAGGGCGCGGACCACTGGTTCCGTGTCCCCGCTGACCAGATGTATTTCCCGGACCCCTTCCCGGCGCAGACCGGACAGCACCGCTGGGACCTCGGGGCGGACCCATCTTCGAAACCGCGGTGCTCACGGAAATCATCAAGACCCTCAGCCATCGGGGCCAGGAGCCCCAGGTATACTTTTGGCGCACCGCGGCCGGCGCCGAAGTGGATATCGTGGTGGCGGAAGGCGGAAGGCTGATTCCCCTGGAGGTTAAACTCTCCGCTACACCCCGCCAGGCCATGGCACGCAACCTCACAGGCTTCCAGAAGGACATGCAGGGCCGTGCCGCCCCCGGCTACATCATTCACCCCGGCGAAGTTCGGCTACCCCTGGCGCCAGGAGTTACCGCCCTGCCTTTCAGCGACCTTTAATGCTTCTACCGAGACGGTCAAGAATCAATCTGCCAATAGTGGTGACCAATGGGGAAAATCGGGTATTCAGACCATATATGGTATTTTTCCGCTTTGATGATAGGAGCCGATCATGGCAAGGTATGTGGCCAATAATCAATCTGACTTTCTTCAGCAGCACTTGTCTATCCCTGGCTTCAACTCCCTCCTCCCGTAGAAACTCGACTTAAGTCGATACCAGCCAATACCCGCGGCGGGAAATCGGTGCCTTTCCAATCGTACACCCGCCCCTCTGGCACCTGTCCACTGCCCTTTGCCGCCTTATTACGGGCTGCTTGGGCTTTGAAGAAGGTTAAAGCATCACCCTGATTCTCAATCAATTCCAGCGCTTGCTCGATGGAAACCTGGAGGTGTTCTCTCCAAAGCTGCGCTACCCAATTTTTTATTGTAGCAGTGTCCATGAAGGCGATATTCATTTCAGAGTGGAACCACATGCTCGTGAAGGCGATGTTGGCCGATCCGCCGGTCATTACCGTCCAATTGGGACCGAACACGGCCATAGTCTTCGAGTGAATATAGGTTTCGCTGTAGATGAATTTTTCCGGGGTCCGTGGATCAGGCCTGCAGTTGCCCAGGGTGAGTAGCGCTACATTATCATGGCCCTCCACCATCTTAGACTGATCCTGTAAATAAGAGATCCTCTCCCATTCCTTTTCAACTCTTCCTAGAAACCTTCCCTCGTCTGGTTTCCAGGTCAGGAGGGCAATAATTTTGGCGCCTCGTTCGGCAGCCGCATGTATCTCGGCAATAATCCCGTGGTCGTAGAAGTATTGGTTTTCGATGTAAACCAAACTTCCTTCCCCGGCGCTCGTCAAGGCTTTCAGATACGAGCTCCCTTATCCCCGTGTCTCCCTTCGGTATCGCGGGGTAGGTGTTCGGGGCGATGGTCCGCAGCACCTGAACCTCTATCCCGTCGGGCACTGGTGGAATCTTGTCTGCAGTGACCGGGGCCACCACATACGAGGTCACGTCAGCGTGGGGAATGCTGGCGCCATTATAGCGTTCGACAAAATTAGCCAGAACGTCGCCCACCGCGGGTCCCTTAATCCGGTAGAAAATGTCATGGAGCGGCGGATTCTGCTCAAGCCATTTAAGCGGATACGGATATTTCCACTCCACGCGTCGAACATCCAACGAATCGTGGTTCGGGGTATCCCAGTAAGTCTGAACCGGATTGATGCCGCCGACGAAGGCCACCCAGCCGTCTCCACCGTCATCCATGATGTAGGTCTTTTGATGATGACATCCAAATTCCGCAGAAAAATTAATATCTTTAGGATCGAAGAGGTTCAGCACCGAAGTATACCGGCCATTAAAGCCTGGAGCTTTATCCCATCGGGCTTGGATGCTGCCAGGTCCCTCATTGACCCCTGGAATCTTATCAGGGGCCGGATCTGGGATGGTGTCCGGAGTGTGGAGGGCGGGCTGCCACACCACCATGCGAACGTCAACCCGGTCAATTGAGCGAGACCTCAAAATGTAGAACAGCGTTTCCTCGACCTTCGGAACATCCGGAACCAATAGGAAATCCTGGTCGCCAAAGGAAATTGTCAGATAAATTAACTTCTTCGCCTTCTGGAAGGCATCGGCAATCTCGCCGTAGGCTGCCTGTCCATCAATGAGAATCTGAATCTCATTGCCCTGTCGCGGCGGATATGTACCTTCTTGCGCCCACAGCACGGAAGTTGGGTCAATGGCTTTAGATACTTCCATGTCTCACCTTCTGTTTTTGATGGTGATCCCGATAACTACATCATATCACAAATGCTTTTTGGAAATCCGATAAGTTTCTGACATGGCAAGGTATATGATAGCCAGCAGCCATGCCCGGAAATGGCATGTGCATGTGGCCCTCAGCCTTTTCTTGGCACACCACTACCAGGAGATAATGGCCTGGAGTCCTTAACCTGCATTACAGTGAGGCATTCTGGTTCTAATGGTGGGGTGTATTCAGATTTTTTAACAAGTTACTTGCTTCTTGGAAATTCGTGCTATCATGCCTCCCAAAGGACGCAACAAAAGATGAACCTTCTCGAGGTTAAGCTCGCGGGGGAGGTCCCCAAAACGATTTTTAGTTTGCGTTGGCCAAGGTTGCCCCATAATCTCGGTTTATAGAGACTGTATAATCATTGTTAGAGGCCTATGGACGAACAACAGGCAAAGGCGCTCCAGGACCGCACAGAGGCGAAGGTGCGTTACGCGAGCGTGCACTTAGAGGAACTCGCTGCTCTCGAAGCACTGCGGGGAGACGACTTCGATAGGGCCCACCAAGAATCGTTCCTGTTCCACCTACTTGGAGCGCTCGATGCGTTCCTTGCCGAATTGAACTTCTATTATCAAGGCGGTCTCCCCGTCGAGGGTCTGACACCTGGCAAGCTCCGTGAGGTCCTCAAGGCACGCGGCGTCGAGAGTGTCGAGTTGAAAGAGATGCGGCAACTGTCGCAAAACGAGACATCCTGGATCAGGCGGGCAAAGACGATGCGCGATCACAGCACGCATATCCAGGGCGTCGCACGAACGTTCTTCGTAGGCGGAGACCAGGATGGAGAGGTTCGGTTGAAGGACCCGCGTACCGCGGCCGATAGCCCACAGCATTTGGTCGACCAGTTCCGAGCTTGGGCAGACGAGATGCGGACTCTTGTTCGGCGGCTGAGGGAATCCGCGCTCGCACGGTCGCCTCTAACTCGGAGTTCCAGCGGTCCGGCTGACCCCGACCGCTGAATGCGCGCGTTAACCTATGTTTTTCAAACCAAAAAGGAAATCTCCATGAACGCTGAATATGTCGTAGAATTCGCGAGAAACACTGTCCACTATCTGAATAACGATAAAAGATCATTCGAAAGCGTTTTAGACAATACAGATTTAACCGGCAAGCTTGGCTTTGCAATGATCGCCACAGCAATGGCAGCTTTTGACTTGTTTGCGTGGATTCTATATCAGTCATTCGACCTCAAGAAGACCAATAAGGCACTATATAATGAGCTGATAAATGACGCACGGTTCTTTGATAAGAGGAAGTACGGTAACGAAATTGTATTCTACGGCATCATTCGCTGCGGGGTCATGCACCAATTGTACCCCAAGCAGGCGAGCATCTCTGCACAAAAGAGTGCCACTATTCTTTACAATCATGGTGGTATATTGTGCATCAACTCATACGGGTTATTCTGTGACGTGATGGAAGGCTGCGAAAGAATACGAGACTACCTGGCTTCTCTTTCTGAAGCAGAAAAGACTGATTATTCACTGAAGCTGCTACTGAGGATCAAGATTGACGAGGCTGAATACATAGGGGCAAGGGTAAATCTATCGTCTCTACCCGAATTGACATAGCAGCGCGTTGCAGCGGACCGGAATCGCGCTGGCGTTTTATCTTGTCCCCAAGTTCCTGCTCGGGTACGCATGTTGGCGCCAAGCTTCGTTTGGCAAAAAGGCTGTCCGACCCCGGCACTTACTGCTTTTGAGCAAAAGCAGAGCTTTGAATGTAAGCAGGTTCCCGAAGGAGCTTGGGAACCAGAAAGAAAGGTCTCCATCCATTTTTTGACTGCAGTGGCTAAGGCTGCCGCATAATCTCGGTTATAACCATATCAGAACATTTTATTAGTCTATACCGCTGAGATATGGCAGAAAAAATGATTTCTATAAGGTTTAGTAAGATTCTCTTTGTATGTGATGGCAATACCTGTCGAAGCCCAATGGCCGAGGCCATTGCACGAGGGTTACTCGGAACGACGGCCGATGTCCAAAGCGCTGGCATCGATGCTGATAGTGAGAGCTTGGCGAATAAAAAAGCCATCGCAGTGATGAAAGAAAGGGGGATCGATATCCGGGGGCACCGCTCTCGCGACATTGAAACCATCGATCTATCGGCCTTTGACCTGATCATAGCCATGACCCCGATTATAGCTCGATACCTCCGATCCCTTGGTATAAGTGGATCGAAGATCATTAAGCTCAACATCGAGGACCCATACAATGAGGGTATTGAGGCGTACAGGTTCGCGGCTGAAGCTTTAGAGGTTGAGCTTCGACGTCTTTTCGGGATTGTCCCACCGAGGCAAGCGACAGAATGAAACAGGATCTCGTTCAGTACCTCTCGGATGCCATCTCCAGAGTGGAGGGTGGAAACGTTAGCAGTCCCTCAGGCTCATGGAGCGCGGGTATATTTGGGAAGGCCACCAACGCGTTTGAGAAAGAGGTACGTTCCTACGTTTTACGTCTGCTCAATTCCTGCAATCTCGACTACGAAATGGATTTGCGCTGTCTGCTAAAGGGTCTACCTTTCGAGAAGTTAACGCTGGGCAACCTGATTGCTGCCATACGAGAAGGTGCAAACCTGAGACCCCAGGCCGTAGCTCACAACGTTCCAGGTGGGTGGAAATTGACAGATTTCGTGAAGGCTTTGGAAAAGATCAACAAAACTTGGGTTGACACGAAGCATGGGCAAGAAGTGGCAGAACCTGTATTAATTGCCCAGATGAAGTCTATGCTCACCATCAGCAAAATGTTGAGGACACACCTCTGGTAGGAGCAATTTCTAATTATTTAAACTAAAATCAAAAATGTGAAATCCTTCCGGATAGAGTTTAAGAAATAGGCCCTCGGTGCTGATCAATGCTATATCTTCACACTTCCTCACCCTGCTTTTGGCGTGCTAATATGCATACCATAGCTGTCTCTCAGAGCCTGATGGCATTCTCTTGGAAAATTTAAAAAAAATTTCCATCCAGATAATATTGATCAGGGGGGGAGGGACTGAGATGCCCCCAAAAGTGAGACACTTTTTATGAGAGGGTTGGTTTAAAGAAACCATGGCTCAAGTTACCCAGCAGCCCCTCTGGGGGTGGAGGGAGTGTCGATCGGTGGGACTAATGCTGGGACTATCGCTGGGACCATAAAAGAAAAGGGTTAGCTGATTTAAGCTAACCCATTGATTTAATTTGGCGTCCCCAACCGGATTTGAACCGGTGTTGCCGGCGTGAAAGGCCGGTGTCCTGGACCAGACTAGACGATGGGGACGGAGAGGGTCCTGGTGGGCCGTGTTGGATTCGAACCAACGACTCTCTGCTTAAAAGGCAGATACTCTACCGACTGAGTTAACGGCCCAATCGGCATATTTTTAACTTGTGGGGATGGCATTTGTCAAGGGTTGGCAGGCATCCGGGAGAGCGAGGTTCCCGGCCCGGCAATTCCTTAACCGGGCCTTAGGCCGCAGCCGCTTCCTTGAGGGCCCTGCGGGTCTCCTCCAGCATGGCGGCATGGACCGTAGGGGGCGGCCGGGAGGCATCCAGCCGCCGCAAGCGGGGGCCCCGCAGACCGGCGTAGATGGCCTCCACCTGTTTCAGGTAAGGGAAGGATTCGCTCACCTGCCGGGCCTCTTTGGACTTGCGGGCCAGGCGGCGCATCGCCTCGGCCACCGGCAGCATGAGGATGAACACCAGGTCCGGCGCCGGGGCAAAGGACTGGTTGGCGGCCAGAATGGCGTCGGCGTCGAGTCCCAGGGCTCCCTGGTAGGCCACCGAGGAATAGTAGTAGCGGTCGCTGATGACGATCCTTCCTGCGGCCAGGGATGGCGAGATGAGCTGGGACACGTGGACCCGGCGGTCCTCCATGAAGAGGGAGAGCTCCTCTTCCGGAGAGAGATGGCGGCTGGGACCCTTTAGGTAGCTCCGGAGCCGCTGCCCGGCGGGGCCGTTGGTCGGTTCCTGGGTCAGGACCACCGGGTGGCCTTCCTTTTTTAGGGTGGCGGCCAACAGCCCGGCCTGGGTGCTCTTGCCGGAGCCGTCCACCCCTTCTATCGCGATGAGGAAGCCCGGGGCCACTGCTCAGCTCTCATACCAGGTTTCCGGGAAGGCCGTGTTATCGTAGAGATATTCCATCTTGGCCTTGTGGGACAGCTCCACTTGGGCCATCTTCTCCAGTAAATCCCGGATTTCCCCGGGAGGCTGCAAGGCGGCCAGGGCTTTATAGAAGCGCTGCGAGCCTTCTTCCCGCTTCATAGCCACCACCAGGGCCTCTTTGGGAGACAGGGTGTCGTGGAAGCCGGGGGCCTCCAGCAGTTCCGCCAGATGGACCTCCTGGGGGCGGCCGGTCAATTTGCAGCCCTCGGGAGTGATACAGCCCTCCAGGAACTGCTTGTGCTCCAGCTCCTCCCTGGCCAGATAACGCAGGGTCTCTTTGGTGTCGGCGTGGCTCACCAGGTCGGCCAGGCGCAGATAGAATGCGTGGGAGAGTTCTTCCTGGGTGATGGCGTTCTTAATGACGGCTTCCATTTCAGTGCTCACGGGATCATCCTCGTCAGGCCCCCCTGGGGGCCGCCTCTATAATGTCATGGCCCAGATTTTGTTTCAAAAAAATGTTCTTAATCTTTTGGCCTTTAACAGGTAGCCGCAAGCTTAAGCTTGCGAACCTCCTTAACAAAATGCGCGCAGGCTAAAGCCTGCGGCTACCAGGAGATGCCGTTTCTCCGGCCATCTCCGCTTCCTCCAGGGTGTTACGGTCTTCTGCATTTAATAGGGCCGGCCCGGAAAATTGTCAACCGGCAACCAGGGAAAATTTCCGGAGATATTCCTTGAATTTCTCTCAGGAGAATGGTAAAAAAGGCTGGATGCCAGCAGGCTGCCTATGAACCGCGCCACCCAGAATATCGAGACTTTGCCTCCTTTTGCCAAGGAGGTTTTTTTTGGCAAATCCCCGGGGGCAGGGTCGCAGGCGGCCCGCCGGGGTTAAGTTAACCAATCCTGGCAAAGTGATTCGGCCCGACTCTATCCAGGACCGGACCTGCTGCGCCGCTGAGATGGGCGGCGGGCCGTCTCCCGCCGGGGAAAACAAGGAGCCGCCATGGAATTCCGGCACAAGGATCTGGTGGGCATCGCCGACCTTTCGGCCGGGGAGATCGACCTGATTCTTTCCACCGCCGCCTCCCTCAAGGAGATCTCCCGGCGGCCCATCAAGAAGGTCCCCACCTTGCGCGGCAAGATGATGATGACCATGTTTTACGAGCCCAGCACCCGGACCCGCATGTCCTTTGAGATCGCGGCCAAGCGCCTCAGCGCCGACACCCAAAGCCTGACGGTGGCGGCCTCCAGCGCCGTGAAGGGCGAGACCCTGGCGGACACCGCCGCCAACCTCCAGGCCATGCAGCCGGACGTAATAGTCATCCGCCACTACGCCAGTGGCGCCCCCCACTTCCTGGCTCGCCGGCTCAAATGCGGGGTGATCAACGCCGGCGACGGCCTGCATGAGCACCCCACCCAGGCGCTGCTGGACCTGCTCACGGTGCAGGAGGCCAAAGGCCGCCTGGATGGCCTGAAGGTGGCCATTGTCGGCGACATTGCCCATTCCCGGGTGGCCCGCTCCGACATCCTGGCCTTCAAGAAGATGGGCTCCCGGGTGACGGTGGCCGGCCCCGCCACCCTGCTGCCGCCGTTTCTCTCCGACCTGGGAGTTGAGGTCACCTATTCCCTAAAAGAGGCGGTGGCCGGGGCCGACGTCATCATGATGCTGAGATTGCAACTGGAGCGCATGGGCCAGGGGTTCATCTCCACCCTGCGGGAATACAACCAATCTTTCGGCCTGGACCTCCGGCACCTGGAAAAGGCCAAAAGTGACGTCATCATCATGCACCCGGGGCCTCTCAATCGGTGGGTGGAGATCTCGCCGGAGGTGGCCGACGGGCCTTACTCCGTTATCCTTGATCAGGTGACCAACGGCGTGGCGGTGCGCATGGCCGTCCTTTACCTCTTGATCGGAGGGGAAAAGACTTGATGCTGATTAAGGGCGCCCTGGTGGTGGATCCGTCGCAAGGGCTGGAAGCCCCCATGGACATGCTGCTGGCGGATGGCAAAATCGCCCTGCTGTCGCCCCCGGGGACCATCCCCGCCGAGGGCCGCCGGGTGGTGGCGGCCCAGGGCCTGGTGCTGACCCCGGGACTCATCGATATGCACGTCCACCTGCGGGAGCCGGGGGAGGAATACAAAGAGACCATCGAGACCGGAACCCGGGCCGCGGCGCGGGGCGGCTTCACCGCGGTGGCGGCCATGCCCAACACCAGTCCGGTGAACGACACCGCCTCGGTGAGCCGCTATATCAAGGAGCAGGCCGTGGCCGCCGGCCTGGCCCGGGTCTACCCGGTGGCCGCCATCTCCATGGGGTCCAGGGGGGAGAGCCTGAGCGAATTCGGCGACCAGAAGGAGGCCGGGGCCGTAGCCGTCTCCGACGACGGCAAGCCGGTGATGAGCTCCATGCTCATGCGGCGGGCCCTGGAATATGCCCGCACCTTCGACTTGCCGGTCATCTCCCACAGCGAGGACCTGCAACTGCGGGGCCAGGGGGTGATGCACGAAGGCCTGGTCTCTCTCACTTTGGGCCTGAAGGGTATCCCGGCGGCCGCGGAGGAGGTCATGGTCTTCCGGGACCTGGCTCTGGCCGGTCTCACCGGCGCCCGCCTGCACATCGCCCACGTCTCCACCGCGGGCGCCGTGGAGCTGATCCGCCGGGCCAAGGCCGCGGGGTTTAAGGTGAGCGCCGAGACTGCACCCCACTACTTCAGCCTGACCGACGCCGCGGTGGGCGGCTACGACACCAACGCCAAGGTGAACCCGCCTTTGCGCACTGAGGCGGACCTGGCCGCCATCAAAGAAGGCTTGCGCGACGGCGCCCTGGACGCCATCGCCAGCGACCACGCCCCCCACAGCACCCTCGAAAAGGACCTGGAGTTTGAGGCCGCGGCCTTCGGCCTCATCGGCCTGGAGACCAGCCTGAGCCTCAGCCTGAAACTGGTGCACGAGGGGGTCCTCAGCCTGTCCCAGCTAATCGCCAAGATGAGCCTCAATGCGGCCCGCATCCTGGGATTGCCCGGCGGCACTTTGGCCGTGGGCGCCCCCGCGGACCTGACCCTCATCGACCTCGACCGGGAGTGGACCGTGGACGCGGGGAAGTTCGCCTCCAAATCCCGCAACTGTCCCTTCCACGGCTGGACCCTCAAGGGCCGGGCGGTGATGACGCTGGTGGGCGGCAAGATAGTGAGCAGTGAGCAGTCAGCAGTGAGCAGAAAAGGCAGGGGTTAGGGGTTAGGGATCGGTTTTCGGCGGCGGCATTCAATGTTGCCGCAGGCTTTAGCCTGCGCCAGAGGAAAATTGCTCGGGGCACGTCCCTAATGCTTAAGACCCATTCTCGATAAGAGGTACCTATGCCTATCCAGGTGTTCTTCATGGACCTCCGGGCCAGTGTCAAGGAGCCCAATTTCAAGAAATTCGAGCGGCTCCTGGAGGCCCTTTCGCTCAAGGGCATCATCCGGCGCAAGAAGAAGCGGCCGCTCATCGGGGTGAAGCTCCATTTCGGCGAGCGGGGCAACACCTCCTTCATCCGCCCCATCTACGTGCGCCGGGTGGTGGACCACCTCTGGGAGGCCGGCGGCCGCCCCTTCCTGACCGACGCCAACACCGTCTACGTGGGCACCCGGGCCGAGGCGGCCAGCCACCTCACCACCGCCATCGAAAACGGCTTCGCCTACGCGGTGGTGCGGGCGCCCCTGATCATCGCCGACGGCCTCACCGGCAAGGCGGAGGTGGAGGTTACGATCAACCGGGAGCAGTTCCAAAAGGTCTATGTGGCCGAAGCCATCATGGAGGCTGAGGCCCTGGTGGTCCTCTCCCACTTCAAGCTCCACGAGCTCTCGGGCTTCGGCGGGGCACTGAAGAACCTGGGGATGGGCTGCGCCTCCCGCAAGGGGAAGCTTTCCCAGCACTCCAACCTCTCCCCCAAGGTGAGCGAAAAGAAGTGCACCGGCTGCGGCGAATGCGTGCTCCATTGCGCCCAGGAGGCCATCGGCATCAACCCGGAAACGGAGAAGGCGGTCATCGACCCCACCCGCTGCGTGGGCTGCGCCGAATGCCTGCTGGTCTGCCCCTACGGCAACATCCAGATCCAGTGGAACGAATCGATCCCGGTGTTCCTCAGGAAGATGATGGAATACGCCTACGGGGTGGTTAAGGACCGGCAGGACCGGGTGGTGTTCATCAACTTTCTCACCCAGGTGTCGCCGGCCTGCGACTGTTATGGCCACAACGATCTGCCGGTGGTGGGGGACCTCGGCATCCTGGCCTCCCGGGACCCGGTGGCCATCGACCAGGCCTGTGCGGACCTGGTCATCGAGAGCCCCGGGCGTCTGGGCTCCGCCCTGAAGGAGCTGGCCCCCGGCAGCGATAAATTCAGGGACATCTACCCCCAGGTGGACTGGCCTCAGCAACTGGAGTACGCCGAGCAACTGCGCCTGGGCACCCGGGAGTATGAATTGGTGAAGGTGTAGCACTTCCATATCCGGCGCTCCCGGGCGGGCCAGAGATGGTTCAGGCCAGGACGCCGGGACGCCAACCTATAAGGAATGAAGATAATGCTGCCCATCGGACCCCTGATGATCGAACACCGCCTCATTGAGCGCCTGGTTGCCCTCATGAAGCAGGAGTTGGCCCGCCTTAAGGACAACGTTCGCGGTGGCGGCGGAGTTTGCCTTTGTGGACCCGGTCTTCATCGACACCGCGGTCGATTTCATCAGGACCTACGCCGGCCGCACCCACCATGGCAAAGAGGAAGGCATCCTGTTCGCGGCCCTGGCCGGCAAGGACCTGACCCCGGAGCACCGCCAGACCATGGAGGAATTGATCGAGGACCACCGCTGGGGCGAGCGGACCCTCGCCTCGCTGCTCCAGGCCAAGAATGACTATCTCCTGGAAAAAGCCGGTGCCCTGCCAGACCTCCTGCTGCATCTGGAGTCGCTGGCGGTTTTCTATCCCAACCATATTGAAAAAGAAGACAAACACTTCTTCCTGCCCAGCATGGGCTATTTCAGCGAGGCCGAAAAGGCGCAGATGCTGGAGCGCATCTGGGAATTCGACCGCAAGATGATCCATGAAACCTATCAACGCCAGGTGGAAGGCCTGGAACACGGGAAGGGCTGCAAGACGTGTAAGTAGGCGGCCCCTTGCGGGCCCCCCCCATAAAATCCTTTTTTAGGTTGGGGCCTCAGGTGCTCCAGCCTAAAAAAATGATACTATCAATATATGGTCTATTTAGTCGGGGCGGGGCCGGGTGATCCTGGCCTGATCACGGTCAAGGGCTTGGCGGTGTTGCGCCGCGCCCAGGTGGTGGTCCACGACCAGTTGGCCAGCCCGGAACTCCTCAAGGAGGCCCCAGCGGCAGCGGAGATCATTGACGCCGGCAAGCAGGCCGGGGCCCATACCCTGCCCCAGGAGCGGATCAACGAGATTTTAGTGGCCAGGGCCAGGGCCGGCCTTACGGTGGTGCGCCTCAAAGGCGGCGACCCCTTCGTCTTCGGCCGCGGCGGCGAAGAGGCCGAGGAACTGGCCAAGGCCGGCGTCCCCTTTGAAATCGTGCCCGGGGTGACCGCGGCGGTGGCGGTGCCGGCCTATGCCGGCATCCCGGTAACCCACCGGCGCTACACCACCCTGGTGACCTTGATCACCGGCCACGAAGACCCCAACAAGGAGGCCAGCGCCATCCCCTGGGAGGCCCTGGGCCAAAATACCGGTACCCTGGTCTTCCTCATGGGGGTGAAGAACCTGCCGGAGATTTGCCGGCAGCTGGTGGCCAAGGGGCGCGACCCGCGGACCCCGGCGGCGGTGATCGAAAAGGGCGCCACCCTGGCGCAGCGCACCGTGACCGGCACCCTGGCCGACCTGGCCTCCAAGGCCCGGGAGGCGGCCATTAAGCCCCCGGCGATCCTGGTGGTGGGCCAGGTGGTGGAACTGCGGCAACGCCTTAAATGGTGGGAGACCCGGCCCCTGTGGGGCAAGACCGTGGTGGTGACCCGCTCCCGGCAGCAGGCCGGCAAGTTGACGGCGTTGCTGGCTGCGGCCGGGGCCCGCTGCCTGGAGGTGCCCACCCTGGAGATCGGTCCTCCGGACGATTTTGCGCCCCTGGATGAGGCCCTGGCGCGCCTCAGCCAGTTCCAGTGGCTGGTTTTCACCAGCGCCAACGGGGTGGCGGCCTTTATGGCCCGACTCTTTGGCCGGGGACAGGACGTGCGGGCCCTGGGCCAGACCAGGATCGCGGCCATCGGTCCGGCCACCGCCCAGGCCCTGGAGGAGTTTGGCCTCAGGGCCGACGTGGTGCCCGGCGCCTTCAAGGCCGAGGTCCTGCTCCAGGCCCTGTCGCCCCTGGTGGCCCCCGACAGCCGCATCCTGCTGGCCCGGGCCCAGATCGCCCGGGAGGTGCTGCCCCAGGGGCTGCTTCGGCTGGGCGCCGCGGAGGTCAAGGTAGCCCCGGTTTACCAGACCACGGCGCCGCGGGAGCTCCCCCCGGAGGCGGCAGCCGCCCTGAAGGAAGGGGCGGTGGACGTCCTCACCTTCACCAGCTCCGCCACGGTCCACAATTTCGCCAAGCTATTGGGGAAAGAGCGCTTTCAGAAATTAGCCGCCAAGGCGGTCGTGGCTGCCATCGGCCCGATTACCTCGGCGACGCTCAAGGAATACGGCATCACTCCCCAAATTGAGCCGCAAGAATACCTCATCCCCGCTTTGGTGAAAGCAGTGATCGATTTTTTCCAGGAGCGGTCAGGCGATTGATGATTGTAGGGGCGGGTTTTAAACCGGACCCCACCCCCTCCTCAACCCTCCCCCCTCCAGGGGGAGGGGGTTAAACCGTTACGGTTTTGATGGATTTTCGGTTCTGGCGCGGCGAACCATTTTCAGCGAAGTTTTTTCTGGTTCCCAAGCTCCTGCTTGGGAACCTTCCTGGGTGCAAAGCTCTGCTTTGCAATGAGCAACTGGCGCCTCGATAAAGGATTGCCCAAGCAGAGCTTGGGCCAAAAATGGCGTTCCCAAGCGGGAGCTTGGGAAAGAGTGCCAAAAAACCTTATGCCCTCCTCACCTCAACCCTATCCCCCGTTGGGGGAGAGGGAGTTAGTACTTTACTTGCTTAGCTTTTACTAACTACTGGTTACTGACTACTGACTACTGACAAAATGCCAAACCGAATCATAGCCATACCTGAGGAAGCCCCGGGGCCGCGCATCGATTATCAGCAGGAGCTCAATCCCGCCCAGTATCAGGCGGTGACCACCCTGGAGGGCCCCATCCTGGTGATTGCCGGCGCCGGCAGCGGCAAGACCCGCACCCTGGTCTACCGCCTGGCCTACCTGGTGGAGCAGGGGGTGGACCCCGGGGCCATTTTGCTCCTCACCTTTACCCGCAAATCCGCCCACGAGATGCTGTCCCGGGCGGTGCGGCTGCTGGACCGGCCCCTGGCGCAGGTCACCGGGGGCACCTTCCACGGCGTCTGCTACCAGTGGCTGCGGCAATACGGCGACCGGGTGGGCTACCCCCACGGGTTCACCGTCATGGACCGCGGCGACCAGGGCGACCTGCTCAACATGCTCAAGGAGCGCTACGGCTTCAAACATCCGGCCGGCGCCTTTCCCCGCAAGGAGACCATGGCGGAGATCTTCAGCGCCGTGATCAACAAGAGCGCCCCCCTGGAAGAGCTGCTGGTCCGGGACTATCCCCAGTTTCAGGAGCGGCAGGAAGAACTGGCCAGGCTCCATAAAGGCTACAGGCAGGAGAAGCGCCGCCAGCATCTGATGGACTATGACGACCTGCTGGTGGAGGGCCGGCAGCTGTTAGAGTCGCACGAAGACGTGCGCCGCCAGTTGTCGGAGCGTTTTCGCTATCTGATGGTGGACGAATACCAGGACACCAACCGGCTGCAGGCGGAATTGGTGCGGCTGCTGGCCTACAGCCACCAAAACGTCATGGCCGTGGGGGACGACTCCCAATCGATCTACTCCTTCCGGGGCGCCGATTTCCGCAATATCATGGACTTCCCGCGGCTCTTCCCGGGGACCCGGGTCATCAAGCTGGAGGAGAACTACCGCAGCACCCAGCCCATCCTGGACCTGGCCAACGCGGTCATTGCCGGGGCCCGGGAAAAGTACACCAAGTGTCTGTTCAGCCGCAAGCCGGACGGCCAGCGGCCCCGGCTCTTCCGCACCGCCAGCGAAAACGAACAATCCCGCCTGGTGGTTTCCCAGATACAGGAGCTGCAAAGAGAGGGCGTCCCCCTGAAAGAGGTGGCGGTGCTGGTGCGGGCCGGCTATCATTCCTTCGACCTGGAGATCGAACTGGCCAGGATAGGCCTGCACTTCATCAAGGTCGGCGGCTTCAAGTTCGTGGAAAGCGCCCACATCAAGGATATCCTGGCCTTCCTGCGGGTGGTGGCCAACCCCAAGGATGCCCTGAGCTGGCACCGGTTGCTGCTGCTGGTGCCGGGAGTGGGCCGCCAGGCCTGCGCCAAATTCGATGCCCACCTGGCCAATGATTTTACCCTAACAGCCGCCCTGGAGTACCTCCGGAACCAGCGCCGGCCGGCCCAGTTGGCGGAGCTGGCCGGGCTGATGAAGCGCCTCCACGAACCCGGCCAGGCCGTGGTGGCCCTGATGACCCAGGCCCTGGAGTTCTATGAGCCCCTGGCCCGGGATCACTATGATGACTATCCGAGACGGATGAAGGACCTGGAACACCTGCTGGCCATTGCCAGCCGCTACCGCGATCTGCGGACCTTCCTGAACGACCTGACCCTGGAGCCGCCCGCCAGCGTGGCCGAGCTGACCCCACCCCCCCAGGATTACCTGACCGTCTCCACCATCCACTCCGCTAAGGGGCTGGAATGGGAAGCGGTCCTGGTCCTCTGGGCCGCGGAAGGCCGCTTCCCGGGCTCCTACTCCCAGGAGCGGGAGGACGAAATGGAAGAGGAACGCCGGCTGATGTACGTGGCCATCACCCGGGCCCGGAAATACCTGGGGATCGCCTACCCTGCCATCGGCTACAGCCGCCAGTTCGGGATGACGATCAATTCGCCCTCCCGCTTCATCGCCGACATCCCCCGGGGCTTGCTGGAACCCTGGCGGGCGGAGGTGGAGGAATGGTGAAATAGATGGGGAGGAAGGCCAGGGATTTCATCCCCGCCCTCCCCCACACCTAGTGGATGTAGGGTGGGCACTGCCCACCAGTTCCTCCCCTCCCAACCCGAATAAGTTGCTGCGGAAGCCCGGCTTCCTTAGGGATTGTTTTTATGACACCTTGGGAACCGGCTTATCTGGAGACGCATCGCCGGGGGCTCCTGGAGCCGAAGGTCGCCGCGGCCTACGCCATCTTGAACCGGTGCACCCTCTGTCCCCACCAGTGCCTGGTGGACCGCCATCACGGGGAACGGGGCCTGTGCCGCACCGGTGACCTGCCCGTCACCTCCTCCTATGGCCCCCATTTCGGCGAAGAAGACCCCCTGGTGGGCTGCCGCGGCTCCGGTACCATCTTTTTCACCCATTGCAATCTCTACTGCAGCTTCTGCCAGAACTATGAGATCAGCCACGGAGGAGAAGGGGAGGAGGTCTCCGTTGCCGACCTGGCGGCCATGATGCTCGCCCTGAAGCAGCGGGGCTGCCACAACCTCAATTTCGTCACCCCCAGCCACCAAGTTTACCAGATCCTGGCGGCCCTGCCCCTGGCCATCGCCGGCGGCTTGGACCTGCCCCTGGTTTATAACACCGGCGGCTACGACGCGGTGGAGACCTTGCGCCTGCTGGACGGGGTGGTGGACATCTACATGCCGGATTTTAAATTCTGGGACCCGTTGGTGGCCGCCGACCTCTGCCAGGCGGAAGACTACCCCGAGATGGCCCGCCGCGCCCTCAAGGAGATGCACCGCCAGGTGGGGGACCTGGTGGTGGCTGATACCGGGGTGGCAGCCCGGGGCCTGCTGGTGCGCCACCTGGTGCTGCCCGGCGGCCTGGCCGGCACCCGGGAGGTCATGGAGTTTTTGGCCCGGGAGATTTCTCCGGACACCTATGTCAATGTCATGGGCCAGTACCGCCCCTGCGGCCGGGCTGCCGCGCACCCCTTGCTGCGGCAACCCCTCAGCGCCGGGGAATACGCCGAGGCCCGGCGCCTGGCCCGGGAGGCCGGCCTCACCCACCTGGACCACAGGGAGAAATTGTTCCGGTGGTTGGAATGAGGTAGCGCCGGTGCCCTCGCCGGCGTAGGAACCGCCGAGGGCGGCGGTTCTACATTTTAATTCAAGTTATTGATTTGCAGAGCAAAGAATGGCTAGACAGACCCCAACGGAAGCCAAGGGGCTTGATCCTGGACATTAAAAATTCTAAGAATGTAAATATGGCCGCAGACATTTACGCCATCGGCGACATTCACGGAAATCTGGACCTGCTGCAGCGTCTCCTGGAAAAGATCCAGCCCGACCTGGCCAGGGACCGGTTGATTTTTATGGGAGATTACATCGACCGGGGACCGACCCCCAGGGGGGTGGTCGATTATGTCCTCGATCTTAAGAGACAGACGCAGCCGCAGGAGGTCATCTGCCTCAAAGGCAACCACGAGGCCATGTTCCTCAATTTTTTGCAGGGCCGGGACGTGGAGCTCTTCCTGTACAATGGCGGCTTAAACACCCTGCGGGACTATTGGGGCGAGGATTGGGAGCGCCGGGACCAGTTGGTTCTGCCCCCGGAGCACCGTAAATTTTTCGAGGGGCTGCGCCTCTATTATGAAACCCCCGATTACCTCTTCGTCCACGGCGGCCTCAAACCCGGGATTCCCCCGGCGGAGCAGGATGAAGAAGACCTGCTGTGGATCAGGGGGGATTTCATCGCCTCCCTGGAAGATTTCGGCAAGAAGATAATCTTCGGCCATACCCCCTTTCAGCAGCCCCTGGTGATGCCCAACAAGATCGGCATCGACACCGGCGCCGCCTACGGCAACCGGCTCACCTGCCTCAAACTCCCCCGGGAAGAATTCATCTCGGTGGGCCATGAATCGGGCGGCTGAGATTAGAGCTGATTAAGCCCGGCGGCCGCAGGCGCTGAGGCGCGGCTAGCTGCGCCCGCCGGGCGGAGGCAGGCTCCCTGCCTTTACCCACACCGGCTGAGAGCAGGCGGAGTATTATTTTTTTCCACCCTGGAGGCGCGCCAGGGTCTCCTGCAGCAGCCTCTGCACTTCCTGAATATGGGCTTCATCCCGATAGCGCTGCCGCGGCCAGAAGAAGCCCTTCAAGCCGTCCCGGCGCCGCCGGGGCACCACGTGGATGTGCAGGTGGGGGACGCTCTGGCTGATGCGGTTGTTGATGGCCACGAAGGAGCCTTCGGCCTCAAGGCCCGCTTCCAGGGCCCGGGCCAGCAGCGCCGCGCCGGCAAACAGGGGTTTGAGGAGGGCGGTCGGCAAATCCGGCAGGGTCGGATAATGGCCCTTGGGCACCAGCAACAGGTGCCCGGGGAACAGGGGCTTATGGTCCAGGAAGGCCAGGGAGAACTCGTCCTCGAACACCTCGTAGGCGGGCAGCTCCCGGGAAATGATGCGGCAGAATTTGCAGGGTAATTCCATGGCTGGTTCAAAGTTCAAGGTTCAAAGTTCAAAGTTGAGACCTTTGCGAAAGTCCCCACTTTTGTCATTCTGAGGGAGCGAATAATCTCATAAATACAAGGAAATACGAGATCCTTCGCTTCGCACCGGATGACAAATTTGCTTTTCGCAGAGGTCTCAAGTTGGACATAGGCGTGATTAACCTTGAACCTTGAACTTTGAACTAAAATTCCAACGCCGGCGGGCGGCGCTCCCCAACCCTCACTCCCCGGGAAGCTTGACAGGCACCCCTCAGTACAGTAATTTAAGCATGTTCGGCGAACTCGGGGTCTGGTTCAGGGTACCCCGAAAGCTTCGCTTTTTCCAGAAGAATCAGCAATCCGGGCAAAAAGGAAGCCGCGGCCCGGCCGCGCCCTTTGCCTCGGCCTCCAAGGAGATATCGAGATGCTGCGAGCTGTGCGCCTGAAATTTCTCTTCCTCTTTTGCCTCACCTTCCTGGCCATCATCTTCGTGCTGCCCTCAGTGACCGGTGAGTTGCCGGGCTGGTGGGAGCAACACGTCAGCCGTGGTCTGCACCTGGGGCTGGATCTGAAAGGGGGCATGAACCTGATCCTGCAGGTGGACATGGAGCAGGCGATCAACAACTCCTTGACCCGGGCCGGAGTGGAACTGAAAGAAAAGGCCGATAAAGCGGGGATAGACCTGAAGGTGGGAAATCTGGCCCTGCAAACCCTCCCCGTCACCCTGACCAACAAAGATGACCAGGCCGCCTTCCTGAGGTTGATGAAAGATCAGTTCCCGACGCTTAATGTCGGCGAGCCCCAGCGCCAGGATAACCGCCTGGTCTTTGGCCTGGCTGTCAACCCCGCGGATGTCCAGCGCTTGCAAGAGCGCACCCTTTCCCAAAGCCTGGAGGTGCTGCGCAACCGCATCGACCAGTTCGGGGTCACCGAGCCGGTAATGGTGCGCGAGGGAACCGAGAACATCGTGGTGCAGCTTCCCGGCATCCAGGACCCCCAACGGGCCCTGGATCTCATCGGCCAGACGGCGCAGTTGCAATTCAAGATGGTGGACGATCAGACCAGCCTCGATCTGCCGGGGCTCATTGACCAGGCCCTCAAGGAGGGCAAGCTGAAACCCGGCTATACCTGGGAAGAGATCAATGAGGCCCTGGCCGGTAAGATCCCCCCGGAAGATGAGGTCTATATCGAAAAGAAGGTCAACAATGAGACCGGGCGGGTGGAGCGGATTCCCCTGCTGCTGAAGAAGAAGGTGCTGATGACCGGCGCCAACATCGTCGACGCCAGTGCCAACACCGGCCAATATAACGAGTATCTGGTCAATTTTGAGTTCAACAGCCATGGGGCCCAGGAATTCTCCCAGATCACCGAGGCCAACCTCCATAAACGCCTGGCCATCATCCTGGACAACGTAGTGCAATCGGCCCCGGTAATCCAATCCCGCATCTCCGCCCGGGGCCAAATCACCGGCTCCTTCTCCCCCCAGGAGGCCCATGACCTGGCCATCGTCCTGAGGGCCGGGGCGCTGCCGGCCACGGTCAAGATCGTCCAGAATATCACGGTGGGCCCCACCCTGGGGGCCGACTCCATTAAGAAGGGCCTCACCGCAGGTATCCTGGCTACTCTCCTGGTGGTGGGCTTCATGGTGTTCTACTACCGCTTCTCCGGACTGGTGGCCGACTACGCCCTGGTGATCAACATCATCTTCCTCCTGGGGGCCCTGTCCCTGTTGGGCGCCACTCTCACCCTGCCGGGCATCGCCGGTATCATCCTGTCGGTGGGCATGGCGGTGGACTCCAACGTCCTCATCTATGAACGCATGCGGGAGGAGTTCCAGGCCGGCAAGCCCCTGAAGGCCGGCATCGACGGCGGCTACGACAAGGCCTTCTGGACCATCATCGACTCCCACGTCACCACCCTGATCACCGCGGTGGTCCTGTTCCTTTTCGGCACCGGCCCCATCAAGGGCTTTGCCGTCACCCTGAGCCTGGGCGTCATCCTCAACCTGTTCACCGCCCTGTTTGGCACCCGGGTGGTCTACGACTGGTTGCTGATCAAGCGCTGGATAACGAAACTCAGCTTCTTCCAGTTCTTTGAAAAGCCCAACTTCGATTTCATCTCCTGGCGCCACTATGCCTTCATCTTCTCCGGGACGCTCTGCCTCCTGGGTCTCATCGGCTTCGTGCAACTGAGCCGGGGCCACGGCAACCTGGGGGTGGAGTTCAGCGGCGGCGCCTTGGTGCAGATGAAAGCCAGCGAGCCCTTCACGGTCAACCGGGTGCGGGAGGCACTGGCCAAGGAAGGCTGGGGCAACTCCGAGATCCAGCAGGTGGAAGGCGGCAAGCAGCTCATCGTCAAGCTGAAAAAGTCGCAAGAGTCGGTGGGCCAAATGTCCAGCCACCTGGCCGCGGTCCTGAACCAATCTTTGGCCGGCAATCATTTTGAGATCATCGGCCAATCGGAGATCGGCGCCTCCATCAGCCAAGATCTGCGCAACAAGGCCATCGTCGCCATCGTCCTCGCCATGGTGGGGATCATGGCCTATATCGCCTGGCGGTTCGAATTCATCTTCGGGGTGGGCGCCGCGGTGGCCACCTTCCATGACGTTCTGGCGGTCCTGGGGGTCTTCTGGCTGCTCAACCGGGAGATCACCCTGCTGGTGGTCACGGCATTGCTCACCCTGGCGGGCTATTCCCTGACCGACACGGTGGTGGTCTTCGACCGTATCCGGGAGAATCTGGCCAAGCGCCGGGGCAAACTGGCCGAAATCATCAACCTGAGCGTCAACGAGGTGCTCTCCCGGACCATCATCACCAGCAGCACCGTGTTCCTGGTGGTCGTCGCCCTGTTCTTCTTCGGCGGCGTGGTCCTCCGGGATTTCGCCCTGGCCATGATCATGGGGGTCGTGGTGGGCACCTACTCCTCGGTTTTTGTGGCCAGCCCCGTGGTCTACGCCTGGCGCCGGGAGGCGAAACGAGTGGTGGTGAAGCGGGAAAAGGTCGTCGAACTGGCGGCCCAGAAACAGAAACGGGATGACAAGAAGGCGGCCAAGGCGGCGGCCCCCAAGACGGGCCCCAAGAAAAAAGGCGGCAAAAAGCAGGGACCAGGGGTTAGGGGTTAGGGGTTGTAAAGGTGGCGCAGGCGTCTCGCTTAGATTTATAGATGCAGGGTGGGCACCGCCCACCATAAAAACAACATGCTTACATTAACCGAAAACGGAAAACGGAAAACGGAAAACGAAGCGCCCAAGCCGAAGGCCTTGGTGCTCTACGGCTACGGCCTCAATTGCGACTACGAGACCGCCTTCGCCCTGGACCTGGCCGGGGCCGAAGCGGTCCGGGTGCACACCACCGATCTCCTGGAAAACCCCGCGGCCCTCTGGAACTATCATCTGCTGGCGGTGCCGGGCGGCTTCAGTTGGGGGGATGAGCACGGCGCCGGGGTCATCCTGGCCCTCAGGCTGCGGCTGGCCCTGGGTTCGGCCCTCCAGGAGTTCATTGAGGCGGGACGCCTGGTGATCGCCATTTGCAACGGCTTTCAGGTCCTGGTGAACCTGGGGCTGCTGCCGGGACTGGCGGGACGCCCGGGGGAGAGGTTGGCGGCCCTGATCCCCAATGATTGCGGCAAGTTCCGGGACGCCTGGGTGCATCTTCAGGTGGCCCCGTCCCACTGCGTCTTCACCCGGGGGCTGGATCACCTGGAGCTACCGGTGCGCCACGGGGAAGGGAAATTCTTCGCCGCTCCGGAGGTGCTCCGGGAAATCGAGGACCGGGGCCAGATCGCTCTTAAATACGCCACTGCCGACGGAGCCGAAGCCGGCGGGCGCTTCCCGGACAACCCCAACGGCTCGCTCAAGGACATCGCCGGCATCTGCGACGCCAGCGGCCGGGTCCTGGGCCTCATGCCCCATCCGGAGGCCCACGTCACTTCCTTCCAGCACCCCACCTGGACCCAGGAGAAGGAAGCCTGGCGCCGCCGGGGGCAACCCTACCCCGGACAAGTCGGCGCCGGCCTGGCCATCTTCCGCAACGCCGTCGATTATTTGCGGAAGGAAAATACGGCAGGGGGAAAAGGGGAAAATGGGAAAGGGGTAAAAGGTTTTTGAATTCCCTTTTTCCCTTGTCCCCTATACGGCAACACGGGAGGGGAAAAGGGTAAAAGGGTAAGAGGGTAAAAGGTTTTTGATTTTCCTTTTTCCCGTTTTCCCTTTTTCCCCTTTCCCCCTTTTTTTATTGTTCCAATAAGCGCGGCAGCAAATCCGCCGCCTGCTCCAGCAGCAGCCCCGCGTCCCGGGCGGCGGCCTCGGTGTAGGGGCGGGGCTGGTCCCCGGGGGTGCGGGAGTCGTAGAGGATGTAGGGGACCGGTTCCGGGCTGTGGGTACGCAGGCTGAGCGGGGTGAAGTGGTCGCAGAGCACCAGGAGGCGATGGTCTCCCAGGGTCTTTAAGCCGGCCAGCAGCGGCCCCACTATTTTGGCGTCGAAGTCCTCGATGGCCCTGAACTTCAGCTCCAGCTCACCGCTGTGTCCGGCCTCGTCCGGGGCCTCCACGTGCACGAAGACCAGGTCCCGATGCTTCAGGGCTTCCAGGGCCGCGGCCACCTTGCCTGCGTAATTGGTATCCAGGAAGCCGGTGGCCCCGGGCACCAGGATCGGGGCCAGGCCGGCGTATTTGCCGATACCCCGGATCAGGTCCACCGCGGAGATCACCGCGCCGGAGAGACCGAAACGCTCCTTCAGGGTGGGGAGCTGCGGCGGCCGCCCCTGGCCCCAGAGCCAGATGGAGTTGGCGGGTTTTTTCCCCGCCGCCCGCCGCCGCACGTTAACCTCGTAGTCCTTCAGGATCGGCCAGGAGGCCCGCACCAGCTCCCACATGGGAGCGGCGGCCCCGGCCTCCAACAGCAGGTGGCCCACC
Source organism: uncultured delta proteobacterium (assembly GCA_963697965.1). Taxonomy (GTDB): domain Bacteria; phylum Desulfobacterota; class Desulfobaccia; order Desulfobaccales; family 0-14-0-80-60-11; genus JAPLJC01. The sequence goes on from OY969108.1 coordinate 275,408, forward strand.
TCGCGGCCGCTCCAATCATGGGGCGGGTAGGTGCGCCAGACCTCCCCCCCGCCAGCGGCCCATACCAGCAGGTGGCGGTAGCTGACCCCGGGGTAGAAGCGGCGCCCCTCCCGGCCCAGGGCCGAATCGAGGACCTGGATGATCTCCCGCGCCTCAATGCTGCTGATATGCCCGGCGGAGTAATCCTCCATGAAGATGCCGTCCGGATCGAAGCGCAGGGTCACCAGGTTGCAGCGAAAGGCCACCTCCCGGGGACCCAGCTCCACCCCCAGGGCGGCGGCCTCCAACGGGGCCCTGCCGGTATGGTAGCGCCCCGGATCATAGCCCATGATGGCCAGGTTGGCGATATCACTTCCCGGCTCCATGCCGGGGGGGATGGTGCGGGCCAGGCCCAGTTCCCCCCGCCGGGCCAGTTCGTCCAGATTCGGGGTGGCCGCAGCCGCAAGCGGAGTCCGCCCCGCCAGTTGGGCCAGGGGGTAATCCCCCATGCCGTCGCCCACCAGGATTACGTATACCATTCTTAGAGTTCTCGCCGCTTAAAGGGTGGTCTTTGCTTGCAAATCATCATTATCCTTGCCCAGGGTCTGTTCCAGATAACTTTCATATTTATGGCGGTTTTCCGTGAAGCGGCGCTTCAACAGGACGGTGTCGATATTCCAGGTCCTGGACTTGGAAAGCCCGAAGAAGATGCGCCCATCCTTGGAAAAGCGGTATTCCCAGAAGTCGCCCCGGTGGTCCGCCAACTGTTGGGAATAATGGACCGCGCTCCGGGAGGGAATGGCCGCTCCTGATTTCAGGTCCTCTATGCCGGTATTATTCAGGGTGGCCAGGGCATCGGGAAGGGACGGGAAGATATCCGGGGAATTTTGGAGGTCCAGGATATCTTGCAGGGCTCGCCGGGAGAAATGCAAGTTCCGGTAAGCCATATTGAGCCAGGGAAACTCCTGGGGCCTCCTGGCCTTCTTTTTAGCAGGGTCGGGATAGTTTAACTCCTCCACTTCCCTTAAGGCCTCCAGTTCTTTCAGCTCCTTGAGGATGCCCTCCCGGTCCAGTTCAATGACCTGCATCTTGTCGAGGGCTTCATTTCTTGCCGATTCGGCTTCCTTTAAGCCTTCCTGCATTTTCTTGCTTTTCCTGGATTGATGTTGGACGGCCTGCTCCAGCGCGGCAATAGTGTCATTGGCGCCGATCAGCTCGGCCTGGACCGCTTCCTGACTCAGGTCCAGAAGCTCCAGCCTCAGGTCCGCAGCCCGGATCTTGGTTTCCAGGTTTTGGATGCGCACTTCCCTGGCTTCCAGTTCGGATGCATACCAGTCTTCCCGGAGTTCCTCGGATTGTCTTTGATACCGGGCGGTTATGGCGCAAATGGCGGCAAACCCAACCAATACCATGAAATAGCTGAGAAGGCTTAAGGTAGAAACCACATTGTGAGGGGGCAGCAGCCGACCCAGCCCCTGCGGCTCCTTGTTCACCAAATAAAGCCTGCCCAGGGCTGCCGACTCCTCCTGGGGGACCAGTAAGGCTTGGGCATCGGTGTACGGCCCCGTCAGACTTGGTTGGGCGGCCGGGTCCTGAGACAGAAAATAGAATTTCTTGCCTTTCAGGAGGGCGGCGCCCCGGTTTCCGGAAGGCCAGGAGCGTGGGGCGTACTCGATGTTTCCGGCCTTATCCGTGAGCACCACGGCGTAAGGTCCGAGATCGGCGCTAAGGATCTCCTTAAGCAAATCCGGCCGCTGCTGCTCTTGCAAATAAGCAAGGGCGTAAGGGAAGATTCTGCAAATACCCTGCAGTTCCTGTTGGCCGGATTCGGTCAGGGCCTCTTGCCGATTCAAATTGTTCTGCCAGGAGCCGATTACCAGGATGGCGATGAACATTGCCAACCAGACCCCCAGCCAGACGATATACGGCGGTAAAAACTTGTCCTTCATTCAGGGCTCTTTAATGGTTAGATCCGCCGGCGCCGCCCCTCAAATCCTGGCGGAGTGGAGGTGCGGGTCTTCGATGCGGTAAAAGATAGCCGGCGGGGAGACCACCGGCAGTTGGTCGATCATCTTGAGGGCCTGGCGGACGTCGGCCTCCCGTGCTTCGTGGGTGATCATGACAATGGGCACGGTGCCCGCCACTTCCCGCCCCTTCTGGGTAACCGCGGCGATACTGATGCCGTAATTGCCCAGAACGCCGGAGACCTGGGCCAGCACTCCGGGGCGATCCAGGGCCGCGAAGCGGAAATAGTAGCTGGTCACCAGATCATTCAGGGGTTTGATGAGCCGGGTCGATTCCAGGGCATTGCCGCAGCCCAGGGGCGGCACCCGGCCGGCGCCTCCCCGCATCAGGTTGCGGGCCAGGTCCAGGATATCGCTCACCACGGCGCTGGCAGTGGGCATCATGCCGGCCCCCTGTCCGTAAAGCAAAATGGGCCCGGTGGCGTCGCCGGTGACATAAACGGCGTTCATGGCCCCGCTGACCCGGGACATCATGTGCTCCCTGGGGATGAGGGTGGGATGCACCCTGGCCTCCACCCGATGGCCATCGTCCCGGGTGATGGCCAGGAGTTTCAGGCGGTAGCCGAATTCCCGGGCGAACTGCAAATCGAGCGGGTCCAACCGGCTGATGCCTTCCACCGCGATGGCTTCCAGGTCCAGGCGGGCGCCATAGGACAGGCTCATGAGGATGGCCAGCTTATGGGCCGTGTCGGTCCCTTCCACGTCCAGGGTGGGATCGGCCTCGGCGTAGCCGGCGGCCTGGGCCTCGGCCAGGGCCTGGGCATAGGAAATACCCTGTTGCGACATCTGGGTGAGGATGTAGTTGCAGGTGCCATTCAGGATGCCGAAGAGCTCCTTGATGTGGTTGGCGGCCAGGCCCTGGCGCAAGGCCAGGATGATGGGGATGCCGCCGCACACCGCGGCTTCGAAGGCGATCTCCACCCCTTGGGCCGCCGCCGCGGCCAGGAGGTCATTGCCGTGATGGGCCAGCAGGGCTTTGTTGGCGGTGACCACGTGCTTGCCCCGTTCGATGGCGGCCAAAATATAGTCCCGGGCGGTGTCGAGTCCGCCGATCAGCTCCACCACGATGTCGATCCCGGGGTCATCCAGGATATCCGCGGCCCGGGAGGTGAGAAGCTCCTTGGGGACGGCCACGTCCCGGGGACGCTCCAGGTCCAGGTCCGCCACCTTGGCCAGCACCAGGCCGGCGCCCAGGCGCCGGGCCAGCAGCTCCTTCTGCTCCAGGAGGAGGCGCACCACGCCCTCCCCCACGGTGCCGAAGCCTATTACTCCAACTTTAACGGCTTTCATCTGCATCCCAACGTAACCACCAGAAAGGTCAGACCAGCGCCCCTGCGGTTCCGGAGCCGGAGAAGGCGCCGGCTCCCCATTTTATTTGGCCGGGGCCGCCGGCAGACCCAATTCTTCGGGGCTCTGGCGCAGCACGTGGCGGAGGCCGCGGATGGCCTGGTTGGTGCGATGGACGTTCTCCACCAGGGCGAAGCGCACGTATTCATCGCCCCACTCCCCGAAACCCAATCCCGGCGAAACCGCCACCTTGGCTTCCCGGATGAGCATCAGGGTGAATTCCACCGAGCCCAGGTGCCGGAATTTCCGGGGAATCCGGGCCCAGGCGAACATGGTGCCCCGGGGCGGTTCCACCCGCCAGCCGATGTTGTGGAGACCCCGGCAGAGGGCGTCCCGCCGCTCCTGATAAATCGCCACCGTCTGCCGGACACAGTCGTAGGGGCCGTTCAGGGCGATGATGGAGGCGATCTGGATGGGTTGAAAGACCCCGTAGTCCAGGTAGCTCTTGATGCGGGTCAAGGCGTGGATCAGACGCCGGTTGCCCACCACGAAGCCCATGCGCCAGCCGGGCATGTTGTAACTCTTGGACAGAGAGAAGAGCTCCACCCCCACCTTCTTGGCCCCGGGCGCCTGGAGGAAGCTGGGCGCCTTGTAATCGTCGAAGACCAGGTCGGCATAGGCGAAGTCGTGGACGATATAGACGCCGTACTTCCTGGCGTAAGCCACGATCTGCTTGAAAAAGTCCAGATCCACGCACCTGGTGGTGGGGTTGTGGGGAAAAGAGATGATCAGCATCTTGGGCCGGGGCCGGATCAGCTCGGTGAGGTTGTGCAGGTCCTCAAAAAAGTCCCGGTCAGGGGCCAGCGGAATGGACACCAGTTGGCCCCCGGAAATAACCACCGAGGCGGAATGGATGGGGTAGGTGGGATTGGGCACCAGCACCACGTCCCCGGCCTCCACCGTGGCCAGCACCAGGTGCGACAGGCCCTCCTTGGCGCCGATGGTGGCGATGGCCTCGGTTTCCGGATCGATATCCACCCCAAAGCGGCGCTTGTACCAATCGGAGATGGCCAGGCGCAGCTTGGTAATCCCCCGGGAGGCGGAATACCGGTGGTTAGCCGGTTTGCCCGCGGCCTCGACGAGCTTCGCCACGATGTGGGGCGGGGTGGGCAGATCGGGGTTGCCCATTCCCAAATCGATGATGTCTTCCCCTCGCCGCCGGGCCTCCATCTTCAGGGCGTTGACCGTGGCGAACACATAGGGGGGGAGGCGCTTCATGCGGGGGAATTCTTCTATGGCCTTCATTAGGTCTCCTTCCAGCTAAACGAGCGAGATTTCCAGAGATTTATTATCGCAAATGGCCGGGACTTGTCAAATGGCGATGCGGGGAACACCCGGTTCTAGCAGGGCCGCCTTCCCTTGCCATTGCTGCGGCTATTGGATAGAATGGCGCCATGAATCGGCTGTTTTCCTTTTTCCTGAAGCTGTTCGTCTGCTTCCTGGCCGCCAAGTTCCTGGTGCAGGCGATGGATCTGGACAGCCCCACTTACCTATTGAGTCTGACGGCCCTGTTAATCATCAATGTTTACCTGTTTGAGATTCTGGTGTACCGGGATTACCGCGCCCATAAGGAGAACCCTCCGGAAGCGGCCCCGCCCCGGGCCCCGGAAGAGCAGCCGTGATCTCCCGGGGCGCCTCAACGAGAACCCGCTCTGGGGTTTCTCGTGCAAGCCCCGAGAGGGATGGGCGTATCGAAGTTTCGTCATTTTTTCCTTGACACTAATTTTGTGAATGTTTTAACATTCTCTTGTTTATGCAAGGATGCCCATGAAACTGCTTCTTCTGCTGTCGGAAAGAAAAGTTAGCCTCACGGAGCGGTGGCAGCAACGGCTTTTTGAGAGCTATCCTGCTGAAACCGCTACCTTTCTTAAAAAAGAGAAGGATCGTTTCGGCAACCCGGTGGGGCAGCGCCTCTCCCAGGGTCTCCGGGAGCTGGTGCAGGCGTTCCTGGCGGAGATGGACCGGGACCAGGTCCTGGCCGGTCTCGACGAAATCCTGAGGATCAGGGCCATCCAGGACTTCACCCCATCCCAGGCCCTGGCCTTCATTTTCCTGTTGAAGAACGTCATTCGCGAGGAACTGGCCCCGGAGCTGAAGAGCGGCCAATATTCCCAGGAACTTCAGGAGCTGGAGGCCCGCATCGACGGCCTGGCCCTGCTGGGTTTTGACGTTTACACCCAGCGCCGGGAGCTGCTCAACCAGGTCCGGGTCGATGAGATCAGGGGCCGGGTCAGCGGCCTGCTGCGCCGCACCGGATTGTCCTTATGATCAGAGGCGGGAAGCAAAACCACTGGCAGACAGAGACGAGGTGAGGGTATATGGATTTTTTTAAACGACATTTCACGGTGGCTCTGGCGGCCGTCCTGGGGCTCGTGCTGGTGGCCTACCTCGGGGTCTCGGCCAAGTTACAGCTTATCTTCGGGGTGGTGGCGCCGTATCTGGCCGTCCTCATTTTCGTGGAAGGGTTTATCTATCGCCTCCTCCAGTGGTCCAGGTCGCCAGTGCCTTTCCAGATTCCCACCACCGGCGGCCAGCAGGAATCCCTGCCCTGGATCGAAAGAAACCTGGGCGACAAACTGGACAACCCCTACACCACCAAGCACGTGATCGGCCGGATGGCCTTGGAAGTTCTGGCCTTTCGCAGCCTTTTCCGGAACCTGCGCAGCGAATTGCGCCAGGACCCGGAAAACCCCGGGGGGGCCCGCTTGATTCACTGGTCCTACAAATGGCTGTGGCTGGGAGCCATCGCCTTCCATTACGCCTTCCTGGTCGTGGTGCTGCGGCACCTGCGCTTTTTCACCGAGCCGGTGCCGGGCTTCATCCAACTGCTGGACAAAGTGGACGGCTTCTTCCAGTTCTTCACCCCGGTCTTCTACCTCAGCGGCGCGGTGCTGGTGGTGGCGGTCGCCTATCTGCTGGCCCGCCGCCTCACCAATCCCATGCTGCGCTATATTTCCCTGGTGCCCGATTATTTTCCCCTATTGATGATCCTGGCCATCGGCATCTCCGGGATCCTCATGCGCTACGTCTATAAGGTGGACGTGGTGGCCATCAAGCAGCTGACCCTGGGTCTGGTGACCCTGCACCCCACAGTGCCGGCGGGCATCGGCCCCATCTTTTTCGTCCATATCTTTCTGGTGAGCGTGTTCATCGCCTACTTCCCCTTCAGCAAACTGATGCACGCCCCCGGGGTCTTCCTGAGCCCTTCCAGAAATATGGCCACCAACACCCGGGCGGTGCGGCACGTCAATCCCTGGAATTACCCGGTGAAGTTCCATCATTATGACGAATACGAAGATAGATTTCGGGAAGCCATGGTAGAGGCCGATATCCCGGTGGAAAAGGAGTTGGAGTAACATGGCCAAAGCTAAGAGCACGGTTCCAAAACCGGAAGAAATCCTACCCGGGATAAGCTATAAGACCCCCGCCAAGGGCTGGATGGACGTCAAGCCGGAATTCAAGCCGGGAACCTATTGCAATCCCGCCAACCCCAAGTGGGCGGAATGGATCGAATATCCGTTCCGGCGCAACTGGTCGGTAACCGAGGAGGACTGGCACCTGCCCGCCGATTGGAAGGAGATCATCCTCCAGGGCATGGAAGACCGCCTCAACCGGTTCCGTTCCCTGAAGCTCTTCTTCGACATTTGCGTTCGCTGCGGCGCCTGCGCCGACAAGTGCCACTTCTTCCTGGGCACCGGGGACCCCAAGAATATGCCGGTGCTCCGGGCCGAGCTGATGCGCTCTGTTTACAAGCGCTATTTCAAACCGGCGGGCAAAATCCTGGGGGAGCTGGTGGGGGCCCGGGACCTCACGGAAGAGGTGATCAAGGAGTGGTTCTACTATCTCTACCAGTGCACCGAATGCCGGCGCTGCTCCCTGTTTTGCCCCTACGGGATCGACATGGCCGAAATGACCATCCTGGGCCGGGAACTGTTGAGCCTCCATCGGGGTAAACATCGAGTGGACCATGGCCTCGGTGGCCCAGTGCTATGACAAAGGCAGCCACATCGGCGCCACCCCCCAGGCGATGAAGGACATGATCGACTTCTTCGCCGAGGAAAATGAGAGGGTCACCGGAATCGCCACCCCGATCACTTACAATCGTAAGGGTGCTGAGATCCTCTTCGTGGCGCCCTCGGGGGACTACTTCGCCGACCCGGGCACCTACACCTTCATGGGGTACATGCTGCTCTTCACTTACCTGGGCCTGGATTGGACCCTGAGCACCTATGCGGGTGAAGGCGGCAACTTCGGCTTCTTCATGTCCCACGAAATGGGCAAGCGCCTCAACGCCAAGATCTACCACGAAGCCAAGCGCCTGGGGGTGAAATATATCATCGGCGGCGAATGCGGCCACATGTGGCGCATCGTCAACCAGTATATGGACACCATGAACGGGCCGGCGGATTTCCTGGAGGTGCCCAAATCGCCCATCACCGGCACGGTGTTCAAAAACGCCGCCAGCACCAAGATGATTCACATCTCGGAGTTCACCGCCGACCTGATCCGGCATAACAAGTTGCAGTTTGACACCCAGCGCAACGCCCATATCAAGCTGACTTTTCACGACTCCTGCAACACCAGCCGGGGCATGGGGATCTTCGAGGAACCCCGCTACATTATCAGGAATGTCCTGCCCGAAGGGCATTTCTTCGAGATGCCCCCCAACACCATCCGGGAGAAGACCTTTTGCTGCGGCAGCGGCAGCGGCTTCAACGCCGACGAATATCTGGAGACCAGGCTGCGGGGCGGGCTGCCCCGGGCCAACGCCGTCCGCTACGTGGCCGATAAATACGGAGTGAACCATCTGGGCTGCATCTGCGCCATCGACCGGGCGGTGTTTCCCGCCCTGATGAATTACTGGGTCCCGGAGATGGAGGTCACCGGCATCAGCGAAATGGTGGGCAACGCCCTGGTATTTCCCGAAGAGATAGAGCGCACCACCGACCTGCGGGATCGAGACCTGGTAGGCGTTGGTTCGCCTGAGGAAGGGGAGGAAGCGGACTAGCCATGGCAGATAAATACCAAAACGAATTCGGTGGCTTTGCCGAAAAGCCCAAGGTTCCCAAGAAGTTTTATGACCTCAAATACATCCTCTTGGGCCTGGTCATCTTCTTCGGTCTGGTTTTCTCTCCCATCTTGCCCAACCTGGGGAAGATCGTGGCGGCGCCGTCACCCAACCTGGACACCCCGGCCATCCTCAAGCTGGCGAAGAAGGACCGGCAGTGCGTCATGCCCACCCCCTACATGCGGACCTACCATATGCAGCTGCTGATCGATTGGCGGGAAGCGGCGATCCGCCATGGCAACCGGGAATTCATCTCGCCTACGGGCAAGAAGTTCGTCGCCAACCTTTCCGACACCTGCATGGGATGTCACTCCAATAAAAGCAAATTTTGCGATCAATGCCACAACTTTGCCGCGGTAACCCCCAACTGCTGGGGTTGCCATCTGGATAAGGAGCAGAAGGTGGCGAAGGGGGGGGCGAAGTGATGGGTATGGACAGAAGGGATTTTATCAAGCTGGCCGGTCTCTCCACCTTACTGGGGCTGGGGTCCAATTCCGCCTTGGAACTGCTGCGGCCCGGTCAGGCAGCCGCCGCCCTGGAGGGGGAGGCGAAACCCCTGACCGCCAAGAGATGGGCCATGGTAGTCAACATGCGCCAGTTGGATGGAGAGACTGCCCAGAAATGCATTGCGGCCTGCAACCGGGTCCACAACGTCCCAGATTTCGGCAATCCCATCGCTCCGGCCATGAAACTCAGCGCCGCGGATAAGGCCCGCTGGGAGATCAAGTGGATCTGGACCGCTCCTTATGAGAACACCTTTCCCGGGGACACCCAGGAGTATGTGGACGAAAAGGTCAAGGACCTCAAGTTCCTGTTGCTTTGCAACCATTGCGACAATCCCCCCTGCGTGCGGGTCTGCCCCACCAAGGCCACCTTCCGCCAGGAGGACGGCATCGTCATGATGGATATGCACCGCTGCATCGGCTGCCGCTTCTGCATGGCCGCCTGTCCCTTCGGCGCCCGGAGCTTCAACTGGAAAGACCCTCGGCCTTACATCAAGGAAGTTAATCCCGATTACCCCACCCGGGAAATCGGGGTGGTGGAAAAGTGCCTCTTCTGCTCCGAACGGCTGGCGATCGGGCTGATGCCCGCCTGCGTGGTAGCTTCCCAGGGGGCCCTGGCCTTCGGCGATCTCAGGGATCCCAAGTCCAAGGTGCGGGAACTGCTGGACGCCAATTTTACCATCCGGCGCAAGCCCTTCCTCGGCACTAACCCTCAGGTTTACTATATCGTGTGAGGTAGCCATGCTGGAAAATGCCTTTACCGGAACCAAGCGATATTATGGATTGATAGCCATTTTGTCGGGCCTCTTCGCTCTGGGATTCCTCTTCTATCTAAAACAGCTCTCCACCGGGTTGGGGATCACCGGCATGGGCCGGGACGTCTCCTGGGGCCTTTACATCGCCCAATTTACCTACCTGGTCGGAGTGGCGGCCTCCGCGGTCATGGTGGTTCTCCCTTACTACCTACATGACTACAAGGCCTTCGGCCGGGTCACCATCCTGGGGGAATTCCTGGCGGTGGCTGCGGTAACCATGTGCGTCACCTTCGTGCTGGTGGACATGGGGCGGCCGGACCGGGTGCTCAACGTCTTCAAGTACCCCACTCCCGGTTCGGTCATGTTTTGGGATATCCTCGTCTTGAACGGCTATCTCCTGCTCAATATCCTCATCGGCTGGAACGTGCTCGAATGCGAACGCCATGACGTGCCGCCTCCCCACTGGGTCAAGACCCTCATCTATATATCCATTCCCTGGGCGGTCAGCATCCACACGGTAACCGCCTTTCTTTACGCAGGCCTGCCTGGCCGGAGCTACTGGCTCACCGCGCTCATGGCCCCCCGCTTCCTGGCCTCGGCCTTTGCCGCGGGCCCTTCCCTGCTGGTGCTTCTCTGCCTGCTGGTGCGTAAATACACCAAATTCGACCCGGGGCGGGAGCAGATCCAAAGCCTGGCGAAAATCATCACCTACGCCACCCTGATCAACGTCTTTTTCTTTTTCTGCGAAATTTTCACGGTGTTTTACAGCCAGATCCCGGAAGAAATGATCCACTTCAAGTACCTGTTTTGGGGGGTGGACGGTTTCGGCCGGCTGGTGCCCCTCATGTGGTTCTCCATCGTCGGCATGACGCTCGCCGGCCTGCTCCTGGTCAATCCGAATAATCGCCGTAATGAAAACACCCTGGCGGCCCTGTGCGGCCTGGTGATCATCACCACCTGGATCGACAAAGGACTGGGGTTGATGACCGGCGGCTTCGTGCCCAATCCCCTGGATAAGATCACCGAATACTGGCCCACCCTGCCCGAGGCCCTGATCGCCCTGGGGGTTTGGGCCCTGGGTTTCCTGGTTCTCACCCTCCTCTACAAGGTGGCGGTTTCCATTAAGGAGGAGGTGCGGGCCTAGGCGGGACGGGCTCACCTGGCGCCCGCTTTCATAAATCCCTTAACGTGCTTATTGACGACAGCGAGCCAGTGATTATTTTTATCTTTATGTAAGCGCGCTGGCTGAGGAATCACCCAATTTCGCAAGTGAGGTGTCCGCACCTTACCAAAAACGTCGCCTTTCGGATCGACGTTTGATATCCGCAAAGAATCCTAAAGGGAGGTAAGTTTAATGGCCTGGCAGGTGGAAGTCGATCACGAAAAGTGCACCGGGGACGAAGAGTGTGTCAATGTTTGTCCGGTGGGCGTCTTTGAAATGCAGGAAGGCAAGGCAGTTCCCGTCAATGAAGAGGAATGCCTGGGCTGCGAGAGTTGCGTCGAGGTCTGCCCTTCCAGCGCAATTACCGTAACCGAATTGTAAATTTCGGTTCATCCTTCGCTAAAAACGCCGGCCTGCAAACCAGGCCGGCGTTTTTGCTATTGTCTGCCGCCCTCTCTTCTAAGCCTTGAAGGGATTAACCAGGTGGACCGGCGCCCGGGAGGTGGCCAGCACCTTTTTGGCCACGCTGCCGAAATCGCTGCTCCTCTGGTCCAGGTCACCATGGCCGCGGCCATGGGTGGTGAGCACCACCAGGTCCGCCTTTTCTTTCTTGACGGACTTGAGGATCTCGCCGGCCGCCTCACCCCGCACCAGGCGCATCTCGATCTTGGGGCAGGCCTTCAACTCCGTTTCGCAGACTTGCTCCAGTTGTTTTTTGGCGTGTTTCAATTCCCAATCCTGAAAAAGCTTCACGTGCTCCGGGCTGGGATAGTTGCCATATGCGGGAAAAAGGGCCATTAAATCGACCCCCACATAGAGGAGGATGACCTTGGCTTGATACTTTTCCGCCAGCGATTCCACGTGCTTGGCGGCTTTGATCGAATTTTTGGAAAGATCGGTAGGCCAGAGAATGGTACGCACTTCCATAAAAAAACCTCCTGTCCGCGAGGTAGATGTTAAGGCGAATCACAAGCTGGAGGCCTGCGCCGCTGGTTCAATGAGCAATGAAAACGTTACCGGCAAGCTAAAAATATGGCCGCCGGGCCGGATGTCAAGGCCCCTCTGACGGTCTGGCAAGGTCTGCCGCCGGGGGTCTTTCAATATTTTGGGGACGGAGTAACTTTTTGGCATCCTGCCATTCTATTTTGATTACTTCAAGGCATTTCGTATCCGCATTTCTTACTCACCACTTTTCGCCACTGGCTATCTTTCTTAAAACGGCGGGGTCGGTAATAGTTATCCTGCCCTTCTCCACTTCGATGACCCCTTGACTCTTCATTCGGGACAGAGTTCTGGACAAGGTTTCGCCAATCGTGCCCAGATAGGCAGCCAGATGGGTCTTGGTGGTGGGTAATTCGAAGGCCTGCCCTTTCTCAATCGTGCCGTGACTTTCCTGGCAGCGCTCCAAAAGGTAGTGGGCCAGGCGGGCCGAAACTTCTTTTAAGGAAAGATCTTCCAGTTGCCGGGTCAAGTGGAGCATCAAGCGGCTCAAGGTGGCCAACATATTCCGGGCCAGCGTGGGTGAGGCCGCCAGATGCCGCAAGAATTGGGCCTTGGGGAAAAAGAGGGTTTGACAATCCTCCAGGGCCATGGCGGTGGCTGGGTAGGAGGCGTCGCTGAAGACCGCGGCCTCGGCGAAGGTCTCTCCGGGCCCCACCAGCCTGATGATATATTCCTTGCCATCCGGAGAGCTCTTCACCAGTTTGACAGAGCCGCGGCTGAGGAGGTAGAACCCCTGGGCCTCCCGGCCCTCCTGGAAGATGGTGGCCTGGCGGGGGAAGGCCTTGCTCACCGCCAGGTGCGCCAGGGTCTCCAGGTCCGCATCCGGCACTCCGGAGAAGAGATAGACGTCTTTAAGGAATTTCTTTTTTTGCCCGGTTGCCCCTGGGCCCGTATCCGTCACTGCACCCTCCTCTCGCCCCCTCAGAGGTTATCTAAACCTTGCCTGATTATTCTAAATAAATCAAGCTGCTGGCCGTCGGGGCCGGCCGGCCGCGGATTACTGTTGACGCCTTGAGGCTCCCTTGGTAGATTTGAGACCTCTGTAAAAAACATCTGGAATTGCCGCCCTCAGCTTGAGGTGGCGCCAGGACCCCTGCTCTCTCCAACCTCAGGGGCCGCACGAAAATTGGGGATAAATTTCAGGTTTTTACAGAGGGTTCGCTTTTTCTTTGTTCCGGGGTGCCGGAGCCCCGGAAAACCGCCACCCCCACGAACAGGAGGGCATCATGAGCCGCTATTCATGGCCGTTAATTATTATCCTTGGCCTGGTGCTCTGCCTGGCCGCCGGCTGCGGCCGCGGCCCGGACAACGAAATCCGCCTGGGGGTCAATGCTGAACTCACCGGCAGCAAACCCACGGTGGGCGATGGCTGCAAAAAGGCGATGGAACTCCTGGTCGAGCAGGTCAACCAGCAGGGGGGCCTTACGGTGGGAGACAAAAAATACCCCATCCGGCTGTTCGTGGAAGACAACGAAGACAAGGCCGAGACGTCCGCGGCCGTAGCCCAGAAGCTCATCAGCGAGGACAATGTCCTGGCCATCATCGGGCCCAACACCTCGGGCAACGCCATCCCCGCGGCCAGCATCTGCGAACAAGCGGGAGTGGTCATGATCAGCCCCTGGTCCACCAACCCCAAGACCACCGAAGGCAAGAAGTTCATCTTCCGGGCCTGCTTCATTGACGATTTTCAGGGCCAGGTGATGGCCAAGTTCGCCCGGGAGACCCTCAAGGCCCAAACCGCCGCAGTGCTCTACGATGTGGCTTCGGAATACAACAAGGGCATTGCCGAATTCTTCAAGAAGGATTTTGAGGCCGCAGGCGGCAAGGTGGTGGCCTTCGAATCCTACACCAAGGACGACAAGGATTTCTCCTCCCAGCTCACCCTCATCAAGGCTGCCAATCCCGGGGTCCTGTTCCTGCCCAACTATTACAATGAAGTCCCCTTGCAGGTGCAGCAGGCCCGGCGCCTGGGGATCACCTGCCCCTTCATCGGCTCCGACTCCTGGGGCAGCCAGGAAATCCTGGCTCTGTGCGGACGGGATTTGGACGACTCCTGCTTCAGCACCCATTATGCCCCGGATATTGCTACGGAAACCGCCCAGAAATTCATCCGGGCCTATGAAGCCAAATACGGCAAAAAACCCGATGACGTGTCCGCCCTCACCTACGACGCCGGGGGCTTGCTGTTGACCGCCATCACCAAGGCGGGGGTCCTGGATCGCCAGAAGGTGCGGGACGCACTGGCCAGTGTGCAGCGATACGAAGGGGTAACCGGCATCATGCAATTCCATGGCACCGGCGACCCCATCAAGAGCGCCATAATCATCCACGTGAAGGATGGCAAGTTCAATTATTTTTCCACCGTGCAGCCATAAAGGCAGTTTTCGGTTTTCGGTTTTCGGCAACCGCCGGGGGTCTCAGGAGGTCACAGGGACTTCGCCGGGGCTCTAGCCAGCAAAGATTCAATGGTCTCTTTTATAAATTCGATAACTAATCATAAATATGCTGAACCGGCTACTCCTCCCCCTCGCCCTAGAGGGGGGAGGAGGCTTGTGGAAACCTGCCTCTCCCACAAAATCAGGGCGTTTCTCAAACTCTCTCCTTGGCCATAAACCCGGGCCCGGTAATTAAAGACCCATGTTGACCATCCTGGCGCAAAATGTCCTGAATGCCCTGCAACTGGGGAGCGTTTACGCCCTCATCGCCCTGGGCTATACCATGGTCTACGGCATTCTCACTATGATCAACTTCGCCCACGGCGATATCTTCATGGTGAGCAGCTATCTCAGCCTGGCCGGAGCCACCCTGCTGCTGGGCCTGCCCCTGCGCCTGCCCCCCTTTCTGGTGTTCACCGGGGCACTGGCCTTCAGTATGACCCTCACCGCGCTCCTGGGGGTGACCATCGAACGCCTGGCCTACCGGCCATTGCGCCAGGCGCCCCGGGTCTCCGCGGTGATCACCGCCCTGGGGGTGGGCCTGTTCCTGGAAAATTTCACCCTGGGACTGTTGGGGCCGGCGCCCCGGCACTTTCCCTCGTTGATTACCAATACCCCCTGGCAGGTGGCCGGCCTCACCATTACGCCGCTGCAAGTGCTCATCATCCTGTTGGCCGCGGCCCTGATGATCCTTCTGGACCTCCTGGTGCGCCGTACCCTGCTGGGCATGGCCATGCGAGCCATCTCCTACCACCGCCCCATCGTGCCCCTCATGGGGGTGTCGGTTGACCGGGTCATCTCCCTCACCTTCGCCATCGGCTCGGCCATTGCCGCGGCCGGCGGCCTGATGTTCGCCCTGGCCTACCCGGTGCTGGACCCCTATATGGGCATCCGCATCGGCTGGTGGGCCTTCATCGCCGCGGTGGTGGGCGGCATCGGCAATATCCGGGGCGCCATGCTGGGAGGCTTTATCCTGGGCGCGGTGGAAGTCTTCACCCCGCTGCTGCTGCCGTCTTCCACCTACCGGGACTTTGTGGCCTTCTCGCTGCTACTCCTCCTCCTGGTCTTCAAACCCACCGGCCTCCTGGGCCGCCCGGTGTTTGAAAGGGTGTAAAAGCAGTAGCCAGTAGTCAGTAGCCAGTTAGCATTTAGTTTTTTTTTGAGCATTGGCGTTAATGCCAACCACTTTAAGTGATTTATCAAAGAACATTAAACAGGAATTGGGCAGGCTATGCCCGCCGAATTTAGGCGGCCACAGGCCGCCCTAAATAAGTTAGGAGAGGAGGTTTCAAACAGACTGATACTGTCAACTGACTACTGGCTACTGACTACTGTTAATAATGGCAACTTCTGATAAAAGAAAAAAATTCCTGATTTACTCCGGAGCGGCCCTGTTGCTGGCGGTGGCCCGGGTCTTGCCGGACAGCGGCCTGCTCAACCCCTACGTGGTGCAGATTATGATGTACGTGGGGATCAATATGATCCTCACTCTAAGCCTCAATCTGGTTAACGGTTACATGGGGGAATTTTCCGTGGGCCATGCCGGCTTCATGGGCATTGGCGCCTACGTAGCCTCCATCCTGACGGTGGCGGTGCTGCCCCGCTCCTGGTCGCCCTGGCTCTTCCCGGGGGTGCTGGTGACCGGGGGCCTGGCCGCGGCCGCGGCCGGGCTCATCGTGGCCTATCCCTCCTTTCGCACCCGGGGGGATTACCTGGCCATCGTCACCCTGGCCTTCAATATGATCGTCAAGAGTGTACTGGAGAACATCGACGCCGTGGGCGGCCCCCGAGGCTACCTGGGCATGCCTCGCCTCACCAGCCTCTTCTGGGTGACGGCCTGGGTCCTGATCACCCTGATGGCGCTGCGCAACCTGGTGTACTCCAATTTCGGCCGGGGCATCACGGCCATCCGCGAGGACGAGATGGCTGCCAACCTCACTTCGGTGAACACCCGCCGCCTGAAACTTTACGCCTTCCTGATTTCGGCATTTTTCACCGGACTGGCCGGGGGCCTATACGCCCACCTGCTGCAGTTCATCGACCCCCGGAGCTTCTCCATTCTCAAGTCCACCGACATGCTGGTGATGGTCTATCTGGGCGGGGTGGGCAGCCTCACCGGCTCGCTCCTGGGCGCCACCATCTTCACGGTGCTCATGGAACTGCTGCGCTTCCTGGGGATCTGGCGCTGGGTGGTGGGGCCGCTGCTCCTGGTGCTGTTAATGATCTTTAGGCCCCAGGGCCTCATGGGCTTCAAAGAGGCCCGCTGGCTCAAGCCGGCGCCAATATTTGCCGGAGAGGGAGAGAGCGTGGTGGACGATAAGGAGTGAATAAGATGCCGGGTGGACACTGCCCGCCAAATCCCCGGCAAAGAACGCCGGCGGCGACAGTTCTCCATTTTTTGTCCCGGTTCCCAATTGGGCTCGAAAACGAAGGAGAATTATATATTGAATCCCGCAATTATCTTTTGTAGGGGCGGGGTTTCCCCGCCCAGGGCAAACCCACAGGCCAGAGGCCTGTGCCACTGAGACGCCACCCCTGCAGCCGTGATGGAATCGGGAGTCAAGTATCTAATTCCCAAACGAAGTTATCGCCACACTCAACCTGGCCATGATATTAAAGCGGGGCGCGGGGCCGACGCTGCCGCGGAAATGAAACCCATGACCCCATTACTGGAAGTCACCGGCTTGTCTCACCACTTCGGGGGCCTTGCGGCCATCGCCGATTTTTCCCTAACGGTGCTGCCTGGGGAGCTGGTGGGCCTCATCGGCCCCAACGGCGCCGGCAAGACCACGATCTTTAATCTGATCACCGGGGTCTTTCGCATCGAAGCGGGACAGATTCGCTTTCAGGACCAGGACATCAGCGCCTGGAGCTCTCCCCGCATCACCGCGGCCGGCATTGCCCGGACCTTCCAGAACATCCGCCTTTTCAAGGGGTTGAGCGTTCTGGACAACGTCCGCCTGGGGGCCTTTGCCCAGCACCACTATGGCCTTATGGGGGCCCTGGGCCGCAGCCGCGCCTTTAGGGACGAAGAGCGGCGCCTGAGCCGGAGGGCCTGGGAGTTGCTGGAACGCTTTCAGTTGAGCCGCTACGCCGAGACCCCGGCCTGGAACCTGCCTTATGGGGAGCAGCGCCGCTGCGAGATGGCCCGGGCCCTGATCAGCAACCCCCGGCTGCTGCTTCTGGATGAGCCCGCCGCGGGCATGAACCATGCCGAAGCCGAGGAGCTGATCCGCATCATCCGCGAGTTGCAAGACGAGTTCCGCTTGACCATCATCCTGATCGAGCACCAGATGCGGGTGGTCCTGAACCTCTGCCAGCGGGTGACGGTCCTCGATTTCGGCAGCACCATCGCCGCCGGCCCGCCCCAGGAGATCCAGCATCACCCCGCGGTCCTGGAGGCCTACCTGGGCCGGGACAGCTCCCTTGCCGAAGAGGAGGCGATTGTCTGATGACCCCGCCTCCCATCCTCGCGGTTGAAGACCTGTGGGTCTCCTATGACCGCATCAACGCGGTGCGGGGGGTCTCTTTTTCCGTGGGGGCCGGCGAGATCGTCACGCTGATCGGAGCCAACGGCGCCGGTAAATCCACCATCTTGCAGGCGATTTCGGGACTCTTGCCGGTGGCCCGGGGACGGGTTTCCTTCCTGGAGGAGAATCTGCTCCGCTTGCCGGCGCACCTCCGGGTTAAGCAAGGGGTGGCTCATGTACCTGAGGGCCGAGGCATCTTCGGCAACCTGACGGTTCTGGAAAATCTGCGCCTGGCGGCCTACCTGCGCCGGGACGGCCAAATCCAGGGGGACATGGAGGAGGTCTTCCACCTCTTTCCCCGCCTGGGGGAACGGCGCCACCAGTGGGGCAACACCCTGTCCGGCGGAGAACAGCAGATGCTGGCGGTGGGAAGGGCCTTGATGAGCAGGGCCAGGCTCTTGCTGTTGGATGAGCCCTCCATGGGCCTGGCCCCCTTCCTGGTGCGGGATATCTTCCGGGTGATCCGGCGGATCAACCGCCAGGGGACCGCCATCCTGCTGGTGGAGCAAAACGCCAATCTGGCCCTGGAGGTGGCCCACCGGGGCTATATCCTGGAGACCGGAGAGATCATTCTATCCGGCCCGGCCAGCGAACTGCGCCATCACCCCCAGGTGCGGGAGGCCTACCTGGGGGCGTAGAGGCGGCCCGGCGGGTCGCCCCCGGCTCCTCAATCTTCTGCGATCTTGACGATGTGGTGGACCCGGAGAAACAACCCGGGTTTCAGGGGGGAGAGCTCACCGTAGATCAGAATGTGGTCCAGCCGCTTGACCTTATACTGCTTTTCCTGCTCCGGGCTCAGGGCCGCCAGGTCGTAGTAGCCCTCCATTTTATCCGAGGCGTAGGTGGCAAACCATTTCAGCCGGTACCAACTCACCGGGTAGCGGAACAGGGTCAGGTAATTCCTCAGCACGGCCGGATCATAGGTGAGATATTGCCAAAAATAGGCCCGGACGCAAACCAGGTCGCCAGCCTTGAGCCCGGCCCGGTCGGGGTGCAGCAGATCCTGATAGTCGATGGCGCGATAGGCCTGGGCGTCGAAGTTCGGGGGCAGCGGCCGCAGTTCGCCGCAGGCGCTCGCCGCCAGAAAGACGGCCAGGGCCAGCCAGATCCCTAAATAACGCATCCTTCGACCGGCGTCCCCGGCTGCTCCGGGACGGGCGGCCGCCGCTTTCCTCATCAATACGCGCTCCCGTTTCGAAAAATTGGCGCCGCCCCTTTCCTCCAGCCGGCGCCGCCCCGGCGGGAGGCACAGAGGAACCCGCCGCTGGGGTAATGCTTAATAATTGTCCTGAGATTTCCAACCACGGTTTTTGATCCCCCCTTTGAAAAAGGGGGGCAGGGGGGATTTGAAGTAACCTCCTGAACTCCCCCTAAATCCCCCTTTTCCAAAGGGGAACTTTAAGACCCTTGGAACTGAGATTTTCTTGATTTAATGCCATTCTCTTTACAAAGCACCACGTTAGTATTGTGCCCCACGGAACCGATGCCTAAATGCTTTGCCTTTTCCCCTCCCCCTTGAGGGGGCGACAGGTGGGGGTGGTAAATTGTCTTTCTTTTACCGTATGTTGCCACCCTCCCCCCAACCCCCTCCCCTCAAGGGAGGGGTGGTTCTCAAGCCGCCAGAAACACGTGGGCCAGCACCCGGGCGTCCCCCAGGAGGTTGCTCAGCAGGCAGAATTCGTTGGGCTGGTGGGCGGTGTCGCTTACCGTCATCCAGACCGCGGCCGGCAGCCCCTGCTGGCGGAAAAAGGCGGCCACCGTGCCGCCGCCGATGCCCTGGGGGGTAGCCTCACGGCCATAGACTTCCCGGATAGCCTTTTGCAAGGCCAGGACCACCGGCGCCGCAGGCTCGGTGGGGGGGGCGCTGGGCAGCTCCTGCACCGGCTCCACTTCCAGGGTTACGCCGAACTTTGCCGCCACCTCGGCGCCGAGGGCCCGGACCCGGCCCACCACCCGGGCCAGGTCAAGCTCCGGCAGCACCCGGCAGTCCAGGTAAAAGACGTCCCGTCCCGGAATGGTGTTGATATTGTCGACATTGGCCTCCTTGCGGGTAGGCTCGAAGGTGCTCTCCGGCGGCTGGAAGAGCTCGTTTTTTATGGGAAATTCTTGCGACAACCCTTCCAGGGCCACGATCAGGTGGGCACAAGCCCTGAGGGTGTTGCGCCCCAACTCGGGGCGGGAGGCATGGGCCTGACTGCCCAGCAGGGTCAGCTTCAGCCACAGGATCGATTTCTCCGCTACTTCGATGAGGGTGCCGTCCGCACTGCCGGCGTCGGGCACGATGATCAGGTCCTCCCGGGAGAAGAGGTGGGGCTTCTCACGCAATAAAAACTCCAGGCCCAGGTGGCTGCCGGTCTCTTCGTCGGCCACCAGGGCCAGGGCCACGGTGCGCTCCGGCGTCAGCCCCAGGTCCAGGAAGGCCTTGGCCGCCATCAGGGAGATGACGATGCCCTGGTGATTATCCTCGGTGCCCCGGCCATAGAGGCGGTCTCCCTCCACCTTCAGGGTAAAGGGGTCGGAGTGCCAGAGGGAAAGGTCCCCCGGCGGCACCACGTCCAGGTGGCTGAGGACCCAGACCTTCTCCGGCCGCCGCCCCGGCAGCCAGGCCACCAGGTTAGGGCGCTGGCCTTCGGCCAGGCGGGCATCCGGGGCCGGGAAGGAGTCAACCTTGAGGCCCCAGCTTTCCAACAGTTCTTTCAGGAAGGCGGCTTTAGCTCCTTCGCCGGGGCCGCCGTTTTCCGGTCCCACCGCATTGCGGCGCACCAGTTGCCGCTGCAGCTCCACGGTTTCCTGGCCATAGCTGGCGAGAAGCTCAGAAAGGCGCTGGAAGTCATCATCCCGGCTCATCAAAGGCTCCCTAAATCTTCGACCCAAGGCGAAAAAAGGCCAAAAATAAAATTAACGAACAGTCCCCCGAGCTTTTCCTTCGTCCTGCCATCATATATAATTCTGTTCTTTAAGGGCAAGTGGTGTTTTGCCGATGGCCGCCTGATTTACCCGGGCGGGGAAACCGGCTGCGTAGGGGCGACCCAATCACAGGCTGGAAGCCTGTGCCACTATGCGCCGGCGCGGAGCAACCCCGAGCCTTAAGAAACTTTCGCAGCCCACCAAGCCAAGGAGGTCAGAGAGGCCCATGAAGATCAAGCGCATCGCCCACTTAGGAATCGCGGTAAAGGACCTGGACCCCCCCAAGAAGCTCTACCAGGAGAACCTGGGGCTGAAACTCAAGGGGGAAGAGGTGGTGGAGAGCCAGAATGTCCGGGTGAGCTTCCTCCAGGTGGGGGAGTCAAGCCTGGAGCTGCTGCTGCCCACCGCGGCCGACAGCCCGGTGGCCAAGTTTCTGGAGAACAAGGGGGAAGGCTTTCACCACCTGGCCCTGGAGGTGGATGATATCGAGGCGGCGGTGGCGGAACTGAAGGCGGCCGGGGTGCGGCTCATCGATGAAACCCCCCGGGAAGGGGCCCACGGCTCCCGGGTGGCCTTCATCCACCCCAAGGCCACCTTCGGCCTGTTGGTGGAGCTGTGCCAATTCAGCCATTGAAGCCTGCCGCCGCCCCTCGAGGCTAATCCCCACCTCTCCCCCTTGGGGGGGGTATGAATGTTCTTGTAGGGGCGCACCCATGTGTGCGCCCCTTACGAAAAAGGGGGCAGTAGGTGGGGGCGGGGTTTAAACCCGCCCCTACAGGGCGGACACATGGGTCCGCCCCTACGAAAAACCAGGCAAAGCCACCCCTGACCCGGTGTCGTCCCCTCGCAGGGAAGAGGTCCCAACCCCATGGCCATCACCAATGCGGCCCTGGCCTCCCAGGTGCAGGTCAACATCCCCTTTTCCTACCTGCTGCGGGGCTATTTGGAGCGTTTCCTGGAATTGGGCCTCAATCCCGAGATCGGCCTGGATGCATTCAGTTTAAGCCGCTATCCTCCCCGGGTCTTCCGCAAGGCGGCCCGGGCCTTTCAGGCCGCTGGCAGGCGAATCACGCTGCACGCCCCCTTCCAGGACCTGCTGCCGGGATCGCTGGATGACGCCATCCTGGCCGCCTCCCGGCGGCGCCTGCGCCTGGCGTTTTCCTATCTGCCGGTTTTCCGGCCGTTTTCGGTGGTCTGCCACCTGGGTTTTGATTCCCGGCTCTATGGCGACGACCTCGAGGAATATCTGGCCCGGTCTGCGGCCACCTGGAAGGAGCTGTCCTCCCGAGCCGCGGCCCAGGGGGACGTGCGAGTCATGCTGGAAAATGTCTACGAGACCGATCCGGAACTGCTGCTTAAGATTATTCGCCGGGTGGCTGCCCCCAATCTCCAGGTTTGCCTGGATGCGGGCCATCTGTTCGCCTTCGGGGGCGGCGACCTGGCCCGCTGGCTCGACACCCTGGCTCCGGTTATCGGGCAGTTGCATCTCCACGACAACCGCGGCGACGCCGATTCCCACCTGGCCCTGGGAGCCGGGACCATTCCCTGGCAACAAATTCTGCGTTTCCTGGCGGATCGCGGGCAGCGGCCCCTCATCACCCTGGAGCCTCACCAGGAAGGCAGCCTGCAACCCTCCCTGGAGGCCCTGGCGCAAATTTGGCCCTGGGAAGACTGATAAAGGCAGTTTTCGGTTTTCGGTTTTCGGTTTTCGGTGAGAGTCCGAGTTAAGGCCTTTAGCGGAGACAGCAAACAGATATCCTTTACAGCCTGACACCTTATCGTTACAATAGTGGCCAGGGAAAATCGCCGCTCCTGCGAGGGGCAAACCGCGGCGGCGATTCCCTTGACTGACGAGGGCTGGCTCACCCTATGAAGCGATTGTCCATCCTGGGCTCCACCGGGTCGATCGGCCGGAGCACCCTGGCGGTGGTGGCGGAATACCCCGATAACTTTGCGGTGGTAGGGCTGGCTGCCGGCAAGAACGTCGAACTGCTGGCGGAGCAGGTGGCGCGTTTCCACCCGGCGCTGGTTTCAGTGCAGGATGAGGAGGCGGCGGCCCGGCTCCGAGAGCTGGTGGCCCCGGGCCCGGAAATCCTGGCAGGGCGGGCCGGCGCTCTGGCGGTAGCCACCGCTTCGGTGGAGATGGTGGTGTCCGCCATGGTGGGGGTGGTGGGCCTGGAACCCACCCTGGCGGCGATTCGGGCCGGTCTGCCGGTGGCCCTGGCCAACAAGGAGACCTTGGTGGCCGCCGGTCCCTTGGTGATGAACCTGGCCCGGGAACGGGGCGTCCCCCTGATTCCGGTGGACAGCGAACACAGCGCCATCTTCCAAGCCCTCCAGGGGCAGCGCCGCGCCGATATCCGCCGCCTCTGGCTCACCGCCTCCGGGGGACCGTTTCGCTCCTGGGGGGCGGACCGACTGGAACGGGCCACCGCGGACCAGGCCCTGAAGCACCCCAACTGGAGCATGGGGCCCAAGATCACCATTGACTCCGCTACCCTGATGAACAAGGCACTGGAAGTGATCGAGGCCTCGGTATTGTTCGGACTGCCGGTGGACCAGATCGGGGTCTATGTCCACCCCCAGAGCATCGTCCATTCCCTGGTGGAGTTTGTGGACGGGTCGGTCATCGCCCAGTTGGGAGTTCCGGACATGCGC
Organism: uncultured delta proteobacterium; assembly: GCA_963697965.1. Classification (GTDB taxonomy): domain Bacteria; phylum Desulfobacterota; class Desulfobaccia; order Desulfobaccales; family 0-14-0-80-60-11; genus JAPLJC01. The sequence goes on from OY969108.1 coordinate 298,778, forward strand.
CTGCCCATTGCCTATGCCCTGAATTATCCGCGCCGCCTGCCCCTGGATTCTCCCCCTCTGGATCTGTGCCAGGTTGCCCAGCTCACCTTTGAGACCCCTGACCAGACCCGGTTCCCGGGCCTGGCCCTGGGCTACGCCGCGGCCCGCACCGGCGGCACCATGCCCGCGGTGCTCAATGCGGCCAACGAAGTGGCGGTGGCCGCCTTCCTGGACGGCCGCCTCAGCTTCCCGGAGATCCCCCGGGTAGTGGCCCGGACCATGGCGGCCCATGAAGCCGGCGAGCTCACCGACCTGGGCCAGGTCCTGACGGTCAATGAATGGGCCAGGGATTTTGCCGCGGGCCTGATACCTCCCAAGGTTGGCGACTAAAGAGATGGGCTTCCTCTCAGCCGGCCAGGCCTGGCCAGAGCGAAGCGGCCCGGCAGCTCCGGGAAAAGGCCCCTTAGCCTCCCGGCCAACGAGTTCCAGGAAGGCTAATTCAAACAGTTTCGAGGAGAACCACCACCAAACATGTCCATCATAATCACTATCCTGGCGACCATTTTTGTGCTGGGGATTCTGATCTTCGTCCATGAATTAGGGCATTTCCTGGTAGCCAAGCTCTTTGGGGTTAGGGTGGAGGCCTTCTCCCTGGGCTTCCCCCCGCAACTGGTGCATAAAAAGATCGGGGACACCGACTACCGCCTGTCGGTGGTGCCCCTGGGGGGTTATGTCAAGATGCTGGGGGAAAACCCCGGCGAGGAGATCCCTCCGGAGCTGCAACCCTTCTCCTTCATGCACCAGCCCCTTTGGCACCGCTTCCTCATCGTCCTGGCCGGGCCGATCTCCAACCTGATCCTGGCCTTTCTGGTCTTCCTCCTGGTCTTTGCCGTAAACGGCATTCCCTACCTCACCACGGTAATCACGGAGGTGCAGCAAAATTCCCCGGCGGCGGCCGCGGGCCTGCAACCGGGCGATCAGGTGCTGGAGCTAAATGGCCGGCCGGTGAAGCGCTGGGAGGACCTTCCCCCCATAATTCGCCAGACAGGTGAGCACCCTCTCGATTTGACCCTGAAGCGGGGCCAGAAGATAATCACGGTGAAAGTCACCCCCCACAGAGAGGAAGTACCCAACATCTTCGGCGGCAAATCCTCCGCAGTGATCATCGGCATCCTTAACAATAAAAACCTGGCCCTTGACGACGTGGGGCTGGGGCGGGCCTTTGTCCGGGCCGGCGACACCACCTGGGGGGTCGCCTACCTCACCACCCTCAGCCTTTATAAAGTCGTGGCCGGCGAGGCGCCCCTGAAGGGCCTGGGCGGGCCCATCCTCATCGCCCAGGTGGCGGGCCAGGAGGCGAAGGCGGGAGCGGCGCCGCTGTTGCAATTCCTGGCAACCCTGAGTGTCAACCTCTTCCTGCTCAATCTGCTGCCCATCCCCATCCTGGACGGCGGCCACCTGCTTTTCTGCGCCCTGGAGGCGGTGCGGCGCAAGCCGGTGGAGATCCAGCACCGGGAAATCGCCCAGGGGGTGGGCCTGATGCTGATCCTGGCCTTGATGATCCTGGTATTTTACCAGGATATCGCCCGGCTGGTGAATCCGCCCCACTGAGGTGGCATGCTGATCCTGGCCCTGGATACCGCCACCGACAACGGCAGCCTGGCCCTGGTGGAAGACGAGGAGTCCCTGGGGGAATCAACCCTTGCGGGAGCCAACGCCTATTTGGTCCGCCTGCTGCCCCGGCTGGCGGCCCTGTTTGCCGCCGCCGGGCGGGACCCCACCGAGCTGGGGGCCATCGGCGTCAGCGTGGGGCCTGGCAACTTCACCGGCTTGCGTATCGGCTGCGCCACGGCCAAGACCCTGGCCTGGTCCCTGGGCTGCCCCCTGGTGCCGGTGCCCACCCTGGACGTGCTGGCGGCCCAGGTTCCCTTTCAACCCCAGAGAATCGGGGTGGTCATGGACGCCAAGAGGAACGAGGTCTACTGGGGCCTGTACCGCTGCCCGGCGGACCAGCCCCTGGTCGAGACCGAGCCCGTCCGCCTGCCCCTGGCCGAACTCTACCGCCGTCTGACGCCGCCCCTGATCCTCACCGGTCCCTGGGTGAGTTCCCTGGGGGACTTGCCTGCGGGGGTGGCGCTGGCGGCCCCGGAAAGCCGCTATCCCCGGGCGGCCACCGTGGCCCGCCTGGCCCGGCGGCGCCTTTCGGCTGGCCTGGCCGCCTCGCCCCAACAACTGGCGCCCATCTACCTGCGGCCGGCCCTGTGATCTCCATGGGGCGGCTCCCTCTCATCCCCACCAGCCCTCCCAGGCCCAAAGATGGTTGACATCTGGGTAGACCCGTGATAAATACCAGTTTTAACCCATCAATATTGCAGGACTTTTATGCCCCTGGCGTTAGCCCCCGCAGCCGCTTGCGGCTCCGATGATCACTATATCTCTACCTGCCTGGCCCTGGCCCAAGAAAAGTTGAGCCAGTTCTCCTCCATTGCGGAAATCGCCGCCCAGGAACGTCTCTTGAACCGCTATCCCCGCCTGGAGCTCCTGGAGGGGCCCCGCCGGGTGCTGGTCCTGGAAGACGGCGACGGCGCCGCCCGGCTGTCCCGGGCTCAGGCTGCGGTCCTCCGGGGCGAGGTGCTCTTCGAGCACGCCGCCGCCGGGGAAGGCTCCCGCCTGACGCTGGGCCCCAAATATTTCCTCAATATCGCCCGGGAGCTAAACGTCCCGCAACTGGCCCATCTCCTCAGCCAGGAGAGCGGCCAGCCGATAACTCCGGAGGCCGTGGCGAGCAGCCTCGAGTGCCCCCCCCAGGAGCTGCTGCCCCTGTCCCTGGGCACCCGCCACATGCTACAACTGGCCTTCGATCTGGAAAAGGTGGCCCGCGGGCTGGGGGAAGACCCCAGGGAGGTCTTGGGCCGCCAGCACCTGCTTCTGATCGTTTCCGAGGAAATGCTGGCCCATCTGGAGAAAGAGTTCTACCAATGGAAATTCTTCGGATTTCGGCCTTCCCAGGTTTTTTTCATGGTGCAAAACAGCTACCATGGATTGAACCTTAAGGAAGGAAGGTTTTTTTACGACCGGCTAAGTCCCAGGCGTCTCCATAACCACGGCCAGATGGTGATGCAGCAAACCCTGGACCGGCAGCTCTTTTCCCTGGCGGGGGACCATCCCCGGGAACGGGTCTATCACCCCCGGGAGGCGGTTGACCAGTGGCTGCAGAGGTTCTCGGACAAAATCTCCTATAATATCGAGGATCTGGACTATCTGACCGGTTCCCTCGATTTCGCCGGCCTGGGGCTGGCCCTGGAATTGGGGCAACAGGGGTACCGGATGGTCATGGAAGTGGTGGCCAACAACCCCCAAAAGCCCCAAAAGGGCGGCCTGCTGGCCTGGGACCCCGGTCTCTCCCGGGATGTGATGGTGGAAAGTTTCCAGTTGGGGGAGAGGTCGCCGGGAGACATCCATTACCTGAACCGGAATTTCAATCATTACCCCCAGCCCGTGGTGAGCTGGCGGCAGGTGGGAGAGACGGGCCTGCCCATGCCCATCGCGGTCAAGGACGGCTTCCTCCATTTCCAGCCGGTGCAGGGGGACATCAATTTTCTGGTGAAGACCACCTATTTCCGCCGCCGGGAGCTGCGCCCCATCCGCAGTTTAAAGAGCCCCGCCTCTCTGCCGCTGGCGGTCAACCGCATGCATGCCCAAGACCGCCAGCCGGGATTCCGGGAATTCCTGCGGCGCGGTTTCCTGAGGAGCCTATGACCCAGCCTCGGAAGATGTATATCAATGTGGCGGACCCGGAGGAATTCCGGGTAGTCATCGTGGCCGAAGGGCAGTTGGATGAGTTTGCCCTGGAAACCTCGGCCCGGGAGCAGACCAAGGCCAACATTTACAAGGCGGTGGTGGTCAACATCGAGCCCAGCCTCCAGGCCGCCTTCGTCAACTACGGCGGTGAGCGCCATGGATTTTTACCCATCTCCGAGGTGCATCCCGACTACTACCAGGAAAAGGTCCAGGGCCAAGGCCAGACCAAGATCCAGCGGGTCCTGCGCAAAGGCCAGGAGATCATCGTCCAGGTTTACAAGGAAGAGACCGCCAGCAAGGGGGCCTATCTAAGCACTTACATATCCATGCCGGGGCGCAACCTGGTGCTCCTGCCCAAACAGGCCCACCTGGGGATTTCCCGCAAGATCGAAAAGGAAGATGAGCGCCTGCGCCTCAAGGAGCTGGCGCAGGAAATCGGCCTGCCCCCGGAGATGGGTCTCATCATCCGCACTGCCGGGCAGCAGGCCAAGACCAAGGACCTGGCCAAGGACCTCCAATTTCTCCTGCGGCAATGGGAAAACCTGAACCGCACCGCAGCCGAACAAAAGGCTCCCTGCCTGCTCTACCGGGACCTGGACCTGATCACCCGCTCCGTCCGGGATTATCTTACCCCGGATATCAACTCCATTCTGGTGGACGACCCGGAAGCCTTCCAGCAATTGCGCGGCTGGCTGCTGATGGCGGCGCCCCGCCAGCTTCAGGCCCTGAAGCTCTACAAGGACCCGCTGCCCATCTTCAGCCGCTACCAACTGGAGGAGCAACTGGACAGCATCTACGCCGAGCTGGTCCCCTTGAAATCCGGGGGCAGCATCGTCATCAACCCCACCGAGGCCCTGGTGTCCATCGACGTCAACTCCGGCCGCAGCACCAGTCAGAAAGACCTGGAAGAGACGGCCCTGAAATCGAACCTGGAGGCCGCCCAGGAAGTGGCGCGGCAGCTTCGCCTGCGGGACCTGGGGGGCCTGGTGGTCATCGATTTCATCGACATGCGGGACAAGAAACACCAGAAGGAGGTGGAGGCGGCCCTGAAGCAGAGCCTGAAACGGGACAAGGCCCGGGTGTCAGTGGGCCACCTGTCCAAGTTCGGCCTGCTGGAGCTCTCCCGGCAGCGCCTGCGCCCCACCGCCGAGGCCAGCGCCTATAACCCCTGCCCCGTCTGCCAGGGGCGAGGCCGCCTTAAGACGGTGCCCACCCTCGGTCTCAGCCTGCTGCGGCAGATCAGCGTCCAGGTGGCGCAAAATCCCATCCAGGAAGTCCGGGCCCTGGTGCCCCTGGAGGTGGGTAATTTCCTCCTCAATCAGAAACGCCGGGAAATTCTGGCCCTGGAAGAGCAATATCACCTCCGCATCATGCTCACTTCTTCGGCCGGCCTGTCCCTGGAGGAGGTCCAACTCGAATTCATTAAACGGGAGGCCGCGGAGCCCAAAGGCGAGGCCGCGGAGCCCAAAGCGGAGGCCGCGGAGCCTAAAGGCGAGGCCGCGGAGCCCAAAGCGGAGCCTCGCAAGTCGAGGCGGAGCCGTAGGCGGGGGCCCAGACGGGGGTCCAGACGCGGCCCCAAGGAAGGGCCCCAGGAGACCCAGGCCCAGGAGACCTCTACCCAGGAGGCCTCTACCCAGGAGCCGCCAGCCGCGCCGGCGTCCCCGGCCCCGACCCCGGAGCCGGAGTAAAGAACCATAAAACCCGGAGACCCCGGAGTGCTCCTGGTGGATCGGTCCCGGGGCGCCCGGCGGGAGTGCTAGCAAGGAGCAACGCGTATGCGCAGCAACCTGATGAAGTTGGGCCTCGAAAAATATCCCCACCGCTCCCTCTTCAAGGCCATGGGGCTCACCGACCGGGAGATCGACCAACCCCTGATCGGGGTGGCCAATTCCTTTAACGAATTCATCCCCGGCCACCTGCACCTGAACCAGATCACCCAGGCGGTGAAGGCGGGGGTGCGCCTGGCGGGCGGCACTCCCCTGGAGTTTGGGGTCATCGGCGTCTGCGACGGCCTGGCCATGCACCACCAGGGGATGAAATATTCCCTGCCTTCCAGGGAACTCATCGCCGATTCCGTGGAGGTGATGGCCACCGCCCACCCGGTGGATGGCCTGGTCCTGGTGGCCAACTGCGACAAGATCATCCCGGGCATGCTCATGGCAGCCCTGCGTCTCAATATCCCGGCGATCCTGATCTCCGGCGGCCCCATGCTGGCCGGACGTTACCAGGGGAAGGAAGTGGACCTGATCACGGTGTTTGAGGGGGTGGGGGCCGTCAAGGCCGGGAAGATCTGCGAAGACGAATTGAAGGACCTGGCGGAGTGCGCCTGCCCCGGCTGCGGCTCCTGCGCCGGCATGTTCACCGCCAACTCGATGAATTGCCTCAGCGAAGCGGTGGGGCTGGCCCTGCCGGGCAACGGCACCATCCCCGCGGTGCACGCGGCCCGCTTTCGCCTGGCCAAGGAGGCCGGCTTCAGGATCATGGATATGGTGAACCGCCAGGTCCTGCCCCGGGAGATTGCCACCCTGGAGGCCTTTAAAAACGCCATCGCAGTGGACATGGCCCTGGGGTGCTCCACCAACACCGTGCTGCACGTTCCCGCCATCGCCTGGGAGGCCGGCATTGACCTGTCCCTGGACCTGTTTAACGACCTTTCCGACCGCACCCCGCACCTCTGCTCCATGAGCCCTGCCGGGCCGCATCACCTGGAGGACCTGGACCGGGCCGGCGGCATCCCCGCGGTCATGAAGGTTCTCATGTCGGCGGGGCTGGTGCAGGGCTCGCCCCTCACCGCCAGCGGCCGGAGCGTGGCAGAAAACCTGGCCGCCGTCCAGGTATTGGACCAGGAGGTCATCCGCCCCATGGCCAACGCCTACCATCCCCATGGGGGCATCGCCATCCTCCGGGGCAACCTGGCTCCCGACGGCGCCGTGGTGAAACAATCGGCGGTGGAGGCCGGGATGCTGGTGCATGAAGGCCCCGCCCGGGTCTTCGATGCCGAAGAGGAGGCCACCCGGTCCATCCTGGACGGCCAGATCAAGCCCGGCGACATCGTGGTGATTCGCTACGAAGGCCCGAGGGGCGGCCCCGGCATGCGGGAGATGCTCACCCCCACCTCGGCTATCTCCGGTATGGGCCTCGATAAAGACATAGCCCTGCTCACCGACGGCCGTTTCAGCGGCGGCACCCGGGGGGCGGCCATCGGCCACATCTCGCCGGAGGCCGCGGACGGCGGACCCATCGCCCTGGTTCAGGAGGGCGACCGCATCAGGATCGATATCCCGGGCAAGGCCCTGACCTTGTTGGTGGAGGAAGAGGAGATTAAGAAGCGCCAGGCTGGATGGCGGGCGCCTGCGCCCAAGATTCAGCACGGCTACCTCGCCCGCTACGGCCGCATGGTGTCCTCGGGCAGCCAGGGTGCGGTGTGCAAGTGAGGGGGAGGCGAATTGCCTTCCCTGGGCGACTCCTAAGACGGGATATTCAGGCAAACACCTTCAGGTTTTCATCCGGATACTAATGAGAATTTAGCCAACTGCGCCACTTTTCGACCTTCCCGGCGGGAAGCGAAGGGGAAGGGTCCCATAACTGGCAGGCCAGCGCGGTATCGGTCAAACGTACGGTTAATAAAAAATCTAATAAAAAAAATGACTTGACCCGGTTATCGACCAAACCCCAACCCCTTATTAATACTGTTAACTATTCTTAAATAATTTTGGGAGAACCTAAGACATGCAGGTGAAGATCAATCGGGAAACCTTGTTGAAGGGAGTGGGACGGACCCTGGGAGTGGTGGATCGCCGGGGCACCATGCCTATTTTGAGCAATTTTCTCATGCAAACCGAGACCAACCAGGTGCGCATCGCGGCCACCGATTTGGAGGTGAGTTTCCGCGGCTTCTACCCGGCCGAGATTCTGGAGCCCGGGGCGGTCACCATCCAGGCCCACTACTTCTTCAACCTCATCAAGGAACTTCCGGGCGATACCCTGGATCTGAGGGCCACGGATAAAGGGGGGATGAAGATTTTGGCCGGGGATTCCCGGTACCAACTGAACGGCCTGCCCGCGGACCAGTTTCCCCCGGTGCCGGAGATCGCCGAGCAGAACCTGGTGGAGGTGGAGAGCCACATGGTGAAGGAGATGATCGAAAAGACCATCTTCTCGGTTTCCCTCGACGATCTGCAATATCATCTCTCCAGCATCTTCTGGGAGCGTCTGGAGGTGGACAACGGCTTCCTGCTGCGCCTCATCTCCACCGACGGCCACCGCCTCACCCTGATCGAGCGCCCCTTGCCCGGCAGCGAGAACCTGTCCATCGAGAAGGGCATTCTAATCCCCCGGAAAGGCATGGCCGAGGTGATCCGGTTCCTGGCGGAAGAGGAAAAGGTCTCCCTGGGGCTGAGCACCCAGAGCCTGGCCCTGCGGGCCGATGACCATTACCTCTTTATCCGGCTGCTGACGGACAAGAAATTCCCGGAATACCGCCGCATCATCCCGGAAACCTTCTCTTACCGCTTCGCCATCAACCGCCGGGAGTTCGCCGAGGCCATCAAGCGCATCTCGCTCCTGTCCAGCGAGCGCTTCAAGGGCGTCATCCTGAATCTCACCAGCGAGCGGGTGGAGGTCTCCTTCACCAACCCGGAGGTGGGGGAAGGCCAGGAAACGGTGCCCGTGTTCATGGAGGCCGGTGACCCGGCCGGCTTGCCCCTGGAGGTGGGCTTCAACGCCCGCTATTTCACGGAACCCCTCAACGCCATGGAGAGCGAAATGGTGATCCTGGAGCTCAACGACAAGGACCGTCCCTGCCGCCTGGTGGACCAGGGCGATCCCCACTATTTCAGCATCATCATGCCCATGAGCTTGTAGGGCGCGGCTGGCCTGGTGGGGCGGGCGTCCCTGCCCGCCATTCGGGAATTGGGATGGAAAAGGACAAAATCTTCAGGCGTTACGCGGACAGGGTCGGATACCGGGACGCCGAGAGGGAGGCGTTCCAGGAGGGTGACCCGCGGCTCAGGCACATTGACCGGCTGGCCCGGGTGGCGGCCCGCTATTCCCTCGCCGCCGAGGTGGTGAAGGCGCGCCACTGCAACTCCGGCTACCGGGTGGGCGACCGGTTCATCCTGGACGTGGACGGCAATTTTCTCACCAGGCTGTGCCCCCCGCGGCTGTGCGTCTACCTGGTCTCCCAACTGGCGGTGCCGGTGGCCCTGATCAACGAACGCCTGGGCGAGGGGTTGGACCCCAACCCGTTTCATTTCATGCATCAGGTACGCTGCCTGGATGTGGGGGTCGAATGCGGCGGCTATGGCGAGGTGCTGCTGGAAATTAAAGTCGTGCCCCGGATTAAAGGTAGTCAAGCCGTTATTCCCGATTGATAAAAGAGGCGTTTCCTGATATAAATTTGACCATGGGGACGCGTCACACCGAGCGGCACCGGTTCCGGAAGGGCGTCCAAGAGCCTCCCTGTCAAAGCACTCTCCCCCCCAACCGTGAATGAACCGTTTAGCGGGACCAGCAAGATTCCCGGGGAGTGAAGGGTGTGCCAACGAGAGCGCAGGGACGGTATTTTTAGCAACCTATTACATTGTTCCTAAATTAGCTTGAAATGATATCAGGACCGGAAGGCTGGATTTGGGATGGTTAAGTCCCCCTTTGAAAAAGGGGGATTTAAGGAGATTTCAAGAGATTATATTAAATCCCCCCTACCCCCCTTTTCCAAGGGGGGGGGTTAAAAATTAGTCATTTTCATAAGCAATTGCGGAACAGACCACTAGGTTCAGGATGACAGCAAAATCAGCGCTTACGGGATGACTTGCCCAGCGCCGGCCATAGGGGCGGGTTTTAAACCCGCCCCTACAGAAGAAAATCAGCGCTTAAGGAAGACTTGCCAAGGGCCTCAAAGGGCCCATTTTGAGAAGGAGCATAAAATTGGCGGACCAACAACCCCCAGCCCCCGACACCGTGGCGAATGAGTACGGCGCCGAACAGATCCAGGTCCTCAAGGGCCTGTCGCCGGTGCGGGAGCGCCCGGCCATGTACATCGGCAATACCGGCCTGGATGGACTGCACCACCTGGTCTATGAGGTGGTGGACAACTCCGTCGATGAGGCCATGGCCGGCCATTGCAATGAAATCAAGGTAAAAATCCATTCGGATCAGAGCGTCACGGTGGAAGACAACGGCCGGGGCATTCCCGTAGAGCCGCACCCCACCGAGAAGCTGCCCGCGGTGGAGGTGGTCATGACCCGGCTCCATGCCGGGGGCAAATTCGACTCCGGGGCCTACAAGGTCTCCGGCGGCCTCCACGGCGTCGGGGTCTCGGTGGTCAACGCCCTGTCGGAATATCTGGAGGTGGAGATTAGGCGGGACGGCCAGGTTTACCACCAGCGCTACGAACGGGGCCAGACCGCCACCGAGCTGGCCAATACCGGCAAGACCAAGCGCCGGGGCACCACGGTCACCTTCAAAGCGGACCCGGAGATCTTCCCGGAAACCGTCTTCAGTTATGACATCCTGGCCCAGCGCCTGCGGGAGCTTTCCTTCCTCAACGGCGGGGTGCGCATCTTCCTGGAAGACGAACTCTCCGGACGGAAAAACGAGTTTCACTATGAAGGGGGGATCGTCTCCTTCGTCGAATACCTGAACCGCAACAAGACCCCCATCCATGAGGATCCCATCTATCTCACGGGCGGCAAAAACGGCATTCAGTTGGAGATTGCCTTCCAATACAACGACACCTACAACGAGCAGCTCTTCACCTTCGCCAATAACATCAACACCCGGGAGGGCGGCGCCCACCTGAGCGGGTTCAAGGCCGGGCTCACCCGGGCCATCAACCAATACATGGCGATCAGCGACCTGCCCAAGAACCTGAAGAACAGCCACCTCACCGGAGAGGATGTCCGGGAGGGCCTGGTGGCGGTGATCAGCGTCAAGCTGCCGCATCCCCAGTTTGAGGGGCAGACCAAGACCAAGCTGGGCAACAGCGAAGTCAAGGGCCTGGTGGAAAATCTGTTGTATGAGCACCTGCTCAGCAATCTGGGTGAGAACCCGCGGGTGGCCAGGGCCATACTGGCCAAACTGCTGGATGCGGCCCGGGCCCGGGAAGCGGCCCGGAAGGCCCGGGACCTGGTGCGGAAAAAGGGATCCCTGGGGGATATGACCCTGCCGGGCAAGCTGGCCGACTGCCAGGAGCGGGACCCCGCCCGCCGGGAACTCTACCTGGTGGAGGGCGACTCCGCCGGCGGCTCCGCCAAGCAGGCCCGGGACCGGCGCTTTCAGGCCATCCTGCCCCTCAAGGGTAAGATCATCAACGTGGAAAAGGCCCGGCCCGAGAAGATGTTTGAGAACTCCGAGATCCGCACCCTGATCTCCTCCCTGGGTTCGGACCTCTCTCAGGAAGAACTCGACCTGCTGACCCTGCGTTACCACAAGGTTATCATCATGACCGACGCCGACGTGGACGGGGCCCACATCCGCACCCTGCTCCTCACCTTCTTCTATCGCCAGATGGCGTCCCTGGTCGAGGGCGGCTACCTGTACATCGCCCAACCGCCCCTGTACCGCCTCACCCGGGGTTCGGAGAAGACCTACCTGAAGGATGACGGCGAATTCAAAAAGCACCTGCTGAAGCGGGGCATGGACAAAAAGCGCCTCCGCCTGGGCGCCGGCCGCACCCTGGAAGGCGACCCCCTGGGTCAGGCGCTGGAAAAGGTCATCGCTTATCAGGAATATCTGCAACGCTTCGAAAAGAGGGGTCTGGACCGCAGGGTTTTGGAGTTGCTGCTGGAAAAGGGCATCGTCTCCAAGGAGAGCCTGCGCCAGGAAGAGCTGCTGCGGGACCTGGTGGCCGCCGCAGAGAGCGCCCAGGTGGGCGGCGCCCGCCTGGAGCCCGACGAGGAGCACCACGCCTGGGCCCTGGTCATTACTTCCGGGTCCCGGGATGGGGGCGAGATGCGCCTGGACTGGGACCTATTGGGCGGCAGCGATTTTCAGGCCCTGGTCCGCCACAGCCAGGGGCTCCAGGACTTTCACCGCCCGCCCCACGTGCTGGAAGGCAAAGATCGCACCTGGGAATTCCCGTCCCTGGAGGAGATGGTCACCTTTATTCTGGAGGAAGGGCAGAAGGGCATCAATATCCAGCGCTTCAAGGGATTGGGGGAAATGAACCCGGATCAGCTCTGGGAAACCACCATGGACCCGGAAACCCGCACCCTCCTTAAGGTCAACGTCGAAGACGCGGTGGCCGCGGATGAAATCTTCACCATCCTCATGGGGGACAAGGTGGAGCCCCGCCGCGAATTTATTCAGAACAACGTCCTTGAACTGAATGAATTGGATATTTAACTTCAACCATGGAGAGCCGTGCGGACGAGAGGCACAACCCCTGGCGACTCGAGCTAATCCACTTCTGAGGAGGGAAGATCATGCAGCGCAAAGCCAGCTTCAAGACTTACGTCACCCGGCGGGAGGCCCTTTATGTGGGTGATACCCCGGACCATTGCCTGATGCTCACCGAGCTGGAGGGAGAGCCCATCGATTACACCCCCGGGGTGGCCGGAGCCTTCGTCTCGCGGCGCAGCGTCGGATTCCACGACCGCGTCAAAGGCGACGGCCTCATGAGTGGCTATGCCGTGACCATTTATGAGAACGGCGCGGTCTATTCCCGTTTTCAGGGGGAGAAAACAGGGCCGCTGACCAAGGGCAAATGGGAGGCTTACAAGGGTATCGGCAAGTTAAGCAACGTGAAGGGGAAAGGCACCTTTACGGTGACCCCAGGGAAGAAACCCGGCGAGTTTATTCTGGCGATGGAAGGCGACTACACCCTGTAAGGTCCGGCCAAGCCCTTGCCAGTCCCTCATCCTAGATGCCCAAGGTCTCTTTCCCTTCCCTGCCGGGAGGGGAAAGGGCCTGGAGTTGAAGATACCTTGACGAGCCAGGATTTTTGCACCAGGTGCGGCGCAGGGTTGCAGGGGGAGGAGCCCCGACGCTATTTCAACCAAGTCCTCTGTGAGGACTGCTATGTGGAGGCCCTCAGTCCGCTCCGCACCTGCGATCCCTGGGCGGTGCACTGCGCCCGGACCCTCAAGGACCTGCGCGGCGGCCTTACCCTCACCGCCCGGCAGCAGCAGCTCTATGAGCTGGTCCAAGAAAAGGGAGAGGTCTCCTTTGTGGATGCGACCTCGGCCCTGGGGATCAGCGAAGACGAAGTGCGCCGGGAGTTTGCGGTGCTGCGGCACCTGGAATTGCTCCGGGCCTTAAAGAAAGACCAGGGCATCTTCCTAACCCGATTTTGAGCCCCGACCCCACTGATCTCGATTATGCGCTTCTCAAGAGGCTGGCGCGGGGGGACGCGGAGGCCCTGGAGGAGTTCGTCCGGCGCCACCAGCAGCGGGTCTACCAGATAGCCTACCGGCTTTTGCGGGACCACCTGGAATCGGAAGACGCAGTCCAGGAGGTCTTTCTCAAGGTCTACGAGAACGCCCACCGCTTTGAACCGAAGGCGAAGGTTTCCGCCTGGCTCCATCGCATCACCGCCAATCACTGCCTCAACCTGCTGCGCCGCCGGCGTCCTATGGGGTCCCTGGACCAGGAGGAGGGGACCGGGCCTCCGGACCCCGGGGCCAATCCCCTGGAGGTCCTGGAAGAGATGGACTTGCACCGCCGTCTGGAGGAGCTGCTGGGGGAGCTGCCGGAGAACCAGCGGCGGGCCCTGGTCCTGAAGCGCTTCGCCGGGCTCTCCTATCAGGAGATCGGCGAAGCCCTGGAACTGAGTCCCCAGGCGGTGGACGGCCTGCTGAAGCGGGCCCGCCAGTTCCTTAAAAAGGCCCTTAAGGACTATCTCGACTGAATGGATCCCTGCACCACCGCCGGCCCAGGGCGCAAGGGATAAGCAAGGCCCCAGTTAAGGCAGCAAACCGGAGAAATTTTTGTTATATTTTAGGAGAGGTGTCTTGCCGCCCCGGGCGGGGCGCCGGCCACCGCGGCGGCCGCGCCGGTTTTGGCGAATTTAAGTGTTATGTTAGTAACAGGGTTATTGAGGGCACCCTATATTTATCACACGGTGAAGCCCTTATTTATCAGCTACTCCGCGGGGGGAGAGAACTAGGCGGAGGTGGAATTAGTCTTTTTGCTGCTGCCTTCAATAATAAGGATAAAGTTTAGGGAGAGATCAGCAGATGCCCGCGAAGTGCCCCGAGGTTCAGGACCGCCTTTCCGCCTGGCTGGACGGCGAACTGGCCCCTGAAGTGGCGGCCGAAGTTGCCCGGCACATTGAAAGCTGCGCCCACTGCCGCCGGGAACTGGCCCAGTTGGAGGCCCTGGAGCAAGCCCTCGGGTCCTTGCCCGAGGCGGCGCCGCCCCCGGGGCTGCCGGCAAAGGTGAGGGCCCGGTTGCCGCGGCCGCGGCGCCGCGCCTGGCAGTCCCTGGCACTGGCCGCCTCCCTGGTCCTGGGAATCCTCCTGGGAAGCACGCTGGGCCGGGATTTTTATCCGCTCACCCAGGAAACCGGCGTCGAACCGGAAGTGGCCAGCCTGGACGCCTTTTATGACTATCCCCAGGGGTCCATGGGAATGGTTCTCGCCTCCTATCAGGAAGACGAAGTCAACGGCAGCGGCAAGTGAAACCCAACTGGCTTTTATATTTGGTAATTTTTTCTTTGGCCTTGAACTTCGGGACCATAGGCGCCTTTGCTTATCTCCGCTATGAGGACCAGGCAAGGCTGTACCCGGGAATGCCGCCCCCGCCCATGCGGGCCCTGTGGGGCGCTCTGAAGTTGGAAGACTCACAGCGGCAGGCCCTGCACGCCATGTTGCCGGAGCACCGGGGTAAGATCGCCGAAATCCGCAGCGCCTTGTTTCTGAAACGCCAGGAGATGTTCGATCTGTTAAAGGTCGAGGCTCCGGACATGTCCAAAGTGCGGGCCAAGATCGGGGAGATCAGCAGCCTCCAGGGCGAGCTGGAAGAGGAGCAGGTGCGGTTTTTGCTGGAGATCCGGAAGGAGTTGAAACCCGCCCAAAAAGTTGCCTTCCTGGATCTGATTCAGCACCGCCTGAACCAGGAGCTGGCCGGACCCCGCGGTCCCCGGGGCTGGGCGGGCCCCGGGCCGAACCCCAGGCTGGGACCCGGTGGGGGGCCTGGCGAACCACCTGACGCCGGGGGGCCGGGCGCTCCTGATTGAGGTTTTAGGGTGAGAAATAATTCGAGGAGGAAAATAATTTCATGAAGAAAATATGGCGCTTTACCAACGTCTGGGCGCTGGCCTTGGCTGGGTTGATGCTCCTGGCGGGGCCCGCATTGGCCCAAACCCAGGGCGGGGGCCCGGGGGGCAAACCGGCAGACCACGGCGGGTTGTGCACGGGTGGGCCGGGTGGGACTTGCCGCGGTCAATCCTGCCGCCATCAAGGGCCAACAGAAGTGCCCCACGCCGCAACAACAGTGTTCCCAGGCGCCGCAGGGCGCCAAATGCAGCACTGAGCCCAAGACCCAGGCCAATCCTCCGGCGTCCAGCCGGTAAGGCAGGACTGGCCCCCTAATAAATGTCTCCAAATGCAGAGGGGCGGGTTATCAACCCGCCCCTCTCTTTTCCACCAATTGATTCACGTAGGGCGCGTCTCACGCGCCCACAATAAAGTTCATTATTTCCGGAGGACGTCAATGGTGCGTAGGACGCACCCTACGCTTGGTTTTTAGGGCAAGCCCCCCGCGTTTCATCGCAGCCATAAATGGTTCCTTATTTATCCTCTCTCTCCCGCCCGGGGGAGCGCGATCGGGTGCGGGAGAATTTATTAGCCCCCGCAACCGGAGCCGCAGGAGCCGGGGCCGCAAGAGCCGGAGCCGCAAGAGTCGGATTCGCAAGAGCAGGCCGACTGCTGGGTCGGATGGTCGGTGACGCCCAGGATCTTGATCTTGAAAAGCAGGGTCTTGCCTGCCAGGCGGTGATTGAAGTCCATCACGAATTTATCGGGCTCGATGGCCAAAACCGTTCCGGTCACGGGGCCATGGGGGCTGGTGAACCGGAGTTCCTGACCCACCTCGATGGGGTGGTCCCCCAGCATATCCTTGGGAAATTCCCGCTTGAGGTCATCCCGCGGCTCGCCATAGGCCTTATCCGGGGCCAGGGTCACCTGGTTTTCAGCGTTCACTTCCATACCGACGACGGCATCGTTAAAGCCGGCAATGATCCCGCCGGCGCCCACCTGAAACTCCAGGGGCTGGCGGCCGACGCTGCTATCGAAAACGGTGCCGTCTTCCAGGCTACCGGTATAGTGCAACTGCACAAAATCGCCATTTTTTACATTAGCCATAAAATCTCCTTGGGCTCGGGCGGCTTTCAGGATTTGCCGCCTGCCGCAGTTATTGATCAATGATGGTCATGGGGAACCGAGCGGGCATACCTACCCTTAGCCCGCGGGACCGACGCGGGTGGCAGGGACAAAAAAGCCTCCCGGTTGCCGGCCCCAGGACCGGACGGGGTGGCGCTGGCGTGGAAACGGGGTTAGACCTTTTCGACGTTCTGGGCCTGGGGGCCTTTCTTCCCATCGACCACTTCGAACTCGACTTCCTGGCCTTCTTCGAGGCTCTTGAAGCCTTCACCCGAAATGTTGCTGTGGTGCACGAAGACATCGGGACCATCGGGCTGGGAAATAAAACCGTAACCTTTGGAATCACTGAACCACTTAACCTTGCCTCTTACTCTCATTACGACCTCCAAGAAATTCCAGGCAAAAAATAGGGGCTACGACCGGTAAAGGCCCCCTTCTGGAATAGCCCTACTGGTCCCGCATTGCCTGAATGATTAATTTTACAAAATTTCTGTACATTTTGTCAAACCTTAGGACCGGGAAGGGCCAGAAATTTTTCTGAGCCGGTTCATCCCAATTACTTTATGACCGGTGTCTATTTGGGGGACGACCTGGGCATCGAAAAGAAGTGGCGGTTTATGCCGGCGATCAGGAGCGGCAAGCCTGTGGCCACGACGGAGGAGAGCCTGGTCAAGATAGAGGTCAAATGACTTCAAAAGGAAGGGCAGCCCAGTAGTGTCCGGCAGAGATTTTGCACAAGGACTGGTGAATGAAAATTGAAAAATGTAGCCGCAAGCCTTAAGCCAGAGAAGACGGGGCAGCCGGAAGCGCCAAAACTCCCTCTCCCCTGTGAGGGGAGCGGGATGGGGAGAGGGATGGCTATGCCTGGGTATTCGTAGGGGCGGGTTTTAAACCCGCCCCTACAGGGCGCATACATGGGTGCGCCCCTACAAGGCCATTCATCCCGCCTCACCCTGCCCTCTCCCCCCAAGGGGGGAGAGGGCAGAAAGCGAGAGAACTCCATAAGTTAATCAAAGAAGATTTGGGAGACTAGATCACAACGGCAGATTAGCAAAAACCTTGCCGGACACTACTGAGGGCAGCCAGGTTTCCAGGGATAACCAGCAGAATTAAGTTGACAATAACCGGTTATCCGGTTATCTATAATTTATGAAAAAGGAAGCCCAACTCTTTAAATCCCTGGCTGACGAAACCCGGCTGCAGATCTTCTGGCTCCTGATGGCGAAAGAGGAACTCTGTGTCTGCGACATCATGGGTGTCCTGGGCATCACCCAATCCAAGGCCTCCCGGCACCTGCGCCATCTCTTTCATCTGGGCTGGGTCACGGATCGCCGGGAGGGGGTGTGGATGAATTATCGGCTGAGCGTCGCTCCCGGCAGCCCGGAGGACAAACAGCTAAAGTTGCTGGCGGAGATCTTGAGTTCCCGCCCGGAGGCCCAGGCGTTGCGGCAGCGGTTGGAGCAGTGGCTGGCGGCCAAAGTGCAGGTCCTGGAAGGCGCCGCCGCCTGTTCCTGCTCTTGAGCTTTTTAGCAGTTTTTTTACTTTTTTATCTTGACTTACCCGGATAACCGGTTATAAAGAAGCACCATGAGTACCGAGGCCCGCTCTTGTATATCGCTGGCGGATTTGACCCGGCTGAAAAATCCCGGGTTCTGGTTCCTGTTAAGGGGCTGCTGACTCCGGACTGGCTGGGAGAAGGCTAAATTTTTTTGACCAGACAATACCCATGAAAACGGTTATCCGCTTATCCAAGAACTAGGAGCGCTCATGGCCGCCACTATCGGCAAACGCCTCGGTTTTGTGGATCGCTTCCTGACCCTCTGGATTTTTCTGACCATGGGCATTGGGGTTTTCCTCGGTTATCTGCTGCCCGGCTTCACCAAAGCTTTGACGTATTTCCAGGTGGGCACCACCAATATTCCCATCGCCATCGGCTTGATTCTGATGATGTACCCGCCGTTGGCCAAGGTGCGCTACGAGGAACTGCCCCGGGTCTTCAAAAATATTCGGGTCCTGGCCCTGTCGTTGATCCAGAACTGGCTGATCGGCCCCATCCTCATGTTCCTGCTGGCCGTCATCTTCCTCCGGGGCTACCCGCACTACATGGTGGGCCTGATCATCATTGGCCTGGCCCGCTGCATCGCCATGGTCCTCGTCTGGAACGACCTGGCCCAGGGCGATGCCGAATACTGCGCCGGGCTGGTGGCCTTCAACTCCATCTTCCAGATGCTGTTCTTTTCCGTGTACGCCTATCTTTTTGTGACGGTGCTGCCCGCCTGGCTGGGAATCGCCTCGGGCCTGGAAGTCCGGGTCACCATTCTCCAGGTGGCGGAAAGCGTGATGATCTACCTGGGCCTCCCCTTCTTCGCCGGCATGTTTACCCGGTTCTTCCTGGTCAGGCGCCAAGGGCTTAAATGGTATGAAGAAAAATTCATGCCTAAAATCAGCCCCATCACCCTCATCGCCCTCTTGTTCACCATTGTGGTGATGTTTTCCCTCAAGGGCGAATACATTGTGGAACTCCCCCTGGACGTGGTGCGCATCGCCATTCCCCTGGTCATCTATTTCCTGGTGATGTTTTTTATCACCTTCTATATGTCGGCCAAGGCCGGGGCCGGATATCCCATTGCCGCCACTCTGTCCTTTACCGCGGCCAGCAACAACTTTGAGCTGGCCATCGCGGTGGCGGTGGCGGTCTTCGGCCTCCGCTCGGGGGAGGCCTTCGCCGCGGTCATCGGCCCCCTGGTGGAAGTCCCCGTGCTCATCAGCCTGGTGAACGTGGCC
Organism: uncultured delta proteobacterium; assembly: GCA_963697965.1. Classification (GTDB taxonomy): domain Bacteria; phylum Desulfobacterota; class Desulfobaccia; order Desulfobaccales; family 0-14-0-80-60-11; genus JAPLJC01. Next base: position 317,662 of record OY969108.1, read on the forward strand.
TTGCGCTTCCGGGAAAGATATTTTACCCCCCTGGCGGGCGAGCCAGGGGCACTGGAGGAAAAAGGGTAGGTCTGCGCAGGGTCAGTAAATTTGACCTCAACAGCTTAACAGGGGGTACACATGAGATCGCGGCGTTTCCATGGTGTTATTGGGCTTGTCTGTCTGGCAATTGGATTTCTGGTCCTCTGGCACGCCTTGCCCATCCAAGCGCAAGGTTCGGCTGCGGCCCAAGGCAAGCCGGCGTTTTACGATTTCGGCGCCAAGTACTGCGTCCCCTGCAAGGAGATGCAAAAGGTCGTGGCGGAGTTGAAGCCTCAGTACGGCGACCAAGTGGAATTCCGCCTGATCTATTCGGATGAGGAAATGCCTTTGTTCAAGCAATACAAGATCGTGGCCATCCCCACGCAGGTGTTCCTGAATGCCGATGGCAAAGAAGTCGATCGCCATCTTGGGGCCTTGTCAAAGGAAGAGGTCCTCAAGAAACTGAAGGAATTGAAGTTTATCCGCTAACTAAGGGGATCGTTGATGGCATGGAGTGAAATTCTGGAGCAGGTCATGCAGACCCGTCCCATCCTGGCGTACGGCGCCAGCTATCTGGGAGGGGTGCTAGCCACCGCCAGCCCGTGCATCCTGGCCAGCATCCCCCTGGTCATAGGCTTCGTCGGTGGTTACGCCGAGGGGAGTAAGAAGAAGGCCTTTTTCTATTCCGTTACCTTTGTAGTGGGACTGGCCTTGGTGATGTCTATCTTAGGGGCCATGGCCGCCTTTATGGGTACATTGTTCGGCCAGGTGGGCACTTACTGGTATTTTGTGGTGGCGGTCATCCTCATGGTCATGGGTCTGCAGTTGACCGGCCTTATCAACTTGAAACTTGGCGGCCATGCTCAAAGATTTTTGCCGCAGCGTACCGGCCTGATCGGCGCCTTGATCTTGGGCATGTTGTTCGGCCTGGTGCTGGCACCCTGCGCTACCCCGGTGTTGGCGGTTATCCTGACCGTGGCCGCAGTCAAGGGCGAGGTGGCTTATGGCAGCTCTCTGCTATTCGCTTATGCTCTCGGTCAGGGCACCCTGGTCATTCTGGCGGGCACTTTTACCGGGGTGATCGAGGGCTTCCTGCAATCCAAAGGGGCCAGGTTCGGCACCCTGATGCAGCAGGCGGCCGGCGGCCTGATCTTTTTGGTCGGGGCCTATATTTTCTTCCAGGGGGTTCGCTCCTGGTAATTTCATCGTTTGATTAGGAAAATAGTTTTCCTTTAAAGGATGCTGTGCATGGATAACCGAAAACCACCAGAGCAGGGGGTTGCGATGGAAATTGGCGAAGAAGCAACCGGTCGGCCCTGGCATTTTATTCCCAAGATAAAAGCGGGATTTGCTGATTTGTCGGCCAGACAAATCTTCAAGCTGATCTTCCTGGCTCTGGCGCTCATTGCCTGGTATCCGCTTTACAGCCGGCTGGACCCTTGCTCCCGTTGGGTGGCTTACGATGTCTTGCGCATCGCCCCCGGCACCCACCTGGGTGAATCTGTGTCCTTTTTCTTCCTGGATATCCCCAAGGTCTTTATGCTGCTCCTCCTGATCGTCTGGGCCATCGGCGTGATACGCTCGTTTTTCACTCCCGAGCGCACCCGGGCCATCCTGGCGGGCAAACGAGAGTTCCTCGGGCACGGGCTGGCGGGGGCGCTGGGGGTGGTGACGCCGTTTTGTTCTTGTTCGGCGGTGCCCCTGTTTATCGGTTTTATGGAAGCAGGCATTCCCCTTGGCGTCACCTTCTCCTTTCTCATAACGGCTCCCATGGTGAATGAGATCGCCCTGGCGCTGCTGTTAGCCATGTTCGGCTGGCGCATCGCCCTGCTCTACATGACCACCGGACTGGTCATTGCCATCTCCACCGGGGTAATCATCGGTCGCCTCAATATGGAACACGAGGTGGAAGACTGGGTCTATGAAATTCGCATGGGGCAGGCTCCGACTCATCTGCAAAATTTAACCTGGATGGGCCGGATCGATTACGGTTTTCATCAGGTAAGAGAAATTGTGGGCCGGGTCTGGCCCTATATCATTTTGGGGATCGGGGCCGGGGCGGCGATTCACGGCTATATTCCTGCCGGCATGATGGCAAAGTATATGGGGAAGACCTGGTGGTCAGTGCCGGCGGTGGTCCTGTTCGGGGTCCCGTGGTATTCCAACGCGGCCGGTGTTATTCCCATCGTTGAGGCTCTGATGGGGAAAGGGGCGGCCCTGGGCACGACGCTGGCTTTCATGATGTCGGTCATCGCCATTTCCTTCCCGGAAATGGTCATTCTTCGGAAGGTGTTGAAGCCCAAGCTCATCGCGGTCTTCATCTGTGTGGTGGCTGTGGGGATTACCATCGTCGGCTATCTCTTCAATGCCATTTTGTGACGGGCATTCATAGGACAAAGACATGAATAATCAGAAACTGAAAGATGCTGTCAAGGACCGTTACGGCAAGATTGCCCGGGGAGAAGTCAAGTCCTGCTGCCCCGCCTGCGGGCCCACCACCACCGACCACTGCCTGGCCGTGGGCTATAGCGCCGAGGATCTGGCCCTGGTGCCGGAGATGGCCATTCTGGGAGTGGGGTGCGGCAACCCCGCGGCGCTGGCGGACCTCAAGGAGGGAGAGGCCGTCCTGGACCTGGGCTCCGGCGCCGGCATCGACGTCTTTCTGGCGGCCAAAAAGGTGGGGGAGCGCGGCCGGGTCATCGGCGTGGACCTGACCGGGGAGATGGTGGCCCGGGGGCGGCGGCTGGCCCGGGAGCACGGCTTCGGCAACGTGGAGTTCCGCCAGGGCGATATCGAGCATCTGCCCGTGGATCCGGCAAGCGTCGATGTCGTCATCAGCAATTGTGTGATAAACTTAACCCTAGACAAACTGGCGAGTTTCAAAGAGGTTCATCGGGTCTTGAAGCCAGGCGGGCGCATCCTGATTGCCGACCTGACGACCATCGGCGAACTGCCGCCGGAAGTGCGGGCCAGCGCCGCGGCCTGGGCCGACTGTCTGGCCGGGGCCATGGAAAAAGAGCTTTATCTGGAAACCATCCGGCGCGCCGGCTTTACGGAGGTGACTATGGTTTCCGAGTCATCCTATGAGGCTCCGGGGATGGACGGGCGTTTGTCCGGGAAAATCATCAGCGTGAAGGTAGGCGCCATTAAGGGCTAATAACGGCCTGGAGAGTTACTTGGTCTTCTTAACTCTTTCATCACGGAAAAGTCTGCCGTTTAGGCGGCTAGAACCAAATACGCTGAGGTTGAATTAAACCATGAAGAAATTGCAGATCTTGGGACCCGGTTGTCCCAAATGCGTGGAATTGGCCAGGCGTACGGAAGAGGCGGCCAAGGCTCTAGGCGGGGACTATGAGGTGGAAAAGGTGAGCGAACTGAGCAAGATCATGGCCTTCGGCATCTTCACTACCCCGGCCCTGGTGGTGGATGGGGAAGTGAAAGTGGTGGGCCAGGTCCCCAGCGTGGAGGAAATTAAAAAGCTGATCGACTGATGTTTCATAAATTCAGGTTGATCAAGGAAATATGACGATGGACAAAGGGGAACAGGCGAAACCGGTGGTTCTTTTCCTTTGCACCGGCAATACGGCTCGCAGCCAAATGGCCGAGGCTTTTCTGAAAAAGTATGCCGGAGAGCGCTTTGAAGTGCACAGCGCCGGGTATGAACCAAGGCCGATTAATCCTTATACCATTAGAGTAATGGAGGAAGCCGGTTTCGACCTCAGCGGGCAATATGCTAAGGGAGTGAGAGATTTCTTGGGCAAGAGGGATATCCGGTATTTGATCATCGTCTGCGGCCAGGCCGAAAAAACCTGTCCCAAGGTTTTCCCAGGCGTCTTGACGCGGTTGTTCTGGCCTTTTGAGGACCCGGCAGCCCATTCGGGGACCGAGGCGGAAAAGCTGGCAAAGTTCCGGGAGATCAGGGACCAGATCGACGGCCGCATCCAGGCATGGCTGGAGGAACTGGATTAAACTCCCCTCTCATGCTGCATTAACCAGCATAGAGGATGAAAAGAAATGTTTAAGGTGCTCTTTCTTTGCAGCGAGAACGCCTGCCGCAGCCAGATGGCCGAAGGTCTGGTCAACCATGATCTGGCCGGTGAGGCGCAGGCTTTTTCCGCCGGGGTGCGGCCCGGCCGGGTCAACCCCCGGGCTATCCAGGTCATGGCCGAGCTGGGCATCGATATCCGCCCCCAGCGGTCCAAGTCGGTGGCCGAGCTGGCCGGAGAGCCCTTCGACCTGGTAATCACGCTCTGCGATGAGGCCCGGCAAGAATGTCCCCTGTTTCCCGGGGAATCCGAGGTCAGGCACGTCGGCTTCCCGGACCCGGCCCGGGCCGCCGGCAGCGAAACGGAGATCACGGCGGTCTTCCGGCAGGTGCGGGACGAGTTGCGGGCGAAAATCATGCCGCTGCTGCGAGAGAAGGCCAAAGCGCGCCAGGCGCACTGAATCCGGGACGCCCAAAGCTGCCCGGTTTAATAGAGTTCGAGGATTACATGGCTGATCGGCAAGAAGAGGCGCCTGCGGGCGCCGACCCAACCTGTCGCAAGCGCGAGGTTCCGGACCCACCACCAGGGCAGCCGCGCCCCCGGAAGATTTATCGATATCCGGTAATCGGCGGTCTATTGCGGTTTGGCTCCTGGTGGCTGGTCTTTTTCGGCATCTACGCCAGCTCTGCCGCCCCCTGTCCCTTTTGCGGGCAACCCGGCTGTCCGGTGGGGGTGGCGGCCGCCGGGATCATGGGCGGCTTCTTCGCAGCCATCTGGACTTACGGCAAAGCCTGGTCAGCTCGCCTTAAGGAGCTTTTCCGGCGTCTCAGCAGCAGGAGCGACCGCCATGTTACTGGACCGGATCGAAGACTTTGAAATTTTCCGCCCCAAGTGTGACTCCTCCAAAGAAGTTCTGCACGCCATCGCCACCTTCCAGGCGGACATCTCCCCATCCTTCCCTTATGTAAATGGCGAGTTGGGCGGCTGGGACTATGATCCCACGAACCGGGTGCTGCTGCTTAAGCTGTCGGACGGCAAGTGGATCACCTTGCACCCCCAAAAAATCGCCATTCGGGGGGCCAGGGACCCGGAGGAATGCCGCGCCCTCCTGGAATGGATCAAAGGGCAGATCAATGACCTTTACGACCACCGGGACCGCATCACCCCCCGCTACGTGAGCCAGGCCGGCCTCAAGATCATGGAGATCCTGAAGCTGCTGCCCCTGACCAATTGCAAAATCTGCGGCTATACCACTTGCATGGCCTATGCCGCGGCCCTGCGGGAAGGCGAGATTTCCCTGGAGGCCTGCCAGCCTCTGGGGGAAGAGAAATACCGGGAAAAGCTGGACAAGCTCCAGGTCTATCTCCAGAGTTACGGTTGGCGGGCCCTGGATGAATTTTGATCCTCCCCCCCACCCTCCCCCCCAACAAACCCCCGACCTGCACACCCAAGAAAAAGGAGGCCAACGCTGTTGGCCTATTAGAAGAGGATGTAGGATTTTCCTGTCCCGAATTGAGGGTTAGCGAATGCGAATACCAGGGAAATCCTGATTTACCTTTTTCCAGAGATGACCCATATTATCATCAAAGCCAAGAAGTGTAGGCATATTAAAATGCAAAGGGTTCGTGCCCAGTGGAGGATGTCATGGTTCGACTAAAGGTCGACCCCAACGTGGGCGGCGTGGGCTATGGCGGCAAGGAATATCCGATAGTCAATGGCTTTGTTACGGTGCCGGAGGAGGTCGCCCAGGATCTTCTGAGCTTCGGCTGGGGATTTACCCTAAGCGCCGCAAGTGGCCCGGCAGCGAAAAAGGTGCAGCCGGATAGGCAGCCGGCGCCGAAGGCTGCGCCGGAGCACAGGTCTTATGCCTCGCCACATTTGTAGATTGCAGGTTTGGCAAAGGCGGCGTCGCCCCTAGACCAGAAAAGCTTGAGCCAGGCCCAGTAGCGTTCCAGAAAGTTATTTAATTATTTTTTATGAGGCAAACAAGCCAGGGGATACTATACTCCTGGGCAAGACCATTAAGATTCCCACCCCCTAAAGAAAAAGGAGGCCAAAAATTTTGACCTCCAGCCCCGCAAAGTATTGGCGGAAGTGCATGGGAATCGAACCCACCTACCCCCTTATTCAGAAGGTACACCGGATTTGAAGTCCGGGGGCCCCACCAGTGAGCCTTGCACTTCCTCAGGAATCAGCATTCGCGTCGGTTACGCCTTCCAGGTCTTCCCGAGGGGGGCGCCCCTGGGAAGTCCCCAGGCCGACAATCCGATCCGGCCCGGCCATCTGAATATATCATAGCCCCAAATCAAAGCAAAATACCACATGGCTCTCGCCTGCGAGTTCCGGCTCCAGTTTTCAAAAATATTAATCCCTGGCTGCCACTTCCGCTCATTCCCCTGTAATAAGGCCACCACTTCCTCAGCGGAGACCAGGGCCCTGCAATTCTTCTAAGGCCCTTCCTTTTACCTGTCAAGCCGGTTTGCCTGGTTCTTCCGGGGGGGAGTCTGGCGGCTTTTTCCAAGCGCTGGCCGCCCTGCGGGCCAGAAGCGGCGAGGGCGGCCCCTGATAACAGAACTAAAACTTGACGGACCAGGAAATTTATTAATATTCTCAAGCGATGGATAAGGGGATTGGATAAAGACTTAGGGGGAAACCTTTGCAGAAAATAACCTGGCTGTTCCTGGCTATGATTCTGGCATTCTGGACCCTGGCGGCAGGCCCGGCCGCGGCCCAGGACGCCGGGGCCGCGGCTGGGGCGGACCAGCCGGCGGCGCCGCCCGCGGCAGAAAAGAAGGAAGAGACGCCCACCACCGCCGGCCCCATAATCACCGACACCTGCATTCCCATCGGGGAGCATCAGGCCAGCCTAGCGGTCCAGGGGGCCCTGAACTTTTACGCGGCCGATTTCACTCGCAACTGGCGAGCCGTGAGCGCCAGGGGGAATTTCTACACCCTCAATATGCCGGTTAAGTTTACCTACGGCCCCGCTAAAAACCTGGAGACCTACATCGTGGCGCCCTTCCTCGCTTATTGGGCCAACGATGTGGATCGGGGGGCCGAGGGCCCCAACGGCGAACGCTCCGCCGGTTACGCCGGGATTGGGGACATTACCACGGTGGCCAAATATTTGGTCCTGGAGGAAGGGGATATCCGGCCGGCGGTCAGCCTGGAAGGGGGGGTGGGCTGGCCCAGCGGCCACGCCTCGCATCTCAACCCGCGGTTCCTGGGGGTGGATGGCCTCGGCACCGGGTCTTTCAACTTCATCACCGGCTTCAACCTGTTCAAATGGGTAAAGCCCTTCCTGCTCTCTAGCAATATCTGGCTGAACAGCCCGGTTAACGTGTTCAAACTGGACGGCGGCGACTTCCCGCAAGACGTCCGCAACCGGGAAAATGTGACCATCAACCTGGCGGCGGAATATCCGGTCAACAAACAGTGGGTGCTGCTACTGGAGATGTTCAGCACCTGGGACTGGGAAAATTTCGGTACGGAATCCCTGGGATTCCAAACCCCCGCCACCGTTTTGGGCTTTCTGCCGGGGATAGAATATCTCCCCACCGAAAAATGGAACTTCTCCGCGGGCTGCGCCGTCGACGCCATCGGTAAATACGGCAATCGCTACATCACCCCGACCGTTGCGGTTACTTACAATTTTTAACGGGGCCTGCCTGTGAATTTTTCGTGGTTGCGGGGCTGTCCTCCAGCCCCTTTTTGCTTCGGTGAACGGATTAATTTGCTGAATAGATGAGGTTTTAAAGAGCCGCAAAACTATGCCAAGGTTGCTGTATTGCAACCTCAGCCTGCTTGCCCCCCCACCATTAGTGGCTGCTCTTGACATGGCTCCCCTGGCACCTACCTTATAAGCATTCTCTAATCCTATTCCTCCAAGGCCCCGCGATCCAGGGCCTGCCATTAAGGCAACGGCCCGCAGACCTGAAGAACCCAGGCTTTCAGGCCCCCGGTGTCAACAGGTCTCTTTCCTGACTTCCAGGAGGAGGAATTCGGGTCTCCCGACTTGCTGACAATAGCAGCCAATAACCTTGATCGGAGGCAAAGGTGAGAGGCCTTTTTTTCCGAAACACCGGCTCCCTGGACAATCTCAAGGTCGCAGAGCTTCTCATGCCGGCGCCGGGAACGGGCGAGGTTCTGGTGCAGGTCCTGGCCGCGGCCATCAACCCCAGCGATGCGAAGGGTGTCCTGGGGAAAATGGCGGAGACCAAAGCCCCTCGAGTTCCCGGGCGTGACTTTGCCGGCCGGGTGATCTCCGGGGACCCCTTCTGGGAAGGTAAGGCAGTCTTCGGAACCGGAGGGGATTTCGGCTTTGGCAGGGATGGTAGCCATGCCGAATTCGTGGCCGTCCCCGTGGAGGGGCTCGTGGAAATGCCCCCGGATCTTGGCTACGAGCAAGCCGCGGCGATGGCCCTGGGTTATTTAACCGCGTTCGCCGGCATCGTCCGGACGGGTGCGGTGCAGCCCGGAGAAACCGTCCTGGTCACCGGGACCACAGGCTCCGTGGGGTCGGCTGCGGCCAGGGTGGCGGCCTGGAAGGGAGCCCGGGTGCTGGGGACCGTGAGGTCGAGCCGAGACCTCGGAAAGCGAGACGATCTTTCCAAGGTGGAATGGATCGACCTGGAATCTCGTCCTTTGCCGGAAGCGGTTAAGGAATTGACGGCAGGCAAAGGAGCCGACCTCATTCTGGATGTGGTGGGGGGGCCGCTCTTTGAGCCGTGCCTTGAGTCTCTTGCCCAAAGGGGACGGCAGGTTGCCATCGCCTCGGCTGGGGACCCCAGGGTGGCTTTCAATCTCGTGGACTTCTACCACAAAGAAGCATGTCTCCTGGGCGTGGATACTTTGAAGTTATCCTCGGGTGAGGCGGCTGCAATCTTGAGGGCGCTGCTCCCGGGCTTCAAGGAGGGCATCTTTTCTCCCCCACCCGTGGAGACGGTTTCTCTCGATGACGCCGTGAGGGCCTACCAGACAGTCCTTGCGGGAACTGCCGGGAAAAAGTTCGTTATCCGCTTCGGCTAGCGGGGGTCCTTACCCTGCAAAGAGTCTTGAAAGGAGAAACGGCCATCGCTTTTTTTTCTGGTTGAGGAAGTGGCCATGGAAAATTAGGGATAAATAAACTACTTTAGCAAAGGAGAACACCATGTCGAACCATTTCACTGGCCTGAACCTTGGCCCTCCCGAAGGGGACACTCGACTCGACCTCACCGATCTCTATGTCTTCCAATTACCGACGGAGGCGTCGAGGACCGTGGTGATCCTTAACTGTAACTCGTTCGCCAAGAAGGCGGCGTTTCACCCCGACGCCGTGTACCGGATCAACATCGACAACAATGGTGACTGCGAGACCGAGGTCGCACTCAGCCTGGTATTCTCCGAGCCGCGAGACGGTCGGCAGCGTGCCACCGTCTACCTGGCCACCGGCTTAGAGGCCCGTAAGGCTGAGCCCGCCGGGGAGGCGATCTTCAAGGACGTCGAGGTGTCGTTCGGCCCCGAGCCGCACATCCACAAGTCGGGCCCCTACACCTGCTTCCTCGGACTGCGCAGCGACGCCTTCTTCATTGACTTCGCGGGCATCTTGAACATGTTCGACTACAAGGGTGGTAAGAACTTCACCGGTTTCGAGGGAACTCCGGACCCGAGCCGCTGGACCCGCAAAGACCTTTTTGCGAACTATAACGTGTTCAGCATGGCGTTTGAGCTACCGACTCGTCTTCTTGGCGCCAACCCCGCGGTGCGCATCTGGGGGCGGGTCAGCATCCGCCGCGCCGGCAAGCTCGTTCCCGTCGATCGCTCCGGCCACCCGACCTTCGCAAACTTCTTCTTCACCGACGAGCTCAAACTGGAATTCAACCGGAGCGAGCCAGCTCAAGACCGGGAGCGCTTCCTCGACCAAATGATCCACACACTAGAGCACGTTGGGGGCTATTCCAGCCCCGAGGCCAGGGCCTTGATCGATGCCGAGGGAGTCCTGCCCGACATGCTGAGCTTCGACCCCGCCAAGGCCGGCGGGTACCCGAACGGCCGCCTGCTCACCGACCACATCGTGGCGCACCGCCTTGCCATGCTCTCTAACGGCAAGATCCCGCCCGACGGGCTCAGACCGCACACCGATCTGCTCACGGGCTTCCCATTCCTCGGCACACCGCACCCGCACCCCGACCCGCCCCCTGCGTAAGGGGGATAGTGGTCCGTGCCTGATGTGCCCGGCTAGGCGGTGGTGCAATGCTTTTATGCCCTCTAACCAAAGATAAGGAGACCATCCCTTAGCTACGATCACGACCAAAGACGGCACGCAGATCTATTACAAGGACTGGGGCAGCGGCCAGCCCGTGGTTTTCAGCCATGGCTGGCCGCTCAGCGCCGATGCCTTTGAAGACCAGATGTTCTATCTGGCCTCCCGCGGCTACCGCGGCATCGGCCACGACCGCCGCGGCCATGGGCGCCCGAGCCAGCCCTGGCACGGCAACGACATGGACACCTACGCCGATGACCTGGCGGCGCTCATCGAAGCGCTCGACCTAAAAAAGGCGATCCCTGTCGGCCACTCCACGGGCGGCGGCGAAGTCGCCCGTTATAGCGGCCGCCACGGCAGCAAACGCGTGGCCAAAGCCGTGCTGATCGGCGCGGTGCCGCCCCTGATGCTAAAGACAGCTACCAATCCCGGCGGCTTGCCCATGGAGGTATTCGACCAGCTGCGCGCCAGTGTCGTGGCCGACCGCTCCCAGTGCTTCAAGGACCTCTCCCTCCCCTTTTACGGTTATAACAGGCCGGGCGCCAAGATCTCGGAGGGCGTGCGGGAGTCATTCTGGCTCCAGGGAATGATGGCCGGCTTTCCTGCCGCCTACTTCTGCATCAAGGCCTTCTCGGAAACGGAGCAAACGGAGGATCTCAAGAAGTTCGACGTGCCCACCCTAATCCTGCACGGCGATGACGATCAGATAGTGCCCATCGGCGCTTCAGCCCTGCTCTCGTCCAAGATCGTCAAGGGCGCCACCTTGAAAATCTATCCGGGCGCGCCGCACGGCATGTGCACGACCCTGAAGGACCAGGTCAACGCAGATCTGCTCACCTTCCTGAAAATGTAAGGCCGCAGGGGAAAGGTAAAGATTGGGCCGCTCAGCGTGGCGAGGAGGTATTTATGAATCCCGGCAGGGACAGCGGCATCATTGACATACCCGGCAAGCATTCGGTGGACGAAACGGTCGAGAAGCTCAAAGGGATTCTGCAAGCGAAGGGAGTTACCCTGTTCGCCCTGGTCGACCACAGCGGAGAAGCACAGAAAGTGGGACTTGAAATGCGTCCAACCAAACTGCTGATCTTCGGGAGCCCCAAGGCAGGCACTCCCGTGATGCTGGCGGCCCCCAGCAGCGCCATCGACCTTCCCCTGAAGATTTTGGTCTGGGAAGATGGCAAAAATAAGGTCTGGATTTCCTATAACAGCCAGGAGTATTTGCAGAAAAGACATGGATTGCCGCAGGAGTTGCTGGCAAACCTGGCAGTAGTGGAGACGTTGGCAGCCAAGGCCGCAGAATAGCCGGTATTTCGCCCCATCGCCCAGGCATGTGGGCACCCTTTGCCAAAGCGGGTAAGGCGGCGTGCTGATAGAAAAGGCGCAAAAGAAGATAATAGGCAACAGTGTCTTTTTTCAAGTCCTTCGGAGTACGGCGGATAATAAAGAAAATTAAAGAATAATAATGCTTGAGAGAATTTTTTTCTGGATGTTGGTTTTGGTGCCGGTGACGGTGGCGGCCCATTTTGGGCGCGCCCCTGCAGGCCCCATGTTTTTTCTGGCGGCGCTGGCCATTGTGCCGCTGGCGAAATTCATAGGGGAGGCGACAGAAGAGCTGTCGGTCCGCGTCGGTTCTGCTCTGGGAGGACTTCTTAACGCCACTTTTGGAAACGCCACCGAACTCATCATTGGAATTTTGGCGCTGAAGGCAGGTCTCATTGAAGTTGTCAAAGCATCCATCACGGGTTCCATAATCGGAAACCTGCTTTTGGTTTTGGGCTCTGCGATATTCCTGGGCGGTTGCAAATACCCAAAACAAAAATTCAATAAAACCGCGGCCAGGACCAGTTCTTCGACCTTGCTGCTGGCTACGATTGCCCTCGTTATTCCGGCGATTTTTTATCAAACGGCACCGAAGGCCGGACAGTCGGTAATCGAAAAACTGTCGGTATTTGTGGCGATTTTCATGCTGGTCGCCTACTTTGCCAGCCTCTGGTTCGCCCTTTATACGCATAAACATCTCTATACCGAAGAGGTTGGAAAATACGCAGAGGCGAAGTGGAGTGTCCGGAAAGGCGTGGTGATTCTCCTCCTCGCCACCGTGGCAGTTGCCTGGATGAGTGCAATTCTGGTGGGGTCCATCGAGCCGGTGGTAAAAAGTTTCGGATGGACGGAGCTTTTCATCGGGGTGATTTTTGTGGCCATCATTGGCAATGTCGCCGAACACACCTCAGCGGTCACGATGGCCCTCAAAAACAAAATGGACCTGGCGCTGCAAATTTCCATAGGCTCGACCACCCAAATTGCCATGTTCGTGGCGCCCATCCTGATTCTGGCGAGCCTGTTTTGCCGCGAGCCGATGAGTCTGGTATTCAATATTTTTGAACTGGCGGCGATTATCCTTTCTGTGATGATTGTAGGGCTGATAACCGAGGACGGCGAAAGCAACTGGTTTGAAGGGTTGCAGCTTCTGATGGCCTATGCCATCATGGCAGTGGCCTTCTTTTTCCATCCGTAAAACCCAACCACTGGAAAAAGAATGCCACTACTTCTCTTCGTGGAAGAAATTGCTCGACGATCTGAAAGTTGTGGCGTTTTCAGATCGTCGAGTCTCTCGAGCCTGCCGGGGCCGTTCCCTCTTACGGATTTATCGTGATCCCCAAATTCCGGTTTGGCCCCCCGCTCAATAGCTGAGCTGCAAAAGCACCTCTAAGCGCTGGTCGGTTCCCAAATTCGAGCCATTGGTGCCGGGGCTGACTACCGCGTTAGTGCTGCCGTCGATGCCGGTGCCACCCTGAATGGCGTAATCCCGGCCATACCAGGTTTTTTCATAGGCTACGTAGACCATATTTTCTTTATAGAGATAGTAACCAAAGCCGGTGATCAGCTTGGTGTACTTGGCGTCATCGGCAATCACGTGGTTCTGGTCGGCATTGAACCAGTCCATCCGAGCCATGAAATGCAAAGGATACTTGTTATCCCCACCCCATGACCAGAGGGCGATGGGGATCTTCACGTCGCCGAAGGCCGAATAACCCAGGGTCCACAGGGAGTCGGCGCGATCGCCGATGGGGGCCGGCCCGGTCGGCACGGTGGTCCAGTTGCCGGCCTGGTTGCCCTTGGTGGAAATAATTTGGGCGCTGACGCGGAACCAGGGATGCTGGTAGCTCAAGTGGCCCAGGTTGACAATCCAGTCCGGGAAGTATTGATAGAATGGCGCTCCAAAGTTGGCGGCGCTGGAGGAATTACCTTTCCCGTAAAGGCCGAAGTAAGTGGCCTGAAATCCCGGCAAAATATCCGGCAGGGGCCGCACGCTGACGCGGTATTCCACCGGCTTGTTCGAGTTGTTCTCGACGGCATGGTAGCCGCTGCCGTTGTAAACGCCCACATGCCAACTGCCGTAGAGCCCGTCATAGTTCGTACCACCCAGAATTTCTTTGGCATTGGGGAATTCACCGCCGAAATAACCCCGGATGCTCGCTCCGATATCCGCGGAATTGAGTACGCCCTCACGTTCTATGGGGATGGTGCCCTCAACCCGGTAAGGATAGAAACTCTCTTCCCAATCATGCCAGGGGTTGTGGCCCAGGCCGAATTCGCCTTTAACTTGGGTGAAGATGTTCCAGGCGTCGCCCGGCCTGATTTCGCCATAAAGGTACTTCTGCCTCAGCTTCCAGTCTCCGGCTTCGACATCCGGCTTGGCGGCGGAGCTGGAATATTCGGTGAGATCGGTGGTGGACCGGGCGGACAGCCAGGGGGTAATTTCCTTTTCGAAGGTCAGGTAACCCCGCTCGAGATAAAATTTATTGACGCCGATGTGGCCGTCATTGTTACGCCCGACAACCTGACCATGTAAAGTCGTTTTCGGTCCCATAAATTGGGGTACGTCCCCCACCGTATAACCGAGGTACCATAACGCCCCCACCGACCACCCCTTCAATACCGGATTCAAACCCGCGGGCCAGGAAGAGGCGGTCTTCTCGTCCACCTTCTTTTCTACTGCCGCCACTTTCTGATCGACCTCGGTGGTCACTTTTTGTTCGGAAGTCGCTACCTTGTTCTCGACCTGTTTCTCGGTCTTGTTCTCGGCCTTTTTCTGTTTTTCCTTCTCCAGATCCTTGGCCTCTTTTTGGACCTGATCTGCTTCCTCGGGGGTGAGGACCCCTTTGCGGATCAAAATTTCCAGAAGCGGGTCCCTATCTTGTGCCCAGGCGGGTGGCGCCACGAAAATGAGAGCCACCATCACGGCCCAGATCCATACCCAGGTTTTACGCCTTAGTGCCCCCCGGTCTGCATTAGCGGCAACCTCGCCAATTTTCGCAGAACTCCTTTTAAAGAGGCCGGATACCATAACCTTTTCCCCCTTGCCGTAGAATTTTCTCTCCAGCAGAACGGATTATCCGACCCCCTTGTTCCAAAAGGGTGTTCGTCCTGCGAAATCGTGGTTTATTTAAGGTTAATTTATGGTTACTGCAGAAAGCGGTTTCCGGGGGCGCCAAGATCGCCAATCGCCATGGCAGCAAGAGGGGGGAAAATAGGGGACCGTGATTTCTTAAGGGGAAAGGGGAAAGGGGGAAAAGGAAGATCAAAAACATGTTACTCTCTTAACCTTTTACCCCTGCCGTCTCCTGAAATCCCCCTAAATCCCCCTTTTCCAAAGGGGGACTTTAATACCCTTGAAACTTTGGTTTTCATGGCCGCTCGCCCAAATGGCTGTCAGACGGAACAGATGGGCCCTTCCGGATATTTGAATTGGAGCCAGCCGCAAATTTTGAGAATCCAATGCCTGGTTTCTCCGATAAACTTCAATCCCTTCAAAGGAGAGCCGGTAAAACACCATTCCCGGCTGGCGGAGTCGTACAAGATCTTGTCGCGGAAGAGCCAAATCTCCCCAGGAGCATCCAGCGCCTCTGCCGCCTCGACCACATAGTCTGTAGGATCCATGATATCCCCCTTGGGGGAGCCCCCCTTTTAATCCTGAGCCTTTGCCAGGCATTGTCTCTCACCCGTGTTTCCTTTTTGCTTCAGGGGAATTAAATATTCATTTCAGGATTGGACCGTCACCAGCCTTTCTGGCAGGCCGCTGGCAGGGAGGCCTGGGCAACGTTGGTTAGGGCCGCACTGACCAGTAAATTTCATCCAAATTAGCCCCCCAGTGGCAGTAGTGTCCGGCAGAGATTTTGCACAAAGACTGGCGAATGAAAATTGAAAAATGTAGCCGCAAGCCTTAAGCCAGAGAAGACGGGGGCAGCCCGGAAGCGTCAAAACTCCCTCTCCCCTGTGAGGGGAGCGGGATGGGGAGCGGGATGGGGAGGGGGATGGCTAGGCATGGGTAGGCGTAGGGGCGGGTTTTAAACCCGCCCCTACAGGGCGCACACATGGGTGCGCCCCTACAAGACCATGCAGGCCCGCCTCACTGCCCGCTCCCTCATTGGGGGAGCGGGGAGAAAGCAAGAGAACTCCATAAGTTAATCAAAGAAGATTGGGGAGCCTGGATGGCAACGGCAGATTAGCAAAACCTTGACGGACACTGCTGCCCCACTGAAGGTTTGTAAAGCTTCCTCAGGTGCAGGCTTCAAAATGGCTTCAACCAAACCGGCCGGTAATATAATCTTGAGTTTTCTGGTGCGAGGGGTTGGTGAAGATTTTCTGGGTGGGACCGGATTCGTAGATCCTCCCTTGCCAGAAGAAGGCGGTATAATCGGAAACCCGGGCCGCCTGCTGCATATTATGAGTCACGATGACGATGGTATAGGTGGACTTCAGGGTGTGGATCAATTCCTCGATTTTGGCCGTGGCAATGGGATCAATGGCCGAGGTGGGCTCATCCATCAATAAGACCCCCGGCTCCATGGCCAGGACCCGGGCCAGGCACAGCCGCTGCTGCTGACCGCCGGATAGGGCCGTCCCCGGGCGGTGCAGGTCGTCCTTGACTTCATCCCAGAGGGCCGCCCGGGTTAACGCCTCTTCCGCCCGGTCCATTAATTCCCCCCGGTTCAAGCGGAAGTGCATCTTGAGACCATAGGCCACATTGTCAATGATACTCATGGGAAAGGGCGTGGGTTTCTGGAAGATCATCCCCACCTGGCGGCGCAGTTCCATGAGGTCATAGGAGGGGTCCAGGATATTTTTGCCGTCCAGCAATATCTCCCCGCTGGCTCGATGTTCTCCATAAAGCTCATAGATGCGGTTGTAGATGCGGATATGGGTCGATTTGCCGCAGCCGGAGGGCCCAATGATGGCCGTCACCCGGTTGCGGGCGATCTCCATGTTATTATCGACTAACGCCTGTTGGTTTCCATAAAAGAAGTTCACCTGGCGGGCGATGATCTTAATGGACCTTTTCGATCCTGCATAGGCTCCCGCAGATTCTTTAGCGGCGGCGCCGTTTAGGGGAAAAAGGGTTGGGTCTATGGTAAGGGAATCATCCATGGCGGCATTTTCCTCCGGTAGCCAGGGGAGGGACTTAGGCTCAGATGCAATGACTGGGATTCTTCCAGTGGCCGGCAGGGCGGCACTTTTGGAACGGGTCCCTTCCGGGGAATATTAATTTTCCGGATCTATTTTAGTATGGGATTGTTAAAGATTTATGAGAATTGGGTTAGGATTTGATATTTGATAAAATATGGCTGGGGGGAGGATTAGAACCTCCATCTCTATAATTATGAAATATTCATGTTTAGGTTTCTGGGGACATCTACCGGGGGCACTTCCTCGTCTTCCAAATCTCCCGTAGAGATTCAGTAACCAATTTGGCATACCGATCCGTTGATTTTGCGCTTTGGTGACGCATGAATTTTCCTATCTTGGCTCGACTCTTGCCAAGTGGCAAGTAATGCCGTCCAGACTTTGCCAGGTCTCCCGATTTCCAGGCCCCCGCTCTCAGCCCCAACTGGCGACCCGGACCCTGCCCCGGACAAAATATCGGGGCGACCGGATAGGCCGCCCCTTGACTTGGCCATTATTGGTTAGAAGTGATAAGCCAGCCGCAGGAGCGGCGTGAAACTATTGGCGGCAAAGTTGATATTCACCCTTTGCCCCGAAGGCTCAGCAGTGCCGTCGTACGAGGGGTGCAGATAACGGTAGCGGAAGGCGACATCCAAGGTAAGGGGGTAAGGGGCCAAAATTATCCGCAGCCCCAGTTCTGTGCCAAACGCGGGAGTGGTGTCGTTCATAGTGCCAGAGACGCCCCTGACCCGGATGCTGCTCCAGGCGATGGCCGGCCCTACCACTAAATAGGGATTGATTACGCCCCCCGGGCAGGTGGTAGTACTCCAGCAGCCAAAATGGCCGTAAACGCCAAAGAGCAGGGGCCAGACTTTGCCTTCAATATCACTGGTTTTTGTGGTGGTGTTAACTCCAACTCCATTGGAATTGCCCGTAACAGAAGCAGTTTGGCTGGGGATGGGGAACCGGTTGAAGGTCATATCCAAGAGAACCCCGAAGTTGCCCATCCATTCCGGGTAGTTAGCTCCCAGAACCCCGCTATTCACAAAATCATAGCCGATGGTTCCACCTCCCAAAACCGCGGGGGAGACAGCGAGATTGTGAAGTGTGAGATCTGCTGCGCCGCCTACGGTCTCATGAGCATCGGTCCTGCCAATCATGTTCGGCCCCATTTCCCCACCCACCCACATGGCCGCCTGGCAAATCCCCGAAAATGCCATTAACGCGGCTACCAGGCAAGTTACCCTAACCAGATAAGAAATTCTGCTCATAATTTTCCCCTTTCTAAAAGATTTTTAAGGTCTCCACTATTCTTACAACATAGGGGTTGTAAAGGAGCCAATGGTTACCAATACAAATGAAATGGCCCCAAACCATAATTAATCAAAAGGTTGCCAACCTTCTTAAGCTCCCATGACTTCACCCCCCTGAGGGAAAAGCAGTTTATTAAATACTTCTCCTCTCTTAGTATTATTTAAATTAGGTTGTTCATATTTTTGGAAAAAGAGCACTCATCTTTTTGTTATTTTTGTTTCCGTAGCTGATCTTACAGCTGTGACTGTCGCAGGCCGCTGGCGGCATCGACTTTGCCAATCACGCGATATCGTTCAATATGTGGCTGCCCGCCCAGGTCCTCCACGGCCCCTTTCCAAAATCACTTTTCCAATCGGACTCGAGATCGGCATCATCCGCCATGAGATAAACTCCACCAAGCCTTTTCTCTTCTGGATCAAATGGGAACTGCTTATTTTGAAGACCAGAATAATCTCTGTGTGCACTCTTTCCTGTCATCCCCTTAATTAGACGCCACTTTTTGATCCCGTCGAGGTTATCGAAAAAAAAACCGAGCTGCACCCTCTGGGCAACCCGGCTATAATCGCAAATCCAGAATCATGATTCCCCCCTTGAGGGTGGGGGTTGGGTACTGCAAGATGATTCACTTATTTCACAAGTGGATTTAATTGTCAATCAAGATAATCGAAGGCTGAAAGGGGTAATCTGGTCGACCTTCTCAGACGGCCCAGGTTAAACGATTTGTTGCCAAATAAGGGTAAAGTATTGCCTTGACTCACCGGAGATTCAAAAATCACCCTCGCAGGGCTCTCCTGGGCGACAAATAAATTCTCTTCTGTGCAGGGATAGGGGGTAATTCTGATATCTGAGAATGGTGGAATTTTGAGTTGGAGGCAAACCCGAGAAAAATATGGGGTTGGAGTTAGAGGGGATGGAGAGGATGGTTTGGGGGGGGAGGAATTTAACGCCGATGAGAGGAAATGATATAATAAAATAAAGAAAGGGGTGGGAGGAGTGGCTGGGGTTTTGCGGGAGCGAGTGAATGGAGGGTGGGTATCACAATCATTTACCAGCCAAAAAATTGACCTTCAAATATGTGTTCGATAGTCAGAATGGTAGCCAAAGATCCACAATTCGGCATACGAACAGACTGTTCCGGGGGTAGTCCGGCGACGGTTTATTCTAGAATTAATTATTTATATGATAAAATATGGCTGGGGGAGGAGGATTCGAACCTCCATCGGCGACTCCAAAGGCCGCTGTCCTGCCATTGGACGATCCCCCAGGATGGGTGAGGCGCAGGGTGGCAACCCCGGGTGAGGCGGTTTGCGAACCTAGGAATTATAAGGTTAATCTTTAAAGCCGTGCAAGTCTTTTGTCCGGTTTGCCCCTCGGAGGGGTATTCCTCCCAGTCCGTCAGGCGGACCCCGGCCAGGGATACCGCGCCATCCTCCGGCCGCCGGGAAAGATTAGTTTTCCCCCGCGGATTAGCGGCGCCTTTGCCGCCTCGGTTGCGTTTGCTCATGGATGGCATATAATTGTGAATAGTTTCACGCAAATCGGAGGAGGGCACCTTTGAGTTTCCTGATCGCCATGGCCGGAAAGGGCGGCACTGGCAAGACCACCACCGCCGGCATGTTGCTGCGCTATCTGGTGGAGGCGGGAAAAACCCCGGTGCTGGCGGTGGACGCTGACGCCAACAGCAATTTCAACGAGGTCCTGGGGCTGAGCGTGGACCTGACGGTGGGCCAGGCCCGGGAGGAGATGAAAAAGGGCGGCGGCCTGGTGGACCTCACCAAGGACCAGCTCATCGAAATGCGCATCAACCAGGCCCTGGTGGAGGCCGACGGCTTCGATCTCATCAGCATGGGCCAGCCGGAGGGGCCGGGCTGTTACTGCGCCGCCAACCATATGGTGGCCCGCTTCATGGACATCCTGGGCAAGAACTACCCCTACATCCTCATGGACAACGAGGCCGGCATGGAGCACATGAGCCGCCTCACCACCCATGAGGTGGACCTGCTGCTGCTGGTCTCGGACCCCTCCTGGAGAGGCATCCAGGCGGCCAGCCGCCTCCAGGACCTGGCGCGGTCCTTGAAAATCGTGGTGGGCCGGGCGCTGCTCGTCGTCAACCGGGCCGGGGGCGGCCTGAGCGAGAAGGCCGCGGCGGAGATTGCCGCCCAGGGTTTGGAACTGGCCGGCCTCATCCCCGAGGATCCCCTCATCGCGGCCTTCGACAGCCAGGGACGGCCCACCTACCAGCTCCCGGCCGATTCCCCAGCTTTAAGAGCAGCTTATGAAATCTTTACCAGATTAATACCTTGAAAGCGCGGCGCCGCGGCTGGTCACGTGATTTTTTACTTGACAGAGAGACCTATTAATTATTATTTTCACAATGTATCCTACACCTCCCCTGGTTTAAATAAAGTAACCTGCCGGCAATTCCGGAAAAATTTAAGGAGGGAACTACCTTGGCCTTTGAGATTCCCAAGCAGATTTATTCGGGCTCGATCAAAACCGTAACCATTGGCAAAGGGGAAAAAGCCATGACCTTGGGAGGCGAAACCTCCTACCCCTTATATGTCTTTGAAGGGGTAATGCCCAATAAGCCCCGGATTGCCATGGAGGTGTGGGATAGAGACCCGGGAGAAGAATGGGCCGCTCCAGCCTATGCCGCCATCAAGGACGTGGCCAAAGACCCGGTGGCCTGGGCCCAGAAATGTATCAAGGATTTTGGGGCCGAAGCCATCGCCTTGATCCTGAATAGCACCGACCCCAATGGGGACAACGCCAGCCCCGAGTCGGCGGCAGCCACCGCCAAGAAAGTGGCGGCGGCCATCGACGTGCCCCTCATCGTCTTCGGCACCAGCAGCATGGAAAAGGATGCCGAGGTGCTGCCGGCGGTGGCGGAAGCCTGCGCCGATAAAAGCATCGTCATCGGCCCGGTGCAGGACAAGAACTACAAGAAGATCGGCGCCGCGGCCCTGGCTTATAACCATACGATCATCGCCAACTCACCCATCGACGTCAACCTGGCCAAGCAGTTGAACATCCTTTTAGGCCAGCTCGGGGTTCCGGACAGCCGTATCCTGGTGGACCCCACCACCGGCGGTCTGGGCTACGGCATGGAGTATTGTTATTCCGTCATGGAGCGGGACCGCATGGCGGCCCTGACCCAGGAAGACGAGAAATTGCAGCTCCCCATCGTCAACTATGTCGGTCAAGAAGTGTGGAAGGTGAAGGAGTGCAAGCAGACCAATGAGGAAGCGCCGCAACTGGGCGACCAGACCAAGCGGGGCATTCTCATGGAGGCCGTGACCGCCGTGAGCCTGCTCCTGGCCGGAAGCGACCTCCTCATCATGCGCCATCCGGAATCGGTGAAACTCGTCAAATCGATGATCCAGGAACTGGCTGCCTAAGGTGCCGGCGGCCATTCTGGAAGCGAACCATTTCCTGTCCCGGAGCCCGGCCTTTTGACGAAGCAAAATATGAACGCACCCTGAAGGCGGGCTCTTTTGCCAAGAGGGGCCATGAAGGCCACTCTGAAAGTAAGAAACTGGAGGTATGTAATGGCTGATTTAGAGTTGGAAAAACTATCCATTGACGTGGCGGCCCAGCAGCTGATTAAGAAGGCCCAGGCGGAGGGAGTGGAGACGATCTTTGACCGGGCCAAGACCATGAAGCCCTGTCCCATCGGGGCCGAAGGGGCCTGTTGCCGCATCTGCGCTCAGGGTCCCTGCCGGGTGCCGCCTCCCAAGAAGAAAGAGGGCGAGAGCGGCGAGGAGAAGAAGCAGCGCATGGGTCTGTGCGGGGCCACCGCCGAGACCATCGTGGCCCGGAACTTCGCCCGCATGGTAGCGGCCGGCACCTCGGCCCACAGCGACCACTCCCGGGGGGTGGCCAAACTCTTCAAAGAGATCGCCCACGGTCAGGCCCCGGGCTATGAGGTCAAGGACGTGGTCAAGCTCAAGAGGGTGGCCAAGGACTGGGGAGTGGCCATCACTGAAGGCGAAGGCGAGGACGCCAAGTCCCGGGATAAGCTGGAGATCGCTAAGGAGCTGGCTGACAAGATTTTGGCGGAATTCGGCCAGCAGGAAGGCGAGATCAACTACGTGAAGCGGGCCCCGGCCAAGCGCCAGGAGATCTGGCGGAAAAACGGGGTCGTGCCCCGGGGCATCGACATCGAGGTGGTGGAACTGATGCACCGCACCCACATGGGCGTGGACCAGGACTACCGCAACCTGATGAAGCAGTCCACCCGCTGCGCCCTGGCGGACGGCTGGGGCGGCTCCATGATCTCCACCGACCTGCAGGACATCATGTTCGGCTGCCCGGTGCCCATCGCCGGCGAGATCAACCTGGGGGTGCTGAAGGAGGACCACGTCAACGTGGTGATGCACGGCCATGAGCCGCTGCTGCCGGAGATGCTCTACGTGGCCTCCCAGGACCCGGAACTGATCACTTATGCTCAGAGCAAGGGCGCCAAGGGCATCCAACTGGCGGGCATGTGCTGCTCGGCCAACGAAGTGCTCATGCGCCACGGCATCCCGGTGGCAGGCAACTACCTGCACCAGGAGCTGGCGGTGGTCACCGGCGCGGTGGACGCCCTGATAGTGGACGTGCAGTGCGAGATGCAGGCCCTGGAGAACGTGGCCAAGTGCTACCACACCAAGATCATCACCACCGACGACCGGGCCAAAATGCCGCTGGCCATGCACATCCCCTTCGACGAGCACCACGCCCTGGACGTGGCCAAAAAGATCATCCGGGAGGCCATCGACAACTATCCCAACCGCAAGGCCCCGGTAATGATCCCGTCGGTCACCTCTCCCATGGTGGTGGGCTTCAGCTACGAGACCATCCAGTACCTGTTGGGGGGCTCCATCCGCGGTTCCTATTACACCCTGAACGACAACATCATCAACGGCCGGGTGCGGGGGGTAGCCGGAGTGGTGGGCTGCAACAATTGCCGCACCACCCAGGACAACTCGCATTTGGAGATGATCAAAGAACTGCTGAAGAACGACGTCATCGTGCTCTCCACCGGCTGCGCCGCCATGGCCGCGGGCAAATACGGCCTGATGACCCCGGAGGCCGCTTCCAAGTATTGCGGTCCGGGGTTGGCGGAGGTCTGCGAGACGGTGGGCATCCCGCCGGTGCTGCACATGGGGGCCTGCGTGGATAACTCCCGCATCCTGATGGCGGCCACCGCCTGCGTCAAGGCCGGCGGCCTGGGCAGCGACATCAGCGACCTGCCGGCCGCGGGGGCGGCCCCGGAGTGGATGAGCGAGAAGGCCATCGCCATCGGCCAGTACTTCGTGGCCTCGGGGGTCTACACCGTATTTGGGGTCACCTGGCCCACCACGGGATCGGAGATCCTCACCGATTACCTCTTCAAGGGATTTGAAGAAGAATACGGCGGCAAGTGGGACTTCGAGATGGATCCGCTCCTGGCGGCCAGGAAGATGATCGCCCACATCGACCTGAAACGGAAGGCCCTGGGCATCGACAAGGCCCGGGAACGCGTGCTCATGGATATGGACATGCGCCGCAAACTCGAAGCCGCCGCCGGCGACTAGCATTGAGCCAGGCAGGGGCCGTTCCCCGACAAATAAAGGCAAAAAGGGAGAACGGTCCCTTTCAGATAAATTCCTTTATGAAAAAGGAAGAAGGAGGAAGCAACTGTGTCGAAAATCATTCTTTCCGCCGCCATTCGAGGGGCCCACAAGATCGTTGACAAATGCGCGGACGCCCTTAACAAGGCCCGGGATAAATACGGGGAGAACCAGGAGATCGCTTTCCCCAATACCGCTTATTATCTGCCCATCATTTACTCCTTGATGGGCACCAAAATCGAGAAGATCAAAGACGCGGTGCCGGTGATGGAGCGCTGCAAGGCCTTGCTGCCGCCGATTCCGGCGGAAACACACCATCTGCCCTATCTGGGACCGGGTCTGGACGCTGGTCTGGCTACCCTGATGGCGGAAGAAATCTTCGAGGCGGTGCGTTATCTAACCGACCCGGATTTCTACGTGGGCGGTGAAGAGGTCTATAGCAAGGGCGACACCAAGATCTGGCTGGGCGCTGCCGAAGACACCGTTTTCCGGAAACGCGGCATCGAGTTCGTGGACGGCTCCGCTCCGGGGTTCGCCGCCATTGTCGGCGCCGCCCCCTCGGTCCAGGAAGCCGTGGACCTGGTCACCGAATACCAGAAAAAGAACCTCTATATCTTCTGCGCCGCCAGATCGATTGACGGCAAGACCTCGGTGCCGGAACAACTCCTGGAAGGCGGGGTCCAGGTGGGCTGGCCCACCCGGATCGTGCCCTTCAGCCCGGATATCTCCGGGGCGGTCTTCGCCCTGGGGTTCGCCAACCGGGCCGCCATGGCCTTTGGCGGCGTCAAACCGGGGGCGGCCTTGAAGATGCTGCTTTACAATAAGGACCGCATCTTTGCCTTCGTCAACGCGGTGTCCAAGATTTCCGACGAATGGTATGCCAACGCCGCCGGCGCCATCAACTGGGGCTTCCCCACCATCACCAACCAGGACATCCCCCAGGTGCTGCCCACCGGTATCTGCACTTACGAGCACGTAGTGAGCAACGTGCCCATGAAGGAGCTGGGCCAGAGATCCATCGAAGTCCGGGGCCTCAAGGTCTCGATCACCGAGATCGACATCCCGGTGAACTTCGGCGCGGCCTTCGAGGGCGAGCGCGTCCGCAAGGACGACCTCTATCTGGAGTGCGGCGGCGGCAAGACCCAGGCGGTGGAGCTGGTCACCAGCAAACGCATGGATGAAGTGGAGGACGGCAAGGTGGAAGTCATCGGCCAGGACATCTCCGACCTGCCCGCCGACAAGATCCCGGCCCGGCTGCCCATAGCCGTGCTGGTGGAAGTGGCGGGCCGCAACTTCCAGCCCGACTTCGAGCCCATCCTGGAGCGGCAGATTCACCACCTGGTGAACTACGCCCAGGGCATCATGCACATCGGGCAGCGGGATATCGCCTGGTACCGCATCGGCAAGTCCGCGGTGGAGAAGGGCTTCAGCCTGAAGCACATCGGAGTCCTCCTGCACGCCAAGTACCACCAGGACTTCGGCGCCATCTTCGATAAATGTCAGGTGAAGATTTACACCGACAAGGACAAGGTGGCCGAGATTACCGCCAGGGCCCGCAAAATCTACCATGAGCGGGACGCCCGGGTGGAGAACATGCGGGACGAAACCACCGAGACCTACTACTCCTGCACCTTGTGCCAGTCCTTCGCCCCCAACCATGTCTGCGTGGTCAGCCCGGAGCGCACCGGCCTGTGCGGCGCCTACAACTGGATGGATTGCAAGGCCTCCTTTGAGATCAACCCCACCGGCCCCAACCAGCCCGTGGAGAAGGGTGAAACCCTGGATGAGAAGATGGGGATGTGGCAGGGAGTCAACGACTTCGTCTTCAAGGCCTCCCGCCAGAAGATAGAAAAATACAACTTCTACAGCCTGGTCTATGATCCCATGACCACCTGCGGCTGCTGCGAGTGCATCTCGGCGATCCTGCCCATGTGCAACGGCATCATGACCGTGAACCGGGACTATACCGGAGAGACCCCCTGCGGCATGAAGTTCACCACCCTGGCCGGCGTCATCGGCGGCGGCCAGGTCACCCCGGGGTTTGTGGGCCACAGCAAGTTCAACGTCTGCCAGCGGAAGTTCATCCGGGGTGACGGTGGCCTGAAAAGGGTGGTCTGGATGCCCAAGATCCTGAAAGAGGAGTTGCGGGAAAGGCTCCTGGCGCGGGGCGAGGAAGAGGGGATCGCTGATCTCCTGGATCGCATCGCCGATGAAACCGTGGGCGTCACTGAAGATGAAATCCTGCCCTTCCTGACGGAGAAGGAACATCCGGCCTTGAGCATGGATTCCATTATCGGCTAACCCCGAAGGGGGCCCGGGGGTGCTCCCCTCCTGGCCCCCTTCTCACCTGAAGGGCGGGTGGGGGGAAGCGGTCCGGCCGACTACCCGCGCTGGCCACCAGCCATGGATAAGGAGAGAGACGATGGCTTTAACAGGAATTGAAATCTTCAAACTGCTCGCCAAGACTAACTGCAAGGAATGCGGTTTCCCCACCTGTTTGGCCTTTGCCATGGCCCTGGCCAGCGGTAAGGCGGAGCTGGAAAAATGTCCCTATGTGTCGGAGGAAGTGCGGGACAAGCTGGCCGAGGCCTCGGCGCCCCCCATCCGGCCGATAAAGATCGGTATGAAGGACGGGGTCAAGACCATCGGCGGCGAAACCGTGATGTTCCGCCACGAAAAGACCTTCTTCAATCCCACCCTGATCGCCGGGCTGGTAACTACCGCCATGGCCGATGCCGAGGTCGACAAGAAGCTGGACCAGTTCATGAAGTTGCAATATGAGCGGGTGGGCCTCATGCTGCGGCCGGAACTGATAGCCATTCACGACGAGAACGGCGACGCCGCCAAATTCGCAGCCCTGGTCAAAAAGGTGATGGAAAAGACCGACGCCGGTTTGATTCTCGGCAGTCACGATAACCCCGAGGTGGTCAAGGCCGGGGCCGAAGTGGCCAAGGAGCGCAAACCCTTGATCGGTATCGCCACCCCGGCCAACGCCGACGCCATGGGCGCCCTGGCCAAGGAGCTGGGCCTGCCCCTGATCGCCAGCGCCAAGGGCTATGACGAGCTGGCCGCCCTGACCACCAAGCTCACTGGCATGGGCCTCAAGGACCTGGTGATCGACTCCGGCAGCCGCGGCATCAAGGAAGCCTTGCAGGACCAGGTGGTGATCCGGCGGGCCGCCCTGGGGCCCAAGTTCCGGCCCTTCGGCTTCCCCACCATCTGCCTGCCCTACGCCATGACCAAAGACCCCATGATGGAAAAGCTCTACGCCGCGGTCTTCATCGCCAAATACGGCGGCATCGTGGTGGTCAACGACCTGTCCGCCGACGGTATCTTTCCCTTGCTGTTGCAGCGGCTCAACATCTACACCGACCCGCAGAAGCCCATGATCATCACCCCGGGCATCTACGAGATCGGCACCCCGGGACCCGATTCCCCGGTGGCGGTGACCACCAATTTCGCCCTCACCTATTTCATCGTCTCCGGCGAAATCGAGGGCAGCAAGATCTCCTGCTGGCTGTTGATCCAGGATACCGAGGGTCTGTCGGTGATGACCGCCTGGGCCGCCGGCAAATTCTCCGGCGACTCCGTGGCCCACTTAGTCAAAAAGAGCGGCATTGCGGATAAGGTCAAGACCCGCACCCTCATCATCCCGGGTTATGCCGCGGGGATCAGTGGCGACCTGGAGGAGGAAATACCCGATTGGAAGGTTGCCATCGGTCCCCGGGAAGCCTCCCATATCCCGGCCTTTTTGAAGAACCTGCAGTAAGTTTGGGAAGCTCCTCTCAGATACCCGGGGAGAACAGCCCGAGGCTGTCTCCCCCTTGATGCCATTGCCAAGAAGGGGATCACTTGATGAAAAAATTTTACCGCATCGGCGAAAACCTGAACGTGGTGACCAAGGTCTATGGCCAGGCGATGAAGGATCGCAACGCAAAACCCCTCCAGGAGATAGCCCTGAAAGAGGCCGAGGCCGGGGTCGATTTCATCGACGTCAATATCGGCCCGGCCCGCAAGGGGGGAGATGAGTTGATGGCGTGGCTCGTCAAGGCCATCCAGGAAGTGGTGCCCAACATCCCCCTGGCCCTGGACACCTCCAACATCGCCGCCATGGAGGCTGGCCTCAAGGTCCACAAGGGCAAGGCCATCATCAACTCCATCATGGCCCGGCCCGAGCGCATGGACGGCATGATGCCCCTGGTGCGAAAATACGACGCCTACATGATCGGTCTGTTGTGGGGGCCCGAAGGTATGCCCCGGGATGAACACGAACGCGGCATGCTCACCGCTGAAATTCTGGCCAAGGCCGCGGAATACGATATCCCCAACGAGGATATCTGGTTCGACCCCATCATTGCGCCGCTGAACATCCAGCAAAATCAGCTCATGGCGGGCCTGGAATACATGAAGATGCTCCAGGATATGGCCCCGGGGGCCAAGTCCACCTGCGGTCTCTCCAATGCCTCCAACGGCGTGCCGGACGAAATCAGGCCCATCATCAACCGGACCCTGGTTATCATGCTGCAGCGCCACGGCATGGCCTCCGCCATCGTGGATGCCTTTGACGATGATCTGGCCGCAGTGGTAGCCGGCAAGAAGCCCGAAGCCGTGAAAATCGTCCACGATATCATGGACGGCAAGTCCGTGGATATCCCCTCCATGTCCAAAGAGCTGCAGAACTACGCCAAGACCGCCCGGGTCATCATGGGGCAGGTGCTGTTCTCCGACTCCTGGCTGGAAATCTAAGAATCTTTCTCAGATTGGCAAAACGTAGGGGCGGGTTTAAAACCCGCCCCTTGTTTTTGTTGGCGCCGGCGCAGGCGTCTCGCCTGTGCTCTTAATACCCAAATATTTTTTGGTACGGCCTATCCCTGCCAGAGATTTCACTTTTTGTCCAAGGTCCGATGATATTCCTTAGTGCTCAAATTCAAGTCCCTCAGGATCTTGCGTAACAGGGGCCTGACAATAACCTCAGACCCGTGATCGGGAACCACCACGGTTCGCCCCGACTCATGGCGGAAAACGTTGTGACTGCCTTCACACCGGACCCATTGAAGGCCCTTGGCTAACAATACTCTCTTTAGGTCCCGGTACGGCACCAACCTTAGCCTGGTCACGCCTGGACCTCAAGCTGCCACGTCCCAACAAAAGAGGGCAAAGGCTCCTCTGTTATTCCGGTGTTGAGATAAGCCTTGATGGCTTCCCGCATGTTGGCCTCCAACGAGGCGATATCGGGGGCCTGAGAGTAGCAGCCCGGCAGTTCCACCACTTCGCCGACTAGCCAGCCGCTTTCCGGGTCTTTTTCGATGACCACAGTGAAGGTCTTTTTCACGATACTTCTCCCGATGGACGTACGAATTTTCTTATAATATAATACCCCTCCTTTGAAAAGCCACGGGAAAGTCAAATGGCAGGGGGCTGGGCGGCATATACCGTCATAATTTCCTCGATAGCCCTCTCCAGCAGCTCCAGGTAATGCTCCGCGTCGTAACCGTCGAGGGTTTCCAGGAACGGGGCGGCCTGGATGCGGCACTCCTTGGGACCTCCCTTCTTTTCGGCGTGGACGTAGCGCACCTGCTCTCCCGGCAGCAGGTGAATTCCGGCGGCCTCCAGTTGCCGGGCCGCCAGGGCGGTGGGGGTGTCCACCTTATAGTCCGCCAGCGGTTGCGGCAGCACCCGGGTGATCACCAGGTCCCGGGGCTTAACGCTTCCCTCCCGCAGGCGCTGGCGGAAGCCCTCGGCCATCGCCTCCAGTTCGGGTCTCAGGGCCGCCAGCTCCCGGGCCGTCCCGGCCCCGGCCATCCTGGCCAACAAATCTTCCTGGGCCCGGCGCACCAAAGGCGGCGTGTCCCGGCGCCGGCAGGCCAGGCCTCGCACCTTGAGGGAGCCGTCCTCGAAGACCCCGAAATAGCGGGTGGCCACCGGCCTTTTCGGGTCCTGCCGGGAAGGCATGAAGCAAAGCCAGCGGTACACCCCTGCCAGCGCCAGCTTGACCCCGGTGGCCGCGGTAATTTTATGGCACAATTTTTCCAATTCCGCCTGATACCGATTCGTATTCAAAAAGTCATTGGGGATAGCCGCAGGTTTAAAAATCCCCCTAAATCCCCCTTTTCCAAAGGGAGACTTTTTAACCCCCCCTTTCCGAAAGGGGGGCAGGGGGGATTGCCATTCCCGGAGTTGCAACATTTGTGGTCCATGAACGCGCACAGGCGAGACGCCTGTGCCACCAAAAGAAAGGTCATTTTCTCGCAATTCGGTATCAGTACCCCCATCTTTTTGCAGCCACAGACAGTCGGTGAGGCCGTGGAGCACCCTGAAGCCCGCGGCCTCGCTGATCTCCTTGGCGGTGAGCAGCTTGTCCCGGCCATGGGCGGTCACCGCCTCGTGGGCCTCTATCTTGCCGAAGCGGGCGTTCTTGTAGCCCAGGTAGCCGAAACAGGTGACCAGCATCCACTTCAAGGCAGTCTGGCGCTCCCGGTAAGGGGCCGCCGCCTCACCCCCAACCTCCCGGGCCCGGGCCTTGAGTTGCTCCCGGAGGGCCAGGATGGGCCGCAAGGTCCTGGGCACCAGCCCCTCACGGCGTCGGCAGAGATGGTAGCCCGCCTCCGGGACGGGAGAGGGGGGAGGGGGTAAGGGCCCTCGGCCCTTAGCCTCATCCCCCAGATCAATTGCCCCCGCGCAGCAGGGGCAGTTCACCGTCTCCGGGGAGATGTTATGCCGCGCCATGATGGTGGGGTACATGGAGGCGAAATCGACTTCGGCCACGTTGAAGTAAAGGCCCGGCGGGGGCATGAAGCTGAGGCCGCCCTTGTCGATGGTGAGCAGTTGCCCCGCGGTCTTGAAGCCTTCCGGTTCGCCTTTGCGCCAGGGGATGAGGATGCCGTCGGCCAGGGCCCGGGACAGTTGCATGGAGGTGATCAGGGTCCCGGGGGAGGCCCGGGCCGCCCGCTGCAGGGGCATCTGGCCGATGCGGCTGATTTGCCTGAGTCCCGCCAGGCCGGACTCCCGATAGTAGAAGGAATTGCGCCGGTCCAGGTGCCAGCGGCCGTAAAAAGGGACGGCGGCGCCCTGGTAGACGATGCGGCCATAGGAGAAATAGCTGCGCGGCGCCCCGAACTTGCGGTCCACGGGGCCGCGCTCCCGGTCCAGGGGCAGGGGCGTCCCGGTTTCCCGGCTCCAGCGGCTGAGGGTGGGAATGATCGTTTCGTCCCCGCCATCGCTCAACACCAGGTCCGGGTCGAGGCGCGTCAGTAGGCGGGCCAGCTCATTCAGCAGCCCGGGGCGGTCCGGGGCTGTTAGCTCCAGTGTCCGGCCCTCCCAGCCCAGGGCCAGGCCGTTCCCCGCGTCCAGGGAGATGAGGGGGTCCCGGGTGAGGCTCAGGGTCAGGGTGGTGAGGAAGGGCGGCGGGGAGAACTCCAGGGCAAAGGCCTCCTCCAGGGGGTCGAGCCGCCGGAGCCTCCCCCCCCCCCGGCCTCCAGATGATACCAGGCGCAGGGATAAAGGCGGCGGGCGTACAGGTAGTAGCTGGCCACGTCCAGGTCGCAATTATAGCACTCCACCTCCGCCGGCAGCGTCCCCAGCCAGTGCCGGAGTCGAAAGAGCAGGCCGTAAGCCCGGGCCTCCAAGGCCAATACCGGAATCTCCTCGCCGGTCCACAGGTCCCGGCCCCGGGACGGATAAGAACGGGAGAGCCAACCCCGGCTTTGCAGGGTGCGAGCCAGGGCGCGGAGGCGTGCCGGCGGCCCCTCGAGATAGAAGCAGTAGGGAAAATCATCCTCCAGGCGCAAGCGCTCCCCGGTGTCCGTGATGAACCACAACACCAGACGGTTGCCCAGGGGATAGAGATCGAACAGCCAGCCGTTGGTTTCCATGAGCCAGTAGCCAGTAGTCAGTGAGCAGTGAGCAGTAAGCAGTGAGCAGCAAAATTCTGGGGTGGGGGGCTTGGCTCGCGGGTCGCCCTGCCGAAAACGGAAAACAGGAAACAGAAAACAGGAAATTAGGTACTTAAGAGTCAGTATTCAGTATTCCTCTGCTTATCACTGGGCGCCAGGTCCTTAAGACATTTAGCCGGGGAGGGCGAGCCTGCGGCACTCCTTCCCCGGCTTATAAAAAGTGGCAGAGGTCTCAGGCCTTGATGGGGCCGCGCCTAGATTTCCTTCACCTCCCGGTCCCGGCGCGTGAGCATCCTCAAGTGCTCCTCCAAGGCGCTGAGGGCCTTCTGATGCTCCAGGAGCATGGACAGCAGCATGGACTCCAGGGGCCAGGGATTGGCGGCGTAGACCCCGGCCTGGAGGTGCAGCCGGGCCAGTTCAAAGAGGCGATCGAACTGCTCCTGGTCATGCCGGCGCAGGGCCCGGCGGAACTTCTGCCAGCGGCCGCGCTCCTCCTCCCAGACGTGGCTGTATGGTAAAACCGTGCGTCCCATGTCCCAAAAAGTTCAAAGTTCAAAGTTCAAAGTTCAAAGTTCAAGGTTCAAGGTTAAAAAAATGGCCAGCGGCACTTTTCATAATTTGTGGGTGGGCCAAAGTCCCATGAGAACCTGCTCACTGTTTACTACCCCAACAGCAGCAGGAGCACGCCGACGGCCAGGATCAGCGCCCCGCTAACCAGGAATTTCAAGATTTCCTGGAGATAGACCCCGGCATCCTCCGGGAGATCCAAGGCTTGCCACCATTGTCCGCAGCGGGCGGTAAATCCCAGCCGGGGCTGCAGGTACCGGCATTCAGGTAGAAATACGTCCATTTTCAAGTCTCCCATTTTGGAGTCCGCAGGGGGTAACAGGGGGGAGCCGGCGGCTCTCCCCCCGGCCCGCCGCCGGACTTTCCATTTCCACGAAGTAGTCGAGCAGCGGCGCCAGCAGCTTCCCGAAGTGGCGGTTGTCGGCCTCCTTGGGCAACAGGGGTTGCAGCAGCAGGAGGGCGGCCTGGGACTTGATCCGGCCCAGGAGTTGCGTCAGTTCTTGAAAGAGGCGGCGCCGTTCCGGGAGCGGCACCTGTTCGTCGTAGAACAGGCTCACCGGTCCCAGGAGCAGGACCAGGCAGCCGGGCGACAGGACGGGCGGCAGAATCTCCCGCAGCAGGCGCACCAGTTGGTGGCAGGTAAAGGCGCGGGTTACCCTTACCTGCGCCAGGACTTCCCGGGGCACCAGGCCCAGGGTCCGAGCCTCCCGCACCAGGGCATAGGGATCGGCAAGGTTGGCGGCGTCCACCAGCAGCACCGGTGCACCGCGGGCCGCGCCCCAGGCGGCCGCAGCCGCGGCCAGGGGACGCAGTTGCCCGCCCCAGAGCAGAATCCCCCGTCCCGGCTTCAGGGGCGCCAGGCAACGGTCCAGGGCGGTCTGCCGGCCAGGCGGCCCCGAGGGCGCCGGGCGCTGCTCAAAATTTCCTGTTGGCCTTTCCATAATTCCTGAGCCTGTGTTGCAGCCGCAACGAAATTTTCCGGGTAGGGTCGGTAAACCCGCCCCTACGGGCCCGGCGAGACGCCCGTGCTGCCTTAGCTGCGCCGGCCCTCCAGGTTGCGATAGACCCCCACCACCTTGCCCAGAATCCTGACTTCGGCGGTCTCCGCCGAAGTGAGGCGCAGGGGGGTGAACTCGGGGTTGTCGCCCTTGAGGACCAGGCCGCCAGCCTCCTCGTAGACCCGCTTCAGGGTGGCTTCGTCGTCGATGAGCACCACCGCGATCTCGCCCCGGCCCACCTGGGACTGGACCCGCACCATCACCAGATCGCCGGGCAGGAGCAAGGGAGCCATGGATTCGCCGGCCACCCGCAGGAGAAAGACCTCCTCGTCCCGGACCCAGGAGCGAGGCAAAGGCAGGGTGTCCTCTATGTTTTCGGCGGCCAACATGGGTTGGCCGGCGGCGATCCTCCCCAGCAGCGGCGCCTCCACTACCCGCGAGCTGGAGCGGGCCGCCAGGACCAGCCCCCGGGAGCGCCCCGGCTCCCGGTGGAGCTGGCCCTTGCGCTTCAGGGCTGCCAGGTGGTCCGCCGCCGCCCGCGGCTGGATACTGAAGGCGGCCGCCGTCTCCCGCACCGTGGGGGGATAGCCGTGGCTGGCGCAAAACTTCTCGACAAACCCCAGCACCGCCTGCTGTTTTTCGGTCAAGAGCTTCATGAGCTTAAAATACTATCCAAATGTATACTTGTCAAGCGGATAGTATAAGTTATTCTTCATAATCTAAAATACCAGGGGCGTGGGGCGCCGGGGAAGGCGGGCCCCCAATCCGGGGGCAAACCTGCCCTGGCGCCAGCGATGCGGTGCAGCCCGGGGGAACCGGGAAGATAAGCCAGGCAGGTCAAGACTGAGGAGTGTCCGGCAAGGTTTTGGCTAATCTGCGGTGTAATCTAGGCTGCCAAATCTTCTTTTATTAACTTATGGAGCTCTCTTGCTTTTTCCCCTCTCCACCATTGGGGGAGAGGGAAATAGCTTGTAAATTCCACTGATTGATTAGTTAGTGGGCATCTTTTACGCAGGCTAAAGCCTGCGGCTGCCAAAGTGCAATTAAGGCCGGCCTCTGGCCGGAGAACCTTAAGGCCGGGGAGGGCGCCCCAGTGGCACAGGCCTCCTGCCTGTGGACCTGCCCGGGCGGGGAAACCCCGCCCCTACGCCCGGTTACAACTTTTTCAGCCGCTGCTGCCGGCGGCGCTGGTCCTTGGGCAGGCGCCGGGCCGGGCCTTTTTTGAGGCGGTGGTCCCGGGATTCCTCCGGCTCCTCTCCGGTCTCCGGTTCCCGGTCCAACAGGTACTGCCTCTCGAACTGGGCGGCGTTGATCCAGGCGGCCCCCGCTCCTTGGGCCCAGGCCTGGATCTCCCGGTCGGAGGTGACCACCACGGCCCGCGCCCCCTCCAGGTCCAGCAGGCGCTTGATGACTTGGTCGGCCTTCTCTCCCCGCCGGGAGAAGATGATCGAGAGCCCCCGCTCCCGGTCCCGGCTCTCTTTGAGGTGGCCCTTGAGCCAGCCATCGAAGACCACGGTGATCCTCTGGGGGCGGCGCTCCCGGTAGGCCGCCAGCCGCGCCAGCAGCGCCGCCCTTCCGGCCTCCAGTTCCCGGGCGTCCAGTTCTTGCAACTCCGGGGACTGGCGGATCAAGTTGTAGCCATCGATAATGAGATGCAGGGCCATATAAGATTATGAAACTTTTGTTAGCTATGGGTTAATAAAAACTTGCTTGCCAAAAGGCATTATCTCTGCTATAGTGGCAACCGATTATGCAATATTACATAATCGGGGGAGGGGGATACAAAATGCGTAACTGGCTATATGCTTTGCTCATTTTGTCGCTGACGGCGGCGCTGGGGGGTTGCGCCGTGGCCCCGGAGAAACCCGCCACCGGCATCCAGGCCGCGTCGCTGCCGGAGTATACGCCGCCGCCGGCCAATCTCACTCAAGAACAAAGATATGTTAAAAACCTGTTGGCTAAAAACGGTTATGACGGCGAGGGCCCCGAACCCACGGTGATCGTGGTCCACAAGCTTAGCCGCAAGCTCACTTTTTACCAGGGGATTACCCCTCTTAAAACCTATCCGGTTGTTTTAGGTAGAGACCCCTACAACGATAAGTTGTGCCAGGGTGATACTTGCACTCCTGAAGGGGTGTACCGGGTGCGCGCCAAGTATCCCCACAGCAGATGGGACGCCTTCATCTGGCTGAACTATCCCAACACCCAAAACTGGCTGAAGTTCGCCCGGGCCAAGGAAGCCGGGCGTCTGCCCCCGGATGCCGAGATCGGCGGCGATGTTGGCATCCACGGCACTGAGGACCCGCTGCGAAACCTGGAGGGCGAAAACTGGACCTATGGCTGCATCTCCCTGCAGAACCATGACCTGGAGGAAATCTATCCCCTGGTGACCGAGCGGACCCTGGTGGTCATCGAGAAGCAATAGCTCCCGGGGGGCCGCGCCGGCAGCCTGGTTTGGCAAGCGCTGCCCAGCCGCACAGGGGCCGCAGGCATCAGACAGCGCCTGCGGCCCCTGGTTTTTTATCCGCAAAATCCTCTTATTTCGGAACTTCCAGCATCAGGTACAGGGTGCGCCCCTGACGCTTCATAAGGAGCCGGGCGTAGCTCTCCTTCTTCAGCCGGGCCACCGCGGTCTCGAAGTCCTTGACCGTGTTGATGGCCTGGTTGTCGATCTCCAGCACGAGGTCTCCCGGCTGGATACCGGCGTCGGCCGCCGCGCTGCCCTGTTCCACCCCTTCCACCAGGACACCCTTGGTGTCCCGGAGGTGGAAGTGCCTGGCCAGCTCCGGGGTGATACTCTTCACCACCAGGCCCAGGCGGTTCTGCTCGCCGCCCCCTTCTTCCTTACCTTCGGTGGCCTGTTGCTCTTCCGTGAGTTCGCTGACGGTCACGTTGAAGGTCTTCTCCTTGCCGTCCCTGAGCACCTTGACGCTGGCCTTGGTGCCTGGGGCGGTGTCGGCCACCAGACGGGGCAGATCATTCATTTCCTGGATGGGGTGGCCGTTGAATTCTATGATGATGTCCCCCCGCTTAATGCCTGCCTTTTCCGCGGGAGAGCCGGGATTGACTTCCGCCACCAGGGCCCCCTTGGCTTCGGACATCCCGAAGGACTTGGCCAGATCCGGGGTCACATTCTGCACTTCGACCCCGAGCATGCCGCGGGTTACCTTGCCCTTGGCCTTCAGTTGCGGGATTACCCACTTGGCCATATTGCTGGGGATGGCAAAGCCGATACCCTGGCCGCTGGCCAGAATGGCGGTATTGATGCCCACCACTTCGCCCTGGAGGTTGAGGAGGGGACCGCCGCTGTTGCCGGGGTTGATGGAGGCATCGGTTTGCAGGAAATTGTCATAGGGGCCGGCGCCGATCACCCGGCTCTTGGCGCTGATTATCCCCTGGGTGACGGTGTGGCTCAGGCCGAAGGGGTTGCCCACTGCCATGACCCAGTCTCCCACCCGCACCGCGTCGGAATCACCCAGCTTCAGGGAGGGCAGGTTCGCAGGCGGGTTGGTGATCTGAATCAAGGCCAGATCGGTCTTGGAATCCCGCCCCTTGATGGTGGCCTGGAGTTCCTGGCCCGCGAAGAGCTTGACGGTAATCTTGTCGGCGCCCTCCACCACGTGGTTGTTGGTGACGACGAGTCCCGAGGGATCGATGATGAAACCGGACCCCAGGCTGCGGGTCTTGAAGGTTTTGGGCATTTCCCCGAAAAATTTCTTAAAAAATTCCTGGAAGGGGTCCTGCCCCGGCCCGAAGGGTTGTTCCCCGCCCGGCCCAGGTTGCATCTGGTGGAAAAATTCCGTGGTCTGGTTTTTCACCTTTTTTTCGGTGCTGACGTTGACCACGGCCGTGCCGGTTTCCTTGGCCAGATTGGCAAAGGTGTCAGAGGTTATGGCCTGCGGGGCCGCCTGCGGGGCCACCTGCGGGGCCACCTGCGGGGCCACCTGCTGGGCCCGGGCCGGACTGGGGGACACCCCCAAGGCCACCAGGAACAGCAATCCTGGGATAAGCATCAACAAACTAAGGGATAGACTTCTTTTCTTCATGCCGATTCTCCTCTTTTTTCATATCAGGCTGCCCGGTCAAAGACGGGATGGCCGATTGTTTGCCTACCACCACCAAGAGATACTGGTCGGGTTGCAGGTATTTTTGCGCCACCCTCTGAATATCCGCGGGGGTCAGGTCCTGGATCAGCTTCGGATACTTCCAGGGATAATCCAACCCGAGCCCGTAGATTTCCACATAGCCCATGAGTTGGGCCCGCCTGGTCATGGAATCCATTTGCCGGGGGAAACTGCCGATTAAATAAGATTTGGCATCCTCAAGTTCCTTGGGCTTCACCGGCTGGTTCATGATTAGTTGGAGCTGTGCCCGCACCTGGGAGATGGCCTCGGCGGCGCTGGAGTTTTTGGTCTCCAGAGAGACGGTGAAGGGACCCGGTTCCAGCCCTGGGGCAAAGGAGCTGCGGACGCTGAAGGCCAGGCCGCGGTTCACCCGGATCTCGTCCAGCAGGCGGGAGGAAAAGCCACCGCCCCCCAGGATGTAATTCATTACCTGGCAGGCGTAAAAGTCCGGGTTGGCCCGGTTAATGCCCAGGTTCCCGAAAATGATGTTGGCCTGGCTGATGTCCCTGTCAATGAGCACCACCTTGCGTGCCATCAGCGGCGGCATGGCTGGCAGTTTCGGTGAAGGCAGATTTGCTGCTGGCCAGGCTCCGAAGATCTTGGTTACCCACTGGCGGGCCTCATCCTGGGTCAAATCCCCCACCACCGATAAGACCGCGTTGTTGGGGCGGTAGTAGGTCCGGTGAAACTGCGCCAGGTCCTGGGGGGTGATGGCAGCCAGACCCTGGGGGGTGCCCATCGCCGGATGGCCATAAGGAAAGTTTCCGTAGAGGTCCCTGGCGAAGGTGCGGCGGGCCACCAGCATGGGGTCGTCTTCCTCGCTTTTCAGGGTGGCCTGGAATTGCGCCACCTTTCGCTCCACTTCAGCAGGGGCGAAGGCGGGGTTCAACAAGACGTCCTGGAGGAGCCCCAGGCCGGCATCCAGGTCCGTTTTCAAAATGATCAGGCTGATGGTGGCAAAATCATCGCCCCCCCGGGCCGTGAGACGAGCCCCGATAAAATCGGCTTCCTGGGCGATCTGGGTAGCGCTCTTCCCCTTGGCGCCACTCGCAAGCAGGGAAGCCGTAAGGTTGGCCAAACCCTCCTTCCCTTCGGGGTCTTCCAGGGTGCCGGCCTTGATGAACATCTGCAGGGAGACCATGGGCAACCCGGACTGTTGGGAAAAGAGCCAGACCAGCCCGTTGGGCAGTTGTTCCCGCACCCCCAAAACAGCTTCGGAGGCTGCGGCTGGTCCCTGCCCAAAGAGCCCGCTCAGCAAAGCCAGGACCAGGACCGGCATGATTAACCGGCCCCTGGCCATGCACAGCCAATTTTTCGGCTTAAGACCCATAAAGTGATCCTGGAGACATAAACATTTAAACACGTTAGGAGGGCTACCCCGTCAACGGAACCCCGCCCTTTTTCCTATCTGATGGCCCCGCCTGGATGGAAATGGCCGCCCTCGGGCTTGCCGGTCTTGACCGGCGCCAGGAGGCCCAGGGTGCAGTTCATGGGCACCAGGTATTTTTGGGCCACCCGCCGGACGTCAGCGGCGGTCACCTGCTGGAGCTTGGGGATGTACTCCTTCAAAAGGGTCCAGCGGGCCACGCTCTCGGTTTGGCCCAGCAACATGGCCCGGAAGAAGATGGAGTCCTGGTGCAGGTAGAATTCGGCGCTGGCCTGATTTTTGGCCTTGAGCAGCTCCCGGGGGCTCACCAGTTCCGTTTGCAGCCTTTTTAACTCGGTGTCCAGGCCCGCCTCCAATTGAGCCAGAGTTTTGCCCGGCATGGGCTGGCCAGAAAGCATAAAGAGAAAGGGATCGCAGGTATACAGGTCATAGTCCGCCCCCACCTCCAGGGCCAGCTTCTGCTCATAAACCAGGTCGTGATAAAGACGGGAGCTATGCCCCTCGGAGAGGATGCGGGAGAGCAGCTCCAGGGGATAGGCATCCTCCGGTGTCTGCCAGTTAGGGGTGTGATAGCTCATCAAAAGATAGGGGAATTGCGCCTCCCGGTGCACCCAGACGAGGCGCTCTCCGTATTGCGGCGGCTCCTGGGCAGTGACCTTTGGGGGTTCCGGCCCGGCCGGCAAACCCCCGACGGTGTCCTCGATCTCTTTCAATGCCTCCTTGGGCTCGATATCCCCCACCACCACCAGGGTGCAATTGTTGGGTTGATAGTAGCGATGGTAATATTGTTGATAGTCCTCCAGGCTGATGCTCTCGATGTCGTGCTGCCAGCCGATCACCGGCCACTGGTAGGGGTGGGCCTCGAAGGTGGCGGCCAGAGCGGCTTCCTCCATGAAGCTTTGGGGCTCGTCATCTGTCGTCAGGCGCCGCTCTTCCAAGACCACCTTTTTGTCCGTCTGGAAGCCCTCTTCATTGACGTTGATGCCCTTCATGCGGTCGGCTTCCATCTCCAGCCAGTGTTTGAGCTGATCCTTGGGGCCGGTTTCAAAAAAGGCGGTATAGTCCCGGGAGGTAAAGGCGTTATCCGAGCCTCCCACCCTTCCTACTTCCCGGGAGAAGTATTTGGGGCCATACTTGGCAGTCCCTTTGAACATCATGTATTCGGCGACATGGGAGATGCCGGTCTTGCCCAGGCATTCATTGCGGGACCCCACCCGATACCAGAGCTGGAGGGTGATGATGGGCGCCCGGGTCTCTTTGAGGAGGAGCACCTTCAGCCCATTATCGAGCTTGTGCTCCACCACCTGGTCAAAGAGGTTGGGGCCCGCCTGGGCCCGGAGGTCCGCCGGCGCGGCCAGGCTGAGCCCGATGGCCGTTAGGACGGCTGCGATGAGAACTCGTCCGGAGGACGCGTCAGCTCCGGGGCGGCTGCCGCCAGCAAAGATGCGGGAGAATAAGGTCATGAGTTATGGGTCTGCATCCCTTTGGGGTTTGGCGGCGCCCAGGCGGCCGGAAAGCAAATGGACTCGTTCCGGGGACAGGGGAAAAGGCGAACCCCCCGTTCCTTTAACAAGTTAAATTATATATTTCCCGGAAATAATTCAAGGGACGAGCTGCAATATTATGCCTCCGCCCCGGATTCGGCTCCCGGCCTCAGGGTATGGAAAATCGTCAAGAGCAGGGCGGCGCCGCAGGAGGCGGCCAGGTCCAGGCCCACATCCGAGAGGCTGCCGGAGCGGGATGTTAACAGGGATTGGTGGCCTTCATCCAGGAGGGCCACGGCCAGGCAGAACCCCAGGGACCAGAGAAAGGCGCGGCCGCCCTGATAACCCAGGCCGCCCCGGAAGGCCCGGAACCACAAAACATAGAGGAAGCCGTAGTCAAAGAAATGCCCCACCCCCTTGCGCAGATAGAGGTGGATCAAAGCGAAGTTGGCGTGGCTCAGGTTCGGCAGCAACCAGCGCAAAATACTTCCGGTATTTTTGTCGGACCCCAGGTCCCCGGAGAGGGATAACATCACCCCGCCCCAAAGCAGGACCGGCAGCCAGTACCTCAGAAATTTACTGCCTTGCGGATGCGAGATCCCCATGCCCCACGCCCTTTCATTTAGTTGGACTTCTGCTGGATGTTCTTCAACTGGCAGCAGCAACCAAAACCGCTGGAAAAGAAAACCTCGGTCTCCCTGAAAAGGTCATTCTGGGCGAAACGACCTGGAACCGGCTCCCCGGGGTTAAGCGTGCCTTTAGACGATGGATCTGACGACCCCGCCGTCGACCCGTAAAGCCGCGCCGTTGGTGGCCGAGGCCAGGGGGCTGGCCAGATAGGCCACCAGGTTGGCGACCTCTTCGGTGCTGGCGAAGCGCTGCAGAATGGAGGTGGGACGGACAGACCGGAAGAATTCCTTCTCCACCTCCGCCGGCGAAATTCCCTTGGCCTGGGCCAGTTCCGCGATGAAACGGCCGACGCCTTCCGAGCGGGTGGGACCGGGAAGCACCGCGTTCACCGTCACTCCCGTGCCCCTGGTCGTCTCTGCCAGCCCCCGGCTCAAGGCCAGATACATGGCCTTGGTGACGCCGTAATGGATCATCTCCACCGGGATGTTGATCCCGGACTCGCTGGACAGGAAGATGATACGGCCCCAGTCGGCGGCCTTCATGCCCGGCAGGTAGCAGCGGGACAGGCGCAAGCCGCTCATGAAGTTGGTCTCGATGATAGCCTGCCAGTCGGCGTCGCTGATCGCTGCGAAGTCCCGATGCTCGTACATCCCCAGGTTGTTGACCAGGATATCCACCGCCGGAAAGCGGCGGCCGGTCTCCGCGGCCCCCTCAGCTTTCGCCAGGTCGGCCACCAGGGGTTCGAGATGCGACTGAGGATGTGCCTGGCGAATCTGATCGATGGCCCCGGCCACCCGGGCCTCGGTGCGGCCGTTGACGATTACCCGGCACCCTTCGGCCACCAGGGATTTGGCAATGGCCAGGCCGATCCCGGCGGTGGAGCCGGTCACCAGGGCCAGTTTGTTCTCGATCTTCAGGTCCATAAGCTCTCCAACCGATTCTTTATCTTGAAGATATTCACTGGATTGAGGTCGTCAAGGAAGGTGGGGTGCCGGGAAAGCGCGGGGCGCACGGCGCCTGGGGCTGGCGCAGGTAAAAGGCGGGACTTAGGCGGCCT
Organism: uncultured delta proteobacterium; assembly: GCA_963697965.1. Taxonomy (GTDB): domain Bacteria; phylum Desulfobacterota; class Desulfobaccia; order Desulfobaccales; family 0-14-0-80-60-11; genus JAPLJC01. The sequence continues at coordinate 359,401 of OY969108.1, forward strand.
CAGCCCAGGATGGCCTCCACAAAGGCCTGGGCCTCGAAGGGCCGCAGGTCCTCCATGGCCTCGCCCACCCCCAGGTAACGCAAGGGGATGCCGGTTTCATGGACCACTCCCAGGGCCACCCCGCCCTTGGCGGTGCCGTCCATCTTGGTGAGGACCAGGCCGGTGAGCCCCACCGCCTCGTGGAACAGGCGGGCCTGGCTCAGGGCATTCTGGCCGGTGGTGGCGTCCAGGACCAGGAAGACCTCGTGGGGCGCGCCGGGAAGCTTCTTGGCCGCGGTGCGCTGCATCTTTTTCATTTCCTCCATCAAGTTCACCTTGGTATGGAGGCGCCCGGCGGTATCGATATAGACCGTGTCCACCCCCCGGGCCTGGGCCGCGGCCATTCCGTCAAAGACCACCGCCGCGGGGTCGGCCCCGGATTTTTGCCTGACCACGGCAATCCCCAGGCGCTGGCCCCAGGTCTCCAGTTGCTCCACCGCCGCGGCCCGGAAGGTGTCGGCGGCCACCAGCAGCGGGGTGAGGCCCCGGGACAGGTCCCGGTGGGCCAGTTTGGCGATGGTGGTGGTCTTGCCCACGCCATTGACCCCCACCACCATCATTACCCAGGGCCGGGCCTCGATCTGCGGGGGCGGTGGCGCCACGGCCAGCAGGGCCAACATCTCCTCCTTCAGGGCGGCCTTCAGCCGGGTTGGGTCCAAAAGCTCCCGGCGCCGCAACTTCTCGTTAAGGGAGCGGATGAGAAACAGGGTGGTCTCCACCCCGAGATCGGCGGAGATCAGTAATTCTTCCAGATCATCCAGGAGTTGGGCGTCCACCTGCCGCCGCCCCTTGAGGAGACGGTCCAGGCCCCCCGACAGGGCCTCGCGGGTGCGGCCCAGCCGCTCCCGCAGGCGGCGGAACCTGCCCCGGTGCGGCTCCTCACCCTCGGCTTCAGGTTCCTCGGCGGCCTCTTCGATTGGCGTGGCAACGGCGGGTTTAAAACCCGCCGCTACATCTTCTGCGGGCTCCGGGGGGGAGGACCCGGCCCCTCCGGACTCTAAGGCGGGGACTTCTTCCGGCGGCGGGGCCTCGCTTTCCTCCCGGCCCTTTTTCCGGTCCTTGTCTTGGCGGCGAAACCAGCGGCCCATGGTTATTGGGTGGTAATCCGGGAGAAGTCGGCCATCCGCAAAAAGGTGGCGCTGATGCGGGCCAGCAGGCTCAAGCGGTTTTGGCGCAGACGCTCGTCCTCCGCCATCACCATGACTTTATCGAAATAGGCGTCCACCGGCCCCCTGAGATTAGCCAGGGCCTTTAAGGCCGCGGGGTAATCCCGTTTCTCCAGGGCCTCGGCCACCTCGCCCTCCATCACCAGGGTGGCTTCCAGGAGCAGCCTTTCTTCCGGGTATTCCAGCAATAATTCGTCAACTGCGCCGGCCTCGCACCCCCGGGAGATGTTGATCACCCGCTTGAAGGCCACCGCCAGGGCGGGGAAATCGGGGCTGCGGCGAAAGTCTTCCAGCGCCCTGGCCTTGGCGACTGCTTCTTCGACATCGCGTAATCCCGTGGCCAGAACCGCGGCCACAGTCTCAAATTCGAGACCCTCCCCCACCAGCCGATGGTGTAAGCGGGTCTGGAAGAAATCGAGAACTTCGCAAAGGACTTCCTGGGGTTCACGGTTTAACTTGTCTCTTAGTAGTTCCAGGCTCTGGCCAATGGCGTCCTGAAGGTCGATACGGAGGTCGTTGGCATCGATGATATTAATGATGGCTAAGGCATGCCGCCGCAAACCATACTGATCCGCCGTGCCGGTGGGTTTGAGACCCACCCCGAAGAAGCCGCAGATGGTATCGAGCCGGTCAGCTATGCCGATCAAGGAACCGATCAGGTCTGGAGGCAGGATATCATCGGCGTGGCGGGGCAGGTAATGGCTAAAGAGGGCGGCGGCCACGGTAGGGGCCTCGCCGTCCAACAGGGAGTATTTTTCGCCCATCACCCCCTGGAGGGTGGGGAATTCCCCCACCATCTCCGTGGTGATGTCGGCCTTGGCCAAAGTTGCGGCCCGGCGCACCTGGTCAGCCAGGGCCGGGGCTAGCTTCCGGGCTAGTGAGACCGCCAGCTCCCGGAAGCGCTCCATCTTCTCATAAGAGGTGCCCAACAGGGAGTGGAACATCACCCCTTTCAGGGCCTCCACCCTATTTTCCAGGGGTATCTTGCGGTCAACCTCGTAGAAATACATGGCGTCGCTGAGACGGGCCCGCAGCACCCGTTGGTGGCCCCGGCGCACCAGGTTGGGGTCCCGGGCCAGGGTGTTGTTCACCGCGATGAAGTGGGGGAGGAGCTTCCCGTCCAGGCCCCGCAGGGAGAAATAGCGCTGGTGCTCCCGCATGGAAGTAATGAGGACCTCATCGGGGAGCTGCAGAAATTTTTCGTCAAAGTTGCCCACCACCACCGAGGGATATTCCACCAGGAAGGTATTCTCCTCCAGCAACCCCGGGTTGGGCGCCACTTCGCCGCCCACCCCGGCCGCGGCCTGGGCCAACTCCTTCTCCAGGTGCGCCCGGCGAGCCGCCGGGTCCACCAGGACGTGGGCTGCCTCCAGGCCGGCGACATAGGTTGCCGCGTCCTTAACCCCAATGGCGTGGGGCGCCAGGAAGCGGTGGCCATAAGTTACCGGACCGCTGGTCACCTCCGCCAGAGAGAAGGGCACCACCTCACCCTGGAAAAGGGCCAAAATCCAGTGGATGGGCCGGGCAAAGGTGAACTGCAGGTCTCCCCAATGCATGGACTTGGGGAAACTCAAGGCCATGATGAGGTCCGGCAGGATCTCTTGCAGGCAATCGAGGGCGGGCCGGCCGCTGACACTCTTGCTCACGGCCAGATAGATCCCCCGGGGGGTGTCCAACTCCACCAGGTCGGTCACGGCCACCCCCTGGCCTTTGGCGAAGCCCAGGGCCGCGGCGGTGGGCTGGCCGTGGGCGTCCAGGGCCACCGCCTTGGGAGGCCCGATGATCTCCTGCACCGCCACCGCCTGGCTGGCTGGCAGGTCCCGGGCCACCAGGGCGAGGCGCCGGGGGGTGCCCCAGGCGGAAATCTCGCCGGCCCCGAGGCGGGCCTGCTCCAACCTGTGGCGCAAGCCCTGCGCCATTTCGTCGAGCACCGGCGGCAGAAAACGGGCCGGGATCTCCTCCGTGCCGATCTCCAATAGTAATTCGCTTCCCATGGGTTTCCCTCGTTAGCAGCCTGGAATGCGGTTATCTGTTTTCTGTTAAAAAAAAATCAAAGTCCAAGGCCCCTTGGCAGAAAACAGAAAACAGAAAACTGCCTCGACCGAATCTGCCTTTTAAGCTGATAGCTGACGGCTGAAAGCTGACCGCAATTTTTGGAAATTATATATTTGAATTCCTCAATTATCTTTTGTAGGGGCGGGGTTTCCCCGCCCAGGGCAAACCCACAGGCCAGAGGCCTGCGCCACTGAGACGCCGCCCCTACGGCCAAGATGGAATCGGGAGTCGAGTATATAATTCCCCTATTTTTTCAAGAGCGGAAAGCCCATATCTTGCCGCTGTTTCAGGTAGCCTTCGGCGCACAGCCGGGCCAGGTTGCGCACCCGGCCGATGAGGCTGTTGCGTTCCGCCACGCTGATGGCCCCCCGGGCGTTCAGGAGGTTGAAGGTATGGGAACACTTGAGGCAGTAGTCGTAAGCGGGCAGAACCAGCCCCAGGCCGGCGATGCGGCTCGACTCCGCCTCGTACATGGAAAAGAGGCGGAAGAGCATGTCCACGTCGGCCTGCTCGAAATTATAGATGGAGTGTTCCACCTCGCCCCGGTGGTGCACGTCGCCGTAAGTGACCCTTTCGGTCCATTTAAGGTCATAGACGTTATCCACCCCCTGGAGGTACATGGCGATGCGCTCCAGGCCGTAGGTGAGCTCCACGCTCACCGGATGCAGGTCGATGCCCCCGGCCTGCTGAAAGTAGGTGAACTGGGTGATCTCCATGCCGTCCAGCCAGACCTCCCAACCCAGGCCCCAGGCCCCCAGGGTGGGGGATTCCCAGTCGTCCTCCACGAAGCGAATATCGTGGTCCAGGGGGTCCAGACCCAGGGCCTTGAGGCTGGCTAGGTAGAGTTCCTGGATGTTCTTGGGGGAGGGCTTCATGATCACCTGGTACTGGTAGTAATGCTGCAGGCGGTTGGGGTTTTCGCCGTAGCGCCCGTCGGTGGGGCGCCGGCTGGGCTCCACGTAGGCCACGTTCCAGGGCTCGGGTCCCAGGGCCCGGAGCAGGGTGGCCGGGTTGAAGGTGCCGGCCCCCACTTCGATGTCGTAGGGCTGCCCGATGAGACAACCCTGGTCGGCCCAGAAACGCTGCAGGGTGATGAGCAGTTCCTGAAAAGTCATGCGGGCCCCCTCCCGGAGTGCAAATATCCTGCTAATCTACACAATTGAGCCCCAGGTTGTCAAGGATGGCCCCGGGCCGGTAGTGACTCAGTTTGAAATCCCTGGCTGGAAAAATCAAGGAGGGAATTTCCCAACAATCTAAATGTTTCATCATGAAACATTATCAAGAAAATCAAAAAAGCGGCCTAGGGGCCGCTGGAGTAACCACCAATAATTTATTGATTAATTAACTACACATTCTTGACCGGCTTTTTGGCCGAGGCTTTCAACAGGAAAGTTAATTGGAGATTCCTTTTGTCCTTTTTTAAGTTTTGGGAATATATCTTTAACAAGAGATTTAGCTATTTCATCAAATCCCATTGAGGTGGCATAAAAAAGCCGAATGAATCTATCTAATGATTCTGATGGTGTAGATTCTCCATTTTCCCATCTTGAAACAGTTACATTCCCCACACCAAGTTCTTTTGCAAAATACTTAGCCCTTAATCCCATATGTTTTCTAAGGAAACGAATCTCACGTCCAGACAATTGATCTTCCTTTGCCAGTAAAATCATTCCAATCAATTTATGTAGTTCTTGAACATAAGGAATAAAAGCAAACTTCTCCCCACAATCACATTTAAAAACTTCAACTCCTTGTAGCCAAACGTTTTGCAAACCTGATTCTGTATAGTGATATTTCCCCTTATGGGTTTTTCTCACTTTATGGCACGTAGGACAAACCATATCTCTCATGACAAACTCACCCATGCACAGTTTTTACGAACAAAGAATTTTCATCTGCAAGGATTACCACTACGGACAGTGGTTCACCCTCTATGTCCACATGAGAAACCTTAAATTTCATATCGGTATTTGGGTCGGGGAGATGAACCACCTTCCCCCAATTGAGAACATTCAGAATGTCTAGGAAGTCAACATTTCTCTCGGGCATACGCTCTTCCTTGCAATGTTTGCTAAGAGCCACGCCCAGCGAACCGGTTTTTGCAATTCTCCTAATCTGCGATTCGACCTTCTGAATATCTACTATCATCATCCTTTACCGAAAATCAAGGCGAAAAGTTAACCTGATGATAATTTTTTCAGTCAGTCATTGCCGATTGTCTCAATCCTGCCATGGGTAGAAATTATTATCAATCAAAAATATCAATTAGATAGGGCTGCGATTTCTTCCATGGTCCAGATATGGTCGGTCACTCCCGCTGCCATCGCCGGGGTCACTCTCAGGCTCTTAGGGATTCTCCCGAAGGGACTGTTGGCAAGCGCAGCTTTTCGCCTGCCGCCTCAGGGCTCAGGCGCCCGGCCGGGGCCGGAGGCCAATAATCCCCTTGACGGCGCCCCGGCCAGGGGTTATATGAAAATCACAGGCACGTAGCTCAGGGGGAGAGCACTACCTTGACGCGGTAGGGGTCCGGGGTTCAAATCCCCGCGTGCCTACCATAGATTTTTTTCAGGGGTTGCGGTGAGAAGCCGCAACCCCTTTTTTGGTTGGGTGAGCCGGCCGCATGCGTGCGGCCCAGGCGGGCTAGTCCACAAACAAGAGCGGCAGGCGGTCGGCTACCACCAGCCCCCGGGGGGTGGCCGCCACCCGGCCGTTCTCCAGCCGCAGCAGCCCCTCGTCCTGCAACCGGGACAGAACCCTACCCCAGCCGGGCTGGCTCTCAATGACTTTAAGGTCAACCCCTTCCCGGGTGCGAAAGCCCAGGTATACGGTTTCCAGGCGGACCTGTTCCGGGGTGAGGGTTTCCCGGCCGGCCCGCGGCGCCCGCCCCGCGGCCAGGGCGGCAACATAAGCCGCCAGGCCGCGGTGATTCCACCAACGGCGGCCGCCCTGAAAGGAGTGAGCCGCGGGCCCCAGCCCCAGGTAAGATTGGCGCTGCCAGTACTTCAAGTTGTGGCGGCAGCGATACGACTCCCCCCGGGCAAAATTGGCCACCTCGTATTGAAGGAAGCCGCGGCCCGTAAGGAACTCGCAGGTGAGCAGGAACAAGGCGCGTTGGGTTTCTTCATCCGGGAGGGCGGCCTGGCCTCGCGCCGCCTGGCGGGACAACGGGGTCCCCGGGGCCAGGGTCAACTGGTAGCAGGAGAGATGCTCCGGGGCAGAGGATAGGGCCTGCTCCAGGGTTCGTAGCCAGGCGTCCGGCGTCTGCCCCGGCAGGCCGTAGATCAAGTCCAACCCGAGGTTCTCAAAACCCGCGGCCGGGATCAGCGAAACAGCCTCCAGGGTCTGCCCGGCCGTGTGCCGCCGTTTCAGGAAGGCCAGCTCCGCCTCATCAAAGGACTGCGCCCCCAGGCTCAGGCGGTTGACGCCCAGGTCCCGCCAGAGGCGCAGTTTTTCCGGGCTGATGTCGTCCGGGTTGGCTTCGAGGCTGAACTCGGTAACGGAGGCAAAAGAGAAATGGCGGCGCACTCCCTGGACAAGGGCGGCAATCTCTGCCCCGGAGAGCAGGGAGGGGGTGCCGCCGCCCAGGTAGAGGGTGTCAAAGGCGGCAAACTGGCCGCGGTAAAGCCGGGCCTCCTGTTCCAGGGCCTTAAGAAAAGCGGGGATCTGATCGGGTCCAGTGATGGAATAGAAATCGCAATACGGGCATTTGGTCCGGCAGAAGGGGACGTGGACGTAAAGACCCGGGGGAGGGGCCAGGGGCCAGGGATCAGGGGTGAGGGAGTCAGGGCTCGGGCGCATGGGAGGTCCCCTCTCAATTTACTCCTCGTGTTCATAATCAGGGTCATTGACAGGGTAAAATCGCCCTTGGCCTCCATCCCTGATCTGATATTCACGACAAAAAGCTGTGCGACGTCTTATGTTGATGGTGTCTGTGTATTCGATCCAACCCATCACATAGATACGCCAGCCCCCATTGCACGAAAAAATCATATCGCCTTCAGGCCCCATCCGCGCTCCGCTTTGAAAAATACCAGTAGCCGTTTCTCCAGGTTGAAGCTTTTTTCCAGTAAGGCCAGTTGGAATTGGATTTTCCCCCTCATATGGTCGTTCCATTGGCAGACCTTCGTTAGTCCAATGCACAAGACAAGAACTATCGGTAATGTCTGCTGGCGTGCCACCAGCATTAACGACATAGAATTGACCTCCAACAAGATAACCTGCTGCAAATATTCTTGGTTGCGGGCCAGAAACCGGACGACCCTGCCTAACTACAACATTACGGACATGAAGTTTAGGGCGATGAGCTAACACAATGGTCTTATTTAAGTCTTCAGATTGTTTGTGGGCGACTATCCATAACATAACATTAGATATGACCAAAGATAATGTGAATACTGCGATTGCCGCAGTCGCAATAGCGACAATGGTGTTACTACACATAGAGATAAGCCTTTTTCCTACATTGTAATGCGCAGGTTCCAGTCCAGGGTAAGATTGCAATCTTTTATCGGAAGCCGGAAACCGAAAACAGTCTTTTGATTAGGCAGTATTAAAAAAGCGTCCAATTGCACATCAGGATAATGCTGCGACAAATCGAGCCAATGGTGCTGGAAGATTTCTGCATAATCATTTAGATTCATCTCCTCAGGCACGATTTTTCCGAGAAGCTATGGCAAAACCTGATTCCATGGTCATCCTGAACGATGCGAAGGACCTCAAGTCACTAAAAACACTAGATTCTTCGCTTCGCTCAGAATGACAATTTTGGGCAGACTGAGGTTTGGCAATAGCTTTCAGACCGGTGCGCCCGATACACCCTGGCTGGCCTTTAACTCATCCTGCAAATCTAACTTGCCCAAGCCGGAGCTTGGGAAAAAAATGGCGTTCGCAAGCAGGAGCTTGGGAACGAGATAAGAAGGACCTCAAGTCTCTAAAAATACTAGATTCTTCGCTTCGCTCAGAATGACAATTCAACAATGGGTGACATTCCCGGGATACCATTAATGGTGCGTAAGACGCACCCTACAAAAACTAGGCACCCTATAAAAGCAATCTGGAGGCAGGGGCAGCCTCTAGTCCAGGATATAGACCGCCGCCTTTAACCGAAAACCGAAAACCGAAGACTGGAATTTGGAAAATGGAAACTGAAAACCGTCTATTTTTCACCTTCGGTCTTCAGCACCGCCACAAAGGCGCTCTGGGGAATCTCCACGGCGCCCACCATCTTCATGCGTTTCTTGCCGGCCCTCTGTTTCTCCAGGAGCTTCCGTTTCCGGGTGATGTCGCCGCCGTAGCACTTGGCGGTGACGTCCTTCCTGAAGGCCGAGATGGTGGCGCGGGAGATGATCTGGCCGCCGACGGCCCCCTGGATGGCGATCTTGAACTGCTGCCGGTGGATCTCCGCGGCCAGCCGGTCGCAGACCCGCACGCCCCAATCCCGGGCGCGCTCCCGGTGGACGATCATGGAAAGGGCGTCCACCTTTTCGTGGTTCACCAGGATATCGAGTTTCACCAGGTCGCTATCCCGGTAATCGAGGAGTTCGTAATCGAAAGAGCCATAGCCCTGGGTGATGGTTTTGAGGCGGTCGTAAAAATCGATGATCACCTCGGAGAGCGGCATCTCGAAGGTGATCTCCACCCGGCCGGGGGAGGGGTAGAGGAAGCGGGAGTTGCCCCCGCGGCGCTCCAGGCAGAGCTTCATCACCGCGCCCACAAAGCGCTCCGGGATAAGGATATGGGCCCGGATGAAGGGTTCCCTGGACCCCTGGATGCTGCTGGGGTCGGGGTAGTGCATGGGGTTGTCCACCGGGATTTCGCGGCCGTCCGCCAGGATGAACTCATAGCGGACCCCGGGGACGGTCATGATGATGGTCTGGTCAAACTCCCGTTCCAGCCGCTCCTGAACGATCTCCAGGTGCAGCAGCCCCAGGAAGCCGCAACGGAAGCCCAGGCCCAGGGCGGCGGAGGCGTCCTTCTGGTACACCAGGGCGGCGTCGTTCAATTTATACTTCTCCAGGGCCTCGGCCAGGCCCTGGTAGTCGTCCGCGGACAGGGGATAGAGGGAGGCGAAGACCACCGGCTTCACCTCCTTAAAGCCGGGCAGCGGCCGGGCCGCGGGCTGCTGGTCCAGGGTGATGGTGTCTCCGATCCTGGTGTCGCTTACCGTTTTGATGGCGGCGATCAGATAGCCCACCATGCCGGCGGTCAGTTCCGGGCGCGGCTCCCGTTGCAGCCGGAAGATGCCCACCTCTTCCACCTTGTGGACCCCCTGGTAGGACATGAGGCGGATCAAGTCGCCGGGCTGGACCCGGCCATCGAAGACGCGGCAGGAGACGATGGTGCCCCGGTAGGGGTCGTAGTTGGCGTCGAAGATCAGGGCCGACAGGGGTTCCGACTGGCTGCCCCGGGGGGGCGGAATCCGGGCCACGATGGCCTCCAGGACCTCGTCGATGCCGATCCCCTCCTTGGCGGAGCAGAGGATGGCCAGCTCCGGGTCCAGGTCCAATTCCCGGTCCATCTGCTCCTTGACCCCTTCGATGTCCGCGGCGGGCAGATCGATCTTGTTGATCACCGGGATGATGGTGAGGTCGTGCTCCATGGCCAGGTAGAGATTAGCCAGGGTCTGGGCCTCCACCCCCTGGGAGGCGTCTACCAGGAGCAGCACCCCCTCGCAGGAGGCCAAGGCCCGGGAGACCTCGTAAGAGAAATCGACGTGGCCCGGGGTGTCGATGAGGTTCAGTTCGTATTCCAGGCCGTCGGCGGCGGTGTAGGGCAGGCTGATGGTATTGCTCTTGATGGTGATGCCCCGCTCCCGTTCCAGGTCCATGGTGTCCAGGAGCTGGTCGCGGAACTGGCGCGCCTCGACCATGCCGGTCCGCTGGATGAGCCGGTCCGCCAGGGTGGACTTGCCGTGGTCGATATGGGCGATGATGCTGAAGTTGCGAAGATTGGGCATTCTTGAGTTTTTGTCCAGGGGTCCGTAAGGATAATTTAATCAATTAGTTATTTTACAGGTTCTAGGGACAGCCGTCTACTGGCAGGATTGATAAACCGGAGGAGACTCCGCAAAATTCAATCGAGTTGCCGCCGGGGTCCGGCAAGGCTGGCAGGGGGTTGCCAAAAGAAAATTTTATGGTTAGGGCTTCTTATAAACGATATAATATACAAAGGCTCCCGGAGGCGTTGCCATTTTCGGCCCGGGGCCATGGGGGAGGCGGCGGCAGTTCGTAGGCGGCGTCTCCAGAGGGAAAATCAACTATCACAGAGGCTGATCTCATGGACGAATACGGTTTTGATTTTGACTGGACCCCCGAGCCCCGGAAACCCATCACCGCGGTGCTGCCCCACCCCGGCCACGGCCGGCTGGTGGAGAAAATCATGTTGATGATCAACCACACCATCTGCTTTCAGGGGAGCCTCTACACCCTGAGCTGGCGGGATGGCGACGTCGCTTTTTATCAGCCGGCCTTTATCCAGGCCTGTTGCCTCCCTTGAAGATAGTGAGCAGTGAGCAGTAACCAGTGATCAGTGAAGGGAGCATCTGGTCCAACTGGCTACTGGCTACTGACTACTGAAGGGCAGTCCCTATGTCTGCTCCATCTCCACCTTGAGGGAGAGGAAGGCCAGCAGGTCTTTTAAGGTCAGGATGCCCACCAAGCGGTCGTTTTCCGCCACCAGCAGGCGGCTCAGGCCCGTCTGGTTCATGATGGCCAGGGCCTTGACCGCGTCGGTCTGGGGCCCGATGACGGCCTCCGGGGGACAGCGTTCGGCTATCTGGCCCACGGTCTCCCGGCCCCACTCCTCTTTGGGTATCGCCTTGATGTCCCTGGAGGTGACGCAGCCCGCCAGCCGTCCGCCATCCAGCACCGGAAACATCTTGAAATGGTGCTTGAGGACGTAATCATCCACCAGTTGGGCCACGGTGATGTCAGGGGGCACGGTAACGGGATCGCGGGTCATGAAGCGGCTGATGTGCTCCCCTTCCAGGGCCCGGCGCACCAGCAGTTGCTGGTAGGACATCCGGGCCGCGTTCCGCAAAAACAGGCCGATGAGGAAGATCCAAAGACCGCCGATGAGGTTGTTCTGCCAAAAGACCTGGATGATGCCCCAGCAGATCAGGAGAACCCCGAAACCGGAGCCGATCGCGGCGGAGATGCGGGTGGCCCATTGCAGATTCTCCTTGAGGCCCCATAAAATCGACCGCAGGATGCGGCCGCCGTCCAGGGGGAAGGCCGGCAGCAGATTAAACAGGGCCAGCAGGATGTTGATCCAGGCCAGGTACCCCAGCACGCCGTTGACGGGCAGCGGCCAGCCGCCGCCGCGGCCGGTCAGATAAAGCCCGTAGAAGACCACGCCGATAAGGATGCTGGACAGCGGTCCGGCAGCCGCCATGAGGAATTCCGCCCGGGCGGTGGGGGGCTCGTCTCCCATCTCCGCCACGCCGCCGAAGATGAACAGGGTGATGCCTTTCATATGCATGCCGAACCTGCGAGCCACCAGGGAATGGCAGAACTCATGGAAGATGATGGAGGCGAAGAGCCCCAGGGCTCCGGCCACCCCCATCTCCCAATAAATTTGCTGCGTCAGCTTGGGGTAGAAATGAGGAAAGAGCCCTGCGGCCAGGGACCAGGTCACCAGCACGGCGATAACGATCCAGCTCAGATCGATGCGCACCTCGAACCCCAGGAGTTTGAACAGCGTGATCCTGCGCCCAAACATCTTTCACCTCCCAATCTTAATAAGCCGCGCCCAGGGGGCCGGCGCCGGCGGAATCTTGGTTACGGGCCGATTTCCTGGCCCTTGGGTCAGGCCAGCCGCCCGGGCAGCCCGCACACCCTAACCCTTCGGGCCCTTGGTCCACAGCAGGTAACGCACCCACAGAAGAAAGATCACTATCCCCAGGGCCAGCCAGATATAGGTGTGGAGTAGGGGGACCAGCCAAGTGTGCTTTTCCCCCAGGAAGTAACCCACGGCGATGAAGGAGACCACCCAGACCAAGCCGCCGCTGTATGCAAATGGGGCAAAACCCCAATATTCGAGGTCAGAGGCGCCGGCGGTAAAGGCCGTCAGGTGGCGCACCCCGGGAATGAAATAACCCACAAACAGGGCAATTTTGCCGTAATGCTCAAACCAGTGGTGGGCCCGGGCGATCTTGGCGTCGCCAAGACCCAGGAAATAGCCGTATCGATGCAGCAAAGGAAAGCCGATGTAGCGCCCCACCAGATAGTTCAAGGTAATGCCGCAGATGCTGCCCAGATAGGCGGCCAGCAGTGCGGGCATTAGCTGCAGGTAATTCTTGGAGACGAGATAGCCGGCCGCGGTGAGCAGGGATTCGTCGGGCATCGGCAATCCGAACATGCCCAGCATCAGGGAGGCGAACACCCCCAAGTAGCCATAGGTTTTGATTAAATGGATGAAATGGAGGTGCTCCATGGGTCTCGTCTCTTGCGGCAGCGGCGCCGGCCCTGCCATAAACGGGCGGGTTCCCTGATCCCGCTCACCACCGGGCCGGCCGCTGCGGCCCCGGGAATTTTGCGAAGCCCCCCTTTAGTGGACTTGGTTTTTTTGCAAAAGCGCTTCCAGCTTCCGGGCCTCCTGCTCCTGGCCCCGGGCCCGGTAGATCTGAAGAAGGAGCCCGCCCTGGAGGGAGGCCTCCTGCCGGTCACCCTGGGCCAGGGCCAGCCGGGTCAGATCCTTGAGGGTGTCGGCGATGCCGTCGGTGTACTCCAGGCGGCGGAATTCCTTGAGGGCGCGGTGCAAGTAGATTCCGGCCTGGGGATAATCCTTGAGGTCCACAAAGGTGCGCCCCAGGCGCTCCCAGCAAACTGCCCGCCCCTGGATGTTCTTCCGGGCTTCATGCACCGCCAGGGCCTGTTGGTAGTAGTCCAAGGCCTGGCCATAATCCCGCCTGGCCCGGGCCGTATCCCCTAAATGAGTCAGGGATAGAGCCAGCAGGGGCCCCGGGGGCAGTGTTTGGGCGTATTCCAGGGCCTCCTGATAGGCTTTGCGGGCCTCCTCCACCTTGCCCTGGGAGAGATAAGCCGATCCCAGGTTGTTCAAGGTTTCGGAGAGGCCTGTCGGGTCTCCCAGGTCCTGGTTGACCTCCAGGGCCTCCCGAAAGTAAGCCAGGGCCTCATCCGGCGCGCCCCGCTCCTGGGCGATGACCCCCAGGTTATTGAGGTTGGAGGCGATGCCCCGGCGGCGGTCAATGAGGCGGTTGAGCTTCAGGGCCTGGGAGAACTTGCCTTCGGCAGCCACAAGAACGGCCCTGGCTGTAATCCTGGTAGCCTTCGTCATTCAGGGACACCGCCCGGGTTTGCAGGTCCCCGGTTTTAGCCACTCCGCCGCAGCCCAACCCCAGCAGACAGAGAAGCAACAGCCAACGGCCATATCCAGCCATGTTTAGTCCTTCCCCGTCTGAGAGTCCAGGCGGATGGTATGTTCTTGGGGCTGCGGCATGTTCCTCCGGAACAGCCAGGATTTCTGGATCGCCTTGGTGGTCCGGTCCACGTCGTTAATCATGGTGTCGCCGGAGGTCACCAGGTCCGGCAGCCCCTTTCCGGCCTGATCCAGCCTGGTCATGAACTCGTCTAATTTTTTGGAAATTTCCGGCAGCCGGGACAGACCCCCATTAATGTTCCCCATGGCCTGCTCCATCTGGGCCTTGAACTTCTGATCATGTAACAGGGTGCCCAGGGCCCCTTTGCCATTCTCCAGGTCGCCGAATATCTTCCGGGCGGAGGACATGGTTGCGGTGCCCTCATGGTAGAGCTTCGGGTCATTGACGAATAGCCCCAGGGTACCCTGGCCCTGGTTGACCTTGCTGACGATTTCATCGAGTTGGTCGAAGGTTTTTCGCATACCGCCCTCCTTGCTCACCAGCGTGTCGCTAATCTTGGCCAGGTTGTCCAGGAGTTTTTGCAGGTTCTCCAGGGTGGGGCCCATCTTGGCTAATAATTGAGTCATGTCCAGGGGTTCAATGGAGACCACCTGTCCCTTCGGGGGAATGACAGCTTTGCCGGGGGAGCCCGCCGAAAGGTCCAGGCTCTTATCCCCCAGCAGGCCCATATAGCCGATGGAGGCTTGGGAATCCTCCCGGATTTGGTGGCTGTATCTGCTGATGACATTAAAGGTTACCTTGGTATTGCCGGTGGGCTCGATGCTAATATCTTTGACGGAGCCCACCGCCACCCCGGCCAGGTGGACCTCGGAGCCGGGTTTGAGCCCGGAGACGTTTTTGAAGGTCGACTGGTACTCCACATAACTCTGAAAGAGTCCTTCCTGGCGGGCGATGATCAGCACCATGATGAACAGGGCCGTCAGGGAAACCAGCACAAAGAAGCCCACGATGGTTTCATATCTATATTTTCGGGAGATCATTTTGCCGCATCCTCCTGGGGCGCCTGCTTATGGAGAAACAGCCGGACCTCCGGATGGGAGGACCGCTGAAATTCCTCAAAGTCGCCCTGAAAGGCCCATTTCCCTTCAAACAACAGGACCAGGCGGTCAGCCACCCGCTCCAACAGGCGCAGGTCGTGGGTGACCACCACTGAGGTAACCTTGAGTGCCTGCTGCAGGTCCTGCATCAATTGGCTGATTTCGTCCCCGGTGATGGGATCCAGGCCCGAGGAGGGTTCATCGTAGATGATAATCTCCGGGTCCAGGGCCAGGCTGCGGGCCAGGGCGGCCCGGCGCTGCATGCCCCCTGAAAGTTCGCCGGGGTCCATGGCCTCAATGCCGGCCAGGCCCACCTGCTCCAGTTTTGCCGCCACCCGCCGGGCAATCTCCTTCTCGCTCCAATCAGTGTGTTGGACCATGGGGAAGGCCACGTTCTCCCCTACGGTCATGGAATCGTACAGGGCTGAGCCCTGGAAGAGATAGCCGGTCCTGAGGCGCAGTTCCCGCCAGTCGGCCTCGGACTTGAAACTGCTGAGTTGTAACCCGGCCACCTCGATGGAACCCCGATCAGGAGTGGTGAGGCCCACCAGCATGCTCGTCAGCACGGTCTTGCCGGAGCCGCTGCGGCCCAGGATGCCCATGGTCTCGCCGGGGAAGACCTGCAGGTCCACCCCCTGGAGCACCCGGTTATCACCATAAGATTTATGAACGCCGCCAAAAGATATCAACGGGGCGCCGGGCGCCGCCGTCAGGACGGGTGCCTCCACGCCATCAGGTGGGGAAGAGGACGATGGTGATTTTAGTGAGGAAGACATCGGAAATCAGGAGCAGGAGGATAGCCACCACCACCGAGGTCTTGGTGGCCTGGCCAACCCCAAAGGTGCCGTGTTTAGTGGTATAGCCGTGAAAACAGGCCACCGTGCCGATGATCATGCCGAAGACCACGGTCATGGCGATCCCCGGCAGCACGTCCCGCAACATCAAGTACTTGATGGTCAGGGTGTAGTAGAAGGTGGGGCTCATGCCCACCTGGAAGACACCGATGCACATTCCTCCCAGGATGCCGATAAGATTGGCAACGGTGGTCAACAGCGGCAGCACCAGCATGCAGGCGACGATGCGGGTGACCACCAGGTACTTCATGGGATTGACGGCCGAAACGGTGAGGGCGTCGATCTGGTTAGTGACCCGCATGGAGCCGATCTCGGCGCCGATGCCGGCGCCCCCCCTGGCGGCCAGCATGATTCCGGCCAGCAGGGGGCCCATGCCGCGAAAAAAGGTGTAGGCCACCGTGGTGGCGATGTAGTTGGCCGCCCCGAACAAGGTGAGGACGACGAGCCCTTGCATGGCCAGCACCAGCCCCATCGCGAAGGAAGCCACCGCTACCAGGGGGAAGGACCTTACTCCCAGTTGGAACATCTGGGCGATGATCTCCCGGAAGAACCAGGGGGGGTAGGGCAGGGTGCGGCAGGCCTCCAGGAAAAACAGGGTCAGTTCCCCCAGGTAATCCACGAACTCCACAACCTTATGGCCGGTCTGGTATAGAAACCGGTAGCGCATGGGAGGCCTGCCATCCGACATATTATTTAAAATATTTAAATTAAACATATATCCGGGTGGTGTCAAGGTGGCGGGCCCGGCCTGGCGCCCCGGGACCGGCGCCCGGTGGGGATCGCGGCTTTTGCTGGAGGGCCTCTTCTCGCCGCTTTAAGGATCATCCCTTATCAATATTCACAGGAGGCGCCACCTAATGATAACAATTTCGTATAATTTTGTTTGCTTTTTTGCTTAAATTCGACGAAAATGAAACGATAACATGATTATTCTTTAAACCTCCTCACCTCAGGCGAGCCTATGGACGAATTGACCCTGCTCTACGAAATTACCGATACCCTGAGCACCCCGGGGCCCCTGCCCCGGAGCCTGCAGCGGATTTTGCAGATTCTGGCCCAACGCATGGGCATGCGCCGCGGCACCATCTCCATCCTCAACCCCGAAACCTTGCAGTTGCAGATCGAGGTGGCCCACGGCCTCACCGCCGAGGCCCGCAAGCGCGGCCGCTACAAGCTGGGGGAAGGCATCACCGGCCGGGTGGTGGAGACCGGGGAACCTGCGGTGGTTCCGGTGGTGAGCCAGGAGCCCCTTTTCCTGAACCGGACCCGTTCCCGGGGCGTCCGGGAGAAGGATGAGCTCTCCTTTCTGTGCGTGCCGGTGAAGATCAACCATCAAACCATCGGGGCCCTGTCGGTGGACCGCCTGCACCGGGATTTGGACCTGGACCACGATCTGCGGGTGCTTACCATAATCGCCTCCATCATCGCCCAGACGGTGAACAACCTGCTGCTCATCGACCAGGAAAAGGAGCGCCTCCAGAATGAAAACCTGAAGCTGAAGGGCCAGCTCCAGGATCGCTACCGGGTCGGCAATATCATCGGCACCTCGGGACGCATGCGCCAGGTCTTCGAGATGATCGACCGGGTGGCCAAGAGCAGCGCCACCATCCTCATCCGGGGCGAGTCCGGGACCGGCAAGGAGCTGGTGGCTTCGGCCATCCATTACAACAGCCAGCGGGCCAACAAGCCCTTTATCAAGGTTAACCTGGCCGCCCTCCCGGAAACCCTGGTGGAGAGCGAACTCTTCGGCTATGAACGGGGCGCCTTCACCGGCGCCATGCAGCGCAAGCAGGGCCGCTTCGAACTGGCCCAGGGCGGCACCATCTTCCTGGACGAAATTGGCGACCTGAGTCCCAACGTCCAGCTCAAACTGCTACGGGTCATCCAGGAGCGGGAGTACACCCGCCTGGGGGGCACTTCCACCCTGAAGGCCGACATCAGGTTGCTGGCCGCCACCCACCGGGACCTGGAACAGGCGGTGGCCTCGGGCGCCTTCCGGGAGGACTTCTATTACCGCCTCAACGTCTTCCCCATCTATCTGCCGCCCCTCAGGGAGCGCATGGCCGACATCCCTTTGCTGGCCGACTATTTTCTCAATAAGTACGCCAAGGAGCATCAGAAACCGGTGAAGCGCCTGTCGGCCCCGGCCCTGGACCTGCTGATGCAGTATCCCTGGCCCGGCAATGTCCGGGAGCTGGAAAACATCATCGAGCGGGCCGTGCTGGTCTGCGACGAGGATACCATCCTTAGCGTCCATTGGCCCCCCACCCTGCAAAGCCAGGAGCCCGGCTCCTCTACCTCCACCGGCCTGGCCTCCCGGGTGGAAAAACTGGAGAAGGAGCTGATCGGCGAGGCCCTGCGCCAGACCCGGGGCAACCAGAGCAAGGCCGCCCACCTGCTGGACACCAGCCTCAGGATCCTGGGCTACAAGATCAAGCAATACAATATCGAGACCCGGAGCTTCCGGGCCGCCTGAGCCTGCCAGCCACGTCAGACTCTCGCCGGGTAATGGGGCCGGAACCGTAGCGGCGGGAGCGGCCTAAATCTCAGTCAGGCTTTCTGGCGAGGTTGCGGTCCCCAGGCGCGGCTTAAGAATCCGCGGCGCGGCAAGCGGCCAGCCGGGCCGCCAGGCGAATGGCCTCGATCATGGACTGGGGATTGGCGCGGCCTTCACCCGCTTTATCAAAAGCGGTTCCGTGATCCACCGAGGTGCGGACGATGGGCAGCCCCATGGTCACGTTGACTCCGGCCAGGCTTCCCCAGGTATCGGTTTTGCCGTCGTATCTAAACCCGAGGAGCTTGGCCGGGATGTGGCCCTGATCGTGGTACATCACCACCACCAGGTCGTAGGCGCCGCCGAGCATCTTGGAGAAGACCGTATCGGCCGGCAGCGGGCCTTCGGCGTCGATTCCGGCTGCCCTGGCTGCCGCCACCGCAGGGGCGATTTCCTGGTCGTCCTCCGTGCCGAAGATGCCGCCCTCGCCGCAGTGCGGGTTCAGACCCGCAACGGCAAGGCGCGGGGACGCTATCCCCAGTTGCCTGAGGGTTCGGCAGGCCAACTCGATTACCTTGCCAATCCGGGCTTTTTTGACCAGATCGCAGGCCTTCCTCAGGGCGACGTGGGTGGAGACGTGAGCCACGCGAAAGTCGCCGTCGGCAAGCATCATGGCGTAATCACGCGTGCCGGTTAGGTGCGCGTAGATCTCGGTGTGCCCCGCATAGTGATACCCGGCGGCGTTGATGGCTGCCTTGTTGATGGGCGCGGTAACCGTGGCGTCGATCCGGCCGGCCATGGCCAGCTCGATCACCTTGGTCACGTATTCAAAGGCGGCCCTGCCCTGCTCTGTGGTCACCTGCTTGTGCCTGAGGCTCCCCGCTGCCAGGTTTTTTAGATCCAGCACGTCGATGGTCCCGAAGACGTACCGGCCCGCCTCCGGTTGCTCACAACAGTGGATCGTGACCGGCAAGCGGCAGAACCGGATCGCATCGGCCATGACCTCGCCGTCGCCAACGACCAGAGGGCGGCTGATTCGGTAGATGTCCGGATCGTTCAGAGCCTTGGCGCAGATTTCGGGACCGATGCCGCCCGGGTCTCCCATGGAGATTCCCAGGAGGGGCTTCTTACGAGCAGTTCTCATTGACAACCACCTTCCCTGTCTAGATCATTAGTGTCCGGCAAGGTTTTTGCTATGAGGCATGTAGGGTGGGCACTGCCCACCAAAACCAGAGATCTTTTTGAACTTAGGCAGGCCTAATAGCTAATCCTTCCTCGAATTTACAAGTTTTTTCCCTCGCCCCCTTGAGGGGAGAGGGGATTTAGGTTCATCGGTATAATATGGTGATATCGCTGTAATAGCCATGGTCTATTGCTTAACTGCGAGACAATGAAACCTGCTCCATGCAATTTTGTTGCCGGACACTACTGAGTCAAGATAGCATATAGCCGCACTAAGGTGTCGCCTTCGCCGAACGCACCGGGCTTGGTCACCACCGCTAGGCCGTCGCAGTCACCACCCCTTATCTTCCCCTGGACCAACCCCGGCAGGATTTCCGATTGCAACCAGACCCCGGTGGCCCCAACGGTGTCCAGAACCTGCGCGGCCGTATCCCCGCCGCAGAGGAATAGGACATCCGGCCGGTGACGCCGGATCGCCTCGCTTGCCGCAGCCGCCAGGGCGCGGGAGGCGAGCTCTGTTGACACCCTGGAAACATCGGAATCTAAGGCTGCGAGGGGAGCAAGCTGGAGGATCATGGCTCCCGCGGACCAATCCACGCCTGGGCCGGCCAACCCGGCGCGCCCGCCGGCCGGGAGACCGGGATTAAGGACCTGGCGCGGCACGCCGGCCTGTTGCACCAGCGCTTCCACCTGCTCTCCCAGCACGCCGGAACCGGACCCGCATACGCAGAGGACTCGATGACCCGCCAGGCTGCGACCAGGCGGCAGCAGCTCCTTCCGGGCAGGCAGGCGCCGAGCCAGCGCCAGGGCCAGCCCGGCCGACCCTGTGAGCAGTGCCCCCGGGAAGTGATCCCGGGCCAATTGGGCGATGTTGTCGAGATGCTGCTGGCTGGCCGCATCGAAGACAATCAGGCGGCGCCCCTGCCGCAGCAGATTGTCTGTGGCCTCCTGCAGCCGCGCCAGCCCCCCGTCCAACTCCGTCACGTCGATCCGCCCTACGGGGAATCGGCTCTGAAGGGCAATCAGCCTGGAAGGCTGGGAGTCCCTTATGGGGCAGACTGGATCGTGGGCCACTTCGCTGGCGGCCAGTGGAACCCCCCGGACAAAATGGATATCATGGAGGGTGGTGCGTCCTTGAGCCGGATGGGCCGGGGCGATGAAGGCGCAGGGACTGCCCAGCACGCCCAGCAGCGCCTCCACCTCGGCCCCGATATTACCCCGCAGGCAGGAATCGATTTTCTTGTAAATTAGACTTGCCGCCAGTTTCTTGACGGACAACCCGGCCTGGCGCACCCGGGCCGCGGCGTCGGCCGGGGACAAATGGCGGGAGTCGGTATAGACCCCTAGGCCCGCTCCGGAGTCTAGTAATCCGAGATCTGACAGGTGCCGATGGGAAACCAGGAGGAGGGGCGCACTGACACGCCTGAACTGGATGGCCGTGTCGGCAGCTCCGGTCAGATCATCGGCGATGACGGCCAGTTGGATCATGGCGCTCCTGGTCCCCTCTCAGTTGGTGCCTGCCCAAAAATGTCATTCTGAGCGCAGCGAAGAATCTAGTGGTCTGTTCCGCAATTGATTGTCCACTTAAAAAGACTGATTTTTAACCCCCCATCGAAAAGGGGGGTAGGAGGGATTTAGTATAATTTCTTGAAATCCCCCTAAATCCCCCTTTTTCAAAGGGGGACTTAACATGTCAAATCCAGCCTTCCAGTCCTGATATTATGTCAAGCTAATTATGAAACAATCCACTAGTATTTTGGGTGACTTGAGATCCTTCACTTCGTTCAGCTCGTATGGCGGGAAAGCGAAGCGCATCCCGTCTTGAGCATTATTCCATTTCTAGAAAAATTGATTAGCTGCGGAGGCCCTATTTAATTCCCTCTCCCCCGATGGGGGAGAGGGATAGGGTGAGGGGGAAGTTAATCTCCTTTCCGCGCCCATTGATAACTGCTTAAAGAGTTCCCTGGTTTATGCAATCTTTATTCCAGCAACCACGCCACCCACGTAAAACTCATATCCGGAGGGAGTTCCGGGTGCCGGAAGTCCCAGACTTTTCGCCTGGTTAGAGTCCTCCCCAGCTTATGGTAGCTCTCGATTAACCCTTTCTCTTCGTTGTCGTGAAACCCCGAGATAATGAGGCGGCCTTCGGGAGCGGCCAGGCGGTCAAGTTCCGCGGCCTTAGCCATTTGCACTTCCCAGGGGAGGTTCGCCAGCACGAGGTCAAAGGAGCCCTTGACACAATCGGTTGAGCCCTGGGCAGCCACCAGGATCGAGCCCGCCAGACTATTTTCCCGGGCGTTCTCCCGGGTAGCCAGCCCCGCCCGGCGGGAAATATCTATCCCCACCACCCGGGGGACCCCCAGGGCCGCGGCTGCCAGGCTCAGCACACCGGCGCCGCAGCCCACATCCAACAGGCGGCGCACCGCCGGGCCCGCGGCCACGGCTTCCCGGAGCAGGTCCAGGGAGAGACGGGTGGTGGGATGGCCCGGAGGAAAGGCCCCGCCACTTTTTACCAACAAAACCCCTCCCGAAGGCTCCGCCCCGCCGGGGTGCAAACGGGTGCGGAGCACCCGGTGCGGTGCCAGACGGTAAGACCAACCTGATGGAAAAGATTCCTCCAATCCAAACCCAACCTTAAAAAGGGGAATTATATACTTGAGTCCCGATTCCATCACGGCCGTAGGGGCGGCGTCTCAGTGGCGCAGGCCTCTGGCAATCGTGGGTTTGCCCTGGGCGGGGAAACCCCGCCCCTACAAAAGATAATTGAGGGATTCAAATATATAATTCCTTTAAAAAGTGAATACCTTGGATTGGTCGGCAAGGTCTATCAAGGTCACCCCGGTGCCGATCTTGGCCCCGGGAGGCAGGTCGTCTTCTCCCACCATCCTGGTCTCGGCGCAGGGTTTGCAAACCAAAATGCTGGCGCCCCGCTCCACCAGGAACTTCCAATAGGTGATGAGTTCGTCGCCGGTGGGGGCCTTGACCCGCTCCGTAAGGGAGAGGTTGGTGAAATAGACGGCATCATCAACCAGGAAGACCACCACTTCATGCCCCTTGTCCTTGGCGATCTTGGCGAGTTGGAAACAGCGCACGGCCCGGGTGGGGTCCTCGGGACCGCGGGTCAACACGAACAAGAACTTGCTCATGGGCTCCTCCTGAAGAATTGAGAACGGTTTGATCAACTCACAGATGTGAATGTAATGATAGCAAATGGCGGGATGCGCTTTGCTTTCCCGCCCTTCGGGCTAAACGTATTTATCTTTTTGAAAAAATCAGTTTTCCCCACCTTAAAAACCAGGAATTCCCCGATTTCTGAATTTGAGTTTGGGTCGTAGAATGAAAATTAGTCATTTATATTGTCATCTTGAAAAATTAACGCCTTGGGGTCGGAGAGTGTTTCATGGAGCGGCGGCTATTCCCCCGGACCAATATATCCTTGCCATTTGAATATCAGGCACAATTGCAGGGTTCGGAATATTCATTTTCAAACCTGGCTGTTATGAAAAACTTCAGCATCGGGGGATTGCTTATGTCCGAGACCGCACCTGTACTGCAACCTGACGATATTGCAGACTTTACTTTCAAATTCCCGTCTCACCAGGTGCATCCCCTCATTCCCCACAAAATCAGGGCGCAAGGGAAAGTCAAGCGTATAGAGCAGCCGACTAAAGAATCTTCCTATTTTGGGGTAGTGCTGGAATTCCTTTCGGGGCCATTTTTCATCTATGCGGATTGACTTCTTTTTTGCACATTTAGTTTTCCTGAATCAGACTTGCTTTGACAATTTTATCACCATTAAAAAAAGGATAACATAATGGAGAATATTAATCAATATTTAGAAATTGTTAAGCGTGAAAAAAAGAATAAGGCAAAATATGATAAAAATCTAAATGATTATCTTAGAAACCAACAAAACAAATACGCGGAACGCTTAAATCCAATTATGTCCCAAATTTATAATATGCTATTAGAAATCCATAAATCAATACAAGATGGGGTCAAGACTAATAATAGCGCTGTGAAATTAAGCCCCCAAAACTTTATGGTATTTCTGGAAACAAAATAAAAGTATAATGAAATAATCTTATCAATTGATGCAGCAGTGCGATCAATGTCGATTATTGGTGAACTTAAAATAATACATGATGACATAGCTAATCCCAAAATTAAGATAATTGCAACAAGAAATAGTATGACAAAAGAGCAAATTATTGAGATAGACAAATTCGATGATGATACAATGGAGGAATATATCATTGACTTTTTAAAGAGTATCTTTGCTTAGGCCCGTAGGGCGGGAAAGCGAAGTGCATCCCGCCATTAGCATTATTCCATCTCTAGACTGCGAACGTTATCTTCTGCGCGCCATTCAAGGTTATAAAGGCCGCCTTCCACAAATCGATGAAAGCTTAAATACGGCCAATCCGCGACCCTCGCAACCTGACCATGTTTTACCGGATGGTAAAGGATGTAATCTAGATGACGCTCATAATCACCCTCATCACGGATGAGATGTTCCCAAAAGCGCCGCTGCCAAACGCCCCGTTCTCCCTTCTGCAAGCGCCGTGGTGAAAGTCTTTCCCCTCCGGAAATTTGTGCGGCAAATCGTGCTTTGATATCATGCCAGCGTGCGGAGAAATCCGCATCCCCGGAAGGTAAAGTCCAGATGCAATGCAGGTGATCGGGCAAAATAACGATGGCCTCGATGGTAAATGGCCGGCGCCGGCGGATCGCCGTGAACACCTCCTGAAGGTTGTCAATGTTTTCGGTCAAGAGTTGCCGTCGGCGTTCCAGCAGCGTGACTGTGAAGAAGAACGTGCCGCCGGGAACAAAGGCGCGATATATTGTGGCATAAGTTAGGCTTACCGAGGCGGGATGCGTTTCACTTTCCCGCCCTACGCGCTTCCATCATTAAAAATGGTCGAAGGGTATGTCCAACAGCAGCCTGACATGGTCCTCTACGCATTCTTCCAGCACCTCCAGGTTATACCCGCCTTCCAGGACCGTGATCAGCCGGCCTGAAGCCGTCTCCAGTGCCAGGTCCAGGATCAGTTGCGCCATGTCCCGATATCCCTGCCTGGTCACCCTCATTTGGGCTAGCGGATCTTTCTCATGGGCGTCAAATCCCGCAGAGATAAAGACGAGCTGGGGCGCAAACTGCCGCAGCCGGGGCAGCGCCTCGGTTTTCAGGGCCTCCAGGTACTCGGCGTCGCCGCTGCGGGGCGGCAGCGGCAGGTTCAGGGTGAACCCTTTACCCGCACCTATCCCCTCCTCTTCGCGGAAGCCGGTGCCGGGATAACAGTAGCGAGGGTCTTCGTGCAGCGACACGAAAAAGACCCGGGGGTCTTCCTCCAACAAGTGCTGGGTGCCATTGCCATGATGGAGGTCCCAGTCGATGATGGCCACCCGCTCTAAGCCGTATTTCTCCAGGGCGTACACTGTACTGATGGCCACGTTATTGAAGAAGCAGAACCCCATGGCCCGATTGCGCTCGGCATGGTGCCCCGGGGGCCTCACGGCGCAGAAGGCGTTGTCCACCCGGCCGCCCATCACGGCGTCCACGGCCAGCATCACTCCGCCCACGGCCAGAAGCGCAGTCTCATACGAGTCCTTGCAGATGCCGCAGTCCTTCTCCTCGAAGATTGGCAGGCCCAGCTCGCAGGCCTTCTTAAACCGGCGGATATAGAACGGGTCGTGGAGCCGTTCCACCCATTCCAGCGGGGCGTAGTCGGGTCTGAGGCGCTCCAATAACTCCAGCACGGAGTCCATCTCGAGATCGCTTTGGATTGCCTTCAGCCGGGCGAGACTTTCCGGATGCCATAAGCCTGGATCATGCAATAGATAGCGCAGGGCATAAACGTAGCCGGTACGGCGCATAGCTTTCTCCTAGTTTGCCGGCGGGTCCAGGATAGCTGACTTTCATCATAACCCGAAGAGCCGGGCCGGGCAAACTAAAGGTATGATGCGAGGCCCCTCGCCTCCGGCTGACCAGCGAGGAGTTGTCTAAAATTCCTGCCATTGCGCAGGTTGCCAGGAGTGATTATATTTTAGGAAATATTAATAAAACTTTAAAGATAAGTGGGTAAGGACATGATCCAGGGAAGGTCGATACTTGGATATGTTTATTGCCGATTGCTCCCCGGGGTGCTGGTTTTGCTGCTGGGGTCAATGATCTTTCCCTCTCCGGCCCTGGCCTTTATCCCCCACTGGGCCCCCAAGGAAGCGTTTTTCATCCGCCAGTTTTCCTACCTGTTTTTCATGGTCGCCATGATTTTCTTCATCGTTGAGCTGAAGCTGGAGAGGTCGCCACGACAGCGGGGCTTTCGTCTGTTAATCTGGGCCAGCGTGTTTTTTGCCTTGTGGAACCTCGATTGTTTCATCGGGCAATGGATCGCCCTCCATTTTGAAGCCCAGGTGGCCCCGGGGCCGCAGGGCTTCTTTTCCCAGCGCTTGAACATGGCCAATCCGGGGAACTGGCTGAATTATTTCACCAGGCTGGATCATCTGCTCCTGGTGCCGGCCTTCATCTATTTTTATCTGGGTATCAGGGAGTTTAGGCGGCAGGCGCAGGAGGGGAAACAATGATATCTCTCCCCAGTTTTCCCCTGGCGCTAACGGATATTTTGGGTTCGGCCCTGGTTCTTGCTGCTCAGTGGCGCCGCCTTCTCCTGCTCCCGGAAACTGCTGAGGCAGGATCCGGAAAATGCCTTGTGGCTTTTCCTCTACTGGCTCAGCCTGGCCTTGCTGGCCTTTGGCCTGTCCCGGGCTTTGGGGCATATTATCGGGCATATCCTGGCCGTTGCCGGTCGGGAATCCTGGGCGAACCAGATAACACCTTACAGCGGCGGTTTGAATGCCATCCTTTCCATCGCGGTCGCCGCGGTCACGCTCTTTTTCCATAACATCCAGAGGTTATACCGCCGCATGGAAGCCGATCATCATCACATGGAAACCACCAGCCATGAAATTCTGGCGCTCAACAAGGAGATGGAAGCCCTGGTGATGGAGCGCACCATGTGCGAAATGGCCTTGGGGATCGCGGATGGAATTCGCAACCCCCTCCATGTTATCGGTGGCTTCAGCCATCGCCTGCTCAAAAAAACCGCCCTGGATGATCCCACCCGCAACTGGGCCCAGGCCATCGCCGAGGCCACCAAACGCATGGAGCAAATGGTCGAACGGTTCGAAAACCTGGCCCAGGACAAGAAGGCCTTTTTTTCCCAGGAAGACCTGACTAAAATTGCCCAGTCCATTTTAGAGATGCTGCAAGAAGCCTTCGAACACAGGGGCGTTCACCTGGTGACCGGGTTTCATCCTTCTCCCGCCTACGTCCAGGTGAATAAACATATCCTCAAGGTAGCCCTGGCCCACTTGATCCGAAACGCCCTGGAAGCCACCCCCGCCGCCGGGGAGATCCACGTGAGCACCGCGGTGGATAAGAGCCACGCCACCCTGGTGATTTCTGATTCGGGCCGGGGGATGCCCCCTGAGGTCCTGGCCAGGATCTTTGAACCCTACTTTACCACCAAGGTGGGGGGGACCGGTCTGGGCATGGTCTTTGTGCGTCAGATCATCGATGAACACCGGGGAACCATCAACTTGGAAAGTGTGGTGGGGCAGGGCACCACCGTGACTATCAGGTTGCCCATCCGCTTCGCTGAAACCCCGATCTGAGTCATTTTCATGTCTGTCCGCCCCAGTCAGGGCATAATTACTTAAGCTTCTTATCAATATATGCTATGACCCCAAACTGATCATGGGGCCCCAAGCTTCCCATATTCAGGTCATTCCCGAATTTTCCCCGCCAAAGCGGTAATTGGCGCGCCGCTTCAGCTATCTTAACTTTGCACATCATAGATACGCTGCCATCAGAGTTGGCGGGGCATATTCAAAATCTCAGGAGAAATCACTTTTTCCGCATAAGTTGTGCTTTCATGCTGCCGAGACCTATCATGAATCATCGTCGTCACCGATTCCCCGGACGCCTATTATCCCGTAGTCGATGAGCAGGGCAAGATGACCGGCATCTTGTCCATTAATGATATCCGGGGAGTCCTGTTTGAAGAGACCCTGGCCTCGGTGATCATCGCCAAGGACGTGGCCACCCCCACTGTTGTCCGGGTCATTTGGGATGAATCATTGCAGGACGCCCTGGAAAAAATGGCCCGGATCAACGTCAACGAATTGCCGGTGGTGCGGCAGGAAGCTCCCAATGAGATCATCGGCATGATCGCCAAACGGGATATTAT
Source organism: uncultured delta proteobacterium (assembly GCA_963697965.1). Taxonomy (GTDB): domain Bacteria; phylum Desulfobacterota; class Desulfobaccia; order Desulfobaccales; family 0-14-0-80-60-11; genus JAPLJC01. Next base: position 386,876 of record OY969108.1, read on the forward strand.
CAGCTACTACTATGAACGCAGCCTGAAATGGCGGTGATTCCGGGTACGCCTGCAATAATTTTCCTTCTACTGCAGCCGTTAACTATGCTAAGTTTTGCTAAGGGATGGCAAGGTCCTTGAAATTGCTCTTTTTAAATACACCTCAATTCGGGTCCAGGGAGACAGGCCATGCGTGAATTCAGGATCGCAGCGATCCCGGGTGACGGCATCGGCAAGGAAGTTGTGCCTGCCGGCCTCGAAGTTCTCGAGGCCCTCGCCCAGCGCGACGGCGGATGAAACCAACGAGTTCGGGGCAGTATCCCAGCGGAGCCCTGATCGGGGCGGGCGCGACCACGAAAACCCGAAAAGCATGCTGCGGTGTTGACGGGCTCGCTCCCAAGGGTATAATGTTGCCATGTTGAGGCGGCGTACAGTTGCGGGTTCGGTCGTTGTTGTCGCCAGATCGGGGGCCTTGGTGCCTGTTGAGGCCCCTCTCCCGGGCAATTGCCTGGCCTTGGCAGCCGTCTCGGCTCGCCAAACCAGCCGTCGGAGGGCAGTTTTGACCCATGACCCCTTTCACCCGGTGGTTCACTTATGCGGTCCTTCGGATCATTTTTCCTATCACTTTTAGCCATGGATCCAGGAATCGGGCTGTGCTTTCGGGCCGGGGTGCTTTGTATCGGGATGATATGGATCTCGGGGTGCGGCTCGCTCAACACCGCCTGCTCGAGCACATTGTCGGTAATTTCTAATCCTGCTTCTCCGCACCACACGGATTATCTGGAATATCGGCAAGGGCGCCTCACCAAAGCGCAACTGATGGACCGCCTGCCCCATATTGCCATGGTCGGCGACAGTCTGAGCAGGAATTTTTATGTGTCCTCCCTCGTCAGCTGCGTATGGCGTTCCAAGATGAACCATGGTCACGACTGGTTTCTCGACACCGACCCATCCCCCACCAGCGTATACAGCCTTTATGAGCGACTTGCCCAGGAAACGCCTTTGGTGGCCTGTGAATATTCGAGTGTTGCAGCAACGGTTGATTCGGGCGGAGGCGGGAACCGCTTCCTCGGGTCATGGCTTCCACTCAATTTCTCCAAACAGGTGGATTTGATTTTAAAGGAGAAACGGTTCCCGGATTTGGTGTTGATCTGGATCGGGCACAATAACTTACACTGGATACGCTATGCGGATCCCCGCCGGCCGGAGGATGTCGAAACCGCCTTGGAAAATATGGCCACCAATTTTCGCAGGGACTATGCGCGACAGCTTGGCCGGCTGGTGGAACGGGCGCAGGAGCAAAAAGGGCGGCGGGCCATCATCGTATTCGGCCTCGTAAATTTCAAGAGTTTTTTCGAAGCCAGGGATGCTGCGGAACAACTCCGGAAAAAGAACCCGAAACTATATCCTTATTTTGAGGTGGATTATCAGCACTACGAGTCCATGAAACCGGAGTATCGGGCAAACATGGTGAAGCTCGCCCTGATGATCAACAAGGAGCTTCGCGCCATGGTGAGCGAGTTCAGCAGGAAATTGGACGGCGATTCACAGGTGCGCCTCGAGTACTCGGACGCGCTGGCGACCGTTGATCTCGGCGGCGTGGAATCGATTCACCAATGCGACGCCTGGCATCCTTCTATCAAAGGACACGACGTGCTCGCCGCGGCAGCGTTTGGCGCCCTGGGCCCCAGCCTGAGATTCCTTGGAATCGTTCCGCTCCAGAAACATACTGATTCAAGGTAAGACCCAGCAACCGAAGATTTTTTATGATCCGTCAATAACGAGGTGCCCTTGCCTTCCATCGAGGAACAGATTGCCCAGCTTCGTTCAGCCATCAGCGCCCAGGAGACGCTACGGCCCACCCTTGGCGATGCCGTGGTTGAGGTCACCCTCAAGGCTCTTCGCACGCAGCTGGACTCCCTTCTCGCCGAGCAGCAGGACGGAGCCCAGCCGAAACCAGGGCCGTCACCAGAGGCCCTGCTCGCCCAGCTCCAGAGCTATGTCCCGAAACAATTGGCCGACAAGACGCGTGCGGCAGGGCAAATCGAGGGCGAACGCAGACAGGTCACGGTCGTTTTTGCGGACATTTCCGGCTTTACCGCTCTCTCCGAACGGCTCGACCCCGAGGACGTTGCCGGCCTGGTCAACGACTGCCTCAAGGAACTCGCCCAGGCGGTTTACCAATATGAAGGCATGGTCGACAAGTTCATCGGGGACTGCATCATGGCTGTCTTCGGCGCTCCGATCGCACTGGAAGATGACGCGGAAAACGCGCTGCGCGCCACAATTGCCATGCGCGAAAATCTCCAGAGATTCAACCGTCGCTGGATCGAGAAACTGGGCGAACCCCTGGACCTGCACATCGGGGTCAACACGGGAATGGTGATTGCAGGGAACATCGGAAACGACCTGCGGATGAGCTACACCGTGATGGGCGATACCGTCAATGTCGCGTCACGGCTGGAGGACGCCGCGAAAGCGGGCCAGGTTTTCGTGAGCCGCAACACCTACCGTCTGACACGCGGCGCCTTTGCCTTCCAGGAAATGGACCCCATCAAGGTCAAAGGCAAACAAGAGCCGCTGACGGTCTATGAGCTCCTCCATGCGAAACTGCATCCGGACAAGTCCCGCGGGGTCGAAGGATTGTCCTCCCCTCTCGTCGGCCGCGATGCGGAGCGCCAAGCGCTGGTTGAATGCCTTGAAAAACTCCAAACCGGCCGGGGGCAGATTGCCGTGATTCTTGGCGAGGCCGGGATTGGCAAGAGCCGCCTGCTCGCCGAAATCCGCCGGCGTGAAGGGAAGGACCTGACCTGGCTTGAAGGCCGTTCTTTTGCCTTCAGCAGGTCTCTCGGTTACGGGGCGTTTTTGGACCTCTTGCGCCGCTATGTCGGTATCGCCGACGAAGACTCGGAAGCCGAAGCCGCCGCCAGCCTGAAAGCGCGGCTGAACGGCATTTTGCCAGGCGATCTGGAGAGTTATGCCGTACTGGCGCAACTGCTTTCAATGCGCCTCGACAGCCAGGAGACGGCGGCCCTCGGCGCCGTCACCGGTGAAGCCTTTCGCAATCGTCTATTTGCCGTATTGGAGCGGCTGCTGCTCGCGCTGGCGAAACAAAAGCCCGTTGTCCTTGTGTTGGAAGACTTGCATTGGGCCGATCATAGTTCGCTGGAACTGCTGGAGCATCTCTTCCGGCTGATTACTCAAGCCCCCATTGCCTTCGTATTGCTCAGCCGTCCGAAACAGGAATCATCTGGAAGCTGGGAAAAACTTGGTCCCGCACTGGAGGGTTATCTACCGTATCTTTTGGAAATCCCGCTCAAGCCATTATCCGGCGAGGCGAGCGGCGATCTGGTGCGCAGACTTCTCGATGGCAGCATGCTTCCAAAACAACTTTCGGAGGTCATTCAGAACAAGTCGGAGGGTAACCCTTTCTTTGTCGAGGAGGTCCTCAGGTCGCTGATTGAGCGCGGTGTTCTGGCCAGTGAAAATGGAGTCTGGAAAGTCACCGATCTGGTCGAGAACATCCAGGTGCCTGACACCCTCCAGGGCGTGCTGCTTTCCCGTCTGGATCGCCTTCCCGAGGAAACCAGACGGGTGATCCAAAAGGCGGCGGTCATCGGGCGCGTATTTCTTTTCCGGGTGCTCGAACACATGGCGCGCGAGGAAACGGAGTTGGAATCCCAAATGGCGTTGCTCGAAGACGCGGCCCTGGTCCGGGAGCGGGAGCGTGTTCCTGAAATTGAATATGTCTTTGACCACGCCCTGACGCAGGAGGTCGCCTATCAAACGCTGCTGGCTCCAGCGCGCAAACTTCTGCATCAAAAAGTCGGGGAAGCGATGGAATCCATTTTTTCCGAGCGGATTGACCAGCACAGGGCTATCCTGGCCTATCACTTCTTCCAGGGGGAAGACTGGGAAAGGGCCTTCAAGTATTCTGTCGGCGAAGCGGACGCCGCGGTACATCTCTATGCCTACGCCGAGGCTCGCGAACATTATCATCGCACCTTGGACAGCCTCAAACATCTGCCTGATAACGCCTCAAACCGTCAAAAGCAGGTGGACATCAGTGTCCGGCTGGTGAATGTCTCTCTCCAGTCTGAATCGCCTGAAAAAAACCTGGCGATTTTGACGGAGGCCGAAAACCTGGCCTCCGCGCTGGCGGATGAAGCGCGCCTCGCGCGCGTCCAGCTTTGGATCGGGAGGGTGCATTATCTGGCGGGACGATTGCCGGAGGCAATTTCGTATTTCCAAAAGGTGCTCGCGGTGGCTCCAAAATTTGGCGATCCCGAGTTGATGGCCCTGCCGGGAGCCGTCATCGGACGCGTTCTTCTCCTGCAAGGCCAGTTTGCGAAGGCCCACCAACTATTGGAAAGGACCATACCCCTTCTCGAGGCAACCAAGAACCGCCACGAGCTGTTGTTCGCCTGCTTGTACCGCGGGGTTTCCCGAGTCTTGCTTGGCGATTACGCCACCGGGTCCGCTGAACTCGACCAGGTCCTGAAAACGGCCCAGGCAAGCCGCAATCAAAATGCTGAAACCATGGCACACACGGCCCTGGCCATGGCCCGCGTTGCTGCCGGCAAATACCATGAGGCCATGGGAGCCGCCCAGGCTGCGCTTGCGGTTGCGGAGAAGAGCGGCGACACGATGTTTTGTTACTCCAGCAATTCGTTCATGGCATGGGCGCTGACGGGATTGGGAGAGCATCAGCGCGCCCTGGAATATTGGTCCGCCGCTCATAAAGCCGCCCGGCCTTTGGGCGGCCGCCTTTTGCTCGGTGAATGGCTGGCTGCCATTGAAAGCGACACCCTGCTTGGAGCAGGAGATATTCCTTCCGCCCTGAAAAAAGGAGAGGAAGCCCTGGTCATCGCCATAGCGGCGGGCAGCCTCATTGCGGAGGCTTTGTCCGAAAGCGCCATCGGCAATGCCCTCGCGGCCGGCCCCACGCCAGACTATAAAAACGCCGAAGCTCATCTGGCAAGAAGCCTGTCGTTGCTGGAAAGCATTGGCGCCAAATTCGATCTGGCGCGCGTTTCGCTGGCGCTGGGTCTGGTCCGCATCGGACGGAAAGATTGGGAGGGCGCGTCAAAACTGCTGCGGCAGGCCTCCACCCTGGCCTCCCAATGCTCGCTTCAAATGGAGGAAGCAAAGGCACGGGACCTGTTGGAAGAGATCGAGACGGCCCGGGTTCAGGATTAGGCCATGTGAACGAGGTTTTGAAACGGTTCGCCCTGCGCAAATTGCTTGATATTTTCCGTAGTTTTTGCCCTGTCCCCCCGAATAATTCGATCGCTGTGGTGCCGTAAGGACTACGGGCCATTGTCGGTTAGAGCCGTTTCTGCTATCAAGGCAGCATGAACAGCGTCTTCGACCTCATCCGGAACCTCCGGACCGCCCTGGCATGCATTGGCGAGCTAGCTTGGTTACCTGCTGCGTTTCGTCAGCGTGTTCCTCCGGAGTCGGACCTCGCTGGCCGCCCGGCTGTCAGCTGGGCATGTGCAAGCGGAGAATCGATCAGAAGCAGCATCACAAGCCGCAGGCTTTCGGCTCCGGGGGTCGCGATGTGCCGCTCAGTCGACTACGTTCTTGAGGTGGGAGTTTACTGATATCTGCTGAGGCTGTCGAAAAAGCTAAGCCCCCTCGATCATTTTGTTCCTGAATTTTGTCTTCATCAATCCACCCAAAATTACGCCTAACCAATTATAATCTTTATTAAATAGCTATTTTATGCTATCCTTGGACAATAACTTTTTTGGGGTGGATAAGCCATGGCCAGATTTAAAACCTACGACTATCGGCAAAGAGTTCTCTTACCGGTTTCTCTGGAAGACCAGTTGATGCCTGGCACCTTGGAGTTCGCCATTCATACCCTGGTGGAGAAGCGGTTGGATATGTCTGTTTTTGAATGCAAATACCGCAATGATTAGACCGGCAGGGCAGCATATGATCCCCAGGTCCTCTTAAAAGTAGTGTTGCTGGCCTATTCCCGGGGGCTGATTTCTTCACGGAAGATCGAACAAGCCTGCCGCGAAAACGTGGTTTCCCTGGCCTTAGCCTGTGGCCAGCAGCCTGATCACAGCACCCTTGCCGCCTTTATTTCCTCCATGAAGGATGAGAGCCTCCACCTTTTTAGAGATGTGCTGCTGTCCTGTGAGGAGATGAATCTGCTGGGCGGCACCATGTTTGCCTTGGATGGCTGCAAGTTGCCTTCCAATGCCTCTAAGGAGTGGAGCGGCACCTTGGCCGAGCTCCGGAAGAAGAAAGAGAAGATCGAGACCAGGGTGGCGCAGTTGCTGAAAGAGCAGCTGCAAACCGACCAAAGGCAGGATGATCCTCCCGGGCCCCAAGTTGCGGGCGCCAACCGGCAGCGGCAGGTGGAGAAATTACAGAGGAAGGCAGAGCTGATTGAGACCTGGCTGGCCGAAAACCAGCCCAAGCTGGGTGCGGCTGGTAGAGAAAAGCAGAGTAATATTACGGACAATGACTCGGCCACTATGATGACTTCCCACGGTGCCGTCCAGGGATATAACAGCCAGGCCCTCATTGATGGCCAGCACCCAGTGATTGTGCATGGCGGGGCCTTCGGCTTCCTGGGTCACAGCCTGGTTCCCCACTGGGTGGTCAATCCCAACTCCTTCGTGCTGGTGGGCATCGGCGGCTTCTTCGCCGGGGTTGCCAAGGTGCCGGTGGCCTCCATCATCATAGCCTGTGAGATGTGCGCCAGTTACACCTTGCTGGTGCCGTTGATGCTGGTCTCCGCCATTTCCTACCTGTTCCTGGGCAAGACCAGTCTCTACGAGAAGCAACTGGTCACCCGCCTGGCGTCCCCGGCCCACCTGGGGGAGTTCGCCCGGGGACTGTTGGAAGAGAGCTTCGTGCGGGACGCCATCCTGCCCCGGAAGGTCATCACCATTCCGGAATCCATGCCTTTCGGGAAACTTATCAAGGTCGTCACCGATTCCCCGGACGCCTATTATCCCGTAGTCGATGAGCAGGGCAAGATGACCGGCATCTTGTCCATTAATGATATCCGGGGAGTCCTGTTTGAAGAGACCCTGGCCTGAGACCCTGGCCTCGGTGATCATCGCCAAGGACGTGGCCACCCCCACTGTTGTCCGGGTCATTTGGGATGAATCATTGCAGGACGCTCTGGAAAAAATGGCCCGGATCAACGTCAACGAATTGCCGGTGGTGCGGCAGGAAGCTCCCAATGAGATCATCGGCATGGTCGCCAAACGGGATATTATCAGCTACTACTATGAACGCAGCCTGAAATGGCGGTGATTCCGGGTACGCCTGCAATAATTTTCCTTCTACTGCAGCCGTTAACTATGCTAAGTTTTGCTAAGGGATGGCAAGGTCCTTGAAATTGCTCTTTTTAAATACACCTCAATTCGGGTCCAGGGAGACAGGCCATGCGTGAATTCAAGATCGCCGCCATCCCCGGTGACGGCATCGGCAAGGAAGTTGTGGCCGCCGGCCTCGAAGTTCTCGAGGCCCTCGCCCAGCGCGACGGCGGCTTCCGCCTGCAGGTCGAGTCCTTCGACTGGGGATCGGACTACTACAAGAAGCACGGCGTCATGATGCCGGAGGATGGCCGCGAGACGCTTAAGAAATTCGACGCCATCTACTTCGGGGCGGTGGGCGCCCCCGACGTGCCCGACCACATCACGCTGTGGGGACTTCGTCTCAACATCTGCCAGCCCTTCGACCAGTACGCCAATGTCCGCCCCACCCGCATCCTCCCGGGCATTAAGAGCCCCCTGGGAGGGGTCCGGCCCCAGGATCTGGACTGGGTTATCGTGCGCGAGAATTCCGAGGGCGAGTATGCCGGGCAAGGCGGGCGTACGCATCGAGGTTTTCCCGGGGAGGTCGCCACCGAGGTGGCCATTTTCACCCGGGCCGGCGTCACCCGCATCATGCGCTTCGCCTTCGCACTCGCCCGTTCGCGGCCGCGTAAGCGTCTGACCGTCGTCACCAAGTCCAATGCCCAGCGCCACGGCATGGTGATGTGGGACGAGATTGCCGCCGAGGTCGCAGCCGAGTTCCCCGACGTGACCTGGGACAAGATGCTGGTTGACGCCATGACCATGCGGATGACCCTGAACCCGGAAACGCTCGACACCATCGTGGCGACCAACCTTCACGCCGACATCCTGTCCGATCTGGCTGCGGCGCTGGCCGGTTCGCCCGGCATGGCGCCCACCGCCAACCTCAACCCCGAGCGCCGGTTCCCGTCCATGTTCGAACCGATCCACGGCTCGGCCTTCGACATCGCCGGCAAGGGCATCGCCAACCCCATCGGCACCTTCTGGACTGCCTGCCTGATGCTGGAGCATCTGGGCGAGAAGGCGGCTTCCGCCCGGCTGCTGCGGGCGATCGAACGGGTGACCGCGGCGCCGGCGCTGCACACGCCCGACCTCGGCGGCACCGCCACCACCCGCCAGGTCACCGCTGCGGTGATCGCGGCGATCCGGGCCGACAAAGAGTAGGCGTGGCGAAACGGGAGCAGGAGGTAAACCTGTATGGACAAGAAATTGCTTAGGAATGCGCTGATACCGGTAATTGCCTGGATCGTTCTGACGTTGATCCCGGTTCCCCAGGGTTTACAGCCTCATGCCTGGTATTATTTTGCCTTATTTGTGGGTGTCATTTTGGGGGTGCTGCTGGAACCGATACCGGCAGCGGCGGTAGGCATGATCGGGGTGACCCTCGCTGCGGCTTTACAACTAGTCTCCACTAACCCGGGAGATGCTCTCAAGTGGGCTCTTTCAGGATTTTCCAATGGCACTGTCTGGTTGATCTTTGTGGCTTACATGTTTGCCCTGGGTTACGAAAAAACCGGTCTGGGCCGCCGCATTGCCCTTTTTCTGGTGAAGCACCTCGGGAAGAAAACATTGGGGCTTGGTTATGCAATTGCCCTGTCAGACCTCGTTTTGGCTCCTTTCATTCCGTCCAATACGGCACGCAGCGGCGGCACCATCTATCCTATTATTGAAAACATCCCCAAATTGTACGGGTCCGCTCCAGGGGAGACCTCCCGCAAGATTGGCTCTTATATCATGTGGACTGCCTTGGCTACCACCTGCGTCACCAGTTCCCTGTTTCTCACCGGGCTGGCTCCGAACCTGATGGCCCTGGAATTGGTGAGTAAAACCGTAAAGGTGACTATTACCTGGCGGGAATGGTTTTTGGGTTTTCTGCCGGTAGGCGCCTTGCTTCTGATATGCCTCCCTTATCTGGTGTATAAGATTTATCCGCCGGAGATAAAATCGAGCGAGAATGTCCCCGCCTGGGCCCGGGAGGAACTGGCCAAAATGGGTAAGGTTGCCCGGAATGAGCTGATGATGGCAGGTCTGGCGTTCATTGCGCTGGTGCTGTGGATCTTTGGGGGCAGCTGGTTCGATGCGACGACCGTAGCCCTGATGGTCTTCTCGCTTATGATTGTGGTGGGTATCATCAAGTGGAGCGATATCTTGGGTCACAAGCAAGCCTGGAATGTCCTGGTCTGGTTTGCTACCCTGGTTACCCTGGCTGATGGTTTGAGGCTCGTGGGATTCCTCAAATGGTTTTCGGCAATCGCGGCAGACGCCATGAAGGGCATGCCTGTCATGTGGATGGTAGTTCTGTTTGTTGCCATCTTTTTCCTGGTTCACTACATGTTTGCCAGCCTGACGGGACACACCAGCGCCTTACTCCCCGTATTTTTGGCTACTGCCATGGTGGTCCCCGGGATGCCCATAAAACTGCTGGCCCTGCTTCTTTGTTACACGCTGGGGATGATGGGTATTCTAACCCCTTATGCCACCGGGCCGAGCCCTATCTACTACGGGAGCGGCTATATTCCGCCTAAAGATTTCTGGAGGTTGGGGCTCATCTTCGGCTTGATTTTTCTGGTAGTTTTTCTGGTGGTCGATGTCCCTTATTTGAGGTGGTATATCTATTAAAAAATTCTGAACCAGTAGGGCGGGAAGCCGAAGCGCCTTCCGCCTTTAGCATTTCGCAAGCCTTGCACCCCGGAAAGACTTGTGCGGCAAATCGTGCTTGGAGATCGGCAGTCGAGGGGAAAAATCCGCATCCCCAGAAGGCGCAGTATAGATGCCAGGCAGGTGCTCGGGCCCAATAACGATGACCTCGATAATAACTGATCGGCGTCAGCGTTCAGAAGGCGGGATGCGCTTCGCTTTCCCGCCCTACGGCGCTCATCGCCCAAGGTGATCATCCCAGTCCAGAACTTATACCGTTGCCTCTTTCCCATTTGAACAATTTCATTCAGCCGCGCCGTTTCACCGCCGGAGAAAGGGGTAGGCTATCGGGAAGTGCGCCGAAGTTTGGCCTCCAGCTCCAGGACGTCCTGGTTGCGACGGCCATAGCCTAGGTCACCAATCATTTTCTTGGCTGTGGCCAGTTGGGGGCGGGCCTTCTCCGGGTGGCCGAGGGCCAAATAAAGGCGGGTATACTCCATGTGAGCTTCAATTTGGAGGAGGGCCATACCGCTCCGTTTGACTCGGGCCATGGCCTCCTGTAAGTCCTGTCGTGCTCGCTCCCAATCCTCCCAAATCCGATACAATCCCGACCGAGCCAAGAGACCGAGCACAACGAAATCTTCTCTACCAGCCTGGCGAAGGCCCGCTACCGCCTGATCTAGTTGTTCCAGAGCCATCGTGAGATCATTGCTACCTTCCGTCAAAGCTTTCATCAGGAAAGCTTGCCCCATCGCAAGATGGCCCAGGGCGATATCCCTAATCGTTCGTAATTCACTCCCAACCTCAATAATTTTAGCAGCTCGTTCATGAACCTTCCGGTATCTTCCTAAGCTCAGCAGCAGTTCACAGTACACGAACCCACCCAAAGAAGTAAGGAAAGGAGACTCCTGTTGAATTTTCTCAGCATGATGAAATAATTCTTCCGCTTTGATCAGACGTCCCTCCTGGAATAAAACTTGGGCAAGGTATTGCTGGCAAGTCATTTTTAGAAATGCCTCTGCGGTGCGATTGGAGAACTCGATGCTCTGGCGGGCATAATCCTTGGCTTCGGCTATCCGACCTAGAACCAAAGATAAGTCGCACAAATTAGCACTAACTTGGGCAGCATTGTGCCAAGATTCCCGGTCAATGACAATCGCCAAAGAGGCTTGCAAAGGCTCCATTGCCTCATTCAGGCGTCCTAATGCCTGAAGAGACATGCCAGCTTCATTCAGGACAAAACCATTTACTTCTTCGGTCAGGTCGGGCACAGGTTGGAGCCAGGGAGTGGCAAAGAAGTTGGCTATGCACGCTAAATCGGCTCCAAAGGCCCCCAGCTTATGTATATAGCTCCCAAATTTATTTTCCCTGCAAATTCGCCGATAGTAAACATCCTTCATTACTTCCTGGTGGCGGCCCGCTTTGCAGCCATGGGCCATCGCGGCGAAAAGCGGGAGCATGGATTCCAGAGTATCGGGGAATTCAGGGGCCTGGCCTTTATAATACTCATATAATCGATTATGACCCGCCAGCCATCCCTCGGGGTTTTCTACTTGCAATCTTTCACCGAAATATTCCCGGATGAGGGGGTGGCAATCAAGGTCATCAGGTTTGTCCGGGTCTTCGGGGGCCAAGAGCCGGGCGTCCCGGAGATTTGCCAGGGCCTCATGCCAGTCCGCGGATAAAAGCCCCTTTAACTCCGAAGTGAGGCCGCGGATGGGGGTCGAGGCTTTAAGAGCATCGAGAGCGCCAGCAAGGGCAGGGTGGTCGAAGAGTCCCAAGAGGTATAAAATATTTAATTCCGCCCGTCCTACAAACCACTGGGCATAGGCGGCCATCACTCGCTGGGCATGGCCGCCATGCTTCTTTTCTTTTAAGATTTCAACTTCATGACGACGGCGAATATCCCCGCCGTACCCCCTGGCCAGGAAGCGGCCCAAGAGGGATAGGGCAAGGGCGTTCCCTTGTAATTCTCGGGCTGCCTGCTCTAGTTCGCCGGGAAGACCTTGAACCCCCAGACGTTCCAGGAGCTGGGCACCGGCTTCAGGAGAAAGCAAATTCAGGTCATGGGACAGGACTGTGGCTGTATCTTCAGGGTCGGCGGCATCAGATGCAAAATCCGTCAAGTCCTCCAACGGCAGGCGGGTGGTGATGATACAAAGACCTGGATTATGGTAAGCCAGCTCCCGGAGCAGACTGGCCAGGCTCGGGTCTTTGAGACTTCCCCTCGTGGGTCCGGGCGGATATTGCAAAGGTTCCAAGCCATCCAAGATAAGCAGAGTACGTTTCTGACGGATTAGCTCGGCCAAGCGGACGCCCTTATCCCACGCTGAACCTTTAGCAGGATCAGGATCACCAAACCATTCAAGCGCTTTGGCCATAAAGGGGTCGGCGGATACTTGGCCCCCCTCCTTGGCCCCTTGGCTGTAAAAGGACTCCGCGAAGGCCATTTCAGCGCCGCGGAAGTGGTCCCGAGTCATGCGCCGCAGCCATTTATTTACCAAAGCGGTTTTTCCAACGCCGCCAGAGGCCAATAGATAGATGATTTTGATCCGGGGATTCTCCCAGGCAGCATCCAGAAGGGCCAGTTCCGATTCCCGGCCAAAGAGGTCTGGGGATGTGATTGGCAGCCGGGATAGGTAAATTTTATCCGGGGGCAGAGGCACAAAGGATGGAGGGGTTGTTTGCTGACCGGCATAATGCAGGATGCTATCTATCTCCAGTGTTATGGTGGTGAGATCGGTATTTATTTGATGCTCAGTGCCGCTGGAAAGGGGACGGCCATCTTTGGGGCAGGCCAGGTGTGGTGATAACCACCGGACAGTTTGCCAGGCGCAGGGTTGCAGGATGACCGGGATAAGACGAACACCATCTTGGGCACGGCGTTGGAATAAGCGAGGAACTTCTTCTTCCGTGATAAATTTGGAAGTCAGAAAATTGGCAGAGATGAGTAAGAGTGCTATGCTACTAGCATTCAGGGCTGCCTCGATTTCCAGGAACCAATTTTCGCCCGCCTCGATGCGGCGGTCATCCCAAATCTCAAGATTTTCCTGGTATTGGAGCACGTTGAGGTGGGTGACAAGGCGGTCCTTCCAAGTTTCATCTTTGTGACTATAACTGATGAAGATGAGGGGTTTGCTAGTGGTCATGGCGGATTCATTCCTAAATCCCATCTTAGTTAAATTTTCAAAAAAATTAAAGCATTAATGACAAAGGAGATGCCGCCCCGCAATATTCTAGATTGCCCCCTATTTGCTATATCTCCGCACTTCACCAGCCGGGTTTTGAGGTGCTGAAATACTCATCATAGCTGCGCCTTCACCAGCCGATTTTCCGGAGGCGAATGGAGGCCGGGGTCACTTCCACCAATTCATCCTGGTTGATAAACTCCATGGCCTGTTCCAGGCTGAACTGTCTGGCGGGGACGAGCCGAGGGGCTTCCCCGCCTTCTGTTTGCCGTGCCCGCCGCGGCTAATTACCTCATATCGATAATTTTTGACGCTTCGAAGATAAGTGGTGGTTTTGGCAAGTATGCGATACTTGGCAAAATGGACCAAGCAGCTGGTAAGCAGACCAGAAATCTGTTGAACATTATGCACGATCGCCATATAATTCCATGAGCTCTAGAAAAGGAGGTGATCCAGGTGTATCGGCCATTGATTCCTATGAATGCGAAATCCTGAAGCTCAGGCGACCGGAGAGCCTTGGCAAGGCTCTCGATGCCCATAAAGTCGGAAAGGAACGGGGCGGAGCGCCTGGGATCTGAGTTTGATTTCGGTTAGTTGCATTAAGGGCCATATTCCCCCCCCCAAAAGGCATTACCCTCTTCGAATTTCTACATCCTTTCCGCTTTTCCAGCTTAGTCACCTGAGTCCATAACCGCCTGAACCTTGCGGAGGTCTCCGGGTTTATGCATGCCCGGAAACATTAGCCGGAACTGGACGAATTCTTCCGGCCCACCCGCCCACCATCAAAGGAGACCACATTTATGCCTACCCCTTACGACGACATGTGGGAGAAATTGAACCTGGACCTCACGGCCCATGAGGGGCTGCTGCAGGTCCTGGGCAAGTTTTACGGTGACATTTATTTGACCCAGGAAGGCCGCCTCAAGGGCATGGAATACCTGGATTTCGTCCTCTCCGAGGTCCACGGCTTGCGTATCCAGGAACTCCAGGAGGCCAAGGCCAAGGGGCGCAAGGTGGTCGGCACCTTTTGCATCTTCGTGCCGGAAGAACTGGTGCTGGCGGCGGACGCCGTCTACGTGGGCTTATGCGCCGGGGCCGAGATCGGCAAGGAGGCGGCGGAGAAGGTTCTACCCCGGAACACCTGCGCCTTGATCAAGTCCTTTGTGGGCTTCAAGCTTTCCCGCCTCTGTCCCTTCATCGAGTCCTGCGACCTGGTGGTGGGGGAGACCACCTGCGACGGCAAGAAGAAAGCTTATGAAATCTTCGAAGAGTACACTCCGGTCTATGTCATGGAAATTCCCCAGATGAAGCAGGCCTGCGACCGTGAGTTGTGGAAGGCGGAAGTCCGGCGTTTTAAAGAGAAAATCGAAGAGGTCGCCGGCAAAGAGATTACCGCGGCCAGCCTCAAGGAGGCCATCAAGCTGGTGAACCGCCGGCGGCGGGTGCTGCAGCGCCTGAATCTGCTTCGGGCCGCGGTCCCCACCCCCATCTCCGGGCGGGACGTGCTGCTGATTAACCAGATCAGCTTCTATGACGATCCAGTCCGGTTTACCGCCAAGATCGGCGAGCTGTGTGATGAACTGGAAAAGCGGATTAAGGCCGGGGAAGGAGTGGTGCCCGCCGGAACCCCGCGGCTTATGCTGTCCGGCTGCCCCATGGCGGTGCCCAACTGGAAGCTGCCCTTCATCGTGGAATCATCCGGGGCGGTGATCGTCGGAGAAGAATCCTGCATCGGCACCAGGAACATCCGGGACTTAGTGGACGAATCCGGCAATACACTGGAGGAGATGCTGGACTTCCTGGTGGACCGCTATATGCGTATTGACTGCGCCTGTTTCACGCCTAACCGGGAGCGGCTTCAAAACGTCGTCTCCATGGCGAAGGACCTGGAAGTCAAAGGAGTAATCCATTATGCCCTGAATTTCTGCCAGCCGTACGCCATCGAAGCCTTCAAGGTGGGCCGGGCCCTGGAAGAGGCGGGCATTCCCATGCTCAGTATCGAAACCGATTACAGTATGGAAGACGTAGAGCAGCTTAAGACCAGGGTGGAGGCCTTCCTGGAGATGGTGCGTTGAGGAGGTTGACGCCATGAGGGGCGACAAGGCCGCGGTAATTCCCTTGCACCTGCACCCGGGATTCCAGGACCGGCACCGGCTGAATGAACTGAAAACCGCGCTGATGACGGAAACCCTATCCTTCGTGCAGGTGGCCCTGGACTATGCAGAGGGACTTGGGGGCGCTTCACCCCGATCGCTGACAATCCTGGAACGGGCTTGTGCACTCCTGGAGGAAGCGCGGGAACGGCTGGTGCGCGAGTTGTGGTGATGAGTAGAGAAACAGAAACGGCGAACCATCCCCTGGTGGCGGGCATCGACATCGGCTCCCGCTCCATTGAGTTGGTGATGCTCCAGGGCGGCCAGATGGTGCACTGGGACCTGCTTCCCACCACCTTCGATCCCCTGGGCCAATGCCGGAGCTTGCTGGACCATGTCCGGGCCGCCAGGATTGTGGCCACCGGTTACGGTAGGAAACTCCTTGTGGAAAACCTGGATCATCCCGAGATCACCGCCATCACGGAGATCCAGGCCTATGCCCTGGGAGCCCGACGTTTGTTTCCCGGAGTGCGCACCATCCTGGACATCGGCGGCCAGGACACCAAGGCCATTGCCCTGGCCAGGGACGGCAAGGTGGCCAAGTTCGAAATGAACGACCGCTGCGCCGCGGGCACCGGGAAGTTCCTCGAGTTCATGGCCGTGGCCCTGCAGGTGCCCCTGGAGAAATTCGGCGACTTCGCCCTTAAAGCCGACAAACGCATCCAGATCAGCAGCATGTGTACCGTTTTTGCGGAGAGCGAGGCCACCAGCCTCATGGCCCGGGGCGAGAGTCCTGCCAATATCGCCATGGGGCTGCACCTGTCCATCGTTTCCCGCACGGTGGCCATGCTGCGCCGGGTAGGGGAGACGCCGCCGGTGCTTTTTGCCGGCGGGGTGGCCCATAACCCCTGCATCAAATCCCTTTTGGAAGAAATCCTGGGAGAGCCTGTCCTGGTTCCTGACCACCCCGACCTGGTGGGTGCCCTGGGCGCGGCCATTTATGGACAAAAACTTGCTGCCAATGATTGAGGATGACCTTTTGGAGATAAAGGTCGCGGCTTCGGTGAGGTCGGGTTCTCTGCACCACCTGCCTCTTTCTGAGAAAGCCGTTTTAGAACAACCCCTGCCCCTGGAAACCGTTATCCAACCGGGACGGGGAGAAACAGGCATGGCCGGGCGAAATTATGCCCAAGATAAGGTGGTGATCGCCAGACCGAGGAAATCCGGCTTTATCAGGCGCTTTGACGGGACCGCGGGACTGGTGTGCAATAAGTTTTATCGGTTCATCCTCTCCAATGGCTGTCCTTTTAACTGCCAGTATTGTTATCTCAGACTTATCCTTGGAAGCAACAAAGGCCCTTTGGTCTTTACCAATCCATGGCCGGAGGTGGAGAGGCAGCTAGAGAAAATTCCCACCGGCGTCTTTTCTACGGGTGAATTGGCTGACAGCCTGGCCGTTACTCCGCCGTTGCTCAGGCCAGCCCTAGAATACTTCCGCAGGCAAACGCATAAATTCCTTTTTCTCACCACCAAGAGCACAAATATCAAGTTGCTTATGGGAATAAGACCCACACCGCAGGTATGGATTTCTGTCTCAGTGAATGCCGTCAAGACCTGGGAGCTATTTGAACAGAAGACTCCTCATCCCGATGAGAGGTTGGCCGCGGCGTGGAGGTTAAAAGAGGCGGGCTGGAGAGTCAAAATCAGAATCGACCCGGTAATCCCAGAGGTTGGGATCCGCCACTACCGGGAAGTGGCCAAGAAGGTAAGCGCCCTGGCCCCTGAACGAGTAACGGTGGGCGTGCTCAAACATTTTCCCAGGTTTCCCCATTGCCAGCGGGAAGGACCTCATAGGCAGCTTGCGGAATCGCCTAACGGGATCAAACGATACCCATTGCACATTAAGGCCCGCATTTTTAATAGCCTGGCGGAATGGCTGGGATTTCAGCCCGCAATTTGTCGGGAGACCCCCGGCCTCTGGGAGGGATTGGGATGGAAATCTAATGGCTGCAATTGTACTCCAAATCAGATTATCCATGGGCCGTGCTCAGAGGCGCCAATTAAATAAATCAAATTACCTTCCGATAGCCGGATCATACCTGTAGCCCTAGCGGCGTCTGGGGCCGGCCCCATATTACCCAAGGCCGTTGGGTATGCCCCGGCTTTTGGGGCCTTTGTTTGGTTCCCTGGCACTCCCTCTAGAAAATCCTACCTAATAGAGCCGGCTCACCAGAATGGACCGGCGGTAGAGAGAGATATGGCCGTCCTGGGAGACGCAGATGCCCAGGACCTTGGGGGCGTAGGCGGAGAATTCCCGGGTCACCTGGTGGCGCATGCCGCTGCCCAGGTCGTCCAGGCCGGGCGGCAGCCTCACCGCGGTGGGAGTCAGGCGGGCCCGAAACTGGCAGGCTTCCAGGCGGTCATCGAAGATCACCGCGCCATCGGATTTGGCCAGGCCCAAAAGGTGCGGCAGATAGCGCTCGTGCAGGGGGACCGGCTGGGCCAGGCGCACCTGGTTGTCTATGGGAATCTTGGGAGACGCCAATTGCTCCCGGGTCAGACCGGCGAGCAGGATGGCCCCATGGCCGTCCCGGCGCAGCATCTCCAGGAGGGCCTTGAGGCGATGGGCGGCCGCGGCCGCGTGGATGCCGGGGCAGACCTCTTTCAACTCCCGCTCCAGTTCCTGCCAGAAGACATCCTGGAACAGGGGGATATGGAGGTGGCCGTGGCGGTATTCCAGGACCGAGAGAGGGATGCGCTGGTGTTGCCGGCCCCTCAAGGCGGTCCAAAAACTGACCTGGCCCCGGTGGGAGATGGTGGCCAGCCAGAGCACCGAACGCCAGGCGGCGGCAGTGGTGAGCTGGCGGTGCGCCCCCAAGGCCCGCTCCAGATGCAGCAGGCCGACGATGCGGCCGCCATGCACCGCCAGGAAGGTGGTGCGGCCATCGGCATTGAGGAGGAACTGCTTCAGGGCCTGGAGCCCCTGGTCCAGGGAGGTGTAATTATCTTCATGGTACAAGACCAGCGACGGCCAGCGCTCCCGGTAATATTCCAGGGGCCGGGCGGCGTTGAGGAAGGCGAAGCCGGTGAAGAGGCGCTCCCCCTCCACCGAATAGTAGAGGAGGCGTTTAAAGAGGCGCCAGGCCCGGACCACCGCCTCTTCCGGGCCGCTGCCCGGCATCTCGCAACGCCGGAGATCGGCGCTGCTGTGGAGCATGGAGCCGATGTAGGGGTTGTCCTGTCCATCCAGCTTGATGGTAGCGCAGGGGGCCCAGGCCAGGCTCTGGAGGTAGCTGGCCACCACCTGCTCCTCCAGAGAATAAGGAATGAAGGGGAACAGCCGCTCCTGGCCCGTGGGCGTCAAAGACAGGTGATGCAGCACCAGGCGCCCTAAGATCATGCTGAGAAAGCGGATATGGAAAGGAGACAGCAGGAAGGTGGTCTGCAGGGTATGGAGGCGCAGGTCCAGGACGCTCCCCGCCAGTTTCAGGCGGATAACATGGGACAGTCCTTCCCACTCCCGGGCCACCAGGTTGGGGTAGATGTACCCCTGGACTTCCACCAGATGACGCTGGAAGTACATGGAAAAACAAGGAAAGAGTTCCAACCCCCTGGCCTGGGGGGGCACAATGCTGGCGGGGTAGTCGGCCCACTCCAGGCTGCAGGTGGTGACGTCGTTGATCAGCCGCAACACTTCCGTGTCGGTTATCAGAGATTTCAACTGGGATGCAAGGGATTCCGGTTCAGATGACCTCAAACGAGTTTTTGCCATGATTACCCCTTGATCACTTTAAGGTATCGCCAGGGAGTCCCGGCGCGCCCCGGCGTGCTTCCCGGGATGGCTGGACCAAGAAAATTCGAGACCTTGTTGATATTGTGACAAGTATTGGACCTGGGGTCAAGGGTGGGTCCGTTTTTGGAAGAATGCCGCCAATTCCCGGGAGTCCCGGCGGAGACGGGCGGCGATCTCCGGCCAGTCGAGGGTGGTGAAGCGGCGGTCATAGAGCAGCCAGCGCCCCCGGGCCATGACATGGCGCACGTCCGCTGCCCGGGCCGCGTAGGCCAGGTGGGAGAAGGGATCGTAAAGGGGGGTGAGGTGGGGCTGGTTCAGATCGAGTACGATGAGGTCCGCCTCTTTCCCCGGGGTCAGGGTCCCGGTCCGGTCCTCCAGCCCCAGGACCTTGGCCCCTTCCCGGGTGGCCAGGGCCACCGCCGCAGGGGCGGGCAAGCAGGTGGGGTCACGGCGCCAGACCTTGTGGAGCCTGGCCGCCAGGCTCAATTCGCCCCACAGGTCCAGGTTGTTGTTGGACCCGGCTCCATCGGTGCCCAGGCCCACGGTGACCCCCCGGGCCAGCAGTTCTGGGATGGGGGCCACCCCGGCGGCCAGCTTGAGGTTGGATTCAGGGCAGTGGCTCACCTTGACGCCCCGGCGGGCCAGGAGTTCCTGGTCGGCGGCCGAGAGCCAAACCGCATGGACCGCCACCGTCTTCTCATCGAGCACGCCCAGGCGGTCCAGATGGGCTGCGGGGCTAAGGCCGGTGCGCTGCCGGAGCTCCTCCACCTCTCCGAAGGTTTCCGCCAGGTGCAGGAAAAAGGGGACCCCCCGGGCCCGGGTCAGCTCCTTGGCCTTTGCCAGGGTTTCGTCCCCGCAAGTATAAGGAGAATGGCAGAAAATCGCCGAGGTGATGCCCTGGTCGGCAAGGTCCGAGCCGCTGTCAAGAAAAGCGGCCGCCAGGTTCAGGCGCTCCCGAGGGTCGGGTGCTCCGGGGGCCGGGAAGTCCACCACTCCCTGGGCGGCGACCGCCCGGAGGCCTGCTTCCGCCAGGGCCCGGCGCACCTGGGATTCGAAGAAATAGCCGTCAGCCACGGTGGTGATGCCGCCCCGGATCATCTCCGCCGCGGCCGCCAGGGCCCCCCAATAGGCCTTGTCCTCGTCCAGCCAGGCGGCTTCAGCGGGAAAGATAAAGTCCCTGAGCCAGGTGTTAAGGGGCAGGTCGTCGGCCAATCCCCGGAACCAGACCATGGGGGCGTGGCAGTGGGTGTTCACCAGGCCGGGGAGGACCAGGGAACCCTCGAGGTCCAGGGTTTGCCGGGCCGGGGGCAGCTCCCGGGCGCCGGCTGTCGGCCCTACGGCCCGGATCTTGCCGCCCTGAATCGCCACGTAGCCCTGGAAAATGGGAGCCGCCCCCTCCTCCAGGGTGAGGACCAGGGCGTTAGCTATCAGGAGGTCAGCTACCATGAGGCAACGGGCGGGGCCTCCGGAAGGCACCCCTGGTATCTTGGGTTATGATACCCTTATTGAGGTCCTGGCATGGTTAAAGATGGCAAAGGGACCTGATTGCGCAGCCGGTGGGGCGGGATTTTCTTCAGTCTGGCCTACTCAGCCGCGGGCCGGATTTGGGCGCTGGCCGCAGAGGCCGTAGAACCCCGGGTGATCTCCAAGGGGGCGCCGCTTTCCTCCGCCACCGCCTTGAGGACCTTGGGCCAGTCGATGCGCCTGGACAGACCCCGCTCCTCTATTTTCTTGGTGGCATATTGCAGCATATCGGGAATCTTTTCATACATGTCTTCGTGAACCTCTATAAAGATGCGCCCGTGGAGATAGCCTATCTTCACCGGCTCGTAAATAAACTCCACCGTGGTGCCCACGGGGGTGATGTCGAAGAGTTCGTGAATATCCTCCGGATAGTGGCGGTTGCAGCCGTGGCTCACCAGGCGGCCCACCCCCTGGGGGTAGCAGGTGCCGTGGAGGCCGTAATGGCCCGGGGCCATCCCCATCCAGCGGTCGCCCACCGGGTTATCCTCACCCGGCGGCATGTAGGACATACCGTATTTGGCCTGGAGGTGCGGGGGAATATGCCAGCCGGGGTTCACCGATTTGTTCGCCACGCTCAGGTGCTTGCCGATGGGAGACTCGTAATCGAGCACCCCGATGCCGATGGGATAGGTGCGCACCTCGCTTTTTTCCGGGAAAAACCGGTAGCCCCGCAGTTCCGCGACGTTAATCAGGTAGCCGGGATAGGAGGAACGCTCCGGGATGATCCACTGGGTGGGAATGACGATGTCCGTGTCCCAGGGCAGGTAAAAATGGTCCAGGTTCCAGTGGTAGTGAGCCAGCTCCCAGAAGCCCAGGTCGTACTTGCGGGCAAGCTCATAGAGGTTTTCATAACGCACGATGTGGTGGATCTGGGGCTGGCCCACCACCGTCACCGCTTCCGGGTCCAGCCCCGGCCCCCGGGGCAGGCGGTAGCTGAAAGGTCCGGCCCCCCAGGCCAGGTTGGCGATGCCCAACAACCCGAGGACCAGGAAAAACCCAAGAAGTTTCCGGAGTATTGACATGGCGCCAATTCGATTTTATATGAAATAAGGCGTTTAAGAAACAGAAAAGGGGAAACCCAGGGTTAACCTTTGAGTGCGCTCCCCTTTCGGCCTAATATAATCACGGGGTGAAGCATTTGCCAACAATTTCTCAGGAAAGCCACGTCACCGCCATGCTACTGGACGGCCACACGCACATTTTTCCTGAGGAAGTCTGCCGGCGGCGGGAGGACTTTTTCGGAGCGGAGCCCGCCTTTCGCCTGCTCTACGAATCTCCCAAGTCCAGGCTGGTGGGCCCCGAGGAGCTGCTGGCCGACCTGTCGGCAGAAGGGGTGGAGGCCGCGGTGGTCCTGGGGTTCCCCTGGCGCCAGGAACGCCACTGGCGGCGGCACAACGAAGTGATCCTGGAAGCCCAGCGCCGCTGGCCCCGCAAGCTCCTGGGCTTCTGCGCGGCGCACCCGGCCATGCCCGGGGCGCTCCGGGAGCTGGAGCGCTGCCTGGCCGCCGGCGCCCGGGGCATCGGGGAAATAGCCTTCTATTTGCAGGATCACAGCCGGGACCTGAAGGAGATGCTGGCCCCGGTGGCCGAGCTCTGCAGCCATTACCGGGTGCCCCTGATGATCCACGCCACCGACCGGGCCGGCTCGGATTACCCGGGCCGGTCGCTGACGCCCCTGGCGGCCTTCCACGACGTCATCAAGGCCTTCCCGGAGACCACCTGGATCCTGGCCCATTGGGGCGGGCGGCTGCCGTTCTACGGGCTCCTGAAAAAAGAGGCCCCCGAAACCTTTAGAAACGTTTACTTCGATACCGCCGCCTCCCCTTTTATCTACCGGCCGGTGATTTACCGCGTGGTGGCGGAGATGGTGGGCCCGGAAAAGATCATCTTCGGGAGCGATTATCCCCTGCTGCCCCCCAGCCGCTACCTTAAAGATATGGCAGAGGGCGGCGTGCCGGAGGACTGGCAGGAGCTGATTTTGGGGAAAAATTTGGCAAGGTTGTTGGATTTTTAGCTTTCAGCTATCAGCGGTCAGCGTTCGGCTTTTTAAATGGGAGCATGGGAATATGAAGTGTTATGTGTGTGGCTCGAATTTAAGACCTTCGATCACAGATTTGCCCTTCAAGGTAAGTGATGCATCCATTGTGATCTTAAAAGGTTTGCCGGTCCTATCATGCGATAACTGCATCGAATACTTGTTGGATGATGCAGTGATGAGCCGGGTGGAGGATATCTTGCAAAAAGCAGATGCCGCCGCGGAATTAGAAATCATTTGCTACGCAGCTTAAGGAACAAGAAGCTGAATGCTGACTGCTGATAGCTGACAGCTTCTCACAAAGGAACGAAATTGGAGCAAATTGCGGACGTACTGGTAATCGGTTCCGGGCTGGCGGGGCTCAGTTATGCCCTCAAGGTGGCGGATTTCGCCCAGGTCAATCTGGTGACCAAACAGGGGTTGACGGAAACCTCCACCAGCAAGGCCCAGGGGGGCATCGCCGCGGTGTTGGGACCGGACGACCGCTTCGAATATCACATTCAAGACACCCTCACCGTGGGGGAAGGCCTGTCGCATCCGGACATCGTGGAGCTGGTGGTGCGCCAGGGGCCGGCGCGCATCCGGGAACTGATCGAGATGGGAGCCCACTTCGACACCGGCAAGGACAACGTCTATGACCTGGGCCGGGAAGGGGGCCACTCCCGGCGGCGGGTCATCCACGCCCAGGACATGACCGGCGCCGAAGTGGAGCGCATCCTGGCAGAGAAGGTCCTGGCCCATCCCCGCATCCGGGTCTTCGAAAACCACATGGGGGTCAATCTCATCACCCTGGAGCGGGTGGTGCGCCAGGGAGGGGTGGTGACCGAGGCGGAGAGGACCTGCCTGGGGGCCTATGTCCTCAACAAGGAGAGCGGCCAGGTGGATACCTTTCTGGCCCGCATTACCCTCCTGGCCACCGGCGGGGCCGGCAAGGTCTATCTCTATACCAGCAATCCGGACATCGCCACCGGCGACGGGGTAGCCATGGCCTTCCGGGCCGGGGCCCGGATCGGCAACATGGAGTTTGTCCAGTTTCATCCCACCTGCCTTTACCATCCCGCGGCCAAGAACTTTCTGATTTCCGAGGCCTTGCGAGGCGAAGGGGCCGTCCTCATGGATAAGGAAGGGCGCCCTTTCATGGAGAAGTATCATCCCCTGAAAGACCTGGCTCCCCGGGATACAGTGGCCCGGGCCATCGACCTGGAGTTGAAAAAGAGCGGCGCTGATTGCGTATTTTTGGACATCAGCCACAAACCGGCGGATTTTGTCCGGGGCCGATTCCCCAATATCTATCAGAGCTGCCTCGAATTTGGGATCGATATCACGAAGGAGCCCATCCCGGTGGTGCCCGCGGCCCACTACCTGTGCGGCGGGGTGGCGACCGACGCCTGGGGCCTGACCACCATCGCCAATCTCTACGCCGTGGGTGAGGTCTCCATGACCGGGCTGCACGGGGCCAACCGCCTGGCCAGCAACTCCCTCCTGGAGGCCCTGGTCTTTTCTCACCAGGCCGCCCAGGCTGCCCGGGAGACCCTGCCCGCATTGCTTGCCAAACCGGCGACCCCGGTGTCCGCCTGGAATACCTACGGGGCCAGGGACAGCGAGGAAGGGGTGGTAGTTTCCCACAGTTGGGATGAGATCCGGCGCTTCATGTGGAACTACGTAGGCATCGTCCGCAGCGACAGCCGCCTGCTCCGGGCCCAGGCCCGCATCGACCTCGTTCTGAAAGAGATCAACGAATATTACTGGAAATTTCTCCTCACCAGCGACCTCCTGGAATTGCGCAATATCGCCCAGGTGGCCGACCTGATCATCCGCATGGCCCTGCGGCGCAAGGAGAGCCGGGGCTTGCACTACACCCTCGATTACCCTCAGACGGTTGAGCCCCGCTTCCACCAGGATACCCTGTTTTCCTCAGATGGCTGGTACGAGGTGGAACCTTGAGCGATAGCCAGGAACAGAGCGCCCCGGAGAGGATCCTGTTAGTCGGGGACAAGCCCCCACTCTTCACGGCGCTCGCCGAGTTTCTGGCAGCCCAGGGGTGCGCAGTACGCCGGACGGCCGATGGCCGGGAGGCCTTGGCAGCTCTCCAGGAAGAAGAAATTCACGTGGCCCTGCTGGATCTGGCGCTGCCCGGTATTTCCGGATTGGGGGTCCTCTCCTGGATCAAGACCAGCTCACCCCGCACGGAAGTCATCCTGTTCAGCACCGGCGAAGAGGCCTTGGGGGGCGCCTACCAGGCCTTGCGCCTGGGGGCTTACGATTACCTGCCGGAGTCCAGGATGACCCTGGACCACCTGCAGGCCGTGGTGGCCCGGGCCCTGGAGCGGCGGCGGGTGAACCTCAGTTTTAGCCTGGACCTCATGGCCAACCTGCGCCAGGCCCAGGAAGAGCTTAGCCTGAGCCGGTCCCGGGATCTCCTCCAGGTGCGGCGCATAGGCGAGGCCCTGGCCGTGCCCCTCACCTGGGAACAGCTCATTCAAACCCTGGTGAATCTTCTCTGGGAGAGCCTCCCCTTTCAAATCCTGGGTCTGCGGTTCCAGGAGGCCGGGAACAGGGCGCCCCGGGAAGCCTACCGCCGCCAGCCGGGGCTAAAGGAAGATGCGGTTGCCGGGTTTAAGGCCAGCCTGAAGAGGAGCTTCCAACTGGCTGCCGCCGGCACCCCGCACTCCTCCGGGGAGCCTCTGCCGGAGAAGTCCCTCTCCCAGATTCTCTGGGGCAAGGCCCAGACCGGGGAATGCCTGGCCCTGGTGGCCGGGGCCCGGGATACCCCGTTCTCCCCGGAAGAGGCCGAGCTCTTCCAGATCTTCATCCTGCAGGGGGAGGCCGCCTTGAGAAACCTGGAACTCCTGGAGGAAATCAAGAAACTGGCCATAAGGGACGGTCTCACCGGCCTCTACAACTACCGGCACTTCTGGGAGCTGCTGGTGCACGAGATCATGAAGAGCCGGCGTTACCAGGTTCCCCTGTCCATGCTCTTTCTGGACCTGGACAATTTTAAGATTATCAACGATACCCTGGGGCACCTCCAGGGAGACATGGTGTTGAAGAGCCTGGGCGCCCATTTGCAAAGGGGGGTGCGCCAGGCTGACGTGGCCTGCCGGTACGGCGGCGAAGAGTTCGTGGTGCTGCTGCCGGAGACTGGGCTCACGCAGGCCCTCCGGATGGCGGAGCGGCTGCGGCACCAGATCTCCCTGATGGCCATTTCTTTGCCGGGCTGGGACTCGCAGGTTACCGTGAGTATCGGGGCGGCGGCTCTGACGCCGCAGATGGACGGCGAGGCCCTGGTGGCGGCGGCCGACGCCGCCATGTACCGGGCCAAGCAGGCGGGGAGGAACCAGGTGTGCGGCCCGGAGCCCGCTCCGGCCCGGGAAGAACCGGGCGGCGGTGCCGGGGAAGGCGAACTTAGGGAATGATGTCCTGCACCGTGAGGCCTTGCTGCTCCAGGGCCTCCACTATGGGGCCCAGGTCGGCCTTCCGCAAGCGCACGTAGTAGGAGCGCTGGTGGCCCCGGACCGGTCCCAGGCCCAGGTTGAGGATCTTGCCGCCGGCCTTTTTGATAATCTTGGCGGCCGCCTCCATGGCCTCGGGTTTGTCCTCTAAAAGCAGGTCCAGGCGGGAACTGGTCTTGAGCAGGCTCAATAGGGTGAGAAAGGCGCCGATCAGGTCCAGCATGGTGATCACGCCTACCAGGCGGTCACCTTCCAGGACCGGCATGCCGCCGATCTTGTGCTCCTGGACCAGGCGGGCCGCCTCCTCCACCCCGGTGTCGGGGGTAACGCTGATGGGGGCTTTGATCATAACGTCCGCCACGGTGATCTTTCCCATCATGGAGGCCAGTAGCACCTCCCGCAGGTCCCGGGAGGTGATCCAGCCCACCAGGCGGCCCCCTGCCATAACCGGCAGGTGGCGGATCTGGCGCTGCTGCATCAGTTGCAGGGCCTGACTCACCCTCTTGTCGGCAGAGATGGTGACCAGCTCCCGGCTCATAATCTCGCTGACCAGCATTGGTTGGCCCTCCTGACCCCGTTGTTAGCCACACCTTAAACCAAACCCGAATAATTTTCAACGAAATTGCCGTATTGGCTGCCGGCGGGGCCATAAGGCCGGAGTTGCGCCTGGGATGGGTCGAGGCGCGCCCAACAGCGCCCTCTTGCCCGGCTTTGGGGGTGCGGGCGATTGAGGCCCCGGCCTCAAACGGACTCAGTTGGAGGCCAGCGACGACTGCAGGGTGGCCATGATGTGCTCGGCATCGCCGATATAGGTGCTCATATCGGCCCGGTGATTGGCGAGGATGCCGTCCTTGGAGGCGTTGGTCAGCACCCAGGGGGAAAGCCGGGAGGCCGCCTGCAGGGAGTGGATGGCGTCTTCCAGCAACTTGTGGGAGTCCTTTTTCTGGAGTTCCTGCTTAAATTCCTGATCCACCGCCTCCAACATCTCCGCCATCCCCAAGGCGATGCCCTGGGCGTGGTAAAAGTACTCGCCCGAGGCCCACCAGCCCACCGGCCCGCCATCGGCCTCCGTGTCCTTGATGAGGTTGTGGAAGCTGCTCCCCAGGATGTCTTTATAGTTGCCGAGCAGGATGATGGCGTAGTCCACCCGGGTGTAAAAGTGGCTGCGGCCCCCCCGTTGCAGGTCGTCGATGTAGGCCTGCAGGTCGCCCAGGGCCTCCCGGTACTTGCCCGAGGCCGACGGGAACCAGTACTTGTCCGAGCTCACCATGAAGAAATTCATGGCCTCGTTGACCTGGGGATTGTAGGCCTCGGTGGTGGCAAAACGGGTCATGTTCAAGTTCAACACCTCAACGGTGCGCCGGGCCACTTCCAGCACCCCCTCCTGGATGTTGTTGACGTTGTGGGTGAGGTGCATTTTGCCGAACAGCAGGCTGTTGGGGCGCCAACCGAACCAGGTGCGTCTGAGCTGATCGTCCATGATTTTGATGAGGGCCCGGGTGAAGATCACCCCCTTGGCGGGCTCACGGGGCGGAATCACCTGGGCCGCCGGGGGGGCGGCGACCGGGGCCAAGGACTCGGGCACCGCTGGGGACGCCTCCGGCAATTTACCCTCGGCCTCGGGCAATTTGCCCTCCGCGGCCGGCAATTTTCCCTCCGCCTCCAGGGAGGGCAGGAGCGGCTCTTTGCCCTGCTCCAAGGCCCCGGCTTCGCCCTGGGCCGCCAGCGGCTGGGCCGCCGCGGCCGGGTGGTGGCCTGGCCTCGGGGACTTCCAGGCGAACAACGCCGCCAAAAAGAGGATGACCACCAGGGCCACCAGGAAGAAGCGGTAGCGCAACAGTCGCGCCAACAGGGACAGGTGAGCCGGGGAGGGGCCTCCCGGCGGCAGGGGCATCGGCAAGTGCTCTGGTTTTTCAGATCTGGGGGTCATGGCTTGGCACATCCGGTTTTATGCGGATTCTCGCTGATGATCTCCGCAGTGAAGAGGCAGATTTTGGTTGCCGGGTCTCTCCAGGCGTCCGGCGGCAAACCGGCCTTGCTGCAGGTCTGCTTAAGGAAGGTGAGCCGGTCCCAGTGATATTCCGTGGCCACCTGGGGCAAGAGCAGGCCCCGGCAGCTCCCCTGGACCATATAGAGGCCGTGGGTGCCCACCTCGATTTGGTCAATGTCGCTGACCGGCTGCATAGGGCTCAAGACGGAGATTTCCACCTCCAGGTCGGCCAGTTCCTCCCGGCCCAGGGGCCGGAAGCGGGGGTCATGGAAGGCCGCGGCTGCGGCCATCTCCCGCACCGTCTCCCCCAGTGGTTGCACCGCCTCCAGATAGCCGATGCAGCCCCGGAGCTGCCCTCGGCGGTGCAGCGACACGAAGGCCCCCCGGGGCTGGCACAAGGAGGGCGGGGCGGCCTCCAGGGCCGGCGCCGGCTTATCCAGGAGGTGCGCCTCGATGCTGCCCCGGGCTATCTGCAACAATAATTTTTTATCCGCATCGCTGAGATCCATCTCAACCTGGTCCTCCCGGGCTTGCAGGGCAGCCGGGCCCCACGGGCCGCCGCTAAGCAGAATCAGCATTTAGGCGATAAATATCCGCAACCTTGGGGTTACGACCGGACCGGAACCAAGATTGCCTTATATTGTTTATCTAACCAAGATTCCTCACGCATGTCAATGGCCCAGGGGGCGAAGGCGGCGGAATGGCTGGCAATTTCCTTGCCTGGCGGCCATAAGCCTGATAGAGTTAAAAATGGACCGGGCTGTTTCCGAGGGTCTGAAAGACTCCATGGCCGCCGCCTTGGAGCCCGGCGCCTCCCGATACGAGCTGATGAAAACCTATCCCATCTTTGCCATCATTGAGGATCGACCCTGCCTGGTGGTGGGCGGTGGCAGGGTGGGGGAGCGCAAGGTCCAGGATCTGCGGGAGGCCGGGGGCCGGGTGACCGTGGTCAGCCAGGGGCTCACCCCCGTCCTTAAGGAGCTGGCCCGGGCGGGGCAAATCGACTTCCTGAATGAAGAGTTCACCCCGGAGCATTTGCAGGGCATGGTCCTGGTGATGGCCGCCACTGATGATCCCGGGCTCAATGCCCGGGTCAGCGCCGCCGCCCGGGAGCAGGGAATCTGGGTCAACGTGGCGGACCAGCCGGAGCTCTGCACCTTCATCGTCCCGGCCCAGGTGCGGCGGGGCGACCTGACCGTGGCCATTGGCACCGGCGGAGCCTCTCCGGCCCTGGCCCGGCGGCTGCGGGAGGACTTGCAGCAGCGCTTCGGTCCCGAATACCTGCCTTATCTGGCCCTGCTCAAAGGGGTGCGGGTGCGGCTCCTCAGCGAACGGCGGGGCCACCCGGAGAACGCCTCCCTGTTTCAACGATTGGTGGACAAACCTTTGCTGGAGGCGGTGATCCGGGAAGACCGCCGCTGGGTGGCGGCCCTGCTCTGGGAAGTCCTGGGCGGCGTCTTGAGCCCTCAGGTCCTGGGGGAAATCATCGAGGAGGCCTTTAAGGAGGCTCAAGGCTAATCCGGGAGCCTGCACCTTTAAGCCGTTATCATGACCGATTATTTCTTATACTTTACCCTGGCGTGCTACTTTGGGGCCACCGTCCTGTGGCTGGCCTATTTTCTGGCGCAGCGGGACAGCTTGTACTGCTGGGGCGCCTGGACCCTGGCCGCGGGCCTGGTCTTCCATACCCTGGCCCTGCTGCAGCGCACCTGGGCCTATGGCTATCTCCCGGTGGCCTCGTTCGGTGACGCCCTGTTGCTGTTCGGCTGGGTCCTGGTGTCGGCTTTTTTGCTGTTCAACTGGCGCTACCCCATCCGGGTCCTGGGAGCCCTGGTGGCGCCCCTGGCCGCCCTGATCATTTATGGCGCCCTCGTCTCGGCCCGGGGCCAGGAAACCATCTCCCCCATGTTGCGGGGCGTCTGGCTGCTGGCCCACATCGGCCTGACCATGGGGGGTATTGCCGCCCTGACCCTGAATTTTCTGGGCGGCATCTTTTACCTGATCCAGGAGCGCCAGCTCAAGGCCAAGAGATTCGGTTTCTTTTTCCGCCGCCTGCCGTCGCTGTCCCAACTGGACACCCTCAATTACTGGTGCCTCAGCATCGGTTTCCCCCTGCTTACCGGAGGCATAGTCACCGGCTCCATATATGCCCAGCATACCCTGGGACGGTTTTGGTCCTGGGACCCCAAGGAAGTCCTGACCCTGCTCGCCTGGCTAATCTACGCGGTGCTGATGCACGAGCGGCTCACCGTCGGCTGGCGGGGCCGGCGGGCGGCCTGGCTGGCTATCCTCGGCTTCCTGGTGTTGCTGGTCACCTTTGTGGGCGCCAACCTCTGGGTGTCGGGCTACCACAGCTTCGCCCAGTTCGGGAAACCATGAATCTTCTGTTAGTGGGCCTCAATCAGAAGACCGCTTCCCTGGAGTTGCGGGAGAAGCTGGCCGGCCTCATCCCGGACCTGCCGGCGGCCTACCTGCGCCTCAAGGAATTCCCGGAATTCGCCGAAATCATCCTCTATAGCACCTGCAACCGGGTGGAGCTGCTCTGCCTGGCAGAGGACGTAACCGCCGCCCTGGAGCGGCTGCGGGCCTTTTTCTCCGGGGCCCCGGAGGTCTCCCCGGAGGCCTTGGCGGCCTCCCTTTACCAGCATCAGGGCGCCGAGGCGGTGCGGCACCTCTTCCGGGTGGCCGCCAGTCTCGACTCCATGGTGCTGGGGGAGCCCCAAATCCTGGGCCAGATCAAGGAGGCTTACCGTCAGGCCACCGAGCAGGAGGCCACCGGGCCTGTTCTCAACCGCCTGCTGCACAAATCCTTCACGGTGGCTAAACGGGTTCGCACCGAAACGGGCATCGGCGATCACGCCGTCAGCGTCAGCTACGTCGCCGTCGGCCTGGCCCGGAAGGTCTTCGGGGAGCTGGCCGGGCTGACGGTGCTGCTGCTGGGCGCCGGCGAAATGGCCGAACTGGCCCTGGAGCACCTCCGGACCCAGGGGGTGGGCCGCCTCATCGTGGCCAATCGCACCCTGGAGCGGGGCCTGCGCCTGGCAGAGCGCTACCAGGGGGAGGCCGTCTCCCTGGAGGAACTGGAGGAGCAGCTTGGGGGCGCCGACATCCTCATCAGCTCCACCGGCTCGGAAACCTATCTGCTGCGGCGGGACCAGGTGCGGGCGGCCATGCGCCGCCGCAAACAGCGGCCCCTGTTTCTCATCGACATCGCCGTGCCCCGGGACCTGGACCCGGCCATCAATGAACTGGACAACGTCTACCTTTACAATATCGACGACTTGCAGGAAGTGGCGGAGCAGGGCTGGCAGCGGCGCCGCCAGGAGGTGGCCCGGGCCGAACGCCTGGTGGCCGAGGAGACCGTCAAGTTTCAGGAATGGCTGTTGACCCTGGAGGTCTACCCCACCATTATCGGCCTCAAGGAAAAGGCCGCGGCCATCTGCCAGGCGGAGCTCAAAAAGACCCTGGGCCAGTTGGGACCCATCAGCGAGGAGCAGCGCCAGTCCCTGGAGGTCCTCCTGGCTTCGGTCAGCCAAAAGCTCCTCCACGACCCCATCATCTTTCTGAAGCGCAACCACCACCGCAAAAATCCGCACCTGGAGCTGGACCTGGCCCGGCGCCTCTTCAATCTCGACCAGGACCGCCAGACGGAAGAGTCCGAAGAAGAAGAATCATAAGATATTTCTGAAATAATACCGTAGAACTGCCAGGGGCGGGTTTAAAACCCGCCCCTACCGTTTGTACCCATAGATTTCGGCGAGAGGCCCGCCGCGGTTCATCTTAGGGCCGCCAGCAACTGCTTCAGGCTCTCCCGGTTCTCCACATTGAAGATGGCTTCCTTGGGCTCCTGGGGCAAAATCTTGCGGACCAGACCCGTAAGCACGTTCTTGGGGCCTACTTCCACCCAGGTGTCCACCCCCGCCGCCTTCAGATTCAGGATTAATTCGGCCCAACGCACCGGCGAGGTCAACTGCCGGGACATGGCCTGGCGCAGCAGCTCGGGGTCAGGCTCCGGCGCCGCGGTGGCGTTGAGGTAGACCGGCGTCGCCGGGGCTTGAAAATCGAGGTTCGCCAGGAAGGCGGCAAAATCGAGGGTGGCGCCCTCCATCAGGGGAGAGTGCCAGGCCCCGGACACCTTCAAAGGGACCACCCGGGCGCCCTCGGCCTTGGCCAGGTTGCCGGCCCGGGCCACCATTTCCGGGGCGCCGGAGATCACCGTCTGCTCCGGGGTGTTGAAGTTGGCCAGGGCGATGGGACCTTCCTTGGCCAGGGGATGGACCAGTCCCTGCAGTTTTTCCGGGGTGAGTCCGATGACCGCCGCCATGGCTCCGGGATATTTTTGGGCTTCCCGCTGCATGAGAAGGCCTCGCTCCCGCACCGCCGCCAACGTGGCCGCGGCGCTCAGCACCCCGGCGGCGAACAGGGCGCTGAATTCCCCCAGGCTGTGGCCGCACACCGCCGCCGCCCTGACCCCGGCCTGCCGCAGGGCCTGGTAAAGGCACATGTTGACGACAGTGACGGCCGGCTGGAGATGCACCGTTTCGGTGAGCTCCTCCAGGGGGCCGGAAAAGCAGAGACGCTTCAAGGGAAGGCCGGTGGTCTCCTCGGCCAGGCGGAACAGCTCCCGGGCCTCCGGGTCGTTATCGTAAAGGTCCTGGCCCATGCCCAGGTACTGGGAGCCCTGGCCGGGGAATAACATTGCCAAATGGGACATGTTCACCTCAACAAAGATTTAAGATGCGGGAGTGGCGGCCAAAGCCCGCCTCTCCCTGCCGGCCGTCACGGCCAGCCTAATTTATCTCATAGCGAAGTGCATTTTTGCAATAATGAATACTGGCAGTAGTGTCCGGCAAGGTTTTTACCATGAGGCAGGCAGTAGGGAATTGTTTGAGCTTAGGTGTGCCCGCTATCTAATTATTTCAAGGAATATAAGAATCTTTTCCCGCTATCCCCGGATAGGGGCGACCCGTTCACAGGCTGGAAGCCTGTGCCACTGGCGCCCCCACATATCCACTCGAATTAACAAATTATTGCCCTCTCCCCCCTTGGGGGGAGAGGGGAGGGTGAGGGGGGGGTGGAACGGCCTTTGAAGCCGCCCCTCACCCCGTTTCTTCCCCTCGCAGGGGAGAGGGGATTTGGTCCCTTAAGGCCCGGGCCGCGGCGCCGGGGTCGGCGGCCGCGGTCACCGCACTCAACACCGCGGGGTGCCGGGCGCCGCAGGCCACCACCCCGGCGATGTTCCCCTGATTGATGCCGCCCATGGTGCTCCAGGGAATCCTGAGGTGCGGGGCGATGCCTTCGAGGGCCGCAAGGCCCAGGGGGGTTACAGCGGGTTTGGTGGCGGTTGCGAAGATGGGGCCGATATTGACGTAGCCGGCCCCGGCCTCCTGGGCCGCCAGGGCCTCTTCCAGGGAATGGCTGGAGGCGCCGATGATCAGGTCCGGGGCGATTTCTCTGGCCGCGGCCACGGGCAGGTCCTCCTGGCCCAGGTGAACCCCGTCGGCCCCCGCCGCCAGGGCGATGTCCAGGCGGTCGTCAATGATCAACAGGGATCCCGCCGCCTCGGTTCGCCGGCGAAAGGCCACCGCCAGCTCATAAAGCCGCCGGTCAGTCGGGTCCTTTTCCCGGAGTTGCACGATGCCCACCCCGGCGGCCAGGACCTGGTCCAGGATCGTGAGCCCGCCTCTCCCGGCGCAGAAGGCCTGGGTGATGACCACGTAGAGGTCGGCCCGCTCGAAGGCGGCCAGCCGCCGGGCCAGGTTCATCAGCCGCCCCCCACCAGACGCACCAGCTCCAGGATGTCGCCCTCGGAAAGCCGGGTTTCCCGGAAAGACTGGCGGTCCACGATCTCCCGGTTGCGCTCCACCACAGTGCCCTGGGGGTGGAGGCCCATCTCTTCCAGGAGGCCCAAAACCGTGGCCGCCGCCACCTCCCTGGATTCGCCGTTGATGGTCAATTTCAAAAGGAATATCTCCTGGATTGTTGGTTCAAAGTTCAAAGTTAAAGGTTAAAGGCAACACTCGTAGGCGAAGAATTAACTTTGAACTTTGAACTTCGAACTTTGAACTATTCCACAAAGGCCGGGTCGAAGTCTTTCCACACCGGGTCATAGCCGGCCTGGCGGATGGCGGCCACCACCTCGGCAGGGCTGCGGCGGTCCTCCACCTCAAACTGCTCCAGGGCGGCGTCGCCGTCCAGATGGGCATAACCGCCGGGCCGGGTGGAAGAGCCGGCGCTCATCATGGTCACCCCCAGGGGGATCAGGCGGTCCCTGAGGCTGGAACTTTCCCGGGTGGAGAGGTTGAACCCCACCTCCGGCAGAAAGATCCGCAGGGCCAGCATCAACTGGACCAGTTCCCGGTCCGAGGGGAGATGCTCCACCTGGAAGCGCTCCGGGGCGTGGCGCAGCCGCGGGAAGGAGACGGCAATGGCGCTCTGCCAGCATTCCTTCTGGAGGTGGCGGGCGTGCAGTCCCATCCAGAAGCCGTCGGCCCACCAGTGGTAGAGGCCCAGAAGCGCGCCGATGCTGAGGCGGCGGACCCCGGCCCGGCCCGCCCGGGCCATGGCCTCCAGGCGGTAGCCATAGTCGCGTTTCCGCCCCCGCCGGTGCACCTGGGCGTAGGTCGGGCGGTGGTAGGTCTCCATGTACAGGGTCACCCCTTCCAGGCCGCGGCTCACCAGCAGGCCGTAGTCCTCCTGGTCCAGGGCGTACACCTCCACGGAGACCGAGGCGAAGTACTTACGGGCGATGGCCACCGCCTGGGCCAGGTAGGTAACCGGCGCCACCTTGGGGGCTTCCCCGGTGAGCAGCAGGATGTTTTGAAAACCGTAGCTGGCCAGGATGGCGCACTCGGCGGCGATTTCCTCCATGGTCAGGGTGCGCCGCTGGCCCATGCTCCCGGAGTGCAGGGCGTAGCCGCAGTAGACGCAGTCGGAGTGGCAGATATTGGACAGGTAAATGGGGGCGTAAAGCCCGATGGTCCGGCCGAAGTGCTGGCGGGTGAGACGGTGGGCCATCGATGCCATCTCCTCCAGGAAAGGCAGGGCGCGGGGAGAGAGCAGGGCCGCCAGGTCTTCCGGGGCCGGCTGCTCCCGGCTGAGCGCCCGCTTGACCTCCTCCGGACCGGCTCGCTCCATGACCTCCCGCAGCCGGGCCTCGGGCCAGGCTTCCAGGATTTTGGCGAAGGAAGAATTTTCTAATGGCAGTTCCATAAGTGTTTTTGAGCCGATAGGCATTATAAGACCATTTGCTTGTCATATTTTGAGATTCTGCGGTCGCTTCGCTCCCTCAGAATGACAGTAAGAAAGGAAATGGTGGGCAGTGCCCACCCTACATTATATTAGCGCCTTTGCGTCTTGGCGTGAGGCATCGAAAAACCAACCCTACCCCAAAAACCCCGTCAAGGGGGAGGAGGCGGAGGCGGTTTGCCGTTCCGGTCCCAGGCCGGCCAGATAGGCCAGGCGGCCGGCCTCCACCCCCAGAGCGAAGGCCCTGGCCATGGCCGCATGATCCCGGGCGTCGGCCAGGGCGGTATTGACCAGCACCGCGTCCGCCCCCAGCTCCATGGCCTCGGCGGCGTGGGAGGGGGCGCCCAGGCCCGCGTCCACCACCACCGGCACGCTGGCCTGCTCGATGATGATGCGGATCATGTCCCTGGTCTTGACCCCCCGGTTGCTGCCGATGGGCGCGCCCAGGGGCATGACCGCGGCCGTGCCCAGTTCCTCCAGGCGCCTGGCCAGAATGGGATCGGCCTGGATGTAGGGCAAGACCACAAAACCTTCTTTAATCAGGAGTTCCGCTGCCTTCAGAGTCTCTACCGGGTCCGGCAGCAGGTACTTGGGCTCCGGGGTGAGCTCCAGCTTGACCCAGGGTGGCAGGCCCATGGCCCGGGCCATTTTGGCCAGGCGCACCGCCTCCTCGGCGGTGCGGGCCCCGGAGGTGTTGGCGAGGATCAGGTATTTCCCGGGGTCCAGCACCGAGAGGATGCTGTCGGTGGCCGGTTTGCCCAGATCGACCCGGCGCAGGGCCACGGTGACGATTTCGACGTCCGTGGCGGCCAGCGCCGCCTTCAGGGCCGCGGCGGAGGGAAACTTGCCGGTGCCCACCAGGAGGCGGGAGTGAAAGGTGCGGCCGGCGATGATTAAAGGATCATTAGGCATTATCAGCTCTTTTCTCAGTCAGCAGTGAGCAGTGAGCAGTAAAAGCAAAGGCCGGGAAATTTGTTACCTTAACTCATTCCCAAGCCTGGCTCGGGAACGAGTAGGCAAATAAGGAAATGGTGGACAGTGCCCACCCGACATTTCTGCTCACTGCTCACTTTCTTTGCGCCCACCAGCTCGGCGCAGGCTAAAGCCTGCGGCTACATTGAATGCCTCCGCCGAAAACTGGTCCCTAACCCCTAACCCCTGCCTTTTCTGCTCACTGCTCACCGTATCCCGCAGAGCTCGCAGTCCGGATTTTTTGGCCGATCCACGGTTTGAAATCTCCCTCGCAGCCCGTCATAGGCCAGGAGCCGCCGGGTCAGGTCCGATTCCCGGCCCAGGAGAAGTTTCAGGGTCTCCACCGCCTGGAGGCATCCCATGACCCCGGCCACCGCCCCCAGGATGCCCGCGGTGCTGCCGGCAGGCACGGCCGCCGCCGCCGGCGGCTCCGGCACCAGGCAGCGGTAGCAGGGATTCTCCGCCCCCGGCCGGGCCACCAGCAACTGGCCATGCCAACCGGTGGCCGCGGCGGACACCAGGGGAAGCCCCTCGCGCCAGCAGCACTCCGCCACCAGGAAGCGGGTGGGGAAGTTGTCGCTGGCGTCCAGCACCACCTCAAAGCCCTGCGCCACTTCCCGGACCTGGGCCGGGGTGCGGAGGTGCAGGTCGAAGGTCTCTACCCGGCAGTGGGGGTTCAGGGCCGCCAGGGCGCCGGCCGCCGAGGCCACTTTGCGCCGTCCCAGGTCCGGGGTGCGGTGGATAATCTGGCGCTGCAGGTTGGACAACTCCACGTGGTCGCCGTCCACCAGGCCCAGGCGCCCCACTCCGGCCGCGGCCAGGTAAAGCAGGGCGGCGGAGCCGATGCCGCCGGCCCCCACCACCAGCACCCGGCCAGCGCCCCAGCGGGCCTGTCCCTCCCAACCCACCTGGGCCAGCAGGGCGTTCCGGGAATAGCGTTCTCTCTCCTGGGGAAACATTCCTCCCCTTCTTCGGTCCTCATCAGGCTTCTTCGAGATGGCGGCGGCCCGCCCGTAATACCTTTTAAGTCAAAACGGCGGGCCCAGCCCGCCCTCCCAGCCGGTTGCCAGAGGGAAATTCTAAGGGCGGCCCGGGGCCGCGCATCCCCCTAGATTGAATATCTTATTCAAATTATAAACTTCCGCAAGCCATCAGACAACCTGGGGGGCACCGGGGTTTACCCGGCGGCTCTCCTGCCGGCCTTGCCTTGACAGGCTTTCCCCATTTGGATAACTTTTAGGGGATTCGGGAGGGATCTGTTCCTTGGAGTTGGAAGCCGTCATCGGGCTGGAAATTCACGCCGAGCTGCTCACGGCCAGCAAGATCTTCTGCGGCTGCAGAACCGCCTTCGGGGCCCCACCCAACACCCAGGTGTGTGAGATTTGCCTGGGCATGCCCGGGTCGCTGCCGGTCTTGAATAAGAAGGCCGTAGATTACGCCTTGATGATGGCCCTGGCCACCAATTGCCGGGTGAATCCGGAGTCGGTCTTCGCCCGGAAAAACTACTTCTACCCGGATCTCCCCAAGGGCTACCAAATCTCCCAGTATGAGATGCCCCTGGCGGAGCACGGCTACCTGGACATTAAGGCCAACGGCATCCTCAAGCGCGTCGGCATCACCCGGATTCATCTGGAGGAGGACGCGGGCAAGCTGATCCACAGCGAGACCCGGCCGGTGAGCTTCGTGGACTTCAACCGCACCGGGGTGCCCCTGATCGAGATCGTGAGCGAGCCGGATATGGAGAGCCCCGAAGAGGCGGTGGAGTACTTCAAGGGCCTGCGCGCTATCTTGCTTTATCTGGAGATCTGCGACGGCAACATGGAGGAAGGCTCCCTCCGCTGCGACGCCAACATCTCGCTCAGGCCGGTGGGCGCAAGGGCATTGGGTGTCAAGGTGGAACTGAAGAACATGAACAGTTTCCGCTTCGTCAAGGCGGCCCTGGAGTTCGAGATCAAACGGCAACGGGCCAATTTGAGCGCGGGGCACGAAATCGTCCAGGAAACCCGCCTCTGGGATACGGCCCAAAATCGAACGGTGTCCATGCGGGGCAAGGAAGAGGCGCACGATTACCGCTACTTCCCGGACCCGGACCTGGTGCCGGTGAGAGTCAGCGATGAGTGGCTGGCAGACCTTAGAGATCACTTGCCGGAGCTGCCGGCGGCGCGGCGCCAGCGGTTCCAGGCCGACTACGGCCTGCCGGAATACGATGCCGAGGTGCTCACCAGTGATAAAGTCCTGGCGGATTACTTCGAGGCTACGCTGAAATTGTTCCCCCACCCCAAGAAGGTGAGTAATTATGTTATGGGGGATGTGCTCAGAGAGGCAAAAAAAGGAGGGGTTGGCATTACCTCCTTGATGTCAACCCTCACTCCCGCGACTTCCGCAAGCATGCTCAGTTTGGTGGAGGATGGCACCATCAGCGGCAAGATGGCGAAAACGGTGTTCGACGAGATGGTGGCCACCGGAGTCGACCCGGAGGTAATCATCAAGGAAAAGGGCCTGGCACAGATCAGCGATACCGCGGCCCTGGAAGCCCTGGCCCGGGAGATTATCGCCGCCCATCCCAAGGAGGCGGCGGACTACCGGGCCGGCAAGGGCAAACTCCTGAGCTTCTTCGTGGGCCAGCTGCTGCGCCGCACCCAGGGCCAGGCCAACCCGCAGATGGCTAACGAGATCTTTCAAAAAATGCTCAAATGAGCCATGGGAATTCAATCGGAGGGGCGGGTTTAAAACCCGCCCCTACCCAGTAGTGCCCCGCAGAGATTTTGCATAAGGACTGGCGAATGAAAATTGAAAATGTAGCCGCAAGCCTTAAGCCAGAGAAGACGAGGGCAGCCCGGAAGCGCCAGAACTCCCTCTCTCCCATTGGGAGAGAGGGAGAAAGCGAGAGAAATCCATAAGTTAACCAAAGAAGATTTGGGAGCCTTGATTGCAACGGCAGATTAGCAAAGACCTTGCCGGGCACTACTGGCCCCTTCCCTTGCACATTCGAGGTTTTATCCGAAAACCGAAAACCACAAACCGAAACCCGCAAACAGGATGATAATATGATCCCCTACTGCAGCATCTGCTGGGATATCGACAAGATCAAGCTGCTGGACCAACGCCGCCTCCCCCGGGAAGAAGTCTATCTAGAGATCAGGGATTATCATGAGGTGATCGAGGCCATCCGCACCATGGCCATCCGGGGGGCGCCGGCCATCGGGGTGGCCGCCGCCATGGGCGCCGCCCTGGGGGCCCTCGAGATCCACACCGAGGATGTGGCCGAGTTCCTGAAACGCTTCCAGGAAATCTGCCGGGAAATCGCGGCATCCCGGCCCACCGCGGTGAATCTCTTCTGGGCACTTAAGCGCATGCAGCGGCTGGCTCGAGACCATGCCCAGGAGCCGGTGCCGGCCCTCAAGGATTACCTGGTGATCGAAGCCCAGGCCATGCTCAAGGAAGATGAAACCACCAACCGCCATCTGGCGCGGTGGGGGGAGATCCTCATCGAAGAGGGGATGCGCGTCCTCACCCATTGCAATACCGGGGCCCTGGCCACCGGGGCCTACGGCACTGCCCTGGGAGTCCTGCGGTGCGCCTGGGAGACCGGCAAGCGGTTTTCCGTGTGGGTGGATGAGACCCGGCCGCTGCTTCAGGGGGCCCGCCTCACCACCTGGGAGTTGGGGAAACTGGAGATTCCCTACACCCTGATCCCCGACGGCGCCGCGGCCACCTTGATGCACCAGGGCCGGGTGGACCTGGTGATCCTGGGGGCGGATCGAATCGCCGGCAACGGCGACACCGCCAATAAGATCGGCACTTACAGCCTGGCGGTCCTGGCCCGCCACCACGGCATCCCGTTCTATGTGGCCGCGCCCTTGTCCACCTTCGACTTCACCATTGCCGACGGCAGCTACATCCCGGTGGAAGAGCGCTCCGGAGAGGAGGTCACCCACTTGAGGGGTGAGCCGCTGGCCCCGGCCGGGGCCCCAGCCCTGAATCTGGCCTTCGATGTTACCCCCAACGATCTGATTTCCGGTATAATTACGGAGAAGGGGGTGTTTGAGCCACCCTATACCTCCAGTCTTAAGCCCTTTCGGCCACAGGAGTAAGGTATGCGTTATTTGTCTTTACCTCTGGCGTTTCTGCTAATCCTCAGCGTGGGGCTGCCGGCTTGGGCCGGCGGACCTTATAACTTCCGTCCGCCCGCCACCGCCAGCGGCATCGATCCCCAGGCGATGACGGTGATCGGCGCCCCGCAGCATCATGTGACCCAAAAAGGGGAGGACCTCCTGGACATCACCCGGCACTATGATCTGGGGTGGACGGAAATCGGGGCCATGTACCGCAGTTGGGACCCGTTCCTGCCGCCGCTAGGGGTCAATCTGCTCATCCCCACCCTGTGGATCGTCCCCACCGGCCATGATGCCCAGATCGTGGTGAACACCGGCGAGATGCGGCTGTACTACTTCGTCAACCACGGCACCCAGGTTTACACCTATCCCATCGGCATGGGGGTCCTCGATTACCGGACCCCCACCGGCAAGTTTACGGTGAACCAGAAGGAAGTGAATCCGGTATGGTACATTCCCAAGGAGTTGCAGGCCAAATACGGCGGGGCGATCATGGACGCCGGGCCGGATAACCCCATGGGCGCTTTTAAACTGGGGCTGTCCTGGGGAGACTACGGGATTCACGGCTGCAACCTGCCCTGGGCCGTGGGCCGGCTGGTGAGCCATGGCTGCACCCGGCTCTATCCCGAGGATATCAAGAAGCTCTTTGCCATGGTTCCCATGGGCACCCGGGTGGAGTACATCTATGAGCCGGCCAAGATCGGCTTCCGCAATGGCCGGGTCTTCCTGTCGGTGCACGATGACGTCTATTTCAAGATTCCCTCCATGATCCTGCACGTGCTGGGCATGATTGAGAAGCGGGGCCTGGCGGGTCAGGTGGACATGCGCAAGGTGTTGCAGACGGTGGAAGAGCAGAACGGCATGCCGGTGGATATCACCCGGGGGGCCGAGGGGGCCGGCAGCCAGCTTAGCCAGTCCAGTTATTGAGGCGAGCCGCTTTCCCGATCCCGGGATCCGGCCTAGGTTAGGGGGCGTGAGTTTGGGCGCCCCCTTTTTTTATGGCATCCGCAGGCGTGGGGGCCGGTGAGCCCCAAACGCAGAAGCATGAGGTCATAACTGGTGGCGATCAACTGACGCTCTTCTGTTGCCCCGGCCCTGAGCAAACCCGTCGCCGGGACAGACGGGGAGGCCCGGGCCCGCGGTAGCTGGGCGACCGGGGATGAGATTTCTGCGCAAATCGAATCGAGGGCAGCCGCCCGCGGCAGCGTCCCCCGGTAATTGAGGCCCGGTCTATTCCGGGTAAACCTCCCCCCAAAAAGACAGAAGGTGTGGTGGGCTTACGCCCGGTCCACACCCTCTTTCTGTAAAGCGGGGCTAGGCCCCAGTTGGTTTTAGTTACTTTGCCGGTTCCGGAGCGGCCGGAGCCGCCTTTTGACCCGGCGGGCATGCGACCTTCGCCTTATGGTGGAATTTGTGATGATGATGGTAAGCCCCGTGGGCTCTCATCGTTCCAACCTGGGCGCAGCACTTTTCCGCGGCGTCTTCGGCCCTGGCGGCAGCGGCCTCCGCCTTGTCGGCGGCAGCAGCTGCACGAGGCGCAGGGACCTTGGCATCTTGCGCGGCCGCCTCAGCCTTTATGGCTGATGCGGCTGCCCGATCTGCAGAAGCTTTAGCTTGCTGTGCGTACATGACGCACTGATCATGGTACGTTTGGCAGCAGCCAGCACCTCCCAGCACCAGGGCAAAGACCGCGAGGAGAGCCAAGGCATAGCCTTTTCTCATTGCCTTCCTCATCGATTACCCCCTTTCGGAGAGCGTTAAACCCTCCATTAGCTGTTTAACCCGGGTGCTACTTTCTCATCTTCTTGGTCAGGCAGGCCTCAGCCTTTGCCGCTGCAGCCTCAGCCCGATCAGCCGCCGCCTCAGCCTTGTCAGCCGAAGCTTTGGCATCAGCCGCCGCCATTTCGGCATTCCGCGCTGCGGCGTCCGCCTTGCCAGCCGAAGCCGCTGCCTGATCGGCATACATCTTGGCTTCGTCTACGCTTTTCTTGCAGGCGTCGCAGCAGCCTCCCACCATGGCAACGATAAATGCCATGATGATGGCCAAAGCCAACCCCTTCCTAAGCAAAGCCTTCCTCATCATTTATCCCCCCTTCTCAAAGAGATGGTTAAAGGTTAAAGATGCCGACATTAAATATCAGCAATCCAAAAAGATCAAGAAAAATATGGGTTCTCGAGAAATTTTTTTTGATGTGGCGATTTCCGGCGCCCACAAATTTCTTGATTTTGGTTTAAGATAACTATGCTCAAGAAAATATCAAGGAAAAATCTACATCCAGTTCATTTTTTTTTTGCAGGAGCGGCCGTTGCCATTTGGGTAACCATTTGGTATAATTAAAGTTACCCCTGTATTTATCACTGCACTTTTTTTTCAAAGGGAACCATTTCTCCCCAAGTTTGGCCCACCCGCAGGTCCACTTCCAGCGGCACCTTCAGGGGGACCACCCCCTCCATGACCCGGCGCACCATGCCGGCCGTGGCCGCCAATTCCGATTCCGGCACCTCAAACAGCAGCTCATCATGGATCTGCAGCAGCATCCGGGCTCCCAGGCCCGCAGCCGTCAAGGCCGCTTCCACCTCCAGCATGGCCTCTTTGATGATGTCCGCCGCGGTTCCCTGGAGGGGGGTATTGATGGCGGCCCTTTCCGCCTCCTGGCGCAGCAGGCGGTTGGCGCTGTTGAGATGGGGGAGGCGCCGCCGCCGCCCCAGCAAGGTGGTGACCCAGCCCCGCTCCCGGCCCGCCTCCAGGGTTTCCTCCTGATACGCCCTGACCCGGGTGTGGCGAGCGAAATAGCGCTGGATGAACTCGCTGGCCACCCGCTGGGGCGCCCCCATTTGCTTGGCCAAGCCGAAGGGACTCATGCCGTAAATGATCCCGAAGTTGACTACCTTGGCCTGGCGCCGCATCTCGGAGGTCACCAGTTCCGGATGGATGGCGAAGATCTCCGCCGCGGTCTGCCGGTGGATATCGATCTGTTCCCGGAAGGCCCTCAGGAGCGCCGGGTCTTCGGAAAAGTGGGCCAGGAGCCGCAGTTCCATCTGAGAGTAATCCGCCCCCAGGAAGACGTAGCCCGGGTCCGGGATAAAGGCCTGGCGCACCTGGCTCCCCAGTTCTCCCCGCACCGGAATATTCTGTAGATTGGGGTCCCGGCTGGAGAGCCGCCCGGTGGCAGCCACCGACTGCAGGAAAGTGGTATAGATGCGGCCGCTGGCGGGGTCGACCAGCTTCAGGAGGGCGTCCACGCAAGTCGATTTTAGCCTTCCCATGGTGCGGTATTCCAGGATTTTGGCCGGCAGCGGATGGACCGCCGCCAGCGTCTGCAGCACCTCCACGTCCGTGGACAAGGCCTTGCCCTTGGTCTTCTTCTGGGGGGTGAGATGCAACTTTTCGAAGAGAATCCGGCCCAACTGCTGAGGGGATTGAATCAGGAAGGTCTCTCCCGCCAGGTCATAGATCTCCTTCTCGAGCCGCTCCATGTCGGTTTCCAAATCCCGGCCGAAACGCCGGAGGAAATCCTGGTCCAGGCGGATACCAAAGGCCTCCATCCGGGCCAGGGTGGCGAGCAGGGGCAGCTCCAGGTTGGCGTAAAGCTCCCAGAGACCCTCCCGTTCCAACTCGCCCCGGAGCAGAGGCCAAAGGTTCAGGGCGGCTTCGGCCCGGGAGGCGGCATACAGGCAGCGCAAATCCACGGGCAGGTCAGAGGCGCCCAGGGGCCGCCCGGCCAACTCCCGGGGGCCAGCCAGGTTAAGAGCCAGGTATTGCAAAGCCACGTTTTCCAGGGTCTGCTCATAACGGGCCGGGTCCAGCAAGTAGGAGGCCAGGAGGAGGTCGCCGGTCAGACCGGCGGCCTCCTGGCCGAACCGGCCGGCTACCAGCATGGCCGCCTTCAGGTCTGGGCCCACCTTCGCCACCCCCGGGTCGGACCACAGAGGCCCCAGGACCTGCCAGGCCGTCTCCGC
Source organism: uncultured delta proteobacterium (assembly GCA_963697965.1). Classification (GTDB taxonomy): domain Bacteria; phylum Desulfobacterota; class Desulfobaccia; order Desulfobaccales; family 0-14-0-80-60-11; genus JAPLJC01. The sequence continues at coordinate 431,190 of OY969108.1, forward strand.
CGGCATCTCCGGACCGCAGGGGACGAAGGCCGCCTCCCCGGGCTTCCAGGCCAATCCTATCCCGGCCAGGGGCGCCGAGCACAGGATGCTGGTCCCCCAGCAGATAAAAGACTGCCATGGTCCCGGCCTCCCGGATTGCCGCGGCCACCCGCGCCAAATCCTCACGGTTCCGGACCAGGAGACAGCTCTCGGGAGGTCGGGTGTCGAACCCCAGCTCCTTGGCCAACTTGGTGAACTCCATGTCCACGAACAGGCGCCGCAGACCTTCCCGATCAGGGGGGCCAGGCTGCAAGGCCTCCAGGTCCACCTCCAGCGGCACCTGGCATTCCAACAGCGTCAGGCGGCGGCTCAGGCGGGCCTGCTCGGCATATTGGCGCAGGCGGCCGCGCAAGGCCGTCTCCTTGATCTCTTCTAGATGGGCCAGGAGGTTTTCGAGACTGTGGAACCGGACGATCAGTTTTATTGCCGTCTTCTCACCGATTCCCGGCACCCCGGGAATATTGTCGCTGGCGTCCCCGGCCAGGGCCCGCATCTCCACCAGCTCCTCCGGGGTGAGGCCGTATTGTTCGCGGATGACCCCGGGGTCGAAGCGCACCCCCTTCATGGGGTCCCACATCGCCACCCCCTCCTGCACCAGGGGCAGCAGGTCCTTATCACCGGAGATGATCTCCACTTGAAAACCCTGGGACCTGGCCCGGTGCACCAGGGTGCAGATGAGGTCGTCGGCTTCGAAACCCTCCAGCTGCAAGAACCGGCAGCCGCAAGCCCTCGATGATCTTGCGGATCTCAGGGAGTTGCACGACCAGTTCCTCCGGCATGGGGGGCCGCTGGGCCTTGTAGTCGGGAAAGTCACGGTGGCGCTGGGTGGGCCCCTTGCTGTCGAAGGCCAGGGCGAGATAATGGGGCTGGCGCTCCTTCAGGACCTTGAGGAGCATGGTGGTGACCCCGTAAACCGCGTTGGTGGGAAAACCCGCGGAAGTGGACAGCCCCCGGATGGCGTGGAAGGCCCGGTAAAAATAGGAGCTAATGTCGATGGAATGGAGTACCCGGGGTGCCCCGGCCATGGTCGGCCTCCGGGTTCACTTATAATCCTCCCGGCCCCTCCTGTCAATAAAGACCTCGGCGCCACTTAAATGGTGTCTTCGGGGGCGCCGCGGACCCAGAAATTTTGTCGCATTATGGTTAAATAATGGTATGTTACCCTAAACTACTCGGTTGCAAGTGAGGTGGCGTATGCCCGAAGAGACCCAAGATGCACGGCCGATGCCCGACAAGTTCCACCGGGAACTGGCGGAGCTGAAGGCCCGGTTGCTGGAACTGGCCCAGGCCTCCGAGGCCGCCATTGAGCATAGCATCAAGGCGCTTTTGAACCGGGACCCTGACCTGGCCCGGCAGGTGATCACCGGCGACCGGAAGGTCAATGACCTGGAGGAGGTGATTGACGGCGAATGCGTCCGCTTGATCGCCCTGTTCCAGCCCGTGGCCATCGATCTCAGGGAGCTGATGGCCATGGACCACATCAGCGCCGAGTTGGAGCGCATCGGCGATTCAGCCACCAATATTGCCGAAGAGGTCCTGAATTTGCAGCATCTGCCGGCCAAGCCCATCCATTCTGATCTGCCCCTCATGGACCAGAATGTCCAGGAGATGGTGCACCAATGTCTGCAGGCCTTTCTCACGCAGGACACCCACCTGGCCCGGGAGGTCTGTGTGGCGGACGACGAAGTGGACAGCCTGGACCGCTCCATCATTCATCACCTGGTGACGGAGATGAGCGCGGACCCCGCGGCCATCGCTGCGGGGATGTGTCAGGTCAACATCGTCCGCAACCTGGAACGGGTGGGCGACCATGCCACCAATATCGCCGAACAGGTGGTCTACATGGTGGAGGGAGAGTCCATCCGCCACCGTTGCCAGGGGTAGAGATCATGACGGCGGCCTTGGAGGAACGGCCCTGGGGATTATTAGCACTTTCCGGAGGGTGTTGCTAAGATGGCAAAAATCCCTTATACTCTTGACAGATACCGACTGGGTTATTAACTTTCATTTTTGAGATATGGTCATGGCATTGTTAACGAAGCTTTTGGGAGATCGGTTCACCCGGGTCCTGAAAACCGTGGTGTCCCAGTATATTGTCACCGGCGAGCCGGTGGGTTCCCGCATGGTGGCCAAGGTTTCGGGCCTCAACCTGTCGCCGGCCAGCATTCGCAACCTGATGATGGATCTGGAGGAGCAGGGCTACCTGCAGCAACCCCATACCTCCGCCGGCAGACTCCCAACTCCCAAGGGGTTCCGCTATTACGTGGACCATATATTGCCCGTCCAGGAATTGGGGGCGGGCGTCCAGCAGACGATTCAGGCGGCCTTCACGCCGCCGGTGGGCGAACCCCAGGACCTGTTCCGGCGGGCCTCCCGGGTACTTTCCAGCGTCAGCGGCCATCCGGCCCTGGTCCTGGCGCCCCGGCCCCAGGCGACGCGGCTGAAGCATATCCAATTTATCAGTATGAGTGGCGACGGGGTGCTCGCCATCCTGGTTTCCCAGGACAACCAGGTGCAGACCCGGTTCGTGCGGGGCGAGTTTCACTACTCCCAAGATCTGCTGGACCGCTTCAGCAACTATCTCAACGAGCTATACCAGGGCCATACCCTGAGGGAGTCCCGGCAAAAGATTCTGGCCAAGATGGAGGAAGAAAAGAGCCTCTTCGACAAAATGGTCTTCCAGGCCTTGAGTCTCAGCAATCAGGCGCTGCAAAGCGAGGAGGGAGAGGAACTATATATCGAGGGTACCAGCCGCATCCTGGACTACCCGGAGTTTGCCGAGGACGTGGCAAAACTGCGCAGCATGTTCATGGCCTTCGAAGAGAAACATCGGCTCATCACCCTGCTGGATCAAACCCTGGCGGCCCAGGGGGTTCAGATCATCATCAGCCCGGGCGAGCCCTTTCCCGAGATGCAACTGAGCCTGGTGGCCTCCTCATACGGATCCCGGCGTGCCCCCTTGGGTTGCCTGGGGATCATCGGCCCCATGCGCATGGATTATGCCCGGCTGGTTCCCATTGTGCGCTACACCGCCTCCCTGGTCAGCGACTTGCTCGATGGGCGGCAGAGCTGAGCCCCTCGCAAGTTCCCTAGATCAGAGACCTGCCCGGATTAGCCTCTTGCCGGCGGGCAAAAAGGAGAAATGGGTCATATGACCGCGGCCAAACATCATAAGGGAGGGCAACCTGGGGGTGCCCAGGAGGCTGCCCCCGTGCCCAAGGACGCCGCACCGGCGCCGGCGCCCGATATTTCTCATTTGCAGCTCCAGTTGGAAGAAAAGACTAAGGAAGCCCAGGAGAATTACGAGCGGTACCTCCGGCTTGCCGCGGAAACGGAGAACCTGAAGAAGCGGCTGGAGCGGGAGAAGGCCGACCTGCTGCAATTCTCCAACGAAAATCTGATCAAAGAGCTGCTGCCCGTGGTGGACCATGTGGAGCTGGCCCTGGAACACGGACGCCAAGCCGGCACCCCGGCCCCTTTTCTGGAAGGTCTCGAACTGGTGCACCAGGGATTTCTCAAGACCCTGGGCCGGTTCGGGGTGACTCCTCTGGCGGCGGTGGGCCAGCAGTTCGACCCGGCTTACCACAACGCCGTGATGCAGGAAGCCGCCCCGGAGGTTCCCGACTGCACCGTGCTTAAGGAGCTGCAGAAAGGTTACCTGCTCCATGGCCGCCTGTTGCGGCCGGCCATGGTCGTGGTGGCCCGCAATACCCAGGAAAATTCAAATCAAACCGATTCGACCGATCAGGAGGATAGTTAAATGCCCAAACCCATAGGCATTGATTTAGGCACCACCAACTCATGCGTGGCGGTTATGGAAGGTGGGGAGCCCAAGGTCATCGCCAATGTCGAAGGAGCCAGGACCACCCCTTCGGTGGTGGCCTTCACTGAAACCGGGGAGAGGCTGGTGGGCCAGATCGCCAAACGCCAGGCCATCACCAATCCCATAAACACCGTCTTTTCCATCAAGCGCCTCATCGGGCGCAAATTTGACGACCCGGCAGTGCAGCGGGATCTCAAGATACTGCCCTATAAGATCGTCAAGGCTGCCAATGGTGACGCCCACGTGGAGATCCGGGGCCGCACCTATTCCCCGGCGGAGATCTCCGCCATGATCCTCACCAAGATGAAGCAGACCGCAGAGGCGTACCTGGGGGAGAAGGTCACCGAGGCGGTGATCACCGTGCCGGCCTATTTCAACGATGCCCAGCGCCAGGCCACCAAAGACGCCGGGACCATCGCCGGGCTCACCGTGCTTAGGATCATCAACGAACCCACTGCCGCCTCCATGGCCTACGGCCTGGAGAAGAAGAAGGATGAACGCATCGCGGTCTTCGACTTGGGCGGCGGCACCTTCGATATCTCCATCCTGGAGCTGGGGGAGGGGGTCTTTGAAGTAAAATCGACCAACGGCGACACCCATCTCGGGGGCGACGACTTCGACCAGCGCATCATGAACTTCCTGGCCGACGAGTTCCTCCGGGAGCAGGGTATCGACCTGCGCCAGGACCGCATGGCCTTGCAGCGCTTGAAGGAAGCCGCGGAGAAGGCCAAATGCGAGCTCTCCACCGCCCTGGATACCGAAGTCAACCTGCCCTTCATCACCGCAGACGCCTCCGGGCCTAAACATCTGCTGATCAAATTGTCCCGGGCCAAGATGGAGTCCCTGGTGGCGGAGCTGATCGACCAGACCGAAAAGCCCTGCCTCAATGCCTTGAAGGACGCCAAGGCCAGCCCCAACGAGATCGACGAGGTCATCCTGGTGGGCGGCATGACCCGCATGCCCCGGGTGCAGGAAAAGGTCAAGCAGATTTTCGGCAAGGAGCCCCATAAAGGGGTCAACCCCGACGAAGTGGTGGCGGTGGGCGCCGCCATCCAGTCCGGGGTGCTCAAGGGCGAAGTGAAGGACGTGCTCCTGCTGGACGTCACCCCCCTGTCCCTGGGGATCGAAACCCTGGGCGGGGTCTTCACCAAGATCATCGAGCGCAACACCACCATCCCCACCCGCAAGAGCCAGGTCTTCTCAACCGCGGCGGACAACCAGACCGCGGTGACCATCCACGTGCTCCAGGGGGAACGGGAGATGGCCTCAGATAACAAGACCCTGGGGCGCTTCGAGCTCTACGGCATCCCGGCGGCCCCACGGGGCGTGCCCCAGGTCGAAGTCACCTTCGACATCGACGCCAACGGCATCGTGCATGTGGCCGCCAAGGACCTGGGCACCGGCCAGGAGCAGTCCATCCGCATCACCGCCCCCAGCGGCCTCAGTAAGGACGAAATCGGCAAGTTGGTGAAAGAGGCGGAACTCCACGCTGAGGAAGACCACCACAAGAAGGAGCTGGCCGAGGCCCGCAACCAGGCCGACTCCCTGGTCTACACCACCCAGAAGACCCTGGCGGACCTGGGGGACAAGGTGGACGCGGCCACCAAGGCGGATATCGAGGGCCGCATCAGTACCCTGAAGACCGCCATCGAAGCCAACGACCTCCAGGGCATCAAGACTGGCAGCGACGAGCTGATGAAGGCCTCCCATAAACTGGCGGAGCAGATGTACGCCAAGACCGGTGCGTCCGGCGGCGAAGGCGGTCCCGGCGGTCCCGGCGGGCCAGGGGGGGCCGGCGGAGAAGCCGGTCACGAAGAGCAGGCCAAAAAACCGGAAGAAGAGGTGGTGGAGGCGGAGTTCGAGGAGGTCAAGTAAGGCTGGATCTCATTTTAACCTCTGCGGCCAAACCGAAAGGGCGGGATCTTCCCGCCCTTTCCCTTTTTTTACCGCTTTTAGCCCGGTCTCAGGCGGGGAGAAGACGGAGTCCCGGCTTCTGAAGGGCCTCCCCAAGTCAGGAATTCGCCCTCTCCCCCAATGGGGGAGAGGGCTGGGGTGAGGGGTGCTCTGCCTGGTTTTGTGTAGGGGCGGACCCAGGTGTCCGCCCTGTAGGGGCGGGTTTAAAACCCGCCCCTACCGCTCCCTCCCTCAAGGGGGAGGGAATTTTTCTCCCCTTGCTCAATGTCATAAACCTGGCATTCGTGCTACTTCCGCCCTATGATAGTAGCGACTCCTATGCCTTGAGGTCCTTCAATCCCCGGGCAATTTCCGCCGCGACCCGGCGGGCCGCCTCAGCCGGAGAGGCAGCCAGGCGGATGGGACGTCCCACCACGATATAATCGGCCCCGGCCCGGATGGCTTCGTAAGGGGTGGTGACGCGGCTCTGGTCATCCCCCGGCACCGCGGCCCAGTCCGGCCGGATGGCCGGGCAGACCACCAGGAAATCCGGACCGAAGGCCGCTTTGACCGCTTGGGCCTCGGTGCCGGCGCACACCACCCCGTCACAGCCGGCCTCATGCGCCAGTTTCGCCCTCAGGAGAACCAGTTTGGCAGGATCCCTGGCATACTCCGGGGCAATGCCCATGGCTAAAAGGTCATCCGGCCCCAGGTTGGTCAGAACCGTAACCCCTAGAACCTTGACCCCGCTTTTCAGGGCCCCGACACTATCCTTGAGGGATTTGCGGCCCTGGTCCACATGAACCGTGGCCAGTTTGGCCCCCTTGAGCATCCGGGAGGCCGCGCCTCTGATGGTGGCCGGAATATCGTGAAATTTAAGATCGAGGAAGTAATCGACGCGGGCGGTGTCCGCCAGGAATTGCAAAAAAGCAGGGCCTTCAGCCACAAAGAGTTCCAACCCGACCTTAAAAAGTCCAACCTCGTCCTTTAGTAGGGAAATATATCTCTCGGCTTCAGCCTTATTGGGAACATCCAGGGGAAAGATGAGGTGGTCTCGGGGCTGCGGCATGTCAAGCCTTTGGTTGCCAATTGGGCAATTTTTACCATCCTGGCCGGGCACTAGTCAATCTAATAATTGCCGGCCCAACGGCCGGGTTTTGGTATTCCCGGCCCGGACCGCCGCCCCCCTGACCCTTGGCGTCTCAAACAATTCCCTTCTTTTTCCGGGAATAATTTGTTATTTTTTTAACTTAACCTAATTCACGGGTGTCAGGATATCAGGATGAAAATTTCCCTGCCCAGGCTTTCGGCCCTCTTCCTGCTGCTCTGGCTGCTGCCGGCCTGCGCCGAACTTCCAGGCCCGCCGTCCCCCAGACGGCCCCTGGCGACGGTGGTTACAGACGAGTCCCTGTTCCAGGCGGCCGAGGCCGATTACCACCGCCAGGCCTACGCCCAGGCCTACCAGGGTTATTCCCAATATCTGCAGCGCTACCCCCAGGGGCCGCACGCCTTCGAGGCTCGCCTGCGGGAAGCGGAGCTGCTGGGGCTTAAGGGTGATTGGCAGGGAGCGCTGGCGCTTTATCAGGGCATCCTGGCCCAGCAGCCGGAGCCCAGCGTCGCCCTGAAGGCCCGCTACGGGATTGGACAGGCCTATTACCGGCTGGGCCAGTTTCAAGAGGCGAACCAGACCCTGGACAGCCTCACCGCGGCCCCCAACCTGCCTCGTTCCCTGTGGTTCTCCACCCAGGCCCTGCTGGCGGAGATCGCCCTGAGGCAAGGCAACGTTCCCGACGCCTTTTCCCGATTGCGACTGGCGGCCCAGGACCTGTCTTCGGGCGACCGGGAGTGGTTTGAGGATCTGAAGACCCGGGTGGTGGAAGCGGCCAGCATCCAGGACCTGGAAAGCCTGGCCAACCTGTATCGGGAAAACCCCTTGAGCGCCGCCCTGGTCCTGCGCCTGGCCCGCCTCTCCCAGCAGGCCGGCCAATCCGGGGAAACCCGGAAATGGGTTAAACTCTTGCAGGAGCGCTACCCCGACAGCCCGGAAGCCAAGGCTGGCCAAGCCTTGCTGGCCGGAGCCCCCAGCGGCAAAATAACCCTGGGGTGCCTGTTGCCCCTGAGCGGTGACCTGAGCAACATCGGTTATCGGGTGCAGCGGGGCATGGAGCTGGCCGCCCAGCAGGCCCCGGTGGATTTGATCTTTAAAGATACCCCCAATGATCCCGACACCGTCAGGCAACAGGTGCAGGGATTGGCCCAGGATCCTCGAGTACTGGCCATTCTGGGACCCCTCAGCGCCGGGATAGCCCAGCCCGCGGCAGCCGCGGCCCAGAACGCCGGGGTACCCCTGGTGGCCCTCTCCCAGAAGGGCGACCTCACCCAGACCGGCAATATGATCTTCGACGCCTTTCTCATCCCCAGCCAGCAAGCTCAGGCCCTGGTGCGCCGCTGCACGGAGATGGGCCTGCAGCGCTTCGCCATCCTTTATCCCGATTCTGCTTATGGCCGCGCCTTCCTGGAGGCCTTCCAGAAGGAACTGGCGGCGGCGGGCCTGGGGTTGGCCGCCCAGGAGATGTATACCCCCGGCACCCAGGACTTCACCCAGGAGCTGACGAGCTTGAAGGAGGCCCTGTCCGCCCAGGGGCCGGAGACCGTGCCAGCCACGGCCCTCTTCATCCCGGACGACGTCATGGCGGTTTCGGCCATCGCCGGGCAACTGGCCGAATCACCCCTGGCGGGAGTCCAACTCCTGGGCACCAACCTGCTGCATAACCCGGGAATCACCCCAGAGCAGGCGGCCGCCCTGAAGGGGGTGTGGTTTTCCGACGCCTTCTTTGAAGGCGACCCAAATCCCGCCGTCCAGGCATTCGTGGGCAACTACCGCCAGAAATACGGCGAAACCCCGGATTACCTGGCGGCCCAGGGTTATCTGCTGGTCAGGCTCTTCGGTAGGCTGGCCAAGTCAGGCGGCCCCCTGAGCCGCGCCGATCTGGCCTCCAAACTCTCATCCCTCAAGGCCGACCCCGACCTGCCCTGGTTCCGGGGCTTCAACCGCCAGGGGGAAGAGGAAGCGGCCATCTACCTGCTCACCTTCCAAGATGGCCGGGTGCAAATGCTGCCGCCCCCGGCCCCGGCTCCTGCGTCGGAGTAATGATTACCAAGGTTCCCGGATTCCAGGTGGGGCATGCCAGTGACTTCAAAAACGTCACCGGCTGCACAGTAGTCCTCTGTCCTCCGGGCACGGTGGGCAGCGTCGATGTCCGGGGCTCCGCCGCGGGCACCCGCCAGATGGACACCCTGGTAAAATACCACCTGGTCACAGAGGTCCATGCCGTCCTGATCAGCGGGGGCAGCGCCTTCGGCCTGGACGCGGCCGGCGGGGTCATGGAGTACCTGGAACAGCAGGGGCGGGGCTTCGACGTCTCGGTCACCAGGGTGCCCGTTGTCCCCACCGCGGTGGTCTTCGACCTGTCAGTGGGCGACCACCGGGTCCGCCCGGACAAGGCCATGGGTTATGCCGCCTGTCAGGCGGCCCGGGGGGAACCCCAGGGCGACGGCAGCCTGGGGGCCGGCACCGGGGCCACCATCGGCAAGATTCTGGGGATCAGCCAGGCCACCAAAGGCGGGCTGGGCACCGCATATGTGGAAGGCCCCGATGGCCTGCAGGTAGGCGCCCTGGTGGTGGTCAACGCCTTGGGAGACGTGGTGAACCCGGAAACCGGGGAAATCCTGGCCGGGGCGCGGAAATCCCCTGACAGCAAGGAGTTCGCCGACTCCGCCCGCCTGATCCGGCAAGGAGTGGTGCGCCGCCAATTCGGGGAGCCCAACACCACCATCGGGGTAGTGGCCACTAATGCCCGCCTCAACCGGGAGGAGGCCAGGAAGATCGCCGAGTTGGGGCAGGACGCCCTGGCTCGCTGCATCCGGCCGGTGCATACCCTGTTCGACGGCGACACCGTCTTTGCCCTGGGCCACCCTTGCGTCGAGTCCGACCTGCAAATTATCGGCATGCTGGCGGAAACCGCGCTGCAGCAGGCCATCATCCGGGCGGTGAAACGCGCCGACAACCTGGGGGTCCTGCCCAGCTACCGGGACCTCAGGGGGAGGCGGGCCAGGTAGCCAGCCGGCGGCCAGCGCCGCGGCTTGGTCGCCAGGCCCGCTGACCGGCCCCGGCCGGAGCCACTCCCGCTCCCGATCCCTTTGGAAAATATGGCAGATGTATCAATAAAGAAGATTCCCCTAGATCTCATCGTCTTCGACCTGGACGGCACCCTGGCGGACTCGGTGCCGGATCTGACCATCGCCGCCAACTACGCCCTACGCACCCTAAGGCTGCCGGAGCGTTCCGAGGAGGCCGTCAAAGGCATGATCGGCGGCGGCGAGCGGATGCTCATGGAGCGCCTCCTGGGCCCGGAGCGCCGGGACCTGGTGGAAGATTGCCTAACGATCTACCTGGACTACTACAGCCGCCATTGCTGCGACCTGACCCGGCTCTATTCCGGGGTGCCGGAAACTTTGGAGAGACTCTCCGGCAAGAAACTGGCGGTGCTGTCCAATAAGCTCCAACGGCTGACAGAGCAGATCCTGACGGCCCTGGGAATCGCCCGCTTTCTCGACGCCAGTCGCGGCGGCGGCGCCGGACTGCCCTTGAAACCAGCCCCGGAACCCCTGCTGGCCCTGATCCGGGACCTGCAGGTGGAAGCCGGGCGGACCCTGATGGTGGGGGATAAACCCTCGGATGTGAACTGCGCCCGGGGCGCCGGGGCCCACAACGCCGCGGTCACCTACGGTTATGGCGACCGGGAATCCCTGGAAGCGGCCAGCCCCGAATTTACCTTGGACCACTTTGCCCAAGTGTTTGAGATCATTAAGTGATTAAGGAAGGCCGCCTCCGGCCATTCGGGAGCCGTCTTGCGCCCGGCTGGGTGATTTTGTTTGACAGTCAGGGCCAGGAGCAATATATTTTCAAAAGGTACGGCGGTGTAGCTCAGTCGGTTAGAGCATGCGGCTCATATCCGCAGTGTCCGGGGTTCGAATCCCTGCACCGCCACACAATTCACTGAACTCATCTCGAAGGGAGGCAGGGAAGAACCTGAGGATTACTATGAAGAAGATTATCACTCTGGCCGCGGCGGGGATATTGCTACTGAGTCTGCAGACCGCCAGGGCCCAAAAGGAAGTGGCACCGCCGACGGTGCCCCCCTTGCTGGGGGACCAGAAGCCCCTAGCTACCCCCGAAACCAAGGAACCGGCGGCGCCCCAGGAGGGGCAGGCAGGACAGGCCAAACCCAAGGGCAAGGCCAAAACCGCCTCCAAAACCCGGAAGAAGACGACCTCCAAACGAACCAGGAAAAAGACCACCGCCAGCAAGAAGGGCGCCTCCACCAAGGGCCACCGGGCAGCCAAAACCAAGGGACCCAAGGCCGCCCCTGAGACCAAGCTCCCGGCGACCGAACCTGCTGCGCCCGCCGCGCCTCTCGCGCCCGCGGCGCCCCCGGCGGCCCCCGGCTTCAACGGCGGACCCCCGAAAACCGAGTAGCTGCAATCCCGATGAGAGGAAGAAGCCCATGAAATTCAGAGTAACGACGCTCCTGGCCAGCCTGGCCCTGTGCTTCGCTCTGGTTACCTTAAGTTCGGCCACAGAGCAAGGCTTTCTGTTGAATGGCACCCATTGGGAAGCCTTCGGTTACAATCTGAAAGTGGCCTACATTAAGGGAGTGGGCAATATGGCCGATTTTGAGGCGAAGACCGGCGCCGGCGGCCAAGCCGGCTGTATTTCCACGGCGTTGGTCGATGAGCTCAAGAACAAGGCCGTGCTCCAGGTGGTGCAGGAGGTGGATAAATACTACAAGGAGCACCCCGGAGAAAAGAACTGTCCGGTGTTGGAAGTGATCCTTCGGGCCAGCACCAAACTATGTTCGCAGGAGACCAGCGCTACTCCACCGAAAAAATAGGTAAAGCGCGGTCTCGAGCCGGTTCGCCAGCAAAGTCTCAGAGGTCCCGGAAATGGCGCCCCGCCGCTATGCCAATCCAGGCTTGCCTTGACTGGCTTGACAAAGGGAAGGTGGCACCTAACTTTAAGAAGCAATGCCGCTGGCGAACTGCCAGCAGAGCAGATCATTTTTTCCCAAATCCCAGCGGAGGTGTTCGCGTGAAATTTCGGGGAATGGTTGCTCTTCTTACTCTGTTGGTGTTCCTGGCCCTGGCCGGCGGCGGCCTCGCCCAGGAGAAGGCATCTCTTTGGAACGGCAACCAATGGACCCAATTGCCCTATGACGGCAAGGTGGGCTACGTCAAGGGCATTGGCAACCTGGCCGACTTTGAATATGATGTGGCGACCTCCAAAGGCAAAGCCGATCCCATTGCCCAAGCCTTGTCCATCCAACTGAAAAACAAGACCGTGGGGCAAATCACCGACCAGGTTGATCGTTATTACAGAGAGAACCCCGGCAAACTAAGCACCTCGGTTATAGAAGTGATCCTGCTCCGCTGCACCGAGGGGGTCTGCCCCCCGGGACTGACCAAATAAGTCATCAGGACTTTAGCGCCTCCGGCCCGGCGGCTGGCGTCCCCGGCAACCTGCCGGAAGCCCCGGGGGAGGGGATAGCCGCCGTCAGTGGGGAATTCGAGAATCTTTAAGATACCGGCTCAACATCCACTTCCTCACCACTCCCTGGAATACGGGGGTCCCGGGAGGGTTTTTCCCCGGACTTTTATAGGCTGGTAACAGCTCCCCGTTGCCGGGGGACAAACGCCTTAACTCAAAGGTGCAGGAGAAGATGCTGATGAAAAAAGTGCTGGTTCTGGTTGTAGTTTTGGCCCTGGCCTTGGGGGGATGTTCCGGGATGTCTGCCACCCAGGAGCGGGTGCTAAGCGGCGGCGCCATAGGCGCCACTGGCGGCGCCATCATCGGCGCGGCGGCGGGCTCACCCGCGGTGGGTGCGGCCATCGGCGGCGGCGCCGGGTTGCTAGGCGGCTTTATCTACGACCAGTTTCAGAAATCCCGGGGCCAGTAATCCGGCCTCGTTGCTCCAAGAAAAAAAGTTGGCTTAGAGCAGGCGGGCTGAAAAACCGCCCCTGCCCAGGCCGCTCCGCCAGCCGGCGGCAAGATCGTGGAACCGGCGCCGTCAGAGAACCATTAGAAGGGGAGAGGTGATGAAAAGAGCCACTGGCCTACTGGTGTTGGCGTTGCTGCTGCTGGCGGCCCTGATGTCCTGGGGCTGCTCTGAAAACGGTTCTGAGAGCGAGGTAGTGGGCCAGTGCGCCACCTGAGCTGTGACCGGCGCCGCCGTGAGCGGCGACTATACTTTGCCTGCCGCCGCTCGAGCCACCAACCCCACCACCCCCAAATAGGGTAATGACTGCCAGCTCCCGGCTCTCAGCAGGGACTTGCTAAGCTAGCCCAAAGGCGGAGGTCCCCCAGATCTGCTTTTTACTCCCCGCATCAGTCAATGCGGGGTGGGAGTTGCCCACCCTAGACCTCCAAGCCCAGCCATGGAGGGTTATTCTATAGCAGGTAAGCCTCGGAAGGGAGAAGTGATGAAAAGAGCCACTGGGTTGCTGCTGTTGCTGGCGCTCCTGATGTCCTGGGGCTGCTCCGAAACCAATTCCCAGAGCGAGGTAGCGAGCCGGGCCGCCACCTGCGCCATGTGCGGCGCCTCGGTGACCGGTGACTATTTTTACTATACCACCGATCGCGCCAGCGGCCCCACCCAAAAGTGAGGTAACGGCTGCCGGGTCGGCCCTCAGCAGAGACTTGCCAATCTAACCCAAGGGCGGCGGTTCGCCAGAGCCGCCTAATTATCTTCGTATAAGCCATGGCGGGTTGGGAGCCGCTCACCCATGACCTGCCAGACGCCGCCTCGAGGGCTGTTCTACACTTTTCCACGCCACCTTTTCAGATAGACCATCAAAATGGCCAGGGCCGCGGGGGTCACCCCGGAGATGCGGGCCGCCTGGCCCAGGGACTGGGGGCGCACCTCAGCCAGCTTTTCCTGCAGCTCTGCGGATAGTCCCGGCAGGCCGCGGTAGTCGAAGTCCGGCGGGATGCGGCGCCCTTCCCCCTGGACGGATTTTTTGGCCGCCGCCTCCTGGCGCCGGATATAGCCCTCGTATTTGTGTTTAATTTCCAACTGTTCCACCACTTCAGGCGGCACTGGTGGTTCTTCCCCGGCCAGGCGGTAGAGGGTGGCCAGATCGAGTTGGGGGCGCTTCACCAGGCTCAGGAAGGGCGCCGGGGCCTGCAAGGCGGCGCTGCCCCGGCGGGTCAGCTCCGCATTGACCGCGGCCGAGGGATGGAGGCGGCGGCGCGCCAGGCGGGCTTCCTCTGCGGCCAGCAGCCGCTCCTTTTCCTGGAGGCGCTCCAGGGCCTCTCGATCCACCAGACCCAATTCATGGCCCCAGCGGGTCAGACGTTGATCGGCGTTGTCTTCCCGGAGCAGCAGGCGGTATTCCGCCCGGGAGGTGAACAGCCGATAAGGCTCCCGGGTGCCCCGGGTCACCAGGTCGTCCACCAGCACCGCCATGTAGGCCTGGGAACGGTCCGGCAGAAAAGGGGGGTGTCCCAGGACCTGGCAGGCGGCGTTGATCCCGGCCCAAAGTCCCTGGCCGGCTGCCTCTTCGTAGCCCGAGGTGCCATTGATCTGCCCAGCCAGAAAGAGTCCCTGGATCAGCTTGGTCTCCAGAGTGGGTTTGAGCTGCAAGGGGTCCACATAGTCGTATTCGATGGCATAGGCGGGGCGCATCACCTCGGCCTCCGCCAACCCCGGGACGCTCCGGAAGAGCTGCACCTGTAGCTCCAAAGGCAAACAGTTGCCCAGGCCCTTGGCGTAGATCTCCGCGGTGTCCCGGCCTTCCGGCTCCAGGGTGACCTGGTGCCAGGGTTTGTCCGGGAAGTGCATGACCTTGTCTTCCAGGGACGGGCAGTAGCGGGCGCTCACCCCCCGGATGGAACCGTTGTATAGGGGGGAGAGGTGGATGTGGTCCCTGACCAGGCGGTGGGTTTCAGGATTGGTTCGGGTGAGGAAGCAGGGAAGCTGCTCCCGGGGCCCGGCCGGGCTCCGCCAGGAGAAGGGGCGGACCCGGGGATCGCCCGAGAGCACGCTCATGCCGGCAAAATCGATGCTGCCGGCCCGGAGGCGGGGAGGGGTGCCGGTCTTTAAGCGCCCCATCCGGAAGCCCAACTCCTTCAAGTTGGCCGCCAGATCGGTGGCGGCGAACTCCCCGGCCCGGCCCGCCGGGATGCGGGCCTCGCCGATGTGGATCAGGCCATTCAGGAAGGTGCCGGTGGTGATCAGCACGGTCCGGGCCCGGTAAGCCAGCCCCAGGGTCTCCACCACCCCCGTCACCCGGCCCTCCTCCACCAGGAGCCGCGCCACCGTGGCCTGCCGCAGATGGATGCGGGGTTCCCGCTCCAGCCGGGATTTCATGGCCAAACGGTAGGCCTGCTTATCGCATTGGACCCGGGTGCCCCGCACCGCCGGACCCTTGGAGAGGTTCAGGGTGCGAAATTGGATGCCGGTGAGGTCCGCCAGCTCCCCCATCACCCCGCCCAGGGCATCGATCTCCTTCACCAGGTGGCCCTTGGCCAGGCCACCCACCGCCGGGTTGCAAGCCATCTGGGCCATGGTATCCAGCGAGAGATTGCAGAGCAGCACCTTGAGTCCCATGCGGGCCGCGGCCAGAGCCCCCTCGCAGCCGGCGTGGCCGGCCCCGATGACGATCAGATCGTATTCTGTGGAATAAAAGGCCATGGCAGGAAATTTCGGGCTTGAAATGCGGCCGCGAGACGTTTATGCTAAATCTTCAAGCAATTCGCCTGAGGAGGAGACGATGACACACCCTGTTCACGGGAAAGATCCGGACAATGAAGAGCACCGCACCTATGTGACCCTCAAGCCGAAAGGGGAGATCGCAGTGGTGCAGCGCCCCGATGGCGTTCTCAAGATAGTGGTTTACACCGGCAGCGGCGAGAAGCAGGTAGAGCATAGCGAGATTCTCCTCGACCAACACAACGCCTTTGAGCTGGCCATGGAAATCCTGCAACAAGCCTACCGCCTGGGCCACGCTGAATAAGGGCAGCCGGTGGCCAGCAGCCAATTTAATGGATTAATAGCTTTTTCTCTCTTCAAAGCTGCTGGCTGCTGGCTCTACCTATCCAATTCCACCTCCCGCACCAGGTCGATGAACTCCGGAGATTCGCCGTAGGCCTTCATGGCCTTCTGATAATCGGTCCAGGATTGCCACAGGGCCAGCCACTCCCGGTTGTGCCAGTAGTAAGGGCTTTCCTGCCCCTTTTCGGTAATCCGCAGAAAATTTTCGTACTCTTCCTGGCAAAAGGCGCACAGACGGTAAGGCCCGCCGTAGTGTTTATACATTTCGGAGGTGTCGAATTGGATCCCGCAACGGGCGCAGCGGGCCAGGCAACGGGTACATTGCACCACCTTGCGCACCGTTTCGGTCTTCTTGGCCCTGTCCACCCTGGCCTTTTTCTTCTGCTCCAGCTTCAGGCGGTCTTCGATATCGATGACTTTAGACATCTCTGGCCTCATCCATGCGGGCTGGCAAGGTCTCGTCCTTCTTCGCCCTGCTTCTAAAATAACAAGAATACCGGGGCCGGTCAAGTGAGACTGGGCCGCCAGTGCCCCCAGAGCCCGGTCCCCCAAACACGCCGCCAGACTTATTTCGAATCCATGACCCGCACCGGGGTCCACTCGGGGCCGGGCGGAGCGAGGCAGAATTTTTCGGAGAGTTCCAGGTAGTTTTTACTGGGGGTATCCTGAGGATGCAGGTTGAGGGCCTCAGTGAAGGCCCCGGCGCTTTCCTGCCAGCGGCGTTCCCGGAAAAAAGCCAGCCCCTGGTTATAAACCTCCAGGAAGGCGGTTGCATCCGGTTCCGGGGCGCCTTCACCCAGAAGTTCAAAGATCGTCAAAGCCTGGGCTTTGCCCTTGACCTGGACCAGGTCCACTTCCCGGAGGACGAACTGGCCGTCCAGGGCCTGAGCCGTGGACGAGCTGATGAGGATCGAGGTGCCGTAATATTTGTTCAGGCCTTCCAGGCGCGAGGCCAGGTTGACGTTGTCGCCGATGGCGGTGTAGTTGAACAGGCGGTCGGAGCCCATGTTGCCCACGGCCACGTCGCCCGAATTGAGGCCCAAGCCGATGCGCATGACCGGGCGCCCCTGGCTCTCCCATTCCTCGTTCAAGGCCTTGAGCTTCGCCATCATCGCCAGGGCAGTGCGGCAGGCTAAAACGGGGTGGTCCGGACGATTCAAGGGGGCGCCGAACAGGGCCATGATGGCGTCGCCGATGTACTTGTCAATGGTGCCGCCATGGGTGACGATGATCTCGCTCATGGGGTTGAGAAAGTCGTGCAGCAGGCCCACCAGGACCTCAGGCTCCATGGTTTCCGACAGGCTGGTGAAGCCCCGAATATCGGAAAAAAGAATGGTCAACTCCCGGCGCTCGCCGCCGAGACGCAGGAGTGCCGGGTGTTTTAGGATTTCATTCACCACATCCGGAGCGACGTAAGACTGAAAGGCCTTCTTGAGGTACACCCGCTGCTTTTCTTCCGCCAGAAACCGCTGCACGGTGAGGCTCATGTAAATGCCGCCTATGGCCAGCAGGGGGTAGAATAGCTCCAGTTGCCAGCCCCAGCGGCTGAAGAGCAGGTAGTTGCAGGTGGTGTAGCCTCCCGCCAGGAACAGTGCGAAGACTGACGACCAGGCGGCGGAAAGGAGCGGCAACACCAGGCCCAGGCACAGTCCCAGGCCCAGGAGGGTGAGCAGGGTGGGTATCGGGGAGAATCGGCTCGTCTGTAAAAAGTGGCGGTGGATCAGGTTATCGATGAAGGTGGCCTGAATTTCCACCCCTGGACTGATACCGGAAAAGGGCGTCACCCGGAGATCATAGATGCCCACGGCGGTGGCCCCCACCAGCACCACCTTGTCTTTCAGAGCGCTGTCCGGCACCTCCCCGTTCAGCACCTTGGCGGCCGAATAGTAAGGGAATCGGCCGGGAGGCCCATAATAATCGATGAGCTGGCGGCCGAACCGGTCCACCGGGACTTCGGTGTCGCCCAGGCGCACCCCCTCCACCCCCATCTGGGACGTGGTCAGGATTAAAGGCGGGCCCCCCAGGTAGCGTTGGGCCACGGCCAGGGCCAGGGGGATGTAGATATCCCGTCCGAAGGAGATGGCCTGGGGGAGCCAGCGGACGACCCCATCCACATCGGGCACCATGTTGAAATAACCTCCACCGGCGGAGGCGGCGCTGATCTCCGGCAGGTTCAGTTCAATATCTGCGGCGCTGAGGACGGGTATCGTTGCGGGCTTGGCGTCCAGGGAGCGCACCACATTGTAGGTGCAGGCCCGGGAGGCCCAGGTTGCCTTGACCTCTTTGGCCTTCTGGGCGGCCTTGCTTCCTACCTCGTTAAAGAAAAACCCCAGCATAGTGGGCGAGCCTTGGGCAATGGCCTGGGCCAACTGCCGGTCCACATTTACCCGGTTTTCTTCTTGGGTCAGCAGATGCAAAATCGCCGGGTTGGCCGAGCCGGCGCCGGTCAGCCCCTGGCGCAGGTTCTTGATGGTTTGCACCGCCGCGGTCTCTTCTTTTTCCGCGAAAATGATATCCAGGGCTATGACTTTGGGGCCCGCCTCCTTGATGCGATCGATCAGGCGGGCCTGGATATCCCGGGACCAGGGCCAGCGTCCCAGGGCCTTGAGGCTGTCTTCGTCGATGGTGACGATGACCACTTCCGGGCCCGCAGGTTGCACCCCTCGCACCCGCAGCTTGAGGTCGTAAAGTTTGAGCTCCATTATTTCGGAAAAGAGGGGCTGAAACAACACCAGCAGGACCACTACCAGGGTCACGAGGGTCACCAACTGGAAGGTGATGGAGCGAAATAGAGAGGCTAGGCGGCGTATCATGGGCGGAGGTCGGCTTCGGGAACTTAAGCGGTCTTGCCGCCAGTGGCCAAAGATCTGCGGGTCATTTTAGCGAAATCAGGCAATCTTTAACAGGATAGAATTAAGTTTAGTTATCCCCGGCAAGGGAGCCGGCAGAGTTCCCCTCTTCCAGGGGCATGCCCCGCCATTTCAGTTCCCTTGTATTTAGGGCGGACCCTGGTCTCAGTCCAGTAGGGGCGGGTTTAAAACCCGCCCCTACTGCCCGCGGCTTCTAGTGTCTCTGCCACGTCAGGATCGGTCCGGCGGGGTTACCCGGCGTCCGTCCTCCGGTGGTGGCGCCGGAGGCCGTCCGCAGCGCCGCCAGACGCTGCTGGCGCAACCGCCGGAAGGCCCGCAGATTAGCAGCCGCCGAGATGGGATTGCCGGATGTCCCGGGCTGGATCAGGTTCGACATCCCCAGGATCCTGGAGCCGAGCGGAGTCCCCGTCAGCCCGGTGAACCTGGGGGACAGGAAGGGGGAATAGGCCCAGGCGTTGGTTCCCGTCGTAGTTGCCGTCCCCACCGCAGGCGGGTCGGTCTGGGTCAAGGTGCCGTTGACGGTCATGGGGTAGCTCCCGGAGGAGCCGGTGATGGTGCCGTTGCTATTCTGCGCGTTTAGGGTGAGGGTGGCCGGCAGGTTGCCATCGGAGTTGGTATTGATGGTGAAATTATTGGAAGGCCCGCCAAAGGATATGTTAAAAGTGGACGCCTCGCCAGAGCCGTTCAGGGAGCCCATGGCCGTGCCGGTCTGGGTGCCTCCA
This sequence comes from uncultured delta proteobacterium, assembly GCA_963697965.1. GTDB lineage: Bacteria > Desulfobacterota > Desulfobaccia > Desulfobaccales > 0-14-0-80-60-11 > JAPLJC01. The sequence continues at coordinate 450,649 of OY969108.1, forward strand.
TTCTGGCCGATGACCGCGCCTATCATATTAAAGAAGGCGGAACCCGAGTCCGGCGTAAAGGCGCCTGCCTGGCTGGCGCCGGTGAAGTTAAAGTTGCTCGTGATGGCATAAGAATTGACGGCGCCCGAGCCGCCCAGATACATAGTCCCTGTGCCCCCGGAGCCCCCGGAGCTGGTGAAGCTGGCAGTGCTATAAGGGGAGCTGGAAGTAAGTTGATAGCCTCCACTAAGGCTTTCGTAAAAGGAACTGGTGGTCAGGCCGGAGCTGGTGGGCGTCGTCGCCAATATGCCATTGATATAGGGTCCGTAACCTCCTGAGCCGACGGCAATCTGGCCGTTCAGATTACGGGTGGTGGGATCATAGGTTATCTGCATCGGTGTTTGAGATACGGAGGACCCACCCACAGTCACAGTGGAACCCAGCACCCCATAGGTTAGCTGCCCGCCGTACCAGGGGCTCACCGCGCCGGCCCCGGACACGGAGTACGACCCGCTGGTGCCCGTGGTAAGCATTGGAAGAGGAGCGCCGTTGCCGTAACTCAGCGCCAGGCTGCCATTGGTAGCAGTGCTGGCCAACCCGGTGACAGTTTGGGTGCCGCTCATCTGGCCGGTGTTCAACAGGGTGACGTTAGAGCCCCCCACCGCCACATAGTAAGTTCCCGAAGCGCTCTGGGTGAGGGCTATGCCGAATTGCTCGGTCATGGTCCCCGCGCCCGTCACCGTCGTCTCTCCCTGGGTGACGGTGCCGGTATAATTGAAGGTCAACTGGCCGTTGGGGGAAATGGTAATCGGCCCAGAATAATTTAAGGTGCCCCCGGTGGTAGAGGTGCCGGTGTAGCTGCCGTTCCCCGTGAGGGTATAGCCGCCCAGCACACCGGTGACCGTGCCGGTGAGGGTCCCGGAAGCACTTTCGCTGCTGCCGTTCCCTACGGTAAAGGAACCGGAAGGCCCGCTCAGGGTGCCGTTGTCAACCTGGTTCAGGTACGTGCCCGGGAAAACGCCGGAGCGGGTGCCGAAGCCTTGAGCCTCATAAGTGGCTTGGGTCGTGCTGGTGGGGGTGATCACCACCGAGTCGGTCAAAGGGATGCTGAAGCTATAAGTGCTGGCCGTCGGAATCGTCGCGGCCGTCTGGGTCCAGGTGCCCTGCTGCTTGAAGATGCCGGATGGGGCCGGTGTAACGCTGTTATCGGCATTGGTGCCGTAAAAGGTGGCGGAGAGGCTGCCGTCCGGGTTGATGGTCACCGGCCCGGCAAGGGTCCATTGGTTGCTGCTATCCCCCTGGCCGGAGCCCAGGGTGGTCATTACCCCGGTTTGCGCCCCTCCGGCCGGGCCGCTGACGACGCCCTGCATGGTGGCGGCTAAACTGCCCTGGTCCGCGGGAGGATAGTAGCCGTTCACCGGCGCGGTGCTGGTCATGTTGATGGTGGCGGAAAATTGCCCCGGATAGACCCCGGTGCGGGTGCCCCAGATGGGATAGCCGTTGGCGTTGGTGAAAGTTTGCTGGTTGCCCGAGGCGTTGCCGGTCTGAGTTATGCTGCCCGAGGCCGACTGGGTGAAATAGGTGCCCGGGGTGCCGCTGCTCGAGCCGGTGCCAGTTACCGTATAGGTGCCGTTGCTGCCGGTTAGGTTGGTGTAATTGAAATTGAAAGTGCCATCCGGGTTGATGGTGATGGGCCCGGAGAAGGTGCCGCTAGTTCCCTTGGAATTGGTGAAGGTGGCGGAGTAAGTCCCGGTCAGGGTTGTTGACCCCAAGACGCCGCTGACAATGCCGGAAAGGACATCGGTGGCAGTGTAATTACTAGTGCTGCCGACTGAGCCGGTGTAGCTAAGGGAAGTACGCGTGCCGGAGCCGCTGGTGGTGAAATATTCCGGCGCAGCCGACGTCATTGTCAATTCCCCCCAGTTAGCCGAAATGGAGTTGGCGATACCTGGGGTGCTGCCGGTAGCTGAGGTGGTGATGGTATCAGTGCGATAGCCGTAAAGGTCCATCGAAAAATCATAAGTGCCGGGGGACGGACCCGGGGCCGGGCCCGGCGTGGGGCTGGGGATGAGCGGGTTATTTGCCGGGTTATTCAACCCGGTATTCGAGGTGTAGACGGTGAAGGTCGGGTTGTTTGCCGGGTTATTCACCTCGTTATTCAGGGTGAAGAGGGTTCCCAGCAAGGTGCCGGGTCCACCGCCGCCGGCCAGGGGCCCGGTTGCCAGAGGCGAGGCGACGCCGCCGCCCCCATTAAAATGGCTAAAAAATACCTTCAGTTGCAGCAAGTCCTGCTGGGTGATGGGCATAGGCAGGGTGGGGGGCAGGTTGAAGGCCACCCGGGTGAACTCCAACCCGGTCAGCGTCACTATTCCCGGCACTTCCGGGAAGAGATTCTGCACCTGGGTGGTGCCATGTTCATTGTAAATGTCGGTGGACAGGGGCGTGAGCTGGGCGTACCAGCCGGTGCCTCGCACCCCAGGACCCCGGTATGGGTCTTCATGATGAAGTCCGGCTTTTCGGTCTGCAAAATCTTACTCACTAGGAAGTGCACCATGCCCCGGAAAACCTCCACCGTGGCCTGGCGCTGGCTCTTGCCGGGGTCGTAAGTGTATTCGTCGATGGCCACCCGGCTCTCCGGCGCCAAAGTCAGGACGGTGTCATCCATGAACCGGATCTGGGCCCTGGATTGCGACTTGGTGCGGACCGCGTCTCCCTGCTGCACCTCATCCTGGACCTTCACCGGGACGGCGGGGGCCTTACCCCCCTTCATCAAATCCACCGACCCTTCCACCTGTACGAACCGGCCCACCGCCGTGGCCTGGGCTGCCAAAGGGAACTCGAGGGCAAACACCGCCAGCGCCAGCACACCTGCCAGATACCTGGATTGCATGTCACTCACCTCCCGGCTGCTGCCAAAGCTCAATAGCGATAACTCAATTGCACCCCCGCCAGGTGGCGGTTGTAATTATAGAGGGAAACGTTGGAATCATCCCGGATGAAATAGTAGTGAATGTTGCCTTCGAGGCCCTTCCAGATCTGATAGGACAAGGTCAACCCGGTGGTCAGGTCCTTGTCGTAACGCTTGTCTTCATAGAAGGGAGGGTTTCCCCCATAGAAGCGGAAGTTATAGGGCTGAAGCATCAGGTCGACGAAAACGGACACTTTCAGACGGGGGGTGATGGGATAAAGAAGCGTCGTCAAGAGGCGATAACTGCTCTCATCCCAGTTGGTGCCGCCGGTCCAGTCATGTACATAGCTGAACCGCGACTGCAGGTAGCCCTGTTGATTCTTGAAGAAATAGTAGACTCCCAGACTTCCTCCGAGATCGCGGCCGCTTTGGTCGTCCTGAGGGAAGGAGATGGGATACCAGTAATATTCCCGCTCCAGGATGCCGCCCACCTCCAGCCCCACGTTGGGGGTGAGGAAATGGAGATAGGTGGGGTCCAGGTTAAAGGCGCTGTAATAAGCATCATATTTCACGAGGGTATTGTTGTAAATGAAAGGCACCGACAGGCGGCCATTTTCGAACTGGTAAGTGGGAGTGAGGCCCGGGGAGTTGCTCAGCAAGTCGTATTGGTAAAGGCGGGGGTGGAAATTCTGAAAATAGGCATAATTGGCCAGGAGTCCGAAGGGGCCCTGGGGAACCAGGTTGTATTCGGCGTAGCCGCCGTAGGAGAAGGCGACGTCGCCCTTGCCCGAAACCTGGGAGGCGGAGGCGGCGCCGCCGGGCTGCAGGGTGACGTTGGAGTCATAATCGACGCCGGCATAAGCGTTGAAGTGAAAGGGGCGAACCTCTTCGAGGCGGTTTTCCACCGCGGCTTCATAACGCTGGGCGAATGCTGCGGTGCTGGTTTGGGGCGCCAGGGTGATGGTCTCCCTGAGGGTTTTCTCGGCCTCCTTGAGGCGGTTCTGGGCGGCCAGGGCCAGGCTTGCCTGCAGCGTGGCCTCCTGGGCCAGGGCCGGGTCCGTCTTGGCCTTATCGAAATATTCCAGGGCCTCCCGATAGCGTTTCTGCTTCATGGCCACCTGGCCCTGCATCATCGCCGTCTGGGCCGGCTGATAGCCGGCGTTCTCCAACTCCTTAAGCTGGATCAAGGCCAGGTCCGGCTTATCCAGGGTGATCAGGGTGTCGGCCAGCAGCTTTCTCGCCTCCATATAGTCCGGCTTCAGGCGGACGGCCTCCTCGAGATAATCCCTGGCCTTGGGATAATCGAGGAGCTGGCGGTAGACCACTCCCAGATAAAAGGCCTTGGCCGCGGTATGGGGCCCTGTCTGCCAGGCTTTGGTCAGTTGGGCCAGGGCCTCCTCGTAATTTTCCTGTTGCAGATTCCTGGCCGCCTGCTGCACCAGCTCGTCATCGGCAGGGCCGGCCGCCAAAGCCGGGACGCTCGTCAGGAGGACCCCTACGAGTATTATTACCGGTGTCAGGCATTTTGGGCTGATCTTCACCAGGAGCTCCCCCGAGTCAGTTAGATTTTAGACAGTAGGCGCAACTTGCTGGAACCTTCGAAAGCCTGCGGCTGCCCGTTTAGCTTTCCAGACGCCTTGGCAGGGTGAGAAAATTTAAACCACAATAAGCCGAAGATCAAGTAATTTTTTAAACATTTTTATAAAGTTAGAAGTTTCACAAGGCCGCTCCCGGACAGGGTGCGGTGGGGGTAGGGACTGTCTTGTGGGGGCGCACCCATAAGTGCGCCCCGCGGTCTCCCCCCGGCCTGGCGAGCCGGGAGCACTGCTCACACCCTGGGCTTGGCCCAGATTTCCAGGACGGAGAGCTGCAAGAAGCGTTTGGAGGCAGCCGCACGAATAATGGCCACCACGTCCCAACCCCGGGCGGTGCCGCCGGCGGCCACCACTTCCTCTCCCTCCGGGACCAGGCCGGCATCCACCGCCTCCATGACGATCTCGCAGCAGACCTTGAGGCCCTGCCCCAGACGCCGCAGGGTATTGGCGATCAACAGGGTGGGGGCGCTCCCCTTGAACTGATCGGCAATGGCGGCTTCCAGGGAATGGGTGAGGATGGTCGCCTTCAGGACCTTGCCTCCCAGGCGGGTGATCTCCTCAAAGTGCTCCGGCAGAAATTCGTCAATATTGGGCCCTTTGTAGCCCACGGAATGGCCCACCACCACCAGGTTGGCGCCTTTGCCCGCCAGGCGCCGGGCCGCCTCGGCGCCGCTCACTCCGGTGGTGGAGGCCACCACCAGGTGGCGGAAGCCCTCGGCCACCGCCTTCTCCAAAAGTTCCTGACAGGCCGGGGTGTTCTCGGTCCCCACTTTCTCGAAGTACCAGGTTTCCCTACGGATCATGGCATACCTCCTCTGCTTTTGTAGGGGCGGCGTCTCGCCGCCCTGGGCGGGGGAACCCCGCCCCTACGGAATCGGTGGGCAGTGCCCACCCTACATATCTTTGCCACTGTTGCTCCCAGGTCTATCCCCAATGGCGCCTGAGACGCGCCCTGCGGTTGCCATTTTGCAGAAGCATTGTAGTCTTGTAGGGTGCGTCTCACGCACCATTATGAGTGACCCAATCACAGGCCGGAAGCCTGTGCTACTGCGCCCCTGCTGAAAGCTCACTTCACCCCAAATCATCGGGGAGAATGACCACTTCCCGCTCCAGGGCCACGCCCTGGGTGCGCCAGACCCGTTCCTGGATCTCGGCGATGAGGGCCTGCACCTGGGCCGCAGTGGCCCGGCCCTGATTGAGGATGAAGTTGGCGTGCTTCCGGGAGACCTGGGCCTCACCCCTTTTCAGCCCCTTGCAGCCCGCCGCCTCAATGAGCCAACCGGCGGCGGGCCCGGACGCGGGATTCTTGAAGACGCTGCCGCAGTTGCGGTAATTGGCGGGCTGCCGGGACCGGCGGGCCGTCTGCAATTCCCGCAGGCGAGCCTGCACCGCCTCCGGCGGGGCCGGGGCGCTCAGAAGAAACTCCGCCTCCACCACCAGCCAATGAGGGAAATAGAGGAGCCGTGAGGAACGATAGCCCAGCCCCAGTTCCCCGGCCCCAAATTCCAGGATCTGGAGCTTGGGGGTGGCCACCCAAACCCGGCTCAGCACCCCGGCCAGATCCCGGCCGTCCGCCCCGGCGTTGAGGCGCACCGCGGCGCCGACGCTGCCGGGAATGCCCGCCAGGAATTCGAAGCCCGAGAAACCCAGGGCCGCGGCGGTCCGGGCCAGGCGGGGCAGCGCCACCCCGGCCCCGGCCCTGAGGGTATCGCCCCGGCGTGAAAGACCCTGGAGGCTCCGGGCCAGGTGCAGGGTGAGGCCGGGGAGGCCGGCGTCGGCGATCAGCAGATTGGAGCCCCGCCCCAAAAAGAATAGGGGCCAGCCCCGCTCCCGGGCCAGGGTCATGAGGCCGAAAACCTCTTCCAGCCCCGCCGCGGCGGCCAGATACTTCGCCGGCCCGCCGATCTTCCAGGTGGTCAACGGCGCCAGGGGGTAGTTTTCCTGGATAGATATTGTTTGCATAGAACCTAAACAAATGAAAAATAGCCGCCTTATTTATGCGGCCATTAACTTCAGGCCAATTAAGGCTTTATGCACTGATTTTCTTGCGCCGCGTGGATTCCTTTTTAGCAGGCTGATTGTTCCCTTTTTTTGCCGTGGATTTTTTCGGCCTGATTTCCAATAAAGGCACCGTAATCGCCGGAAAACCCATACGGGTGCTCATGCTCTGCACAAATTCCCGCCAATACGGCCATGCATCGGAGATGGGACAAATCGTCAATATATACTCTAACATGTCATCAAAATCATCATAAGGCCATGGACCCTGATGAACATAAGAATTGCAAAAGGAAGCCTCAATTTTCATAACGAGTTTCTCCGGAGATTCACTGCTAAACGCAGCAAGCTGAAAATTGCACAAGATTTTCCCTTCTTTTAAATATGGAAGTAAAATGGTGTCGCATTTATGTTCTAAGGAAATCTCCTCTGGTACTGCAATCAGCGGGACCCGGCTGATTTTCGCGTCAGCTAGATAAATTTCATCTAGAACAGCCCATTGAGCCACTCGCGCAAAAGCTTCCATATTAAGCTTTTTTATATCTGCCGCCAAAATTGCACTTTTTTCCATAAACCACCTCTTAGCCCGAAATAGCTGATATGATATCGGAATAGTTTTCAGGGAATGAAATCTCTAACGGTCCCCAAGTCTGGATAGGTTTTTTCTTGTTTAAAGACTGTCGAGTCTTAAATTCTATGACATTACTTTCTTGTCTTTGCCTTGCTTGCTTATAAGGGGTGAGAGAAACTTTATACCCCAAAACATGCAGGATATCAGCCACCGTGCGCAGAGTAAGATTTCGCCCGCCATTCAGCAATTGGGAGACAAACCCTTTGGATTTGCCCAGGCGGTTGGCCAGTTCTTTTTTGGAAATCGTTTCCGCTTCCAGAAGCCCGCAAAGAACTTCGGTCACTTCCAGGATAAGCTCTTCCTGGGCGAGCAATCTCCGGAATTCCGGATCATGCATATCATCAGATATGACTGAAGGAGCCATGGCAGAATCCTCACTTGTATAAGCTTCGGTTATTGTAGATATCGCGATACGATAACATTCGATCTTCTTCTTCAGGTCTCAGGTTGTCGGTTTTTTTGACAAAGCCATGGGTTATTACGATAATATCTTGTCCTTCCTTAAAGAAAAAAAGTCTATGTTGATGCGCCTTAATTTCCCAAAAATCTCTCACCTTGCCTTTTAAACGCCGGAATCTCTTCTCTCCTTTGAGTTCTCCTTCTGAGGCGTACCTTCTTATCAGCGCGGCCAATCTGGCCTTTTGGGCTTTGGATACTTGTTTAGAATCATTAAGAAAATCATCTTCAAATGGGCATTTCCCATTGGGATGGATAAAATAAAGTACGCCAACTTTGCAAGGACCGATATCTTTTAAAAAAGGCGACCGCTTGCTCCGCAGTTTCGGCATAATGCCAACTTAGCCCAACCATTCGCCTTTTAGCAAGAAAAAACAGATCCAAAACTATTTTGATCCAGATATAGTTTATATATATATAAACTTTTTAACGGAGTCAAGAGAAATAAATTGGCAACGATTTTTTCTTGCCCGGCCTTTGACACAAAGCCCCGCCCGCCTTGACAATCATAGGGGAAAAAGGTAGCGTTAGCGAAGTTAATTTGGGGGGGATGGCATGGCTCAGAGGCGCTTTTCCCGGGTGGCGGCGGGGGTCCTGATCCTGGCGGCGTGCCTGGCGGGAGGGGCGGCGCCGGCCCGGGCCGAGGCCCCGCCAGTGGCCTACGTGGGGCTGAAATACGACCTGGTGCGCCAGGGGTTGGACCAGGGCTACGTCTTCCGCACCTTCGCTGACCCCCGCTCCCAATTCCTGCCCAACGTAGTCCGGAAAATCGCCTTCCTTCGCAAAGAACCACCCGACATTTATGCGAAATTCCTGACCCCGGCGGTGGCCGCCCAGGGCCGGGCCTATCTCGCCGCCCACCAGGACGCCCTGAACCGGGCCGCAGCCCAATATGGGGTGGCCCCGGAGGTCATCGTGGCTATTCTCACCGTGGAGAGCGGCCTGGGGAACAACACCGGCAAGTACCCGGTCTTCAATGTCTTCGCCTCCCTGGCGGTGATGGCTTCCCCGGAAATCATCCAGGACCTGGACCTGGACGCGGCGGGCCGCGACCGCCTGGGGAAGAAGGCCGCCTGGGCTCAGCGGGAACTTCGGGTCTTCCTGGAATACTGCGCCGCCCACCACCTGGACCCCTTCTCCTATAACGGCTCCTGGGCCGGAGCCATGGGCTTCTGCCAGTTCCTGCCCTCCAGCCTGAAGAGTTGCGGCGTCTCCGCCAGCGGCAAGGGGCCGGTGGACCTGTTCACTCACGACGACGCCATTTTCAGCATCGCCTGCTATCTGCACAAGAGCGGCTTCCAACGACAAAACCGGGCATCCTGGCGCCGGGCTGTTTACGGTTATAACCATTCCGACGCCTACGTGGACACGGTGATCACCCTGGCCGGGTGGTACTGAGGGCAGACGGCGAGATCGATGAATGGGGGAAGGGGCTCGGGCCCGCGGCCTCTGACCCTTCCCCATCCCGTCTCCCCAGTCGCATGAGGTTTTTTTTACTGCTTACTGCTTACTGCTTACTACTTGAGGTGTGAGGGGCGGGCGGGCAGCCCTCCCCCAACCAGCCAAAGCAAGGGGATAATTATGGCGGTAGCCGTGGGGATCGTTTTAGGCAGCGCCTCGGATTGGCCCGAAGTGGAACCGGCCGCGCAGTTGTTAAAGGAGTGGGCCATCCCCTTTGAGGTGGTGGTGGCCTCGGCCCACCGGGCCCCCCAACGGGTTCAGACCTATGCCCGGGAGGCGGCCGGCCGCGGCTTAAAGGTCATCCTGGCGGCGGCCGGCATGGCGGCCCACCTGGCCGGGGCCCTGGCCGCGGCTACCACCCTGCCGGTCATCGGGGTGCCCCTACCCGGGTCTCATCTCCAGGGATTGGACAGCCTCCTGGCCACGGTGCAGATGCCCCCGGGGGTGCCGGTGGCCGCCATGGCCATCGGCAAGGCCGGGGCCAAGAACGCCGCCATCTTTGCCGCCCAAATTCTGGCCTTGAGCGACCCCCGGCTTAAGGAGGTCCTGGCCCGGCACAAACAGGAGCTGGAGCAGCAGGTGGCCCGGCAGGCCGAAGAGATTCCCGCCGAATACCGGCGCCAGGAATAGCTTGCCCGGAGGTGGGCGCGGGCGGCAGCCGGCTCCATCCGGGACAGGTAAGCAAGGAATAAGGCATGATTCTCACCTCCATGGTAAATTTGCACGTTGACCTGGCGGCCCTGGAGCACAACTACCGTCAGTTGCGGCTCCTGTGCGAACCGAAGGTCAAGATGCTGGCGGTGGTCAAGGCCGACGCTTACGGCCACGGTCTGCTGCCGGTGGCCCGGACCCTGGCCCGCTTGGGGGCGGATTATCTGGGAGTCGGTTCCCTGGAGGAGGGCCTGGTCCTGCGCCAGGCGGGATTGACCCAGCCGATTCTCCTCCTTTTGGGAATCCTGCCCCGGGAGGCGGAGCGGGCCGTAGCCGCGGATTTGGAGGTAGTCCTCTTCCGGCGGGACGTGGCGCAGGCCCTGGCGGCCGCGGCCCTGTGTCAGGCGAAGCCGGCCAGGGCGCACCTCAAGGTGGACACCGGCATGGGCCGGCTGGGCCTGCTTCCCGGGGAGGTCCCGGAGTTTCTGGCCGGCCTCAGGGAATTCAGCCAATTGGAGGTCTTGGGGCTCATCTCCCACCTGGCCGTGGCGGACGAGGAGGATAAGGCGTATACTTTTAAGCAGTTGCAGGAATTCAGCGGGCTCGTATCCGCGGCCCGCAGCCAGGGCTGGGCCTTGCCGCTGAACCACCTGAGCAACAGCGCCGCCCTCTGGGAACACAAGGAGGCCCATCTGGACCTGGTGCGGCCGGGCCTGATGCTCTACGGCTCACCCCCGTCCCCCAGCCGCCTGCCGCCGATTACCCTCAAGCCGGTAATGACCCTGGCCACCGAGGTCCTGCAGGTGAAGCGTCTGCCTCCGGAGAGCAGCATCAGCTACGGATGCACCTACACCACCCGCGACTGGTGCGACTTGGCGGTGCTGCCGGTGGGCTACTGCAACGGCTACAACCGGCTGCTGTCCAACCGGGGCGCCGCCCTGGTCCGCGGCCGGCGGGCCCCCATCCGGGGCCGGGTTTGCATGAACCTCACCATGGTGGAGGTGACCGGGATTCCCGGGGTTAAGCCCGGGGACCGGGTCACGCTGCTGGGGCAGGACCAAGACGAGCGGATCAGCGCCGAGGAATTGGCGGCCTGGGCAGACACCATCAGCTACGAGGTCTATTGTCTCCTGGGCGCCGCCAATCCGCGCCTTTACCAGGGAGCCCGAGATGGCGAGAAAACCGGATAGCCAGGAGCCCAGCATCTGCCTGGTCTGCGCCTGGCGGGAGAATTGCGTCAAGAAGTATTCCTTCACCGGCCAGCACTGCCTCGAATTCACCCGGGACCTGACCCTGAAGGCCAAACCGGTGGGGGAAGCGCCGAAGAAAGAGTAGCCAGTAGCCAGTAGTCAGCAAAGGCTTGACAGGTAGCCGCAGGCTTAAGCCTGCGCCCGCCGCTGATTGCCGGCGGCCACAGGCCGCCCTATAATTGCTTTCCGTTTGCTCATTCCCAAGAATAACTTGGGAACAAGAGTAAGGTAAAAGCCAAGAGGTTAAGGTTTTGCCTTTTTCTTTTTACCTTTGCCTTCACTAAAATAACCATCCGAAAGTTGATCAATGCGCCTCAAACAAATCCTGCGTGTCCTGATTACCGCCGCCGCGGAAGCCGCCCGGGCCTCGGGCGACCTCAACTTTGACGCCCTGCCCGCCTTCGAAGTGGAGACGCCCAAGCAGGAGGGCCATGGCGACCTGGCCGCCAATCTGGCCCTGGTCCTGGCCAGGGAAGCCAAGATGCCGCCCCGAAAGGTGGCCGAAATTCTGGTAAGCCGGGTCCGGATGGCTGCGCCCACAGGTATGCTGCAAAGGGTAGAAATCGCCGGCCCCGGGTTCATCAACTTCTTCATAGAAGACGCCTTCTGGTACCGGGTGCTCCCGGAGATTCACGAGCAGGGCCAGGCCTACGGCGACAGCGACCTGGGCGCCGGCCGCCGGATCCAGGTGGAGTTCGTCAGCGCCAACCCCACCGGCCCCTTGCACATCGGCCACGGCCGGGGCGCCGCCCTGGGGGACGCCCTGGCCAACCTGCTCGGCGCCACCGGCCACCAGGTGGTGCGGGAATACTACATCAACGACGTCGGCAACCAGATTCTCACCCTGGGCAAATCCCTCTACTTCCGGCTGCGGGAGCGCCTGGGTGAGGTGATCGAGTTCCCCGAGGACGGCTACCAGGGCGACTATATGAAGGAACTGGCCGGGAATTACCTGGCCCAGGGGAAGGCGGTGCCGCCGGCGCCCCCCCACGAGGACGACCTGATCGAGTTGGGCCGCTATGCCGGCGCGGTCATCCTGGCCGAGATCAAGCGGGACCTGGAAGACTTCGGGGTGCGCTTCGACCATTGGTTCAGCGAAACCGAGCTCTATCGGCGGGGGCTGGTGGAGCAAAGCTTCGAGCTCCTTAGAGAGCAAGGCTGGCTCAAGGAGCGGGACGGCGCCCTCTGGTTCAAGGCCAGCGAGTTTGGCGACGAAAAGGACCGGGTGGTTCGCCGCAGCAACGGGGTCACCACCTACTTCGCCTCGGACGTGGCCTACCATCTGCTGAAGTTCCAGCAAGGCTACGACCTGGTGGTGGATATCTGGGGGGCCGACCACCACGGCTATGTGCCCCGGCTGCAAGCCGCGGCCCAGGCACTGGGGTTTACGGGGCGCCTCCAGGTGATCCTGGTGCAGTTAGTCTCCCTGCTGCGCCAGGGAGAGCCGGTGGCCATGACTACCCGGGGCGGCACTTTCGTCACCCTGCGGGAGGTGCTGGATGAAGTGGGTAAGGATGCGGCCCGTTTCATCTTCCTGTCCCGGCGTCCCGACGCCCAACTGGAGTTCGACCTGGAGCTGGCCAAGCAGCAGAGCAGTGAAAACCCGGTTTACTACGTGCAGTATGCTTACGCCCGCCTGGCCAGCGTCTTTCGCCAGGCCGAGGCCCAGTCCATTCTCCCGGCCGCGCCCGACCCCTCGCGCCTGCCGCGGCTCACATTGCCGGAAGAGCTTGGCCTGCTCAAATTGATAGCAGGCTACCCGGAACTGGTGGAGGCCGCGGCCCGCAATTTGGAGCCCCACCGCATCACTTATTTCTTGACGGAACTGGCCTCGCAACTGCATAGTTATTATTATAAACAGCGGTTCATCAGCGAAGATGGGGAGCTGACCCGGGCCCGCCTGGACCTGGTGGCCGCGGTGAAGACGGTGTTAGCCCACGGTTTACGGATTCTGGGGGTGGCGGCTCCGGAGACCATGTGAACCGTGGCGGCCTCGCCATTCCAGACCAATACCGGCGACGGAGGGAGGGGACATGGAGACAGGTCGGGGCAGAAGCAGCAAAAAGCCATGGCATCTGACCCTGCGGCTGACGGAGGTCATCTTCGCCGTCTTCGGCATGCTGGGACTGCTGATGACGAGTTTCACCCTGGGGGTTCTGGCCGGCCGGGGGGATATCTATCGGGTGGCTTACTCCCTGGGGCTGCTGGTACAGGAGCCCCAGCAGGCGGCCCAGGGAATCCCCCCGTTGGGGTTGATGCCGGCCCCAACCCAGTCCGCCGCGGCCCTGGCCCCGGCAGTTGCCCCAGGCCCTGCCGCCGCCGTCCCCGCTCCCGCGGCGGCGCCGGCCGCCCGGGCAGCTGCCGCCTCCAGGCCATCTCCGCCCGCACCGGTCACCGGCTCCATGGTCCCGCTGCCGCCGCCGGCCGCCGCCGTCTCCGCCAGGAAGAGAGCGGCCCGGGCCGCCCATGCCCAAGAGCAAAAGGCCCGGGAGGAGCAATTGCGCCAGCATCAGGATCTGGCCAAGAAGCTGACCTTTCTCAACAGCTTCGATAACAACCCCAAACCGGCGCTCCCCCAGATAAAGGTGGCCACCTACCGGGATGGCAAGACGGCCCGGGCCAAGGTGGCCGCACTGGAAAAGCAAGGGATCAAGGCCACCCTGCGGGAGGGGAAGGATGACCAGGGCGCCTACTATACCGTGTTCCGCCCGGCGCCCAACCCCAAAAAATCCGAAAAACTGGCGCAAGACAAGGACGCGGCGAAGCCCGTCAGCCCCGCCTCCAGCCACAAACCGCAAAATTAGCCGGGAGCCGCGGCCCGCGGGCTGCCCAGGCGTCTCGTTGGATTCCTTCGTGATCAGGCCCAATCATTTTCACGCCGTATTTTCCTTGCGGAACGATCTAGGGGCGACCCAGCGGGTCGCCCCTACGCAGGAAACATCGCCAGGCGGTCCTCCTCCCTGCTCAGTGGGGGCCATCGTGGCGCAGTTTAAATCGAAGGTAACCAAGCGATTCAAGTCATCCAGGAAAATCCCAATTGATCATCTTTGGCAACGCAATTATTATGAACATGTGGTCCGGGACGAAGCTGATTTGAATCGTATTCGCCAATACATTGAATACAACCCGACCAGATGGCTCGAAGATCAATATTATTCCTCGAAGGGGCAACCCGCTGGGTCGCCCCTTCTGGTTCATCAATCCTGCTTCGGGAGATCGGTTCGGGTTTTGGCAGGGTAACTCAGGAAAGGTCCCCAGGGGTGGGCTAAAAGGAGTCCTCCGGTCCATCCGGGGCGGATGCGCCATCCCCGGCTTCCATGGCCTCTTCCACCATCTGGTCCACTTCGCCGGGGGTGTCCTCTCCCATCTCCTGGGTCATTTTCTTGAGGACGCGGGCCACGCTCTTGGGGTCATTTTCATCCAATCCGCCCCAGACGCCGGGGTCGGCCAGCTTCTCCAGGCGGGTCTCCTCGGAAAGGCGGACGTGCACCCGGGACAGCACCCGGGTCAGGGAAGTGCTGCCGCACCGGGAACAGCGGGGAGCAAAGGGCTCTTTGAGGTTCAGGATCAAGAAACCGGAGATCCGGCGGCAATCCTGGCACTGATATTCATAAATGGGCATGGCGGCGTCCGTTACAGAAAAACAGAAGAAACATCAAATAGCGGCGAATGGCGTTCCTAAGCCCCGCCTCTTCGAGCCAAACTCGAAACTCAGGGCGGACACACGGGTCCGCCCCTACAACTTGAAATCCGGTAAGGCGCCCGGAGCTTCATCTCTTCCAGGAGGCCTAAGGCTCCCGGGCCTCGGCCTATTGCATACCCACGGGAGACAGATTTTGTTGACCCCAATCGGAAATGGCACCTCCACCTTCCTTGACCTTCATCTTTCCCAGGCGGGCGACCTGTTCCTGGGCATCGGCATAGCGCCCATCCCCGGAGGACAGATTTTTTAACGCCAATTTAAAATGGAACAGCGCAGTGGGCAGGGCTTTGGCCCTGAGGCTGTAAAGGCCCAGGTAATAGTGGGCCGGGCCCAACTGCCCCTTCTCCCCGTAGATGGTGCCCAGGTTGTAATAGACCTGGGCATAAGCGGGATTCAGCCGGTAGGCCTTTTCATACAGGGATATTGCCTGATCGGCCTGCTTGCGCTCCTGGCAAATCCTTCCCAGGTAATAGAGGATGACCTCATCCTGGGGGGCCTGGCGCCCCAGCTCTTCCAATAACTGGTTGGCCTCTTTGTAGCGGTTCTGGTCAAAATAAAAGAGGGCCAGTTCCCGCTTAATTAGAAAATTCTTCGGGTCCAGTTTCAGTGCCTGCTGAAAGGCGGCTTCGGCTTCGGGAGCCTGGTCCAGCTTGGCCAGGGCCAGGGCCCGGCCAAAAGCGGGGACCGGATTTTGCGGCTCCCGGATGGCGTCTTGGGTCGTACCCCGCAAAAGTTGATGGGGGTTGCCGCAGATGGAGTTCAACTTGAGGAGGAAGTATTGGAAGTCGGGATAAGGTCTAAACGGCGCCAGCTCCTTCCGATGGATCTCCAGTTTATTCTCGAGCACCACGATGCGGTCATCGGTGTAGGGATGGGTGCGCAGGTATAAGGGAACCTTGCCTCCCTCGTACCAGCGCTGTTTATTCATCTTTTTGAACATGGCCACCATGCCCTCGGGGTTATAGCCGGCACTGAGCAACCACTTGAACCCCATGGTGTCCGCCTGGCCTTCAAATTCCCGGCTGTAGGCCAGCATGCCGGCTTCCCCCCCGCCCATGGCGCCCATGATCAGAGGCTGGGCCATGGCGCCGCCCAGGAAGACCGAAGCTATGGTGGCCAGTAAGGAAGCCACCGTCAGCACCTTGGCCTTCTCCATCATCTGGGCCATGTGCCGGCAATAGATGTGGGAAACCTCGTGGGCCATGACCCCGGCCAGCTCCTCCTCCTTATCGGCCATCAGAATCATGCCGGTATTGAGAAAGACATAGCCGCCCGGCACCGCAAAGGCGTTCATGGTCGGATCTTTGACGATGTAAAACTTATACTTGAAAGGCTGGGGCCCCATTTGGGCTACCAGTTTTTGGCCGATATGATTGACATACGAGGTGAGGAAGGGGTCTTCGATGAGGGTGGCTTCTTGCTGAAACTCCAAGAGAAACTGTTCGCCAAGCTCCTTCTCTCTCTCGATGGTGAGACCCTTAAATTCATCGAACAGCGCCAGGGAGGCGCGGGTTTGCGCCAGGACCAGGCAGGCTGCCAGGAAGCCAATGAGCCCGGTTTTCCAGATACCTGACCGCAATCTATTCATGGCTGGAGGATTCCGATCCGGAATCCGGTTTGGGCGCCGGCGCCGGGCTGATCCTCAGAGCCTCGGCCCAGAGACCTTCCAAATCGTAGAATTCCCGGAGTTCCTGGAAAAAGATGTGAACCAGCACGGTGTTATAATCGAGTAAAACCCAGAGTCCTTCCTTGACCCCCTCCACCCCCAGGGGCTTGACCCCGGCCTTGGCCAGCTCTTCTTGCAGGTGCTCCGCCAGGGCCTGCACCTGGCGCTTGGAGGCCCCGGAGCAGATGATGAAATAATCCGTAAAAGAACAATGCTCTTTCACGTTGAGGAGCAGCGGATCCAGGGCCTGGAAATCCGCCAAGGTTTTGAGGGCCAGCTCCGTCAGGGTGTCCAGGTTGGGAGGGGCTGAAGGGGCCGTATAAGCATCTCCTTATCGGTAAAGTTTGTTGCTTATTATATAGCTTCGCACCGGCTCCGGCAAGAGGTAGCGGAGGGAACGCCCCTGGGCTGCCAGCCGGCGGATGCCGGTGGCGGAGATATCCAGCAGGGTGGTCTGCTGCCAAAGGACCTGATGCCCGGAGGGATGCTGGAAGCCGCGGCCAGCCGCCAGGGGCTGAAATTGCGGATTAACTTCCCGGGTGAGGATCTCCGAAAGAAGGGAGCGGTCATATCCCGGCCGGTCCAGCACCACAAAGTGGCACAGATTGAAGATCTGGCCATAGTCCTTCCAACTGGGGATCTCCAGCATGGCGTCCAACCCGAGGATAAAGTAAAGCTCCCAGTCGGGGCCGAACTCCTCCCGGAGCAACCGCAGGGTTTCGATGGAATATGACTTGCCGGGGCGGCGCCCCTCGATGTCGGAGACCTCCATGAGCGCCTGGTCCCCCACCGCCAGCCGGGCCATGGCCAGGCGTACTTCGAAGGGGGTGAGCTCCCCGGGGGCCTTATGGGGCGGTTTAGCGGCGGGAATGAACCAGAGGCGGTTCAACGCCAAGGCCTCGCAGACCTCTTCCGCAGCCCGCAGGTGGCCGAAGTGGATGGGGTTGAAGGTCCCCCCGAAGAGGCCCAGGCGGCGCCGGGCCTCAGGTTCTGATCTGGCCGTCTCCATAAACGATGAACTTGGTGATGGTGAGTTCCTCCAGCCCCATGGGCCCGAAGGCATGCAGCTTGGAGGTGTTGATGCCGATCTCCGCCCCCAGACCCAGCTCGCCGCCGTCATTGAAGCGGGTGGAGGCGTTTACCAGGACCACCGAGGAGTCCACCTCCTTCAAAAAACGCTGGGCCCGGTGATAATCCCGGGTAATGATGGCCTCGGTGTGCCGGGAGCCGTAGCGGGCGATGTGGTCCAGTGCCCCGTTAAGGTCCGGCGTCACCTTGACCGCCAGGATCAGGTCCTGGAATTCGCAGCCCCAGTCCTCCTTGGCGGCCGCCGCCACCTTGGGGTCGATCTCCCGGGTGCGGGGACAGCCCCGCAGGTCCACCCCGGCTTCCCGGAAGCGGGCCAGCATCCGGGGCAGAAAGGCCGGCGCCGCCTCCGCATGCACCAGCATGGTTTCCATGGCGTTGCAAACTCCGGGGCGCTGCACCTTGGCGTTGAAGCAGACCGACTCGGCCATCTCCAGATCGGCGCCCGCATCCACGAAGATGTGGCAAACCCCTTTGTAGTGTTTCAACACCGGGATGCGCGAGTGCTCCGTCACAAAGCGGATCAGACCCTCGCCTCCCCGGGGGATGATGAGGTCCACCAATTCGTCCTGCTTCAGGAGTTCCAGGGTGGCCTCCCGGGCGATGCTGGGAATGGCCTGCACCGCGGCCCGGGGCACCCCGGCCTCCGAAAGGGCCTCTTGCATCAGCCCGGTCAAGGCTAAATTTGAGTGGATGGCCTCCTTGCCTCCCTTGAGGATCACGGCGTTGCCGCTCTTGAGACAGAGGGCGGCGGCGTCCACCGTGACGTTGGGCCGGGACTCGTAAATAAAGCCGATCACCCCCAGGGGGATGCGGGCGCGCCCCACCCTGAGGCCGTTGGGGCGGACCCACATGCCGGTCACCGCGCCCACCGGGTCAGGCAGGGCCGCCACCTCCCGGAGGCCCTGGATCATGGAGGCAATCACCTTATCGGACAGGGTGAGGCGGTCGAGGAAGGCCTCGGGAAAGTCCTGGGCCCGGGCCGCCTCCAGGTCCCGGCGGTTTTCCTCCTGGAGGGCGCCGCGGCGCTCCGTAAGGAGCTCCGCCACCCGCAGGATGCTCCGGTCCTTGACGTCCCGGGGAAGATTGCCCAACTGCCGGGCCGCGTCCCTGGCGGCCCGGGCCAAATCACGAACCAGGTTGGGGATGTCCATGTTTAGCTCCAAGCTTTCAGCTTTCAGCGGTCAGGTTTCAGCAAAGGCAACGATAATTTCATTTTTCATCAGGCTGCTCATCCTCCGGCAGCTCCTCCGCCACCTCCATGGCCTTGAGGATCTCCAGGGCCCGGTAGCGGTCCGCGGCGGCCACCATGAGGCGCACTCCCCGGACGAACTGCAGCGAAGGGTAGGCGCCGCCGGCGTCGTCGGCCAGGACCATGGCGGGGACGCCTTCGGACTCCAGCAAGCCCGCGGCCATCTCGGCCTCGATGCGGCTGTAAAAGGTTTCCAAAACTACGGCGTCGTCGAGGTTCATCAGAGCCCCTAACCCCCAGGCAGACAAAATTTGACGGGGATAGACTAAATCTCCGGAAAAATCACCAGGTTATCCCGGTGGATGACTTCGTCGTAGCCTTTTTGGCCCAGGAATTGGGCGATCTCGCTCGTATGGCGGCCCTTGATGCGGTTGAGGTCCCGGGCCGAGTAGTTGCTGAGCCCCACCGCGAAGGCCCGGCCCTCCGGGTCCAGCAGTTGCACGGCGGCGCCCTTGCCGAAGCCGCCCTTGACCTCGACGATGCCCGCGGGCAGCAGGCTCTTGTGGTGCTTAACCAGGGCCTTGCAGGCCCCCGGGTCCAAGCGGATGGCCCCTTTGGGGTTGACGTTGTAGGCCAGCCAGTACTGGCGGCTCTTCAGTTTCTGGGGCTGGGGCAGGAAAAAGGTGCCCACCGGCTCGCCGGCGAAGAGACTGGGCAGGATGCCGGGGATCAGGCCGTTGCCGATGAAGGTGGGGATACCCGCGGCCGCCGCCTTTTTGGCGGCCTGGAGCTTGCTGCCCATGCCGCCCCGCCCCAGGGCGCCGGGCCGTCCGGAAGCGGCCTTCTCCAGTTGGGCGTCGAAGACCTCCACCAGGGGCACCAGCCGGGCGTCGGCATGTTCCCGGGGGTCCTTATCGTAGAGGCCGTCGATGTCGGTGAGCAGGATGAGCAGGTCGGCCCCCGCCAGGTTGCAGATGAGGGCGGCCAGGTTGTCGTTGTCCGCGAACCTGAGCTCCTCGGTGGCCACGGTGTCGTTTTCGTTGATGATGGGCAGCACCTGCCACTGGAGCAGAGCGAACAAGGTGTTGCGGGCGTTGAGGAAGCGCTGGCGGCTCTCCAGGTCGTCGTGGGTCAGGAGGATCTGGG
The DNA here is from genome assembly GCA_963697965.1 of uncultured delta proteobacterium. Lineage (GTDB taxonomy): Bacteria > Desulfobacterota > Desulfobaccia > Desulfobaccales > 0-14-0-80-60-11 > JAPLJC01. The sequence continues at coordinate 470,371 of OY969108.1, forward strand.
CCACCTTAAGCCCGAAGCGGGCGAAGGCCTCTTCATAGGCCAGCATCAGGGCGCTCTGGCCCAGGGCGGCCACCGCTTGCTGCTCGGGGATGCCGGTGGGGCAGGTGCTCATTCCCAGCTTGCGGCAGCCCGCGGCCATGGCCCCGGAGGAGACGATGATGAACTCCAGTTCGCCTCCTTCCCCCCGGAGGGCGCTGATCTCCCCGGCCAGCCGCTGGATAAGGGGCTGGTTGAGCCCTTCGGCCGCGGCCAAAACGGCGCTCCCCAGCTTGAGCACCACGCGCCGGGCCTTACTCAGGTATGGACGTCGCACCATCGTCATGGCTAAAACGGCTGAACTCTTCCCAGATGGCCCGATTCAGGGCCGTGAGGCCCAGGCCGGCCTCGGCGGAGACCAGCAGGCACTGCCGGCCGGTGGCCGCGTAGGCCTGGAGCACCTGCTCCCTGGGAAATTCCGGGGCCAGCAGATCGATTTTATTTAACGCGATCAGGCGCGGTTTGTCCAGCAACTTGGGGTCAAAGGCCTGAAATTCTTTTTCCAGTTCCTGCAAGGGGGCCAGGGGCCGGGCCGGGTCCACTTCGCTGACGTCAATGACCTGCACCAGCAACCGGGTGCGAGTAAGGTGCCGCAAAAACCGGTCTCCCAGGCCCTTGCCCAAGTGGGCATCAGGGATCAGGCCGGGAATCTCCGCTAAAATCAAGGGCTCTCGCTCCTGGTCGCCGCCCTCAGGCGGGGCCAGGACCAGAACCCCCAACTGAGGGGTCAGGGTCGTGAAGGGAAAGGCGCCCACCCGGGCCCGGGAGGCGGTGAGGGCCTTCAAGAGGGAGGTCTTGCCGGCGTTGGGAGCGCCCACCAGGCCGACGTCGGCCAGGATCTGCAATTCCAGGCGCAGGCGGTGCTCCTGGCCCGGCTCCCCCGGTTGGGCGAACCGGGGGGAGCGCAGCCGGGAAGAGGTGAAATGGGCGTTACCTTTGCCGCCCCGGCCGCCCTTGGCCACCACCAGGCGCTGGCCTGGCGCCAGCAGGTCTTGCAGAAGCCTGCCGTTGGCGGCGAATACCCTGGTCCCCAGGGGGACCGGAATGATCAGGGGCGGGCCGCTTTTGCCGTGGCGGTCCTGGCTCCGGCCCCGGCCGCCGTTTCCCGCCTGAAAGAGGCGGCGCCGCCGGAAATCGACCAGGGTGCGTTGGGTGCGGGAGGTCTCCAGGATGACGTCGCCCCCGTTGCCGCCGGTGCCGCCATCGGGGCGACCCACGGCCTGGGAGCGGGTCCGGAGGAAGCTGACACAGCCCGGACCGCCGTTACCTGCCCGGACCATGATCTCGGCTTCGTCAGGAAAGGATTTCAAGTTGGGGGATAGACGCTGACCCGCTTGCGATCTTTGCCGAAGGGCTCATAGGCCACCACCCCGTTGATCTTGGTGAACAGGGTGAAATCCTTGCCCATGCCTACGTTCTGCCCCGGATGGATGCGGGTGCCCACCTGGCGCACCAGGATGGTGCCGGCCTTGACCACCTGGCCGGCGAAGCGCTTTACCCCCCGGCGCTGGCCGGAGCTGTCCCGGCCGTTGCGGGAACTGCCCCCGGCTTTTTTATGTGCCATGGTATCCTCACTCGTGCAGGCTGGGCTCTCTGCACCCTGCCGTCCTCACGGGGGCGGCCGGACCGTCCCGCCCTTAATTTTCCAGGATTTCCTGAATTTGCACCGCGGTGAACAACTGCCGGTGCCCCTGTTTGCGGCGATAGCCCTTGCGGCGTTTCTTTTTGTAGACCAGGACTTTTTTCGCCTTGCCCTGGAGCACAATCTGGCCGCGCACGCTGGCGTTCTCCACGAGCGGGGTGCCCACCCGGGTGTCGCCGCCGTCGCCGGTCACCAGGAGCACCTGGTCCAGCTTCACTTCATCGCCCCGTTCGCCTGGCAAGCGCTCCACCCGGAGCACGTCGCCCGGGGAGACCCGATATTGTTTCCCGCCCGTTTTTATGATGGCGTACACGTATCCCTCCAGCTTCCAAGACCTTAGAAGGTTTATTTTATCTTCCCTCAACATCTTGTCAAGACCCAAACCGGGACTTCTGTAAAATGGCAGCCCCCGGGGCGCATTTAAGCGCCATTCGGGGAAAGACCCGGGGGCGGCGGCGGCGCAGAGAATCAGGCTGGGCGCGGCCCGCCTTTTCCGCAGGGGCGGGGTTTCCCCGCCCGGGGCAAACCCAGATTGCCAGAGGCTTGTGCCACTGAGACGCCGCCACTATAAGCGCAGGCTTGCAGCCTGGGATCGGCCCGCTCGTAATGGTGCGTGAGACGCACCCTACATGACTGCAGATTTGATAATATTTCTCTCCCATTCCCGCCGGAAAATCACCCGTAGTTGACGGAAGCGGCCGGGCAGATTAATATGCCTAACAGATCATGGAGCGCCAAGGAGCCTCAATGGACCATTTGCCGGTCAAGGCCGGACCTCTCGGATACGTGGTGATCCACGGCCATTTCTATCAGCCGCCCCGGGAGAACCCCTGGATCGAGCAGATCGAAGTGGAGAGCGGCGCCCAACCCTTCCACGACTGGAACGCCCGCATCAACGCCGAGTGCTACAGCCCCAACGCCGCGGCCCGCGTCTACGACGGCCAGCGCCGGATTATGGATATTATCAACAACTACGAATACATCAGTTTCAATTTCGGTCCCACCCTGATCAGTTGGCTGGCGGAGAACGCCCCGGAGACCTACGCCAGGATACTGGAGGCGGACCGCCAGAGCGTGATGGCCCTGGGGCACGGCAACGCCCTGGCCCAGGCCTACAACCATGCCATCCTGCCCTTGTGCCAGGAGCGGGACCGGGAAACCCAGATAATTTGGGGCCTCAAGGACTTTGAGCACCGCTTTCAGCGGCCGGCCGCGGCCATGTGGCTGCCGGAAACCGCGGTCGATTTCCCCACCCTGGCGGCCCTGGTGGACCACGGGATGAAGTTCGTCATTCTCTCCCCTTACCAGGCCAGGCGGGTGCGCCCCCTGGCGGGAGGGGAATGGACGCCGGCGGCGGGCCCAACCCTGGACAGCACCCAGGCCTACCGCTGTTTCCTCCCGGGAGCCGCGGCCGCGGCCGGCAAACGGCGCCATATCGACGTCTTTTTCTATAACGGCGAGGTAGCCGCGGACCTCAGCTTCGGAGATCTGCTCACCGACAGCTATCGCCTGGCCAGCCGGCTGGTGGAGGGCTACTCCCCCGGGCGTTCCGGGCGGCCCCAGATCCTGAACGTAGCCACGGATGGGGAAAACTACGGGCATCACAAGAAATTCGGCGACCTGGCCCTGGCCCACGCCCTGTCCCAGGTGCTGCCGCAAAAGGGCTTTCAGCTCACCAATTACACGGCTTTCCTGGAGTTGGCGCCGCCCGTGAAGGAGGTGGAACTCTATCTGGGACCCCGGGGGGAAGGCAGCTCCTGGAGCTGCCCCCACGGCGTGGGCCGCTGGAAGGAAGATTGCGGCTGCGCCACCGGGAGCCAGCCCGGTTGGAACCAGCGTTGGCGCGCCCCCGTGCGGGAGGCCTTCAACTGGTTAAACGACCGCCTGGCCGGGATGTTCGAAGGCGAGGGACAGAAATACCTGCGAGACCCTTGGGCCGCCCGGAACGCCTATCACCAGGTGCTCCTGGACCGCAGCCCCGGGGTGCTGAAGGAATTCTTTTCCCGGCAGGGAGTCCCGGGCCTGAAGGAGGCCGATTGGGTGCCGGCCCTGAAGCTCCTGGAGATGCAGCGCCACGCCCTGCTGATGTTTACCAGTTGCGGCTGGTTCTTCGCCGAGCTGTCCGGCCTGGAGACCCTGCAGGTGCTCAAGTACGCCACCCGGGCCCTGCAGTTGGGCCAGGCCTTCAGCCGCGAGCACCTGGAGCAGCCCTTTTTGCGCCTCCTGGAGACGGCCAAGAGCAATATTCCCAAGGAGGGCAACGGCCGCACCATCTATTTCCAGCGCATCAAACCGGTGGTGGTGGACTATCCCAAGGTGGCCAATCAGTGGGTCATCTCCTGGCTCCAGGAGCGGCAGCGGCAAGCTCGCCAAGACCGGGTCTATCATTACCGGGTGGAGCCCCTGGATCAGGAGGACCAGACCCAGGGGAGCCTGCTCTTTGCCGCCGGCCGGCTGCGCCTCACCTCCGGGGTCACCCTGGAGACCGAGGAGTTGGCCTATTTCACCGCCTTCCTGGGCAGTTACCTCTATCGCACCCAGGTCCAAAGCTCGCCGGACCACCAGGAATACCAGGGCTTGAAGGTGGAGTTCTTCCAGGTCCTGGAAAAGACCCCGGAAGATTTGATTCCGCTGATGGTGCGCCGCCTGGGGGAGAGTTATTACAGCTTTCAAGATCTCTTCCGGGAGGAAAAGGTCCGGATGTTCCAAGATCTGATGCGGGACAACCAGGAGGAAGCCGTCTCGCTGATTTCCCACCATTTTGAGAGCGCCGGGGCCCTCCTTAAGGCCATGGCCGCAGAAAAGCTGCCCTTGCCCCGACTTTACCGGGCCCTGGGGGAGATCACCCTGAACCGCCGCTTGGTGGAACTCCTGCGCCAAGTGGAGCCGCAGCCCTCCCTGTTGGCTACCTCCCAGGATATCCTGGATCTGGTTAAGGAGACGGAATTCCTGGGACTGAAGCTGGAGTCGTGGGAAGGGGCCCAAATCCTGCAGCGCATGCTGAAACGGCACCTGGATGACCTGGTTGCCGGTTTTCGGGGGGAAAACGCTACCCATCTGCGCCATTTTCTGAGCCTGGTGAGCCGCATCCCCATAACCCTCGATTTGACCGGGGCGCAAAATTCGCTGTTCCACCTGATGAAGGAGCACTTCCCGGAGGTGGCTGCCAAGGCGGCCAAATCTCCCGAGGCCGACGTCCTGGCCCGGGAGTTGGTGAAGCTGATGGAGGACCTCTCCTTCAGCCCGGTACGCTACTTAAAGTTGTTGGGATGAGGACTGGCGCCAAGTTTCTGCTATTCCTCCAATGAGGGAAATTCATCATCTTTAGCCATTTAAAATGTAGCCGCAAGCTTTAGCTTGCGAAAAACCTTATAAAATGAGCACAGGCTAAAGCCTGCGGCTACCAGAACTTGCTTGCTGATTCTGAAACCTGACACTGGCAGGGCGGGCGTTCGGCTTTCCGGCTTTTTTTGCTTTTCTTTGCTTTTTCCTTCAGGATGATTGAGCCATGATGATCTTGCTGACCCGATTTCAAGAGGCCATGGCGGAGTCCAGCCGCCTCAAGCAGGAATTTGCCGCGGAACAGGGCGAAACGGTGGTGGCCGTGGCCCGGAGGCTGGCTGAGGTTCTGAGGACCGGCGGCAAACTGCTCCTCTTCGGCAACGGCGGCAGCGCCGCCGACGCCCAACACCTGGCCGCGGAGTTTGTCAACCGCTTCCAGGTGGAACGGCCCCCCCTGGCGGCCCTGGCCCTGACCACCGACACCTCCATCCTCACCGCGGTGGCCAACGACTACGACTTTCTGCAGATTTTTGCCAAGCAGGTGCAGGCCCTGGGCCGTCCCGGAGACCTGGCCTGGGGCTTCAGCACCAGCGGCAACTCCCCCAACGTGGTGGCGGGGCTGAAGAAGGCCCGGGAGCTGGGCCTTTCGACCCTGGCCCTGAGCGGCCGCAGCGGCGGGCCGGTGGCGCAGGCGGCGGAACTCGCCCTTACCGTGCCTTCCCAGGAGACCCCCCGGATTCAGGAGGTCCATATCACCATCGGCCATGTCCTCTGCGACCTGGTCGATTTTATTCTGTACCCGGATAAATTTGCCGACCAATGAGAGATCCCCGTGCAAGAAATGGATCTAGTGTGATGCTTCATCATTGCTATGCCTTTTAAATAAGGTTTTTTAACCCCCCCCCTTGAAAAAGGGGGGCAGGGGGGATTTAAATAACCTTTTGAAATCCCCCTAAAATCCCCCTTTTCCAAAGGGGGACTGTATACCCTTGGAACTTAAGTTTTCGTTTGATTTAGCGCCATCCTATTGAGGAAGCACAACACCAGGTTGGCGAGTGACCCGCAGCCGGCAAGCGGCGGCGGATGGGAACGGCGATGAAAAAGATTGAACCCCTGAACCTTAAGGATCTTAAGACTTATAGTTTGCCGGGGCGCCACTCCAAGGTGAGCCGCCGGGACTTTGGCCGCGCCTGGGAGAAGGGCGGCACCTTCAAGGATTTCGTGGCGCGGCTCCCGAAAATCCTGGCGGGGGATACCCTGCGGGCGGTGGCCGCGGCCTGGGTGGCTGCCCGGCGCCAGGGCCGCCAGGTCCTCCTGGGCATGGGGGCCCACCCCATCAAGGTGGGGCTCAGTCCCATCCTCATCGACCTGATGCGCCGGAATCTCATCACCGGCCTGGCCCTGAACGGGGCCGGCGTCGTCCACGACGTGGAGATCGCCATGGTGGGCTGCACCTCGGAGGACGTGGACCAGGTTTTGGGGTGCGGCCAATTCGGCATGGCCCGGGAAACCGCGGAGTTTATCAACAACGCCATTTCCTGGGGAGCCGGCCAGGGTCTGGGCCTGGGCGAGGCGGTGGGGCTGCGCCTCATGGACTCGGACTTTCCCTTTAAAGAAGAGAGCCTGCTGCGGGCGGCCTCGGAGTTAAGCCTGCCTCTGACAGTGCACGTGGCGGTGGGCACTGACATCGTTCACCTCCACCCTTCGGTGAACCCGGAGGCCCTGGGAGCTGCCACCCATTACGATTTTCGTCTATTCGCCGCCCTGGTCAGCCGCCTGGCCCAGGGAGTCTATCTCAACCTCGGGTCCGCGGTAATCATGCCGGAGGTCTTCCTGAAGGCCCTCACCCTGGCCCGCAACCTGGGCCATCAAGTGTCGCCCCTGACCACCGTCAACCTTGACTTTATCCAGCATTACCGGCCCCTGACCAACGTGGTGCGCCGGCCCACCGCCGCCAGCGGCCGGGGCTACGCCCTGACCGGCCATCACGAACTGCTCTTGCCAATGTTGGCCGCCCTGGTAATCGAAGAGATGGAGGATGACCATGCCCACGGAAATCGTGATTCTGGTAAATGCCTTGCGTCTGGAAGGGCTTCTCAACGACTCTGACACCGCCGCTGCCCTGGCCCAAGCCCTGCCTATCGAGGCGGAGGCCCACCGCTGGGGGGACGAAATCTACTTCCCCGTGCCCCAGGTGGTGGCTGATCTGGACGACACCGCGGCGGTGGTGGTAAACGTGGGGGACCTGGGCTACTGGCCCACCGGCCGGGCCTTCTGCATCTTTTTCGGGCTCACCCCCGCCAGCATCCCGGGAGAGATTCGGCCGGCCAGCGCCGTCAACCTGGTGGGCCGCCTCCAGGGCGATCCCTGCTGCCTGAAACTGGTCCCGGAAGGGGCCACGGTGCGGATCGAGAGGAAATAGGTTATAATATTTATTCAGGGAAGGGGATAAGGGCAGGAACCAATTGCCTTTGCGAAAAATACGAAAACCCCTCTTGCCCTACCCCGGAAAAATTCGATCCAGGAGATCTTAGATGCCGATCTTTGAGTTTCATTGTCAGGCTTGCAACCAGGATTTCGAGAAGCTGGTTATGGGGAACGACCCGGACGTGGAGTGCCCTTTTTGCAGCCAGACCCAGGTAACCAAGTTGATGAGCCCCTGCGCCGCCAAGGTGGGTTATAAGTTCACCGCGACCTCCAGTCCCAAGGGAGGGTCGTGTTCCAGTTGCTCCTCGGGTTCCTGCAGCACCTGCGGCTGAGGCTCGCGGGAGCCTAAACAAGATGCCTGCCCCGCCTCCGGAAGCAAAGATCCGCCTCGGCACCCGGGGCAGCGCCCTGGCCCTGGCCCAGTCCCGTTGGGTTAAGGAGCAGCTAAGCGGACGCCATCCCCACTGCCGGGTGGAGTTGGTGGTTATCAAGACCACGGGAGACACCATCCGGGATGTCCCCCTGGCCCAGGTGGGGGGCAAAGGCCTGTTCATCAAGGAAATCGAGGAAGCCCTGCTCTCGGGCCGGGTGGACTTGGCGGTGCACAGCCTCAAGGACATGCCCGCCCAGGTGCCGGCCGGCCTGATGCTTGGTGCGGTACCGGCCCGGGAGGATCATCGGGACGCCTTCATTTCCAACCGCTATCCCAACCTAAAGGCAATCCCGGCGGGCGGGCGCATCGGCACTGGCAGTCTGCGGCGCCAGGCGCAGATCCTGCACCTGCGCCCCGACCTGGAGGTCGTGCCTCTGCGGGGCAACGTGGACACCCGCCTGAAAAAGATGGAGAACTTGGGGCTGGCTGCCCTGATCCTGGCTGCCGCCGGACTCCACCGCCTGGGGCTGGGCCAGGTCTACCGGGGCCTGCTGCCGGAAACCGAGATGCTGCCCGCGGTGGGCCAGGGAGCCCTGGGCCTGGAGGTGCGCGCCGAGGACCGGCGGCTGCTGGAGCTCCTGGCCTTCCTGGATCATCCACCCAGCCGCGTCGCGGTAACCGGGGAACGGGCCTTCCTGGCCCGCCTGGAGGGAGGCTGCCGGGTGCCGGTGGCTGCCCTGGGCCGGATGTATGGCGACTCCCTCACCCTGGAGGCTCTGATCTGCGATCCGGAAGGCAAGCGCTGCCTCAGGGACCGCGCCAGCGGCCCGGAGGACCAGGCCTGGTCCTTGGGGACGGAACTGGCCGACCGCCTTCTTTCCCAGGGCGGCCGGGAAATCCTGGCGGCGCTCTCCGAGACCCTCCCTTAATCCAAGGTATCCCCCTTGACATTTTCTAGATAAGGTGTTATATTATTGGGGCTTATCGCATTTTGGGGGAATGCCGGTATGCGGGGAAACCGGGGGAGAATCTGGCTGGCAGTGGTGAGCTTGGGCTTAGGCCTGCTTGGCGCCCCTTTCTCGGGGATGGCCGCGGATACCTTGGCTCCGGGCGGATACCCGCCTTTCAGCCTGACGGCGGCCCAAACTCCCCTGGAAGCCCAGATGGTGGGGGAGGCGCCCTTCCAGTCCCATTCCACCCCCAGTGATGCCAGCGCCCTCTTCTCCAACCTAAGCTCCCGCCTGCGATTGGACGGGGCCGGCGGGGCGGCCATCATACTCCCTTATAAACTGGAGATGCATATCTCCGTGCTCTACGCGGGCGATCCCGGCCGGATAGATCCCCAACAGCAAAGCGACTCCATGTTGATGCAGTCCTCCCTCGATTACCGTCTCCTGCCCAACCTCAAGGTGGGTCTGAACGCCTACCTGTACCGTCCCGAACCGGTGAACAACCTCGCGGCGGCCCAGCCTTACGGCGGACAGGCTATGGGCGTGGGGCCCGGCATCACCTACGACCTGGGGCGCTGGAGCTTTATTATGAAGTCCCAGATGGAAACGGACGCCCGGGACCGGAACGACCTGCAAAACTGGTTCCGGGTCTGGTACGCCTTTTAGAGTTCCCGGTCTTTCTCAGCCGTGCGTTTTACTGGCCCCCTGATCTCAGCCCGCTTTCTGGAGCGCCGCCGGCGATTTCTGGCCCTGGTGGAGCTGCCCGACGCCCGCCGGGTTTGGGTCCATGTTCCCAACTCCGGGGGCCTCACCGGCTGCGCCCCGCCCGGTGGAGAAATCCTGCTCACCGATGACCGCCGCCCGGGCCGCAAAACCGAATACACTTGGCGATTCACCCGGGTGCCCGGGGGCTGGACCTGCATCGACACCCTGGCGCCCAACCGCCTGGTGGCTGAAGCCCTGGCCGCCGGCGGCCTTCCCGGCCTGCCCCGCCCCCGGGAGGTGCGGGCCGAGGTCAGCGTGCCCCAGGGGAGCCGCCTCGATTTCGCCTATTCCCTCCGGGATTCCGAAGCTGTCCTGTATCTGGAAGTGAAGAGCATCACCTGGGTGGAGGACGGGGTGGCCTTGTTTCCCGACGGCGTCACCTCCCGGGGCCGGCGTCATCTGGAGCACCTGACCGCCCTGGTGCGCCAGGGCCACCAGGCCTGGAACGTCTTCGTGGTCCAGCGGCAGGATGCCAGCCGTATGCGCCCGGCGGCCCAGGTGGATCCGGCCTACGCCCGGGAACTGGCCGCGGCCGCGGCCCAGGGGGTCGGCATCCTGGTGCTCCAAGAAAAAGTCGCCCCCCCGGAAATTACCCTTGCCTCGACCCTGCCCTTTGAATTAACATAATTTTTTGGAAGAGATTTTTCCAAAATCCCAGGACGCCCTTGGATAAACGACGCCATGCCCGAGAATAATATCCATATCCTCACCGGCAACTCCAACCCTGAGTTGGCCCGCAATATCTGCGAACATCTCTCCCTGCCCCTGGGGGAGGCCCTGGTCACCAGCTTTAGTGACGGGGAGATTCGCGTGGAGATCAGCGAGAATGTCCGGGGCCGTGACATCTTCGTCATCCAGTCCACCTGTCCCCCCACCAACCGTAACTTGATGGAGTTGCTGATCATGATCGACGCGGTGAAACGAGCTTCGGCCCGGCGCATCACCGCGGTCATCCCCTATTTCGGCTATGCCCGCCAGGACCGCAAGGTGCATCCCCGGGTGCCCATCACCGCCAAGCTGGTGGCCGATCTACTGTCCACCGCCGGGGCGCACCGGGTCCTCACCATGGATCTGCACGTCGGCCAGATCCAGGGCTTTTTCAACATCCCGGTGGACAACCTCTACGCCTCCCCCATTATGATCCCTTACATCCGGGAGAATTTCCAAAATGACCTGGCCATCGTCTCCCCCGATGCCGGGGGGGTGCCCCGGGCCCGGGCCTACGCCAAACGCCTGAATGGCTCCCTGGGTTTGATCGACAAACGCCGGGATGCCCCGGGCAAGGCCAAGGCCATGAACCTCATCGGCGAGGTTTTGGGCAAGGAGGTGGTCATTATGGACGACATCATCGACACCGGCGGCACCCTGACCGAGGCGGCCGCGGTCATTCTGCAGCGCGGCGCCCTCAACGTCAACGCCTGCTGCACCCACGCGGTGCTCTCCGGGCCGGCGGTCGGCCGGGTCATGGAGTCCCCCCTGAACCGCCTGGTGGTCACCGACACCATCCCCTTGAGCAAGGCTGCCAGAACAATGTCCGAAGATCGTGCCGCGGCCGGTGGCCTCCCTCTTCGCCCAGGCCATCCTGCGCATTCATCAGGAAGATTCCATCAGCTCGCTCTTTGAGATCCAGTTCTAAATAGAGAAGAACTGCGGCTCCGGGCGGTCCCCATCCTTTTGGCCCCATTAATCCTGCCAAGTCGAAACCTCTTCGGGTTTGGAAAATCAAAATTCCCTGACTCGGTCCATCGGTCCCTGACCCTTGACCCTGGAATTTTTAACTTGGAACTATTGGGGTGAAGCACCCCTGGGTTGGGGGAAAAGTCCCGAAACCGCCACGGAGCATGCTCGGCTACCGAGACGCCAAACTTTGAGAATATTTTCATTTGTTGAGAAATTACAGTAATTTAAATTGACAGAGGAATTATTTCCCGGCTATCATGGCTTTGGCAGGACCCTTGCACAGAATATCCTGATAATAAACTTCACGAAAAAGGGGGTGGTGGTGCGTCCGCGGTTGAACCGAAGTACGGGTCATTTTGCTTTTGATCGACAGCCCTTTTTCAAATTCATTATCTCATACTAAGGAGGTTTTCCGAGATGGCTGAACCAGAAGAAAAGATTTTAGGGACTAAGGTAATGATCGGCAATCCGGCGGTAGTGGGGCTGGGAGGATTCGGTATGACCACCCTGATCCTGCAGTTCCACAACCTGGGCTTGTGCCCCATCAGCCCGGTCCTCTGGCTTGGTCTGGTCTTTGGCGGAACGGCTCAATTGATCGCGGGGATGCTCGAATTCCGCACCGGCAATAATTTCGGTTTCGCAGCTTTCAGCGGTTACGGAGCCTTCTGGATTTCGCTGTGCTTTTTGGTGATCTTCGGCACCAACGCCAACCTGGTCAAGGCCTATCCCACCCTGGCCTTGAAAGAGGGCCTCCCCTGGTTCCTGCTGGTGTGGACCTTCTTCACGTTCCTGCTCTTCATTCCAGCCATGAAGCATCACGGGGTGTTGGCCTGGATCTTCCTAACCTTGCTGCTGGGCTTCATCGGCCTCGATTTCAAGGAATTTTTCAAAATGGAAATGATAGGCACACTCGCCGCCTATGATCTGATCATTTGCGCCCTGTTGGCCTGGTATCTGATGTGGCACGTCATCTGCGGGGAAGTGGGCATCAACCTTCCTCTCGGTAAGGCCTGGATGTAACCGCCTTAACCCGGCCCCGGCCGGGTAACGGGAGCTATCGGCAATGGGCTGGATTTATTCCAGCCCATTGTTTTTTCAGGGTAAATCCGAAATCGAGAGAATAATGCAAGGTCTTCTCGGCGCGGCTTTTCAGAACCAGGTTCCGCAGTTGACCAGGATCGTGGTCTTCTGGTAGATTAAGGTGCAAAATATCTAAAAAGGTTTAACAGCGGCTGGACTTTTGGGTAAATGGGGTCCGCAGGAACCTATTTCCGGACCGTTTTCTGCTGCGGGTCGAGGGCCCGGTCCAGGGATATGCCGAGGGTGGCCGGTGAATAAAGACGACGCGCAAGAATTCGAGTCCCTGATCCCCGGGGTGGTCTGCCGGCCGCTTGAGGTTCACCAGGATGAGCGGGGCTGGCTGGCGGAAATTTTCCGCCAGGATGAGCTCCCCCCGGATAATATCCCGGTAATGGCCTATATCTCCGTGACCCATCCCGGGGTGGGACGGGGCCCCCATGCCCATCACCGGCAAACCGACCTCTTCTGTTTTCCCGGTCCGGGGGAGTTTCGGGTCATGGTGTGGGACCAGCGGCCCGAGAGCCCTGCTTTCGGCTTGCGCCAGGAGTTTATCCTGGGGGAGAATTCCCCGGGCCTCATCATCATTCCACCGGGGGTGGTGCACGGCTACCGGAATCTCAGTGATCGGCCGGGCCTGGTGTGCAACTTCGCCAACCGTCTCTACCGGGGACCGGGCCGCCAGGAGCCGGTGGATGAGATCCGCTTTGAGGACACCCCCGACTCGCCTTTCCGCCTAAAGTGAGGCAAACTGCGGGGCTGGCGTCATGCCTTTAGGAAAATTCCCAAAACCGCAATCAACAAGCCGAAGACCTGCATTATGAAATTATTGATCGCCGGCGCGGCCGGCCAGTTGGGACAGGCATTGCTCCGGGAGGCGGCCGCCAGGAACTGGGAGGCGGTGGGTGTCGATTTGGAACATATGGACATCACCGATCCCCGGGCGATCCGGCAGCAGTTGGCCCGGCACCGGCCGGAAGTGGTGGTGAACGCCGCCGCGGCTACCCGGGTGGACGATCTGGAGCAGGATGCCGACCTGGCCTTGAAGGTCAACGGCCTGGGGCCGCGCAACCTGGCGGTGGCCTGCCGGCGACTGGGGTGCAAATTGATCCACCTCTCAACCGATTATGTCTTTGACGGGACCCAGGACCGGCCCTACCTGGAATGGGACGCAACCGGCCCCGTCTCGGTCTATGGCGCCAGCAAGCTCCTGGGGGAGGAACTGGTGCGGCAGCAGTGGACCGATCATTTCATCGTTCGCACTGCCTGGCTTTACGGCCTGCCGGGCCCCAACTTCGTCACCGCCATCCTGGCGAAAGGCAGGAGTTTGCAACCGGGACAGGAGATAAAAGTGGTGAATGACCAGCGGGGCAGCCCCACCAGCACCCTGGCCCTGGCGCCGCAACTCCTGGCCCTGGCCCAAACCGAGGCCTTCGGCACTTATCACGCCGCCTGCCAGGGAGAGACCACCTGGTACGAGTTTGCCCGCCTGATTCTCGAGACCGCCGGTCTCCGGGCGGCTGTGGCTCCCTGCAGTACTGCCGAATATCCCCGTCCGGCCCGGCGCCCGGCCAATTCGGTGCTGGCCAACCGCCTCCTGAAGCTCCAGGGTCTGGACCTGATGCCCCACTGGCAGACGGCCTTCCGGGAGTTCTGGGAGATCTTCGGGGAGCAGCTATGAGTGTCGTTCTAATAACCGGCGGGGCGGGATTCATCGGCGCCAATTTCATCCATTTTCTTAGGCGCCACCGCCCGGACTGGCGTCTCATCAACCTGGATCTCCTGACCTACGCGGGCAATCTGGAGAATTTGGCTCCCCTGGCGGGGGACCCGCACCTCACTTTTGTCAAAGGGGACGTGGCTGACCGGGACCTGGTGGCCGGACTGTTCGACCGGCACCCCATCACCCGGGTGGTGCATTTCGCCGCAGAAACCCATGTGGACCGCTCCATTCTGGACCCGGGGGTCTTCGTGCGCACCAATGTCCTGGCGACCTGCAACCTGTTGGACGCGGCCCGGGAGCATTGGCAAGGGCCAGCGGCCGAGTCCGGGCCCCGCTTCTTGCAAATCAGCACCGATGAGGTTTACGGCTCCCTGGGCCCCCATAATCCACCGGCCACCGAAGCCTCCGCCTATGCCCCCCGCAGTCCGTATGCGGCCTCCAAGGCCGGGGCCGATTTCCTGGCCCGCTCCTATTTCCACACCTACGAACTGCCGGTGCTCATCACCAATTGCACCAATAATTACGGCCCCTACCAGTTTCCGGAGAAACTCATTCCCTTTTGCCTGAGCCAGGCCCTGGAGGGGAAGCCCATCCCCATCTACGGCCGGGGAGACAACATCCGGGACTGGCTCTATGTTACGGACCATTGCCGGGCCCTGCTGCTGGTGTTGGAGCAGGGCGCCCCGGGTGAGACTTACAATATCGGCGGGGGCCAGGAGAAACCCAACCTGGAGCTGGTGCGCCTGCTGCTGCGGGTGCTCTCCGAGTTGCGCCCGGAGCTTGTGGACCTGGAGCGCCTGATCACCTTTGTCCCGGATCGCCCCGGCCATGATTGGCGCTATGCCCTGGACACCGGGAAGATCGAGGCCCGATTGGGCTGGCGCCCCCAGGTCACCCTGGAGCAGGGTCTCCGGGAGACGGTGGGCTGGTACCTGGCCCAGGCGGGCTGGCTGGAGCGGGTGCGCTCCGGGGCCTATCGGGACTTCCTGCGCCAACAGTACGGCGCCGCGGTGGCGGAGGGGCAGGGAAGGCAAAAGGCAAAAGGCAAAAGTAAAAAGTAAAAACGTTGCCTGGGGTTTTCCCTTTTTGCTTTTCGTCCTCTGCGTCTCTGCGGTGAACCCCGGCGTCATTTTCACCGCAGTTAGGCGCAGAGAGCGCCGAGAAGTCGACTTTCACTTTTTCCTTTTACCTTTTTACTTTTTCCTTATTTCGGAGCAGCCCACTATGACTTGCGACCGCGACACCCTGGTGCGCTGGGACCGGGAGCACCTCTGGCATCCCTTCACCCAAATGCAGGGGTTCCTTACGGAAGATCTCCTGATCATCACCCGGGGAGAAGGGAGCTTCCTCTTCGATCAGGAAGGCAACCGCTACCTGGACGGGGTCTCCTCCCTCTGGGCCAACCTCCACGGCCACCGGCGCCCGGAGTTGGACCAGGCCTTGAGGAGCCAACTGGAGCAGGTGGCCCACAGCACCCTCCTGGGACTGGCCCACCCCCCGGCCATCTTGCTGGCCCGGCGCCTGGCCCAACTGGCCCCGGCCGGCCTCACCAGGGTCTTTTTCTCCGATGACGGCTCCACCGCGGTGGAGGTGGCCCTGAAGCTGGCCTTCCAGTACTGGCAGAACCTGGGAAACCGGGAGAAGCGGCGATTCTTGAAGTTGGAGAACGGCTACCACGGCGACACCCTGGGAGCGGTGGCGGTGGGGGGGATCCCCCTGTTCCACGAAATCTACCATCCCCTGCTGTTCGACACCCTTTCGGCCCCGGCCCCTTATTGCTACCGCTGCCCCTACCGGGAGGACTGCCGGGAGCAGTGCCTGGAGGAGTTGGAAGCCCAGGTGGCCACGCATCACCGGGAGCTGGCCGCGGTCATCCTGGAGCCGGTAATGCAGGGGGCGGCGGGCATGATCCCGCAGCCGCCCGGTTACCTGGCCAGGGTGCGGGAGGTGACCCGGCGCCACCGGGTGCTCCTGATCGCCGACGAAGTGGCGGTGGGCTTCGGCCGCACCGGCCGGATGTTCGCCTGCCAGCACGAGCAGGTGAGTCCGGACCTCATGTGCCTGGCCAAGGGCATAACCGGGGGCTACCTGCCCCTGGCCGCCACCCTGGCCAGCGATGAGATTTATCGAGCCTTTCTGGGGGAATACCAGGAATTCAAAACCTTTTTCCACGGCCACACCTATACCGGCAACCCCCTGGCCGCGGCGGTGGGGCTGGCCAGCCTGGATATCTTCGAGAAGGAGCGGTTGATTGAGGCCCTGGTCCCCAAGATCGAGTTGCTCACCCGGCTCCTGGCGGGGATGGCCGGCCACCCCCACGTGGGCGATATCCGCCAGCGGGGCCTGATGGTGGGGATCGAGCTGGTGCGGGACCGGGGCTCCCGGGAACCCTGGCCGCCGGCCCAGCGGATCGGCCATCGGGTCATCCTGGCGGCGCGCCGTCTGGGAGCCATCCTGCGGCCCCTGGGGGACGTCATCGTCCTGATGCCGCCCCTGAGCATCTCCCCGGCGGAACTGGAGGACCTGGCCAGGATCACCCTTGCAGCCATCGACCGGGGAACGGCCCCAGATTGATACACCCAGGCGCGCCCGGCCTTACTTGCAGATAATGGCAAGCTAGTCGCTGAATATTGGATTGCTTGTCTGCTAATAATTGTTAAAATTATCGAGCGTTCCAGCGACGCTTCAATTCAATTAATCGACTGTCTTTCAGGAGAGAAGAATCCGCAATCCCAATTTGCTGAAACGTATCTTCTATATCGTAAGGCCACGCTGAGACATCGTTCTGGTAAGATGGTGAATAAGATCGCTAATGTCTCTTTTGGAAATTGATCAACAATATCAGTTTTACTTTTACTAAGATTACGCATATGGCCCCGATTAATCTCACTTAATAGGGGCAAAATAATATTTGCGATTTTAGAAAAATTGGTAACACTTGAAAAAGCAAGGTCGCTTAGTTTAGAGGAAATCCTTGAGCTCTTTGCCTTTTTTTGTCGCGGCCAAACCTCAGCGAGGAAAACAGGTAATTCCGCACCCCACTTTCCTTTTTCCTCCCTTAACGACCACATCTCAGTTGCCATAGAGTATATGATCGGAACTCATCATCTGCGTCGATCAGAACGTCACGCATCTCAGCGTTTGTAACCAATCGCTCACTTGTTTCCTGATCAATACTTGCCCAGCCAGTTAGTAAGATGCCCGACAGGATTTGGGTATACCTCCGATTTCCCATAGTTTTTTTTCGAGCAATCCTCAATAGGTGAGGCTTCATATGAATATAGAGTTTTTGGTGGGGAATATTAGCGCCCGTGAAAAAACCTGCCCATACAGCGTCCTGATCATCACCCTCCTGATCGAGCACTGAGAGCAACTTCTTCTGGGACCAAATAGGATCAATCGCAAAAAACCAGCGCATGTTAAATGCAAAAATGACCATTGCGTAACGCCGCAGATCGCCCTCCAAAGCAAGCAACTCTTCAACACGGTCAATCCATGGTTTAGGAAAGCCCTTTTCTACTTCTAAACCATCTTTGGTAGGATCATTCATTAATGATAGCGCCAGCTTTCCGACCGGCGCATTAATGGCTTCCATGGCCCAATCTGGTTCTTTGTTCCTTCGGACTATGGATGATTGGACCTTTCCTGGTTTTGACCTTAGCACAGCGATTAAACACCTCCACAATCGTGCAAATCGTTCAGGATAATCAGAAAGAAGAACTTTACTAGAACTCAGAAGCCATTCGGAAGCTGGGTGAATAAATGCGGCAATTGCTCTTATTGGTAATCTAGAGAGGCGCACGGCGATATGAGCAGAAAACTTGGGCGTGTCCAATTTTCGTGCATCTGGATTTAGAAACCTTGTCCAGGCCCATTCCGGATAAGCATGGTGTTTCGCGGAATCATTGAGTGCCGCAAAAGCAAGATTTGGTCTTTCGGATGCCAAGCCTGCAAAAGGGTCGCGCTCCACTAACCAATCATCTGTGCGACCGCTAAGTTCCGCTGCCTTACTGAGAAGAGTTTCTATCGGCTCAGTAAGAAGGGCTGAGTATCCCTTGTCTGTTTGGACCGGGCCGCCACGTCCTTCCATTGAAGAAGCTGCATTCGCTGCATATTGCGGCTGCCATGTAGGCGCAAACCTACGAAGTTTAATAGTTTCTGCGTTCGCGTCGAAATTGAACCGACAATTATGAGCTTCGAGCCAATTAACTCGGTTCAACGACCCCCAAGCGCGCCTTTCAGCGTATTCAGCCCGTGTTTCTTTCTTCCAACGCAATGGTCCACGCAGCAATCGCTTTTCAAGCCGCTTCTTCACAGCTGGTGAGAAATCATTCCAGCGTTTTGATAGAACAAGTAAGAGGTCCCTTTGATGGCGACGGTCCCAAAAAACCTGGTCATTAAGATTGCTTATTAATCTGCCAGCTTCGCTGCCAGAAAGTATACGCTGATCCCCAGCTGCCCAGATCCTCAAGCGAGCAAAGACCGTTTCTTCGTCGATCCACCATCCTAAATATTCCTGCTTTGCGGCAAGGGGATCTTTTTCGATGAGTCTCTTCAACAGGTCTACATAAAAAAGGAAGCTTGGCGAGATACCATATGTCCGCTCAAATGATTCTCTCTCTGAATCCGGTTCAGATTCGACGGGGCAAAGTTGATGTAACACTTGCCCAAAAAGTTCCCTCTCCAGGTAGACCGCATACTCCAAGTTCCTCCTAAATTCTCGAACAGCGGTCAGGAGAAATTCATCGGGAATTTGAAAATCATTGCCTGGGCTCATATATTCAATTTTTACATGGACCATATCTTTCAGAAGAATATCCTTTCTGTTTTCAGGAGGTTCGGGTCCACGCAGATAAGGTTTTTCTACTTTTAAGTAAGGACGATTGATCAGGGCAAATTCTATGATCGCAGCATTATTCCAGCCATCAAGACCAATCGATGCCTTCAATCGATACCATTCACTATGGGAATCATTCTTTTGTGTTTCCCATGCCTTAAAAATATAACGCCACGCTTGCCGAACTTCCGGAGAACAGTCTTTCTTGGTCCGCGCCAGCTCATACCCAATTCGATTTTGAAGATCAGGATGAATGCCGGCTTGAGTCGACGCCCACCACACCGCAGTAGGATGATTTGAAACCTTGCTTATCCAAACGGTTAGCTCCCATAGGCGAGATGGCAGATTAGGAACATTAACAGCCCAATGGCCACGCAAGGCTGGGAAGTTTTGGTCTCGAACGTTTAGACGATCAAGCCTGGTTGCCGCAAAGCAATTCCATGCGCCTTTGGGAATCTCCCTTTCGGTGTTGTAGTCATCCCGTTCAATCTTTGGCGGGAAGGGGTCGGTGTCTATGCCATAAGCATCAAACGGGTCGAATAACGGCACTTGCTTACCAGGACTAAAAAGATGACCGGGTTTAGAATATCGTATCGCTGGGTCAAATACACATAGCCATTCAGCAGGGGGTGGTTCTTCCGAGGCAGAGAATTTCCTTGCCCCTTCGAGGCTGGAGACAACATGGGCGACTTGGCCTCTCTCGTGAGGCAACAGTGCTTTAGGCCCTTTTTGGGCTAACGCAATGACTTTCCCGTACCATGCAGCCGAATCTCTTGCTCTACTGGCCCACGCTGTCAATGTATCCCAAAGCGCCTTATGACTGTCTGCTTCCTCATAGGCTATTGGGTGAGCGCCTTTATGTCGCCATTTAGATTCTGCTTCATCCTCCGATCCCGCCTGGAAAGCGTATATCCCCTCGAGAGACTTCGATGAGCTGCTTAGAGCTTCAAGCAGATACTGAACGGGGGGATCATCAGCAGTATATCCAATGAAAACCATAACATATTTATCTAAGACTGACCTCATGAATGAGGTTGCCCACCCATCAGAGAGATAGGCTCGACCAAACTGTGAGCTGGATAGGACAAAACCATCACCATCTGCTCCCATATAATCTTTATCAACGTGGCCATGCAGGTGAATGATTCCTTCAAATTCCTCAAAGCGCAGAGGATCGGGTAATCGAGGGGGGCTTGAACATGGCAAAGAGTAATCACACGACTCGAAAAGCAGGTCAAAGTTTGTAGTAACAAGCCTAACTTTTCCATCTGGACCTCGCGCCAAGTCCAGCATGATCCGATGAGCAGAAAGATCGGTCGCCAAACTTGGTTTTAGTGCCTTCGCAACAGCTGCCTCGATATCTCGTCGAGTGAAACTACGCTCTAGAAGGCCAAAAACTCTGTCAGCTGAAATAAGGCCGCTAATTCCCGTTCGACGATCAATCTCTCGCGCTTCCTCGATAATCCTTCCCGCCGGGTCGTCGGCAGCCACTCCTAAAGCTTCAATAATGTTCTGCGCCAATCCGAAAAAACCTGGGAGGCCAGCAAATGCACGAGATATACCTGCACCGCAAAAGAAAATAACCCTACCCGCATCTCTTGCTATGAGAAGTTCATCAGGTATTGATGGGCCTTTGGCTAGGAATCGCATTTATTTCGAATACCTCTTTCCGAAAAAAAACAATTCATCAAGTGATGACTCAATTTCTTTTTCGTATCGAGCGTCAAACATTATATAATTACTGGATTATAGGCTGTGTCCTGGCCTCCTACAATGAGTATATTATAGGGGAGTCTAGATTGAAAACCAAGGAATCTGATATTTTCCCGGTGAGAGTTTAAGGAATGGCATACTTTAGCGGTTTGGCTCTCTGCTATATATCCACTATTATCCCCGTGCCTTCCACTATGGGCGGATTCTCTCGACATGCTGGTTTGGCCCCTTACCTTAAAGGCATCTTTAATACCCCTTTCCTCATATGAGCAGCCCCCCGCAGACAGCCATCGTGACCGGAGCTTCGCAGGGGATCGGCGCGGGAATCGTGAAAGGATTGGTCGCACGGGGTTTCAACGTCGTTGCCAATTCCCGGAAAGTGACCCAATCGACCGAAATCGCGGCTTCCGACCGCGTCGCCCTGGTGGACGGCCACATCGGCGAGCCGGCCACTGCCGCCAAGATCGTCGAGACGGCGCGGTCCCGTTTCCAGTCGCTCGACGTACTGGTCAATAACGCCGGCAGCTTCTTCCCCAAGCCGTTCACCGACTACACCGCCGGGGACTTCAAGTCACTCGTGGCGACGAACCTCGAGGGCTTCCTGTACCTCACCCAGTTCTCCATCAAACAAAGGTTGGCGCCGAAGACCGGCGGCAGCCTCGGCTACCACGGTCTAAAATGGTTTTGGGACATGAGTCTCCCACCTGATTGGCAGGAGAACCAATTGACGCTCCGCCGAAATGAGATCATGCCACTCCTGAATTGTTCGTACAGCAATTTCGCACTTTTAAGCGACTATGATTGTGCGTAGTAATTTCTAAAACGAATATGCCAAGCCGGCAGTGGCTCCGTTAAAAAACACGCCGGAGACGTTAACGCCGAGTGCGTGCACGAAAGGGCCCGGAGAAATAAAGGTTTCCTGTATCTGTCCAGGCGCCAAAGCAACGCCTTGGAGCCAGAGTGCTTCGTAACCGACCTTCAGATCAAGCCCCTTGCTAACCTGATATTTGCACTGCAAGCCGATTTCGCCAACGAAAGCGGCGGGGGTAGCCACGGTAGACGACGGTCTCAGGACCTTATAGATGCTGACTTGGGTTGCCTCTTGCGCGGAGTTGACATAAGCCCCGGCCTTTATCTGTCCGTTAATCGAAAAGCGACCACGCCCCCATATCTTTCCATCGGCGCCGATCTGGAGACCATAAAGATTGTTGCTCGTATTTGTATTCCAGAAAGGCTTAAACCCCAATAGGGGTTCTAATGAACCCTGAAGGTTTTCAGACAGGTTGACCCAACGGAATCCGGCCAGCAGGGTTAGACGGCTATAAAGATTCCAGCGCACGTTGAGCTCTGCATTATGAAGTTTTGTATCGTAGTCCCATGCCATTGCCTGGTATGTATGATCTTGGGTTTGGAGAAAGCCGCCGGGAGCCTTCATCACCAGCCAGTCCGGGGGATTGTCGGGCCCAATGCTTTGGCTGCTGTTCCAGGGGGCGGTCTGGAAATACGACACTTCCAAATCGCAGCCGGAATCACCATGGCGAATCACGTCTATTCTCCCTCCAGGGGAAAAGCCTTGAAAATCGTTGCTGTTGAGAGCTTCCGTGCCGTTGGTGGTTCCTAGGTTGCTAAACGGCACGGGGGCAGGCACTCGGTTAACGAGGGGTCGACTTACGGAGCTGAATCGGTACAAGACGAGGGCGTCGGCTGAGACAGTCCATCGCGGCGGGGCACCCTGCGTCTGGTCAACCGGCGCCTGGGAAGACGACACAGGCGAATCTTTACTATCCGCCGATTTGCCTGTTGAATTCTGTTGGTCTTCAGCGAAGGCAGTTATCGACAGGAAGAGCATGGCGACCAGAGCACAGAGAAAATAGAGGGCGATCAACAGCTGTCTATTATGAAACGGGCCTCCGCGGCTTCTGAGCATCACCTTTCCATGGTCTTCAACGCCGCGGACCACTCCCGGCGACGCCGGGCCTTCTCCATCTCCAGGCAACTGATCTTCAGGAAGGCCCGGTAAGGCAGAGAAACCCGGACCATCCGCCCCGACTGGGCGGGTATGTCGCTGAACCCTTTCTGACATCGGCAATGTGATTTCCTTTTCGGCTAATTTCCCCAAACTCTTAAAACAGATGTTGCGCCTATCCTGATGGATTTCCGCATCTTTACAAATCGGGGATTCCCTGTTTTATGAGGTCGCGTTTTCCAGATTTTTTACTCGGGGATTCCCTGTGTTTTCTACGGATATCGCCTTGGCGATAGATGCCGGAGTACGTTACATGATGCTCTAGAATGACCTGCCCCCCCAAAAACTGATCCACATGTTAAGTTAGAGTGGTGGATCGAAGGGAGGTAGGGAGATGACCAGGAAACGTTATACGGCGGAGCAGATCATTGGGAAGCTGCGGGAAGCAGAGGTGGCCTTGGCCCAGGGGCAGAGAACGGGCCAGGTTTGCCGCAGCTTGGGCATTGCCGAGCAGACCTTTTATCGCTGGCGCCGGGAGTATAGTGGTTTAAAGGTAGAGCAGGCCAAGAGGCTCAAGGCCCTGGAGCAAGAGAATAGCCGGCTAAGACGGGCGGGTGGCGGAGCATGAAACCATCTACTACGTCAAGGATAATGGCATCGGATTTGATGAGCAGTATGCCGGCAAGCTGTTCGGGGTCTTCCAACGACTGCACGGAGGTGAGGAATACGAAGGCACCGGCGTCGGCTTGGCCATCGTGCAGCGCATCATCCAGCGGCATGGTGGCCGGGTCTGGGCTGAGGGGAAAGTGGACCAGGGGGCGACCTTTTACTTTACCCTGCCCAAAACCGGAGATTAAATTTCGTCAAATGTTATTCAGAGCGCCTTCTGAGAGAGTGTCGCTCATTGCTATCTAGCCACTATTATCCCCGTGCCTGCCGCCAGGGGCGGGTTCTCTTGACATGCTGATTTGGGCCCTTACCTTTAAGGCATCTAGAGATGCCCCTTTCCTCATATGAGCAGGCCCCCGAAGACAGCCATCGTGACCGGAGCCTCGCAGGGGGTCGGCGCGGGAATCGTGAAAGGGTTGGTCGGACGGGGGTTCAACGTCGTTGCCAATTCCCGGAAAGTGACCCAATCGACCGAAATCGCGGCTTCCGACCGCGTCGCCTTGGTGGACGGCCACATCGGCGAGCCGGCCACTGCCGCCAAGATCGTCGAGACGGCGCGGTCCCGCTTCCAGTCGATCGACGTACTGGTCAATAACGCCGGCAGCTTCTTCCCCAAGCCGTTCACGGACTATACCGCCGGGGACTTCAAGTCACTCGTAGCGACGAACCTCGAGGGCTTCCTGTACCTCACCCAGTTCTCCATCAAGCAAATGTTAGCGCAGAAGACCGGCGGCAGCATCGTCACGATCACGGCAGCCCTGGCTCGCAACCCGATCCGGGGGCGTCACGGCGGCAGTGCCGATGATCACCAAAGGCGGTCTTGAGACGATCACCCAGCACCTGGCGATGGAGTACGCCAAAAACGGCATCAGCGTGAACGCCGTGGCGCCCGGCGCCGTCTACACGCCGCTTCACCGAAACACTCCGAAGGATGTCATGGAAAGCCTGTCGCCGCTGGGTCGGCCTTCCACGGTCAGGGACATCACGGATGCGGTCATGTACCTGACCGACGCCGCCACGGTCACCGGTCACATCCTGTACGTCGATGGCGGCGCTCATTTCGGCTGCTGGTGATCGGACTGGTTACCGGTGGTGGGCAGTGCCCACCCTACATAATTACAGTGGCAAAGTTGCCGCATAACTTCAGGCTATATGTCCTTTTGAGGTAAAACAACATGACGGCAGAAGACCATTTCCAGAAAAGATATGAATCGGGTGATACTCCTTGGGATATTGGCAAACCCGATTTTAATCTTATTCAGACTGTGAGCACGATGGCCATAGAACCCTGTAAAGCCTTGGATATTGGCTGCGGCACTGGGGATAACTCCATATGGCTTTCCCAAAAAGACTTTCAGGTTACAGGTGTTGATACTTCAGAGCTTGCCATACAGAAGGCTAGAGAGAAAGCTTCAAAGGCTAAGGTCAAATGTACCTTTATGGTGATTGACTTCCTCGTAAACAAAATTGCAGGGGCGCCATTTGGCTTGGCGTTTGATAGAGGCTGTTTTCATGCATTAAATTCGGATGAAGAACGGAAAAGCTTTGCTGAAAATGTAGCGGCCCATTTACGAAAAGATGGCTTGTGGCTGAGTCTGGTTGGCAGCGCCGATGAACAACGCCAGGGGCCAGGTCCACCCCGGCGGACCGCCAGAGATATTGTTAACGCTGTGGAATCGTGCTTCGAAATCCTGTCGCTCGTTTCCAGCCATTTTGAATCTAAACTCCCAAACCCGCCTAAAGCCTGGGTTTGCCTGATGCGGAAAAGGCATTTTGCCTAAGTGAAAAGTTGCGGAAGTCAGAATCCGTTCCTAATATCAAGGTGATGGATTCGGGGTTCAACTTGGTTAGACGGCTCCCATACCCCCTTTTTTGACTGCGGGGGCAAGGCTGCCGCCTAATATGGGATATCACCAGCGAGGGTATCGTACCATGGACCAAGATGAGGGATTGATCCTGAAGGTTTTCTCCGATTACGTCTGACCCTGGTGCTACTTCATCACCGGGCGTGTTGACAGGCTAAAGGAAGACTGCGAGATAGGGATCAGGTGGATTGCCTTCCCCCTGCATCCGGAAACACCGGAAGAGGGCCTGAGCCTCGAGGAGCTTTTCCAGGGACGGGGCCTGGATCTCACTGCGTCCATGGGGCGTCTGCAGGAAGCCGCCGCCGAGTTGGGACTTCCCTGGGGCAGGCGCACGAGAACCTACAACAGCCGCCGGGCGCAAGAACTTGGGAAATGGGCTGAGGCCTTGGGGAAAGGGGATGAGTTTCACGAGGCGGTATTTCGGGCCTACTTCGCTGATGGCAGGAACATCGCCGCTATTTCGGTCTTGAAAGAGATCGCCGGGACCATTGGCCTTGATGGCCGGATGGCGGAACAGGCCTTGGCTGAGAGGACTTTCAAGGAAGCAGTAGACCGTGACTGGGAGTATTCCCGCACCTGCGGCGTTACCGCAGTTCCAACTTTCATGATTGCGGGGCGGCTAGTGGTCGGCGCCCAGCCTTACCAGGCTCTTCTAGACCTGGTAAGGGCCGTGGGGGGGAATATGCGGAAATGATGGGCGCAGTCCAGAATTCCGGCCAGATCTAGCCTGAATACTTGACTATGATTTTTCGCAACCTAACTTTAGCATACTATCACCTCATCCCTGGGAAAAGGAGGAGGCGGCCCGGAGGTTTCGTTATCCCATTGGCGAGGAGTGGCGCTCTTGGCAACTACAACCCCTTTACTGGCTAGCGATACGTGGTCGCCGATTAACGAGGAGGAAGAATGAGCAAACGAATCTTGGCAGGACTGGTTTGTTTGGCGTTTTGGGCGCTGACGGGTAGCGCCCTGTCCCAGCAGCAACAGGAAAAACAGCAGGCCCCGCCGCCGCCGGCCCCTCAGGCCGAAAAGGCCCCGGCGCCGGCGCCTGACCCTCTCCAGATTGCCCAACAGATGTGTGAGTTCTTACAATCTCAACAACAGTTTACCTTCAAAGCCGAGGTGGCCTCCGACGAGGTGTACTACGAAGGCAAAAAACTGCAGTATGAGACCGACCTGGAATTCTTTGTGCATCGGCCTGACCAGCTCAGGGTGAACGCGGTGGGCGACCGGGTTGACAAGCAGTTCTACATCGACGGCAAGACCTTGACCCTTTACGACAAAGGTCATAACGTCTACGGCACCCTGGAGGTCCCTCCCGATATCGAAGGCGCCCTGGATAAGGCCCATAAGGAATGTGGGGTCCGGGTGTCCTTGAGCGACCTGGCCAGCCCTAAACTTTGGGAATTAGTGAAAAGCCACATCAAACACTCCCTCTATGTGGGCAAGTCCACGATCCGCGGGGTTCTCTGCCAGCACCTGTCCTTCAATGGGGAAGATGTCCAATGGCAGTGGTGGATCGATGCCGGGTCCCAGCCCTTGCTCCGCAAGGTCGTAATAAACTATAAGAAATTGGAGGGTTCTCCCCAATGGACCGCGTACCTCAGCGACTGGAATTTCTCCCCCCAGCTTAACCCGAGCCTGTTTACCTTTACCCCCCCTGCGGGGGCCGAAAAAATCAAGTTTCTTCCGGTCGAGACCACTCAGGCCCCGAAACAGGAACCGGGGAAGAAAAAGCAAGGAGGTAAGTCATGAAGCTGAGAAAACTCAGGTCTCCTTTTTGGAGCCTTTTCGCAGCGGCGTTAATATTGAGTTTGCCCTTGTCAGGGTCGGCGGCTGGGCCCCAACGGGGAGGCGGCGGCGGCGGTCATCCTGCCAGCGGCGGCGGTCATCCTGCCGGCGGCGGCCCCCCGGGGCGGCGCAGTGGCGAGAGGTCCCAGGGGAGGCGTGGCTGTTAGAGGCCCCTCTGGCGGCGCGGCTGTTAGAGGACCCCGGGGAGGCTACGGTGGCGGCTATCCTGGCGGAGCTTATGGCGGAGAGGCCTGGGCCCCCTATTATGGTCCGGAGTATGGCGGCGGGGGAGGACTCGCCGCCGCGATTATCGCCGCTTTGGCGATTGGCACAATTCTGGAGGCTTTGCCCCCCGGGGCCGTCGCCCAGATGTTTGGGGGTCAGACATACTACTATGACGGCAGCAACTATTATCAGCAATGCTATCAGGGCACTGATGTGGGATACTGCGTGGTCCCGAATCCCGGCGGGTGAGACTCTTGAGGATATAGCGGACGGGGAAGGGTAAGCGCTCACTATTGAAGGTGATCAGCCAGCGGAGGAACTTCGGGGACAGGTCAAGCAACTGACGGCCGCCCCTGAGCGTCTCCCCGGCGGAACTCAAAACCTGGCCAGGATCAGCTTTGGGGCCGCAGGCGCACCCTGGGGCAGGCAGGGCCCTTCCTCATCCTGGCCCTGGCGCTGTTGGAGCGCCTCAGCGCCCACGGCAGCGTCAGTCCTTATCTTAACCCCATGGTCCCCTGGCCATTTACCGTTTTCTGCACAGCTAAGGCGCTAGAGCCACCCTGCTGGACCCTACAGATGCACGTGCCGGCCGGGCCAGGACGGCGCAGTGTCCCGGGAGATTTGGCGGGGGGCAGCCGGCCTTCCTGCCGCCGGCCGCCGGGACACACCCCAGTTATTCTTATATTTAAAGAATTTTTTCATTTTCCAAGAGAATCTTGCGCCCTCACACCTCCGGCCGCGGTCCCGGCTCCTGCCCCATTTAGGGTAACCATCGGTAATTGCACGATTTATTTCTAAGGCCCACCCTGGCATGATCCTTGGATTGATGGCTGGCAAGGGGTTGGCCGCGCCGCTATCTGGTTTCAGGAATTTGCTAGAGTCAGCGCGTGAGCCGTCCGGAAATCACTACGCGGAGGGCCAAAATGCTGCACCGCCTGTTTACTAATAATTGGGTGATTTTGGGCGGATCCGTATTGCTGGCAACCCTGGCAATTTTGAGAGCTTTTCCCGAAACACCGGGTCCAATTGCAAAACCTCAGTCTGCCCAAAAAGGTCATTCTGAGCGAAGCGAAGAATCTCGTATTTTTAGTGACTTGAGATCCTTCACTTCGTTCAGGAAGGCAATGGAATCGGGCCTGGCAACAGCTTCTACGCCACGAGCCGGGGGCGGCCGCGAACCCGCCACCGGCCAAAGGAGACACGGATGAATGAGTCGATCGCAGGGTTATCGTCCCAGCAGCCTGGAATGGAGTCGCTCTATACCCCCAGCCGCCCGGATGGCGCCCCCCCCTACCCGGATATCCTGCCGTCCGTCCTGGTCGTCGATGACGATGACCAGTATCGCAGGGTTCTCCTGAACTATCTGGAACTGATCCACTATGCCGGCAAGGGCGCCGCCGATGCCCTGGAAGCCTTGGAAATTCTGGCTCAGGAGCGGGTCGATCTGGTGGTCAGCGACATTAGAATGAAGGGCATGGATGGGGTGGC
Source organism: uncultured delta proteobacterium (assembly GCA_963697965.1). GTDB lineage: Bacteria > Desulfobacterota > Desulfobaccia > Desulfobaccales > 0-14-0-80-60-11 > JAPLJC01. The sequence continues at coordinate 498,880 of OY969108.1, forward strand.
CTTGATGCAGGAAGCTCACCAGTCTTATCCCCAGGTACCCTTCATTATGATGACCGGTTACGCCCTGGAATATTCCTACCATGAGACCATTAATGCCGGGGCCAGCGACTTCATTGCCAAGCCCTTCTCCCTGGGGGAATTGAGGGCCAAGATTTGGCGGATTCAGAAAGAAAAGGAAATTCTGTGGCATCTTCAACATAGCCTGGCCAGGCTCAAAAACCTGATTGAGAATACGGAATCGGCCCTGGTCTCCACCCTGGAACAGAGAGATCCCTATACCGCCGCCGCCCAGAATCGCGTCGGCGACTTGGCCTGCGCCATCGCCCGGGAAATGGGGCTCCCGGAAGAGCGGATCGAGGTCCTGCGCCTGGCCGCCTTTGTCCACGATATCGGCAGGATGGGGGTTCCCGCCGCTAGCCTGACCAAACCGGGAGCGTTGACCGCCATGGAAATGAGCCTGATTAAGGTTCATTGTCAGGCATTTTTTGAGATCTTGAATACCGTCGAATTTCCCAGGCCCCTTTCCCAAATGGTCTTCCAGCACCATGACAGGGTTAACGGTTCGGGGTATCCCCCGGGGCTTAAGTCGCCTATGCCGATTTTGGAGGCCAGGATTTTGGCGGTGGCCGAGGTGTTGGAAGGCATGAGTTCCCAGCGGCCTAGCCGCCCAGCCCTGGATTTGAGCGCCGCCCTGGCGGAAATCTCCAAAAACCGGGGCGTGCTCTATGATGGCGAGGTAGTGGATGCCTGCCTGAAGCTGTGCCACGAAAAAGGATTTGCCTGGGAAAGCTCAAAGAGAGGGGCAGGCGCCGCCATCCCTTGAATGGCTTCAGCTCCTCTTTTGCCGTAGCGGCCTTTTGCTGAGCTATGTCAGCAAAATCGAGCCCCCCAAATTCAAGGCAAAAGTAAAAAGTGAAAAGGCAAAAGTTTTGCCTTTTGCTTTTGCCTTACCCCCTTTTTACCTTTTGCCTTTTACCTTTAGCCTTAACCTCCCCCGGCCTCGCCCAGCCGCCCCAAACTTCCATGGATTTGGGAAAGCCTTGATGCTATAGTGAGGTTCTAATTTTTTTAATATGTCCTCCCCGGGAAAGGAAATGGGCATGAATCCATGGAAAATCGGCTTCGTGGGCACTGACGGCCGCACCTTGCTGGCCGCCCTGGAGACCAGCCGGGCCACCAGCGAGCTCTATCCCGGCGACTACCGGGGACTGGTGGTGCGGGGCACCCCGGCCATGCCGGCCTGGACCCGCCGGGTTGGCTGGCCGGTGGATTTCCTGCCGGTGGCCGAACATGCCGCCCCGGCCTATGCCGAGGCGCTGATCCGGGCCTTCCGGGATGGGGCCCTGGACGCCGCCCTGGTCATGCCCGAGTCCCTGGTCTTCGAGGGCCTGGTGGACCTGGTGGCCGAAGCCGGCCAGGGCGGCCGGATCATCGGCCTGAGCCGGCAGGCCGCTTTTGTGGAGGCGGACAAGATTGCCTGCAAACGCCTGTGCGGGGAGGCAGACATCCCGGTGGCCCCGGCCTGGGTGGAGGCCGACGCCCGGGATTACCGGTCCGTTTTGGGAACCTGCCTCGATTACCTGCACGAATTCGGCGGCGCGGTCCTGAAGTATCCCTACACCGCCGGCGGCAAGGGGGCCCGCATCATCGGGAGTACCTGGGAAATCCGAGATGTCTATGAGCTGCTGCTCAACGACTACCGGGAGGCCTACCAGAAGGAGTTCGGGAAAAATGCCCGCTGGCCGCTGCTCATCGAGTCCCGCATGTCCGGGGTGGAGATCAGTTTCACCATCCTGGTGGATAAAGACGGCCATCACCGGTTCCTGCCCACGGCCATGGACTATCCCGAGCGTTTCGCCGGCCCGCCGGGCCTCGGCAACCCCATCACCGGCGGCATGGGCTCCATCTCGCCCCACCCCCTGGAATCTCCGGAACTGCTGGCCCTGGCGGAAGAGACCATCGCCCGCCCCCTGATCGCCAAGATGCAAGAGCGGGGCCTGCTGCGGCAGTGCGTCCTCTACCCGGGGTGTTTCGTCTCCTTCGGACAGGACTTTAAGCCCACCGCCATTCGGGTGTGCGAAATCAATATCCGCCCCGGGGAGCCGGAGTTCCAGCCCGTCGTCAAACGGCTGCGCAACCTGGGGCCATTGCTTAAGGCCATGGTGGAGGGGAGGCTCGACGAGGTGGCCCCGGAGGTCAGGAGCGACCAGATCTCCCTCTGCCTGGCCCTGGTCACCGGCCCCGGCGGCCCCAAACAGCAGAAGGGCTACCCCTGGTCCCTGACCAAAGGGGAGGCCCTGGAAGTCGATTTCGATTATTTCGACAAAAAGAAGATCACCGTGATCCCTTCCGCCATGGATTGCGACGAGGGGGTGTTCAAATCCGACGGCTCCCGGGTGGCTTACCTGGTGGCCAACGCCAGCGTCAAGGAAGGCCAGCTCCGGGGCCAGGTGGTGGAAACCTTGCGGCAGAAATTGCTCAACGCCTTCGATCTCGGCAAGATCCGGGTCAGGCCCCGGGAAAACCCGGCGGGCAACCGCCTGGACCTGCGCCGGGACATCGGCCTCCATTACCGGATAGCGGAATTGTTGCGGGCTTAAAAGATAGGGGAAAGGTCATGGGTCAGGGGTCAGTGGTCAAAGGCGGGATGCGCTTGGTGGCACAGGTTTGAAACCGGTGCTATTAATTCCCGCCCTACGAGCTAAGTTAGATCAAATTCGAATCGGCATTAAATGAGGGGGTGGAGATTTCAGAAATTCAGTAATGCTTGATACCATCTCAAGCTGTGTTGGCATAGCTGATAATAACAATGCAACTTCTGCCCTTGAAAATAACCGGTTAGAATCGTGAGCCGCCGTATTTCGAGCGATTCTGACAGCCTCTCCCAAAGTATAAAGCGAACCAGGAACCATTTCCCACCATAGAAACCACGATTCTCCCTTTGCACCCTTACGAATTTTATTTTTAATTTCCTCAAGAATCCTAATTCCGGGCTTCCATCTCATAGTAAATGAAAGCGTCGAGTTGTTGCAGCTATTCCAATCCGCATACAAGCTTGACCTTATATCAGGAGGATTGCAATTTAACTGGATTGAATCTAATAATGCTAAACACATATCCTCATTCGCCACTCCCATAACTACCATTCCTGCCCTATAACATCCTGCTTTAATACAACGCTGGGATTCTAATAAAAGTTCAATTTTACCATCATCTATCACTGGAAGTCTTTTTTGTAATTCTTTTAAAGCTATGCCTAGATGACCAGGATCATCTATTGAGATAAATCCATCTGAAAAGTATTTAATCCCTTCAAGGGTAAAGTGGAACACCCCAACACGTTGATTCCAACCTATTTCCAAATCAACTCTTCCAGGGATAATTAACCCCATGCTAATTGCAGAATAATAGACTTTACGGACAATATGTATGAATGACGGATCCTCCGACCTTGCGATATGCACCTGAGATTGCGGAGGCTTCCATTTATTAAAGGATATTTGATAAACGGAAGCTGGGGGACTAAATTCGTTTGAAACTAATCCTTCGAGGTCAAAATACGAATATGATGCCTTCTCAGACCTCGCTAATTCAGCAAAAGTATCCCAGACAATTTTAGTGATTTCCAATGTGTCCACTCTATGAAGATTGTTAGGCATATCTACTACACCTGTATAATTAAGAGCGCGTAGCCCGTAGGGCGGGAAAGCGAAGCGCATCCCGCCTATAGAATTTTTTCATTATAGACTTTTCTCTTCCCTTTCCCCCTTTCCCCTTTTTCCCCGGCCTTTTACCCAAAACCCGCACAAGCTGGAAGCCTGTGCCACCAACTGGCCCCTAACCCCTGCTCCTTTATTGCACCTGACTTTCCCTGGGGTCCCCCTGGAATTTCAGGGCCGCGGGGCGCTGGCTATTGTCGATGTAACGGTTCCAGTAATCCCGCAGGTCCTGGATGGCTTGTTTCACCTCCAGGACCGCGCCCTGAGCCCGCAGCTGCCCCAGGCAGTAATAGAGTTCATTGAGCAGGCGGATCTGGGTAATTCCCGCCACCTGGTCAAAATCCTCCGGCGCCAGGGATTCCAGGTTGATCTTTTCCAACTCCGCCAATTCGAGGAGGATTTCCTCCACGATGCCAGCGAGCAGGTCCTGGTAGTAATCGGGTCGGCCCAGGTCCAGGCGGCGGCCCCGGCTCAGGGTGACCGCGGGGCTCATGTCAGCAGGCCGGCGCCTGTTCTTTCAGGTAGTCATAGATGGCGCCGTCGTATGCGTGGGTGAGCTTAAAGACTTTGCGCGCCAGGGCGAAGCGGGTGCCTAGGTTGGTGGCTCCCTGGTTGAGCTTCATTTCGTGGATCACAGTCGCGTAGTCCGCCGGGTCCACCACCACCGTGACCGCCTGGTAATTCTTGGCCGCGGCCCTGAGCAGGGTGGGGCCGCCGATGTCGATGTTTTCGATGGCGTCCTCCAGGGTGCAGCCGGGTGTGGCGACGGCCTTTTCGAATTGGTAGAGATTCACCACTACCAGGTCGATGAAGCCGAGGTTTTGCTTCGCCATTTGCTCCAGGTGGCTGGCGAGATCCCGGCGGGCCAGGATGCCGGCGTGCACCTTGGGGTGCAGGGTCTTGACCCGGCCATCCAGCATCTCCGGAAAACCGGTGAAGTCCGAGACCTCGATCACCGGGACCCCGCCTTCCCGCAAGGTCTTGGCGGTGCCCCCGGTGGACAGAATCTCCACCTGGAGACCAGCCAGAAATTGGCCGAACTCGACGATGCCGCTTTTATCGGTGACGCTGATCAGGGCCCGGGCAATGGGTTTCATATCTTCTTTCTCTCCGGTTATCAGGAATTTTTGCCATTTTCCCAAGTCTTTTCAGGCGGACCATTACCCCGTTAGACTCCGGCAGAGATTTTGCATAAGGGCTGGCGAAGGAAATTCAAAAAAGTAGCCGCAAGCCTTAAGCCAGAGAAGACGGGGCAGCCCGGAAGCGCCAAAACCCCCTCTCCCCTGTGAGGGGAGAGGGGAAAAAAAGAGAACTCCATAAGTTAATCAAAGAAGATTTGGCAGCCTAAATTACGCGGCAAATTAGCAAATACCTTGCCTGACACTACTGCCCTTACCCCGGTTTTCGGTGCAGGACAAAAGCAATCACAGGCGGGACGCCTATGCCACTAAATTTGCCTTAGAACCAGCCCCTTAACTGAGAAAGAGCCTCAGCGCTTCCTGCTTCAGGCGCCGGAAATCTTCCTCGGCCTGGTGCAGTTGTGTCTGGTGCATGGCGTGCCTGATCTTGCGCACGGTTTCATCCAGGCTGAGCGGCTTGAAGATGATGTCCACCTGCTCATAATAGACCAGGTGCTGGGTCTGGGCCCGGTGCTGCACCATGATGATGAAGCGGGTGGCAGGATGGCGGGAGCGGACCTGGTCCAGGAACCTTTGGTGGTGCAACTGCTTGGGATCGGTGATGATGAGATCGTAGGGGCACTGCTCCAAGGCATCCAGGGCCTCGGCCACGGAGTTCACCAGCTTCAGGCCCTCATAGCCGCAGAGTTTGATGACCGAAGAGAGGAATTCCCGAACCCATTGCTCCTGCTCCAGTACCAGAATGCGCCCCTGGCAAACGGTTCCCTCGGGCATCACGGGTCCTCCTTAAGGCTCTCACTCATAATTTATCAAAAATGCGCTGGCTGGCAAGAGGGTGGCGGGGTTTTTGAGGAAGGTTGCGGCCTGCAATGGCGCGGGCTGGGGATCCGTTAATAAAAAATCTCCTCTTCCGGGTTGATGAGGTTCATAATCAGCCCGGTCATCACCTTGGGATAGAAATAGGTCGATTTCCGGGGCATGGTGAGGCCGGTGGAGGCTACCTCCTGCACCTGCTCGATACGGGTGGGATTGAGGATAAAGGCCATGCGGGCCTCCCTCTGGGTCACCGCGGCCACCACCTCATCGATCCTGCTGGAGTACTTAAAGGTCTCATGGTCGTCCAGGGTCTGGTCGTCCAGGGCCAACACCTTCTCAAAGATCAGGTAATTGAGCACCGCCACGTCCAGTTGGGCCAGGGCGGGATGCATCTGCCGGGCCAACTGTTTTTGCCGCACTCCGGGGCGCAGCTTCAGAAGCCAGGCCTTGCGGCCGAAGCCCAGCATGATGAAGGCGGTCTCCGTGGCCGGGACCTCCGCCAGGGTCTGTTGCAGGAAGTCTTCATAGGCTTGGCCGAACTCGTCGGCGGCGGGCAAGGCCAGGACTTCGAAGTATTCCTTCAGGCGCCCCAGGATCTTGGCCTCATCCAGGTGCTTCACCCGGGGACCCCCCAGGAGGCGGTGGGCCATGAGGATGACCAGGTCCGGGTCGTTGATGTTGGAGAGGTACATGAGGGTATAGTTGAAGCCCGCCTGGGGCGGCGCCTGGGGATACTGCTGTTTCAGGATTTTTTGGTAATTGAGTGAGGTTTCGTAGCGGTGATGGCCGTCGGCGATGAACAGGGTCAGGTCGGCCAGGGCCTGGTGGGCCGCATGGAGGGCTTCGGGCTCCGTTACCCGGTAGAGGCGCTGATAATATCCGAGGGTATCTTCAAAGGACTCCAGCGGGGTAGGGGGCAGGGCCTGGCGTAGGCTTCCCAGGACCAGATTTTGCGGATCGGGATAGAGGGAAAAGATGGGTGAAAAATGGGCCCTGGCCTGTTTGAACAGCTCCAGGCGGTCAGCTTTGGTGGCGGAGAAGGTCTGCTCGTGGGGCTTAATGGCCCCGCCGCTTAAAGGCTCCAGGCGCACCAGGGCCGCCAGGCCGGTCCGGGTCCGCTTCCGCCCCTGAGCCTCGAAATCGGTCTCCCAGTAGTAGAAGGCCGACTGGGGATCCCGCAGCAGCACCTCGTTCTTCAGCCACTGCTGAAACAGGGCAGCCGACCGGGTGTATCGGTTGTGCAGCCGATCGTCCCCGGCCAGGGGCTGGGGCAGGATCAGATGCACCATGTTATAGGGGCTGCGGTCCGCGAAGGCCTGCCGCTCGACGGGCTTGATCACGTCGTAGGGCGGCGTCACCACGTCGGTGAGATTCGACACCTTGGAGAGGTTATAATGAAGCCCCTTAAACGGGGCGACCAGGGCCACCGGAATCGTCCTCCTGTTTGCTAAGCCGCTAATCCTATGGGAAATGCCGCCCCCCGGGGCCGGCTTCGCCTCCGGCCGGGAAAAGGCGGCAAATAACGCTTAAATTTATCACCCTGGCGCACCGCGTCAATAGCCTCGCGGCACAAATCCGCCATTTCCCCGGGGAACAGTCCGGACCAGGACGTAAAAACCTCTTGACCCTGGTTACCCTCCAGGTTATAAAGACTGAATTAATCTGGACTAAGGGATGGGCCTATGCGCATGACCCCTTCGCGCCTGGAGGGGTCATCAGGTTACGGGGCAAAAAAATCTGGGGCGTTAAGCTCCCTTCCTCGTGCTCTCAGGACCGTTGCCGGGGCCCAAACTTACTCTCCCCGGGAGTTCCGCTCCCGGGGGCGCGCCGCCCCAAGCGGCGCAGGTGGTATGCCTGCCGGGCATTCCCCGGTGACGACCTAAACTTGGTGCGAGGAGGGCGGACTATTGAATAAAGCGGTGCCTGGCTTCGGACTGCATCTTACGCTGGACGGCTATGGGTGTAGTTATGAGCGGCTGACGAACCTGGACGCCATCTATCAGTTCCTGGATCATTGCCCTGACCTGATCCACATGACCAAGATCATGCCCCCTTACGTCTTCAAGTACCATGGCAAGGTCCCGGAAGATTGGGGCCTGTCGGGCTTTGTGCTCATCGCCGAAAGCCACATCAGTATCCATACCTTCCCGGATCGGGCCTACCTCAGCCTGGATATCTTTTCCTGCAAGGACTTCGACTACCAGCAGGCCATGGCCTACGCCACCGAAGAATTCGGCATCACCCGCCACGAGATGAATCTCCTGGACCGGGGTCTGGAGTTCCCCCGGCAAGTGAGGTCAGTGGAACGCATCTTGCGCCAGGAGCGGGAGCAGATGCGAGGTTAGCATGGACGAAGCCGAAGCTCCTCCCTCCGGCTTTCTGGCGCGCCTCCGGCAGCGGCTCAGAGGCAGGACCGCCATGCAGCAGCCGGAGGACCTGGAACGCGAAATTCAGCATATCATCGTGGAAGGCGAAGAGCGGGGCCTCATCACCCGCCAGGAAGGCGAACTCATTGAGTCCATCTTTGAGTTCAAGGATACCCTGGTCCGGGAGATCATGGTGCCCCGCCTGGAAATGGTGGGGGTGGAGCGCAACACCCCTCTGAACGAGATCATCCGCCTGCTCCTCACCAGCGGCCATTCCCGGCTGCCGGTGTTTGAGGGGGACATCGACCACATCAAGGGCATCCTCCTGGCCAAGGACCTCCTGGTCTTCTGGCAGACCCCGGAGGAGACCTGGGACCTGGCCAAGGTCCTGCGCCCCCCTTATTTCGTCCCGGAAAGCAAGAAGATCAGCGACCTGTTGCGGGACCTGGTGGAGGGCAAGACTGCCATCGCCATCGTCATCGACGAATACGGCGGCACCGCCGGCCTCATCGCCCTGGAAGACATTCTGGAGGAGATCGTCGGGGAGATCTACGACGAATACGACCGCATGGAGCCCCGCCTGGTGCCCCAGGAGGACGGCGCCGTCCTGGTGGATGCCCGCCTGGACGTGGAGCTGCTCCTGGAGCATTTCAACCTGCCTCGCCCGGAAGGCAAGTTCGAATCGGTGGGAGGGCTCCTGATCCATGAGCTGGGCCGGGTCCCCCAGGTCAACGACCGGGTGCGGATCGATAATCTGGAGCTGACGGTGGTCTCCGCCGACGAGCGCCGGGCCAAGCAGGTGCGGGCCCGGACGCTGGCCCCCGAGGAAGAACCGGCCGCAGCAGAATAGGGGTTAAGGGTTAGCGGCCATAATGATAAGAATCGGGATGAATTATGGAAAAAACGATTGGACAAGTGTAACATGAATGCTTAGTCATTATTTGGGTCCAAAGAGAGACTCATGGAGACCACGGATTTCCTGACCCCTGACCCCTAATCCCTAATCCCTGGCCCCATTTATGAACCGCACCGCCCTCGATCATATCCTGGCCGCCATCCTCTCGGGCCTCCTGCTGGCCGCGGCCTTTCCCAAATGGAACCAGTTTTACCTGCTGTTCGTCGCCCTAATTCCCCTATACTGGGCCCTCCAGGGAAAATCGCTCAAGGCCGCCTTCTGGCTGGGGTTGCTCTCGGGCCTGGCCCGCTATGTGGCCCTGCTTTATTGGATCGTCTACGTCACCCATGTCTTCGGCCACCTGGCCCTGCCTGTGTCCCTGGTGGTATTGCTGCTGCTGGCCGCCTACCTCAGTCTTTACCAGGCCCTGTGGGCACTGGGGCTCAACTGGGGCGCAGCCCAGGGGCTGAACCTGCTGTGGTGGGGGTCGGTCCTCTGGGTCACCCTGGAGCTTGGGCAAACCTACATCATCACCGGTTTCCCCTGGGAGCTTCTGGGGAACGGCCTCTTTCTCCATCCCTTGCTGCTGCAGGTGGCCGACCTCACCGGGGTCTACGGCCTCTCCTTTCTGGTGGTCCTGATTAACATGGGCCTGGCGCGCACCCTGTGCCCCCCCCGGACCTGGCGCACCCGGCGCTTTCTGCAGCTACCGGTGCTCGCCCTGGTGGTGGTCTGCTGGCTGGGCTACGGCCATTTCCGCCTGGCGGCGCTCCAAAAACTGGAGGCCCGGAACCCGAAAATCAATGTGGCCGTGGTGCAGGGCGACATCCAGCAGGGTGAAAAGTGGAAGAAGGAGATGGTGAATGCCACCCTGGACCGCTACGCCGAGCTTACCCGCCAGGTTAAAGGCGCCCAGCTCATCGTTTGGCCCGAGGCCGCCATGCCCTTCCTTTTCCTGCGCGAACCGGAACTCACCGCCCGGGTCCGGGACATCGCCAAGGAGAGCGGCGGCAGCCTCCTTTTCGGGGCGCCCGCCTGGGAACCTACCCCGGAGGGAGATCGTTATTACAACCGGGCCTACCTCCTGTCTCCCGAGGGCGAGGTGCTGGGCTATTACGATAAGGCCCACCTGGTGCCCTACGGCGAATACGTGCCTCTGGGGCGCTACATGCCCTTTATCGGCAAGATGGTGCCCATGGTGGGGGACTTTGCCGAGGGGCCGGTGGGCGCCACCCTGAAGCTGCCGGATGGCGTGATTTTGGGAACTTTGGTCTGCTACGAGTCCATTTTTCCCAATTTAAGCCGGGCCGAGGTGGCCAACGGCGCCCGTCTGCTGGTGAACATCACCAACGACGCCTGGTTCGGCAAGACCGCGGCGGCTTACCAACACCTGTCCATGGCGGTGCTCAGGTGCGTGGAGAACCACGTCTGCCTGGCCCGGGCCGCCAACACCGGGATCTCCGCCTTCATCGACGCCCAGGGCCGCATCCTCTGGCAGTCGGAACTTTACGTCCCCGCGGCCCACGCCCTGGAACTGCCCCTGATGCCCGGCGGCAGCCCCTATACCCGCTACGGCGACGTCTTTGCCTGGGGCTGCGTCATTTTTACCGGCCTGCCCCTGATTTTCGCCCGGCGCCAACACCACTGGGATTAACAAAGCGGGGCTGCCAGCCCCGATTCCCGGCGAACCAGGAATGGCTCCCTTGGAAATAATAGCCCCTTAAGCAATGTCCACGGAAAACGGCAAACCGCTAACGGTAAACGGCTTCAAATGCGGCTTTATCGCCCTGATCGGCTATCCCAACGTGGGCAAATCCACCCTGTTGAACCGGCTGGTAGGCGGGAAAATCGCCATCACCTCCCCCAAGCCCCAGACCACCCGCTTCCGGTTGTTGGGCATCGTCAATCAGCCCATAGCCCAGATGCTCTTCCTGGACACCCCGGGAATCCTGGAGCCCAAGGGGCTCCTCAACGCCAGCCTGGCGCAGGCGGCCCTCACTGCCCTGGCTGAAGCCGACGTGGTGGTCTGGCTGACGGAGCCCCGGGCTCCCTACCTTAAGGACCCGGTGCTGCTCCCCCATTTGCGGCGGCTTAAGCGGCCCCTGCTGGTGGCCATCAACAAGATCGACACGGTGTCCAAGACCAAACTGTTACCCCTCATCCAGATTTTTCACCAGGCCTTTCCCGCGGCCATCATCATTCCCCTCAGCGCCCTGTTGGGAGACGGCCTGGAGGAGCTGCAAGCCGAAATCACCAAGCTGCTACCGGCCGGTCCTCCTCTTTACCCCCCGGACCAGGATACCGAGGCCAGCGAGCGTTTCCTGGCCGCGGAGTTTATCCGGGAGCGGGTCCTGCACCATGCCCGGGAAGAGCTGCCCCACGCGGTGGCGGTGGCGGTGGAGGAGTTCGACGAGAGCCGGCGCCCGGACCTGGTGCGGATTCGGGCGGTGATCTACGTGGAGCGGGAATCCCAGAAGGCCATCATCATCGGCAAACAGGGAAGCTTGCTCAAAGCCATCGGCGTCGAGGCCCGGCTGGAGATCGAGTCCCTGCTGGGGGCCCGCGTCTTCCTGGACCTCTGGGTCAAGGTCTGGAAGAACTGGCGCAAGGACCCCCGGGCCCTGCGCACCTTGGGCTTCTAGGGATGGGAGCCTGGGTAAAAGCCTCATTGACAATTTCCCAAGGATGCCCACCCTGGCAGCAGGAGGGCCAATATCCCTCTGAGACTGGCTGGCGTTTGGAAACTTATTCTGGCGGCCCGATCACAGGCTGGAAGCCTGGGTAACTTTCGACCCTGACCTTATTTTAGCCGATCACTCATTGCCCCAACCCCAAAGGGTATTATCCATGAGGCGCCTTCAAACAATGCTTTTCGCGGTTGCAGCAGCCTTCTCCCTTTTGCTGATCTCGCCGCCCCCGGCCCTGGCGTTGAGCTTCCGATGGACCACCGAAGGCTCCTACGTCCACCAAACCGCCCACCTGCTGTTTGCCGCGGCGATGCTCTTCTTCATCCGGGAAATCTATCATACCGGCCTGCAGCGCTTCGGCGGTTTCCGCTTGCTCATCTGGTCCTGGGGAATTCTGGCCCTCTGGAATCTGAACGCCTTTGCCGGCAATTGGAGCCAATGGACCCTGAGCAACCCGGTAATTCTCGGGCACGGTTTCTCCCGGCAGCTCCTGATGTCCGACGCCCACACCTGGCTGTTCTATCTCACCCAAATCGCTAATTTCATTTTGCTGCCGCCGGCCTTTTACCTCTTCTACCGCGGCCTCAAGCTCCTGGCCCGGGAGCCGCGGCCCGAAGGACCTGGGGCAGAGGGACCATGACCAGCCTGCACCTCTATCTGGCTCCGCTCTGGCTCTTGGGACTCGCCGCCTCGCTCCTGGTCATCCTACTCACCTTGATGGCCCTGAGGGAGTCCCGGAGGCTGTTGGCCCGGGATCCGGAAAACGCCCTGTGGCTGTTGCTCAACTGGCTGGCCCTGGTCTTTGCCATCTTCGGCTTTATCCATCTCATTTCCATTGGCCTCCAAGATCTCACCGCCTATTGGGATTATGCCAACCTGGACGCCGCCCGCCGCATCTTTAACGGCTTCGACTCCATTCTCTTCGTGGCTGCGGCCACCCTCATCTCTTTCTTCTACCGCTTACAAAGGCTGTACCGCCGCCTGGAGGCGGACCATCACCATTTGGAGCAGACCAGCCAGGAGATTCTGGCCCTGAACCGGGAGATGGAGTCCCTGGTGATGGAACGCACCATGTCGGAGATGGCCTTGGGGATGGCCCACGGCATCCGCAACCCCTTGCAAGTCATCGGCGGCTTCAGCCAGCGTCTGCTGAAAAAGACCGACGCCGCGGACCCCAGCCGGGTCTGGGCTTCCGCCATCTCCGAAGAAGCCAAGCGCATCGAGCACATGGTGGAGCGCTTCGAGACCCTGGCCCGGCGCAAGACCTCCTTTTTCACCCAGGAGGACCTGAACCTCATTGTCCAGGAGACCCTGGACCTGCTGCGTCCCGAGCTCCGGGCCAAGAACCTGAATCTGGTGCGGGAATTCTGCCGCGAACCCCTGGTGGGGAGATTGAACAAACACCTGTTGAAGGTAGCCCTGGCCCACCTGCTGCGCAATGCCATGGAAGCCACCCGCCCCGGCGGCACCATCATGGTGCACTCTTCCACGGAAAAGAATTTTGCGGTTTTGGTGATCCAGGACACCGGGCGGGGGATGCCCGGCGAGGTGGTGGACAAGGTCTTTGTCCCCTTCTACACCACCAAGCTGGGGGGCACCGGTTTGGGCATGGTCTTCGTGCGCCAGATCGTGGATGAGCACCGCGGCACCATTACCCTGAACAGCAGGGTGGGCGAGGGCACCACGGTGACCATCCGCCTGCCCCGCCGCTTCGCGGATCATCCGGAGGTCACTGGAGAAGAGTAAAAAGGCAAAAGTAAAAAGGTAAAAGTAATAGGCAAAAGGCAAAATCTAATGGCCAGGGCGTTTGCTTTTTGCAGCTACGATGATTGCCCCGCTTTCGCCTTCAAGGCGAACTGGCTGATTTCTTCCATCTGGTTCACCTGCAGCTGTTGGATATCCATCAGGCGCTGCCATTGATGCATCAGCAGGTGATCCATCTTTTCGTGCAACTTGCGAATCTCGATCTCGGCCTTCATATTTATCTCGTAATCGTGTTCGGACCGGAGGCGGTCCTTGGCCTCCTGGCGGTTCTGGCTCATCAGGATCACCGGCGCCTGAATGGCCGCCAGACAGGAGAGCACCAGGTTGAGCAGGATGTAAGGATAGGGGTCGAAGGCTTTTGCCAGAAGCACCGCGGTATTAATAGCCATCCAGGCCACGCACACGACTATGAATATGGTGATGAAGGTCCAACTGCCCCCAAAGTCCGCCAGCCGGTCGGACATCCGGTCCCCTGTGGTCAGCCTGCTCTCAAATTCTTTGTTGATATTCCGGGACAAGACCCTGGTTTCTTCTTCGATTCCCTGGCTCATCTCCTTTCCCATTTCGGCAGCCTCCTCGTTCGCCGATTTGAGGGTCTCGGTGACGTAACCGGTCCTGAAAAGATTCAGATCTCCCAGGCAAACATAACCCTCGGGGGCCCAGGTTCCCTGCTTCTCCCGGATGCGTTGGACGATGGGTTCCTCAATGAGATGGGCGTTAATCACCTCGCCAACCTTAAAAAGCTGGTGGCACACCTGACATTCGATTGCCGCGGTCGGGCCTTTCATTTTCCGTCTCCTCCCCTCCTCAGCTTTTTCCCGGCCTCCGCCAATGGACGGCAGGCCCGGCCGTTTAAAACTTCACCTTCGGGGCGGCCTTCTCGGCCTCCGGGACCTGGTAGTATTCGGCCTTTTGAACCCCGGCCAGACTGGCAAAGAATCGGCCATAAACCGTGCGGATGTAGGTATTCAGGGTGCGCACCGCGTCGTTGTACCGCTTCCTCTCCACTGCCAGGCGGTTTTCGGTGCCTTCCAGGGTGTCCATCATCTTCAGGAAGGTCTCGTTGGCCTTGAGCTGCGGATAGTTCTCCTGCAGCACCAGGAGCCGGGAAAGGGCCTGCTCGAAATCGCCGGAGGCCGCGATCTTGCCTTTGACATCCGGGGCCTGGAAATATTTGGTCCGGGCGTCGGCCAGGTGCTCGAAGATCTCCTTTTCATGGGTGGCGTAACCCTTGACCGTCTCCACCAGGTTGGGGATGAGGTCGAAACGCCGCTTTAACTGGTTATCCACCTGGGCCCAGGCGGTCTTGACGTTCTCGTCCATGGTCACCACCCGGTTGTAGCCGCTGATTAGCCAGCCGCCGATGATCACCACCACCAGGGCGATCACTCCCAGGACCACAAGCAGATTCTTATTCATCCAATCTCCTCCTCATGTTTGCTTGGCTCAATGGGTTTTGGCAATCTGCCGTGTAATCTTGGTTTCCAAATCCCCATCTTTGGTTAACTTCTGGAGTTCTTTTGCTTTTTTCCCTCTCCCCCGATGGGGGAGAGGACAGGGTGAGGGGGAAGTAGGGGTGGGTTTTAAACCCGCCCCTACAGAAAACTAGGCGAAGCCACCCTTCACCCCCCGGTGTCGTCCCCTCGCCGGTAGGGCCGGCGTCTGGCCGGCCTGAGCGGGGAAACCCCGCCCCTACGTGGGGAGAGGGGGTTTTGGCGCTTCCGGGCTGGCCCCGTCGTCTCTGGCTAAAGATTTGCGGCTACATCTTCCAATTCTCATTCGCCGGCCCTTTTGCAAAATCTTTGCCGGTCATCACTGGCTCTTATGAGGAATTGGTGGGCAGTGCCCACCCTACAACTGGGGTAAGTGGGGATTTAAAATGACCTCGTGAAATCCCGCTAAATCCCCTTTTTCAAAGGGGGACTTAACTGTGCCGGGTCCCGTGTTTTGGGCCTTGGATATATCAGGGTTGGGAGCATCTTTGCGGCTACCAACCTCCCGAAGCGCCGCCGCCGCCGAAATCCCCGCCGCCCCCGCCGAAGCCGCCCCCGCCGCCCCAGCCACCGCCCCCGCCGCCACCGCCGAATAACTGAAGAAGCAACAGGGTTAACCAAAAGCCGCCGCCGCCGCCCCGGTTGCCCCGGCCGCCACGCGGTCCCCTAAACACGATAAATGCCAGCAGGGCGATAACAAACAATATAAATAATGTGAATATTAAGTTAAGATTCCCTCCCCTCTCCTTCCCGGGAACGGTCCCCCCTTGATAGGCGCCCGGGGCTCCCCCGGTTTGGCCCACCCCTTTGCCGCCCTGGATGGTATTGGCTATCTCGGTCACCGCCGCGACGATGCCGCCGGCGTAATTCCCCCGGCGAAAGTTCGGCACCAGGTACTCCCTGCCGATTGAGCCCACCAGGCTGTCGGGCAGGACGCCCTCCAGGCCGTAGCCCACCTCGATGCGGTATTTGTGATCCTTGACGGCCACGGTGAGGAGAACCCCGTTGTCCTTGCCCTTCTGGCCGATGCCCCATTGCACCGCGGTCTGGTGCGAAAACTCCTCGATGGGTTCCCCTTCCAGGGAATTGATGGTGAGGACCACCACCTGGGCCGTGGTCCGGGTCTCCAGGTCGCGCAGCATGGTATTGAGCTGGGCCTGGGTGTTGGCGTCCAGGACCCCGGCCAGGTCCACCACATATTGGTCCGGGTGCGCCGGCAGGGGCGGGGTCACCGCCCAGGCCAGGGCGGGGACGGCCGCCAATACCCAAAATAACAAAATGCTAAGGAGCTTGCTGGACCTACTCGATTTTAATGCCATCCACCACCTCGGCCAATCTTTCCGTGGCTCGATAAAAGTTCTCGAACAACCCGGAGATCTCCTCTTTGGAGGGTTTGCTCAGATTCTTCCTGATGGCGCTGATCTCGGCGAAGACCCCGATGTCCACGCCGGTCAAGGCAGCCAACTCTTCCCTACCCTTTTTCAGGCCGCGGGCCGGCAGCTTGCCCAGCAAGTGCAAAATCCCCCGGAACAGCGGCAGATAGCCGCGGGAATGGCGGACAATGTCCGCGGCCAGGACCTTGTGGTCCCCCATGGCGGACACATAAATCCGGCGGAGCCAGAGAAGCTTCCCTAAAAGCTCCCGCTCACACTGGAACCGAAGCTCCCTCCGGTCGATCTCAAGCCCCGCCAGCAGGTCCTCGCCATAAAGGGTGTGGTGCACCAACTTGAGGCTGAGAAATTCCAGGGGAAACACATCCACGGAACATTGGATATAGCCGGGGTCCATGACCCAGGGCGCCGCCAGCCCGGTCTTCCCGTATTTGCCGCCCAGGGGCGCCAGGAGATCCAGGAAGTCCAGGTCCATCTTGTGGAGCACGATAATGCTGTTGAGGTCCGAGACCCCCCCGAGGTAATCTTCGGTCAGGACGCTGCCCACCAGGTAAAGGGAGTGGATTTGGGGCGCCGCCTTTTCAAGGATTTCATGGAAAAAGGGAGAGATTTTCTGCTGGAGAGACGGACTTAAAGCCTCCATTTGCAAACAGGTCATCGGCTATTAACCTCCGGGTGCAGTTTAACAACAAATGGGTGAAATATCCATCTCGGGTGCTCCCCGGCCTTTATGGTCCCAGGCCCCGGCCGGGGGACCGGGGTGATGTTGATCAAGTCCGTTTCCAGATTGACAATGCCGGGAAAATGATTACTCCTAACGATAACAAATAACTGGAGGAATCGGGGAGATAACCATGAGCCTGAAAGAATACCAGGATAAGATGGACGCCCAACTGCAGGAATGGCGGGCGAAACTGGAGGAGTTGAAGGGCAGGGCCGCCAAGACCGGCGCCGAGGCCCATCAGGAAATGAATAAACAGATGGAGGCCCTGCGGCCCAAGTTGGAGGCCGCCCAGCAGAAGCTCCAGGGACTCAAGGCCGCCAGCGGCGAGGCCGCCGAAATGCTCAGGAAGAATTCGGAAAAGGCCATGGAGGAACTGAAAAAGACCTGGGAGTCGGTGAAATCGAAATTCGATTTACCCCAGGGTCCGAGTAAACCTGGAAATCAGTGAGACCTATTCCGCCGGGTTCTCACGAAAGCTGTCCGGTTCCGACCCTTGCAGGCGCCGGAGTCCCAGGTGGGCCGCGGTCCCTCCCACCTCAAGCGGGCCAAGCCTTTTTTGCCGCAATGGCCTCGATCTCAATGGCGGCGCCCCGGGGCAGGCCAGCCACCTGGAGGGTGCTGCGGGCCGGCGGGTGCGCCGCGAAAAACTCGCCGTAAGCCCGGTTCATTTCCTGGAAATCGGCCAGGTCCGTCAGATAGACCGTGGTTTTCACCACGTCTCCCAGGGTGAGCCCCGCCGCGGCCAGGATGGCCTTGAGGTTGGCGAACACCTGGCAGGTTTGCACCACGATGTCCCCTTTCACCAGGTTCCCTTGGGCATCGAGCGGGGTCTGCCCCGAGATAAAGACAAAGGGGCCTACGGAGAGGGCCTGGGTGTAAGCCCCGATGGGGGCCGGGGCCTGGTCGGTGTCGATGACGATTTTTTTCATGATATATTTCCGTTGCTTTAAAAATTAGCCGGTCCGACAAAAATTCTTGAAGAATGGGGCCGGTTTTGCTAATGGTTAAGAAAAAACTGAGGAGATGCCAGCCATGGGCCTATGGTTGAAATGTCCGGGGTGCCAAAGCAACAATCCCCTCGATCTTAAGGTCTGCCCCAAGTGCGGCCGGTCCCTGGGTAAGCTCCCGCGGCAGGAGCGGGTTTACGTTATCGGCGCCCTAAAAACTGCGGCCCCGGAAGCCCGGCCCCCAGCCGCCCGGGCGGCGGCAGTCCCCAAGGCGCCCAAGCCCGCCAAGCAGCCCCAGAAACCGCGGCCAAAAAAGAGCTAGCAGCTACTGCAAAACCTGATTCCATTGTCATCCTGACCGAAGTGAATGATCTCAAGTCATTCAAAAATACTAGATTCTTCGCTGCGCTCAGAATGACATTTTAGTGCCACGCTTCAAAACTGGCGTGATATTTCCAGCTACGGTTTTCTAACCCCCCTTTGAAAAAGGGGAGCAGGGGGGATTTAGAATAACCTCCTGAAATCCCCCTAAATCCCCCTTTTCCAAAGGGGGACTTTAATACCCTTGGAACTTAGTTTTCTTAATCCGCCTCCGCAAGCACTCCCAGCAGCAATTCCACCAGGTGGGGCTCAGCCCTGGCCACGGTGGCGACGATCTCCTCGATGGCGATGGGGGCCATGGCGTCCGGGAGGTTGAGGTTGCTGAGGACCGAAACCCCCAGGACCCGGAGCCCGGCGTGCACCGCCACGATGGCCTCCGGCACGGTGGACATGCCCACCGCGTCGGCGCCGAGGATTCTCAAGGCCCGGGTTTCCGCCGGGGTTTCCAGGCTGGGTCCTTTGAGCGCCGCATAGACCCCCTGGCGCAAGATCAGGCCGCGGCGCCGGGCCACCTCTGCCGCCAGGTTCCGGAGGGCTGGATCATATACCCGGCTCATATCTGGAAAACGCGGCCCCCAGGCATCAATATTTTCTCCGGCGAGCGGGTTATCCCAGAGAAAGTTGAGGTGGTCGCAGATGAGCATCAATTCCCCGGCCGCAAAAAGCGGATTGAGCCCTCCCGCGGCATTGGTGAGAACCAGGGTCGTAAGGCCCAGAGCCGCCATCAGCCGTACCGGGAAGGTGGCCTGGGCCAGGGAATAGCCTTCGTAGGCATGGACCCGGCCATGAAACACGAGGACCGGCTTCCCTGCCAGCCGCCCCCAGTAAAGGGTGCCCCGGTGGCTGGGGCTGGTGGCCCGGGGGAAGTGGGGCAGTTCCGAGTAGGGCAAAGATCCCCCGCCAACAAGCTTCTGCGGCAGGAGGCTTTGGCCGGTCCCCAGGATGAAGCCCCAGGTTGGGGTTTCCCCAAGCCGGGAAGCCACCGACCGGGCGCATTCCTCCACCTCTTCCTGGTATTTGCGGCTCAAGCGGGGCTCCTTTGAGGGCGCTGAATATTTTTAGCATAAGCCCCTTTCCTGGGTTCGTCAATACGCCCCGGCGGCCCGGGCGGCCGTTTTTCGCTTTGTCCTTGACAGTGGACCGGATTGCTTTAAATATAGAGTAGCAAACGGGGGCTGATAACCACATGTCCAGGCCCAAAAAGTGCCGCTGGGTGGAGACCGAGCCGGGGGTGACCTACTTCAAGCCCCGGGGGATTCCGCTCAGGTCCTTGGAACAGATGGTGATTACCGTGGACGAACTGGAAGCCCTGCGCCTGGCCGATTTTCTGGAGATGACCCAGGAGGAAGTGGCTCGGAAGATGCAGGTTTCCCGGCCGACGGTGACCCGGATGCTGGCCCGGGCCCACCGGGCCGTGGCCGAAGCCCTGGTAAACGGCAAGGCCATTTGCATAGAAGGCGGTGATTACCAACTGGGGCTGCAGTGCGGCTCCTGCGGCCAGGGGGCCGCCTCGGCTAGCGGAGAGGCCGCCCGCCTCGATTGTTGCGCCTGCCCGGGGCCGGACGAAGGGGAAAAGGCCTAAAGGCTACTCCTAACCAAGGTCTCCCCAAAAATGCCATTCTGCGCCAGGCGAAGAATCTGGTGTCCTGTTTTTGAAATTATGTTTAATATATATTGACCCCAATAATCCTCCTCCCTGAGAGGGAAGAGGGTAGGGGATAAGGGCAAATTCTTATTTCAAGGCTTTTCTAAAGCGCTCCACCAGTCGGGGACTTTTTTAGAGATTTCGGGATTTCTATCAGGACTGGCAATCCTTTGCAGGGGGAAACAAAGGAGATGGCCAAGATCAGCACGTACAAGGAGGCCGGGGTCGATATCGACAAGGCGGACGCCTTTATCCAGAGGATCCGCCCCCTGGTCAAATCGACTTACCGCACCGGGGTCTTGGGGGAGATCGGCGCCTTCGGCGGCCTCTTTCACCTGGGGGCGGACCAATACCGGGACCCGGTGCTGGTGTCCGCCACCGACGGGGTGGGCACCAAGATCAAGATCGCCATCCTGATGGACCGCCATGACACCATCGGCATCGATCTGGTGGCCATGTGCGCCAACGACATTATCGTCCATGGCGCCACCCCCTTGTTCTTCCTGGACTATCTGGCCATGGGGAGCCTCGAGGTTGGCACCGCCACCCAGATCATCGAAGGCATCACGGTGGGCTGCCGCCAGGCCCGCTGCTCCTTGATCGGCGGGGAGACCGCGGAAATGCCGGGCCTCTACCAGAGCGGAGACTACGACCTGGCCGGCTTCGTGGTGGGCGTGGTGGAGCGGGACCAGATCATCGACGGCTCCGGGATCGCGGTGGGCCACCAGATCATCGGCCTGGGCGCCAGCGGCCTGCACAGCAACGGCTATTCCCTGGTGCGCCGGGTCCTCCTGGAAGGCCATGGCTACGGGGTGAGCGATGAGATTCCGGAGTTGGGCGGCCCCCTGGGGGAGGAACTCCTAAAGCCCACCCGCATTTACGTGGAGACGGTTCTCAACCTGCGCCGGGATTTCCCCCTTGCCGGGATTTGCCACATCACCGGCGGCGGCCTTACCGATAATCTGCCCCGCATCCTGCCCAAATCCTGCCGGGCCGTGATCCATAGCCAATCCTGGCCGGTGCCCCCCATCTTTCACCTCCTCCGCAAGCTGGGGAACATCCCGGAGGAGGAGATGCTGCGCACCTTCAACAACGGCATCGGGCTGGTCCTGGTGGTGGATAAAGACCTGGTGGCGGATGTCTTGTTGCGGCTCCAGGGCCTCAACGAGCAAGGCTTCGTTATCGGCGAAATCGCGGCCCGCAAAGACGGCGAAGCGCCGGTGGTCTATGTCTGAAGTCAAAAGGTAAAAGGTAAAAGGCAAAAAAAGGCAAAAGACAAAATTGAAAAACCGATTTTCCTTCTCGTTCCCAAGCTCCTGCTTGGGAACGGAAATTTTGTCCCAACCTCTGCTTGGGCAACGCATGGTAAAACAAAGGTAATTTCTTTCAATAATTTCTTGCCAGGCGGAGCCTGGCGAAAAAAAGGGGTTCCCAAGCGGGAGCTTGGGAACCAGAAAAGGCCCCACCTTTTATCTCCCCCCATGCGTCCTGGCGCCCCGGCCGTTTTCTAAAACCCCGCAAACTTTAAAGAAAAGATTGACTTTTCCCTGGCAAAGATGATAAACATTTGTGGCTTTATCTAAAACCCAGGGCTTGGATCCGGTGGTCACGGACCGAGACTCGGCGGGCGGTGCGACAACCCCCAGAGAATCGGCCGGGGGTTTTTTTTATGGAGATCATCCGCGATCCTGACGAAATACAGGCCCTGGCCGCGGACTGGCGGGCCCGTGGACTCAGGATCGCCCTGGTGCCCACCATGGGCTATTTCCATGGGGGGCACTTAAGTCTGATGGAGTACGGCAAGAATAGCAGCGACAAGCTGGTGGTGAGCCTCTTCGTCAACCCGGCCCAATTCGGGCCCGGGGAGGATCTGGAGCGCTATCCCCGGGACCTGGATAAGGACACGGCCCTGGCCCGGGAGGTGGGGGTGGACCTCCTCTACACCCCCGAGGCCGCGGCCATGTATCCGCCGGGCTATCAGACCTTTGTGGAGGTGGAGCAGCTCAGCCAAAGATGGTGCGGCGCCTCCCGGCCGGGGCACTTCCGGGGGGTGGCCACCGTGGTGCTGAAACTCTTTAACCAGGTGCAGCCCCACGCCGCGATCTTCGGGGAAAAGGACTACCAGCAGTTGGCGGTGATCAAGCGGCTGGCGGCTGACCTGGACCTGCCCCTGACGGTAGTGGGCCGGCCCATCGTCCGGGCCCCGGACGGCTTGGCGCTTAGTTCCAGAAATGTTTATTTAAGCCGGGAGGAGCGGAGCGCTGCCCTGTGCCTGAACCAGGCGCTCAAGGCGGCCCGGCGGCTGGTGGGAAACCGGGTTAGCTCCCGGGAAGAGATTTTGCAACCGGTTAGAAAGATCATCACCCAGGCGCCTTTTACCCGTATCGACTACCTGGCCCTGGTGCACCCCGAAACCCTGGAAGAAGTGGATGCCGTCCGGGGGGAGTCCCGCCTGCTGCTGGCGGTGTGGGTGGGCCAGACCAGGCTCATTGACAATATGATGCTCAGGGAGAGCCCAGTATGTTGCGTGTAATGATGAAATCCAAGATCCACCGGGCCACCGTCACCCAAGCCGACCTCAATTATGAAGGGTCCCTCACCATCTCGGGGGAGCTGATGCGGGCCGCGGATATTTTGCCCTATGAAATGGTCCACGTCTATAACATCTCCAACGGCGAACGATTTGAAACCTACGCCCTGGAGGGCGAAGCAGACAGCGGGATCATTTGCCTGAATGGCGCCGCCGCCCGCAAGGGGGCCCCCGGAGACCTGATCATCATCACCACCTACGCCACCTATGAGGTGGCGGAGCTGCAGCGGCACGAACCCAAAGTTATCCTGGTGGACCGGCACAATCATCTGAAAGATACTACCCACGCCGAAAAACCTCTGGCAATTTTCTCCGTCCATAGTTAAAATAGTGCGGTTTAGCGCCGGGGACCCTCCGGCGTGAGCCGCTATTTTTTGGTTAAGGAGCCCATAGAGTATGGCCAGATCCTTTTTATTCACCTCGGAGTCGGTTACCGAGGGGCATCCCGATAAGGTGGCGGACCAGATTTCCGACGCTATCCTGGATGCCATCCTTGCCCAAGACAAATATGCCCGGGTGGCTTGCGAAACCATGGTGACCACCGGCATGGCCATGATTGCCGGCGAGATCACCACCACTGCCCGCATCGACTATCCCGACATCGTCCGGGAGACCATCAAGGGGATCGGTTATTCCGACTCTTCCATGGGCTTCGACTGGGAGACCTGCGCGGTGCTCACCTCCATAGACCGGCAGTCTCCGGATATCGCCCAGGGGGTCGAGGGCCGCGGCCTGACGCCGGAGCAGGGCGCCGGGGACCAGGGCCTGATGTTCGGTTATGCCTCCACCTCCACCGAAAATCTGATGCCCATGCCCATCTGGTATGCCCACCGCCTGGCGGAACGCCTGGCCAAGGTGCGCAAGAACGGTACCTTGCCTTTCCTGCGCCCGGACGGCAAGACCCAGGTCACGGTGCGCTACGAGGAAGATGCGCCCAAGAGCATCCATACGGTGGTCATCGCCGCCCAGCACGATTCCGAGGTCACCCATGACGACCTGGAAGAGGCCATTGTCGAAGAGGTGATCAAAAAGACCATCCCGGCCAAACTGCTGGTGGACACCAAATTTTTGGTCAATACCACCGGGCGGTTCGTGCAGGGGGGCCCCCTGGCCGACTGCGGCATGACCGGCCGCAAGATCATTGTGGACACTTACGGCGGCCGGGGCTACCACGGCGGCGGCGCCTTTTCCGGCAAGGATCCCACCAAGGTGGACCGCACCACCTCCTACATGCTGCGCCACGTGGCTAAAAACGTGGTGGCCGCCGGGCTGGCCAACCGTTGCGAGGTACAGGTGGCGTATTCCATCGGCCTGCCGGACCCCCTCTCCATCATGGTTTACACCGATGAAGACGCCGCCGTCCCGGAAGCCAAGCTCCTGAAGATCATCAAGGATACCTGGAGCTTCAAGCCCGCGGCCATGATCCAATACCTGGACCTGCAGCGCCCCATCTTCAAGAAGACCGCGGCTTACGGCCATTTCGGCCGCACCGACCCGGACTTCACCTGGGAATACTGCAATAAAATTGACATCTTGCGGGAAAAGGCCGGTCTGAAGGGCCCCTCCCCCAACTTTGTCTGTCACCCCATAGCCGCTGCCAAATGAGGATTACATGGACTACCACGTCAAAGATATAAATCTGGCCGATAAAGGGCTGCTGCGGGTGGAGTGGGCCCAGCAGGACATGCCGGTATTGACCGCCATCCGGGAGCGCTTTGCCCGGGAAAAGCCCCTGGCCGGCGTCAGGATCGCAGCCTGCCTCCACGTTACCACCGAAACCGGGGTCCTGGCGGCCACACTCAAGGCCGGCGGGGCCACCGTCCATGTCTGCGCCTCCAACCCGCTCAGCACCCAGGATGATGTGGCCGCCTACCTGGCCAGACATGAAGGCATTCCCACCTTCGCCATCAAGGGGGAGGACGGCGACACCTATTACCGCCATATTAACCAGGCCTTGGATCTCAAACCCCAGATGACCATGGACGACGGCGCCGACCTGGTGTTCACCGTGCATACCAAGCGCCAGGAGTTGGTCTCCGGGGTTTTCGCCGGCACCGAGGAGACCACCACCGGGGTCATCCGCCTCAAGGCCATGGCCCGGGACGGCGTGCTGCAATATCCCATCATTGCGGTGAACGACGCCATGACCAAATATCTCTTCGATAACCGCTATGGCACCGGCCAGTCCACCCTCGACGGCATCCTCCGGGCCACCAACCGCCTGATGGCCGGCAGCATCTTCGTGGTGGCGGGCTATGGCTGGTGCGGCCGGGGTCTGGCTATGCGGGCCCGGGGTCTGGGGGCCCGAGTCATCGTCACCGAGGTCAATCCCCTCAAGGCCCTGGAAGCCCTGATGGACGGCTACGAAGTGCTGCCCATGAGCCAGGCCGCCCGGGTGGGCGACGTCTTCTGCACCCTCACCGGCGATATCAACGTCATCCGGGAGGAACACTTTCTGGTCATGAAAGACGGCGCCATCCTCAGTAATTCCGGCCACTTCAACGTGGAGATCGATCTCGCCGCGCTGGGTCGCCTCAGCACCGGCCAGCGCGCCATCCGGGAGTTCGTCGAGGAATATGTCCTGAAAAATGGCAAACGCCTCTATGTTTTGGCCGAAGGCCGCCTGGTGAACCTGGCCGCCGCGGAAGGGCACCCCTCCGCGGTGATGGATATGAGCTTTGCCAACCAGGCCCTGGCCGCGGAATTCATCTCCAAGAACCATCAGAAATTCCAAAAAGAGGTCTATCCAGTGCCGGAAGAGATCGACCGGGAGATCGCCCGCATGAAATTAGCGGCCATGGAAACGGAAATCGACACTCTGACCCCGGAGCAGGAAAAATATCTGGCATCTTACGATCTCGGCACCTAAGGACGCTTTCCGGTTTCCGGTTAGAGGAATCATAGATCAGAACCCTACGGTGGCTTAAGGCAAAGGTTAGAAGTTAAAGGTATTGCCTTTTGACTTTTGCCCGCTCTCGATGCCTCCCTATCCCCGTTTCTCCCCTGAGGTCTTTCCCATGGCGGCGATCAAATTCGGCACTTCCGGGTGGCGGGGGATTATCGCCGAAGATTTCACTTTTCCCAACGCCCGCCTGGTGTGCCAGGCGATCGCCACCTACCTCCAGCAGGAGGGGATAGCCTCCCGGGGCGTGGTCATCGGCTATGACACCCGGTTTCGCTCCGAGGCCTTTGCGGCGGCCGCCGCCGAGGTGATGGCCGGCAACGGCATCACCTCTTATTTCAGTACCCGGGACTGCCCCACCCCGGTGGTGAGCTTCGCCATCCGCCAGGATGGCCGTGCCGGGGGGATCAACATCACCGCCAGCCACAACCCTCCGGAATACGGCGGTCTCAAGTTCTCGCCCCTGAGCGGCGGCCCAGCCCCGGAAGCGGTGACCCAGCCCATCGAAGCCCTGGCCAACCGTCTCAACCCCGAGGCCATCAAACTCCTTTCCCTGGGGATCGCCCGTTCCCAGGGGTTGATCATCGACCTCGACCCCCGGCAGGCATATTTTCAGCACCTGAGGACGCTGGTGGACCTCGAGGTCTTGCATAGGGGCGGCCTCAAGGTGGTGGTGGACGTCCTCTACGGCACCGGCCGGGATTATCTCGATGCCTTCCTCCGCCAGGCAGGGGTGGAGGTGGAATTGCTGCACGGCTGGCGGGACCCATATTTCGGCGGGCAGCGGCCGGAGCCCGCGGCGGCGGTCCTTAAGGAGCTGGCTGGCCGCGTGCCGGCCAGCGGGGCCCATCTGGGGCTGGCGGTGGACGCTGACGCCGACCGCTTCGGGGTGCTGGACGCCGCCGGGGAATACTGCGAACCCAACGAAATCCTGGGCCTGCTCCTCGACTATCTGATCCGCACCCGGGGCTGGGAGGGCGGCGTGGCCCGGAGCGTGGCCAGCAGCCATCTGCTGGACCGGGTGGCCCAACTCCATGGCCGGCCGGTCTTCGAGACCAAGGTGGGCTTCAAACACCTGGGGCCCTATATCGTTTCTGACCAGGCTATTATGGTGGGGGAGGAGAGCGAAGGATTCTCCATGAAGCGCCATTTGCCGGAAAAAGACGGCATTCTGGCCTGCCTGATGGTGGCGGAAATGGTGGCCAGCACCGGCAAGGGGATTCCCGAGCTGCGGGCCGATCTGTTTTCCCGGATTGGCGGTCCGGTTTTTAATCGCCGCCTCAATTTCGCCCTGACCCCGGAGGCCAAGGAGCGCCTGTTGGTGAGCCTGAAGCAGCCTCCGGCCAGGTTCGCCGGCCTCACTGTGAAACAGCACCTCACCCTGGACGGCCATAAGTATCTCCTGGAAGACGGCAGTTGGGTCTGTTTCCGCCCTTCCGGCACCGAACCGGTGGTGCGCTTTTACTTCGAGGCCTTCTCGGAGGAGGGCCTGGCCAGGCTGCGGGCTGCCGGGGAGGCCTTGCTGCGGGAAAGCTGAGGACTTAAGGGGCGGGAGTCAAATCCGCCCCACCAAAAAAATCATTCATAATCAATAAGTTACTGACAATACTTAATAGTAACTTTAAACTCAGAACTCAGAACTCGAAACTAGACACTGGGCGACCCAGCGGGTCGCCCCTACGACTCAAAACTCAAAACTCAAGACATGCCCGCTCTCAGCGTCCCTTACCTCATGGAAATGGCCCTCCTGGTCGTGGTGTTGCTCTTTTCGGTGATTGTCCACGAGGTGGCCCACGGTTACGTGGCCCTGCTCAACGGCGACCCCACCGCCAGGATGCTGGGCCGCATCACCCTGAACCCCTTACCCCACATCGACCCGGTGGGGACCATCCTGGTGCCGGCTCTCCTCCTGTTGAGCCATGCCGGTATTCTGCTGGGCTGGGCCAAACCGGTGCCGGTCAATCCCCGCAATTTCCGGAATTACCGTTGGGGCGAGGCCACCGTGAGCGCGGCCGGCCCTTTGAGCAACCTGGCCCTGGCGGTGGTCTTCGCCGCCCTGCTGCATCTCGGCCTGGGCGGCCAGGGTCTCCTGAAACTGGCTTACTACGGAGTCAGCATCAACATCATCCTGGCCTTGTTCAACCTGTTCCCCATTCCGCCCCTGGACGGCTCCCACATCCTTTCCATCCTGCTGCCCCCCCGGTTGGCCCGCCTGTATCACTATCTGGAGCCGGTGGGCTTCGTCCTCATCCTGCTCCTCTTATACACCGGAGTGTTGTGGGCCATAGTCATGCCGCTGTACGAGATGATTGTCGCCTTTCTCTTGGGATAGACCAAATCCTGATCTGAAAGCCCTCATTTTTATACCTCGGGCCGGGTTATCGCCGCGGTTTCCAGCGCTCTGCAAAAAACCTGCCGGATACTACTGTTAGCCACCCGAATATGCTATTATTTTAACAATGTGGCAGATTCGCAGGAAAAGCCAGGTGGGCAGCAAGCTCCTGGGGGTCACCCTGTTTTCTCTATTGGTGGCCCTGGTGGGACTGCTGCTGCTTATGCAATATCTGGCCACCCGCCAGGTCCTGGAGGGGCACCGGCAGCGGGTGGAGCTGGTGGGCCGCCTGGTGTTGGCGGAATACCAGGGGACGATTCAGCGGGTGGGACAGGCGGCGGACCTGCTGGCGGACAACCCCACTTACGGTGAACTCATGGCCGCGGGTAACGTTGAGGCCCTGCGCGTCCTGGTTACCCCGATGATGAAGGCCACCGGCCTCGATATCCTCACCATCACCGATTACCAGGGGGTGATCCAGGTCCGGGCGCATGAGCCCGGCGCCTTGGGGATCGACATCTCCAGTAACCCCCTGGTGCGGGCCGGCCTCCAGGGCAAGGAGGCCTCCCGCATGACTCCCTGGAAGGACACCATCGCTTTGATGGCCTCGGCCCCCATCCGCTATCAGGAGAAGATCGTCGGGGTGGTGCTCACCGGGGTCCTCGTCGACCGGGGATTCGTGAAGTCCCTGTCCCGACCCGGCGCCGAGGTGGCCATCTTCTATGGCAACCACCTGGTGGTCAATTCCTTTCAAGAATTGCCGGAGAGCGCCCTGAACCAACTCCGGCGCGGCAAAGACCTGGCCGCCAGCGCCAGCGGCGCGGTCGACCGCATCCAGACCCTGGCCTTGGGGAAGGAATCCTATACCGTAAACTTCCTGCCCCTGGAAGGAGAAGAGAAACCCTGGGAAAACCTCATCGTGGTAGGGGTTAACCGTCGGGAACTGGAGCCCACCCTCCTTACCCTGAAGCTGGTGATCTTCGGAGTGGGCGGCTGCGCCGCCTTGTTGGGCGGTCTCTTGAGCTTCTGGCTGTCCAAGGGGATGCGGCGCCAGATCTCCCATCTAACCGAGGGTACCCGCCGGGCGGCCCGGGCGGACCTGACCGGGGACATTCCGGTTACCAGCCGGGACGAGCTGGGGGAACTGGCCGAGTCCTTCAACACCATGACCCGGTCCTTGAGAGAGAAGACCCGCCTGCTCCAGGAGGAGCGGGACCGGATCGCCGCCAACGCCGATTTCCTGGCCATGATCGTCCATGATATCAAGGCCCCGCTCACCGGAGTGCGCCTCACCATCGAGGCCCTGGAGGACGAAACCTTGCCTCCGGAGATCCGGGACAAATTGCAAGGGATTATCGGGCGCAGCGAAGGCCTCCTTTTGCACCTGCACAACGTCCTGGACCTGAGCCGCTTCGAATCCGGCAGGTTGGTCCTGAGACCGGAAGCGGTGCCCCCGGGGTTCATCATCCAGCGGCTGCTGCATCGCTTCGCCCTCCTGGCCCAGCACCAGGGGGTGGACTTGCAGGCGCCCCCGGCGCCGGAGTTGCCTCCCCTGATGGTGGATGAACCTTCCCTGGACCGGGTCTTGTCCAATCTCCTGGTTAACGCCCTGGCCGCCACCCCGAGCGGGGGCCACATCGCGCTTTCGGCCCGGCTCCTAAATGGCCCTCAGCCCCGGGAAGTGGAGATTGTCGTGGCCGACAGCGGCTCCGGGCTGGACCCCGGGGAACAGGGGCATCTTTTTGAAAAATTTCGCCTCTCCCGGCAGAAAACGGATGGCACCGGCCTGGGACTCTATATTTGCAAGACCCTGGTGGAGGCCAACCACGGGCGTATCTGGGTGGAGAGCAGCCCAGGCCGGGGCGCTGCCTTTCACCTGGCCTTCCCCGCGGCCAGCGGCGGGGAACCCCCGGAGGCTTGATTAGCGGCCCGGCCGGGAGGGTATCTTGATGGAAAATCGGGTTATTGGCGAAACGAAGGCTGTAAGGCCCCTTGATTCTCGCCCTGGTGGGAAAGCGCCGGACAGCGCCCTGGCGGGTCCCCGAGGCCGGAGACCGTGACTGCGATGAATTCCTGCATTTTGGTGATTGACGACGACCCCTGGACCCGGGAAGCCCTGGTGGCCATTCTGCACCGGGCCGGCTACCAGGTCACCGCGTCTCCGGGATATCACCAGGAGCTGGCCGAAGGCGGCGACGCCACCGGCTACCAGGTGGCGATAGTCGATTTCCACCTTCCCATCCTCAACGGGCTGGAGGTGGCCCGCCGTCTCAAGGAACTGCAGCCAGAGTGCCGTATTCTCATGATCTCCTCGGAGCCCCCTGCCGTCGTCGACCTCGCCAGCCGGGATCCGCTGGTGGACCGCTTTCTGGCCAAGCCTTTCTCCAAGGACGCCATTCTCGAGGTCATCGCCGAACTTTGCCCCGCCGCCGCCGCCTGATACAGCCTCTCCTCCAGGCCGATCTCCCGGGATCGCAGCTGCCGGATCGGATTCTCGGCTTTGTGCGCCAGGAAAAGCTTTTCCGCGGCGGAGACCGGGTGTTGGTGGCGGTTTCCGGCGGCCCCGACTCCGTGGCCCTGCTGCATCTGCTGGCAGGCTGGCGGCAGGAGTTGGGACTGGAATTGGCAGTGGGCCATTTCGACCACGGCCTACGCCGTGAATCCCAGGAAGAGGCCGACTGGGTGGAAAGTCTGGCAGCTCAGCTAAAGCTGCCCATGCACCCGGGCCGGGGGGCCGTCAAGGAGCTGGCCCGCAACTCCAGGCTCTCCCTGCAGATGGCGGCCCGGAAACTGCGCCTCAGCTTTCTCCGGGAGGTTTGCACGCTTCACGGCTATCAAAAGCTGGCCCTGGGCCACACCGCCGACGATCAGGTGGAACTCTTCTTTCTGCGGCTGCTGCGGGGCGCCGGCCCCGGGGGTTTGAAGGGCATGTGGCCCGCCACCCCAGAGGGCGTCGTCCGGCCGCTCTTGGCTGTGGGCAAGGAGCCTCTGCTCGCCTGGTTGGAGGAGCAGGCTATCCCTTACCTCCGGGACCCCAGCAACCTGAGCCGCGCCTACCTGCGCAACCGGGTCCGCCTGGACCTGCTGCCGGAGTTGCTGCGCCTTTACAACCCCCGCCTCCGGGAGGCGGTCTGGCGCGGCCAGGTGCTGCTCCAGGAGGATGAGCGCCTGCTGGCCGGGGAGACGGGCCGCCTTCTGGCCCAGGTGGGGCGCTGTCCCGCCCGAGGTTTTTACTACTTGGACCTGGGCCGGCTGCGGGCCCTGGATTACCCCTGGCAGTTGCGGGTGCTCCGGGCCGCGGCGGCCAGGGTGGCCGGGGAGGCGGAGCTCACCGCGGCCCAAACGGCTGCTCTCCTGGACCTGGCCTGGGGAGAGAAAAGCGGCGGCCTCATCTCCCTGGGGCAAGCCCGGGCGGCCCGCGCCGGCCCGGAGCTGCACCTTTTCCGGGATTTGCCGCCCACACCAAGCGGCGCCCTGGCCCTGCCGGCGGCCCCCCAGGGAAATCTGGAGTCGCCGGAAGGCTGGAACTGGACCTGGAGCAGCCGCCCTCACCCGAGCTCAGGCTTCACCCCGCCGGGGCCGCAGGCGGTGGCGCTGAACCGGGAGCGGCTCATCTGGCCGCTGGTGGTCCGGTATTTCCAGGCCGGCGACCGCTTCTGGCCTCTGGGCGCGCCGGGGCCCAGGAAACTCCAGGACTTCCTGGTGGACTGCAAGATCCCCCGCTGGCTCAGGCCCCATATTCCCCTGGTGGTGAGCGGCGGGCAGATCGTCTGGGTGGCGGGGCTGAGGACGGCCGAACCGCTGAAGGTGAGCGCTGCCGGCGACGCGGTCCTGACCCTGACGGTCAGCCCCACCCGGCCCGAAAGCCGGCGCCTCTGGGAGGTCATCCTGGACTGCCACCGGCGGCGACCCTATTGTTATGGTCCACAATTACCTTAACAAAAGGTTTGAGATAACCCCCCCTCCCTGAGAGGGGAGGGGGTTGGGGGGAGGGTGGCAACATATGGTCAATGAAAGATAAATTACCATCCCCACCCGGACCCTCCCCCCTCAAGGGGGAGGGAAGAAGGCGAAGCATTTATGCAACGGTTCCGTGGGACACAATACTAGTGGCAAATGCTGTTGAGGCAAGCGCCGGGAGGTGAGGCGTGGCCATTTCTTTTGTCATTCTGAGGGAGCCGCAGGCGGCCGAAGAATCTCTGAACAGGAGATGCCTCGCTTCACCCATCCTGACCAAAATGTAGCGGGGGCGCTGCCCGCCAATTCCTTATAAGGGCGGTTTTCTGTTTTCGGTGAAAGGCAAAAGCTGTAGGGTGGGCACTACCCACCAATTCCTTAGAAAAGAACTGTTTAAGTGAACCCCGACGGGCTTAAGACTGAATTTGGCGCCTCGATCTGGCATCTGGTTAGCATACGTCTCACCGATTCCCCGAAGGTCTTTTTTAAGTGATTGCCTCCCAACCATCCTTGCTGCTCATCAATCCCTGGATTTACGATTTCGCAGCCTATGATTTCTTTGCCCGCCCCTTGGGGCTCCTCTATCTGGCGGGCTGGCTCAGGAGCCTGGGGGCGCAGATCGACCTCCTCGATTGCCTGGATGTGGACCACTGCCGCTCCGGTCCCTTCGGCAGCGGCCGCTACCCCAAGGAGATCGTTCCCACGCCGGCGCCCCTTGCCGACGTCCCCCGGCGCTTCGGGCGCTACGGCATCGAGGAGGCGGACTTCCTGGCCCGCCTGGCCCGGATGGAGCGCCCGGGGGCCGTCCTGGTCACCTCCCTCATGACTTACTGGTATCCCGGGGTTATTGCGGCCATCCGGCTGGTCAAGGAATGCCTTCCCGGGGTGCCGGTGATCCTGGGAGGTATTTACGCCAGCCTCTGTCCGGACCACGCCCGGGCCAGGAGCGGCGCCGACCTGGTGCTGGCCGGCCCCTGGGAAACCGGGCTGCCTCCCCTGCTGGCCCGCCTGGGATTGGGCGGGCTCGCCGCCCCGCCCCCGGCCGCCCTCGATGACCTGCCTTATCCGGCTCTGGACCTCTTAAAATACCTTTCTTATATCCCCATCCTCACTTCCCGGGGCTGCCCCCTAAACTGCGACTACTGCGCTTCCCGCCTGCTGCAGCCCCGTTACCGGCGGCGCCGCCCGGAGGCGGTGGCCGCGGAGTTGGCCCACTGGCAGGATACGCAAGGGGGCCTGAGCGACGTGGCCTTCTACGACGATGCCTTGCTGTGGGGGGCAAAAGAGCACCTGGGAGTGATCCTGGAGGAGCTGGCCAGGCAGGGCCGCAGTTTCCGCTTCCATACCCCCAACGGTCTCCAGGCCGGACTCATCACCCGGGAGGTGGCCGGGATGCTCAAGCGGGCCGGGTTCGCCACCCTGCGCCTGGGGGTGGAGACCGTCGCCCTGGAAGGAGGCCGGCTGGACCGGAAACTGCGCCCCGGCGAGTTGGAGGCGGCCCTGGCCCATCTGCAGGAGGCCGGCTTTGCCGCTAGCAAGATCGGCGTCTACCTACTCACCGGATTGCCGGACCAAACCGAGCTGGAGGTGGCGGCCTCCATCCGCCGGGTGCAGGAACTGGGGGCCACCCCGGTCCTGGCCCATTACTCCCCCATCCCCGGCACCAAGCTTTGGCCCCGGGCTTGCGCCTGCTCCCGTTACGACCTGGCCAGTGAGCCTTTGTGCCATAATAACTCCCTGTTCCCTTGCCAGCCGCAATTCTCCTGGACTGCCAGCACCCGCCTGAAACGGCTGGCGCGGCAGGGCGGGTTATGCTAGAGTGATTAACGGGGGCAGCCCTGTAGGGGCGGGTTTGAAACCCGCCCCTACCATCTACTAATGTCGGAACTGACTATGGGGACTTCCAGCGCCCGGCGGGGGCCAACGGGGCCCCTCTGGCGTCTGGCCAAGAGGGCGGCCAGCCGCTATTTTTCCCCTGGAAATGCAGGCCCCTTGGCCGCCCGGGAGGTTGCGGCCCGGTATGTGGCAGCCCTGGGGGAGGGGAGCGCGCCGCCGGAGGCCACCGGAGCCCTGGCGGCCTTTCGCCTGACCCGCAGGGTGGCCCAAAATCTGGGGGCCTTTTACTGCGAGGCCGCGGCCCGGGGTTGGCCGGCGGCCCTTGCTGCCTGGGGCCTCCGTGAGGCGGCCGGGGAGGAGGGAACGGAGGTTCCGGCCCAATCCCTGAGCGCCGCCCTGGAGATACCGGGAGGCGGACTGGAGCAGGCGGTGGCCCATACGGCCCTGGTGGGCCTCTTGCTCCGGCAGCCCCGCGGCGGCCGCGGTGGAGGGGTTTGGGCCCCGGTCCCGATCGCCGCCCCGGTCCTGGCCCCGGAGGCGGCCCGGCTGGTGCAGCGCTTTTTGGGGGACGCCTTCTCTCTGAGGCTGCTCCTGGACCTGGGGGAATCCCTGGAAGCTGCGGCCCCGGGCTTCTCCCCGCTCCGGCAAGGCGCCAACGAGATTAGCCGCTGGATCGAGCAGGCGGCGGCAGACCCATCTTCGGCGCCGCCGCCCCTGAATTCCCCGGAGGACTGGTTGGGCCTGCCTGGCTGGACCTGGGTTACCGGGGTGTTCCAGGGGCTGCTGCGCTGCTTGAGAGACCAGGGTTGCCCCCAAAATTTCTCTGAAAAAATTTAGATTGTGATTTCATCAGGATAGGGATTTATTAAAGAGAAATTAATTTTGCGTTATGAAAATCCTCGAAAAATCGAGGATGGGCGAGCCTCATAAAATTGACGCGAGCCTGCGGTCCCCCCTGGAAAAATAAACTATCCCGGCATCTTACCCATTCTGTGAAGGATTCCGGGGACCTCCGGAGGCTGCCGCTGCTGGCTTTCCGTCTCCCCGGACCAACCCCCGGCCCCTCCGGCTAACTTCCTTTTTCCCCCACAGTCTTTGCCCTGATGGAAAAGAAGCGGTAAAGGTAGGCAAGAGAGTCAGCTTCGCGCTTCCAGGCGCCCCGGCGCCATGGCGAGCGGCTCTGGCGGTCCGGGCCGGCGTGCAGCAGGGGCAAAAGTGCGCCCAGGCTTCCAGCCTGGAATCGGGTCGCCGGTGTGGGGTGCGTCTCACGGAGATAGCTCTCAACTTGCAGCGGTCAACTTTCAGCTAATATAGCGAAACCATGAAATTCTTGATGTAGCCGCAAGCTTTAGCTTGCGAAAGTCCTTAATAAATTTAGCGCAGGCTAAAGCCTGCGGCTACCAGGTCACGTAAATTCTGGTCTTTTGCCTTTAGCTGATAGCTAAGAAATGGCGCCTGAGACGCGCCCCACGCTTTTAACTCCTGGCAGGGGAGGGCAAACCGTGCTGGATTGGGAGCAGACCCTGGAAACCTTGCGCCGGCAAGGTTGGGGCTACGGCTTTGGCAAATGCCCTGATGGCCAAACGGGAGAGGACCTCTATCTGGTCAATCTCAGCCGGGGGGATAAGAGACTGAGTATCAGAAAGCCCAGCATCGAGGAAGCCGTGACTGTTATCAGCCAACTGGCCCAGGGGGAGTCCTGATCTGAAAATAGCGCATTTCCCACCCTCTATCAAGCCGGCCAAAATTCCCCCGAAAAGCTCCCGTTTCCCCAAACAGGGCTTGCCGGCCAAGGCCGTCGCGGTCCTGGCGCCCGGCTCGCGCTCAGGGCCGCGGGGAGACCGTTCGTTTTAATCGCCAGACCTTACCCCTTGGTAAAAAGCAAGCAATTAGGCGCTATTTGATGGTTATTTATGGCTTGTTCCCGGATATTGACAGCAAATGCTTGCCAAGGTATAAAGAATTAAAATCATCCTCCACAAGTCCGCAGCCAAGGGCATGGGGACGATTCCCATTTGGACAGCCGTTAAACCCAGCAATCTCGCGGGGCTTATGTTGAAAAAGTTCGTTTATGGACAGTCCGTAATTGCGCAAGTCCTTCCTTCTCGAACACTTTTCTTCGCCCTTGTTTGCTTGAACGCGGCAAGAAGATGAATAGACCTTTAAACGATGAGGTGAAAAATTTAAGAGACATATCTTTAGTATATGTAAACATACCTTTTTGTAAAACCAGATGCCATTTTTGTTGTTTCAGTCGGGCATTCGGCCGTGATTTATTATCGTTAAAGAAGCTGAAAAGCTCATACATAAAAGCTCTCAAGCATGAACTTGCAGTAAAAGGTTTTTATTTTACTACAAAGCACCGCGTCAATCTAAAGGCGGTCAATTTCGGAGGCGGCACTCCGACCCTGCTTGCGGCTGAGGAGTTGGGCGAGCTCCTTGCTTCGATCGCGGAGTTTTTCGGTCAGAAGATCGAAGATATAAGAGATATTAGCATAGAGGCGACGCCAGATTCGTTAACGCTTTCTAAATTGAAGCAGTTGAAGGGGGCAGGATTTAACCGGATAAGTATCGGAGCCCAGACATTCGAAGAGCGGATCTTAAATAAATTAAACCGCGCCCATTCCGTCGAAGAGCTTTATAACGCCTACGACTGGGCGCGTTTGGCGGGATTTAAGAACATCAATATCGATCTATTGTACGGTATTCCGACCCAGACCTTTGAAGATTTAAAAAACGACCTTGAAAAAGCGGTCAGCCTTGATCCGGATCATATATCTCCATCTCCCTTGATGCCGGTAAAGAGCGTGTTGTTTGAGCCAGTATATAAGAATAAAAGTAAGGCTGTAATGAAAGAAAATAGATGGGCCAGCTATGTCCACGAGTTTTTGGAGGAGAGGGGGTACCGGAATTATTTTCATAAGTATTTCTCGAAGATCGGACGGGAATCTATAACGGAATTGGTCTACTTTTATGATATTCCGTATATCGGCATAGGGGCTGGGGCTGCAGGTTGGCTCGAGGGTAACCCTTCTGACATCAAATCTTATATGGCTAACCCTGTTTCGACAGGGATATTCACCAAGAAGACGTTATACAATCCGTTGCAAGTAATATTTAGGATGCTTCTTTTCCCGGAGGGTATTTATATACCGTATTTTAATGAACGATACGCCTGTGATTTAGAGGAGTTAGTGAGAAATCCAGGAATAGACCTAGATTTTTTAACGAAATTGGGAAATTGTTCGCCAGAGACCATAAAAGTAATTAGAAAGCGGCAAGTGGAAATGGTAATTACGATAAAGAGGTGGGAAGAGAAAGGCGCCATCGAAAAGAAAGGTGATTATCTTCGTATCACCCCATCGGCACGATTCTCCAAAGAGATGTGGGGATTGTATATGTCAACGATATAAGCGTCATCCGTGCCTTTTCGATTCCCAAGCAGGAGCTTGGGAACCAGAAAATATGACCGTGCAGCTCTATTTGCGGGTCCCGGGAGAGAAGGGCCGGCCCCCTTCCCTGGCGGCCCCCATCGTTCTATCGGCGCCGGGGGCGGACGGCTACCCCTTGCACCACAATCTAGAGGAGATGTTTGCCAGCCCCGAGCCTCCGGGCGCGGCAGCCCTGGGCTTTCTGCTGGCGGCCCTGCGGGTTTGGGCCGCGGACAAGCTCCTGCCTCGCCGGGCGGCGGCGGACGCCTGGACCCGGCAGATCGTCCTGCACCTGCCGGCCCCGAAACCCTGGAGGGCGCTGGCCCCCGATCTCTCCCGCGTTCTCAACTTCCTTACCGGCGATGACTGGACCTTGAAGCCCCGGGCCGCCTGGCGTGATCCGGGTTTGCTCAAAGCCGCCTGGCCCTACCCCTGGCGGCCGCAGGCGGTGGCGCTGTTCTCCGGCGGCCTCGACTCCCTGGTGGGGGCCATCGACCTGCTGGAGGCCGGAAGGCGGCTGGTCCTGGTGAGCCACTACGACTTCGGCCAACTGGCTTCCATCCAGCAGGGGCTGGCCGCGGCCCTGAAAGGCCACTACGGACCCGGGCGGGTGCACCACCTGGGGGTCCGGGTGCAATTTCCCGAATCTCCCGAGCTCACCCTGCGGAGCCGGTCGCTGCTCTACCTGGCCCTGGGGCTGGCCACCGCCGCAGCCTTTGGCGGCGGCGTCCCCCTCTGCCTGCCGGAAAACGGCTGGGTGAGCCTCAATCCGCCCCTCACCGGAAACCGCCTGGGCTCCTACAGCACCCGCACCACCCATCCCCAATTCCTTTCGCAGCTGGCCTCCCTGTGGCGGCGGGCCGGTTTGGACCACCCCCTGGGAAATCCCTACCAGGGGCTGACCAAGGGGGAGATGCTGCTTAACTGCCGGAACCCGGGCCTGCTCAAAGAATTGTTTCCCCGGACGGTCTCCTGCGCCCGGCCGGTGGCCTCCCGCTGGCAGAGGCGGCCGGCGGGCTCCTGCGGCTGCTGTTACCCCTGCCTGATGCGACGGGCCGCGCTGAACCGCCTCGGGTGGGACGCGGGCGGGGACTACCTGCTGGACGTGTTGGCGGCGAAGGAGACCTTGCGCCACCGCACCCGGGGCCAGGACCTGCGGGCCTTAGTGCTCGCCCTCAGGACCTGGGAAGAGTCTCCCGCGGAGATCCTGGCCCGCCTCTGGCTGGGGGAGAACCCGGCCGAGGCGGCGGCCCGCGCCGCCCCGGCGCAAGCGGTGCTGGCCCATGGTTTTCAGGAGATCGGCCAATTTTTCCGGGATAAAGGGCCGCAGTGGATTAAGGACTATGGAGGGTGGTGAGCCCTGGGAGCAGTGAGCAGTGAGCAGCGAGCAGAAGCCGGAGTGGATTAAGGAATACGAAGGGTGTTGAGACGCCTTCTTGGGAAGCAGGGGAGACCGGCTGAGATGCCCACCGAAAATCAATGAAAAGGTGGGCAGTGCCCACCCTACACAACTGCCCAGGCAGAGCCTGGCCGACATTGCCGTTCCCGGGCAGGAGCTTGTGAACGAGAAAAATAATACTAAAGGCGAGATGCGCTATGCTTTCCCGCCCTACGCGCTATAAAAAAATGGCCTGTTCTTTTCTTGGGCACAGTTACGAATATTTATTCTCGCCTTTCCAATCATTTATAAGTATTTCAGCATCCAAACCTTCTCTAATAAGTAGGGATTTAAACCTTTCACTGTGGTCAGCTCCACATATAAATATTATTGGTTCATTTACCTTGTCTATTATATTTTCAAGCCAAAACCTCTCTCTAATTGGCCAATATTCTTTCTTAATTTCATCCACTATTTGCCTTTGATCTTTATTTATCAAGAACCTATCAAACTTTATCAATTTAATATCAGTATCAGTTGGTATTCCAAGGTTCTTGCGCTCTTCTGTATTTGGGTCACAGAATCTATGCTCAATTTTTGTAAAAATTGCAGCTAAGCGTGCAGAAGTATTAGTTGCACCGAAGTTATTTATCCTCCGATTTAATGCTTCTTCGCTAAATTCTTCTCCTATCAAAACTATATTTAATTTTATGACCTGCTTGATTATATAGTTCTTAAATTTGTCCTTTAATGATAATAGTAATTTGTTACATACTTCATCATCATCATGCCCATCATATTGAAAGCGGTGGTCAGTAGTTCCGATTATATAGACCATTTCGCCACCATATCTTTAATATTATTTACAAACCCCAGCTATTTTGAGCCGCTTCGCATCATCATCTCTTGCATACCTCTACTGCTGAGTAACTGATGTGGACCATCACTTTGAAACAGCTTTAGAACAATCCCAGCCCCAGAGGTTCGCGAAATAGCAGATAACTTGAATTCTAAATTAGATTTTTAGGATATCCTTGGTGGTGGGCTTATTTCTCCTGCTCGGTATGGAGTATTTCCCTTCGGCGATGTCGATGTGTATTCCAGGCCCAGACGTGTGTAGACTTTCTGCCAATAGATTGGGTCGTTCGTTCCGAGACCCCTGCAGTAATGGCAGAAAGAAGACGCTAATTCTTCGTCACCCCATCGTTGGTCCTTAAACGTCATTGTTGACGGATCTATTGGATTGAACACGCCTACGGCAGTAATGCTGTCAACCTGATCATCCGGAACGAAGGACCTCACGATGGTCCAGAAAACGCTGTCATCGAGTTTCAACCAGTCTTCAAACAGCTTCTGAAAATCGTTTCGCCCCGCAAACAGAAGGACTTCATTGACAATACGCAGTTTGATTGCGGTGCAGATCTGATAAATATCATGTCCTTTGAGAGCAGAAACGGGATGGTGACGGTGGCTGATGTCCCGCAGTGCTACAGCCACAACGTCGAGAATGCTGTAGGCTTCTGCCATGGTCATTGTAGCCACATGAAGTCTCCTGTCGAATTTTCTGGTTCCCAAGCTCCCGCTTCGGAACGAGGAAAATTATTCTTATGCGGGTTGGGAGGGGGGTGGGGGGGGCAGGGACGAAGTCCCTGGCCCTCCCACCGCAGTCGCTCACGGCTTGATGATCCGCCCCGCCGCCATTTGGGCTTCCAGGATGGAGAACATGTTGGAGACCTGGCCCACGGCCAGGCGGTCCCGGACCTTATAGAAGTCGAGGCAGGTGCCGCACACCAACAGTCCCACCCCCATTTCCTCCAGGCCCTTGAGTTCGTGGAGCACGGGGGAATCGTCCAGGGTCAGCAGCACGCCCCGGTTGTAGAAGAGCAGCTTCTGGGGCGCCTGCACCTGCACGATGGTCTGGCAGAAGGCCCGCATCAGGATGGCCCCCAGCTCCGGGTCGCCGTCGCCCATGCGGTCCGAAGCGAAGACCACCGCGGTGCTCTGGGGGGCCGGGGCCGCCCCGGGGAAAAAGCAAGTCTCCCGGGTCTGGCCGGCGGGCGGTGAGATGGTGAGATGATAGCAGGAGCCCGACTGGGCCACGGACACGGTGCAGCCCCGGCTCTGGGCGAAGCGGCTGACGTTGTCCCGGGCGGCCTCGTGGTCCACCACCACGATAAATTCCCCGGTTTCCCCCGCTTCCAGGGTCTCCTTGGTGCGGATCACCGGCCCGGGGCAGGCCAAGCCGGAGAGATCGATGATCTTTGCCATAAATTCTCCTTGCACAGGTTGGGAACGAGGAAATAAATTAATGAAAAGGTGGGCAGTGCCCACCCGACACAACTCTTGAGTTTCGAGTTTTGGGTTTCGAGGTTTGGTTTTTAGTTTTTTGGTTTCATCTCGTTTCCCCGAGCAAGGTTGGGAACGAGGAAAAAAATTAATGAAAAGGTGGGCAGTGCCCACCCTACACAACTGGTTCCCAAGCGGGAGCTTGGGAACGAGGGAGAAAAGGGCGCGTGCCGCGCCCACTGTAACTAGCCCCGATCTTGGCGTCCTGCTTTTCTCGCAACTCGAAACTAAGGGCGGACACCTGGGTCCGCCCCTACAATTCGAACCTGTCTCTAGCCGCCCAGGGAGATAGCCAGGGCGGTGGTGAGCTTCACCACGTCCTGGTTGGTCTTGCGCAGATGCCGGGACAAAAGCTGGGCCAGGCGCAGCAGCAGCTTCACCCCCATGGCGGCATCGTTCCGGACCAGTTCCAGGAAATCCTGCCGGTGGAGTTCCAGGAGCCGGCAGTCGCTCATGGCAGTGACCGTGGCCGAGCGGGGATCGCTTTCCAGCAGGCTCATTTCCCCGAAATAAACGCCGTCTTCGGCCTTGAGCCGGATCATCACCCGCTCCTTGGGGGTGTCTTCATCCAGCACCAGGGTGAGCTGCTTGGTGATCTCCACCTCGCCCTCGACCATGATATAGAGGGAGTCTCCCGGGTTGCCTTCCTGGATGATGACCTCGCCGGCGGGGAATTCCCGGGGGTGGGTGCGGCTCAGAACCTCTTCCAGTTCCCGATCCTCCAGGTCCTGGAAGAGGAAGATTTTCCTGAAAAAAGCCGCGTCATCGACACTCGCCATCATAACTCCGGCTTCTGGGAGGCGATGATCACCGCAAATTGCGGGAGTCCCAGGATGGTATCGCCGGGGGGATTGACCTGGTATTCCACCTTGGTGCGGCCCAGGAGATGAGTCATCCTGTTCTCGGCGAATTTGCGCCGGATGAAGTCGTCAATGGGCGAGGGCTCATCGGCCAGCAGGTCTTCCAGGCTAAGGGACCGGGCCTCGGTATAGACGGCGATCAGCAGGCTCTGGTGTTGGTCCCGCAGGTGGGCCGCCAGTTCCGCCAGGGGGCGGCCCTGGAAGCGGCTGGGGATTTCCACGGACCACAGGGTCTGGCTCTCCCCGGACAGCAGGTTGGTAAAGATCCGGTAGATGCCGGGGGAGGAGAGAGCCTGGGCCAACAGGGCGCTGTCGTATTGGCCCCGGACCAGGACATCTTCGACGCCGGCCCGCTCCAGGTAGGCGCGGTTTTCCGGGCGCAGCAGTTCCGCCATAATACGGATCTTGGGATGGAGGCCCTTGAGGGTGAGGGCGGTGAACAGGGTGCGTTGGTCGACCTGGGTTGCGGTTTCTTCCGGTTGCCGCTCGGCCAGGATAATGGCCTTGAGGGCCTCGCGGACGTTGGCCTTCAGGAGGACTTCCTCCCGGGAATATTCTCCCCGGAGATAAGCGATGGGATGGCCGGGATAACGGTCTTGCAGCCCCTCCAGCATCTCCGACGGCTGTTGGTTGACCAGGGCCATGGGGATTTCCGGGGAAAGCCGCTTGAGGAGTTGGTCCAGAAGGACATCCGCGTCTTCATGCCAGCCCAAAAGCAGGATGTGGTGGGTGGTTTTAAGAGGTTCCAAACCGCGCTCCCGGCGAAGCTTCCGTTCGATGAAGACCGAAGCCACGGTGGCCGTGACCATGGCCAGGGTCACGACTCCCCCCAGGATGACGGTGCCGGCCACCAGCCGTCCCAGGAGCGTGACCG
The DNA here is from genome assembly GCA_963697965.1 of uncultured delta proteobacterium. Taxonomy (GTDB): domain Bacteria; phylum Desulfobacterota; class Desulfobaccia; order Desulfobaccales; family 0-14-0-80-60-11; genus JAPLJC01. The sequence goes on from OY969108.1 coordinate 541,353, forward strand.
GGACCACGTCCCCGTAACCCACAGTGGTCAGGGTGACCAGGGCCCACCAGGCCCCCCGGCCGAATTGCTGCAGCCAGCTCCCATCCCGGGGCTCGGTTAGGGCGAAGCCGGTGGCCCCCAGGAGAAGGATGACGACCACCGCCAGGACCAGGGCAAAGACCCTTTCCCGGCGCAGGGTCCTGATTAAATTGGCAGCATATTCTTTGACAACGGCCCCCGGAGGCTGGTTGGCCAGCCGCTGTTCCAGATTCTTCCAATAGGCAATGATACAACAAAAAACCGGATAAATAAAGGCTGGCCGCGGCGGCTCTCAAACCTGCGTCTCATCCCGGTAGAAGGAGGCGCAGGAGGTGTCCGATTCCCAGACGTTGACCCGGGAGACCCGAACGCCGTCCCGGTTCAGGACGGCCGCCAGCCGCTCGAACAGGTGGCGCGCCAGGTTTTCCGAGGAGGGATTCTGCCTCTGAAAGGCCTCCAGTTCGTTCAGATACTTATGATCGATCTCTTCCAGCAAGGCGTTGGTTCTGGCCTTGATCTGGCCGAAATCCATGAGCAGGCCGACCGAGTCCAGCTTCTCCCCCGCCAGAGTCACCTCCACTTTCCAGTTGTGGCCGTGGAGGCCCTCGCATTTGCCGCAAAAGTTTTCCAGGCGGTGCGCCGCGGCAAACTGGGTGATGACCTTTAGCTCATACATCTTGGGTGAATTTCTCCTCGAATATCACTGAGTCGGGATTCGCCGCAGAGAGCGCCTAACGCAGGATGGCAATTAGGAGATTCTCCTTTGCCCCCGCGTCCTCTCTCTCTACGGTGAGCCTGGCGCCTACCTGGGGCCTGTTTTGAGGGTGCGCAGCCGTGTCTCCATCCGGCCGATGAAGCCTCTCAAGTCGCTTTGCAGGGCCGCCAGTTCCTTGTGGTGTTTGGCGTCCAGACTCTTTAATTCTTGCAGCCAAAACTCCAGGAGGGCCGTCTCCCGCTGGCGCAGCTCCTCTTCCACCCGCTGTTTCAACTGCTTGATGATTTGAGCCTCGTCCATGGTCCACCTTACGCTAGTGTCGTTTCTCAGAAAAATCTTAACATAATATCACGGGGTTATGTAGCCGCAGGCTTCAGCCTGCGCTCATTTTTCCTAATTATTTCGCAAGCTAAAGCTTGCGGCTACAATTTAAATGCCCATGGATAATGGCATTATTTAATAAAGGTACATCTGAGACACAACACTAGTGCTACTCCAAAAGAACGCTCCCGTCAAGCCGGGGCCTGAGCTCCGTCCCACCCCGGCAGCCCGCGGCTAAAAATAGCGGATCGGCCAGCGTTGCCGCCGGGCCTGGCGTTTCAGCCGCCAGGAGGGATTTACCGCCACCGGATTGCCGATGGAGCGAAACAGGTGCTGGTCCTCTATATGGTCACCATAGGCGTAGGAGCCCTCCAGGTCCAATCCCTGGCCCAGGGCCAGCTCCGAGAGGAGGCGAGCCTTGTTTTCCCCCCGGGGGTGCAGGCCCTGGATTTGGCCGGTGAACCTGCCATTGTCCCGGCCCAGTTCGGTAGCAATCAGCCAGTCGGCCCCCAGCTCCTCTTTCAGGGGCAGCAGCAGAAAGGACAGGGAGCCGGTGAGCAGGATGACCGCATGCCCGGAGTCCCGGTGCTCCATGACGCAGGAGATCCCCCGGCGGCTCACCCGGGGAGCGATCTCCTCCTGGTAACATTGCCGGGCCAGGTTCAGGACCTCGGACACAGTCAACCCGGCCAGATAGCCCTTGTCCCGAAACCGCGCCTGGGGGTTTACGGCCAGGTGGCCCAGGTAGGCCAAGGCTTGGGGCAGGCTGAGGAGGGCATGCCGCACCAGGAAGCGAAAAAAGAGCCTTTCCGTGTATCCCTGGACCAGGGTCTGGTCCACGTCGAAAATGGCGGCTACCCGTCTCATGCGATTTCCCGGGACTCGGCCAGGAAGTTCCCTGGCAGGCTCAAGTTTATGGGGTTCGGAAATAGACGCGGCCATCCAGGAGCACGGGGACGCCCCGCACCACGCAGAGGGCTACTACCAGGAAAATAAGGACTTGATTGCCGGATTGCAAGGTCTGCATGGCCCCGGGATATTTCAGGCCCAGGGCATGAGTCAGGTAAAGGAGGCAGAAGACCACGGCCTTGGCCAGGCCATAGAAGGCCCGCATGAACCGGGAAGACACCAGGAACTTTCCCAGGGGGGAGTGCATCATGCCGAAGCCGGATTTACCCCGGGCCAGGGCCACCCCCCGGACGCCGTCCACGATGAAGGAGCGGATCAGAAAGACGATGGGCACCCAGAGAGGGACCATGGCCAGATACATGAAGGTGATCCACAGGATGTTTTCCACGGCGCGGTCCAGGGCCACGTCCAGCACTGCCCCCATCTCGGTGACCTCACGGCGGACCCGGGCCACGTAGCCGTCAAACCAGTCCAAGAGGAACAAGACGATGAGCAGCCCCACCCCGGCGAGTTGCAGGGCGAAGTTGTCGACGAACAGCAAGGCCACCAGCAGCAGCAATAGCGGCAACCGGGTCAGGGTGATCAGATTGGCGAACGAGATGGAGACGCCCATAAAGGATCTACCGGAGCAGCACCGGTCCGCTCCTTAAGCCGCCCATGGATGACCGCCGGGAACGGCCCTTGCCCAAAAACCAGAAAACCCGCGCCCGGATTTTCGCAGAGCCTTCAAATTATCAAATAGATCAAGTGGTTTCAAGGTAATCTCGACAAGCCGCGGTTTTCCCGAAAGTGAAATACGGATTTCGATATTTCGGTTAAGATAATCACCCCCGCGGCCGAAGCAATAGGGCTATTTTGCCAGGGGTTTTTGTGGTATGTTGAATCTGGCCGAAGAGAGCGGCCCACTCCCTGAAAATCGAGGCTGGGGCGTTGATGAAGAATGAAGGCCCGGACCTTGCCGGGGCTGCCGTTTTGGGGGACCGGTATAAAATCGGCCGCCTCCTCCGGGAAGAACCCTGGGGAGCGGTGTGGCTGGCCAGGGATGCGCTCCTGGAGACGGAAGTGGCTCTCAAGGTGCTGCCCCGGGAGGCCCCGGAATGGTCGGCAGCCCAGGGTTATTACCTAAACGAAGCTGCCCTGGCTCTGAGGTTGCGCCATCCGGAAATTCTCGGCGTCTATCACCTGGAGAATTCTGCCGCTGGCCTGTTCCTGGTGCAGGAACCCTTCGCCGGGGAGAGCCTGCTGGCTCAATTCGCCGGGCGGCAGCGCTACGGCCTGCCCCAGACCCTGCGCCTGCTGGAGCGGCTTGCTCAGTCCCTGGGCTTGGCCCACCAGCGGGGCGTAGTCCATCGGAGCTTCTCGCCCCTCAATATCCTCCTTAAGGGCGAGGAGGTCAGGATCGCCAATTTCTCTTTTCCCGGACAAGAGGGCGGCCCTGTGACCACCCTGGAACTCAAGGCCTATGAGGCCCCGGAAGTGATTTACGGCGATGTCCCCTCCCCCGCCAGCAACATCTTTTCCTTAGGTGTCCTGGGCTTCCGGCTGGTGGCCGGCAGCCTCCCCTATGCCCTCACCTTCGATGAGCCTTTCCCTTACCGGCTGGAGGACCTGCCGGCGGACCTGGAGGAGATCCCCCTGTCCTTGCAAAACCTGCTGCTCCGCTGCCTGGCGGTGGACCCGGAAGAGCGCTTCCCCGAGGTGCCGGCTTTCCTGGTCCAGTTGCGCCAGTTGCGGGAATTCAAAGGCGAGGGCGCTCTCGCGGGGGAGGCCTGGACGGCAGCAGGGAGCGGGCCCCCCGGAAAAACGGCGGCGGCCCAAGTCGGGGCGCTGGTGCGCAAATATTGGCAAAGGGGCCGTCCCCAGGTCCAAAGGGTTAAGGAAGCAGCGCTGGCGGCCAGCCGCGCCTTTTTAGCATCTCCCCGGCGTCAATTGTGGGGTCTGGGGCTGGCCGGGCTGCTGCTCATCCTCATCTGGGGCGGGCTGAGACTGCACCGGGCCGCTCCCCCGGCGCTCCCGGCGGCGGTCCCGGCGGCCGCCTGGCATCCCAATCCTTCCCCCGCGGTGGGCATCCCGCCCTCAGTGGAACCCGCGGGGCCGCGCGCCGCCGCAGAACAGCCCAGCGCCGGCCGGGCCCCGGCCGGGACCCCGGGGGCCGTTAGGGTCAATGAAGAGCGCTACATGCTGGTGGCCGCCACCTTGGGCTCGCGAGATCAGGCCCGAGCCCTGGTGCAGCGCCTCGGCAAAGACCACATTAAGGCCCGGGTGGTCTCCCGGAGCAGCGGCGGCCGGACGCTTTATCAGGTTCAGGTGGGCCCGGTTACCGGGGCCAAGGCCGCCGATGATTTGGCACGGCGCCTGCAAACCCAAGAAAGGATCACTCCCAGGATTATGAAAATGACCGCCAAGACCGTAAACGATAACGCGGCCCGGACGGTGGCCAGATGAGCGCCCCGGTGCTGACCACCGATCTCCCCGGCTTTCCCCGGCGCCAGGGCAAGGTGCGGGACATCTACGACCTGGGGGACCAGTTGCTGCTGGTGGCCTCGGACCGCATCTCCGCCTTCGACGTGGTGATGAGCCAACCCATCCCGGACAAGGGCCGCATCCTCACCCGGCTCTCCGCCTTCTGGTTCCGGCTCCTGGCCCCCCTCACCCCCAATCACCTGGTCTCACTTAAGGTGGACGATTTCCCCCCGGCCTGCCGCCCCTACCGGGAGCTGTTGCAGGGCCGCACCATGCTGGCGCGCAAGTGCCGGCCCCTGCCGGTGGAATGCATCGTCCGGGGTTATTTGTCCGGCTCCGGCTGGGCCGAATACCGGCAAACCGGCGCCATCGGCGGCCTCCCTTTGCCTGCCGGCCTGGTGGAGTCCCAGCAGTTGCCGGAGCCGCTCTTTACCCCCAGCACCAAGGCCGAGCTGGGGACCCACGACGAAAACATCTCCCTGGAGCAAATGGCGGCCTCCATTGGCCCTGAGCTCACCGCCCGGGTCAAGGAGCTCAGCCTCAACCTCTACCGCCGGGCCCGGGATTGGGCCGAACCCCGGGGCATCATCATCGCCGACACCAAATTCGAATTCGGCCTGGCGGAAGGCGGCGCGCTGCTCCTCATCGACGAGGCGCTCACCCCGGACTCCTCCCGCTTCTGGCCGCAGGAGGACTACCGCCCCGGCGGCCCTCAAAAGAGCTATGACAAACAGTATCTCCGGGATTATTTGGAATCCCTGGGCTGGAACAAGAAGCCGCCGCCGCCGCCGCTGCCGCCTGCGGTCATCGCCAACACCCGGGCCCGGTACCTCCAGGCCTTGCAGGCCCTGACCGGCGAAGATTTGGCTGACAGGTGATTGCTTCATAATTGCTATAAGGGTTTTTTAACCCCCCTTTGAAAAAGGGGGGCAGGGCGGATTTAAAATAACCTCCTGAAATCCCCCTAAATCCCAGTAGTGTCCGGCAGAGATTTTGCATAAAGACTGGCAAATGAAAATTGAAAAATGTAGCCGCAAGCCCTAAGCCAGAGAAGACGGGGGCAGCCCGGAGGCGCCAAAACTCCCTCTCCCCTGTGAGGGGAGAGGGAGAAAGCGAGAGAACTCCATAAGTTAATCAAAGAAGATTCAGGAGCATAGATGGCAACGGCAGATTAGCAAAAACCTTGCCGGACACTACTGCCTAAATCCCCCTTTTGCAAAGGGGGACTTTAATACTCTGGAAATGAGGATTTCGCTTGATTTTTGCCATACTATTTACGAATCCTGGCAACAGGTGGTTATAGGTGAGTCTTCGGGAGAAAACCGCATGGACAACGAGAGGTTTGCACGCGGCTGGGCGAAACTGAAGGAAATCGACGGGGTGGCCGGCGAACGGGTAATAGAGAGCCTGAAGGATATTGCCCCCGATTTCGCCCGCTATCTCATCGAATTTCCCTTTGGAGACATTTATAGCCGTCCCGGACTCGACCTGAAGTCCAGGGAGATCGCCGTCGTGGCGGCCCTCACGGCCCTGGGGACTGCCGCCCCCCAGTTGCGGGTGCATATTCAGGCGGCCCTCAATGTGGGATGTTCACGCCGGGAAGTGGTGGAGATCATTATCCAGATGGCGGTTTATGCCGGCTTCCCGGCGGCGCTGAACGGCCTCTTTGCCGCCCAAGAGGTCTTTAAAGAGCGGGATAAGAAAGGGCTTGATTGAACTTTAAGCTGAGCTTGGAGATTCGGTGAGGCCGGGCCGGGCTTTTCCCAGGAATGGGGGTCTTGGCAAAGGAGGGTTTATGGGTAGAAAGGTGGAAAAAATCACGGTGGACATGCAGGCGGCCCGCTTGTCCCAGGACCTGGAGCGCTACCGCGAGAAGGCCCTGGAGATGGGGGCCACCCGGGCGGCGGTCATCGAGACCCAGGAGATCCCGGTGGATGAGCGGGTGACCTTGAAGTGCCAGATCCCCCGCTGCTTCGGCTACGGGGCCGGGGCCCACTGCCCCCCTAATACCCTGAAGCCCGGCGAACTCCGGGAAATCCTGAAGAACTACCGGTGGGCGGTGCTCTTCACCCTGGAGGTGCCGCCTGAGGTCGTCGTCCGGGACAAGGCCACCATCAAGGAGCGGGTGGCCGCCTACCAGAAGGTCTATAAGCTGGTGAGCGAAGTGGAGTCCCTGGCCTTTTACGACGGCCATTACCTGGCCTTCGGCTTCGGGGCCGGCTCCTGCCGCCACACCTTTTGCGGCCAGCAGGAGGACTGTCAGGCCATGGGAGGCAAGCGCTGCCGCTTCTCCCTGCTGGCGCGGCCATCCATGGAGGCGGTGGGCATCGACGTCTACCAACTGGTGGCCCGCCAGGGCTGGGAGATCTATCCCATCGGCAGCGGCGCCCAACCCGGGGACATGCCCAAAGGGGTCCTGACCGGGATAGTCATCGTGCAGTGAGGGCCGCGGGCCCGGCGTCTGGTCCCCGCGCCCTGGCTTAGGTTATCCCTGCCGTCTTGACCCGGGGGTGGGGTTAACCCGCCCCGGAAGCCCACCGCTTGCTAAATTTTTGCATAAAATAATTATTTGCATAACCTAACCAGGCAAGCTAATATGTACACAGGCAAAATTCTCTCCATACATAAGTGCTTCAAAAAGGTGTTTGGTGCATAATACCCCGCCCAGGGGAAATTATCTCCCAAAGACTCCCGGGGAGATTCCCCTTGAGGCTCTAAACTCTATATAAATTGTCGAAAAAAATTACCCGTACTATGGCATAAATATCGCAATTGTTGAATTGTTGCTGTTTTCAACAAAAGAGCTGATTCAGGAACATGTTCATCAATCCTCTCGCAAGCTGTGATCTGAGGGCTTAAAAATGTCCGAAGAAATCTTGGGGTCGGTTTTGGTGGTGGGGGGCGGCATCGCCGGTATGCAGGCCTCTCTGGACCTGGCCAACTCAGGCTATTACGTCTACCTGGTGGAAAAGGGCTCGGCCATCGGCGGCACCATGGCCCAGATCGACAAGACCTTTCCCAGCAACGACTGCGCCATGTGAATTATCTCCCCCAAGCTGGTCGAGGTCGGCCGGCACAGCAACATCGAGGTCCACACCCTCACTGAATTGAAAGAGGTCAGCGGGGAGCCGGGCCATCTCCGAGCCACCCTGGAAAGCGAGCCCCGCTTCATCGACCTGGCCAAATGCACCGGCTGCGGCGCCTGCCTGGAGGCCTGTCCCATCCGCTATGAAGTGCAATTGCCGGAGGTGGCGCAGGCGGCCCACAGCGCCTATGCCGAGGCCACCCAGGAAGCGGCGGTGGCGGAGATCATCGACCGCTACCGGGAAGAACGGGGCAATCTCCTGCCCATCCTCCTGGACGTCAATCGCCATTTCAACTGGCTCCCCCGGCCAGCTCTGGAGCACGTGGCCCATGAGCTTAAGACCCCACTCAGCGAAATTCTGCGGGTAGCCAGCTTCTACAACGCCTTCAGCCTGGTGCCCCGGGGCCAGCACATCGTCAGCGTCTGCCTGGGCACCGGCTGCTTTGTCAAGGGTTCACCCCGCATTATCAATGAGCTGGAGCGTAAATTGGGGATCAAGCACGGCCAGACCACCGAAGATTTCCTTTTCACCCTGGAAGTGGTGCGCTGCATCGGCTGCTGCGCCCTGGCTCCCGCCATGCGGGTGGATGCAGACACCTACGGCCGCCTGGCTCCCGGCCAGGTCTCCAAGATCATCGACTCCTATACCGAAACGGCAAGCCTATGAAGGTTACCAGTCTCGCCCAATTACAAGAAATCAAAGGGCAAGGCCTCAAACTCACCTATCCCGACAAGATCAAGATTATGGTGGGGATGGCCACCTGCGGCATCTCCGCGGGCGCCAACAAGGTCTGGAAGGCCCTGGAAGGTAAGATTGCCGAGCTCAAGCTGGACGTGCTCCTGGAGAAGACCGGCTGCATCGGCTTTTGCCAGAGGGAGCCCCTGGTGGACGTGGTCTACCCCAAGAAGGTGCGGCTGAGCTACCAGGCCATGACCCCGGCCAAGGCCGAGGCGCTGGTCACCGCCATCCAGGCGGGCGAGATTTACCAGGATAACGTCCTGTGCCGTATGGATCAGGAAGAGCTCCTCATGGAGGGTAGTTTCCGCCCTTACGCCAATCCCCATCCCATCGAACTGCCCATGGAGGCGCCCCTATACGAACAGGTGCCCTTCTTCAAGAAGCAAGTGAAGATCGCCCTCAGGAACTGCGGGTTCATCAATCCGGAGCGCATCGAAGAGTACATCGGCCGGGGCGGTTACACCGCCCTGCACCAGGCGCTCTCCGGGATGAGCCGGGAGCAGGTGATCGCCGAGGTGAAGGACTCGGGGCTCCGGGGCCGGGGAGGGGCCGGCTTCCCCACCGGGATGAAATGGGAATTTGCCTATAAGGAGGAGGCCGACCAGAAATACGTTATCTGCAACGCCGACGAAGGTGACCCGGGGGCCTTCATGGACCGGGGTATCCTGGAAGGCGACCCTCATGCGGTGCTGGAGGGCATGACCATCGGCGCCTACGCCATCGGCGCCTCCGAGGGCTACATCTACTGCCGGGCGGAATACCCCCTGGCCATTCACCGCCTGAAGATTGCCATTGCCCAGGCGGAGAAGCTGGGATTGTTAGGGGAAAATATCTTTAATAGCGGTTTTTCCTTCCGCCTGAAGATCCGGGAAGGCGCCGGCGCCTTCGTCTGCGGCGAAGAGACCTCCCTCATCGCCTCCATCGAAGGCAGGGTGGGCGAACCCCGACCCCGGCCGCCGTTCCCGGCCCAGAACGGCCTGTGGGGCAAACCCACCATCATCAATAATGTCAAGACCTGGTCCCACATCGCCCCCATCATAGTCCGGGGCGCCAAATGGTATGGTTCTTTCGGCACCCAATCCAGCAAAGGCACCACTGTCTTCGCGCTGGTGGGCAAGGTGAACAACACCGGCCTGGTGGAAATCCCGCTGGGCATCACCCTCAGGGAGATGATCTTCGACATCGGCGGCGGCATTGCCGGGGGCAAGGCCTTCAAGGCAGTGCAGACCGGCGGCCCCTCCGGCGGCTGCATCCCGGAGGCGCACCTGGACACCCCGGTGGACTATGATTCTCTGGGGGCCCTGGGTTCCATCATGGGCTCCGGCGGCATGATTGTCATGGACGAGCGGGATTGCATGGTGAACGTGGCCAAATACTTCATCGACTTCACCAAGGATGAATCCTGCGGCAAGTGCACCCCCTGCCGGGAAGGCACCCTCAGGATGATGGAAATGCTGGAAGAGATCACCGCCGGCAATGGCCGGGAGGAGGACATCGACAAGCTGGCCGTGATGTCCAACCTCATCAAAAAGACCTCTCTTTGCGGTCTGGGGCAGACGGCGCCCAACCCGGTGCTCTCCACCATCCGCTATTTCCAGGAGGAATACGAGGCGCATATCCGGGAGAAAAAATGCCCGGCCAAGGTCTGCAAGCCCCTGATCACCTACCAGGTAATTGCGGATGTCTGCATCGGCTGCCAGCTCTGTCGCCTCAAATGCCCGGTGCAGGCCATCGAAGGTGCCAAGAAAAAGGTGCACCTGATCGACCAAGAAAAGTGCATCAAGTGCGGAGTCTGCTTTGACTCCTGTAAGTTTGACGCCATCAGCGTGGAGTAAAAAATGTCGTTGATTAGCCTGACCATCAATGATCGATCGATCGAGGTCCCGGCAGGGACCACGGTATTGGAGGCGGCCCGCAAGATCGGGGTCAATATTCCCACCCTGTGCTATTACGAAGCCATCAAACCTTACGGCGGCTGCCGTCTCTGCCTGGTGGAGGTCACCCTGGGCAATCGCACCCAGCTCACCGCGTCCTGCACCTATCCGGTGGCCGAAGGTCTGAAGGTATTGACGGATACCGAGGAGGTGCTGGCAGGACGCCGGCTGGTCATCGACTTATTGTGGTCCCGGTGTCCCGAAGTGCCGGTGCTCCGGGAGATGGCCCTGCAACTGGGAGTTACGGAGCCCAGTTTCCCCAAGGGCGAGGACGACTGCATCCTCTGCGGCAAGTGCGTGCGGGTCTGCCACGAATTGCAGAATGTGGGAGCCATCGGCTTGATGGGCCGGGGGGCCAAACGCCAGGTTACCACCCCCTTCGGTGAATTTTCCCAGGTCTGCCGCACCTGCGGCGCCTGCGAATTCGTCTGCCCCACCGGGCATTATAAAGATATCGGCAAGATCAGCGGCAAGACCCCCAAACCCAAATACAGCGAGTTCAATGCGGGCCTAAACACCCGGGGCAATATCTACCGCCTTTACCCCCAGGCGGTGCCCAGCGCCCCGTCCATCGATGCGCAGAATTGCATCAAGATGTTGACGGGCGACTGCGGGGTCTGCGCCCAGGTTTGCGCCGCGGAGGCCATCGATTACACCCAGGAGAAGAAAGAGAGTACCCTGGAGGTGGGTTCGGTCATCCTGGCCCCCGGCTTCAAGCCTTTCGACCCGGGCGCCGCGGCGCTCTATGGCTACGGCAAGTATCCCAATGTTCACACCAGCCTGGAGTTCGAGCGCATCCTGAGCCCCGGCGGACCCTTCCAGGGACACGTGCGCCGGCGCTCCGACGGCCGCGAGCCCAAAAAGATCGCCTGGATTCATTGCGTCGGCTCCCGGAATATCGGCGAAGGGTCCAAGCCCTATTGCTCCAACTTCTGCTGCATGGCGGCCCTGAAACAGGCCATCGTGGCCCGGGAGCACCTCGGCCCGGACCTGGATATGGCCCTGTTTTACCTGGACCTGCGCACCCCCCGCAAGGACTTCGAAAAATACGCCGCCAAGATTAAAGATCAGGGGGCCCGGCTGATCCGCTCCCGGGTCCATTCCATCAGGCCCGCCAATGATGACGGCGACCTGGAGATACGCTACGTCACCGAGCCCGGCAAAGTGGTCGACGAGGTCTTCGACATGGTGGTCCTCTCGGTGGGCATGGTGATGCCCCCGTCCACCCTGGAGCTGGCCCGGCGGCTCGAGGTACCCCTGGGCCCCAACGACTTCATGGAGGCCAGTTGTTTTGCGCCGACCACCAGCTTCCGGGAGGGAATCTTTGCCTGCGGCGCCTTCACCGGGCCCAAGGACATCCCCCAGACGGTGATGGAGGGGAGCGCCGCGGCCGCCACTGCCACCCGGCACCTGGCCGCGGCCCGGGGCACTCTGATGAGAAAGAAGGAATTCCCCCCGGAAAGAGAGGTGGCGGGGGAACCGGCCCGGGTGGGGGTATTCGTTTGCAATTGCGGCCTCAACATCGGCGGAATCGCCGACGTCCCGGCCATCGTGGATTACGCCAAAACTCTTTCCCAGGTGGAGTACGCCCAGGCCAACCTGTTCACTTGCTCCCAGGACTCCCAGGCTCAGATGGCGGAGATGATCCGGGAACACCAACTGAACCGGGTGGTGGTGGCGGCCTGCAGCCCCACCACTCACCAGCCCATCTTCCAGGAGATGATGCGAACCGCCGGCGTCAACAAGTACCTGTTCGAGATGGCCAACATCCGTAATCAGTGCACCTGGGTCCACCAGAACGAGCCGGGGCTGGCCACCCAGAAGTGCCAGGACCTGGTGAACATGGCGGTGGCCAAGGCCCGGCTGCTCCAGCCCCTGGAGTACCTCACCGTGGGGGTCAACCCCACCGCCCTGGTGGTGGGGGGCGGGGTCACCGGCATGACCGCGGCCATGGCCCTGGCCGACCAGGGCTACCAGGTGCACCTGGTGGAACGCAAGGACATCCTGGGAGGCAATGCCCTGAAGCTCCACACCACCTGGCGGGGCGGCCTGGTCAGGACCAGGCTGGAGGCCATGATCAAGCGGGTGCTGGGCAACGACCGGATCACGGTCCACTTTGAGGAGATGGTCACCGGCGTCTCCGGGGCGGTGGGTAACTTCACCACCACCCTGAGCCGCGGCGAGGAAATCCGCCACGGCATCGTCATCCTGGCAGTCGGCGCCTCGCCCTTTCGCCCGAAAGGGATGTACCTCTATAAAGAGAACCCCAACGTCCTCCTCTCCCTGGATTTTGATAAGGAAATCGCCCAGAACAGCGACCGGCTCCAGCAGGCCCAGGCGGTGGCCTTCATCCAGTGCGTCGGCTCCCGCACCCCGGAGCGGCCCTATTGCAACAAGGTCTGCTGCGCCCACTCGGTGGAAAACGCCATCAAGCTCAAGGTGATGAACCCGGAGAGGGAGGTCTTCATCCTCTACCGGGATATGCGCACTTACGGCGAACGGGAACTCCTCTACACCCGGGCCCGGGAACTGGGGGTGGTCTTCATCCGCCACGTCCTCGCCGATCTCCCCAAGGTGGAGGAGGCCGGTGGCCGCCTCAAGATCACGGTAACCGACCAGATTATGCAGATGCCGGTTACCTTCCAGGTAGACCTCCTCACCCTGGCCACCGCCATCATCCCTCACCATAATGCCCCCCTGGCGGAGCTCTACAAGGTTCCCCTCAATGCCGAGGGCTTCTTCACCGAGGCCCACCCCAAGATCAGGCCGGTGGATGCCACCACCGAGGGCATCTTTCTGGCGGGGTTGTGCCATTACCCCAAACCCATCCAGGAAACCATTGCCGAGTCCCTGGCCTGCGCCTCCCGGGCCAATACCATCCTGTCCCGGGATTACCTGGAGCTGGAATCCATCATCTCCAACCCCATCGACGAGAATTGCGACGGCTGCGCCTTCTGCGTCGACACCTGCCCCTTCAAGGCCATTACCCTCCTCGAATACATGAAGGAAGGCGGCATCAAGAAGACGGTGGAGGTCAATGCCATGCAGTGCAAGGGCTGCGGCTCCTGCATGGCCACCTGCCCCAAGCAGGGCATTTACGTGGCCGGCTTCACCCCGGAGCAGTTGGAGGCCCAGGTGGAGGCCGCCCTGGGGTTGATTTAACCGGGAGCAGTGATAGATAGATAGATTGCTTTAAAAAATTACTACTGAAAGCTGACAGCATAGGGGTTTAGCCATGGAAGACCAGTTCGAGCCTTTAATCATCGCCTTCTGCTGCAACTGGTGCTCTTACGCCGGGGCGGACCTGGCGGGGGTCTCCCGCATCCAGTACCCCCCCAACGGCCGGATCATCCGGGTGATGTGTTCCGGCATGGTGCACCCCAACCTGGTCATCAACGCCCTCACCAAGGGGGCCGATGGCGTCCTGGTATGTGGGTGACACCTGGGCGAATGTCATTACCTGGAAGGTAATAAAAAAGCCCAAACCAGAGCGGAAGGAATAGAGCTGATGCTGGAGGACTTCGGCCTGGAGCCCGAGCGGTTCCGGCTCGAGTGGATTGCCTCGGCGGAAGCCCAGAAGTTCGCGGACGTGATGACGGAGATGACGGAGACCCTGCGGGCCCTGGGCCCCGGCCCGTATAGCACGAGAGGATAACCTAGGGGCGACCCGTCGGGGCGCCTTTATGCTTTTAATTCTTTAGGTTCAATGGGTTACGAACTGGGAGATATTCTCATCGGCATCATGTAGGTGGGAAAATGTAACGCAGGCTAAAGCCTGCGGCAACCAAACAGATCTAGGCAGGATGATGACCATACCACTGGCAAAAAAATTCGAAGGCAAGAAATTCATGTGGGACGGCGGCAATTACCGCAGCCCCGAGGAGGCCCGGCAAGTCATGGAAGGCTATGCCAAAGATGGATTCGAGGTGCAAATGTTTGAGGAAGAAGGCGGGGTCCTGATCTACTCCCGCCGGCTGGCGGGGGCGCAGACGGCCGAATAACGGCGAGGGCCGTGGTGAGCGTAGCCGCAAGTCAGAAACTGACTGTTTGCTGTCGGGCACTTATGAAAGGAGGAAAAGAGATGCCGGTAAAAGTAGTGGAGGATTGGTTGAACGCCTGCTCCGGCTGTGAGATCTCCATTCTCAATATTGGAGACCAACTGTTGGACCTGTTGCCTGAGTTAGACTTTGTCCACATGACCGCCCTCGTAGATCACAAGTTCTTCGGTCAGTTGGGTGACGGAACGGCCATGGAGATCCCCGAGGCCGTGGTGGGCATCGTCTCAGGTGGCGTGCGCAACGAAGAAATGAAACATGAATTACAAGAGATTCGCAAAAAAACCAAGTTTCTCATCGCCCTGGGAAGCTGCGCCTGCTATGGCGGAGTGCCGGCCCAGGCCAACATGTACACCACTGAGGACACCTTTAATAAGGTTTTCCGCGACTGCATTACCACCGTTGCCGCTCCCAACCCGGAAGACCCCAATGTGCCTAAATGGACGCCCACCTGTGCTGCGGTGGATGAAGTCGTCCCGGTGGACATCTCCATTCCTGGCTGTCCGACCCACCCCGATTGGATTGTCGAGGCCATCAGCGCCCTGCTGGCGGGCAAGACTGCCTGGAGCCTGCCGGAGCGCAGCGTCTGCGACACCTGCCCGGTGATCCGGGAACAGAAATCCGGCGGCGGCCCGGTCAAGCGCTGGCTGCAAAACATGGAATTCAACCCGGAAGAGGGCCTGGAAAAGATGCGCTGCATCAACGAGCAGGGGTTCCTCTGCATGGGGCCGGTGACTCTGGCCGGCTGTGCGGGGAAAACCGATGTGCCCCGGTGTATTAAAGCCCGGACCGCCTGCCGGGGGTGCTTCGGTCCCATCCGCAAAGGGGCCCGGCCCATGGTGGACATGATGGGCGCCCTGACCTCGGTAGGGTTGGACCCCAAAACCCTGGTAGACCGGCGGGCCATGATGAACCGGTACATCGGTGGGCATGGTTATCTGACGGTAATCCCGGCTCGGCCGGTAAGATGAGGAGGTGAGGAGTATGGGTAAAGTCATCAATATTCAGCCGGTGACCCGTATCGAAGGCCACGCCAAGATAGCAATCACGTTAGATGACGCGGGTAACGTTGCCGATACCAAGTTCCACGTCCAGACTTTGCGCGGCTTCGAAAAATTCTGCGAAGGCCGGCCCGTGGAGGAAATGCCCCGGACGGTCTGCCACATCTGCGGCATCTGTCCCTGGGCCCATCACCTGGCCTCCAGTAAGGCAGCCGATGCCTGTTTCGGCGTAACTCCTCCTCCAGCGGCGGTGAAACTGCGCCGCTTGATGCAGAACATTGCCTATGTCAGCGATAAAATTTTGCACTTCTATTTCCTGGCGGCCCCGGACTTCGTCATCGGCCCCGATGCCGACTACTCGGTGCGCAACGTCGTGGGCATCGTTAAAGCCGCCCCGGATATCGCCAAGCAGGTGGTGCATATGCGCCACCTGGGGGCCCAAATCCTGGAGCACTTTGCCGGCCGGGCCATTCATCCCACCTTCTCTGTACCGGGCGGGGTGAGCAAGCCCATGACCGAGGCCGACCGCCAGTATATGTTGCCCCTGGCCAAAGAGCTCCTGGAGTTCTGTAAGTTCTCCATAAAGTTTGCCAAGGACAACGTCTTCCCCAAATATCTGGACGCCATCAAGTCCATCGGCGTCATCAAGGTGGGCTACCTGGGCACCGTAGCCAAAGACGGCGCCCTGGATTTCTACGATGGCCATCTCCGGCTCATGAAGCCCGACGGCTCCTACGACGATTTCGCCTACGACCAGTACGTGGATTACATCGAGGAATTTGTCGAGCCCTGGTCTTACCAGAAGTTCCCCTTTGCCAAGAAGTGGGGCAAACTCAGCATGTCCTTGGACAACCCGGTGGGCGTTTACCGCACCAACTGCCTGGCCCGCATCAACGTGGCCGACAAGATGGCCACCCCTCTGGCTCAGAAGGAACTGGAGGAATTCCGGGCGGCCTTCGGCCGGCCGACCCACCTTACCCTGCTGTATCATTACGCCCGGCTCATCGAGCTGCTCCAATGCGCCGAAACCACGGTGGAACTCCTGAATGACCCGGAGATCACCAGCAAGGATATCCGGGTGCCGATCACGCCCAAGGCCGGCCGGGGCATCGGCTGCGTGGAGGCCCCCCGGGGCACCCTGATCCATGACTACACCTGCGATGAACAGGGGCTGGTCACCAAGATCAACCTCATCGTGGGCACAACCCACAACAACGCCGCCATCAATATGTCGGTGAACCAGGCGGCCAAGGCGCTCATCAAGGATGGCAAGTATGACCAGGGAATCCTGAACAAGGTGGAAATGGCCGTACGCGCCTACGACCCGTGACTGAGCTGCGCCACTCACCGCCTGGATGGCGGTTTGGCCATGGAAGTCACCATCAGCGACGCGCAGGGTCAGGTAATCGAAACGCTGAAAAATTAGGCGAAAGCGTTCCAGCAGCCGCTTTCAGCGTGATATTTCGGGGCCACAGGGTATAATAGCCATATCCTGTGGCCCTGCTTTTTGGCCTGGGATTACCCGGTGCCGGCGCCGGCCGCGGGCTGCCTTAACGAAGCGGCGGCCACCACCGGCCGCGGCGCCCCAGCAACCCGTTGAGAGCTAAAAGACATGACCATGGGAATGTTCGATAAATCCGTCCTCATCTTCGGCTGCGGCAGCATCCTCTGGGGCGATGACGGCTTCGGCCCGGCGGTGATCCAGCGACTCCAGGAAAACTACCCACTGCCGGACGAGGTCCTGGCCCTGGACGTGGGCACCAGCATCCGGGATATCCTGTTTGACCTCATCTTAAGCGAGAAGAAGCCGGAACTGCTGATTATCGTCGATGCGGTGGAATACCCCGAGCGCCGGCCCGGGGAGGTCTTCGAGATCCCGGTGGCGGGCATTCCTGAGCAAAAGGCTTCCGATTTCTCCCTGCACCAGTTTCCCACGGTGAACCTGCTGCAGGAACTCCAGGAACAAGGCGGTATCCAGGTAAAGATCATCGTGGGGCAGATCGAAATCATCCCCCCGGAGGTGGCGCCGGGCCTGACGCAGACCATGCAGGGGGCGGTGGTGACCGCCTGCGAGCAGATTATTGAAATCATCGCCGCGGGGGGCGCCACTCTCTCCCCCTTTGGTGGGGAGAGGGCAGGGTGAGGGGGGGGTATTAATGGTCTTGTAGGGGCGCACCCATGTGTGCGCCCCCTGCGAAAGTGGGGGCAGTAGGTAGGGGCGGGTTTTAAACCCGCCCCTACGAAAAACCAGGCAAAGCCACCCCTCACCCGGTGCCGTCCCCTCACAGGGGAGAGGGGATTTATTTGTTTCGTTTATAATGTATGGATAATCTTTAGGTAAAAGGAGTAGGGCCATGGCGCAAAAACCCTGGGACGGACGGTTTACCGGGGAAACCGGGAAGAGCGTGGAGGATTTCACCAGCTCTCTCAGCTTCGATAAGCGCCTGTATCGCCAGGATATCGCCGGCTCGGTGGCCCATGCCCGGATGCTGGGCCGCCAGGGGATCATCCCCCGGGCCGAGGCCGAGGAGATTGTCCGGGGTCTCAATGAGATCGCGGCCGAGATCGAGGCGGGGGAGTTCCCTTTCGACCCAAGCCAGGAAGATATCCACATGGCCGTCGAGTCCCGGCTGATCGCCAAGCTGGGCGAGGTGGGGGGCAAGCTCCACACCGCCAGGAGCCGCAATGACCAGGTAGCCCTGGACCTGCGCCTCTATCTGGCCTCTGAGGTGGAGAACCTGATCGCCGCCCTGACCGGACTGCGCCGGGCCGGGGTGCGGCTGGCCCGCCGCCACCTGAACCTGATCCTGCCGGGCTACACCCACCTGCAGCGGGCCCAGCCCATCCTTCTGGCCCATCATCTGCTGGCCTACGACGAGATGTGGCGCCGGGACCTGATGCGCCTTTCCGAGGCGCAGGCCCGCATCCGGGTTTCGCCCCTGGGCGCGGCAGCCCTGGCCGGGACCGGCTTCCCCATCGACCCTCAGTTCACTGCGGACCAACTGGGGTTCCCGGAGGTCTTTCGCAACAGCCTGGACGCGGTGAGCGACCGGGATTTTATCCTGGAATTCTTATCTCATGCCTCTATAATCATGATTCACCTGAGCCGCCTCTCCGAGGAACTCATCCTCTGGGCCTCCTCGGAGTTCGGCTTCGTGGCGCTGCCGGACGCGTACGCCACCGGCTCCTCCATCATGCCCCAGAAGAAGAACCCCGACGTGCCGGAACTCATCCGGGGCAAGAGCGGCCGGGTGGCCGGCCACCTGATGGGCCTGCTGCTGGTCCTCAAGGGCCTGGCTTTGGCCTACAACCGGGACCTCCAGGAGGACAAGGAGGCCGTGTTCGACACCGTGGACACGGTGAAGGCCGCGGTGACCCTGATGACCGGCCTGCTCATGGAATTGGAGGTGCGGCCGGAGCGGATGGCCGCCGCCCTTGAGGGCGGTTTCCTCACCGCCACCGACATGGCGGATTACCTGGTCACCAAGGGGGTGCCCTTCCGCAGCGCCCACGCCCAGGTGGGCCGGACGGTGCGCTACGCCGAGAGCCAGGGCCGGGAATTGTGGGAGCTGAGCCTTAAGGAGATTCAGGAATTCGCCCCCCTGGCCCAGGAGGAGCTGTCCGGGTGGCTGACCATCGAGCACGCCGTGTCCCGGCGGCGCTCCCCCGGGGGTACCGCCCCGGAGCGGGTGGCCGAGGCCCTGGCCCGGGCCGAAGCGGAATTGGGAATCAATCCGTATGAGCAAGAGATCTGACCGGCGCCCGGAGGTGGAATCTCCACTTTTTACCAGGTCCAGGGCGAAAAGCGCCAAGCGCCAACCGAAAACCGGAGCGGCTGCCGGATATTTGCTGTTATCCTGGTCCATGGCCCTGGCTATTCTTTGCGGAGGTTGCGGCAAGAAGTTGCCGCCCTTAGCGCCGGACCGGCTCTTGCCCGGGCCGGTGCGGGAGTTTCGGCTCTCCCAGGAAGGCGACACCCTGGTCCTGAGCTGGCTGCTGCCCCGGGTCAACCTGCTGGGGCAGCCGTTGACCCAGGTGCAGGGCTGCCGGGTCTATCGCTGCGAGGTCCGCGGGGTGTCGCCGGAGGCCCCCTGCCCCATGAATTTCGTCCGCTATGCCGACATCGACCTGGCCTATCCCCAGCAGGGCGAGGTGCGGGGGGATGCCTTCATTTTTCAGGACCGGGAGCTGGTCCCGGACCATCGATATTTCTACCGGGTGGCGGCCTATGACCAGGACGGCTACCTGGGGAGCTGGTCCCCTACCTTGAGCCGCGTCTGGGGCTGGCTGCCCCGGCCCCCCCTGGACCTGCAGGCGGTCCTGGGAGATCGGCTGGTGGCCCTGCGTTGGAGCCCGGTGAGCCAGCTCACCAACGGCTCGCCGGCCAGGGATCTCACGGGTTATCTCATCTATCGCCGGGAAGGCTCCGGCGCCTGGAGCCAGATCTCGCCCGAGCCCCTCCCCCAAACCGCCTTCCAGGATGTGGCGGTTAAAAACGAGGTGGAATATACTTACAAGGTGTTGGCGGTGCGGCGCCTGGGAGGCGAATTGCTGGCCTCCGCCGACTCCCCCCTGGTGAGCGCTAGGCCGGAGAAGCTGACGCCGCCGCCCCCCCTGTTGGACCTGCTGGCGGTGCCCACCTCCCAGGGGGTGGAGCTGCGCTGGCAGCCCAGCCCCGCCCCGGACGTGGCGGGCTACCGGCTCTACCGCCGCTCCCCCGGGGAGGCCCGGGCCGGCCTTCTCGCCCCGGAGCTTTTGATTAAGCCGTACTTCATCGATTCCGGGGTGCAGCGGGGGCAGACTTACTATTATTACGTGACCGCGGTGGACAACTCCCCCCGGGCCAACGAAAGCCTGCCTTCCGAAGAGGCGGAGATCACTTATTAACTGTTTTCTGTTTTCTGTTTTTGGAAGAGTTTTAGTCATTGGGCGGGCTGGGCCCGCCGCCTTTTGGCGGCCAGAGGCCGCCCTATTTGGCTAAATATTGAAGAATTTCCAGAATTAATAAATATGCGAATCAGTTTGCTGAAAGCTGAAAGCTGATAGCCGAGCGCTAAGAGACCGATGCACCATTTCAACTACCAGGCCGGCGAACTCTACTGCGAAAACGTCCCGGTGCGCCTGATCGCCGCCCGGGTGGGGACCCCCTTTTATCTTTACAGCGCCGCCACCCTGGAGCATCACTTCCGGGTGTTCACCGCCGCCTTCCAGGGCTTCCCCCATATCGTCTGCTTCGCGGTGAAGGCCAACGCCAACCTGGCCATCTTGAGGCTGCTGGCCCGCCAGGGATGCGGGGCGGACATCGTCTCCGGCGGGGAACTTCGCCGGGCCCTGGCGGCCGGGGTGGAGCCGGGGCGCATCGTCTATTCCGGGGTGGGCAAGCGCCCCGAGGAGATCCGGGCGGCCCTGAAGGCCGGCATCCTGTTGTTCAACATGGAATCCTCCCAGGAGCTGGAGGAGATCAACCGCATCGCCGGTCTCGTCAAGAAGAAGGCCCCGGTGGCCCTTAGGATCAACCCGGACATCGACCCCTGCACCCACCCCTATATCTCCACCGGGCTCAAGGAGAACAAGTTCGGCATCAATATCGAGCGGGCCCTGGAGGACTACCGGCGGGCCATGGAGCTGCCGCATCTGGAGGTCCTGGGGGTGGCCTGCCACATCGGCTCCCAGATCACCCGGGTGGCCCCCTTCGTGGAGGCCCTGGAGCGGCTCAAGGACCTGGTGGGCCGCCTTCGTGCCCAGGGCATCGCCATCCGTTACCTGGACCTGGGCGGCGGCCTGGGAATCCGCTACGACCAGGAAGAGCCCCCGGAACCCCGCGAGTATGGCGGCAAACTGGTGGAGAGGCTGAAGGGGCTTCACGTCACCCTGATCCTGGAGCCCGGCCGGGTGCTGGTGGGCAACGCCGGCATCCTGGTGACCAAGGTGCTCTATACCAAGGAGAGCGAAGCCAGGCATTTCATCATCGTGGACGCGGGCATGAACGACCTGGCCCGGCCCAGCCTCTACGGCTCTTTCCATGCGGTCTGCCCGGTGGCGCAAGGCTCCAGGGCCATGGTGACCGCCTCCCTGGTGGGGCCCATCTGCGAGTCCGGGGATTTCCTGGCCAAGGACCGCGAGCTGCCGGACTTCCAGCCGGGGGAGCTGGTGGCGGTGATGAGCGCCGGCGCCTATGGCTTTTCCATGAGTTCCAACTATAACGCCCGGCCCCGGGTTCCGGAAATCTTGGTGCAGGATGGCGAATTTTATGTTATCAGGAAACGGGAGACTTATCGGCAGCTTACCTGGGGCGAGTCCATCCCGGAGTTTTTGAAATAGAATGATTTGATATTCCCAAGGTCAAGCTTTTGCAGATAGGCAAAATTTAATGTCAAAGCATTTGGAGAAGGTAATGAAGCTTAAGCTTGGCTTATTTTTGATTCCAGCAATCCTATTTGCAACATGCTTCATGGTTTGTGCCCAGCAGGTGCAACCCGTTCCAGAAGGTATGAAACCTTATATACCGACCCGTCTTGAATGGCTTGCTTTGGACTTGAATGCCAATTATAGGCAAGATATGAATGAGTTAGAAGGCTACATGTTAAACTTTGTAGCTTTAGATACGGAAAATACAATACTGATCTACGTAAGTTATAACAAACAAACACGCCGAGAACTAATGAATCGCGGAATCGACAATGCTCGTAAGCTAGTGGAGAATGAGGCCAGGAGTAGAGGTTGGGATTCATGGCTCAAAGTCAAAGAAGAAGTAAAATTACTAGATTAAAACAAATAAGTACACTTTGTATATATTTAATTTTCAGTTGTTAAAATAGGTGACAAACATGGAAGATATTCCAGAAAGGCTGGGAATAAATGAAACTGATTTCAGATTGGTAGTAGGCATTAGCAAAATCGATTACGATAAAAATAAGGAACTTATAAATCGAAAGAAGCACGGTTACTCTTTGGAAAGTGGCGTTGATCTCCTTGAAAGAATGCTGTTTCCAATTCCTTCGCCTCCATTTATTCACAAGAGAACAAACATTGAAGGGGAAGCGAGATATCAATTAATGGGGGTTGATCATGAGGGTTTTGTGGTTTTTATGATAACCACCATGAGGCCAGATGAAACAGTAAGAGTAATCTCTTTTAGGCGAGCCAGTAGTGAAGAACGGGAATTATTTCGTTCACTAACCGGCTATGTCAGGACTCCCATGAAAGCTAAAACCTGTATTATTGGTGGTTTAGTGCATGGGTCCGAGGCTAACGGGGATTCGCGGTAGGAAAAATTCTATCCGAGAAGATGCCGAAGCAGAGCTTGCACTAAAAATATCATTCCCAAGCAGTAGCTTGGGAACGGGTATATGACAACGAGAGTTTTAATATAAGACCATGGGCGTGGAAAACCGGCAGCATATCCATTTTTATAAAATGCACGGCGGGGGCAACGACTTCGTCCTCATCGACCACCGGGCCGGGTTTATTCCCGAGGCGGAACAGCCCGCCCTGGCTCGCCGGCTCTGCCACCGCCAGCTGGGGGTGGGGGCCGACGGCCTCATCCTCATCGAGGCCTCAGCCGTGGCCAACTTCCGCTGGCGTTTCTACAACGCCGACGGCTCCGAGCCGGAGATGTGCGGCAACGGCGGGCGCTGCGCGGCGCGCTTTGCGGTGCTCTTAGGCATCGCCCCGGAAACCCTGTCCTTTGAGACCCTCTCCGGGGTCATCCACGCCGAGGTCCGGGGCCGCCGGGTCAAGCTGGCCCTGACCGGGGTGGGGGACTTCCGGCTAAACCAGACCATCCCCCTGGAGGAGGCCGACGTCATCGGCCATTTTGTGCGGGTGGGGGTGCCCCACTTGGTGGTGCCGGTGGACGACCTGGAGGCAGCCGCGGTGACCGAGTGGGGCCGGCTGCTCCGCTTCCATCCGATGTTTCAGCCCGCGGGCACCAACGTTTCGTTTGTCCGCTTCACGGGGCCCCAGAACCTCTCCATCCGCACCTATGAGCGCGGGGTGGAAGACGAAACCCTGGCCTGCGGCACCGGTTCGGTGGCCGCCGCCCTGGTGGGGGCCTGCCTGGGGCGGCTGACTTCGCCGGTTGCAGTCCTGACCCGGGGCGGGGAAATTCTCAACGTGTTCTTCCACTCCCAATCCGGGGCTTGCCGCGAGGTCTTCCTGGAAGGCGACGCCCTGGTGGTTTATCAGGGCGAACTCTGGTTAGAGGAACTCAAGTAAGGAGGTTCTACATGCTTAAAGGAGCCATCACCGCCCTCGTCACCCCTTTCAAGAATGGCCGGATCGATGAAGAGGCCTACCGGGCCCTGATCGAGCGCCAGATCGGGGCAGGGATCCATGGACTCGTCCCCTGCGGCACCACCGGCGAGTCTCCCACCCTTTCCCATGCCGAACACAAGCAGGTCGTTTCGATCTGTATCGACCAGGTGAAAAAACGGGTCCCGGTGGTCGCCGGCGCCGGCTCCAACAGCACCGCCGAGTCCCTGGAACTGACCCAGCACGTCCAGGACGCCGGCGCCGATTTTGCCCTGATAATCACCCCGTATTATAACAAACCGACTCAGGAAGGCCTGTACCAGCATTATAAAACCATCGCCTCTAAGACCAGGATTCCCATCGTGGTTTACAACGTGCCGGGCCGCACCAGCCTCAATCTGCTGCCGGAGACCATGGCCCGGCTCTCCGAGCTCCCGAATATCGTCGGCCTCAAAGACGCCACCGGGGACCTGAAACAGGGCGCCAAGACCCTGGAGCTGTGCGGCGATAAAATCACGGTGCTCTCCGGCGATGACTTCACCACGCTTCCCCTGCTGGCCATCGGCGGCCAGGGGGTGATCTCGGTGGTTTCCAACGCGGCCCCCGGGGATATGGCCGGGATGTGCAACGCCTTCTTTAAAGGCGACCTGTCCGCCGCCCGCAAACTCCACTTCAAGATGTGGCCGCTGATGGAAGCCATGTTTTACGAGACCAGCCCCACGCCGGTGAAGACCGCCCTGAAGATGATGGGCCAGATCACTGGCGAGGTGCGGCAGCCCCTGTGCCCGCTTTCCCAGGCCAACGAGGCCAGGCTGCGCCAGGTGATGCAGGATTATGGGCTAATTAAATAGTCGTATGGATTAATTAAATAGTGGTTTGGGGATTGGGGGGAGGGCAGGAAAGTGAGCAGTAAGCAGCGAGCAGTGAGCAGGAAAAAATAACAGCTTACAGCTACTGCTCACTGTTCACTGCTCGCGGCTCACTCATTATGGATTGGGTAGGGGCAGGTTTAAAACCTGCCCCTACAGCCATCCCGGGAGGATGTCGTGATTAAGGCCATCGTTTCCGGCGCCGCGGGGCGCATGGGCGGCCGGATCATTCACCTGTTGGAGGCGGAGGCGGGGATCACCCTGGCCGGCGCCTGCGAGCAGCCGGATCAGGCCGCGGTGGGCAAAGACGTGGGCGAGGTGGTGGGCTTGCCGCCCAAGGGCCTCCGGGTGGCGGGCTCCCTGGCCGAAGTCCTCCCGCAGGGGGATCTGGTCATCGAGTTCACCCACCCCGAGCCGTCGCTCCATCATCTGCGGGAGGTGGCGGCTGCCGGCAAGGCCATGGTCCTGGGAACCACCGGGTTTTCCCCGGCCCAGGTGGCCGAGATCCACGCCCTGGGGGCCCGGACCCGTCTGGTGTTCGCCCCCAACATGAGCGTCGGGGTGAACCTGATGTTCAAGGTGGTGGCCGACGTTGCCCGGGTGCTGGCGGAGGGCTACGACGTCGAGATCGTCGAGGCCCACCACCGCCTGAAAAAGGACGCGCCCAGCGGCACCGCCCTGAAGCTGGCCCAGGTCATCGCCCATGCCCTGGACCGGGACCTGGATAAGGTCGGGGTCTATGCCCGCCACGGCATCATCGGCGAACGCCGTCCGGAGGAAATCGGCATCCAGACCTTACGGGCCGGCGATATCGTCGGGGAACACACCGTGCTCTTCGGGGGCATTGGCGAGAGGTTGGAGATCACCCACCGGGCCCACAGCCGGGACAACTTCGCCCGGGGGGCGCTCCGGGCCGCCCACTGGGTGGTGGCCCAGCCGCCGGCCTGCTACGACATGCAAGACGTCCTGGGGTTGAAGTGATTAAGGCAATGGCTAGCTGTCAATCTCTCTGGCGCTCCCATTAATAAATAATCTTTAAAGGGGTTCAAAACAACATGCGCATCGTACGCTTTGAGTTGCAGGGCCGGACGGGGTACGGCATCATTGAAGGCGAAAAGATTTCGGTCTTATGGGGCGCCCCCTATGATGGCGGTTGGGCCAAGACCACCGGGGAGGTGCTCTCCCTGCCGGAGGTGACGCTGCTGGCGCCCTGCGAACCCAGCAAGATCGTGGCCGTGGGGATCAACTACCGGGACCACTCCGCGGAGACCGGCTACGCCGTGCCCCCCGAACCGCTGCTGTTTATGAAGCCCAGCACTGCGGTGATCGGGCCGGACGCGGAAATCGTCTATCCCGAGATGAGCCAGCGGGTCGATTACGAGGCGGAGCTGGCGGTGGTCATCGGCAAGACCGCCCACCACGTCCGGGAGCAGGACTTCCGGGAGTACGTGCTGGGTTATACCTGCTGCAACGACGTCACCGCCCGGGATTTGCAAAGGAAAGACGGCCAGTTCACCCGTTCCAAGGGGTTCGATACCTTCGCCCCCCTGGGGCCCTGGATCGAAACGGAGATCAAGGACCCGGATAAGCTGACGGTGGAATCCTACCTGAACGGAGAACGCCGCCAGCACGGGAACACCGGCAACATGGTCTTCGGGGTGGCCACCCTGGTCTCCTATATCTCCCGGATCATGACGCTGCTGCCGGGCGACGTAATCGCCACCGGCACCCCCGCGGGCATCGGCCCCATGCAGCCCGGCGACGTGGTGGAGGTGAAGATAGAAGGCATCGGCACCTTGCGCAACCGTCTGGTATCATGAATTAATAATTGCAACGACATTACAAAAAGGGGTTTTTCCCCCCCATTTGAAAAAGGGGGGTAGGGGGGATTTAAAAGAACCTCCTGAAATTCCCCTAAATCCCCCTTTTCCAAAGGGGGACTTGAATACCCTTGGGACTCAGGTTTTTTTACAGAAAGTGGTGGGCAGTGCCCACCCTACATAAGTATTTGATTTAATCCCATCCTATTTACCAAGTGGAACAATAGCGGCCAGGAGGAAAGTGGAGTAGATGACCGATTTTTTCAAAGCGGCGGCCCGCCTGAACCTGATCCCGCCTTATCTCTTCAAGGCGATTGACGACAAGAAGGCCGAGATCAAGGCCCGGGGTGTGGACATCATCGACCTGGGGGTGGGCGATCCGGACCTTCCCACCCCGCGCTTCATCGTGGAAAGGCTGAGGGAGGCGGCCCAGGACCCCGCTACCCATCGCTACCCGGCCTATTCCGGCATGAACCTCTTCCGGGAGGCGGTGGCCCGCTGGTACGGCAACCGGTTCGGCGTGGACCTGGACCCGCAGAGCGAGGTCCTTACCCTCATCGGCTCCAAGGAGGGGATTGCCCATTTACCCTTGGGGATCAACGACCCTGGAGACCTCAACCTGATGACCACCCCGGCCTATCCGGTGTACCAGATAGGCACCCTGTTGGCCGGGGGTTCTTGCCATTTCCTGCCCCTGACCCGGGAAAACGGCTTCCTGCCGGACCTTAACGCCATCCCGCCCCAGGTGGCCCGGGACGCCAAGGCGTTTTTCTTCAACTACCCCAATAACCCCACGGCCGCGGTGGCGGACCTCGATTTCTTCGCCAGGGTGGCGGCCTTCTGCCGGGAGTATAAAATCATTGCGGTACATGACGCGGCCTACACCGAACTCGCCTTCGACGGTTTTAAGCCCCCCAGTTTTTTAGAGGCGCCCGGGGCCAGGGAGGTGGGCATCGAGTTCCATTCCCTCTCCAAGACCTACAACATGACGGGCTGGCGCCTGGGCATGGCGGTGGGCTCGGCCGCGGTGCTGGCGGCCCTGGGCAAGGTCAAGAGCAACATCGACTCCGGGGTCTTCGACGCCATTCAGTGGGCGGGCATTGCCGCCCTCGATTCGGACCAAAGCTGCGTCCGGGAAAACTGCGCCATCCTTGAGGAGCGCCGGGACCTCCTGGTGGGAGGCCTGAAAAGCTAGGCTACGACCTGGAGCCCCCCAAGGCCACCTTCTACGTCTGGCTGCCGGCGCCGCCGGGCCTGACCTCACTGGGGTTCACCACCCACCTGCTGGAGAGAACGGGCATCGTCACCATCCCGGGCCACGGCCTGGGCGCCCCCGGCGAGGGTTACGTGCGCCTGGCCCTGACCGTTCCCAAGGAGCGCCTCGAAGAAGCCCTGGCGCGGCTCAAGAAGATCGGTTAAGGAAAGAAAGCTCTTGACTGAGGAACCGGCGCCCTGGCCACCGTCCGGCGGGGGCGCGGCTTCCCATCATAGACGGCGCCTGAGAAGCGCCCTTAGTATTTTGCGAGATATTATCCGGATTCAATGAGCAGAAACCCCTCCAGGAAGACCTGGTTTGAGCGCCATTCCCGCAAGGTGATCTTTCTCGTGGTCTTACTGGCCGTCTGCGGCCTGGGGCTGCTGACCGAAAAGATCCTGGCCTTCAGGGCCGGCCCGTTTTCACATCCCCTGGGGGTGAAACGATTTATCAAGTTGCGGGAATTTGAGCCGGGTTACGCCGAGGTGCTCCTCCCCAGCCCCCAGGCCATGACCCAATCCGACACCCTGGTGCGGCGGCCTTATGTCATCCGGGTGGATGAAGACGGCTTCATCATGCCTGCCAGGGTTCATGAGCACCCGGACCTGACCCTGGTTTTTTTGGGGGGCTCCACCACCGAAGACATCTATGACGATGAGAACAACCGTTTCCCTTATCTGGTCGGCCGCTTGCTGGAAGGGAGCACCGGGCTCCGGGTGAATTCCTACAATGCCGCCAAGAGCGGCAACGATTCCCTGCACTCCCTGGACGTCCTCCTGAACAAGGTGCTGCCTCTCAAACCCGATCTGGTGGTGATGATGCATAATATCAATGACCTGAGCATCCTGCTCCTGGAAAAGAGCTACTGGAACAAGAACCCGTACAGGTCGCCCCTTATCGAGGAAAAGCCCGATTGGCGGACGGTGGGCAAGAATCTGCAGACAACCTTCCAGTTGGCCCGGGACCTGGTGATCCCCAATCTCTACGCCGCCTTGCATCGCTTGCTGCATGCCCAGGGCCAATCCCAGACCGATGAATTCCAGGCGGTCCGGGGCCAAAAAATCGAGGTGGATCAAGACGTTCTGGTGCGGGAATTCACATACAACCTCCAGACCTTCATCAATATCTGCCGGGCCCGGGGGATAACCCCAGTTCTGATGACCATGCCCAGCCGCCTGAAGGAGGATCCCGACCCGTTGATCCGCAGGCTGATGCAGCGCCTGGAGGAACAGAACGGCATAACTTACCGGGATTTCAAGGGGGCCTTCGACCGTTTCAACCAGACCATCCGGGAGGTGGCGGGCCAAAACCGGGTGGACCTGGTGGATCTGGCCCAGGAAATCCCCCAGGAAAAAGAATACATGTCGGACGTGGTCCATTTCAACCCGGCGGGTTCCCGGCTGGTGGCCCAAAAGATCGCCGCCGGCCTGTCGCCGCTGCTGGCGTCTATTCAGAAAAGGCCGGCAGGCCGCTAAGCGCAGGGTGATCCAGTGGTGTCCGGCAAGGTTTTTGCAATTAGGCAGGCAGTGGAAAATGTTTTTGACTCGGGAATGGACCTTAGCTAATTATTTGAAGGAATCTAAGAACCTTTCCCTGCTATCCTCGGCCAGGGACGACCCGATCACAGGCTGGAAGCCTGTGCCACTGTCGCCCCTACATATCCAATAGAATTTACAAACTAGTTCCCTCTCCCCCTTTGGGGGTGAGGGGGGTTTGAGTGGTCTTGTAGGGGCGCACCCATGTGTGCGCCCCCTATGAAAGTGTGGGCAGTGTAGGGGCGGGTTTTAAACCCGTCCCTACAGGGCGGACACCTGGGTCCGCCCCTACGAAAAACCATGCGAAGCCACCCCTCACCCCAACCCTCTCCCCTCGAAGGGGAGAGGGGGTTTAGTGGCATCGATAAAATATGTTGATATCGCTGAAAATAAAATGGCATAGGGTCTAACTGCGAGTTAATGTAATCTTCTCCATGCAATTTTGTTGCCGGACACTACTGAGGCGATCCCCTTGTCATGTTTCAGATTTTGGTCTAATAAATAAGGCGGTGAGCTAATGTCCCTGGGATTTGCCGCCATCACCGAGGCCAAGCCGGTCATCGCCTTTATCGGCCTGGGGTCCAACCTGGAGGATCCTGCGGCCCAGGTGCGCCGGGCTCTGACGGGGCTGGCCGCCCTTGACGAGGTGGAGCTGGTGCGGGTCTCGGGCTTTTATCTGGCCCCGCCCCTGGGGCCGGAGAATCAGCCCTGGTATGTAAACGCGGTGGCCCAGGTGCGCACCCGCTTGACTGCAGAGGAACTCCTGCGGGTCCTGGCCCGGCTGGAAGCCGCCCTGGGCCGGGTCCGGGGAGAGCGCTGGGGACCGCGGCTGATTGACCTGGACCTGCTGCTGTACGACGGCGAGATCGCCTGCACTCCGGAGCTGGTCCTGCCCCATCCGGAGATGCACCGGCGGGCCTTTGTCCTGGTGCCCCTCGCCGAGATCGCCCCGGACGCCTGGCACCCGGGGCTCCAGAAGAGCGCCGCCCGGCTCCTGGCGGAGCTTGCGCCTGCGGCGCGGCAGGCGGTAAAACCCATTGCGTTTGAGGATAGGAGGCCATGCCCCGTCTATTAAGTGGTTTAATCCTGGGCTATCTGGTTTACTGGGTTGTTCGTAAAGTGGCCCAATCCCTGGGCCTGTGGCCCCAGGCGCAACGGCCGGTGGCCAAGAGAGAGGAACCGGATGTGCTGGTCCAGGACCCGGTCTGCCAGACTTTCATCCCCCGCAGGGAGGCTTTGAAGGCGGAAAAGGACGGGAAAGTCTATTTTTTCTGTTCCGAGGGCTGTTTAAAGCGTTTCCAACGTAGTGGCAGGGATTAACTTTTATGATATGTTAAAAAGTCATCATGAAATTCTTCATCGACACCGCTGACCTGGAAGAGATTCGCGAGGCCCACGCCCTGGGACTGGTGGACGGGGTAACCACCAACCCCAGCTTATGCGCCCAGGCCGGGATCAAAACCGATAAACAGTTTGAAAAACTCATCAGCCAAATCTGCGAATTGGTCCAGGGGCCGGTGAGCGCCGAAGTGACGGCCACTGATGAAGCGGGCATGCTCCGGCAAGCCCGTCACCTGGCCAAGATCCACCAATGGGTGGCGGTGAAGATCCCCATGACCGCCGACGGCCTCAAGGCCACCCGCCTCCTGGCGGCTGAGGGCGTCAGGGTCAACGTCACCCTGATCTTCCAGCCCCTCCAGGCCATGCTGGCCGCCAAGGCGGGAGCCGCCTATGTCAGTCCCTTCATCGGCCGTCTGGATGACATCGGCCACCGGGGCATGGAAATCGTGGAGCAGACCGTAACCATCTTCGAAAATTACGGGTTCGACACCGAGATCATCGTGGCCTCGGTGCGCCATCCCCTGCACGTCCTGGAAGGCGCCCTGGCAGGCGCCGATATCGCCACCATCCCTTTCGGGGTGCTGATGCGTCTGCTGAAACACCCCTTGACGGATGCGGGATTGAAAAAGTTCCTGGAGGATTGGGAAAAGGATAGCAAGTCCTGAGCCCCTTGGCTCGCGGGAAGAACCCTTTTGCAGGGCCGCACCAATATGGTGACCGGCCGGAAATATATGCGGGCGCGCCCTGAGGTGCGCCCCATCACGCTTATTTGAGATGAACCAGTCAGAGACCAACATTTGGAGCACCCCCAACCTGCTCACCGGCACGCGCATTGCCGTGATCCCATTGGTGGTGGTCCTTTTGCTGTTCCCGGGGCGGCTGCCCAGCTTCCTGGCGGGCTTCTGTTTTCTACTGGCCGGGGCCACCGATTTTCTGGATGGCTACCTGGCCCGGCGCCATTCCCAGGTGAGCCGTTTCGGCAAATTCCTGGACCCGCTGGCGGACAAGCTGCTGGTCTCCGCGGCCCTCATCATGCTCATTCCTCTGGGCCGGGTGCCGGCCTGGATAGCCTTTCTCATCGTGGGCCGGGAGCTGACGGTCACGGGGTTAAGGGGTCTGGCCGCCGCCGAGGGCATCATCCTGGCCGCGGATCGCTGGGGCAAGACCAAAACCGCCCTGCAAATGGCGGCCTTAACCGCGCTCATATTCCACTACCCCTTTCTGTCCATCAACTTCCAATCACTGGGCCTGATCCTGCTTTGGATGGCCCTTATCGTCACCCTGGTTTCCGGAATCAGCTATTTCCTGGCCTTCTTCGGTCAACAACTGGAAGGCCGCCATCCTGACAACGAAGGCTCTTGAGGAGCACCTTAACGGAGGACGACATTGGCCAGACATCTTTCCGCCCTGAAACGGGCCCGACAGAATGAAAAACGGCGGCTGCGCAACCAGGGCCGCAAGACCCGGGTGAAACACGTGGTGCGGGAGGTGCGCGCTGCGGCGGCTCAAAAAAATCTGGAAGCCGCGGAGGCCGCCCTGAAAATGGCCGTGCCCACCATCGCCAGGGTGGCCGGCAAGGGCGGCCTCCATTGGCGCAGCGCCGCCCGCAAGATCTCCCGCCTCACCCGGATGGTCCAGGGCCTGCAAGGCGCCTAAGAAAGTTCAAGGTTCAAGGTTCAAAGTTCAAAGTCAAAAGACGGCTTTAACCTTGAACTTTGAACCTTGAACTCCTTCTCACCCCGGACCCATCTTCAACAGGGCCCACTCCAGCCACAGCCGCGGCGGGCCGCCGCTGGTCTTCAGTTGCCAGTCGATCTGATTCAAGAGAGATAGGTGGGAGCGCAAGGCTGCCTCCGAAAAGCGGGGGGCTTGCTTCGTCAGGTGTTTCAGGGTCCTCTGCGGCAGGTTGAGGCGTCTCTGGTAGGCGGCGGCCGCGGGGCCCCTTTCTTTGAAGGAGAGCAGCAGGCGCAATTGCCGGGCCAGCATCACCAGGATCTTGGGCGGCACCTCTCCCAGGTCCAGAAGCTGGCCCAGGGCGTTCAGGCGCTTGTGGGCCCCGGGCTCTCCCAGGGCCTCCATCAGGGCAAAGATATTGGCGGTGCGGCTGTGGGTGGCCAGTTGGTTCACCAGGTTGGGGGTCAGGGACTTTTCGGCGCCGGCGTATAGAGCCAACTTCTCCAGCTCCTGGATCAGTTCCGCCAGGTTGTCCCCCACGATATCCACCAGACGCTGGGCCGCGGCCAGGGTCAAGGTCTTCCCCAAACCTGCGGCCTCCCGGGTCAGCCACGGGTAAAGCTCCGTCTCCTTCAGGCGGGGAAACCCCAGAGCCTCCTCCTGCCGCTGCAAGCGCTGCCAGACGGGATTTCTCTCCCATTCCCAGGGCTTGGCTCCCTCGGCCAGGAGCACCACCCAGGCCCGGGCCGCCGGGTGGTCCAGGTAGGCGTTGACGGCGTCCAAGGCCGCGGCGTTGAGCGCCAGCCGGCGCAGCACCAGGAGTTGTCCCGGACCCCACAGGGAGCCTTCCCGGGATTCGGCCAGGAACTCAGGCAGCTCTACCTCCTGGGCCTCCCGCAGCACCCGCACCGGAGCCTCGCCCCAGTGGTCCTGGATGCCCTCTTGTAGCCGTTTCAAGGCCCGGAGCATAAGGAACTCCTCATCCCCGTAAAACAGGTAGAGGGGTTTGAGGGACTGGCGCTTCAGGTGGCGTTCCAATAATGGATGCGACATGGGGGTTATAGGGATGATTAGGGATAGAACTATCTGACTATGCAGTTTGGCGTAATTTACGTTTTCCAACATTCACCGAAACAGGTGTTCCATTTTGAGAAATAATTATATATGCATATTTGAAAGGCAATTCAATATTAATAAATTGAAAGTCATTCAATTCAAGCAAACCTCCACGCAAAACTCTACAATATCTATTGATACTTTGAACAATAGGATCATGTGCATCAAGTAATACTATTCTTGAAATAGATAGCAATTCACTATTATTAATATACGATTTTAAGTTGTCGGCTATGTATTTTATATGTTCAAAACTATCTGCATTAATCCAGGGAGCGGCGACAACCAAATCCCACTTATTTTCCGCCTCTTCCCTCAAGAAAAGGCCAAAGAGCGAAAAATCGCCACGTTCAGCGGCAATCTTTTTTTCAAGTGATTGTAATTTTGCGACAAGTTGTTTCATAAATTCTTTAATAATATTTTTGTAGAATCTATCATTAACTTGGCAGTTCGTCTGGTGGCACTGCCGATTTTCTTATATCGGGCTTCTGGGTCCCATGTTGCTACTGTAGACCATTGGGCCAAATAATTATTCTTAATTTTATTCTCAGTACCTGATAAGCTTAGTAAAATGTCTAAGTTATGTGTTTTAAAACTTTGGAGGTACTGAAATTCATTTTTTGTGGAAGGAAAGCCCTGCCAGCGTAATGTCTTACATATTTTATTCTTAAGCGCAATTTCTACTGCATACCCGCAAAGATAAATCGAGCCGTCAAATCGGCTGCTTTTAAACAGAGCCTCAGCATCTCGCAGCCTCGCTCTGGCAATCTTTTGCAATTCTTGTCTTGTAAGCATTGCAATCTATTAAATAACAGATAACCTAAAAAATTTAATAAATCAATCAAAGAATTTTTGATCAAATATAATCAATAGTAATCGCGCCTATCTACCAGCTGCGAAGGTTCCATCCTAAAGCACCAGCAACACCTTGTTCAGGACCCGCTGGGCCATATTGGCCGCGGCCCGGCGTAGGCCCTCGGCCCGGGTGACCTCCCCGGCCTGGTAGCTGGGGTCCACCACGTAGTCCGACTCCAGTATCTGGGTATCTTTCCAGAGCACCTTGCCGTTGTCCCGCTGCTTCAGGGTCAGCTCCACCCGCACTATCACCCGCCGCACCGTGGACAGGGTGACGCTGGAATAGGCAACCGACATGTTGTCCACCGACTGGACCTTGCCGTCCAGGACCAGGTCGGCCTGATCCTCATAGGGGGTAACCTTGACCGCCCGGGTCTCGGAAAAGGTGCGGATCAGGGCGTTGGCCATTATGGCTTCCAGTCCCACCTCGGTGGAGCGGTTGGTAAACAAGGGCACGGCCAGGGTGCGGGTGACGCCGCCCATGGGTTCGGCCCCCAGGGGATGATAACCGCAGCCGCTGAGGAGCAGCAACGGCAGCAGGAGAAGAAGCCAACCGCGACCCGTTTTCATTGAGGAATCCTCAGGTGACGATATTGATCAGGACGATTCGGTTCAGTTTATCTTTAACCGGCACCACCCGCCGCGGGGCCGGGCCCTGCAGCCATTTCTGGATGGCGGGGTCAGCCAGGGCCATATCGGTGATCTCTGCCGGGGTGGCCGTGACCGGGGCCACCAGCCGGCTTCTCACCTTGCCGTTGACCTGGACCACCAGGGTGCAGGCGCACTCCTCCAGGGCCCCCGCCTGGGCCTCCGGCCAGCAGCATTGTTGCAGGGAAGTCTGGTGTCCCAGGGCCTGCCACAGCTCCTCAGCCAGGTGGGGCACCATGGGATTGAGCAGCAAAATGATGGCCTCCACTGCCTCCCGGAATACTTCCCGGGCCGCAGTATCCCGGGGCAGGTTCTCGGCCGCCAGGTAAAAGGCGTTGATCAGCTCCATCACCGCGGCGATGGCGGTGTTGAAGTGGAAGGAGTCTTCGATGTCGTCGCTGACCTTCTTGATGGTGCGGTGCACCATGCGGCGAAATTCCTGCAAGTCCGGGGAGAGCCCGCGGCCATCGCCGGCGTAGGCGGCAACCTGGCTTAATTCCGGCAACAGCGAGTTTACCAGGTTCCAGAGACGGTGCAGGAAGCGGTGGCAGCCGGCCACTCCCTGGTCGCTCCACTCCAGGTCTCTTTCCGGAGGCGCGGCGAACAGCAGGAACAGGCGGGTGGTGTCGGTGCCGTATTCCTGGATCAGGTACTCCGGGTCCACCACGTTGCCCTTGGATTTGGCCATCTTGGCCCCGTCTTTGAGGACCATTCCCTGGGTGAGGAGGCGCTGGAAGGGTTCGTCGATCTTAACCAGCCCCAGGTCTCGCAGGACCTTGGTGAAGAAGCGGGCATAGAGCAGGTGCAGCACCGCGTGTTCGATGCCGCCGATGTATTGATCCACCGGCAGCCAATATCCCACCCGGGCCTTGTCCAGGATGCCTTCCCGATAGTCGGGGCAGGCGTAGCGCAGGAAATACCAGGAGGACTCCACAAAGGTGTCCATGGTGTCCACTTCCCGGCGGGCCGGACCGCCGCAGCCGGGGCAGGAGACCTCGTAGAAGGCGGGTACTTGGGCCAGGGGCGAGCCCCCCTCCCCCGTGATCCGGACGTTAAGCGGCAGGACCACGGGCAGCTCGTCCGCCGGTACCGGCACCATCCCGCATTTTTCACAATAAATAATGGGAATGGGCGCTCCCCAGTAGCGCTGCCGGGAGATCAGCCAATCCCGGAGGCGGAAGTGCACCGCCGGTTTTCCCAGGCCCTGGCCTTCCAGGAAGGCGGCGATGGCTTCCCGGGCTGCGGCGCTGGCCAGGCCGCTAAAATCCCCGGAGTTCGTAAGGACGCCGTCCTCTTCATAGGCCGCGGGCAAATCTGCGGGCAGCGGCGGCAATTCGGCAGGGGGCGGCTCGACCACCACCCGGATGGGAAGCTGGTATTTCCGGGCGAACTCGAAATCCCGCTGGTCGTGGGCCGGCACCGCCATCACCGCGCCGGTGCCGTAGCCCATCAGGACGAAGTTGGCCACGTAAATGGGCATCTTCCCGCCGGTGACCGGGTTCAGGCAGTAGCGCCCGGTGAAGACCCCTTCCTTGGTGATCTCTTCCAGGGCCCCGCGGCTGCGATTCTGGGCAGACCAAAAATCGACGAAGGCGCGCACCTCCGCCTCCTGGGCGGCGCCCCGGGCCAGTTCCAGGGCCAGGGGGTGCTCCGGGGCCAGGCTCATGAAGGTGGCGCCGAACAGGGTGTCGGCCCGGGTGGTGAAGACCTTGATGGGTTCGCCCCCGCCCTCCAGGGGGAATTGGATCTCCGCCCCAATAGATTTGCCGATCCAGTTGCGCTGCATGGTGGCCACCCGCTCCGGCCAGTCATGGAGCTGATCCAGGTCGGCCAGCAGCTCCTCGGCGTAGGCGGTGATCTTAAAGAACCATTGGTCCAGCTCCTTCAAGTGCACCGGGGAGTCGCAACGCCAGCAGAGGCCGTTTTCCACCTGCTCATTGGCCAGCACCGTGGCGCACTTGGGGCACCAGTTGACCGGGGCCTGCCGTTTGTAGGCCAGCCCCCTCCGGTACATCTCGATGAAGACCAACTGCTCCCAGCGATAATATTCGGGGTCGCAGGTGGCCAGTTCCCGGGGCCAATCATAACTATAGCCCAGGGCCTGGAGCTGGCCGCGCATATAGGCGATATTCTCCGAGGTCCACGTGGCCGGGTGGAGCCCCCGGGCCAGGGCGGCGTTTTCCGCCGGCAGGCCGAAGGCGTCCCAGCCCATGGGGTGCAGCACGTTGAACCCCCGCATCCTTTTGTAGCGGGCCACCACGTCGCCGATGGTGTAGTTGCGCACGTGCCCCATGTGGATGCGCCCGGACGGGTAGGGAAACATCTCCAGGACGTAATATTTGGGGCGGCCGGGGTCTTCCCGGGCCTCATAGAGCCGCTGCGCCTGCCAAATCTCCTGCCATTTGGCCTCCAGGCGGCGGGGTTGATAACGGGGCGGCATGGGCGCTCCTGCTCATGTTGGTTATCTTGATAAATTACCATAGACCGGGCGGCGCCACAAATGATAAAGGAGGCGATCGGCCCCGGAACCATTTCACCCTTGTATTTTCCCGGATTTTTGATTAACTTCTCACCATGGCGGCCCAGCCTGGCCTCAGCGTCATCATTCCCACCTACAACCGGGCGGCCCTGGTGCCAGAGGCGATGGCCTCGGTGCTGGCCCAGACCTGGCGGGATTTTGAAGTCCTGGTGGTGGATGACGCCTCCACGGACGGCACCGCGGAGGCCCTGGCCGTTTTTGGGTCCCGGATCAGATTGCTGCGCAATACTTCCCGCCTCGGGGTGGCGGCAGCCAGGAATCTCGGCATCTCCGGGGCACGGGGGCAGTGGCTGGCCTTCCTCGACTCCGACGACCTGTGGCGGCCGGAAAAGCTGGCCCGGCAGATGGTTTACCTGGCAGGGCATCCGGAGCTCCTCCTCTGCCAAACCGAGGAGACCTGGGAGCGGCGGGGGCTTAAGGTCAATCAACCCCTGAGCCATCGCAAAATCGGGGGCTGGATCTTTTTCCCGTCCCTGGCGCGCTGCCTGGTGAGCCCCTCGGCGGTGGTCCTCAACCGGACGGTTATTCAGAAACACGGCGGCTTCGATGAGAATCTCCCCGCCGCCGAAGACTACGACCTCTGGTTGCGCCTCAGTTGGCGCTACCAGATCGGCCTGCTGCCGGAGGCCCTGGTCATCAAGAGGGGCGGCCGCGACGACCAGCTCTCCGCCCAATGGGGCCTGGACCGGTTTCGCATCCAGGCCCTCCTCAAACTCCTGGATGATCCGGAGTTGCCGGCCCCGGAGGCCCAGGCGGCCCGGCGGACGCTGGCCCGCAAATGCGCCATCTACGCCCAGGGCTGTGAAAAGCGGGGGAGGCTTACGGAAGCCGGGGTTTACCGGGATTGGGGCAGACAGGCGGACGGCTGGGAGCCGATAAAGATGCCGCAGGGCCTGGCAATCTGCCAATCGCAGACTTGAAGACTCAGATCCCAAGGGAGGTTCCATGGATATCTACGAAGCCATTCACCATCGTCGCAGCCATCGCTTGTACAAACCGGAGCCGCCGTCCCGGCAAGTCCTGGAACGGGTAGTCGAGGCCGCCCTGTGGGCCCCCTCCGGCATTAATCTCCAGGGCTGGGACCTATGCGTGATGGCTGGCCGGGTTCGGGATGAATTCGTGGCCCTGGTGAGCCAGGCCGTCAAGTATCTGCTGCCCGAATTGAAGAAGGCCAACATCCCTGGAATAGACCCGGAACTGGTGATGAAGTTCTTCAAGAACCTGGGGGGCGCCCCGGTGGTCATCGCGGTGACCATCTTCAAGGACCCCCACCCCGGCATGAATATGGCCAACCTCCAGAGCGGCGCCGCCCTCATGCAAACCCTGCTGCTGGCGGCAGAAGCCGAAGGCCTGGGTACCTGCTGGATGACCGGGGCTAATTACCTGGAAGACGAAATCCTGAAATTCCTGGGGAAAACCGAGCGGCAACTGCTGGCCATCACCCCCATCGGCTACCCGGCCAAGGAACCGCCGGCGCCGCCCCGCAAGGATCGGGAAGTCCGCTGGCTGGGGTTTTAGTAGGGGCTGGTAGTCGTTTTCGCAACATAGCGATAGTTAACGAGAGGCCCATGACGGAAGAGAGCAAAAAACCCCTGGTAGAGCAGGTGCGGGCTGCGGGCTGAGCCTCCAAGATACCTCCGGGGGTCCTGGAGGACATCTTAAAGAGCTTGCCTTTTAAGAGCCATGCCGATCTCCTGGTGGGATTGGAGGCGGCGGACGACGCCGGGGTCTATCGTCTGACCCCGGAGCTGGCCCTGATCCAGACGGTAGATTTCTTTACCCCCATCGTCAACGATCCCTATGAGTTCGGGGCCATCGCCGCGGCCAACGCCCTCTCGGACATCTACGCCATGGGGGGCCGGCCTCTGCTGGCCATGAATATCATCTGCTTTCCCCTGAAGAGCGAGTCGCCGGAAACCCTCAAGGCGGTGCTTCGGGGGGGGCTGGACAAGGTGCACGAAGCCGGGGCCCTGCTGGTGGGGGGGCACAGTGTCGAGGACCCGGAGATGAAATACGGCCTGGCGGTCACCGGGCTGGTGCATCCGGAGCGCATCTACACCAAGGGCGGAGCCCGCCCCGGGGACTTGCTGGTGCTCACCAAGCCCCTGGGCACCGGCATCATCGCCACCGCCCTGAAGGCCCGTCTGGCCTCCCCGGAAGCCGAGAAAGCGGCCATCCGGGTGATGGCCGCCCTCAACCGGGCCGCGGCCGAGGCCCTGGAAGGCCTGGAGGTGCACGCGGTCACCGACATCACCGGCTTCGGCCTCCTGGGACACGGCCTGGAGATGGCCCGGGCCTCCCAGGCGGAGTTCACCATTTTTGCCGGCCGGGTGCCGATCCTTTCCTGGGCACGGGAGTACGCCGCCATGGGCCTGGTGCCGGGGGGCAGCCACGCCAACCGCCGCTTCTGCGAAAACCACCTGACCCTCGAGGCCGGGGTGGACCCCTTAATGGCGGATCTCTTGAGCGACGCCCAGACCTCCGGAGGCCTGTTCATTGCGGTGGCACCCCACCACGGCGAGCTGCTGCTGAGCCGGCTTCAGGAGCGGGGGGTGGCGGAGGCGGCCATCGTCGGCGAAGTTACGGGGAAGGGCGCGGGGCGAATCCGGGTGGTTCCGTGAAGTTTCAACATATCGACAGGCAGACCAGCCCCACCTGTCGCCCCCTCAAGGGGGAGGGTAAAAACCAAAGCATAATGCACCGTTTCCATGGGACATAACACTAGATTCTTCGCTTCGCTCAGAATGACATTTTTGGGCAGAATGAGGTTTTGGAGTAGGTTATAGGGCGGCCTGTGGCCGCCAAGAAGGCAGGGATTAGGGGTTAGTAATAAGCGCTGGCCCCTGGTCCCTAACCCCTGGCCCCTCGCAGTTCGGCGGGCACAGCCGGCCCTATAAAGGCTAGATTAAACAGATGGGAGTGAACTTGGCGTGAAACCGGTGGACGAACAACTGGCTCTGATCAAGCAGGGCTGCCAGGAGATCATCCGGGAAGAGGAGCTTAAGGCGCGGCTGCAGGAGGCCATCGCCACCGGCAAGCCCTTGCGGATCAAGGCCGGGTTCGATCCCACCGCCCCGGACCTGCACCTGGGGCACACGGTGCTCATCCAGAAGCTCAAGCATTTCCAGGACCTGGGCCACCAGGTGATCTTCCTCATCGGCGATTTCACCGGTCTCATCGGCGACCCCTCGGGCAAGAGCGAAACCCGGCCGCCCCTTACGGAAGCAGAGGTCAAGGCCAACGCCGCCACCTACGAGCGCCAGATCTTTAAGATCCTGGACCGGGATAAAACCCTTATCGACTTCAACAGCCGCTGGATGAAGCAAATGTCCGCCCAGGACCTGATCAAGCTGGCGGCCCGCCACACCGTGGCCCGCATGCTGGAGCGGGAAGATTTCCATAAGCGTTACAATTCCCAGACCCCCATCAGCATCCACGAGTTTCTCTATCCCCTGATCCAGGGCTATGACTCGGTGGCCCTGGCCGCCGACGTGGAGTTGGGCGGCACCGACCAGACCTTCAACCTCCTGGTGGGCCGGGACTTGCAGCGGGAATACGGCCAGCAGCCCCAGGTGGTGATCACCCTGCCCCTGCTGGAAGGGCTGGACGGGGTGCAGAAGATGAGCAAATCCCTGGGGAACTACGTGGGGATCGACGAAGCCCCGGGAGTCATGTTCGGCAAGATCATGTCCATTTCTGACCCCCTGATGCTGCGCTATTTTGAACTCCTCACCGACATCGCCCCGGGAGACCTGGCCCGCCTCCAGGAGGATCTGGCCCAGGGGGGCAGGCACCCCCGCCAGGTGAAGGAGGAGCTGGCGCTGGAACTGGTAGCCCGCTATCACGGCAAGGAGGCCGCGCTCGAGGCGGCCCGCCAGTTCGCCCGCATCTTCCGGGACAAGGGCCTGCCGGAGGAGATTGAGGAGGTGGAGCTGTTGGCTGCCGGCTCGAAGCTGTGGCTTCCCAAGGCCATGGTGGACGCGGGCCTGGCTGGCGGCACCTCGCAGGCCCGGCGCCTGATCACTCAGGGCGGGGTCCAGGTGGATGGAGAAAAGGTTACCGATGCCAACCTGGAGCTGGCTGCCGGGAAATCCTATCTTCTCAAGGTGGGTAAAAGGCGGTTCAGGAGGGTTACCCTTTCAGCATGATCATAGAAAGGTCTTAGAGGAATCAGAAGACTATGAATGGAATCCGCAAAATCGTCCTGGCCTATTCCGGCGGCCTGGACACCTCGGTAATCCTCAGGTGGCTGAAGGAGACCTATAAATGCCAGGTAGTGGCCTTCTGCGCCGACATCGGCCAGGGAGCAGAAGTGGACGCAGTGGCGGCCAAGGCCCGGGCCACCGGCGCCGACGAGGTCTTCATCGAGGACCTGAAGGAAGAGTTTGTCCGGGATTTCGTCTGGCCCATGTTCCGGGGCAACGCCCTCTATGAAGGGGCCTATCTGCTGGGCACCTCCATCGCCCGGCCCCTGATCGCCAAGGCCCAGGTGGAGGTGGCCGCCAAAACCGGGGCGGACGCGGTGAGCCACGGAGCCACCGGCAAGGGCAACGACCAGGTGCGCTTCGAGCTCAC
Source organism: uncultured delta proteobacterium (assembly GCA_963697965.1). Taxonomy (GTDB): domain Bacteria; phylum Desulfobacterota; class Desulfobaccia; order Desulfobaccales; family 0-14-0-80-60-11; genus JAPLJC01. The sequence goes on from OY969108.1 coordinate 583,073, forward strand.
CTACCAGGCCCTGGCCCCGGATCTCACGATCATCGTTCCCTGGCGGGAGTGGGACCTCCAAGGCCGGGCCGATTGCCTGGCCTACGCCCAAAAGCACGGGATCCCGGTGCCGGTGACCACGGAGAAACCCTACTCCAGCGACCGCAACCTCCTGCACCTCAGCTTCGAGGGCGGCATCCTGGAGGACCCCTGGGCCGAACCCCCGGCGGAGATGTTCCTGCTCAGCAAATCCCCCCAGGAGGCCCCTGATAAGCCGCAATATGTGGAGATCGACTTTGAGGCCGGCGACCCGGTCGCCGTGGACGGAGAGCGCCTCAGCCCGGCGGCTCTATTGGCCCGCCTCAATGAAATTGGGGGCGCCCAGGGCATCGGCCGGGTAGACCTGGTGGAAAATCGCTACGTCGGCCTCAAATCCCGGGGGGTGTACGAGACCCCCGGCGGCACTATCCTGAGGGCCGCCCATCAGGCGGTGGAATCCATCACCCTGGACCGGGAAGTGATGCACCTCCGGGACAGCCTCAGCCCCCGCTACGCCGAATTGATCTACTACGGTTACTGGTTCGCCCCGGAACGGTATGCCTTGCAGAAGCTGATCGATGAGGCCCAGCAGCCGGTGACCGGCACCGCCCGGCTGAAGCTCTATAAAGGCAACGTCACGGTGGTGGGCCGGAAAAGCGGCAAGTCCCTGTACCGCCCCGACCTGGTGACCTTCGAGGCCGGGGGCGACTACCGGCAGGCGGACGCCGCCGGCTTCATCCGCCTCAACGCCCTGCGCCTCAAGATCCGGGCCAAGCTGGAGGGGAAGTGAGAGTTCAAAGTTCAAAGTTCAAGGTTAAAAGTCAAAATTCAAATGCGAAGGCCTTGGGTTTCGACTTTGAACTTTAAACATCTGCGAAAACCAACTTTGTCATTTATGAGATTCTTCGGTCGCTTCGCTCCCTCAGAATGACAAAGATCGGGACTTTCGCAGAGGTCTCAACTTTGAACTTTGAACTTTGAACCTTGAACTGCCTAAAGAGGCGGTGATTTCTGCATTACTGGCACTACCTGGTATCGGGACTCTGCTGGGGTGTGGGGCTGCTGATGCTCTTCTGGCAGCCCGGCCGCAACCTTTGGGTCGGGGTGCGCCTGCCCTGGACCCTGGCCGATGCCGCCCTCTGGAAGAAATCCTGGCGCCTGGCCTCCCGGCTGTTGATGGTCATGGGGGTCACCGTCCTCCTTTCCTGGAGGGCTTTTTTCATTTCCACGGCCCATCTCATCGGCCTGACCTGCCTCTACACGGCGCTCCGCTATCGCCTCAAGTACGGCACCTGGCGTTATTGGAAGGAACCCGGCTGGATCGACTACCGCCCGGTGGTGCGCTGTCGCCACTGCGGCCATTTCCAAAAACTGGCCGACGAGGGCGAACTGCCGTCGTGCACCTGCGAGGCCTGCGGGCGCCCCTGCCGCAGCCGGCCGCGGGAGGCCCAACTGGAATCCTGCCAACCCGAGGAGATATCAAAGGAAACTCTCTGATTGACTCCTTCTCTTTGAGGTTAGCCAATCTATTCCTCCTTCTGCCAATGGGCCGGCCATGATCAAAACTTGTCAGCGGAGCCTTGGGAAGCCCATATCTTGCCGGGCTATTGACTTTTACCGGAATTATCCTTATCCGAAAGCTCGGACGTTGATCCATCATTCCTTGTAGATAGACCCGGGAATTGGGACCTCAAAATCATTTCTGACGGCGCTGAAGGTTCGCCGCATAAATTCAAATATTGGGGGGCCGGCATGTCGGACACCGCGGAGAAGTTTGAGCAGGACATCATTGAGACCGGGGCTGGAAGTCTGAAAATCACCTTCATCGGCCACGGCACCTTGATGTTTGCCTTCGGGGGCCGGGTCATTCATGTGGACCCCGTGGGAGAGTATGCCGATTACCGGACGCTCCCCAAAGCGGACCTGATTCTCATCACTCACGAACACGGGGACCACCTGGATGCCAAGGCGGTGGCATCGCTGCGGCAGCCCTCGACCCGGGTCGTGCTGAATCAGGCGGGCGCATCCCAGGTGCCCGGGAGCCTCGTCATGAAGAACGGGGAGACGAAGACCGAGGAGGGCCTGCAGATTGAAGCGGTCCCGGCCTACAACCTGGTGCACATGCGGCCCGGGGGCGAACCCTTTCACCCCCAAGGCGGCGGCAACGGCTACGTAATCACCTTCGGGGGCCAAAGGGTTTACGTGGCCGGGGATACGGAGAACATCCCGGAGATGAAGGCTCTTAAGAACATCGATATCGCTTTTCTGCCTATGAATCTCCCTTACACCATGACGCCGGAGATGGCGGCGGATGCGGCCCGGGCCTTCAAGCCTAAAATTCTCTACCCTTACCACTACGGCAGCACGGATGCCGGCAAGCTGGCGGACCTGTTGCAAGACAGCCCGGAGATCGAGGTGCGGGTCCGCAACCTGAGGTGAGCCGGCAGGTGCGGGTTTGTCAGCGACGGTGGCCAAGGCTGCCGCCTAATCTCGGATTATTAAGGTCAAGACAGGATCAAAGGAGGAGCTGGGATGAAAATTTGCAAGAGGTTGTTTCCGGTCATCGGGGTCATCGGTTTAGGCCTCCTGGCCTTCATGTGGCAGCAGGGGCTCACGACCCCCCGGAGTTGGGCGGAGGAAAAACCGGCGGCGGGCGCCGCGGAGCAGGGGGCGCCGGTGGAAATCAAGGTTCCGGCGGGAACCCTCGATGCCATCACCGCCATCCTGACCCGGCGCAGTATCCGGGACTATACGCCGCACCCGGTTCCCGAAGCGACCATCAAGCTGTTGCTGGAAGCCGGCTTGAGCGCGCCGTCGGCCTTCGATGAGAAGTCCACGGAGTTTGTGGTGATTAATGACCGCAAAATCCTGGACCAGATTCATAGTTTCAATCCCAATCCCAAGACTTTTCAGCTCAAGAAGGCCACGGTGGCCATCCTGGTTTGCGGCAATCAGGCCAAAGAGATTAGGGAAAAGGGGAAGGGGTTATGGATGCTGGATGGGGCGGTGGCCAGCGAGAACATCCTCATCGCGGCCAATGCGATGGGGCTGGGGGCGGTCTGGACCGCCATCTATCCCTACCAGGACCGGGTGGCCAAGGTGCAAAAGCTGCTGAATCTGCCGGAACAGGTCATCCCTCTGAACATCATTCCCATCGGCTACCCGGCGGAGAGGAAGATGCCGCACCCTTATGACGCCTCCCGGGTGCATACCAATCACTGGTAAAAAAGACACCCCGGGGCCGCGCCTCTTGCCTCAAGAAGGGAGCCCCAGGGGAAAATGAATCTGAGATTGAACGGGCCGGGGAAGATCCCCCGGCCCGTTCCTGTAGCCGCTCCCCAAAGACCCGCCGCCCGGGGGGGGGCTGGTCTCACTCCAGCCGGCAGCCGGGAGCTGTCTTGAGAAAGGTTAGCCCAGGGCGATGACTTTGCTTAAGCCTGCTTTCTCTCGGATTTGGCCTTGGCCTTAGCTTTGAATTTCACGGCGTCGATGACGAACCTCTCGTGGTAGCCCTCTGAGATCAGGTCCACTTCGTCATCGGCCTCCAGGAAAAAGGTGAGTTTCCGCCCCTCCATCTTTTCCAGCCGGCCCCGAACGGTCACCGTCAGTCCCGGCGGGGTGGCGGCCAGGTGGCTCAATTGGACCCGGATCCCCACCGTCTGCTCCCGGGGCCAGTCCAGGTGGGGGTTGACCGCCCGGATGCAGGCCCATTCGAAGAGGCCCACCATGAAGCCGGTGGCCAATACCTGCGGCATCTCCTGGAACTCCGGGGATTCGGGGAACAGGTGGGGGACGGTCTTATTGTCCGGCACCTGGAAACGGAATTCAAAACTGAGGCCCGGCTGCAGCGATTCCTTCATGGCACACCTCCTTGGAAGGCGGTTTTCGGTTTTCCGTTTTCAGTTTTCGGTGAAAGGCAAAATCAAAATCGAGTCAAAAGCCACTTGGCAGAGACGGAAAACGTTCAGTTGCCGTGGTTGCTAATTTCTGCTAAAAAGTTAAATAAGTAAAATTAATAATATTGATATTTATAATCAGTAAAACTTATGGAATGGCAACAGCTCTTAGGCTTCTACCAGGTGGCCCGGTTGGGCAGCTTTACCAAGGCGGCGGCGGCCACTTTCCGGAGCCAATCCGCCCTGAGCCAGCAGGTCCGGGCCCTGGAAGCGGAGCTCGACTGCCTCCTCCTGGAGCGCCTGGGCCACCGCCTGCGCCTCACCCCTGCCGGCGAAAAGCTCCTGGAGTTTTCCCGGACCCTGCTGGCCGGCTATGAAACCTTTAAAGAAGAGCTCCACGAGCTCAAGGGGACCAACCAGGGAACCCTGCGCCTGGCCGCGGCCTTCACCACCCTGTACCGCCTGCTGCCCGAGGCGCTGCTGGCCTACCGCCGGCAGTTTCCCCAGGTCGACCTCACCCTCCTGGACCGCTCCCAGGCGGCGGTCCTGGACCTGGTGAAAGAAGGCGAGGTCGATTTCGGCCTGGCCCTGGAATCTCTGGTGCCCAAGGAGCTGGCCGCCCGGCGCTGGCAGTCTTTGGTCCCCGTCCTCCTGACCCCCCGGGACCATCCCCTGGCGGCCGCCAAGCGCCTCAGCCTGCGGCAGATCGTCCGCTTTCCCCTGATCTTGCCGCCCCGGGACCCCGGCTACCCCTGGCGCCGGGTCCTGGACGAGCGCTTCCGCACCCTGGGCCTTGCCCCCCGGATCGTCATGGAATCGGCCAACGTGGAGTTGAGCGCCCTTTACGTGGAAATAGGCCTGGGGATCTCCTTCGCCACCCTGGCCCAGGCCATGCCCCGCCCCGGACGCCGGTTGGCCTTCATTCCCCTTCCCGGTTACTTTAAGCCCGATCACCTGGCCCTGGTGCAGCGCCGGGACCGGGTTCTCAGCGGCTACAAGAAGGCCTTTATAAACCTCCTTTTTGGCGATACAATCATGGGTGGCTTAGACACTTTTTATGAAGCTGAAAGCTGACCACTGAGAGTGAGAGCTTATGAAACGGCGTATCTATTTGCGGATGCAGTCCCTGGAGGAGGCCCGGGAGCTCTGGTTTTCCCGGTTCGATCCCAAAGGCCCGGCGGGTGTGGAGGAAGTCCCGACGCTTACGGCTGCCGGCCGGGTGACCGCGGCCCCGGTAATGGCGCGGCGCTCCAGCCCCGCGGCGCACCAGGCGGCCATGGATGGCTTTGCGGTCCCGGCTGCGGCCACCTTCGGGGCCACCCCGGAAAACCCCAGGCGTTTGCACCTGGGCCGGGAGGCCACCTCGGTCAACACCGGTCACCTGATGCCGGAGGGAACCGACGCGGTGATCATGGTGGAGCAGATTCCCGACCCCGAGGCCGACCCCATCGTGGTGGAGGCCCCGGTCTTCCCCTGGCAGCATGTCCGCCGGGTGGGCGAAGATCTGGTAAAGGGGGAAATGGTCCTTCCGGAAGGGTCGGAAATCTCCCCCTGGTCCCAGGGGGCCCTGCTGGCCGCCGGAGTGACCCGGGTTAAGGTGCGAAGCCTTCCCAGGGTGGCCATCATCCCCACCGGCAGCGAGCTGGTGCCGGCCGCCGACCTGGAGCAGGAACCGGCCGCCGGCCGCCTGCCGGAATTCAACTCGGTCATCCTTTCCGGCCTGGTGGCCGAGGCCGGGGGCCTCCCCTGGGTTCAGGACATCGTTCCCGACGACTTGGAAATGCTCACAGCCGCCTTGCAACAAAGCGTGGCGGCCGCCGACCTGGTGCTCATCAATGCCGGCTCTTCCGCGGGCACCGAGGATTACACCTACCAGGCGGTGGCCGCCCTGGGCCAGGTGCTGGTGCACGGGGTGGCCATGATGCCGGGGAAGCCCACCCTGCTGGGGGTAGTGGCGGGCAAACCGGTGATCGGCAACCCCGGATATCCGGTATCCGCAGTCCTTTCCTTCGAGCAGTTCGCCGGACCCCTGATCGCCGGGATGGCCGGGAAAAGGCTTAAGGCGCGGCCCTCCCTGATGGTCCATCCGGCCCAGAACCTGCCTTCCCGACCCGGCCTCACCGAATTCATCCGGGTAACCCTGGGCCGGGTGGGGGACCAGGTCATCGCCACCCCGCTGCCCCGGGGGGCGGGCGCCATCACTTCCCTGGTGCGGGCCGACGGCCTGCTGACGATCCCCTCTTTGAGCGAAGGCCTGGAGGAGGACCGACCGGTGGCCGCGGAGCTGCTGGTGGCCCCGGAGGAGATCGACGGCACCCTGGTGGTCCTGGGGAGCCACGACAACGCCCTGGACCTCCTGGCCACCTTGCTGCGCCGCCGCGAGGCGCGGCTGCGCCTCTCTTCCGGCCACGTGGGCAGCCTGGGAGGCCTGATGGCCCTGCGGCAGGGCAGGGCCCACCTGGGCGGCTGCCACCTGTTGGACCCCGAGACCAAAACCTACAACATTTCCTTCATTGAGCGCCATCTCGCCGGGGTGCCCCTGAAACTCATCAATCTGGCCTGGCGGCAGCAGGGCCTGATGGTGGCCCCGGGCAACCCCAAAAACCTCCTGGGCATCAAAGACCTGGCCCGCCCCGGGGTGCGCTTCATCAACCGGCAAAGGGGCGCCGGCACCCGCCTGCTGCTCGATATTCTCCTCAAGGAGGAGGGCCTGGCGGCCGCTACCATCCAGGGCTACGCCCGGGAGGAATACACCCACATGGCAGTGGCGGTGAATGTCTCCTCCGGCACCGCTGACGCCGGACTGGGTATTCTGGCGGCGGCCAGGGCCTTGGATCTCGATTTTATCCCGTTGCGGCCGGAGCGCTACGACTTGGTGGTGCCGGAAACCACCTTTGTTGACACCCGCTTCCAGGTCTTGCTGGAGGTTATCCGCTCCGCCCAATTTCGGGAGGCGGCCACCGCCCTGGGGGGCTACGACCTGAAGGACTGCGGCCGGATTATTTGGCAGCAATAACGGTATCAGCTATCAGCCATCAGCTAAAAGCCAAAGATTGGGTGATACCCAAATGTCCCCAACCAGGAGCCTGGTAAGGAGAAAATTCTGGCAACGGTGCGTTCTGCGCACCATTAGATTATAGTAAGCTGCAATATTAGGTGCGCCTGGCGCACCTTAATTACCCCAAGGAGGTTTTTCCATGCAGTTGCAGAACTCCCAGACGGAAAAGAACCTGCTAATCGCCTTTGCCGGCGAATCCCAGGCCCGGAACCGCTATAACTTTTATGCCAGCCAGGCCCGCAAGGCCGGATACGAGTTTGTTGCCGCGATTTTCCAGGAGACCGCGGACAACGAAAAGGAGCATGCCGAGGTCTTTTATAAGCACCTGGGGGAGGGCAGCGCCGAAATCACCGCGGGCTATCCCTTCCACCTGGGGGATACCTTGAGCAACCTGGAGGCTGCGGCCGAGGGCGAGAAGTATGAGTGGACCACCATGTACCAGAATTTTGCCGAAGTGGCCCAGCAGGAAGGGTTCAAAGAGATCGCCGTCTCTTTCCGGGAAATCGCCAAGGTGGAAAAATTCCACGAAGCCCGCTACCGGGCCCTGGCGAAACGCCTGGCAGACGATACCCTGTTCCACCGGCAGGAGGCCGTCACCTGGCACTGCCGCAACTGCGGTTATGTGGTCGCGGGCAAGAATCCGCCGGAAACCTGCCCTGCCTGCAAGCATCCCCGGGCTTATTACGAAGAGCTGGCCAAAAATTATCTTTGAGGCAAGGCAACGTGACGGGAGGCTCATGAAGCGCTAGCCGGATGGCGCCGAAAGGGTTGTGCCCGAGACGCCGTTGGCACCGATGAACGAAGCCGACATCGAGGCTGGTGCCGCGAGCGATCTCGACAATCCACCGCTAACGCCCGAAAGGGAGAGCCAGCTGCGGCCACTGCCGCACGTCAAGACGCTCCGGCGCGCCCTGGGGCTGACACAGGAAGAATTTTCAGTCCACTATCATATTCCCCTGGGAACGCTTCGGAACTGGGAGCAAGGGCGGTCACAGCCCGATCAACCGGCTCGGGCTTTCCTTGCTGTTATCGCGCGCGCGCCGAAGGAAGTGGCAGAACTGCTTCTCAAGTGATGAGATGGGATAGGCGTGTGAATGGGCCACCAACGGATTATTTTCTCGTTCCCAAGCTCCTGTTTGGGACGCCAATTTTACCCCAAGCTCTTCAGGGGACATCTTTCCGGGTTAGTCCCGGGGGTCCGTTTTCGGGCCCTTTTTTTTCCCATCTTGACAATAAATCGTGGTAATATGATTACCTAAACAAAGGCACAAGGTACCTGGTTTCAGGCATCTGGCGGCGCCCGGGAGCCGCAGGAAAAAAGCCTTTCCCCCACGGCTTCCTTAGGGCGGGCCGGTCCCCACCCAGGGGTGAGGACCCTCCGGTCCCAGGCAGAACCAAATCAGAGAGGGAAGGAGGCATGGCGTGTTTAACAAGATCCTGGTTCCGTTGGACGGCTCGGATTTGGCAGGCAAGGTGCTTCCCAAGGCCGAGGATTTGGCGAAATGCTTTGGTTCGCAACTGGTGCTCTTGACGTTGGGCTCCGCCGCGGTGAGTGAGATCACCGAGTCTTCTCCGGAGACCGAGGGGGAGGCCCGAATGCCGGCGGTCAAGTATCTGCAGGAAACCGCGGCGGCCTTGCGGGCCAAAAATTTAGCGGCTACCTGGGTCTTCAAACAGGGTGACCCGGCCCAGGAGATCATGAGCTACGCAAGCGCCCATCAGATGGATCTCATCCTCCTGGGCAGCCATGGCGCCGGCGAGGTCGCCTGGCTGCTGGGCAGCGTGGCCCACCGGGTGGTCAGCCACTCTCCTATCCCGGTGCTGTTGATCAGGGTCCTGGGGCCCAAACTGCCGGAGGTAAAGGATGAACTCGCTTATTTTTCCATGTAACCGGCACCTCCGGGCCCGCACCCGGACTTAGGACAAAACCAGCAGAAGGGAGGGCCTAAGAATGAATGGTTTGACCCTGGTCTTTGTAGCATTGTGCGTGTTTGCCCTGGCCTACAGGTATTACGGCCTGTTCATCGCCAACCGGGTTCTGGAGCTGAAGGAGGAGAGGTTGACGCCGGCGGTGAAAATGGCCGACGGCATCGATTATGTCAAGACCAATAAGTTTGTCCTGTTTGGCCACCATTTCGCCGCCATCGCTGCCGCCGGGCCGCTCTTGGGGCCGGTATTGGCGGCCCAGTTCGGCTATTTGCCGGGAGCCCTGTGGATCATCATCGGCTGCGTGGTGGCCGGCGCCGTGCATGACATGGTGGTGCTCTTTGCCTCGGTGCGCCATAAGGCCCAGAGCCTGGGCAAGATCGCCGAGAGGGAAATCGGCACGGCGGTGGGCCACGTGGCCTCGGTGGCCATCCTCTTCATCCTCATCCTCACCCTGGCGGGCCTGTCCATTGCGGTGGTCAACGCCATGTTCAGCAGCCCCTGGGGGACCTTCACGGTCCTTTCCACCATCCCCATCGCCCTCCTCATGGGGATTTATATGCACCTCTGGCGTCCTGGCGACGTCCTGGGCGCCAGCATCATTGGCGTGGTGCTGCTGTTTGCGGTGATCTTGACCGGGCCTTATGTGGTCGCCAGTCCTACCCTGAAGGCCCTGTTCACCATGAGCAAACCGCAAATTTCCTATCTTATCCCGCTTTACGGCTTTGCGGCCTCGGTGCTGCCGGTCTGGCTGCTACTCGTCCCCCGGGATTACCTGTCCACCTTTCTGAAGATCGGCACGCTCGTGGCCCTGACCCTGGGTATCGTCTGGGTCCGGCCCGTCTTCCTGATGCCGGCGATCACCCAGTTCGTCCACGGCGGCGGTCCGGTAATTGCCGGCCCGGTCTTCCCCTTCGTATTTATCATCATCGCCTGCGGGGCCTTATCCGGCTTCCATGCCATCATCGCCACCGGCACCACCCCCAAGATGCTCCCCAATGAACGGGACGTCTTGTTCGTGGGCTACGGCGCCATGCTGGTGGAAGGCTTTGTAGCCATCATGGCCCTGACGGCCGCCTGCGTCCTGGTGCCGGCCGATTACTTCGCCATCAACGCGGCTCCCGCCGCCTTTGCCAAACTCGGCATGCCCACGGTCCACCTGCAGGCGCTGTCCTCGGCGGTGGGGGAAACGATCCAGGGCCGGCCCGGCGGCGCCGTTTCCCTGGCCGTAGGCATGGCTTATATCTTTTCCTCCATTCCCTTCATGAAGCACTTGATGGGGTACTGGTATCACTTCGCCATCATCTTTGAGGCGGTCTTCATCCTCACCGCGGTGGATGCCGGCACCCGGGTGGGCCGCTACTTTCTCCAGGAAATGATCGGCCAATTCTTCCCCAAGTTCCTGGAGCGGGGCTGGTGGCCCGGCATCGTCATCACCAGCGCCATCTTCGTGTCCTCCTGGGGTTATCTGGTGGTTACCGGCAATATTGGCACTATCTGGCCGCTGTTCGGCATGAGCAACCAGCTCCTGGCCGCCAGCGGCCTGATCATCGCCACCACCATGATCATCCGGATGAACAAGGCCAAATACGCCTGGATGACCGCGATTCCGGGGATCGCCATGGCTTTTATCACCATGTATGCCGGCTACCTGCTTCTGGTGGACACCTATATCCCCCAAGGGATGTATCTTTTGGCGACCCTGGCCATAGTCATCATGGTCCTCATGGTGATCGTCTTTGTGGGGGCCTTCCGGAGGTGGGCCGAGCTGCTGCATATCAAGACCACGGTGTGGGACGAGGCCGGCGACCAGGTCCTGGAGGTGGTGCCGGAATGAGGCGGTCAGCCTGGCGGGGCCTCTAGAATATCCTTAATATCTCCTGTTCCCCAGACTCCCCCTCCCTCTCAGGGAGGGGGAGGGGGGAGATAGTGTAGGGAAATGATAGAACCGATAAGCATCCCGGCCCGGCGCCGCCCTGCAAGGGGGAAAGAATAAGGCGGGTTCCTAAGGGTAAGGTTTTCGTAAAACACGGCAACAGCCAGGAAGACTAGCGAGCGGCGCGGGGCTTGAGGGGCTTCGGGGATCGGGGGCCATGTCGGGGTATTTTGGGGGATTGTTGGTTCTGTCATACCTGCTGGGCTCTATCCCCACCGGGCTTATCGTGGCCCGGGCCCTGGGGAGCCCGGACCCCCGCAGCGGGGGAAGCGGCAACCTGGGGACCGCCAACCTCTATCGCCTGCTGGGCCTCAAGGCCGGCGGCCTCACCCTTCTGGGAGACGCCCTCAAGGGGGCACTGCCCACGGTCCTGGCCCGCCTCTGGCTGGCGCCCCTGGGCCCCTGGCAACAGGCGGCGGTGGCCTCGGTGGGGGCAGCCGCGGTCCTGGGGCACGTCTTCCCCGTGGGTCTCGGTTTTAAAGGAGGCAAAGGGGTGGCTACCAGCTTCGGAGTGGTGGCCGCTCTTTGCCCCTGGGCCGGGCTGAGCCTGGTCCTGGTCTACCTGCTGGCCCTGAGCCAGACCCGCATTTTTTCCATCGCGGCACTCATCGCCGCCTGGCTGCTGCCGGTGGCCATGGGCCTCTTTTCCGGCTCCAAGGCCTATCTCCTCCTGGCCGGGGCCCTGTCGGGGTTGATCCTGGTCTGCCACCGGTCCAATTTACAGCGGTTTTTCCGGGGCGAAGAACCGCGGCTTTAAAAAAGATGGTCTTTAAAAGGTAGCCGCGGGCTTTAGCCTGCGTTTTCTTGGTATGGCCGCGGACATCGGCCGGGCGAATTTCGCAGGAAACCGCTCAACGTAACAGCGGCAGCGAGCCGGTAATTAAGAAGCGGCGGAGAAACCCCATGCTGATCAAGGATTGGATGACCCGGGCCCCCGTAACCATCACTGACGACACCTCCCTGATCCGGGCCATTCATATTATCAATGAGCATCACTTCCGGCGTCTGCCGGTGATGAACGCCGGCCGCCTGGTGGGCCTGGTCACCGACCGGGACCTGAAAGCAGCCTCCCCGTCCAGGGCCACCACCCTGGACGTGCACGAGATGTATTATCTGATGGCGGAGATGCAGGTAAAGGAGATCATGAGCCGCGACCCGATCACCGTCTCCCAGGACGCCACGGTGGAGGAGGCCGCCCAAACCATGCTGGCGCACACCATCTCGGGGCTGCCGGTGGTGGACGCCGGAGGCTCAATGGTAGGGATCATCACCCAATCGGACATCCTGCGGGCCTTGCTCCATATCAGCGGCAGCCTTCAGGGCGGGGTGCAGTTCGCCCTGCGCCTGGAAGACCGGCCCGGGGTTCTCAGGGAGGTGGCCGACCTGATGCGGGCCAAGGGCGGGCGGCTGCTCAGCCTGCTGAGCTGCTACCTTAGCCCCGAGGAAAACCTGCGGGAGGTCTATGTCCGGGTGAAGAACCTCTCCCCCGAGGCAGTGGCGGCCATCCAGGCGGAGTTGGCGGCCCGCTTTGAGGTCCTCTATGTGGTTAAGGAGAGGGGAGGGGCCGGGGAGTAGCCGGGGCAGACATTACCGGGAGAACTTAAAGGGCGCCGGGACGATCTCGGCGCCCTTTTCAGGTCTAAATAGGGGGCGGCTCACTTCCCGCAAGTTAGCTCGCTATTATGATCCGTTTCAGAGGCGTTCCAGGAATTTTTTACCGAAAACCGTCTCACAGATGCTCGATCAACGCTTGGCCGAAGGCGGAGCAGGAGACTTCCTGGCTGCCGGGCAGCAGCCGGGCCAGGTCGTAGGTGGCCAGCCCCGCTTGCAGGGTGCGGGGCAGGGCCTGGTGGATAAGCCCGGCCGCCTCCTGCCAGCCCAGGTACTCCAGGAGCATGGCCCCGGAGAGGATGAGGGAGCCGGGATTGACCTTATCCTGGCCGGCGTACTTGGGGGCGCTGCCGTGGGTGGCTTCGAAGATAGCGCAGTTATTCCCGATATTGGCCCCCGGCGCCATCCCCAGCCCCCCCACCTGGGCCGCCAGGGAGTCCGAGAGGTAGTCGCCGTTCAGGTTCGGGGTGGCGATCACCTGATACTCCGCCGGCCGCAGTAACACCTGCTGGAAGAGCGAGTCGGCTATCCGGTCGTTCAAGAGCACCTTGCCGGGAGGCAAGACGCCCTGAAAGCGGGTGGCCAGCTCCGCCTCGGTGGTCACCTTGTCGCCGTATTCCATCGCCACCTCATAGCCCCAGTTCTGGAAGGCCCCCTCGGTGTACTTCATGATGTTGCCCTTGTGCATCAGGGTGACCGTGAGCCGCTTATGTTCTATGGCGTAGTTCAGGGCCATGCGAATCAGGCGCTTGCTGCAGCGCTCGGTCATGGGTTTGACGCCGATGGCCGCGGTGGGGTCCAGGGTGCAGCCCATCTCGGTGTTGAGGAAGGCGATGACTTTTTGGGCCTCGGGACTGGTGGCCGGCCACTCGATCCCGGCGTAAACGTCTTCGGTGTTTTCCCGGAAGATCACCATGTCAATCAGCCCCGGCTCTTTCAAGGGGCTGGGCACCCCTGGGTAATAGCGCACCGGCCGGATGCAGGCGTACAGGTCCAGGACCTGGCGCAGGGTGACGTTCAGGGACCGGAAGCCGCCGCCGATGGGGGTGGTGAGGGGCCCCTTGAGCGCCACCCGGAACTCCCGGAGGGAGGTGAGGGATTCCACCGGCAAATAGCTGCGGGTCTGCTTGAAGGCCTTTTCCCCGGCCAGGACCTCCTGCCAGACGATTTGCCGCTGGCCGTCGTAGGCCTTGGCCACCGCGGCGTCCAGCACCGGCCGGGTGGCCTGCCAGATATCGGGGCCGGTGCCGTCGCCGGGGATGAATAGAATTATGGGGTGCTGGGGAACCTGAAGCCCCCCTCCGGGGGCCGGGGTGATCTTTGCACCGGTGAGACGCTCTTTCGCCATGCCTTTCCCTTTCCTGAGAGTTGCCTAATATTTCAACCTATTTTGGACGCCGGCGCAAGTCCCCCCCCTGGCGCCCGGCGTTTTCGGGGCGGCGTAACCCCGGGATATTTCCGATTCAAGAGATCATGGCTGCGAGCCGAGAATCTCGCTGATCAGTCTGATACTGGGTTGCCGCTAAAAGTGGAAAAATCCTTGCTAGGGGCGCACCCAAGTGTGAGCCCGCCCAAGGGATGCCGGCGCGGGCGCAATTTTGGGTTTTTTGGGGTGGGGGGGCAGAGATCGAATCGCCGCAGTTCTGGCGGGAGGGCTATTTACGCTTAATCCCCGGAGATAGGAAGATCCAGAAGATGATGATGATCGCCACGAAGGCCGCCGCCTGCCAGGGATGGCCGCTTATCAAGGTCTTCAGTGTGGACCAGGCCATTCCCAAGCTTATCCAAAGCTCGTCTAAGGAGTGTTCCATCCCACCCTCCTCAGGACTGGCAAATTCTTTACAATTATAGCATAGATTCGGCCTTTTTTCAACCAGTTTATCCGGCCTGGGGGCCAGCTCCACGCCTCGGGCCTCCATGAGCACCTCAATGGGTTCCTTCATCCGGGCGCTAATTTCCTCCTTAGGTGACATCTTTAATTATTATTACAAATCAATCGACTTATGGCCGTTCACCCTCGATTCTCCAGGTTCCCTGACCCTAATGTTGGAAGTACATGATCAAGATGCGGATTCCCACCACTCCTAAAGCCAGCGCCAGGATGCGGATAATCTGAGGTCCCCCTATGCGCTTGGATAACTGCGCCCCCACGGGCGCCCCGAGTAAAACCCCGATGGCCAGGGACATGGCGTGCCTTACTTCCGTGTGAAACAAACCATGCCAGACATGTACCACCGTGCCGGTCAAGGCCATGATGGCCAGGACGAATTGGGAGGTTGCCGTGGCGATGAGTACCGGAAAATCCAAGAAGTAAACCAGGACTGGCACGTGGATGATGCCGCCGCCGATCCCCAGAAAACTGGAGAGGTAGCCCACCACGAAGCTGACCCCTACGCCCAAGTAGATATTGAAAGTGTAATAATGTCTCTCTCCTTCGGCCGAGGTCACCACGCGCCAGGTGTGGCCGCGGTGGGTGTGCAGCTCGGAGCGGGGCTTGACTTCAGGGCGGAGTATTAGAAAGGCGGCCAGGGCTATGAGAAGGAGCCCGAAGATGCCGTTAAACAGGTGCCGGGGCACTATTTCGGTGTTAAGCGCCCCGATGACCGCCCCGGGGATGGTGGCCGCGGCGAAAATCAAGCCCGACTTATAGTCTATCCGCCCCATAAAGGCGTAGGCTTGGGAGCCGGCCACGGCGTTGAAAAATACCACCGACAGGGAAATGGCCGTAAGTTGCTCGGGGGTTGCCTGGGGATATAACAGCAGGAGCACCGGCATCAACACAAAGCCGCCCCCGGCGCCGATCAGGGTTCCGATAAACCCCACCGCCACCCCCATCCCGATGAGCGGTAAATATTCACTTGGGGGGAATGGTCCCGTGAATGGTCCCATTAACTTTCTCCCTTCCCAAATAGGCCGGCCCAAAAAGTGAGCCTGTATTTTCTGGTAAAAACCCGCGGCGCCTCGCAGACCCGGAGCAAACCCAAAGGCGGCTAAAATCTGGCCTTAAAGTTCCCCCATAACCCGCCCGGAAGCGGCCCCCCGGGCGTCCCCGGGCGTCCCCGGCGGCCAGCGCCGCCCAGGGTGCCCCGGGTTTATTGGGTCAGGCTAGGTAAATAGGCAGAGTTTGGCATCCTTGGCGTACTTCAGAAACTCTTCCGCGGTCCAGATGAGCACGTCTTCGACCAGGTCCCCCTTCTTGAATTCCATCATGTCGAAGGTCATTTTACAAGCGATCAGTTGCACGCCTTCGATCTGAGCCATCTCCATGAGATCCGGAAGCGAGGGGATCTGCGCCTTTTCCGCCTTTTTCTTCATCATGGCCGTAGCCATGGCAGACATGCCGGGCACCGCCCCCATGACCCCGGGGGGATGAACTTGGCCTTCTCGATGCCGCCCTTGAGCACCAGATTGACGCCCATGAAGGTGTAGAAGACCCTGGACTCCATGCCCAGCCGGGCGGCGTTAATGCCCAGGATGAGAGCGGGGTAGGCGCCGTCCAGGGTGTCGCGTGAACAGATAAAACAGGCGCGATCCTTGGGTTGCTGCGGTTCATTCATTTGTGCGTCCTCCTTAATTGTGCCTGCGAATCCTTGGGGATAACCGCAGCCGAACTTCCTCAAATCCCGGATGAGGACCGGCCGCGGCCGGCGGTTGCCATCGGGACCACTGGCCAGACAGCCTTAGGCCCCGATGAATTTGGTCAATAGAATGACCGTCTTTTGCAGGTTGTGGTACAACTCTTCAGGGTTGTCCTTCCCAGCCATTTCACTGTAACACTTCGCCAGGTAGCTTTTTAACACCAGGGCGGTCACCGATTTCAGGGCGGATTGGGCCGCCCGCAATTGAGTGAGAATCGCTTCGCACTCTTGGCCGCCGGTCACCATGCCCTGGAGTCCCCGGATTTGGCCTTCGATCTTCCGCAACCGGGAGATGACGTTCTTATTCATCTCTTCCTTCACTTCATCCGGTAGGTACATGATGCCTCCTGAAAACCTCCAGTTGAGTCCTAAAGGGAAGCCAGCGTCAGTAAAGCCGAGGCCCTGACCCTTTTCGATGTCTCCGCTCTCTTGGAAATAATAATCATAACCATACCCTGGTATGGTATATCCTACCTATTTAGGGTATTCAAGAATTATTTTGTGGGGAGGCAAACTTTCTGGGATGGCAGGGGCCGGAGGCAGGAGCGTCCGGCCAGGTTTTGGCGTGAGGCAGGTAGGGTGTTCCCTTCCAGCCAAAACTAGAGATGTTTTTGAACTCCGGCAGGCCCGCTAGCTATCATTTCGTAGAATCTAGAAGCTATTTCCTCCGCCCCCCTTGGGGGGGAAAGGGTTAGGGTGAGGGGGGTATGAATGGTCTTGTAGGGGCGCACCCATGTGTGCGCCCCTACGGAAAACCATGCAAAGCCGCCCCTCCCCCCCGGTGTCGTCCCCTCGCAGAGGTCTCCATTCCGTCATCCGGCCAGGGGGACCAGCTCCACCCGGCCCCAGGCCCCCAATTTGTCGCCCACGACCAGCACGGCCCCGAGGATTTCCGGGACGGAGGCGGCCCAGGCCAGGGCGGCGTCAATGGCCCCGGCATCCTGGACCAGATTGCCCAGGGCGGTGGCCGCGGCATCGGCCAGTGAGGCTGAGTGGGCCAGGATGCAGGCGGCGTCGGCCCTGCCGAAACTCAGGGAATGGCCTACGCTCCCCGAGGAAGTGCACACCCCCAGGGGAGCGAGCTCCGGCTCGATCCGCAAGCCTACCCGGTGGCTCAAGGGGGATGCTCCGGCAAACAAGGAGACGATGGCTGGGGAAGTCACTTGCAGGTAGAGGTCGCCCCCATTTTCCACGATGACCTCGGGGTTCGAGGGCTCTTGCGCCAAGGCCCGGCCCACCCGCTCCGCCAGTGCCCCAGCCACCGCCGCCATGGGGCCTACCCCCACCTGCCGGGCCGCGGCAATCATCTCCCCCACCACGGGCGGGGCCAGGGGGTCCTCCGGCCAGGGGGCCAGGGTTGTCAGAAATTCCGGGTGCCCGGCGATGTAGGCCTCCAACTGCCGGCGCTCCTCCCGCACCACCTCCCGCACTCTTCGGGAGAAGTCCCGGGCGGCCAGGACCCAAAGGTCGGTCTCCCGGACGACCACCCGGAATCCCACCAGCCCCGCCCGGGCCATGCGGCTGCGGTAAGTACGCGGTTCATAAGACATGGCTATCCTTCAGCGTGCCAGGGTACCTGTTCTGGTAGCCGCAGGCATTAGCCTGCGCTCATTCTATTCAGGATTTTCGCAAGTATAACCTTGCGGCTGCATCTTGAATGGGAAAAGGATATTACAAAATACTTTTGCCACCCCCACCCCAACCCTCCCCCCTCCAGGGGGAGGGAGACGAGACCATTATTCTCGGGTAAGTTAATCGTGGCACGTACACTATCCAGTCTTGGCCTTTACTCTTCCTCTGTCTCGTTCCCAAGCTCCTGCTTGGGCAAGATGGACGTGGAGGTTGAGTTATAGGCCATCCAGGGTGTATCCGGCGCACCGACCCGGAGGCCATTGCCAAACCTCACTCTGCCCAAAAATGTCATTCTGAGCGAAGCGAAGAATCTAGTATTTTTGGTTAATTGAGATCATTCACTTCTTCAGGATGCCGATTAAATAAGGTTTTGCAATAGCTTCGAGGACATGGTTGGCTTTCAGCGTGCCAAGGGACTGAGCGCAGGCTAAAGCCTGCGGCTACCGGTAAAAGACAGGGATCAGGGTTTAGGGATTAGGGGTCAGGAAAAACCCTGGTCCCTGGCTCCTAACCCCTGGCCCCTGTAATTCGCAGGCTAAAGCCTGCGGCTACCAGCTTTTAGCCGACAGCTGATCGCTGCTAGCTGACAGTTTATTAGCCAGTGCCACGAATTCCGGCAGGCTCAGGGTCTCCCCCCGCCGCGAAGGATCGAGGCCCAGCTCCCCAAAGGCCCGGCGCACCTCTATCGGGCTGAGCCCCAAGGCGGCCCCGGCCGTCAGGGTGTTGTTCAGGGTCTTGCGGCGTTGGCCGAAGGCGGCCTTCACCACCCGGGCCAGCAGGGCCGGGTCCCGGGCCTGGGGCGAGAAGGCGGCGGGCGTCAGGCCCAATACCAGGGAGTCCACCTGGGGCGGCGGGAAAAAATTGGCCGGCCCCAGGGAAAACAGGCGCCTCAGGGAGAAATGGTACCGCAGCAGCACCGAGAGCACCCCGTAATCCTTGCTGCCGGGGGCTGCCAACAGCCGCGCCCCCACTTCCTGCTGCATCATCAGCACCGCCCGGCTGAGGGCCTGCCTCTCTGCCATCAGCTTAAAGAGCAAAGGCGAAGTTATCTGGTAAGGGAGATTGCCGGCCACTACCACGGGCCCCCCCACCTCCCGGCTGAGCCCCGGAAAATCGAAGCGGAGGACGTCCTGGCAGCGCACTTCCACCCCTGGGGTTTCTGAAAAGACTTCTTCCCGCAAAAACCGGACCAGGGACGGATCCAGTTCCAGGGCCACCAGCCGCCGCGCCTCCTTGGCCAGGAAGACCGTTAAGGCCCCCAGACCGGCGCCGATCTCCACCACGGTCTCATCGCCCTTCAGCTCCAGGGCCGTAACAATGCGCCGGGCCTGATGGGGGTGAACCAGGAAGTGCTGCCCCAGGGTCTTTTTAGGCCTTAGGCCGAGACGCTGTAGGAGGATTTTGGGAGAACTTGAGGACACCGGCGGTTCTGCGCTCCTTGAAGCGGCGATATCGCTTGATAAGCCACATGCTCAGGAAAAAGGAGGCGATGGTCGGAGGGATGGCAATCAGGAGGCCCCCCACCTGCAGGGCCAGGCCCCCTTGCCAGAGCAGGTGCAGCATCTGGGAGGGAGAGTGGCCCTCAGGCCACACCAGGGGCGCCCCGCCGTGCAACAGTAGATTGCCCACCTTATAAGACGCCAGGTAGATGAAAGGAAAGGTCAGGGGGTTGCAGATCTGGAGGCCCAGAAAGGCGGCAACCGGAGAGATTCCCAGGAGAGGGGCCAGAAAGAGCACGGACACCATATGGAAAGGCACCGTGGGGGTGATGCCTATAAAGACCCCAATGGCCATACCCCAAGAGAGCTTCCAGGGTTCGTCCTGGAGGCGGAGGAACTTGAGCCAATGGTAGCGAAGGGAACGTTTGAAAGACATGGGCCTCTAAACTGCTTGAAAGCGGGCGACCCAGCGGGTCCCCCCTACTACCATAATTATAAACGTCTTTTTGAGAAATTTCACTAAAATGCCAGGGGTTAATCCTCTCCCGGGGCCGCCTGGTCCCCGGCCGCGGCCTCTTCCCGGAGCAGCCGGCGCAGGATTTTGCCCACCTGGCTCTTGGGTAGTTCGCTGCGGATTTCGATGAACTTGGGCACCTTGTAAACGGCCAGTTGCTGGCCACAGAAATCCCGGAGCTCCGGGACGCTTAGCTCCACGCCGGCCTTCGGCACGATGACCACCTTGACGGCCTCGCCCCGATAGCTGTCCGGCACCCCGAAGGCGACCGCCTCTTGCACCCCCGGAAACTGGTAGAGAGCCTCTTCCACCTCCCGGGGATAGATGTTGTAGCCCCCGGAAATGATCAGATCCTTTTTGCGCTCCACGATATAAAAATAACCTTCTTCGTCCCGGCGCGCCAGGTCGCCGGTATAGAGCCAGCCATCCTTAAGGACCGCCTCGGTCTCCGTAAGGTTTTGCCAGTAACCCTTCATCACCTGGGGTCCCCGGATGGCCAGTTCCCCAACCTCACCGGGAGGGAGGCTTCCTTGGCCGCTCTCCTGATCCACCACCCGGGCCAGGGTGGCGGGCAGCGGCAGGCCGATGCTGCCTGCGGGCCGCGGCCCCTGGACCGGATTCAGATGGGTCACCGGACCGGCTTCGGTGAGGCCATAGCCCTCCATGATGCGGCAGCCGCTGAGGGACTCGAAGCGGTCCCGCACCTCCAGGGGCAACGGGGCCGAGCCGCTGATGCAGGCCCACAGGGAGGAAAGATCCAGAGCCGGCAGCCGGGGGTCGTTAATGAGGGCCACGAATATGGTGGGCACCCCGGGGAGCATAGTGGGCCGGCACTTCCGTATCATCTTCAGGAAACCGTCGATTTCGAAGCGGGGCAGGACAATGATCTCTGCCCCCTGCGACATGGGCCAGTTGAGGCAGGCGGTGAGGCCGAAGGAGTGGGCCATGGGGAGCACAGCCACCAGGCGCTCGCTGCCGAATCGCACCTGCGGCAGCCAGGCGCTGATCTGGGCCACGTTGGCCATGAGGTTGCCGTGGCTGAGCATGGCTGCCTTGGGGGTCCCGGTGGTGCCCCCGGTATAGAGCAAAACCGCCAGATCCTGGACCCCGGGGGTAGGCTCGTCCCCAAGGGGAGGTTGGGCCAGCAAACCTTGCCAGCCGAAACGGCCCGGGGCCGGCTTAAAGCCCCTGGCCCAGCCTTGCCGCCGGGCCTTGAAGGAGTAAAGCCAGCTCAAAGGCCAGGGGAGGGCGTCCGGAAGGCTGGTGACTAGGAGATGGGTCAGGTTCGGCCCTACCCGGGCCTCCTCCACCTTGGGCAGGAGGTGATCCAGGACCACCAGCCGCCGGGTCCCGGAATCGTTAAGCTGGTAGGCCAGTTCCCTGGCGCTCAGGAGCGGGTTCAGCGGCACCACCACCGCGCCCAGGCGCAGGGCGGCATGGTAAGCTATCACGAACTGCGGACAATTGGGGAGCAGGATGGCCAGACGCTCCCCTGGGGACAGGCCCTGGTCTTTGAAGGCCCGGGCTAACCGGGCAGCCAGTTCTGAGAGTTGCTGATAGCTAAAGGTCCGGCCGCAGAAGACCAGGGCCGGGGCTAGAGGGCTCCGGGCCGCGGCCTGGAGCAACAACCAGGGGATAGAAGAGGTGGCCGGCCCCACGCTGAGCGGCACTCCCGGGTCGTAATGCCGCGCCCAGGGCTGACCCATCGAAGATGGCCCTCCATTAATGGGGGTGAGGCCCCCCTTCCCCGCATTGGGGACAGGAACAGCCTCCGGGGCCCTGCAGCTCCTCCGGGGAGGCCTGCCGCACCTGGCGCACCGTAAAGGAGACCTCCAGCGCCTTGCCCGCCAGGGGGTGGTTGAAGTCGATGACCACCGCCTCGGGGCCCACTTCCTGGACGACGAAATAGATCGTGTGCCCCTCGTCGTTTTCGGTTTCGAACACCAATCCCGGATGCAATTCCATTTCCGGGGCAAAATCGGAGAGTGGCACCTCCATCACCAGTTCCTGGTCAAATTCGCCGTAGGCCTGTTCCGGAGTGAGGTTGACCACCCGCTGGTCCTCCGGGGACAACCCCAACATGGCTTCCTCGAGTCCCGGAGGCATGGCTCCCCAGCCCAGGCAGAAGGAGATCTCCTCGGGTTGGCCGCTGGGCGGATAGGTTTCCTGCTCCCCCAGGCGGATCAGGTATTCGATGGTCACAAACGAATCTTTATCAATTGTCATCCGGTTCTCCCGAGGAAAGGCTATCCAAAAATCTGATTGGCGGCATTAGTGTCCGGCAAGGTTTTTGCTAATGGGCTGTTTTAAATATAGGCAGGCAAATCACCATCTTTGATTAACTAAGGGAAGTCTCTTGCTTTTTCCCCTCTCCCCTCACAGGGGAGGGGGGGGTTGGCGGTTTCGATCTGCCCCCGTCATCTCCGAGTAAAGGTTGGCGGTTACATTTTTCCATATTCATTCGCCAGCCCGTACACAGAATCTCTGCCGGACACTACTAGATTGGCAGGGGTTCGAAAATCTTGGCGCAGCAGCCGCCCGTCTGGCGCAGCTGGCGGCCGGGCTCTCCCGGAGGCCAGCCTAACTCTTGCTGCCCATGATGATGCGGCCGGTATTCAGCAGGTTGCACCGCACCGTCTGATGGACGCGGATGCCCACATCTTTCATCACCTTGATGACGTCCAGATCGGTGGTAAAACCGATGGCGCAGCAGACCGGGGCCACCACGTCCTCGATCCGGCCCCAGAGACTGCCGTTCTGGCTGCGGGTGTGATTGATGGCGATGATCTGCCCGCCGGGCTTGACCACCCGGAGAATCTCCCGGCAGACCCGATGCGGGTCTTGGACGGTGGTGATCACATAGGCGGCCATGACCACATCGAAGTGATTGTCGGGGAATTCCAGATTGGCGGCATCCATCACTTGCAAGTAGAAGCGGCTGCCGCTGTTGAGATTGGCGGCCGTTTTCCGGGCAACCTCGATCATGGGGGCGGAGATGTCGATGCCCTCCAGATCGGTTTGCGGCGGGTAATATTCCAGGGTAGACCCGGGACCTACGCCGATCTCCAAGACCTTCTGGCCAGGCCGGCGGGACAGATACTTAAAGGCCTGGCGGCGGCCGGGCCCCAATAGTTTGCCGAAAATCCAATCATAGAAAGGGCAATAAAAAGAGTAGAGCTTCTCCATGTAACGGGGATTAACTCTGGATTTCCTGGATACCATCGATTGTTTCCTCTTGCATCCGCAAAGTTGGGGATGACCCGGCCCATTGAGAGAGGGGACTCTCTTCCCAAAATAAGATATTTTATCTCAAAACCATGAAAAAAGTAAACGGAAAAATTCCCGGCTCGGCGCGCGGCTGGGAGCCACGGGCCAACCTTAGCCGGAGCGGAGGCGCTACCGCCTCCGGCCGGTTTCCTTCAAAAACACGTGGCCGCAGGACTTCTCCCCTGGCGGCGCACCGGAAAGCGTTTGCAATAGCCCCCCGGGTAATTTACAATAAAATAACAGAAATTATCGCAAGGCCAAAAATAGTTTGGGCATTCCGGCCCACCGGGAAGCGCTGCTGGGGGCAGCCCAGAATTATTTACCCACTATCCTTTCCCTTCCCTGGCTTTTTGCGGCAGGGGCGGAGGTTGATGCATGTCTGTTTCGAAAACCGTGGGGCTGCGGCGAGTGGTGATCACCGGGGTAGGCATGGTGACCTCCATGGGCCTCGACGTTCCCACCGTGTGGTCGAACCTCTTGGCCGGGAAATCCGGGATCACCTACCTGGACCGTTTCGACGAGGAAACCATGGCGCGGTACCGCATCCCGGAAAACTTTCCCGCCATTGGCGGCGAGATCAAGAACTTCGACCTGAAGGAAATCCTGCAAGCCCGGAAAAAGGAAGTAACCAAAGAAGATCTTAAGCAAATCAAATATAGCGACCGCTTCACCCAGTTCGCCTTGGCCGCCTCCCTGGAGTCCATCAAAGACTCGGGCATCGATCTGGAGGCCGAAGAGCCGGAACGGGCCGGCGTCATCATCGCCAGCGGCATGGGAGGGGTTAGCACCTGGGAAGAAGGGGTGCAGAAGCTGATTTTCGAAGGTGTGCACCGGGTCTCTCCCTTCATGGTGCCCAAGATGATCCCCAACTTGGCGGCGGGCAACGTCTCCATCAGCTTTAAGGCCAAGGGGCCCAATATCGCCCTGTCCACCGCCTGCGCCGCCGGGGCTCACGCCATCGGTATGGCCTACCGCTCCATCCAGTTGGGAGAGGCGGACATGATGGCCGCGGGTGGCAGTGAAGCCGCCATCACCGTTCTTACCATGGCGGGCTTCTTTCGCATGGGCGCCCTGGCCATGGGCTACAACGACAATCCTGCGGCCGCCAGCCGCCCCTTTGATCTTAAGCGCTCGGGGTTCGTCATGTCGGAGGGCGCCGGCATCCTCGCCCTGGAGGAACTGGATCACGCCCTGGCCCGGGGGGCCAGGATTTACGCCGAGATCATCGGGTTTGGCATGACCGGCGACGCCCACCACATCACCGACCCGGACCGGGAAGGGGCCACCCGTTGCATCGCCCTGGCTATGAAGTATGGCGGTGTCACCCCGGCCGACATCGATTACGTCAATCCCCACGCCACCGCCACCCCGGTGGGCGACCGCAACGAATGTCTGGCTCTCAAGGAGATCTTCGGGGATCACGCTTCCCGTCTGCTGGTGAGCGGCACCAAGTCCATGACCGGCCACCTCTTGGGCGCGGCCGGAGCGGTGGAAGCCATTTTTTCCGTCCTGGCCATCCGGGACAGCATGGTTCCTCCCACCATCAACCTTACGGAGGTTGACCCGGACTGCGCCGGCCTCGATCTTGTGCAGGATACGCCTCGGAAGGCGGAGGTTCGCTATGCCCTGTCCAATTCCTTCGGATTCGGCGGCACCAACGCCTCCCTGGTATTCAAACGCTATGAAGACTGAGTAAGGAGAAAGGTCCCAGGCCAACTGCCGGCCATTGCTCACTGCCAACTCTGACCACATGAACTCGGGCCCCAAAGCCATACGCATCGCCATCGTCCTGAACGGGCAAGAGTTCGACTGCCTCCCCGTAACCCTGCCTTTTTCCCTGGAAGGGTACCCGCCCCTGGATCTGGTCCTCTACGGCGCCACCCCCGGGACCAGCCAGGCTCTGCAGGTTTACCCCATAAAGGATTTACGGCCGGATGAATTCGATCTCATCCTGGACGGCCAATCCCTGACCGCCGGGCTGCCCGATTTCTCCCCGGAGGGGCTGAGCCAGCTCATTAGCGGCCCCCTCGCCAACTTCCTGAAAGGGTTGATCTGCCAGCTCCAAGAGTTGCGGCAGAAACAGGAAATCAACGCCGGCATCATCAAAAGCGCCACCGACGGCATCGTCACCATCAACGAAGACCATGTCATCATCGGCTACAACGAGGGAGCCGAGAAAATGTTCGGCTACAGCCGGGGCGAGGCCCTGGGCCAGGACCTGAATATCCTGATTCCGCCTCCCTATAAGGAAGAACACCGGGGATACGTGCGGCGATACGTAGCCACCCGGGAGGCCCGGGTGATCGGCAAACACGTGCGGCTCAAGGCCCAGCGCCGGGACGGCAGCGAATTCCCCATGAGTATCTCCTTTTCCGTGGCCGAGATCCGGGACAACCTCTATTTTACCGGGGTCATCCGGGACATCACCGAATATCAGGAGATGCAAGACCGGCTGCTGCAGTCCGAGCGCCTGGCCGCGGTGGGCAACACCGTGACCCACATCGCCCATGAGATCAAAAACCCCCTGCTGATCATCGGCGGCTTCGCCCGGCAACTCATAAAGATTCCCGGCCTGGACGACAAATCCCGCCAGAAGTTGAACATCATTGCCGAGGAAGTGAGCAACCTGGAAGCCATGGTGGCGGAGATGCGGGATTTTGTGCGCCTGCCACCGGCGGTGAAAAGCCAGGGCCGCCTGGAGGAGGCCATCTCGGAGGCCCTGGAACTGTTCCGGGACACCTTCACTGAAAATCATATCAAGAGCAAGCGGGTGGAAGATGGCCCTCTGCCGCCACTCGATTTTGATCCCAAGCAATTGCGCCAAGTCCTCATCAATCTCTTCAAAAACGCCCTGGAAGCCATGCCCCGGGGCGGCGAAATCGCCATCAGCACCCGGGTTTCTGGGCAGAACGCCGAAATTGTGCTGGCGGACACCGGCGAAGGCATGGACCCGGAGGTGGCGGCCAACATCTTTCAGCCTTATTTCACCACCAAGGCCCAGGGCACCGGCCTGGGCCTGGCCATCTGCCAAAGTATCATCCGGGGGCACGGTGGCTCCATCTCCGTCAAAAGCACCCCGGGTAAAGGAACCGCTTTCACCATTCGACTGCCACTGGCGCCCTAGGTCTGGTCCCGACTCAAGAGGGGAGGGCGGGCAGCAGCAAAGACCCCGGTTTTTTCATGAGCGGCAATCTGGCCTTAAAGCAGGAGGACGCCCCTTTCCTGGAGGTGCGGGACCTCAGGGTCCGCTTCAGCACTTCCCGGGGAGAGGTGCGGGCCCTGGCCGGGATCGATTTTTCGCTGCAGCCTGGCGAAACCTTGGGGCTGGTGGGAGAATCGGGCTGCGGCAAGACCGTCACCGCCATGGCCATTTTGCGCCTCCTCCCCCTGCCGGCGGCCCATGTGGAAGGAGAGGTCCGTTTTTTGGGGGAGGACCTGCTGAGCTGCCCGGCGGAGCGCCTGGCCCGGATTCGGGGCAACCGCATCGCCATGGTCTTTCAGGAGCCCATGACCGCCCTGAACCCGGTGTTCACCATAGGCGAGCAGGTGGCAGAGGTGCTGCGCCTGCACCGGGGCCTTAGCGAGGCGGCCGCCCTGGAAGAGGCCGCGGCCTCCCTGACCCGGGTGGGACTGGCCGAGGCGAGGCAGCGCCTGCGGCAATATCCCCATGAGCTCTCCGGGGGGCAGCGCCAGCGGGTGCTGATGGCCATGGCCCTGGCCTGCCGCCCGGACCTGCTCATCGCCGACGAGCCCACCACCGCCCTGGATGTCACCGTTCAAGCCCAAATTCTGGCGCTCCTCCGGAACCTGAAGGCTGACCTGGGTCTGGCGATGCTGTTCATCACCCACAACCTGGGGATCGTGGCTCAGACTGCCGACCGGGTAATGGTGATGTACGCCGGGCTCATAGTGGAGGCGGCCGCAACCGGGGAGCTCTTTGCCAGCCCGGGCCATCCCTATACCAGGGGGTTGCTGGCCTCGGTGCCCCGGCTCGATTTTCAGCGGCCCCCCGGGGCGCCAATGGAAGCCATCAAGGGACAACTGCCGCGAGAGCCTCCCCCGGGCTGCCTCTACCAGGACCGCTGTCCCGAAGCCCGGGGACAGTGCCTGACGCCGCCTCCCTGGGTGGAGGTGGCCCCTGGACATCAGGTGCGGTGTTGGAATTATGGCTGAACTGCTGAAAGCCCAGGATTTGTGCCGCCACTACCGCTTGCAGGGCTTCTGGGGCCAGGGGCCGTTGCTGAAGGCGGTGGACGGGGTGAGCTTCGCCCTGTTCCCCGGGGAGACCCTCGGGCTGGTGGGCGAATCCGGCTGCGGCAAATCCACCCTGGCTCGCCTGGTTCTGGGGCTGCTGGCTCCCACCTCCGGCCGGGTCTGGTTCGGGGGCGAAGACCTCAGCAGTCTGCCCCGCCGGGGCCTCAAAGCCATGCGCCGCCAGTTCCAGATCATCTTCCAGGACCCTTACTCCTCTCTTAACCCCCGCATGACCGTGCGGCAAATCCTGGAGGAACCCTTCCTCATCCATAATCTGGGGACCCGGAGGGAACGCCGGACCTGGGTGTCAGAGTTGCTGGCTGAGGTGGGCCTGGCCCCGGAACACCTGGGCCGCTACCCGCACGAATTCAGCGGCGGCCAGCGCCAGCGCCTGGGGATCGCCAGGGCCCTGGCGTTGCGCCCCCGGCTGATGGTGGCCGACGAGCCGGTCTCGTCTCTGGATGTCTCCATTCAGGCCCAGATTCTCAACCTGCTGGTCCAGTTGCATGAACACCACAATCTTACCTACCTCTTCATCTCCCATGACCTGAGCATCATCTCCCAGATCTGCACCCGGGTGGCGGTGATGTACCTGGGACGCCTGGTGGAGATGGCCCCCCGGGAGGTCTTGGCCCGGGGGCGCCTCCATCCCTATACTGAGGCCCTGCTGGCCGCGGTGCCCCAGCCCGACCCCCGGCAGCCATTCCGGCCCCCGGCCCTCAAGGGGGAGCCGCCCAGCCCGGTGCAGGTACCTTCGGGCTGCCCCTTTCACCCCCGCTGTCCCGAGGCCGAGTTCCCCCGCTGCCGGGACCAGGTCCCGGCCTACCGGGAAACCGCCCCGGAATACTGGGTCGCCTGCCATTTTCGCTGACATAGGAAGTATCGATATTTTGGAAATGGAAGCCGGGGGGGGGTCGTAACTGCCCCTCCCCGCCAAGGGGAATTTCGGGCAGGAAGGCGGGGCCTCTCTGGAACGGCGGTACTTCTGCTTCCCTTGATTTACACCCTGTGCATAATTACTTATCGAGTAACATGGCGAGGCTGACTGGCAAAAATCCCGGCAAGGTACTGGGCGTGGTCCTGCTGCTGCTGGCCTGGACCATGGTCCCGGGCGGCCCCGCCCGGGCCGCCGCCCAGGATCAGGCCCTGTTCTACGATGCCCTGACCCCCTACGGCGCCTGGGCGAACTACGGCCAATACGGGCCGGTATGGTATCCCACCAGAGGGGTGACCGCCAACTGGCGGCCCTATGTGGACGGCCGCTGGTCGCCCACCGCCGCGGGTTGGACCTTTGAAACTTCCGAACCCTGGGGCTGGGCCACTTACCACTTCGGCAACTGGATGCCCACCACTGAATACGGCTGGGTCTGGGTCCCGGGCAGCACCTGGTATCCCTCCACCGTGACCTGGCGCACCAGTGATGATTACATAGGCTGGGCCCCCATCCCGCCGCCCAATTTTGCCCCGGAGTCGGTATATTGCGGGTCGTATGCCTTCGGCATATCGTTGGTGGACCTCCTGTGCCCGCCTTTGTGGGTCTTCGTCCGTGCCCCCTTTTTTCTGCGGGGATTCGGGTCGCCCTTCTTCCCGAGCTTTTCCTATGCCAACTCCGCGGCTCTGGCGCCCTTCAATTTTTTGCCGGTGCTGTTTCCCGGGACCTTCTTCGAGACCAATTATGTCTCTCCGGCCTTTGCCCCCCGGGCCTTCTTCGTCTTCGGACCGCCCTTCTCCTTCGTGGCTCGGGTAGCCAATATTGATCCCGCCACCCTCCGCAACTTTGCCGACAGCGCCAACCTTACCCGGTTGCGAAACGTTCTCCCCCCCGCCGCGGTGATGTCCCGGCAGCCCTTGATCCGGGCCGCCATCCCCGCGGCGGTGCTTGGGGGCACGGGATTTCCCATTACCCGGGTTACCGATCCGGCCGCAGTCCAGGGACAGTTGGTTCGCCCTGGGGTGGTGCCGCCGCCTCCGAATCTCCCCAACGCCGCCAGGGAGATCTCCCGGGGCGCCCAGGAGGTTCCCGAAATCTTGACGGCACCCGGACGACAGCGGGCACCGAGAATGGGTACGTTTGGGAAGGCCTCGACCCTGCCCAGGGGCCTGGCCCTGCCCCCGCAAGCGGAGCAGGCCCTGACCCCCTTGATGCGGCGGCAAATCCGGCGGCAGGCTCAAGGAATTAAGGTCCAGCCCGGGTTCGCCCCGCGACAGTTGCAAACCCAGGTGGCGCCGCGGCCTGGCCCCGCTTCTTCAATCCCCAGGCAGGCGCCGCTGACCGGTGGAACTGGGGAGGGGCGAGGCTGGCGCTAACCGCGGTTGCGGCTATCCCGGGACCACCTCATAGCCCGCGGCCTTGATCACCCGGGCCAATTCCCCTGGGTCCACCGGCCCGGCGCTCTGATAAGTCACCCGGCCGTCGGTTGCGTTCACTTGCACTTCCGAGATTCCCGGCAGGCTTTTAAGGGCTCTGGTCACCGCCTCGGCGCAATGCCCGCAACTCATCCCTTTCACTTTAATTTCCGGCATTTCGGCCTCCTTAGAATCTGGAGAGTTCTTTGCACTCCCCTCCCCAAATTCTAATGCATCCTCAAAGGAGAAGGAAGAGGCGGATGATGGCGGGAGATTCGGTGGTGGGCAGATTTAGTGGTGGATGAGACTTTTCTGGTCCTGCAACGTAAACCAGTGATCAGTGATCAGTGGTCGGTGGTCAGTGGGTAGGGGCGGGTTTTAAACCCGCCCCTACTGCTCACTGCTCACCGCTTACTGCTCCAGAGCGCTGATGCCGACATTGGTGAAACCTATACCGGAGGCCGTGGTGACGCTTTCCGCGGCCAGATCAATCCAGTAGGCCGTGTTAAGAGTCAGGCCGGTAACCACCGCCGAGATGGAAAAGGGCACGTGCAGATCGCCTGCCGCGCTCAAGGCCACCGGGTTGGTCCATTCCTGGACGACCCCAATCTGGGTTCCCGTTAATGTTGCAGCATTGGACGGTGCGCTGCCGGTTCCATAGGAAATCTGATATAAAATGCCGTTGTCGACCGTAGTGCCGGCGGGGGCGATGATGGTCCCGTAACTAGTGATAAGGGCTTTCCCGGAGCGCGTCGGGGTAATGGAGCCGGCCAATCCTTGCATTTTGTAGGCGCTGGTGCTGGCCGGGGCCGTGGAGCTGGTAGTTCCGGTTTTCTGAGCATAGGCGGCGGTGGGGATATCGGAGGCTGCTATCGCCCGGAACGAAGCCGAGCCATTGCTGCCATTAGGTGCAGCGTAAAAATAATTGGCAGTTTGGGTGCCAGAAATACCAGCAGCCGTACCCGTCGTGTTTTGATTCAGAGTCGGGAAGGTGCAGTTGGCCAGATTACCGGACGCAGGAGTCCCAAGGGCCGGGGTCGTCAGGGTGGGCGGTGTCAGGGTTTTATTGGTGAGCGTCTGGGTTCCGCCGGTGGTTACCATATTATCCAGGTTGTAGATGTTGCTTGCTGTGCCAGAGAAGTAATAACCCGCATAACCAGGAGTCGCCCCGGCGCCCCCGGAGAGCAGGGATTGACCTGCGGCGGCATCCGTGATGTAGCCTGTGGTTGCCGACCCGCTCTGGTAAGCCAGGCTCCCTGCCGTGGCGCCGGATAGGTTGGCGGCGGTAGTGGCGGTTGCAGCATTCCCGGTGGTATTCTGGTTCCAGGTAGGCGGCGTGCCAGCATTGGAATAATCAGCAGCCATCAAGGTCTTGCTGGAACTCGGGAAGGTCATGATGGTGCCATCGGTTCCAGCCAGGGTCAGGGAGTTGGAGGCCGTCAAAGTTTTCCCGGCAGCCACGCTCAAGCCAGTGACGCTGCCGGCGTTCCCGGTAGTATTCTGGTTAAAGGTCGGCCAGGTCATCCCGGAGCCGAAACTCTTGTTGGATAAAGTTTGGGAGTCGGAAACACCGACTAAGGCGCTGCCCGGAGCCGTCAGGCTGGTTCCCCAAGCAGAGCCGGTGGAGACGGCGATGCCGGCCCCTGGATAGGTCGTGCCCCCACCGCCCCCGCCGCCGCCGGGCAGGTTGATCAACTGGCTGCCGTCCACTGCGGGCAGTCTGCCGCTGCCGTCCAACTGGACCAAATTATTGGGCTGCGTCCTCACTTGATAGACGGTACTCCAGTTTTGGCCGACAATATTCTGAGCGTAGGTGCTGTTAATGACAAACAACGCCAGCAGTAAGATGGAAATTAGTACTATGAATCTTTTCATGGTATGCCTCAGGCCTCAATTCGTCGGCGGGAACAGGGCGATATAGTGGCAAACTATCCTGACCGCCCCAGTCCCGTTGAAGTTCGCTCCATTGGCTGTCAGCAGCACATTCGATCCCGAAGGATAAATCACCGGTCCGGTGGCCGTGGCGTTTGCTAGTGTGCCTGGAGCCCCCTGGGTGACGCCGATGGCGTTGAGCCACAGGTTAGGGCTGGCCGCCGTGCCCACGCTCAATGAGGTGGCCCCGCCGATGGCCGTGGTCACATAGGCGGTGAAACCCAGCACCTCTACTCCGGCGGGGATAAAGTTGCTGATGGTCTGCGTGGCCCCGGTGGAGGATATGTTGACCAGCATGGAGGTAAGCCGCATCATGCTCGATTGGTTGTTATTCGGGTCGTAACAGCCTAGGCCGCCGCCCTGGGAGATGACGTTGTTTCCTTGCCAGACGGATTCGCCTTGCACTCCGACATAACCAGCACCCCATTCGTTCTCCATGGTGGTATTATGGGTAAAATGAACCCCCTTAGCCTGGATTATGCCGCAGGAAAAGGTAGACAATAGTATAACTATTTGATATAAGGAGGATAAATTAGCAATTCGGGGGTCTTCAAAGTGCTCGCTAGTGGTGAAAGCCAGAAAGAGGCAATCCGGCCAGATTTTAACCCTATCATCATGATAGATTTCCATGGCGCCACGATCACCTCAGACGTTGGTTTTCTCCTGATGCGAGAGATCGATGACCGTTTCAAAATTATTGCCCCCATGAGAGATTGTCTGGAAGACTTGAGATGCCCCAAACATACAAGACACTCCCTGGTGCAGATGATTCGTCAAAGAGTTTACCAGATAGCCGCGGGCTATGAAGATTGCAACGATGCAGATTATCTCCGCATCGATCCAGCGCTCAGGCTGGCGATTGGCAAAAACCATAAGGTGGGGGCCGGGCAGTCTATGCTTTCCAGGCTGGAGAATGACGTTCTGGGCAATGTGGCAGGGTTAACGGCCTTGGAGGCCGCTCTGACCCGGTCAACTGACGCACTGTTACGCAGGAAAAACAAGCGGCGCCTGATCATCGACCTGGATTCCACCGAGGACCCGGCCCACGGCAAGCAGGAGGGGGTTGCCTACAATGGCCATTTTGCCAAGAACTGTTTCCATCCGCTTTTTGGCTTTACCAGTGAGGGTGACTGTCTGGGGGCCAGGCTGAGGCCGGGGAATGTTCATTCCGCCGATGGTGTCCTGGAGTTCATCAAGCCCATCGTGGAGCGCTACCGGGGGTAGTTCAAGCTTTTCTGGTTTCGAGGTGACGCCGCCTTTGCCAACCCGGAGACCTACGAATATTGCGAGGAACACCGTATCTCTTATTTTATCAGGTTACCCAGCAATGTGATCCTGATGCGTCTCTTAGAACCTCACCTAAACCGACCGGTGGGCAGACCGCCTAAGAGCGGCATCCAGGTCAGGATTGTTGACCTCCACTACCAGGCCAAGAGTTGGAGCCGGCCTCGCCGGGTGGTGGCCAAGATCGAATGGCACCGGGGTGAGTTGTTCCCCCGTATCGGCTTTGTAGTTACCAGCTCCAGGCTCCCGGCCAGCAAGGTGACCAAGGTCTATAACGGCCGGGGGGATGTGGAAAACCGGATTAAGGAGGGCAAGAATACTCTACGTTGGGACAAAACCAGTTGCCAAAGGTTCGAGGCCAACCAGGCCAGACTACAGATGGGGGTTCTGGCCTACAACCTCCTGCATATGATCCGGCAATTTTACGTCTGGGGAGAGGAGGTGCGGCGGTCCATTGATTGGCTGATCAAGCGGCTGATCAAGGTGGGGGCCAGAGTTTCTTACCATGCCCGGAGGTGGTATATACATGTGGCCAGCGCTTTCCCTCTATCTCACCATTACCGGGTGATATGGGCCTGGGGCTCATAGGCCGCAGACCCTCAAAGAATCTGCCCGCAAAGGGGTTGGTATGCCAAAAATTTAGGAAAAATTACTTTTTCAGCGAAATTTGTGCTATCGTGCCTTCCACAAGACAATTTGGTTATAAAAAAAGAAAACTTTCCGGGTTTATACACGGGAAGAGGTATCCCCAAAACCATTTTTGACTGCGGTGGCCAAGGTTCCCGCATAATCTCGGATTTAACACTTTGGAACTGATGGGGGGTCAAAGCTCCCCCTGAGCGACCGCCTTGGTAGCCCTCATCCACAGATTCATGGCTCCGATGAAACTTATCTGAAGTTTCACTGATAGGGAACGATATAACCATTGATATTAATTAGCCTTATGCCATAGATTCACTACTTTCACTGCATTTTCCATGACCCAAGCCCCCAAGCCAGCTAAAAGATTCACTGGAAATTCTCGCTGCAAAGGTATTCGATTTGTTTTTGGATTTCGGCCACCCTTTTGGCAAAGAGTGCGTCGAGTTCTTCCACCGTCATGCCCGGAGTCTTTTCTTCGATATACGGCCTTCCACCTGTGTACCGCATCCGGTTTCCTGGACACAAGTTTTTTTAAGCCGCCCTGGCGAGTGAGTCCTGAGCCAGCCATTCCGCCCTGGCCTGCCAGGGGCTTTTGAAGCCGTTTTTCTCCTTAAGGAGGAGGCCTCGCTCAGGTATCTTTGGATCTCCCCATCCTTAATAATGAAATAATCCACCCCGCGGTCATCCCGGGCGAATTTGACTTGTAGGGATGTGGGCTGACCGTTTGAGGTGGAGTAAATGGACATTGACTTGGTGAAACGCAGGCGGCGAGGATCTACCCCGAAGTCGGGGCAGATGACCGCCACTCGCAGGTTCCGGCGGGCCAGTTCGCCAATAATGTTTTGCAGAAGATCCCCTATCCCGGTGATCTTGAAACATGGGGAAAGTTCCGGGGTTACAAAGACATATCCAGTGGAATCCATATACCGGCGCTCTTCCCTTCTGGTCGTCAATCTCATTCAGGTTAGCCGTTGGCCCGCATGGGTGGCTTACCGCGGTTCTCATGGTTCAGCCGGCATTTTTTACCACTCTCCGAACTGTGTCCACCACATACTCCACCTCGGCCACCTGGAGCCCAGGATAGAGGGGCAGGCTAAGAGTGCGACTGCCAATGGCCTCGGCCACCGGCAAGTCTCCCTTCCGGCATCCATATCTCTCTCGAAATAAGGTGTACAGGTGGCAAGCCTGATAATTCACCATTAGACGCTTCTGCTCCAGGAGCTTGGGAACCGGGTGGCGGGAGGGCCACAGGGAGGTAGCGCCGCCGCCCTCGGCGGCGGAAGATGGAGGGTGGGCACTGCCCACCATTTCCTTATCAGGCGCCTCATTAAGCGCCCGGTACAGGCGCCTGGACCAGTGCTTCCAGGGCTCCTCTTGCGAGTGGATGGCGGTGTAGAGGGCGCTGCGGCGGGCCAAAATGGTGCCGATCCAGAAGAGCGAGCCCGAGGCCTCAATGGCGGGATAGACCGCGCCGGTGATCCAGGAGAGCAGCTTCTTCACCAGGTCCGGTGAGCGGGCCTGCTGGTCGTTCTCCAGGTCGTCCAGGATGATCAGGTCCGGGCGGTGCTGCTTGTGCTTCAGGCCCCGCAGACGTTGGCCCCGCCCCCGGGCTTTGAGCCGCACGTCGGTGAGGGTGACA
Organism: uncultured delta proteobacterium; assembly: GCA_963697965.1. Lineage (GTDB taxonomy): Bacteria > Desulfobacterota > Desulfobaccia > Desulfobaccales > 0-14-0-80-60-11 > JAPLJC01. Next base: position 618,105 of record OY969108.1, read on the forward strand.
AAATCGTCCACCGCCCAGTGGTCCCGGCCCAACTCGCCGAAATCGCACTTGAGGCGCTCGTTGTGCAGCAGCTCCAGATAGATGTAACCAGTGAGGTCGCTGGCCAGGTCCTCGGTGTCGGAGGCGATGATGACGAAGTGGCGCCTGCAGTGGCAGATCTGATGCAGCACGTAGCCAAAGGAGGTGATGGTGGTCTTGGCAAACTCCCGGGGTGCGGCCACGACCACGGGAGTTAGAACCCGGTTTTCGGTTTTCGGTTTTCGGTTTTCCATTAGCGGCGCCGGCATCTTGCCGGTGGGCCTTTTGCTTTTACTGCTCACTGCTCGCTGCTCACTGCTCCCTTCTAACAGCGCCACCAATTCCTGATGAAAAGGCGCGAACTCCTGGGAGAAATAGTGCGGCAGATAGGTGGTGAAAAAGGCGAAGGGGTCGGCCAGGGTTTGGGCTCGCCGCGCCTTTTTGGCGGCTTCGCTTACGTCCGGGAAGGCCGCGACTTCCCGGAAGAGCCGCCCCAGGATCAAGTCGGCCCGGCGCTGGAACTCCGCCTTAGTGAATTTTTGTTTAAGCGTTAACATGGTTAGTAGTCAGTAGCCAGTAGTCAGTAGCCAGTAAAATCAAGGCTTCCACGGCTTTTTGGAATTTTTTTGGAATAATTAATCCTATATTTCCACCGCTGCTCTTTTTTCTTTTTGTTCTAAGAACTGCTCACTGCTTACTGCTTACTGCTCACTGGCGGGCTATCACAACCCGATAATCGTATTCCGGTTTTGGCTTTTTCACCTTGGGGAAATCCTTCTCGCCCCGTTGCCGATCAAAGGCCACACCAGCTTCCCATTCCCGAAGATTCGCCTGGCACTTTCTTTCTCTGGGTCCGGGCTCGCCTATCATCGCTCCCTGCCTTAGCCTTTACTGCTCACTGTTCACTGCTCACTTTGGACGACCGCCAGGTCGGTCTTCAGCGTCGCCAGATCGATTCCCAACGGGTTGTCTGCCTTGCCGTCCAGGAAGTCCTGGGAGATGATGGCCCAGGCCTCGTCAAAATAGGCGGAGATGAATTCCTCAGAGGCGTATTGCTCTTCCCCCCAGGTGACGAAGATGGCGCCCAGGGGATCGAAGGCGCCCATGGGCACGCAGTGTCCACCCCAGGAGCCCGGAGCCGCGTTGCCTTGCAAGTTGGGGTCGGTGACCTGCCATTTGTCCTGGCTCTGGGCGCTCAGGGGCAGCGCTACGCCGCAATAGAGGCCGCCGAACAGGTAGCAGGCCAGGCCCAGCATCTTTTGAGTCAGGTCCACCTGGACGTAGGCGCCGATCTTGTGGCCGTCGATGCCGGTGCCCTGCCAGAACTTGAGCACGTCCGCCAGGGACAGGCCCACGTCGGTGGCCGGGTTGCCCGGCACGTAGCCGGAGAGCTTCGAGTAAACCGCCAGGATGTCCGCGTCCGGGAGGACGGTTTTCCGGCCCTGGTTGGCGGTCCACATCTGGATGAGATGGCCGGCCCCGGCGCAGGTGCAGTCGCCCACGGTCAGGTTCCCCATCGGCCCGAAGGGGCTCGCCTTGGAGAGCCAGTCGTAGGCGTCCGGGGCTGCGGGCAAGGCCCGGGGAAGATATTTCACCAGTTGCAAGTTACGCCGATCGTGCCGGTAGGGCAGCCTGCCCAGCTTCACCAGGCGGTGGTCAATGCCGTGTTTGCTCAGCGGCCGGGTGATGATCATCGTGACCCCCTTTTTTTTGCTTTTGCTTTTGCCTTTGCCTTTGCCTTTACTGCTCACTGCTCACTGCTCACTGCTCACTGCTCACTGTCAGGTCCAGCCGTCCGTGGGGCATTGCTGGTTAAAAATCACCTTGGCTATGTCAGGATCGGCGCAGAACCCGGCCCCGGGAGTCGGGTCGGGACCGGCGTCCGCTTTTTCGAAGAACCTGCACATCACCAGGCCGTCCGGGTTGCGCTTCTCGGGTTCGGGCAGCAGCCGCGGGCACCGCCAGCCAGGGTCGCTTACGAACCCCTGGCCGTGATCTATGAAGGGCATAGTTATTTACCGCCTTGTTTCGCTTCCAGGGCTTCCAGCCGCCCCACCATAGCTATGACCATCTGGAAAAATACGTTTAGGCTGGATTCAAAGTCGCCCAGGCCAAATCCACCAGGCATATCGTCTTTGATGACATTGACCTGGTCCGTGATTTCTTGGGTCGTTGGATAGCTCATTAGAAACTTTCCCCTTTTCCCCTTTTCGCCTTTTACCCGGGCGAGCCCGCGGCTCGCCCCTACTGCTCACCGCTCACTGCTCACTGCTCACTCCCAGCCGGCCTTCTCCCTGGCCTGTTTCAACGCGGCCGCGGCGTTTTGCACGCTCTGCACCTCGGCGTCGGTGGGACAGACCTCATTGTCGAGGATGTTCTCGCCAGTGGAGATCACCAAGTTGGCCGCGGCGATGATGGCCTGGCCCTCCACCGGGATCAAACTGCCATACTCGGCCTGCACCGCGGCGATGGCCGCCTGGGCCGCGGTAATGTCGTTCTCAATGGTCACGCGGTTGTTGCACAGAAAGTTTTCTATGCCGGCGCAGCCGCTCAGGAAGAAGACCGCCAGCAACCCGATTGCCAAGGCTACCGGAATTCGCTTTCTCATTTTCTTTTCCTCCGGAAAGGGTTGATATTTAAGTTTTTGATTTTGCTTTGTCTTTACTGGCTACTGACTACTCCCCTATTCCAGACTCCGGAACCAGGCCCTGATCCTCGACCCGATGAGCTGCAATTCCCCCGGGTCCCCCAGTTGCTCCTTCAAAAATCTGGTGAAATCCTCCATCACCTTGAGGCCCGCCGCCTTTAAGTCGTAATCGCCCCGGTCCAGGTTTTTGACGGCCGTCGCCGCCTTGGCGATGGAGTTGAAGGCCTTGGGGTCCAGTTCCTCCCCGTTCTCCAAGGCTTCCAGCATCTTTCCCAGGGCCAGGCGCAGCCGTTCCGCCAGATTTTCGGGTTCTGCCAGGAGGGCGCTGCGCTTTCTCTCCCACTCCCCATTTTTCTGCCACCTCAGCAGGGTCGTCAGGTCCATCGGGAGCCGGGAGGCGATCTCTGCCAGGGTGCGGCCTTCTTGCACGAAGAGACGCTCCGCCCGGTTTTGGTAGCCATTTTTCCCGTGCCCGCCCAAAGCTCAATCCTCCAGCTCCGCCTTCAGTTTCCTGGCCGACTTCAGCACCGAGGCCAATTCTGAGGCAGCCGCCAGGGCGTGGTCCTCCTTGATGGAATCCAGGTCCTCATCGAGGATGCGGAAGGTATTGAGCTGGATGGCGGCGATGAGCTGGTCGATGCGGATGAGCAGGGCCTGGAAGCGTTCCCGCTTCTTGGCCAGGGCGCCCTTCTTCAAAAGTTCCAGGTGGTTCATTTGGCCTCCGCAACTGTCTCCATTTCTGGCAACCATTGACTGGCAAATGTCATTTGGCTAAATGCGCTTGAGCAACCACAGCAAATTGGATAACGCATAGAGGATGGCCGTGCCCGCGGTGAAGATGCCGGCATACCAGGCCAGGCGCCGCTGCATCTTGTTGATCTGGTCCCGGATCTCCAGGATGGGGCATTCGTGCCCTGGGTCCCGGTGGACCTGGCAAGGGCAGTTCTCCTGCCGACCCAGGCGGCCCTCCAGATTTTTGAGTCTGCCGTCCTGGTCGCAGAGGCGCCCCTTGATCTGCATCTCCAGCCGGTCGATATCCGCGCCCAGGCGCCCATAGGTGCGATCCAGCAGCAGCGGGATATTCTCTAAATCCCTGGTTGGAAATCCCTCAAATAAGGATGATCTGGCCATAGACTTGAGCTCGTCCCTTTGCGCGCTTGAGGCCGGCGGCTCCAGGCGCCAGGCTTGGGGGAAACTTCGGGCTAAACCAATCTTTTCCCATCCCCTGCTCCCTTGGCGCGTCATGGCTGGAACGCCGGGGGAAGGGCAATTATGGTCAGGCCAGACCAATCAGCCCATCCAGATTCAGTTCTTGGCCCCTGCCTCGTTTCATCTAGAAAAAATTCCCAAGACCCTGATTGTTCTCCAAACCGTGATCATGTGGCTTATCATATTGATTTTCTGAGAACTTTCCAGCACAGGTAGGTCATGTGACACAGGATATAATTGGCTGGATAGATATTCTGTCGAGAGATGTAGTTTGCAAGTGCAATTAGGTCAGGCCAGACCAATCAGCCCATTCAGATTTAATTCTGGGCCCCTGCTTCGTTTCATCCGGTAAAAATTTCCAAGACCCTGATTAGCTCCAAACCTTGATCGTGGTGCTTATCATATTGATTTTCTGAGAACTTTCCAGCACAGGTAGGTCATTTGACCCAGGATAGGATTGATTGGCTAAATAGATGCAGAGAGCCCTTATTGGCCCCGGCTGAGGAATGCCAACAGCCAACCGCATGGGATAAACTAAGCAGGTTGTTCTCATCGAAAAGGAAACGGCTTTATCGGGAGGTGGCGCCTAAAAACGATGCTGGCTCAGTGGCAGGGGAGTCATCCGGGTGGGATCTTCCCGGGAGGCCAGTCCCTGTAGGGTGCGCACTGCGCACCAGGCGATAATAGGAAAGAACCCTGGAAGGTATTGCAAAACCTGATTTCATTGTCATCCTGAACGAAATGAAGGAAGTGATATTCTTGGGGAGACCGGTAGCCGCAGGCTTTAGCCTGCGCCAATCGAGGTTTTGCAATAGCTTCTCGTGAGAGTTAGGGATTGAATCGGGGTTTTTCAAATATGGGCAGCAAGCTAGGCCGGGAAATGAAATAAGGGGTTTTAGACGGCATTTGAGAGGGGGCTTGGGCAACCTAGTGAGGAGCAAATACCCGATCTCCATCCTTGCTCGGCTGCATGAGGACCGCAGCTACCTTGACAATTTTTCAACAGGCCAGTATATTCAATCCGAATTTGCCTCCGGGCCGTTAGCTCAACTGGTAGAGCAAGTGACTCTTAATCACTAGGTTCGGAGTTCGAGTCTCCGACGGCCCACCAAAGAAAACAAGGGGTTAGCCAAAGCGGCTAACCCCATTCTTGTTTCTGGGTACCAAACCGGTGCGTTTTCCCGTGATTAGACCATAAGAATCCTATCCTGGAGATGGCTTGGGCCAAGTCCTTGGATAGCTGCTCACAGGCGGCCATTACCTTGGGGTGGTCTTCGAAGCGCTGGAACATTTCTGGGGTAATTTCGGTGAAATTTTTAAATTCTTCGGGAGTCATCATATATCTGGCTGGAGTCTCCATTAGGGCAGGTGGTGCCATAGCCGCAACTAAAGCAAGGCGGGGTGGCGCTGTTAAAAAAAACCGACCCCACTATCTTGTAATTAAAGTAATTTTCCAGATGAAAGACGACCTCATTGACACATTGCTCTGCTCCGTTACTGCCTACAGCAACAACCGCGGCAATTTTACCCCTGGTCAGCATTTTTACGTGACGCAAAGGGAACAGGCGCTCCAAAAAGGTATGGGTAAAGGCGTTGGCCTTGGCGAAATAAACAACCGGTCCCACGATCAGGGCATCAGCAGCTAAAATCTTGTCATAGAGGGGCCCCATATCATCCGGCTGGATGCAGCGATTGGTATCCGCACATTTGACGCAGCCCAGGCAAGGGTTGATTTTCAACTTGGCCAGATGAATTATTTCATAATCGGCACCGGTATCCTTCGCAATTTTTTCCAGCAGGCGTTGCAGGTTACCATGAGGTTTGGGGCTGCCATTGATTACCAAAATCATTTTCTGCTCCCATTACAGAATTATTATAGCAAGATAAAGCAGGCAAAAATCTAGAAATGCTAGTGCCCATCTCCCAGACCTCCGCCAGCCGGGGTTTAGCGCTAATCAATCCCGAGAAGAGTTCGCAAACGGGAAAGGGGAAGCGTGCGGATTCTCCCTCTTCCCAGGACGTCCCGCAGGCCTCGGGGCGCTTCCCAGCGTAGTTCCAATCCTCCGGTGATACCTCCCCAGGATAAGGGAAATCCTCAAAAAACTCAACTGGACCTATCGACAACTTTTTTGTTGACAGCTAATTGTATACAATATACAAAATACTCGTAGAAAAGCCATCTTTTTGGTTAAGCTCCGGAAAAAAACCTTTTTCGGGAAGGAGACGCCATGGACGACAAAAAGCGTGACGGCATCAAGGATCTCTTGGAAACTCGGTTCACGAGAAGGCAGATCGTCTCAGGAGCTCTCAAGGCAACAGCCCTAGTTGCGGTGGGTCCATATTTTTTGCGCTCCGGGCTGGCGGCTGGTGAGGACATCCGCATCGGCACCATTTTCCCTTTGACCGGGAACATGGCCTTTGGCGGAAACGAGGGCCTTATAGGGACGGAGATTGCCCGGCAAATTATCAATGAACAAGGCGGGATCGCAGGCCAAAAAATTGTGTTCGTGGGCGCCGATGCTCCTGATCAGACCGCGGCCACGAACGAAATGAATCGGCTCATCTCCAGGGAAGGGGTGAAACTGGTGATAGGGAGTTTCTCGTCGGCCATCGCCTTCACAGCCAGCGCGGTCGCCGAACGGAACCGCATTATCTTTTGGGAAAACCATGGGGTTGCGGATAATATTACCCGCCGCGGCTTCAAGTACCTGTTTAAGACCGGTGTTAACGCCACCGGGACCGGCGGTGGCGCCTCGACTTTTGCCGACAAGTACCTGGCTCCCAGGTTGGGGATAGATCCCAAAACGCTGAAGGTTGGTATTGCCTGGGAAGATGGGACTTACGGGTCATCAGTCGGTAAAGGGATCATCACCTTCGCCGAAAAATATGGCTTCAAAATTGTGGCTAATGAAGGATACAGCGCCAAATCGACAGACCTGTCACCCGTGATCTTGAAGCTGAAGGCAAACAGTCCGGATATTCTGCTAGTTGCCGGGATTGGCAGCGACGCCGCGCTATTCTGGAAACAGGCGCACGATTTGGATCTGAACGTAAAAGCGATTGTTGCGACTTCCGGAGGCTGGGGGGTTCCAAACTTTGCTCAGAATTTAGGCCCCATTGCCAATGGGGTGTTCAGCTCCGACTTCCCGACCGATGTAAATCCACAGGCTCTAACCCAATCGGCAGCAGCATTGCAGAAAGAATTCATAACAAGGTACCAAAAGTTAAAGGGAACCACTCCTACCGGCAACGGCTACCTTGCTTTCGCGGGGACCATGCTGCTATTCCAATACGTCCTTCCCAAGGCGCCCTCGCTGGACCCTGACAAGGTGAAGGAAGTAGCGCTGTCCCTGGATTTACCCGATGGGGCCATGGCCAACGGCTGCGGTTGCAAGTTCGTACCGTTCGATCAGCCGGATGGAGGGTTAAACTCCCGGGCTTTTTCCGTGGTTCTGCAATGGCAAGATGGCAAGACTCAGGTCGTTTGGCCCGAGAAATACGCCAACAAAGAACCCATAATGGTGCCGTTGCCCCCTTGGTCAGCCCGGACCTGACCCGGTTCGCCAGATGGTCACCAGTTCCTGAATCCTGAAGGCGATTGCGGGCCGGGTTGTCCTTTTGCTGGAATTTAGGCTTCTTCTCCCAGGTGTGTTCCTCAGAGGTGAAAGCCATTAATCTTACTTATCAAATTGCTATCGGTTAACTCACAGATTGAGGAATCACCAAGGTGGAGGCGTCTTGAATAAGATTATCCTTATTCAACTTCTGGTTTCCGGCCTTCTGATCGGTGGCGTCTATGCCCTCATCTCCATTGGGCTGACCCTAATTTTCGGAGTGATGCGCATCGTCAATTTTGCCCATGGCGAATTTCTCATGATGGCGATGTTCGCCTGCTTTTGGATAGTGCAGTTGACTGGCATCTCCCCCTATTGGGCAGTGCCGTTCGTGGTTATCCTGCTCTTTTTGTATGGGGCGCTCGTTTACATCCTCGTCATTCGCCGCACCGTGGGCTCGCCCATGGTAGTTCAGATATTTGCCACGGTCGGGCTGGGTCTGTTTATGCAGAATATGGCGCTGGTGCTGTGGTCAGGCGATTATCGGACAATTCACTCTCCCATAGCCAGCGCCGTTCTCAGGTTTTCCGGGATCCAGGTTAATTTCTCGCTTCTCGTAGCCTTCCTGGTGGCCATTGCCATAACCGTCTTGCTCTTCGCTTTTATGGCCTGGACCTATTTCGGAAGGGCCATCAGGGCAACGGTGCAGGATCGGACGGCCGCACAGCTTATGGGGATCAATATCGACAAAGTCTTCTTGCTGACCTTTGCTCTCGGGTCGGCGCTTGTGGGTATCGCCGGAGGCCTGCTGGCTCCAAGCTACCCTATCTTTCCATCGGTGGGCACCAATTTCGGCCTGGCGTCCTTCGTGGTGGTAGTGCTGGGCGGCATGGGCAGTATGACCGGAGCCCTTTTCGGCGGGCTGCTGATTGGGCTGGCGCAAACCCTCAGTGGTTTCTTTATTGACCCTGGCCTGGAAACGGCCGTCTACTTCGCATTGTTCATCTTGGTTCTGGTATTCCGGCCCACTGGGCTCTTTGGTCAACGGGGCGCGGAGGAAATGGGTCTCAAATGAGCGAGCGGCTACCGGAAAAACCTCAAGTGGCAGGCGGTCCGGGAAGCTGGGCCTCGCCAGCCGGCGGTTTTCTGCGCCGCTATTGGGGCCTGCTGGCCATAGGTGCAGTGGTGCTGCTGCCTATCGCAGTGGATCAGCCCTACTTCAGGGAGATAATCGGGCTCATTTTTCTCTGGAGCGCTATGGCCGGGGCCTGGAATATCGTGGGCGGATACGCCGGCAAGTTTTCTTTGGGACATGCGGCCTTTTTTGGAGTGGGGGCATACACTTCGGCATTGCTCTACACTCGTCTGGGCGTATCTCCCTGGATAGGCATATTAGCAGGTATGGCCCTTTCCGTCCTTCTGGCTCTTTTCATCGGTATTGTGACTCTGCGCCTCAAGGGCAAGTTCTTTGCGTTATGCACCATCGCTTTCGGCCAGTTAATGGAGATCATGGCGGTATACCTTCGAGGCGTTACGGGGGGCTCGGAGGGGGTGATGATCCCATTTAACCCCGGCATCGTCAACCTCACTTTCTCCAGCAAGCTGGTCTGGGTCTATATATTTGGTGGACTGATGCTCTCGGTGTACGGCATTTCCCGTTGGCTGGAGCAGAGCGCTCTGGGTTACAAATTGGTTGCTCTCCGGGAAGATGAAGATGCTGCGGAGGCTCTCGGAGTGAACACCTTGTGGGCCAAGCTCGCCTCCATCTCCCTCAGCGCCGCGTTGACTTCCCTGGGCGGGTCTCTTTTTGCTCAATATTTCGCCTGGTTGGAGCCCGGTTTTTGTCTATCGCTGGATCTCTCCATTCAGTTCGCGCTCTTTGCCATTATCGGGGGAATGGGCACTGCCATCGGCCCCATACTGGGCGCCTCGCTCATTACGCCCCTGCAAATTTTCCTGCGGTCAGCCTTTAGCGGCACCGCGGCCAGCGGGGTCAGCATGGCAATCTATGGACTGCTGTTGGTAGTGGTCGTGTTATTCATGCCCAAGGGCCTGGTGGTGGAGGTAGGCGATCGTCTCCGGCGGCGGTCTGCCCGACGCCATTCTGTACCCACATAACCCGAGGTTGGTCCCATGCTGCTGGAAACATCCGCTCTTACCATGCGATTTGGAGGCTTGGTGGCGGTGAAGAACGTCTTCCTCAAGATAGATGGGAATGAGCTGGTGGGACTAATCGGTCCTAATGGAGCAGGAAAGACCACATTATTTAACGTGATCAGCGGCTATTACGCTCCTTCAGAGGGACGGGTGGTCTTTGCCGGCCATGACTTGAAAGGGTGGAAACCTCACCGGATCACCCGCATGGGTCTTTGCCGCACCTTTCAGTTGACGCGGCCGTTCAGTCACCTGAGCCTGCTGGACAACGCCCTGGTTGGGGCGCTCTGCCACGAACGGCAGCCAAAGGCGGCCCGGGAAGTGGCTGAATGGGCCCTGGAGCAAGTTGGACTTTCCCATCGAGCTGCCGATCTCGCTCAGGGTCTGCCCATCGGACTTCGGAAGAAGCTGGAGCTGGCGCGGGCTCTGGCGACCAAGCCCAGGCTCTTGCTCCTGGATGAGGTTATGGGAGGGCTGAGCGTGCCGGAGGTGCGGGAGATGTCGGCTACCATTGCGCGCATCCACGCCTCGGGCATCGGCGTGGTGCTGATCGAACATGTCATGGCTGCCGTTATGTGCCTCTGCCAGCGGATCTTTGTTCTCAATCATGGAGAACTGGTCGCCACGGGAACGCCGGCGGAGGTCTGCAAGGACAGGCGGGTGATAGAAGCCTACCTGGGTGAATCGTACGCGCATCCAGAGGAATGCCGGGAACCAGGGTCTGGGGATAACTGAGGATCGGTTCCTTATCAGGATATTTAGGTAGGCCCCATGTTGCTGAGCATCCATAATCTTTATTCCTACTATGGGGATATTCAGGCGCTGCGCGGGGTCTCCCTGGAAATTGAGGCTGGCCAAATTGTGACTCTGGTCGGTCCCAATGCGGCTGGCAAAAGCACCACGATTAACTGCATCTCCGGCATTATCGACCAAAAGAGTGGGCAGATTGAGTTCCTCGGGAAGCGGATCGACCAGCTTCCTCCCCACCGGATTGTTGATCTTGGGCTGGTGCAAGTTCCGGAGGGCCGTCGGGTTTTCCCTTTCATGAGCGTCATGGAGAATTTGGATATGGGGTGCTATTGTCCCAAGGCCAGAGCCCAGAAAAAGGAAAACCTGGCCCGCGTCCTGGACTTGCTCCCAGTGTTAAAGGAACGGCGGCAGCAACTTGCCGGGTCCCTGTCCGGCGGCGAACAGCAGATGCTGGCGGTCGGGCGCGGCCTGATGGCTGAACCTAAACTGCTGATGTTGGACGAGCCCACTATGGGGCTGGCGCCTCTCTTTGTCGAAAAGGTCTTCGAACTGGTCCTGAGTATTCGTTCTCAGGGTACCACGGTGCTGCTCGTAGAGCAGAATGTCCACCACGCTCTCTCTATCGCAGATTTTGGCTATGTCCTGGAAAATGGCGCCATCGTTCTGGAGGACACTGGCAAGCGGCTGTTGCAAGACGAGCGCCTGACAAAGGCCTACCTCGGTATGTGAGAAATACTTATCGCTAAGATTTAAGAAAACTAGGGGGCAAATCAGTATGGATATCCTTAAGCGTCTTGGTGAGGCCGTGATCGAAGGCAAAATAGGCGAAATTGAACGCCTGACTCGCGAGGCTATCGATAATAACTATGAGCCGCTGCAAATCATCAACCAGGGGTTGCTCTCCGGCATGGAAATTGTCGGTCAACGATTTAAAGCAGAGGAAATGTATATCCCGGAGGTTCTCCTCAGCGCAGAGACGATGAAAAAGGCTGTTAATCTACTTAAGCCGCTGTTGATGAGCGGCACTTTCGGCAAGGCGGGAAGAGTTGCGATTGGAACTGTGAAAGGCGATCTTCACGATGTTGGCAAGAATATCGTCATTATGCTCATGGAAGCGGCTGGCTTCGAAGTTGTCGACCTGGGCATTGATATCTCAGGAAAAGTGTTCGCCGAAACAGTGAGAGAGAAAAAGCCCCAGGTACTGGGGATGAGCGCCATGCTCACCACCACTATGATGGAAATGAAAAATGTGATTGACCTGCTGCAAGAGGAAAATCTCCGAGACCAGGTCAAAGTGATCATCGGGGGGGCGCCTTTGAATAAAGGCTTCGCCGATCAGATCGGCGCTGACGCTTATGCCGAAGATGCCGTCGTCGCGGTCGATCTTCTGAAAGAATTCGTAAAAAAATAGCTCGTGGTCCTGGCGATCAAGGAGAAAGCTGATGAGTAAGACACCGCAGATGAGCTCTCGGGAACGGGTGTTTGAGGCTATTGCTCACCGTGAAGCCGACCGGGTGCCCATTGTAATTGCTTCCAGGGAAATTTCCATCCGTTATTCAGGATATACCTTTGCCGACATTTGGGCCGCTGGCCATAAATACGTCGAAGCCCAGGCCAGACTTATCAAAGATTTTCATCTCGATGCCGCCTTCGATATCTGGTGTACGCCTGCGGTGGATGAGGCCTTGGGAGCCCACGTGGAACTGCCCGAAGACGACGCTCCGTGGATCTCTCAGCCCCTGCTGAAGGACAAGGGCGACATTAAGAAGCTCAAAACCAAAATCGATCCGCAAAAAGACGGCAGGATGCCTTTTCTTCTCAATGTCGTCCGCGGGCTCAGGGCGAAACTCGGGGAGAACATACCGATATGTGCCTGGGTGTCCCCCCCCTTCAGAACGGCGTGTATGTTAAGGGGTTCCAGCCAGCTCTACCTCGACATCATGCTGGATCCCGGTTTTGTCAAAGAGTTGCTGGAGACCGTGATCGGTCCCTGTACAGCCTATGGCAAGGCCCTTACGGATGCCGGAGCCGACATCATCTGCTTGTCGAATCCCGTAGCCAATAAAGATTGCATCAGGTACGCCCATTATCAGGAATTCTCACATCCATATAACGAGCGCATGTTCTCGGATATCAAGGCTCATAAGGATGTCAAGATCATGTACCATACCTGTGGCAACTGGAATGACCGCTTCGATCTGGTCACAGACGAAAACGTCGATATTCTGCACGTGGACAAGGTCGATTTGGGAGATCTTAAGAAGAACTTTGGATCTAAAATCACCATCATGGGCAATGTCAAGGCTGTAGATACGCTTCTCCAGGGGACGCCTGAACAGGTCGAAGCCGAAGCAGCCTTGTGCATTGACAAGGCTGCGAAGGGAGGGGGCTTTTTCCTTTCTGCGGATTGCACCGTTCCCCCAGGGGTCTCCCCGGATAATCTAAGGGCACTGGTGAACGTTGGTCTTAGCAAAGGTAGATATCCTCACTAAGCATGGGCTGTCTAAAAGGATTTTAGAGATGCACTACATTACAGCACACCAGCTTAAAGACCTCCTCAAGGGCGATATGGAGATCGCCCTGTTGGACGTGAGGGAACGCAATCCTTTTTCCAGGGAACATCTCCTGCGTTCCTCCTGTGTCCCGTTGAGTCAGCTCGAAATCATCATCGGCGACCTCGTGCCGCGACTGGCGGCCAAAATCGTGCTCATCAGTGAGGGGCCGTCGGATGTCTGGCGCCTGGATGAAAGAGCGGCCCTGCGCCTTCACGAGCTGGGTTACCTCGATGTATCGATCCTCCAAGGAGGAGTTTCGGGCTGGCGTGATGCCGGATTTGAGCTTTTCTCCGGCGTCGGTTCTTATAGCAAGGCTTTTGGCGAGTGGATCGCCGAAAAATACCATACCCCTTTCATAACTCCAGCAGAAGAGCACCAGAAGGTTGCTAACCATGAAAAACTATTCATTCTGGATTGCAGGCCAACGAGTGAATATCACCGTATGACCATCCCGGGAAGCAGCAACGCCCCGGGCGCCGATCTGCTTTATCGTGTCCACGACGCCGTGGAAGATCCAGCCACCCCGATCATAGTCCATTGCGCCGGACGCACGCGGGGCATCATCGGGACACAATCGCTGGTCAACGCTGGTATCCCGAATCCGGTGGCCGCGTTGGAAAATGGCACCATGGGCTGGCAGTTATGTGGGTTCGAGCTCGATTACGGGCAAACCCGAATAGCTCCGGGGCCGTCATTCGCAGGGCTTGCCAAGGCCAGGGATTGTGCAGCCAGGGTAGGCGAACGGTTCGGCGTCAGAAAGGTAAAGTACGACACTTTGAAAAAGTGGATGAGCGAGAGCGGCGACAGGACTCTATATGTCATCGATGTTCGGCTTCCGGATGAATTCGCAGCCGGGCATCTGGAAGGCTCCCGTAATGTTCAGGGCGGGCAACTCGTTCAGGCAACTGATGAATATATCAGCATTTTCAACTCTCGCCTGGTATTACTGGACGATACTGAAGTCCGGGCCACCCTGACTGCCTCCTGGTTAATTCAGATGGGCTGGACAGATTGTTGGGTGCTGGAAAATGGGATCATCGGCTTGCCTTTGACTCAGGGACCTTACAAACCCCGCCTGCCTGGCCTTACGAAGGCCGACACTCTGACTGCCGGGGAGCTTGCGAAGCTGCTGCAGAACCCTGGAAAAGAAACAGTGATAATCGACGTAGCTTCCAGTAGCCATTATAAGGAAAAACATATTCCAGGGGGCTGGTGGGGAATACGTTCCCGATTGGGAGTAGATCTGTCAAAAATCGAGCGCCTTAAAACGCTTGTACTAACATCTGAAGATGGCACTTTAGCTCACCTCGCCGCCAGAGATTTAAAGGATATAAAATTTGCGCCAGAGGTCCTGGTCTTGGATGGTGGTACTACGGCTTGGATTAACGCCGGGCTTCCGACCACGCAGGGCATGGAGCAGGCGCTAAGCGAGGCGGATGACACGTGGTATATGCCCTACATGCACCCAGATGCCCCAGAACAGGCAAAACGAGAGTACCTAGAATGGGAGCTGGGCCTGGTGGCACAGGTTGAACGTGATGGCACCGCCAAATTCCGGACATTCCCGGCTCACTGAAATAGATTGGGAAATGCCGGAGCACCCTGACTTTTCGAGCTTATACGGCCTTTCCATTTGATTCTTCGGGCCATTGGCAATGGGACTTATGGAAGAAAAAAGACAAGCGACCTGCCAGTGGTGCAAAGGGCGTTGTCAGGTTCTGGCTCATGTCAAGGACCAGCGGCTGTTGCGCCTAACTTTGGATCACTCTTTAGGGGAAAGGTGCTCCGGGGCTCAAAGGGCCAAGTGTTATCGCCGGGCTGCGGCCGTGGAATGGCTTTACCACCCGAACCGTCTCAAGTTTCCCTTAAAAAGATCTGGACCAAGAGGTGCGGGAACTTGGGAGACCGTTTCTTGGGAGCAGGCTTTAGATGAGATTGCCGAGCGCTTGTCGGCAATCGGGAAGCAATACCAGCCCGAGGCCGTCGGCTTGCTGAGCGGAGACAACTGGGCCCAGTTCGAATATGGGACCCGGTTCATGAACTTGTGGGGCAGCCCGAACTATGCCGGGCCATCGCCGATTTGTATGGGGCCCCGGGTCAATGTGGCCCGGGCGGTCATAGGTTGGTACCCGGCGTTCAGTATCACACCAGCTACCCGTTGCATTGTTCTGCTGGGGTGCAACACCTTTGTGAGCCGCCCCATCGTCTATGAGGCCAGCAAGAAGGCAATCCAGGAAGGCGCCAAGATCATAGCGATAGACCCCCGGAGAACCGAGACCTCAGCCGGAGCCGACTTATGGCTGCAGTTGCGTCCCGGGACCGACGCCTTTCTCCTGATGGCGATGATTCGCATCATCATTAAGGAGAATCTTTATAACCATGACTTTGTGACGCGGTGGTGCTACGGTTTTAACGAACTCAAGGCAAGGGTTGAACAGTGCAAACCGGAAGAAGCTGAGAAAGTCACCTGGGTCCCGGCTCAGCTCATTCGGGAGGCAGCCCGTCTGTATGCCACTACGAAGCCTGCGGCTTTTGTGGAAGGCATGGGGGTTGAACAGCAGGCCAATGCTGTTTCGGCAATTCATGCCAGATGGATCTTGGCGGCCTTGACTGGCAATATCGATGTGAAGGGTGGAGAGGAGCTCCCAGGGCCCCATCCGTTTTATATATCCGACCGCGAGAATGGAGCTGACCGACCTGCTGCCTGCCGCCCAAAAAGACAAACAGATCGGCACGGATCGGTACAAGTTTCATGGCTGGCCCTTGCAGACTGAACTGGAAGAGCTGACCTATCGTACCTGGGGAAGCCGGGCCGAACCGCCGGTTTGGTATTTAGGGCAGGGGCACGCCCCCAGCCTCTATCAGGCCATCTTGACCGGCCGGCCTTATCCGATCAGGGCGCTGTTCAGTGTGGGCTCCAATCCCATGGTGTCGCACGCCAATACCCGTAGGGTCTATGATGCCTTGCAGGAACTCGATTTATTTGTGGTAATGGACACTTTTAGAACGCCCAGCGGGGCTCTTGCCGACTATGTTTTGCCGGCTGCCAGCTGGTTGGAAAAACCACAGGCATATTCCTACCTGGGCCTGGGCCGAACCTTGACGGCCAGCTCGGCCATTATGCCTGCCGTCTTGCCCGGAAAGTACGAGCGGCGTGACGAGTATGGGTTTTGGCGAGGCCTGGGAATCCGCTTGGGACAGGTCGAACACTGGACCTGGGAGAGCTCGGAAGAGATGCTGGATTACCGTTTTCAGGCTCTTGGCGTCAAGTTCGAAAAGTTTGCCCGGAACAAGATTAAGGAGACCCTTAATCCGCCTCAGTACCGCCAATACGAGAAAATCGGATTCGCCACCCCGACCCGGAAGGTAGAATTATATTCTACTCTGCTCAAAAAGCTCGGTTACGATCCCTTACCGAAATATCAGGAAGAACCTATCACGCCTGTCAGTCAGCCAGAGCTATCCAAAGAGTTCCCCCTGATCATGATCAACGGAGCTCGCCGGATGGAGTATATGCATACCGACTGGCGCCAGGTATCCGTCATCCGGAAACAATACCCTTTCCCAGTAGTTGAAGTGCACCCGGAAACCTGCCGGAAACTTGGGATCTCTGAAGGCCAGTGGGTTTGGATTGAGACGCGGCGTGGCCGGGTGATGCAGAAATGTAAGGTTTTTGCAGGCATAGATCCCCGCGTGGTCCACGCCGACTTTGACTGGTGGTATCCGGAGATGCCGGAATCCGAACCTTCCCTTTTTGGGGTCTGGTTATCCAATATAAATGTATTAACCGAAGATGGAGATGATGTTTGCGGGGCAGAAATGGGCACCTGGTCTCTTCGTTTTAATTTGTGCCGCATCTATCTCGTCAAGCCAGAGGAAATTCCCAAAGAACTAGGCGGTGAAGTCCCGAAACAGGGAGGCGCACAATAATGGCACAGTTGGAATTGGGTTCTTTCAGGGTCCGGTCCGCCCGATTTGGAGACCGGACAGAATATGTGGATGGGGTCCTCACCATCGAGCCGAAGGCGATACGAAACTTGATCCTTAAGGACGGGCGCATCAAAGATGTTCACCTCCATCTGGTATTTCCCGGGGATTCTGTTCGGGTAATCCGGGTACTGGACGCCATCGAGCCGCTATTTAAAGTGAACGGGCCCTCCTGTGCGTTCCCGGGATTCAATGGTCCGCCTCGCACCTGCGGTTCCGGCCGCACTCACCGCCTCGAAGCCTTCACAGTTGTTGAGGTGGGTGACTTCCCTTTCCCGGCAAGTGGAGTCCATGCCTTTGAAGAAGGCATCATCGAAATGTCCGGCCCCGGCGCGCTTTATTGTGGTTGCTCCGATCGCCTCAATCTGTTGCTCGAATTTGTGCCCGGAGAGGCCTCCACCAACCTGGACTACGATGATGCCCTGCGGCGGGCCTCGCTGCGCGTGGCCGGCTATTTGGCAGGAGTGACCCGGGAACTCACTCCTCCCAAAATGGAAGTTTTCGAACTCGGCAAAGAGACTGCGGGCCTGCCGCGCCTTGTCTGGGTGCATCAGGTGCGCGCCCAGGGACCGATGCTCCAGACCCATGTTTATGGCCACGAGTTCAGCGGCTCCCTGCCCACCATCCTGCATCCCAACGAAATGCTGGACGGAGCCGTGGTCGGCGCCAATTACAAAATCGGCACCCGGACACCCACTTTCAGGCACACCTGGCACCCCTCCCTCGTCGCCCTATACCAGAAGCAGGGCAAGGAGATCAACTTCGGGGGGGTTATCATTTCCCGGGGCCACCATGAGACCGAATTTCTGAAGGAACGTTCGGCCCAGTTTGTGGCAAAACTGGCGAAAATACTCGGGGCGGACGGGGCGCTGTGCACCTACGAAGCGACCGGTAATACCCATATAGATTTCATGCTGACCGTCCAGGCCCTCGAGGCCGCGGGGATTCCCACCGGGATCGTCGTCCACGAGTACGGAGGCCCCGAAGGCAAGGACATTCCCTTAGTCGACTTCGTGCCCGAAGCTGTGGCCATCGCCAGCAGCGGGGGGATCGATAGGCGGCTTAAACTCCCGCCGGTCGCACAGGTGATTGGGGGAACCCATTTGGCTCACCGGGGCGAGCCAGCCCAGGGGGAACTCGATCTGCCGCTTCAGGAACTCTATGCGGCGACCATCGAGACTAACGTGCGCGGCGTTACGGCACAGGAGTATTGATCATGCGCATTGTTCATTATCTGAATCAGTTTTTTGGCGGGATTGGCGGCGAAGACAAAGCGGACTTCCCTCCCCAGGCAATGGCCGGAGCAACCGGTCCTGGCCGGGCCCTCCAGCAGGCCCTGGGCCAGGAAGCCGAAGTCGTGGGCACGGTGATCTGCGGAGACGGGCTTTTCGCTGACCACACGGAGCAGGCTGCCGCCGCCGTGCTCAAGCTGATCGCAGGATTTGCCCCTGACGTGGTTATTGCAGGGCCCGCCTTCAATGCCGGGCGTTACGGCCTGGCCTGCGGCCGGGTCTGTGCCGACGTCGCCACTCATCTCGGCAAACCCACAGTCACCGGGATGTTCAAGGAAAATGCCGCTGCCCCGCTCTACCAAAATTTACTAATCGTGTCGACCAGCGCCTCGGCCGTGGGCATGAAAGAGGCTATTGCCTCCATGGCTCGTCTGGCCTTGAAGCTGGGGCGTGGAGAACCCCTGGGACCCGCTGCTGTCGAGGGGTACCTTCCTCGCGGCCAGCGGATCAATGCGTTGGTGGACGGGTCTGCCTCCTCGAGGGCTCTCGGCCTCCTCTTGGCCCGGATAACCGGGCGTCCTTTCACCACAGAGGTCCCGCTGCCAAATTACGATAAAGTTCCCCCGCCCCCCCCGGTGACCGATCCAGCGCGGATGCGCCTGGCAGTGGTGACCGAGTCCGGCCTGGTCCCCAGCGGCAACCCTGATAAGCTGGAATGGGTGCGTGCCTCGAAGTGGTTCAAATATAGCATCAAAGGCATGGATTCGCTGAAAGCCGGTGAGTACGAGGTGATTCACGGCGGCTACGATGCTGTGCACGCCCTCGCCGATCCCAACCGGATGGTCCCGGTGGATGTTCTGCGGGAACTGGTCCGGCGCGGCGAGATCGGGGAGCTTTTGGAATCATATTACGTAACATGTGGTAATCATGGTATATTAAGCCAGATGGCCCAACATGCCAGGGAAATCGCCGCAGACCTGCTGGCTCAGAAGGTGGGTGCGGCTTTGCTTGTTGCCACCTGAGGTTCGGGAACTCGTAGCGGCGCTACGATGGGAAAAGAGTTGGAAAGAGCGGGCCTGCCGACGGTGACTGTAACCAGTCTGACCGCAGTGGCTCTCAAGGTCGGCGCCAACCGCGTCCTCCGGGGAAATCGCTTCAGCTGTCCCTGCGGCAATCCCGCTCTCTCAGCCCAAGACGAGAGGGCCTGGAGAATCAAATTCGCCAGGGCCATCGTCAAAGCCCTGCAGACCAAGGTCGACGGGCCCACCCTGTTCGAACCGGAGGCGATATGATAACACCTCAGGCCCCCTGAGGAGAGCATGAGGCCTGCAAGTCAGCGTATCTCGACTTTAGTTTCTGAGGCAGACAAGGGAATGCCTTGGTAAGACATCTACCCCTTACTTCCAGGGAGGATTTGGACTATGCAACTGCAACCCAAAATTTTCGACAACCATTTAAGGCTCAGTGAAAGGGCCTATGAAACTATCAAGGAGTACATACTAACTTCGGATCTGAGAAACCAACCTCCCGGAAGCAGATTAGATGAAAAGGCCTTGGTCACCCATTTGAATATGAGCCGGACGCCGGTAAGAGAAGCTGTCAATCGTCTCGCGGCTGAAGGTTTCCTAAACATAGTGCCATATAAAGGGGTGTTTATTGCTAAAAAGACGAGAGAAGAAGTTGTTTCCATCCTTCTGGTCCGGGCAACCCTGGAAGGTATGGCTGCCCGTCTGGCCACTCCTAATTTCACCCCCGAAGATTTTGCGAAGATGAGGGAAATGTTTGCTCCTTTTCTGGGTTCCTCTCTTGAAGAAAGGCGCTATGAATTCTCGAAGGCCAATATTGAATTCCATGAATATGTCCTGGAACGAAGTAAATGTTCCATTTTGATCGATATCGCCAAAACTCTCTATGACCACATGCGCCTGATCCGTTTCCGGACGTCCGCTTTCCTGCCTCGTTTGCAAAGTGCCTTGGCTCAACATCTCAAGCTCGTCGATCTTTTTGAAAAGGGTGATGCCAACAGGGCCGAAAGGCTAATGCGGGCCCACATTGAAGAATCCATTCAATACATGAATAAATGGGAGCAAATGCAACCTTATTCCCCTTCGGATAACGAATTTCCTGGATAATCGGGCCTGATTATAAATATGGGAGGCAAGTGGTATGTTATTAATTAACTCGACCCATATTATTGGCATGATAATCACGTTATTGGTAATCGTTGGTTTTGGCCTCTATGCTGGAACCCGGGTTAAAGACGAAAGAGATTTTGCGGGCAGCTCGCGTAAAGGGGGGGCGGCAGTTGTAGCAGGGACAATAATGGGAACCATGGTGGGTGGTAACGCTACCATTGGCACCGCGCAATTGGCGTTTCTTTACGGCCTGGACGCCTGGTGGTTCTGTATCGGAGCAGGGATCGGTTTCTTGGCTTTGGGGACCTTTATGCTCAGGCCCATTTATTCAAGCAAAATAACCACCATCCCTGAGTATCTGGTCGGGACTTACGGTTCGGGTATCGGACCTATTTCCAGTATCTTCACGAGCTTTGGCATATTTTTTAATGTCATCGCCAACGGTCTGGCAGCGGTGGCGCTGCTAACTTCAGTAGTTAATCTTAATCCTACCGTTGCGGTGATTATTACTATACTTATAACGCTGGCATATGTTATGGCTGGCGGGATTCAAGGCACCGGTATCGTCGGCACAGTCAAAATACTCCTGTTATATGCAGCAATGATAGCCGCCGCTGGCGTGGCTCTTTACCAATTCGGCGGAATCAAGGCGATGTATCACGCTTTTCCAAACCCTTTCCCATGGTTTTCCCTGTTTGGCCGCGGAGTTTCCCGGGACCTGGCGGCTGGATTCTCGCTGGTGGTGGGAGTTATCTGCACTCAGACCTACATTCAGGCGGTTGCCGCAACCAGGAGTTTCGGCAAGGCTCGCCTGGGCGCCTTGCTCTCAGCGTTTCTTATTCCCCCGTTTGGCGCCTGTGGCGTTCTGGTCGGATTGTATATGAGGGCGCATCTTGCTGGCTTCCCCGGGCTGACAACTGCATCTGCCCAGGTTTTACCGGTTTTCATTCTGCATTACCTGCCACCTTTGTTCGCAGGGGTAGTTTTAGCCACCCTGTTTATTTCGGTGATCGGAACCATAGCCGGTTTAAACCTCGGCATTTCGACTATGCTTACCCGGGATATCTACAAACCCTATATTGCTAAGGAAGTCAATGATCAAAAGGCTCTGTGGGTGCAGCGGGCATTGATACTTTGCCTTTGCGTTCTCGCCGTTGTCTGCGTCAGGGGCAGTTTCGGCAAGCTGCTCCTGAGCTTTGCCTTCCTATCCATGGGGTTGCGGGGTTGCACTGCCCTCTTCCCATTTCTGGGCGCCATGTTCTGTAAACGTCTGGTTACCCCGGCAGGTGGCATAGCGGCGGCAATATTGGGGCCGTTAACTGACTTCATCTGGCACTCCCTTTACCCGAAGGGCATCTCTTCACTGTATCCGGGACTTATGGTCAGTGCCATCGTTTTAATTGTTGTTAGTTTAATCACCCGCAAGAAAGAGGATACCATAGGGCAGTCCAAAATTATTGGGACAACCCGTTAAGTACAACCTGGTATTGCCAAAGAAGGAGAGTAAGCAGTGGGAACGGCTGACGCCAAGATCTCCGGCGCGCCCCCGCGGTTGGGAAGATGCGGCGGGCGGTGGGGATCATCCTTGCCTTTCTCGTCCTGATAGTCCTTTACTTCATCCCTTTTCCGTCCTCCTTGACGCCGGTGGGACATGCCCTGCTCTGCGTGATGCTGTTCATGCTGGTAATCTGGGTCTCGGAAGCAGTGGGCTATGCGGCCAGTTCATTTTTTCTAATCGCCTCCTTTACGCTCTTGGTGGCCTTGTCCCCGGTAGCTGCCAATCCCGGCAAACTGGTGGGAACCGAGGCAGCCCTGGGCATGGCCCTCTCCGGTTTCAGTTCGCCGGCCTGGGTGCTGGTGGTTTGCGCCCTGTTTCTGGCGTCCGCCATCGAGGTAACCGGGTTGGGACAGAGAATCGGCCTGTTCATCCTGGGCCGCATGGGGGCCAGGCCGAAACGGGTGCTCTTGGGAATCCTGTTGATGGCCTTTATCTTGACGGTCTTTATTCCGGCCCAGGCAGCCAACGCCGCCTTGATGACTGCGATATCCATAGGGATTATTAAAGCCTTCGGGTTGGACTTAAGAAGCAACCTGAGCAAAGGGATGTTGCTCCTGGTCGCCTTCGGCACCGGAATAGCCGGGATGGGCATTCTGACCTCGGGCGCCCCACCCATTCAAACCGCCATGTATATTTCCCAGGCTACCAACCACCATATCACCTGGCTCCAATGGGCCATCTATGGCATGCCCTTTGCCCTGACGATGGGGGTGGTGCTCTATCTCCTGGTTCTCTATTTTTTCCCGGTGAGCAAGGAAGAATTGGCCGGCGGGGCCTCGGTCGTTCGTGAGCATAGCGCCAAATTGGGGCCAATTACCACCGGAGAAGTCAAGCTTTTGATCATCATGTTGGCCACCATCTTCCTGTGGGGCACCGGAAATGTGTTGCACCGCCTAGACCCCAGCACGGTGGCGCTTCTGGCAGTGGCGGCCATATTTTTTCCCGGACTGCGAGTGGCCACCTGGAACCAGTTGGTGGGTAAAGTGAATTGGGGAACGCTGATGCTTTTCGGCGCCGCCATTTCCCTGGGAATCTGGCTTTTAAAGAGCGGGGCGGCGGCCTGGGTCGCCAAGAACACCATCATCGCTCTGGGAGTGGACCGATGGCCCTTGCTGCTGATGATCGCAGCCGGCGGCTTGTTCTTCTCCCTCTTTTCCCTGGCTTTCTCCGCCCGGTCCGCGGCGGTAGCCGCCCTGGTGCCCACGGCTATTGGCTTTGCCCAGGGCCTCAACATTCCCGGACTCAGCGTCTGGGGCCTGACTCTCGTCTTCTACTACACCATTCAGTTTTCGGTAATCATCCCGGTGAACACCCCCATGTCCATGGTGGCTTACTCCACCGACACCTTTAGTTCTGATGACATGATGAAGGTGGGTATTCCTCTGGTGATTATCGCCATTCTGGTTATGGTCATCTTCAGCGCCACCTATTGGCATTGGCTGGGATTGGTGTAAGCGGCTCATTAAGTATGGGAAGATGGTCAAGCCAGGAGAGGAGTTTCCTTTTATGAGGCTGGAGCTACGCAAATTCACGATCCAGGATGCCCGGTTCGGGGAGAGCACCAGCATCGAACAGGGGACCCTGGTTATCAACCAACCGGAATTGGTGGGATTCCTGAACCGGGAGCAGGCGTTTGCGAAGGTAGAGGTGAAGCTGGCCCGGCCTGGGGAAGCGGTCAGAATTGTGCATATCATGGACGCGGTAGAGCCGCGCCTGAAGCTAGCCGGCGGCGCCGCCACGCCCTTTCCCGGAGCCCTGGGCCCCATGGAGATTGCCGGCCGGGGGCAGACCAACGCGCTGGACGGGGTAGCCGTGCTGCAAACCGGCAAGAGGCAGGGTATTCAGGAAGGGATAGTGGACATGGCAGGGCCGGGGGCGTGCTACAGCATCTTCTCTAAAACCATCAACGTGGTGCTGCTCTGCACTCCCCATCCCGCCACTACGGACGCGGAGTTTGACCGGACCACCCGCAAGGCGGCGCTGGAGGCCGCGGCCTACCTCGCCGAACCCACCCGCCACCTGGCACCTGACCATGTTGAGGTGTTTGACCTGGAGGTGACGGCAAACCGGGATCACCATCTGCCCCGGATCGTTTATTTCTATCACCTGCAATCCCAGGGGTTGTTGCGGGATACCTTGGTGTATGGCGAAAACGCCCGGGAACTATTGCCCACCCTCCTCCACCCCAATGAGGTGCTGGATGGGGCCCTGGTCAGCAGCAACTACATCATTGCCTGCCAGAAGAATCCCACTTATCTCCATCTGCACAACCCGGTGGTCCTGGAATTGGCTCGCCGGCATGGCCGGGACCTGATCTTTGCGGGAGTGGTGATAGCCAATGAACATAGCACCTTGCGGGAAAAGGAACGCTCGGCGAAATTTGCCGCCAAGCTGGCCTGGCAACTGGGCGCCCAGGGAGCCGTCATCACCCAAGAGGGCGGTGGTCACGCGGATACCGACCTGATGCTCTGTTGCCGGGAAAGTGAAAAACTGGGCATTAAAACCGTCATCCTGGCCAACGAGATTGCCGGGGACGCCGGGGACCTGCCGTCGCTGGTGGATAGCGTCCCCGAAGCCGACGCCGTGGTCACCACCGGCAACAACGACGAGTTGGTGGCTTTGGCTCCCGTGGGGCAGGTTTTAGGAGGCGAGGAGATCGCCGGGGTCGCCGGGCCGCCTGATTCCGGGCTGACCATCCCCCTGGGACGCATCTATACGGCCACCAACCAGTTGGGGGCCACCCATCTGTCCATCAGGGAGTATTAAGGAGGCGCCCGGATGATCAGAGTAGTCCATTATCTTAATCAGTTTTTCGGTCAGATTGGCGGAGAAGACCAGGCCGGGGTGGCTCCCCGGGCAGTGGCCCGCCCGGTGGGGCCGGGGATAGCCCTGCAAGCCGCCCTGGGCGAGAAAGCCCAGGTGGTGGCCACGGTGATCTGTGGGGATAACTTCTTTGCCGAACAGCCCCTGGAGGCCACTGAAGAAGTGATGCAGCTCATCAGGTCTTTTGAGCCTCAGTTAGTCGTGGCCGGTCCGGCCTTCAACGCCGGGAGGTATGGTCCGGCCTGCGGGGCCGTGTGCCAAGCCGTGCAAGCCCGGCTGGGAGTTCCCGCAGTGACCGGCATGTACCGGGAAAATCCCGGCCTGGAACTTTACCGGAAGGATATCTTCTGCGTGGAAACCGGTCCCTCAGCGGCTGGCATGCGCCAGGCCGTTGCGGCCATGGCCGTCCTGGGTCTAAAATTGGCTGGGGGCGAGGCCTTAGGCCCACCCGAGGCCGAAGGTTACCTGCCCCGGGGAATCCGCAAAAACACCTGGGCTGAGAAGACCGGCGCGGCGCGGGCGGTGGACCTGCTTTTGGCCAAATTGCAGGGGCTGCCTTACCGCACGGAGCTTCCCATGCCTACCTTCGAGAAGGTCCCACCGGCTCCCCCGGTGAGCGACCTCAGCACCGCCACCGTGGCCCTGGTGACCGAAGGCGGTATCGTCCCCAAGGGCAACCCGGACCGGCTGGAGTCGGCCCGGGCCAGCAAGTTTCTCAAGTACAGCCTGGAGGGCATCGAAGACCTGTCGGGAGAGGAATTCCAGTCCGTCAACGGTGGCTACAGCAATGTCTTTGCCAACGAAGACCCCGATCGGGTATTGCCGGTGGATGCGCTCCGGGACTGCGAGCGCCAAGGCAAGATCGGCAGGTTATACCAGCACTTTTTTACCACCACCGGCAACGGCACCAGCCTGGAAAACGCCCGCAAATTTGGCCAGGAGATTGCCCGGGATTTGATTGCCGACGGGGTACAGGCGGTCATCCTGACCGCCACTTGAGGTACCGGGACTCGTTGCGGGGCAACGATCACCAAGGAACTGGAAAGGGTTGGGATTCCCACGGTGCAAATCTGTACCATTACGTCCATTGCCTTAGCAGTGGGCGCCAACCGGATCCTGGCGGCTGCTGCCATACCCTACCCCTTGGGCAGTCCCGATCTGAGCCCCGACCAGGAAAGGGCCATGCGGCGACAAATGGTGGATCGAGCTCTGGCGGCTCTGCAATCGCCGGTTGGCGAGCCAACGATTTTCAACGCCTGACGGGAACTGTCCGGCGATACAGGAGGCAGGTGCAATGGGGTATCCGGTAGTCAAGGGGGTCTCTTATGTGCTGGCACATACTCCGGAGCTGGTCCGCTACGGATCGAAGCCGGTGCGGGAAATCCCCAAGGAACCAGATTTACTTGAGAAAATTCAATCCCGGTTGCGGAGCTATGAGGAAGCCGTGGCCTACCCGGCGCACCAGGTTTTCATCGGGGCACTGCCTCCGGAAAATCTATGGGAAATTGAACGGCCCTGGTTTCAACATCCCCTGGAAGGGGCGCAGCGGTTCGGCCCTTTTGGCGAAATCATGCCTCAATCTGAGTTCTACGGCCTGCTGAAGCTGGTGGATGAGTTTGACCTGATCCAGTTGGAAGAAAATTTTACCGCCAAGGTCAGGCAGGCTCTTTCGAATCATCCCCTGATCAAGGATGAGGATCTGGAGCGGTTAGGTTCAGGAGTCGCTTTGGAGCAACTTCGGCAGGAAATTGCCGGCGGCGCTTTACCTATTTTTGAGCAAAACGAAGTGGTGGGCTGCCTGCGTAACGGCCACGATGAGGATGAAAACCTGAGCGCTGCCGTCCTCATGGAAAACCTGGCCTGCAAGGCCTCGGGAGTCCTGGCCCTGCGCCACCTGCTCACTTCTTTTGGGCCCGGCGCCGCGGCCATTGAATACCTTATGAATTGCGGCGAAGAGGCCGTGGGCGACCGCTACCAGCGGGGCGCCGGCAACCTGGCCAAGGCTATGGCGGAAAAAGCCGGATGCGTTAACTGCAGCGGCGCCGATATCAAAGCCTTTTGCTGCGCTCCGGTGCATACTATGGTATTGGCGGCCAGCCTGGTTCAGGCCGGAGTATTCAAAGAGGTGGCAGTGGTGGGCGGCGGTTCTCTGGCCAAGCTCGGCATGAAGATGCGAGGGCACCTGGCCAAAAACATCCCTATCATGGAGGACGTGCTGGGGGCCTTTGCCGTGGTGGTGGGCCAGGATGACGGGGTCAATCCCAGGATCCGCCTCGACGTGGTGGGCAAGCATGAGGTGGCGGCGTCTTCCTCGCAGCAGGCCATCATGGAATCCCTGGTTTTTAAGCCATTGGCCAGGGTTGGCCTGAAGATTACGGATATTGAAAAATACGCCACGGAGATGCATAACCCGGAAATCACCGAGCCGGCCGGCAGCGGCAACACCCCCCGGGGGAACTACCGCATGATTGGCGGACTGGCCGTTATGCATAAGCTGCTGACTCCCGCCGACCTGGATCAGTTCGAGCACACCCACGGCATGCCGGGCTTTGCCCCCACCCAGGGCCATATCCCCTCGGCCCTGCCATTCTTGGGCCACGCCCGAAACCGGATGCTTAAGGGTGATTTGCGCACCGCCATGTTTCTGGGCAAGGGCAGCCTCTTTTTGGCCAAGATGACCAAATTGTCCGACGGGATGTCCTTCCTTTTAGAAAAAAATGGAGGATAAGAGGTACGGCTCTGCATGTCACCCAAGAGACCTTTGTTGCGGAAGTTGAATCAGGCAAATTGGTGGCGGGCTATCTGTAAGCGGCCCTGGAATTTTAATCTACCTAAGTGAACCGAGGAGGTTTCGTCACATGTTACAAGGAAAGAAAGTCATTTGCATCGGGGAACGGGATGGGGTGCCAGCGCCGGCCATTGCCGAGTGCGTCCGAACCGCAGGAGCGCAACCGGTCCTGGCGTTGACCCAGTGCTTCGTCTGAACCGCAGCAGGGGCCATGGACCTGGAAGATCAGGGGACGATCAAGAAAGCCGTTGCTGACAACGGCACGGAAAACCTGGTGGTGGTTTTGGGCTCTCCCGATGCGGAAAGCGCTGCAATCTATGCAGAAACCGTCACCCATGGCGATCCCACCTTCGCAGGTCCTTTGGCCGGAGTCCCGTTGGGACTCCCTGTGTATCACATCCTGGAAGACCGCATCAAGGAGTTGGTGGATCCGGAAACCTACCAGCAGCAGGTAGGGATGATGGAGTTTGTCCTCAATAAGGAGGCCATTACCGCGGCGATGGAAAAGATCCGCCAGCAATAGTTGGAGTAAGAGCTTCGGAATCGCGGTTAAACCAGCCCCGGTGCTCCCTTAAGCCGGGGCTTTTTTCATAAGGCGCCTGTGCAGTCGCTAGCCATTTGCTATCGCCAGATTCTGGAGGTGGCGGCTAGTGCAAGTTAGCGCCTATCGACCCGCCTTTACATCCATTCCCAGATTCCTCCCTGCGTTACCACCTGAGTTGGGAACCACGACTAGGAGACCGACTTGGATTCTCATTAAATTGTCTGGATCTGGAGCCTGGATCATTGTCGAACTGATCCGAGGACTTCTCGTCCTCCCTCACTAACTGGCGATGTAGCCCTTCTCCCAGATATAACTGTAACTTATTGTAATTTCACGATATTTAATTATCAAGGTTCCATGACCTTCTGCGGTTTTATTTATCGTCCAGCCGATGGAAACCGCTTTTCAATTCAGGGATGATCGATCCAAATAATCGGGAAGGCCAGGGAAAATCTGGTGAGCAAGGGCAGTAGTGCCCCTCTTTTGTGATTTTGGAGGCAAGCTGAGCGCAATTTTCGATAAACCGGAGAGGAAATTAAATGGACGAAGAAATCGCAGTCGCAGGGGGAAAACCAGTCTTAGCAGAGATAAAGTCCATTGAAAAAACGGAAGAGAAAGAGGCGGCAGGGGTTAAATCGCGAAGTTTTGGCCTGCTGGCAGCTTTTGGCATCCTCCTCCTGTTTCATTTCGGTCCAACTTTTCCGGGATTAAAGCAACCAACCCAATCCGTACTGGGAGTCTTCCTATGGTTTATCGTGATTATGATTAGTGACGCACTTCCCGGCGCCATTGTTGGAATTACCTCTCCCCTGTTACTTGTCTTGTTTGCAAAAATGAAAGTACCCCAGGCTTTTAATGCCTTCAACACGGATATTTTTTTCCTGGCGGCGGGAGCATTTATTATTGCTGCCGTCATGATGGGCACCCCCTTGGGTAAGAGGATCACCCTTACCGTCGCCTCGATAATGAAATCCAATCGGGTAACGAGAGTCATGTTGGGGCTATCTCTGGCCGAGCTTGCGACCCACCCCGTTATCCCGGTCGTTAATGAAACCGCTTTGTTCCTTCCCATATGCAAGGGCATGGGATCCTTGATGGAGGGGAAGGAATCCAGGCCTGAGGTAAAAAGAATAAATACCGCGGTGCTCTATTTTATCGCCGGGATACTGCCGCTTTTTATAGGCCCGCTGTTTTTGACCAGTCATTTCCCCAATTTAATATTGGTAGGCTACCTGAAGGATGCCCAGCATCTGGATATATCTTGGGGCCGGTGGTTCTGGATCAATGTTCCTCTCTGGGGCTTGCTGCCCATAGCTTATCTTTACGTGGCCTGGTACTTCCGTCTGGGAGGGCTGGTCATACCCGGAGCAGAAACGGGGATTGCCAACATGAGGGCGGAGCTGGGAAAAATGACCTGGCCGGAAAAATGGGCCTTGATTTGCATATTCATTGGCATGTTCCTCTGGATCACGGGTTGGATACAACCTGGCATGGCCGCCCTGGTAGTTTCATTTTTATTGTTTGTTCCGTGGGGTGGAATCGAATTCAAAAAGATACACCAGCACATCTTATGGGATGTATTGATCCTTCTTGGAGGAGCCATATCTTTAGGCACCTCATTATACAAGTCCGGTGCCGTTAGTTGGCTCTCAGGTATTATTGTTGAGCCCATAAGATCTCTGCATCTACCTGTTGTAGTAATCTTTATAATTCTGGCCTTTGGACTCCACATAGCCAGAGCTGGTATCGTCAGCGCCGTGGCGGCCGGCGCCGCCTTCGTTCCCTTAGTGGCAGGATTGGCCACTGCCCTGGGTTATAATGTTTTGCCCTTCTCAGTGGTCATCATTAATTGTTTGAGTTACGCCTTTTTTCTACCCTTTTCCATAACGGCCTTTCTGATTGCCTGGAGCGCCTCAGGAACCTCAAGTTGGGAGGCCATTAAATTCGGAGCACCTCTTTCGATTATCGCCAACCTTTATGTCATATTGGTGCAGCCAGTTTGGCTGAGCTTAATAGGATATCCTTTAAGATAAAAAACGGCCCGCTGGCCATGCGCCTTTAACCTTCCAGCATCATATATCGTCTAGCCGATAGAAGACGGTTTTCAATTCCGGGATAATTCAACTAAATAATCCGGTTACGGTAAGGAGAACGACATGGCCAAAGAACTCCCCAAAGACTTACAGGACATCCCCACAGAGGTGATCGACACGGACCTCCTCATCGTGGGCGGGGGCAACGCCGGTTGCTTTGCGGCCATTGAGGCCAAAAGGCTGGCGCCCGAGCTCAAGGTCACCATCATGGAAAAGGCCCATATCAGCCGCAGCGGCGCCACCGCCGCCGGTATGGACGCCATCAACACTTACATCCCCGAGGGGAAGACCCCGGAGGACCTGGTGCGCTGGAGCCGCTCCCAGGTGGGGGGCGGGCCCATCAGGGAAGACCTGGCCCTGAGCAATGCCCAGAATCTCAACGAAGCGGTGGAGGACCTGGAAAGGTGGGGCCTGCCCATCCTCCGGGACGACGCCGGCAAGCCCCAGTACCGGGGTGGCTGGGACGTCTCCATTCATGGAGAGCAGCTCAAGCCCATCATGGCCGAGAAGGCCATGGAGATGGGGGCGGAGGTCTACAACCGCATTCCCGCCACGGGACTCCTGATGGACGGCGGCCGCTGCGTGGGGGCCATGGGGTTCGGGGTCAGGAACGGCAAGTTTTACGTCTTCCGGGCCCGGGCGGTCATCGTCTCGGCTGGCGGCGCCATCGGCCTCTATAAATCTCACACCTCCGACGCCACCAGCTCCCACCATCAAGTCTGGGGGAGCCCCTTCAACGTGGGCAGCGCCTACGCCCTGGGCATCATGCAGGGGGCGGAGATGACCTCTTTTGAGCAGAGATGGGTGGCCACCCGCACCAAAGACTTCTGCGGGCCGGTGGACACCATTTCGGTGGGTTACAAATCCAACATCACCAACGCCAAGGGCGAGCAGATTTTGCAGAAGCATTACGCCCACCTGGGAGGTGATAAGGCGCCCCGCTATATCCGGGCCAACGCCCCCATGGAGGAGTGGCTGGCGGGCCGGGGTCCCTGTTACGCGGACACCACCCATCTGAGCCAGGAAGAAGTCAAGGAGATGAAGATCGATTACCTGAACGAACGGCCGGCCTTCGTGCTTTTTCTGGCCGCCCGCGGCCAGGACATCTCCAAGGAGGGCATCGAGGTCTACGGCAGCGACCCGTACGTGGTGGGGGGCCATACCCAGAGCGGCTACTGGGTGGATATGGAGCGCATGACCACGGTGCCCGGCCTGTTCGCCGCCGGGGAGAGCGCCGGGGGCAATCCCAACAAGTTCGTGGGAGGCTGCGCCGCCGAGGGCAAGCTGGCCGCCCGCGGGGCCCTGAAGTACCTGGCCGGGGTGAGCCAGCCGGAGTTGGACGTGCAGCAGGTGGAACGGGAAAAGGAGCGGGTCTTTGCGCCGCTGCTGCGGGGCCCGGAGTTCGACGGGGTCTCCCCGACGGAGATGGAAGAGCGCATGCAGCGCCTTATGGATGAATATGCCGGCGGCACTACCCAGTTCTACCGGTGCAACGAGGAGCGCCTGGACTATGCCCTCAAGCATCTGAAGATGCTGCAAGACCAGACTAAGTACCTTTATGCCAAGGACCTGCACGACCTGATGGGCGCTCACGAGGTCATGGACCGCCTGGACGTGTCCGAGGTCCTGGTGCACCATCTCAAATTCCGGAAAGAGACCCGCTGGCAGGGCTGGCAGACCCGCTCCGATTACCCGGAGATGGACCCGAAATTTGATTGCTTTGTGGAGTCCCGGCGCCATAAAGAAACGGGCGAGATCGAGATGTTTACCCGTCCCTATGAACAACTGGTCCCCGGGGACCGCTGCCAGCCATAGATATTATTCAGGCAAGGAGGAAGAAAGATGCCGCCAAGGGTTGACCGTGAGAAATGCGACGGCTGCAAGGCCGAGGAAGAACCGCTCTGTGCCCAGATCTGCCCCGGAGACCTGATGGTCCTGGGGGAAAACAAGAAAGCCTTTTGCCGGGCGCCCCGGGACTGCTGGGACTGCATGTCCTGCACCAAGTCCTGCCCGGTGGGGGCCATCGAAACCCGGACTCCTTATCAATTGGGTTACCATGTGGCGCGGCTCATCCCCATGATGGGGACTAACACCATCACCTGGACCTGCATCGATCTCAATGGCAAGGTGGAGCGTTTCCGGTACAAAAACAGGACGACGTAAAGGACATGTCTAAAGCCGCACCCAAAATTGCCTTATTGCTATGGGATCCGGGGGGGCGCCTGGCCGCAGCCCTGGACCTGGAGGCCCTGGTGCAAAAGTCGGCCAGGGCCAAAGGGGTGGCCCGCGCCGAGATCATCATGGATCCGGGCTCACCGTCCTTCCTCGAGACGCTGCCTCAAGACCTGGAAGCCGGGGTGATCGACCGGGTTCTCTGGGTGGGGCGGTTCAGCGACGAGCAGAGAAAGGGCTTGCCGGCCGAGCTTAGCGCCTTCGGCTTGAACCCGTATCTCCACCACTGGTGCGATCTGGAAGAACAGGGCCTCTTGCTGGCGGGCCTGGAGCCGGGTCTGAGAAACCGGAAGGCCAGAGTCCTTCTGGAGATGGCCCTGGCTCGCACCCGACTGCTTGAGCCCCTGGAACCTCTGGAGCTGCCGGCTACCGATGCCGTCCTCATCATGGGAGCCGGGGTGGCGGGGCTTCATGCCGCAGTCTCCCTGGCAGAACTGGGCAAGCGAGTGTATCTGGTGGAAAAGGAGAGCGGCGTGGGTGGTAAAGTCGCTCTCCTGTCCCGGTTCTACCCCCGCCTCTGTGACCCCCATTGCGGCCTGCAATTTTGTCTGGATAAGCTGAGCGTTTCTCCTCTGGCGGAGTTCCATACCCTGTCCAACCTGGTGGCCTTGGAGGGCAGCCCCGGGAATTTCCAGGCCCGGATTCTCAAAAAGCCTCGCTATGTCCGGGAGGAAAAATGCAATGGCTGCGGCGTCTGTCTGGCTGCCTGCCCGGTGGACCTGCCTGCCAGCCAGGAACCTGGCTTTGAAAAGATTGCCCCATTCCTGACGCCAGGTCGGAAGGCTATCCATCAGGCCTATCCCCTGGCCTATCCCGCCGCCTTTGTGGTAGAGCGCCAGCACTGCCCTCCCGAATGCCGGGAATGCGCCACGGTCTGCCCATCCGGCGCCGTGGATTTGGACCAGCTTCCTCTCGAAACGGACCTTAACGTGGGTGCGGTGCTGGTTACCACGGGGTGGGATCCTTACCCCCTCTCCCAGGTGGCGGAATTCGGTTATCAGAGGTATGCCCGGGTAATCAGTAACCTGGAGATGGAACAGCTTCTGGGCGCCGATCGGTTAGGCTGGGCTCTCCCGGAAACCTCCTGGGGAGATATGAAAGAAATAGGCTTCATACAGTGTGCGGGCAGCCGGGATGAGCGGCACCTCCCGTACTGTTCCTCGGTCTGTTGCTCCGCCACTCTGAAACAGGCCGTACAGATAAAAGAAAGGGACCCTCAAGCCAACTGCTACGTTTTTTATATCGATATGCGCTCCCCGGGGTTCGACGAAGATCTTTACCGGCGGGCCAGGGATTTGGGAGTGGTGTTTAACCGTGAGATTCCGTCTGCCGTCGATTTGAACCCGGTCACCGGAAAGCTGGGATTGCGGGTTATCGACCCCTCTCTGAATGCGCCGCTTATGATAAACCTCGATCTTTTGGTGTTGGCCGGGGGGATGACTCCGGCCCAAGGGACCCCGGACGTGGTCCAGGTCCTTAACTTGCCTCAAAATTCTTATGGTTTTTATGAATCCCACTATCAATGCCATCCTGAGGAGTGCCAGAGAACCGGCATTTATGTAGCCGGATGCGCCCGGGAGCCCATGAAGGTTAGCCAGTCCATCGAATCGGCCCATCTAGCCGCCATGAAGGCTTTAAAATATTTGGAGGGCCGGGTTCTCATCGAACCCACCTATCCGGTGGTGGACAAGACCCGGTGCGATCAGTGCAAGCGTTGTGTGGAGGAGTGCCCTTTCGGGAGCTTCACCTTTGATGAGAAGAGCTTCCCGACCCCGGATCTGGCCCGTTGCCGCCAATGCGGCAACTGCATGGGCCTGTGCCCCCTGGGGATCATCTCCTTGCAGCATAACACCATCAAGCAGATGGCGGCCCAGGTGGAAGCCTGCGACGTCTCCTTTATGGGAGATAATGAGCCGGTGGTGTTGGCCTTTCTCTGCCAAAACGACGCTTACCACCTGGCCCGGGGTGCGGTGGCCGCAGGCCTCGACATTCCGCCCAACGTCATCTTCCTCAAGGTTCCGTGTGCCGGCTCAGTGAATAACGCCCTCGTGGCGGATGCCCTTTCTTTTGGCATTGATGGGGTCCTGATTGGCGGATGCCCGGAGGATCAGTGCCATTATGTGCGGGGGAGCCAGTTGGTCCAGAAACGCAGCGGCGATTTGCGGGACAAACTGCAAAAGATGATGATCGAACCGGAAAGGGTTCGCTTTGCCAACCTGGAAATACGGGACTCTGTTAAATTCGTAAACCTGCTCCACTCCTATCTGGGGGATCTCAAGACCATGGGGCCCAACCCTTTTAAAATTTAGACTGCGGCAAACTATGGACCAACATTTGCAGCCCGAGTCATCTCTAGCGGCACGGCTTAATGCGGCCAGCCTGGCCGTGTCCCGGTGTTTTCAGTGCCGCAAGTGCTCCGGCGGCTGTCCCCTGACCTTTGCCATGGACCTGCTGCCGGACCAGGTCATCCGCCTGGCCTTGCTGGGCCAGGAGAAGCAGGTCCTGGGTTGCCGCACCATTTGGGTCTGCTCGAGCTGCGAAACCTGCACCACCCGCTGCCCCAACGGCATCGATATTGCCGGGGTGCTAGATTGGCTGAAGGAAGAGGCCTTCAAGCAGGGAGAAACTGCGTCCCAACCGCTGGTGGCGGCCTTTCACCGCTATTTTCTGGAAAGTATCCGCGAGGCCGGAGGGCGCCTCCCGGAAGCCCGGATGCTGCGGCGCTACGGACTGTTCAGGCTCTGGCGCCAACCTAATCTGGGGGAACTGGCCGGCAACCTGAAGCTGGCCCTGAAGCTTTTCAAGAAGGGACGGCTGCTTCTCGCCGGACCCGAGCCGCTCCAAAGCCGGGCGGAAATTGACGAAATCTTCAAGCAGGCTGAATTTAAATGGCAAGAAAAGTAACCTATTATCCAGGCTGCTCCCTGGAGGGTACGGCCCTCGATTACGCGGCCTCCATTGCCGGGGTCACCCCTCTTCTGGACCTGGAGCTGGCTGAGCTGGAGGATTGGAACTGCTGCGGGGCCTCCTCGGCCCACAGCTTTGACCAATATCTGGCCCTGGCCCTGCCCGCCCGGAATCTGGTTCTGGCAGAGAAGGCCGGGCAAGATCTGGTGGTCCCTTGCGCCCTGTGCTTCAACCGCTTGAAGGTGGCGGAAAAGTCCCTCAAGGGCGACGCGGGGGCGCGGCTGGGGGTCTCCTTTCAGGGGGCCATTAAGGTCTGGGACCTCCTCGATTACCTCACCCAGGACGAGTTCTTGGAGACCCTGGCCGGGAAGGTGGTGAAGCCCCTGAAGGACCTGGCGGCCGTGGGCTATTATGGCTGTCTGGCGGCCCGGCCTCCGGCAGTGACGGACAAGAAAGATTACGAGAATCCCCAAAACCTGGAGCGCCTGCTCACGGCCCTGGGCGCCAGCCCCCGGGACTGGTCCTTCAAGACAGACTGCTGCGGCGCCGGCCTGGCGGTGGCCCGCCCGGACATCATCGATACGCTGGGGCAGCGCCTTTATGATCAGGCCCTGGCCGCGGGCGCGTCCTGCATTGTGGTTTCCTGCCAGATGTGCCAGGCTAATCTGGACCTCTCCCAGGAGCGCATCTCCAGAAAGCTCGGGCGGGACTATTATCTGCCGGTTTTTTATTTCACCGAACTCATTGGCCTGGCTCTGGGTCACCCCCAGGTAAAGGACTGGCTGAAAGGGCACCTGGTGGACCCCAGACCCCTGCTGCAGCAGAAAGGATTGTGGTAACGCCCCCGGCTTCCGCCCCTGACAGGCGGGCTGCACTGCCTGCCCACTTCCAGTGTCCTACTTAGTCTCTCCGGACCTGGCCGATCCTTGGCGCTGCGGCGATGACCTGTTATAATTATTGAAGATTAGATCGCTGGATACCAATGAGGGTAGCCCATGCGCCGGCAATGGCATCTGGGGGCGGAAGATTTCTTTGAAAATCTTCCCACCGAGAAGAGCGAGTTTTTAGCCCGCTCCGTCAAGCGCTCCCTGAAAAAGAGCGCCCTCATTTTCGCCGAGGATGATCCTGCCAACTCCTGCTTCTATCTGGAGGTGGGGGTGGTCAAGATCTCCCGCCTGGCTCTACAGGGCAAGGAACCCATTATCTTCCTGCGCCGGGCCGGGGAGCTGTTCGGCCTGGCCGAGATCATCGATGGCAACCAGAGAATCTGTAATGCTGAGGCGATCAGCGCCAGCATCTTGTATGAGATCCGCAGGCGCGATTTTGAAGATTTGTTGGCCCGGCATTACCTCCTGGCCCGCAGGGTTATCCAGGTCTTGGGAAGGCGCAGCAGGTATCTGGCGGAACAGATCGAAAACCTCATGGTCTGTGACGTGGCCACCAGGCTGTTGAAGCTGTTCCTTTACCTGAGCTATCACCTGTTGCTGGAGACGGGCTCCGGAGGGGGGCCGATCATCGTTCCCGTCAACCTTACCCAGGAGCAACTGGCGGCGTGCACGGGTTCCTGCCAGCAGACGGTCAGTGAGACCCTGAAATTACTCCAGGAGGAAGGCCTCATCCGGGTATCCCAAAAGCAGGTCTATATTTTAAAGCCTTTGGAAATTATGGATCGGATTCTGCAGTAAAGGAGCAGAACTTCCAATGGTTCCTGGAGTTCAGCCGCTTCGACTTCGGTGAGATTGCGTGAAGAACGCGGAGAGGAGGCGCCCCCAAAGTCTGCATCTTTTAATTGCCAACCCGCTTATCACGAAACAGATTCCTTGTCCTCTCTCACCCTCTCCAGGAAAGGCCGTACCTGGCCCGGGTCAGGGTTGCCCCTGCCTTACCCGATGGTCTCCTCTGAGTTCAATCCCCTAACCTTATTTTGTGGATATTGATTCTCTAAAGATAATGACTAATATGAGGTCGTGTGGGGAGGGATTTGGTGGCAGATACTCAAAACCGTCTGGAACAAATAATTAAGGCGCTGAGGGATAAAGGGTACCGGCTCACTCCCCAACGGCTGGCCATGCTGAAGATCATCGCGGCAAGCCTTGGACACCCTGATGCAGAGCAGATTTATGAACAGATGAAAGCCGGTTTTCCCACCACCAGCCTGGCCACCATCTATAAGACCTTGACCCTGCTAAAGGCAATGGGCGAGGTTTTGGAGCTCAATTTTGCCACCGTGGGCAGCCATTACGATGGCAAAAAACCGTACCCGCATCCTCATGTCATCTGTACCAGGTGTGGCCAAATCCTCGATCCCGAGCTGGTAGCCGTGGAGGAGATCTCTCGAGAAATGGCCAGGCAGACCGGCTATCAGATCACCCATCACCAGTTAAACTTTTTCGGCCTTTGCCCCAGGTGCCAGAAGGAAGGGCAAGCGGTGGCAACCAAGGAGGGAGAAAATAGATAGAGAATAAGACGATCGGGCGCCGGAGGGTATTCACCAAACACCGTACAAAGGAGATTTTACCATGAAAAACGACGACCGCAAATTCACCACAACCGATGCCGGGATCCCCGTAGCCAGCGACGAGTACTCCCTCAGCGTGGGGCCCGACGGCCCCATCCTATTGCAGGACCACTACCTCATCGAGCAGATGGCCAACTTCAACCGGGAGCGGATTCCTGAACGCCAGCCTCACGCCAAGGGCTCCGGGGCCTTCGGACACTTCGAGGTGACCAAAGACGTCAGAGCTTACACCAAGGCTGCGGTGTTCCAGCCGGGCACTAAGACGGACACGGTGATCCGGTTCTCGACGGTGGCCGGCGAGCGTGGCAGCCCTGACACCTGGCGCGACCCACGCGGCTTCGCGTTGAGGTTCTATACCAGCGAGGGCAACTACGACATGGTGGGGAACAACACTCCGGTGTTCTTCGTACGTGACCCCATGAAGTTCCAGCACTTCATCCGTTCCCAGAAGCGCCGTGCGGACAACGGCCTGCGCGACCACGACATGCAGTGGGATTTCTGGACCCTGTCGCCCGAGTCGGCCCACCAGGTCACGATTCTGATGAGTGACCGCGGCATCCCGAAGACCTGGCGGCACATGAACGGCTACTCGAGCCACACCTACATGTGGGTCAACGCCAAAGGCGAGCGCTTCTGGGTAAAGTACCACTTCAAGACCGACCAGGGCATCGACTTTCTCACGCAGGAGGATGCCGACCGGATCGCCGGCCAGGACGCCGACTACCATCGGCGTGATCTGTACGAAGCGATCAAGCGGGGGGATTACCCAATCTGGACGCTGAAGATGCAGATCATGCCCTTCAAGGAGGCCGAGGGCTACCGGTTCAACCCCTTCGACCTGACCAAGGTTTGGCCACACGGTGACTACCCGCTGCACGAGGTCGGCCGGCTGACGCTGGACCGCAATCCCAGCGACTTCCACACCGAGATCGAGCAGGCGGCGTTCGAACCGAACAACCTCGTACCGGGGATCGGTGTCAGCCCGGACAAAATGTTGCTCGGCCGCCTCTTCGCCTACGCCGACGCCCACCGTCACCGCCTGGGGGTCAACTACAAGCAGATACCGGTCAACCGGCCCAAGGCGCCGGTATACAGCTACAGCAAGGACGGGGCGATGCGGGTCCAGAACGTGTCCGACCCCGTGTACGCACCCAACTCGAAGGGCGGCCCGCAGGCTGACGGTAAGCGCTATCCCGAGGTAGCAATCTGGGACGCCAGCGGCGAGTTCATGCGCGCCGCCTACACCTTGCGCAAGGAAGACGACGACTTCGGCCAGCCCGGAACCCTAGTGCGTAAAGTAATGGACGATAAGCAGCGCGACCGGCTGGTGTCCAACGTCGTCGGACACCTCAAGGATGGCGTGACCGAGCCCGTGCTGCAGCGGGCCTTCGAATACTGGCGCAACATCGATAAGGGAGTCGGCGACCGCATCGCCAAAGGGGTGAAGGGCGGCTGAGCGATCCGGAGCCCTCGCTGGCCCGCCCTTCTAAACGCCGGTGGGCCGGCGCTGGACCCCCGGGCGGGCGAGCCGCCCTTTGAGGTGTCAGGAGATGGATGTTATGAGCCAACAGGAAGCCAAAACCTTCTGGAAGTGCAGCAAGTGCGGCTTGACGCTGGAGGCGCCCCAGCCGCCCCAATACTGTCCCACATGCCGGCAGGAGTGTGAATTCAAGGATGTAAGCTGCTACCTACCGGAGTGTGGTGGGCCCGGAAACCTTGATCCGCGCCTAAAATAGACGGGCCGGCCTTTAAAATTTCAAAGAGGGTCCCCATCAGTAGTGTCCGGGGAGGTTTTTGCTAGTCTGCCGCGTAAAGTAAGCTGCCAGGCTTCTTTGATTAACTTATGGATATCCCTTACTTTTTTCCCTATACTCCAATGTGGGAGAGGGCAGGGTGAGGGG
Source organism: uncultured delta proteobacterium (assembly GCA_963697965.1). Lineage (GTDB taxonomy): Bacteria > Desulfobacterota > Desulfobaccia > Desulfobaccales > 0-14-0-80-60-11 > JAPLJC01. Next base: position 657,710 of record OY969108.1, read on the forward strand.
GAAGCAATCAGACGCTGGTTCAAAAATAATCTAGAAAGGACTAAACGATGCAACTTCCCGAATACGTCACGGTGCAAGAAGTGCAGAGGGTTTGCCAAGAATTGGGCCTCAGCGACTGGTCCAAAAAGACGGAGCCCCAAGTTTTGCCGAAGGAAGCTCAAATCATACTTTCGGAAGTCAATGCGGAGGGCATGGCTATTCCCTTGGAGGACTTTTCTGCGGGGTTGGGCGTGGAGCTGGAACATGGCACCCAGTTCCAGGATGCCAACGTGACCAACAACCATCCAATCCTCACCGGGAAAATCGTCCTGGCGCACCTCAAAGAGTCCATGGACTACTACAAGCGGCTGGAGGTGGCCGAAATCGAGGGGGATATCCTAAAGGCGCTGGTCGCCAAGAACCTGGCGAAGGTGGAAGCACTCCATAAAAAACTGGCTCAGGCAAAATTAGCCCTTTTTCAGACAGAATCAAGAAAATTAGGATAGAGGCCGTCGCGTAACTTTCAATAAAGAGGAGAGGGCCATGTTCAACGAGTTCAAAGAGTTCGTCATGCGGGGCAACGTAGTGGACATGGCCGTAGGCATCGTCATCGGCGCAGCCTTTGGGGGTATTGTCAAGTCTTTCGTGGACGATGTTCTCATGCCGCCCATTGGCCTGCTTCTGGGTCGTGTAGATTTTGCCAATCTTTTCATTGTGCTCAAGGAAGGCGCCAAAGCCGCCGGACCTTACGCTTCCCTGGCCACAGCCAAGGCGGCCGGAGCCGTGACCCTCAACTGGGGAACCTTCATCAACACTATCATCAGCTTTCTTATCATAGCCTTGGCCGTGTTCCTGGCAATCAAAGGCATCAACCGCCTGAAGCGGGAGCAGGAGGCCCCGGCGGCCCCACCCGCCACTAAGGAGTGCGCCTACTGCTTTTCAACCATTCCCATCCAGGCCAGCCGCTGCCCTCATTGCACCTCGCAGCTGCAGGCGGCCTAAAGGGACGCACGGTTCTGCGGTATGCAAGGAAGTCTAAAAAACGGAAGAGCCTGGCTCTGCCAGGTGAACCACCTTTCCTGCCCTGGTTCCTGCGCCGCAACCAGGTGCTGATCCCGGTGGCCGGTTAGACGGGATATGGCGCTAAGGGGTTCTTGCCGGGGTATCTGATGACGGCCCAACCTATACTGGTTACCGGGGCAACGGGATATGTAGGGGGCCGGCTGGTGCCCAAACTTCTGGACTCGGGTTACCGGGTGCGGGCCCTGGGCAGATCCATTTCCAAATTGAAAGCCCGACCCTGGGCCAAACATCCGCTAGCGGAGTTGGCTGCGAGCGATGTACAGGAGTATGAATCTTTACAAAAAGCGGTGGCAGGCTGCCGGGTGGCCTTTTATTTGGTCCATTCCATGGGGGCCGACCCCAAGGCCTTCACCGAGAGCGACCGCACGGCTGCCCAAAATATGGCACGCGCCGCGGGCGACGCCGGATTGGAACATATCATTTACTTAGGCGGATTAGGCAGCACGGACGACCCCCTCCTGAGCAAGCATCTTCGCTCTCGACATGAAGTAGCCCAAATCCTGCAATCCGGTCCGGTGCCAGTCACCTTTCTCAGGGCCGCGATGATCCTGGGTTCGGGAAGCGCTTCCTTTGAAATTCTGCGCTATCTGGTGGACCGCCTGCCGGTCATGCTAACCCCCCGCTGGGTTCACAACCCGGTGCAACCCATTGCCATCCGCAATGTGCTCAATTATCTTCAAGGCTGCTTGGAACATGAAGAAACCCGAGGGCAAACCTTCGACATTGGCGGCCCGGAGGTGGTGACCTACCAACAATTATTCGACATTTATGCAGAAGAGGCCCATCTTCTTCGCCGACTCATCATCCCGGTGCCGGTCCTCTCTCCCTCCTTGAGCTCTACTGGATCCATCTGGTCACCCCGGTCCCGGCGAACATCGCCAGGCCCCTTGCCGAGGGGCTTCGTAACCCTGTAGTTTGCAAGGACGATCGCATCCGGGCCATTATCCCCCAAGAGCTTTTGGATTGCCGCCAAACCATACGGCTGGCGCTGGAACGGGTAAAGCAGCAGCAAATCGACACCTGCTGGATGGATGCCGGAGGTGCCATGCCGCCGGAATGGACCTACTGTGGAGATACCGCCTATGCCGGCGGCACCATTCTGGAGTGCGGCTACTCTGTCCAAATAGAGGCTACCCCCGAAGACGTCTGGCAGCCCATAATCAGGATGGGCGGAGAGACCGGTTACTATTTCGGCAATTATTTGTGGCGGCTGCGAGGCTGGATAGACCGGCTCCTGGGCGGCATCGGTTTTAGAGGCGGCCGGCGCCATCCCCAGGAACTCCGGCCGGGAGACGCCCTGGATTTCTGGCGGGTCATAGAGGTCGAACCGCCTCGCCGCCTCTTGTTGTTGGCCGAAATGAAACTGCCTGGGGAGGCCATCCTGGAATTTCACCTCACCCCGCAAGGAAACGGCAAGGTGGAACTTAAACAAAACGCGAGATTTTTACCCCGGGGCTTGGCAGGCATGGTTTACTGGTATAGCCTGGTTCCCTTCCACCATTGGGTCTATCGCGGCATGTTGAAAGCCATTGCCGCGGCGGTGGGGAAGCCCATAGTGAAAGGACCGGAACGATGCAATGGCAGCACCTGCAGGTCAACCAAGAAATAATCGAGAATACCCGCAACCATGAACCCCCAACGATTGAGAACTTTGAAGGCAGGAAATCTTAAGAGGGGTCCGAGTTACGATGGCTGTAAATCAAAATCCAATGTGACAGCCGATATTAAAAAATATCTTTAGATTGTCCTCTCTATGCTTACGAAAATAAGATTGGGAATCAGCGCCTGCCTGCTGGGTGAAAAAGTCCGGTTTGATGGCGGGCATAAGTGGGATCATTTCATTACCGGGACCCTGGGCAAATTTGTGGAGTTGGTCCCGGTCTGCCCTGAAGTCGAATGCGGCCTGGGAATTCCCCGGGAGGCCATGCGCCTGGCAGCGAGTCCCGAGGGGCCCCGCCTCGTGACCATCCGCACCCGGGTGGATTACAGCGAGCGTATGGGGGCTTGGGCCCAAAAGCGCGTGGTGGAACTGGAGCAGGAAGACCTGTGCGGCTTTATTTTCAAGAGCGGCTCCCCCAGCAGTGGCATGGAAAGGGTAAAGATTTATGATGGCAAGGGGGAGCCGGCCAGGACCGGGGTGGGGATGTTCGCCCGGGAATTTAGGCAGCATTTCCCCTTATTGCCCGTTGAAGATGAAGGCCGCCTTCACGACCCCTCCCTGCGAGAAAACTTTCTGGAACGCCTTTTTACCTTGAAGCGCTGGCGGGAAACGTTATCTTTGGGTTTCCAGCGGGGACATCTGGTGGATTTTCATACGCGCCACAAGCTGCTCATCAGGTCCCACAGTCCCAGGCACTATGCGCTCTTAGGAAAGTTGGCGGCTCAGCTCAAGGAAATGGACCTGCCGGAGGTTTATGAGCAATACCAGAATCTGTTAATGGAAGCCTTGAGGTTCAAAAGCACTGTTAAGAAAAACGTCGATGTCCTGCTCCATATCATGGGCTATTTCAAGAAAAACCTGTCTCCGGCTGAGAAAGAGGAATTATTGGAAATTATTAATGACTACCGGCAAGGTTATATCCCCCTCATCGTTCCGGTGACGCTCCTCAACCATTTGGTGCGAAAATATGACCAGGCTTATCTGAAGGCCCAGTATTATTTGGATCCCCATCCCCTGGAGCTGAAATTACGCAACCACGTTTAATCGTTCTCTTGTTTGGCAGACGTCTGTCCAAAGCACTTGCCCCTGGCGGAATGCTGTTATCGATGCAACCGCCGAATCTGTGACCCAGAAATTACCCACTGGCGGCAATCGTCCGGAAGGGCAAGCCCAATTCTGCCTGTTCTTGCTAATCGACCTCCTTTAAAAAAATTCAGCGCTCACCGATTTTTTGAATCCCATCCCCTTAAAAACCGCTGGGTGGCAGGTAAGTCAGCGTCTGGGCCAGCAGCCAGCACAGGAACAGCACCACCGGGATGTGAAACAGGAGTTGGAGTATGGAGTAACCGGCCAGGTCCCGGGCCCGGCAGTTGAGAATGCCCATGAGGGGCAGCATCCAGAAAGGATTGATCAGATTCGGCAGGGCCTCGGCGGCGTTGTAGATCTGCACCACCCAACCCAGGTGCACGTGCAGGGTGTTGGCCGCCGCCATGATGTAAGGCGCCTCCACCACCCACTTGCCGCCCCCGGAGGGAACAAAGACGCCGAGCACGGCCGAATAGATCCCCACCAGGATGGGGTAGGTTCCATGCGAGGTGAGCTTCACGAAGAGACCGGCCAGAAACGGGTTGATGGCGGTCTTGGCGATGAGCCCGAAGATGCCGCCGTAAAATGGAAACTGGATGATGACGCCGGCGGTGGCCGGTACGGATTTGGTCACGGCCTTCAAGAAGGCCCCGGGGCGCCAGTGAAGCAGGATACCCGCGGTCAGAAAGATGAAATTAAAGGTGTTGAGGTCCGTGGCTGCCATGGCCCCCTTCTGCATAAACAGGTAAACTATGTAGGCAATCATGAGAATGGCGATGACCACCGAGAGGACCGGACTCGATTCGAGCCGGTCGGCGGGCGTCTTGGGCTTGTCCGCGGTCACTTCCAGCGGCTCGAAGGTGATCCCCATATCTTCCGCGGTCTTGGCCTTTTCGGGGCTGGGGCAGGAGAAATAGGCCACGGCCACCGAGAGGGCAATGAGAATAGCGGCGGTTAGCAGGCTCTGCCAGAGGAAGATGGTTTGGGTAAGCGGGATGACCCCGGTGATGTGCAACAGGGCCGGGGGAATGGAACCCTTGGTGTTCTGCAGTAAGGCGGCCGAGGACGACAACCCGAGGGCCCAGACGGCCCCCAGGCCGAGATAGGCGGCGGCGCCGATGGCCCGGTAGTCGATGCGCGGCACCCGCCGGACCACTTCCCGGACCAGCAGGCCGGTGAAGATCAGCGACAACCCCCAGGAAAGCAGCGAGGTGAGCATGGCCAGGAGGGCGACGAAGGCCACGGCGCCCCGGGGCGTCTTGGGCACTCCCGCCAGCCACTCGATCAGCCGGGCCACCGGCGGGGAGCTGGCGACCACGAAGCCGCCGATGATGATCAGGGCCATCTGCATGGTGAAGGGAATCAGAACCCAGAAACCCTCACCGAAGACTTGCACCAGCTTGAGGGGCTTTTCCCCCAAAACCAGGCCGCCGAGAAAGACGATAATGACGGCGCAGAGCGCAAACACGAAGGCGTCAGGAAAGTAACGCTCACAGAAATCGGCCAGAGCCTCGCCCACCCGCGCCAGGGGGCCGGCCTCCGTGGTTCTTTTCCCTTTGCCTTTCCCTCCGACCTTGTCTGCCATACCCCACCTCCCAGAACCTTAATAAATTGCGATTATGCCGCTGGCCATTGCAGGTAAATGATTTTGGGACACCTCCATCCCGGGCTCAATCTCGAAAAGGCTTCTCTTTTTTTGGCCGGATCGTCTAATGGGAGCCAGGATAGCACAAACCTCCTGCAAAATATATCTTTTCGAAAAATCGAGATTTTAGGCGGAAAGGGATATTTTTTTGGCGTGATGACAGGATTTTTCCAAGGGATCTCTGCCACTAATTTCCCCTTGTACCCATGTTCCCGGCGGACACATGGGGATACTGGTAGCCGCAGGCTTTAGCCTGCGCTCATTGAGGTTTTGCAAAAGCTTCTAGTATTACGTCCCATGGAAACGGTGCATTATGCTTTTTCTTTTTCCCTCCCCCTTGAGGGGGCGACACCGGGTGGGGGTGGTAATTTATCTTTCATTGACCATATGTTGCCACCCTCCCCCCAGCTCCCTCCCCTCAAGGGAGGGGGGGGTTATCTCAAATCTTTTGTCAAGATAATTGTGGGATATCACACTAGGATAAGCCGGACCGGGCGGCCACAAGCTGCACCACCCCCAGCAGGAAAGCGTCCCGGCCTTGCGCAGCTAAAAGAGAAAGGCCTACGGGGATGCCACCCACTTCCGCCAGGGGTAAAGAGACCTCGGCCAGGCGGCCGATGCCGGCAATGGCCGTCAATGACAGGGTGCGCGGGTAGTAGCTAATTTTCGGCTTATCAGGCCGCTCGACCTTTAGACTGCCTTTAAGCCGGGCTGGGGCCGGCACGGTGGGGAAGCAGATGAGATCTCGTGGTCCCAGGAAGTTTTGCAGCCGGCGAAAATAGCGCTCCCGGGTGCGGATGGCATCCCCCAGCCTGCCACGATCGGCATTCTTGATGAGGTCGAAAAACTTGACGGCCTTGGGGCTGAGCGCCGGTTTGGCGCTCTCCACCCAGGACCCCAGGCAGTTCCACATCTCGCACCATTGCAGGATGGAACTCGTTTCATACCAACCGGTTAACCCCGAGTCCGCCGCCTGGCCATCGATTTCCCGCAGGGAAGTCTCCTGGACCTTGCCGCCGAAAAGGCTTTGCAATAACTGCAGGGCGCGGCCCAGGGCAGCCCCGACCTCCTGGTCGCAAATGGCCCAAGCCTCTCTTAGCAGGTGGAGGGCGCCCACTTCCACGTCACCCGGCACCGGGGCAGCCAACAGTACACTCCCGGCCCGGGCCAGGAGGTCGGCTGACTCCGCCAGGAGGCCTACGGAATCGAAGCCAGGGGCAAAGGGGGCGACGCCGGCCATGGAGATGAATCCGTGAGAGGGGCGCCAACCGAAAATGCCGCAATTGGCGGCCGGGACCCGGATCGAGCCCCCGGTATCGGTGCCCAGGGCAAAATCGGCCAGGCCACAGGCCACGGCCGAGGCAGAGCCGCTGGACGAACCGCCTGTAAGGTGATGCGGTGCCCTTGGATTTAGCGGCGCCCCGTAGAAATAATTCTCCCCGTCCAGGCTGAAGGCCAGTTCATCACAAATGGCCTTACCGATGCACTGAGCCCCCGCCCCTAACAATTGGTCCACACAGATGGCGTTGGCTGCGGCCGGGGGATGGCTTCTGGCCCAGGCGGGCGAGCCGCAAGAGGTGCGGTGGCCTGCCAGGTCGATAATATCCTTCATGGCAAAGCGCAATCCGTCCAAAGGCCCCGGGGCCGTGGGGCCCAATTTGACGATCTCGACAAAGGCTCCCGATTCCTGGATGCTGAATTTTCTGGGGAGAGGCATCTGGATCACCCCACCTAAACCGGGATATTGCGGCAGCTTTAGCCGCCAGAGCCAAAAATGGTTCGGCAGGCAATTTTCCCGAGCTTAATGCCTGATGATGTCCCACTCATAGCCGCAGGGAATGGTGGATTACACGATAGCACAAATTTTAAAGAAAAAGTGAATTCCCCTTAGAGGTTTGGCTGACCAGCCCCTTTGAGCGGATTTTTCGTGAGCCGGCAAGATGTGCAGCGGGTAATCCGATGACCTGCGGAGGCCTGGTGCGGCCCGGGGGCAACCTTGACTTAATACCCGGCCGGCACCATCATATCTTTTATGTGGCAGCGCATTTTCAAAATGTTAAAATACAAATATCTAAAAAACGGCCCCCCAGATGCGAAGAAAACCTAGGGGGCGCCATGGGACTCGTGATGAAATCCTTAAGGAAACGGTGTCTGGAAGTCTCGATTTTCTTGTTATTTACGGGGATGTTCGTTTTCCCGGGCTTGGCACTCTGCACCGTCGCCCCGGATAATCTGCAGCGCCGCTTAGCCGCGGGAGAGATCGTTGTCACCACCAAAGAAGATCCTGGAACCTCCCTGGTTAGCGCCGAGATGATCGGGGTTATAGACGCTTCCCCGGAAATCGTCTGGCGGGTGATTACTGACATTAATAATTTTAAGTATTTCATGCCTCGGACTTTGAATAGTATGGCGGTGCCGGCGGAGAAGATTCCCTTGATATTGCAAAGGCGGCCGAACAGCGCTGAGGAAGTGGAGGCCTTACTGGGCTCCATCCCCGCGAACCCGGCCAGCTCTCGTATCGCAGGCGGAAAATATTCTGAATATCATTATAGTCATCTGGATCTTCCCTGGCCATGCAGCAACCGCTGGTACATCCTCAAGGGGCTGTATGATGAGACCGGCGCGGCCCAGCATCGTTATCGCAGTTCCTGGTCGCTCGTAATCGGCAACCTGCAGGAAAATTCCGGCGAATGGATTTTGGAGCCATTTGACACTGGTAAGACCAAGGCAACTTATAGGGTGAATACCGACCCCGGCGGCGCCATTCCCAAGTTCCTGGTCAAGAAGGGTACTTGCAGCTCCATGCCCCAGATCATTGAAGCGGTCAGGGAACGGGCTGCCATGCTGGCTGCGTACAAGCAGCCATAATGAGCCCCCCCCCCTTCCTTTTGCAAATGAGCCTTAAACCTGCTTAATCAGCTTTCTGCGTGCTCTCCTGGCAATGAAGACCGGAAAGGGATAAAAATTCCTTGATGCGGCTCTTCATCGATGGCGCCAGCCTGCAAAGGTCCAGGTCACCTCTCTTTGGGTCACCTTCGCCCACCTCCCATATCCAAAGCAAATATGAATTTTCCCGCCGGACCGATAACCAATAAGTTTGGCAAGTCATATTTTTTGGTGCATTCCTCGATTTAATCATTGCTTCCCTCGGTTTCCATCAAGCTAAACAGTGGGCTTTTCCGGCCTCCTGGGTTGTGGCAGAAAAAAGTTATGAATTGACAGTCCGTACAAAATGACTATCTAAAAATTACAGGACGTCTATTTGACCTTCCGAAAAAATTCCTCTCGCAAAATCAAGCCTGAGAAGACCACCTTCATGGGAGGTCGAAACAGAAACCCCGGGAAAGAGAGAAGGTCTAACTGACAGAAAGCAGAGGGGTTTATGGAGAAGCCTTTTTATCCTCAAGAAAAATGCAGTCTTGCCGGCGTGGACGAACTCGTCGACCTGGCTCTGGACTTGCGGTGGTCATGGGATCACAGCGCTGACGACATCTGGCGGCCCCTGGCCCCGGAGATATGGGACCGCACCCGCAACCCGTGGGTCATACTCCAAACCGTGGCGCCGGGCAAGCTGCAAAAGTTGGGTGCTGATGCCAAGTTCAGGGCGCGGGTGAAAACCTTGGCCCAGAAAATGAGCACTTACCGCGATGCTGCCGCCTGGTTTCAAAGGGAGCAGGCTCAGGCGCCGTTGACCGCGGTGGCTTACTTCAGCATGGAGTTCATGCTGGGCGAGGCCCTGCCCATTTACTCGGGCGGTCTGGGCAACGTGGCCGGCGACCAGCTCAAAGCCGCCAGTGATCTCGGGGTGCCGGTCGTGGGCGTAGGGTTGTTGTATCAGGAGGGCTACTTTCGCCAGGCCCTCGCAGCCGATGGCTCCCAGATGGTCCTTTATCCCATCAATGATCCAGGACAACTCCCGATCACCCCGGTACGCGATGACAGCGGTGAATGGGTGCGCCTCCAGATGCACCTCCCGGGCTACACAATCTGGGTGCGCGCCTGGCAGGCGCAGGTAGGCCGGGTAAAATTGTACCTCCTGGACCTGAACGACCCGGAAAATCCGCCTGTGATGCGAGGCATAACCAATGAATTATATGGCGGTGGCCTGGAGATGCGCATTATCCAGGAACTGCTGCTGGGCATTGGCGGCTGGCGGCTCTTGCGAATGCTGGAATTGAATCCCGAAGTATGCCATCTGAACGAAGGCCACGCCGCCTTCGCCATACTGGAGAGAGCCTTGGATTTCATGAAATCTACAGGGCAACCTTTCGAGGTGGCGCTCCAGGTGACGCGTGCCGGCAACCTCTTCACGACGCACACCCCGGTGGAGGCCGGCTTTGATCGCTTCCCGCCGGACTTGGTCTGGAAGCATTTGGGCAATTATGCTGAGAACCATTTAGGCCTGTCATATCGCGATTTGATGGCATTAGGGCGCCTTGATCCCGGCAACGACCAGGAACCCTTCAACATGGCATATCTGGCGCTGCACGGCAGTGGAGCGGTCAACGGCGTGAGCCAGTTACATGGGAAAGTCAGCCGGAGCATCTTCCAACCCCTATTCCCCCGTTGGCCCCAGGAAGAGGTGCCCATTGGCCACGTCACCAACGGCATCCATGTACCAACTTGGGATTCTCAGGCTTCGGACGAATTGTGGACCAAACAGTGCGGCCAAGAGCGCTGGCTGGGCGAGGGGGACGAGGTGGAAAAAATGATGCGCCGGGTGTCTGACCAGGAATTATGGGCCATGCGCCAGGCCTCCCGGCAGACGTTGATCGAATATGTTCGCCAACGTTACTCCCAGCAACTGGCCGCCTCCGGCGCCTCCCCGGAGCAAACCGCCCAGGCCAGGCAGATTCTGGACCCCGAGGCCTTAACCCTGGGTTTCGCCCGGCGGTTTGCCACCTACAAGCGTCCCACTTTGCTGCTGCATGAACCGGAGCGTTTGCTTCGCCTTTTAACGGACCCCAAGCGGCCTGTTCAGCTCCTGATCGCCGGCAAGGCCCATCCCGCTGACGGGGCGGGGCAAGAAATGATCCGGCAATGGGTGCAATTCACCCGGCGTCCCGAAGTACAAGGCCGCGTGGTCTTTTTAAGCGATTATGACATGCTCCTGACCGAGCAGCTCGTGGGCGGTGTCGATCTCTGGATCAACACCCCCCGGCGTCCCTGGGAGGCTTGCGGTACCAGCGGCATGAAGGTGCTGGTCAATGGCGGCCTCAATTTTTCGGAACTGGATGGCTGGTGGGCTGAAGCTTATTCGCCCCAGGTGGGCTGGGCGCTGGGAGATGGCCGGGAGCACGGTGACGATCCCGGCTGGGATGCGGCTGAGGCAGGCGCCTTATACGACATCCTGGAAAAGGAAGTAATCCCAACATTTTACGCCCGTAATGCCGCTGGTTTCCCCGTCGATTGGCTGGTCAAAGTCAGGGCGAGCATGACGACGCTCACAGCCCGTTTTTCCGCCCGTCGCGCCGTTTGTCAGTATGTCACGGACTATTATGTGCCCGCGGCGAAAGCCTATGAGGCCCGCCAATCGAATCAAGGCGCTCTCGGCCCCAGTCTGCTAGACTGGCGGCGGATGCTGGAGAAAGAATGGCACACCCTGTCCTTCGGCGACCTGCAGATAGAAACCCGTGATGGACAACATCATTTCCGGGTGGATGTGATTTTCGGCGAAGTTGATCCCGAGGCGGTGCAGGTGGAATTATTCGCGGAGGAGAACGAGGGCCGGCCCTGGCGGCAGCCGATGGCCCGGGGAGACAAGCTGCCGGACCGGGAGGGAGTTTACGTGTTTAGCGCCCAAGCGCCGGCGACGCGGCCCGCGGGCGATTTCACCCCGCGCCTCATCCCTTCTTTTTCCGGAGTCGCGGTGCCGCTGGAAATACCCTTAATTTTATGGCCCCACTGATTGCCATGGGAGGTAGCTGATGAGCATTTCCGCTTATGCCGGGAAACCCGCCGAGGCCTGGATGTTGACCAACATTCCCCGTCTCGTCACCGCCTACTACGTCAATCGCCCCGATCCCGCCGTGCCGGCGCAGCGGGTGGCCTTCGGGACCTCCGGGCATCGCGGTTCGTCGCTGGACCACGCCTTCAACGAAGCCCATATCCTGGCAATTACCCAGGCTATCTGTCTCTACCGCAAGCAGCAAAGCATCGACGGGCCGCTGTTCCTGGGTATCGATACGCACGGGCTCTCCGAGCCGGCCTTTGCCAGTGCCTTGGAGGTCCTGGCGGCTAATGGCGTTGAGGTCATGGTGGATGCGGCCGAGGGGTACACGCCGACACCGGTGATCTCCCATGCAATTCTCACCTACAACCGGGGCAGGCGCGGGGGCTTGGCCGATGGCATCGTCATCACGCCTTCTCACAATCCCCCGAAATATGGCGGCTTCAAATACAATCCGCCCCAAGGAGGCCCGGCGGACACTCGCGTGACTCAATGGATCGAACAGCAAGCCAACGCCTTCCTCACCGATGGCTTGAAGGGGGTGGCGAGAATCCCGTTTGAGCGCGCCCATAAGGCCTCTACCACCCATCAGCATCGCTTTCTGGACGCCTATGTGGGCGACCTCCCCTCAGTGGTGGACATGCAGGCAATAGAGGACAGCAAGGTGCACCTGGGGGTGGACCCGCTGGGCGGCGCCAGCGTGGCGTATTATGACGCCATTGCCGAGCGCTACCACCTCAACCTGGAGGTCGTTAATCACCAAGTCGATCCCTCCTTCCGGTTCATGACCATTGATTGGGACGGCCAAATCCGCATGGACCCATCCTCGGCTTACGCCATGGCCCGGCTGATCGAGCTCAAAGACCGCTTTGCCCTTGCCTTTGCCAGCGACACCGATGCCGATCGCCACGGAATCGTGAGCCACAGCCAGGGATTGCTTCCCCCCAACCATTATCTCTCCGTGGCTGTGGCCTACTTATTCGCCAACCGCCCGCAGTGGCCGAAAACGGCTGCCGTGGGCAAGACCCTGGTCAGCAGCAGCATGATCGATCGAGTGGCGGCGCGGGCGAACCGGCGGCTGGTGGAAGTCCCGGTGGGGTTCAAATGGTTCGTGGAAGGGCTTATCGACGGCTCGCTGGGTTTCGGCGGCGAGGAGAGCGCAGGAGCCACCTTTTTACGCCGTGACGGCGCCGTCTGGACCACGGACAAAGACGGGCTGATCCCCAACCTGCTGGCCGCGGAGATCACCGCCCGGACGGGCAAAGACCCCGGCGAGCATTACCAGGAGCTGACCGCGGAGTTTGGCATACCGTACTACACACGGATCGACGCGCCGGCGACCCCCGAGCAGAAGGCGAGGCTGGCTAAGTTGTCCCCCGAAGCCGTCAAGGATTCGGAACTGGCCGGCGAGCCCATCACGGCCAAGCTGACTAAGGCCCCGGGCAACAATGGACCAATCGGCGGCCTGAAGGTCGTGGCCGCGAGTGGCTGGTTTGCGGCCCGGCCTTCGGGCACGGAGAACATCTACAAAATCTACGCCGAAAGCTTTAAAGACCAGGCCCATTTGGACGCCATCATCAACGAAGCTCAGCGAATCGTGAGCAACGCCCTGGCCGGTTCCTAGTATTATGTCTCAAGGAAACGGTGCATTATGCTTTCCCTTTTTCCCTCCCCCTTGAGGGGGGAGGGTCAGGGTGGGGGTGGTAAATTATCTTTCATTTACCATATGTTGCCACCCTCCCCCCAGCCCCCTCCCCTCAAGGGAGGGGGGTTATCTCAAATCTTTTGTTAAGATAACTGTGGGCATCACACTCGGGGACTGCCATAGAAGACGGAAGGAGCACAAACATGACAGCTATCAACTTGCCCCTCACCGGACGCCCGGCCTGGAAGGCCCTGGAAGCTCACTATCAGCAGGTTCGGGAGCTGCACCTCCGGAAGCTCTTTGGGGACGATCCCGGTCGCGGCGAGCGCATGACTGCTGAGGCCGTGGGCCTTTACCTCGATTACTCCAAGAATCGCGTCACCGGCGAAACCCTCAAGCTGCTTGTGCAACTGGCCGAGGAATCCGGGCTGCGGGCCCGGATTGACGCCATGTTCCGGGGAGAAAAGATCAACCTTACGGAACAGCGAGCCGTCCTGCACGTGGCCCTGCGCGCCCCCAAGGGGGCAGTAATCGTCGTGGACGGCGAGAACGTGGTGCCCCAGGTCCACGCCGTGCTGGACCGGATGGCTAACTTTTCCGACCGCGTCCGCAGCGGCGCCTGGCTGGGCCACACCGGTAAACGTATTCGGAACGTCATCAATATCGGCATCGGGGGTTCCGACCTGGGGCCGGTGATGGCCTACGAGGCGCTCAAGCACTACAGCGAGCGCGGCCTGACGTGCCGTTTCGTTTCCAATGTCGATGGCACCGACTTCGCGGAGGCGACCCAGGACCTTGATCCCGGGGAAACCCTCTTCATCATTTCTTCCAAAACCTTTACCACGCTGGAGACCATGACCAACGCCCACACGGCCCGCGACTGGTCGCTGGCGGGTCTCGGGGGCGACGCCAAAGCGGTGGCCAGGCATTTTGTGGCGGTTTCGACGAACGCTGAGGAGGTGTCGAAGTTCGGCATCGATACCGCCAACATGTTCGAGTTCTGGGACTGGGTTGGCGGGCGCTACTCCATGGACTCGGCCATCGGGCTTTCCACCATGCTGGCCATCGGGCCGGAGAACTTCCGGGCCATGCTGGACGGCTTCCAGCAGATGGATGAGCACTTCCGCACCGCCCCGTTGGCGGGCAACCTGCCGGCGCTCATGGGCCTTCTGGCCGTCTGGTACAACAACTTTTTCGGCGCCCAGACCGTGGCAGTCTTGCCGTACGAGCAGTATTTGAAACGCTTTCCGGCCTATCTGCAGCAGCTCACCATGGAGAGCAACGGCAAACACGTCACCCTGGACGGGACCGAGGTCGCTTACCAAACTGGCCCCATCTATTGGGGCGAGCCTGGGACCAACGGCCAGCACTCTTTCTATCAATTGATCCATCAGGGAACCAGGCTGATCCCCTGCGACTTCATCGCCTTCGTCCAGCCTCTCAACCCCCTGGGCCGGCACCATGACATGCTCCTGGCCAATGTCTTTGCCCAGACCGAAGCGCTGGCTTTCGGCAAGACGGCCGAGCAAGTAAAAGCCGAGGGCACGCCGGATTGGCTCGTACCCCACCGGGTCTTCCAGGGCAACCGCCCCTCCAACACGATCCTCGCCGAGCGCCTGACCCCGGAGGCGCTGGGTAAACTTGTGGCCCTCTATGAGCACAGCGTCTTCACCCAGGGGACCATCTGGGGCATCAACTCCTTCGACCAGTGGGGGGTCGAGCTAGGCAAGGCCCTGGCCCAGCGCATTATCCCGGAGCTGGAGAGCCAGGAGGCGCCCCGGCTCGGCCATGATAGTTCAACGAACACCCTGATCCGGCGCTACCGGAAGCTCAAGGGGGCTTCCTGATAACAGATAGTGAGCAGTGAGCAGTAAAGGCAGGGGATAGGGGTCAGGGACCAGTTTTCGGCGGCGACATTCAAGGTAGCCGCAGGCTTTAGCCTGCGCCGGTTTCCATAGGGCGGCCTGTGGCCGCCGCAATTCTTTCGGTTCTAGCAAGGGTGGCCCCGTGGAAGACCTTCGCAAAAAACGTTTTGGATTGTCCAGGCGGGTGGGAATCGCCACCGATCACGGCTAGGGTTTGGTTTGAAGGAAGGGCTGGCGGCCTTTTCCCTTTCCCATCATCACTTAATGCTTTTTGGGTCTGTTGGGCCTATCCGGTCACTAGCGGGTTATTCCAACCTCCGGGGGGTGATACTCGCTGGTCGACCTCGCCAGGCCCCCAGGTATTGGGCTCGTATTCCGAGACCGGGGCGGCAGCCTTCAGCACCGGGTCAACGATGCGCCAGGCCTCTTCCACATAGTCCTCCCGGGCAAACAGGGTGGGGTCTCCCGCCATGGCATCCCCCAGCACCCGTTCGTAGGCATCGTCAGGCTGAGATTCGCTGCCCGCGATCATCTCCACCGATTGCCCGACCATCTCATCACCCGGGGCCATAACCATCATGCCCAGGGCGATGGTGACCGCTGGATTGACCCGCAACCGCAGGTAATTGGACTCGAGAGTGGCAGGAAACAGCTTCAGGGGCTTTCGGAGCCGCACTATTATTTCCGTACAGGTCACAGGCAAGCACTTACCGGCCCGGATAAAGAAGGGGACTCCCTGCCAGCGCCACGAATTAACCTCCAGCTTCAAGGCGGCAAAGGTCTCCACCTGGGAATCCGGAGCCACCCCCTTCTCCTCCCGGTAGCCCCGGAACTGGCCGCGGACAAGGTTCTTCACATCCAGCGGTGGAATCGCCTTCAGGACTTTGACTTTTTCATCCCGGAGGGAATCGCTGTCCATCCTGCCCGGAGGCTCCATGGCCAGGTTGGTCATGATCTGGAACAGATGATTCTCGACCACGTCGCGGATTGCCCCCGTTTCTTCGTAGAATCCTCCTCGGCCCTGGACCCCGAAGTTCTCTGCCATGGTGATCTGCATGCTCTCCACGTGATTGCAGTTCCAGAAAGGTTCAAGAAAGGCATTGGCGAATCGGAAGAAGAACATGTTTTGGACCGGTCTCTTCCCGAGGTAATGGTCAATACGGAAGATCGCGGTCTCGTCGAAGGTTCCGAGCAGGGTCCGGTTCAGGCCTTGGGCTGAGGCGAGGTCTCTTCCGAAAGGCTTTTCGATGATGACCCGGCCACCCCGGGTGCAGCCCGACTTCCCGAGCTGTCCCACGACCACTGCGAACATTTTAGGTGGGATAGCCATGTAATAAGCGGGCCGCTGGGCAGCGCCGAGTTCATGGCAAAGCGCCTGATACGTGGCAGGGTCGGTATCGTCGCCGCGCACATAGCGCATTAAACCGCTCAGTTTATCGAAGGCGGCGGGATCGAGTCCCCCATGTTTTTCAACGCTGTCCTTCGCCCGGGCCCGGAGTTCATCGACGTCCTTGGCGGACCTGGCCACCCCGATGACTGGCACGTTGAGGCGGCCGCGTTTGACCAACCCTTGCAGCGCCGGGAAGATTTTCTTATAGGCGAGATCACCCGTCGCACCAAAGAAAACGAAAGCATCGGAATGCGGGATGCCCATGATTTTCTCCTCATTTTGCAGGCTTTTCCAGGTGTCCGCCAAACCCGAATCGCATTGCCGACAGCAATCTGTCCTGAAAATCCGCCTCGCCGCGAGAGGTGAAGCGCTGGTAGAGCGCGGTGGAGAGAACGGGTACGGGCACGGCCTCGTCGATGGCGGCCTTGATCGTCCACCGTCCCTCACCCGAGTCAGAGACGCGGCCTGCGAACTGAGACCCAGCGGGATCTTTTATCAGGGCGGCTGCCGTCAGGTCCAACAACCACGACGCAATCACGCTGCCGCGGCGCCAGACTTCCGTGATGTCGGCAATATTCAGGTCGTACTGGTAGTATTCAGGGTGGCGTATCGGCGTGGTCTCGGCGTCGATGGGGCGATCCTGCTTGCCGGCGTTGGCATTGTGCAAAACCCCAAGCCCCTCGGCGTAGGCGGCCATAATGCCGTATTCGATGCCGTTGTGCACCATTTTGACGAAGTGACCGGCGCCGTTGGGCCCGCAGTGGAGGTAGCCCTGCTCGCAGGTGCCATCGACCTGCTCGCGTCCTGGCGTGCGCGCCAGGTTACCAGACCCGGGTGCCAGCCTGGCGAAGATCGGATCGAGGTACTTGACCACCGCTTCCTCGCCCCCGATCATCAGGCAGTAACCTCGTTCCAATCCCCAGACGCCGCCGCTCGTCCCACAATCGACGTAATGAATCCCCTTCGGGGCGAGCTCTTGGGCCCGCCGGATGTCATCGATGTAGTAGGAGTTGCCGCCATCAACGATGATATCGTCTTTTTGTAGAAGATTCGCCAGACCGTGCACCGTTTCGTCGACCACGGCTGCCGGCACCATCAACCAGATCGCCCGCGGCGGCTTCAATTTGGCCACCAGTTCAGCGAGCGCAGAGGCAGCAAAGGCGCCGGTCTCCTTGGCAAAAGTTTCCCTTCTTTTCGCGGTGGCGGAATAGACGATGACCTCGTGTCCGGCGCTCATCAAGCGGCGCACCATGTTTCCGCCCATCCTGCCAAGACCGATCATTCCGAGTTGCATAATGGTCTCCTTTACCAAAGTTGGGAAGCGTAGACGACTTACGTTGCGAAGAATTGTTAAATTTAAGAAAACTGGTTATCTCGAATAAGTTCGTTGCTCTCTGAACATCGCATACTGGACCGCAAACCCGAAGGCGCCCAACACCATCATCATAACGAAATCGAGCAGGTTGGCCCCCCTGCCAAAAACCAGGGCCGGGATATACCAACCCAGGCCGATTACCATTAGGGCTGAGCCGTTAAAAGCGGTGGTCAACATCACCAGGAGGTCCCGGACGAGAAAAAATAGCAACCCGACGGCCGCCGCCTATAATCCCCAGCAGGATCAGGATCGACTGGGAGGCATTCAAGGCGAGTCCCAGGGAGATCAGAATCGTAGAGCCCAAGGCCGCACCCAAGACGATGACCCCGATGCTCCACAGAGGGTAGGCAAGCGCGGCCAGGACTACCGCGGCGCCGACGCCGATCGCCAGGGGCATCCAGGAATTGCCGGCGGGCGTCCAGGAATAGCCGAGCATATACCCATAAATCAAGCCGAAGCAGATTAGAAAAATTCGGAACAGGGGATAGCCATAGAAACAACTGGCGAGGCCGACGAGGATGGCCGCCATCCCAAACCATGCATCCATAGGAAGATTTCCTTTCCCGTTTTTTCTTTCCGAATATCAACCCCCGGCTTATTTGTTCAGGTCTGTTTTTCTCCAGAAAGCGGCCTGGCGGGATATCATTGGAAATAGTTCTTGACGCATCTATCCAATACTAATTATGACTTCAGTGGCTGACAAGAGGCGGGGTCAGGGATGAGCCGTTCTGGTCCCTTTTTTCTCTGGAGTCTTAAGATCCCGGATCGGACATTGTTCCCCGCAAGCTTGCAGCGATTTTTTTAATCATTATCTTTGTGGCTTAGGAGTTTTGGGTATATGGGAAACCCTTTGGTCCAACAACCGCTTTTTCCAGAGTTCAAGCCTCTCGGCCTGGAGGATAGGGAAATCCTCCAGCGGCTTCTGTGGGATTATCAACCGGAAACTTCAGAGTTGACTTTTACCAACCTTTTTATCTGGAAGGATTTCTATAATTTTGCCTGGTCACGGGATGGCGACTGGCTGGTAATTATTGGCGATTCTCACGACGGCGCCAGGTGGCTGTTTCTACCCATCGGGCCTTCTCCGCGGGTAGAAACCTGCAAAAAACTACTCCAATGGCTCAAGGAAATAAAAGGGGTCAGGGAGCCCGGGATTGAACGTGCGGATAGCCGGCTGGTAGCAGAGTTGGCTCCTGACTCTCGATTTCTTATCGAACCGGAAAGGGATCATTGCGACTATGTTTATCGGTCTGAAGACCTTATTCAGCTAACGGGCAACAGGTATCAAGGGCAGCGCAACCATATTCAACATTTGCAGCGTTTATATCCATTTTCATATGAGCCTCTAGAAGAAAGGCGTATCTCTGCCTGTCTCGAATTGGCGGAAAAATGGTGCGCTCAAAAAAACTGCGCTGAAGATTTGAGTCTTCAAGGAGAATGGGAGGCTGTAAAAGCGTGTTTGCAAAATTTTCAGGATCTTAACTTGCAAGGCGGGGTGATCCTGATTAATGGCAATGTTGAAGCCTTCACCTTGGGGGAACTTCTCAATAAAGAAACCGCGGTTGTCCATATCGAGAAGGCCAATCCCCTGATTTCGGGACTATATGCCGCGATCAACCGGGAGTTTTGCCGCCATTCCTGGTTCCAGGTGCCATTCGTTAACCGGGAGCAGGATCTGGGGGTGCCGGGGTTGCGAACGGCAAAAATGTCATACCACCCCCATCATTTGGTGGAGAAGTTTCTGATCCGACTGAGCTAAAACCAGATAGTGTGATGCTTAATATTTGCTATGTCTTTCAAAATACGGTTTTTTTAACCCCCCGTTGAAAAAGGGGGGCAGGGGGGATTTAAAATAACCTCTTGAAATCCCACTAAATCCCCCTTTTCCAAAGGGGGACTTTAGCACCATTGGAATTTAGGTTTTCGCTTAATTTAAGGCCATACCATTTACGGAGCACAATACTAGTTCATTTTTTTAAAATCTCTCTCTCAACAATCTTGCAGCAAATTGGGTTGCTATGAACGCGGTCCGTTACTATCTGGCGCTCATCATGGTGGTCATCCTGGGGCCAGTCCCCCTCTTTTGGCTGCTCATCCACCCCTTCGTCCGCTTCTGGCGCCGGGTGGGGCCCGGGTGGACTTACGGCGCCGTTGGTTCCTTGTGGGCTTTGGCCATGGCGGGGCTTTTCCTGAAGCGCCACGCCTTCTTGCCCGTGGAGTTCGGGATCAACTACTATCTCACGGCCCTGGGTCTTGTGCTCCTGGCTGCCTCAACCTGGCTGGGCCTGGTCTGGTTTCACCGCATGAGACTTACGACCATTATGGGCCTGCCGGAGCTGGCGCCGGACCGGCACCCCCAACAGCTCATCACCACCGGAGTCTATGCCGTTATCCGCCATCCCCGCTATGTCCAGTTATACCTGGGCATGTTGGGCAGCGCCCTTATTGCCAACTACCTGGTCCTCTACCTGGTAGCGGCCCTGTGGCTGCCCGCCCTCTATGTCCTGGTGCGGCTGGAAGAAAAAGAACTGCGGGACCGCTTCGGCGCGGCTTATGACGAATACAGCCGCCGGGTGCCCCGCTTTCTGCCTCGCATCTCCCGCCGTTCCGGCCTTTAGATAGCCGGAGTGGACACGCCGCCCCGGGAAGGGTAAAATAATACTGTGGCAGCTTTGTTATTTCCCAGGGCATCCTGAAAGGAAGTTATCTTCTTGCCTGCATTTCCCCACCCGGGCGGTCACACTATGCTAATTCTCGGGGTGAGGTTTGCCACCCTGCGCCTGAGTCTTCTGACCGCGGCGGTGCTCTCCCAAATATATCTCTTTCTCCGACTGCGGCTGGCGGTGAGAGGCTGGCGGCAGAGCGCGGCCTGGAAATCCTGGTTCATTGGCGCCGCGGGCGCAGCCATCGCCTTTCTCTTTGTCATGAACGGCTATATCTTGTTCAGGCCCATCCCCTGGGTGGACCCGCCGGCGGCGATAGAGGTTACCGTCTTCTATCCCGCGGCGGTGTGGGGCCTGGGGTCGATCTTTTCGGCTCTACTTCTAATTCTGGTCGATTTGCTGGCGGGGTTGGGGCGGGGGGCGGCTCGATTAGGCCGCGGCCCGGCCACCCGGGGGGATGCCAAAGCCATGAATCCCGCTCGCCGCCGCTTTCTTAAAGCCGGAGTGGGCGGTCTGATTGCCACACCCCTGGCATTTGCAGGATACGGCGCCACCTATGGCGCTTATGCCTACGAGGTTTGTGAACTCAGCTTGCCTTTCGGTCGTTCTTTGAGGGTGGTTCAACTCAGCGACATCCATGCCGGCATTTTCATGACCCGGGGAGAGATTCGGCGCATCGTCGATCAGGTTGCGGCGCTACGGCCCGATTTGTTTCTCCTCACCGGGGA
Source organism: uncultured delta proteobacterium (assembly GCA_963697965.1). Classification (GTDB taxonomy): domain Bacteria; phylum Desulfobacterota; class Desulfobaccia; order Desulfobaccales; family 0-14-0-80-60-11; genus JAPLJC01. The sequence goes on from OY969108.1 coordinate 678,779, forward strand.
CTACATCTCCAATTCCATGAAGTTTCTTCCGGACTGCGTGGAAGAAGTGGCCCGGATCCAGGCGCGCTGCGGCACCTTCGCCGTCATGGGAAATCATGAACACTGGTACGGGGACCCGAGTGAGATCCTGGCGATGTTCCGGCAACACCGGATCACCTTCCTAGTCAACGCCCATCAGGTAATCCAGGGAGACCAGGGCCCCTTTGCAGTGGCTGGCATAGATGACCTCTTCTCCGGGCATCCCTCACTAGCGGGGGCCTTGCACGGGCTGGATGGCGCCATGCCGACGATCCTGCTATCGCACCACCCGGAGATCTTTCCCGAGGCCGCCGGCCAGGGCATCCCGCTAACCCTGGCGGGCCATTATCATGGGGGTCAAATCAAGTTAAGCCTGCCAGGAGTGGACCTCAGCCTGGCCCACTTGATGACCCCTTATCCCGAGGGCCTCTACCACCTGAAGGGCTGCCATCTCTATGTCAATCGGGGTATCGGGACTACGTTTACCCCGGTGCGGTTGAACGCCCGCCCGGAGGTAACCGTGTTTCACCTGACCTGAGGCAGGAGGTTTAGTCATGCAGGCCGGCAAATTTCGCAGTGCAGCCATAATTAAGGCCGTCCTTCTGTTAATCTTTATCGCGGCCGCGGTGGCTTTGATCCGGTTTACCGGAGTCCGGGAATTCCTCACCGTGGAAAAGTTGGGGACCCTGCTGGCGACCGCGGGTATATGGGGACCTCTGGTCTTTATTCTGATCTATGCCGTGGGGGTCTGCCTGTTCATCCCGGGGACCCTGCTTACCGCCCTGGGGGCAGCCATCTTTGGTCCCTATTGGGGGTTCGTCTACGTCTGGGTGGCGGCGATGCTGGGCGCGGCGGGCGCCTTCCTCATAGGGCGCTACCTGGGGCGGGAATTCGCCGCCGCCCTCATCGGCGACCGGCTCAAGAAATACGATGAAGCCGTTGAACGAAACGGCTTTGCCACCGTGCTCTACCTGCGCCTGGTCTATTTCCCCTTTACGCTCATGAACTTCGGCATGGGGCTGACCGGGGTGCGCTTCCGGGATTACCTCTGGGGCACGGGACTCGGCATTCTGGCGGGAACCTTCATCTTCACCTTCTTCGTGGGCACTCTCAAGGAGGTCTGGGCCACCGGCCACTGGGCTAACCTCCTGACCTGGAAGGTGTTCTTCTCCCTGGGGCTCTTCGCCTTTTCTTTATTTATTCCCAAGATCATCAATAAACTGAAATTCTGGCAGGGCCTTAAGAGCGGCTAGCTTCAGCAGGGAAGGGCCCCACCGGATTTTTCCCCCTCCAACCGGTTTAAGACCGTCACCGGCATTTTGGGCTGCACCTTGTCCTGGACCTCCAGGTTCTTGATCCGAACCACCGGCGCCCGCGGATGATGCCAGCTTAGCCGGTGAGCCAGGAAAACCAGAATAATTATCCCTATAGCAAGCCACAGAGCTTTCTTACCCCCAGGCAATTTCACTGCTTTGGCCCCCTGTTCTTGCTTGGCTGATTAGACTCCGACGGCTCGGCGCCGATGATAGCACAAATTTCAAAGTATTTGTCAGGCGGGAAATAGTTTAGGTGATGGGTTCAGTTTTCGGGGAGCAGACTACTGGGGAAAATCCGCTGGCCGCCATCAACCGAAACGGCCGGTGATGTAATCCTCGGTCTGCTTATTGGTGGGGGTGGTGAAGATTTTTTGGGTAGTGCCAAACTCCACGATGCGTCCCTGGTAAAAAAAGGCGGTGTAATCGGAAACCCGGGCGGCCTGCTGCATGTTGTGGGTGACGATGACGATGGTGTAAGTAGCCTTCAGGCTATTGACCAACTCCTCGATCCTGGCGGTGGCAATGGGGTCGATGGCGGAGGTGGGTTCATCCATCAGCAGGATCTCCGGCTCCACTGCCAGGGCCCGGGCGATGCAGAGCCGCTGCTGTTGCCCGCCGGAGATGGCGGTGCCCGGCTGGCGCAGGTGATCCTTCACTTCGTCCCAGAGGGCCGCCCGGCTCAAGGCCTCTTCCACCCGGTCGGCCAGCTCTCCCCGGCTGAGGCGGAAGTGCATCTTGAGGCCGTAGGCCACGTTGTCGAAGATACTCATGGGAAAGGGGGTGGGCTTCTGGAAGATCATCCCCACCTTGCGGCGCAGTTCCATGAGATCGCAACCCGGGCTGAGGATATTCTCGCCGTCCAGCAGCACCTCGCCGCTGGCCCGCTGGTCCCCGTAGAGCTCGTAAATGCGGTTGTAGACGCGGATGTGGGTGGACTTGCCGCAGCCGGAAGGGCCGATGATGGCGGTCACCCGGTTGCGGGCGATCTCCAGGTTGTTGTCGAATAAGGCCTGGTGTTCCCCATAAAAGAATTGCACCTGGCGGGCCGTAATTTTCAGGTCACCCCGGCTGGCGGTCGAGGTTTTTGCGGGTGCGTCCGCCTGGCTGCTGTCTGCGGCCATGCTGGGTAGAGTCAAGGTACCTAATAGGCTCTTCATGTCTTCCGTTCTCTCAAGATATAGCGGGTAAGCAAGGTCAGGGCCAGGACCCCGCCGGTAATCAGCAGCGAGGCCCCCCAGGCCTTTTGTTGCCAGTCGGGATAAGGGGACACGGCATAGTTGAAGATGGTTACGGTGAGATTCGGGGTCGGCTGGCCCAAAGAGTTCATCATATAGGGGCTGTTGAGGGCGGTGAACAGCAGGGGCGCGGTTTCGCCGCTCACCCTGGCCACGGCCAGCAAAATTCCGGTGATTAACCCCGCCTTGGCCGCCCTAAAGACGACACTTAAGGTTATCCGCCAGCGGGACGCCCCCAAGGCCAGGGCCGCCTCCCGCAGGGTATTGGGGACCAGGCGCAGCATGTCCTCGGCGGTGCGGGCGGCAATGGGCAGCATGATGATGGCCAGGGCCGCGATGCCGGCGTAGCCGGAGAACCTCCCCATGGGGACCACCACCAGGGCGTAGGCGAAGACCCCGATGATGATCGAGGGCATGCCCATCAAGACGTTGGCGGAAAACCGCGTGTTGTCGGCCAACCGCGATCCTTGACCGAATTCCGCCAGGTAAACCCCCGCCATCAGGCCCAGGGGCACCGCCACCAGCGTGGCCAGCAGGGTCATGACCAGGGTGCCGATGATGGCGTTGACCAGACCGCCGCCTTCCATGCCCGGCGGGGTGGGCAGTTGCGTGAAAAAGGCCAGATTAAAGGCACCCAGGCCCCGGCGCACCACCACGAAAATGATCCAGGCCAAGATCACCATGCCCAGTATCGCAGACAACGTCGCGAACACACTGACGACGCCATTGGCAAGGCGGCGGCCGGTGGCGGGGCGGGGTTTCATAAGCCCACGCTCCAGGCGCGGTACATCCGCTTTAACAGCATCTGGGAGAACATCTGCACCGCGTAGGTGATGATAAACAGGATCAAGCCCAGCTCAATCAGGGAGCTGACATATATGGCCGTCGTGGCCTCGGTGAACTCGTTGGCCAGGGTGGAGGCGATGCTGTTGCCGGCGGCGAACAGCGAGGGCGATATGTGGTGAGAGTTGCCGATCACGAAGGTGACGGCCATGGTCTCCCCCAAGGCCCGCCCTAACCCCAGGAAGACCGCGCCGATGATTCCCACCAGGCCGTAGGGTATGGTCACCTTATAAGTCACTTCCCAGGTGGTGGCGCCCATGCCGTAGGCGGCCTCCTTCACCACGCTGGGCACCAGATTGAAGACATCCCGGGTGATGGCGCAGATAAAGGGCAGGACCATGAAGGCCAGGATGATCCCGGCGGTGAGCATGCCGATGCCCATGGGGGGGCCTTGAAAGAGGGGCAGCCAGCCCAGGGTCTTCCCCAGGACCGGCTGGATATAGGTCGCCATGAAGGGGGCAAAGATAAACATGCCCCACATGCCGTAAATGATGCTGGGAATGGCGGCCAGCAGTTCGATAATGGTGCCCACCACCCGGCTGGCCCGGGGCGGGGCCAGCTCCACCAGAAACAGGGCCAGGGCGATGCTCAGCGGCACGGCAATGACCATGGCGATGAGGGTGGAGGCCAGGGTGCCGTAAATGCTGCTAACGGCCCCGAATTTTTCGGTAACCGGGTTCCACTGGTTGGAAAACAGGAAGCCGAAACCGAAGCGCTTGAGGGCCGGCCAGGATTGCTGGAGCAGGGCAATGAAGATGCCGCCCATCAGCAACGGGATCAGCAGGGCGCTGGCGACCGCCAGCCGGCGGAAGATCCGGTCGCCCCTGGCGGAGACTTGCTGCACCGGCTGATCGGTGATAGTTGAGCTATCGGTTGGCATAATGAGATTTGAGGCCGGGGTCATCAGGACTCCGGCCTCTGCGAGGAGATAATTTAGTTGGCCAGGAAGGTCGCGGCTGCGACCCCACCAAGGCCTTTATTTAACCGGCCAAACCGGTTTGCCGTTAGAGGTGATATCCTTTGCCCAGGAGGCTTCCACCAGGTCCACCACGCTCATAGGCATGGGCACATAGTCGAGCTTTTGGGCCATCTCGCCGCCGTGCCGGTAGCACCAATCGAAGTACTTCAGCATGGCCTGGGCCTTGGCGAGGTCGGGCTGATCCTTGTGGACCATGATGAAGGTGGCGCCGGCGATGGGCCAGCTCTGGTCGCCCGGCTGGTCATCCAGCATCAGGTAAAAGCCATAAGGGGCGCTTTTCCAGTCGGCATTGGCCGCGGCCGCCTGAAAGGCCTCGAGGCTGGGCTTCAAGAATTTGCCGGCCTTATTCTGCAGCAGCGTATAGGGCATATTATTTTGTTTGACATAGGCATATTCCACGTAGCCTATGGAGCCGGGCACCACTTTCACCTGGCCGGCCACGCCTTCATTGCCCTTGCCGCCGACGCCCGCCGGCCACTGCACCGAGGTATCGGCGCCGACCTTGTCCTTCCATTCCGGGGAGATCATGGATAGGTAAGTGCTAAAGATAAAGGTGGTTCCGGAGCCATCGGAGCGGTGCACCACGGTGATGGCCTGGGAGGGGAGCTTCAGGCCGGGGTTGAGCTTCGCGATGGCCGGGTCGTCCCATTTGGTGATTTTGCCGAGATAGATATCAGCCAGCACCGGGCCGTTGAGCTTCATGGCCCCGGGGCCGATGCCCGGGATGTTCACCGCCATCACCACTCCGCCCATTACCATGGGCCACTGCACCAGGCCGTTCTCATTCAGCATGTCCGTCTTTTGGGGAGCATCCGAGGCCCCGTAATCCACGGTCTTCGCCTTGATCTGGGCTATGCCGCCGCCGGAGCCGATGGATTGGTAATTGATCTTCATACCGGTGATCTGATTATATTTGTAGGCCCATTGAGAATAGATGGGGTAGGGGAAAGTAGCCCCGGCCGCACTGAGTGATACGGGCTGGGCCTGAGCCAGACTGGCCAGGAAAAATGTAAGGATTAGGGCTGAGAGAAACCACCATTTCCGCATGTTTATGCTCCTTCGAGTTGAGGGGTTGTTGGCAAACTGTTTTAAAACCAACTAGTTGTCCTGAGGTCAGGAAACCCTTGGGCGCGCAGCCGGGTTTTGAAACACCTAATTGCCACAGCATAGCGGTTAATTGTTAGGAAAATGTTAGGAGAGGGTAAATTTTTGATGAATTAGGGGTATAGGAAAGGTCCGGGATTACTCTGCCGGCAGGTGCAAGGAGAAGAGGCTCCCCGCTCCCGGGGTGCTTGCCACCGTCACGCGGCCGTGGTGCGACTGGGCAATGTGCTTGACGATGGCCAACCCCAGGCCGGTGCCGCCGATCTTGCGGCTGCGTCCGGCATCCACCCGGTAAAACCGTTCGAAGATGCGGTCTAATTGGCTCTTCTCGATGCCTACCCCCTGGTCCCGAACCAGGACCACCACCTCGGCGTTGTCCCTTAGAGCCTCCACCTGCACGGCGCTGCCCGCGGGGCTGTATTTGATGGCGTTGTCAATCAGGTTCACCAGGGCCTGTTCCAGCAGGGGCGCGTTGATCCGGGCTCGCAGCTCCTCCGGGCAATCCAGCCGGACCGTGATCTCCTTGGCGGCGGCCTTGGCTTCACAAATCTGGATGGCGGAATCCAAGACGCCCTTGAGCCTGCCGGTGGTGAGGAAGACCCTTCCCTGTTCCGCATCTTGTTCGATCCTGGAGAGGCTCAGCAGATCGTCGATAATCTCATTGAGCCGATCAGTCTGCCGGGAGACGATGCCCAGGAAGTTCCGGGCATTCTCCGGCTCCTGCAAGGCGCCGGCCAGTAAAGTTTCCACAAATCCCTTGATGGAGGTGATGGGGGTTTTCAATTCATGGGAGACATTGGCCACGAAGTCGCGGCGGCTCATCTCCAGCCGCCGCAGATGGGTGACGTCGTGCAGCACGATGAGAAAGCCGATATCGGCTCCCTGGGCATCCTTCAGGAAGGAGCCATGGGCCTGAATGATCTGTTGGCCGTGGCTCATCGTTACCTCGGCATCGATGGGTCCCCTGGCAAAGATGGTGCGGGTGATGAAGCTCTGTAATTGATGGTCGCGCACCACTTCCTGGATGGTGAGATCTTGAGAGGCCAGGTAGTCCACCCCCAGCAATTGCGCCGCCGCCCGGTTCAGGGTGATGAGGCGCTGCTGGGAGTCCACCGCCAGGACGCCTTCCACCATGCTGGAGAGCACCGCCTCCTGCAGCTGCCCCTGGCGGATAAGGACGCCGATGCGGTCCTGCAGTTGCTCCGCCATGTGGTTAAAGGCCTCGGCCAGACTCCCCAACTCATCGGAGCCGGGCACCGGCAGCAGCCGGCTCAAGTCTCCCCCGGCGAAGCGCAGGGCGCCCCGCTTCAGGTCTTGCAGGGAGCGGCTGAGGCGCTGGGAGATGAAGAGGCTCATGGCCGCCAGTAAAAGGACGATGACCAGGCCGCCCAGCGCCGTCCTGAAATACATGGCTCTGAGCGCCTGGGTGATGGAGGTCATGGGCAGGGAAGCGCACACTAGCGCAACTATCCGGCCCTGCTCCTGCATGGGCACGGCCACATACAGGCGATCGTGCCCCGAGGTGAAACTGTATCTTTCGGAGATGCCCACCCGCCCCTGGAGAGCCTCCTGAATCTCAGGGCGATCGCCGTAATTTTCCATGCGGGCCGGCTCCTCCTCCGAATCTCCCAGGACCTGGCCGGAGGGCAGGAGAACCGTCAGATGGGTACCGGTGAGCCGGCCCAGATCCTTGCAAATCCGGTCGACCTCGGCGCCCCTCCCGGCCGCCAATAGTTCCGGCAATCGCGTTTCCACCAGGAGGGCACGGGTCTTCAGGTCCGTGGCCATCTGTTCCAGGTAAAAACTGCGCCAGGAGCTGGTGACATACCAGGAGAGGGCCAGCAGGGACAGGAGGGTGACCAGGAGATAGGCAGGAAAGAGTTGCCAAACCAGGCGCTGGCGGCGCATGAGGCCATCCTCTGATTCAGACGTTGGGCAAGCCCACCACCAGGAGGCTTGCGTGGGGCGCCATGATCTCCCTTACCAAGAGATCTTGAGCATTAATATACCAAAACCTTTGCCGTTTGCAGAAATTCCTGCCACCTTAGTCCGTTGGGCCCATTTTACACCTTGTAAAAATTTCTGACAGACCCCCTGCCACCACCAGAACCGGCCTGATGGCACCCGGCAAGGTTTTCTTCTATTTTCAGGTAGATAGACGGCCGGCGGCCCGGGCATAATCGTTGCATTTTTAACGGCAGGGCCCCCGGCCTGGCCAAGGTCTATTCTCTAAAAGTCCTCCGGTTACCCCGGAGACGGATTGCTCTGATGCCGGCGTACTTTTTGCTCCTGATCGCCATCTTTATCCAGCTTATTGCCGCATTCCTGGCTTTCCGGCTGGTGCGGATTACCAGGAGCACCGCCGCCTGGCTGTTTATTTCCATAGGCTTCCTGCTGATGGCCGTCCGGCGTTGCTTCACGGTAGTCGAGTGGTTCGCCCGGGGAATGTCCCTCATGCCGGTGGACATCGGTTCGGAATTGGTGGGGCTGGCCACCGTCATCCTGATGCTGCTGGGGGTGGCCTTCATTGCGCCGCTATTCCGGGACATGATGCGCACCCAGGATGGGCTCCGGGAAGAGGTCGGGCATAGGACCGAAGCCTTAACCCATTCCAACCAGGCATTACAACTGGAGTTGCAGGAACGGGAGAAGGTGGAAGAATCCTTGCGCCTTTCGGAGGAAAAGTTCCGCACCATTGCGGACTTTACTTACGATTGGGAGAGCTGGCTGGCCCCCGACGGCGCCTATAACTATATTTCGCCCTCTTGTGAACGGATTAGCGGGTACACCGCCCGGGAATTTCTGCAAGATCCGGGACTCATAGAAAAGATCGCCCATCCCGAGGACCGGGGCAAGGTAGTCAAGCATTTACACGATGATCTCAGCAACCCCAACCCTCATTTCCTGATTTTCCGCATCCTTACCCGTAGCGGCGACGAGCGTTGGATCGCCCACGTGTGCCAGCCGGTTTCCACTCCCGAGGGGCAAATTCTCGGCCGCCGCTCCAGCAATCGCGACATTACCAGATACCAAAGGGCCCGGGCCGAGAAGGTGGAGCTGGAGGCCCAACTTCGCCAGGCGCAAAAGATGGAAGCCATCGGCACCCTGGCCGGGGGCATTGCCCATGATTTTAACAACATCCTGTCACCCATCATCATGTACACCGAGATCGCCTTGCGGGAGACGGGGCAGGACCAGGAACTGCGCCCTTATCTGGAACAGGTGCTCAAGTCCGGCAAACGGGCTGCGGCTCTGGTGAAACAGATTCTCACCATCAGCCGCCGCAGCGACCAGCAACGGATAAGGCTACGCCTGAGCCCCCTGGTCAAAGAATCCCTGAAATTGCTGCGGGCCTCCTTGCCGGCGACCATTGACATTCAAACGCAGATCGCCGCCGAGTGGGATTGGGTGCTGGCGGACCCCAGTGAAATCTACCAGGTGGTCATGAATCTTTGCACCAACGCCGCCCAGGCCCTGGAAGAAAAAGGGGGCTGCCTGAGCGTGGGCGTGGATCAAGTGGAATTGGCCCGGGAGCAGACGTCCTGCGGCATCAGCGTCCCACCGGGAAATTATCTGAGGTTGAGCGTCGTGGATACCGGTCAGGGCATGACCCCGGGGGTGCTGGAACGGATTTTTGAGCCCTATTACACCACCAAAGAGCTGGGGAAGGGGACCGGCCTGGGTTTGTCGATGGTCCATGGAATTGTCAAAAATTATGGCGGGGGCATCCAGGTCGTAAGCGATCCTGGGAAGGGAAGCACCTTTGAGATCCTTTTCCCCCTGATGGCCCCTGATGAAGCGCTGGAACCAGAGCCGGTAGCTGCTATGCCGGAAGGGAAAGAGCGAATCCTGCTGGTGGACGATGAGCCGGATATTGTGGCTGCCGCCCAAATTATCCTAAGGCAGTTGGGATATCAGGTGACGGCCTGGACTGATCCCAATGAGGCCCTGGCCGCCTTCCGGGCCGGACCGGAGAAATTCGATCTGATCCTGACCAACCTGACCATGCCCCGGTTGACCGGGTTTGACCTGGCCCGGGAAGCCCTGGCCCTACGTAAGGAGATCCCCATCCTGGGCTGTACCGGCCACACCGAACCGAGCAGCTTGGACAAGAACAAGGGCCTGGGGATCAGGGAAATTATCATGAAACCCCTCATGCCGGCAGAGTTGGCCGGGGCTCTGCGCCGGCTGCTCGATTCTCCCAAATAAGCCGGGCCGGCTAAACCCGCAGGCATAAGGACTTCGCCCATGGGGAATACCGCCGATCCCTTCTTCTATGATGTCATCAGCAGGTGGCGGCTCTGCCGCTTCTGTCTGCACCTGCATAACCTGGTGGGCAGACTAACCTGCAACGCCTTCCCGGAAGGAATCCACCCGGAGATCGTCTCGGGAAGGTTTATCCATAATAGGCCCTTCCCCGGACAAGAGAACGACCTGACCTTCCACCCCTGTGGAGCCGGGCCGAAGGAAAGCGAAGGTCAAGCGGGGAGGCGGCGTCGAGCGGTCTTGGATACCTGGGAAGTGACAGCAAGCCTTCCCAAAAAGCTAATTAGCCGGCGGGGGCGCTCAATTTCTTATAGCCCGGAGGCAGGTTGAAGAGGCGCTCGGGCTGGGGCCCTTCTATGATGTAGCGGTATTCCACGGAAAAGTTTTTGTCGCTGGAGACCAGTTTTATGGGGACCCCCAATTTGATGGCCATCCAGATGGTCTGCCTCTCCGGGCCGAGGCTCCCCGGCACCGTGACCTCATATTTTTCGGCTTCGTAGCCGTTCACCGTCTCTTTGCCCACCAGGCGTTTTGCCAAGGCATCCGGGGGAATCTGGATGAATTGCCCGGGGAGTTTGGTCTTCAGGGGCAGCTCCAAGAAGCCGTGCTCTCGGGACAGGATGACCCAGACCTTTTTCAGGTCCGGCCGCACGATGGTGATGGTCTGGCCTTCTTCGTCATCGAACTCCTGGCGTATCTTGCCGTCCTGCATGAAGATCTTCCCGAGCGCCAGCTTTTCGCCGTCCCGGACCACCATCTGGGCGGAGAACTGCGCGGCCGCAGCACTGCAAGCAAGGAGCAAGACCAATGGCAGCACCAACAACCAGCCTGGTCTCCCTAAAGCCTTGCCGGTCAGCTTTTGCATCATTTCCCGCTGAGAAGCTCCATCACCTTGATGATGGCGGAGATGTCCTCGTCGCCCCAGCCCTGGGCCACCCCTGCCCGGTAGAGGTGCAGCAGCATCTGCCCCCCCGGGACTGGCGCCCCCAACTCGTAAGCCGTATCCAGGACGAATTTGGCGTCCTTGGTCAAATGCTTCAAGGGGAAGGCCGGCGGATGGTTCCGGTCTCTGAAGTTGGCGGCCTTTACCTGGAACATGGGGGCGTTCATGGCTCCGGAGAAAACCGTTTCCAGCATGGCCTCCAGTTCCAGGCCCCCCAGCCGCCCGAAGTTGAGGGCCTCGGCGAAGCCCTCCATTGCCAAGCCCAGGAGCAGGTTGATGAACATCTTCATCATGGAGCCCTGGCCGGTCCGGCCGCAGAAAATGACTTTCTTCCCCATGGTCAGAAACAGGGGTTCCAGTTCTTCGACCTTTTCCTTTTTGCCCGACGCCAGGATCACCAGGGTACCCTCTTCCGCGGGTTTCTTGGTGCCCGAAACCGGGGCGTCGATGAAGGTGATACCGGTGGGGGCCAGATGTTTGCCCAGTTCCCGGGTAAAGCTGGGGGACACCGAACTCATATTAATGAAGACCTGGCCGGGACTGAAGGCGGCGGCGGCGCCCTCCTCTCCCCAAAGCAGCTCATAAAGGGCCTCGGGGCCGGTGACCATGGCGATGATGATCTCCGCCGTTTTGGCCAGGGCCCTGGGGCTGGAGGCAATCCCGGCCCCCAGTTGCGCCAAAGGTTCGGCCTTGGCGGCAGTGCGGTTATAAACCATCAGGGGATAGTCGGCCTTGAGAATGCGGGCGGCCATGGCGGCGCCCATGATGCCCAACCCCATAAACCCAATCTTGGTATCCATCTTCAAGTCTCCTCCCTCGTGAAGGCAGGTCGGACAACCGGGTCCGCCGCTAACATAAAGGTTATCACTTTTTCCGGCACAAGAAAGCGACCTCCCGGGTAAGCAAATCTTCCCGGGCATAGCCCTTCGCCACTAAAATCGCCTCCAATCCGGGAGACAATTCCACGGTCATTTCCATTACCTGGTTTTCCTCCAGCACTTCCAAATAACTATTGAATATTTTACGGTAATCCGTCAAGCGCAATCTATTCAAATGGCTATGGGCAGGATAGCGGTTATCCTGCAAGTGATCCCAGGGAGGCACCCGGGGATGGGTGGGGGGCCTGCGGGCATCCGTCCACTCCGGGTGATGCCCGCCGGAAAGACTCGGGAAGAGGTGGACATTAATCCAGGCTCGTCCCTGGGGTTTAAGGACCCGGTTAACCTCCCGGACGGCCGCGGGCACGTCGTCAATATGCTCAAATACCAGGGAAGAGAAGATGAAACTGAAATAATTATCAGGAAACTTCATCTGGGTTGCACTCATCAGGCGCACATCTACCCGGTCCAGGGGGAGGGGCTGGCCGTATTGGCAAGAGAGTCTGCGAAAAAATTGGCCGTCGAAGAGCCAGTGCCGCAAAATTGACTTGAGCCCCCGCTCCCAACCGTTTGCCTTGAGCAACTGCAGAAATCTTCCGAGGGTCATCCTGAAAGTAGGTACTTCCACGTCGATGCCCGTGGCCGTAAGGCCGTCAGCGGTGAACAGGATGGTTTGGCTGGCCCGCTGGCCGCACCCTATTTCCAGCAACCTCAACCCGTTCGGGTCAGGTCCCAAGGTAGCCTTGATAATGGCGGCTAATTTTTGGTGAAAAATTATCTGCCCGTCGGCATTCTCCAGATTGCTCACCCGGTAAGCCCGCAGGATACCCAAGGCCCACCGGAGACGTTGGATCCAGGGGACTCGCGGCTCTGCGCAGGCAGCCACCCGGATAGCGGAGTCTCCGCTTTCTGTATTATCCATTTGGAAGGCCTTCCCAGTTTAGCCGGAGCAATTTACTCAGAAAAGTTACGGCGAGACAATTTATTGAGCTTGCTGGCGTGGCACCCTGTTATGGCTCCGCTCGCTCCAGGTGCTGACTTGCCGGCACGTTCATGGGCAAGATCAGGGGGCGTCTCACCTGCGGCGCGGTATTACTGGTATTGGATATAAAGGGGCGCTGGGTTCAGCCTTAGCAACTCCTGGGGGGTCATCAGGGCGTCGCCCTTCTTGGTGTCATTGTGATAGAAGAGTTTGAAGCCGACATACTGCACCGGCTCGGCAACGATGTAATCCTTAAACGAATCCCTCTTTAGGGACGGAGGGCCCCAGCCGTCCATGTTCATGATGATCTGCACCTCGGGGCGGAGCACGATCCTCCTGGCATTGGTGACCATATCACGGGTGAAGCGGTGTACAATGAGCACCTTGGGAGGAAGATTATACTTTTTCACCAGTTCCTCCAGGTAACCGGAGGCATAGTTGATGTCCGCCGCGTCATAGGTGCCGATCTTGGTCCCCGGCCTCCTGCCACTCTTGATCAGGTTAAACTCCGGATCCATCCCCAGGTGCACGTCCGGATTCTTCAAAATCCACTCGAAGCGCGGCAGGATGGTACGGATGTTGTCATGGCCGGTCTGAATGTCGAGGAAGAGAAGAGCGTGCGCCTCTTTGGCCCAGCCGTACACTTCGTTGACGATCTGGTCCGGCATCACCATCCGGTACTTGCCGGCCTTGCCCGGCTCTCCCTGCGCCACCACCGCGATGAGGTGCAGCGCCGGCTGCACCGGTTCCGCCGGGTCCGCCTTCTCCCATTTGGCTACTTCACCCTGCAGATGCCGCAGCATTTCGTCCTTTTCCCATGCACCCAGAGCCCCCATACGCTTGGAAAGCGGGTTACCGTAGTAGGCGACAATGCGCTTCTGCGGCAAGATGGAGCCTGGCAGCGGCGGCGGGTAAGCCACCGGCCAGCCGTACCGTTTCGCAAACCCGGGGTCCTCGCCGGCGAGGTACCTGGCTTTGGAAGCCACAACTGCGGGGGCGGGCGGCCTTTCCTCCTTAGCCGGCGGCGTCCCAATCTTGGCGATCTTGGTGGGAGCGGTGGTCTTGGCCGCGGAGGGAGCAGCCGGCGGGATTGCAGCCGGTGGAGCTGCCTGGGTAACCGGGACAGCCGGAGCCGCCGGGACGGCGGAGCCGCCTGGCACGGCTGGGGCTGCCTTCACTTCGCTGACCGGGTCGTTCGGGAACCCTGCTTGCGGAACCAACACTGCCAGAACGGTTCCCAGCAGGAGGGCCAATATCCGGATAGCAAATCGATCACACGGGTGCGTCACTAAGTACTCCTTTGTATTAAATACGCGGCACGGGCAAGAGCTCGCTGGCAGGTAAAGCGGTCCGGGCTTCTATCTAAGTTATTACGGCGAAGGCAACAGGCGACCAGGCGTTGCCCAAGGCGATTTTACTTTAATACTTTCCTCACATTTTGTCAATAAAAACAGTCAGCAAGAATAGCCAGGCAGCAGCGGTGGTCTCCTTTCATTTATTCTAATTGACTCCTGCCACCTCTTTGACATAAACTACTGCAATATCGATTCGCCATTACTTGGTGGGAAAGGTGAACTATGACATTGAAGAAGGGACCATGGGTCGTTGTCGGCATCGCGGTTGTCGCTCTGGCTGCTGTGTCTGTTTTTGTCCACTACTACGGCGATTGGCTGTGGTTTGAGAATTTGGGTTTTGCCAAGGTGTTTACCACGATTCTATGGGCCAAAGCTTTGACCTTTGCTGCCTTTGCCTTACTGTTCGGCCTGTTTGCCGCAGTAAACCTCTTCATTGCCAGGAGACATGGTTCCTATTCCCGCACGATGAGAATCGTGCCAGCTCAAGGACAGGCCACACCCATCGATCTCCTTTTTTCCGAGGCGCACGCCACGCAAGTGTGGACGCTGGCTCTATTGTTCCTGTCCGGTTTAATGGGGATCAGCGCCTCCGGCTCCTGGATGACTTTTCTGCAGTATTTGCATCATTCGCCATTTGGCGTTGCTGACCCAATATTTTCTAAAGATGCGGGATTCTATGTTTTTACTTTGCCTTTATACACCTTTCTTCAAAAATGGTGCTTAACGGCTTTATTCCTCGTATTCATGGCTGTTGGATTTTCATATTATCTGGATCATGCCGTAATGTTCCAAGAAAACTCACTATATGTTTATCCCAAGGTGAGATCTCATTTGGGGGCTTTGGGCGGTTTGTTTTTTCTCGACCTCGCCTGGTCATACCGGCTCCAGTGCTATGGTGTGTTAAATTCGAGCAGCGGCGCGGCCTACGGGGCCAGTTATTCGGATATTCATGCACAGTTACCGGCTTATTGGTCGCTAATGATTTTGGCGGTCGTTATCGCCCTTGTGCTGTTTTTCATGCCGGTCCTTAAAAAATGGAAATGGGCGCTCTATGCCATCGGCTTATTTTTTGTTGCCCTCATCGGGTTGTCCTGGATTTACCCGACCTTTGTTGAGCAATACTCAGTAAAGCCCAACGAATTGGCTAAAGAGACTCCCTATATAGAAAACAACATAAAATTTACCCGACTCGGATTCGGCCTGGATAAGGCCCTGGAACAACCTTTTCCCCTTGAGGACAACCTGACCTACGCCGACATCGAAAAGAACAACGCCACGATTCATAATATCCGCCTGTGGGATCGCCGCCCTTTAATAGAAACATATAAACAACTGCAGGAAATTAGGCTCTACTACGACTTCAAGAGCGTCGACGTCGACCGCTACCACTTTGGGCAGAAATACACGGAAGTTGCCCTGGCGGCTAGAGAGCTGGCTCCCTCGCAGCTCCCCGCCCCTGCCAGGACCTGGGTGAATGCGCACCTGGTATACACTCACGGCTATGGGGCGGTCATGAGCCCGGTCAACGAAGAGACCGGGGACGGTTTGCCGAAGTTTGTCATCCAGAACATTCCACCCCAGTCCAGCAACTCGATCGAGATTACCCGGCCGGAAATCTACTATGGCGAGGAAACCAATGAATTTACCATAGTGCATAGCAAGCTCCCTGAGTTCGATTACCCGAAGGGGGACCAGAATGTTTACACCTCTTATCAGGGCAAAGGCGGCGTGCAGATATCCGGTCTCTTCCGAAGACTGCTTTACGCCATCGATCTGTCGGATCTCAATATTCTCCTGTCCGGCTATATCACGGACGAGAGCCGCGTCATGTTCCACCGCCTCATTGCCGACCGGGACCGCACGATAGCGCCTTTTCTCGCTTATGATTCGGATCCCTATTTGGTGGTCGGTGGCGACGGCCATCTATATTGGATTCATGATGCCTATACCACGACCGACATGTTTCCATACTCAGAACCAGTCTCTGGGGGGCAAGGTGGTTACAATTTCAACTACATTCGCAACTCCGTGAAGGTCGTTATCGATGCCTACAACGGCGATGTATCCTACTATGTAATCGATCCCTCCGATCCAATGGTTCGCACGTACCAGAAGATCTTCCCGACATTGTTTAAACCGATCGATGAGATGCCGGCTTTTTTGAGGCAGCATCTGCGCTACCCCATGGACTTGTTTATCATCCAGGCTCAAATGTATGCCACCTATCACATGACGGATCCGCGAGTGTTCTATAACCGGGAAGACCTATGGAACATCCCTCAGGCCGTGTTCGGCGGTGCCGCCCAAACCATCCTCCCTTATTACATCATAATGAGGCTGCCGGGCGCCGCCTCGGAAGAATTCATGCTGATGCTGCCGTTGACGCCGTCCAATAAGGACAATATGGTCGCCTGGATGTGCGCCCGCTGTGACGGAGGCAACTACGGGCAGCTTCTCATCTACACCTTATCCAAAGACAAGCTGATTTACGGGCCGATGCAAATCGATGCGCGCATTAACCAGCAGCCGGACATATCGGCTGAACTGACTCTATGGGGGCAACAGGGGTCCAGCGTGATTCGAGGGAATCTACTCGTTATCCCCATCGAGCATTCGTTTATCTATGTGGAACCCGTTTATCTCCAGGCGACGCAGAGCCAGATGCCGCAGTTGAAACGTGTAATCGTGGTCGAAGATGGAAGATTGATGATGGAAAAGAATCTGGATGAGGCACTGCGTGCGGTCTTTGCAGCAGAGGGCGTTCCGCCGGCGCAACAACAAAAAGCGCTCAGCGGATTACCTGCCGGTCCTCTTCCCGCCGGCGCTCAAGAGGCCCTCGACCACTACAACAAGGCCATGGAATACCTGAAGCAGGGCAACTGGTCCAAGTACGGCGAGGAATTAGGCAATCTCAAGCAAATACTGGAGACTATGGCGGGGAAGGGAAATGGGAAGCCCGGGGATAAATGAAGAATCCTGCGGCGTTTCAGGCGAATATGAGGAAAGCATTTACCTTTCCGGGCTGGGGGCGTCCAGATCGATGGGCCGCAGGCCCAGCTCCCGGCGGATGATCTCCCCGGCCAGGTCCACCACCTGGGACTGGGATTCGATCAGGGCAGTGTCGCTGGTGGCAATGGGGCCGGGAAACCCCACCAATTCCCGCTCCGGCACCGGGACCGCGGCGGCCGTCAGCCTTAGCCCCCGGGCCGCCGCCAGTGCCGCGGTGCGCTGGGCCAGTTCGCCGCTCAGGCTCATAGGGGCGTCATAAAAAACCGCCACCGGCTCCTGCCAGGGATGCTCCGCCAGGTAATCCAGCACCAGGGCCAGGACCCGGTCGGTCTCGGGGGAGGGCTTGAAGCTCCGGGAAACCTGGCCCACGTCCCGGATGAAGCCGTCGTCCGCAGCCACCAGGGGCAGCTTGCGCAGGGCGCATTCCAGGGTGATGAGAACATTGTGGCCGTCCAGCCCCAGGGGGCGGCCTGCCACCTCCTTGAGCAGCCTCAGCCTGGCCCGGCGGGCCGCGGCCTCGGCCGGGGCGAAGACCCCCCGGTGCAGGAGCTGCCGGACGGTGCGGGAAAGACCATAGCGGTTGCCCACCAGGGCCAGAGCCGCCGGGCGGGGGTAGCCCCGGGCCAACAGGTAGCGGAAGTCGGCGGCGGCATCTTTGGTGGATCTACCCAAAGGTCCGTTCAAATTTCTGTTCCGAAAAGTTTAGGCAGCAGCCTGGGAGGGAAAGGTGACCTCATGGGCCAATAGGATTCACTCAGATTCTTTTCTATGGAATGGGTGGGCAGTGCTCACCCTACATATTTTCTGTTAAGCGGCCTTTTTTTGACTTTTGACTTTTGACTTTTGACTTAGCCCGCAGCCCGCGGGGCGGAAGTTAGCAGCACAGGTTTAAAACCTGTGCCACCAAGCGCATCCCGCCATTAGCGTTATTCGACCTCCCTCAATTCTACTGCTTAACCCTCTCGACTTTCCATAAATTCCATATAATCCGGGTCCCCGATAACCGGACCTTCTTCCACTTCCACCGCCTTGGCCTCCGGAGATTCCACGAATTTCGCCCGTTTCGGCCGCCCCTGTTTCCTGGTTGGAGCGGCCCGGCTCCCGGCGGTTTCCGAGGTCGCCGGCTCTTCTGCCAGGGAAGCTAAGGCGCTAAAAACTTCTTTAATTTCCTTCACCAATTCCGTCGTGCTGAGTTCGGTCATGGACGCATGGGAAGTAACAATCGCCGCGCTCAATTTCAAAATCTCACTAGCCATGGGGATGACTCCTTCTCTTAGTATGCTCTCACAATTGCAGGTTTTCCCGGGCCAGGCGACTTCCAAGGGCCCGAAGCTCCCCCAGCTCCTGAGGGGTGGGGATATATTTGCAAGTGAAGCCTTCATGGGCCAGCCTGATCTTCATGGCCTCGAGGAGCTGGTTCATCTCGGCCACCGCCTGGCCGCTCCAGCCGTAGGACCCGAAACAGGCCGCCGCCTTGTTCTGGGGCCGCAGCCCCTTAAGATAGGTGAGGAACTCGCCCATGGAAGGGAAGATGGTATTGTTGAGGGTGGGGGAGCCCAAAAGGAGCAGGCCGGCGTCCAGAACCTCGGGAACGATGTCGCTGTAATGGACGCGGCGCAAATGGCAGTTGACGGTCTCGGCCCCGGCATCCCGCAAGCCTTCGGCCAATGCCTGGGCCAGCAACTCGGTAGATCCCCACATGGTGTCGTAAATCACGACGGCCCGGTGGGGCTCCGCTTCCCCTGCCCCCCATTTCTGGTAAGCTGCCAGGATTGGCTCCGGGGACTTGAGGAGCAAGCCATGGTCCGGGGCGATCAGCTTGAACTCCAGGCCCATTGGCTGGAGGCGCTGGAACAGCTTAAGGACCAGGCTGCCGAAGGGCATCAGGATATTGGCGTAATATTTCTTCACCTGGTAAAGATAGGCCGGAAAATCCGGGGTCTCGAGGTCGAAGCGTTCCTCCGAGGCGAAGTGGGCCCCGAAGGCGTCGCTGGAGAAGAGGATCTGCTCCTCTTTGAGGTAGGTCATCATGGAGTCCGGCCAGTGGAGCATGGGGGTCTCCAGAAAGAGGAGGGTGCGTTGCCCCAGGGAGATTTCCTGGCCGGTTTTCACTTCGACAAAAGGCCATTCGCTCTGGTAATGGCGGCTTAATCCCGCTTTGCCCATGGGGGAGCAGAAAAGCTTTGACGGCTTGACCCTGGCCATCACTTCGGGCAGGCCCCCGGAATGATCCATCTCCACGTGGTTAGAGACGATATAGGA
The DNA here is from genome assembly GCA_963697965.1 of uncultured delta proteobacterium. GTDB lineage: Bacteria > Desulfobacterota > Desulfobaccia > Desulfobaccales > 0-14-0-80-60-11 > JAPLJC01. The sequence goes on from OY969108.1 coordinate 697,969, forward strand.
AATCTTTTCCGGATCCACTACCTCCGCCACCCGGGCCAGCATCTCCGGAACGAATTCCTTTTTTACCGTATCAATCAGGGTGATCTGCTCGTCCAGAATCAGAAAGGCATTGTAAGTGGACCCTTTTTCGGTGAGATAGCCGTGAAACTCCCGAAGGTTCCAGTCAATGGCGCCCACCCAGTAAACCTTGGGGGCCAGTTCCACCACCATGTGAGCCTCCTGTTATTAGTAGCTGTCCGCGAGAGCGGTCAGCAGCAGCTATTGGCGAGCGGCAAGTTTCCAGGTCGGCTGAGAAAGGCTGGGTATTGCCACAAGAGAAGGCAATAACTTAAAAGCAATGCAAAAACCCCTAAATCCAAAAACGGAGAGCTGAAAACTGGCCGCGGACCGCTTAAAAACTGCTGGCTGGGAGCTACAACCCTTCCTTGGCCATCTCCTCCACCAGGGCCTTCTGTTTTTTGTTCAGATTGGCAGGGGTCTCGACGATGATCCGCACGTACTGGTCCCCCCGGGCCTTGCCGCTGGCCTGGGGGATGCCATAATTTTTGAGGCGCATCTTGGTGTTGCTCTGGGTTCCCGGCGGCACCTTGAGGCTCATGGTCTTGCCATCCAGGGTGGGCACCGTCACCTTGGTGCCCAGGATGGCCTCGGTGACCTTGATGCGGCGGTCCACGTAGAGGTCGTAACCCTCCCGTTTGAATACCGGATGTTCCAGCTCCCGCAGTTTGACGTAAAGGTCACCGGGAGGTCCGCCCATGGGGCCGGGAGCGCCTTTGCCGCTGACCCGCAGCCTCTTGCCCGGCAGGGCGCCGGGAGGAATCTTCACCGAGATTTTCTCCAGCTGGCCGTCGTGGGGCATGGCTACCACCTTCTCGGTGCCGAAGGCCATCTCATGCAGGGTGATAGGCATCTCCACCTGCAGGTCCCCACCCTTGGCTGGCCGGGGCTGGGCCCCAAAGCCTTCCGGGCCGCCGTACCTGAAGACCCGGGTGCGGGGTTGGCGGCCGAAACGGCCTCCTCCCCCTCCCCCTCCCGTCCCCCCGAAGAGGCGGCTCCAGAGGCCCTCGGAGAGGCCGAAGTCGAACATTTCGCTGAAATCGGCGCCCTTGAAGATATCTTCCTGACTGAATCTTTCCCGGAAGCCCTGGGAGCCGTATTGGTCATATTGCTGCCGCTTTTCGGGATTGCTCAGAACCGCGTAGGCTTCGCTGATCTGCTTGAATTTTTCTTCAGCAACCTTCTTGTCCCCCTTGGCTTTGTCCGGGTGATACTTCATGGCCAGCTTGCGGTAAGCCTTCTTGATTTCTTCTGCAGGGGCTTCCCGGCCAACACCCAATATCTGATAATAATCGATCTCAGCCATGAGGGATCTCTCACATTTCACAGGGGAGTGTTGCCCATATTATAAATTGCGGGGGATTTTTGTCAACCGCTCCATAACTATAACCTTTCCATTTTATTGGAATTTTTTTCAATGGCCGTTTGTTTGTACCCATTTCTGACTTGATAAATTTTTCCCTTTCTGATAACAATTGCCCATATGCTTTAAACCAGCAATAGCACGGTGCGAGCCGAAAATTTCATTAAAGGCAAGGAGGTTGGGCATGACGGCTTTGGTGGGCGGACTGGTTGCGGTGGCTTTGGGATTGATCGGCCTTGGGTTGTGGTGGCATCATTTCTTTGACCTATTGAAAGGAGGCATCCCCCTCTTGCTCCTTTTGGGCGGCGCCCTGGCCGTCTATCTGGGTTTTGAGGAGACCAAGGATAAGTTTTTCAAGAAGGGCGAGAACCCGACTTACGAACCTCCCAAGATGAACGAGGCCGAAGTGGAGCAATATAAAGCGGAAGTGGAACGCTTGAAGTCCGAGGTCGAAGAACTCAAGGAAAAGAAGAAGAAATAGAGGCCGTCCACTTAGCGGCGGCTTTCTAAGAGGCGGGGGCAGGTCTGGAAGCCGGCCCCCTTTTGGGTATATTATTTTCGCTCCACCCGCCCCCCCAAGGGAGGCGCCTGGGGGGAGAGGCTAGCCGCTATCCTGCGATCTCCCCGGAAGTCACCCGGATCACTTCCCCTGAATCCGTCTCCAGCAGCAATGCCCCGTCCGGGGCCACCTCCAGGGCCAGGCCATGGATGGTCAGCGGCCCCTGGCGCACTGTGACCCGCTGCCCCAAGGTCACCGTCAGGCTGCGCCATTCCTCGAGAATCCCGGGAAAATCCCGGGCCAAAAAGCGTTCGTAAAGATCCTCAAACTCCTCCAGCCAGGCCTTAAGGATCGCCAGCCGGGAATTTATCGGCAAGGGCCGCCCGAGTCCCAGGGCCAGGGAAGTGGCTGTGGCGGCCAGCTCTTCCGGAAAGGCCCGGGTGTCGACATTGAGCCCCAGGCCCACCACCAGGTGCCGAATCTGCTCGCTTTCAGTTTCCATCTCCGTGAGGATGCCCCCCAGTTTCTTGCCCCCCAGCAGCAGGTCGTTGGGCCATTTGATACCCGGGACCACCCCGGTGACCCGTTTAAGGGCCCGGGCCACCGCTACCGCGGTAGTCAGGGTGATTTGGGGCATCTCCGTGGGTGGCAGCGGCGGTCTGAGGAGCAAGGAGACATAGAGTCCCGTCCCGGGAGGGGAATTCCACTGGCGTCCCAGTCGGCCCCGCCCGCGGCTTTGGGCTTCCGCCACCACCAGGGTGCCTTCCGGGGCGCCTCGGGCCGCCAATTCCTTGGCCAGATCGTTGGTGGAGGCTACCTCTTCGAAGTGGTGCACCGGTCCGCACAGGCGCCTGGCCTTAAGCCCCGGGAGAATCTCTTCCGGCAGTAACTTGTCGGTGGCCGCCAGCAGGCGGTAGCCCCGGCGGGGGGAGCCTGCGATGGCATAGCCCCGGGCCTTGAGGCGGTTGATGCGCTTCCAGACCGCGGCTCTGCTTAACCCCAGCCGGGCCGCCAGGACCTCTCCCGAGACAGGCTCAAGAGCGAGACGCAGGGCCTGCAACACCACGGCCAGGGGACCCTCCGGGCCTCCGCCTGGTTCTTTATGGCTATTGGACTTCATTGGGGAATAGGTGAAAGCAGTTCCTGCCTACGTCATGCCACCCCTGATTTTTGGAAGGCACCCCTGGGATGGTTCCAGACCCCGGTTCCCGGGAGTGGCCCAGGCTCACCTCGTCGCCGGTCCTGAATCTGGTGTTTGAGAGAATTGTTATAGACCGCGGCGCCCAGAAGGCCGCCCACCACCAATCCCACCACCGCAGCGGTGAGGGTGGGCGACATCAGGAGGGCGACGCACATGCCGGTGAAGGCGTAGGCCAGGGGGATGTAAACTTGGGCCGGACTGCAGGCAGGGATCAGGGCCAGGATGAGGCAAATGGCCAACAGCCTGCGCCCCCAATGAGTGGACCTGGTTCTCCGCCGATCGCCCATCATTCACTTCCCACGCGCTCGATCCGGCCTCCGGCCCCTAGTCCAGGCTTTCCCCCGGCGGCGCCCTCTCCCTACCGGAAACCAAAAACCGGAAACTGTCTTTTCATTACAACCGCTGCCACAACATCAGGTTAAAAACCGCACCCATCCCCAGGTGCAAGGCCAGGCTGAGACGGCACAACCACCGCAGCCGGCTCTCCACCCGGTAAGCCCGCCGTTTGAGCATCTCCTGGTTGACTGCCGCCAGGAGCAGCAAGGGCCAAAGAGCGGCCCGCCAGGGCAGGGGCGAGGCCGGGAAGAAGAAAATGGCCAGCAGCCCCAGGATGACCAGCAGGTTGCCGGCGGTGTAGAGCAAGGCCGCCGGCACCGGCCCCAGGCGGGCCGCCAGGCCGGGAGCCGCCGCGGCCTCCCCCTGGGGAGCTTCTTGGTTTTTTGGGTCTACTTTGCCTACCCTTTCAGGGAAGCCATAGCCGAGAAAAAGATTAAATCCGGCCCAGGTGAGAGGCAGGCCATACAGCAGCACCTCGGTCACCAGATGGCCGCATTGCAGATAAAACCCGGCGGCCACCGGCAGCAGTCCAAAGCAGAGGGCGCCGGCGATTTCCCCCAGACCCCGCCGGTGCCAGCAGAGGGGCCGGGCAAAGGAAAAATACCCTCCCAAAATTCCCAAGGCTCCCAGGGGGATGGTCAAATCGCCGGTACGGTAGCAGAACTGGAGGAGCAGCCCCAACAAGGCCGCCGTCCCCAAGCAGGCATAGGCCAAGCCCTGGGGCCCCCGGAAAAGGTCCAGCCGCCAGGCAGGATAGCGTCCACCCCCGGGGGCAAAGCTCTCCCGGCCGGCGAAGGCGGCCAGGACCAGAGCCACGATCCCCAGGGTTCCGGCCAGCAGCACCCCGGGGCGCAGGGGATATCCCGAAACCCCGGAGAGCAGGCTGCCGGCCCAGAAAGGCAGGCAGGCTGCCACCAGCATTGGCAGGGGCGCAAGCGCCGCTCCGGCGATGGGTCCAGTCCTGGCAACCATTTTAAATGATGTATCCAGCCTTCCCTATTTATGTCATAACTTCCGGAAAGGTCAAGGTAATTGCGGTAAGATAGGTTCCCGGGCCACCGGGCACGGGGGAGGACTGCGGGCGGCCTCTAGATCGAGCGGCGGCCGGTGGACACCGGTGGCAAAGTTATTATCTTAATTGGAAGAAAATCTGAGGAGGCTTACCGTGCTTCTTTATCTGGTGCAGCATGCCGAAGCAGCGAGCGAGGCGGAAGATGCGACGAGGGACCTTACGCAAAAGGGCCGCATGGACATTGAAAGTGTGGCGCACCACTTAAAAAGGCTTAATTTACAGGTCAGTCAGATATTTCATAGCGGCAAGACCAGGGCCAAAAGCACCGCCCGGGTCCTGGCCAGGCATTTACAGCCGCAGGCCGGCATCTCGGAAGCCCGGGGGCTGGCGCCTTTGGATGATCCTGAGATCTGGGCCGACCGGATCGCCCAACTGGATGAGGATACCCTGTTGGTGGGACATCTCCCCCATCTGGCCAATTTGGCCGCCCTGCTCCTAACCGGGGACAAAGAGATCGGGGTAATAAACTTCCAAATGGGCGGCGCGGTCTGCTTGAGGCGAATGGATTCCCTCCGTTGGGCGGTCGATTGGATGGTCGTCCCGAAAACCATCCTTTAGCCTCTGGGGTGCCAGTGTTTACTTGCCAGGGCAAATCTGTGGAGGCAGTGCGACGAAGTTTCGCCATGGCCAGTAAGAAGGCAGGGATTGAGGATTTCAATTTTCACGACTTGAGACACACGGCCATAAATAATTGGCGGGTCCAGGGCCTTGGCTATTTCAAGATCATAGCGGGCAGCGGCCATAAAACCATGAGTGTTTTAAGCGGTACAATACCGTGAGCAAGGATGAATTGAAAGCGCTGGTGAACGGAAAATCGGATTAGATATTCACCTATATATTCACTAAGCCTAAAAAGAGGGGTTGCCAAAATCGGCAGCCCCTTGTTATTACTGGCGCGCCTGGCAGGATTCGAACCTGCGACCCACGGATTAGAAGTCCGTTGCTCTATCCTCTGAGCTACAGGCGCAGCTTAGGTTTTTAGGTATCCATCTGACCCTGGTGTCTATATCGCTTGAAAACGCTCATGGTCTTGTGGCCTGTGGCCGCCATTATACGAAAGTAGGCGTGGCCCTGCAATCGCCAGTTGTTAATGGCGGTGTGTTTCAAGTCGTGAAAGGTAAAGTCCTATCCTTTTCTGAAGGAAGAATTCCAAGGCGTGAAGGACCTGCAGGCGGCAAGCAGGGACACCAGCGGAATTCTTTACTGTGGCACGCGAGCCGTGGGAACCAGACAGTGCGCGCTTGCTGATCTTGGCCCCCACGAACTGTATATATAAACATCGATTATTTTCATCTCATGTTACCGGGAAGCTTTTTCGAAATCGCCCCAGTGGCCCAGGACAGAGGCGTTATCCTGCTTAGCTGATCCTCTTAACCGGATTTCCGCAGGGACGTGAACAGATTGTTAAGAGGATGCACTTTGAGGAAGTAGGTGCCTTGAGGAAAAAAAATGGCTTCCAGGAGCACCCCGGAGACCCGAGGGCTGTCCTGGTCGAAAAGAAAATTCCCCAAGGAAAAGATCCGGCAGGACTTCAGGGTCCCCTCCAAGCGTCCGGCTCGGTGGGAATGGCAGCCGATCACGACTTCCACCCCCTTTTCTTCCAGGAGAGCGGCCAGGGCTTGCTCCCGGGGGCTTGCTGCGTCGGCAAATTCCCGGCCCCAATGGATCAAGGCGAATATGGGTTTGTCTCTCTTCAAACCGTCCAGGCCTTTCAGGTCTTGCCGGGTGAGCCGATCGATCTTCTCGGCGCTCTGATTATCCACATCGGTAAAACCGGCCAGGTTAAAGGCGCCGAGGTCCAGGACCCGGCGGTTTTCCAGACAGGCAAAGCCTTCCTCGGCCAGATGCCGGTGCATGGCCCGGTAGGCGTCCTCTCCCAGGTCAAAGCTGTGGTTGTTGGCCAGGCTCACGGCCCGGACGTGGAGTTCCCTTAACAGGGGCAGGGTCAGGGCGTTCTCCATGCACAGGGTATAAGGAGCGGACGCCTCCGGGCACTGCTCTGTAAGCACCCCTTCCAGGTTGAGGATCAAGGGTCGGCCCCCGGTAATCTTAAGAATTTGCTTGACCAGGGCTTCCCGGCTCTCCGGGGTCACCAGTCTGGCCGCCACCTGACGTCCGCAAAAGGTGTCCCCTCCGAAGAAGTAGGATTGGCCCCCATCTACAGGCAAGGGCTCAGCGCTGTAAAGCTGGACGATATAGCTGGTTGTTTGCTTTACCGGCTCAGTCGTATATTCCTGGGAATTGCGGTTGGCGATGACCGTGGGCCCGGCCCCAAAGACCTGCCGCTGCAGAAGTAGTTGCAGATACTGGCAACCAAGGGAGTCGATGTGGTCCGGTTGCCTGAGGCTCAGCACCTCCCGCGGGTCGCCGCCGCTCAGGACCCGCAGGGTTTCCTGGTCCCGGCGCCGGGCCTCGGGGGCGGTGAGGTAATGCGAAAAATCCGTGCTCTGCACCAGCAGCGTCTCCGGGGTAAGGAGGGGAGCCAGGGTGCGGGCCAGAGAGTCCCATTCCGCCGGCCGGCTGTTGTAGCGGATGGCAATGGGGACAATCAAGGCCCCGGGGCAATAATGGGCGATAAAGGGCAGGAGTGCCTGGACCCCGTGCTCATGGGAAAAGAGGGAGGACTCGGTCACCAGGGGGTTGGCCAGCAGGCGGTTAACCGCTGGGCGGTCGGTGGCGAGGCGTCCCAAGGAGGTTTCAAAGTCTCTCCGGGTAACGGCGAAGGGGCTCTGGCTGCGGGAGAAATGGTCCGGACTGAGGATGATAATCCGACGGTAATGCTGGCCCTGAACCCGGGCGAAGGCCCCGGCCATGAGGTCCGCGGCCAGGAGGTGATGGGGAACGGTGAGGCCGCTGATTTTCTGGGGTAAAGGTTTGACCCGGCATTGGCCGATGGCGGCCAGAAACAGCTCCGGGTCGGGGAAAAGAGGCGCAAAAGCCTCTTGCCCCGGGGACCGATCCGTGCCGGAACAAGAGGCGACCAGCAGCATGATCAGCGCGATCAAGGCGAGTTGGCGCATCTAGTTAATCAGCAGGCTGCGATACCAGAAGTTCTTCTCTGGCAGAACGCCGCGGTGTTCGTATACCTGGCCCTGCCAATCGGCGTCGGTGTAACGGGTGGTCAGAGGCCCGGTGAATTCGTAATGGTTGTAGGCCACGCCCACGGCCAGGCGCACGGTGCCCTCATTGCCCACCAGGACCAGCATGACGTATGGCTCGCCGGTGGCTTCATATTGGACCTGCCCCTGCCCGGCGTCAGTATGCACGTCGGCGATCAGGCCGGCGCGCATATCCTTGTCCTCCAAGATTAGGCCGTTCTCTAATGGCGCGGCCATCTCCGAGAGCGAGTAGGTCCGCAGTTTTTCATATTCTTCCTCGGTTAAGGGGCCCCCCTGAAGCTCCTTGGCGGCCAGGGAGGCGTAGAAGGCTATCTGCTCTTTAAAGCGGTTCAGGCGGCCGAACTCCTCCAGTTCCCCTTTAAAAACCCCGTACTTCTTAAAGCCAGCTTCTACATAGGCCACCAATCGCCCCAGGGTTTCCCAAAAAGGCAGGTTGGGTTCCACAAACCCTCTGGGTACCGGGGGCGGGGTGCCTTCCTCTCCCCCGCCGCCCATTTCGGCGTAATTTTGTTTGGCGTACAGCAGGGTGTCATGCTTGAGTTCGGTGTACGATCCCAGGAAGCTTTCCACTTGTTTGACCGGAAAGAGCCGGTCCTGCATGTAGAGCGGATAACCCCGGCCGTAGGAGGACGTCAGGGTGCCGAGCAGCTTCAACCAGGCGCCACTCATGGAACTGAACCATTCCGCGTCCTTGATCTTTTCCAGGTCCGCGGCCACCTGCTGCAGCCGGCCGTTGAATCCGGCTGTCTCCTCCGGAGAGAAAGGGGGGGAAAGGTTCTGGAGGTACTGGTCCGCAAAGCCCAGGGCGGCCTTATCCCCCAGGGCTGCCGGGATAAAGAGAGCCGAGGGCATGGAGGGTAGCCGCACCGACGTCTTCTCCTGGCCGGCGGTCAGGTGGCTAAAGATCCAGGCGTCAAAGGTGAAGCGTTGCCCGAAGAGGCGGAAGCCTTTGGACGCGGCCAACAACTGCGCTTTGGTGGAGGCCAAAACTTCCGGGGCCACGACCACGTCGGAGAGAATCCGGGGACCCTGGAGTTCTCCCAAGTGCTGGGAAATTTTTGTTAGCGTGGCCGGGTCCAGGGTCTCTCCGGCGGCGAGCTTATCCGTGCCCAGGACCTTGACCAGGAAATTACGCCACTCGGGGTAGCTGATGTCCTCCGGCTGCCCGGCGAAAAAGCCGGTGATCTCCATGAGCCTCTGCCAGTCTTTCAGGAGCGGCTGGCCAGGTGGGCCCGGGCTGGCCAGGAGGAGGGTCACCAAAAGGGCATCGCTGACGCCGTCATCCTTCAAGGGATAGCTATTTCTCCCCAGGTAGATCATGGCCCGGAAATAACTCCGCAGGACGGAACTCTTAACATAATGGCTGCGGGGAGTGAATTGGGTGTAATCGGCGTAACTACCTTTGGCGTACTGGCCATAAAGGGGAGAGGGCGCCACGTCCCGGCCGGCGTAAATCAAGCGCAATTCGGCGGCCATGCGGTTGAACATCGGCTCGGAGAACTTGCCCTTGAACCCGTCCAGAATCTTGAGGCCGTTTTCCAGGGTGTCGCCGTCATCCGCCAGGGGCGCTTTGGGCGGCCATGGGGCGATTTCTTGCGATTCCTTGGGGTTGGGCCAGCGGGCATTCTCCAGGATGACCAGAGGAACGGTGAGCTGCGCGGCGATAAGCTCATAATGCCCCGCCAGAGGGCCGGAGGCCGTGGCCTTGTCCTCCAGGGCCTTGTCCTGGAGATTAGTCAAAAAGCGGCGCAGGGTTTCGGCCAGCTCCGTCTTTTCCAGATACTCCAGCGAATTTTCCAGATACTTGTGGAAGGCGTGCAGCATCACATCCGGATTGACGAAGTGGCAGTTCTCCGGCTTGCGGAGCATAGGGTCTTCATACCCGCTCAGATAGTCAAACATCCCCAGCATCTCATCATAATGAAATCCCATTCCCCCAAGTTCCACCTGCCCTTTGAAACGGGTGTCGCCTTTGGGAATGAGCAGGAACCGGTGCTCGTTCAAAAATCTTTTCTGCCCCGGGGTGAGCCGGACCCCCAAAAAGGCCGTGACCCGCCGAAAATTCAGCGCCCGGTCCAGGGTCATAGCCTGTTCCTTTGAAGCGGGGGAGACGGATGCGGACAGCGAAGGTGGCAGGGCGCCAAAGGCCTCTAGTTCCAGGGCCGGCAATGACACGGTCGGCCCCGCCACCGGCGGGGTCTGCTTTTCGGAACTGCACGTGGCAATGCACATTACCGCCAGGAGCAGGGGGAGAAATTTGCCGATTCGAGACTTATCAGGAGCTTGCATCGAGGCCCTCCCAGGCTCGGTAGTTGGCCCACAATAGCTCTGTAATAAATCCTTAATTTTACCTTTTAACTTTTGCCTTTATTGCCTGGCGCGGTCAGTCCAGCCAAGCCAGGCATTCCCCGGCAGTCATCAAGCTCACGCCGATATTCTGCATCTCCAGGAGCGCCTGCTCATAGATGCCCGAGACCGCGTCGGGCGCCAGGATAATCTTAAAATCCCGTTCGCTGGCCTCATAGATGGTGGTCCGGGGGCAATTGGGGAAGTTGCAGCCGCACAGGGCCAGGGTGTTGACCCCCAGGGCCCGCAGGTGCTCCTCTAAGCGTGTCTGATAAAAGGCGCCCCACCTGGGCTTATACATGAACCATTCCCTGGGTCCGATGGCCTGGAGCTTGCCTGATAACAGCAAGGGGGCGTCCAGGCGCACCTGGGGAAAGGGCTTCAATTCCTCCATGATTTCGGCGCCGGGGCTTCCGGGAGCCACCATTTTTAATCCCTGGGCCACCGCGGTCCGGCGACACAGATCGACGTTTCCGCCGTCTTCGAGGTACAACCGCACCACGTGGATGACGGGGAGCCCTTTTTGCCTGAATTTCTCAACCAGCCGGACCATGCGGGGCAGGGCCTCCAGGGTTCCGGGGATGAACCCCGGGGCGCCCGGGACGACAAAATCCTGCTGGGTGTCGATAATCACCAGGGCCAGGTGTGCTTTTTCCGGCGAGGTGCAAGTGTTCATGAGGGATTATTAACCCATGGAGGCCGGCCTTGGCAAATCATTAGAGGGGCAAAATGGACGAGGGCCAAAAAAAAGTGGCGGACCGGGTCCGCCACTGGTTCAGTTTATCATAACCGCGGGCTTACGGCACCATGAACTTCAGGACATAGGCCTGGAGCAAGGTGATGACAGAGATGATCAGGACCATGGAGACGCTGTGCTTCAAGGCAAACCGGAAGATGGAGCCCTCCTCCCCCACCATGCCGGTGGCCGCGGTGGCTACCGCGATGGATTGGGGCGAAATCATCTTCCCCACCACGCCGCCGCTGGAGTTGGACGCCACCATCAGGATGGGGTTTACTCCGATTTGTTCGGCGGTGCTCTTTTGCAAGCCAGCGAACAGGGCGTTGGAGGCGGTGTCGGAACCGGTGAGAAAGACCCCGAGCCAGCCCAGGATAGGAGAGAAGATGGGGAACAAAACCCCGGTGGCGGCTGCGGCCAGGGCCAATGTGGAACTCATGCCGGAATAGTTCATGATCCAGCCCAGGCCCAGGACCAGGGAGATGGTGACGATGGCCCACTTCAGGGTATTGATGGTCCGGCCCAGGCAGGCAAAGGCCTTGCCGAAGCCGTAGTTGGGAATGAACAGAACCGATAGCAGGCCGGCGATAAAGATGGCGGTGCCGGCGGCGCTGCCGATATTAACAGCAAAGACCGCGGGAATCGGGGTATTCTTGGCCACGATGGGGGCAGCCTTGATCACCAGATTATGGAGCAGGGGCCACTGGAAGGTGAAGCCGATAGGCGCCAGAATTGTTTTGACCGGACCGAGGCCCCAGAGAAACACCATGATGGCCAGGATGATGTAAGGCACCCAGCAGCGGACCACTTCCTTGCTGGAATAGAGACAGGTGACCTTTTGCGTGGGCGCCACCCCGGAGAATCGCCAGATAGTAGGCGGCTTCCAGAACATGAGGAAGACCCCCAGGCCGATGATGGTGACAATGGCGGCAACGATATCAGGGAGGTAAGGGCCGACGAAATTGGAGACCACGAATTGGGAGACTGCAAAGCAGACCCCGGTAACGATGATCGCCGGCAAGACTTCCATGGCGGATTTCCAGCCGCTCATGGTCACCACCAGCCAGAGCGGGACGATGACGGCTACAAAGGGTAGCTGCCGGCCCACCATGGCGCTGATGGACATCAAGGGAAGATGGGTGACCCCGGCGGCCACCACGATGGGGATGCCGATGGCGCCAAAGGCCACCGGCGCGGTGTTGGCAATCAGACAGACGCCGGCGGCGTAGACCGGCTGAAAACCGAGGCCCACCAGCATGGCGGCGGTGATGGCCACCGGGGTGCCGAAACCCGCGGTGCCTTCCAGGAAGGCGCCGAAGGCGAAGGCGATAAACAGGGCCTGGAGGCGGCGGTCATCGGTGATGCAGGCCAGGGAGTTCTTGATGATCTCGAATTCGCCGGATTCCACCGACATGTTATAGATCCAGATGGCGGTGATGACGATCCAGACCACGGGAAAGAGGCCGAATAACATGCCGTTCAGGGTGGCCATGATCGCCAGAGACACGGGCATGCGCCAAACCAGGATGGCCAACAAGACGGCCGCCAGGACGGAAATGAAGGCGGCGGGATGCCCCTTGGTACGCATGACCGCCAGCATGTAGCCCAGGATGAGAATGGGAACCGCGGCTACCAGGGCCGAGAGGCCCAGGTGGCCCAAAGGTATGTAATTTTGAATCCACGGCATCAATGCACCCTCCTTTATGAAAAATAAGTGCTCTCAATCGATTTGTAGGAAAATCCTTCCAAAAGCGTAAGGTGTTTGGAAAGGCAGCGGTTAATCACCTCCTTTTGGCTGCCTCGGCCACCGCCTCGGCGATGTGCTGGACCTTGATCTTACCGCCCCGCTTCTCAAGTCCGCCGCGGAGCTGCAGGACGCAGCCGGGGCAGTCGCTCACCAGGAGGTCGGCGCCGGTGGCGGCCACTGCGTCCAGCTTGTTTTTCAGCAGCTCCCCGGAGATTTCCGGGAAATCCACCGAAAAGGTGCCACCCATGCCGCAGCAAACCTCTTCATTCTGGGCGGGCAGGTACTGGTAACCCGCGATCTTCAATAGTTCCCGGGGAGGCCGGGTTACCTTTAGACCCCGGCACAGGTGGCAGGGGGCGTGGTAGGCCACCTTCCGGTTCGAAGCCAGGAACTCTTCCGGGCTAACCTTGAGGACTTCGGTCAGGTAGGAGCTGAAGTCCATCAACTTTGCCGCCAATTGGTGCGCCTTGACCCCCACTCCCGGTTCCCGGGCCAAGAGGAGGGGATAGGTGTTCTTGATATGCGAGCCGCAGGAGGCGCAAAGGACCAGGACCTGATCGTAATCCGCCGGGTCCAGGGCCCGCAGGTTCTGGATGGCCACCTCCCGGGCCAGATCCAGCTCACCCATGCATTTGGCCGGCAGGCCGCAGCAGGTCTGGTCCTGGGGGTAGTCCACCCGGACCTGGCGGTCTCTCAACAGCTTGACCAGGGCCTCGCCCTGCTCCGGATAGACAAAATCGACCAGACAGCCGCCGAACAAGGCGACCCGGGACCGGGGTTGGGCCGCCTCTTTGCCGGCCAGCTGCGGCCAGCGGTCCCGCAAGGGGGTGGCGACCACCGTGGGCAGACTCCGGAACTCGTGTTCTTTGCCGAAGAAAAAGGGGAGATGGCGGATAAATCCTTTCCGGGCAAAAGGCCGCTGTGCCAGGGAGGCCCGGCGCAGGAGGAAATGAAAGAGGCGGCGGTTCTTCAGGACCCTCCGCAGCAGCCGGTTCTTCAGCGGTCTTTCACTCTCTTCGGCCAGGATTTCCCCATGAACTTCCTTGATGATCAGGGGCAGATTGATGCCCACGGGACAGACCGCTTTGCAGGCCAGGCAGTTGAGGCAGTTCTGGACGATAGCCCGGTCGTTTTGGCGGCCGTGGTAAAAATAGGTGAGGATCAAGCCGATGGCGCCGATGTAGACATGGCCGTAATTGTGGCCGCCCACCAGCGCATAGACGGGACAGACATTGGCGCAGGCGCCGCAGCGGATGCAGCGCAGGACCTCGGAAAAGACCGGATCCCGGGCCAGGGCCAGGCGGCCGTTGTCCAGGAAGACCACGTGCATCTCTTTGCGGCCCCCCGGGCCGGGGCGGCATTCGTTGGCCCCGGTGATCCAGGAGACATAGGAGGTGATCACCTGGCCGGTGGCGTTCTTGGGCACAACCTTCAAGATGCGGAGCGCACTGGCTAGGTCCGGCACCAGCTTATCCAGGCCCACCAGGGCTACATGGATGGGCGGCAGGGTGGTGGTGAGGCGGGCGTTGCCCTCATTGGTCATAATTCCCAGGGTGCCGCTTTCGGCAATGGCGAAGTTGGCGCCGCTGATGCCCATCCCGGCGGACAGGAACTCCTTGCGAAGCTCCCGCCGGGCCACCTTCACCATCTTACCGATGTCGTCCGGGTCAAGGGACTCCCCGGTGACCCGGGAGAATAACTCCGCCACTTGCCCGCGGGAGAGATGGATGGCAGGCAGGACCATGTGGGAGGGACCTTCGTGCCTGAGCTGGATGATCCATTCGCCCAGGTCGGTTTCCACCACGGTCAGGCCTTCCTGTTCCAGGTGGTCGTTAAGGAAGGTCTCCTCCGCAGTCATGGACTTCGATTTGACGATCTTCTGCACCCCGCGGTCTTTGGCGATGCGAGAGATGATCTCGTTGGCCTCCCGGGCGGTCCCGGCCAGGTGCACCTTGACCCCGGCGGCCTCGGCCCTGGCCTTGAAGGCCTCATAAAGCTCTTCCAGGTGGGGCAGGGCCTGGTCTTTGCCCCGAGCGATCTCCTCCCGCAGGGCCTCGAAATCGACCCCGCTCAGGGCCCGGGCCCGGCCTTCGGGGTAGGCGGCGAAGAAGGCGGACTGGGCGGCGCGCAGAAACTGGTTATCCAGGGCCTGCCGCAAGCGTTTCCGGTATTCCTCCAGGTCTTGGGCGGTATCGATCATGACTATTAATCCTTGAGCAGCAAGAGGTGAAGTTCCAGGGGGCCGTGGACCCCCAGGGTCAGCACCCGCTCGATGTCGGCGGTGCGGGAAGCGCCGGTAATGAAGGCCAGATAATTGGGAGGGGACTGCATCAGGCGGTTCATCTCCGGTTCCAGGTCAGTGGCGGTGGCCCGCAGACGGGAGAGGGGCAGGACCGCAATGTGGGTTTCGGAGAGCATGGTGGCCAGGCGGAGGTCCTCGGAGCTGGAGTCTAGCACCAAAGTGCCGGTGTCGGCGATGCCCCAATCAGCCCGGGTGAGACCGGTATGGATGGCGGCGGCCCGCTCCCGCAGATTCTCCCCCAGCAACTCCAAGCCAGCCTGTTGGCAGTCGGCCTTAAGGGCCGCCAGGCTCTCGGCGTCCCAGCCGGGAGCGGCAATGGAGGCGCCGCCTTGCTCCCGGGTAATCTTGATGGCGTAGGCAAAGGCGGCCTCCCGGCTGGGCACCTGGGTGACCACCACCTGGACCGCTTCGGCTTTCTCTTTTAGGGTGGCGACCAGTTTCTGTGTGGCCATGATTGGCTCCCCTGATCAGGTATGGTCTGAAGAAAGCAGCGCCTCTGGGCGCGCAAGCTAACCAATTACAGAAAAATAGCAGAATTTTCCCTGGAAATGAATTGGTAATACCACTTGACATGATATTAAAAAACCGCTAATAAATTGTCAAGAAAAAATTTTTGGGGGTAAAATGAACCGGGGGAGCCATGAACATCTTACTCAAGCCCATTAAGGCCAGACGGGTCTCGGACCAGGCATTTGAGCAGATCCGGGACCTGGTCTTCCGGGGGCAACTCAAGCCGGGGGACCAACTCATGCCGGAGCGGGAGTTGGCCCAGGCCCTGGGCGTGAGCCGGCCTACAGTGCGGGAGGCCATCAGAAGGCTGGTGACCATGGGGTTGCTGGAGCACCAGCAAGGGGCGGGCACCTTTGTACGCTCCCTCAACGACCAGAGGGAGTACAACCCCCTGGCCGCGGCGATGGGGGGCCATGACGCCACCCTGGAGGAACTGCTGGAAGTGCGCATGGGCCTGGAGTGCCAGGCGGCGCTCCTGGCGGCCCAGCGGGCCTCCGCCGAGGACCTGCAGGTGATGGAGAAGCACCTGGCGGCCATGCAGGCGGAGAACGCTGCCGGCCGCCTGGGGATTGACGACGACGTCTCCTTTCACATGGCCCTGACCTATGCCACCAGGAACCCGGTCCAGGTCTATATCATGAAGAATTTTTACGACCTGCTGCATCACGGCATCAAGGAGAACCTGCAGGCCCTCTGGGAGGAACCCAAGAGCCTCCCCATCATCGCCCGGCATCACCGGGAGGTGTATGAGGCCATCAAAGACCACGACCCGGAAGCCGCCTACCTGGCCATGAAAGGGCACATCAGCTTTGTTCTCGATTTTGTCCGGAATCGCCAAGTTTCCTAGAAGGGCAACGCCCGTGGCGGTAAAACTCCGGATTGGGAAAAGGCCTTTTCAGGTTTTTTTGTAGGTTATCGACAAACCAATGGGGAAATACCCGGAAGGTCCGGCCAGCGAGTAAAATGGTATTACCATCTGCCAAACCCTTTACCTGAGCAAACTCAATGGTTAAATTAGACCTTGCCGGCTGTCACGGCGAGGCCTGATCACGTATAGCTTTTTTGGGGAATTATATATTTGAATCCCTCAATTATCTTTATGTAGGGACGGGGTTCCCCCGCCCAGGGCGGCGAGACGCCGCCCCTACGGCCGTGATGGAATCGGGAATCAAGTATATAATTCCCCTTATTTTTGGGTTAGGCATTAAGATTATGATTTTAGAAAGTTGGCTCTGGTCACGTGATCAGAAGTAAGCGATCAAGACCGCGCCTGTTTTGAATCAGCACCAACACTCGCCCCCAGGGCATTAACTTGAGAGGAAACTGGCTATGAAAGTTGACCTTCTCTATGGACGGGACGGGATCACAGTCGATCTGCCTCGTGAGGCCCGCGCCAGCGTGATCCGCAAGCATCCCATGACCCCCCTGGCGGACCCGTTGGCCGAGGTGAAGAAAGCCATCGCCACCCCGGTCCAGAGTGATCCCCTGGCCAAGCTGGGCCGGGGTAAAAAAAATGTCTGCATTCTGATCTGCGATGTGACCAGGCCGGTTCCCAATGGGACTATCCTGCCGCCTCTCCTGGAGGCCCTCTGCGCCAGTGGCATTCCCAGGGAAAATATCCTGATTCTCGTCGCTACTGGTTTGCACCGGCCCAACGAAGGGGAGGAACTGAAGGAGATCATCGGTTCGGATGAGATCTATAGCTCTATGCGCGTGGAGAACCATTTTGCCCGGGAGAAACAGGCCCACGTTGAGCTGGGGAAGACTGCCACCGGGATTCCCATCGCCCTCGATCGCCGCTTTGCCGAGGCGGATTTGAAGATTGTGACCGGCTTGGTGGAACCCCATTTCATGGCAGGTTATTCGGGTGGACGGAAAGTCATCGTACCGGGCGTGGCCTATCAAGATACCATTCTGAAGCTTCATACCGCTCATATCCTTGAGCATTGCAAGGCTGTCAACTGCGTCATCGAAGGGAACCCCCTGCACAATGAACAGATGGAAATTATCCGGACGCTGGGGGGAATTTTAGCCCTGAACGTGGTCATCGATGAAGAGAGACGCATCGGTTTTGTCAACTTTGGTGAAATTGAGACCAGCCACCTGGAGGCGGTAGCCTTCATGAGGAAATATGCCGAAGTCAGAATTCCCAGGCGTTTTAAGACCATTGTCACCACCAGCGCCGGATATCCTCTCGATAAGACCTATTACCAAACCGTCAAGGGCATGGTAGGCGTCCTGGAGGTGCTGGAGCCAGGCGGGAACATCATCATTGCCAGCGAGTGTTCCGAGGGGATGGGCAGCCGTGAATTCGTGGAGGCCCAGCGCCATCTCGGCAAGGTAGGTCCCGAGGCCTTCATGGCTGCCCTGGCAACCCGGGAAAAGGCGCTCATTGATGAATGGCAGACGGAGATGCTGGTGAAGGCCCTACGCGTGGGGCGGGTGCAGTTATACACCACGGGTCTCAACGAACAAATGCTGAAAGATGTCTGCGTCGAGCCGGTGGCATCGGTGGCAGAGGCGGTGCTGGCAAGCATGAAGGCTCAGGATGATTGCGAAATCGCCGTGGTGCCTGAAGGACCGTATGTCATCCCTCTTTTTGATAACGCCTTGACAACTTAAGTGTTTTTTCCTCTGCCAAACTCTTAACTTGATAGAGTTAGAGGGAAGAACCCGAACCGTCCCTGAGACGCCGTTGGTCCGGAGGGGAAATGATCAGCCAAGGCCTGATTCAAGAATTACAACAGATCCTGGGCCGGGAGCAGGTCATGGTGAGCGAAGCCGACCGGCTCACCTATGCCTATGACGCCGCGGTCCTGGAGCCGGTGCTCCCCGCCCTGGTGGTGCGGCCCCGCTCCCCGGAAGACCTGGGCCGGGTGGTGCGCCTCTGCAACGACCACGGTCTGCCCTTGACGGTGCGGGGGGCCGGCACCAACCTCAGCGGCGGCACCATCCCCCACACCGGCGGGGTGGTAGTCCTGACCAACGCCCTTAATCAGATCCTGGAGATCAACGAAGCGGACCAGTATGCGGTGGTGCAGCCGGGGGTGGTCACTGCCAAGCTGGCCGCGGCGGTGGAGGCCAAGGGCCTCTTTTATCCGCCGGACCCTGGCTCCATGGCGGTCTCCACCCTGGGGGGCAACGTGGCGGAAAACGCCGGGGGGCTGCGGGGCTTGAAGTATGGGGTCACCCTGGACTACGTCATGGGCCTGGAGTTTTTCGCGGCTGCCGGTGACCTCGTCAAGACCGGCTCTCGCACGGTAAAGTGCGTCACCGGCTACAACCTTACCGGCCTCC
Source organism: uncultured delta proteobacterium (assembly GCA_963697965.1). Lineage (GTDB taxonomy): Bacteria > Desulfobacterota > Desulfobaccia > Desulfobaccales > 0-14-0-80-60-11 > JAPLJC01. The sequence goes on from OY969108.1 coordinate 716,554, forward strand.
TGGTGGGCTCCGAGGGTACCCTCGGGGTGATCTCCGAGATCATCCTGAAACTGATTCCCCTGCCCCAGGACCGGCGGGCCATGCTGGCCACGTTCGACCGGGTGGACCAGGCTTCGGAGACGGTGGCGGCCATCATCAGTCACCGCATCGTGCCGGCTACCCTCGAATTTCTGGATAACTTCACCATCCGCACCGTGGAGGATTACAGCCACGTGGGGCTGCCGGTGGACGCCGCCGCCCTGCTCCTCATCGAGGTGGACGGCCACCCCGCGGTAGTGGCGGAGGAGGCCGAGCAGGTGGAGGCCCTCTGCCGGAAGCTCGGGGCGACCCAGGTGCACACCGCCCAGGACGCGGCGGAGCGGGACCGGGTCTGGGCCGCCCGGCGGGCGGCCCTTTCGGCACTGGCCAAACTGAAACCCACCGTGGTCCTGGAGGACGCCACCGTGCCCCGCAGCCAGGTCCCCGCCATGATCCGGGCCATCGAAGAGATCGGCCGGAAATTTGAGCTGCCCATCGGCACCTTCGGGCACGCCGGGGACGGTAACCTCCACCCCACCATCCTCACGGACCGCCGCAACCAGGAGGAATGGCACCGGGTGGAGGCCGCAGTGGCGGCCATCTTCGACGTCGCCCTGGCCCTGGGCGGCACCCTTTCCGGGGAGCACGGCATCGGCAAGGCCAAGGCCCGCTTTCTGGAAAAGGAAGTGGGCCCCGGCACCATCCGCTATTCCAAGCGCATCAAGGCGGCCCTGGACCCGAAGAATATCTTGAACCCCGGGCAGAGCATCGGGGAGTAAGGAGTGAGCAGTGAGCAGAGGGGAGTGGGGATTGAGGAAGCTGTCAGCTTTCAGTTAGCGTTCGTAGCCGAGGTCTTTTCATTTTTGGTTTTTGCCTTTTTTTAGAGGCTGCTTGGTAATTCAAGACCCAATTGGGGGGGGATGTGTGGGATGTGGCGTCTGTAGCATGTAGGGTGGGCACTGCCCACCAATTCCTTAAAATCAAATTTGAGGTTAAAATTTTCGCAACAGTTACTCGTGTTAGAGTTCCGGATGACGGATTCACGGAACCTGCATTACCTGGTTTTCCCCTTTATCGAAAACCGAAAACCTCTTTATAAGGATTAATGGCGGGCAGTGCCCACCCTACAGGGCTACTGATGCGGGAATTGGAAGACCAGTTGGTATAGACGCCCTCTAAACAGAAGCTACCGGCGCAGCCTCAAGGCTGCGGCTACATAAAAACCTTTTTACTGACTACTGACTACTGCTCCCTGCTCACTGAGGAGAAGAAAATGTCCAGCCTACCGGCGCTGGCCCGGCTGATGAAGGAATTGGAAGACCAGTTGGTGGTCTGTATGCGCTGCGGACTCTGCCAGGCGGTCTGCCCGTTGTTCGCCGAAACCGGCCGGGAAGCGGACGTGGCCCGGGGCAAGCTGGCCCTGCTGGACGGCCTTCTCAAGGAGATCCTGAAAAACCCCGAAGGGGTCCAGGACCATCTGGACCGCTGTCTGTTGTGCGGTTCCTGCGCCGCCAACTGCCCCAGCGGCGTCAAGGTGCTGGACATCTTCATCAAGGCCCGGGCCATCCTGGCGGGTTATCTGGGTCTGCCGCCCTGGAAAAAGGCGGTCTTTCGGAGGCTGCTGGCCAAACCGGGGACCTTTAACCGCATTCTGGATTGGGGGGCCAGGTTCCAGGGTATCTTCATCAAGCCGGTGGACAACCTCTTGGGGTCCTCCTGCGCCCGCGTGATGTCACCGTTGCTCCGGGACCGGCATCTCAAGGCCCTGGCTCCGGTGCCCTGGCACCGCCAGGTGGGGCGGGTGGATATCGCGTCCGGCCCTGGGGGCCTGAGGGTCGCCTTTTTTGTGGGCTGCCTGATCGACAAGCTCTTCCCCGAGGTGGCGGACGCGGTTCTAAAGTCCTTGACCCACCACGGGGTGGGGGTGCTGGCGCCCTCAGAGCAGGCTTGCTGCGGCATTCCCGCCCTGGCCGGCGGCGATGCCGAGACCTTCGCGGCCCTGGTGCGCCACTCGCTGGTCCAGTTCGCCGGGGAGCCCTGCGATTACCTGGTGACCGCCTGTGCCACCTGCGCCTCCACCATCAAAAAGCTCTGGCCGGTGATGACCCAGGATTTCCCTGCCGCCGACCGGGAGCAGGCCGCCGCCCTGGCCGCCAAGACCCTGGACATCAGCCAGTTCCTGGTGGAGCGGCTGGACCCGGGGCCGGCGCGGTCAACGCCTGGGGCCGAAGCCATCGACATTACCTACCACGACCCCTGCCACTTGAAGAAGTCCCTGGGGGTGGCGGACCAGCCCCGGGCCCTGATCCGGGCCAATCCCCGCTACCGCCTCAAGGAAATGGCCGAGGCGGACTGGTGCTGCGGCATGGGTGGCAGCTTCAACCTGCAGCACTATGAAATCTCCGCCAGCATCGGCCGGCGCAAGCGGGATCATGTCCTCGAATCCGGCTGCGCCGTGGTGGCCACCGGTTGCCCGGCCTGCATGCTGCAGCTTACCGATATGCTCTCCCAGGCCGGGGCCCGGGTAATGGTGCGCCACGCGGTGGAAATCTATGCGGAATCATTGCCGCCCCAGGTCGGGAGCGGCCGCAAGGAGGGAACATGACGGAACCTTTCCTGGATCACTTTTTCAAGCCGCAAGCGGTGGCGGTGGTGGGGGCCAGCCCCAGGGAGGCGAGCATCGGCTACACCCTGGTGGATAATCTCAAAAAGGGCGGGTTCCCCGGGAAGATCTATCCCATCAACCCAAAGCATGAGGAAATCCTGGATCTTAAGACCTACCCCTCCCTTGCCGCGGTGCAGGCCCCCATCGACCTGGCTATCATCGCAGTGCCCATCAAGGGGGTGCCGGCCATCCTGAAAGACTGCGGCCCGGCCCAGGTGCCCGGGGCCATCATCATCTCCGCCGGCGGCAAGGAAACCGGGGCGGGAGGCGTCGAGATCGAAGCGGAGATCAAGGCCGCGGCGGAGTTGAGCGGGGTGCGCTACCTGGGGCCCAATTGCCTGGGAATCCTCTGCCCGTCCCAAAAGCTGAACGCCAGCTTCGCCGGGAGCGAAGCCACCCCCGGCACCCTGGCCTTGCTCTCCCAGAGCGGCGCCATCTGCAGCGCCATCCTGGACTGGGCCACGGTGGCGAATATAGGCTTCAGCCATTTTGTCAGTATCGGCTCCATGGCGGACATCGATTTCGCCGACATGATCGACTATCTGGGCAATGAGGAGAAGGCCAGAAGCATCATCATTTACATGGAAAACATGACTCGGCACCGCAAATTTATGAGCGCCGCCCGCTCCGTTTCCCGGGTCAAACCCATTATCGTAGTCAAATCGGGGCGCAGCCAGGCGGCCGCCAAGGCCGCCGCCTCCCACACCGGCGCCCTGGCGGGGCAGGACGAAACCTACAATGCCGCCTTCCGGCGGGCCGGCATCATCCGGGTGGATACCATCTCCCAACTCTTTGACTGCGCCGAGACCCTGGGGAAGATGCAGCGCCCCGCTGGCGGCAGGCTGGCCATCATCACCAACGCCGGCGGCCCCGGGGTGATGGCGGTGGACGCCTTTAGTAAATGGCGCCTGGAGCCTCCCGCCTTGAGCGACGCCACCTTGCAAGCCCTGAACGAATTTTTGCCCCCCATGTGGAGCCATGCCAACCCCATCGATGTCTTGGGGGACGCCAAGCCGGAGCATTACCTGAAGGCGGTGCAGATCTGCCTGGAGGCGCCGGAGTTTCAGGGAATGGTGGTCATTCTGTCGCCCCAGGCCATGACCGACCCCACCGGGGTGGCCCGGGCCCTGGCGGAGGTCACCAGCCGGGCCAAGCCGGTGATCGCCGTCTGGATGGGGGGCAGGCAGGTGGCGGAAGGGGTCGGCATCCTGACCCAAGCCGGTATCCCCACCTTCCACGCTCCGGAGGAAGCGGTTGACAGCTTTATGCAGATGTACACCTATTCCCGGAATCTGGAGCTTCTGCAAGAGACGCCGCCCCGCCTGCCCCAAAACCTGACGGTCAACAGCAAACAGGCCAGGACCTTCATAGACGAGTGTTTTAAGCGGGAAGTGAAGATTCTGACCGAAATTGAATCCAAGGCCATCCTGTCGGCTTATGGCATCCCAGTGAACCACACGGTGGCGGCTTCTTCGGCCGCGGCCGCCGTCAAGGCCGCCAAGGCCATGGGCTTTCCGGTGGTCCTGAAGGTCCACTCCCCGGATATCTCCCACAAATCCGATGTAAACGGGGTGCGGACCCACCTGCACACCGAGGCCGATGTGCTGGCTGCCTATGCGGAGATTACCGGGAAGGTCCGGGAGGCGCTGCCCGAGGCCAGGCTCTACGGGGTGACGGTGCAGGCCCAGGTGCTCAAAGGAGACCTGGAACTGATCCTCGGCAGCAAACGGGATCCCGACTTCGGTCCCATCATCCTGTTCGGGCTGGGCGGGGTGCTCACCGAGGCCTTCCGGGATACTGCGGTGGACCTGCCGCCCTTAAACCTGTTGCTGGCTCAGAGGCTGATGCAGAGGACCCAGATTTACCGGCTGCTCCAGGGTTTCCGCAACATTCCCCCCGCCAACCTGGAGGCAGTGGAGGAAATCCTGGTGCGGCTCTCCCAGTTGGTGACCGATTTTCCGGAGATCGTGGAGTTGGATATCAACCCCTTACTCATCGCCGCGGGACAACCGGTGGCGGTGGACGCCCGCCTGGTCATCGAGGAAAGCAGCGTGCCGGCGCCCCGCCATCTGATTATCAGTCCGTATCCCAACCAGTATGAGAGCGATTGGCTCCTCAAAGATGGCACCCCGGTGTTGCTGCGTCCCATGCGCCCCGAGGATGAGCCCCTGGTGGTGGAATTGCTGGACAACTGTTCGGACGATACCATCTATTTCCGGTATTTTCACCTGATCAAGAGGTGGACCCATGAGATGCTGATCCGCTTCACCCAGAACGATTATGACCGGGAGATCGGCCTGGGCGCCTTCGGCCAGCCCCCCGGGCCGGAGATCATGATGGGGGTGGGCCGGCTGGTGATGACCCCGGAGCGGGACCGCGCCGAATTTGCGGTGATTGTGGCCGACCCCTGGCAGGGCAAAGGCCTGGGGCAGAAATTGATTGAGCGGGTCATGGAAATTGCCCGGGAAATGGGGGTAAATCTCTTGTATGGTGATGTCCTGGCCGCAAACCAGCCCATGCTGGAGCTGGTGAAAAAGCTGGGGTTCCGTGTCAGCAGAGGCGAGGGGGACGACATCCGCAAGGTGGAAATGGATTTTTCGGAGAAGGTGCCTTTGGGTGACGAGTTTTGAGTTGTAGGGGCGACCCGCTGGGTCGCCCAAATTGAAATCAGAGGTTTGAGTTGTAAGGGCGGCCCAGGTATCCCCAGGCCCCCTTACGAGCCTTGACGGCAAAGATGCACCCAAACGATTACCGCCGAGAAGTGCAGCCGGAACCAGGTGAGGCAAATGCCCAAACCAGCCGGAACCCGGGCTGTCATCACCCTGCTCAGCGATTTTGGGGTCCAGGACGAGTATGCGGCCTGCCTGAAGGGGGTGATCCTCGGTCTCAACCCCCAGGCGGTTCTGGTGGACCTGAGCCATGCGGTGCCGCCTCAGGATATCCGCTCCGGGGCCTTCGTCCTGGCGGGGGCGGCGGTCTATTTTCCACCGGGGACCATTCACCTGGCGGTGGTGGACCCTGGGGTGGGCACCGGCCGCCGGGGGCTGGCGGCGTTCGGGCGGGGGCAGTTCTGGGTGGGGCCGGACAACGGGCTGTTCCATCTTATCTTTGCCGGGCGGCCGGAGTTTAAGATAGTCTCTCTGGAAAACCCCGACTATTTTCTTCCCCAGGTATCTCCCACCTTCCATGGCCGGGACGTGTTCGCCCCGGTGGCGGCGCACCTTTCCCTGGGTCTGGCGCTGGAGCGTCTGGGGCCTCCTCTCGCTGACCCGGTGCGGCTCTCCTGGCCGGAGCCGTCTGTCAGTGCGGCGCTGATTCGGGGAGAAATTATCCATGTGGACCGCTTCGGTAACCTGGTAAGCAATATTGCCGCCGGCGCCTTGCACGCCTGGTTTGAGGGAGCAGAACCTAAATTTCAATTGCAGGTAGGGCGGCGCACCCTTACCCGCCTGGGGCGCACCTACGGGGAGGCCCCCCCGGGGGAGCTGCTGGCCCTGGTGGGCAGTCACGGTTACCTGGAGATCGCCTGCGCCGGGGGCAGCGCCGCAGCCCGGCTCCGGGGGGGGACCGGCCTCTCCGTTGCAGTCCGGCGGGTCGGCTGAAGGTCGCCGGCTGCCAGTTTGAGCAAGAAGATTTCGAATCCCCGTTGCGGCACTCCTGGGAAAAGGTAAAGGCAAAGTTTACCGAATTTTTCTCTGGGGCTCAGTTTTTACTTGTATATGGGATTCTTCTAAGGTAAAAGTTGTTTATACTATTTATCTTATAGAATGGATGTCATATGCCCCGGGGAAAGAACAAACGGATCAGAGCTGGAGAGGATGGTGTAGACCTGTTTCTCATTAATGAGGTCTCCCGGCTGGTGAACCTTTCGCAAAAACGTATTCGGGAGTATGAAAAGGAAGGGTTCGTCAAGCCCCTGCGGGAAAAGAACACCAACAACCGCCTCTATTCATCTTTCGACGTCACCCAGATCAACCAAATCAACAGCCTGATCCATGATCGGGGTTTCACCCTGGCCTGCCTGCGTAACTTGATGGTTTTGGCGCCCTGCTGGAACATCTTTGATTGTCAGCAGAAAGAGAAATGCTCGGCCTTCCAGCTTCCCTGGCGCCGTTGCTACGAAGTACGGGAAAACCGGGACACCCTGTGCAACGGTCCCTGCGCCCGTTGCGCCGTCTACCTCAACCGGAACGTCAAGAAAGAAAAGATCCTGGAGCAATTTACTCCGGGATCATGACTGCCCGGAATTCTCCCTAAGCCTCTGCCCTCCATGGCCAAAGCCCTCGCCATTGTGGGACCTTCGGGCTCCGGCAAGACCGAGCTCATCTGCCGTTTGCTGGAGTGGTTCGGCCGCCGGGGTCTCAGGGTGGCGGTGCTGAAACATACCCACCATCGCGATCCGGGAGACCGGGACAAGGACACCTGGCGCTTTCGCCGGGCCGGGGCCCGGGTGGTGGCCCTGGCGGCTCCGGGTCTGCTCCAGGTCAGCCGCCAGGTCACTGGTGAGCCATCCCTCTTCGAGACTTTGGCGGCCCTGGCCCAGGAGGCGGACCTGATCCTGGTGGAAGGTTATAAATCCGGGCCCTTGCCCAAGATCGCGGTGTTGCCTGCGGTCCCCAAAGAGACCCCGGCCCCCTCTCCCCCGCTGATCGCCATGGTGGGTCCGGCGCCGGCAGCGACGGAGCTGCCCGTCTTTGCGCCCGAAGACCTGGAGGCCATAGGCGTCTTTATCCTGGCCTATCTGGGTCTGCCGGGGCCGGCGGCTGACTCCGGCAGCGGTGAGGGCAAGGGGTAAGATACGCATTATTGAAGTCATGGCATGGTTAAGGTTGGGAAAGGGCAGGGGTATGGCAAGGAACGAGAGGCTGACCGCCGGGACGGAGAATACTCCCCAAGTCACCGGGGCCATTCTGGCCGGGGGCAACAGCCGCCGTCTGGGACAGGATAAGGGTTCCCTGTTGCTGGGGGGAAAAACCTTGACTCGCTGGGTGGCCGAGGCCCTGGCGCCGGTGGTGGGCGATTGCTGGCTGATCACCAACCACCCCGGGCCGCACCTGGCCCTGGGGCTGCCCCTGGTCACGGATTTGTGGCCCTTCCAGGGGCCGGCAGGCGGCCTGCGCACTGCCCTGTTCTACTCCCGGACTCCCTGGGTGCTGGCCGCCGCGGTGGACAACCCCTTCCTGGCCCCGGAATTGCTGGCGGGATTAACGGCCAGGCTGGCCGGAACCTCCCGGCCGGCGGTGGTCTGTCAATCAGCCAGTGGTCTGGAACCCTTCCCGGGGCTTTTTCACGTGCGCCTGCTGCCGTCCCTGACCGAATTTCTCAAGAGCCAGCGGCGGGCCAGCCTCTTTGTGTCGAAATGCCGCCCTCTGGTCATCGGGCCGGAGGAGGTAATGCGGCTGGACCCTGAGGGTCGCAGCTTCTTCAACCTCAACACCCCGGAGGACCTGGAGCGGGCCGCCGCCTGGAGTGAGCCGGGACCTCCCCCATGATCGCCGGCGAGGGGCGCCCCCGGCCCCGCCGGCGGGCCGCCACTGCCTCTCTTGACAGCACTCCGGCCTTTGGTTATAAAAAGCCTCAATCCGGTCCCATCGTCTAGCGGCCTAGGACACCGCCCTCTCACGGCGGAGACACGGGTTCGATTCCCGTTGGGACTACCATTTTTGCTTATACCTTGATGATATCGTTATTTAATCAGCTTTTTCACCGGGAAACGTTCCCCGGTTAGACCTGCCGCCAGCAACGCCTTGCCATCCGACTGGGTCAGATTCGGCACATAGCGATTGTTCTTCTCCAGGGTCATTACCGGGCTCTGGTGCCCCAACATCCGGGCCACCCAGTTGATGTTCTCCCCCACCGAAATCGCCAAGGTGGCAAAGGTATGCCGCATCTGGTAGGGGGGCCAATATCTGACCCCCAGGCGCTTCAGCATCGGTTCTCAAGCCTTCATGCGGAAGAGCTCCTGGTTCACCTGCTGCTGCTTCCCGTCCAGAAAGAGGTAACCCCCTAAAAGCCAACTGCTGGCCTTCTGGGCGGTCAAGGCCTCCCGGACCGGGGGCAGCATGTCGATGTCCCGCAAGCTGCCCGCCGCCTTGGGGATGCCGGTCTGCCCCAACACCCGCCCTTCCCGAATCAGGATCTTGCCCTGCGGGAAGTCGACCCTCACCCACTTCAAGGCGTAAGCTACCTGCCCCCAGGGAAGCCCGGTTATTGAGGGCCGAAGGGAATCACATACCATCCCTCACTGTGGAAAAGAGGGTCAATTAATGTTATGATGCCAAAAGGGGTTTGCTGAAATCAAGGTGGCATTTTCAGGGAAGGCCGCTTAACGCCTGGATGTTGCCGAAAAAGGGGCTAACTCCTTTTGGAATTCACCATGAGCCCAGTTAGAAAGAAAGATAATCTGCGCAGCAAGATAGAGGGCGAAATCGGGTTAGATAGCCAGCGCAGCCGTTTTCAGCGGATTTTCGACTACTTGCCCGATCCGGTGCTCGTTTTGAAACCGGATTATTTGGTGGAGGAAGCCAACCTTTCGTTTCTGAACCGCTTTCAAAAGACGGCCGCTGAGGTTATCGGCAGGCCTTGCTATGAAGTGTTCCATCAGTTCGATGAGCCCTGCGACCGCAAAGGCATGACCTGTCCCTTACCGAGTGTTCTGGAGAATTGCCAAACCGCCCAGGTTTTACAGACCCTCGTCAATGCCGATGGCACCCTGTGCTACAATGAAATCACCATGTCCCCCTTGTGTCCGCCGGAAGTGACCAAGAAACGGGTCATCGAAGTTATCAAGGATATCACCCCCCGCAAGCAGTTGGAGGAGGCCCTGCAAAGTTCGGAAGAACGGACCCGGAAAGATAAGGTTTTCCTGGAGACCATTGTCGACGGCATTCAGGATCATATGATGGTGATCGACCTCAATTACCGGATTATCGAAGTGAATCGGGCTTTGCTGCAGATGGTGGGTCAGAAGCGGGAAGAAGTGGTGGGGAGACATTGTTATGAAGTTTCCCATCATCTGGAAAAGCCCTGCACCGATCCTGATCACCCCTGCCCCTTAAAAGAGGCGGTGGCTACGGGCAAGACGGCCTCGACCACGCACGTGCACTTCGACAGGCACGGACGGGAAAATTATTTTCACGTGGTCTGCCATCCCTTGTTCGATGATGGAGGCCGGGTTCACCAGGTGGTCGACCTGTCACGGGACATCACCCAGGAGATCAACGCCCGGGCGCGGATACTCCATGACGACAAGATGGCTTCCCTGGGGAAACTGTCTGCCGGCGTGGTGCATGAAATCAACAACCCTCTGACCGGAATCCTCAATTTCGTCAAATTGATGCAAAGCATACTGGACGAGGGGGTTCCCGGCCAGGAGGAATTGGCCGATATCCGCCGTTACCTCTCTATGGTCTATAGTGAGACCTCCCGGGTCAGTAGCACCCTTTCCAACCTCCTGGCTTTTTCCCGCAAGACCAAACCAAATTTACAACCGGTGAATCTCAACGAAGTGGCGGCGGAGATGCTCTCTCTTACCGGGTACCAGATGCGGCTGCAGGGCATCACCATGAAAAGCGAGCTGGCGCCGGACCTGCTTCCGGTCTTGGCGGATAAGGGACAGATGAGGCAGATCTTTTTGAACCTCCTCATCAACGCCCAAGACGCCATGCCGCAAGGGGGCGCCATTACCCTGGAAACCAAAAATTTCCGGCTCCGGGAGGTGGTGGTGAAAGTGTCCGACACCGGCAAGGGTATCCCCAAGGAAAACCTTTCCCAGATCTTCGAACCGTTCTTTACGACAAAAAAGACGGTCTCCGGCTCAGGGTTGGGGCTCTCCGTGGTCTACGGCATTGTCCGGGACCGCCAGGGCACCATCAAGGTGGACAGCGTCTTGGGGCAAGGGACCTCCTTTACCATTCATCTGCCTGCCTTTAAACCGGGAGGAGACATTGCTGCCGCATAAAAAAATCAGGATCCTGGTGGTGGATGACGAGTTGAGCATCCGCGAATCTTTGAGCGGGTGGCTGAAACGGAGCGGCTATCAGGTTGACAGCGCGGCCGACGGTCTCGCAGCTCTGGCCAGGTCCCAGGAAAATTATTACGACATCATGCTCATCGATGTCAAAATGCCCGAGATGGACGGCATTAGCCTGCTCAAGAAACTCAAGGAAACCGAATCCGAGACCGCTATCCTCATGATGACTGCATACGGCGACATCCATGACGCCGTGGAAGCCATAAAGCTGGGCGCCTACGATTATCTGCTCAAGCCCTTCGAGCTGGAAGAACTTAATTTCACCCTTGAAAAATTGGTCAAGATGCAAAACCTGGCGATGGAGAACCTGATTTTAAAAGACCGGCTGGCGACCATTACCCGCTTTGAAAACCTGGTGGGCCAGTCTCCGGTCATGGTTAAGCTGTTCGAAACCATTGTCGATGTGGCGAAGGCCGATGCCACCGTTTTGATCACCGGGGAAACCGGCACCGGCAAAGAATTGGTGGCCCGGGCCATCCATGCGCAGAGCCCCAGGTGCTATGCCCCCTTTATTGCCGTCAACTGCGGGGCCTTTACGGAACATCTCCTGGAAAGCGAGCTCTTCGGACACGAAAAAGGAGCCTTCACCGACGCCAAATACACCAAGAAAGGCCGGTTGGAAATGGCCAACGCCGGGACCCTCTTTCTCGATGAAGTGGGGGATATCTCTCTAAAAATGCAGATCGATCTCCTGCGAGTCCTGGAAACCCATGAATTCAGCCGGGTAGGAGGGATGGCGACCCTGCACAGCGACTTTCGGGTCATTGCCGCCACCAACCAGGACCTCCAGGAAGCCATTCTGGAAAAAACCTTCCGCCAGGACCTTTTTTACCGCCTGAACGTCATCCATCTCCAGGTGCCACCCTTGCGGGAGCGGCCGGAAGATATCCCTCTGTTGGCTCAACACTTTCTGAGACGCTACGCCACGGAGACCAAAAAGTGCTGCGATTCCATTGACCCGAAGGCCATGGAGGCGATGCAGCAGTATACCTGGCCGGGAAACGTCCGAGAGTTGGAAAACGCCATCGAACGGGTAGTCGTGGTGGGGAAGGACCGGCAGGTCAAACTCTCCGATCTGCCTTTTATCGCTGCAGGTTGGACGACGGATTGGGGGGAATTATCCCTGGAGGAATTGGAGCGCCAATATATCAGCCAACTCCTGGCCAGCAAAGGCAGCAACCTCTCCCATGTCGCCAGGGTTCTGCGCATTAACCGCTCCACGCTCTACGAGAAAATCAAAAAATACGGCCTCGCCCACTAGCAGGGACGTTACCCAACTCCCGGGGCAGACCCCGGGCAGGTCTTAACCCCAAGGACCTCCGCCGCTGCTCCCCGGATTTTGATGGCTTCCTGAGTAGCTGAAAATACTGTCATCTTCTCCAGAGAATTTTGCTGCCGGACCCTTCCAGGCCTAACGCCTTTACCCCCACCTAGGCGCTATGGAGAAACTCCTGCACCAGGCGCGTCCAGCCCAACTGCGGATAGGCCCCGTAGACATCGTCCACGATGACCCCACCGGAGGGGAGGGTTATACCCGCCGCGGATTTGAGCATTCCCAGCAGCCTGTGGGATTCTTGTTCCATCCAGGCGATATTGCACTGGCCAAAAAGCATTTTTTCCAGGTCCCGCTTAAGATTGGTGGGAGTGATAACGAACAGCCATCCCTCGCCGTAAGGGTCGGTGTGCGCAAGACTGGGGTTCTGCTGGACTTTTGGATTCACCGCCTCGATGATGCCATCCAGAGGCGCCAAGACCGCGGCTTCCATCCCCTGGCGGGATAGGGTCAGGACCACTGCGTCCGCGTGAATTTCATCGCCGGTGTGAGGCAGCTCGATTTTGTCCGCCGGGCCCAAGACCTTCTGGCAAAAGTCGTCCAGGCCGATGCGGACCCGGCCGGCGTTCTCAAGGGCCACCCAGGTGTGACCCCGATGCAGGAAGTTGAAGGTCGGCACGGAGATGCCGAAAACTTCCTGTACCTTGGGACTTTCCGGGGCGAGAAAGAAGTCGAATTGCTCTTCCAGAAGCTTGTCAAAGGAACATTGGTGGCAGAGAGGGGTAGTCATGAGCCGGCACTTGCGCTCGCCCCCGAAGCGTTGGTGCATCTTGGCCTCCCAGGAGGGGGCCTTGCCTTGCCTGCCCTGCGCCGGTTTGGCGGCTTGCCGCCGGGCCAGGTTGTCGGCGGCGGCTGCCGTCATGGCCTGATCGAGTCCACAGTTCTCACAATCAAAGTTCTTATTGCAGATTTTGAAGTCGATCACACCGGCTTCCATCCAGATGCAGGGCTTATTGCCTTCGTTGGCTCTCGTTGCCATAGTCGTACCCTTTTTTTTCTCGCGATCGTTATTTCAGGAACGGAGCTGAGGTAATGTCAGCTCCGTCCTCCGCCCGCGGCCATCATGATCCTTTCTTCCATTTCGTGGCCGGCAGGAAACCCTTGCTGGTCAGGTTTTTCAGGAAGAATTCATGGACCAGGGGCCGCCACTCCATTTCCTGATAAGTGCCATAGACATCGTCAACTATGGTGCCGCCATCAGGCAGGACGACTCCAAGCCGCGAATCCAACAGGTTCAGCAGGCGGTGCGTCTCCTCTTCGATCCAGATGACCGCGTCCTCGCCGTAGACCAGGTTCTCCAGATTGCGTTTGAGGTTGGAGTGCTTGACCACAAACAACCAGCCCTCTCCGTAAGGATCATCATGCATGAGACTGGGGGTCTTCTCGATTTTCGGGTTGGTGACCTCAATGACGCCGTCCACCGGAGCCTCAAAGGAAGCTTTGTGCCCCTGTCGGAACAGAGCCAGGCAAAGATGATTCTGATAGTAGGCCTTGCCGATCTCCGGCAGCTTGACCCAGTCCGCCGGGCCCAGGAGCTTCTGAGAGAAGTCATCCAATCCCACCCGTACCCGCTCGTCGCCTTCGGGCAGTACCCAGGCATGGCCCTTGTGCAGATAATAATTACCGCTGGGCACCTGGAAGCCAAAGACTTCCCGCATTTGCGGCCGCCTGATTTTTTCCTGAGGCATCATGACTTGTCCCTCCTTTAACTACTTGCCTTAAACTGTGCCAGGATTGGCGTCTCCTACATAGATTATTGAAATTATTTAATAAAAGCCAAATACGTACCTTCCTTCAGCCCTGACCCAGAGGGACCGTTACGCCTTCGGGGTGACGGACACCATGCGGCTGAGGACGGAGTCCCTGGGAACGTTGCATATCGATGCGACCTCTTTCGGATCAAATCCCAGACAAAGGGCGAGCAGCTGGTTGTAATCGAAAACCGGTATCTGGTATTGCTCTTCGCCAAGCTGTTGATTGACGGTATTCTGAACCTTTTCCATATGCATCAGACAGGTGATACAGGAGACTGCGATAAAATCGGCCTTGGTTTCAGCAAGTATGGCGTCGAACTTGGCCTTGGCAAACTCTATAGCCTGCTCGGGAGTGCTTTTCATGAAGCCGCCGGCTCCGCCGCAGCAGTCGAGTTCACGGCTGTAGCCGTCCACCGTAGCTCCCAGCGCTTCCACCAAGGACCGCAGGCCCTGCGGCGCCCTGGAGGATTCTTCGAACCCCACCACCTCACTGGGAAACAAGGTATGGCAGGGATACTGGACGATCCCATGTAGTCCCTTCAGACTCTTTTTGAGCTGCGAGGCAATCTTCTCCGGGCCGACTTCCCTAAAGAGGACCTCCGACACATGGCGTACTTTAGATTTTCCCGTGACCTGCCGCCCGGTTGGCTCCAGGAGTTCGTTGACGTGCGCCATCTTTTCAGAATCGTGCATTAAATGGTCCCGCCCCATGCGCAGGGAACTGTAACAGGACCCGCACTGGACGACGAAATCACACCCCTTCTGCTCGGCAATGGAAAGATTCCAGCCGCTGGTCGCCATCCAGGCCTCTTCATCGGCTGACGGGAAAGAACCGAATGCCGGGCAGCAGACATAATTGTCGGCATCCACCAGGTCGATGCCCAGAACCGGCATGGACGCCCTGATGGCCCGCTCCACATCGGGCCGGATGGCGGGTGTATTACAGCCTGGGAAGAAACATAATTGCATCTCTTTTTCCTCTTTTTTCATCCTTTGAACATATAGTCATTGTCGCTGACTATCTGGGTCTTCATGAGCATTTCCCGAAACATTTCCAGTTGTTCCGGATTGTTGGTTATCGTATTCAATTGAGGCAACCCCAACGACTCGCGTAACTCCGTATTCACACCGACAGCCTGGGTGAAGCCCCGCTTGTAGATCTCGACGATGGCCGACGGTATCAGGGTCTCATCGTTTCGGCACTGCCATTGCCGGATGGAGAGAATCATCTCGAACGGCTTGACATCCATCGGGCACATCTCCTCACATCTGGAACAAGAGACACAGGCCCAGGGAGTATCGTCTTCAAGGAGTTCCTCCTCCAGTCCCAGGATCACCTTCCGGGCCAGATTTCTGACCAAAAGCGGCGGATCGCCATAGGAGGCGGGACATCCGGATACGCAGGTGCTGCAGTTGAAACAGAAATGGAGACTACCCGTGTTATAGATATCTAACCAGAGATTCTTGGTTGATTCTTCTGCCAAAACCATGATCGTTCCCTCCTACCTCAAGCTTGTTAAGAGTTGACTGTCCATGAGTTTGGCATCGATGGCCGCCAGCAACTGTTTGTCACTCCAGCCTCTGACCTCAGCCGCATTGTTCTGGCACTCGGCGGCACAGAGGCCGCATGCCTGACAGGCGGCCGCGTCGACATCGATGCATTTATCCGCCTCGTTATACGACCTCGCTCCATACGGACAGATGTTCACGCATCTCTGGCAGCGCACGCACAGGGCGTCTTTCACCACGGAGGTGACCGCGGCCGTATGCACCTCCCGTCCGGACAGATATGTATAGGCCTTCTGGGCCGCGGCTTCGGCCTGCAGGAGCACACTCTTCAGAGGCATCGGAGAATGGGCCGTGCCGGCCAGATAAAGTCCGACCTTCTGGAATTCGATGGGACGCCATTTTGAGTCCGCTTCGGCTAAGAACCCGTCCTCGGTCAAGGAAACACTGAAGGCCTCGGCAAGTCTCTGGTTTGACTCTTCCGGATCCACGCCGGTGGCAAGCACCACCAGATCCGCCGGCAGCTCCATCTCTTCTTGCAGGACAGGATCCGTCAATTTGACGACCGATTTGCCCTCGACCATCTCCACCTGAGGCTTATTATCCAGGCTGTAATTCATAAAAATAATCCCGGATGACCTCGCCTGCGTATAGTACTGTTCGTAAAAGCCATAGGTCATGATATCGCGGTAAAGAATAAAGACCCGGGCCTCGGGATTTTTCTCCTTGATCTTCAAGGCATTGCCGATGGCGCCCATGCAGCAGATACGACTGCAATAGCGGCGGCCCTCCTGCTGCCGTGAACCCACACACTGGATCATCACAACATTCTCGACTTCACTTATATCGATATCACCGCTGGCCAGGCCTTTCCTCAATTCCCCCTGGGTCAGCACCGCGTCCGAGGTCCCGTAACCATATTCGGTTGTGGCTCCCTCATGCCCGCCCGTGGCCATGATCACTGCACCGTGATGCAGATACGTGTTTTCTCCACTATCCTTAAAGGCAAGTTTGGACTCGAAGCAGCCGAGGGTGCCGACGGTTTTTTCAACCTCACAATCGAGATGGACCGTTATGTTTTTACTTTCGAAGACCTTTAGCTTCATATCCGTAGCCAGCGCCACAGGAGCCAGTCCATCAACCGTATGCTCCACCTGAGTACCAAGATAGCCACCCAGGTGCGCTTCCTTTTCGACAAGATGAACCGGCACCCCCCGATCCGCAAGTGAAAGGGCCGCGTGCATCCCACCGAGGCCACCCCCGATCACCAGGGCGGTCTGGTTGATCGGCAAGGTGCGCACCATAAGGTCGGTCTTAAACTTGAGCTTTTCGATATCCGACTTGACTTCCCTGGCGGTCCGTAGTGTCCAGTCCCCGGTGGAGGGCTCGGCCATGCCTCTCCTGGCAACTCCGAACAGATCAAAGATCTCCACCAGGGAGGAGTTGAATCCTGCCTTCCTGGCAGTATTTTTTAGCTTCCGCCTGTACATGAAAGGCAGACAAGCCCCAATCAGCAACCGGTTGCAGTTGGTCTTGCCGAGGGTGTCTTGGAGAGCCGTTTCTCCATCCGCCTTGCAGAGGGAATCGATGACCTGGACGGCACCCACTCCGGGGTAACGTTTCAATTCAGCACTGAGAAGCTCATAATCGAGTCCTCTCGCACCGGCCTTTTCACCGCATTTACAGAGGGTAACCGCGACCAGAGGCAACTCCCGCCCATGGGCATCCGGCTCGGCAATTTCCTCCTCCTGCAACCTGTCCACGCCCAAGGTGGTCAGAAATTTGGTGGCCTCGCCCGCGGCGGCAATACCGCTGGTCATGGCCTCACTGACATCCGTGAGCCCCATCAGGGAGCCGCAGAGAAACAGGCCGGGTTTACCGGCAACCCTGACCTTACTGGACTGTTCAGTAGCCAGAAGACCGCGCCCATCCAGAGGTGCATTCATCAGGTCGGCCCATTTCTTATGGGTCTCAAAGGGTACCTGGCCTGTGGACATCACTACCAGATCGAAATCCTTCACAAAGAACTCGTTGGTTTCGGGATCGAGATAACGAATGCTGAGACTGCCGTCAGGCGTGACCATAACCCCCTGTACCCTGCAGCGGATAAGCTTCACCCCATGCTCGTCGACGGCCTTATCTCTATACTGTTGAAATCCTTTGCCAAAGGTCCGCAGGTCCATATAAAAAATGGTGGAGTCAACCCCCGGCCCGCCTTTTTCCTTGGCCAGGACGGCCTCTTTCAGAGCGAACATGCAACATATGGAGGAACAGTAGTCTCTATTCTGACGTCTGTTTCGAGATCCCATGCACTGGATCCAGGCAATGTTTTTCGCAGGCTTGCCATCGGACGGCCGTCTGATCACGTCACCCTGATAGGTTCCGGTACCGCTCAGCATCCGCTCAAAGGCAAGGGAGGTCACGACATCCGGCGATACCGCATATGACTTGGCATCCTCGAACTCCTGCGTATTATAGAGCTTCACCCCGGAAGCCAGGATTATGGAGTGGACCTCCCTGCTCTCTAATTCGTCCTGGGCCTCCAGATTGATCGCTCCGGCCTTACATACCTTGAGGCACTCACCGCAACGGGTGCAGGCCTGTTTGTCGATGAGCAGCATCTTGGGGGTATTATGAGGGACCGCCTGGTAGATTGCCTTCCGCCTTGTCAGCCCCTGGTTGAACTCATCCTCGACCTCGACGGGACAGACGTCCAGGCATGCTCCCATCTCGTTGCAGATGGCCGGGTCGATGAAGCGGGCCTTTTTCAGGAGGCCGACCTGGTAATTCCCCCCGTCGCCTGTAACCGAGGTGATCTCCGTAAACGGCAGGATCTCGATATTTTCATGAAACAGGCTTTTTCGCATACAGAACTGCGAGGCATACTCGCGGCCCACCAGGGGCAACATTCTGCACATGCCGCAATGGTCCGTGGGGAATTGGTAATCGAGTTTGGCCAGGATGCCACCCATCTGGGGGGAATCGTCGGTCAGGACAACTTGATAGCCTGATTCAGCCAGCTCTATGGCCGCCTTGATCCCGGAGATGCCGGCGCCAGCCACCAGGACTGAGCCTGTAGGCTTCTTTTCAGCCATCATTCCGCTCCTATTTGGCTTGACCAGTCACTTCAAACAGTTCATCCGATTTGAATCCAGCCAACGGCTGTTCTTCAGCGAGCGCTCGTCCCGCCTGATAGTCGAATCGGGCCTGAGTCTTATCGGCACACGTTCTGAACAAAGGCATCAGATCAATATTATTGGGGCAGGCGCTCGTACACTGACCGCAACCGACACAGTAAAGGCTCATGTGGTTCATGCGGGTCAGATGATAGAACAAGGTGTCGTTAGGCATCTTCAGAGCACCGCTTTGATCTGCCCACATCATGAACTGCTCGCCGGTGTGCCGGAAGGTGTCCGTGACAAAAACACATTCCTTGCAATAGCAGACCGGGCAGGCAACCCGGCAATTGTAGCAGTTGACACAGGGAGCCAGTTTGTCTGCCAACGCCTCAAAGGTGCTGACCTCAGCCCGAAATTCAGCAAATCTCTTATCCCTGGCCTCGGTACGCACCGCAACCAGCTTCTTCACCGCCTCGTCCCTGCCGGCAGGGGCTGCACCCGGCTTCAAGCCTGATTTTTCCAAGGCTTGCCCACCTTTTTCGGTTACGGCCTCGATGAAGACATTGCCGTTTCCCGCGCCCAGGGCGCACAATCTCATATCGACATTGTCAGCCGTGGGAAATTCACAGATCTTGCAGGCGCCGACGATATCGAAATCCGGCATGGAGGTCTTGCCGGCCTGGGCGTTCTCCAGGAAAGACTCGGATGTCCCTCCCAGCTCCTGGAATTTAACGAAATCGGTATTTTCATAACGGCCGAAACAGTCCATACCGATCAACAGGACGTCATCGAGGTTTACCTGCTTCAATTTGGCGAGCTCAACCACGGCCCGAATCTCACAGGGGCGCAGGACCATGGCAATCTTGCGGCCGGACGGCCGCGAGGTAAGCGCTGAGGCAATTTTGGCGCCGCTTACGGCCGCGATGGGGGCAAAAGGATCCACCTGGGCGGTATGCTCAGCAGAGGTAACGAGTGTAAGCCGGACCCCGTTCTTGGCCTGAGCCATCGGCACCAGGACAGCATCGACCGCGCCATTTTCAAGCAGGCCCTTGAAAAATGCGGACGCTTTCTTATTCAATTCATCTTTCTGAAAAGACAATTTTGCGAATGTAGCCATTTCGGTCTTCTCCGTGTCTTCAAACTGCCATTTGACCCATGTTCCGAAGGGGGCTCGGCCCGAGCTGTTTCAATTTTGCAGTCATGTCAATGGCCACTTCCCTCAGCATGGTTCCCTCACTGGCGGCGATCCACCGGAGCCAGAAACGGTCGTCACCGATCCCATACTGTTTCAGAACCTCGGTGAGGTTGGCCACCCGGCGCCGTGCCTTCAGATTGCCATTGATATAATGGCAATCCCCCGGCCAACAGCCACCGATCAAGACTCCATCCGCGCCGTTCAGGAAGGCCTTGAGGACGTATTTCTGATCAACCATGCCGGTGCACATAACCCTGATGATCTTGAGGTTGGGCGGGTAGGAAAGACGTGAAGTACCGGCAAGATCGGCGGCGGTGAAGGTGCACCAGTTACAAAAAAACGCCACTATTTGGGGTTCAAACTCGCTCATCGCCTAAGCTCCTTGGTGAAGTAAAAGCCCGTCTATTTCGGCAAAAATCTGTCTATCGGTAAAGTGTCTCACCTTGGCGGCGCCGCTTGGACAAATGCCGGAGCAGCTTCCACATCCTTTACAGATAGCGCTGTTGACCTCGCTGACTCCGGCATACGCATTGAATTCGATGGCCGAATAAGCGCAGAGCCCGATGCAGAGTTGGCAGCCGACGCAGATGTCCGGGTCGATGCTCGATATCATGGGAGGTATCTCAACCTGACCCGCGGAGCTCAACGCCAGGCATTCCGCTGCGGCTCCCTTCGCCTGGGCCACCGTGTCCGGGATATCCTTCGGTCCCTGACAAGTCCCGGCCAGGAAGACTCCGCTCGTGGGGGTGGATACCGGCGCCAGTTTTGGATGCTCCTCCTGGAAGAATCCGTCCGAACCGATCCCTATCCCGAACTTCCGCATGACATCGGGGGCATCCGGCCTGGCTTCCATAGCGGTGCAGAGGATAACCATGTCCACCTGGATCTCGATCAGGCGGTTGGAAAGCGTATCTTCTCCCTTAACGGTCAGGATGCCGTTCTCATCCTCGGTGATGGAACCGGCCTTGCCTCGGATCATCTTGACTCCTTCGGCCTGGACCCTCTTGTAGAATTCCTCGTATCCCTTGCCGAAGCAGCGCATATCGATATAGAAGTTATAGATCTCGGTATCGTGCCCGCATTTATCCTTCAGCAGATGCGCATACTTAAGGGCATACATGCAGCAGGTGCGGGAGCAGTATTCATGGTAGTTTTGGTCGCGGCTGCCTATGCAATGGAGAATCGCCACGCTCTTCGGCGCCTCGGTGAACTTCAGCGGATCTTTCAGGTCACGTTTCAAGAGTTTGCCGGATGTCGGCCCGGTGGCGTTGGAAAGACGCTCGAATTCGATATTGGTAAAGACGTTCCGGTACTTGCCGTAGCCGTACTGGGTCATCTTGACCGGATTCATCGGATCGAAACCGGTGGCAATGATGATGGAGCCGACGTCGATGCTCTCTTTCTCATCGGTCATCCCGTGGTCAATGGCGCCGGCCTTGCACTCATCGATACAGAGCTTGCACTCGCAGCAGCCGCCGCAATCGACGCAGCGGGCCGCCTCTGCCCTGGCCTGCTCCTCAGCGAATCCCAGCTCTATTTCCCTGTAGTTGTCAAGGCGCTCGGCAACCGGAAGGAGGGGCATCTGGGCGCGGGGCCGGGACTCGACCTTTTTGGGAATCGGCTTCCAGTCGCTCCCGGCCGGTTTGGCAGGCCTGTTTTCCCCAAGCTCCTCGCCCAGCAGATACTTTTCTATGGAGATGGCTGCCTGCTGTCCCGCGGCCACCGCCTCGACGGCGATGGACGGACCGGTAAACAGGTCCCCGCCGGCAAAGATGCCCGGGAAGGTGGTCTGATAGGTCACCGGATCGGCCACCACCGTCCCCCACCGGGTTAATTCGACCCCTTCCGTGCCTTTAAGGAAACTGCTGTTGACCTGCTGACCGATGGCCGGGATAACCATGTCACATTCGACCTCAAATTCCGAACCCGCAACCGGTACCGGTCTCCTTCTGACGGATACATCCGGCTCCCCCAGCTCCATCTTGATGCAACGCAGCCCGGAAACCTTGCCGTTTTCGGTCAATACCGCAGTGGGAGCCACGAGCAGTTCGAACTTGATGCCTTCTTCCTCCGCAGCCTGGATCTCATGCTTGGCGGCCGGCATCTCCGATCTGCTCCGCCGGTACAGTATCTTCACCTCGGAGGCGCTCTGCCTCAGGGCCTCACGGGCCGAATCGATGGCCACGTCGCCACCGCCGACTACCACGACCTTCTTGCCGGTCTTGACCGGTTTCCGGTAATTGAGAGATCCGAGATAATCGACGCCGTGCAAGACGCCTTCGGCATCCTCGTTCTCGATCTTCAGCTTCATGCTGTTCTGGGCGCCGACTGCCAGATAAACGGCCTTAAATCCTTCGTCGAAGAGACCGGCAACCGGACGCTCCTTGCCGATAGATACATTCAGCTGGATGTCCACGCCCAGCCTCTTGATATAGCCGATCTCCTGTTCCAGGATCGCGGGCGGCAAGCGGTAGTCCGGGATACCGGAACGGAGCATGCCTCCGGCAAAGGGCGCCTTTTCGAAAATGGTCGGATGATACCCTTTTTTAGCCAGGAAATAGGCGGCGGCAAGCCCTGCCGGACCCGCACCGATGATGGCCACCTTCTCGGTTTCAGGCTTCTTTTCGATTGCCGGCAGCGGCAACGTGGCCCAATCTACCTGGTCCGCCGCGAACCGCTTCAACTGGCAGATCGCCAGCGGAGCATCGACCTCCTGCCTGCGGCACTGGGTCTCGCAGGGGGCTGGACAGATACGGCCGAGCGTGCCGGGCAGCGGCATGTTTTCCATGATTAATTGGAGTGATTCCTGATACTTGCCTACCTTAATCAGGGCCACAAATGCTTGAATATTGATACCGGCGGGACAGCTCTGTACGCAGGGGCCCCGATCCTTTTTGTCAATCGCATAGCGAACCGGCACAGCCTGGGGAAAGGAGATATAGATGGCCTTGCGCCTCTTCATGCCCACATCCCATTCGTTCGGGGCCTCGACCGGGCAGACCTTGGCACAATCTCCGCAACCGGTACAGTTCGTCCCCACATAGCGGGAGCGCTTATTGACATTGACTTTAAAGTTGCCGACAAAACCGCTGACACTCTCTACCTCGGTATTGGTCAGCAGATGGATGTTCTTGTCCTGGCCGACGGCCACCATTTTCGGCGTACCGATACAGGCCGCACAGTCCAAGGTCGGGAAGGTCTTGTCATACTGGAGCATGTGACCCCCAACTGTTGGCTGCCGTTCCACCAGGTAGACCTGATTGCCGGAGCTGGCGATATCCAGGGACGCCTGCATGCCGGCGATACCGCCCCCGACCACCAGGGTGTTCGGATTGACCGAGAATTTGCTCGGGAGGAGCGCACTTTGATTCGTGACCCGCATCAGACCGGCCCTGACGAGAACGATCGCCTTGGCCGTAGCCTCATCCTCGCTTTCCGTCACCCAGGAGCCGTGTTCCCGGACACAGACCATATGAAAAGCCCGGTAGGGATTCAACCCCGCCCTCTGGCAAGCGGCCCGAAAGGTCTTTTCGTGCATGCGAGGCGAGCAGGAGGCCACCACCACATGAGTGAGGTCTCGATTCTTGATTTCCTTTTCGATGAGATCCTGTCCCGGATCCGAGCACATAAACAGATAATCTTGGGAAACCAGGACAGCCGGAAAGGTGGCCGCATAGGCCACCACCTCCTTCACTCGGACACGAGAGGCAATGTTGATTCCGCAATGGCAGATGAAAAACCCGATTCGCTCAGACATGAGCTTCCCCCTGAGAAAGCCTCATATTGATTTTTCCGGTTATGGCAGGCGCATCCGGCAAAGCAACCGACTGCAGCAGCAGTTCCGTCAGGTCCTGGACTTTTATCTGGTTTCCGACACCCATTTTGGCGATGGACTCATTGAGCGTGCGAATACAGTAAGGGCAGGCCGTGGCGATCACCCCGGCGCCGGTGCCGAGGGCCTCTTGGACCCGAATCTCTCCCAGACTTCCTTTTCCGTTACCGTCCTTCCAGGGCCCGCCGCCGCCGCCCCCACAACAGAGGCTCCGCTCCCGGCTATTCTGCATTTCCACCAGGGTAACGCCCGGTATGGATTCAAGGATTCTCCGGGGGGCATCATATATGGAAGAATGTCTGCCGAGATAGCAGGGATCATGGTAGGTCACTTTGAGATCAAGGCTGTTGACGGGTTTGAGGGAGCCCTTTTGAATGAGTTCATCCAGAAGCTCGGTGGAGTGAGTAATGGCTAACCCCTTCAGCCCTTCATAATTTTTCTTGAATGAATTCAGACAGTGAGGGGAGGAGGCCAGGATCTTGGAAACACCTGCCTCCAGAAACATCCCGGTATTCTTCCTGGTGAGATCGCCAAGAACATCCGCGGCTCCAATATTGGCGGCCACGTCGCCGCAACAACTCTCCTCGGCTCCAAAGGATCCATAGGAGACCCCGGCATATTCGAGCAGGCGCACTAGCGCCAGCCCTGCCTTTTGGCTGCCTTGGCCGGCGCTGGTATCATAGGCCGTGGTACAGCAGGTGAACAGGCAATACTCATGTTCTCTGGTATAAGCTGGCAGGTTGGCGCCCTGGGCCCAATCCAGGCGATTTTCCCTTTTTCCGTTCCAGGGGTTGCCGTCTTTCTTCAGACTCTGCACCACTGCAGCTAAAGATTTCGGCAGGAATCCGGCAGCGGCGACATGGCGCCGGATGGACCTTATCAGGTCAAGAAAGCTGACGCCGCGGGGGCAGGTTTCGACACAGCTGTTACAGGTGGTGCAAGCCCAAGAGGCCTCATCGACGGATACGTTTGTGGACTTGTCAAGAGAGATATCGCGGAGGATCTTCCTGGGACTGTAGCTGGTAACCTCGCTCGTGGGGCAAACCCCGGTGCAGGCACCGCACTGCATGCAGCTCTGGAAGGTCTCGCCGACATCTTGCCGGATCGTCACCAGGTTAGCCTGGGATTCACGCAAGGCCTTTTCTTTCAGGGTCGTCAGGAAGATGGCTAAAGGCCTATACATAAGATGCGAGAGTTTGCCAAAGGGGATCATGAGGCAGAGCATGCCTACACAGATGGCCACGTGGGTCACATAGGTCGTGTAAGTTATCATCGGCAGTCCGGCCAGCCTGAAAATATGGACCAGGATGCCGGTGACGGCAATGGCGATGATCAACTCCAGGAAGAAGACGTCGGTGAAATCCGAATACCTGTGGAGCTTCGCCTCCTTCTTGAACCAGCGGCTGTACAGCATGCTCGTGGAGCCAACCATCAGGGCGATGGTGGCGTAGTAGCCCAACAGCTGGGTGGGATACCAAAAGGGATGGACAATATCGGTCTGGAAGGCCGCGAGGTACCCCATAACCAGGATCTCCATCGCCACCCAGCCGGAGAACAGGAAGAGATGTCTCCACCAGGCGCTGCCTGGGCCGGTTCCACATTTCCGCCACCGTTTCTGGGTGAAGTAGTTGAGGAAGAACACCGGCGCCTGGGTTATATAGAGGCGGAGCGGTATCTTCGTGCCCTGCATGATCCCGGAATACATGTGGGCCGCATTGGAGAAAAGCATCAAGAAGATAAAACCCATCATGATCTGGTCACCGAGGTGGACCCAGTGAACCGGAGCGAAGGTGGTGAGCTCCACGCGGCTGGTAACGACCGGCCCGTGAAAGATCAGAAAAAGGGTGACAACAAATAGCGCAATGCCAAGAAAAACGCCAACCTCCGTTTTCGGCGACGTATAAAATCTCCGGGCAAGTCCGGTCCAGTCATACTGGGTCGTCAACCAGCGCCGGGCCGCCATCATGGTCTCGGCGGGTTCGGCGCCTCGGGGACAGTCGGTATTACACTCGCCGCAGTAATAACAGAGCCAGGGTTCGGGGGATCCCAAGAGCTTGTCTCTCAGGCCGAGTTGGAGATAACGATAAATCTTTCGTGGAAAGGTGTTTTCCCCTGTCGACAAGGGACATGCGGAGGCACAGTTGCCGCATTGCATGCAGGCTTCCATGTCCCTGGCCCCGAGCCTCTGGACGTCACGGTACAAATCAGGGCTGACACTATTTTTCTTCACAATCTTCCCTTTGCAAGTTCACAGGTGGCTGTCACTTCCTTCCCTAATAAGGCAAGACCCATGCCATTTAGATAACTTATGGATTTACTTATATAATATAAATGTTACTGAGCCTCCTGGGCGCCCCCTTTGTCTGAAAATCCTACAGCACCCGGAGGGCTAACAGATAAGCTATTGATTATTCTGAAAAAATAAATTCGGAAAATCCGACAGGTCTTAAAGGGCCCTAGTGGTTATGAACCGGGCGAGGAGAGCGATGGCCGGGGAGGCACTATTGAGGCCGGGAAGGTGATTTCCAGCCTCGGATGCTGCGGACCCGGTGGTGGCTCTTTGGCTAGGACTTATGACGAGGAGCGCCTGGGTGGCTAATTGTCTGGAGATTGAGCTTTGGAGCGAAACGGAGGAGGTCAGGGCCCTCGATTTGCGCGACGTCCAATATCAAAGAGATGGCCTTAAATTGGAGGAAGAATAAGGGCGGGGAACACCGGTTTCTTGTTAATCAATCCGTCATGTCAACCTGAGACAAATCTTATACTCAAACCGCTTATGAGACTTAAACCGACCATCCCTTCAATCGCGGCTATCTTGCCACGAAATGGACTTATCGGTGGAGTGAGGAAAATTGCGGATAGGAAATGGATATGGGAAGTTTTGGGCGTAGTGATAATGTTCCAATCAAGCAGATAGCCGCACAGCTCTTATAATAGCGTCGCCGCCTTCACTCCGTGATTTCCGCTAGCCGCTCCTGGTCCAGGATGTCAACCGATTGCCCGGTGAACCGAACCAGGCCATCATTGGTTAATTCCCTGGCGGTGCGGTAGAACGTCTCATGGGTCATTCCCAAGAAAATGGCCAATTCTTTTCGCGGCACAGGGAGAACAATGGACCGGGAATTTTGCATTTCGGCCAGGAGCACGAGGTAGCCGGCGATTCTCGCCTTGGGGTCCTTGAGGGTCAGGTCGACCAGACGCCGGCGGAGATGAATAAGCATGTGGGACAACAGGCGCATCCATTCGACCGCAAAGCCGGGGTCGCCGGTTACCAGGTCTAAAAATTCCTTCTTCTTGATGAGATAGAGCCGGCTATCTTTCAGGGCCTCGGCGAAGCACTGATAGGTCCCAGAAAATGGGCTGGCCAGGGCAAAGGCGCCCAGTTCACCGGCGATCTCCTGGGTGATCTCTTTGCCCTGGGAAGACATGCCGTAGACCCGGATGACGCCCTCGAGTACCACATAAAACCCGCGGGATCGATCCCCGGGGCCGAAAAGCTGCTCTCCTTTTTTCAGGAAGACCTCCTGGGCCAAGTCTTCCAGCTTCCCTCGCTGCTCCGGGGAAAGATCCGCGAAGACCGCTTGAAGCATTCCTGCCGCCGTCAAAATTATTTTTCTCCCTGGAAAATAATTTACCTTCCTATGATTCAGATCATACTTCGTTTTCCGTTTACAGCCTATCATTACTCCCAGAAAAGGGGCTGAGGCGATCAGACCTGAACCTGACGGCTCAACCATAGTTCATAACTGGAACCATGAAAAATTTAAACGAACCATCAATTGCCCATCTATCCCGCGCTTTTCTGCACCTGGGGGTTACCGCCTTCGGCGGCCTGGCCATGGTGGAGCCCCTGCGCCGGATGTCCGTGGATAAGCAGCGCTGGCTGCGCCAGGAGGAATTCTTGGATGGCCTGGCCTTGTGTCAGCTGCTGCCCGGAGCCACGGTGGTGCAACTGGGAACTTATATAGGATACCGGCTCCGGCGAGTAAGCGGCGCCATCACCGCGGCCGCGTCGTTCATCCTGCCGGGTTTTATCCTGATGCTGGCGCTCTCGTTTCTTTATTTCAGGTATACCGATATCTTCTGGGTGCAGGCCGTTTCCAGGGGTATGAGCTGCGTGGTCATCGCGCTCCTGCTGCAAGCCTTGTGGCGCTTGAGTCAAGCGATCCGGAAACATTGGCTCGATGCGCTCATCGCTCTCCTGGCCTTGGGAGCCTTTGGGCTCCGGATTAATTTTCTGTTGGTTTTCCTGGGAGCCGGCCTCCTCAGGATGGCCTTGGGGCTTTGGCTTTTACCAGTCCAGGGGCCCGGGAATCCTATGGTTGCCACGGTGAACCCAAAGCTGGGCCGGACCTTGACCCTGGTTACCCTGGCCTTGTTCGGGGTTGGCCTGGCGGTCTGGGGTTTAGGGTGGTTGCAACCCGATCTGGGCCGAATGACCCGGATCTTCCTCAAAATCGGCGTCGTGAGCTTCGGGGGCGGCTACGCCATGATCCCGATTCTGCAATGGGATGTGGTGAATGCATGGCACTGGCTCAGCCTCAAACAGTTTATGGACGGCATCCTCCTGGGGTTCATCACCCCCGGCCCGATTATCATCCTGGCCACGTTCGTGGGCTACCGGGTGTATGGGCTTTGGGGGGCAGGGGTGGCCACCATTGCCGTATTCCTGCCGCCGATTTTGCTGATTATCTTCGTGACCCCGTATTACCAGCGGCTCAAAGAGGCCCGGTGGATGCGCCCGGTGATTCAAGGCATCCTGGCGGCCCTGGTGGGCATGCTGGCCCTGGTGACCTGGCAGATGGGACAAGCCGCGCTCACTAGCGCTCCGGATTTGCTATTAACCGCAGGGGCTACCATCCTCCTCATCGTTTTTGAGGTGAACCTCTTATGGATTGTTCCGGCTGTGGCCGGTCTCTCCCTGTTCATCTTCTAAACTTGGGGCTATGCCGACTCATACTTTCAAGGTGGATATTGACAATGTGGTTATCATCGAAAGGTTTGAAGGCTATTTTCGTCATCCTCGGCGCCCTGCTGTTATGGACGGGTCAGGCGTCCGCTGCAGAGAAAAATTATCAGGACTTGAGCCTGGATGACTGTCTGGCCCTGGCCCGGCAGTACAACCCGGTCATGGCTGCCAGCCGGGAGAAAATCCAGGAGCTGACGGCGGATTATCAGGCGGCCCGCTCCGAGTTTTTTCCCCGGCTGGTATTGTCTTCTTTCTTAGATCGGCAGCCGCCCAACAGGTTTCCACCGGGGGGTAACCTAACCGGAAAGGACTTATATAAGCGGGAAGGCTATACGGGTGTTTTGGGCAAGCAGATCATATTTAACGGCTTGAAGACTTATTACAATACCCGGGCCGCCAATACCGGCGAGCAGGCGCAGAAGCAGGAAGTCCAAAAGACCGCAGACGAACTGGCCTTTGCGGTGACCCAGGCATTCAACCAGTTGCTGGAGGCCAAAGAGGACCTTAAAGTGGCGCACGAGGCCCTGCAACAACGCCAGGGATTCGGTAAATTGACCGAAGCCTTTTATAGAGCCGGAAAGGTCACCAACCTCGATTATGTGCGAGCCCAGTCCCAGGTATCCGAGGCCGAGCAGGCAAGCGTTGAGGCCCAAAACGCGGTGTGCCTGGCCAGGGAAATTCTGGCCCGCACCCTGGGGCTGCCAGAACAGGTGCAGGTGGATATCCGCGGCCAACCCCCCCATGACTTTGGTGCGACAGCTGAGGTGAACTCCTTGTGGCAGGAAGTGCTGAAAACCAATCCTGAAATTAAAGAGCTGGACCTGGATATCGCCCAGAGCGAGACCTTAATTAAAGCAGCCCGGGGCAGTTACTTTCCGGAAGTCAGCTTGCAGGCGGGCAGCGACGTGAAGCATCGGGACCTGGGCGGCACCAGGCCGGAATGGATCGCCGGGGTCTTTATGGAATATCCTTTTTTTGAGGGGGGGCTGACTAAGGCCCAGGTGGCCAAGGCCTCCTCCCAATATCGGCAATTGCTGGAAAAGAAACGGGACCGGCTCGACGGCCTCAAGGTGGACCTGACCACGGCCTGGAAGGACCAGGAGAACGCCCGCCAGGGGGTGGCCACCAGCAAGCAGACCGTGGCCACCAATGAAGAGGCCTATGCCAGCGCCCAGGCCCTGTACCGCGTCGGTAAGGCCATCGGTCTGGACGTCCTTCAGGCCCAGGTGGACCTGACCGGTTCCCGGTTCGCCTTTATCAAATACGCCGCGGCCTACGCAATCGCCAGGGCCAGGATCAAGCAAATCGTCGGCGCCGAGCCGCCGGAATCTAATCTACCCAGCAAGAACGGGGGGCAAAAGCAGTGAAATTATCTGGGGGTAAAAAAACTTTAGGGATTGCCATAGGGGTAATTATTTTAGTTTTCTTGGCCCACCGTCTAATCTGGCATCGTCCGCCGGTACCGGTGGTTCGGGTCAAGAAAGTGGAGGTCCAGGGCCAGGTCCACGGGCCGGGCACGGTGCAGTCCAAAGTCCCGGTAACGGTGAGCGCCAAGATCACCGGGATTTTGGAAAAACTCTATGCCGATCAAGGCGACCGGGTGCAGAAAGGCCAACTTCTGGCAGAACTGGACGCTAAAGAATTGCGGGCCCGGGAAATGTCCTCCCGGGCGGCCAGGAACCGCGCCCAGCGAGACCTGGCCCGGGGCCAGGCCGATATGCTAAAGGCCCGGGCCGACCTGGGTTTGGCGCAAAGCAATTACCAGCGGGATCTGGA
The DNA here is from genome assembly GCA_963697965.1 of uncultured delta proteobacterium. Classification (GTDB taxonomy): domain Bacteria; phylum Desulfobacterota; class Desulfobaccia; order Desulfobaccales; family 0-14-0-80-60-11; genus JAPLJC01. The sequence goes on from OY969108.1 coordinate 746,753, forward strand.
GGTCTTCAAGCCCGGCTACATCTCCCAGGCGGCTTTTGACACCACCAAGGCGCAGTTGCGGGTGGCCGAAAGCGAAGTCGCCGCCACCAGGGCTACTCTGACATCCCTGGAGGCAGCCGTCAAACAAGCGGAATCGGAAACCCAGGCCGCCGAGGCGGTGCAGGACTACACCCGCATCCTGGCTCCCATGGACGGCTTGATCACGGTGCGCAAGGCGGAAATCGGGGATACGATAGCACCCGGCACCCCCATTTTTCAAATGGTGAACCTGGACCCGATCTGGGTGGCCGCCTGGATCGATGAGACGCAGGTCGCCCCGCTGCAGGAAGGGCAAAAGGCTGGGATTAAACTCCGCTCCGGCCGGGTTTTCCAGGGTGGAGTCGTCCGCCTCAATAAAGAAGCCGACACCGTCACCCGGGAACTGGAAGTGGATGTAAGGTTTGCTGAACTGCCCCAACCCCTGGTCATTGGGGAGGAGGCCGAGGTAGATATTGACACGGGCCGCCAGACAGCCTTGGCGGTACCGTTATCGGCGGTGATCACCAGAAATGGCGACAAAGGAGTGCTGGTGGCTGATAAGGGCCTCGCCCGGTTTCAGAAAATTGCCACCGGCCTGAACGATGGCAAGAAGATTGCGGTTCTGGAAGGGCTGAAGGAAGGAGACCTGGTGGTCATCAATCCCGTTGGCCTGGAGGCGGGAGAAAAGGTGGACCCCCGGGTCACCGTTCCAGAAGCCGGGAGCAAGTGATGGATCTGGCCATCCAGGACATCAAGCAGCACAAGGGGCGGTGCCTGGCCACCGCCATCGGCGTGGGGTTGCTGTTCGCCTTAGTCCTGTCGTTTAACGGTATCTATCGGGGCTTCCTGTTTGAAGGGCTGTCTTTCATCAAGACCACCAATCCCGATCTTTGGGTGGTGGAGCGCTATCGGGGCGGCCCTATCGACGAGGAGTCCATCGTGCCGGAGTTTTTTCATTACAGCGTCGCCGCCATTTCCGGGGTGGCCAAGGCCAGCCCCATCATTTTTTCTCCCGTGGAAAGGGAGATTCTGGGGAAAAAACGGCGCTTCGCCATTGTCGGCTATTATGTTTTCGATGGGCTGGGAGGGCCGCAGAAATTTGTGGCCGGCCGGGGAATCAGGCGGGCTCATTACGAAATGGTGGCGTATAAGAAACTGGGGTTGAAGGTGGGAGATCGGGTCCACCTGGGCCTGCATACCTACACGGTGGTGGGCCTGACTGCCGAAGGCACCGACCCGGAGGGGGAACCCCTGGTGTATCTCTCTTTACCCGATGCCCAGGAAGTGCTGTTTCAACGGGACAACGAAGAAATCCGCAACCAGAGGGAACGGTTATTACAAAGCCTGACCACCCTGGGAGCTTTTTCGCCCGGGGAAGCCGAAAAGTACCTGGACCGCCTGCTCCCCGACACGCATCTGGCCAACGCCATCGTCGTCAAACTGGCCCCGGGGGCCGATCCCGCCGCCGTGGCCCGGCGGATTGAAAAATGGCTCTATCTTTCAGTTTATACCACCGATCAGGAAACAGAATTGATGTTAAAGGGGCGGTTGGCCAAAGCCAAGGCGCAGACCGTAATGTTCCGGATTATCCTCTACATCGTCTCCATAGTGATTATTTCCCTGGTCATCTATACCCTTACCCTGGAGAAGATCCGCACCATTGCCGTCATGAAACTGATAGGCGCGCCCAACCGGGTAATCATCCGCATGGTATTGGAGGAATCCGTCCTCTTGACCAGCGCCAGCTTTCTCTTCGGCCTGGTGCTCATCCACAACACTTACCAGGTATTTCCCCGACTCGTCGTCTTGTACGCCAGTGACGACTTTTTCACCTTCGTGATCGTCCTGCTGGGAGCCATTCTGGCTAGCTGCCTGGGGGTCCTGCAGGCCTTGAAAACCGAACCCGCCCTGGCCCTGGGGGAACAGTGATGGAAGTCCTCAAGATAGAAGGCCTGAGTGAGATTTTCGGCTTCGGGCGTCTGGAGGTGCGGGCTCTGGAGGATATCAACCTCTCGGTATCCGCCGGCGAACTGGTGGCCTTGCTGGGTCCCAGCGGCTCAGGCAAGACCACCATGCTGCTTTCCACCAGTCTGATCCTCGAACCCACGACGGGCAAGATCGTCTTTGACGGCCAGACGATCTTTCAAAAAAACGGCTGGTCCGGAGGAGTGGACATTAGGCGTCTCCGCCGGGAGAAGATGGGTTTCATCTTCCAGTCCCACAACCTCATCCCCTTCCTCACGGCCCGGCAAAATGTGCTTTTTCCCCTCAATTTGGTGGGCGTCAAGGGGGAGCCGGCGAACCGCCGGGTCATGAAACTCCTGGAATACATGGAGATCGCCGACCGGGCCGATTACCCGCCCGCGCTCCTCTCCGGGGGCGAACAGCAGCGGGTGGCCATCGCCCGGGCCCTGGCCAACAACCCCCGGCTCATTCTGGCCGACGAACCTACTGCTTCATTGGACACCATCCGCGGCAAGAAGGTCATGGAATTATTAAAGAAGATTGCCAAGGAAAACCAATCGGCGGTTATCGTGGTGACCCACGATGTGCGGATGATTGAGGGGTTTGACTATGTTTACTATCTGAAAGATGGCCGTCTCGACAAACAATCAGTAACTCACTAAGGTTGCCCCCTGGGGATTACACAACGGAAGGAGGATAATCATGAAGACGCAAAGGTCGTTGGTCAAGAGAATAGCTGCATTGGGCGGGATCATGGTTTTTTTCATCATGGCCTTGGAAGTGATGATCATGATCAGCCCCTTCGCCTTTTTCTTTTACTCGGTTTTTAGCCCCTTTTTCAACTTCCTGGGTCAGCACGCCGCCACCCGCTGGGCCATCGCTTTTTTCCTCCCCCACATGATCTTGCCGCCCACCGCCTTTCTCAAGACCGTGCGGATTGCCGGCTCTTTTTTCTTGGTTATCGGGTTTCTGGGCTTCAGCATCTGTGCCCTGCAGGTCTATTTGGGGAAGATCTTTAAATGGGGCATCGCCTCCAGGGGCCTGTACCAGATGGTTCGGCATCCCCAGTACCTCTTGCTGGGGGTCTGGGGCATCGGCATGGCCATCCTGTGGCCCCGGTTCATCGTGCTGGCCAGCCTGTCGCTGATGTTCGTTCTCTACTACTTCCTGGCCCTTGACGAAGAACGGCGGATGTTGAACCGATATGGAGATTCTTACCGGGAATACATGAACAACTCCGGGATGTTCCTGCCCAGGGCTCTGGAGCGGCCCCTGGCCGCGCTGGTCCAGCGGTTAATCCCATCTCCCACGCTGCGGCACGCGGTTATCCCGGTCTTCATGGTCATCCTGGTGATGGGCAGCGGCATTCTCCTGAGGGAAATTACCCTGGCCTCCCTACCATTAACCACTGTAAATAACCTCACGATAGTGCCCATTCTCCCGGAGGACAGCCCCTTGGCCGCTGAGACTATCAGGGGCATTGTCACTGCGTCTAAGACCGGGGAAGTCCCTTTCCTCAAGGGTGACAAGGATTACCTTGGCTATCTTATGCCCGTGGACTATGTGATGCAGGGGATGATTGCCGACACGGGCGGCCATTCCCATCTGTTCAAGCAGCATCATACCGTGGCCTTGATCATTGATTGGGTGTTTCACCCCTTCGCCCATCTCCGCAGTTCGCCGATGGCGCACATGGCGGCCATGATGGGGGTCGACCCGGCGGTGGCCCGGCGGCGTCACTGCCCGTTAGGACTGGACCTGCCTGAGATGTCCTGCGACACTTGTCCTTACCGGCGGGTTATCCTGGTGGAGGTGGACCACGGCCAGGCGGGGCATATCTCCGGGAGCAGCCTGCTAGCCAGCGGCACCGTCAGGACCCCGGTGGGCTTCATTGACCTGGATACCCAAACCGGGAAAATCGTCCAAATCAAGCCGGTGGCCAAGGACACGGCGTGGAAAGATGTGCCCACCCCGGATATTTGACCCAAATTAAATAACCTTGGGTAGCCCGGCGGATTCAGTTTAAAAAACCGGTAGAGCAGGGTCAGCTATGGCCCTGTTTTTTATTGTTGGATGGAAAGCCACAATAACTGATCACTTGCCACTATCCGTTTTCCTCAGATCTCCGCATATGATTCGAATATGGGAATCTGTTAAAATGAAAAAGCCCTGGAGTGGCAATCTCCAGGACCTCCAATTGAACTGTTGCTTGAATCAAACGCCCAAATTTGATATCAAACTGCCAAAATACAGGGTAAAATTTTCGCCTTTTTATGTCAACTTGCCAAGGGGCTCTCTGTCCAAGCCCTCGAAATTATTAGGCATGCAGATGCCAGTTTTGACATGAAAAAGTCCCGTTGGGACTACCATGTTGCCTATTAACCTATTGATATTCCCCAGAAGTATGTCAGAAGGCTGGAACGACTCATACACTCTTCCTTGAATACCCTTGACACTGCCAGCAGCCACTTCGCCACTTCCGAGGGACTTGGAAATCCCCTCGATCGGATGTACTCGAGGGGGTCAAGTATTTGCCGCGATTGCCACCCGTGATGGTCAATGAAATATTGGATGACAAGTCTTCGATGCCAAGACAAAATTTATCTTAATCTCAAAGTTCATCTTTCGGAAAACCCGAATTTGTGCAAATATGTCCCGGAGGTGGTCAGGTACGCCCGATTCCCAACCGACGCGGGCCCGGACTACCTAGGCAGCCTGATCGGTAAATTTATAAGCTCCGGGATAAATAGGCTCCCGAGGAAACCATGCTCATCATCGGTGTTGACACTGGCGGCACCTTCACCGACTTCATCTGGAAGGACGGCAGCCTGTGGGGGGAATACAAGACCCTGTCCACCCCTGCCAATCCCGCCGAAGCAGTCCTGGCCGGCATTCGCCGGATTGCCGGGGATCGCGATTTCGAACTCGTTCACGGCTCTACGGTGGCGACTAATTCGATCCTGGAAAAAAAGGGGGCCAAAACGGCCCTGATCACTAACTCCGGATTTGAGGATGTGATCGAAATCGCCCGCCAAAACCGGCAGTTTCTTTACGACTTTTCCTATCGCAAGAATCCCCCCCTGGTTCCCCGCTCCCTCCGTTTCGGGCTGAAGTGCCGGGTCGATGCGGCCGGCAACATCCTCGAAGCACTCGATCCCAATGAGGTCCGGGAGCTGCTGACGCCGCTGAAAGCCGCCCAGGTGGAATCGATTGCCGTTTCGCTGCTCTTCTCCTTCAAGAACCCGGAACACGAACGAACGGTTCGACAGGAAATTCTGAAACTGGGCATTCCCATTTCCCTTTCCCACGAGACCCTGGCAGAGTTTCGCGAGTATGAGCGCACCTCGACGACGGTTATCAACGCCTACGTCTCTCCCAAGATGGGGAGTTACATCACTTTTCTGAAAAACCATCTGGGTAGCCAGCGTTTCCGCATCATGCAATCCAACGGCGGCAGCATTTCCGCGGAAACCGTCATGACCGAATCGGTCCGCACGATTCTCTCGGGGCCGGCGGGCGGCGCGGTGGGCGCCTTCGAAATCGGCAAGATGGCGGGATTTGACCGGTTGATCACCTTTGACATGGGGGGCACCTCGACCGACGTCGCCCTGATCGACGGCAAGCTGCCGCTCACCACGGAATCAAACCTCGGCGGCTACCCGGTGAAGGTTCCCATGATCGACATTAACACCGTCGGCGCCGGGGGCGGCTCCATCGCCGCCATCGATGCCGGCGGCGCTCTGAAGGTCGGCCCGGAAAGTGCCGGCGCCGACCCTGGCCCGATCTGCTATGGGAAAGGCGCCGCGATTACGGTCACCGACGCCAACCTGTTTCTCGGCCGCCTGGTTCCCGACCACTTTCTCGGCGGCGCCATGAGCCTGAAGACCGCGGCACTGGAATCCCATTTTCGGGAGATGGCGGACAAGCTGGGGCTTAGGCCGACGGAACTTGCCGAAGGGGTCCTGGCGGTGGCCAATACTACCATGGAGAGGGCCATCAAGGTTATTTCCGTGGAGCGCGGATTCGATCCGAGGGAATTCACCCTCTTTTCCTTCGGCGGCGCCGGCGGCATGCATGCCGCCTATCTGGCCCGCGGCCTGGAGATCCCCCGCGTGCTGATTCCCCGCAACGCCGGAATTTTGTCGGCCTTCGGAATGCTGATGTCGGATATCATCAAGGACTATTCCCAGACCGTGATGCTGCCGGAAGAGGGTGTGGACCCGGCTGTTTTGGAAACGCTGTTCGCCCCGCTGGAAAACAGGGGCAAGGAGGAACTGCTGGCGGAGGGGGTTCCTGCGGCCAGGATTCGACTTGAACAATATCTGGATATGCGTTACCGCGGCCAGTCCTTCGAGGTCCTCGTGCCCCTGGACCTCGATTTTCGAGAGACCTTCCATCGTCTGCACGAAAGACTCTATGGCTACTGCAACCGGGACAAGGCCGTCGAAGTCGTCAACCTGCGCCTGCGGGCGGTGGGAGCCCAGGAGAAACCGAATTTTCCCCGCCTGCCGCAGGCAGGACGGGAAATTCCCGACGAGGCCCTGCTGGGGGAAAAGCGGGTCTATTTCGATCGGGAACCCCTCATGGCGAAAGTCCTTGCCCGTGACCGGCTGGGCTGCGGGAACATCTTCAGAGGACCCGCGATCGTGGTCGAATACTCCTCGACCATTGTCGTACCATCTTTTGCCATGGCTGAGGTCGATGCCTTGGGCAACATCATTCTCACCCTGGACGCCTGATGGATGCCATCATGACTGTTAATCCCATCCTGATGCAGGTTTTCAAGAACCGGTTCGCTTCGATTTCCGAGGAGATGGGAGTCACCCTGAACCGGACTGCCTTCTCGCCCAACATCAAGGAGCGCCGGGATTGCTCCTGCGCCATTTTCGATGCCGCTGGCGAAATGATCGCCCAGGCGGCGCATATTCCAGTCCATCTGGGCTCCATGCCCCTTTCCGTCCGGGCCGCCATCGACTGCTGCCAGTTCGAGGAAGGGGATATGGTGATGCTTAACAATCCTTTTCAAGGTGGGACCCACCTCCCCGACATCACCATCGTCGCACCGGTCTTCTACGGCGGCCCGGAGCCCGTCTACTACGTGGCCAACCGGGCTCATCACGCCGATGTTGGTGGCATGACCTCGGGTTCCATGCCCCTTTCGACCTCGATCTTTCAGGAGGGGATCATCATTTCGCCCCTGAAAATAGTCGAGCGCGGCGCCGTGGACCGAAAGATCCTCGATTTCCTGAAAACCAACGTACGTACCCCCATCGAACGGGAGGGGGATTTCGCCGCCCAGATAATGGCCAATTTCACAGGTATCCAGCGGACCCTGGAACTTCTGAAAAAATATGGCCTGGACCAGGTCAATTTTTACGCCGGGAGTCTCAAGGACTATGCCGAACGGGTCATGCGCGCCACCATCGAGTCCATCCCTGACGGGTGCTACCAGTTCACCGATGTGCTGGACGACGACGGGATCGGCACCAAACAGATTGCCATCCGCCTTAAGATGCGAGTGGCCGGGGACCGGGCCACGCTCGATTTCAGCGAGAGCGACCCCCAGGTGGCCGGGAGCGTCAATGCGGTGCGGGCCATTACCCTCTCGGCGGTTCTCTATGTCTTTCGTTCCCTGATCCGCGAGGATGTACCGACCAACGCTGGCATCCTGCGGCCCCTGGAGATCATCACCAAGCCGGGGACCATTGTGGACGCCCGCTTTCCGGCTGCAGTCGCCGGTGGTAATGTCGAAACCTCCCAGCGCATCGTTGACGTCCTGCTGGGGGCGCTCGCGGCCGCGCTGCCGGACATCATTCCCGCTGCCAGCCAGGGGACGATGAACAACGTGGCCATCGGTGGCGTCGACCCGCGCACCGGCAACCCATTTGCCTATTACGAAACCCTGGGTGGCGGCTGCGGCGCCACGGCAGGCAACCACGGCGAGTCGGCCATGCACTCCCACATGACCAGCACCCTGAACACGCCCATCGAAGCTCTCGAATTCGCCTACCCCTTGCAGGTGACTGAATATTCCATCCGGAAAGGCTCGGGGGGCAAAGGCCGTTTCGATGGCGGCGACGGTCTGGTCAGGGAAATCAGGTTGCTCTCCGATGCCGAAGTGACCGTGCTCTCCGAGCGGCGCACCAACGCCCCTTACGGACTCGCCGGGGGGGCTCCGGGCCAGCCCGGGAAGAACACCCTGATCAAAAAGGGGCAGACTCAAGTCATGCCGGGGAAGTTCTCTGTGCGCCTGCTGGCGGGGGACCTGGTCCGCATTGAAACCCCCGGTGGCGGAGGATACGGCCGGCCGCGGCCCTCTGATGAATGACCGTTAGGCCGGAGGGCGGCCTGGCTCGATTCAAGGCAACTAGCAAAGGAGGACTACCATGAAGATTTTTTGCTGATGCAGCTCACGCAGGGGGTAAAAAAATAGAGCGCAGGGCCTGCGGCGCCGGCCCCCGGGAAAGCAATCTTATCATTTCATCCCATTATGCGAGGTACGAGGTGGCCATTATGATGGAACAATCGGTTCAAGAAGGTAAGCTGGCATGGATCACGGAGTTGAGTCCTACCGAACGAAGCACTCTGGTCGCTACATTCGGCGGTTGGGCGCTCGATGGGATGGACGTGATGGTTTACAGCTTCGTGATTCCCAGTCTGATTGCGGCCTGGCACATCAGCAGCGGAGACGCCGGGTGGCTGGCTACCGCGGCGCTGCTAACCTCTGCGGTCGGCGGCTGGCTGGCCGGGTTGTTGGCAGACCGCTTCGGCCGCGCTAAAATTTTGCAGCTCACCATCCTATGGTTCGCGGTGTTCACCTTCTTAAGCGGCTTTACCAACTCATTCTGGGGCCTGCTCTTCACGCGTGGGCTGCAAGGTCTCGGATTCGGGGGTGAATGGGCGGTCGGCTCGGTGCTGATGGGCGAAGCGATCCGCGCCAAACACCGTGGCAAGGCGGTCGGCACCGTGCAGGGAGGCTGGGCAATCGGCTGGGGCGTCGCGGCAATCTTTTCGGTCGTGCTGTTTACCTGGCTTCCCAAAGAATACGCCTGGCGCGCCATGTTCTGGATCGGAATTCTGCCGGCCTTACTGGTCTTCTATATCAGGCGTCACGTGCCCGAGCCCGAGGTCTTCTCCAAGACCCGGCAAAAGGTGGCGGCTGCAGGAAATGCCCCGAATTTCCTGGAGATTTTTTCTCCGGCGGTACTGAAGACGACGGTTCTGACTTCGATTCTCGGCGTGGGGGTCCAAGGGGGTTACTACGCAGTCACCACCTGGCTGCCGACTTATCTTAAGACCGTGCGTCATTTGTCAGTCCTGAACACGGGTTGGTACATGATTGTCATCATCGTCGGTTCGTTCTGCGGGTATATGACCAGCGCCTATTTGACCGACGGTATCGGCCGCAAGAATGCCCTGGTCTTGTTCGCCGCCTGTTGCGCCCTGAGCGTCGTGGCGTATACCTTTCTTCCCTTCGCCAACGGACCGGTGATGCTGCTCCTGGGTTTCCCGCTGGGGTTCTTCGTCTCAGGCTCGTTCAGCCCGGTGGGTTCATTCTTTACCGAATTGTTCCCGAGCCATTTGCGAGGCTCCGGCCAGGGTTTTTCCTACAACCTAGGACGGGCGATTGGCGCAGTGTTCCCGATGCTGGTCGGCTATCTCAGCGCAGTCCTGACCCTGGGAAAGGCGATTGCGGTATTTGCGGTTGCCGCCTACGCCATCATGATTGTAGCCGTGCTGCTGCTGCCTGAAACCAAAGGCAAAGAGCTGCGGGTCTATGATTAATACTGAAGCGAAGTGATCATCCCTGGCCCAAATCCTGATCCGGGTACACCGAAGGAGATGGCGCCTGCGCATTCATGCGATACCCATGCGCACATCTTCGGCCCCGCTGATCTCTATCCTATGGTTCCCGGCCGCAGTTACACGCCGCCGGAGGCCAGCATACCCGCCTATGCGCGCCTGTTGAGCGCTCTCGGATTTGAGCGGGCGGTCATCATACAGCCAAGCGTCTATGGGACCGACAATCGCTGCACCTATGACGCAGTCCGGCAATCAGGTGGGAAATGGCGCGGGGTTGCGGTTGTCCACCCGCAGGTAACGAGCGAGGAATTACAGGCGCTCCACGAAGCGGGATTCCGCGGCGTCAGGATCAACCTGCTTTTCAAGGGAGGCCTGATGATGGATGTGCTGGAGCAGATGGCGCGGCGGATTGCACCTTGGGGCTGGCACTTGCAATTGCTGGTGGCTGGCCGCGACCTGGTGGACCTGGCGCCGCGCTTCCGGCAGTTGCCGGTTCTCTCGGTCATCGACCACATGGGCCACCTGCCGGCGGCGCTGACCGTCAGGCATCCGGCGTTTGCGGCCCTGTTGTCGCTGGTGAGAGAGGGCAGATGCTGGGTTAAGTTGTCAGGAGCCTACCGCATCTCCAGCAAGCCATTTCCTTACGACGACGTCGTCCCCATGGCCCAGGCCCTGGTGGAGGCCGGTCCGGAGCAAATGGTTTGGGGCAGCGACTGGCCGCACCCGTCTTTTGTGGGCGAGATGCCGGTGGATGCCGGCCTGCTCGATCTGCTGACGGAGTGGGTGCCGGATCCGTGTCTCCGGCACCGTATCCTCGTCGAGAACCCGGCGAGATTGTATGATTTTCCGCCTGGCGACTAGCGCCTGGCGGAGAGAAGCTTATATCGGGGCATCCATGGCCACCATCGAAACTCTGTTTTTCGGGTTCCCAGGTAGAAGCAGTCGCGGTTATCTTGGCTGGAGCGCGGTTTATCTGGTGGTCACTGAGGGGGGCAGAAAGATTCTTTTCGATACTGCCGGCTACAACGAGCGAGTGACCCTGGCCGCGGCGCTCGCACAGCGGCAGATCCCGCTGGAAGGCATTCATACTGTCGTTCTCAGCCACCTCCATTTCGACCACGCGGCAAATTGGGACCTGTTCCCGGGCGCTGAAATTGTCGTTCATGAAAAAGAGATGGACTATGCCTGCTCAACTCAGGTAGATCAGATCACGCTGCGCCACCAGTCGCGGGCCTTGGCAGAGAGCAACAGACTCCACCTGATTGCGAACGATAGCCAACTCGAACCGGACGTACAGCTCCTGCTCGTGCCGGGACACACTCCCGGAAGCCTGGCGCTTAAGACCGGAAAGTCCGTCTTGTGCGGCGATGCGCTGAAGAATCGTTGGGACCTTAAAGGCCAGGTGGCGCTGCCGGTGTGGGATGCGGAGAAATTTCAGGCCTCTGTCCGCAAACTTGCCGGCCTGGCCGACAAGCTCTATCCCGGACACGATGTGCCGTTGGAACTCGGTGCGCATGGCTGGGCGCCCCGGGGGAAACCCTCGATCAATATTATCTTCGCCAATAACCAGCAGCAGGAATTAGTGATAGAACCATAGCTGCGCCTGAGTTAGAGAGCATCCGGCAGCGGGCCAGATGACCTGGCGGCGGCAGCCGGCGGGTCACCGGAAAGATTACTTCAACGGGTAGCTTTCTTCGCTGAGAGGAGAGGAAAAAATGGAAGAATTATGGGCGCAAAGGTGGAAGGCGCTAGGCTTCGTCACCCTCCTGGGTTTTATCTTTTCGGCCAACTACACCAACCACGGCCCCTTGATCCCCACGCTGGTCAAGCAGCTGGAAATCACCTTCGCCATGGCGGGGTTTCTGACTACCGCTATTTTCCTGACCCATGGAGCCTTGCAGATCCCGGGAGGGGCGCTGGCAGATAAATTCGGCGCCAAGAAACTGGTCAATGTGGCGCTCCTGATCATCACCGCCGGCAATGTCATCATCGGGTTATCCAATTCCTTTTATGCCATTCTGATATTAAAGTTCATCATCGGCATCGGCACCGGCATCTGCTTTATCGCCGGGGCGCGTTACGTCACCACCTTTTTTCTCGGCAAGGAAATCCAGCATGCCCAGGGGGTTTACGGCGGCTCGATCCTCTTGGGGTCCGGGTTCGTAATTTATGGCATCCCGCAACTCCTGCCTCTGGTGGGCTGGCACAATATCTTCATGATCACTGGCGGCATGGCGGGGGTGCTGTTAATCTTATGGTATTTCCTGGCACCGGATACGCCCCGGGCGGTGACCACTCCCAAAATCGACTGGGCCAGCGTTTTCGGCAGCCGCAATATCTGGCTGCTCTCCCTGGCGCAACTGGCCACCTTTGGCGAGATCATTGCCTGCGGCGTCTGGGTTAATACCTTGTTGATCAAGAGCATCCACCTGGCTCCCAAGGTTGCCGGCATGATCGGCTCCATCGCCTTGCTCCTGGGGATCTTCTCCCGGCCCCTGGGCGGTGTCATCCTGGGCCACAAAGTTATGACGACCAAAAACCTGCTGGCGGCCTCTTGTGCCGGGCTGGCGCTGGGATTCATCTGGATGGGGTTGTCGTCCAGCATGGGCGTGGTCTTGATTGCCATTATCTTTACCGGCATTATGGCAGGATTGCCCTTTGCCGGGATCTTCAACGCCGCCCGGGACAACTGTCCGGATTGTCCCGGGGTGGCCATGGGGTTTGTCAATACCTGGGGGGCCATTGGGGTCATGATATTCCCTCCCATTATCGGACGCCTGGTGGATGTCACCGGGACGTTTATCAGCGGCTTTGTGGTCATGGGGGCGGTGGCTCTCATCGCCGCCTTGGGCTGTTTGGCACTGACCCACGCCGACATTTATATGATTCCCGAAACCAAGCCCATCGACCAGCCGGATTGATGGTGGGTTTGGCGCGAATTCCGGGATTTCGCTTTAGCCGCCATAGTTGCGGCAGGAAAGGAAGATCATGGACGCACCTCAGATCCAATACCGGGAAAAGCTGGCTGAACACCTGATCAAGCGCCTGACTAAGCGGCGGCTGGAGGCCAGCTTTGCCCCCACCGCGGCTCTCGCCCGGGAAGAGATCATCGCGATGATTCCGGCGGGGGCCACGGTGAGCCGCTGCGGCTCCATGTCCCTGGTGGAGATGGGGTTGTGGGAGGCCCTGGCCCAAAGACCCGGGGTGACGGTGATTGATCCGTTTGTTCCGGGGCTGACGCCGGAAGAGGCCATGGCCCGGCGGCTTCAGGGGCTGGCCGCCGACTTTATGATCGCCAGTTCCAACGCTCTTACCCTGGACGGCCAACTGGTCAACCTGGATGCCACCGGCAACCGGGTGGCGGCCATGTGCTTCGGGCCCAAGAAGGTCATCCTGGTGGTGGGGATGAATAAGGTGGCCCCCGACCTGGATACCGCCATGGCCCGGGTGAAGCATTACGCCGCCCCCATCAATGCCATGCGTTTGCATATGGCGACGCCCTGCGCAGAAACCGGGGTGTGCCAGGATTGCCGAAGCCCCCAGCGTCTCTGCAACATGTGGTTAATTATCGAAGGCCATATGTTGAAAGATCGGCTTCACGTCAAACTGGTGGGTGAGGATTTGGGTTATTGAGGTTATAGGGAGTATGCAGCCCCTCAGTAGTTGGTGGCGCCGTTTGGGGACCGGCGGCCCGGGCGGCCCGGCGCGCCGCTCCCGGAAGACGGCGCCGATTGAAAATGATGGAGATGTCATGTCGATCCTTCTCATTGACAAAGCTCAGCAGTATGCGGAGCGGCTGGCCATTGTCGCCCCGGAAGGCAGTTTTTCCTATCGGCAACTCCTGGAGGCGTCCGGTAGGGTGGCGTCCTGGCTCTTAAATGGCGCCGCAGATTTAGAGGAGCAGCCGGTGGCTTTTCTGGCGCCGCCGGGGTTTCAGTACGTGGCGCTGCAATGGGGGATCTGGCGCGCCGGCGGGATTGCGGTGCCGCTATCTCTTTTCCATCCGCGGCCGGAATTGGAATACGTGATTGAAGACGTTACGCCTGCGGCGGTGGTGGTCCATCCGGACTTAGCCGACCGGGTGGAGCCCATCGCCAAAGAGCGCCGGCTGCGATTCGGCCTGAGCACAGACACGCTGGACCATCCCCCGGGGTCCCTGCCAGGGGTGGCTCCCCGGCGGCGGGCGCTGATCCTTTACACCAGCGGCACCACGGGCAAGCCCAAGGGGGTGGTGACCAGCCATGGGAACATTGACGCTCAGATTGCCAGTCTGGTCGAGGCCTGGGAATGGACCCGGGATGACCGGATCCTGGAAGTCCTACCGTTGCATCATATCCACGGGATTGTGAACGTGATCGCCTGCGCTCTCTCGGTGGGAGCGGTATGCGAGATCTTTCCCGCATTCAATGCCCAGAAGGTCTGGGATCGCATCGCCCAGGGCGGTCTGACCCTGTTCATGGCCGTACCCACCATTTACGTCAAGCTCATCGAAGCCTGGGAGCAGGCCGCCCCCATTGAGCAGAAACGGATGTCCGAGGGTTGCCGGCTCATAAGGCTCATGGTATCGGGTTCCGCGGCCTTGCCGGTGCCGACCCTGGAGAGGTGGCAGGAGATCTCCGGGCACGTCCTCCTGGAGAGGTACGGGATGACCGAGATCGGGATGGGCCTTTCCAACTCGCTCCATGGGAAGCGATTTCCCGGATGCGTCGGAACTCCCTTGCCGGGTGTGGAGGCGCGGTTGACGGAGCTGGGTGAGCCGATGCCCGCCGGCACCCCTGGAGAGATCGAAATCCGGGGCCCCGGGGTCTTCCTGGAGTATTGGAAAAAGCCGGAGGAAACGCAGAAAGCCTTCCGGGATGGCTGGTTTTTGACCGGCGACGTGGCTGTGGAGGAAAACGGCATCTATCGGATTCTCGGGCGCAGCAGCGTCGATATTATCAAGACCGGCGGCTACAAGGTCTCCGCCCTGGAAATCGAGGCGACTCTCCTGAGCCACCCGGATATCAACGAAGTCGCAGTGGTGGGAGTGCCGGACCCAGTCTGGGGGGAGCGGGTCGTAGCCGCGGTGGTGTTGCGGGTTGGCGCCAGCCTGGATACCAAATCACTCAGGGCCTGGGGCAAGGAGCGGCTGGCCACGTATAAGGTTCCCCAAGAGGTAATCATACTTCAGGAGGTGCCCAGGAATGCCATGGGCAAGACTTCCAAACCCGATTTGAAAAAGATAATTCAGGGCGCGCCAGGGTAAAGGGTAAACAAGCTCCTTAGGGTTGCCTCTACCCTTAAGCAACTGCCAAATTGGTCGATTATATACAGATGGGCTAAAGGTCGAGGTAGAGTCTGAATATAGAAGGTTTCAGCTCAATGATCAGGTTTTCAAAAATGGCGGTACCAGACACTTTTGGGCCAAATTTTAAGCCGAATCTCTCCATATTGGCTTAGCAGGCCAAAGGCGAGCGCGGGTCAGCCACCGGTGTTATCCTTGAAACAGCTAAATAATCCCCTGCGTCAGAGGCCTTCGCAGATGGTCGGGAAATTTTGCTGCGGCCAGAGCAACGCCTGCCGGCGGGCCTTCCCTTTGCTGCGCATTTTGTTCCTCAGCGTGGGCCTGGGGGCCCTTGTTGGGTTTGGCATGCTGTTGCCAGGCGGCCATTTCCCGAAGGCCGCGGCAGCCCAGGAGCCCCGGGCGCAGCAGGTCAGGTTTATCCCCCAGTGGCAGCCTCAGGCCCAATTCGCCGGATATTATGTTGCCTATGAAAAAGGGTTTTACCGGGAGCGGGGTCTGGATGTGGAGGTCTTGCGGGGCGGGCCGGAATGGCCTCCCTCGGAGATGCTGAAACAGGGCCGCGCCGATTTCGGCACCCTGCTCCTCTCCGCCGGCATTGTTTGCCGGGCCCGGGGCCTCAAACTGGTGAACGTCTGCCAGTTGGCCCAGCATTCGGCCCTGATGCTGGTGGCCAAGAAATCGAGCGGCATCACCAAACCCGGGGATATCAACGGCAAGAGAGTGGGCGTCTGGGGCGAGGACTTTAAAGGCCAGATAGACGCCTTTCTCCGCAAGTTCCATCTCAAGGTGCAGACCGTTCCCCAGGGGACTACCCTGAATCTCTTTTTGCGGGGCGGCGTGGAGGTGGCTTCGGCCATGTGGTACAACGAATACCACTTGCTCCTCAACGCCGGCCTGAACCCGGAGGAATTGACCACTTTTTCCATGGCGGACTACGGCTTCGATTTTCCCGAAGACGGCATCTACTGCCTGGAGCAGACCTTCAAGGATAAACCCCAGGTATGCCGGGCCTTTTTCCAGGCCAGCATCGCCGGCTGGCAGTATGCCTTTGCCCACCCGGAAGAGGCCCTGGACATCGTCATGAAATACGTGGATGCCGCCCACGTGCCCACCGACCGGGTCCACCAGAAGTGGATGCTGGAGCACCTGCGGACCATGATCCCGGCCCCCGGACCGGGGAGGCCGGTGGGGGGCCTGAACCGGGAAGACTACTACCGGACGGCGGCAGCCCTGAAGATGGACGGGACCATTAAGGCTATTCCCAATTTTTCCCAGTTTTATCGCGATTGCGCCAATACCGATGAAAAATAGAAGTCTGGCCAGCGAACTCATCCTTTTTATCCTCGCCAGTGTGGCGGCCATCTTCCTTACCGCCTCCATGTATAGTTATTACGCCTCCAAGGAGGGCATCGTCCGCCGAGCCTCCGAGAACGCCCGGCACCTGAGCCACGAGACCGTTTTCCGCATTGAGGTGATCCTGCGGGGAGTGGAGAAGATCTCTTTGAACCTGGCGGCCATCCTGGAACAGCTGCCGCGGCAGGAGCAAAATCTGGTGCCCTTGCTGCGGACCGTCGTGAGCAACAATAAGGAGTTGTTCGGCCTGGGCATCGGATTTGAACCCTACGGCCATAACCCCAAATCTCTATATTTTTGTCCGTACGTTTTCCGCAGTGATGATCAACTCCAGGTAAAGATGCTGGGAGGCGAATCTTACCGCTACTTTTACCTGGATTGGTATCAAATTCCCCGGGAGTTGGGGCGACCGCTCTGGATCGAGCCTTATTTCGGCGCCGGCAACACTATCGAATCCACCTATTCCGTGCCTTTCTACCGGGAAAGGGAGGGACGCCGGAGGCTAGCCGGGGTGGTTTCGGCTGATATCTCCCTCATGTGGCTGAAAGACATCGTCTCCGCAGTGAAGATCTACAAAACCGGTTACGCCTTTCTCATTTCCCAAAACGGCATGTTTGTCACTTATCCCGAGCATCGGTTGATCATGCGGGAGAGCATTTTCGGCCTGGCGGAGGCCAAAAAAGACCCCAGGATACGGGAAGTGGGGCGGGAGATGATCCGGGGCGGCGAGGGTTTTGTGCCCATCCCGGCATCCCTTACCGGCAAGAGGTCCTGGCTCTACTATGCCCCCGTACCGGGCACCGGCTGGTCCCTGGGGGTGGTCTTCCCGGAGGCGGAATTATTCGCCGACGCCGGCCGTCTGATGCGCCGCAGCGCCGCCGTCGCGGTCCTGAGTCTAATCATCCTGGCCGCGGTGATCATCGTCATCTCCCGGGGGATCACCCGGCCCCTGCGGCATCTGGCCCGGAAGACCGCGGACATCGCCCGCGGCGACTTCACCGCCAAGGTGCCTGAAACCGGGGCCAGGGAGATCGCCGACCTGGCCGGCTCCTTTAACCGCATGGGCCGGGAACTCATTGATTATATGGAGAAGCGGGACTTCATCCGGGACACCTTCGGCCGTTATGTCACCCCGGAAGTGGTAAAAATACTGCTGGAGTCCAAAGAGGCCCTGGAGATGGGCGGCGAAACCCGGGAAGTCTCCCTGCTCATCTCGGACTTGAGGGGATTTACCGCCCTCACCTCGGACATGGCGCCGGAGGACGTCATTCCCTTCCTCAACCGCTATCTGGGGAAGATGATCGAGATCCTGGTGGATTACCGGGCGGTCATTGACGAGATTTTGGGTGACGGCATTCTGGCCTTTTTCGGGGCGCCGGAGCCTTTGGAGGATCATCCCCGAAGGGCGGTGGCCTGCGCCCTGGCTATGCAGGAGGCCATGGGCGACCTGAACCGGCTTAACCAGGCCGATGGCCTGCCCCACCTCGAAATGGGCATCGCGGTGAATACCGGCACGGTGGTGGTGGGCAACATCGGCTCGGAGCGCCGGAGCAAGTACAGCGTGGTGGGCTCCGACGTCAATTTCGCCAGCCGCATCGAATCCTTTGCCCTGGGGGGTCAGGTGCTCATCAGCGCCACCACCTATGAGCGGGTAAAGGAGCTGGTGGAGGTGGGGGACCTTCTCCAAGCGGAAATGAAGGGTATTCCGGGCAAAGCCACCCTGTACGAGGTGCGCGCCATCGGCGCCCCCTATAATATTCGGATCCAGACCCGCAGCCAGGCCCTGGTTCGGTTGGCTTCGCCCATGAATATCCACCTCCAGCGTATCCAGGAAAAGGTGGTTATCGGCAGCAACCATGAGGTGCAGCTCACCCATCTCAGCGAAACCGGGGTCCAGGTATTGTTAGCCGGAGACCTGGTGGAATGGGAGGACGTGCGCCTGCACCTGTTCGAGCGGGACGGGACGCCGATCCCAGGGAAGGTCTACGGAAAGGTGACCCAGGTAAAGGTAGGAGCCGACAACTCGCTTACCGCTACTATCCGGTTCACTTCGGTCTCTCCGGAGGTCTACCCGATTATCCAGCGGACGATGAACGAGTCGGCGGCGGAGTAAGAGGCACACCTATCTAAGTGCAAAGTCATGATTGCCGATACACGCAGGGGCGGCTCCGGCATCTCTCGGCAGTTATGGTGAAAAACTCGACTCCCCGGGTATGACTGGTCCCCGCCTTATTTCTCCAAACCTAAAAATAACCAATCATTAAAAATAACCTAACAAAAAGTGGCTATCTTTTAACAATTTATTTTAAAGTGGAGCCTGGTTAGCGCGGCGATGATGATGTAGAATGATTAATGGGAGCATAAACGCCATTAAATTACTACACAACCAAACCGGCCTTAAGCTTTTTTGATTAATTATGGAATTTGTAACTTATTTAGTCACCAATTATGGCTATCCGGCAATATTTCTCTTACTGTTGCCGGGGGCCTTCGGCCTTCCCATCCCCGATGAATTATTATTGACGTTTACCGGCTATCTGGCGCTTCGGGGAGAATTGCGGCTCCTCCCTGCCATGGCCGTGGCCGTCTCGGGCGCCGTCCTGGGCGTAACTTTGGATTATTGGGTGGGAAGAGCGGCAGGCGCCAGGTTAATCGGGGAGTCCGGGGCCCTCTTCCGCCTCAGGCCTGAGAAGTTTAAGAGTCTGCAGGAGTGGCTCCAGCGTGGCGGCGGCTGGAGATTATGCCCGGGATACTTTCTCCCTGGGTTAAGGCACTGGGTCGCCATAGCCGCCGGGATTACCAGGTTCCCGCTGGCAGGCTTTGCCCGGTTTGCTTATTTGGGGGTTCTGGCCTGGTCCCTGGCCTATATTTTGTTGGGGTATTTCTTGGGTCAGGAGGCGGGCCACTTAGTAGAAAGGATTGGTGCCCCCTGTCGATGGGCCAGCGGGCTAATCGCCCCCCTGCTTTTGGGTTACGTTCTTGTCCGGGGGAAATGGCTGCGGCTTAAATGGCCGAAATCCCGGGTAAAGTCTCTCAAGGTTATCCCTTGAAACGATAGCCCACTCCCCGGACGGTTTCGACATACTGGGCGGCGGGGCCCAGTTTCTTGCGCAGCGCCACGATTTTCACATCCACCGCCCGGTCCGTCACCGGGTAATCATCGCCGTGAACCCCCTCGACAATATGAGCCCGGGTGAGGACCCAGCCCGGGCGGCGCGCCAGCAGATGGAGCAGGCGAAACTCGGTGGCCGTCAGGTCAACGGGCTCCCCCTGGACCAAAACCTCGTGGCGGCCCGGGTCGATGACCAGGTCATAGATCTTGAGAAGGGCGTCTGCGCGCGCCGGCGCGGTGTGGGGACGGCGCAGCACCGTCCGGACCCGGGCCAGCAAGACCCTGGTACTGAAGGGCTTGGTGATGTAGTCCTCCGCTCCCAACTCCAGACCGGCGACGATGTCCGCCTCTTCTCCCTTGGCGGTGAGCATAATAATCGGCGTTTGCCGGGTCTTGTCGTCCATCTTGAGACTTCGGCAGACCTCCAGTCCGTCCACTCCCGGGAGCATCAGATCCAGTAAGATCAGATCCGGCGCGGCCGCATGGGCGAGGCGCAATCCTTCCTCCCCCGTGGTGACTGCGGTTACCCGGTACCCCTCCTTGCCCAGGTTGTACTTAAGGAGTTCCAGGATGTCCTCGTCATCTTCCACCGCTAAAATGCTTTCGTGGGCCATATATCCTCATTTCCTCATGGTAAAATACTGCTTCAAAAGAAAATTTCGTAAAGGCCGACGCCGATGAGAATCAAGCCGGCGATCACTCCGGTGGACTTTCCCAGCCATTTAAATCCAGCAAGACCGCCTGATATCCCAATCCAGATGGTCAAAATGCTGAATACGAAGACAGAACCTGTCATTAAAATGGCGCCGCAGCCCACCATCCCGGCGCCGACGCCATTGGGGATATTATTGATGGTCAGGCCCAGGGATAAGGCGATGGCCTCCCTCAGGTCGATATGCCCGGAAAAATCCTGGTCGGCAATAATCGGGTTGTCGAGAATCGAGACTATTTGCCGAAAACTAAATCCGGGGGAACCGGTTTCGGCAACCATTTGCGTCTCTTCCTGGGGCTCCTGGCCCCGGTGCATGAATTTCTCCTGGAGGAGTACCCAGATCCCGGCGGCGATGATGATGCCTCCCCCCAATAAACTGGCCATTTCAGCGCTTATGAAAAGATAGATGCTCTGACCGAGGAGTACTGATAAAAGGGTGCCGATTGAGGTAACCACGGCAATGAGCAGGTTCGAGGTAAAGGGAATGTTGACCTTCCTGATGCCATAAGAAACGCCCACCCCGACGTTGTCAAGATTACTGGAAAATGCCAACAACAAGATGGCGCCCAGATGCAGATTTGTCATTTACCGTCCCTTGAGCACACCGGCTTTGTCGGTAACTTCCCAGGGCAGGTTAAGGTCGAGGCGCCCCACATGGCCATAGGTCGCCAGCTTCCGGTAAAAACGTCCTTTATTCAGGGCGGGAAGGTGCCTCAGGTTGAAATCCCGCAGGATGGCGGCCAGGCGAAAATCGAAGTGCCGCTCCAGCCGGGTGGCCAGTTTCTCGTCCGATAACTTGCCGGTGCCGAAGGTTTCCACCTGAAGACTGACCGGCCGGGAAAAGCCCATGGAATAGGTCAACTGGACCTCGCATTCCTCCGCCAGTCCGGCCGCCACCACATTCTTGGCGGCGTAGCGGGCCGCATAAGCCCCCACCCGATCGATGCGCATGGGGTCCTTGCCACTCAAGGCGTTGCCGCTGTGCCGGGCATATTCTCCATAGGTGTCCACGTCGGATTTGCGCCCCGTGAGCCCGGAATGCACCGCAGGGCCGCCCATGATGAGGTGGTCCTCCGGATCGATAAATATCAGGGTCTGATCATCCGGTTTCAGCTCTTCATCGGCGAAGGCCGGTTTGATCACCGTTTCCCGGATATCTTCATGCAATCGCTTCTCGGATATTTCCTGGCAGGCGGCCTTGGAGCCGCTGGCGATGACCGTAACGCTCTGAATCCGGAAGGGCCGGCGGTTTCTATACTCCACCCCCACCGTGGTCTTGCCGTCCGGCGACAGATAGGGCGCCAGATTCTGAACCCGGGCCGCGACGAGCTGCTTGGCCAGTTGGTGCGCCAACCAAATGGGCAGGGGCATCAAGGCCGCAGTCTGGCGGCAGGCAAAACCGAAGACTGTGGCCTGCTGCCGCACGTGGATGTTTTCCACTTCCTCGTCCGTCAGCCGGTGCTCGTTGAAAAAGAGATCCACATCAGGCGGATATTCTTGCAGGCTGGTCAAGACGCTGCAGGTGCGGGAGTCAAAGTCGGGTTTCGTATAGCCGAGCTGGCCGAGGAACTTGCGGGCCACCCCGGGGATATCGACTTTAATTTCGGAAACAAACCGGGTGGCAATGAACAGGATGGAAGTGGCCACGGCGCATTCGGCCCGCACCCGGGCCTGGGGGTCTTGCGCCAAGAAATGGTCCACGATGGCATCGCTGATCTGATCGCAGATCTTATCCGGATGCCCCTCGGTTACCGACTCCGACATGAAGATAAAGTCATTTTTCATCTAAGGCGCCCCTCTCGCCAAAAGCCTGCTGCGGCTCACTCCAGAGCCAGCTCCGGGACTTCGTTTATACCATTGGCCGGCGGTTTCTTGGTGGCTTCGTTTATCACCAGGGGCAGCAGGGCGCTGCCGGAAATCACCAGACCATCCAGCAGGCCCACCGGGGCGAGCCCCAGCAGGCTTCTCAACCCTGGGACCGCCACGGTCAAGAATTGCACCGCCAGCGAGCCCCCCAGGGCCATGGTCAGGTAGCGGTTGGGAGGCAATTTCCCTGGGCTAAAGATGCCGTGAGTATCCGAACGGCAACTGATGGCGTGCAGGAGCTGCCCGGTGGTGAGGCTGTGAAAGGCCAGGGTGCTGGTTTGAGCCCCCAGGCCGTAGCGCATCAGGCCATAGCCATAGGCCCCCAAGGCCCCGGTGGTGATGGCCCCGGACTCGAAGGCCATCCTTTTATAGTCGCCGCCGGTGAAGAGCGGCCGGGCGGGATCGCGGGGCGGGCGCTCCAGGATATCAGGCTCCGGCGCTTCCATCGCCAGGGCCAACCCGGGAAAGATATCGGAAATCAGGTTGATCCAGAGAAGCTGGGCCGCGGTCAATGGAGATCCCAGGCCGACGGCCATGGCCACAAAGGTCAACATGATCTCGCTGAGATTGGTGGCCAGGAAGAAATGCACCGACTTGCGGATGTTGATATAGATGGTGCGGCCGTCCCGGATGGCTATGATCAAGGTATCGAGATTATCCTGCTCCAGGACTACGTCCGCCACTTCCCGGGCGATATCGGTGCCGGTGCGGCCCATGGCGATGCCCACGTCCGCGGCCTTGAGGGCCGGGCCGTCGTTGATGCCGTCGCCGGTCATGGCCACCACTTTGCCGGCCCCTTGCAAGGCCTGGACTATCCCAAGCTTATGGGACGGGCTGACCCGGGCAAAGACCTGGGCCCTCTTGACCAGAGCCCGCAAGACCTCCGGCTCGATCTCTGCCAGGTGGGTGGCGTCCAGGATCTCCAAGGGGCCCCCCTGGCTCAGGTTGAGTTCCTGGGCGATGGCATAGGCGGTGGGACTCTGGTCGCCGGTGATCATCACCGTCTCGATCCCCGCCCTATGGAAGGCCCGAATCGCCTCGCCCACCCCTGGCCGGATGGGGTCGGCCATGCCCACCATGCCCAGCCAGATCAGGTTATCGTTCTCAACCACGGACTCATCCGGACCCAGGGCATAGGCCAGCCCCAGAACCCGCAGGGCGTCCCCCGCCATCTCCTCGTTCTCAGCTTCGAGGTGCTGCCGGTCTTCATCGGTGAGCGGCAATTTCCGGCCATCCTGGAGATGCCAGGAACACAGGGCCATAACCTCCAGGGGGTTGCCTTTGATCGCAAAAAGCCTGCCGGCGGGCGGATCCTCATGCAACGTGCCCATAAACAGGCGGTTTTCCGAACGGTGATTGACTTTTAAAAGGGGATAGCGTCTTCTCAGGTCGGTGACGTCGAGACCCACCAGGATGGCCAGAT
This sequence comes from uncultured delta proteobacterium, assembly GCA_963697965.1. Lineage (GTDB taxonomy): Bacteria > Desulfobacterota > Desulfobaccia > Desulfobaccales > 0-14-0-80-60-11 > JAPLJC01. The sequence continues at coordinate 770,289 of OY969108.1, forward strand.
GGACCAGGGCCCCCTCCGTGGGAGTCCCCCGGAGTACATAATCCCCGCCTTCCTGATAGATTTCAATTTCGTTGCATAGCACCGAAACCTTCAGGAGCTGCTCCAATTCCTCACTGGCGAAGGGGGGAATCGGCCCGGCGGGCCCCAGGAATCGCCCGTCCGCCACCTTGATAGTCCTCATGCCGGTAAAGATTCGGAGCACGGTCATCTGGTTGCGGGTGATGGTCCCGGTCTTATCCAGACAGACGGTCTGCACCGAACCCAGGGTCTCCACCGCGCTCGAAGATGGCGGATCAAGACATGGTGCTTGCGCATGTCCCGGATACCCAGGGCCAGGGTGGTGGTGGCCGTGGTGGGCAGCCCTTCCGGCACCGCGGCCGCCGCCAGGCAGATGGAGGTGCGCAGCAGCTCCAGCCAACCGAAGCCCCACATGAATCCCATGACGAACACCACCCCGCAAACTCCGCAACAGATGAGGACCAGTTGGTTCCCCAACTGGCCGAGCTGCCTCTCCAGGGGGGTTTCCGGGCTGGTGGCTTCGCCGATCAGAGACTGGATCAGGCCAATTTCAGTATAAATCCCGGTGGCCACCACCACCGCCACACCTTCACCGCCGGTCACCAGGGTACCCATGAAGACCAGGTTGATCCGGTCTCCCAGGGGGATATGATCCCGTTTCAGGGGCCGGGTATCTTTAATCACGGGCATGCTTTCCCCGGTCAGGGCCGACTCATCCACGGACAGGTGGTTAGCCTCAACCAGGCGGGCATCGGCGGCCACGTAAGTGCCGGGGCGCAGCACCAGGAGGTCTCCCGGGGTCACTTCTTCGGAGGGAATTTCGCTCAGCCGTCCTTCCCGCAAGACCAGAGCGGCAGGCCGCACCAGGGTTTGCAGAGAGCGGATGGTTTTTTCGGATTCGCTTTCGGTTTTGTAGCCGATGAAGGCATTGATGACCACTACGCCGGAAATCAACACGGCGTCGGCCAGCCCTCCGGTGAAGACGGAAAGACCGGCGGCCACGCCCAGGAGGGCCACCGGGAGTGATTTAAACTGATCCAGGAAGATTTCCCAGCCGGACCGGGGCTCGGCTTCCGGCAAGAGATTGGCGCCGTATTTCTGGCGGTTTCTCTGGACGGCCTTGAGGGACAACCCCTTTTCCCTGGAGGTCTGCCATTCGGCCAACACCGCCTCGGCTTTCAGCCGGTGCCAGGGGTGTGCCGGCTGCTCCAGCGGATAGGCAAAGAGACCCTTGAATCTGTCTATGACGGTGGCCTGATCTTCCGGGCCGATGGCAGCAGCCCCGGCTTTAGCGGGGACAGGAAGTGAAGGGACCGGCTGCGGGGAGTTCAGGCAATCGGAGACGATCCCTTCAATTAAGACCGCAATAGTTTGGGGATTGTTACCCGAATTGTAGCAGACCAGGACATTACCGGTGAGGGCGTTGGCCGAGGCCAGGGAAATATCCTGCAGCCGCGCCAGTCGCGACTCCAGCAGCTTCTCCAGTGATTTGGAGCGGTACAGGCCCTCAACCTTAAACCTCGTCCTGCCCGCTACTGCGGTATGTATCGGTTCGACCATTGGGGCCGGATAACCTTGCCTAGTCAACTCTGTTCAGCTAATGGGGATGCCGCGGCCAGGCTACCCCTTCGTCTTCTTTTCTGGAGGGGCTTCGGCAGCCGGCTTGGAGGCCGGTGGGGACCCGGGCTTCGATTTCGGCCAGGCGGAGCAAGCCACGTCCTTAAGGCCAGAGACCACACCCACCAGGATGTCGCTGACGGCCTTGACCGCCGACTGACCCAGGCTGCCGGCGGCCTCGATGGCGCCGCCCGCGGCCGCCTTGGCGGCTTCGCCCACATTGCCGCCGATCTCGGCAGTGGCCTCGATGACGCCGGCTACGGCGCTTTTGGCCACCAGGGCCACGTCGCCGCCGACTTCCCCGGCCCCTTTGACCGCGCCTTTGGCCAGTTGGGCGGCGGCCTTTCCCACATCTCCGCCCACGTCGGTGAGGCCCAGGAGAATGCCCTTGGCCACATCCTTGGTGGTCACCACCAGGCCGGAGCCCATTTCTTCGCTGGCCTTCAACGCCCCTTTAAAGATGTCCTTGCTGACATTGAGGGTCTCGTTGGCCACGCTGCCGGTGCCTTTCAGGACGTCGGTCACGGTGTTTCTCGCCAGACTGACGATTTGGGCTTCGATCTCGTTCAGCCCCTTGAGGCTGTCGACCAGGCCGTCTTTCACGGTGGTGCCGGCTTCGCCCAGCATTTTGCCGATACTCTTGCTCTCTTTAGTTTCCTGGGGGGACATATGGACCTCCAAAAATTTTGGTTAACTTCAAGATAGTAATTTATTGGTTAACTTCAAGGTTAGTAATTTAAAGAAACATTTTCAGGTCTGTGATGCCATTCCGGCCACGAGCCGGCAATACCCCCTCCGGCGGGCCTAAGGGAAGGCCTTCAAAGACTGCGGCTTATCGTGGCAGCCAGTTGGGTTACGCTGATTTCAGGAAATAGGGAGGAAAAGGTCTCCTTTAATTGCAACAGAAAACTGAGGGAGGATAATCGCTGCCTGTCATAGTCGATGGACACCAGTCCCTGGACGGCGTCCGCTTCCACCTGGTGAATCCCTCTGATAGCCCCCAAGCGGTCCTGCAGCTCCCGCGCCAGGACTTCATTGCCCTTGACCCGGGTTATGGTCAGACTGACCTGGCCCGGCCGGGAGGCGATTACCTCGATGTCCTGCAAGTCCTTCCCCCTTTTAGGAGAGCAGTCATCCTGGGGATAATGAAAAGATAGTTATGCCCAAAATAAAGTCTATATTATAGATAATATGACAGCCCTTACAACGATGGGGTGACGATATATATCGCCAAACGATGTTGGTGGGAGCAACTTCCACTCAAAAGCCAGGTGGGAAAATGAACATCGATTTTCCAACTGCCATTCACAACAATCTGGCCCCCAATTCAGCGACCCCGGACCTTTCCCCCTTGATCAGGGTTATGTGGCCGGAAATCTTCTCGTCTTTAATCTTCTCCACCAAATAACTCAAGCCATTGGAAGAGGCGTCCAGATACGGGTGATCGATCTGTTCCGGGTCTCCGGTGAAGACGATCTTGCTGCCCCGGCCCACCCGGGTAAGGATGGTTTTGATCACATGGGGACTGAGATTCTGGCTTTCATCGCAAATAATGAACTGGCGAGGGATGCTGCGGCCCCGGATATAAGTCAGGGCCTCCAATTCAATCTTGCCGCTGCTGAGCAAATACTCGGTGGAGCCGTTGGACCGGATATGCTCGTTGCAGAGATACTCCAAGTTATCATATATGGGCTGCATCCAGGGGCGAATCTTGTCTTCCTTATCCCCGGGAAGATAGCCCAGGTCGTTGCCCAGGGGCACAATGGGCCTGGTGATGAGGAGGCGGTTAAATCTGCCGTTATCCTCAAAGACTCGTTCCAGCCCGGCGGCCAACGCCAGGATGGTCTTCCCCGTCCCGGCCTTGCCGACTAAGGTAACGATCTTGATTTGATCATCCAGCAGCAGTTCCAGGGCAAATCTCTGTTCTTTGTTCAATGCTTTGATGCCATAAGCCGCCTTGCCGTCATAAGAGAGCTTATGGATTTTATTATCACAATATTTGGCCAGGGCTGAAATGGAGGGAACTTCACTGGACTTGATGATACAAAATTGGTTGGGGTGCAGGCCATTCTGGGCGGAGTCGAGCGAACCATCCTGATAAAACCGGTCTATTTCTGCCTGAGCAAGAAACGATTCCTGAACACCGTTATATAACTTACAATAATCTACTTTATCGCTATAAAAATCTTCAGTGGGAATCCCCAGGACATCTGCCTTTATCCTCAGATTTAGATCTTTGGTAACCAAAACCAGCGGGTTATTTCCACTGTTCTTTAGATGATAGGCCAGGGCCAGGATTCTATTGTCAACGATGTTCAAATCGACCCCGTTCAACGGGTCGTAAGATTTGATTCCGTTTAATTCAATGCGGATGGATCCCCCTCCCGGGAGTGGGACCCCTTCCGCCAGGCGGCCTTTCAACCTCAATTCATCCAATTTTCTGGAAACCTCCCGGGCATTTCTGCCCACCTCATCCCCCCTCCTCTTGGTGCGGTCTAATTCCTCTATCACTGAAAGCGGCAAAACTATGGAATTGTCTTCGAAAGCAAATAAGGATTCCGGGTCGTGCAATAAAACGTTGGTATCCAAAACATAGATTTTTTTCATTTGCCCCCTCTGGCATCTACTGGCTCATTAGCTGCTATTCTGCCATATCCCGGATATTTTGGGAAGGGTTTTTCCCATAAGAGAACCTATGCGGCTAAATGATAATTGTCCTGATAGTTTAAGGCATTAGGCAAAATTAACCAAATTCTAACATTAAAAATATTAAATCGTAACGTTCATAGGTAACAATTCAGCTCAAAACAGCTTGCTAAAGCGGAGGTTGCCATGCACGTGGATTCAGCTTACGTACACGCCCTGGCAGGGAGGCTGCGGATCAAGATTCCGAGGATTAAGGGGGCGGCCGACCAGGCCGAGGAACTTGAGCAGCACCTGCAGCAATTTGCCGGCATTGAATCCGTTTCCGCCAATCCTACCACCGGCAACGTCTTGGTCCTTTACAATCCCCAGCGCATCGACCAGGGGCGCATCATCTTATCCTTGAGAGAATCGGGGTATCTGTCTCATGCGGGTTCGATGGCCGGTGGCATGGCGAGCCACCCATCTGCTCCGCAGGGGCTGGTGGAAAAAGTGACCTCGGTCGTGGCCTCCACCTTGATGGAGGTCGCTCTGAGCCGGCTGGTCGGCGGCCTGATTTGAGCAGCCCCGCAGGAGGGAAACCATGTGGTATCTTATCAGCCTGATTATCGGGGTGGCCCTTGGTTTTTGGGGACGTTACTGGTTGACGGAAATTAAATGCCGGAATTGTGGCGCCGAATATCTCGAATATCCCTGAGGCGCCGACAGGGTTGGCAGAGTGCAAATGGGCGCCGGGAGGGTTTATTCCTCCATTTTCCTGCGAATATGCGAGACCAGGCGCCGCCACCCGCAACAACCCCGGAAAAAAGCCCGTTCCCTGGGCTCCAACTTACTCTTTAGCCTCTTTCAGGTCCTGCCGGTAATCCTTCCCTAAGAAACTTAACCTCTCCCGATCAGTCTTTCTTTTCCGCCGTGGTCTCATTACCGCCTTCCACCAGGCCGCGGTTCAGCATGACAAAGCTGGCAAAGCCAAACCAGAGATAGTCGGACCAGGAAGGGAAGGCGACCTCCTCGGCGGCCCAAAGCCTGCGTAAGCCGAAGAAGACCAGGGTGAGCGGCAACAGGAGTTTCAGGTCCAGCCCCCCGGTAAGTTTGGCCAGACGGGTATTGGCGGCCTTAAGGGAACCGGTCAGGCTGGCGGCCATGGGCGGGCCGCCGGTCCCGGCGCCGGGATTCTCCGCCAAGCAGGCCAATCCGGCGGCCAGGGTGAGAACTTCGATTCCGGGGAAGAGTTCCCCCAAGGTCTCGGACAGGATTTCCAGGGAGGCCGTAGAGAATAATTGGTCCTGGTCGTAATGGATCAAGAGGCTCCCGGTTCCCGGTTTGGCCTCGACTTGCGTGATGCCCGGCACCTTGGCGAGCTTTCCCTGAGCCTGGCGGGCCAGGGCCGGGTTTCCCTTAACCTTGGCGACCTTGAGGCGCACCCTCCCCGGCAGGGCATGGACGACTTTGAAGCCCTCGAGTTCCATTCTCTCTCCCGGAAGGGTCAACTGCCTGGTTTAACTTTTTTAGCCACCGCTTCCACTGTGGCGGCTGCCGCCTCGGCTGTGGCGCTTTCTGCGCGTTCGGACTGGACCTCGGCCATCAGATCGCTGATCTGCTCCCCGGCCTCGGCCGCGAACTCCTTGGCCATGTCCGCCAAGGTCAGATAGCCTCTGATCAGGGTCTTGGCCAGGGGGCGGGACACCGCCGCCACGGCGGGAAGAACGATGGGAGCCGCCAGGGCCACCCCCAAAACCACCAGAATACTGGGAACCGCGCCCTTCAGACCTCTATCCATAACAGCCATGGCACCATCCTCCTTTTCAAAGGGACAATTTGAAAAACTAACATTAGTGATTTTTTAACCAAAAATCAATGAGACCTTAATAATTTCCTAACAGCTATATATCAATATTCGATATATGAATTTTCAAAGACAAATCTCTCAGGCCTTCTGGCAGGGTATGGTGAAACTCATTGTCCTGCACCAAGCGAGTCTGGGGCCGGTATATGGCGGCCGGTTGAGTAAGTATTTCCACAGCCTGGGTTACGCCATCAGCCCGGGTAGCCTGTACCCTATGCTCCATAGCATGGAAAAGGCCAACCTCATGCGCTGCCACATCAGGATCTTCAAGGGGCGGGCGCGCAAATATTATGAGCTTACTCCAAAAGGGCAAGACTGCCTGGAGGCCTCGCGCCAAGAAGCGGCAGAAATTGTCCGTGAGGTGATCCTGAACGGCCTGCCGGATGCAGCTCAAGCGAATTCAGTTTAGCCTTCACGGTTTTTCCCTCTCCCTTATTGCCCTTTCCTTTTGATTTAAGCGGTTATCCCGCCCAGCTCCCCCCTTATCATCCCCTCAAAGAGGCTTAATTATACGCAGTCTTGCCACTCAGGCAATAAGTTTACTTGGGATATTTTTCGTACAAGTTGGAATTAACTAAAAATTAACCCAATTGCAATACAATAGTAATGTAGGTGCGATAGTAATTGCGCAATTTGCACCCGTAATTGAACAATTTGTACATAATTATATCATATCAAAATAATTTAGGAGGGTCCAATGATGGGAGATTTTAGCCTAAGTACTAATCTTCTTAAGGATATCCTAAAAGTTGCCAAGCCTTTCGGCCACAACGAAAAGACCAGGGAATTGAACATAGGTTTCGGCTTTATGTATTATGGGATAGTCAGGGCACTAAGACCGGATCATGTCTTAGTGATAGGATCAGGATATGGCTTCAGCGTTGTTTGTCTGGCCTTGGGTCTAAAGGACAATGGCCGGGGCAGGTTGAGTTTTGTCGATCCGGCCTATTCGTTATTAAAGAATGGGCCCCTCATGACCGTAGGCGGACGGGGCGTCTGGACCGATGAGTCTCATGTTAAAGCGCATTTCGGGCACTTCGGCGTAGAAAACCTGGTCACTCATTATAAGATGCGCAGCGATGAATTTTTCCCCAGTTTCCAGGATTTAAAATTGCCTCCCATCAATCTGGCCTTCATTGACGGCAGCCATGCCTACAAAGACGTGAAATACGATTTCATCAAGGTCTTGGAGCAGTCGCATAAGAATACTTATATCTTTCTGCACGACACCAACATTTACCTCAGGGAATTGGTCAAGCACGCGGGGGTGAAGAAATGGTTGAAATTCGTCAAGCGGGAGGAGGCCTCCTTTGAGGTGATCGATTTTCCCTTCTCCTCGGGCGTCGCCCTGGTCCGGGTTGTGGACCCCTCCGCCTGGAAGAGACTCCATTGACCTGGCTAACCATATCCCTCCTGACAGCCACACTAACGGGGTATCTATACTGGCGCTACATCTGGTTTTTTCGCAACCCCCCGCGGGTACCGCCGCCGGGAGAGAGCCTGGTCAGTCCCGCCGACGGCACCGTGGTCTATGTCACCAGGGTGGCGCCCCGGCAGGAGGTAATAATGATCAAGCAGGGGCTACCGGCGACTCTCACCGACATAGTCAAGGAAGACCTGCCCTCTCCCAAAATCCTGATCGGCATCTTTATGAGCCCCTTCAACGTCCACTACAACCGGGCCCCGCTCCCCGGGAAGGTCAACTTTATCAGGCACTACCCCGCCAAGCTGAAGAATTTTTGCATGGCTCCCATGCATTGGCGGACCCTGCTTAAGCGGGCGCCCTTTTATGAGAATTCGAGGCACATAATCCACAACGAACGAGTAGTGACCAATATGGAGGGCAGATTCAAGGGAGAGGCGCTATCTTACTATGTCGTGCAAATCGCCGGGAAGAGTGTGAGAGGCATTGATAGTTATGTCAACCCGGGGGAGCAGGTCACTAAGGGTGAAGTCTTCGGCATGATCCGCATCGGCTCGCAAGTGGACCTGGTGGCGCCATTCCGGCCCGAGATGAGCATCCTGGTCCGGCCGGGAGATAAAGTCCGGGCCGGAGAGACGGTCTTAATCGCTTAATCCATTATAGAAAGGGGGGAACTATGAAGATCGATCTGCACGTCCACTCCAAATACTCCACTCGACCCTCCCAATGGGTGTTGCAAAAGTTGGGCTGCCAGGAGTGTTATACGGAGCCCCAGACCCTCTACCGTCTTGCCAAAAAGCTGGGCATGTCCCGGGTAACCATTACGGACCATAACGTCATTGACGGCTGCCTGGAAATTGCCGGCTACCCCGACACCTTTATCAGCGAGGAACTGACCGCCTATTTCCCGGAGGACCGCTGCAAGGCCCACGTCCTGGTTTATGATATTAATGAAAAACAGCATCTAGACCTGCAGCAGGCCAGGGAAAATATCTATGACCTGGTGCATTATCTGCAAGAAAATCAGATCCCCCACGTTCTGGCCCACCCCTTCTGGTCCGTCAACGATCGTTTGACTCCGGTCCATTTCGATAAATTTCTGCTGCTCTTCAAAAATTTCGAACTGAACGGGGCTCGGGATAGCCATCTGAACGATGGGCTCAAGGCTTTGTTGTCCCAACTCACCCCGAAAGAGATAGACGCATTGGCTGATAAGTATGGGATCACGCCCAGCATGCACAACCCCTGGCAGAAGAATCTTAGCGGCGGTTCCGATGACCATAGTTCTCTCAACATTGCCCGGATGTATACCCGAGTGGAGGGGGCCAGATCCTTAAAGCATTTCTTTCACGGCCTCCAGGTCGGCCAGGCCAAGCCCCAGGGGGAGGCCTCCACGCCCTTAACGCTCGGTTACAATCTCTATAGCATCGCCTACCAGTTCTATAGAAAGAAATACGACCTGGGTAAGTATGCCGATTCCAGCCTATTCATCAATTTTTTCGAAAGATTCCTGCAGACCAGCTCAGAACCTAAACATTTACCCACCCGCTATCAGTATTATCGGGACAAGATTAAATATTTTTTCAGGAGTTCTTCGAAAAGCAGCCAAACCGACCCATTCCTGTCTCTAATCGTCAATGAAGCCATCAAGGCTCCGCAGAAGTCGCCGAACCGGCCCGGGCTGCAGTGGTTCCAGATACTCAATGACATCTCCACCACCATCTTGAAGCACTTTCACGAACATTTTCGCCAGGCGGTGGGGGAGGCCAATTTCCTCGGTTTGATTAATTCCCTCACGTCTTCCGGGATGATCTATCTGGGGTTGACCCCTTATCTGGCGGCCTTCTCCTCCTTCTCCAAGGACCGGAGCCTCGGATCGGAAATCCTGCGAAGTTTTTCAGGGCGCACCTCTGGGAGCCCTGCGGATGGAGAGAGCGGACTCAACCTGGCGCACTTTACCGACACCTTTTATGAGGTCAACGGAGTGGGACTCACTCTCCGGTGCCAGGCGGAAGCCGCGGCCAGGGCCAACAAGAGATACACCATTATCACCTGCGATTCCGGGTCCCAGCCGCAACTGCCAGGGGTTCGCAATTTCGCTCCCATCGGGGTCGTGCAGTTACCTGAATACCCCGAACAGAAACTGTTCCATCCGCCTCTGTTTCAAATCCTCAACTATTGTTATGAACAGAACTTTACCCATATCAAGACCGCTACTCCCGGTCCCATGGGACTTACGGCCTTGGGGGTGGCCCGTTTGCTCAGGATCCCGATCTGGGGCACTTATCACACCGCTCTGCCCCAATATACTCAATATTTAACGGGTGATGTCGCCATGGAGGAGATGATGTGGAAGTACATCATCTGGTTTTACAATCAGATGGATCTCGTCTTTGTGCCCTCCGGCAGCACCGCTGAAGAATTGCACCAGAAGGGGATCGACCCGCGCAAGATCCGCCTCTTTCCCCGGGGAGTGGATGTGGAGCGGTTCCATCCGGCCAAACGCAACGGTGTCTTGGAAAAGTGCTATCAGATCAAGGAGGGCGTGAAGCTCCTTTACGTGGGCCGGATATCCAAGGAAAAGAATTTGCCGCTCCTGGCCAAGGTCTTCAAAACCTTGTTACCCAGCCACCCGGAGCTCAAATTGATCGTCGTGGGAGACGGACCCTATCTGACAGAGATGCGCCGGGTGCTGGCGGGCCCCGCTTGCGTCTTTACCGGCTATCTGGCGGGAGAGGAACTGGCCCAGGTCTACGCCTCCTGTGACCTGTTTGTCTTCCCCAGCACCACCGATACCTTCGGCAATGTGGTCCTGGAAGCGCAGGCTTCAGGCCTTCCGGTCGTGGTCACCGATTCCGGGGGGCCGCAGGAGAACGTCATCGATGGGGTAACCGGCGTCATAGTTCCGGCCAATGATGAAGAAGGGCTCTTCAAGGCCATCAAGCTGCTGGTGGCCGATCCGGAATTGTTGAGAAAGATGGGAGAGGCGGCTCGGGATCATGTCAAGCAGCGCTCCTTTGCGGCGGCCTTCCAGGCCTCCTGGAAGATGTATGAGGAAAGGGCCGACCACCGGCAAGCGGCCGGATAGATTATCAATCATTCCTAAACCGGGATCGCTGGTCCCATCCTGGACTTGGTAATGCGGAATTGCCCCGATTCACCCTCCTACAACCAGAGAAAAATTCACTAATAATTAACGCAACCTTAAATCAATATTAACCCAGGCCTTGTAAAGTTATGCCTGACCAGGTAGGCAGGGGTCTCCTCCGTGATCGGAAAAGTGGCAGGGCCACGGCCTCGGCTCACCTAAGACAACGCCAGGAGAGAGCTGGCCCTCTCCTGGAATCCAGGAGGAAAAGTCATGGATGACGGCGACATATTATTAATCAGTGATGGTTCCCAAATCTTTCCGACCCTGGCCCGGTTCTTAGCGGATGCCGGCCACCGGGTCATGACCACTGGCGAAACCCGGGAAGCCTTTCAGTCCTTGCGCGCCGGCAATTTTCGACTGGTCATCACCTGCTTGAGCAATGGCTGGACCGATACCCGCCCCTTCCTGAAGGCGGTGCGGGAGCTGGATCGGGAGATTGCGGTGGTCATTCTGCGTCCCGGACCCAAGGTCAAGTCCCCCATCGGCGCCTACGTGGTCAAAGATGAGGGGTATGACTTCAGGCCCTTCGGCTGGCCCGGGCTTCGGCACCTGGTAGCCAATTGCCTCAGTAGCTAGAATTGCCTCCCTGATGGGATGATGGCCGCGGCGCTTCAGCCCCCGGCCAGATCCCCGTTTTTTTTGGTCACCCCACCGGCATCTCTTCCTGCCCCCGGTCCGAGGCCACCTTTAGCGTAGGGTCCGGATTGCCTGCCCTGACTTTTCGGGAAAAGCGGTGATAGTATTGGCCCACCAGCAAAAGCCACTCCCGGGGCTGCAGATCGAAGTAGAAGGGGCTTTCCATAAGCATGGCCACCAATTCTTTTTTCTCCAAGGAATTCTCCAGCTGCACCTGCCGCGCTGACCTTTGGTAATTCATCCCGGTCATCCAGGTCCCCGATTCTCCGGTACCTCTACAATCCAGAAATTGATATTCAGGGACCGTCAGGAAGCCAGCCCTCTCATAAAATCGGCCGCCTCCCCTGACGGCCGGCGGCCATATTTGTTGGCTTTTCTTTACTGAAACTTATGCGGCCTCATCCCCGAGCAAGAATCTTCAAAATATTTCTAGCCAAAGCGCAAGGTCAATATGCAGGTGGTCAGAAATTTCAGCGAGCACCGGTTACATTTATAATACCTGCTGGCCGGAAAGAAACGCATCCAAAACTTGCGCCGCAAACGGGCTGGAGACCCCTGCCCGCAGCGCGGACAATTTCTTTCGGACCTGATCATGGCAAAAATAGGCCCGCTCAGGTTGGCGTTTGCTTCGTTAACCGCCGGTTCTTCACAATAGCCGAGCCTGGCTGCATCTTGGCCGCCTTCTGAACCTTGATGGCACATCATTGAATAACTTCCAGGTAACGCTAGGATTTATCCAAACATTTCTTTCAGGTCGGCATCCGGCCCATACTTCGCCACAAAGTATTCCGCTTCGGCCCGCACCACTTCCGGATCAGGCTCTCTGCCCACCACTGCCAGATAGAGCTTGTGCAGTTCATTGCTGATATTTTCCACCGCCTGCCTTTTTGACTGATCGGTAAGGATATTCATGGATTTTGACCTTCCTCGGCAAGGACTTCCAAGGTTTGCCCGATGTGCGCTAGAGACGGAGTAGACCGGCCCAACCGGCATGTCCATTGAAGTTAGGCGCAAATTTTCAGGACTCCCACCCCGGGCTGCGAATATTGTTGCAGGCCACCTGGAACTGCGTCTCTCCCGCAGGTGGCAGATTTTGGCCAGTCCCTGCCGCCACCAGAGACAACGGCTGGGCAAATTAGGCGCCCCCCGGAATAAAGGGACTTCATCAGCCCAGCCGTTTCAGCAGGTGAAAGGGAATGTCCGAAGGTTACCCTGAGTTCGTAAAAATTGAATTTTGGTTTGATTAATATTTGATTAATTTGATAGAAACTGTCTATAGGAAGACGATTACGGGAAAAAAGTTGGCAGGCGCGGCCTTAGGAGCCTTGCCGGCGATTGGCTGATCTGGGCGGGATGGTTCGGGAGCTTTGGGGCCAGGGGGACCCGAAAATGACCAGGCGCTGAGCCCGTCAGAATTTGTAAACCTCAGCCCCCGGCCAACGGGGAGACCCCCGCGTCTCTGCTCACCTCAAGTAATTCCGTGTAGAACTGGTCGGGACGGGCGGATTCGAACCGCCGACTTCCTGCTCCCAAAGCAGGCGCGCTAACCAGGCTGCGCCACGTCCCGACTCTTACTGAATCGGGCCAAATCCTCCCTGAGGCCGGCCAGGATCTGCCGCAAGGCGGAGAGAGCCCGGGCCCGGTGGCTGATGCGGTTTTTCACCATCAACCCCAGTTGGGCCATGGTGGCCCCGAACTCGTCCACCCAGAAGACCGGGTCGTAGCCGAAACCCTGGGTCCCCAGGGGCGCCAGCGAGATGCGGCCGGGGCACTCCCCCCGGGCCCGGAAGAGGCGGCCGTCCGGCAGGGCCAGGGCCATTTCGCAGACGAACCGGGCCTGGCGCTGCTCCCAGGGAATCTCCCGCATCTCCTCCAGGAGTTTGCCCCAGTTGTCGGCGTCGCCAGGGGCCGCCGGTTGGGTGCGGTCCTGGGCGTAGCGGGCCGAATAGACACCGGGGCGCCCCCCCAGGGCCGCCACCTCCAACCCGGAGTCGTCCGCCAGGGCCGGAAGCCCCGTGAGCCGGACCACTTCCCGGGCCTTGGTCTCGGCGTTCGCCGCGAAGGTCGATCCCTCTTCGGCGATCTCCGGTAGTCCCGGAAAATCGTCCAATCCCAACAGGTGCAGCTCCAGGTCTGCCAGGATTTGCCGCAGCTCCCGGATCTTGCCGACCGAGCGCGAGGCCATCACCAGGGCAGGGGCATCCATGGGCGCAGGGCCTCCTCCTGGAGATGGAACAGCTCCTTGAGGCCCTCCTGGGCCAGGGCCAACAGCTGCGGGAGCTGGTCAGCAGGGAAGGGCCCCTCCTCGCCGGTGAGCTGCACCTCGATGAGCTCGCCCTGGCCGGTGCCCACGAAGTTGGCGTCCACCGCGGCCTGGGAATCCTCTTCATAGTCCAGGTCCAGCAGCAGTTGACCCCGGTAGGCGCCGGCGCTCACCGCGGCTACCTGCTGGGAAATGGGCAGGGCCGCCAGCAGGTCCTGGCGCCGCAACCCTTCCAGGGCGAGTGCCAGGGCCACGAAGGCCCCGGTGACGCTGGCGGTGCGGGTGCCGCCGTCTGCCTGCAGGACGTCACAGTCCAGGATGACGGTGCGGGGTCCCAGGGCCTGAAGGTCCACCGCGGCCCTGAGCGATCGCCCGATGAGGCGGCTGATCTCCTGGGTCCGGCCCCCCAAGCGGCCCAGGCGGGACTCCCGCTCCTGGCGGCCGTGGGACGCCCGGGGCAGCATGGCGTATTCGGCGGTGACCCAGCCGCCGCCTTTGGCTTGACGAAAGGCCGGCACCGTCTCCACCACCGTGGCGGCGCACAACACCCGGGTGCGGCCCCAGGTGACCAGGCAGGAGCCTTCGGCAAAATCGAGGTAGCCCGGGGTGAGGCTCACCGGCCGGAGCCGGTCCCGAGCCCGCCCGCCGCTGCGGCGCATCATCTCTCTCTCTTTCCTGTTTTCCGTTTTCCGTTTTCCGTTTTCTGTCTCAACCAAGGTCCATCGGAGCTGGCCTTTGATTTTTACAGAAAACAGTTAACAGGGAACAGAAAACTGTCCTAATCCTTAAGGGATTGGCGCAGTGTGTCGATTACCAGGTTAAAGGTGTCACTAAAGGAGGCGGGGGAGACCCGGCCCACCTCGATGAACTTGACCACGATCTCCTTGGCCGCCTTCAGGAGCAGTTCTTCCCGGGACGGCAGGGGGGCGGCTGCTGGTCGTTCCCGGCCCATGCGAGGCTCCCTTCTGCTGCGATTTTTTGGTATATTATCAGTAAGCAGTGAGCAGTAAGCAGTTTCGAGTGGAATTGGTGGGCAGTGCCCACCCTATAATCTATGAGGATTCCAAGATTTTAATTTGCCAGTAAAGCTCCAACTCGAAACTCAAAACTCGATATTAAGGGCAACGCCATCACGGGCTAAGGGCCCGTGCCATTGCCGTCCCTACGACTATCAACTCATAGAAAGGCCCCGCGGGCCAGAAGAAGGCCATCTTGATGGCCGGCGGGGCGGGTCAAGAAGAACCGGGTCACAGCCCTCCTCAAGGGGAAATGATAAACCAGTGACTGGGCCAAGGCAAGAGGTAAAAAGAGAGCGGGCCATCCGGGTTCTGCCGCCCCAGGTGGCGGCCCAGATTGCCGCGGGGGAGGTCATCCTGCGCCCCGCCGCGGTGGTCAAGGAACTGGTGGAAAACGCCCTGGACGCCGGGGCTCGGACCCTGGTGGTGGAGATCGAGGAGGGGGGGTGCCGGCGCCTGCGGGTGGTGGACGACGGCTGGGGCATGACCCCGGAGGAGGCCCTCCTGAGCCTGGAGCGCCACGCCACCAGCAAGCTCAGGGATGAGGCCGACCTCCTCAACATAACCACCCTGGGGTTCCGGGGCGAGGCCTTGCCCAGCATCGCCGCGGTGAGCCGGTTGACCCTGGTCACCTGCCCGCCGGGGGCCTCCCCCGGCTTCCGCCTGGCGACCCTGGCCGGGGAGTTGCAGGAATCCTCTCCCTGGGCCGGCGCCGGCGGTACTCAGGTAGAGGTCGCGGAGCTCTTTTTCAATACCCCGGCCCGGCGCAAATTCCTGAAGAGCAAAGAAGGAGAGCAGGCCTATATCGTGGAGGTGATGCGCCACCTGGCCCTGGGGTATCCGGAGGTCCATTTCACTCTGAAGACGCCCACCCGGGTGCTGCTAACCGCCCCCGGCCCCCAGGAGCTGCCAGCCCGGGTGGCGGCCCTCTACGGCGCTGAGGCGGCGGCGCGGATGCTGCCGGTGTCCCTGGGGACCGGTCCCTTTGAGGTGAGCGGACTCATCAGCGACCCGGATTTTTCCCTGGCCAGCTCCCGCTTCCAGGTATTCCTGGTGAACCGCCGGGTGGTGCAGGACCGCATTCTGGGGGCGGTCTTGAAAGAGGTGTTCGCGGGCCTGCTGCCCCGGGGGCGCCATCCGGCGGCGGTGCTCCACCTGACGCTCCCCGCCCCGGATTTGGACGTCAACGTCCACCCGGCCAAGGCCGAAGTGCGCTTTCAAGATCCGGGCCGGATCTACGCCCTCCTGCTGGCGGCCCTGCGCCAGGCCCTGGGGCCGCTCTCCGGTGCGGCTCCCGGATACCGGGTGACCTTGCAGCCCGACTTCCCGAGGGCGGCCGAGCCTTCACTCATCGAGTCCTCCCCGGCCCCCTGGGGAGGGGCGGCCCCCTGGACCCCGCCGCCGGCGCTTGCGCCCGGACCGGCGCCGGCGCTCTCCTCCCGCTCCTGGCGCTTCCAGGACCTCCAGGTCATCGGCCAGTTGAAGAACACCTATATCCTGGCCCAGTCCCCGGAGGGCCTGGTCCTCATCGACCAGCACGCGGCCCACGAACGCGTTCTCTATGAATCCTTTAAGGCCAAGGGACCGGGGGCCACCCGCCAGGCGCTGCTCTTCCCCAAGGTGGTGGAGGTTCCCGCCGCCCAGGCCGATTGGGTCCGGGAGCACCTGGAGGTCCTGGCCCAGGCGGGCTTGGACCTCTCTGACTTTGGCGGGGCCAGCTTTCTGATCACCGCGGTCCCGGCCTTTCTCAGCCACGCCGACCTGGAGGCGGTGGTGGCCGAGGCGGTGGAAGTTTTGTCCCCCTTGAAGGGCGGCGCCTCGCCCCAGGCGATCCGGGAGCAGGCCTGCCAGTTCATGGCCTGCCGGGGGGCCCTCAAGGCGGGAGACCCTTTGCAGGAGGAGGCCGTTCAGGCCTTGCTGGCCCAATTGGATGAAATCCCGGTATCCTCCCATTGCCCCCACGGACGCCCCCTGTGGCGTCTGATCCCCTATGGTGACATCCACCAGAGCTTCCGCCGTCCTAAATGAGAGGAGGAAGGGGAAAAGGCAAGGACCAATCCCCCCCGGCTGCTTTTACCCTTTCCCCATTTCCCCTTTTCCCCCATTTTCCGCGGCTTATTAAAAATCGGATATAATTTCTTCTGTGGCGAGCTTGGTGGATAAGAAGGTGGCCCAGATAAGAGGGAAAAAGGAGAAAAGGGCAAGAGGGGAAACGGCAAAGACCAAGAACCTCGGCTACTTTTATCCTTTTACCCTTTCCCCTTTCCCCCCCTTTCCCACGGTTTATTAGAAATCGGATATAATATCTTCTATGGCGAGCTTGACGCCTAACAAGGTGGCGGTATTGGTGGGCCCCACCGCGGTGGGCAAGACCGCCGTCGCCCTGGAATTGGCCCGCAGGTTGGGAGCCCAGATCGTCAACGCCGACTCCCTCCAGGTCTACCGCGAGCTCGATATCGGTACCGCCAAGCCCAGCCCCGCGGAACGCCTCCTCGTGCCCCACCACCTCGTGGACGTGGCCGCCCCCCCGGAACCTTATGACGCGGCCCGCTACTCCCGGGAAGGCAGGGCTGTGCTGGCCGCTCTCCACGCCCGCGGCATACCGCCCCTGGTGGTGGGGGGCAGCGGCCTCTATCTCAAGGCCCTGCTCTATGGCCTCTTTGAGGCGGGCTCGCCCCGGGGGGAAATCCGGGTGCGTCTTAAGAGGGAGCTTACCGATCTGGGACCCCTCCTCCTGCACCAGCGCCTGGCGGCCCTGGACCCGATCACGGCCGGCCGCCTGCACCCCCATGACCGCTACCGGATCCTCCGGGCCCTGGAGGTTATGGAGGCCAGTGGCCGGCCCCTCTCGGAACTTTTCCAGGCCCATCGCTTCAGCAACTGCCCCTACCGCATCCTGAAGCTGGGCCTGAGAATCCCCCGGGAGGAGCTCCAGTCCAGGATCGCCCTGCGCCTAGAGGCCATGCTGGCCGGGGGATTTCTTCAGGAGGTGGAGGAGCTGCTGGGGCGTTATCCCCCGGACCTGAAGCCCTTGCAGTCCCTGGGCTACCGGCACTTGGGCCAGTATCTAAGGGGGGAGCGGTCCTGGGAGGAGGCCATCGCCTCCCTGGAAGTGGACACCCGGCGCTACGCCAAGCGCCAGCGCACCTGGTTCCGGGCCGACCCGGAGATCAATTGGTTTCACCCGGAGCAGGTGGAGGAGATGGGAGCGGCGCTGGCAGGGTTCTTCGCCGTGTAGGGGCGGGTTTAAAACCCGTTCCTCCGGACCGGGGAGTTGCCCGCTGCCCGAGCCATTCTCCTTGCATCAGCCACGCAAATGCGCTAATTTTAAAAGATTGCGCCGGTCCAGAAGCGCCGGGGCGCCGCCCCCGGCTCAGGCCCCCTGGGGCTGATGATCCTGGGTGCGGGGGGGATGGCCGCCATGGCGGCATTCTCAAAACTAAAAACACGAAAGTAAACACCGGGCGACTCAATCGCAGGCTGGAAGCCTGTGACACTTTAAGGAAATGGTGGGCAGTGCCCACCCTACACCAACTGGGCGACCCAGCGGGTCGTCCCCACTCGAAACTCGAAACTCAGATATGTGGCTCTATCTCAGTAAAAGACTACTGTTGATGATTCCCATGCTCCTGGGCATCACCCTGGTCTCTTTCCTGGTGATCCACCTGGCCCCGGGCACCCCCACGGAGTTGCAGACCACCATGAACCCCAAGGCGTCGGTGGAGGCCCAGAAGCGCCTGCGGGAGCTCTACGGTCTGAATAAGCCCTTGCCGGTGCAGTATTGGGATTGGCTCAAACGCGTCAGTTGCCTGGACTTCGGCCGCTCCTTCTCCCCGGATCGGCGTCCGGTATGGGACAAAATCCGGGAGCGCATCGGCATCACCCTGGGTCTCAATCTCATGAGCCTGCTGATCATTTTGGCGGTGGCCCTGCCCTTGGGGGTGCTGGCCGCCCAGTATGCCCATTCCTGGTTCGACAAAGGCACCACCCTGTTGGTCTTTTTCGGCTTCGCCATGCCTTCCTTCTGGCTGGCCCTGCTGCTGATGCTCTTCTTCGGGGTCTATCTCGACTGGCTGCCCATCTCCGGCCTCTCCTCTCTGGGCTTCTCCCATTTTTCCCTCTGGGGAAAGATTAGTGACCTGGCGGCCCACGTCACCCTGCCGGTGCTGGGCTCCGCCTTCATGGGCCTGGCCGGCGTGTCCCGCTACATGCGGGGCAGCATGCTGGAGGTGATTGGCCAGGACTACATCACCACCGCCCGGGCCAAAGGGCTGCCGGAGCGAGTGGTCATCTTCAAGCATGCCCTGCGCAATGCGCTTCTGCCGGTGATCACCATATTGGGGTTCAGCCTGCCGGGCCTCATTGGCGGCAGCGTCATCTTCGAGACCATCTTCGCCATTCCCGGCATGGGGCAGTTGCTTTGGTGGGCGGTGATGGCCCGGGATTATCCGGTGGTGATGGGAGAGTTGGTCATCGTGGCCTTCCTGACCCTGCTGGGCAACCTGCTGGCGGATCTGGCCTACGGACTGGCGGACCCCCGGATCAGGATGGGGTGATCATGGGAATCAGCGAATTCTGGGTTCGTCTCTGGCGCAACCGCCTGGCCATAAGCGGCCTGGCCCTGGTCCTGGGCCTGTTCGCCGTGGCCCTGCTGGCCCGCTGGCTGGCCCCCTACAACCCCGATTTTATTGACCTGAAGCAGGTGCTCATGCCTCCCAGCGCCGCCCACTTGCTGGGCACCGACACCCTGGGCCGGGATGTCTTGAGCCGCATCATCTACGGGGCCCGGGTGTCGCTGCTGGTAGGCTTTGTGGCGGTGGGGATCGCTACCCTGGTCGGCGTGCTGGTGGGTGCCCTGGCGGGTTATTACGGCGGGGTGCTGGACCAGATCCTGATGCGCCTGGTGGACCTGATGCTCTGCTTCCCCACGATCTTTCTAATCCTGGCGGTAATCGCGGTGCTGGGGCCCAGCATTTGGAACATCATGGCGATCATCGGCCTCACCAGTTGGATGGGGGTGGCGCGGCTGGTACGGGCGGAGTTCCTTTCACTCAGGGAGCGGGAATTCGTGGTGGCGGCCCGGGCCCTGGGAGCCTCGGACGCCCGCCTCATCTGGCGGCACCTGCTGCCCAACGCCCTGACCCCGGTGATGGTCTCCGCCACCCTGGGGGTGGCCGGGGCCATCCTGGTGGAGAGCTCCTTGAGTTTCCTGGGCCTGGGGGTACAGCCCCCTACCCCCAGTTGGGGGAACATGCTCACCATGGGCAAGGACACCATTGAGATCGCCTGGTGGCTCTCGGTCTTTCCCGGCCTGGCGATCCTGGTGACGGTGATGAGCTACAACCTCCTGGGCGAAGGCATCCGGGAGGCCATCGACCCCCGCCTGCGGGACTGATTTCGGGGGCGCCGGACCCGTTTGCCAGGCCCTCAAATAATCCCTTTCAAATGAAACCGGACATGGATGCAGCAAGTGTCTAGCTGTAGGCCAAGAAGTGAGGAGAGGTGGGGTACGGCTATTTCTGCATCCGGGCCTCGTCGGCCCTCAGCCTTTCCTTCAGGTAGGGAACCAGCACTGGCGAGCCGGGTTGATCCAGGAGCTTTTTCCAGTAAAGCGCCGCCGCTGGATAGTCGCCGGCCTGCTCCAGGAGAGAGGCCAGGCGCTGGTCGATCTCGCTGTTTAGGGGCTCGGGGAGCTGCTCCTGGGCGGCCTTTAAGGCTGCCGCGGCCTTCTTATAGTCGCCCATCCCTTCGTAGCAGTAACTGAGGCTTTCATTGAGCAAGGCATCCCAGGCGGGGTCACCGCTGGGGAGCAGGGATGCGTATGCCTGGGCGGCCTCGGAGTAATTTTTCGGGTGGTACAGGAGATCGGCCCGCAGCAATTGGGCCTGCCGGGCCCCGCGGGTGCCGGGGTAGTCCCGGACCACCCGCTCCAGGGCCTGGGCGACATCGGGCCCGGCCTCTGCGGTCAGCCGGGGACGCACCTGGGCCAGGACGGCGGCCGCCTGCTTTTCCTGGTGCCCCTTAATGCCGGCGTGGATGGCCCAGGCGGCCACGACCAGGGTAACCAGCGCCAGACCCAGGGCCAGCCATTTCCAGCGGAGTTTCGCCTGCTCCAGCAGGCCTTGGGCCATGGTTAAGACCTCTTCAGGATTTTCCAACAGCGAGCGGCGCCGGGGGCTGATTTTGGCCATCAGGCTCTCCTATGGGAATACTTCATAATTGCTACGATCTTTCAAACTCCGGTTCTTTAACCCCCTTTGAAAAAGGGGGGAAGGAAGGGGATTTAAAAAATCGGCCTGAAATCCCCCTAAATCCCCCTTTTCCAAAGGGGGACTTTAATACCCTCGGAACTCGAGTTTTCACTTGATTTAATGCAATATTAAAGGCACGACACTAAGGGGCAGTTTTCCGTTTTCTACCTTCGGTTTTCCGTTTCAGATTCTCCAACAATTCCCGCCCCCGGAGGCCGTGGCCCAGGAAGGTGAGCTGCCGCTGGCTCTCGTTGAGGATGGCCAGCCGCACTTCCAGGTAGTCCTTGGGAAGCAGCCCGGCCAGGCGCTGGGCCCATTCCACCGCCAGCACCTGCTCCCCGGAGAGATACTCCTCCAGGTCCGGCAGCAGTTCGGCGGGGAGGTCCTCCAGGCGGTACAGGTCCAGGTGCGCCAGCAGCACCCGGCCTGGGTACTCATGGACCAGGGTGAAGCTGGGGGAGGCCACCGCCGCCGAGGCCGGCACCCCCAGGCCCCGGGCCAGGCCATGGACGAACTCGGTCTTGCCGCTGCCCAGTTCGCCATTCAGGGCGATGATATCTCCCGGGGCCAGCCGGGCTGCCAGGCGGGCCGCCAGGTCCCTGGTCTCCCGGGGTGAGTTGGTCACATACTCAAGGGGCCTCACCGGCTCCCTCAGGGGCTCCCGTATCGGCCCACTCCCGGGCCAGTGCCCGGACCAGGTCTATCTTGCCGATAATCCCCACGATCTTTCCCGCCTCCAGCACCGGCAGGGTGTACACTTTCTGCTTGGCCATCAGGGCGGCGAGCCGGGGCATCGGGGTGTCCGGGGAGACGGTCACCGGCTTGGGGCTCATGATGTCGCCCACGGTGGCGCCCAGCATCTTCTCCAGCTTGTGGAAGAGATGGGACGGGATGTCCAGATAGAGGTGGAGGTCCAGGATATTGAGAGCCGGAGGCAATTCCAATTCCTGGGCCCGCATCACCAGGTCGCTCTGAGTGACGATGCCCACTAGGCGGCCGTCGGCGTCCACCACCGGCACTCCGCTGATATTCTTGCCTACCAGAATCTTGGCCAGGTCGCTCACCAGGGTCTCCGGAGGGACGCTGAGCACCTCTTTCGTCATGATATCACGCGCTTGTAGCATATGCCTTCCTCAACTAAGGGGATAAAGCCCCGGGCGAATTGGCCCAACACCTCGGGGAACAGCGACAGCAGATCTCCGGCCACCAGACCCCGGGGGCCGTGCCGGGCGGCGAACCAGTCGGCGCTGAGGCCGTGAAGGTAGACCCCCAAGCGGGCTGCATCCCAGGCAGAGAGCCCCTGGGCCAGGAACCCGCCGATAAGGCCGGTGAGGACGTCGCCGGTGCCGCCGCTGGCCAGGGCTGGATTGCCGGTGGGGTTAAGGCTGAGGCGGCCGTCCGGGGTGGCCACCAGGGTCTGGGCCCCTTTGAGGACCAGCACCGCCCCGTATTGGCCGGCGGTCTCCCGGGCCAGCGCCAGCCGCCGTGACTGCACCTCTTCAGTGGAGCAGCCCAACAGGCGGGCCAGCTCCCCGGGATGGGGGGTGAGAATGCGAGGGCCGGCGGCCCCCAGGGTAAACTTTTTCCTTTTTCCTTTTTCCTTTTGCCCTTCTTCGTCCCCGGCCAGGGCGTTGATGCCATCGGCGTCCACCACCATGGGGCGCTCCAGCCGCTGCACCAGGGTCCGCACCAATTCCCGGGTCTCCGGATGGGTTCCCAGGCCCGGCCCCAGGGCCACGGCGGCGCAACGCCCGGCAAAGTCCTCAATAGGCTGAAGGGCCCGGCCCCCCAGGGCCCTGGCCCCTTCAGCCTGGGGCAGAGGCAGGGTCATGGCCTCGGTGACCTTCACCTCCATAATGTCGTTGAGGCTTTCTGCGACGCCCAAGGTCACCAGGCCGGCGCCGGCCCGGAGCCCTCCCCGGCTGGCCAGAGCCGCCGCCCCGGTCTTGCCCTCGGAGCCTGCCAGCACCAGGAGATGGCCGAAGGTCCCCTTGTGGCTATCCCAGGGGCGGGAGGGCAGCAGTGCCCGCAGTTCCCGGGCCGTGGCCAGCGAAACCTGCGCCTCCCGGGCCAGGTCCGGCGGCATGCCGAGGTCCGCCTGCCACAGGCGGCCCACGTAGTCCCGTCCCGAAGCCATGACCAGGCCGATTTTCGGCCAGCCGCAAGTCACGGTGACCTCCGCCTGGACCGCCACCCCCAGCGCCTCCCCGGTGTCGGCGGACAAGCCGCTGGGGAGATCCACCGCCAGGACCTGCCGTTTAAGGTGATTGACCTGGCTGATGAGGCTGGCCAGCAAGCCGGTTACCGGCGAGTTGAGACCGGTGCCCAGGAGGGCGTCGACGATGAGGCTGGCCCGGGCCAGGCGGTGCAGGGCCGCCTGGAGGTGGGATTCCTCCAGGACCTCTACCACCTCCAGCCCCTGGTGGGCCAGTATCTCCAGGTTCACCCGGGCGTCGCCTCCCACCTGGTCCCGCCGGCCCAGCAGGAAAACGGCCACCGGGGTCCCGGCGTTGGCCAGGCAGCGAGCCACCACGAAGCCGTCGCCGCCGTTGTTGCCCCGGCCGGCCAGCACCGCCACCTCCCCGGATAGCTCGGGAAATTCCCGCCGGAGCACCTGATAGGTGGAGCGCCCGGCATTCTCCATCAAAACCAGGGAGGGGATCCCCACCTCGGCAATGGCTCGCCGATCCAACTCCCGCATCTCGGCCGCGGTGAGCAGTTTCATGGCTCTCGCCTCATCAGCAAATTTTACCGGCTAAGATAACACACCTGCGGGGGGATTGCCAGGGTAGGGAGGAGGGTCCCTGGGAACCTCAAGGCCGGCAGTAGAGTCCGGCTCCCCCAATCGCCTGGAGCAGGTTGCAAAAACCTTGCCTGACACTCCTGCCGCCCGGATGAATTTGGTCCGGGGCCATGACAAAATTGGATGAAGATGTTAAACTTTTTTTTCGAGTAATATTGGCCCGGAGGATATCCTTATTGACTCAGGGCTGCACATTGGTTAAATTCTTTAGGTTGATTTTAAGATAAAAAACGGATCTTTTTTGGTTATCATCGACTATCAGGCGGGCAATCTCACCAGCGTGGTCAACTCCTTTAAGGCCCTGGGGGTGGACGGCCGGGTGACCCAGGATGCAGCCGAGGTGGCGGCCGCCGACCGGGTGGTGTTTCCCGGGGTGGGAGCGGCAGGCAAGGCCATGGCTATCCTGTGGGAGCTGGGCCTGGACCGGGCCTTGCAACAGAGCTTCCGGAAAGGCACTCCCATCCTGGGCATTTGCCTGGGAGCCCAGATCGTCCTGGAATACAGCCAGGAAAACGAGACTCCCTGCCTGGGGTTGCTCCCGGGTCGCACCCAGGCGTTGCCGGGGGGGGCGGGGTTGAAGATTCCCCACATGGGCTGGAACCGCGTCCGTTTCCATAAGCCGCATCCGGTGTTTCAAGGGTTGCCGGAGGAGGCCGAATACTATTTTGTCCACAGTTACTATCCGGAGCCGGCAGAGGAGGCCATGGTTCTGGGGGTTACCGAGTACGGGCTCCCCTTTCCCAGCGTCCTGGGATGGCGCTCGCTGGTGGCTACCCAGTTTCACCCGGAAAAGAGCGGTCGTTTTGGGCTGAAGATCCTGGAAAATTTCCTGGCCTGGGACGGCGCCGATGCTGAGTAAGAGGATCATCCCCTGCCTGGATGTCCGGGACGGCCGCACCACCAAAGGGATCAAGTTCCGCAACAACGTGGACGTCGGCAATCCGGTGGCCATGGCCCGGCTCTATTACGAAGCCGGAGCCGACGAGCTGGTCTTTTATGATATTACCGCGTCCAGCGACCGCCGGGACATTATGATCGAGGTGGTGCGCCGCGTGGCCGCCGAGATTTTCATTCCCTTCTCGGTGGGCGGCGGCATTCGCAACCTCAACGACATGCGGGCCGTGCTCCTGGCCGGGGCGGAAAAGGTGAGCATCAACACCGCCGCCATTCAAAATTCTCAACTCATCAGCCAGGGGGCCCGGGCCTTCGGCAGCCAGTGCGTCGTTCTGGGGATGGATGTCAAAAAGGTGGGGGTCTCGGAGGCCTTCCCTTCGGGCTACGGAGATGGTGATCCATGGGGGCCGCACTCCCACGGGCCTCGACGCCCTGGGGTGGGCAAAGGAAGGCCAACGCTTGGGCGCCGGGGAGATTTGCCTCAATTCCATCGATGCCGACGGCACCCAGGAGGGATATGAGCTGACCTTGACCCGGATGATTTCCCAGGCCGTGTCCATCCCGGTCATCGCCTCCGGCGGGGCCGGCACCCCGGAGCATCTTTACGCAGTCTTGACCCAGGGCCGGGCCGACGCGGCTCTCATTGCCTCCATGGTCCATTACGAGAATTACAGTATCAAAGAAATTAAGCAATATCTCCACGAACGCGGGATCCCCGTAAGGCTCGCCTGGTAACGGCCGGCCTTTCCTCGATCCGGGAAGCCAACAGTGAGCGACCAGTACGAACTGGAAATTTCTGATTGTCCGGAAGAGCTGACGGAGATCCTGGAACCGGAGGTAGCCCCGGAAAGAGAGGAGAAGGAAGAGCCGGAGGCGGTCCTTCCCATTCCCGCGGATCTCGACCTGGTGCAGCGTTACATCAGGGAGGCGAACCGGTTTGCCCTCCTGACCCCGGTAGAGGAAAAGTCTTTGAGCACCCGGTTTCGCGAGACCGGGGACCCGGAGCTCGGCTCCCGCCTGATCACCAGCAACCTCCGCCTGGTGATCAAGATTGCCCTGGAGTTTCAGCAATATTGGATGAAGAACCTGCTGGACCTGATTCAGGAAGGCAACATCGGGCTCATGCATGCCATCAAGAAGTTCGATCCCTACCGCGGTATTAAGCTCTCTTATTACGCCTCTTTCTGGATCAAGGCCTATATTCTTAAATTCATCATGGACAACTGGAAGCTGGTGAAGATCGGCACTACCCAGTCGCAGCGCAAACTCTTTTACAATCTGAAGCGGGAGAAGGAAAAGCTCCGGTCCCTGGGATTTGAGCCCGGTCCCAAGTTGCTGGCCGAAGCCCTCAATGTACGGGAGGAAGAGGTTATCGAAATGGACCAGCGCCTGGGAGGCTGGGAGCTTTCTTTGGACGCTCCCCTCAAGGAAGGGTCCGACGAATATCACAAGAACTTCCTTCCTTCTTCGGAACCCCAGGTGGAGGAAATCCTGGCCCAGGCGGAACTGAAAGACCTGTTCCGCCAAAAGCTCTCCCAGTTCCGCCTGGAACTCAACGACAAAGAGCTGGATATCCTGGACCTGCGCCTGCTGGCGGAGAAGCCCCTGACCTTGCAGGAGATCGGCGCCCGGCATCGGATCTCCCGGGAACGGGTGCGCCAGATCGAAGACCGGTTGATTAAGAGATTGCGGCAATTCCTCAAGTCAGAAATCTCCGATTGGGAAGATTACCGCAATCCCCTGGGTGAATGACCCGGGGGACTGGGGGAAGATAGCTTGGCGGCATCGATAGCCACTGGTCAAACCTGCATGGTCCAACGCAGACGAACTTTTAGAGCCCGGGTCGGGCTGGCGATCCTGAGCCTCTGGCTGGCCTTGAGCTTGAGCGGCTGCGCCAGCCTTGCCTTGCGCCCCGGGGCCGCCTCCCCGGAGAACCAGGAAACCTCCCAGACCCTGGCCTATTACCACTATCTCCGGGCCCAGCAAATGCTGCTGGCGGAAGATGAACCCGGGGCCATCCAGGAATACGAGGAAGCCCTCAAGGAAGACCCCGAAGCGGCCCGCATGGAACTGGAGCTGGCTTCCCTGTATCAGCGCCAGGGGGACGTCAAAAAGGCCCTGGCCCACGTGAAAAAGTCTCTGGAGCTCAATCCCCGGCAACAGGAGGCCTACTTCCTGCTGGCCGGCCTGGACGTGGGCCTCAACCAACTGGATGAGGCCATCAAAGAGTACGAACATATCCTGGTATTGGACCCGGAAAATCGGGAAGCCCGGCTCTTCCTGGCCACCCTCTATGCCCAGCAGGGCCGCTATCCCCAGGCCATACACACTATCCAGGAGATCCTGCGCCTGGAGCCGGATTCAGTGGTGGGCCATTATTACCTTGGCCGCTTCTTACTGGCAACCAACCGCCTGGGGGAGGCGAAACAGGAACTCAACAAGACCCTGAGCCTGGACCCTCAGTTCGTGCCGGCACTTTTCGACCTGGCGTCGACCCTGGAAAGGGAAAAACAGTACAGCCGAGCCCTGGCCATGTACCGCCGGGTCTTGCACTCTCAGCCCAACAACCCCCGGGCCTGGGCCAACATCGGCCGCCTGCTTCTGATCCTCAACCGCTACGGTGAGGCACAGAAGGCCTTCGCCACGGTCATGGCATTTGAGAAAAACGACCCTTCGGTCCGCTTCAGTATCGGGGTTATCTACCTGGAGCAGAAACTCCCGGACGACGCCATTAAAGATTTTCGACCTCTGCTGGCCAATCCTCATTTCCAGGATCGGGCCCACTATTATATTGCCCTGGCCCTGGAGGAAAAGGGGGATAACCGGGGGGCCCTCTGGGAATATCAATCGGTGGGACGCGAGTCGGAGCAATTCGTCCTGGCCCGCCTCCGCATGGCCTACCTGGAGTATCAGCAGGGGGACAAGGGGCGGGCTCGCCAAATCCTGGAAGACCTCCGGAAAACAGCTCCGGACCGGGAGGAGGTCTATCTCACCAGTTCCTACCTCGATGAAGAGGAAGGCCTTTGGGACCGGGCCATCGAAGTCCTCAAGCAAGGGATAGGCAAGGTGGAGCACCCCGAGGAGATCTATTTCCGGTTGGCGATGATCTACGAAAAGAAGCAGGAGCCGAACGAAAGTATCATTTATATAAAAAAGGTCCTGGAGCTTAACCCGGATAACCCCGACGCCCAGAATTTTCTGGGATACACTTATGCCGAACAGGGAGTCAACCTGGATGAGGCGGAACGATTAATCCGGGCCGCCTTGCAAGCCAAGCCCGACAGCGGCCAGATCATCGACAGCCTGGGATGGGTCTATTACAAGAAGGGACAATTGGACAAGGCCCTGGTGGAGCTGGAGAAGGCCCATCGTCTGATGCCCGAGGATGGCACCGTGACCGAACATCTGGCCGACGTCTACTCGAGCCTGCAACGCCGCCGGGAGGCGCTGCGACTTTACCGCCGGGCCCTGGGGCAGGAGGATGCCAATCCCGGGGAACTGCGCAAGAAAATCGACAACCTGGAGCATCTGCTACAGGGACCGGTCCTGTGAAACCCGGCAGGATGGCCCGGTTGGCAGTGCTGGCGCTCCTGGCCTGGCTGGGATTGGCCGGCTGCCGCGCCCTGCCTCCGGCGCCGCCGCCCGCTGCTTTGTCCGCCGAGGAAGTCCTGGCCCGGCTTCATAACCGGCAACAGGCCCTGGAATCTTTGCAGGCCCGGGGCCGCATCACCTTCCTGAGCCCGGAGCGCAACTACTCCGGCACCATCCTCATCAAGGCCCGCCGCCCGGAGAGCCTCCGGGTGGACATCCTGGATCTCCTGGGACGCACCCTGTTGGGCTTTGCCACCGACGGCAGCCAGGTCCAGGTGTTGTCCCCCCATGAGGGTAAGTTTTACGTCGGCCCGGCCACCCCCCGAAATCTGGCGGTCTTTATCCCACCAGCGGTACCCCTGTCCCAGGTGGTGCCGCTGCTGGCGGGGGCCCTGCCCCTGAGCCCGGGCCCCCCGGCCCGGTTTGATTACGATGCCGCTGCCGGCCGTTATCTGCTCGAATGGCGCCAGGGCGGCCAGCTTCAGGAGCGCCTTTGGGTGGCGGCCCAGGGTCTTTACCCGGTGCAGGAAGAATATTTCCTGGGCCAAGACCAGCCGCGCTTCACCCTGAAACTGGAGGGGTTCGGCGACGTGCTGCCGGATTTACCCGGCAAGATCACCCTCCAAACCGAGACCCCCAAGATGGAACTGCGCCTGGCCTATCAGGAACTGCGCCTCAACCCGCCCTTGAGTCCGGCTGATCTGACCCTGGCGCCGCCCCCTGGGGTGGCGGTGGTGCAACTCCCTTAAGAGGCGGTCACGTCCTGTTTTAGGCTTGTTGGGCAGGGGCGGTAATCGCCGTCGGCTGGGCGCCCAGGAACGGCTGCCCCTAAAGGATTTGCTTCTTGGGGAAGATGCGGCCGCAGGCCCTTACCAAAAAAACCGAAAACCCGCGTCGCGGTTAAGCTGACTTCCGGGAGGATTGGCGGGGCCATGAAATTCCTGGTGGACCAGCCCCTGGGCGGTCTGGCCAAGTGGCTGCGGCTTTGCGGCTTCGACGCCGACTGCCGCCGTCTGGCGCCCCAGGGCCCTGGCTCCCTGCCGCCGCCGGCCCCGGACACCTTCATCCTGACCCGCCAGGAGCCCCTGAAACGACTGGAGCGCCCGGACCTGCTGTTCATCAAGGCTGTCTCCCCCAAGGTCCAACTCCAGGAGGTGCTGTCCCTTCTTAAGGTCGCTCCCCGGCAGCTCAAGCCCCTGAGCCGCTGCAGCCGCTGCAACGAGAGGCTCAGCCCGATCCCCCGGGAGCAGGCCCAGGGCAGGGTGCCGGAGCACGTTTTCCACTACCATGACCAGTTCTTCGAGTGCCATGCTTGCCGGCGCCTCTTCTGGCCCGGGAGCCACCTGCCCTCCATCCTCAAGACCCTGGAAGCCAACCTGGAGGATTAGCTCAAGCTATCTGCCTTCGGCTGATTGGCCAAGACCGGCTGGCAACGGCCGTTAGGTTCCCGGCGCTGCGGCGCCTCAGCCGGGCTGCCATTCTGGCGCTTTGCCGGTTGCAATCTCTTATGCCTGTTCTATATTGGTATTAGTGAGAATGATCCGGGGATCGACCCTGGCTGGGCCCCTGAATCCTAACTCGGCCCCGAAGTTTCTTGCCACCGGTATCACCAAGGAGGAACCGATGAGCGCTGAATCGAATAATAATCCGACGAAAACCCGATGCCGCGGTTGCTGGTGCAAGCTTTCGGCCTTCACGGCGAACACCGCCCGGAGGGCCCAGATCCTGGGCCGCTATACCCTGGCCTGCTGGCAGCAGCAAAAGATCAGGAAAGCCACCCGCCTCCTGGGCGAAAAGACCTTTCAGGCCCTGGAGCGGGGGGAGGTTAATCCCCTGGTGGCCCCTGAAGTGAGTGAGGCGGTGCAAAAAGCCAAGGACTTGAAGGAACTCAAAGAGAAGAATTACCTGGCTATCGCCGCCATCCGGGAGAAGATTCACTCCTCCTGTGCCACTGCCACCCCGGAGAAACCCGCGGAGAAACCTCCGGAGACTCCCCCGCAGGAACCCATGGAGAAACCCCCGGAGGCCCCTCCGGAGGAAGTGGGGGGCACAGAGCTGCCGTGAGCCGCGGCAGCCGCCAGCTTTCGCTCTACCCCTGACCCCAAAGCCTGCCCGCCCTTGACTCCTGGCGCGCCGTGGGATATTTACCAGTTTGCGGAAACACCAGAAAGGAACCTAACTCATGCAATGCGACAGGTGCAAGTTTTGGAGAGCCGTAGAAGGGTTCGGCGAGGGATTTGGGGAATGCCATCGCCATGCCCCCGGACCCGTATGGGG
Source organism: uncultured delta proteobacterium (assembly GCA_963697965.1). Lineage (GTDB taxonomy): Bacteria > Desulfobacterota > Desulfobaccia > Desulfobaccales > 0-14-0-80-60-11 > JAPLJC01. The sequence continues at coordinate 800,718 of OY969108.1, forward strand.
GAGAAAGCCGCCGGATGTCATCTCCTGGCCCCTAACCCGCAAAGACGATTTTTGTGGAGATTTTAGCGCCCTGACAAATACCTGATATCTTGGGAAGCGCCATAACAGTGCCAGCCAACCCAGGGGCTGGGAACTTCCCCGGGTCCATTCCTCCGGCCTTCTTAGCCGGGAAACCGAAAACCGTCCTTAAGCGGCGCCGCACTCCGCCGGGCTGCCGCCCAGTTTCTCCAGGGCGTGAGGCAGGGCGGGAAGGATGGCGGCCAGGTTTTCCCGGGCCCCCTTGGGGCTGCCGGGGAGGTTGACGATCAGGGTGCAGCCCCGGAGCACCGCCACCCCCCGGGAGAGCATGGCGTGGGGGGTCTTGGCCAGGCTGGCGGCCCGCATGGCCTCGGGCAGGCCCGGCACCTGCCGCTGGGCCACCGCCAGGGTGGCCTCCGGGGTGAGGTCCCGGGGGCTCAGCCCGGTGCCGCCGGTGGTGAGGATCAGGTCCAGCCGTTCCCGGTCACACCAGGCCAGCAGTTGGGCGGTGATGGCCTCCAACTCGTCGGGGACCACGGCGGTGGCGGCCACCTGGAAATCGGCGGCCGGCAGCAACCGGGCCAGCTCCGGCCCGGAGGCGTCGTGGCGCTCTCCGGCGTGCCCCTTATCGCTGACCGTCAGAATCCCCACCCGGAACATTTAAGCAACCACCTCGATGGCGTCGCCCACCTTCACTAGGCCTTCCTGCAGCACCCGGGCGAAGACTCCTTCCCGGGGCATGACGCAATCCCCCACCTGCTCCCGGATGGCGCAGCCTTTATGGCAGACCTTGCCGATCTGGGTGATCTCCAGCAGCGCCTGCGCGCCCACCTTGAGGCGGGTCCCCACCGGCAGGGACATCACTTCCAGGCCCTCCACCGTCAGGTTTTCGGCAAAATCCCCCGGAGCTACCGCGGCGCCCCTGGCCACCATCTTGTGGATGCTGGCCAGCGACAGCAGGCTTACCTGGCGGCAGCCGCCTTCGGCGTGGGCGTCGCCTTCCAGGCCGTGCTCCGCCAGCAGGCGGGCCGCCGGCACGTTGTGTTTGACCACCCCTTTGCGGTCGCTGAGGGAGACGGCGACAATCCGGCCTGGGGCGATGCGGGGGGATATCATGGTTTTATCTCGGGCCAAGACGCGCCAAGACTGGGTTGAATCCGCTGGTTCCCAACCTAAGTACTTAATTTCTAAAATACGGCAAGGTTCTTATCCCCCCCTCACCCCACCCCTCTCCCCCCGCCGGGGGGAGAGGGAGTATTGCAAGCATCGACTCTTTATTCCCTCTCCCCCAATGGGGGAGAGGGTAAGGGTGAGGGGGCATTAACCACTTTCTCGCGCTGTCAATTAAAAAATTACAGTATTTATGGATGACTGTACGAAGCTTGGAAACCAGGTGGAGAAATTCCTACTCCTTCTCCCTCGCGGCCCTGGCCTCGGCGATGACCTTGTCCGCCAGGTGCGGCGGCACCTCCTCGTAGTGGTCGAACTCCATGGCATAGCTGCCCCGGCCGCCGGTTTTGGAGATCAGGTCCGGGGCATAGAGTAGCACCTCCGCCATGGGGACGTGGGACGTGATCACCTGCAGACGGCCCTTGGCCTCCACTCCCAGGACCCGCCCCCGGCGGCCGTTCAGGTCGCCGATGATGTCACCCATATTATCTTCCGGCACGGTCACGGTCATCTTCATGATGGGTTCCAGCAGAACGGGCTGGGCCTGCTCGCAGCCCTTCTTAAAGCCCATGGAGCCGGCGATCTTGAAGGCCATATCGGAAGAGTCCACATCGTGGAAGGAGCCGTCATAGAGGGTGACCCGGAAGTCCACCACCGGGAAGCCGGCCAGGATACCTTCATGCTTGGCCTCGGTGATGCCCTTTTCCACCGAGGGGATGTACTGCCTGGGGATGGCGCCTCCCACGATCTTGTCCACGAATTCGAAGCCGGAGCCCTTGGGCAAAGGTTGCAGCTCGATCCAGGTGTCGCCGTATTGGCCACGGCCCCCGGATTGGCGTTTGTATTTGCCCTGGACCTTGACGGTGCCCTTGATGGTCTCCCGGTAGGGGATCTTGGGCGGCTTGAGGTTGACCTCCACCCCGAATTTGCGTTTCAGCTTGTCGGCGGTAGCCTCGATGTGCACCGCGCCCACCCCGGACAGCAGGATCTCCTTGGTTTCGGCGTTGCGGCTGAGGGACAGGGAAGGATCCTCTTCGATCAACTTGAAGAAGGAGGAGAAGACCTTGTCCTCCTCTCCCTGCTTCTTGGGCTCCACCGCAAAGGTGACCATGGTCTGGGAAGGCATCAGGGGCGGCAGCAGGATGGGTTTGGCCTCGGTCGCCAGGGTGTCGCCGGTCACCGTCTCCTTGAGCTTGGCCACCGCCGCGAAGGCCCCGGGGCCGAGGCTGGCCACGGCCTTCTGGCCCTTGCCTTCCAGCAGGAAGAGCTGGCCGTATCTTTCCGGGACGGCCCGGTTCACGTTGAACACGGTGGCGTCGGCCGTCATGGTGCCGCAGTAGATCCGGAAGATGGAGAGGCGGCCGGCGTAGGGGTCGGCCACCGTCTTGAAGACCTGGGCCGCCAGGGGCCCGTCCGGGTCCGGTAAAAGCTCCACCCTGGCATCGGAGCCGGGTTTGCTCCCCGTGATCGCGCCTCGCTCCTCCGGGGCGGGCAGGAAGAGGTTGATGGCGTCCAACAGCAGGCCGGTCCCCAGGTTGGCGGCTGCCGAGCCGCACAACACCGGGACGAAGGCCCCCTTGAGGACCCCCTGCTTCAGGCCGCGGTAAATCTCTTCCGGGGTGAGCTCCCCTTCTTCCAGGAATTTTTCGATCAAGGCGTCGTCGCTTTCAGCGGCGTAATTCATCAGATCGCCCCGCAGCTTGGCGACTTCGTCCTTAAACTCATCGGGGATGGGCCCGCCGGCTTGGGAGCCACCCGAGGCCCCGGTGTAGGCCTTCAGATTGATGAGGTCCACCACCCCCTTAAAGCCGGCCTCCTTGCCGATGGGAAGCTGGAGGGGCACGGCCTGCACTTCCAGGATATCCTTAATACTCTTGATTGCCGTGGCGAAGTCGGCCCGCTCCCGGTCCAGCTTATTGATAAAGAGCAGGCGGGGCAATTGATAGTGGTTGGCGGTCTGCCAGACCTTTTCCGTGCCCACCCTGACGCCGTCCACCGCGTCGACCACCACCACCGCCCCGTCCCCCACGTGGAGGACGGCCCGGGCATCCGCCAGAAAGTTGTCGTCTCCGGGGGTGTCGGCAAGATAAACGGTGTGTTTTTTCCACTGGTAATGGTGAAAGGCGCTGGAAATGGTGATCTTGCGTTTAATTTCCTCGGGTTCGTAGTCGAGGACGGAGGAGCCGTCATCCACCCGCCCCAGCCGGGAAGTGGTCCCGGCGGTGAACAGCAGGGCCTCTGCCAGCGAGGTTTTGCCGCAGCCGCCGTGCCCGATGAGGACCAGATTGCGGATATTTGCTGTTTTGCCCGACATTAAATAAAGTCTCCTTCCCTTTCAGTTGGCCCTCCCGGCCAGGCAAAGCTGCTCCTGCCCAGGGCAATTTTATCTAAATACCAGATTTCACCACCGATCTCAAGATAGAGTTTAGGGTTTTCGGATAACGGCCTTCGGTTAAAAATCATCCCAGATCTGGGGGCTTCTTGACGGGGGCCTGAGCAATTCCCCGGCGCCCCAATGGTTGACAGATTCCGGGCCGGTTTGCTATATTAAAACCTCTGCGAACCTGTTGTCGAGAGTCTTTTTTTGTGCCAGGGGCACCGCTGGACGGTCAGGCACCGGAAATAGGGAAATTATTGGGAGGTTCGCAGAGGTCGCAGATTGGCAAACGTCGGGACGTGGCGCAGACTGGTAGCGCACCTGAATGGGGTTCAGGGGGTCGGAGGTTCAAATCCTCTCGTCCCGACCATAATTAGGTAATACCTAATGCAAGTTGGCTAAGGGAAAGCTTACCTTGGATTTCTTGGGGGGTTGACCTAAACCGACTTCTAATTTCCCGCTTCACTTCCTGGCAGGATGCCCTCTCAATTCCCTACCAAATTTCCGCCGCAGGAGGAGCCGGCGGCTGCGGTGCAGCCGTAGCAATGGTCGTCCAGTTGGATGATCCGATCTTCCAGGCTGGGGAGGTCGAATTCCCAGATGGTCTGGGGCAGGTCGGCAGCCAGGGGCAGGTCCAGGGCCTGGTTGAAGTCGCAGTCGAAGAGGCGGCCTTCCCAGGAAACGCTGATCAGGCTGCGGCACATGAGGCCGGTGACGGTGGCCGGGTTGAAGCTGGCCTCCAGTTTCCCCAGGTAGCGCTCGTAATTTCCCGATCCTTCCAGGTATCCCTTGAAGCGTCCGATGGGCATGTTGAGCAGGGTGTAAAGGCGGTTGAAGGTGATGCCGTAGCGGTCCTTCAGCTCCCGCTGGAAGCGGTCTTCCAGGGCGCCCTGCTCAGGCGGCAGATAGGCGCCGCCCGGGTTGTACATCAGGTGCAATTGCAACTCCGAGCCCGGGGCCCCGTAGCCCACCCGGTTCAGGCGGCGTAAGGCCTCCAGGCTTTTGTCAAAGACTCCCGGACCCCGCAGGCGGTCCACCGGGTCCGCCAGAAAATAGGGCAGGGAGCAGACCAACTCCACGCCGTGGTCCCGGAAAAACTCCGGCAGGTGCTCGCGGCCGGGTTCCAGGAGAATAGTAAGGTTGCAGCGCACCAGGAGGTGGGTGCCCAACCGGTGCAGATGGTCCACCAGGTATTCGAAATGAGGGTTGATTTCCGGGGAGCCGCCGGTCAGGTCCACCACCGGAAGGGCCCAGCGCGCCACCACGGCGATAACCGCTTCGACCGCGGCCAGTCCCATCTGTTCGGGGCGTCCGGGGCCGGCGGTTAAGTGGCAATGATGGCAGGCCTGGTTGCAGCGCCAACCGAGGTTGACCTGCAGGGTGCTGACCCGCCCGGCCCTGAGAACCGGGTAGCCTATCTTTTCCAGCTTTTGGGCAAAAGGCACCATGAAGGCAGCTCTTAAATGGTGATCTTCTTTACGACATTGTGGACCTGGAGGCCGTGGATCAGAGTGGCGCCGCCCCGGATGACCGCGGCCACGTGCATGGCTTCGGTCATCTCATCCATATTGGAGCCGGCCTCCAGGGAGGCCCGGGTATAGGCGTCAATGCAGTAGGGGCATTGCAGCGCCTGGGCCACCGCCAGGGCCATGAGGGCCTTCTCCCGCACTGTCAGTGCCCCGGCGGCCATGACCCCCTGGTAATAGTTCATGAAGGAGTCGAAGAGCTCAGGGCGGTGCTTGCCGATCTCATTAAACCTTTCCAGATCGTGTTCCTCATAGTAATGGGACATGGCTTCTCCTGGGAGAAAGAATTGGCGGAGTTTTACCAAAACAGGGACGGCGTGACCACCCGCCCCGGAGATGTTCGGGAAAGCTGCGGGCTTATTTGAAGGGGATCAGGGGTTAGGGTTTCCCCTTCCCGGTAAGCCTCTTCACCTGCTCCAGCACCGCGTCGGCTTCGGCTTGTTTCCCTTCCTGGCTGTAGGCCAGGGCCAGGTTGCGGTAAAAGCTGACAGTGGTAGGGCTGAGCCGGATGGCCTGCTGAAATTCCGCCACCGCTTCGTCGAACTTACCCTGTTTGGCGTAAACGACGCCCAGGTTATTGTAAGCATGAGGATAAGATGGGTCAACGGCAATGGACTTTTTATAGGCGGCGATGGCCAGGTCCAATCTGCCCTGATCGGTATAGGCCATGCCCAGATGGTGGTAGGCCATGTAGTTTTCCCCGGTGGCGCGCAGAGCCTCGTAGTAGAGGGACTCTGAGCTCCGCCAGTAGCCTGCCTGCATCCAGGTTGAGGCCAGACAGGCCAGGAGCACCGCCGCGGCGCTCAGGGACAGGATGGTTTTCCGGCGCCGCCAGCCGTCGGTGGCCTCGGCAATCCCCCAGGCGGCGATGATAAACAGGCCGATATACGGGACATAGGTATAGCGGTCCGCCATCGCCTGCCCGCCCACCTGGATCAGCCCGATTACCGGCACCAGGGTGATCAGAAACCAGAGCCAGCCTACCCCCAGGTAGGGATGGCGCCGGGCCTCGTAGAGCAGGAAAACCGACAACAGCGCCAGGGCCAATCCGGCCCACACCGCCTGCCACCAGGGTATGGGGGCCAGGGGATAAAAGAACGCCATGGGGTAAGGCCAGAGCGCCTTCACCACGTACTTCAGGTAGGCGACCAGGGCGTTGGCGATGCGGGCGTCCAGCGGCCGGATGGAGAGGGGCATCACCGAGCCGCCCCCGCGTTGGGCCAGCACGGTAATCAGGCAGGAGAGGGCAGTCAGGGCGCATAAGGGGATTTTTTCCCTGATCAGGTGCCAGTAACTTTTTTGCGGCAGCCCTGTCAGCGGCGGGCTCCCCGGAATGGCGCCCCGAGGCGGGGCCAGCCCGGCGACCCGGCTCAACGGCCAGTAATCGAGGAGGAGCAGCACCAGGGGCAGGGTGACCAGCATGGGTTTGGCCATCAGTCCCAGGCCAAAGGAAACGGCCACGGCCAGGTAGCGCTTGCGCGAGGGTGCGGCCGCATAAGCCCAGTAAGCCCACATAGTGACCAGCCAAAAAAAAGTGCTCAGGACATCTTTTCTTTCCGAGACCCAGGCCACCGACTCCACGTGCAGGGGGTGCAGGGCAAACAGGGCCGCTACCATGGCGCTGGGCCAGAGGGCGCCGGTCACCCGGGCAAAGAAGAGAAAGAGGAGAATGGTGTTGGCCAGATGGAAAAAGAGATTGGTGAGGTGAGGCCCCCCTGGCCACATTCCGTACATTTGGCAATCCAGCATGTGAGACAGCCAGGTCAGAGGATGCCAGTTGGAGGAGTACTCCGCGGTAAAGGCCCACTTTACCCCCGGCCAGGTGAGCCCGGCGCGGACCAGGGGATTGTTAGTGACGTACATATCGTCATCGAAAGTGATGAACTGGTGGTTTCTTACCTGGATATAAGCAAGCATGGTGGCCCCGACCAACAACAGGCAAATGAGCAGTTGCAAGCCAGCCGGGGTGCGCCAGAGTCTGCTCCAGGTAGATTGGGGGCGCGGGGGGGGGACTGTTTCCTGTTTCCTTTTTTCCTTTTTCGCCATGACAACCAAGCCTGTTTTCTGTTTCCCGTTTTCTGTTTTTCCGTATCTGCTAAAGGGCCTCCGATTTTGATTTTGCCTTTCACAGAAAACAGATTACAGATAACAGAAAACCACCTTAAAGGCAATCCAGGCCTTGCTCTAGGCTGATGGCGGCAAGCTGAAACCGGCCGCGCCAAGGCCTGCCAGCCCGGTGGGCTGGAAGGCCTTTGACGGGAGAAACCGGGGTGGGGGATAGGAATAGATTAATGAGGAATAAGCGGGCAGCGCCCTGATGGTTTTCTAAAGTAGGGGCGGGTTTAAAACCCGCCCCTACACGGATTTTGCCTTTCACCGAAAACCGAAAACCGTTTTTATAAGGAATTGGTGGGCGGTGCCCACCCTACAGACTGTGTTTTCTGTTTACTGTTTCCTGTTTTCTGTTCTGTTAAGGTTGGCTTTTGATTTCGCCTTTCACCGAAAACCGAAAACCGCCTTTTTACCTGCCGGCCGGTCCCGGTTTGGGCGTATTGGCCGGCGGGGCGGCGGCCGGGGCTGGGGCCGGCGCCGTAGCCCGGGGCAATTAGGCCTCCCGGATAAGCAGAGCCACCTGGGAGTCCGGGACCACCGGTTCGATGAACACGATGTGCTGGGAATTGATCCGCATGAAGTCCGGGGCGTGCCACTCGCTGCCCCTTTTCACCAGGACATTCTTGACTTCCTTTATATCCGGGCTGGCCTCCCGCTTGATGTAGAAGACGTCTCGGAGCGTCACGTAGGAAGAGCCGTCATCCGTGAGCCGGCCGAAAAAGACCTGGCCGTTGTCCAGGAAGATAGCCTGATATTCGGTGGGAAACTTGAGATTGTAGCGGCCGCAGGCGGTGAGCAGGGCCGGGAGCAGACAGAAGAACAGGAGGATGTGCCAGCGTAAAAGGCGGCGTTGACGCTGCTTCGTGCGCCTGACTCTTCCCCGGCTCATAGGTAGTCTGAAAACATACTGGGCATGCCGTAAAGAATTGTCGAGAGAATGTTACCCGGGCCCTATAATTTGCGTATGAATGGCTGTGAGGAAAGGGTAAAATTTATGAGGCTGTCTAATAAGTTTTTGCTGTCGTCCGGACGCCGCCAGCAGTCCCGGACCTTGGGAAAAAGAGATTCTTTTCCCGGAGGATAGATAATGTCTTTGTATTATGGCGAACCGGTTTACCGGCCTCCCAGCGAAGCCGGCAGCCTGTTGATTCAGGCCACCAGCGGATGCGCCCATGCAACCTGCAGTTATTGCGTCTCCTCAGTCTCCCGTAATTTCTCCATCCGGCCGCTTAAGGAAATCAAGCAGGACCTGGCGGCGGCGCAGCAGCTGGCGGGACCATGGGTGCGCAAGATCTTTTTACTGGCCCAAAATGCCTTTATTATGCCCGCCAGCGCCCTGATAGAACTCAGCGAGCTGGCCTATGAGCTCTTTCCCGGCCTTCAACAAGTCTCGCTTTACGCCCACCCCCAGGACATTCTCAACAAGACCCCGGCTGAACTTGAGTCGATTTACCGATCCGGCGTCACGCTTCTTTACGTCGGGCTCGAATCCGGCCATGACGAGGTTTTGCGGAGAGTGGGAAAGCGCCTCAGCGCCGAGCAGTCCATACTTGCCTGCCGGAAGGCGATGGCCGCGGGCTTTCGTCTATCCTGCACCGTGATCATCGGCCTGGGCGGGAAAGAACTGACGGTGGAGCACGCCACCGAAACCGGCCGGATGATCTCGGCTATCTCTCCCCATTACCTGGGCTGTCTGACGTTGCTGCTGCCGCCGGGGACGGCGATGCAGCGGAGTGTGTCCCAAGGGACCTTTAAGCTTCTTACCACCTCAGAAGTCCTGGAGGAGTTCCGGATATTGCTGGAAAATATCGGCCCGCTGGAGAGGAAATGCGTCTTCCGGGCCAATCATGCCTCCAATTATCTGTCCCTGGCCGGTGATTTGCCGGAAGACCGGGACAGGCTGGTGCGGGAAGTGATAGCGGCCAAAGGCAGGCCGGAGGTGCTTCGTTCGGAAAGGTTCCGGGCCTTGTAGGGCCGCTTTTTTAAGGAATTGGTGGGCTCGAGCCCACCCTACATTGTGTTTTCTGTTTACTGTTTTCTGTTTCCGCTAAGGGGCCTTTGTTTTTGGTTTTGCCTTTCACCGAAAACCGAAAACCGCCTTTCTAAGGAATTGGTGGGCTCGAGCCCACCCTACAGGTTGGGTTTTCTGTTTACTGTTTACTGCTCACTGCTTACTGCTCACTGTTTCTAACGCCTGGGCCAGCAGTTCGGCGATGTCGTAAACCTTGACCTGCTCCTCTTTTCCCCGGGCCTTGAGGCCGTCCTCCAACATGATGGCGCAGAAGGGGCAGGAGACCGCAATGAGCTCCGGATCGAGGGCCAGGGCCTGGTCGGCGCGGGCCTCGTTGATCTTCTGTACCCCCAGGGTTTCCTCCATCCACATCCTGCCGCCGCCGGCGCCGCAGCAGAAGGATTTGGCCCGGTGGCGCTCCATTTCCAGCAGGCGCAGTCCCGGGATCGACTTCAGGACCTCCCGAGGTTCTTCATAAACGGCGTTATAGCGGCCCAGATAACAGGAGTCGTGGAAGGTGAGCCTCTTATCCAGCCGCCGCTGCGGCCGCGGCAGGAGGCCTTCCCCGAGGAGCCGGGCCAGAAACTCGGTGTGATGGTAAACCTCCCAGTTGCCGCCGAACTGGGGGTACTCGTTCTTCAGACAGTTGTACCCATGGGGACAGGTGGTGATGATCTTTTTGACGCCGTAGCCGTTGATGAGCCCAGCCAGTTCGGTGGCCATGGACTGGAACAGGTACTCGTTGCCGATCCTACGGGCCGTCTCGCCGCAGCACTTCTCCTCGGCCCCGAGGATGCCGAAACTCACCCCGGCCTGTTGGAGGAGCCGGACCAGGGCGGCGGTGACTTTTTTGCCGCGCTCCTCGAAACTGCCGGTGCAGCCCACGTAAAACAGGTACTCCACCTCCGGATTCTCGGCCAGGGTTTGCACCTTCAGCCCCTTGGCCCAATCGCCCCGGGTGGCGAAGGCCAGGCCCCAGGGGTTGGAGTTGGTCTCCCAGTTGCGCAGCACCGTCTGGACCTCCTGCGGGAACCGGCTTTCCATGAGCACCAGAAAGCGGCGCATATCGACGTACTTCTGGATGTGTTCGATGAACACCGGACAATGTTCCATGCAGTTGCCGCAGGTGGTGCAGGACCAGATCTCGTCCTCGAGGCAGACATCGCCCACCAGGGCCTTGCCCGGCTCCCCGGCGGCGCCCTGCGGCGGTTGGCCCTCCCCGGCTTCCCCCTGAGCCAGCAGCAGTTTTCCCTTCGCCAGCAGGTGCTTTTTGAGATGATGGATGGTCTCTTTGGGACTGAGCGGTTTGCCGGTGAGGTTGGCGGGGCAGTTCTCGGAGCAGCGGCCGCATTCGGTGCAGGCGTAGAGGTCCAGGAGCTGCTTCCAGGTAAATTCCTCGACCCTGGAAACGCCATAGGTCTCCACCGTCTCGTCTTCCAGGTCCAATTTGCTGAGCTCACCCAGGGGCCGGAAGCGGCGGCAGAAGATATTGGGAATGGCGCCGAGGAGGTGCAGGTGCTTGGAAAAGGGGATATAGATCAGGAAGCCCAGAATTACCAGGGTATGGCCCCACCAGAAAAGGCTGTGCCAGGCGAGCAGACTCGACTCCGGCAGGCCGGCAAACAACCCGGAGAGGGCCACCGAAATAAAGGCGGTCCGGGGGAAGTAGTGGCCGGGCTCAAGTTGGGCCAGCCGGTATTCCACAGCCCGATCGGCGAACAGGAGCACGATCAAGACCAGAATCAAGCCGATGATGATGCTGGCGTCCAGGTTGGCCGCCTGCTGATCGGAAAAACGCAACCGTTCCGGTTTAAGCACGAAACGGCGGTAGAGGGAGATACCCAGGGCTGCGACGACTCCGGCGCACAGCAGGTCTTGCAGCAGGTAGAGGAATGCGGTAAGGGGTTTCCCCAAAAACTTCCAGTAGGCAAAGCCATGATAGAAACCGATACCAAAGGTCTCCAGGCTGCCGATGGTAATGATCAGGAAACCCCAAAAGATGAGGAAGTGTCCCCAGCCGGCCGGTTCTCTGACTACCCGCCGCTGCCCCAGGACAAAGGCGGCCACGCCCCGGAGGCGCCGGCCTAAGTGGTCGAAGCGGTCTTCCGGCTGCCCCAGTCTCAGGATGCGGTAGAGCTTATAGACGGTGAACAGAAAAAAGGCAAGGGCCGCAATAAAGAGGAGTCCAAAGAGGAGATTGGCGGGAAAATGCCCCGGTTGCATTAATAAAGCCTCCCGCAGGATTAGTAGTGAATAGCTATTGTCATGCTTCGTTAATAATATGGCATTAAATCAAATGAAAACCTAAGTTCCAAGGGTATCAAAGTCCCCATTTGGGAAAGGGGGATTTAGGGGGATTTCAGGAGGTTATTTTAAATCCCCCCTGCCCCCCCTTTTTCAAAGGGGGGTTAAAAAAGCGTAGTTTGAAATGTCACGGCAATTATGAAGCATCACACTATCCGGCAGTCAGTCAAAAATCGACCGGCCGCCGCCGGCAAGGGATTAGATTAACAGGCCGCCTTGAGTTTTTTCAGTTCCTCGATCAAGGCCGGCACGAACTGGAAGAGGTCCTCCACCACGCCATAGTCCGCCTTGCTGAAGATGGGGGCCTCGGAGTCCTTGTTGACCGCCACGATGAATTTGCTGGAGCCCATGCCGGCCAGATGCTGGATGGCCCCTGAGATGCCGCAGGCAATGTAGAGGGTCGGGGTGACCACCTTGCCGGTCTGGCCCACCTGGTCGGAGTGGGGGCGCCAGCCCGCGTCCACCGTGGCGCGGGAAGCCCCCACGGCACCGCCCAGGAGTTGCGCCAGCTCTTCCAGGATGGCAAAATTTTCCGGCCCTTTCATACCGCGCCCGCCCGAGACAATGATCTGCGCCTCCGCCAGGTCAACCTTGCCGGCGGCGGCTTCGACACTCAGCACCCGGCACTTGGCGGCAGCCGGCAGAGTCACGGCCGGGGTTTCCACGACGGCGCTTCTGGAGGGGTCCGGCGGCAGGCAAGCCATCACATTGGGCCGGCAGGAGGCCATCTGGGGTGTGGCGCCGTCGGCCCACTCATACCAGGCGTAAGCCTTGCCGGCATAGACCGGCCGTTGGGCCCGGAGGGCGCCGCCTTCGATCTTCAAGGCCGTGCAATCCTGAGCCAGTCCGGCGCCCAGGCGCGCCGCCAGCCGGGCGCTCAGATCCTTGCCGTCCACCGAGGCGGCTGAAAGCACCACCCTGGGTTGCAAGGTTTTAAGGATCTCGGCTGCCGCGGGCGCATAGGTTTCGGCCAGGTAATCCTTCAACAGCGCCTGGTCCACAGCGTAAACCTTTTCCACCCCATAGTGGCCTAAAGCGGCTGCCGCGGCCGCCACCCCGTCCCCCAGGGCAATGGCCGTAAGGGGCTCACCCAGGGTGTCGGCCAGCCGGCGGCCCTCGCTGGCCACCTCAAATGAGACCCGCCGAAAGGCGCCGCCTCTGAATTCGGTGATTACACATACTCCCTGTGCCATAATGTCGCCTCCCGGACCTCCCGACCTGAGAGCAGGTTACGGCCCCCTCAGGCGCCAAGGTCAGTCAGTCAGTAAGAAAACGGGGCAGCCTAAATAACTTTGGCCTCCTCATGGAGCAAGCGCACCAACTCCCGGGCCTTGCCGGCGGTATCGCCCGGCACCAGGACTCCGGCCTGCCGCGGGACCGGCAGCTCCAGGGAGGCAACCCTTACCCTGGCGGCCGCGGCTCCCACCTGCTCCGGGGGCAATTCCAGGTCTGCGAGCTTTTTGATCTCTAAGGGTTTCTTTTTGGCCTTCATGATGCCGGGCAGCGAGGCATAGCGGGGATTCCAGACCGCATGGGCGCCGCCCAAGGTGACCAGGGCCGGCAACGGCGCCTCCAATTTTATTTTCGCCCCTTCGATGGGCCGCTCAATCCGGACCCGGCCATCCGCCACTTCCAGGGCCACGGCCAGGGCCAGATGGGGAATATCCAAAAGCTCGGCTACCATGATGCCCACCTGGTTCTCATCATCATCCACCGCCCGATGGCCGCAAACAATGAGGTCGAAGGGGACCTGCTTCAAGGCCGCGGCCAGGACCCGGGCCTTTCCCAGGGCGTCGCTGCCCTCGGTGGCCGGGTCATCCACCAGGATACCCTGATCGGCGCCCATGGCCAGGGCGGAGCGGATGGACTCCACGGCGCGCTGGGGCCCCAGGCTCAGAATGGTGACGTTGGCGCCCTGGCTGTCCTTGAGGCGCAAGGCCGCCTCCACCGCATACTCATCGTAGGGGTTGATGACCCATTTGATGTCGCTCGTGGCAATCGATTTACCGTCGGGCCCGATCTTGATCACCGTTTCCGTATCCGGCACCTGCTTAAGCAAGACTAGGACCTCCACGTGGTTCTCCTTTCTTCAGCTTAGTCAAAAGAGACGGCTAGATCGCGAAAATTATCATAAAAATCTGGGCTGGCGCTTTTCCAGAAAGGCCGCGGCGCCCTCTTTGGCGTCCGGAGAGGCAAAACAGAGGGCAAAGGCATCGGCCTCCAGGGCGCAGGCGTTTTTCAAATCGAGGTCAAAACCGCGGTCAATGGTCTGTTTGACGGCCCGTAAAGAGAGACGCCCTTTGGCTGCCAGGCCCCGGGCCACCTTGAGGCATTCCTCCATGAAGCTGGCGGCTGGGAAGACCCGGGCCGCCAACCCGATGGTCCTGGCCTCGGCGGCGTCGATGATGCGGCCGGTGAGGCATAACTCCTTGGCCAGACCCTTACCCACCAGGCGGGCCAGGCGCTGAGTGCCGCCAAAGCCGGGGATGATTCCCAGGTTGATCTCGGGCTGCCCGAATCTGGCCTCTTCCGAAGCATAGATGATATCGCAGGCCATGGCCATTTCGCAACCGCCCCCCAGGGCAAAGCCATTGACGCAGGCGATCACCGGGATGGGCAATTGCTCCAGCTTAGAGGCCACCACCTGGCCGAAATCGGCAAATTGTCTGGCCGCCAGGGGATCGAACTTAAGAAAGACATTGATGTCCGCCCCGGCAATGAAGGCCCGGCCCTGGCCGGTCATCAACAAGACCCGGATCTCCGGGTTTTGGGCCGTCTGATCCAAGACCGCGGCAACCTCCGCCATGGTTTCGGCATTCAGGGCATTCAGTTTTTCGGGGCGGTTGAAGGTCAGAGTGGCGATCCCGTCCTCATTGGTGAACAGCAGGGTTTTGTAGGACATCACGACCTCCCGATCCGGAAAGGATTCCGGCCGCAGATATTTTCCAGGGCAGCGGCGGAGATAACCGCGCCAGGCTGGCGCCGGAGGCAAATCCCAAGGCGCACGCCGCCTGCCTCAGGTTTGGTGGAACTCGCTTTCAGCCGGCGCCAGCGATTTGATCATCAAGACGATATCCGATTCCTGGCCGGCCCTGTCCATGGCAAAGCCTTCCAGGACCGCAGCCTTGGCAAATCCCAATTTTTCAAACAGGTAAAAGGCCTTGTTCAATTTCGGCGGAATCTCCGCGGTAAGCTGCTCCAAACCCATTTGGACCGCAACCTCCTCCAGGGTTTGCAGCAGCAGGGTCCCCAAACCCTTGGCCCGGTATTGGGAGTCGGTGGACAGACGCACTTCGGCCTGGTGCCTGGTCCAGGCGCTGAGGTTGAATTGCAGCAAGGCGCCGCCGACAATCCGGTCCTCATGAAGGGCAATCAGGGGCAGAACGATGTCGTAGTCCAGGTTTTCCATCAGGTTTTCCATGACCTTGGGGTCGGTCACCTCTTCTTTCAGTTCCACTCTCTCTTCCGGGGCCAGGCTTTGGAAATAGGCCAGGAAGGCCTGCTCATCATCTTTCAGCAGAGGACGCACGGTGATGGGGGTGCCATCCTCCAAATTGATTTTCTTGGGGAAATCTTTAATCAGAATGTCTGCAAGGTTACTCATAGCGGTCTCCCGGGGCAAGCTTGGATGAATCAGTAATACCAACTGCGTTCGACGATCATGGTAAAGCCCATGCCGCCGCCGACGCAGAGAGCGGCCAACCCCACGCTTGCCTGCCGCTTTTGCATCTCGTAGAGCAGGGTAACCATGATCCGGGTGCCGCTGCAGCCGACGGGATGCCCCAGGGCGATGGCCCCACCATTGACATTGACGATTTCGGGGTCCATGTTCAATTCCCTCAGGCAGGCGATACTTTGTGCCGCAAAGGCCTCGTTGAGTTCCACCAGATCGATGGGTTTGCCCAGGACCTCTTTGGCCTTGGCCACGGCATGGCGGACCGCGTAAATAGGTCCCATGCCCATCAATTCCGGCTCGCAACCCTGGCAGTCATAGGAGACGATCCTGGCCAGGGGCCTGATGCCCATCTTCAAGGCCTTTTCTTCGGACATGACCAGCACCGCGGCGGCCCCGTCGTTGATCCCCGAAGAGTTGCCCGCGGTGACCGTGCCGTCTTCGCGAAAGGCCGGGGGGAGTTTGGCCAGTTTTTCCATACTGGTGCCGAACCTGGGAAATTCGTCGGTATCGAAGACGGTGGGGGGCCCTTTTTTTTGGGGCACCTCCACCGGAACGATCTCATCCCGGAAGCGGCCGGATTTGATGGCCTGCTCCGCCTTGCGCTGGCTGTCCAGGGCAAAGGCGTCCTGCTCTTCCCGGGTGAGGTGGAACTTATCCGCCACGTTTTCGGCGGTGATGCCCATGTGGGTGTCGCCAAAGCAGCACCAGAGGCCGTCTTGAATCACGACGTCGATGAGCTGGCCGTGGCCCATGCGCTGGCCCCAACGGGTTTGACTCAGCAGGAAGGGAGCCTGGCTCATGGACTCCATGCCCCCGGCTACGATGATCTCGGAATCACCCGCCCGGATGGCCTGAGTGGCCATGATGATGGACTCCAGGCCGGAGCCGCAGACCACGTTCATAGTCATGGCCGGGGTGTATTGGGAGATGCCGGCGTTGGCGGCCGCCTGCCGGGCCGGGTTTTGCCCCTGGCCCGCCTGCAGCACGTTGCCCATAATTACCTGGTCCACTTTTTCCTGGCGAATCCGGGCGCGGCGCAAAAGTTCCTTAATGACTATGCCTCCCAGATGCGCGGCCGGCAGGTCCTTCAAGGTCCCGCCAAAACTGCCGATGGCGGTCCGCACCGCGCTGGCGATTACTACCTGGCGCATAGATCCTCCTTTCCTCGGATACTAATTGGCCCCGGGGGTTAATTCCTTCACCAGCAGGGCGATATCGGCATACCTTTTATCGTGAACATCTTTGACGTAGTTTTTTAATTCCGTCGCCAGGCCGAACCCCGCTCTTTCAAAGTACTGGATGACGGGTTTCTGGGTGGTGACGATCCTGGCCAGCAGCTTTTTCACCCCGTGGCCGGCGGCCAGCTTAGACAGCTCTTTAAGGAGCAAATCCCCCAGACCGCGGCCTTGGAACTCCGGGGTAATGGTGACCCGGACTTCGGCGATATGGCGTCCCCAGCCGAAGGTTTGGAAGTGGAGCGTGGCATTGGCCACGATCCTGCCCTCGTATTCCGCCAGAACGGGGAGAACCCGGTCGTAGTTGAGATTGCGGGCCCATTTCTCCAGCAGCTTGCGGTCGGTGACATCATTGCCGAGCCAGCGGCGGTTTTCCTCCGGCAGGCTGATAAAAAAACTGTAGAGGGCGTATTGATCGTCCCTGGTCATGGGTCTCAAGATGAGACTGGCGCCATCTTCAAGGGTTACCTTCTTGGGATATGCTTCGAACATGTCTTGATCCTATCCCCTTCTTTAATTAAGGCTTGCCAGCAAGCCGGTAGCCGCCTAGAGCGTGTTAGCAATCACCAGGCGCATGATTTCGTTGGTGCCTTCGTAGATCTGGGTAATCTTGGCGTCCCGCATCATCCGCTCCACTGGAAATTCCTTGATGAAGCCGTAACCTCCCAGCACCTGGACCGCTTCTGTGGCAACCCACATGGCCACGTCGCCGCAAAGGCACTTGGACATGGCGCTCAGGCGAATCAATTGGGAGCTGATGCGGCTCATGTCCTTGGGCTGCTCCTCGAAAAGGCTGCAGGTCTTGTAGAGCAATTGCCGGGCGGCTTCCGTGCGCATGGCCATGTCGGCCAGCTTGAAGCCCACCCCCTGATGCTGGATAATGGGCCGGCCGAAGGTTTCCCTCTCCTTGGCGTAGGCCACGGCGTGATCCAGTGCCCCGGCGGCGATGCCCAGGGCCTGGGCGGCGATGCCCAGGCGGGAAAAATCGAGGGTCTTCATCATCACCTTAAAGCCCTCGCCCTCCTGGCCCAGTAGGTTGGCCGCCGGTACCCGGCAGTCCTCAAAGACGAGTTCCACGGTGTCCGACCAGCGGATCCCCATCTTGTCCTCCTTTTTGCCCACGGAGAAGCCGGGAGTGCCCTTTGGCACCACCAAGACGCTGGAACCCTTGTGGGCCAAGACGCCGGGATCGGTGACGGCGTAGAGGGTGACGATTTCGGCCACGCCGCCATTGGAGATGAAGGTCTTGGTGCCGTTGATCACGTAAGAGTCGCCGTCCCTGACGGCCCGGCAGCGCAACCGGGCCACGTCGGAGCCGGCCGCGGGTTCGGTCAGACCAAAGGCAGCCAGTTGCTCACCGGAGGCCAGTTTGGGCAGGAACTCCTGCTTTTGGGCCTCGGAGCCGGCCAGCATGATGGGAAGGCTTCCCAGTTCCTGCACGGCCGGCACCAGCCCACAGGCCGCATCCACCCTGGACAGTTCCTCCACCGTGATGGCCAGGGCCAGCATCCCCGCCCCCGCCCCACCGTAGGCCTCGGGAAAATCGACGCCGATGAGGCCGTTTTCCCGGAGCAGGGCCACCATCTCCCAGTCAAACTTGCCTTCGCGATCGCGTTGGGCCGCGCCGGGCTCCACCTGCTCCTTAGCCAGCCGCCGCACCATGTCCTGTAACATCCGCTGCTCTTCGGTCAGGTCATACTGCATAACTTTTCCCCGCTTTCTTAATTCCCGACGATTTCTCACGGCCTCGCGTCCCGGCAGGCCGCCTGTTACATATTCCTCCGGTATTTGCCGCCGACCTCGTAGAGCACCTGGGTTATCTGGCCCAGGCTGGCCACTCTGACGGTTTCCAGCAATTCCGCAAAGATATTACCACCGCTCAGCACCGACTTTTTCAGGTAATCGAGGGCCGCCGCGCTTTTCTTCCGATTCCTTCGCTTAAACTCATTGAGATTGTCCAGTTGGGCCCGCTTTTCCTCATAGGTGGCCCTGGTCAATAGAGTGGGCGGCCGGCAGTAATTTTCCCCGAGGGTATTGGGGCTGACATAGGTGTTGACGCCGATAATCGGGTACTCCCCGGTGTTCTTTTTGAGCTCGTAATAGAGGGACTCATCCTGGATTTTGCCCCGCTGGTAATAGGTTTCCATGGCGCCGAGCACCCCGCCGCGGCGGCTGAGGCTGTCGAACTCCTTCAGGACCGCCTCCTCCACCATGTCGGTCAATTTTTCCATGATAAAACTGCCCTGCAATGGGTTTTGATTTTTGAAGATGCCATATTCCTTGGTGATGATCAACTGAATCGCCATGGCCCGGCGCACCGATTCCTCGGTGGGGGTGGTGACGGCCTCGTCATAGGAATTGGTGTGCAGGGAATTGCAGTTATCCGTCAGGGCCATGAGGGCCTGGAGGGTGGTGCGGATATCGTTGAACTGCATATCCTGGGCGTGCAGGGAACGTCCCGAGGTTTGCATATGGCATTTAAGCCTTTGGCTCGCCTCATTGGCCCCGTATTTGTATTTCATGGCGATGGACCAGATCCTGCGGGCCACCCGGACAATCACGTTATACTCAGGGTCCATGCCGCTGGAGAAGAAGAAGGAGAGGTTTTTGGCAAAGTCATCTATCGCCATGCCGCGGCTGAGGTAATATTCTGCATAGGTAAAGGCATTGGACAGGGTGAAGGCCAATTGGGATACCGGGTTGGCCCCGGCTTCGGCAATGTGGTAGCCGCTGATGCTGACCGAATAGAAATTCCTGACCTGGTGATCGATAAAATACTGCTGGACATCGCCCATGAGACGCAGGGCGAAGGGGACGGAGAAGATACAGGAGTTTTGCCCTTGATCTTCCTTCAAGATGTCCGCCTGCACAGTGCCGCGGACGTTCGCCAGGACTGATTGGCGAATCCGGCCCGCTTCGGCGGGATCGGGGTCGCGGCCGTTTTCTTCTCTAAATTTGTCGAGCTGCTGGTCGATGGCGGTATTGAAAAAGAAGGCCAGGAGGATGGGCGCCGGCCCATTCACCGTCATGGACACACTGGTATTGGGGGCGCAGAGATCAAAGCCCTTGTAGAGCTTTTTCATATCCTCCAGGGTGCAGATGCTGACGCCGCTTTCGCCGATCTTCCCAAAGATATCCGGCTCTTCGGCCGGGTCTTCACCATACAGGGTGAGGGAATCGAAGGCGGTGCTCAACCGCTTGGCGTCATCCTCCTGGGTCAGGTAGTGAAACCTGGCGTTGGTCCGCTCCGGCGGGCCTTCTCCGGCAAATTGCCGCTTCGGATCCTCTCCCTCCCTCCGGAAGGGAAAGACACCGGCGGTATAGGGGAAATAGCCGGGTAAATTCTCCTTGCGGAGCCATTTCACGGTTTCTGCGAGGCTGTCAAAATCGGGCACGGCTATCTTGGGAATCCTTAAACCGGAGAGCGATTCGCTGTAAAGTTGGGTCCGGTTGACCTTATCCCTGATTTTTACCTCAAATTCGTCCTGGGAGTATTGCTCCCTGATTTCTGTCCATTTGGACAGGGCGTCGATAATTTCAGGATCGATCTTTTTCTCCGCCTCTGCCGCCTGGTCGGCCAAATCGAGCCCCAGCTCCCGGTTGACGGTTTGAATGGCCTCCAACCTTTTCAGTTGCCGGGTGGCCTGCCTGGTTTGGTCATGGTAGGCGCGAATGGCGCCGGCGATTTCGCTTAGATAATGGCGCCGCGGGGTGGGCAGGATGGCAGACCTGGCCGATTCCTCCAGCGAATAGCTCACAGCCCTGGGAATGGGCCAATCGATCAGGCCCTTTTCTTTCAAGGCCGACAACACCTTTTCAAAGAAGGCATTAAGGCCGGGGTCCTGGAAGTTGCTGGCCACGGTGCCGATGATGGGCAGCGTCTCATCCGGAGTCCCAAAGATATTGTGATTGCGCCGGTATTGCTTCCTGACTTCCCGCAGGGCATCGAGGGAATTCTTATGGTCAAACTTGTTGATGGCGATGAGATCGGCAAAATCGAGCATGTCGATCTTTTCCAGTTGCGAGGGGGCCCCAAATTCGGCGGTCATCACATAGATGGCCAGGTCGACGAACCTGGTGATGGAGGCGTCCCCCTGGCCGATGCCGGGAGTCTCGACGATGATCAGGTCATAGCCCGCGGCCTTGAGGATATTGATGGAATCTTCCAGGGCCAGCGACAGTTCGCTGGTCGATTCCCGGGTGGCCAGGGAGCGCATGAAGACCTTTTCCGGGTTGACAAAATTCATGCGGATGCGGTCGCCCAGCAGGGCGCCGCCGGTTTTCTTCCGGGTCGGGTCTATGGCAATGATGGCCATGGATTTATCCGGATAGTGGATCATGAAGCGGCGGATAAACTCGTCTTCCAGGGAGCTCTTGCCGCAGCCGCCGGTGCCGGTGATGCCGACGATGGCCGAGGTCTTCGGGGCCCGCGGCAACTCCTTCCCGATCCGGGCGAAGTCATGGCCATTGCTTTTATAATGGTTTTCCGCCAGAGAAATGAGCTGGGTCACCACAAAGCTCTGGCGCTGGCGAACCTTTTCTTGCCAATCTCGGGGAAGGGGCGGAAATTTTACAGTGGCCGCCTTATCCATCATATCCTGAATGATGCCGAGCAGTCCCAGTTTCTGGCCGTCTTCCGGGGAATAGATCCTGGTAATCCCATAGTCTTCGAGTTCCCGGATTTCCTCAGGGACGATAACCCCGCCGCCGCCGCCGAAGATCTTGATGAAGCCGGCGCCGTTCTGATCCAAAAGGTCCTTAACATATTTAAAGAATTCGATATGCCCGCCCTGGTAAGAGCTGACCGCAATGCCGTGTACTCCCTCCTGGATGGCCGTATAGACAATCTCTTTGGCGGAACGATTATGCCCCAGGTGGATGACCTCGGCGCCGGCCCGCTGCAGCAGGCGGCGGAAAACATTGATGGAGGCGTCATGGCCGTCGAACAGGGTGGTGGCGGTGACAAACCGCACCCTGGCTTGACTCGCTTTTTTAGCCGATTCTTTTGGCATCGTCCAATCCCCAAAAAAAATTGCTGAGTGAAGGTATCAGGTCAGCGGAGTAATTCCCTGGCAATGATCATGCGTTGAATCTCGCTGGTGCCCTCGTAAATGGTGGTCACCCGCACGTCCCGGGCCAACCGCTCCACCGGGTATTCCTGGGAATAACCGTAACCGCCCAGGATCTGCACGGCGTCGTAGCAGGCCCGGTTGGCCGCCTCGGTGGCATAGAGCTTGGCCATGGAAGCCTCTTTGGAAAAGGGTTCCCCCTGATCCTTGCGGTGGGCCGCCTGGAGCAAAAGCAGGCGGGCAGCCTCCAGCTCGGTGTAGCGGTTGGCGAGCATCCACTGGATCGCCTGAAATTGGGCGATGGGGTAGCCGAACTGCACCCGCTCTTTGGCGTAATTTTTGGCATAATCCATGGCCCCCAGACCGATCCCCAAGGCCATGGAGCCGATACCGATGCGCCCGCCGGCCAGTTCGGCCAGGGCCAGGCGAAAGCCGCCGTTGAGCTCACCTAACAGATTTTCTTTAGGCACCCGGCAGTCTTCCAGGATCAATTCATTGGTGGGAGAGCCCTTCTGGCCCATTTTCGGCTCATTTTTGCCGACGGCAAACCCCGGAAACCCCGGCTCCACCAGAAAGACGCTGATCCCCTTGCCTTTGGGGGCCTCACTGTCGGTGACCGCCCAGACCACAAAAACTCCGGCAAACTCACCGCTGCTGATGAAGATCTTGCGGCCGTTGAGGACCCAGTGGCCGCCATCGAGCCTGGCCGTGACGCGCATGCCGGCGGGATCGGAGCCGGCCGTGGCTTCGGTGAGGCCAAAACCGCCCGCCGGATATTCGCCGCTCACGAGCGGCGGCAGGTAGCGGCGCCGCTGCTCCTCGGTGCCCACCGACTGGATCACCTCCCCCACCATATTCGTCACCGAAGTGGTCACCGTGGTGGCGGCGCAGCCCTTGCCCAGCTCGGTCATGGCCAGACTGAAGGCCACGGCGGTGGTTTCGGAGCCGCCGTATTCGGCGCGGACGTTCAGCCCCATGAAACCGAGATGGGCCAGCTTTTTGAGGTTGGCGAGCAAAATGCCGCGGTCTTGGGTGCGGTCCAATTCCGCCGCCCGGGGACGCAATTCCCGTATGGCAAATTTCGTCGCCATTTCCTGGGTCATGCGTTCTTCGTCACTCAATTCAAATTGCATCTGTTCCCTCGCAGCCAGCAGGCCGGTGAACGACTCCCGATCAGTACGAAATGTCCTTCTCAGCGAAGCGCAGCATTCGGCCTCTCCGGACTGTTTCCTGCGCCTGGCCCAGGATGACCTTAGACCACGCCCTGCTGCCGCAGTTCTGCGACTTGATCCGGTCCATATCCCAATTCCTGCAGAATGGTCCCGGTGTGTTCGCCGAGTTCGGGGGCGGGTTGGCGCAAGGTCCCCGGGGTTCGGGAAAACTTGGCGGCGATGCCTAATTGCCGGTAGGCCCCCCAGCTTTGGTGCATCAGGTCCACCACCAGCTGCCGGGCTCGAATATGGGAGTCACGCGACGCTTCCTCCAGGTTCAGCACCGGTTCACAGCAGCAGTCGTGTTTGGCGAAGTGTGCCAGCCATTCCGCCTGAGTGCGCTGTTTAAAGAGCGCCGCCACCGCCTCTATCAGGGGTCCCTGATGGGGGCCGGGCTCGAAGTAATGGCTCTGGTCCCATTGCGGCTGCGCCACCGCCTCGCAAAAGGCTTTCCAGAATTGTGGTTCCAGTGCCCCCAGGGACATATAGCGGCCATCCTTGGTCTCATAAAGATTGTAGCAGGCAAAGCCATGATTGAGGAAGTCATCCCCGGGCCGGGGGATCTCCCCATCGGCCAGATACTTGCCCCACCTCAGGCAATTCCAAAGGAAGGAGCCGTCCAGCATGGCAATGTCGAGATACTGCCCGGCACCCTGGCGTTCCCGCACCAGCAATGCCAGGGCGATGCTAAAGGCCGCCAGCAGGGCGCCGCCGCCCAGGTCGGCAATTTGCACTCCCGGCAGGGTGGGCCGGCCGTCACGGCCGCTATAAGACAATACCCCGCTCAAGGCCAGGTAGTTGATATCGTGGCCGGCCCTCTGAAAGCGGGGGCCGCTGTCCCCATAGCCCGAGAGGGAGCCATAAATCAGCCGGGGGTTGATGGCCCGGAGACTCTCATAATCCAAGCCCAAGCGGGCCATTACCCCGGGCCGGAAGCCTTCCAGGACCACGTCGGCCTGACGGGCCAACTGCCGGAAGATCTCCTGGCCCGCCGCGGATTTGAGGTTAAGGGTCAAGGAGCGCTTGTTGCGGTTTAATACTACGTGAAAGCCGCTGTTCCTGCCGATGCGGGGATACCACTCCCGGATGTAGTCGCCCCGCTGAGGTTCTTCCACCTTGATGACGTCGGCGCCAAAATCCGCCAGCAGCATGGTACAGAAGGGCCCGGGCAGCAGCCGCGACAGATCCAAGACGCGCACCCCTGCCAGGGCCGCCTCCATTTGGGCTTCAACCTTCATTACTCACTGCTTCAGCACATTTCCCGGGGCGGGGTAGGCGATCCCAACCCTTTAGTGTTCATGGACATAGAAGGGCCATTTGTGGAAGAACCACTCGTTCCACAGCACGGGAATAATCCACCAGAAGTTCCAGATGAGGGACTCTCCGTTGAGGGCCCGTTCGGCGACGTCATGCTCCATATGGGGATTGCCCAGGCCCCAATAACCGAAGTTGACGTAGTAGAAGAAAATGTAGTTGAGCGCCATCAGGACAACGACGCCTAGGGTTCGGAACCAGAAATTCCCCCAGGAATCCACATCGCCGCACGGCGCCAGGTCATCGAAATAGTGGTGCCAGATGAGTAAGGGGATCAGGGCGAAACCGGCGATCTCGGCGGCGTGGTACCAGAGAAAACGGATGGGGCTGCCCTTGTCGGACGCAGGCAGGTGTTTTACTACATCTTCCATATTCAACCAGAGGCCCGCGATATGCACACAGATCAGGGCCATGATATAGGCGCCGACGAAGGTCAGGATCAGGGAGATAAATCCCTTCCAGGGCTGGGGCAGCTTAATCACGGACCACGGCTTCATGCGCCAGACGTTGGGAACCATGAAGAGCAAAATGATGGCCCATTCCCACCAGCCGAAGACCCAGTGCACGTGCATGGTGCCGGCGATGCCGCCCCACCAGGGGATCCCGAGCCCGTAGGATTTCCCAAAAAGGACGCCGTAGATCAGACCCCAGAAAGGCACCACCAAAATGGTGAAGTAGAACATGGTCAGCATGCTGCACCAGCCGAGCTCGGCCAGGCCGGCCTCGGGTTGTTTCAGGTCACTGGGGCGGATGGGCCATTTGCCGAACAGGATGGTGGTATAGGGATAGGCGAAAAAGCCGATGAGCACAAAGGTCACTACCGCCCGTTCCCCAAAATGGGCGGCGGGGTTGGTCAGGGTCTTGAGGGTCAGGGTCTGGGCGACACCCTCCGGCATCACGGTCTTGCCGGCCGCGGCCAACCATTCCAGGTTCGATTCGCTGAGGAAGTTAAAGCCCAACCCCAAAATGCGGTAAAACACCACATGGATGACAAACCATACCAGGACCAGATTAAAGATGGTTTCTATAATGCCTCTGGCCGGCTGGGGCACGTTATGAAAAGGCCAATCCCCCAGGAACATGTGCTGCCAGAGGCCCACCAAAATCATCATTGCCAAATAAAGTACGAAGGGATAAGGAAACGAACCTACCGGCCCCCGGGGATCACTGAAGATGTACCAGATGATCCAGGCGACGAAGAAAAAGACGAAAAATGAGACAATACCCGTAAGGGGCTGCCCCCAACGCGGCCGTAGCGCTCCTGGACTTGCCATATCCTCTCTCCTGTCGGTTTGGCCCATCAATATGTTTGGTTCTAGTCTGAAATGATGGCCCTATTCAGAGGTTCATTCAGTGCGATTCAGGCCTAAATGGCATCCATGTGCTCTTCTTTGTAAATCCGCACCGCTTCTTCGTCCACCATCTTCCTGATGAACTCCAGGCAGACCGCATCCCCGACAATTTTCGGCCAGATCTCCGGCAGCAGCTCCATTACCACCCGCTTTTTCCCCTCGTCATCGAGGGCACTGACCGCCTCTTTAATCTCAGCGAATGTCATATTTCCCTCCCTTCTATAATAATCTTAACTGCTTACCTTTGTTTAAGGTTCCCGGCCACGGAAGGCTGCGGGGAAGATCGGTTTTTCTGCCCTTAAATCACTGTTCACCGCTCAAAGGCTTCAGTTGCGTGAACTCGTGGTAGAAATACTCATGCTGGCCTCTTAAGCCTTTCTCCTTGTTGACGATCTCGTTTTGCCTGAGCTCAACGCGGCGGATCTTGCCACTCAGGGTCTTGGGCACCTCGGGCACGAATTCGATGATGCGCGGAATCTTGAACTTGGCAAGGACATTCGTGCAGTGTTTAAACAGATCGCTTGCCAGGTCGGCGGAGGGCTCGATGCCGGGTCTGAGGATGACGAAGCCCTTGACGAGCTGCCACCTCTTGGGGTCCGGGCTCCCGACGACCGCGGCCTCGGCCACCGCCTCATGCTCGATGAGAGCGCTCTCGACCTCAAAGGGGCCCACCCGGTAGTCGGAGGATTTAATGACGTCGTCGGCGCGTCCGACGAACCACCAGTAGCCCTTTGCGTCGTAGGAAGCCCGGTCTCCCGTGTAGTAGTAGTTGCCGCGGAAGACGTCCTTCATCTGCTCGGGGCTGCCGAGGTACTCGGTAAAGAGGCCCGTGGCCCGCCACCGGTCGAGCCTTACGGTGATATGACCCACCTCATCGGGTTTGGTGATCTCCTTCCCATCGTCATCGACAAGGGCGATATCGTAGAGGAAGGTCGGTTGCCCGAAGGAGCCTGCAACGATCTTCCCCTTGTTCCAGGGAGGATTGCCGATCATAGCCGTGGATTCGGTCTGTCCGTAGAAGTCCCTGATCTCGGTGCCGGTGAATCGCCGCCAGGTCTGGATGATTTCCGGGTTGAGGGGCTCGCCGGCGCTCACCGACTCCCTCAGGGCTGCGAACTTGAACTTGCTGAGATCGACCAGTATGAAGGCCCTCCAGGCCGTCGGCGGGGCGCAGAAGGTGTTTACCTGGAGGCGGTCCACGGCGCCCAGGTACCTCTCGATATCGAGCTTGCCTGGGTAAAAGAGCCCGGTGGTGGTCGCTCCCATGCTAAGCGGGGGAAAAAAGCAGCTCCAGGCCCACTTGGCCCACCCGGGTGCACTGAGGTTGTTGTGAACGTCCCCCGGCTTGAGGCCGATGACGTTGGCTGTAGAGAGATGACCCAGGGGATAGGATACGGCCGTATGCGCCACTCTCTTGGCCATCCCCGTGGTCCCGGAAGTGAAAAAGCAAAGAATAACGTCTTGGGGTTTCGTCTTCTCGGCCACGGCGGTCGTGCCTTCCTTATCGACTTCGTCGTAGCTCTGCCAGCCCTCCAGCTTCCCAAGGACGATCTTCACCTTGGGGGCGGCCCCGACGATCTTGAGAGCCGCTTCGATGATCACCGCCGAATTCTGGTCCGCGATAACGGCATGGGGCGGGTAGCTCTGGAAGCGGTACTCCATCTCCCTTACCGTCATGGTCATGGCCGTCGGGACCGACACCATCCCGCCCTTCACCGTGGCCAGACTGGCAAACCAAGTTTCAGGGACCGAAGGGATCATCAGGTAGACGCTCTCACCCTTGCCGATCCCGTATTTTCGCAAGAAGTTCAAAAGCTGGTTGCTCTTGCCGGCAAGCTCCGAGTAGGTGAAGCGGCGCTCTTCATTGGTATCGATGTTGAGCCAAAGCAGGGCCGCCTGTCCGGGCCGCTCCTTCACGTGAATTCCTTCGAAGATCTCCTCCGCCCAGTTGAACTGATCGGGCATCTTAGCCTTGTTCAGGCTCTCGAAGACGGCCTTCGACGCTTCGGCCTTCTTGGCGTTGTCCTCCATCATGCTAATGTCCATGATCTGCCGGTAATAACTTTGAAGTGCCATAATTAACCTCCATGGTTCGATGTTAATTTTGGTTGCTGGATTTCACAGCCGCCATCGATGGCCAAACCCGCAGCAGTCCAGATGCAGTCAGTGTTCCCATTGAGGAAGGTGCCGTATTCTACCAGATTGTCGATAATTTTGTTAATTCAAAGTTCATCTGGTTTTTTCTTTTAGGCATACTCGTAGAAGCCGCGTCCGGTCTTTCGCCCCAGCCAGCCGGCTTCCACGTATTTGCGCAGCAGCGGACAGGGCCGGTATTTGGAATCGCAGAAACCGTTAAACAGGGTCTCCATGATGGCCAGGCAGGTGTCCAGGCCGATGAGGTCCGCCAGGCCCAGGGGCCCCATTGGGTGGTTGGCGCCGAGCTGCATCACGAGATCGATGTTTTCCCGGGTGCCCACGCCCTGATAGAGGCAGTACACCGCCTCATTGATCATGGGCATGAGGATGCGATTGATGAGGAACCCGGGATAATCACTGGCCTCAGCCGGGGTCTTGCCGAACTTGAGGCATAGGTCCCGGGTCACCTCAAAGGTCTCGTCCGTTGTGGTCAGTGCCCGGATCAACTCCACCAGCTTCATCACCGGCGCCGGGTTCATGAAGTGCATGCCGATGACCTTGCCGGGTCTCTTCGTCTGGGCGGCTATGCGGCCGATGGGAATAGACGACGTGTTAGAGGCCAGGATGGCCTGGGGCGCACAGATGGCATCCAGCTCCCGGAAGATCTTAAACTTCAGCGGTTCGTTTTCCGTCGCCGCCTCGATCGCCACCTCCACCGGGGCCATATCCTGAAGATGGACGGTGGTCCGGATGCGGCCGAGAACCGCGCCCTGGTCCGCGGGGCTGATCTTGCCCTTCTCCACACCCCTGGCCAGGGTCTTGGTGATGGCCGCAAGGCCTTGATGGACAAGTTCCTCGTTGATATCGCTCATGATCACCATTAGACCGCTCATGGCCGCCACCTGGGCGATGCCGTGGCCCATCTGGCCGGCGCCTACGACTCCAACGGTTTTCACCTCCATTTCCACATCTCCTTTTAGGCGCCGTGGCGCCAAGACCTTTGCAGTAATCGGGATACCCCGGGTTGGGGCTCGCCTCGCCTGGCGTGTTCAGTCCACCAGGGAAAAGAGGGGAACTACTCCCGGCCCCGAGGTATATTTCATATGCTCAACCACCTGGTGCCCCATTTTCACCTTTTTGCCGATCAGCTCCATGGTGGCGCGCTCCGGCTGGGGGTCGTCCAGCAGCCCTGTCAGCCGGGGGCCCTCCCGGAGTTGGACCAGGACCACGACGTAAGGGGCTTTGAAGTCTTCGGGAGCCACCCGGATCACCGTGAAGGTGCGGATGGCGCCTTCCCCGGACAATTGGGTGACCTCCTGGTTGGTGGAGCCGCATTCGTCGCAGGTGGCCTTGGGTGGCACGGTGATGGCCCCGCAGTCGAGACACTTTAATCCCTTGAGAATATTCTCCTTCAAGGCCTCGAAGTATTGGATGTGGGTTAGCTTGTACATGAAATCTCCCCCTGGTTAGCGACCCAGGATAATATTTACCACCACGGTGCCGGTGCCGCCCAAGGTATCCGTCATGCCGATCCGGGCCCCCTCCACCTGCCGGGGGCCGCACTCTTCCCGAAGTTGCTTGGCGATCTCGTAGACCTGGGCACAGCCCGTGGCTCCCACCGGATGCCCCTTGGACTTGAGGCCGCCCGAGGGGTTGATGGGGATTCTGCCGCCCAGGCTGGTTTCGCCGAGTTCCGCGCCCAGGCTGCCTTTGCCGAAATCGAAAAACCCGAGACACTCGCTGGCGACGATTTCGGCAATGGTAAAGCAATCGTGCAACTCCACTACGTCCACGTGCCTGGGTTCGATCCCCGCCATCTTGTAGGCCTGGGAGGAGGAGGCGAGGCGCGCCCGCATAACCGTGAAGTCCTGCTGCCGGGACAAGGGCCGGCCATTTCCCTGCCCCACCCCCAAAACCTTGATGGGTTTATGCACCTTCTTCTCGGCGATCTCCCGGCTGGCCAGGACCACCGCGGCGGCGCCGTCGGAGATGGGACAGCAGTCATAGACCTGCAGCGGATCACAAACCATGGGGCTGTTGAGCACCTTCTCCACGGTGATCTCTTTCTGAAATTGGGCCAGGGGGTTCATGGTGCCGTGGTGGTGGTTCTTGACGGCCACCCGCGCCATGCGCTCCTTGAGGACCGGCAGGGGAATGGAGTACTTGTCGGCATACTGATGGGCCAGCATGGCAAATACCCCCGGAAAGGTCAGGCCGGTGAATTCCTCATATAGGCTATCCTCAATCATGGCCAGGGCGCTGGTCACCTGAGAGGTGCCCATGTGGGTGAATTTCTCCACCCCGCCGGCGATGACGATGTCATAGAACCCCGAGGCCACCCACATGACGGCATCGCGAAAGGCTATGGAGGCCGAGGCGCAGCCGCCTTCGACCCGGGTGGCCGGAACGTTCGGCCCCAAGCCGATTTCATCGGCCAAAAACGGGGCCAGGTTCATCTGCCTTTCGGAAAAATCGCCCAGAACGTTGCCGATGACCATGGCCTGAATATCTTTGGAGCTTAGATTGGACTCCTGGATGGCCTCCAGGGCGGCTTCGGCAAAGAGCTCCTTGAGGCTCAAGCTGGACGGCCCAAACTTGGTCATTCCCACACCCAAGACCGCTACTTCTCTCATAATTTTTCCTCTCGCGCCGGCCCGGCGGGGTGTCTTTACCCCCTCGGCGGCCAGGTTGTCTCATCAGCCCGTTGGGCTAGACCCAAATTATTGGTGCAAGGGCTATACCAGCAGGGTTTAATAGGATAATATGCTGAAATACAAGGTAAAAATTTGCTTCGGGAAGAGTGGGACGTCAGGTAAAATTTATCATATGCTCCATTTTTTCCCCGGAGGCTCCGGCCAACCAGGAGGGTGAGTGATCAGGGCGAATATTACCATGGGTTAGGCGAATCAGAGGATTAGCTTCACTTTTGTAGCATATCAGACAGTGGCCGAGAGGCGGCCGGCAGGCGATTGAGGTTCCTTGGGAATTATTTTATAATAATTTCATCGGGCTTTTGGCAGTGCCGGCCTAAGAGGGTGGACGCCAGGATCGCTATGTCCAGGAAAATTAGCGCAGATCATTGTCTGAGTGAGTTAAAAACCAAGGAAAGGCTCCTATCTTCGATTCATAAGATCAGCAGCCTGCTGACCCGGCCGATTTCGCTCGACAAGATCCTGACTTTAATCGTCAAAGAGACCGCTCAGGTCTTCGGCTTCATCCGGGTGGGCATCTTCCTCACCGACAAGGACCGGGGCCTTTTGGAATGCAAGTACTTGATCGGCTTCAGTCCCGAGGAATCGGAGCGAGCCCTGACCAAACCTTATCGTTTGGCTGACCACGACTGCCTGGACACCAAGGTGGCCCGATACGGCAAAACCATCTACTCCCGGGATATGGTGAACGATCCCCGGGCCACTCCCCTCGATCTGAGGATCAGCCGGTACATGGAGCGGCTGGCCACCGTCATCGTGCCCCTGCAGATCAAGAAAGATACCATCGGGCTGATCGTGGCGGACCGCAGAGACCAGAAATTGGAAATGACCAAGAAGGACATCGATTCCTTCTCCACCTTTGCCAACCAGGCCAGCATTATCATCGAGAATGCCCGGCTGCAGGAACAGAATCAAAGAAAGATCCAGCAATTGCTGGCCCTCCAGGAAATCAGCCGGAAGACCAGTTCCACCATTAACCTCAATAACCTGCTCAAGGTCATCAGCGCCAGCGCCCTGAAAATCACCAAGGCTTCCAGTTGCGCCCTGCTCCTGATGGATAATGACAACAAGCACCTGCGCGTCGCTTCCCAGATCGGCTACGAGGGACTGGACACCGCCAGGTTCAGGTTGAAAGTGGGGGAGGGGGTCGTAGGCTGGGTGGCGGCCAACGGCGTTCCTCTCCTGGTGCGGGACGTGAGCCGGGAGGCGCGCTACGTGGAGGCCATCAAAGAGGTCAAATCAGAGCTGGCCGCGCCATTGATCAGTGATAACAGGGTCCTCGGGGTCCTGAACGTCAACAGCGTCAACAAGGCGGCCTTTTCCGAAGACGACTTGAAATTGTTGGTGATTTACGCCGGGCACACAGCCAGCCTGATTAAAAACGCCCGGCTCTATGGCCAGGTCTCCACTGAACGGAACTTCCGGGAGAATATTCTCGAGAGTTCCCCCAACAGCGTCATTGCCATCAACATGAAGAAGGAAATCACCTCCATCAACAGAAGGACGGAGGAGTTATTCCGCCTGAAAAGGAAAAATGTCCTCGGCCAGAAGGTCGCTGACGTCTTCGGGGAACAGATAGTGCAATTGGTAGATCAAGTTGTCGATCAGGGCGAACTGATTGACAGGGAGATCCGCAAAAGCCGTAAAGACGGCGCCCCGCTCACATTGGGCATCACCTCTTCCTGGCTGCGGGACCATCAGGACAATCTGTTCGGCGTGGTCTTCATCGTCCGGGACCTGACCGAGGGTAAGAGGACCGAGGAGATGATCAGGAGGATGGACCGCCTGACCTCCATAGGCCAGCTATCGGCCGGCATCGCCCACGAGATCAGGAATCCCCTGGCCAGCATTAGCTTAAATGTTCAGATTCTCTCGAAAAAATTGGCCTTGGATGACGCCGCCAAAAAGATCGTCTCCGACACCCTGGAAGGCATCGACCGGATCAAAAGCCTGGTTAAGGGGATGCTCGATTTTGCCAAGCCCTCCACCCCGGCGCTGAAGCGAGGCTCCATGGCCCGGGTTTTGCGGAATTCCATCTCTTTGTTGGATTCCCAACTCAGGAAGAAAAGAATCGAGGTCAAGCTGGACCAGGCGGAAGACCTCCCCGAGATCGTGTTTGACGAACACCAGATTCAGCAGGTCCTGGTCAATCTGTTGCTGAATGGCTTGGAGGCCACGTCCGAGGGAGGCGGCATCAGGATCAAAAGCGCCATCGGCCAGGATCAGAAGAAACGCTGTCAGCACCTGGCCTTGCACATTATGGACACGGGCTGCGGCATCCCTCCGGCCAACCTCTCCAAGATCTTCGATCCCTTTTTCACCACCAAGTCGGAAGGCACCGGGCTGGGCTTGTCTATTGTGCACAAGATTCTGGATCAGCACCATGCCTCCATTGACGTGGTCAGCGAAGAGAACCGGGGGACCACCTTTATCTTGAGGTTCCCGTTCCGTCCAGCCGGGGGCCTAGATGTTCCGCTATAAAATCCTGATTGTCGACGATGACAAGCTGCTCCAGAATTCTCTGAAGAATGTACTGGCCGAAAAGTATGACACCCTCGTGGTGGGCAAAGGAGAGGATGCCCTGGGCCTGCTCCGGAAGGATTCGGTGGACCTGGTGCTTCTGGATGTCAGGCTACCCGGCCAGGACGGGATAGAGACGCTGAAACAGATCAAGGCGCTGAAGCGAGACCTTTTGGTGATCATGATGACGGCCTATGAAGATGTGAAAACGGTCATCACCTCCATGAAAATGGGGGCCTATGATTACCTGGTGAAACCCCTGGAAATTGAAGAGCTGGAAATTATTGTCGAAAAGGCCCTGGAGAATCTGAAGCTCAAGAAGGAAGTCGAGGAACTGCGCCAGAATTACCTCAAGGAATTCAATGTCGGCAATATTATCGGCGAAAGCCCGGCCATCAAGAAGGCCATCGAGTTTGCCAACAAGGTGGCCAAGAGTTACGACACCACGGTGCTCATCGAAGGGGAGACCGGGGTCGGCAAAGAGGTCATCGCCAGGACCATCCAAAGCCGCAGCGCCCGGTTCAATAAGCCTTTGGTGGTCATCAATTGCGGGGCCATCAGTAAGGACCTGGTGGAAAGCGAAATGTTCGGTTATGAACGGGGGACTTTCACCGGCGGCCTCCAGGAAGGCAAGAAGGGCAAGCTCGAAATGGCTGACGGCGGGACCTTGTTCCTGGATGAAATCGGCGAACTCTTACCTTCTTCCCAGGTGAAGCTGCTGCGCTTTCTGGAGGAAAAGGAATTCTTTCCGGTGGGCGGCACCAAAAAAAGGAAAGTGGACATCCGCATCATCGCCACCACCAACAAGAGCCTGGAGCAGGAATGCCGGGCCGGGCGCTTTCGCGAGGATCTCTATTACCGCTTAAACGTGGCCCAAATCACCATTCCGCCCTTAAGGGAACGCCGGGTTGACATCATCCCCCTGACCTTGTTTTTCATGAACAGTTTCAATGAAAAATTCGTCAAAAATTTTTGCGGCATCTCCCAGGCTGCCCGGGAAATGTTGCTGAATTACCCGTGGCGGGGCAACGTCCGGGAACTCCGGAATGCCGTTGAAAGGGTGATCCTGATGGAAGACGGCGGGGAAATCCAACCGGCCCACCTCACCTTTTTGGGTTTTACCCAGCCGGAAAACCGCGTCCAGACCCCGCTGGAACCGGGGATGAAACTGCCCGCGGCGGGTCTGAACCTGGACGCATTGATCAAGGGCTTGATCATGCAGGCGCTTAAGCAGAGCAACGGCAACCGCACCCGGGCCGCCAGGTCCCTGGGCATCTCCAGACCTACTCTGATATATCGCCTGGGAAAATATGGCATCGAGCTTTAGCGCCTGGCCATGGACTGAAACCGACGTTTTCCTAGCCGCCAGCCTATTTTTCTTGGGCGCCCCAAACGAAGGAGGAGGCAAGTCCCATGGCCCTGATGACCCCTGAGCAGTTCGAAGCCAGTCTTAAGGATCTAAAACCGAAGATTTTCATGAATGGCAAGCGGGTGACCGATATCCTGAAGAATAAAAACACCCGCACCGTGGTGGAGGCCAATAAGGCCAGTTATGCCTGGGCCTTGGACCCGAAGTATCAGGAGATCATGACCTGCTTTTCACCCCTGGTGAACGAGGTGGTGAATCGCTACACCTATGTCAGCGCCAGTATTGAAGATTTGGTGAAAAAGGCGGAAGCCGGGACCTTTACCGCCGAAATGCTGGGGACCTGCATTTACCGGTGCGTGGGCTACGACGCCATGCATGCCCTGGCCGGCACCACCTGGGAGATGGACCGGGACCTGGGCACCAAATATCAGGGGCGGTTCCTGGAATTCCTCAAGAAGGTGCAGCGCCAGGATTTATCCGTGGCCGGGGCTCTGACCGAGCCCCGGGGCAGCCGCAGCCAGAAAATCGTGGATTGGCCGGACCCCTATCTCGCCCTCAAGGTCGTGGAGAAAAACGCTAAGGGCATCGTGGTGCGGGGGGCCAAGATCAACATCAGCGGCGCCTATGCCTCCCATGAACTGGTGGTGCTCCCCCAAGGGTCCCATCCCGAGGCTGAAGCCGACTATGCCGTGGCCTTCGCCACGCCCAGCGATGCTCCGGGCATCACCTATGTCTGCCAATATTCCCCTTATTCGGCGGAGCGGGACCTGGCTGATGATCCGGAGGAATTGGGGAATCCAATCTTCGGACAGCGCGAGACCGCCATGGTTATCTTTGATAATGTCTTTGTGCCCTGGGAGCGGGTCTTCCACTGCGGTGAGTTCAAATATTCCGGCAAGCTGGTGGCCCGCTTTGCCCGGACCCACCGCATGACCTGCGGCGGCACCTGCAAGGTCGGCTTCATGAACCAGATCATCGGGGCGTCCAAATTGATCCAGGAATACAAGGGCCTGGAAAAAGTCCCCCACATCAACGAGCAGATCACCGAAATGGTGGTGCTGCGGGAGACCGGCCGGGCTTGCGGCCAGGCGGCCGCCCGCCAGGGCCGGGAAGAGCCGCCGGGCTCCGGCGTCTTTCTGCCGGACGAACTCATGGGCAATGTAGCCAAGTTAAACATTTGCCAGGCCTTTTGGCGGGTGATGGCGCTGGCCGGGGACATCGGCGGCGGACTGGTCGTCACCCTGCCCTCCCTGAAAGAATTGCACAACCCCGAAGTCAAAGACTTCGTGGAAGAATTTTACAGCTTCGGGTCGGATGAACCGGCGGTGAATATCATGAAGGTGCATAAACTTTTGCAGCATTGGACCGCCGGCCAGCATGGGGTGGGCACGTGGCATGGCGCCGGGCCGCCCATGACCCAAAGGATCGCCATCCAACGGGCGGTTAATTTTGAGCACGAGAAGGAATTGGTGAAAAGGACCTTAAATCTCAAGGAAAAAGAGAAGAAAGAGGACAGCGGCGCCTGACCCCCAAATAGCTTGCCAGGGGGGGCGGGCCTCCGTGCCCGCCAACCAGAGGCGGCCAGGAACGGCCGCCCCACCAGGGATTTTTTCCTGGTTCCTAAGCTCCTGCTTGGGGACGAGTGGGAAAAATGCAGCCGCAGGCTTTAGCCGGCGCAAAGTAATGGCAGGTTTTTTTCGGGTTTCCAAGCTGGAGCTTTAAACGAGAGGAAAAAATCTCAAAGAAAAGGCGCCGCGGCATGGCGGCGCCTGAGCCCTAAATAGCTTGCCGGGGTGGCGGCGGTCCTTTCAGAACACGCGAGATGGCGCCCACCCCCCCCTCATATTACCCCGGCCTTTTGCAGCTCCTTCAACTTCCCCGGTCCCACGCCGAGATAACGGTGATAGATGAACTCGTTGTCCGCGCCGATGGGCCGGCAGGCCCATTTTATCCGGCCGGGGGTCCGCGTCATGGCCTTGAAGGAGGAATTCTGGATCAGAAGCTCGCCGTAATTGGGGTCGTTCCATTTGAGGAAGGTGCGCCGCTCCTGCCAGTGATCCCTAGTTAGCACATCCTGCGGATTTTCCAGCCGACCCGACACCACCGTGCCTTTCTTATCTTCCAGCTTGCTGTACCTGTAAACCATGTCCTGGATTTCATCGGCGGTGTAATTCATGGTGAATCTTTCAATTTCGTGCTGAATCGTCGGCTGATTCTTGGGGGTGAGGCGCTCCTTGATGGTGGGGAACTGCTTCAGCAGATCAGGCCGTTTCAGAATCTCGCACAAGGCCGTAAAGTTAGGATCCGTAAAGCCGGAAATGAAGGTGTAGCCGTCCTTGCACTTCACGTAAGTGTATGGAAAGACGGCATAGTCGTAATTGCCGGCCCGGGGCATCTGCTCCCCGGACATGTGGAAATATTGCAAGGCGTAATTGGAGATGGCCAGCAACCCTTCCGGAGGGGAACTGTCGATCATTTGCCCTTTGCCGGTCTTGCGGCGATAGAACATCGCCAACAGGATGCCCAGGGCCGACCAGGCGCCGCCGGCATACCACCCCATCCAGTTGCCATGCTTCAAAGGCCGCTTGTAGGTCTGGGCAATTTCCGGATCGAGGTCCGGTTCCCCGGTGATGGACATGATGACGCCCCGGGCCTGGTCCAGGATGTCATAGCCCGGCTGGTTGGCATGTTTCTCGGCATCCACCCCGTAATGGCCGTAGCTGCTGATGGCGCAGTAAATCAGGCCGGGGTTGGGCTCACGTAGTTGCCGGTAACCGATGTCCAGGCCGTCCAGGTAGCCCGGTTTGAAGGTCTCGATGAGCACCGTGGCCTTGCCGGCCAACCTGGCAAAGAGCTTCCGGCCCTCCGGCTTGGTAAGGTCCAGGGTGATATGGAACTTGTTGCGGGCCTCGACGATATAAGCCAGCCCGGAATCCCCGATCATCATGCCGTAAGGAGACATCTTCCTGGCCAGATCTCCTCCGGGGGGCTCGATGCGAATCACCTCGGCGCCCATCTCCGCCAGGATGGAAGAGGCAAAGAGTCCCGCAAACGAGCCGTGACTGGCGTCGATCACCAACATGTCATCCAGGGCTTCCGGCTTTTTGTAGGCATCCGGGGGGTAGGTTTCCCGGTAGGCCCACCTGGCGAATTCCTGGTTGACCGCCAAACCGACAATTTTGGTATCATCCATGCTGTATCCTCCCAGAAAGTCTACGGAAACATAGCCTACGGCAGCTTCACACCACTTTTGCCATCCCAGTCCGGGGGCGGACACTGTGAGGGGACAGCCGGATTCCACTGAAAGATGACCTTCTCGAATTCCAGGCGCTTGACCTCCTCCAGAGGCAGGCCCAGAACCTTCTGGAAGACGTAGCGATTATCGAACCCCAGCGGACGGCTGCTCCACTTCACCCGGCTGGGGGTCTCGCTCATTCTCGGGGGATAGCACTCCTGCCTCATCGTGCCATAAAGGTGGTCGTCGTATTCCTGGATGGCGCCGCGCCCCAGGTAGTGCTTCCCCTGATAGGCTTCCTTGGCGTCCAACACCCGGGAGGCGGCGAAACCGTATCGGTCTCCTATTTCCTCCACCTCCGCCACCGTCTTGGTCTTGGCCCAGCGGGCGACGGGGTCGACCACGCTCTTCGCTTCCTTAAGCCGTTGGGTGGGGTCGGCAAACCGGTCGTAAAGGTCCAACTGGCCCATGGCTTCGCAGAGGCCCTTGAATTCGGGCTTGCTGAAGGCCGCCAGGGCCACCCAACCATCCTGGCATTCGAACAGGTCGGAGGGGCAGATGGCCAGGTCCCGATTGCCGGAGCGCTTCCGGTCCTCGCCGGTTTTGAAGGCGTGCAGCCAGGTCCAGTCGAGCCAGCGGATGACGTTTTCCACCTGCATATAATCGATGAACTGGCCTTCCCCGGTTCTCTCCCGGTAATTCAGGGCGGCCATGATGGCCACCGAGCACATCAGCCCGGTGATCCAGTCGGCGATCCAGACCCCCGATTTGATGGGGCCCCGGTCTTCGAACCCGGTGATGGGCGAGAGCGCCCCCATACTCTGGGCCACGGCGTCATAGGAAGTCCGGCCCGTCCAGGGCCCCCAGCTGCCGTAGCCGGAAACGTGCAGCTGGATGATGCGGGGGTTCACTTCTTTGAGTTCTCTATAACTCAACCCCCACTCCGCCATGCGGCCGGGGGTAAGGTTGTCCGCCACCACGTCGGACTTTTTCACCAGTTCCAGGAAGAGTTCCTTGCCCTGGGGGTGCCCCAGGTGCATGCCGACCCAGTACTTGTTGTGGTTTTCTATCTCTAGGCCGGGCGACAGGTTTTTCCAGAAATAGGCATAGGGTGTCACAAAACGCATCTGATCCCCCTTCTGCCCTTCGAACTTGATCACCTCGGCTCCGAATTCCCCCAGGTAATCACAGGCCGCCGGCCCCAGCACCACGTAGCAGACCTCCAGGACCCGGACGCCTGCCAGCGGTTCCGGCTTGTCAAAAAGCTGGCCAATATCGAACTGGTTTTTCAAAAAATCCTGATAAGATTTTACGTTGCTCATCCCAGTAGCTCCTTGCCTGGCAGGTTATGCAATAGTAATTTGCCGCGGAATGCCGCCACTGCCCCTGGATCCGTGAACCTCTACGTTTCCTCCTTTCTACTGGATTAAAAAAGGCGGGCCATTAATAGATCAAGGCCCTCTGCCGCGCCCGGCGGGGCACTTCGTTAGGGTCCGCCGGTTAGCGGCGCCCGGTAAGCGTCTTGGGGATTCTGCCGGAGTGGACGCATTCCGAGCGCAGCCGCCGGCCGACAATCCGCTCCACCATGCGGCCGAGGGTGAGCACCTTATCGACGTCCACGCCGATGTCGATCCCCATTTCGTCCAACATCACGGCCAGGTCTTCGGTAGCCACCAGGCCGGTAATACTCGGGTCCTGATAATAGTATTCCCCGGTGCCGGCCACCGGCACCCCATCCACAAAGTTGGCCGGTTGTCCGCCGATGCCGCCCAGGGTCGATTCGAAATGAGTGATCCCGGCATTGAGCGCC
Organism: uncultured delta proteobacterium; assembly: GCA_963697965.1. Lineage (GTDB taxonomy): Bacteria > Desulfobacterota > Desulfobaccia > Desulfobaccales > 0-14-0-80-60-11 > JAPLJC01. The sequence continues at coordinate 839,874 of OY969108.1, forward strand.
GCCAGGACATTGGCCAGCCCCCAGCCCCGGGTCACATGAAAGTGGGCCAGGTGTTTGCCGGGGTCCGGGATGGCCTCCAGGATCATGGAGAAATATTCATAGACCTTATGGGGCGGCGCCGAACCGTCGTGATCGGCGTGTTCGATGTCATCAGCGCCGATATCCAGCCAACGCCGGGTGAATTCCACCGCTTTCCTAAGCTCCGTGGGTCCCTCGAGGGGGCAACCCCAGATGGTGCTGACCGTGCCGCAGACTTTCATGCCGGCCTCATGGGCCAGAGGGATGTACTGCTCGCACATCTTCCAGTAGTCGGCCAGGGACAGACCGGAATTGACCCGGTGATGCGACTCGCTGGTGGACACCATGAATAGGATGCGGTCGGGACCGTAGCCCTCCCGGCGGGCCTGGATGGCGCGCTCCACCGCTCGCTCCCGGATGGTGATGGCGGTGAGTTCCACGTCTTTGAGGAGGGTGCCCACCTTTTTACTGGACCGGAGCCGCTTCAGCAATTCATCGGCGTCCTTAAATTGCGGCATCCCTTTGGGACTGCCGAAGTTGGTAACCTCGAGGCGCCGGAAGCCTGCCAGCACCAATTGCTCCGCCACCCAAAGCTTGGCGTCGGTGGGGATGAACTTCTCTTCGTGCTGAAAGCCGTCCCTTACCGTGATATCGCCCAGAACCACTTTTTTAGGGTATGCCATCAATCCCATGTTTAATCCTCATGGTGTGTTCCACAATTGATTATCCATTTAAAATTACCAATTTCTAACCCCCCTTTGGAAAAGGGGGGTTAGGGGGTATTTAATATAACCTCTTGAAATTCCCCTAAATCCCCATTTTTCAAAGGGGGACTCAACCATGCCAAATCCAGCTTCCAGTCCTGATATTACGGCCAGCTAATTGTGAAACCCTACACTCATTTAAAACCGCAGATTCCCAAAGGACGGCTCACCGATGGGCTTGAGCAGGCTGACTTCGAAGGCCATGGGCAGCCAGTTGCGGATTTCCCGGAATTTCAGCACCCGGTCATTAAGGAGCCGGGCGCCGCAATAGAAGGGATGCGCCTCGCCGTCGTACTTGTCGATCATTTGCTGGCGGAAGGCCGATTTTTCCTCGTCGCTCATGGGTTTCCCGCGTTTCCGCTCCTCGATGGACATGAGCACTTCCCCGGCGGAACGGCCGCTCATGACCGAGGTGCGCGCCCGCATGGTGGAAAAGAGAAAATGGGGGCGATACCCCCGGCCGCACATGCCGTAATTGGCGGCGCCGTTGTCGGGGCCGATCACCAACTGCACCCGGGGCACCTGGGCGCAGGACACCGCCCGCACCATATCCGCCCCATATTTGCCGATGCCCATATGTTCCGATTCCGAGCCCACCATGTAGCCCGGCGAGGCCTGGACAAACAGCAGCGGAGTCTTGTCCTGGCAGCAGCGGACGATCCATTCCGTGGCCTTTTGGGCTGCCTGGGTAAAAATGATGCCGATGCCGTTGGAGGCTACCACTCCCACCGGGATGCCCTTGAGACGCATCTTCCCCGTGACGATGTTGTCTCCGAGTCCGGGGGCGTAAGGCTTTTTGTATTCGGCGAAATGGCTGTCATCGGCAATGGCCGCCAGGAAGGCGCGCACGTCGATGCCGTGATGGACATTGGCCGCCAGCATTTCATAGATGGCCTCCCACGGCACCCTGGGCGGCGCTTCCTGGTAGCGATGGCTGTACAGCTTTTGCGGCGGCTCCAGGGAGAGAATTTCTCGAACCTGGTCAATGGCCTCCTCCTGGTTCCGGCACAAATGGTCGGCGCCCCCGGAGCGTTCAGTATGCACCCTGGCCCCGCCTAAATCTTCCGCGGAAATGACTTCCCCCGTGGCCGCTTTGACGAGGGGGGGACCCCCGAGAAAGGAGTACGACATCTTGTCGATCATTACCGACTGGCAAGCCATGAAGACCAGGTAAGCGCCGCCCGCGGTATTCCCTCCGGTGCTCAGGGTGATCTGCTTCAGACCCATGGCGCTCATGCGCGCCATGTTGTAGAACATGGAGCCGAATTGCTGGTCATCCGGGAAAACCTCGGCCTGCATGGGCAGATAGGCTCCCCCGGAGTCGGCGATATAGACGCAGTTTAAGCCGCAGCGCTCGGCAATGGCCTGGGCCCGCATGTGTTTCTTGAGCGTGATGGGGAAATAGGTGCCGGCCTTCACCCGGCTGTCATTGGCAAAGACCATGGTCCAGTTGCCGTGAATCCTGCCCAAACCGGTCACCAGCCCGGCGCATGGCACATCCTGGACATCGGGGTAATTCATGCCAAACCCGGCTATCCGGCTCAATTCAAAAAATTCCGTCTCCGGATCGATGAGCCTGCAGATCAGGTCCCGGACCGGCTGTTTTCCTTGCTGGACGAGACGCTGGACCGCTTTCTCGCCTCCGGGACAGATGGCCTGCTGGACGAGCTCGTCCAGCTTCTGTTCTTCCTTTTCCCAATGGGCTCGGTTTTGCCCCGTCAAGTCTGACATTTGGCTCCCTTGCTGGGTTCAATGGCGTGCAGGTCGTGATATTTACAGCAAGATCGTGATCATCTGTGCTGCTTGGTGGGAAACTTGGCTGATTAAGTCTCTCATTTCCCCTTATACACCGGCTTCCGCTTTTCGCCAAACGCGGCCAGGCCTTCCAGGCGGTCTGCGGTGGGAACGGTTACCCAGTAGGCATTGGATTCAATGGCCAGGCCCGTATGTAAATCGGCCTCCAGACCGTAATTGATGGCATATTTGGCCTGCTGCACGGCAATGGGACCGGCTTCGCAGATCATCCCGGCCATGGTGCGGCACTCGTCCAGCAAGGTTTCCGGCGGGCAGACTTTATTGACCAGCCCGATCTGCAAGGCCTCCTGGGCCTCCACCCGGCGCCCGGTAAAGATGAGTTCCTTCGCCTTGCCGCGGCCGATCAGACGCGGCAGACGCTGGGTGCCGCCCGCCCCGGGGATGATGGCCAGCCTGGTCTCGGTCAGTCCCAGGGTGGCGCTGGCTGAAGCAATCCGGATATCGCAGGCCAGGGCCAACTCGGTGCCGCCCCCCAGGGCGATGCCGTTGACCGCGGCGATCACGGGTTTGTTCAGGTATTCGATAAAAGTGAAGAGATTGCGAATCGTAAAGATGAACTCCCGCACCTGCGTCTCGCTCAGGGAAGCCCGTTCCTTCAGATCGGCGCCGGCGCAGAAGGCTTTGGGGCCTGCTCCGTTGATGATCAGCACCCTAACCTCCGGGTCAAAATGCACCGCCTCCACCCGTTCCTTCAGGGCCAGCAGCATCGGGAAATTGAAGGAATTCATCACTTCGGGGCGGTTTAGAGTGAGCAAGACCACCCGGTCTTGCCTCTCCTCCAGAATTAACGGTTCATTCATGATCTCTCCGTCGATAATGGGTCGCTCTTGATGAGTGGCGCGGCTAGCGCTGCGCCTTCCGGGCAAAGGCCTCCCGAGTGAGCTCCCGGGCAATGATCATTCGCCTGATCTCGCTGGTCCCCGCCCCGATTTCATAGAGTTTGGCGTCGCGCCACAGCTTTTGCACCGGAAACTCCAGGCAGTAGCCGTAGCCGCCGTGAATCTGGATGGCCTGGCCGCACACCCAGGTGGCGGTTTCCGCCGCCAACAGGATGGCCGCGGCGGCCAACCGATTCAGTTCGGTGCCTTTGCCCCCCCGGGGCGATTTCTGGGCCAGATCGGCCGCCCGGTAAACCAGCAGCCGGGCGGCCTCGGTGCGGGCGTACATGTCGGCCAGTTTCTGCTGGATCATCTGAAAATTGGCGATGGGCTGGCCGAACTGCTCCCGCTCCACCGAGTAGCGGATGGAATATTCCAGGGCCTGTTGCGCCATGCCGATGGAGCCGCCGGCCAGCACGACCCGCTCCACGTCCAGGCCGCTGGTCATGACGTGGACACCCATATTTTCCTGCCCCACCAGGTTTTCAGCCGGCACTTCGCAGTCCTCGAAAATCAGCTCACCCGTGGGTGAACCGCGCATGCCGCATTTTTTCAGTTGGCGGGACACGGAAAACCCGGGAAAGTCCTTTTCGACGATGAAGGCGCTGATGCCTTTGGCGCCTTGCTCCGGCGCGGTTTTGGCATAGACCAGCAAGGTGTCGGCCACCGGCCCGTTGGTGATGAAGATCTTGGTGCCCTTGAGGAGGTAGCGGTCACCCTGCCGGCTGGCGCGGGTGCGAATGCTCATGGCATCCGAGCCGGCGTTGGGCTCGGTGAGCGCCATGGCGCCGATTTTTTCGCCCCTGACTAAGGGCGGCAAATACTTCTCTTTGAGGGCTTCGCTGGCGTTGCGGTGGATATTGTGGGCGCAAAGGTTGGAGTGCGTCCCATAGGTCATGGCCAGCGCCGGGCAGATGCGGCTCATCTCTTCGATGGCCAGGGTCTGCATCAGGACATCGCCGCCCAGGCCCCCGTATTTCTCGTCGATGGTGATGCCCAGGATGCCGATCTCGGCGCATTTTTTAAAAAAATCGGGTGGGAACCAATCTTCCTCATCGATCTTTTCCTGCAACGGCCCCAGTTCATTAACCGACCACTTGTGGACGGTTTCCTTGATCATGCGCTGTTCATCGGTGAGTTGGAAATCCATGCACCCCTCCTGAAAAAAAGCTGCTGCTTAACTGATTACCCATCCCAAGCGCCCGGGCACTCCTGATCAAAAGCCCCACCAGCGGACTTCCCGGGGTTTACGGGGGGGAACCGGAGGCTCTTTGGCAGAGTAGCCGATGGGGGTGATGGCCAGCAACTGCTGGTCTCCTTTACCCAGGTAGCCCAGAATTTCCTTTTCCACCAGGCTGCCCGCGGTCATCCAGCAGGTCCCCAGGCCCTCGGCATGGGCCGCCAACAGCATGTTTTGCATCATCGCCGAGCCGCTTTGGATGTTGGCGGCGCCGGTGGCGTCGCCCCACTGCCACACGGTCACCGCAATGACCACCGGGGCGCCCCCCAGGTCCTTGAAAAAAGCCACCACCCGCTCCTGGCTCTTTTCGGGCACCCCGGTTTGTTGCATGATGGGGATAATCTTTTTTATGGAGAGGTTGATCAGGCCCACAAATTCATCCCGGGCCTTGCCGGCCAATACCGTGATATCCCAGCATTGGGTGTTCATGCCGGATGGCGCCCACAACCCGGCGTCAATTACCCTTTCCAGGGTGTCCCGGGGCGGCATTCCCGGCCGGTAGAGGCGGTGGCTGCGGCGGTTATGAATGGCTTCGTAAAGATCCATGTTGCTCCTTGCTGGTTCCGATGAGTAATAAGCCCCCTGGGCTACCTAAAAGGAGGCAGGCGGCAGGCAGAGCCGCGTTTGGCCAACAGCGGCACGGACAGAGCGCAAGGCCGGTGAATTCCCCATAAAGGCTGAGGGCCAGGCCCTAATCACCACTATAAGGCAAGACTTGTACCAGCAGGGTTTCCTTCGCTAATATACTTAAATACAAAGATAAAAAGCTGCCACCGGAAAAGTGGTCCCAAAAACCGGATCTAGCAAATGCTGCAATTTTTACCCCGAGGGCCGGGCAGCCAGGCCGGTGAGTGATAAGGGCAAATATTACTGCAAGTTAAGTAGCCGGAGGATTAGCTTCACTCCTGTAGCATATCAGACAATGCCTCGTATCCGGTTTCTGTCCGCCAGATCTGGGCCTTGCCCCACGCGGCCTCAACAGTCCCCGCCTCCCGGCGGCGGTGTTTATCTCAATTTTCCATTCACCCCATGATCAAAATGGGTATATTTAGGTGGGTGCCATTATTTTGCCTGAACCAGGAGATCCCCCGACCCGCCATCATGCCCATAGAGACCGAAGACGACCGGGGCCGCCAAAACCCGGAAGACCAGCCGGAGACCTCGTCGTTCTGGGGGCAGGCCAGAAACCTGCCCTGGCCTTTTTGGGTGGCCAACATCATGGAGACCATCGAGCGGCTCGCCTACTACGGCGTGCGGGTGGTCATCCCCGTATACATTGCCCAGGCGGACGAGATCGGCGGACTCCACTTCAGCCAGGGCGACAAGGGGTTCATCTTCCTGTGGTGGGCCCTGGTGCAGTCCTCCCTGCCAGTGATCAGCGGCGGTTTCGCCGACCATTACGGCTACAAGAAGCAGATCGTGGTGGCCGTTTTCCTAAAGGGGCTGGGATACCTGCTGATGGCCAGCCAGCGCACCTTTTGGCCGTTCTTTGCCGGCTGCCTGCTGCTGGCCGCGGGGACCGCGGTCTTCAAGCCGCCCATCCAGGGAACCTTTGTCAAGGCCCTCACGGCCAAGACCTCCGGGGTGGGCTGGGGTCTTTTTTATATGGTGATCAACGTCGGCGCCTTCCTGGGCCCGCCGCTGGCGCATTTTCTCTATGGCTACTCCTGGCCCATGGTCTTCTACGGGTGCGCCCTGCTGGTGACGCTGAACCTGCTCTGGCTGTTCACCTATCAGGAAGTTAATCCGGGAGTAGCCAATAACGGCGGGGTCTGGCAGGTATTGGCGGAGACGCTCCGGGAAATCCTCAACCCGCGGCTGCTCGCCTTCATTCTCATCATTTCGGTATTCTGGGCGGTCTTCGAGCAGCTCTGGGACATGCTGCCCAACTTCATCGTGGATTGGGTCGACAGCTACTCCCTGGCTCAACACCTGCCCTGGTTCATGCTCTCCCGGAATCTCACCAGAGGCCCCCAGATTGCCCAGGAGTGGGTGATCAACCTCAACCCGCTGCTGATTATCCTCATGGTTGCCCCGCTATCCTGGTACGTCAACCGGGTGATGCGCCGGCTCTCCTCCATTTTTTTCGGATTTATCTTCGTCACCCTGGGTATCTATCTGGTCGGCGCCAGCATGTCCATCTACCTCTGCCTGGGTGGCATCGTTTGCTTCTCTTTCGGGGAGATGATGTGCTCCCCCAAGATGAGGGAGTACCTGGGGGTGATTGCGCCGGAGGACAAGAAGGCCCTGTACATGGGCTACACCAGTATCCCCTATGCCTTCGGTTGGGGCTACGGGACTTATCTCGGAGGGCAGCTCTATGAACGCTTCGGAGAGAAGGCGGGTTTGGCCCTGCGCTACATGTCCCAGGTGCTGAAGGTCCATGAACTTCCGGACCGCGCCCACGCCTTCGCCGCCTTGACCGGGATGCTGGGGCAGACTCCGGCGGAGGTGACCCGGCTCTTGTGGGACAAGTACGACCCCGGGTGGGTCTGGACCCCCTTTGCCATCGCCGGTATTTTCTCCTCTCTGGCGATGTTCGTCTTTATCCGCCTTGCCAGGCGTTGGCGGGATGTAAATGTCTGACCCAGCCCCCGCGGGACAAAGTTTTCCCTGGCAAGTTATTGAGTTTTCCCGCTTAACGGGTAAAATAGGCCATTATGCGTCTTTCTTTAAACTGGCTGGCGGATTTTGTGGAACTCAGCGTGGCCCCCGAGGTCCTGGCGGATCGCCTCACCATGGCGGGCCTGGAAGTGGAGGCCATCGAGCGGGCGGCCCCGGATTTTTCCGGGGTGGTGGTGGCCAGAGTAACCGGGGTGGAGCCCCATCCCCAGGCTGATCGCCTGCGGCTGGCGGAAGTGACCAGCGGCAGCCAGGACTACCGGGTGGTGTGCGGCGCCCCCAACCTGGAGGCGGGCCGTCTCTATCCCTTTGCCCCGCCCGGGGCGGTCATCTGCGGCGGCCAGCGGATTAAACCGGCCAAACTCCGGGGCATCGCCTCTGAAGGGATGCTGTTGGCGGAAGACGAACTGGGGCTCTCACCGGATCACGTGGGCCTGATGGATCTCCCCCAGGACCTGCCGCTGGGCCAGGATCTGGCCGCGGTCCTAAACCTCTCCGATGTGGTCCTGGAGGTGGCGGTGACCGCCAACCGTTCCGACTGTTTGAGCATCCTGGGTCTGGCCCGGGAGGTGGCGGCCCTGCTTGATGTTCCCCTGCGCCATCCGGAGGTCAGGGTGGAAGAACATCCATTTCCAGAGTCCGGTATGTTCGCTGATTTGTTCCCAGAAATTATCCGTCCCAAAGTCACCATTCTCGACCCGGGCCACTGCCCCCGCTACGCCGCCCGCCTGTTGACCGGCCTGGCGGTGCGGCAGTCACCCTTCTGGATGCGTCGGCGCCTGCAGGTCTCGGGGATCCGGGCCATCAATAATCTGGTGGACGTCACCAACTACGTGCTGCTGGAGTTTGGCCAGCCCCTGCACGCCTTCGATTTCCAGCGCCTGCAGAATGGAGAGATCGTGGTGCGCCTGCCCAGGCCGGAGGAGGACCGATTCACCACCCTGGACGGCCAGGAGCGGCGATTGGACCCGGGGACCCTGCTCATCTGCGACGCCGGCAGGCCGGTGGCCCTGGCCGGGATTATGGGTGGACTCGATTCCGAAGTGACCCCGGAGACCAGCCAGGTACTCATCGAAAGCGCCTATTTCAACCCGGCCACCGTGCGGCGCACCGCCAAGAGGCTGGGGCTGAGCACCGAGGCCTCCTACCGCTTCGAGCGGGGGGTGGACCCCGAGGGGGTGATCCACGCCCTGGAGCGGGCCGCCCAGCTCATGGCCGAGGTGGGGGGCGGGCGGGTGGCGGGTCCCCGGTTGGATGAATACCCGGCGCCCCTGCAGCATCCTCGCCTGGGACTGCGGGTCTCCCGGGCCAACCAGGTGCTGGGGACCGGCTTCTCCACCGAGACCGTCGCCGCTTTGCTGAAACGCCTGCACCTGCCGGCGGTGTGCCTGGACCGGGAAAATTTGGCGGTCCAGGTGCCCTCTTTCCGCAACGATCTGACCCGTGAAATTGACCTGATCGAGGAGATCGCCCGTCTGGCCGGCTTCGAAGATATCCCGGTGACCCTGCCCCGGGGTCAGGTAGACACTCGCCGCCCCGGACCGGAGGCGCGCCTCCGGGACCAAACCCGGCAACTGCTCCTGGGACTGGGTTTCTTCGAGGTGATCAACTACGCCTTCCAGTCGGAGCAACTGGAAGGCCTGGCCGCGGCGGCCGGCGGGGCGCCCCTGGTCCTGGCCAATCCCTTGAGCGAAGAGCAGGCGGTGATGCGCACCTCCCTCATCCCGGGTCTGCTGGACAGCCTGAGGCGCAACACCCTGAAACAGGTCCAGAATCTGCGCCTCTTTGAAACCGCCAAGGTCTTCCTGCCCCAAGCCGGGGCTGACCTGCCCCGGGAAGAAGGCTGGGTAGCCGGGCTGATGTACGGGGCCCGGGAGGAGGATTCCTGGGCGGCGGCTTCCCGGGAGGCGGTGAATTTCTTCGACCTCAAGGGGGTGGTGGAGAGCCTGCTGGAGGGTCTTAAAATCCCTGACGTGAACTTTCGCCCGGAAGCGCTGCCACCCTACCTCAGCCGGGGCGCCAGGGTCTATGCCGGCTCCCGGGAATTGGGCTGTTTGGGAGAGGTGGCGCCGGAAATCGGCGAAAGGTTGGACCTGGAAGGGGCCATTTTCGTCTTCAGCCTGGCCCTGGAGACCCTGGCGCAGACCGCCGCCTCGCCGCTCTTCACCCCTCTGCCCCGCTACCCGGCGCTCTACCGGGATCTGGCCCTGGTCCTGCCCGAGGCGGTGCCCGCGGCCCAGGTGTCCGAAGCCCTGTATCGCCATGGCCGCCCCTGGTTGGAGGAGGCCCGGTTGTTTGACGTCTATGCTGGAGACCAGGTGCCGCCGGGGAAGCGCAGCCTGGCCTTTCGCCTCACTTACCGGGACCAGGAGCGGACCCTGACCGACGACCTGGTGAATCCGCTCCATGAGGCCCTGGTTGCCGCTGTGACCAGGGAGCTTAAGGGGGAGCTGCGTTAGCCGGCGTGGAAGAAGACACCCCTCGCAAGGCCTTCTACACCATCGGTGAAGTGAGTCACCTCACCGGGGTGCGCCCCCATGTGTTGCGCTATTGGGAAGAGCCGGGGAAGCTCCTCAAACCCAGCCGCCGGCGCTCCCGCCACCGCCTGTACCGCCCCGCCGACATCCAGCTCATTTTTGAAATCAAGCGCCTCCGGGAAGAAGAGAAGCTGAGCCTGGCGGCCATGCAGCGCCAGTTCAACCGCCGCTCCCAGCCCACCCTGCCTCTTGACTTTCCCCCCTTTTCTCCGCCTGCCAACCAGGTTAATTCCCTGCTCCGGGCTATCCGGGATGAACTCCTGGCCTTGAAAGAAATGCTGGATTAGGCTGAATTCCGGTTTGATTCCGATTCCCACTGTTAGCGTTTTCTGTCCCAAGTGTAGGGGCGGCGTCTCAGTGGCACAGGCCTCTGGCCTGTGAATTCGCCCTGGCAGGGAAACCCTGCTCCTACATCACAGAAAACAATTTAACTTGGGAACCGGAATTAAAATCACCCCATGCCCCCTATCCAACCACAAATGGATGCTTATTTTGGGGAAACTTGAAAAAAATTCGCCATTCTTGCCTTAAGTCAAAGCCCCCCCCGGCCATCGGCGTTAGATTGATATCCAGCCTGGGAAAGAAGATTTTGAATCCCAGCAAATTAATGATTTTATCCCAGTAACTCTAGGAGCAGACATCATGTTCTGTTACCAATGTGAGCAAACGGCAAAGGGCGAGGCCTGCACCATCCAGGGAGTCTGCGGCAAGAACCCCGAAGTGGCGGGGCTGCAAGACCTGTTGATCTATACACTCCAGGGGCTGTCCCAGGTGGCGGTGGCGGGGCGGCAGCTGGGAATCAACAACCGGGAGGTCAACCTCTTCACCGTCAAGGCTGCCTTTTCCACCCTGACCAACGTGGACTTCGACCCCCAGAGATTCGTCAGCCTCATTCAGCAGGGCGTCCAGCTCCGGGATTATCTCAAGGCCGGGGTTCGGGCCGCGGGCGGGGGGGGCGATTTCCCTGAGGGTCCGGCCACCCTGGCGCCGGGGGCCGATAAAGAGGCCATGCTGCGGCAGGCCGAGGCGGTGGGCCTGAAATCCTACCCGGCGGCGGACCCGGACGTCCTCTCCTTGAAGCATACGCTACTGTTCGGCCTCAAGGGGGTTTGCGCCTACGCCGATCACGCCCAAATCCTGGGCCAGGAGGACGACAAGGTCTACGCCTTTGTGCATGAAGGGTTGGCGGCCACCGCAGCCGAGGGCCTCGCCGTCGCCGATCTGATTCCCCTGGTCTTGAAATGCGGTGAGATCAACCTCAGGGCCATGGAGCTGCTGGATGCCGGCAATACCGGGAGATACGGCGACCCAACGCCCACCCGGGTTCCCCTGGGACACAAGAAGGGCAAGGCCATCCTGGTCTCGGGCCACGACCTCCTGGACCTGGAGGAAATATTGAAACAGAGCGCCGGCAAGGGCATTTACGTTTACACCCACGGCGAGATGCTTCCCTGCCACGGCTATCCCAAACTCAAAGAGTATCCCCACTTTTACGGCCACTACGGCTCCGCCTGGCAAAACCAGGCCAAGGAATTTGCCCGGTTTCCCGGGGCCATCCTGATGACTACCAATTGCATCCAAAGGCCCGGGGAGGTCTATGCCGACAACCTCTTCACCTGCGGGCTGGTGGGCTGGCCGGGGATCAAGCATATCCCGGACCGCAACTTCCAGGCGGTGATCGACAAGGCCCTGGCCCTGCCGGGTTTCCCCGAAGACGGCGATGGCGGCACGGTCTTGAGCGGCTTTGCCCGGACCGCGGTGCTGGGGGTGGCCGGCAAGGTGATCGAGGCCGTCAAAAAACAGCAAATCCGCCACTTCTTTCTGGTGGGTGGCTGCGACGGCGCCAAGCCCACCCGCAATTACTACACCGAGTTCGTGGAGAAGGTGCCCCGGGATTGTGTGGTCCTGACCCTGGCCTGCGGCAAGTTCCGCTTCTTTGATAAACAACTGGGCGACATTGGCGGCATCCCCCGGCTCCTGGATATCGGCCAGTGCAATGACGCCTACTCCGCGGTGCAGATCGCCGTGGCCCTGGCTGAGGCCTTCGGGGTGGAAGTCAACGAGCTGCCCCTGTCCCTGGTGCTCTCCTGGTATGAGCAGAAGGCGGTGGCCATCCTGCTCACCCTGCTCTACCTGGGGATCAAGAACATCCGCCTGGGCCCCTCACTGCCGGCCTTCATCACCCCCAACGTCCTTTCGGTGCTGGTGAAAAACTTCAACATCATGCCCATCACCACCCCGGATGCGGACCTGAAGGCGATGCTGGGATAGAAGCCTGCGGCGGGGCCGGGGCCGGGGATATCCGGCGCCGCCGGGGAGAGCAGGGTCCATCCGGGCCCTGCTTTTTTTTCTTTTTGGGAAGGTTTCCTAAGCATCCGGACCTGATATCAGGCCCGCAATGCTGGGTTGCGGAACGTTAAGTCTCCCTTAGGAAAGGGAGGGGTCATTATTTGCAAACTTAGACCACATTGGATGATTGAAGTTGACGCTGGATATTTGTTTTTAAATACCTATCTTTAAAATTATCTACATGCTCTGGTGGCCGCAGGCTTTAGCCTGCGCTCATTTTATTGAGGGGTTTCGCAAGCTAAAGCTTGCGGCTACATTTTAACTGCCTAAAGATGATGGACCTAATCTGAAGCTTAACATTAGGGGCTATTGCCAAACCTGATTTTATTGTCATCTTGAACGAAAGGAAGGATCTCAAATCACTAAAAATACGAGATGCTTCGCGGCGCGGCGGCATGAAAATTTTTAGGCGGACCGGGGGCTGGCATTAGCTTCTAGAGTTGATCAGCCCGCATCCCGGCTGGCTGCCAATTCCCCGCATGGAGGACCATCATGAAGCTATCCTGGCAAAATATCTCCCTGACTTTTGCAGCCGGCTGTTGCGGAGGGCTGTTGAACGCCTTGTTTGTCTGGTTTTTTGGAGCCAGCGGACTGAGCGGGGCCCTGGGGGTGAAAATCGCTCCGGCCCTCACCCCACCCTTCCTCTACCAGAAGCTGGTGTGGGGCGGCCTCTGGGGCTGGCTCTTTCTCTTGCCCCTGGGGCTTTCCTATCCGGTGCGGGGTCTGCTCTACAGCCTGGGACCATCATGCGTGGCCTTGCTGGTGGTCCTTCCCTTGCAGGCTCATAAAGGCTGGTTCGGCTGGCAACTGGGCTACCTGACCCCGGTTTTGGTGCTTTTCTTCAATGCGGTCTGGGGGCTGGCCGCCGGCTGGTGGCTGCAACTGACGGCCAGCGAGTAGAACACCCCTGGCCCTTGAGATAAGGTATCTTAAACTGCCTTAAAGTGGTCAAGTATGGGAAGGCATGCAGGGTGGGCACTGCCCACCAATACCAGGGATCTTTTTGATGTTAGGCGGGCACAATAGCTAATCATTTCTTGGAATTTACAAACTATTTCCCTCGCCCCCTTGGGGGGAGAGGGGAGGGTGAGGGGGGTATGGAACGGCCTTGTAGGGGCACACCCACGTGAGCGCCCCCTACGAAAGTGGGGGCAGTGTAGGGGCGGGTTTTAAACCCGCCCCTACGGAAAACCATGCGGAGCGATCCCTCACCTTACCCCTTACAAAAACCCGCCTCGCCGGTATGGGGGGCGTCTTAGTGGCACAAGCCTCTGGTCTGTGGGTTTGCCAGGGCGGGGAAACCCCGCCCCTATGGCAGGGGAGAGGGTGTTTTAGTTGTATCTGGAATATGTTGAAATCGTCGATATTACCATGATCTAGAGTTTATCTTCGGGTAAGTAATCTCTTCCATCCAATTTGGTTGCCGGACACTACTGGTGGAGTATGGGCATGCGGAGTTCGCAGGCGCTGCGCACCCTTGAACTGGAGGGCGCCCCCCGAGAGAGAGGGCGGCGCCACGGGCAGACCCTGGGCGCTGAAATCCGGCAACTACGCCGGGCCCTGCTGGCTTACCTGGCCCGGGTCAGCCTTTATGCCGGGGCCTTGCCGCTCTTTGGCGGGCTTCTCCTCCTGGCCCGGTCTTTTCTCCCCCAGACCCCGTCGCGTCTCAAGCAGGAGATGGCCGCCCTGGCTGCCGGGGCCCAGGTGAGCCCCGGATCGGTCCTCCTCATTAACGTGCTCGACGACCTGGCCAACAGCACCCCGCGCTGTTCGGCCCTGGCGGTGGGGGAAGGGCACACCCGGGACGGCTGCTATCTCATGGGGCGCAACCTGGACTACCCGCTGTTCGTCGACATTCTGGCGCGTCTCCAGATGTTATTTCTCCTGGAACCGGATGAGGGTCAGGCCCTGGCGTCCCTGGCCTGGCCGGGGTACGTGGGGGTGTGCACCGGCATCAATAAGGCCGGGGTCGCCCTGGCCCAACTCTCCGTCCCGAGCCGGGACCGCTCCCTTACTGGCATGCCCGCGGCCCTGCGCTTCCGGCTGGCCCTGGAAGGGGGGGCCAGCGCCGCGGCCGCGGCCAACCAGGTCCTGCGGCTTCCGGGCACCATCGGCAACAACCTCATGCTTTGCGACGCCAGGGAGGCGATGGTGTTGGAGCTCTCCGCCCGGCGGGGGGCGCGGCGCCGGCCCCGGCAGGGCCTGATCACTGCCAGCAACCATTATCAGAGTCCGGCCATGCAGGCCCTGAAAGGCCGGTTTCCGCCCCGGACCCCCTATTCGCCGCTGTCCCCCTACTATTTTACCGAGGCCTACAGCCAGGCCAGGGACCGGCGGTTGCAGGAATTGGCCGCCGGCCGCCGCCTGGCTCCCTCTGACCTGGAAATAATTCTGGCAGATGAAGCCGTGGCCAATGCCGGCACCGTGGTGTGCGTGGTCTTTGCCCCTGGGGAGAGGACTATCTGGGTGGCCCGGGGGGAAAAGCCCCCGGTAAACCGCGGGCCTTTCATCGCCAAAACCTTGTGGTAATTGCCAGGCCCCCAAGTTTTAGCCAAACTCATCCCGGGAGCGGGGCGCTCTTCCCCTCCTTTCCTCACGACCTGCTGGCAAACTGACAAGATTGTCCTTAATATAAGCATTGGTATTACATAATTGTACTATTAGAGACCCCAGGGACCCTCCAAGGCTAGCTGGCAGAGAGAGGCGGTTCTTGTAACTACTGATAATTATTGGGGCTGGCCGGGTGAGCCGGGACAGGCATATTTCTTGCTTCTAAAATTGATCATGGAAGCCGCCCTCCCAGAACACCAAATCCAGGTTCTCCACGAGGTTGGCCAGGGCCTGGGCCAGGCCCTCAATCTGGAGCAGGCCCTGGAAGCCCTCCACCAGATTCTCTGCCGCTCCACGTCCTTGAAACATGTTAGCGTCACCCTCAAGGACACGGAAAACGGCCAATGGCACTGCCGCGCCTCCCGGGATCTCCTTCCCGAAGGGCAGTCCCGGGCCGGCTGCCGCCCGGGGGGAGGGTTGCCGGGATCGATCCTGATGACCGCCCAACCCTTTGTCATCCCGGCCAGGGGCCAGGAGCCGTTATTGGTAAATCTGACCCGGGCCCGGCAGCTCCCTAAGGAACAGATCTCCTTTATCGGCGTACCCTTGCTGCGCCACGGCTCGCCCCTGGGGGTGCTGCTGGTGGACCGCCTGTTTGGCGGCCAGGTCTCCCTGGAGGAAGACGTGCGCTTCCTCAGCATTATGGCCGCGCTCCTGTCCCCCTTTCTCGGCCCGGAGGAGATGGAGAGGGTGGGGGAGGAGAGCCTGGAGCTGGAAAATCCCGCCCTGCGCCTGGAACTTTCTGGTAAGGCTCGAAATTTTTCCATCGTCGGCCAAAGCCCCGCCATCCTCAAGGCGCAGCAGCTGCTCACCAAGTTGGCGCCGGGTCGGGCCCCGGTCCTGCTGATCGGAGAATCCGGCACCGGCAAGGCCCTGATGGCCCGGATGACCCACGCCTTGAGCCCCCGGGCCCGATATCCCTTCCTCAAGATCAATTGCGCCTCCCTGCCGGAAAACCTGCTGGCCGCGGAGCTCCTGGGCTATGAGAAGGACGCCATCCCCGGGGCGGTCAAGGCCAGGCCCGGCCGCCTGGAAGAAGCGGACGGAGGCAGTATCTTCCTGGAGGAAATCGCGGCACTGCCCCTCAACCTCCAGGCCGGTCTGGTGCGCTTTCTGCAAGAAATGGAGGTCCAGCGTCTGGGCAGCAGCCGCACCCGGAAGGTGGATGTCCGCCTGCTCGCCGACACCTTCCAGGATCTGGACGCCGCGGTCCAGGCAGGCTCCTTCCGGGAAGACCTCTATTATCTCTTGAGCCATGGTTCGGTGCGTATCCCGCCCTTGCGGGAACGGCGGCCGGACATTCCTCTGCTCCTTAATCACTTCCTGGACAAGGTTTCCAAGGAAAACGGCCAGAGGTTTTATCTGACCCAGGAGGCCCTGGAAATTCTCCAGGATTATGCCTGGCCCGGCAATGTCCGGGAGATGGAAAACCTGGTGGAACGCCTGGGTATGGTGGTTGCAGGCCCCGAAATCGGGGTCAAGGATCTGCCCCCTTATCTGGCCCCGGCCCGGAAGGCCCAGGCCGCCGACCAGGCCTTTCTGGCCCGCTTGAAAGACATGGAAAAACGGGAAATCCTGGCCGCCCTGGAGCGCAACCGCTGGATCCAATCCCAGGCGGCCATGGACCTGGGGCTGACCCTGCGGCAGATCGGCTATCGGGTCAAACAGTTCGGTCTGGAAACGTTCATCAAGGAGCAGCGGGGCCAAAACCGATCAGAATAGTCTGAAAATCCCAGTAAGCCGCCAGATATTTTCAGGCTCCCAGGTTGAACGGGGGAGACGCAAAAATAACCCCTTGATTTTTCAAGTGGTTATAATTCTTAGCATTGAGTTCTTGAAAGATATGAATGGGCTATTTTGATAACTGTAGCGCTTCTTGTGCTTCCCGGGGCAATTGGACGATAATAAAATAATATTGAGGATAAAGATAGTCTTCACCTGATTCATCGATTACCCTGATGTACCCTTCCTTTTCAGCCTCCTCATCGGGGAGCATCTGGTAAATCTTGCGTTTTTCCAAATCATCACAGTCCTTATTCTCAATGCAGAGGGCAAATCTATAATTTTCTTTTGTCTTATCCATGATTTTAATCCAGGAACCTCTTGATTTTCATTTTCCTTTTACCAATTCCGAGGGCTTCATACCAGTGTAATTCAGCTCTTCGAATATGGCCGCTTTGGAGCCTCACCTTAGCAAAACCTTTAAGTTTTCGCCATCGACCGCGGCCGAACTGTTTCTGAATCCGCATTATATCACGGATACTGCCCCCGATGGCCGTCGCTTCAATTTTCGCTATTTCCCCAATTATCTCAAAATGCACTAAACATTTCACCTTTAGATTCATTTCCCCCTGGGTAGAGCGGCAGCATCATCTTGCCCCGTTTCGCGCTCCTCAAAGATAGGCTGCATCTCCACGTCGGTTGGACGCCATTTAAAGAATTTGGGCCCGCCGTCCCCGCCTTCATCCCAAAGAATTCAGCAACAGAGTGAGGGGCTTGTTATCGGCGCAGGGGCCGTTGAACTGCATGGGCCCCGGGAAGCGGTAATGGTCCTCCATGGCCCACTTCTCCCTTTCCCGGGCCAGGGCCAGGAAAGACGGCGACTGCAGGTCCACATTCTGCTTGGCGATCACCAGTTCCAGGCGGCTCTTGCGTTCCTCCAGGTGCATCAAGGGGGCCAGGGGGATGCCGATGGGCCGCCAGTCCGCCACCTGCCGGTGCAGATCCTGGATGCCGGCCATGTAACCGCTGGCGCCTTCGGCCAGCAGTACGTAAGCGACCTGCCCCAGGTTGTAGGCATAGTCGCAGTCGAAATTGGTGGGAAAGGTGCCCCGGCCGTCGTAGCCGTAGTAGTGGTTCTGGGTGCGGAAGTTGCCCTTGTAAATCCCCTTGGCTCGCTGCTTCCTCAAGTAGGTGGCCACCATCTCCAGAAGGATGCGTTCGGTGTTGACCATGGCGAACTGGAAGTTGCCGTGGCTGTCCCGGGGCAACATCAGCCCCCGTTGCAGCAGGAAGGGGAACCCCAGGAAGACCCGGCTGTCATAGTCCCGCCAGATGTCATGGTTGTCGATGAGCTGCACCTGGTCCTCATAGGAGAGCCGGTGGAAAGACTCTTCCTCTGCGGCCTCCCGGTCATAGGCCGCGATGATGAAACTGATCTTGATGATCAAGATATTGATTTCGTGAATGAACTCCAGGATGCCTTCAGGAATCAAGATGGTGCCGTAATTCTTGCCGGCTCCAGCCCGCGCCACCACGGTATCGGCAATGAGGCGCACCACCTGGTGAATGGTGAGCTCGTTTTCTTCGATCTCTTCCCCGATGAGGATGACGTTGGGATGGGTCTGCAAGGCCACCTCCAGGGCGATGTGGGAGGCGCTGCGGCCCATGAGGCGGTTGAAATGCCAGTACTTCAGATCCGACTTGCAATCGGAATTGAGATTGCCGATTTCGGTGGCAAAGGCCGTGCAGGCGGAGTGGTAGCCAAAGGGAAGCTGTAGCAGGCCGGGGACCCGGAGGTCGCCGTCGATGGTCTTGGGAATGCCCACCACCCGGGTGCCTGTCTCCCGAAGGTTTTCTGCCAGGAAGGCGGCATTGGTATTGGAGTCGTCCCCGCCCACCACCACCAGGCCATCCAGCTTCAGGGCGGCGCAGGTTTGCCGGCATTGCTCCATCTTCTCAGGGGTGTCGATCTTTTCCCGGCCGGTGCCCAGCATGTGGAAGCCGCCGGAGTTTTTATAAAGGGTCACCATCTCCCCGGTCACTTCCAGGTGGCTGTTGCCGATGATCCCCTTGGGGCCGGCCAGGAAACCGATGAGCAGGCTGTCGGGATGGCTGGCCTTGGCGGCCTCGAAGACCCCGGCGATGACGTTGTGTCCCCCCGGAGCCGGCCCCCCGGAGAGGACGATCCCCAGGCGCAGGGGCTCCTTCCGGGGTCTGCCGCCGGGGATGATCTCCAATAGCCGGTTTTGGCTGACGAAGGGCAGTTGCTCCTGGGCCACCTTGAGGATTTCCAATTCGTCGTGGTCCAGGGGGCGGGTAATCCCCCCGGCGGCCAGGGCGGCACAGAGGCCCGGCTGATAGGCCCGCCGCTCCTTCTGGAACCCGGTTTCGGCGGCCAGTAAATCCTCCAGTTGCCTGTGCTTCGAAACCTCGGCCTGGCGGGTCTCCTTCATCTTGGGCTCCTTCCCCATCACTTCATCAACTCCTTCAAGCGCTGGATGTTTCCGGCGATGTCACCGCTGCCGAAGATGCCGGAGCCCGAGACCAGGACGTCGGCCCCTGCGGCCACCAGGCTGGCCACCGTGTCGGTCTGCACCCCGCCGTCCACTTCGATGAGCACCGGCAGGGCCTCGGCGTCAATCCGCTCTCTGAGCCGCCGCACCTTGGGCAGGACCCCAGGGATGAATTTCTGCCCGGAGAATCCGGGGTTCACCGTCATCAAAAGAACCATGTCCACGTCCTGGAGGACGTAATCGAGACAATTGAGGGGTGTGGCCGGATTCAGGGTGGCGGTGGCCTTGGCCCCCAATTCCTTGATCTGTTGGAGCAGGCGTTCCAGGTGATAGGTGACTTCCACGTGAATCCCCAGCCAGTCGGCCCCCGCCTCCACGAAGCGCTCCAGGTAGAGTTGGGGGTTGTCGATCATCAGGTGGACGTCCAGGGGCAGGGAGGTGGTCTTGCGGATGGCCCGCACCACGTCGGGGCCGATGGTGAGATTGGGGACGAAATGTCCGTCCATGATGTCCACGTGGATCCAGTCCACTCCGGCCTGCTCCGCCACTTGTACCTGTTCCGCCAGGCGGCCGAAATCCGCGGATAAGATCGACGCCGAAAGCTTTCTCATGTACCTGCCAACCTCCCTGGGGTGAAGACCACCGGCTCCCACCGCTAACATATCCCCGGTCCGGGAGAAAAATCAAGGGCCTACTTAAAAGGCTTGCGGTTTTTGGTTCTCGATTAAAAAACGGAATGTCCCATTTCCTGGTTTTCAATAAACCTAATTTGAATTCATGAATGAACAAGTGGAAATAAATACCCAACGGGGGATTGTTTAGGAGGGTTATTTTTTCACAAAACTGGAAAACGTTGGATCATTATCTAATGTATTACTAATAAGCTTTCTTTTGGTAGCTAAATCTTCACCACTTATAATTTCTAGACCCTCTAATACTGATATGACACGCCCAATAATTTTCTCCTTTTTGCTCGGAATAATCGTTCTTCTTATAAAGTCTCTTATTGTTTGTCTATCCCAGGCACGCCAAGAGTCACCTGCTAACTCCCTGCATTCTTTCAATTGTTTATCATCAACCCACTCACAGGCGCTATCTAATAAGTTCCGTATATTCTGCTTAAATTCCTCTTCTGTAGCATAGCGAGGAACCCATTCATCAGTCCCAACTCTTGAATACATACTACCTACAAGCCATCCTATTTTGGCTTTATAAATATCGGTAAGTGATAACACCCGTGAATTAAATATTATATCGTAATGATCAACTTTTAAAGCAATAGAAAGCCTAAGGAAGGCAACTGAACTAAGTGGAAATTGTAGTTCTTCATCCTTATGAAGGTAAAAATATTCTGAATCATTATTATTAAAAAGGCGCTCCAAGAATTGTTCGAGCCTAAACCTGACAGAATTAGAACAAAAATTAGCAGCTATTCTAAAATCATCCTGATACCTCAAAATCTCCCTATTAATAACTAATTCTAGGGGGCGAACTGCCGCCAATGTTATATATCTTGCGTTGCATGGTTTGTCAGCTCTTCTAATAAGATCGCATGACTGAGTTAAAACAATAAAATAAGTATAGTCATCTTTGAGATAATGTGGATGAACGATATTTATAATTTCCTTAATTTCATCATTTTTGTGTATTACATCGCCTTGGCTTATATTATTTCCTGATTTGAGCATATAAGCAAAATGATATTGATCGCCTTCCACTGCCATTGTTACCCTCAATCTACATCAAAATCAATAGAATTTATAATTAATCACTTTCGCCAGAAGTAGGAGGGCCTGGTTGTGGCCCACGATTGGCTAATATATTTTCGGCATCTTTTATTTCTTTTTCTATATCGTATGGAACTATCAAGTCTTTTTTCCTACGGAGAACTATAGTATTATTTAAACTCATTATGGGGCAACGCCCCATAGAATTTGGCATAGTTGCATGAATTACCGTGATGTCTTCAGTAATTGTGAAATCGCCTGAGAGGGATGAAGTAGAATCTATTAACATATCTTGTATAAATGTACGCACCTTTTTCATATGGCACTCTCCTCATCGAGTTTTAAAGTGTATATTGCATCAAGAAGATTGTAGGCAGTATCCCTACATGGGACAATTAAATTAAGTAATTTGTCACAAGCCAATTCGGTTGAATTGATAGCATAATGAAAGTTTAAGCGAATTTCAATATTGCTTTGTTCATTAAGGGTTTGCTTTATATTAATGATTTCATCATTAATTATCAATTTCCTGGTTATTTCTGTACTCTTAACAATAGCGCCAAATCCGCTTATTTTTAATAAGTCGTTTAACTCAAATAAAGAAATTAAGCCAGGAGGAGGGTTCTGTTCTATAAAACCAAAGTTAACGCCGAAGGCACGAAAAGGTGTATGAGAGAGGGTATCAAGTAATTTCCGTGCTACTTTTTCGGCCATCTGAAGTGTTTCATCAGTTATATTTTTTACACCTATTATAAAGCGATCATTAGCTGGCATTAGAACTAAGTTATCTGTGCTGAATCGTATTTTAAAAATGGCAGATTCAATGTTAAGTTCGACCTTGATCTGTTCGTTGTTCTCAAACAAATATTTTCCCATCCATTCTGGTGAAAAAATCCGCACATTCCATGCTCCAGGGATAACAATTGTCCAACGGTCAATTTTAGGAATCATATTCCATGTTTCCTTAGTTTATTATAAACAAAATTGTTGACAGATACAAGTCAATGGATAGTTTTTAATTAATCGCACTCATAGCACGAATATTCTCTTGGCTCAATAAAAAAAACCCAAATACCTTAACCTGGAACACTCCGGAAAAAACAAACGGAGTCAATTGGTTAACCTGCCTCAACCTGTCCCCGGAGTTCTTCCCGGCTCAAGACCCCGGCCGCGGCCCTGTCCAGGAGCCAATAAAGCGCTCCCGGCTGCGGATTAATGAGCTGGGCCGGCAGGCGCAGGGGGTCTCGGGGACCCTGGATCACTTCCCGGACCACCGCGGCCTTGGCGGCCCCCGCCACCAGGAAGGCCACTGCAGCGGCGCCATTGATGAGGGGCGTGGTGAGGGTTAGACGGTGCAGCTCCTGCTGGGGCATGTAAACCTCCGCCACCCAGCGCTGCGACTCGGTGAGCGCCCGGGTCCCGGGAAACAGGGAGGCGGTGTGGCCGTTATCCCCCAAACCCAGCAGGATGAGGTCGAAGCAGGGCGTAGCGGGGGCGAAAAACTCCCGGAGCATTACTTCATAGCGCCGGGCGCCCTCCTCGGGAGAGGGACGGCAGTCCATGGGATGCACCTGGCCCGGGGGGATGGGCACTTGCCCCAGCAGCGCCTCCCGGGCCAGGCGGGCGTTGCTCCGGGGATCGTCTGTAGGGACGCAGCGTTCATCCCCCCAGAAGAAGTGGGCCCGGGACCAGTCCACCTGCTCCCGGTACGGGGCCGTGGCCAGCAACTCATAAGTGCGCCGGGGAGTGCCGCCCCCGGACAGGGCGACGCTGAAGCGGCCCCGGGCCGCCACCGCCTGCTTGGCGATGCTGACCAGCAGCTCTGCCGCCCCCCGGCTCATGGCCTCGGGATCATCGAAGATGCGGATCAAGTCTGTCCCCTGGTTGGTGCGCAGTGCGCAACCTACACGGTTGCCGCGGATTTTTGTACCTGTTTCCGTCTAGGCCCTCAGTCCTGGTCCCAGTCGACGTGGAAGATCCCGGGGGCGTCCAACCTCTCAAAGGTATGGGCTCCGAAGTAATCCCGCTGGGCCTGGGTC
This sequence comes from uncultured delta proteobacterium, assembly GCA_963697965.1. Classification (GTDB taxonomy): domain Bacteria; phylum Desulfobacterota; class Desulfobaccia; order Desulfobaccales; family 0-14-0-80-60-11; genus JAPLJC01. The sequence goes on from OY969108.1 coordinate 862,708, forward strand.
AGATTGGCGGGCAAACGGGCGCTGCGGAAGGCGTCGAAATAGGCGAGGGACATCATCAGTCCCGGGGCCGGCAGCCCCAAGTCGGCAGCAGCCCCCACTATCTCGCGCAGGTCCCATTGCCGGGCCAAAAATTGCTTGCCCAGCCTGGCGTCTAAAAGCAGGTTGTCCAGGTCGGCCCGCTCCTGAAAGGCAGCCCGGATATCTTCCAACAGGGCCGCCCGGATGATGCAGCCGCCGCGCCAGATGCGGGCCACGGTTTCGAGCTCCAGGCCATAAGCGTAAATGCCGGAGGCCCGCTTGAGGAGCGCCAGTCCCTGAGCGTAGACGACGATCATTCCGGCGTAGAGGGCGTTTTTCAGTTTGGCCACAAACCGCCCTCGGTCCCCTGCGAAGGCAGGCTTGGGGCCTGCCATGGCCTGGTCCATCGCCGTCCTCTGTTTCCGGTAACCGGACAGGTCCCGCATCACCACGGCGATGTCGATGTTGGGGGTAGCCACCTGGAGGTCCATGGCCTCCCAGGAGGTCCACATGCCGGTGCCTTTTTGCTTGGCTTCATCCCGGATCAGGTCGATGAGAGGCTTCCCGGTCTGCCCGTCCTTTTTCAGAAAGATACGGGCGGTGATCTCAACCAGGAAGGAATTGAGTTCCTCCTCATTCCAGGCCGCATAGATGTCGTGCAGTTCTTCCGGCCCCAGGCCCAAGCCCCGCTTCATAAGATCGTAGCTTTCCGCCAGCAGTTCCATCAGGCCGTACTCGATGCCATTATGGACCATCTTGACATAATGGCCGGCTGAACCCTCCCCCAGGTAGGCGACGCAGGGTTCGCCGTTGACCCGGGCCGCGGCGGCCTCCAATACCGGCTCCACCCGGGCGTAGGCCTCACTCGGGCCGCCAGGCATCAGGCTGGGCCCCAAACGGGCCCCGGCCTCGCCGCCGGAGATCCCCAGGCCCATGAACAAGATTCCTTTGGCCCCAAGGAACCTGCTTCTCCGATTTGTGTCGGTAAAATGGGAGTTGCCCCCATCGACGAGCAGGTCGCCTGGTGCCAGGACGGGCAAAAGTTCCCTGATCACGATGTCCACCGGTTCCCCTGCTGAAATCATGGTGATCAGGGCCCGGGGCTGGCGCAGCAACCCGGCAAATTCCTGCAGCTCATAGGCGGGCCGGATATCCCGGGAACCCACCTCCCGGGCCATGAATTCCCGGGTCTTTTCGGCAGTGCGGTTGTAAACGGCTACGGAAAAGCCGTGGTCCGCGAAGTTCAAGACCAAATTACGGCCCATGGTCCCCAGACCCAAGATACCGATCTCACATCCCTGCTTGGGCATAACAAAAATCTCCGGATGTCGGCAAGGCAGGCGAGCCGCCCGCCCCAATTGAAGCCCGGGGGCGGGTTTTAAACCCGCCCCTACTCATTACCGTAACTCTCCAGCGTCAACCCGAGTTGGGCCAGGGCAGACCGGGTGGACTGGTAACCGGTGTGGTGGATACCGGTTACGCCCAGGCTCCGGGCCACCTCCACAAACATGAGCCGGTCGTCCAGGTAGACCACTTGCTTCGGCAGGACCTGGGCGCAGTCCAGGGCCAGCCGGTAAAGGTCCGCGTCCGGTTTGCGGTAGTGGACGAAACACGAACTGATGAAAAAGTCCACGAAGTCCCCCAGGTTGAATTTCTGGATGCGATAGCGGGTAAGCTCGAGGCCCTCATTGCTCACCACGGCCACTTTAAGGTTGTATTTGGCCTTCAGGCCTTTGATCAGCCCCTCGGTCTGCGCCATCTCCGGCGGCTGTTGGGACTGGGAGAACATGAAGTCCTGGAAATCTTCCCGGCTGAAGGACCGGTCTTCGTAAAAGACTACCCGGGCCAGGTATTCGTCCAGGCTTAGTTTGCCTTGCTCGTAAGTGTCGAAGGTAAGATGATGGCGCTCATTCATCTCTTCGTAGTCGAGTTGGAAGATCTCCGCCGCCAGCCGGCGACTGCGCCGGTCCCAGCCATTGGTGAGCAAGACGCCGCCGATGTCCAGAAACATGGTGGTAATGGTCACTTCTCCCCCCCCGGCGGAGCCGGCGCCACCGTGGGCCGCAATTGCTCCGGGGCCGAACAGACCTCGCCCTGAAAGTTTCGGCGCCTTAGCCGCCGGCCGGAGCCTACCGGCGCTTGTCCTCCAGGCTGCGCATCAGTTTGTCGTAAGGCTGGTTGAATTTTTCCACCCCTTCGTCTTCCAACTGCTGGGTAACCTGGTTGAGGTCGATTCCCAGCTCTGGCAGCCGCTGCAAAACGGCGGCGGCCTGGTCCGCACCCTCGCTCAGGCGGCTGGCCGGCTTGCCGTGGTCCCGATAGGCGTTTAGGGTTTCCAGCGGCAGGGTATTGATGGTTTCCGGCCCGATGAGAGGCTCCACGTATTTAACGTCGCTGTAGGCCGGGTTCTTGGTGCTGGTACTCGCCCAAAGCAGGCGCTGGGGCCGAGCCCCCTGATCCTTAAGGACTTTGAAACGGTGGCTGCCGAAGACCTGACGATAGATGGTATAGGCCACCTTGGCGCTGGCAATGGCCACCTCCCCCTCGAGGGAGGCCGTGGCCCCCGCCATCCCTTTAAGCATCTGGTCCACCAGGGTGTCGATGCGGCTCAGGAAGAAGCTGGCCACCGAAGCCACCCTGAGGTGTTCCCCCTGGGCGGCCCGCTCCTCCAACCCGGAGAGGAAAGCCTCAGCCACCTCGCGGTAACGAGGCAGCCCAAAGAGCAGGGTGACGTTAACATTGATTCCTTCGCTGATGAGCTGGCGGATGGCCGGCAGGCCCTCCTGCGTGGCTGGCACCTTGATGAAGACGTTGGGCCGGTCCAATTTGGCCCACAGACGCCGGGCCTCGGCAATAGTGCCGGGGGTGTCGTGGGCCAGATGAGGATTGACCTCCAGGCTGACGAAGCCGTCGGCGCCCTCCAGTTTGCGGAACACCGGGAGGAAGAGGTCCGCGGCCCGCTGCACGTCGGACACCGTCAGGGTCTCGTAAATCTCCTGGATACCCTGGCCCTGCCGGGAGAGCTTGCCGATATCGTCGTCGTAATCATTACTGCCGGCGATGGCCTTCTCGAAAATAGCCGGATTGGAAGTCACCCCTCCCAGGCCGTCTTCGTCGATGAGGCGCCGGAGTTCACCGGAATCGAGCAAATGCTTGCTGAGAAAGTCGAGCCAGGCGCTTTGACCGCAGCCCCTGAGTTTGATCAGAGGGTTCTCTTGCATGCCGTTCTCCTTTTCTGCTAATCCCGCTCCAGGGCCGCTATCTTGTCCAGGCGGCGCTGGAAACGCGGGGCCGCCTGGTAACGGGCCTTCAAAAAGGCCTGCATGAGGTCCCAGGCCAGGGCGTAGCCGGTGACCCGCCCCCCCAGGCACATGACGTTCATGTCGTCATCTTCCACCCCTTGGTGGACGGAATAGGCGTCGGTAATGAGGGCGGCCCGGACCCCCCGGATCTTATTGGCGGCTACCGAGGCTCCCACGCCGCTGCCGCAAATGGCGATGCCCCGTTCCACTTCTCCCTGGGCCACCGCCCGGGCCAGGGGCACCACAAAATCGGGGTAATCGTCCCCGGCGTCGTATTCCCGGGCGCCGTAATCCACGGTCTGGTGGCCGTCCGTCCGGAGTTTCTCCAGCATCTGCCCTTTCAGCTCAAAACCGCCATGGTCCGCAGCCAGACCGACGCGCATACCAGTCCCCTCCAGGAGCGATCATTAAACTAGGTGACCTCATGCACCCAGGAGCAGGAGCATTGGGCCCCATACCTGCGGTGGCCTCTCCTAGCCGCCCGCATTTGGGGTATTACTGCATTCCGCCCGGGGTGCAGGTCAATTACTTATCTCCCCTATGGTATTGTGTCCCATGGAAACGTTGCCTAAAATGCTTTGCCTATCTCCCTCCCCCTTGAGGGGGCGACAGGTGGGGGTGGTAATTTATCTTTCATTTACCATATGTTGCCACCCTCCCCCAACCCCCTCCCCTCTCAGGGCGGGGGGGGTATCTCAAATCTTTTGTTAAGATAATTGTGGGACATAACCTTAGCTGGCTGCCAATTTAAACTGGCGCAAAAGGTCCTGGACTTTCTTGATGATGGCGCCACTGGAGATGCCCTCGTAATCCAGGAGTTCTTGGGGCTTGCCGCTCTTGGGTTTCTCGTGCACCGCCAGAGAATAGACCGGGGTCGGGGTGTCGGCCAATGCGGTGCGCACCGCGTCCCCCAGCCCCCCTTCGGGGTAATGGTCCTCCACCGTGACCAGGGCCCGGGTAGCCGCGGCCGCCTCTTTCAGGGTCTTCTCATCCACCGGCTTGACGCTGTAGAGGTCGATGACCCGGATGGCAACTCCTTGTTGCGAGAGCTGCTCGTGGGCCTTCAGGGCCTCCCACACCGTGATCCCGGCCCCGATGACCGTGATTGCATCCCGGGGGCTCTGGCGCAGGACCTTGCAGCCGCCGATGGGGAATTGCTCCTTCGGACCGTAAAGAATAGGGGTCGCCATCCGGGTAGTGCGCAGATAGACGATGCCGCGGTGCCGGGCCGCCGCCGCCACCAGGTGCTCGGTGGACACGGCGTCGCAGGGGTAAAGCACCACGCTGCCCAGGATGGCCCGAAACATGGCCAGGTCTTCCAGGCCCATCTGGGAGGGGCCGTCTTCACCGATGGACACCCCGCAATGGGAGCCGCAGAACTTGAGATTGGCGTCCGAGTACTGGCTCATGCGGATCTGGTCGTAGGCCCGGCTGAAAAAGGCCGCGAAGGTGGAGACAAAGGGGAGCTGGTCCCGGCACTGCAACCCCAGGGCCACTCCCACCATGTTCTGTTCGGCGATGTACATCTCAAAGAATCGCTCCGGGTGCGCTTCCTTGAAGATCTCGGCATAAGTGGAATTACTCACCTCACCGTCCAGGACCACCATCCGGGGAAATTCCGGATAAAGCCGCTTCAAGGCGTTGCCATAAGCCTTCCGGGTAGCCAGCGGTTGGTCCGGAGGGTACGACGGCGGCGGCGCTGGTTGGGGTTTAACCTCGGCGGGCTTGAGGTCCTCCGGCTGGAGCACGGTTCCCCGGAGTGAGCGGTCCACCGGGCCCAACTCCGGCAGGGCCCGGGCCAGTTGCTCCTGATCCAGGGTCTTGCCGTGCCAGCCGTTTTTGTTCTCCACGAACGAAACCCCTTTGCCCTTCACCGTCTTGGCAATGATCAGGGTGGGTTTGTCGGCCACCAGGACGGCCTGCTGATAGGCGGACAAAACCTCGGGGAAGGAATGGCCGTTGATCAGAATGGTTTCCCAGCCCAGGGCGGAGACCCGGTTTTCATAGGCCATCAAGTCCCAACCATACATGGTCTCGCCCCGCTGGCCCAGCCGGTTGACGTCCAGGACCGCCACCAGGTTATCCAGCCGGTAATGGGCCGCCAGTTGGAGGGCTTCATATTGAGAGCCTTCCGCCATTCTCGCTGTCCCCCAGGAACACATAAGTCGTATAAGGCAGCTTATCCAGGTACTTGGCATTAAGGGCCTGGCCCACTCCGATGGACAGGCCCTGCCCCAGGGAGCCGGTAGCGGCCTCCACCAAGGGTAAGGCCGGGGTAGGATGGCCCTCCAGAAGGCTGCCGAATTGGCGGTAGGTCATGAGCTGCGCCTCCGTCAATGCCCCTGCCGCCGCCCACATGGCATAAAATAGGGGCGAGGCGTGCCCCTTGGAAAAGATCAGCCGGTCATTGTTAGGGTGCTTGGGGTTGTTCAGATCGTATCTGAAGATGCCGCCGAAGAGGAGACCGGCCATCAACTCCACCCCCGACAGGGAAGAGGTGGGGTGGCCGGAGCCGGCCTGGGTGGACATGGTGAGGATGTGGTAGCGTATCTGAGTGGCAATCTTCTTCAAGGTTTCCAACTGTTGCGGATCGGCCATAAATGAGTTCCTCCCGGGAAGGTGCCTGCCCGTGGGCAGAGGAAAGGGGCCCAGGCTTGCAGCCTGTGATGGGATCGCCCCTGCGGACGGCTAACATTTAACTTAAGACGTAAAGTCCGATTTTCAAGGTCAATTGTCCCATCCCTTCAATCCCGGTGCAGCGGGAAGACCAGGCTGCCTCCATACCAGGCGATGAGGCTCACCAGGGGCCCCAGGGCGAGGATCATTCCCAGGTAAACTTTGCCGGTCCAATCTCCCAAGGCCGCCAGGACTTCCGGGTCAAGCCAGCGCCAGGCAAAGGTCCCGGCCCCCAGCGCCAGCATGATGGGAGTCAGGGTCAGCTTGATGAGCACCGGCCGCAGGGGACGCCACTCATAGTTGTACCACCAGGTGGCCAGCCCGGTGATCAGGGCCACCGGGGTAAAGAGCACCCCGCCTCCCAGGCAGTGGAACCCGGTGACCTCGAAGGATCTGACCCCGGTGAGCAGATAGAGCAGGGTGAAAACCGGGGCGGAGACCAAAAAGACGATGGGAAAGTGCACCACCATGGGGTGGGGATGGCGCCGGAGTATCGGGAAGCGTACCAGCAGACGGCGCAACCTCCCGGGTGGCGCCGGAGGCGTTTCTGCTTCCCGGGGTTCGGAAACCTTCCCGGGCGAGGCCTCTAGGCTACTGGGGACCTCTATCACCACCCCCACCTGGGGATAGCGCTGGAAGACCTCTTCGCCGTGGGGGGCCGCGGGCAGCTCCCCGGTGAGATCGGCCCCGGCCAGATGGACGGCCATGTGCTTGCCCCCCCGCCATAGGCCGCTGCCGCTCACATCATAAACCCGGCCCTGGTAGGCAACGTAGACCGGCTGGCCGTCAGCGCCCTTGAACTGCGCCAGTTCTTCCGGAGTGAACCTTCTCTGGTCCTCAGGCAAATTTTTTTCCCTCAGGCATTGGGCAGTCGGCGACTCAAAGCCGCCGTCCCGATCCCGACCCAGGTTTTGAGTCTTGCGGTTCCAATGGGAAAGTCAGCATACCCCCGAAATAGCTGATGAGGGTCACCAGCGGGGTTAGCGCTAAAACCAACAATAGATAGAGCACATTAACCCCTTGCAGGTCCAGCAACACCTGGGGGTTGAGCAACCGCCAGCCAAAGGCCCCGCAGGAAGCAGCCCCCAGCAGATACGCCAGCTTCTTCTCCAACTCCAGAGTGGGGCTGGATTCGGGAAAATTCAGCCTTTGGGTGAACAATCCGGTGGCGATGGCCGCCGCGGTGGCCAGCACTCCACCCCCCAGGCAGTAGAAGGCAGTGGTGTCAAAGGACTCCACCCGGGTCAGCAGGAAAAGGACGCTGAAGAAGCCGGCGGCCAGCATAAAGGTAATGGGGAAGTGGGCCACGATGGGATGCGGGTAGCGCCGCCAGTAAGGATGACGCGCCACCAGTCCCGACAGCCAGGGGGACGGTTGCCGGCGAATCGAAGCTCCCTGCTCAGTACCCTGGCTGCCTGCCGGCGTCAACGCTTCGGAATCTTCGCTGGCATCCATGCCCTTCCCGCATCCTTTCCCTTCCCGGCCATCCCCCAAGTCCCCCAGGGACAGACCTCAGACGGCCAGGCTCAGCAGAACTACGGCCAGCACCGCCAGGGGATAGTAGCTGGCCCGATTGAACAGGGTCGCCGCCTGGCCCCGGGCGCCGCTCCGGAGAAGACCCCAGGCCGGCAGCAGCAACAGAAAGATGCCTCCCCCCAAAACCAGCAGCTGCTCGAAGACCGAGATCCGGGCCGGGGACATATGTAAAACCACCAGGGAAAAGACCAGGCTTAAGCTTAGGAAACCCATGGCCATGAAACGTGCCTTCTCCGGCCCGTAAACCACCGGAATGGTCTTGGCGTGGAGGTGCGTGTCCTGTTCCAGGTCGTGCCAGTCCGCGGGAATATTCTGGCCGCCCAACTCCCAGAAAAAGAGCCAGAGAAAGAGGACCGCCGTAAACCACGGCGAAGGCCGGGGATCCACGGCCAGGACCGCGGCTACAGCCCCCAGGCTCTTGACCACCCCGGCTACCAGCAGCCTAAGATGGCTGACCCGGAGCAACAGACAATAGGTGGTCTCCAGGAGGCAGCCGGCCAAAAAGATGAGGGCGCAGGCCGGGTTCAGACAATAGGCCCCCAGTAAGGCCACCAGGGCCCAGGCGCCGGTCCACAGGACCCCTTCCGGCAGGCTCACCCTGCCCGCGGCCAGGGGGTGGCGCAGGAAGACGGCATCCAGGTAATAGTTCGCCCCCGGCCCTCCCTGCAGGCGAAGTTTTTCCCGGTCCACCCGGCAATCCACCAGGTCGTTCAAGGCATAGACCGCGGTATAGCCGGCAAAGACCGTCAACAGCCCCAGGGCCGTGGTCGCCAGGGGCGGCAGGCGCCCCAGCCAGAGAAGCGCGGCCACAGCCGGCGCCGCCAGGTCCAGCAGACCGTGGGGCGTGCGGGACAGGGCCAGGAGCAGCTTGACCCGGGAGATAGCGAACGCCGGCGCCCCCGGCGCCAGATCAGCATTAAGCACAGTCGAGTCTTTCATGGCCCTGGGATTGGCGGCCTCAGCCCTTCCAGCCAGGGCGAGGGTTTCCGCATTTTATATTAGACCTCCAGGCTGCGAGCCCTGCCCACTGCCCTGCCCACTTCCCACTGCTCTCTGCTCACTGATTAATAAAGATAAGGCCAGGGCAGGGTCTGTCAAGAACCGCCGGGGTTGGGCCGCCGTCCGAGAACCCTGCCTCGGGTTGACAGGCGGGCGGGGGGGTCTTAAAGTTTTTTCATGATCCGGATGCAGGGAGTAAATTGCCCAATCCCGGCAGGGCGTGATCTCATGGGATTTGCCGGCAAGCCGGGGCGCCGCGCCACCGGCTTCAAGGGCGACGCCGCCGCCAAGGGGATGGTATGCGGCCCTTAGGTCCAGTCTGGAGCCCTTGGATTCCGGGCCTCCTTAGCTTGGTGTTATATGCTGCCCTGGTCCTGGGCTTGCTGGCCCTGCTCCTGTTCCTGACCCGCTGGCTGGGAGAACAGAGACCCTCTCCGGAAAAGGCCCTCCCGTATGAATGCGGGGTGATCCCCACCGGCGGGGCTCGGTTCCGCTATCCGGTGGCCTTCTACCTGGTGGCGGTCTTTTTTCTCATCTTCGACGTGGAATCCGCCCTGATCTTTTCCTGGGCGGTGGCTATTGAAGAACTCGGTTGGCGGGGTTGGTTGCAAATCAGCTTTTTCATCATCGTGCTGCTCGCCAGTCTGGTTTACCTGTGGAAAAAAGGAGGGCTGGATTGGCGGTCCCCGTTACTACGAAAGGCGTTACCACCCCGGAGATAACCCGCGGTCTGGAATACCTGAACCGGCCGCGTTTTGCCGGCGTCGGGCCAGGGGGTAAGGGGCTGGAGGGCGTGCTCGACGCCCTGCTCAACTGGTGCCGGGCTTACAGCTTCTGGCCGATGTTCTTTGGGCTCTCCTGCTGTTTCATCGAAGAGATCACCGCCTGGACCCCCCGCTTCGACATTTCCCGGTTCGGGGCCGAGGTCCTCAGGGGCTCGCCCCGGCAATCCGACCTGCTGATCATTTCAGGCACGGTTTTCAAGAAGATCGCCCCTGTGGTCCTCAGGCTTTATGAGCAGATGACCGAACCGAAATGGGTCATCTCCATGGGTTCCTGCGCCAATTGCGGCGGTATGTACGACTGCTATAGCGTGGTCCAGGGCATTGACCAGATACTGCCGGTGGATATTTACATCCCCGGCTGCCCGCCCCGGCCCGAGGCGGTGATGCAGTCCATCGTGCTGCTCCAGGAGAAGGTCATGTCCGAGCGGCCGCTGCGCAGGATCCTGCACCGGCCCGGCGGCAGCCAGGGGACCGAGACCCCCATCCTGGTGGACGGCCTGACGAAGTCCCGGGATTGCCGGGGCCCCGGCTACTATGGTACCCCGCCTCGGGGTAGCTCTGTCACCCCGCCCCTGTTTTTTGAGTCCCGCTCCGACCTCATGTGGACCCCCCCGCCCCGCTGGATCGAATTGAGCGAGACGGACCGGTCTTTAGCCAAAACCCTGTCGGAAAAATTCGGGGACGCCGTGGCCCAAGCCGAAAATACCTCGGACATGCTCACCTTCCAGGTAGCGCCGGAGCGAGTCAAAGAGGTGCTGCGCTTTTTGAAGACCGAGTCCCAACCTAAATTCCTGCGTCTGGACGATTTGACCGCGGTGGATGAGTCGGCTCGGCGGGAGCGGGAGCAATACCCTGATTTTACCCTTAATTACCAGCTGCTTTCATTCGATTCCGCCTCGAGGGTGCGTCTGAAGGCGCCGCTCTACGGCCCCCAGCCCACGGTCCCAACCATCACCGACATCTGGCCTGCGGCCAGTTGGTACGAGCGCGAAGTTTACGACATGTTCGGCATCCTTTTTGAGGGCCACCCGCGGCTGTGGCGCCTCCTCATGCCGCACGACTGGGAGGGGTATCCGCTCCGCAAGAGCTATCCGGACCGGGCCACGGACATGGAGCCCTACACCCATTATGACGCCCAGAAGCACCAGCCCCGGGACGCGGGCGAATATATGGCCGGGCGGCTGGCGGCAGACGAGTACGTGCTGAATATCGGCCCGCACCACGTCGGCACCCACGGGCTGATCCGCTTTATCCTGGCCCTCCGGGGCGAGACCATCACCGCTCTCGACACCGATATCGGCTACCACCACCGGGCCGCGGAAAAGATCGGCGAGCGCCAGTCCTGGCACCAGTTTCTCCCTTATACCGACCGGGTGGACTATCTCACCGGGGTGGCCAACAACCTCACCTACCTGCTGGCGCTGGAGAAGCTGGCCGGAATCCAGGTGCCGGACCGGGCCCAGTTCATCCGGGTGATGCTCACCGAGTTTTTTCGCCTGAGCAACCATCTGGTCTGGTTTGGTACCTATACCGCTGATACCGGGGCCATGACCCCCACCTTTTACTGCTTCGCCGAACGGGAAAAGGTCCTGGACATCGTTGAGATGATCACCGGGGGGCGGCTGCATCCCTCCTGGTTCCGGCTGGGCGGCGTGGCCATGGACCTGCCCGATGGCTGGAAGGCGTTGGTGGACGATTTTGTCCAGGTCTTTCCCGGGCGCATCAAGGAGTTCGAGGCCCTGATTACCAAGAATCCCATATTCGAGGCCCGGACCCGGGACGTGGGGTATCTCTCCAAGCAAGAACGCCATGGAGTGGGGCGTCACCGGGGCCAACCTCAGGGCCAGCGGCCTGGAGTGGGACCTCAGGAAACAGATGCCGTATTCGGGGTATGAGGCCTTCGATTTCGACATTCCCTACGCCACTGGCGGGGACTCCTATGCCCGATATCTGGTGCGGGTGGAAGAAATGCGCCAGAGCGTCAGGATCATCGAACAGGCGGCCAGACGGATGCCGCCGGGGCGCTGGCTCGGCGATGATTACCGCTATATCATTCCGCCCAAGTCAGAGACCCTGACGGACATCGAGACCCTGATCCACCACTTTATCAATGTCACCCGGGGGGCCAAGATTCCCCGGGGCGAGGCCTACATGGCCATCGAGCACCCCCGGGGCGAGCAGGGAGTCTATGCGGCCAGCGACGGCCTGAACATGGCTTACCGCCTGCGCTTCCGGTCGCCGGGTTTTGCCAATGTGCAGGCCCTGCCCTTGATGGCGACGGGCCATCTGATTTCGGATTTGATCGCCATCATCGGCTCCATCAACTTCGTCTTGCCGGATATCGATCGGTGAGCGTCGAGTTTCGAGTTTTACCTTCGAGAAACGCAGGCTGAAGCCGGCAGCATGGTTTGGATGCTATGATTCCTCAGGAAATGCGAGACCAATTGCAGGCCCAGGTCGCCTCAGCCGAACACCCCCGGGAGCAGGCGATCAACGTCATGTACGCGGTCCAGAAACATTATGGCTATCTGACCGATGAGGGCCTGGTGGAGGCGGCCGATATTCTCCGGCTGACCCCGCTGGAAGTGGAGGAGCTGGCGACCTTTTACGACTTCATCTACCGGGAGCCGGTGGGCAAATATGTCATCCATGTGTGCGACGGAGTGGTCTGCTGGATGTTCCATGAGAACTCGGTGTTCGAATATCTCTGCAAGAAGCTGGAGGTCTGCGCCGGGCAGGTTTCGCAGGACGGTTGGTTTACGGTGCTGCCTACGGCGTGCATCGGCTTCTGCGACCGCGCCCCGGCCATGCTTATCAACGGCAAGATGTACGGCCCTCTGACCCCGCAGTTGATCGATGAAATTTTGGAAAAACTGAAGACGGCATACTGCGACCTGGTGATTTGTAAGTAACCAAATAATGACGGAGGACTGGGGACAGAAGAGGAAAGTTGGCCCCGGTCCCCCCGTCCCCGGTCTAATGAGCGCTTGACTGCCATGTTTGAAGAAGTGCTTTTCAAAAACCGCCGGCCTGACCGCCCTGCCACCATTGACGAATACCGGCAGAGCGGCGGCTACGAGGCGCTGATCAAGGCCGTGAAAGAGCGGACGCCGGAAGAGGTGCGCCAGCTGGTGCTGGACTCTGGCCTCCGGGGCCGGGGCGGCGCCGGCTTCCCCACCGGCCGCAAGTGGTCTTTCATACCGGCTGATTCGGGCTTCCCGCGCTATGTAGTGCCCAATACCGACGAAATGGAGCCCGGCACTTTCAAAGACCGGGTGCTGGTGAACCTCGACCCCCACCTGGTCTTAGAGGGAATCATTCTGAGCGGCTATGCGGTCAAGGCCCAGACGGGCTATTTCTTCATCCGGCCTTCCTATGAACTGGACGCCCAGCTCATTGAAAGGGAAGTGGCAGTGGCCCGGCAGGCCGGGTTTTTGGGGAAGAACATCCTGGGAAGTGGTTTTTCCTTCGAGCTGGTGGTGCACCGAAGCGCCGGGCGCTACATCTGCGGCGAGGCCACGGCCCAGGTCAACGCCATCCAGGGCAACAGGGCCCACCCCCTGAAGGACCGCCACATGGCCAGCGACGGCCTCTGGCATCGGCCCACCATCGTCAATAACGCCGAGACTCTGGCCTGCGTACCGCATATCTTGCGCCAGGGGGCGGAGTGGTTCAAAGGCCTGGCCCGGACCAAGACCGGGGCCGGGACCAAGCTTTTCTGCGTCAGCGGCAAGGTCAACCGGCCCGGCTGTTACGAACTGCCCATGGGCATCCCTCTGAGGGAGATCATCGAAGGGTCGGCCGGGGGGATGCTGCCGGACTCGGAGCTGAAGGCGGTCATCCCCGGCGGCGCTTCCACGGCATTCATGCCTGCCAGGTACTATGACGTGGAGATGGATTACGAACCGCTGCAAGCAATTGGCCACCGGTTGGGGACCGCGGCTATCATGGTCTTTGACCAGAGCACCTGTCTGGTGGCCGCTACCCTGAACCTGATCGAATATTTCGCCCGGGAATCCTGCGGTTACTGCACGCCTTGCCGGGAGGGGCTGCCGTATATCCGGGACCTGCTGTGGCGGATCGAGGCCGGAGAGGGCCGGGAGGAGTTCATCCCCATGCTGCAGCAGATGGCCCGGCACATGGACAGCGCCTATTGCAGCTTCGCCCCCGGGGCAGCTGAGCCGTTGCTGGGCCTGCTGAAATATTTCGAAGACGAGATTCGGGAGCACATCAGCCAGAAGAAGTGCCCCTTTTCCGAGTCCTACCGGCCGTACCGGCAATTGTGGTACCCGCCGGAGTGAGAAAAATAATGGAGGGTGGGGACGTTTGGGTCCGCATCCCGCGTAAGACCTATGCCTAAGCTCATTATCGATAATCGGCCCATTGAGGTCCCGGCCGGGACCAAGGTTATCGCGGCGGCCGAGAAGCTGGGGATCATGATCCCCCGGTTCTGTTACCACCCCGGCCTGGGCTCCTTTGGGGCCTGCCGGATGTGCGCCGTCAAGTTCCTGGAAGGGCCGGTGAAAGGCATCCAGATGAGCTGCATGGAAGACTCCCGGGACGGCATGGTGGTCTCGACCACCGACCCCGAGGCCGTGGAGTTTCGCCGGTACGTCATCGAGTGGCTGATGATGAACCACCCGCTGGACTGCCCGGTGTGCGACGAAGGCGGCCACTGCCTGCTCCAGGACGAGACGATCTCCGGCGGCCACGGTATCCGGCGCTACCTGGGACCCAAGCGCACCTACCACGACCAGTACCTGGGGGCCTTCGTGCAGCACGAAATGAACCGCTGCATCCAGTGCTGGCGCTGCCGCAATTTTTACCAGGACTTCGCCGGGTACCGGGATTTCGGGGTCTTGCAGATCGCCAACCGCATGTACTTCGGTCGCTATGAGGACGGGGCCCTGGAGAGCCCTTTTTCCGGCAACATCATCGACCTGTGCCCCACCGGGGTGCTCACCGACAAACCGGCCCGCTTCGTCGGCCGGCGTTGGGATTTCGAGCGGGCCCCGTCGGTGTGCCTCCATTGCTCCCTGGGCTGCAATACCACGGGGAGCGCCCGCTACCGGCAGATGTGGCGCCAGGAAGGGCGCTTCCACGAAAAGGTGAACGGCTACTTCATCTGCGACCGGGGGCGGTACGGCTTCGCTTTCGAGAGCCACCAGGAGCGGCCCCGCCGGGCCAGGGTTTCGGGTAAGGAGGCGGAGTGGCCCGAAGCGGTAGCCGCGGCCGCAGCCAGGCTCAGCCGGATTGTCGAGAAACACGGCCCCGGGTCTGTCGCCTGCCTGGGCTCGGCCCGCAGCAGCCTGGAGGCCCAGGCGATGCTGAAACGATTTTGCCGGACCTTGGGCTGGAACGAGCCTCGCTACTTTACCGTGCCTTCGCAAGAGCGAAAGGCCAGGGCCGCGGTTTCCCGGCTGGACGCCAGTCTGGCCGTGTCCCTGCGAGAGCTAGAAGAGGCGGACTTTATTCTGGTGGCCGGGGCCGACCCCGTGAACGAGGCCCCCATGCTGGCTTTAGCCCTGCGCCAGGCCTGGCGCAGGGGAGGCAAGGTCGCGGTCCTGGACGCGCGGCCGGTCAGTCTGCCCATTGAGTTTGAGCATTTGCCCGTTAACCCGGGGAATCTCAATGCAGCCCTGGGGGCGATGGCGGCCATGACGCTGGCTGCCCAAAACCTGGAGGGTCTCGACTCCCCAGCCCGGGAGTTTCTTCAGGCCCTGCCCAGGGAATTTAGCCCGGATGCCGGCCTCAACGCCAGTCTGGCCTCCTTGGGGCAAAGACTGGGCCAAAGCAAAAGGCCAATGCTTATTTGCGGCACCGACGCGGTCCGGGAGTCCACCCCGGCCCTGGCCGCGGACCTGGTTCGGCTGCTGCGGGCCGCCGGCCTGAATGCCGGGCTATTTTACCTGCTGCCCGGGGCCAATGCCTTTGGCGCGGCGTTGTTGTCCCCGGAAGGGGAGGGTCTGGCTCCCCTGGTGGAAGCCCTGGAAACCGGCGCCATCAAGGCCCTGGTGGCGGTGGAGAGCGACCCCTGCTGGGACTACCCGGACCGGGAGCGGCTGCACCGTGCCCTGGAAAAGCTGGAATTGCTGGTGGCCCTGGACTTTCTGCCCTCAGCCACCCTGAAGCGGGCCGAGATAGTCTTGCCCACCCTCACCGTATTCGAGCGCACGCCCACCAGCTTCATCAATCAGGAGGGCCGCCTGCAACTGGCCCCGCCGGTGCACCTGGGCGGCAGTCCCCTGGCCCAGACCAGCCCGGAATTGCACCCGCCCCGGACCTTCCTGAGCCAGGTCCCCGGCGGCGATCCCCGGACGCCGGGGGAGATTTTACAGGAATTGGCTGCGGCCATGTCACCGCCGGTGACGCTGCCAGCCGCTGACCTTTGGGATTGGCTGAGCCGGGAGAATAGCGTTTTTGCCAATATTGCCAGTCTGTTCGAGCCGCCGGGAGCGCGGCTTCTTCCCGAGGCCCTTCCTGCCGGGGCCTATTCTCCGCCCGGAGCGCTGATCCCGGAGCCGCCCTCGCCGGACCACCTGGAGCTGCTCCTGGTGGACCTGACCTTCGGGACCGAAGAACTGGCCAGTTATTCCAAATTTATCCAGCAGGTGGAAGAAGCCCCGCGGCTCTCCATGCATCCTGACCAGGCGGCTAAATTGGGCCTGGCGGCTGGGGACCGGGTAGCTTTACGGCTCCCGGGGGGTGAACTGAGGGTGGGGCTCCAGGTGGCGCCAAATATGGCCACCGGGGTCATGGTGCTGCCTCGCCACCGGCAGTTAAACTGGCGCCTGGTTCCGGATTATCAGTTTCTGGTTTCTTGGGGCGATATCGTCAAGGTGGAAGGATGATGTCGGTCTGGGCCCTGGGCATAATCATCTTGATCGTCAAGCTCCTGGTGGTGCTGGTGGTCCTCTTGTTGCTGGCTGCCTATTTGATCTACGTGGAGCGCCGCCTGCTGGGGTTCATGCAACTGCGGTTGGGTCCTAATCGGGCCGGGTTCCAGGGGCTTTTGCAGCCCCTCGCCGACGCAGTCAAACTGCTGGCCAAGGAAGATTTCATCCCCTCCGGGGCTGACCGGGTCATCTTTCTGTATGCCCCGGCAGTGGTGGCGGGGACGGCGCTGCTCGTTTTCGCGGTGGTGCCCTTTGCCCGGGGCTGGACCTTCCGGGGTCAGGAGATCCCCGGGGTGGTCAGCGACCTCAATGTCGGCCTGCTTTTCGTCCTGGCGCTCTCGTCCATCGCGGTCTATGGAGTGGCGCTGGGTGGCTGGGCCTCCAACTCCAAGTTTGCCCTGCTGGGAGCCATCCGGGCCGCGGCCCAGATGATCAGCTATGAACTCTCCCTGGGCCTGTCCCTGGTGCCGGTAGTGATGCTGGCCCATTCTTTTTCCCTGGTGGACATCGTTGAGAAGCAGGCGCGGTTGCCATTTATCATCTTGCAGCCGCTGGCCTTTCTGATTTTTTTCGTTAGCGCCGTGGCCGAGATGAAGCGTATCCCCTTCGATCTGCCCGAGGCGGAAAACGAGTTGGTGGCCGGCTATCACACGGAATACAGCGGCATGCGCTTTGGGCTCTATTTTTTGGGGGAATACGTCAACATGGTGGTCCTGGGGGCCCTGGTGGCGGTCTTCTTCCTGGGCGGCTGGGGGGGGCCGTGGCTGCCCCCGCTCGTTTGGTTCCTGATCAAGGTTTCCCTGGTGGTCTTCGCCATCATCTGGATCCGGGCCACTTATCCGCGGTTGCGCTACGACCAGCTGATGGAATTCGGCTGGAAGATTTTGATTCCGCTGGCGCTGCTGAATATCATCATCACCGGGGGCGCCATGCTGGCCCTGGGGCTGTAAGGCGGCCTCCCGGCCACCCCTGGTAAGGCGCTTGGAAAAAAAGCCTCCGGCCAAGGCAGAACTTCAGATGGTGCAAAGGAGGGTTGAATGATCCAGACCCCGGATGCCCCTATAACCAGGCCGCCTGGCGCTGGCAAAAGCAGCTTCGACCTCATCGAACCGGAAAAGCTCCTAAGGGAGCTGCCCCTGAGGAATGACATGCTCTTCCTGGACCTGGGCTGTGGCGCCGGCAACTACACCCTGGCGGTGGCCGAAGCCATCGGCAAACATGGAGTCGTCGTGGCCCTGGACCTATGGCAGGAGGGCATTGAGACCCTGGAAGAGCGGGCCGCGGCCGTCGGCCGCAACAATCTCCGGCCCCTTAAGGTGGATATCAGCCAGCCGTTGCCCCTGGGCGACGCCAGCTTCGACCTCTGCCTGATGGCCACCGTGTTGCACGATCTGGTGGAATCCGGGAGCGCCGCCGGGGCCCTCAAGGAAGCCCAACGGGTGCTCAAGCCCGGGGGCACCCTGGCCATCGTGGAGTTTGACAAGGTGGCCGGTCCGCCGGGGCCGCCCCTCGGGATTCGGCTGACTCCGGAGGAAGTGGAAAACCTGGCTGCCCCCTATGGTTTCAGAAAGAGCCGGATGGCCAGGGTTGGACCCTATAACTACCTGCTCCTCTTCACCAACGGGGAGATCTAGATTTGCGGAGGCTCCATGACGGAAGTTAAAGACCCCGGGCGGGGCCGGTTAAGCCCCTGGAGCGTGGCCCTTCGAGGCCTCGCCGGCCTGTGGGGCGGCCTGGCCATGGTGCTGCGCCACCTGGGGCGGCGGCCGGTCACCGAGCAATACCCGGAGTATAAGCGGTTCCTGCCGGAGCGCACCCGGGCCCGCATTATTCTGACCCGGGATCCGGACGGCGAGGAACGCTGCGTGGCCTGTTTTCTCTGCTCCGGGGTTTGCCCCACCAGTTGCATCTCCATGGAGTGTGGAGAGCGCCAGGATGGCCGCCGTTATGCCCCCTGGTTTCGCATCAATTTTGCCCGCTGCATTTACTGCGGTTTGTGCGAGGAGGCTTGTCCCACCCTGGCTATCCAGCTCACCCCCTTCTATGAGTTTTGCGAGGCCGATATCCTGGCCATGGTGGCGGAGAAGAAAGACCTGCTGGTGGCCCACGGCGGCAAGAATCTCGAATACAACTTCTACCGTTTTGCCGGGGTAGCCATGGTGGGCGGCAAGGGCAGCCACATCCAGGAGGCCCCCCCGGTGGACCTCAAGAGCAACCTGCCCTGAGGGATGGGCTTTGAGGCAATGGTGATGAATCCTTACGCCGGCATCTTCTATATTCTGGCCGCGGTAATCCTTTTGTCCACCGGCCTGGCCGTCACCCGGCGCAACCTGATGCACGCCATTGTTTACCTGGTGCTGTCTTTTTCCGGCACGGCGCTGCTCTTTTATCTGTTGGGGGCCCCGTTTCTGGCGGCCCTGGAGGTGATCATTTACGCCGGGGCCATCATGGTGCTGTTTCTGTTCATTGTCATGATGCTGGAGATCCGGCCGGCGGAATTGCCTTTGGGCTCCTACCTTCGCCAATGGCTGCCCGCCGTGGTCTTGGGCGCCCTTAGTCTGGCGGTCCTGGTCCTGATTATCTTTAAATCCGGCGGGGACCTGCCGCTGCCGTTGGCCGCGGCGTCTCCCCTGGAATTCGGGCGATTTTTGTTCCAGAGTTACTGGTTTTCGGTGGAGATTGTTTCCTTTCTGCTCTTGGTGGCCCTGGTGGGGGCGCTGTATCTGGGAAAGAGAGAAGGGTAGGGGCATACCTTAGGGTGCGCCCCCGGACCGGGGGAGGACGCCCAGGTCTGCCTCTCCGGGAAAATTATGAATACCATTGTCCCTTATAGTTACGTGCTGGTTCTGGCCGGGGCCGTGTTTTTCCTGGGGGCGGCCTGTGCGGTGGCCCGGCGCTCGCTGGTGATGATCCTCATCGGCGTGGAGGTGATGCTGAACGCCGCCGGAATAGCCCTGGTAGCCGCTTCCTTGCGCTGGCAGCAACTGGAGGGCCAGGCGCTGGTGATCTTCATTATGTGCGTGGCCGCGGCCGAAGTGGCCGTGGGCTTGGCCCTCATCGTCTATTCCCAGCGGCGCACCGGCACCCTGGATGCCGACCGCTACAGTCTGCTGAAGGGTTGACGTGGAAACTGTCCTCTTACTTCTCTTGCTTTTGCCCCTGGGCGGCTTCGTGATCAACGCCATCTTGGGCCGTTTGCTGCCCCGGCGGGCGGTGGAGACGGTGGCCTGCGCCGCGGTCCTGGGGGCCCTGGCCTGTGCCGTGGCGGCCCTGGTCCTGGCCTCCGACCGGGCCCACGACTTCACCTTCTGCCAGTGGTTCCAGGCCGGAGAATTCACCACGGCCATGAACGTCCATTATGATCCCCTGGCCGCGGTCATGGCGCTGATGGTCACCTTCGTGGCGAGCATTATCCACCTTTATTCCGCCGGCTTCATGCGGGAGGACGCCGATTACGTCCGCTATTTTTGCTATTTGAACCTATTTGTCTTCGCCATGCTGGTAATTACCACCGCCAACAGCCTCATTTTCGTTTACCTGGGCTGGGAGGGGGTGGGCTTTTGCTCCTATGCCCTGATCGGGTTTTGGTATAAAGACGAAGCCAACGCCAATGCCGGTCGCAAGGCCTTCATCTGCACCCGCATCGGCGACATCGCCTTCGGCGTGGCCCTGGGCCTTTTCTTCGTCCATTTCGGCAATTTTTCCATCACCTATATCAATAGCCATGCCGCCGCACTCAGTCCCACCCTGGCCACTATCCTGGCCTTGCTGCTGCTTATGGCCGCGCTGGGCAAATCGGCGCAACTGCCTCTGACGGTATGGTTGCCGGACGCCATGGCCGGGCCCACGCCGGTCTCGGCCCTGATTCATGCAGCCACCATGGTCACTGCCGGCACTTACCTGCTCATGCGGCTCTTCCCGTTAATCCTGCTCTCTCCCCCGGCCATGCTGATCATTGCCGCGGTGGGCTCCATCACCGCGCTGTACGCCTCTTTTGCGGCCCTGGCTCAATGGGACATCAAGAAGATGCTGGCCTACTCCACCATCAGCCAGGTGGGTTACATGTTTCTGGCGGTGGGCGCCGGCGACATTGTGGGCGGCCTCTTCCACCTGGTGTCCCACGCCTTCTTCAAGTCGCTGCTCTTTTTGGTGGCGGGGATAGTCATCCAGGCCCTGGACGAGGAGCACAACATCTTCCGCATGGGCTCGCTTAGGAGATGCCTGCCCATGGCTTACTGGCTCTTTCTGATCGGCGCCATTTCCCTGAGCGCCTTCCCGCTGCTGGGCGGCTACTTCAGCAAAGACCGCATCCTGCTGGCTACCTTCATCCATCCCGGGGAGGCTTATAAGATCTTCTGGCTGCTGGGCCTGGTGGCGGCTTTCTTGACGCCCCTGTACACCTTCCGGGTATTCTTCGTGGCCTTTCCTGACCGGCCGGACGGCCGCCGCCCCGAAGAAATCCACCCCACTCCCAGGTTCATGGCCTGGATTCTGTGGCCCCTGGCGGTGTGCGCCCTGGTGGACGGCCTGTTAAACCTCCCCGGGGGCTATGGCAAGGATTTTCTGGGGAACTATCTGGCTGTCGTCCCCGGGGCCCGGCCGGACCTGGGGGCTCCCCCGGGAACGGAATGGGCCTTGGGAATTGCCAGCGGCTCGATCGTGGTGGTTTCCCTGGCCCTGGCCTATATGCTTTATCGCCGCCGGCCGGCCCGGGAACCGGCCCTGGAAGGCTATTGGGGACTCCTGTTTTCCGGCTTTTACCTGGACCGGCTCTACCAGTCGATTTTCGTCCGCCCCTATCAAAGGGCGGCCCTTTTTCTCTGGCGGCAGGTGGATGACCCCTACGATCAGCAAGTCATCGTCGGCGGCGCCCGTGCCCTCTTTCGCCCTTACCGCGCCATGGCCGCCTTCCTGTGGGTCAAGGTTGACGAAATCTTCCTGGACGACGGGGCGGTCAAGGGCGCCGAGGGCCTGGTGACCGTCTCCCGGGGCCTGGGGCATTGGACCACGGGGCGGCTGTCCACCTATCTGGGGATGTTGTTCCTGGGCCTGACCATCTTCTTTGTGGCGGTGGGCCTGGGTTGGTACCTGTGGTAACGGAGGTCTGAATATGCACCAATTCCCAATGCTTTCCATCATCATCTTCTGGCCGCTTCTGGGAAGCTTTGCCGCCCTGGCGGCCCATCGCAACCCCCGCCTGGTTCGCTGGCTCAGCCTGGGGGTGACCCTGGTGGAGTTAGGATTGGTGGCATCCCTGCTTTTTAGGGGTCTGACGCCCCACTCTAGTCCTCTGGGGTCCTGGCTGCTGGTAGAGGACTATCCCTGGATCGCCTGGCTGGGGGCCCGCTACAGCCTGGGATTGGACGGCATCAGCCTGACCCTGGTTACGCTCACCGCCTTTATCAACGTCTTTTGTATCCTCATCTCCTGGGAGGCCATCCAGGAAAAGGTGGGGTCTTTCTTTTTCTTTATCCTATTTTTGGAAGGGACTCTGGTCGGACTCTTTTTGGCTAACGATCTGCTGCTCTTTTATCTCTTTTGGGAAATCCAGATCATCCCCATGTTCTTCCTGGTGGGCATCTGGGGCCACCAAAACCGGTTGCACGCCTCCATCAAGTTCCTCCTCTACACCCTGGCTGGCAGCCTGTTGATGCTCATCGCCCTCATCGCCCTTTATGTCATCCATGGACAGCAGACCGGGGTCTACACCTTTTCGGTGTATCAGTTGTTGCAGCACCGGCCCCTGGGGCGCACCACCGAAATCCTGTTGTTCGCCGCATTTTTATTGGCCTTCGGCATCAAAATTCCCCTGATTCCGGTGCATACCTGGCTGCCGGACACCCATACCGAGGCGCCCACCGCCGGCAGCGTGGACCTGGCGGGACTCCTGCTAAAGACCGGGGCCTATGCCTTGTTTCGGTTCGCCATGCCGCTCTTTCCCAACGCCACCCAGCTCTTTGAGCCGCTGCTGCTATTCTTGGGAGTGGGCGGGCTCTTCTATGCCGCCTGGGTCGCCCTGGCCCAAACCGACATCAAGCGGCTGGTGGCCTATTCCAGCATCTCCCACATGGCCTTAATGGTCATCGCTCTGGTCATCTGGAACTCCATCACCCTGAGCGGCGCCCTGCTGCAAATGGTCAACCATGGTGTGACCACGTCGGCCCTGTTCATCATGGTCGGTATGCTGGACGAGCGCATCCATTCCCGGGATTTCGCCGTACTTGGGGGGCTGTGGAGCAAAATGCCGATGTTCAGCGCCTTTTTCCTGTTTTTCGCGTTGTCGTCTCTGGGCCTGCCCGGCCTCAATAATTTCGTCGGAGAGCTGCTGATCCTGGTGGGTGTCTTCCAGGCCAGACCGGTGATCGCCATTTTGGGTTTTATGGGCATGGTCTTTGGGGTGATTTACATCTTGAGGATGGTTAAGGATGCCATCTTTGGCGAACCTCGGGCCGAGCACGTCCTCTGGGACGTGAACTTCAGGGAGATCGTCATTTTGGGGAGCCTGGCCCTGGCGGTGCTCTTCATCGGGCTGCACCCCGGACCGCTGCTCCACCTGCTGGAACCATCGGTTACGGCCATGGTGCAGCAACACGCCACCCAGTTGGCCTGGCTGCCCTGATAGAAATTTTGGAGGTAATACCTTATGGAATATACAAAGATTCCGGGGACCGATCTCCAGGTGTCCCGCATCTCCCTGGGAACCTGGGCCATCGGCGGCTGGATGTGGGGCGGCACCGATGAAGCCCAGGCCATCGAGACCATCCATACCGCCATCGATAAGGGTATCAACCTGATCGATACCGCGCCGGTGTATGGCTTCGGCCGCTCGGAGCAGATCCTCGGCAAGGCCCTGGCCTTGAAAAATTGCCGCAGGCAGGTCTGCATCTCTACCAAGACCGGCCTGGACTGGCGGGACGGCAAGGTCTTCCGCAACTGTGCGCCTGAGTTTATTCGCCGCAACGTGGCGGACTCCCTCAAAAATTTGCAAACCGACTACCTGGACATTCTTTTCATCCACTGGCCCGACCCGCTGGAGCCTTTCGAGGAGACCGGCAGGCTGCTGGGACAATTCCTGAAAGAGGGGAAAATCCGGGCGGTGGGAGTGAGCAACTATTCCCCGGAGCAGATTCAGGACTTCCGGCGGGGCGGCCCGGTGCACCTGGTGCAGCCGCCGTATAATCTTTTCGAGCGGGCCATCGAGGCGGACCTCATGCCTTTCTGCCGCAAAAATAACATGGCGCTGATGGCCTACGGCGCCTTGTGCCGCGGCCTCCTGTCCGGCCACGTTACCCCCGGCCGGCAATATCAGGGGGATGACCTGCGCAAGAACGACCCGAAGTTCCAGCCGCCGCGGCTGGGGCAGTATCTGACGGCCGTGGACCGGCTGGACCGGTTAGCCCGGGATCGTTATGACCGGCAGGTGCTCCACCTGGCGGTGCGTTGGGCCCTGGACCAGGGCGCCGACATCGCCTTGTGGGGGGGCCGGAAGCCGGAGCAACTGGATCCGGTGCCCGAGATTAGCGGCTGGAACCTGGATCAGGCCGCCCTGGACGCCATCGACCAGATACTGGCGCAAACCATCAAAGATCCGGTGGGACCGGAGTTCATGGCGCCGCCAGCCCGAGAGAGGAAGTAGAACAGAGACGGGGGATGGGAGCCTGGCTTGGGTCTTCCGTTTCCGGTCGCAGGTCTTTGTCAGGTGAGAAGCAATGGTGACGAACCATGCCCAGTGATTGGCCCGGCTTGATCCCGATTTTTATCTTGGCCGGGGGCGGCTCCCTGGTCTTCGGTGCCGGGGCCTTCTGGCGGCGCCTGCCCGGGGGGGTGCTCTTCGCCCTGGCCTTGATCAGCGCCGCGGCCGCCGGCGCTGCCGCCCTCTGGATAACTCCGGCCAACCCCACCTTCGAAGGCATGTTGGACCTGGGGGGCTATGCCCGGTTTTTTACCTGCCTGTTCATGGTGATCACCATCCTGACCTGCCTCTTCCTGCGGCAATATGCCCGGGCCCGGGGCTTTGCCGGTGATGAGCTCTACGGCCTGATTCTCTTTGCCGCCATGGGGATGGTGCTGGTAGCCGGGGCCGTGAACTGGGTCATCTTCTTTCTGGGGTTTCAGCTCATTTCCCTGTCCCTGTACGTTCTGATCGCAGTGCGCAAGGGCGAGGCCGCCTCCAATGAGGCCGGCCTGAAGTATTTCATCATGAGCGCCGTGGCTTCGGCCTTCCTCACCTTCGGCATCGCCCTGCTCTATGCCATGAGCGGCACCCTCCAGGTGGCCGGCTCCCTGGCGGCCCTGGCCCAGCCCGGGGACCTGCCGGTGGTCCTCCTGGCGCTGGCCCTGATCCTGGTGGGGATTGGCTTCAAGATCTCCCTGACGCCCTTCCACCTCTGGACCCCGGACGTCTACCAGGGGGCGCCGGCGCCGGTGACCGCCTTTCTGTCCACCGGCACCAAGGTGGCCTTGTTCGCGGCGTTGCTGCGTTTTGCCTGGCTGGCGGCCCCGCCGCTTTGGGCCTACTGCCTGCCGGGGCTCTGGGTCCTGGCGGCGCTCACCATGACCGTGGGCAATGTCACCGCCCTCTATCAAACGCAGATTAAACGCCTGCTGGCTTACTCCTCCATCGGCCAGATGGGCTATCTCACCATGGCCCTGGTGACGGTCAAAGAAGGCGGGCTGCCGGCCATGATGTTTTACCTGGTGGTCTATGCCCTCATGGACCTGGGGGCCTTCGGCCTCATCGGCAGCTTCTCTCCGGCTCAGGCCGACTCCGACCTCGACCGGTTGGAAGGCTATCAGGGTCTGGGTTATTCCCAGCCCTGGCGGGCGGGCATCCTGGCCGTTTGCCTCGTCTCCCTGGCGGGGCTGCCGCCCACCGCGGGTTTCATGGGGAAACTCGCCCTGTTCCGGGTGGTGCTTAACTCCGGCTACACAGTCCTGGCAGTTATCGGCATCCTGACTGCCATCGTCTCCCTCTATTACTATTTTAAGGTGACGGTCTCGCTCTACATGCAGCCGGCCGCGTCCGAGGCGGCTATACCTAGATGCGATCTGGCGGTGGGCCTGGCCGGCGCCGTGATTCTCTTGCTGGTTCTCTGGCTGGGCCTGGCGCCGTCGGTCTTGTTCGACCTGGTGGCGCGGCTGGCGGCGGCCCTGGCTATTCCCTCCTAAAGCCCCGGAACCTCGACTTTTTCCTCCTCAAAAACTGGAAATCAGCCAATCCAAGACCTAACTTCTAAATAAACCCAGGATTTGGCTGCGGGCTTGGGCCTGCGCCGTTGGGGCCAGCGTCTGCTTGCGCGGGCTTTAGCCTGCGGCTTAAGGAGTGCTGCCATCAAGACCATCCACCAGGAATTCCAGGTAAGTTTTCGCTACCCGGTACATTTCACCAGTGGTCTGTTCGATCTGGGGAATCCCCTGTTCCACGAGGTCATTCGAGACGGCGGCGGCGAGCTGCCCAAAAAATTGCTGGCCGTGGTGGACCGCGGCCTTTACCATTATCATCCAGGCTTGCCGGCGGACCTGGAGGAGTATTGCCGTGCCCACGCCGAGGTCATTGCCCTGACGGGGGCCCCCCTGCTTTTGCCCGGCGGCGAGGCGGCGAAGAACGACCCCCTGCATGTCACTATCCTGCACCAGGCCATCCTGGCGGCGGGTTTATGCCGCCATTCCTACGTGGCGGCCATAGGCGGCGGCGCCCTCATCGACACCGTGGGCCTGGCGGCGGCCACCGCCCACCGGGGGGTCCGGCTCATTCGGGTGCCCACCACCGTCCTGGCCCAGGCCGATGCGGCCATTGGGGTGAAAAACAGCGTCAACGCCATGGGCCAGAAAAACTTTCTGGGCGTCTTCACCCCTCCGGCGGCGGTGCTCAACGACTCCAGGTTCCTGACCACATTGTCCCAAAAAGACTGGATCGGCGGGGTGGCCGAAGCCGTCAAGGTGGCCCTCATCAAGGACGCGGCCTTCTTCGCCTTTCTGGAAAGGCAGGCCCGCGGCCTGGCCCGGCGGGACTTGCAGTCCATGCGGCAGGTCATTTACCGTTGCGCCGCCCTGCACCTGGATCACATCGCCTCCGGCGGCGACCCCTTTGAACACGGAAGCTCCAGGCCCCTGGACTTCGGCCACTGGGCCGCACACCGCCTGGAGCTTTTAAGCGGCTTTGAGCTGGGGCACGGGGAGGCGGTGGCCATCGGCCTGGCCCTGGACACCACTTACTCCTATCTGGCCGGGCTCCTCGGGGAACGCCCCTGGCGGCGGGTCCTGAACTTATTAACCAGGCTGGGTTTTGCGCTGTACGTCCCCCAACTCGACAACGAGGAGGCCATCCTGCGGGGGCTGGAAGAGTTTAGGACCCACCTGGGAGGCCGCCTCACCATCCTCCTCCTCTCGGATATCGGCCGGGGGCTGGAGACCAACGAAATCGACCCCGGGACGCTCGGGGCCGCCCTAGAGGAGGTGCGGGGGTTCGCCCCTGCAGTTTGGCCGGCGGTCCAGCCGGCGTTGGCGAGCTAAGCCAGGCCGGGTTTCGCGAACGGAGAAAATTCCTTGCAGATCGGCCCAGACGGGTTATTCCACCTGACTTACTGCACCAAGGTCCACCCCGGCCGGGGCTGGCCGGAGCTGTTCGGCAATCTCCGTTCCCTGGTGCCGCGGCTCCGCGCCCGCCTCTCCCCGGAGCGGCCCTTCGGTCTGGGTCTGCGCCTCTCCGCCGGGGAGTCCCGGGAGCTCCTGGCCGGCGACGCCCTGGCCAGGTTTCGGGACTTCCTTGCCGCCCAGCAGCTCTACGTCTTTACCCTCAATGGTTTCCCTTACGGCGCTCTGGGATCTCGACCGGTTAAGGAAGGCATCTTTGCCCCGGACTGGCGCGCTGCCAGCCGCCTCCGCTATACCCTGCGCCTGGTAGATATCCTGGCCCGCCTGTTGCCGGTGGGAGGAGAGGGCGGCATTTCCACCGTGCCCCTGTCCTACAAAGCCTGGATCGCGCCAGGCAACGCCGCCGCCATGGCGGAAATCACCGACAATCTCGTGCGCTTGACCGCAAGGCTTATCCGCGTCGAAGAAGGGGAGGGCAAGCTTATCCATTTGGACCTGGAGCCCGAGCCCGACGGCCTGCTGGAGCACACCCGGGAGGTGGTGGATTTTTTCCAGGCCTGGCTGCTGCCCCGGGGTGCCCCGCGGCTGGCCCGGGCCGCCGGTCTATCCCTGGACGAAGCCCGCCTCCGCCTGCTGAGGCACCTGCGGGTCTGCCTGGACACCTGCCATCTGGCGGTGTCCTATGAGGACCCGGCCGCCGCCCTCAACTTGCTGGCCCAAACGGGCATCCGGGTGGGAAAGGTCCAAATCACCGCGGGGTTAGAAGTGAACCTGCCGGATAATGGGCGCCGGGCCCCTCTGGCTCAGCAACTGGAGCCCTTCTGCCAATCCCCTTACCTGCACCAGGTCAGGGCCCGGGGGAACCGTGGCCGCGTCCGGCGGTTTCCGGACCTGTGGCAGGCATTGGCCTTGATGGACCGTTGCCCCGGCGGCCAGTGGCGCATCCATTACCACCTGCCCCTGTTCGTGGAGAGCTTCGGGGCGCTGGCCTCCACCCGGGAGGAGACCAGGACCGTGCTCAATTTGCTTAAAGCGCACGTGTTCTGTCCGCACCTGGAGATCGAGACCTACACCTGGGAGTGGCTGCCCCCCGGCCTGAAACACGAGCTGCTGGAGTTCCTTACTGAGGAGTATAGATGGGTGCTGGCAGTGATGGCGGAAGGTTTGGAGATGGGCCAGGGCGAGACCGGGGCGGTTGACAAGGGTAAACCGCTCGAGAAAATCTGCCGGTTGCCTTCCCCTTGCTAGTGGAGTGTTTCAGAATTAGCATCAGATAATATCCGGACTGGAAGGCTGGATTTGGCATATTAAGTCCCCCTTTGAAAAAGGGGGATTTAAGGGGATTTCAAGAGGTTATTCTAAATCCCCCCTGCCCCCTTTTCCAAAGGGGGGTTAAAAATCAGTCTTTTTATATGGATAATCAATTGCGGAACAGACCACTGTCTGAAAAAAGGGACTGCCAGGGGGTGCGGTTCCGGGAATGGGGCAACCCCTGGCAACCAGATGTCCAGGCAGCTCATTTAAAGGATTCGATGGTGAGGAAGGTGTCTCCGCCGGTCAGGTACTTCTGCCCGGTAACGGTGATTTCTTCGCCGGCCTTGTTGATGACCCCGGCGGGAATCGGGGTGTCTTTTTTGTCAGGAAGCAGGATATAAATCTTGTCCGTCCCTTTTTCCAACAGCCCCACCGGGATCCCCTTTTGGGCGCAGGCTATGGCGCAGGCTTTATGGCCCAGGCCCCTTTCGCCCGCGGTGGTATAACAAAAGAGATCAATGACTTCACCGGTTACGGTGACTTTCTCGGGGGCGGCCTTCTGGGCGCCGGCTACGGCTGCAAATCCGAAGGTCAGGGCTAAAGCCAGGCAAACCACAACTATCTTCCTCATGACCAACCTCCTGTCGGGTGGATTTGCTATTAAGATAAGTTGCGTTTACCAACATTTCTACTCCTCAGGGTTAATAATTTTCTTCTCCGGCCCGCGGCGCGGCGGCGAAAATTTTCCTTGTCATGCAGCCCGATAATGGCAAATACTTAACACGATACCAGGATCTCCTGTTAATTAAGCCGGGAATACCCGAAGGACCTCGAAATCATGGCGCCAGTTTACGTGGCGGTAATCGGCGGGGGCCGTGTCAGCCCGGAGATAGCTGATCTGGCCCGGGAAGTGGGGCGGGAAGTGGCCCGCCGCGGCGCCGTGCTGATCTGCGGCGGTTTGGGGGGCGTGATGGCCGCGGCCGCCCAGGGGGCCGCGGAGGTCGGGGGAGTGAGCCTGGGCATCCTGCCGGATGCGGACCGCGACCGGGCCAACCCTTATCTCACCTATTCCCTGGCCACCAACCTGGGCCACGCCCGGAATATCCTCATCGCCCATAGCGCCGACGCCCTGATCGCGGTAGACGGCGACTATGGCTCCATCTCAGAGGCGGCCATCGCCCTCAAATTGGGCAAACCGGTGGTGGCCCTAAAGGTCGAATGGGACCTCCACGGCCTGCTGCGGGCCGCCACCCCCCGGGAGGCCGTCGCCCTGGCCTTTGAGGCAGCCCTGGAAGGCGCCAACTGAGACCCCCTCCTTACCTTCTTAAAAACCGCGCCAATTGGTGGCCGTAGTATTCCCTGGCGTCTTCATCGGCGGGCCGGCTGAAGGTGGTGGCCCCTTTGCCTTCCGGGGAAGTTTTCAGGACGATGCCCTTTTCTCCGAAAAGCTTCAGGGCGTTTTGGAAAGTCGATTCGGACAAGGCTTCGGATCGCTCCACCTCGCCCAGCTTGTAGAGTTTATTGCCGATGGACTGAACGCGCTTGAGGAATTCCTTTTCGCTGCGGGGTTTCTTCTGCAGATATTTGAAGGAACGGAAGACGATCCAGTACGACTCGAGGTAGTTGTACAGCAGGTTGGCGAAGTAAACCAGTTCCTTGAGGCCGGAGGCCGACAGGGTGTAGGTGGCCGTCTCGGGGTCCAGGTTGATGACCACTCCTCGGGAACCGAGGTAGGCCAGGATCTCGTTCACCTGGGTCTCGGAATCGGCGTCCTCGAAGATAAAATCATTTTTGAAGAAGTCTTGGAGGAAATCGAAGTCGGCTACTATCTGCTTGAGGTCGAAATCGAAGCCCTGGCAGGCCAGGATGGCCAGGGAGACCAGAGAAGCGGGCAGGAAGAAATGGATGATGTTGTTCTTGTAGTATTCCAGCAGGGGCCGCTTGGACTCGTCGATACTGTACCCGCCCAGTCCCAGTTCGTCGGTGAGCCCTTCTTCCCTCTCGATGGGGGCGATAAGTTTGCGGGATTCGCATAGGGCCAGGGTATCCTCCACCGCGGGAATGAGATTCTCCAGCGATTCGGCCTGGGTGACCCCCCGGGTTCGCAGGTAATCGTGGAGCACCTGGATGATTTGCAGCAATTCCCGGCGATAGACGCCTTTGCGCGGGTAGGTGAGCAGGGCGGCGCACACCAGGGAGAAGGGGGTGACCACGGAAATGGCGTTGATGGCCTGAATGATGTGATAGGCCAGGTTTTGCGCCTGGTTGCGCAGTTGGGTGCCTTCCGGGGTCTGCTTCGCAGCCCGGCTCTGGAATTCGCTTAAGGAGATGGGCTCGCTGAATTGGATGTAAGCCCGGCCGTACCGTCTCCACAAGAACTTTCTGGCCTTTACCAGTTGGCCCATGGATTCGGTTTCCTTGGCCCGCCCTTCCAATTCCTTGAGGTAGGCCTTTTCTTCCGGCACCTGGTCATAGCCGATGAAGGTGGGAACAAAAAGGAGGTCGGTGGCGGCCTTCTCCTCGTATGTCCGCAGGATCATGTGCAAGAGGCCCAGTTTGGGCACCACCAGCTTGCCGGTGCGGCTCCGGCCTCCCTCGATGAAAAACTCCAGGTTGTAACCGCTGCGGATCATGGTCTTGATATAGGTGTAAAGCACCTCGGCATAGAGCTTTCCCCCCAGGAAGCGACGGCGGATGAAAAAGGCTCCGGAGCTCCGGAAGATAGGGCCCAGAGGCCAGAAGGACAGATTTTTGCCCGCGGCAATGCGGGGTGGGTGCATGTGGTGCTGGTAGATCAGATTATTGAGGATGAGATAGTCCAGATGGCTTTTGTGACAGGGGACGAAAATGAGGCTGCCCCGCTGCCCGGCCTCTTTGACCCGCTCGAGGCCCTCGGTATCGAAGGCGATGCCGTCAAAGAGGTGTTTCGACAGCCAGGTGACCACCTGGATCATCCCGCTGACGCAAAACTGGTTCCAGTCCGCCGAGATCTCCCAAAAATAGTCCTGGGCGTCTTTCTTGATCTTATAGAGCCTCTTCTTTTCGGTCTCGGCCAGGTGCTCCATGAAGCTGGTAAGCCCAGGGTCAGTGAGGGTAAGTTCCATGACCTCTTCCCGGGATTTGATCACCGGCCCGGTGATCACCCGGCGTTTGTGGTCGATGCGCGAGATCAGCTCCCGGCGGATCTGTTGGGCCACCTCCCGCAGGCGGCCTTCATGGGGAGACGCTGCCAGGGCCTTTTGGAGATTGACCGGCTCGGCGACCTCCACTACGGCCCGCTTGGACTTGAGGAAGCAAAGCCCCAGTTTCCGCAACTTCCCGGGGTTTTCCACGTCGCCGAAGAATAGCTGCAGCAACCCCTTAAATTCCCGGGTTGGCGTCTTCTCGTAGATCACCATCTGGGGCACCAGAAAAATGGGAAAGTCGACCTGTTGCTGGAGTTCCAGGAGATGCCGGATGGGGTCTTCCCGGGGCTTGAGGAACCGCTGCCGAAAGCCCACCTGGTCAACCAGGAAGAGAAGGGAGCCGCGGCGCTCCTGAAGTATCTTTAAAAAATAGCCGTCCTGGAAGTGGTTGGGCCAGCCCCGGCGGCGGGAAAAATGATTGAGGGCGGTGGAGATGATCTGCACCAGATGGAAGAGGGGCTGCCACATCCACAGGTTGAGATCGAAGGCCACCTCCGGGGCCACCACCCCCAGATTTTGGTAGCGGCGGTTAAAGAAGAGGAAATCGAGAATGGCTGCGATATTTCAAGGCATAAACCACCGCACCCTTCCGGGCCAGTTCCTGGAGACGCTCCAGATAGCGGGGGTTAACCTCTACCCGGGAGAAGTAGGGGTCCAGGGTATGACGCAATAAAAACCCCGGACGCTTGGGAATGTAGCCGGCGTAATGGTATTCCCCCCCCGCCAGCCAGGCGGCCAGCCGGGCCAGGGGGCGGCGCAGCCGGCTTCCGGATTTCTCCGGGCCGGTGGGGGCTTCGCTACCCGATGGGTTATTCTCCGTGACCATGGTCAATCTTTTTCTCGAATACCTGATTAGCGTCTATATATCGGCAAGTCCCCGATCCTGTCAACCGAAATGGCTGCCGGGCCGGCGAACCGCTCAGGATAGGGCGGCCCTTTGCCGCCTTCCCGCGTTTCACCCGGATGCCGGAGGGATGGGGCCACGGCCGCAGCAGGAGCGATTCCCGGTTTGCCAGGGCTCCTGCCAGGGGCAGGTGGCGCCGGTTCACGAGAGGCCCGGGAGCAGGCCTAGGGAGAGGGCGGGCCCGCGCCCATGCGCGCCGGGAGTGACTCCGCATCACCACCTTCGGCCGGGGCGGGCCGGCCGAACAGGCGGACCGCCAGGATGGAGAGTTCATACATGAGGTAGATGGGAATGGCGATGGCCGTCATGGTGAGCAGATCGGCATGGAAAGCGGCTATCACCGCGCTTAGTAAAATGGCCAGGCGCCGCTGCCGGCGCAGGAACTCGACTTGCACCAGCCCGATACGGGCCAGGATCAAGAGGATCAGGGGCATCTCGAAGATCAACCCGAATAACACCAGCAGGCGCAGGCAAAAATTGACAAAAGAGGTCAGGTTGAGCATGGAGAAGAGAACCGGGCTCTCATACCGCAGGGAAAAGGAGATAACCAGCGGCCACACCATTTTGAGGAAGAACAGGTCCCCCAGGAGGAAGGCCACCGTGCCCAGGGGGATGAAGAACATGAGGATCTTTCTTTCCTTGGGGTAGAGGGCCGGAGCGAAAAAGAGCCACAACTGGTAAAGGATCACCGGAAAGGCCAGGGCCAGGCCGGTAATCAGGGAGATCTTCATCTGGACGAAGAATGGTTCCAGGGGAGCCATGTAGTTCAGCCTATGCAGGGTCACCTGGGGGGGCTCCGGCTTCTCTATGCCAAAATTTTTGGCGGCCTTGGGAAACTTCTCGATGAGAAATGTTTCCAGGGAGTAGTGCCACTCTTGGGTGATGGAGGGCTCCTGGAGAGGCCGGGTGATAAAATTTTGCACCATGGG
Organism: uncultured delta proteobacterium; assembly: GCA_963697965.1. Classification (GTDB taxonomy): domain Bacteria; phylum Desulfobacterota; class Desulfobaccia; order Desulfobaccales; family 0-14-0-80-60-11; genus JAPLJC01. Next base: position 895,785 of record OY969108.1, read on the forward strand.
CACCAGGGGCCAGCCGATCCCCGTGCCGATGACCACGGCCACGATGCAAATGATCAGGCGCCGGCGTAATTCCTCCAGATGTTCCAGGAAGGGCATGGTGGTCAAGGCCGCTTAATCCTCTCCCGGTTCCCCAAGCCCAGGCGGCCGGCCGTAGCCGAAGATCCGCGTCCTTGGCGGGCGCAGCTCAGGGGAGAAAACGATTCAATACTCATATATGGTAATATTAACCCATCGCCGGGGCCATGGCAATCAGCTAAGGGGCGCCTCGCCTCCGGGCGAAAAGGCCGCCAGACCGGAAGCACGGGGCAGGAGAGGGGGAACCGCCGGGGCTGCCGAGGGTCAGGGTTGCTTACCGGGAGGGGCCCCGGCGATGAGCTCCGATATGGTGACCATGCGGTAGCCGGCAGCCTTCAGGGCCGGCAGGATCACCTTCAGCGCCTCTACCGTAGGGGTCCGGTCGGCCCGTCCGTGTTCATCGCTATCATGAAAGATGATGATGGCCCCGGGACGCACCCGGTCCACGACGTTGTGGACGATGGCCTCCGCCGGCAGGCCCTGCCAGTCGCCGGAGTCGATGCCCCATAGCACCAACCGCCGGTGGGTATGGCCCAGGTAGGTTACCAGTCGCTGGTTATAATCGCTGTAAGGGGGGCGAAAGAGGAGATCGGCCGGGTGATAACCCAACAGGTCCAGGTCCACCCGGGTGCGCTCCAGCTCCCGTTCCTGGGTGGGCAAGTCGCACTTGGTGAAGCGGGGATGATCGAAACTGTGGTTGCCCACCTCCTCGCCATCCCGGATCTCGGCCCGCACCAGCCCGGGATATTCTTCCAAATGGTCTCCCAGGACGAAGAAAGTTGCATGGGCCCCATATTGGCTCAGCAGAGCCAGGATTTATTTGGTGGCGCGGGGCGAAGGGCCGTCATCGAAGGTGAGGGCCACCTGCCTGACCTCAGGAGACCCGCCCCAGACGATTACCGGCTCCGCCGCCGGGGGTCGGGCAGGGGCTGGGCGGCCGGCAGCAGCAGGGCCAGCATCAGGCAGCCCACAACGGTGAGGAGAAATTTGGTCAAGGGCATCTCCTGCAAGGTACTCTCGCCAATATCCGAGATTTACTGGCATTCTTGCGCAACTTATACCAAAAATCAATGACAAAAAAGGGAATCATTTGTGAAAGATCCGGGGTCAGCAATCAGCCAAAAGCAAAACCCCAAAGCCGGAAGCGGATGCCAGGCAGCTAGTATTCAAATGATCCTGGGTTCCCGGGGGCTGCGGGTGAGCCACTCCACTCCCGCGGGGGTGATCACCCCGGTGTCCTCCAGTCCCACCATGCCGATCTCCGGCAGAAAGAATTTGGGCTCGAAGGCCAGCACCATGTTCTCCTCCAGGGGAAAAGGGAAGCGGGCGTTGAGAAAGGGGAATTCGTCCAGTTCCAGCCCCACCCCGTGGGCCAGGAAGCCCACCCGGTCCGGCCCCCGCCCCATAAAATAATCTTGCCACCCCCGGGCCCGCACCAGGTCCCAGAGGCGATGAAAGAGTGTCCCGGGCGCCACCCCCGGCCGGGCTTCCTGCTCCATGGCCGCGTAGACCTCCCGGACCACTTCCCAGGCCTCCCAGGCCCGGTCCGGCAGCGACCCCAGGGCGTACATCCGGGTCATGTCCACCACGTAACCGTTGACGCAGGCCACCAGGTCGACGCTGATGGGCTCAGCCGCGGCCAGCTTCTTCAACGATGCCCCCTGGGGAAAGGCGGGACTGAACCCCCAGCCGCCGCTGGGGGTGTCGCTGTAGGAGGCCGCCAGTCCCGCCACCCCGGAGAGTACGTGTCCATAAAAGAGCTCCAGGTCCCAGTTGCGCACCCGGACCAATCCTTGATGGCCCAGGAGCCGGAGACGGTACTCCAGGGCCGCGGAGAGCTCCAGTTCGGAGATCCCGGGTTGGAGTAACTCCGGCACCTGTCCCTGGACCTGATCCAGGATGGCGGCGGCTCGGCGCAGTTGCTCAATCTCGTAGGCACTCTTGATCATCCGCTGCCGCCGGATCAGGGGGGAGAGATCCAGGATGGGGTGCTGGGGGAACAGGCGCTCCCGGATCCTTTGATAAAACGCCACAGGCATGACGTCCAACTCCAGGCCCAGGGCTCCCCTGGGCTTAAGCCCGGAACGCGCCAATATCTCCGGAAGTTCCTTTAGATCCTGGTAGAACGCCTTCGGCCAGGGAGAGGGGACCAGGGCGTCCTTGCCACGGGGCCGGCGCACCAAAAGCAAGGGACTGCCTTGGGGAGCCACCGCCAGGAAGCCGTCCACCATGGCCCCGGCATAGTAGAAGAGGTCGGCCCTTTGGCGCACCAGGGCCAGGTCGATCTTCTCCTCGGCCAGGGCCCTTTGCAGGGCTGCGGCCCGGGAGCTGAGCTCTGTAACCGGCAGCGGCTCCATCAATCCTCCTGCTGGTAAATCACCACTTGGAGTTCCCGGGGCCCCTGGGCCCCCAGGACCAGGACCTTTTCGATGTCAGCGGTGCGGCTGGGGCCGGTGAGCCAGGTAATCATGCCCGGGGCCTGCCGGGCCACCAGGTCCAGGGCCTGGGCCAGGCTAAGAGCGGCCGCCTCCCGGGGGACGATGACCACCAATCGCGGCACCCGGAAGGAGATGGCCGCAGCCGGGCCGGAAGCGGCCTCAATGAGGACGCTGCCGGTCTCGGGGATGGCCCCCAGGCCCACGCTGACCGCGGTCTGGCCCGGTGGGGCCCAGCGGCGTTTAACCAGGTGCGGCGATAACCCTAGCCGCCTCAACTCCCGGGCGGCTCGCGAGAGCCAGGGATGGTCCTGAAACCATAAGGGTTCTGGCAACTGCGCCAGCAGCCGGGCCAGTTGGTCCGCTCCCCGGACTTGCCGGCAGGTGGCCCCCACCTCCTCCAGCCGGGCTGCCAGGGAAGGAGCGTCCTCAATGGCGTCGCCTTTCCCGCCCGGACCAGCGAATCTAACCGCCTCAGTTGCCCGGGAAAAGGAGACCCCAGCGGGGGCGACCGGCGGCTCCGGGGCCCGGGTGGGGCTGCCGGGGTGCGGCTGGCGCCGCCACCTTCGCTGAAAGCTTTCCGGGGATAGCCTCAGCGCCGGCCAGGGGGGCTGCTGCCGGCCAGGGGCCAGGGTTTGCAATAACCGCAGACCCGGCTCCAGGCTCCGATAAAGCCGCGGCCGGACCAAGGCCTGGCCGGCCAGGCCGGACAAGGTCCGCAGGTTCCGCCATTGCCGGCTGCGGGCTCGTTCCTTCAGGATGTTTTCCGTTAGCCGGATGCCAACCGGGCAGATTTCCTGGCAGGCGCCGCATTGGCTGCACAAATCGCTGATGTCGCCCACCGGGGCCAGGTGCGGGGCCAGCAGAATGCCGATGGCCCCGGGATAGACCCGACGGTACAAGTGGGCGGCTCGGAGCTGAAATATGGGACAGACGTTGAGGCAGGCCCCGCAACGCAGGCAATAAAGGGCTTCCCTGAACTCCGGGTCCCTGGCTAGGCGGCGCCGGCCGTTGTCCAGGATGATCAGGTAAAAGGCCTGGGGCCCCTCCGGTTGGAACTTGCGCCCCCGGAGAAAATGGACCAGGGCCGTGAGGCGCTGGCCGGTGGCGCTGGCCGGCAACAGCCGCAGCAAGACCTCCACGTCGGCAAGGGCCGGAATAATCTTCTCCAGCCCCATGAGCGCCACCTGCACCGGCGGCAGGGTGGCCGTAAGGCGGAGGTTGCTCTCATTTTCCAGGAATACCAGGGTGCCGTCCGGGGCGGCGAAGTTGACCCCGGTGATGCCCATCCCCGCCCGCCAAAAATCGGGTTGGATATGGTCGCAGGCCAGCCGGGTTAGGGCCGCCGGGTCCTGAGGACAGGCTGTCCCCAGCCGCTCCCGAAAGATGGTGGCTATCTGCCGGCGGTCCAGGTGCAGGGCCGGGGCGGTAAGGTGCGCCGGAGAATCGCCGGCCAACTGCACGATGAATTCCCCCAGGTCGGTCTCGAGTGTCCGGATGCCAGCCGCGCTTAGGGCCGGGTTGAGGCAGATCTCCTCGGTGGTCATGGACTTTGATTTGGTCACCATGGTGACCCGGTGCTCCCGGGTCAGACCCAGGATCAGCTCCCTGGCCTGAGCCGCATCCCGGGCCCAGAGCACCTTGCCTCCCCAGGCCTGGACCCCCCGAGCCATCTGCTGCAGCAATTCATCCAGGCGGGAGATGGCCTCAGCCTTGATATCCCGGGCCTGGCGGCGCCAGGCCTGCCAATCGGGATAGCCTTGGAGGATTCGCTCCCGGGCCATCAAAGCCCGGTGGCAGGCGGCCCTGACCGCCGCCGGCGGCGTCCCGGAGACGGTCTCGCTGGCGCCGCCAGGCTCGCTGTGGTTTAATGGTTTCAGAAGGCCGGCGGGGCTATTGGGAGGATTTGACGCAGGATTCAAATTGGGCTATCCATTCGGGAAAGTTAATCTCTTCAGGCCTCTCCGTGGCGAGGCGCAGGAATTCGTTGGCCTTTTCCTGGATATAAGGGTGTTTGGCAAAATCGTCTATGGCCTGGAGTATCAAGTTTTGAAAATCCGCCGGCATGGTCTGGTCGCAGCCGATCTGGTGCTTTAAATAGGCCACCAGCGAGGCCAGGGTGAGCATCTTTTGCTCCACCCCGAAGCGCCGCAAGGTGTCACGGATATCATCCCGAACCCGGTCGGTGGTTATTTCTCCCAGGAAATGAAAGGGGTTGGCGCCGCTTAACAGGGAAGACCAGGCATAACGCGCATAGTAGAATCTCTTACCGCTGCGCCAGACCTGCTGAAACAGTTCGGACTCCCCAGGCTTTTGGGTCATCGCGGTCAGGGCAGTATGGTAAGGCCGCAACAGGCGGGCCAGGATCAACTGGTAAAGCAACACCATGTTGACGATGAACATCCCGAAGATGCTGATGCCTCGCAGGGCGGGTTGCACGGAGCTGGCCCAAACGAACATCAGGTACAGGAAAACCAGCAGCAGGATCATGACGCGCACAATCTTGATGCCGGTAATTTCCACGCGGGGATCTCTCCGGTATCGGATGAAGGCGAGCAGCAGTAGGACTAAGAGGCCTATTTCGATAAAGGGGTTCGCCATGGTGTAGATTATCTTATCCAGCATATCTTCCATATCTGCTCCTCTTGGGGCGGCCGCCGGCTTTGGCCTGGGCGCCGGCGGACCACCCGGGCCGCCGCCTGACAGATATTATCACAACCAGGGGCGGATTCCGAACTCATTCCCCTCCGGGCAGCGCATACACTTTGATCTTGGACCGGCGGCGCTCGGCATCCAGCCAGGAGACCAACATCATCTGCTTCTTGTCATTCAGCAATTGGGTCTTCAGCTTTTCCCAGTCTTTCTGCAACTCTGCCTGATCGGCGGGACGTTTTTCCTTATAGGCCAAAAGGTAATAACTTTCGTTCCAGTCGAGGGGATGGTCCGGGTAGGGGTGTTCCCGGGAGAGGAGGAAGGCGGCCCCGGTGAGGGCCTCGGCCTGGCGCTGGCCCTCAAAGCCCTCGAAACGGGTGAAAAAGCCGCTCACTTTGACGGGCAAACCAACCGCCGCAGCCACCTGAGCCAGGGGTTCCCCTTTCCGCAGGCGGGCCAACAACTGGGTCGCCTCTTTTTCCGCGTCTTTCATGGCCCCCTGCTTCTTCACCTGCTGGACCACCTGGTCCTTGACTTGTGAGAAGGGCGGGAGGTTCTCCGCCTGATATTCCAGGGACTTCATGACCACGCAGCCGCCGGGGAGCTCAACCACCCGGCTCACTTCCCCGGGTTTGAGTTGCAGGGCCGCCTGGGTGAAAGCGGGCGCCGGCCCCAGCCCCGGAACCGGGTCCTTTTGGCTAATCAAGGGGGGTTCCTTCAGGCTGCCCCCATATTTTTTGGCTATCTCGGCGGCGGTGTCCTGCGACAAAGCGGCGCGGGCCTCCTTGGCGGCCTCCTGGGCCAAGGGCAAGGCCTTTTCCTGCTTGAGGCGGTCCCTCAGCCTGGTCTCGGCCCCGGGTATCTTCTCGGTCTCCTTGACTCCCTCCATCTTGAGCAAATAGATGGCTTGGGGGGTGTCGGCCCGGCCCACTTCTCCGGGTTTAAGGCCAAAGGCTGCCAGGTCCCACTGGGGGGGGTGCTGGCCCCGCTGGACATCGCCCAGTTCCCCCCCTGCGGCCCGGCTGGCGGGGTCCTGGGAGTAAGTCTGGGCCAGCTTGGCGAAATCTTCTCCGGCCTTCAGTTTGTCGAGCAGATCCTGGGCTTGCTTTTCCAAACGCTGCCGCGTGGCCGCATCGGCTTTGGGGGGGATGAGCAGCTCTAACTGGAGCACCCGCACCACCTTGGGGCGGAGAAATTCCGCCGGGTGCTCCTTGATGATATCTTCCACCTCGGCATCGGAGATCTTAACCCGGCCCAGGAAGTCTTGGGTGGGGAAATAGAGATAGCTCACCCGGGACCGGGCCGGCACCCGAAACTTCTCCTGGTTGGCCTGGTAGTAGCGGGATAGCTCGGCCTCAGCGGGATGCTGGCTGGCCATGAACCTATCCGGGGTGACCACCAGATAACTTACCTGAACCGCTTCCTTGGCCAGGTCGTAGGTTTCCCGGATTTGAGCGTCGGAGATCTTGGCCAGGGAGGTCACCTCCGTGGTGATCTTCCTCAACCCGAGGTCTTGGCGTTCCTGCTCCTCGAACTCGGCGCTGGACAGTTGATTCTGGGCCAACATCATAAAATAGAGATGCTCATCGAACTTGCCGTTCCTCTGGAAAAAAGGAAAACTCTCGATCTGCTTCCGCAGTTCGGCGTCGCTCACCGTGAGCCCCTGACGCTCCGCCGCCTGCATGAGCAAGGTTTCAGCGATCAGCCGGTCCAGGGCCATTTCCTTGAGGCGCATGGCCTTGATGAGTTCGGGGGTCAAGTCGCTCCGGCTCATCTCCTGGTATTGCTTGATCATGGCGTTAAACTGCCGGGCATAAGCGGTGATCGTGATGGGCTGGCCGTTGACCACGGCTACCTCTTGCGTGGGCCCGGAGTGCATGCCCCCAAACCCATAGGAGAGGACAAAGACTACGCCAATGACAAAAATGAGGATACCGATGATCCAGTGTTTCGCATGTGAACGTAGTATGCTCAGCATATCGGTTCTTTTCCTGGCCCGCGCCTGACTGCAACGGGTCGATATCTCGTCCTTGAATTAGCAGGACCTCACAATAGAGGAAAAATTCAGGATGGCTCAGGGAGGGGCCGGCTGGGCCCGCCGCCCATTAGGGGGCCATCAATGAAGCGCCGCTCCGAACCTCTCCATTCAGTTTACCTGAGCCTTGAAGGCAATTGAAATAATTTCGCCGGCCACCGCCCGGTCATCTTTTAAAACCCCTCTGCCCCGGGTTTTTTGCTACTCCGGTTTGGGCACCGTCTTGGCCGGAGCCTTGCCAGGGGGGGTCTCCTTCTTCCCTTCCTTCAGCCAATTATCCGCCTCTTTGGCCTCCGGGCTGTTGGGATAGGTCTGGACCAATTTTCTCAAGGTGCTCCGGTAAGCCGGGGTTTGCTGTAGATGCTGGTAGGCCATGGCCTGGCGCAACATGCCGGCTGGGGCCAATATGCTCTTGGGAAACTGGCTGGACAGTTTGTTGAATTCCACCGCGGCCTCCTGGTATCTGCCCTCCTGGAAATAACTATCGGCCAGTTGGTAACGGGCATCGGGGGCCTTGGGGCCCTTGGGCTGCTCTTTCAGATACTGGGAGAATTTGGCGCGCGCCTGGGGGTACTTTTTCCCCTGGTAGAGATGGAGGCCGTCGTTGTAGAGCTTATCCGAAGTGATGGCCGGGGCCGCCGCCGGCCGCTCCCTGGTCCTGGCCGCGGCGACCGCCGGGGCGGGCTGCCGGCCTTCGAGCTGCGCCAGTCTGGTCTCCAACTGCTGCACCCGGACCCCCAAATCCTGAACCTGCTGCGGCAAATCCGCTTTGGGGGCCGGCGTCTCGACCGCCGGGGCGGGCTGAGCCGCGGTGGCCTGGCCCCCTGCAGGAGCGGGGGTGGCAGCGGGCTTGCCAACAGATGGCAGATAGGCGTAAGTCTCGGAACAGCTCGCCAGACCCAGGACACACAGGCCCGCCGCCAGATACCGGATACCCAGGGTTACCCTCATCTTTTCCCTCCCCGGGGGGTAAAAACTTACCCCCTCTGCTTTCCAGGTCTACAAGGAATCGCTGTCAGTGACCGGCCAAATGAGCCTAAAAATCCAAATGTTTCATATTATTATCTTTGCAGGGGACTTGTCAAGGAAGGTCTGCGGGTGAGGCTGGCAAGAACTTCTCTCGAGGCGGAGATGGACTGGGGACCTGTGAAAAATCAACAAATTTTCCCTGGCATTTCCGTCAAAGCTGCGTTATGAAGGAGAGCCTTGGGCTCGCCTGCCCTAGCCCCCGCAGCGGCTGTACTGCATTTTTTTCCGCGGTCTCACCTTGTCAAAAAGCAATTTCTTCATTATAAATAGATGGCAAACTTGGGCGGTTAACTCAGCGGAAGAGTGCCATCCTCACACGGTGGAAGTCACTGGTTCAAATCCAGTACCGCCTACCAGCAAATTCAGGGGGTTACGGTTACAAGCCGTGCCCCCTTTTTAGTTTCTGTGACCATTTTGTGACCGGCTGCCCCAAAAACTGTATTTTCCAACCGGCAGGGGGCCTCTTGATTGGAGGGCTTCATCAGGTGGGCATAGACGTTCAAGGTTACCGTGGGGCTGCTGTGTCCTAGCTGCGTCTGTGCCAATCTAATAATTTCATAACTTCTTCGCGGAGACTCAGCGATTATCTCCTCTCTCTCAACATTATCTTTCTTCCATTGTCCCAGGGCACACCGCCCCGTCTCTGAGGATTTTTCCGCCCCCCGGTCCTTTATGGGCGCCCCAAAGATTTTGCAGGGTGCTTGACCATTGGCACACCTCGCCTCTGCAATTCTTGCATTTTCAAGGAACGATTTACTCCATCTAATTTTCGGTTAATGGGATTTTCACTCCCCCCTGGCGCCAGATTCACACCATAGACCATAACCATCTCTGGCACCTGGTTCCATGGGTTGCGTACTGCTAAATTGAACTGCCGGGGCCCCGCCAAGGGGACGAGACGCTCTGGGCCAATGAGTTTCATAATCTTTTCAGATATGGGCCATCCGTCCACCCATGCATTCACATGCGAGGCTTGCAGTAGGGCCATCATCCGGTGGCGTACCCTGGGGTCGTCCATGTTGGCGTAATCCAGAATTGTCCCATTGAAGGAGGGGCGAGGCATTAGGGCCATGCAATTGAACTGGGTCGCCACCACCGCATCAGGGGGCAGTACTCTGTCGAGCCACCGTGTCTCCGCATAGCCGTAAGCATATCTCGTCATGACCATGTCCCGCAGGGATCCAGTCCATGCGCCGGGGAAGAGGATGGCGGCGCCGAAGATAGCGATCATTGCGACGACTAGCAACTGGCCAGTCAGAATACGGAAACCTATCCTTTTGTAAGGAGTCCAGGCCACCGGAATTGCGGCCGCTACTACCCAGAGGTATGGTTCAAAAAAGAAGCGCGCTGTCACCTGCCCCAGGGCCAGGGTGCTGGCACAAACAAGCAAGGCACCACTTATGAGAATTCGAGGAGCACCAGGATTCTTGCTCCCCTGCAGCCCCACCCATAACAGCAAGGGTCCCAGCCCCAGAACGGCGGTAAGGTCCCCAAGGGATTGAGGTAGCAGTAAATTAACCGGGAAGGGGAAGAAACCGCCGCCAAAATCAGAAGGGGCCCGCAAACTCTCGGCAAACGCGACTATCAGCCTATCACCCCCTGGTTTGAACCTCTCCAGAAAAGGCGAGATGGGGTCGCCATAAAACAGCAGATTCTGGAGATGTACCGGAAAGAGTAACACCAAATAGGCGCCCAAGGCCACCCCCACCGCGCCCCAAAGCATCCGGGACCGTCGGGCGGCTATCAGACCTGCTCCCAGCACCACCACGCCGGAAAACAGGAACGAGTATTTGCAGGCCATGGCAAAAAAGGAGCACCCCCAGGCCAGGGTCAGAGTGGATAGATCCATAGTCCGGAAACGCAGGGACAGCAAAATCATAGCAGTGGTAGTCGCGGCCGCCGGCAACATCATCGGCTTCTGATTGGGCACCAGAAAGGCCACCACCGGACAGGCCAGCACCCCTATGCTCGCCAGCATCTTGTCACCCGTGGTGGTTCCCAGAGAACTGATGGCGACCACTGCGACCACCAGACCGGCAAATTGCAGGGAAGCTCCCCAGATATCTGTGCCTCCCGCTAGCCCCAGCATATTCAAAGATTCACCCAATCCCACTAGCCGGGCGTGGAGCCAGTCCGGCCGTGGCAAGGCTCCGCCCCGACGCAAGATTTCCAAGGGTACGCCCAGATGGTAATTCAAAGAGTCAGCATCGGTAGGTGGCCCCAAGGATGAAAGCCAGAACCCCAGCGCTGTCAGCCCTATCAGTATGACCGCGGCTTGGCCCCACATGGATTGCTCCTGCCAGAGAGCCACCAAGCGACGCCAATGACGCTTCAAGCAACCATGCCTGAACGAGTAAAGTTCCAGGATCCCCAGGGATAGTAGCGACCAAGCCAGGACCCGGAGTAACCAGAGATTGGCCCTGCCCGCCATGGCCAGTAGGTGAACAACGGCGCCCACCATAGCCGTCACCAGGATGAATCCCGCGGCGGTGATGAGAGAATGGGGAAGGTCAGCTCGAAGGCGGCCAACGAGGCGGTCCCCCAAGTATTTAAGGCCCAGGGTCATGAAGACTGCTATCAGGGCCGGTAACGGCGAGGGGGCTAGAAAATCTTCAAGTTGTGCGAAGGGCATTATGGAATAACGACCTTACCGGGCATGGTGAGATACTGAACTCGGAAAACGCGTCCAAACCGCGCCTTTATTTACCTGGAATATTCGAGATTATGCCGCATCCATAGTTATTTCCGTCCCAAAGAGGTTTTGGAGCCTCATTGCCCGAGTTAAATCTCCCAACCGGTCCTCTTCTCGAAGCCAAAATTTCTTGTCGAAGGCATGATAGCGCAAATTTGGTGGAAGTCACTGGTTCAAATCCAGTACCGCCTACCATAAAAATCAAGGGGTTACGGATGCAGGCCGTGCCCCTTTTTTCTTTTCTGCTACCATTCTGCTACTACTTTCTCCAAAGATGGCATTTTCCAACCGGCAGGTGGCCTCTTGATTGGAGGGCTTCATCAGGTGGGCATAGACGTTCAAGGTTACCGTGGGGCTGCTGTGTCCTATCTGCGTCTGAATGTATTTTAGGTTTTCGCCCTGTTCAATTAGCAGGCTCGCGTAGGATTCTGATCTTTAGGCCGCGTCCGGGATGTGAGGTTTCCGTTTCGGTCGTCCTCCCCGTTTGCCGTTTCTCCGTGAAGCGGCGGTTTTAGCCGCCGAGGTTGACCGTCCCCCTGACTTCCCCAACTGCGAGGCCATCCACCTTTCCGAGCCAAGAAAGCCTTCCAAAAGGCTGGGCAAGTAAAGATCGGCGTCAAGGTCTGGGAAGTGTATGCCGAAGCCTGACGGTGAAATCTCGATTTTGCTAAGCTGTTGCGGCTTGGCTTCTTCGAGCCCTTGCGCGTCATGCGGCCTGAACGCGATTGACAAGCCTGTGCTCAGGTCGATTACCAGGCGTCCGATGCGACGGTCATAGCGCACTGCTATTGCAGTCGGCGTTTTGGCCAGTCGTGCTGCTGACCGCTCGTTTGCGGCTTCGATTTCGTCTTTAGGACAATTCATGAACACTGTTCCATTTGGCGCATAGGTGCGCTGTTCTTTCCGCTAGAGCCGCCTTGATCTTTGAAATCTCACTCGCCGGGAAATTGTAATTCTCCTGTAATTCCGGCGGTCCTTCGGGACAATTGAGCTTGAAGACGGCTTCACAGCCATTGCCTATAACATGCGCGTGGGCCGGTCTGTGATCGTTCGGGTAAATCACCACACGCAGCCCGCCAATCCTGTCAACAGTTGCCATTATAGCATAAACCTAAGCGCTTGGGTTATTTTTTTTCAATGTGTCCAGAAAACCGAAACACCCAACCCCTGGTCATCTCTTCCTGGATTTGGGGATGGTGAAGAAGACCCTGGTGCCCACTCCCACCTGGCTCTCCAGTTTGAAGGTTCCGCCCAGGGCCTTGACCCGTTCGGACATGGAGGCCAGCCCGATTCCCCGGCGCCCGCCCTCCAGGTCCTCCTGGCGGCCCACCTCAAAGCCCTGGCCCTTGTCCTCCACCAGGAACTCCACGTTGCCGTCCCCCTTTTTGCCTGCCAGAGTCACCCTGGTGGCCCGGGCATGTTGGCAGACGTTGCTCAGGGCCTCCTGAAAGATTCGGTAGATGCTGACCTGGTCCTCCATGCTGAAGACCCGGCCCAGGTCCCCCAGGTGCAGGTCGCACTCCATGCCGCAGTCATCGGCCAGGACCTTGAGGCCCCCGGCCAGGCCCAGGTCCGCCAGCATCTGCGGGCTCAGGGCCGCGGCCCGGCGCCGCAGTTTTTCCACGACTTGGTCTAACTCCCCCAGGGCCTGGCGGTAATCTTGCTGCACCGCCTCGTCGCTCGCGGGCAACTTCTCTACAACGGTCCGCAGTTGCAGCTTGGCGGCCGCGATGCCCTGGGCCAGGGACTCCTGCAACTCGCTGGAAAGCTCACGGCGCTCCTCCTCCTGGTAGGCCAGCAGCCGCATGGCCAGATTCCGGAGCTTGGCCTCCGACTCCCTCAACACCTCCTCCGCCTCCCGGCGCTCGGTTATGTCTTCGAGGGCCAGCAGGACGCGATCATGGGCGGGACCGCCCAGGGGCAGCAGCCGCCCGTTGAGGAGAAAGGTCCGGCGGCCGACCTCCGGAAATTTCTGCACCATCTCGAAATCCTGGAATTGCTGGTCGGACGGCAGGACCTTGCTTAAGAGCTGCCGTAGGCGGTGGACGTTCCATTGGCCCTCGCCCAACTCATAAAAGTAGTGGCCTTCGGTATCCTCCGGTTTGACTTTGAAGACCCGGTAATAGGCGTCGTTAGCCGAAACCACCCGCAGCTTGCCATCCAGGACCACTAGAGGCTCCCTGACGGTGGAGACGATGGCCCGGGCATAGTCCCGGGCCTGCCGCTCCTCCTCCAGGCTGCGTTTGATGAGGTCCACATCCACCACCGCCAGGACTATCCCTTCGATCTTGTTGTCCGAGGTCCGGTACGGCCGGAGACGCAGGGAGACCCAGCGCCCATTCCGGTCTTGGACTTCCAGTTCCTGGACGGACAGGGTGTTCAGGACCCCTTTAATGATCGCCTCCAGGTTTGGCACTTCCACTTTCAGCCGGATGTCTCCCAGGGGCCTGCCCAGGTCCCCGGGGATCAGGCCCAGCATCCCCTGGGCCGCGGGGTTGAAGCGCCGGATCCGCAGGTCCGGCCCCAGAATGACGGTGGCGATCTGGACCACGGTGAGCAGGTTGTTGAGGTCGTTGTTGGCCTGGAACAGCTCCTGGTTGCGGTTTCCCAGCTCTTCGTTGAGGGTCGCCAGCTCCTCGTTGGCGGACTGGAGTTCCTCCTTGGAGGTTTCCATCTCCTCATTGATGCTCTGGAGCTCTTCATTGGCGCTCATGAGCTCCTCGTTAGAGCTCTGCAACTCCTCGACGCTGGTCTCCTGCTCTTCGATGACCGTCTGGAGATATTCCTTGGTGGCGGTCATTCTCGCTTTCCAGCTCTAGAGTCGTCCGGCTCCCGGCGGAGGCCTTGCCTCCGGGTTCTTTTCCCTTGGGGAGCGCCTCGACCGGCGGGGTCGCATCTTCGAAGATCACCAGGAAATAACGATCCGGGGCGGCGGTGGGCCGCAGCGGGCAGACCTCCAGGTTGACCACCCTCGAGGCGCCATCCAGACGCAGCCGCAGCCCCTCCCGGCGCACCGGAGTATTGGACTTCAGGACCGCGTAGACTGCGGCCCTGAGCTCCACCGCCAGGCTCTGCCGGACCATTTTGAGGAGATTGAGGCTGGCCTCCCCGGGGCTCGGCTCCAGGAAACGGCCGGTGTGTCCCCGGAATTGGATGATGTTCAGGTTGGCGTTGATTACCACCCCGGCCGGGGCGAAGCGGGACAGGACGATGCGGTCCGTTTCCTTTTGCAAATCCTCTAGGGAGACCATTTCCTCCGGAGATTTGACCTTAACCTTGCCCTGGCCCTCTCCCCCATCCACCTCGGGGAAGGGAGGGAGGGCCTGGTACGGGACCGCCACCGTCTTTTTCTGAAAGACCTTGAGTTTTTTGTCCAGGGGGTTGAAGTACTCCGTGAAGGCGCTCAAGGCCTCGGATTTGCCCAGGAGCAGGAAGCCGCCCGGCTTCAAGGCGAAATGGAAGATGGGGATCACCTTCTTCTGCAGCACCGCCCCGAAATAGATGAGGACGTTGCGGCAACTGACGAGGTCCAGGCGGGAGAAGGGCGGGTCCTTGGTCAGGTTCTGTTTGGCGAAGAGGCACATGGACCGGATGGTCTTGCTCACCTGGTAGCCGCCGGCCACCTTGCTGAAAAAGCGCCGCAGCCGGTTCGCGGAAACGTCCGCGGTAATGGCTTCCGTATAGATGCCCAGGCGGGCCTGGTCAATCACCCTGTCTTCGACATCGGTGGCGAAAATCTGGATCTGGACGTTGCTGGCCATGTCCCCCAGGAATTCCAGCAGGCTGATGGCCAGGGAGTAGGCCTCCTCGCCGCTGGCGCAGCCGGGCACCCAGATGCGGATGGGCTCATCCTCGGCCCGGTTACGCAGGATTTCGGGGAAGACGATTTTTTGCAAGGTCTCAAAGGACTCCGGCTCCCGGAAAAAACTGGTGACGTTGATCAGAATGTCTTCGTAGAGATTCTTGACTTCCTCCGGATGCTGCCGCAGGTATTTGACATAGTCCTCGATTTTTTCCACACGCTGCAACAGCATACGCCGGTGGAGGCGCCGTTTGATGGTGCTGTGCTTGTAATGGGTAAAGTCGAGGCCGGCGGTCGTCTTGAGCATCAATAGAATCTGGTTGAAGACCCCCTCTTCCAAGGGGGCCTCTGCCTCCCTGGCGGGGAGCGGCGCCACTGGCAGGGGAAGATGGTGGGATAGGCCCGCCAATTTCCGGGCGATCTTCTCGGGAGAGAGGGCGAAATCGACGACGCCCGCGGCGATGGCGCTCTCGGGCATCCCGGGATACTTGGCGCTCTCGATGTCCTGGGCGAAGGTGACGCCGCCTCCGGCCTTGATGGCCTGGAGGCCCAGGACCCCGTCGGAGGCGGTGCCCGACAGGATCACTCCGATGGCCCGGCTGCCCTCGTCCTGGGCCAGGGAGCGCAGGAAGATGTCAATGGGACGGGTCAGCACCCGGGGCTCGGCCCGGCTAGCTCAGATGCAGCACCCCCCCCTCCAGGGTCATGAGGAGGTCCGGGGGGGTGACGTAGATGATATTGGGCTGAACCCGCGTGCCGTCCTGCACCTCGGTGACCGGCATCCGGGTGGTCTTGGCCAGGATCTCCGGCAGCATGCTGTGGGAGCGGGGGGCCATGTGCTGCAACAGGACGAAGCCCATGCCGGTATTCGTGGGCAGGTTCTCGATGAGTCTGGTGAAGGCCTCCAGGCCGCCGGCCGAGGCGCCTATCCCGACTATGGCCCAGGGCCGCGCCGCGGCCGGAGATGCCGGGGCCGTCTCCAGGCCCGGCAGGTTGGTGGCGGCTCCGGCCCCCTCCTTCCCGGTGTCTTTGGCAGGAGGCTTTTTCGGCCCGTTAACCTTCCCCCCCCTGGAGCCAGCCTTGTTAATGGATTTCTTAGATCCGCCAGACTTGGTTGCAGCCATGCCGTTATCACCTGGGTGGGGAATCAATTAGAATATTGACACAATAATTAAATTATTAATTATTGTCTCGACAATAATTCTAATATATCTAAAAAAAGGAATACAAATACGACGCCCGAACAGAGGTACCTGAGAGTCCGGACGGAAAAATCGGGGATAGCTGCCTGTGCCTCTGGACTTCTGGAGAATTATCCTTTAATTGGAATCGTTAATCCCGGCCGGGGTTCCGATATTTCCTGGAATCCGGCGCCCCTGAGGGAGGGAGAAGAAGATGCTGAAAACCGTCGGTGTGCTGCTCCTGGTAGTTATGCTGCTTGGCGGCTGTGCCGGTTCCGCCTTTGACACAACTTCCGCAGAGCGGACCGGGGTCGGCGGGCTTATCGGCGCCGGCAGCGGCGCCCTCATCGGCGCCGCGGCCGGTAATCCGGCTGCCGGAGCCGCCATCGGCGCCGGCGCCGGCCTGCTGGGCGGCTACATCTACGACCAATATCAAAAGTCGCACGGCAATTAGCACTACAGAGCTTTGCGCCTCATCCCGGCGCTTTTCCGGAGGCGTCCCTGGAGGCTGAGAGGGGGCGCGGTTCTAAGGGATTGTGCCTCTGGGGGCGGACCCCGCAAGCCGCCGGAGGTGCGGCGGCCGCGGGCCCCCCTATTATAGGCCGGGAACTCGCTGAGTCGCCCCGAGGCAGTCCTTACCCCACCCCAATAGCAGGGCGCGCCAGAAGCGCCCTAGGCCTGACCCTCGGCGACCAGGGCCCACGCCCCATCCCCTTTATTCGTCACCTCTATCCTGAGCCCGAATTGGGCGCCCCCAAATTGGAGGTTGAGGTGGTTATCTGCGCCTGTTTACCATAGGGCGGGTGCTCTCGATCCAGGGCGGTTGACAATTTATATATTTAAAATAATATAGTATTTTAAATAATAGAAGAGTGGTTGATTATGGACCGGATCGACATCCCTCCTTTAATCAAGCGCCTGCGGCGGCGGCTGGGACTGACCCAGGAGCAGTTAGCCCATGAGGTGGGGGTAACCTTCAGCACCGTCAATCAATGGGAAAATGGCCGGCGAAGGCCCCAACCCTTTCTCCTGAGACTGCTCCTGGAGATGGAGGCCGGCCTGGACCAGCTCCCGGGGCGGGTTGGGGCCCCCATCTATCGGGAGACCTCGCGGGTTGCCTCAACGGGAGCAAAGGCCCCGACCGGCCATCTGACCAGGAGCGCGGCCCTGGACTTTAAGAGGAGGTGGCAGCGGGTCAACGCCGCTGAATTAGAGGAACTCGTTTTCACCCCGGTGGCCCACAAGTTTCGCCAATTGGCGGCGCTGCTGGCATCTGCGGAGACCCTGGGCTGGACCGCCGGGGCGGAGGCGGCGGTAGAGGGCCCGGTCCGGCGGCGCTGGGCCAGGCTGCGCCGGAGGCAGCATGCCTGAACCGGGAGAACTGGCGCCCCTGCTCACGGTCTTACGCCACCTGACGGCCTGGCTCCAGGCTGAGCAGGTTCGGGGAGTGGTGATCGGCGGAGTGGCCGCCTCCCTTTGGGGACGGCCCCGGCTGACCCGGGACGTCGACGCCCTGGTGCTGCTGGAGGAAGGCCGCTGGGGTGATTTCTTGGCCGCGGGGGCAGGGCACGGCTTCCTGCCTCGCCGGGCCGATGCCCTGGCCTTCGCCCTGGAGACCCGGGTCCTCCTGATGCGTCACGGGGAAAGCGGCATCGATCTCGACCTGGTGTTTGGGTCCCTCCCTTTTGAAAAAGAAGCGGCCATCCGGGCAAAATGGGTCGATCTGGGCGGGGTGGCCATCCCCTTATCTTCACCGGAAGATCTAATCGTCATGAAGGCGGTGGCCCACCGGCCCCGGGACCTGGAGGATATCGCCGCCATCCTGGCGGCGCAGCCGGAGCTGAATGTGAGAAGGGTGCGGCGTTGGCTGCGGGAATTCTCGGGGGCGCTGGCAATGCCGGAAATCCTCAATGACCTGGAAGCCTTGCTGTCTCAAAGGCGGAAACGGCCAAGACCTGTGCCCAGGTAAGGATCGTTTATTGATTCATCTTTTCTCTGCCGGGGCCGTACCCGACCCGGGATGCGCCGGCGGTTCGATTTGACGCCAGGCGCTGCCTCTGATAAATTTTAAATATTAGCGAGATAATTTGTCTGCAAGGGAAGAACATGAGGCATAAATCTTGGCCGCTGCTGTTGCCGCTGTTAATCCTGGTCCTCAGCCCCCTGGCGGGGGTGGCGGCCGAGGGCCCGGAAGAGGTGATGAAACAGGTCCAGGCCACCTACGACAAGACTGGGACCTTTCAGGCCCGCTTTCAGCAGGAATCCCGCCTGACGGCGCTGCATGAGACCGACAGCGCCGCGGGCTGGGTCTATTTTCAAAAGCCTTCCCGCATGCTCTGGAAGTACGAATTGCCCGCGGAACAGAAGAAGGAAATAGTCTCCGACGGCAACCTGGTGTGGATGTACACGCCCCAGGACCACCTGGTCATGGTCTATAAACTGGACCAGGTGCTGCGCTCTGATCTGGTGATGCGCTTCTTCTCCGGTATCGGCCAGTTCCAGAAGGACTTCAACGTCTCCTGGAAGCAACCGCCTCAGGAGGGGCAGAGCCTGGTCATCGACCTCTTCCCCAAGAAGGAACAGCCGGAATTGAAACGCCTCACCCTGACCATCAACCCGCGCACCTTTCTGGTGGAGCGCCTGGAGTTTGCCAACGCCCTGGGCGAAGAGACCCGCTTTATCTTTACCGAGATGAACCTGGATGTGAAGCTAAAGCCCGATTTTTTCATCTTTACGCCGCCGCCGGGAGTCCAGGTGGTCCGGCAGACGCCGGGGGCCTAACTGGGCACCTTGGCGGCGAGGGGATCACCAAGAACACGAACTTGGGTGCCTGACCATGGAATTGACCCGCCAGCAGCAGGAAATTAAAGAGTGGCTGAAGCGGCGCCAGGCCATCATGCTGGCCCACAATTACCAGCCGGCCCCCATCCAGGATGTTGCCGACCTGGTGGGCGATTCCCTGGAGTTGTCCCTGGCCGCGTCCAAGACCGATGCTGCGGTCATCGTCTTCTGCGGGGTTCATTTCATGGCGGAGACCGCCGCCATTCTCTGCCCCGACAAGACCGTGCTCCTGCCCCGCCTGGACCTGGGCTGCTGTCTGGCCGAGTCAGTTAAGGTGGACAAACTCATAGCGCGCAAAGAGGAATTGCCCGGGGTCCCGGTAGTCACCTATGTCAACTCCACCGCCGCGGTAAAGGCAGAAAGCGACATCTGTTGCACCTCCGCCAATGCCGTGCGGGTGGTCAATTCCTTGAAGGCGCCCCGGGTCCTGATGCTGCCGGACCAAAACCTGGGCCTCTATGTGGCCCGGCACACCCAAAAGTCCGTGGAGATCATTACCTGGGAGGGATGGTGCAATGTCCACGACGGGCTCAGCGCCGAGGACGTGCTGCAATGCCGGGCGGCCCATCCCCAGGCGGTCTTCCTGGCGCACCCCGAGTGCAACCCCGAGGTTCTGGACCAAGCCGACGCCATCCTCAGCACCAGCGGCATGCTCCAATATGCGCACACCGCCGCTGCCCGGGAGTTCATCATCGGCACGGAAACCGGCATCCTGCACCGCATGCGCCTCGAAAATCCCGGCAAGCTCTTTCACTCCCCCTCCCACCGCCTCGTCTGCCGGCCCATGAAGCGCATCACCCTGGGCGATGTCCTGGCGGCCCTCAAGGAAGACCGTCACCAGGTAACGGTGCCCGTCCAGACCCGGGAGCGGGCCCTTAAGGCAGTGGCGCGTATGCTGGCGGTGCCCCGGGACTGAGGATACCCGGGCCGACCCCAGGCAGGGAGGGGCGGCGCCAGGCAGGTAACCCCACCAATTCCCCTGTGAGCCTATGCTGCTAACCCCGGGAGGCCACCGCCCGGGCGGCGATTATGCCGCTGGCGGAGGCCTGGATCAGGCCGCGGGTGATGCCGGCGCCATCCCCGATGACGAACAGATTGCCGATGAGGGTCTCCAACTCCGGGCTCAATTGCAGGCGATGGGAATAGAACTTCACCTCCACCCCGTAGAGCAGGGTGTGGCGGTGGTTGATTCCTGGGGCCAGGACATCCAGGGCCTCCAACATTTCCAGAATGTCTTTCAGGTAACGGTAAGGCAGGACGAAGCTGAGATCCCCGGGGGTGGCGTTCTTGAGGGTGGGCCGGGTGAGGCAGCGATCGAGGCGGGCGGCGTTGGTGCGGCGCCCGGCCTTGAGGTCGCCCAGCCGCTGGACCAGGGCTCCCCGGCCCAAGAGGTTGGCCAGGCGGGCGATATATTGCCCGTAACTGATGGGATCGTTAAAAGGCTCGGTGAAAGTGGAACTCACCAGAATGGCGAAATTGCTGTTTTCCGTTTTCCGGGAAGTATAGCTGTGGCCATTGACGGTGACCAGGCCCTCCATTTCTTCTAAGACGACCTCGCCGTAAGGGTTCATGCAAAAGGTGCGCACCTTGTCGTCGAAGGTGCGGGAGTAGTAAATCAATTTGGCTTCATAAGCCGCCTCGGTAAGGGGCGCCAGCACCGGGGCCGGGACTTCCACCCGCACCCCGATATCCACCGGGCTGGGGATAGAGGGAATCGCCAGGCGGCGGGCCTCTTCCCGCATCCAGGCGGCCCCGGACCGTCCAGGCGCGGCAATCACATAACGGGCCCCCACCACCTCCTGGTTGTCCAGCGCCACTCCAGTGACTACCCCATCCTCGGCCAGGATCCGCTGGGCCCGGCAGTGAGTGCGGATTTCCACCCGGCCGCTCAGACGATCTCTCAGCCGTCTCAGAATTTCCCGGCAATTTTCCGTGCCGATGTGGCGCAGGCGGGTGGGGATAAAGATCATCCCGGCGTGCCGGGCCTCGGTCTTAAGAAGTTCGAGGGTATCCGCATCCCCCCCATGGGTTGCCGCGGCTGCTCCCAATGATCGATAAAGGTCATCCACCTCCTGGATTAAGGCGTTTAAGTCATCCAGGGATAAGAGGTCACTCAAGAAACCGCCCACCTCGGGGGAAAGGATGAGTTTGCCGTCGCTGAAGGCTCCCGCTCCGCCCCAACCGCAGAGGAGGCCACCAGGAAGATCCCGCCGGCGCGCCTCCAGGTCCGGACCTTGTTCCACCAGGAGGACCTTTCCCGCACCCAGGTTCTCCAGGCTGAGGGCGGCAAACAACCCCGCCGGTCCGGCTCCGATAATGACTGCTTCATAAGTGGACATGGTGCCCCCACAAGGACTGCAATCGCTAGTTTAACAGAATAACAGAAAACCGGGACTAAATGGTGGGTCCATGCTTTTTTCAAGGATTTTAGGTTGGTCTTCATGGCGGCGGAGAGTTCTCCTTCTTCCAGGCTGGTTTCCTGGGGTTGCCGGTGCAGCCGCCGCAGGGATAAATCGATTGAAATACTTGGACGTTACCTGTAAAAAAGGTTAGAGCGTAGGTTGGGCGACATTCGGGATCCCGGTTTACCCGGTCATTCCCCCAGGGTTGCGAAAATGATCCGAGAAGCGTAAATTCAGGGAAATCCATCCCGGAAAACCAATTGGGGAAGACGAAGGCAAAACTTGCCAAGGTCAGCGCCGGATTGGCGCGGCCGCCGGGTTTTAGAACCCAGAGCCTTCCTCCATGGGGATGGTTGCAGAATCCCTTTTTCGACAGCCTGATAATTCTCACCATTCAGAAGGGTGCGGTTCACCAAGGCTGTGGCGCAGTGGGGCTAAAACTATGAAATTTGCACCATTTGAACCTGGCCAGGGGGAGCGGCTGCGGGCCGCGGTCTGGGCCCGGCGGCGGTGGCTGTGGTTGCTGGCGGCCGTGTTTCTGGTGATCCTGATCTACGGCCATTTTTCTGGCAAGTCCAACGGGAAAGGGGCTGCCACCATGCCGCCGGTGGCGGTGACTACGGTGGCGGCCAAAACCGGGGACATCGACATCTATCTCAGCGGGTTGGGCACTGTCACCCCGATAGCCACCATCACCATCCACACCCGGGTAAATGGCGAGCTGATGAAGGTGGGCTACAAGGAGGGCCAGATCGTCCCCAAGGGTTATCTCCTGGCGGTAATCGACCCGCGGCCCTATGAGGCGGCGTTGCTCCAGGCCCAGGGGCAACTGGCTCGCGACAAGGCCTTACTGGCCAATGCCAGGCTGGACCTGGTGCGCTACCAGACCCTGGCCAGCGAGGATTCCATCGCCAAACAACTATATGATACCCAAAAATACCTGGTGCAGCAGGATGAAGGTATCATCAAAATAGACCAGGGAAACCTCGACAGCGCCAAAGTAAACGTCGTTTACACGCACATCACCGCCCCCGTCGCCGGGCGCATCGGCCTGCGGTTGGTGGATCCGGGCAACATCGTCCAAACCACCGATACCAACGGGATCGCAGTCATCACCCAACTGGAGCCCATAACCGTGATCTTTACCCTCCCCGAAGACAGCCTGCCGCCGTTGCTGGAAAGGCTGCAAGCGGGAGCGCGCCTGCCGGTGGACGCCTTCAATCGCGAGCAAACCAAAAAACTGGCCACCGGGCTCTTCCTGGCGATGGACAACCAGATCAATGTGAGCAGCGGCACGGTCCAGATCAGGGCGGAATTCCCCAACAAAGACCATATGCTGTTCCCCAACCAGTTCGTTAATGCCCGCCTGCTTGTGAATACCCTGCGGGACGCCACCCTGGTGCCGACGGCTGCCATCCAGAACGGCCCCCAGGGGTCCTTCGTTTATGTGGTAGCTGCCAATCAGACCGCGACGGTGCGCCAGGTGCAACTGGGGCCCGCCGAGGGGGACAATACCTCTATTGCTAAGGGGGTCTCACCCGGTGAGCGGGTGGTAGTGGAAGGGACGGAGCGGCTGCGGGACGGGAGCCTGGTGCAGGAAGCGGCTCCGGCCAACGCTAACCCGCCGAAGGCTCCGGCTGCTGGTAACCCGCAGAAGGCTCCTGCTGCCGCTAACCCGCAGAAGGGCTAGTAATGAATCCGTCCCGGCTCTTCATCCTGCGCCCGGTGGCAACCACCCTGCTGATGGCGGCCATTATGCTGGCCGGGGCGGTGGCCTACTACCAGTTGCCGGTTTCCGCCCTGCCGCAGGTCGAGTATCCCACCATCCAGGTGCTCACCTTTTACCCGGGCGGCAGCCCCGACACCATGGCCTCGTCGGTCACCGCCCCCCTGGAGCGCCAGTTCGGCCAGATGCCCGGGCTGAAGCAGATGACCTCCTATAGTTCCGGGGGCGGTTCGGTCGTCATCCTGCAATTCAATCTGAACCTGAGCCTGGACGTGGCCGAACAGGAGGTGCAGGCCGCCATCAATGCCGCGACCTCCTTCCTGCCCCCGGACCTGCCCAATCCGCCGGTTTATAACAAGGTCAATCCCGCCGACGCCCCCAGCCTGACCCTGGCCCTCACTTCCAAGACCATGCCCCTGGAGCAGGTAGAGGACCTGGCGGACACCCGCCTGGCCCAGAAGATTTCCCAACTGACCGGGGTAGGGCTGGTCAGTATCAGCGGCGGGCAGCGGCCGGCGGTGCGGATTCAGGCCAACCCCACGGCCTTGAGCGCTTACGGCCTGACCCTGCAGGACCTGCAAAACGCCATCGTCGCGGGCAACACCAACGAGGCCAAGGGCGGCTTTGATGGGCCCCGCCAATCGTCGGTCATCGGGGCGAACGACCAGCTCCTAACCAACAAGGATTATCTGCCGCTGGTGGTGGCCTATGTCAACGGGGCTCCGGTGAGGCTGTCCGACGTGGCCAAATCCATCAATTCGGCCGAAAACGTCAAGCAGGCGGCCTGGATGAATGACACCCCGGCGGTCATCCTCAACATTCAACGGCAGCCGGGCTCCAATGTGATCGAGGTCGTGGACCGCATCAAGAGGCTGCTGCCGCAGTTGCTGAGCACCCTGCCGGCGGCGGTGCAGGTCACGGTGCTGACCGACGCCACCATCACCATCAGAGGCTCGGTTCAAGACGTACAGTTCGAGCTGATGCTGGCGGTCGGCCTAGTAGTGCTGGTGATCTTTCTGTTTTTGCGCAACCTCTCGGCCACCGTGATTCCCAGCGTGGCGGTGCCGGTCTCCCTGGTGGGCACCTTCGGGGTCATGTATCTGCTGGGATACAGCCTGGACAATCTCTCCCTGATGGCCCTGACCATTTCCACGGGTTTCGTAGTGGATGACGCCATCGTCATGATCGAAAACATCTCCCGCTATATCGAGCAGGGAGAGCCTCCCCTGGAGGCGGCCCTCAAAGGCTCGGAGCAGATCGCCTTCACCATCCTTTCCCTGACCATCTCGCTGATCGCGGTACTCATCCCGGTCTTGTTCATGGGCGACGTGGTGGGCCGCATATTCCGGGAGTTTGCCATTACCCTCGGGGTGACCATCATGATCTCGGCGGTGGTCTCCCTCACCCTGACCCCGATGATGTGCGCCCGGCTGCTGAAGCATACTCCGGAGGACCAGCAGAGCCGGATCTTCCACGCCTCCGAGCGGGTCTACAATAAGATCATCGACTTCTACGCCTCCACCCTGCGCCGGGTGCTGCAGCACCAGACCCTGGTGCTGCTGATTGCCGCATCCACCCTGGTCATCACCATCTTATTGTACATTGTGGTCCCCAAAGGCTTCTTTCCGGTGCAGGACACCGGCATCATCCTGGGCATCTCCGAGGCGCCGCAGCGGATCTCGTTTGCCGCCATGGCGGAACGCCAGCAGGCGCTGGCCAAACTGATCCTGCAAGACCCGGCGGTGGAGAGCCTCTCCACCTTCATCGGGGTGGACGGCACCAATTACACCCTCAACACCGGCCGGGTGCTCATTAACCTGAAACCCTTGGCGGACCGCCGGATCAGTGCCAGCGACGTCATCCGCCGTCTGCAGCCGCGGCTCGCCCCGCTTTCGGGCATCACCCTGTACATGCAGCCGGTGCAGGACCTGACGGTGGAGGATCGGGTCAGCCGGACCGAATACCAGTATACCCTGGAAGACCCCAACGCTGCGGAATTGGGCCTCTGGGCCCCCAGGCTGGTGAAAGCCCTCGGGGAGAACTCGGAACTGCGGGACGTGAGCAGCGATCAGCAGAATGATGGGGAGCAGGTCCACCTGGACATCGACCGCGTCACCGCGGCGCGCCTGGGCATCTCCGCCGAGGTCGTCGATGATATCCTTTACAGCGCCTTCGGGCAGCGGCAGGTGTCCACGATTTTCACTCAGGTGAATCAATACCGGGTGGTTCTGGAGGTCCAGCCCGAATTCCAGCAAAACCCCTTCAAGCTCAAGGACATCTATCTAAAGAGCAACACTGGCGGCATAGTGCCGCTGAGCGCCATTACCCAGGTGAAAACCACCTCGGGCCCACTGCTCATCGAGCACCAAGGGCAGTTTCCGGCGACCACCCTGTCCTTCAACCTGGCTCCGGGAGCCTCACTGGGGGAAGCCGTCGAGATCATGGCGGCGGCCACTAAAAAACTCAAAATGCCAGCCTCCATCGTGGGCAGCTTTCAGGGCACCGCCCAGGCCTTCGAGGCTTCTCTGCAGGGCGAACCGCTGTTGATCCTGGCGGCCCTGCTTACGGTTTATATCGTCCTGGGGGTGCTGTACGAGAGCTATATCCACCCCATCACCATCATCTCCACCCTCCCTTCGGCCGGGGTGGGGGCCATTCTCGCCCTGCTCCTCTGCCGTATCGATTTCAGCGTCATCGCCCTGATCGGCATCATCCTGTTGATCGGCATCGTCAAGAAAAACGGCATCATGATGGTGGACTTTGCCCTGGACGCCGAACGCCGGGAAGGGAAGAGCCCGGAAGAGGCGATCTATCAGGCCTGTCTGCTGAGATTCCGCCCCATCATGATGACCACTATGGCCGCCCTGCTGGGGGCGCTGCCCCTGGCCATCGGAACCGGATTGGGTTCCGAACTGCGCCACCCCCTGGGCATCTCCATCGTCGGCGGGCTGATCTTCAGCCAGGTCCTCACCCTTTACACCACTCCGGTCATCTATCTCTGGTTCGATAGGCTGGCATTGCGCCTGGGCAGGAAGCGAGCGGGAGAGTCGCCTCCCGGGGGCGATCCTACGGAACCGGTATGAACCTTTCGGCCATCTTCATCAAAAGGCCGGTGGCCACGACGCTGCTCACGTTGGGCATGGCCATTGCCGGTGTCCTGGCTGTTCGCACACTGCCCGTCGCCCCCCTGCCGGCGGTGGACTTTCCCACCATCTCGGTGAGCGCCTCGCTGCCCGGTGCGGACCCCGAGACCATGGCGACCTCGGTGGCGGCGCCCCTGGAACGGCAATTCGGGCGGATTGCCGGGGTGACCGAGATGACCTCGTCCAGTACCCGGGGGGGCACCGGTATCGTCTTGCAATTTGAATTGAGCCGGGACATCAATGGGGCCGCCCGGGATGTCCAGGCCGCCATCAATGCCGCCCGCAGCTACCTGCCCGCCAATTTGCCCAGCAATCCCACCTACCGTAAAGTCAACCCGTCCGACGCCCCGATTCTCATCCTGTCCCTCACCTCCGACACCGCCAACCGGGCCGCCATGTATGATGCAGCCTCCACCATCCTCTCGCAAAAACTCTCCCAGTTGGAAGGGGTAGGCACGGTCTTCGTGGGGGGTGGTTCGCTGCCGGCGGTGCGGGTGGAGTTGAACCCCACGGCGCTCAACAAATACGGGGTCAGCCTGGAGGCCGTCCGCAGTGTCTTGAGCGCCTCCACCGCCAACCGGCCCAAGGGCCAACTGGCGGATGCCACCGAAAACCGGGAGATCATCACCAACGACCAACTCTTCAAGGCTGCCGACTACCGCGATCTCGTCGTGGCCTTCCATGGCCAGCAGCCGATACACCTAGTGGATGTGGGCTCGGTCCAGGAATCCCAGGAGGACCTGCGCGTCGAGGGGCTCGTCAATGGCAAGATCTGCGTGATGGTGGTCATCTTCAGGTCGCCGGGGGCCAATATCATCGATACGGTGGACAATATCACCGCATTGCTGCCGCAGCTCACGGCCGACATCCCCCGGAACATCGACGTCAAGGTGGTGGTGGACCGCAGCCCGTCCATCCGCGGGTCGCTGAAGGACGTTGAGTTTACCCTGGTGATCTCGGGCATCCTGGTAATCCTGGTGGTGTTCGCCTTCCTCAGGAATGTCCGGGGCACCATCATCCCAGGGGTTGCGGTTCCGGTGTCCATCATCAGCACCTTCGGGGTGATGTACCTGTTGGGCTATAGCCTGGACAACCTCTCCCTCATGGCCCTCACCATCGCCACCGGTTTTGTGGTGGACGACGCCATTGTGGTGCTGGAAAACATCACCCGCCATCTCGAAAAGGGAGTGGCTCCTCTGGAGGCGGCGCTCCTGGGATCCCGGGAAATCGCCTTCACCGTTCTCTCCATGAGCGTCTCCCTGGTGGCGGTCTTCATTCCCCTGCTGTTGATGGGGGGCATGGTGGGCCGGCTGTTTCGCGAGTTCTCGGTGACCTTATCCACCGCCATCCTGATTTCCCTGGTGCTGTCCCTGACCACTACCCCGATGATGTGCGCCGCCCTCCTCAAGCAGCGGAAGGAGCAAGCTCACGGAGCCGTCTTCCGGGCCAGCGAGGGGGTCTTCCTGTGGATGCACCACACCTACGAGGTCACCCTCGGCTGGGGTTTGAGGCACCCTCGTTTTATGTTCTCTCTGACAGTGCTCACCTTGGTGACCAGTATCGGCTTATTCCTTTACATTCCCAAGGGATTTTTCCCCGAACAGGACAACGGCCGCCTCGTCGGGTCCATTCAGGCGGCGCAGGACATTTCGTTTCAGGAAATGAAGAAGAAATTGGAGGAAGTGAGCGCCATCGTCCGGAAGGACCCGGACGTGACGGACGTGGTGGCCTTCACCGGCGGCAGCGGCGGCGGCGGCGCCACCACCAATACCGGGCGCATGTTCATTTCCCTGAAGGACTTCTCGGAGCGGCGGAGCAGCGCCCAACAGGTGATGGCCAGGTTACGCCCGCAACTGGCCAAGGTGGCGGGGGCCCCCGCCTATCTGCAGGCGGTTCAGGACCTTAGGATCGGCGGTTATACCAGCGGCGCCCTCTACCAGTTCAACCTCGTGTCAGACAATCTGCAGGACCTAAACCACTGGGGCCCCCGGGTCTTACAGAGACTCCGCACCCTACCCCAACTGGTGGATGTGAACAGCGATCAACAAGATAAAGGATTACAGGCCACCCTGGACATCGACCGCGACACCGCCTCGCGGCTCGGCATCTCCGCCACGCTTCTCGATAACACCCTGTACGACGCCTTCGGCCAGCGCCAGGTTGCCATCCTCTACACCGCGCTCAACCAGTACCACGTGGTGATGGAGGTGGCCCCCCCCTATTGGCAGCGCCCGGAAATACTGCGAGACATTTATATGTACTCCACCGGCAGCGCCGCGGTGCCCCAGTACAACTTCACCCCCAAGCTTGGCGGCATTCAGGCACCGTATGCCCCCACCACCGGCGCCGAGGTCCCCCTGAGCACCTTCACCACTTACCAGATGACTACCACTTCTCTGGCGGTGAATCACCTGGGACAGTTTCCGATGGTCAACATTTCCTTCAACCTGCCGGCAGGGACCTCCCTGGGGGATGCGGTGGTGGCCGTCCAAGAGGCCACCGCCAAGATGCACCTGCCGGCCAGCATCCAGGGAAGCTTTCTGGGGACGGCCCAGGCCTTCCAGGCTTCCCTGGCCAACCAGCCGTTTTTGATCATGGCGGCGCTGTTGTCGGTTTATATCGTCCTGGGGATATTGTACGAGAGCTACGTCCACCCCATCACCATCCTCTCCACCCTCCCCTCGGCCGGGGTGGGAGCGCTCTTCGCCCTGCTGCTCTGCCGCACGGACCTGAGCCTCATTGCCTTAATCGGCATCTTCCTGCTTATCGGCCTCGTCAAGAAAAACGGCATTATGATGGTCGATTTTGCCCTGGCGGCGGAGCGCCAGGAGGGGAAGAGTTCTCAAGAGGCCATCTATGAAGCGTGCCTCTTGCGATTCCGCCCGATCATGATGACCACCATGGCCGCGCTGCTGGGGGCGCTGCCCCTGGCGCTGGGAACCGGAGTGGGCTCCGAGCTGCGCCGCCCCCTGGGGATCTCCATCGTTGGCGGGTTGATCTTCAGTCAGATGCTCACCCTTTATACCACCCCGGTGATCTATCTTTATCTGGACCGCTTCCGGCTCTGGGTTAAACGCCGGCGCCGCGGCCTGAGGCAAAAATAGCCGAAAGAGGAAACGAGCTATGTGGCTGCGCTTCAAGACAATTTTAGGATGGTTCCCGGGGCCGGGCCGGCTTAGCCCGGTAATAATTGCCGGGATGTTGCTGCTTTGGGCCGGCTGCGTCGTGGGTCCGGATTACGTGAGACCGCCCACCGCGGCGCCCGCGGCCTACAAGGAGACGCCGGGCTGGAAGGTGGCCCAGCCCCGGGATGAGCTGTCCCGGGGGGCCTGGTGGGAGATCTATCATGATCCCAAGTTGAACGCCCTGGAAGAACAGGTCGACATCAACAACCAGAACATCGCCGCGGCGGAGGCGCAGTTCCGAGAGGCCCTGGCGCTGGTGAAGGAAGCCCGGGCCGCCTATTTTCCCACGGTCAGCGGAGGGGCGTCCTGGACCCGCTCTCAAAGTTCGGGGACCCTCGGTAACATCTCCCAAGGCACGTCTTCCGGCGGCGCCTCCGGGATGACGGGGACCTCCGGCGGAAAATCCGGCAAGGTGTCGCCGGGACCTCCTCCAATAACCGAGTTCCTGTTGAACTCCGACCTCACCTGGGAGCCGGACCTCTGGGGCATGGTGCGCCGCCAGGTGGAATCGAGCCGGGCCAGCGCCCAGGCCAGCGCCGCCGACCTGGAGGGGGTTCGCTTAAGCGCCCGGGCCACCCTGGCCCAAAGCTATTTTCAGTTGCGCACCATAGACGACCTGAAACGGCTCCTGAACGATACGGTCGCCGATTATGCAAAGATCCTGGTGTTTACCAAGAACCAGTACGGCCAAGGGGTGGCGGGCCTGGGAGACGTGGCGATTGCGAAAGCCCAGCTCAATGCCACCCAGGCCCAGGCGATAGACCTGGGGGTGCAGCGGGCCCAACTGGAACACGCCATCGCCTTGCTCATTGGACAGTCGCCCTCCGTCTTTGCCATACCGGTAGTCCACCAAACCCTGAATGTCCCGGCCGTACCCTTCGGGGTGCCTTCGGAACTGCTGGAGCGCCGCCCCGACATCGCCGCCGCCGAAAGGAACATGGCCGCGGCTAACGCCCAGATCGGGGTGGCCCTGGCGGCCTATTACCCCACCATAACCCTGAGCGCCTCGGGAGGATTTGAGACCACCAGCCTGGCGAAGTGGCTCACCTGGCCCAGCCGCATCTGGTCCCTGGGGGCGGCGGCCTCGGAGACCTTCCTCGACTTCGGCCTGCGGTCCGGTCAGACCGAGGCGGCGCGAGCCGCCTACGATTCCGCCGTGGCCACCTATCGGCAGACGGTGCTCACCGGCTTTCAGCAAGTGGAAGACAATCTGGCGGCGCTGGGCATCCTGAAAGATGAGGACCAGGTGCAAGATGAGGCGGTCCGGGCCTCCAGGAAATCGTTGGAGGTGAGCACCAACCAGTATAAGGCCGGGATCCTCAACCGTATCGCCCTCCTGGTGGTGGAAACTCAGGCCCTGGCCAACGAAAGGACCGCCATCAGCATCCTGGGCAACCGGATGAGCGCCAATGTGCTCCTCATCGAGGCCCTGGGCGGGGGCTGGCAATCCTCCGATTTGCCTCCGGTGGGGTGGGAGCCGCCCATCTAGCCTCAGGACGCGGCAAAGCAACACAGGCGAGACGCCTATGCTACCCGCTATCGGCACAGGCCCCTGGCCTGTGCTGTCAGTTATTAAAGGGGGCGCGAAACCTGGCTTCAAGGTTGAACGGCTGGAAGAGGTTGAGCACCGCTCAGGCTGATCGCCTGAATCAGTAGAGGAGATATTGGGCGCGCCGGCGGTCGAAGGCTGCCAACCCGGGCTGCCAGAGGCGCTCTATCTCCCGGGGATCATCGCCACGCTTCAGGGCCTGGAGGACTTGGCGGGAACCCACCATGGACAGGGTCTCGCCCAGATGGAACTCCCCCGGATAAAGGCGGTACAAGGCGGAGGCGATCTCCACGCCCAGGGCCGGCGCATTCAGGGCCTGCCGATCTACCAGGCGCACCCGCACCCCCTGGCATCTCCGCCCCCGGTAGGCGCTGGCATGGGGCACGAAGACCACGGGCTCGAAGGCAATCCCCGGAAGCCGCCGCCCGTTCAGATAGCGGGCCAGCCCGTCGGCTTCAATCCAGGGGGCGCCGACGACTTCGAAGGGGGTGGGGGTGCCCCGGCCGACGCTGACGTTGGTGGACTCCACCAGGCCCACCCCCGAGTAAAGAAGCTCCTCGGTCAGAGAGTGCAGATTGGGGGAAGGCGAAACCCAGGGCAGGCCGGTTTCGTCGAACCAATCTTGCCGGCGGTATCCCTGCATGGGCACCACGTGCAATTTGGCGCCGATCCCCCGCTCCCGGTTAAAAAACCGGGCCAACTCCCCGCAGGTCATGCCGTAACGCACCGGCAAGGAGCAATAACCGATGAAGGAGCACAAGTCGGGGTCCAGCAAGGGGCCTTGCACCAGCGCGGCGCTGATGGGGTCGGGCCGGTCCAGCACATAGAAGTCGAGACCAGCGCCGGCGGCCGCCTCCATGGCATAGGCCATGGTGGTAATGTAGGTATAATAGCGGATCCCCACGTCCTGGATATCGTAAACCAGGGCGTCAAGGCCGCGCAGCATCTGGGGGGTGGGGCGTTTGACCGCGCCGTACAGGCTATAAACGGGCAGGCCGCTGGCCGCGTCCCGGCCGGAAGGGACCAGTTCGTCCAGCGAGCCGGTCAGGCCGTGCTCGGGGCTGAAAATCGCCCGCACCCGGACGCCGGGCGCATGAAGCAAACGGCTCAAGGTGGTGCGTCCGGCGCCATCGACCCCGGTCTGATTGGTGATCACCCCTATGCTCTTGCCCACCAAGGGGGCGAAACCGTTAGCCGCCAGGACGTCGATCCCCGGCCGCACCCGGTCCGGTCCGTCCGCCTGGCCATGGCCGCTCATCCTCAAGCCACTTAGGGCTGTCCCTGCCGCCGGGGGGCCCATGGGCACGGCCGTGGCCACCACCGCGGCGATCTTGGCCCTAAGCGGCCTGACCTCTCCTCCGCCGCTGGGATGCAGACGGTTGGTAAGGATAATCAGGTAGGTCCGGGAGTGGGGATCGACCCAAATGGAGGTGCCGGTATAGCCGGTGTGCCCGAAGGAACCGGCAGGGAAGGTGGCGTTAAAAATTCTGCTATAAGGGGAGTGGATATCCCAGCCGAGACCCCGGCGGGTGGCGTTTCCCGGCACGGACTGGGGCTGGCGCAGGGCCAACACCGCCTTTTGGCTGAGAATCCGGTGGCCCTGGCTCTGGCCGCCGTCCAGGAGCATCTGTACGAAGATGGCCAGGTCATTGGCGGTGGAAAAGACCCCGGCATCCCCGGCCACTCCCCCCATCCGATAAGCGGTGGGGTCTTGCACCTCCCCCCAGCGCAGGCAGCCGGATTGCACGTCGCAGGGGGCAATCCGCTCTTGCAGGCACTGCTGCGGCCGGAAGGAGGTGTCCCGCATCCCCAGGGGTTCAAAGATCTTTTGGGCGCAGTATATATTCAGCGGCTGCCCCGAGACCCGGTGCACGATCTCGCCCAGGGTGATAAAGTTGATGTCGCTGTAGAGGAACCCGGTGCCCGGCGGCCGGATGGGCCGGTCGGCGGCAATGACCGCCAGCGCCCCTTCGTAACCCGACCAGCGGTAATGGGAATTCACATCGGGCCGCAAACCGGAGGTGTGGGTCAGGAGTTGCCGGATGGTGATGGATCCCTTGCCGTTGGCGGCGAATGCCGGCCAATACCTGGCCACCGGGTCATCGAGGCGCAGGCGGCCGGCATCGGCCAACTGCATGATGGCCGTGGTGGTGGCCACCACCTTGGTAAGAGAGGCGATATCGAAGATAGTGTCCGGGGTCATGGGCAGGCGCCGCGGCTCGAGAGCGCGCAGGCCGAAGGCCCGGCGGTAAACGATCCGGCCCTGGGTGCCCACCAGGACCACGGCCCCGGGGGTATGGCCGGCGGCGATCTCTTGATTAACCGCGGGTTGGATGCCGGCGAAGCGAGGGTCGTTCAGCTCGGTGGCCTCGGGGGCCGGGGCGGGCGGCGGCGCCTCCGGGGCCGCCACAGGGGGCGGCGCCTTCCAGGCGGCGGGTGGCGGCGCTTCCGCGCATCCGGCCAGCCAGGCGAGCCCGGCGGCCAGGGCGATAACGGTAATCAAGGAGGCGGGAGATTTACCGGAAGACATCGCACCCCTCTTTACATTGTCTTTATTGAGTTTTGATTATACCCTAGTTCCTGGCGTTTGAAGCAATGGCCTCTGAAAAAACTTAAGATGATAAATACCACCGGGAAAGGCGAATTTCTAGCCGCAGCCGCGCAATTTGCCCCGGCGGGGCAAATCCTCCAGGTTGAGGCCTATGGCCAGGGCAACGTCCATGACACCTTCCTGGTGACGGGGCGCGGCGCCATCCCCAGGGACGGGGAGGCGGCCGATGATGCGCATTTTATCCTGCAACGCCTCAACACCCGGGTGTTTCGCCGGCCGCAGCAGGTATTGGCCAACTTCAGCACCTGCACCGGGCACCTGCAGCGGCGGCTGGCAGAAGTTTCCCAGGGCGCGGGCCGTCGCTGGGAGGTGCCCCGGGCGCTGCCCTCCAGGGACGGCGCCGACCACTGGCTCGACCCCGGGGGCTCCTTCTGGAGGGCCCTCAGCTTTATCGAAAACGCCCAATCCCTGGAGGTCATCCGGGACCTGGAGCACGCCCGGGAGGTGGGTTACGCCCTGGGGCTGTTCCAGGCGCTACTGAGCGACCTGGCCCCAGCCAGCCTGGCTGACACCCTGCCTGGGTTTCACGAGACTCCCGGCTACCTGCGGCACTTTGACGAGGTGTTAACCAGGCAGGGGGCCGGTACATCCTCAGAGGTGACATTCGGCCTGCGCGCCATTGGCCGGCGGCGGGGCTGGGCTTGCGTCCTGGAGGGGGCCAAGGCGCAGGGAAGGCTCAAGCTCCGCCCGATCCACGGCGATCCCAAGGTCAACAACGTCATGGTGGACCGGGACAGCGGACAGGCCGTCGCCCTGGTGGACCTGGACACCGTCAAGCCCGGCCTGGTTCATTATGACATCGGCGACTGCCTGCGCTCGGGCTGTAATCCCCTGGGAGAGGAGATCGAGTCGTGGGAGACGGTGCGCTTCGAGCCCGATATCTGCCGGGCCATCCTGAGGGGCTATCTCTCCCGGGCTGGCGGCTTTCTCACCGGGAACGACTATGAATATCTGTACGACGCCGTCCGCCTCATCGCCTTCGAGCTGGGACTGCGATTCTTCACCGACTACCTGGAGGGCAACGTCTATTTCAAGGTCCGAGACCGGGACCAGAATCTGCTCAGGGCCCTGGCCCAATTCAAGCTGACGGAGAGCGTCGAATCCCAGGAAAAGACCATCCGGGCCATTATTCGAGACACTCGCGGTGAGCCTGGCCAACGGCGTCATTAAGTCCCCATTTGAAAAATGGTGTTTTAGAGTTATTTAAATAGGTTAGATTAAATCACCCCCCCTTACTCCCCTTTGCCAAAGGGGGGTAAAAATCCAGCCATTTTCAATGGATAATCAATTGCGGAAAAACCGCGAGATCCACAACCCGTGGCGGCGCGGCTGCCCAGGCAGGGACGCTGGCTAGCGCTGGCCGGGATTTTGGAATTCCTGGAAACAAGAACCAAAATGGCTCAGATGAGGTTGCATCCATGCTTTGGCAGACCCTCTTATCGCTTACCAGGGAGGAAAATTTCTGATAGGCGGCCTCGTCTCCGAAGTAGAGGGCTTGGGAGGGCGCATCTTTATAAACATAATATTTTTTGCCATCGCCGTTGTAGGTAGTAAATTGCCCCTTGGGGATGGCATCCATTAACGCCTGTCTCTTGGGGGTCAGGTTGGTTACTTCCAACTTGGCGAATCCCGCCTGCCTCAGGAGATATTCCGTAACGACAGAATTTTGGGTGTTCTCCACACCGGCGCAGCCGCAAACCAGGAAGGCGAACAGCACTGACAGGATGACGGCGATAAATCTCTCTCTATTCAAGAACATCATCGATCCTCCAATCATAGGAAGCAACAGCCAGGTTGCCTGGGGCGCCCCCTCTGTTTCTAATAACGTCAACATGCGTCCTTAGGCCCGCGTTGTCAACAAAATACGCGGGAAAAGGGTCAAGATGGCGGGTTCAGGACTTGGATTTTTTTTCTGCGCCCTTATCATCAAGACAGGCAAGCACCTCTTGAAGGAGGAGATTCCATGAGTCGCGAGCTTTATGACACCGTCGTCATCGGCGGCGGCCCAGCCGGGGCGGCGGCGGCCATCTATGCCGCCCGCAAGAAGCTGAAGACCCTGGTGGTCACTGAAGAATTCGGCGGACAGTCCCTGGTTTCCGGGAACATTGAGAATTGGGTCGGGGAAATCTCCATAACCGGCAAGGAGTTGGCCGAAAAGTTGGAGAGACACGTCCGGGCTCAAAAAGAGGTGGAGATCCAAACCCCGGAAAGGGTCACCACGGTTCTGGAAGGGCCGGATTGCACCTATGAGGTGCGCACGGATAAAGGCGGCCGCTACTGGTCCAAGACCGTGATTGTCGCCTCCGGCGGCCGGCGCCGGCGTCTCCAGGTTCCCGGGGAGGACCGCTTTGAGGGGAGAGGGGTAGCCTATTGTTCCACCTGCGATGCCCCATTTTTCCAAGGTCTGGAGGTTGCCGTGGTGGGGGGCGGCAATACCGCCCTGGAATCGGTAATCGATTTGCTTTCCTATGCCGCTAAGGTCCATCTTCTCGTCCGCGGCGA
Source organism: uncultured delta proteobacterium (assembly GCA_963697965.1). Lineage (GTDB taxonomy): Bacteria > Desulfobacterota > Desulfobaccia > Desulfobaccales > 0-14-0-80-60-11 > JAPLJC01. The sequence continues at coordinate 931,645 of OY969108.1, forward strand.
CCAACTGAAAGGCGACCCGGTCATCCAGGAGAAGATCGCGGCCTCCCCCAAGTTGAACCTGCTCAAGAACATCGAGGTCCAGGAAATCCTGGGCGATCAGGCTGTCAGCGGTTTGCGCTACCTGGACCACAATGACGGGGCGGTGAAGGAGTTGCCGGTACAGGGGGTCTTGGTGTCCATCGGTTCGGTGCCCAACTCGGATTTTATCAAGACCCTGGTGGACACCAACCAGGCCGGGGAAATTCTGGTGGATCACCGCACCAGCCAGACTTCCAAGTGGGGTATCTTCGCGGCGGGCGACGTGACCAGCGATCCCTATAAACAGAATAACATCTCGGCAGGCAACGCCGTCAAGGCGGCCCTCTCCGCCTACAGCTACGTCCTCGACATTCAAAAATACAGCCCCTGCGCGGAAAGGGCGGATTGAGCCGCCGGCGCCTGCGGGATTCAAATCTTGAAGAAGAGGCGCTTACGGTAAAGGATTCCCATCAACAAGGTCCAGAAGCTTAGGTAGATCAAGGCCCAGCAGAGCGACGGCCAGAGGGGGTCCGATAACCACGTCGAACCGGCGGCCCCCCAACCTTCTCCGAAGAGCGTCTTCATGATCAGGGCGCTGAGGTGGGTGTGCTCAGCCGGGGTGCCGACGTAGAGGACCCCCAGGGCCAGTGCCCCCAGTTGCGCCCCGCAATAAGCCACCAGGGGGTTCATCCCCAGCCAGACGCAGGGCTGCACTAAAAGCGGACGCCACTCCCGGACATCCGTCAGCCAATACCAAAAGCCCAGAAAGATTAAGGCGAAACCGGCGGTATAGACCACGTAGGAGCTGGTCCACAGGTACTTGTTCAGGGGGAACACCAGCCCCCAGGCGGCGCCCGCGATAATCCCCAGCAAGCCTGTCAGTAAAAGTCCGGTCAATTTCCGGCGTCTTTCCCAGCCGCTAAGGAGCCAACGGCCGCTGAGGGCCCCCAAGAGTCCGGTGGCGAGGGCCGGCAGGGTGCCCAGCAGGCCCTCAGGGTCCCAGGTTCCGGCGAATCTCCACAGGTGCGCTTCCCCGAAAACGGCGCGGTCGATGGCGGCGCCCAGGTCTTTTCCAGGCTCCAGGGCAAAGCCCGGGAGACTCATCAACCCCCAGTATAAGAGGAGCAGGCCCCCGGCGAGCAGCGCCTGCTCCCGCCAGCGGGTGTGGATCAGAATAATCGACAGCGGCAGATAGACCAGGGCAATGCGTTGCAGCACCCCCGGAATTCGCAGGTTGGCCAGGGAAAAGAAGTAGACCTCGGCGCCGGGAGGCGGGGAGAGAAAGAGCGCCCAGATACTCTTTTGGGTCTCGGCGGGTGGGCAGATGGCCTGGAAGAGCCAGCCGAAGATGAGACCGCTGCCGGTGAGCAAACCCAGGGAAAAGATGACCGCGGTGCGTATCAGAATATGCCGGTAGCGCGCCTGGGGTTCCTTGGCCTTTCGCCTTTCCTGGGAAAAAACCGAAGAGACGCCGACGATGAAGATGAAAAACGGAAAGATGAGGTCGGCGAAGTTGCAGCCGTTCCATTGGGCATGGGTCAGCCGCAGAGAGCGAAAGCGCTCGCTCCAGAAAGTCAGGTTGTTGACCAGGATCATCGCGGCGATGGTCACCCCGCGAAAGATATCCAAGGATAATAGCCGCTCAGGAACCTGGGCCTTCATATCTGTTTACCGGAAGTGGAGGGCATTTTGGCCTCGGCCAAAATGCCGGGTCATGTGCCGCCGGGGTTCAGGAGAGATGGCCAGGAGAGGGAGAGCGGTGGAATAGGTTCAATTAAATCATAAAAGGACGCCCCGGCGTTTGTCCAGGAGGGCGGCCGGTCTCTAGTTCCCGCCGCCACTATCGAAACCGCCCTGGGGATAGACGTTGCGGGCGTTCCAAAACATCCAACCGCTGGAGCCGAATTTATCCGCCGCCTCGATCTGGGTCTTGATCCGGTCCTCCCCGAAGTCGCCGCCGTGGTAGGCATAATCGCGAAAGGCCTGCAGCCAGGGGCGGAAGCGCAGGGGCGAAACCCCGGTGCGCTCTTGGGCCTCCTTCAGCGACAGGTAAACGATTTCAAAAGGATGCTGGATCGGATTGCGATAGTTGGGAATCCCTGCTTGATAGCCGGAGGGATAGAGCATGGGGCAGACCACGTCCACCGCATTGAGGAGATCGGGTACCTGCTGCCCGATGCCGGTATCGTCCAGGTTCCACATGACGTAGCCGAAGACATCGGCGGCCACCATGACGTTGTAAGGGGCCAGGGCTTCATGGGCCGCCTTTAGGAAACCGGTGATGGCTTTGGTTCGGTTTGTCATGTTATTCGGCTGGGGAAAGGCCACTGCCTTGTTGTCGGGGCAGCGGACATAGTCGAACTGGATCTCGTCGAACCCCTGCTCCGCGGCGATTTTGGCGATGGCGATGTTGTAATCCCAAACCTCTTTATTGAAGGGATCGGTCCAGCGCTGCCTCTCGCGGTCGCGGAACACTCCGCCGCCCTTGGTCTTGACGGCCCACTGCGGCCTGGCCGCGGCCAGGTGATCGTCCTTGAAGACTACGATGCGGGCGATGAGATAGATGCCTTTCTCCTTGAGGCTCGCCAACAGGCCCTTATAATCCTTGAAGAGGATGGTCTTCTGGGCTCCGGCCTCTTCGGCCAGGGGCAGGTCCACCTTGAAGGGGATGATCCCCTGATCGCCCTTGACGTCTATCACCAGGGCGTTCATATGGTTCTTTTCAATGACTTCCAGGGCTCCCTCACGCAAACTCTTGCTGGCGCTGCCGTAAGTGGAGAGATAGAGCGCTTTCACCTTGAAGGGGGTAAGGGGGATTTCCGGTGCGGGGCCGCTCAGTTCCGAGGTGGCCATCTCTCGCCGGGCATAACCCGGGGCCCGCAGTTTCAGGGTATCGCCGCTGCCCTCCAGGCGAAAGCCGCCGTCCGGGCCGGTGTGGGCCACCTCCGCTCCCATGGTGACCAGGGCGCCTTCCACCGGCTCCTTGGTCTGGGCGTTCACCACCTTGCCGGTATAGGCGGCCTGGGCAGTGACCGCCGGGAACATGGCCCCCAGCAGCATTAACAGGCAGATGGCCAGTCTCTTCATCTTTCCCCCTTGCGCCTGTCCACCCTGGCATGCGGGCGGAGCCCGATATTTCTAAAAAGCTGCCACAAGGCAGGTGGGCTGCTGTGCCCTTGCAGGCGAGGCGACCTGGCTTCAGACAGGGGCAGGCGCCGCCATTCCATACCGGCGGCTTGCGCCGTTTTACTTCAGGCAACCCCGGTTGTCCGCTTTAATTGCCGCTACCTGCAAGTCCGCCCGGGTCTGCATTTGGGAACTGCTCGACCGCAGTCCCTGGTCTCCGCCTCAGCAGCCGAGAACGGTAAAAAGAGCGAGAATACACAAAAAAAAGCCGATTTTGGACATCATTGTTTTTTCCTTTCTGGCAGATGTCAGCTTCCGGCGCCCAGCCATTAGCTGCTTCCTTCTTTACCGGCCTTACTCCGTTAAAACGCCATGGTCTTGTGCGTTCCTTGCCGTTCCTGGGCCCGGCCGCTGGCGATGGCGGCAAAACCCTTAATGGCGTCGCTGTTTTCCATCAGGTAGCGGGGCTCCGCCATGACATTCTCGGACTTCGAGGCATTCCGGCGATCGATGCTGAAGGCCATCACGTACCCGGCCTTTTTGGCCTCCGCTTCCAGATAGTCGTCATAGATGCCGTAGGGCCAGGCCAGGAGGTCTATATTGGTGCCGAGGCGCTTGTCCAAAACCTGCTTGGACTTGACGAGCTGCGTCTCCACGAACTTCTGGTATTCGGCCGGCGTGAGCCTCTTCTTTTCCTTTTTGAAATTGGGGTGCCAGAAGGTATGGCTCTGCACATCGAAGAGTCCGGTCTGCTGCATCTCTTTTACCTGCTCATAGGTCAGGGCATAGGAGGCATTGGACAGGCAAGAGGGGTAGAGAAACAGGGTCACGGGATAATTATATTTCCGGACGATGGGCAGCATATCGGAATAGACCGACTTGTGGCCGTCATCCGCGCAGATCACCACCGACTTGGGCCCCGGCGCCGGCCCCTTGTCCAGGAGATAATTAACCAGGGTCCGGAGCGGAATGACAGTATAGCCGTTATCCTTGAGCCACTGCATTTGCGCTGCGAATACCGGGGTGGTTACGGTCATGCTGTCAGCCCTCGTCGGACCGAACCGGTGATAGAGCAGGATGGGCACGCTGACTTCGTCAGTAGCCGCCCAGGCCCCGCCGCTGAGGGCCAGGACCAGCAAAATGATGCCAAGCCAGGGCAGGATGCGAAAAGTCCTCTTCATCAGGCAAGTCTCCATTAACCTATTAATCGAGTAAGGCGGTAGGGATGGCCGTTGGCCGCCGCCGGGCCGCTGAGCCTGACCTGTCGGGTGTATGGCTCCGCCAGCCTTTCCCCCGGATAAACAGGGGTTTTTCTATCCGGCCGGGTGAGCGCCACCGGCACCGGGAAATAGACGGGCGGGTGGCAAGCCCGCCCCGCCAATGGCCAGTTAGCTCTAGTGTATTAATATCAGCATATTCTCTCCACAAGTCAACCTCTTATTCCCAGGAACGCAATATCAAATCCCGTTTTCCGGGATCATATTTTTTTTTTGACATTTGTGAAAAAGCCCTTTAACATGTTCACTTAAACAGTGCGTTAACCGGTCAATTCTCGATTAATTCATTCCCCACCAACCTTTTTCTTGCCGAAACCAGACATAGAGGTGGACATGGGCATTTCCCGCAGAACTTTCATTAAGGGTTTGGGGAGCGGGCTTACCGCCCTGGGTCTCTCGGACGTCATCTTGCGGCGTCCCGGGTGGGCCGGATCGGTGGCGCCCGCCAAAATCACCAAGGCCACCGCCACTACTTCCATCTGTCCCTATTGCGGGGTGGGCTGCGGTCTGGTGGCCTACACCAAGAACGGCAAGCTGGTGGCTGTGGAAGGCGACCCGGACCATCCCGTCAACCAGGGGACCCTGTGCAGCAAAGGGCAGGCGGTCTTCGAAGTGGTCACCAGCCCCCGCCGTTTGCAGAAGGTGCGCTATCGGGCCCCGGGGAGCGACCACTGGGAAGAAAAGAGCCTGGATTGGGCTGTGGCCACTTTGGCTCAGCGCATCAAGGCCACCCGGGATAAGGATTTTGTCGCCAAGTCCCCCACCGGCGTGCCGGTTAACCGCACCGAAACTTTGGCCGCCATCGGCGGGGCCGCGATCAATAACGAAGAATGTTATCTCCTGGTCAAGCTGGCCCGGGCCCTGGGGATCGTCTATCTTGAGCACCAGGCCCGCCTCTGACACTCCTCCACCGTGGCCTCGTTGGGGCCCACCTTTGGCCGGGGCGCCATGACCAATCACTGGAACGATCTGGCCAACAGTGATTGCGTCATAATTATCGGCTGTAATCCCGCCGAGAATCATCCCATCAGCTTCAAGTGGATCACCAAGGCCCAGGAACGGGGGGCCAAACTCCTGGTGGTGGATCCCCGCTTCACCCGCTCCGCCGCTAAGGCCGACCTGTTTGTGCGTCTGCGGCCCGGCACCGACATCGCCTTGATGGGCGGTCTGATCAACTACATCATGGAGAACAATCTCTACCAAAAGGAGTACGTGGCCAACTACACCAACGCCCCCTTTCTGGTGGATAAAGACTTTGGTTTTCAAGACGGCCTCTTTTCCGGTTTTGACAAAGAGAAGCACACTTATGACCCGGCTACCTGGAGCTACCAGGTGGATGCGGAGAAAAAGCCCAAGACCGACCCCACCCTGGCCGACCCCCAGTGCGTCTTTCAGATCGTAAAAAGGTTTTATTCCCGGTACACCCCGGAGATGGTAGAGGAAATCAGCGGGGTGCCCCAAAAGCAGTTCCTGAAGATGGCGGAGGTTTTCAGCGCCACCGGGCAGCCTGGCAAGGCCGGCACCATCATGTACGCCATGGGCGGCACCCAACATACCACCGGGGTGGAGATCATCCGCAGTTATACGATCGTGCAACAGCTCTTAGGGAACATGGGGATACCCGGGGGCGGCATCAACGCCCTCCGGGGGGAGAGCAACGTCCAGGGCTCCACGGACATGGCCCTCCTGTTTGACATCCTCCCGGGTTATATGCCGATGCCCTCGGAGGCCCTGCCCACCTTGAAGGATTATAACGCCACGACCCCGAAAGGCGGCTTTTGGATCAACCGTCCCAAGTTCATCGTCAGCCTTCTCAAGGCCTTCTGGGGAGAGGCGGCCCAGCCGGGCAACGACTTCGCCTATGACTACCTGCCCAAGGTGGGCAAAGGGTACCAGAACTCGGGGTATTCCTGGATTCCCTTGTTTGAGTCCATGGGGACCGGCGGCATCAAGGGCCTCCTGGTGTGGGGCATGAACCCGGCCATCAGTTCCCCCGACCTGAACCAGGCTTATGCAGCCCTGGCCAAGCTCGAATGGCTGGCGGCCTTCGACCTCTGGGAGACGGACACGGCCGTCTTCTGGAAGCGCCCCGGGGCCAAGACCGAGGACATCAAGACCGAGGTCTTCCTGTTCCCGGTGGCGGACTCACTGGAGAAGGAAGGCAGCATCAGCAACAGCGGCCGCTGGCTGCAATGGCGCTACCAGGCGCTCCCGCCCCACGGGGACGCCAAAAGCGACCTGTGGTACCTCAACCGCCTGGCCCTGGAACTGAAGAAACTCTACAACGAAGATCCCAAAGCGGCTTCTCCTGAGCCTATTGTCAATCTGGCGTGGAACTACGGGGACGACCCCGACGTCCACCTGGTGGCCAAGGAGGTCAACGGCTACACCGTGGCGGATAAAAAGCAGGTGGCCAACTTCACGAAGCTCGCCGACGACGGCTCCACCGCCTGCGGCAACTGGATCTACTCGGGTTCCTACCCCGGCCCGGACAAGAAGGACAACCTCATGGCCCGCCGGGATAAAAAAGACCCGAGCGGCTTGGGGCTCTTCCCCAACTGGTCCTGGGCCTGGCCGGTGAACCGGCGGATCATTTACAACCGCTGCTCGGTGGACCCCGCGGGCCAGCCCTGGAACAAGGACAAGTTCCTGTTCAAGTGGGATCCGGTCGCCAAGACCTGGACCAAGTTTGACGTGCCCGATTTTGGCTGGATCGATCCCAAGACCAATCAGCAGATTCCGCCGGAGGTGTCGGCCAAGGCGCCGTTCATCATGCTGCCCGAAGGCAAGAGCCGGATCTTCGTGCCCGGTGGGCTCTGCAAGGAAGGCCCCTTGCCGGAGCACTACGAGGCCCTGGAGTGCCCCTACGTGAACGCCCTGTCACCTCAGCAGTCCAACCCTGTGATGAAGGTCTGGAAATCGGCGCTGGACGAGGTGGCCCAGATCTGTGATCCTCGCTATCCCATCATCGCCACCACCTTCCGGGTCACCGAGCACTGGCAGGGCGGGGCCATGTCCAGAAATCTCCCCTGGCTGTCGGAGTTGGTCCCGGAGATGTTCGTGGAAATCAGCCCCAGCCTGGCCGCGGCCAAGGGAATCAAGGCGGGTGATTGGGTCAAGGTGAAGAGTATCCGCGGCGCAGTGCTGGCCCGGGCCGAGGTGACCCACCGGGTGGCTCCCTTCACCTGCGGCAAGCCGCCCATGCAGAATAAGGTGGAGATGGTGGCCATGCCCTGGCACTTCGGGTTCTTCGGCCTGACCACCGGCGGCCCCAATCCTCAGCAGAACTACGCCGCCAACCAACTGACGCCCATGGTGGGTGACGCCAACACCATGATCCCGGAATACAAGGTATTCCTGGTGAACCTGGAAAAAGCCTAGGCGAGCCGGCCTAAAGGGGAATGGTTATGAGCAAAGCCATCTTGATCGATACCACCAAGTGCATCGGCTGCCGGGCCTGCCAGGTGGCCTGCAAGAGCTGGAACGACCTGAAGGGCGGCAGGGCCACCTTCAGCGAAACCATGTCCAACCCGAGATATCTGAGCAGCAACCAATACACTCGCATCATCTTCCGGGAAATTCCCCTCTCCGAAGAGGGGCTGGGATGGTATTTCATCTCAAGGCGCTGTAATCACTGCCTCGATCCCGCTTGCGTCAGCGCCTGTCCGGTGGCCGCCCTGGTGAAGTTGCCCTCCGGGCCGGTGGTCTATGACGACGAGAGGTGCATCGGCTGCCGCTATTGCATGATGGCCTGTCCCTTCCAGATTCCCAAGTTTCAGTGGGAGTCGCCGGTGCCCCTGGTGCGCAAATGCACCTTCTGCGCCGACCGGCAGTCCATAGGCCTGGCTCCCAACTGCACTACGACCTGCCCCACCGGCACCCTGTTGTTCGGGGAGCGGGCCGAACTCCTGAAGGAAGCCCACCGGCGCATCGGTCTGGAATCGGACAAATATTATCCCGAGGTCTATGGCGAGAAGGTAGCCGGCGGCCTCTCCAATCTCTATCTCACCTCCGTCTCTTTTCAAGAACTGGGCCTGACCCAGGTGGGCTTCCGCACCGATCTGGGGAACACTCCCCAAGGCCTCCGCGGCCGGGAATGGATGTCCGAGGTGCCCCTGGTGGCCGTGGCCGTGGGTGGGCTGGCGGTGGGCCTCCATTATTTCATCCAGCGCCGGGCGGCCGTCGAGGCCAAAAAGCCCAAGGAGGATTAAGCCATGGCCGGAAAAAACGAAAAATGGTATCCCGGCGAAGGAAAGTTGACCACCGGGAAAGCTGTCCTCTATATCCTCCTGGTGCTGGGCCTGATCGCCGCTGGCGCCCGGTTGTATTTGGGTCTGGGGGCCACCACCAACCTGAATGACGCCTATCCCTGGGGCCTTTGGATCAGTTTCGACGTCCTGGCGGGGGTGGCCCTGGCCGCCGGCGGCTTCACCATGACCGCCGCCATCTATATCTTCAACCTGAAAAAGTTCCAACCCCTGCTGCGGCCTGCCAAGCTCTCGGCATTCGTGGGCTACCTGATCTTTGTGGTGGGGCTCTTCTTCGACTTGGGCCGGCCCTTGCGCATCTGGCACCCCATGGTGATGTGGAACCCTCACTCAATCCTCTTCGAGGTTTCCTGGTGCGTCATGCTCTACACTACGGTGCTGGCTATCGACCTGTTCATCATCGGCCTGGAGCGCTACGGCCAGCACAAAGAGAGCTGGATCAAGTTTTTCCGCGATATCTACCTGTTCCTGGTGGTGGCCGGGGTCATGCTCTCCACTCTGCACCAATCCTCCCTGGGAGCCCTGTTCATGCTGCTGCCCCAAAAGATGAGCGACCTGTGGGCTTCCCAGGCCCTGGGACCCCTCTTCTTGGCCAGCGCGGTCATCGGCGGCATGAGCGTCATTACCCTGGAAAGCCTCATCGCCTCCCGGGTCTACCAGCGGGTGCCGGAAATCGGCATCCTCTCAGACCTGGGCAAGGGGCTGGGAATCGCCCTGCTGGTCTATTTTGCCATGAAGGTGACGGACCTCTACGCCCGGGGGGTCGCGGTCTGGGTTTGGGATAAACCCCATTTCTTCTTTTTCGTGGAGCTTTTCGGCACCGTCGTCTTGCCGGCCCTGCTCTTGTGCATTCCGGAGATACGCCGGTCCGAAAAGGGCCTTTACTGGACCTCGGGCCTGGCGGCCTTCGGGGTGGTGCTGAACCGTTTCAACGTCAGCCTCACCGGCTATATCGGCTACCGGCAGTTCGGCTACTTCCCCTCGGTGATAGAGATTGTCATGACCGCGGCCCTGGTGGCCATGGCTATCCTGATCTTCGATCTGGGCATGAGGTACCTGCCGATTCAACCGGTTGCGGAAGGAGTTTTGGGGAAAGAGGCCGCAGGCTCCCCTTAACGTCCAAAAAATTGCAGGTTCTTCCAGGATCTGCTCCCATCGAAGTCTTCTATTAGCCAGCCGGGAAGGCGCTCCGCCTTTCCCGGCGCCATCTGGGGCCCCTCCCGGCAGGAGTCGTCCGGTTGGGCCATGCCGGCGTGAAACTCATTCTGGCTTACCAACTTTGGGCCACTGAAAACCCGCGTATGGTCCGGGAATCCTGGGACACGAGTGGCCGCCACCCGGATTCATACCATTACCGGCCAAGAAGGAACAGGAGAGCGCCATGTAAATAATTAGGAATGGAAGGAGACAGTTTTATTACGAGATTGACTGCCAGCTATGATGAGCCTCACAGAACTCCAAAATCCGGATGGCGCAGTGCGGAGATGTGTCGAACCTGTCGAAACAGCCTCTCTTAATCTTTTGATCTTGGCTCTTGATGAAAAAAGTCGGCCCGATGCGGGGGAGAAGCACCAGGCCGACAAAGATGGGAAAAACCTGAGGCGAACCTCATGATGAAGATAAATTAACCACTAATGCAAGAAAAGCAAGGAGCAAGAGCGACGTCAAATCCGCACCTATCCTCCCTCTTTCCCGTGACGCCTTTTTCCATGAGCGAGTTCACTCCTCTCTCCCTTAATTCCATCTGAGTTATTCACCTGGATCGATTCTTGCCGACCCAAGCATGCGATTCCTCATGGTCAGCAGCCTAAATTGCCCCTGCAGCCGATCCGGCTTGATGCTGAGTGGTATTCCCGGTGGCTCCGGTGGGGCTTATACCGGTTTGAGTGCCAGTCTGACCCGCCGGCAAAGTGGTGTTAGTGGTATTATGGGAATAGCCTGACGAACTGGGGGCATTATTGGGAGATTGACCCTGTACTTGGTAACCTGCATGATTATAAGTACCAGGATTATACTGCTGCCCTCCCTTGGGCTGCTGGAATTGCCCGTTTCCTAAGCGCCCCCCCTGGTACTGGCGATCATTTTCGCCGTAACCATTTCTCTGCTGGTCCCACCAGGGCCGGTGATCATTCCGGCCATAGTCATTCCGGTGTTGGTCCCACTGACGCCAGCGGTCATCCCTTCCATAGTCGCGGCGCTGGTCCCATTGGCGGTTTTGGCCGTTCCAACCGTAAGCATTGCCATTAGTCTGCTGCCACTGGCGGTTTTGGCCGTTCCAACCGTAGGCGTTGCCATTATTTTGCTGCCACTGGCGGTTTTGTCCGTAAGCATTGCCATTAGTCTGCTGCCACTGGCGGTTTTGGCCGTTCCAACCGTAGGCGTTGCCATTATTTTGCTGCCACTGGCGGTTTTGTCCGTAAGCATTGCCATTAGGCTGCTGAAATTGGCGGTTTTGGCCATTCCAACCATAGGCGTTCCCATTATTTTGCTGCCACTGGCGGTTTTGTCCGTAAGCATTGCCATTGGGCTGCTGCCACTGACGGTTTTGGCCATTCCAGCCATTGGCATTGCCATTGGGCTGCTGCCACTGGCGGTTTTGGCCGTTCCCACCGAAGGCGTTGCCACGCGACTGGGGTGCGGTGAAAGTTTGGCGATTCAGCAGCGGGGCAAACGAACGGAAAGGTCCGGCCTGAGCGCTCAGAGGGCTCAGAGCCATAAACAGACCCATCGTGAGAATAACGTGCCACCATTTTTCTGGCCTCATTTAGGTATCCTCCTATAAAATATAAAAATTCTAGCCTTCGGGTTTGTTAGTTTAGAAGGCCTCCCGCGTGAAAACGTTAATGAATTCCCCCAAATTTTTTAACAAATCTTGGTTGGCCTTTGTTTTCGCCTGCTTCCTCAAATTCTTATGAGGGCGTTTCCCTTCGCTCAAAAGGTGATTTCACCGTGGAAGCCTGGAGATGCGGGCGGGGAGAAAAAGGGTTGGGGTTGGGGGTAAGGCTGAATTCCAAAGATGGGAGTAACGGGCGCCACATAGGCAACCGGCGGTGGTCCCGCGTGGTACATATAGGGGCCGGGATTGTGTGGACCCCTCCAGTAGTGCCTGTAATACTCCTGGTGACGGTCAAAGGCATGAGGCCTGGGGCCCTGCCACCCATAGGCATTTCCATGGGGGTGGTGATAATTCGAGTAACGCTCCAAAGGTGGATATGGCTCGGCTTGGGCACTCAGCGGGCCTAAGGCCAGGATAACGCCCATCATCAGGATAACGCTCAACCATCTGCTTAGGCTCATTCGCTTACCCTCCCAAAAAAATTTTGTAAACAGGATTTGCTAATTTAGAAGACGGTCGGCCGGAAAGTGTTAAGAGAGTTTTTGCAAATTCAAGGAATATTATCCTCGATTATTTGGCAGCCCTGGCCACCCTAGTCCCAAAATGGCTTTGGAACCTCTGTGCTTCGGTGAAAATCCCTCAAAGGCGCCTTCCTCTAAGCCGGCTCCTCTCATCGGCGCCTTAGTAGCACAGATTTAATTCCCCTGCTTGTGTGCCGTTGCAGACCTGCCCTGGAAATGACCCAAAGAATGAAGGGTCCGGGGCTTTGACAAACTCAAAATCCTGGGTCTTTGCCGGATGAGCCTATTGAGAAAGTTCAGGGATTCCCCTAGGTAAAAATCAGGTTTATGCCGATTGTAATAGACGGATAACCGACTTATAAGACAATTAACATTAAAATGCCCATGATTGAAAAAGGATAAGTGCGGTTAACTGGAACCAAATTTAGATTTGAACCTGGAAAGTTGGCCCTCTAGACGGCGGGTCCTATTATGAGAATCTGGTTTTATACTGTCATCGCCTCTTTAATATTGCTGGTGAATTGCGGTGGCGGCCGCCTGGTCCAGGACAATCTCCGCCAAGGCCCATCCTTGTCTGCCAACGATGCCGCAATGACTGAAGGATACGATGTGCCCATCCAGGAAAATAAGCAAGTCCAGGCTTATCTGGTCTATTTTTCCACCCAACGCAAAGATGTGATCCGGCGCCAACTGGCCCATTCCACCCATTATCTGCCGATGATTAAGGAAGTTTTTCGGGAGTACGGCCTGCCGGAAGACCTGGCGTACCTGGCCATGATCGAAAGCGGTTTTAATCCCGAGGCCCAATCTCCCGCGGGCGCCCGCGGCCTGTGGCAGTTTATGAAAGGCACAGGGGTTCGTTACGGTTTGGTAATTAACGGCCACGTCGATGAGCGCCGGGACCCGGTGAAATCGACTCACGCCGCAGCCCGTTACCTGCGGGACCTGTACAGGCAGTTTGGCTCCTGGTATCTGGCCGCCGCCAGCTACAACTGTGGCGAGAAGCGGGTTCAGAAGGAATTGAACAAGGGCAATGGCCAGAATTTCTGGGAACTCTCCGCCGGTAAGTGCCTGCCCACTGAGACCGAAAACTATGTGCCCCAGATGATTGCAGCCACCATCATCGCCAAGAATCCGGAGAAATTTGGATTCAAAGGCGTTCCCTATCAACAACCCGATTCTAATTTGGCAGTGGCGGCGCTTGCTGATGAGCGGGTAGCTGGAGGGAAGGAAAATCAGGGTGCGGCCTTGGGAGCCGTCCCTTCTCCAACGGTAAGGCCCGCTGCCTATTCACCAGGCAAGAGCCAAACAGGCTATGCGACGGCACCCGATACCCGCAAGCCAACCCCAACCTCCGAAAACCAGATGAAGCTGGCGAAAAAGCCAACGCCCCCGGGGATCGATGCAGCAAACGCTAATTCGACCCCCTATGCGGCTTCCATATTCGGAACTATGGGTTCTCCCAAAAAAGACGCTGCCCGGGAAAATAAATCTAATATGCAGAGAATGACTAAGAAAAGGGAAAAAAATGACAAGAAAGTCGCGAACCGCAAGAGTAAGAAACGGGACCAAACCTTACTTGCCATGAAGAGAGAGCCTAGAAGGGGGAAGGTCAAAACTGTTAAAAGGAATAGTTCCCCAGGTAGCAGCAACACTGCCAGAATAGCCGGGGCCAAACCTAAGCCCCTTCTGGTTTCCGAGGCCCGTTAAGAAGCAAGGTAAAAGTAAAAAGTAAAAAGCCAAAAAAAACAAAACGCAGGCTAAAGCCTGCGCCTACCAGTTCTTATTCCTGCCCCCCCCGGCTGAAATCAACAATCCCGGTTATCACGGCTTTTCAATGGACAATCATTATTTAGAAACCGGGATGATGATGGTTTCCAACTTAGGTGCAACATGTAGTTTGGTCTTCAACGACTTGGCTGCAGCTTCCGCCTCTCCTTTGGACGAAAACGGCCCCGCGATCACCTGGTATCCCTTCTTTTTACCCGGAGTCCTGCGAATGAAACCTTCTTCGCCTTGCTTCCTAAGCTTTTCCAGCATTTTTTCGGCACTCCGGAAATTAGGAAAGGTGCCCACCGAGAGACCGTATTTCCTCTCTTCTTCCAGAGGCGCCAAAGGTTGTTCTTTTGCTGCAGGGGGAATGGCGGCTATTTTCGGGGGAATGGCCTCAGGGTTGGCAACCCCTTTCCCAGGCAGGGCCGGGGGTTGTCCCGGTGGAGGCGCCATCGGGGCCGCCAGGGGCGAAGGTACCCCCGGCGCTTCGGAAACGCCGGGTAAGGCCTGCGGCTTTTCCGCTAATGCAGCCGTTGGCGCTGGGGCGGTCCTGATGCCCATAAAATGATATAGGGCCAGCAAGAGGATAATTAAGAGAACCAGCGCCAAGGCTCCCAGTCCCACCCCTTTATAACTCTTGTTGTCCAAAACGCTTCCAACCTCCAGGACACATTTCTTGAGCCGGCTCTTTTCATTACTGGTATGCTACCACAAATTTCGAGGTGACAGTAATTTTTCCTGATTTTTGGGTAAACCTCACCCAAGGCCCCCGGACGCCTCTTGGCCGCGGAGCTTAAGGAACCCAAGCCCGCGCCGGCCGGCATGTTGACTGGGGGACAATAGGGGCCACGGACTCTTGCCCGTGAGGCCTACGGGAAAATTTCCATGTATTTTGCACCGTCTGTTGGTTACAATTAAATAATTCTTTCAACTTACACCCCCAAAGGTAACGTCTGATTTTTTACCAGGATAACCGGCAATGAGCAGTCTATTCGAAACGCTTTGTCAGGTCTTACCCCTCTTGGCGCGGTTCTCCTGTGGTTTTGCGACGGTCGTCCGTCCCAGTGATTTATGCAGAAAAACGGTGGATGGGGAAGGCAATGATCTTAATGATTATCCTTTGGAGAACTATAAAGGCTTCGACAAAGCCATCCAATCCACCCAGCCGCTTTTAATCCCGTCAAAGATCAGCAATATTTTCAACCTGTTTATACCGCTGGGGGACTGCCTGCTGATACTAAACAATGCGGGTCACGTCGGACTTGCAGATAAGCTCAAGGCCACTTTTGAAGAAGCGGTGCCTTTGATCGCGCGGGTCACCGGCGGAGAGGCTGTGCTCTTTGACCGGGAAGGTATTCGCTTTTTCAGCGTCGAACCGGATGGCAGGGCCTCGAATAAGGGGCTGGGTCAGTTCACTTATCTGGGGAAACGCGCCATGGAACTGGGTCGTCCGGTAATCGGGCCTTCCCTTCTTGAGGAAGGCGCTCTGGCGGTGCGCATCCCCATTACGGATGAGTTTGGTTTGGGTTTTAATAACGTCGTCTCGGTAAAACAGAAAAAACTGCTGGCGGCTGGCAGCCGCCGTGATGGGACGCGTTATACCTTCTCGGATATCGTGGGGCAAAGCGAGGCCATCCTGAGTTGCATCCAGCAGGCCCACCAGGTGGCCGGCACCAGCTCAACCGTCCTGGCATGTGGAGAGACGGGAACAGGAAAGGAACTTTTCGTCCAATCCATCCATAACTCCAGTCAGCAGTCCAGGGGGCCTTTCGTGGCGGTGAACTGCGGTGCCATTCCCTCCAGCCTGATGGAAAGCCAACTTTTCGGCTACGAGGCCGGGGCCTTCACCGGGGCGCAAAAGCAAGGCCAACAAGGGTTCTTCGAACAGGCCAGCGGCGGCACGCTCTTCCTCGATGAGATAAGCGAAATGAGCCTGGAACTTCAGTCAAGGCTGCTGAGGGTGCTGCAAGAGCGGGAACTCGTAAGGATCGGGGGCAAAAAGACTATTCCGCTTAACGTCCGGGTCATTGCTTCAACCAACGTGGATCTCTGGCATATGGTGACGAGTGGCAAATTCCGTCAAGACCTCTATTACCGGTTGAATGTGGTGGAGTTGTGGATTCCTCCACTGAGGGAAAGGGTTGAAGATATTCCCCTGCTGGTTCGAAACTTTATCGACCAGTTTAGGGCGAACTTCGGCAGCTTCGTCCAGGACATTGCGGACGATGCCTTGGATTGCCTGATCTCCTATCCGTGGCCTGGCAACGTGAGAGAGTTGAGAAACTGCCTGGAGCGGATCATGAATCTCACCACCCACGAAGTGATCCAGCTAAAGGATATTCCCGTCGTGATCCGCAAAGGAGGCGCCACCCAGGCCTATGCTCCAGCAAAGACCCCGGCAGATTCGGGTCCCCTTGAGGCCGCGGTTGCAAATCCAGATTCCAGGCATATCTTAGGGGTAGCGCCCCAAAATCCCTTCGACGATAAGGCCTCGTATTCGGCGCCACAAGGCACTTTTCTCAAGGGGCCGACCCAGGCAGTGGAGCGCACCCTTATCCTGCAGGCGCTGGAAAAGTCGGCCTATAACCGCCGCCTGGCTGCCGGCTTGCTGGGAATCAGCACCACCACCCTGTGGCGCAAGATGAAGCGGCTGCGAATCTCCCCGGGCAGTTAGCCAGGGTCAGTTCAGCAGGTCCAATGAGGCCTTAAGGCCAAGGGGCCAGAGGGGCTAAGGATGGAGCCCCTTTCCTCGTTCACCAGGCAGAAGTCTGCCTGGGTTCGATTTCCGGGCCCCAAGGAGACTACCATGAAAACCTGGTTTGGGTTGGCCTTGATTATCCTCCCTCTTGGGGCCGGCTGTGCGCCGGGTTACTATGAAAAGGAGCCGGCCTATCAGGCCTATGAGCAGTCGTACCCCATGTTTACTAGAAATCCAGAGACTAATGAAGAATACCTGAACAGGATCTGGCAGGAATCGCAAGACCGCTGATCCATGGCGAGGGAAACCTGGCCGGGGCGTGGCCCAGGATGAAATAGACGGAATTGAGGCCCGCACAACGTGAGTTCATGAGCAAAATACATATCCAACAACTGGACCACCTGGTGTTGACTGTCAGGAATATCCAAGAAACCGTCCGTTTTTATGAGTCGGTACTGGGAATGGAAAGGGAAATTTTCGGAGACGGCAGGGTGGCGCTAAAGTTTGGGCGCCAAAAGATCAATCTTCATGAAGCAGGAAAAGAGTGGGAACCCAAGGCGCACCAGCCGCTGCCAGGGTCGGCGGACCTGTGCTTGGTCACGGATACCGGGCTCAGTGCGGCCATGGCACACGTAAAGAGCAGGGGCGTGGACATAATAGAAGGGCCGGTGCGCCGTCTCGGCGCCAATGGCCCCATGCTTTCTTTCTATATCAGAGACCCTGATTTAAACCTTATCGAGATCTCAACCTATCAGAATCCCACCTAAAAACCTGCTTGGGCCTGCCAACCAGTTAAGTCAACTCTGAATATTTCACATTTGAAATGAAAGCAAGACATGATTGCACATGTGAAACAGGTCATTTCAAACCTTCTTGATGTCCAACCTCACCGACCGCGGACGGCAAGCAAACCTGGCGCGGTTTTCAGGGTCTTTAACCGCCCCGTTAAGGCTATGGCATAATCATTGCTTTTCTTTCAAAAGGCCCCCGGCGGATGTTATCCAAGCCAGTCAACATCTTAAAATGAGGCAGGAAGAAATGACCCGGCTGCGACGCAGTTTCCTCTTTGCTCCGGCAACCGACCTTCGCAAGGTCGATAAGGCGTTATCCCTCGATGCCGATGCGGTGATCATCGACCTTGAGGATGCGGTGGCGGTATCCGAAAAGGTGCGAGCCCGCAGTCTGATGGTGGACGTGCTGAGCAGGGTGCGGCGGGACGGCGTCTACATACGGGTGAATGGGGTAAATACCCCATGGATTCTGGGCGATATCATGGCCGTGCTGGGCAATCGCCCCGCCGGCATCATGCTCCCCAAGGCCGAGTGCCAGGAAGAAGTGAGGCGGGTCGATTGGCTGATCGGCCAACTGGAAATGGAATACGCCCTGCCTCCCGGCAATATTGAGCTTATTCCCCTGGTGGAAACCGCCCGGGGAGTGGCCAACGCCGGCGCGGTCGCCTCTTCCGGCCCCAGGGTGAGGCGGCTGGCATTTGGGGCGGTGGACTACACTCTCGACATGGGCATCGTGCTTACGGACGAAGGCCGCGAGCTGTTTTACGCCAGGTCCCAGCTCGCCGTCGCCAGCCGGGCGGCGGGAATCGAGGGGCCCATCGATACGGTCAATATCGACCTGAAGGATGAGGCCCGGCTCAGGAAGGATTGCCAGCTGGCCCGGCAGCTCGGGTTTTCGGGCAAGCTGGTAATTCATCCTGCCCAAATCGCTCCGGTCAATGAAGCCTTTTCTCCCACGCCCGCCGAGATCGAGTATGCCGCCAGGGTGGTGCGGGCTTTTGACAAAGCGGAAGCCGCCGGCGTTGCCGCGGTGCAACTGGACGGCAAGTTCATCGATTATCCGGTGGCGGCGTGGGCCCGGCGGGTTCTCGGTATAGCCCAAACTTTGGGGTTGCCCCTGGCGCTGGGGGAAGAGGCCGCGCTCCACGGCGGCTCCAAAGACGAATAGCGGCAAGTTAGGGGGATCATAACGTGGGACGACTCCTGGAGCATCACGCCAAGCAACTGCTGAAGGACGAGGGCCTGGCCGTGCCGCCGGGCGAGATTGCCGCGAGTGAGAACGAAGTCTTGGAAATCGCGCGGCTGATTGGCAAGCCCGTGGTAATCAAAGCCCTGGTTCCGGTGGGCCGGCGCGGCAAAGCGGGAGCCATCCGCTTTGCCGAGAATCCGGAAGACGCCGTTTCCATTAGCCGGGAAATGCTGGGTTCTTCGGTTCGCAACTTTCCTGTGGAACAGGTGCTCATCGAAGAGAGGCTCGATATCGACCAGGAATGGTATGTGTCCATAACCTTCGACAAGAACAAAAAGGCTCCGGTAATCATCGCCAGCCTTAGGGGCGGTGTGGACGTCGAGGAACTCAGCCGCTCCTACCCCGGTGAGATTCTGGTGCGGGAGGTGGATCCCTTGTCAGATCTTGCCGATTATGAGACGAGGGAGATCTTTGCCGAGCTCGGGGTGAGGGGGAAGCTGCTCATTGCTGCGGCGGGGGTGCTGGCAAAGCTCTACCGCGCCTTTCAACGCTATGACGCCTACCTCCTCGAGGTAAATCCGCTGGTCATTACCCGCGATGGCCAGATCATGGCTGCGGCGGCCGTCATGAGCGTCGACGATAGCGCCATGTACCGGCAAACGGGCCTGACGGACATGGTCCAGATGGGCAGCGAGCGGGCCTGGCGCCCTCTTACGGACCTCGAAAAGAGGATGGTCGAGGTTAACGAATCCGACCCCTACAGGGGAACCGCCCGCTACACCGAGATGCCTGAAGGCGATATCGGGTTTATGTGCGGCGGTGGCGGCGGCAGCCTCTTGTGTTTCGATACGCTCACCGCCCTGGGCGGCCACCCGGCAAATTACTCCGAAGTCGGGGGAAATCCCGCCGAAGAGAAGGTTTTCGGGATCACCAAGGGTATCCTTTCCAAGGTGGGGGTAAAGGGCTTGTTTGTTTGCCACAATATTACCAATAACACCCAGGTGGATATCCTGGCCCGGGGAATCATCAGGGCCTTGGAGGACCTGCGGGTGGATCTCTCGACCTTTCCGGTAGTGGTGCGTGAGGCCGGCGTCAATGATGCCGCGGCCCGGGAGCTTTTCACCGCCGCCGGGGTCGAATACTACGGCGATGAGGTAACCATGACCGAAGCCTGTACCCACATGATAACCCGGATGCAAAAGAACTTGGCCGACAGGAGGCCCGGCTGATGGCTATTCTGATAAATCGCCACTCCCGGATCGTAGTGCAGGGAATAACCGGCCGGGAAGCCTCCATGGTCACGAAGCACACTTTGGCCTATGGTGCCAGGATAGCGGCCGGAGTGACCCCGGGTAAGGGTGGCCAGGAGGTTCACGGCATCCCTGTGTACGATACGCTCAAAGCAGCCTGTGCCGCTCATGAGCTCGATACCTCGGTTATTTACGTGCCCCCCGCTTTCGTGTCCGATGCCGTTGCCGAGGCCGTGGCCAACGGCATCAAATTAATCCTGATTCCCACAGAAAACGTCCCCCAGAAGGATGCGGTCAAGTGCCTGGCCCTGGCCCGCCGGGCGGGAGTTCGGGTGATAGGCCCCAACTCCGTGGGGATGATCAACCCGGCTGACCGCGTGAAGCTCGGAGCCATCGGGGGAGATAACGTGGAGCGCTGCTTCGTCCCCGGTCCGGTGGGAGTCATTTCGAGGAGCGGCGGCATGACGGCAGAGGTCTCGTGGATGGTGAGACGGGCCGGATACGGCGTCAGCACGAGTGTCAGCATCGGCGGCGACGCCCTTATCGGCAGCACCATTAAGGACCTCCTGCCCTTGTTCGAAGCCGACCCCGAGACGCGGGCGGTGGTGATCTTTTCCGAGCCGGGAACCTCCCAAGAGGAGGAGGCCGCAGATTTCATCTTGCAGGGGGGATTCAGGAAGCCTCTGATTGCTTATATTGCGGGGCGCTTTACTGAAGATATGCCGGAAGGAACGGTCTTCGGGCACGCGGCCTCGATAATTTCGGGAAACTATGGCAGGCCGTCACTGAAGGCGGCCTATCTCAAGAAGGCCGGCGCCCATGTGCTCGAGAATTTTGATGACCTGATTCCCACCCTGCGGCAGGTGCTGGGCTCGCCGAGCGCAGTGGCGGGATCAGCCGGGTAAGGCCCCCCAGGAGCGGTTGCCATGCTGATGCATGAGGTGCTGGTGGTGGGAGGAGGGCTGGCGGGGCTGATGGCCGCGCTCCAGGTCTCGGGCGGAGCCGATACCGCCGTCCTCAGCAAGATCTACCCAACCCGCTCGCACAGCGGGGCGGCCCAAGGGGGGTTCAATGCGGCTATGGCCGCCAATGACAGCGTTGCAGCCCATATCTTCGACACGGTGAAAGGCAGCGACTATCTGGGGGATCAGGATGCGATAGAGGTGCTTTGCTCGGACGGGCCCGGGGTGATCTGCGAACTGGACCGGATGGGGGTGCCCTGGACCCGCAGTGCCGAGGGCGCCATCGCCCAGCGTTCCCTGGGTGGGGCCGGCTTCCCCCGCGCCTGCTTTGCCGCCGACTTTTCCGGGCATGTAGTATTACATACCCTGTATGAGCAGATCCTGAAGCAGGGAGTTAAGGTGTACCCGGAGTGGCACCTCCTGGAGCTTCTGCTGGAAGACGGGCGCGTTTCGGGGGCCCTGGTCTACGACCTGCCCCGGGCCAGGCTCGAAGTCATCCGGACCAAGCAGATCATCCTGGCAACCGGCGGCTATGGTCGCGCCTTTGCCAAGACTACGAACGCCCATGCCAATACCGGAGACGGTATGGCCATCGCCTACCGGGCGGGGGCCGTGCTTTCGGATATGGAGTTCGTGCAGTTCCATCCGACGACCCTGTATGGAACGAATATCCTCATATCGGAAGCTGCCCGGGGCGAAGGAGGATACCTGCGCAACGCCAGGGGCGACCGCTTCATGGCCAATTATGCGCCGGAGAAGATGGAACTGGCTCCCCGGGATGTGGTCTCAAGGGCGATTTTCAATGAAATCAAGGAAGGCCGGGGGTTTGAGGGGCATTATGTCCACCTGGACCTTACCCATCTTGGAGAGGCCCTGATTGCGGAACGGCTGCCTCAGGTGAGAGAGCTGGCCATCCGCTACAGCGGGGCCGATCCGGCGCTCCTGCCGATAAACATCGAGCCCGCCCAGCATTACAGCATGGGGGGGGTGCGGACCGACATTTGGGGAATGACCCCTCTGCCGGGGCTGCTGGCGGCGGGAGAGGCCGCCAACTTGAGCGTGCACGGAGCCAACCGGCTGGGCGGCAATTCGCTTCTGGAAACCGTGGTCTTTGGCAGGCGGGCCGGCCGCAAAGCCGTGGAGTTCACCCGGGAAGAGACTTGGCCCAGTCTTTCCAATAGGACGGTGAAACGCTATCTCGATCCGTGGAAGGCCCTCCTGGCCGCCGAGCCTGTAAGGCTTGCCCGGGATGACAGCACTTTCGCGATCCGCCGCGACCTGACGACTCTGATGACTAATCAGGTGGGGGTTTTCAGGACCGGCAGCGAACTCAAGGACGCCGTGGACCGCCTGCAGCAGCTCAGAGAGCGCTATCGCAGGCTTTTGGCTCCAACAGGATGCCAACCTTTCAATTATAACCTCATGGATTTTCTGGAGGTTGGGTACCTCCTGGACCTTTCAGAAATTATAGCCCGGGGCGCCCGGGCGCGGTCCGAAAGCCGAGGGGCGCACTCCCGGACGGACTTCCCTCAGCGCGATGACCAGAATTGGCTGCACCACACCTTTGCCCGGTGGGGAGAAAACGGACCCGAGTTTAGTGCCGGCCCAGTCACCATAACCAAGTACCCACCGCAGGAGAGAGGTTACTGAAAATGGAAGTGACCCTGAAAATATGCCGTTTCGATCCTGGGGAGGATATTTTACCTTATTTTCAGGAATTCCCGGTGAGTGTGGAAGGAAGCCAGACGGTGCTCGATTCTTTGCTCCTGGCCTGGCAGCAGGACCCCACGCTCTCTTTTCGCCGCTCCTGCCGCAGCGCCATCTGCGGTTCTTGCGCCGTTCGCATCAATGGACAGCCGGCGCTGGCATGTCAAACCCTGATTAGCAAAGCCACCGCAGATGGAGGCGCCATCACCATCGAACCGCTGCCCCATTTCCGGCAATTAAAGGACCTGGTTGTAGATCTGGAGCCGTTCTTTGCATCCCTAAGGGCTACTATTCCTTGGCTTATTCTGCGGGAGGACTACGAGGGCTGGATGTCTCCCGAGATCGCCCGCCAGCTTGAAAGTCCTGCCACCTGCATACTCTGCGGGTTATGCCAGGCGGCCCTGGGCGAGACTGAAGAAATCAAACCTGCTACCCTGGTGAAGGCGCTCAGGCTGTCCCAGGACCCGCGCGACGCTCTGGGCATGCACCGAATCCGGCTGATGCAGGTGCCGGCCGAGGTTTTGCAGCTCTTCCTCAGGCGTCTTCCGGAGAAGTGTCCGAAAGGAATCAAAATAACCGTGGCGGCCTAGTCAGTGGCCCGGCGGGCCAAGGGAGGAGGGAGTATGAGTCGTTGCGCCGAATGCGGTGTGTATGCTTGCCGGAGTGGCAAAATTGATAGTGCTCCCGAGCACTGTCCCATGGGCAGTGCCGGGCCGGTTTACGAAGAGGCCAAGAACGAGTACCTGAAACCTGATGTCCAGGAATTTGCCCGAAAGTCAGCCATTACCGAGTCAGCAGGGTACGGCCAATGGACCCGGCTGGAAGAGATCATCCATTTCAGCCGCCTGGCAGGCTTCACCAAACTGGGACTGGCATTCTGCACCGGCCTGCGCAAGGAGGCGAAAGAAGTCGCCAAGATCCTGAAAAGTGCGGGATTCGAGCTTGAATCCGTCATGTGCAAGACTGGCTCAGTTCCCAAAGAGACCTTGGGAGTCAAGGAGGACGAGAAGGTTCATCCCGGCCAGTTCGAACCCATGTGCAACTCCATTTGCCAGGCCAAGCTGCTTAATCGCGCCGGAACCCAATTCAATATCCTTCTCGGGCTGTGTGTCGGACACGACACCCTGTTCTTTCAATATTCCGAGGCGCCGGTAACGATCTTTGCCGTAAAAGATCGGGCCCTGGCACACAATCCGCTGGGAGCCATCTACGCCGGTCACTACTTCAGCCGCAAGTTTGCGGCCTGGAAAAAGTGAATAACCTGGCGGGACCAAGCGAGACCAAGCCCTGGCGGGCCTGGTCCACCAATACGGAGAGGAGGAGGGCAGACTATGAAGATGCTGAGGGTATTGGCGGTGGCTGGCATGGTCTTGGCGGCAATCTTGATGGCGATTCCCTATGCCTTCGGGGCGGATGCGGAACCCATCAAGATTGGCGTCATTGTGTCGCTGACCGGACAGGAGGCCAACTTCGGCCAAATGATCCACAATTCCAACATGATGGCCTTTGATGATCTCGGCATCAAGGATATAGACGGGAGGCCGATCCAATTCGTGTTGGAAGACGATGGCAGTAATCCTCAGACAGCCAAATCCGCCATCGAGAAGCTGATAACCATGAATAAGGTCGACATGGTGGTGGGGGGGTACACGAGTTCTTGTACTGCGGCCATGGCAGGCACGGCGGAAGATCTGGGCTGTCCCCTGGTCATCGACTGCGGGTCTGCCGACGAGATCACGACCAAACCGAATAAGTGGGTATTCTCCGGGCCCCGGGTGCCTGCCTCCCACTATGGCGACGCCCTCTGGACCCTGATTGATCAGGTGATCAAGCCCAAAAAAGTGGCGCTTTTCTTCGAAAACACCGACTGGGGCACCAGTTCCTCCAAGGCGTTGCGAGCCGGATTTCAAAAGAGGGGCATTAATTTGATATTCGACCAGCCGTATGAGTCCGGGGCCATGACTTTTATACCGATGCTCACCCGGATAAAGTCTGAAAAACCGGACATGGTCATGGCGGTTTCATACTTGACTGACGCCATCATGATCGCCAAACAGATGGCGCAGATCCATCTCGATGTTCCAATGTATATGGGATATGCGGGCGGCTATACGATGCCGGAGTTCGTCGACCACTGCGGCAAGGACGTTAACTATATAGCCTCTACCACCAACTGGAGCCCGCAGGCCCCCTGGCCTGGCGTCAAGCAATACTTTGAGGCCTATAACCAGAAATACCATAAGCCGCCGGATTATCATGGCGCCCAGGGATACGCCGCCATGCAGATCGCCATGGACGCCTTGAAGAGGGCCACCAAGCCCATTACCAGAGACAGTATTAGAGAGGCCCTCACCAAGACGGACCTGATGACCGTTATGGGAAAAATCCAGCACCACGAGTGGCAGGACGACCTCGGCCATCACTACTATAATCAGGGGCTTCCTCTAACCTATGTTATTCAATGGCAAGACCTGAAGCAGCAAGTCGTCTGGCCGATAGAGGCCAAAACGGCAGATCTGATCTTCCCGGTGCCTCCCTTTGAGCAAAGGAAATAAAGGAAGCACCGTACGGCGCAGGTCTGGTGGGAAAAGGCAGGGTGGAGCAAGGAGAATTCTTCAAGTTCCGCCCTTGCCGTAATTTGACGCCCCGTTTTGGCAATCCTGCCAATCTCTTTCTGTCACAGGGGGGGTCTCTTTTTGGCTGTTGCGGTGGTCGTTTTCCCATTGCCATTTACAGGAGGCCCTGCGCCCTCATGAGTTTGCTGCTGCAGGCGTTGGTCGGCGGTTTGCTTCTGGGCGGCATCTATGCGCTCATCGCCATCGGCATGACCCTGATCATGGGCGTGATGCGAATCATCAATCTTGCCCATGGCGCCTTGATGGTGATGGGGATGTATATCTCCTACGCTCTTTTCAAACACTTTGGGTTAAACGTCTATCTGGGTATCTTCGTGGCGGTTCCCGCCCTTTTTTTCGTAGGTTATATCCTGCAAAGGTTCATTATCAGGCGCGTTACCGAGATCGAAACAGTCTTGCCTGAGACCCAGGTGCTGCTGACCCTGGCTATAGGCCTGGCCATCATCGAACTCTTGCGGACTATCTTCACCTCCAACTATCAGACCGTGGAAATCCCCGGCGTTTCCGACAATGCCTTCTACTTCGCCGGCATCTCCATGAGTTATGCGATGGTGATAGGCTTTGCCGGCGCCCTGATCCTGATAGCCGGCCTCCATTTTTTTCTCACCGGAACCGATCTCGGGAGGTCGATCCGGGCCACGGCCCAGGACTCAGAAGCCGCGAGGTACATGGGGGTAAATACCAGACATGTGACTTGTATCACCTTTGGCCTCGGTTCGGCTCTGGCCGCTGCCGGAGGCATATTGCTGCTACCCGCCTATTATCTTTATCCCGCGGTTGGCAATGCCTTTACCCTCAAGGCGTTTATCATCACCATCCTGGGGGGGATGGGAAGCACGGTCGGGGCGATTACCGGGGGGGTCTTGCTCGGGATCGTCGAGTCCCTGGCCGCAACCTACTGGAGCATGGGATATCAGGACCTCGTGGGATTAGTCATATTCCTCCTGGTGCTGGTGTTCCTGCCCGGCGGTCTGCAAACCTTGTTCAAGAGGAAGTGATGGGAAGGGAGCCGATAAAGTACATCATTCCGGGGATCATTGCCGTCGCCCTGCCATTCGTACTCCCGGGATATTACGTGCACATGCTGATCCTGGTGCTGCTGTGGATTACCCTGGCTACGTCTTGGAATCTGCTGGGGGGTTATGCCGGGCAGGTATCCTTCGGTCACGCCCTCTTTTTCGGCCTGGGGGCTTACGGCGGCGGCCTTCTCTTCTACTTCTTCGGAATCTCTACCTGGTGGGGTATGCTGGTAGGCCCCATCTGGGCCGTGATCGTGGCCATCCCCATCGGCTTGATCACCTTCCGGCTGAGGGGGCCTTATTTTGCCCTGGCCATGTTGGCGGTGGCCGAAGTCGCCAGAATCATCTTCAACAGTTGGACCTCGTTTTCCAACGGCGCCGTCGGTATCATGATCTCGCGTACCTGGGGAGGAAATAAGCTGCCCTATTACGCCATCATCCTGGCGATCGCCGGTCTGGCGCTTTACGTTACCAGGCGCCTGGTGCGCTCCAAGTTCGGTTACTATTTCCTTTCCATTAGAGAGGATCAGGATGCCGCCGAAGCCCTGGGGATCCCTTCGACCAAATACAAGTTATACGCCCTCATACCCAGCGTCTTTTTTACGGCTCTGGCCGGCGCCTTCTATATGAACTATATGGCCTTTATTCAGCCGGATGTGGTCTTCGACCTCACCGACATCTCCATCATGATGATCCTCTGCGTGATGCTGGGGGGCGCCGGGACGCAGTGGGGGCCTGCCCTGGGAGCCACCGTCTACGTTCTTTTGGCCGAGTGCTTCCGAACAATTCCCGTGATCAAGGAAGTCCACCTGCTGGCCTTTGCAATCATCATCATCGGCATCATCATGTTCTTGCCGGATGGAATTGTCGGCAGCTGGGACAAAGTGAGCCGGTGCTTTGCAAGGCCAAAGGCGGCGGCGGCCGGCGCTGCCGGCCAGTATGAACCGGGCCCGGAAGCGAAAGAGGGGTTGAGAAAGCCTGAGGCATAATTATGAGTTTCTTTGAGATTAAGGGGCTGGCCAAGTCCTTTGGGGGCCTCATGGCGCTTTATGATATCAACCTGTCCATCGAGAAGGGGGAAATCGTGGGACTGATCGGCCCCAATGGCTCCGGCAAGACCACCCTTTTCAACTGCATCAGCAATTTCTGCACGCCGGACCATGGCCAGATCTTGTTTAAGGGTCAACGCATCGATGGATTTCCCACTCACCAGATCTGCAAGATGGGGATTGCCAGGACCTTTCAGATCGTCAAGCCCTTAAAGCGGCTCACGGTTCTCGATAATGTCATGG
The DNA here is from genome assembly GCA_963697965.1 of uncultured delta proteobacterium. Classification (GTDB taxonomy): domain Bacteria; phylum Desulfobacterota; class Desulfobaccia; order Desulfobaccales; family 0-14-0-80-60-11; genus JAPLJC01. The sequence goes on from OY969108.1 coordinate 959,008, forward strand.
CAGGAGCTTTTCTGCACACGAACGATGAGAAACAGGCCAGGGAAAAGTCCCTCTCGGTCCTCGAATTCTGTGAACTGAGCCACCGCAAGGATATGCTCGGGAAGGATCTACCCATCGCCGACAAGAAGCGCATGGAAATGGCCAGGGCGCTGGCCAGCGACCCGGAACTGCTCCTGCTCGATGAAACGGCTGCCGGGCTCAACCTCAAAGAGATAGAAAGGATGCTCGAGATCGTCATGAAGATCAGGCAGTCCGGGATAACCTGCCTGGTGGTCGAGCACGTGTTGAAATTTCTCATGGGGGTTTCCGACCGGGTCATGTGCATAAATTTCGGCCAGGAGATCGTAACGGGAAAGCCGCAGGAGGTCATGAGCCACCCGGAGGTGATCGCCGCCTATCTTGGAGCTGAGTATGCTAAAGGTCGACTCCATTGACGTTTACTATGGAGACGTGAAGGCGCTCCGCAGTGTCTCCTTCTCGGTGCAGCCGGGAGAGGTCGTCGCCCTGCTCGGGCCCAACGGCGCCGGCAAGACGACCACCTTGAACGCCATCTCCGGGTTGCTCAGGCCAGTTAAGGGGAAAATTTATTTTGAAGGCCAGGAGATTTCCCGAACCCCTGATTACGCCATGGCAGGCTTGGGAATCGCCCATGTGCCCGAAGGCAGAAGGCTTTTTCCTGACATGACAGTTTTGGAAAACCTCGAAATGGGTTCGTTTATCCCTGAGGTCAGGGCGAAGCGGCAGGATTCCCTGGAAATGGCTTTCAGCCTGTTCCCAAGGCTCAAGGAGCGTATTTCCCAGAAGGCCGGAACCCTTAGCGGGGGCGAAGCACAAATGTTGGCCATCGCCAGGGGGCTAATGACTCGACCGAGGCTGATGCTGATGGATGAACCCTCCTTAGGCCTTTCTCCCCTGCTGGTGTCAAGGCTATTCGAGATTATCGATCAAATTAACCGGGAGGGCATAACCATCCTGTTAGTCGAGCAAAATGTGGTGCACGCTCTCAAGCATTCAAGCCGCGCTTACATCATGGAGACGGGGAGCGTCGTCCTTAAGGGGACCAGTGAGGAACTGATCGACAACGACCACATAAAGGAAGCCTACCTGGGAGTTTGATGCGGCGCTGGCAATCCCGGTCAGAGCCTGGCGCCGGATAGGGGGCCAGGTCTGGCCGGGGAAAATTTCCCGGCGGCTAAGATTAAGGAGGAAGAAATGGACTTGGAAAAGCAAATAGGGGAGGTCGCTAGCCTTTGGGGTGCGGATTTTTTCGGCATTGCCGACTTATCCCCTGCCCGCGACGCCATCCTCGAACAAGGCGGCACGGAAATCGCCGCATATCCGCGCTCCATCTCAGTTGGGGTTGGCCTGCTTCATCCAATAGTAAACGAGTTATGGCCACGACCCACCCGCGCCGCCAAAATCAGTTATCGCTCCCACTGTTACGACATAATCAATGTGCGCCTTGACCAGATAACCTCCCGTTTAGGAAGCGTCTTGCAGCAAAAGGGGTACCAGGCCTACCCGGTGGCGGCGTCGAGGAGAGTGGATAAAGACCGGATCTGCGGGGTTTTTTCTCACAAATTGGCCGCCCACTTGGCTGGATTGGGGTGGATAGGGAAGAACTGTCTTTTAATTACTCCGGACATGGGACCGCGGGTGCGGTGGGGGACCGTCCTGACCGACGCGCCCCTGAAAGCGACGGGGCAATCGCTGGGCGAACATTGCGGGGACTGCCGGGAGTGTGTTGACATCTGCCCGGTTAAGGCTTTCACAGGTCAACCATTTCGAGCCGGAGAACCGCGGTCAGTTCGTTTTAATGCCACTAAATGTGATCGGAACTTCGCCAAAATGCGGGAAAGAGATGCCGAAACCGAGGCGTGCGGATTGTGTTTGTATGTATGCCCTCATGGAAGACGCTAAGATCTCCCAGGTGGAACCGGCCTGGTCAGGAGAGCAGGTATGCTGAGTCGGCAATTAGCTGAGTTTATCGAAGGTGTGCACTACGAGGAGCTACCGCCGGAAACCCTCCGGCTGGCCCGGCTGTCCTTGCTGGACTGGCTCGGGTCGGCGTTGGGCGGCGGCAGAGAGAAACCGGCGGTGATGGCGCTGCGGGTATTGGGCGCCCAGGGAGGCTCATCCCAGGCAACGCTTATACCTGCCGGAGAAAAAACCTCGGCCCTAAACGCCGCCCTGGGAAACGGCATTGCCTCCCACATCCTGGAACTCGATGACGTACACCGCGGATCCATTGTTCACGCCGGCGCCGCGGTCATGCCGGCGGCCCTGGCTACCGCGGAAATGCTTCACGCCAAAGGCCGGAAGCTCATCGAAGCCATCGTGGCCGGCTACGAAGTGGCGATCCGGATCGGTGAAGCTGTGTCTCCTTCCCACTATTGGTACTGGCATAATACGGGAACCTGCGGCACCTTCGGGGCCTGCGCCGCCGCGGGCAAACTTCTCGGCCTCGGCCCGGAGCAGCTGGTTTGGGCCCTGGGGAATGCCGGCACCCAGGCCGCCGGGCTTTGGGAATTCCTGGCGGACGGCGCCATGTCCAAACACTTGCATCCTGGCAAGGCGGCCCAAAACGGACTTCTGGCAGCTTTGCTCGCCAAGGAGGGGTTCACCGGCGCTGCAGCGATCCTGGAAGGCGAGAAAGGCTTTTGCCGGGCCATGGCTCCTGAGTTCAACCTGGCGCTGATTACCGACTCCCTGGGTAAACCCCCTTACCGAATTGAGGGCAACTCCTTCAAGATTCACTCTTCCTGCCGTCATACCCACCCTGCCGTCAACATCGTCCTCGATCTATCGGCCCGTCATCATATCAGTCCGGCGCAGGTTGCCGGCCTGGAGGTGCGAACCTACCAGGTGGCCCTCGACATTACCAGCAACTTTGATCCGCAAACGATCTACGCGGCGAAGTTCAGCCTGCCTTTCTGCGCAGCGCTGGCCCTGGCGAAGGGGTCCTGCGGACTCGAAGATTTTAGCGAAGAGAACCTGCGCAATCCGGAAATCCGGGATCTCATGGGGCGAGTGCGGCTCGTCAAAGATGCGCGCCTCGATTCTCTCCATCCTGTTAAGTGGCCTGCATTGGTAACGCTGACGATGACGTCGGGTGAGGTTCACCAGGGCCGGACGGACTTCCCCCTGGGTGATCCTGAAAATCCTGCCAGTGATGCCATGCTGATAGCCAAGTTTCGCCGGCTAGCCTCTAAGGCGTGGGCTAAACCGGAAGTGGAGGCCCTCTTGGCCCGTGTCCTTAGTCTGGAGAAGCTGGAAGATGCCGCCGGGTTATGCAAGCGCGCCTGAGGCGACAGCTATCTTGCCTCGTTTCCATTAAGCCTCCTACATTATTATGATTTCCTCCCCAGTTGTGGAAATCTATCCGCGCCACCAATTCTATTTAAGAATTTTTCACAAATAATTTGGCCCAATGGATATTTCTCTTGACAAAAAAACGAACGGGGAGGTAGTATGACCTCATACCACATACCATTAGAATCCATCAATCATCGTTAAAGACACAATGAATTACCTATCTTAAGAGTGACGAAGCACAAGGAATTGGGTAGAAAATCATGCCGAAGGAAAGGAAAATCAAATTTAAGCAGGTTAAAGAAGCGCAACAGCTCCCCGCCAAAATTGTTGCCCAGATCAAGGCAATGGTGGCAGAGGGCAATCTTCAACCTGGAGATAAACTGCCTCCTGAGAGAGAATTTGCCCCTATCTTAGGAATTAGCCGAACTCCTCTTAGAGAGGCTTTAAAAGTGCTTGCTGCAATGGGCCTGGTTAAGAGCATTCACGGAAAGGGTGTATTTATTGAGCATCAGAGTAATGTCAGTGATTTGTCCTCTCTGACTTCTTTGATTCTCCCCTCTGACCCGGAAATGATTTCGGACATCTTCCAGATTAGGAAAGTGATGGAACAGCTTGCCGTTGAGTTGGCGGTACAAAGGTGCAATGTTGATGAAATCGAGAAACTTACCTTAGAAGTAGAAGATATTAGAAAGTCTACAAACAATTCTATGTTCAGTCTAATAAAGTTTTATGAACATGACTATCGGTTCCATGTTTTATTAGCTAAGGCCACACATAATGCCTTGATTGAATCGATCATGAAAACCGTCATGCGACATTGTGCAGAATGTCGGCGGAGAACACTTCGAAAGGAATATCGCCCATATTCGTCTATAGATGAGCATTTAAAAATCGTCGAGGCAATTTCGAAAAGAGATTTAGAATCTGCCCGTAAGGCCATTACCGAACATATTAACAATGTTATAGATTACGTATTAAATCCATAGTGGATAATCGTGATCATGGATTAAAGTTAAAATAATTGTAAGCCATTTTATGCTTATGGCCTGCAATAAAAAGACTGCGGCCATTTCATAAAAAGGAGCCAACTATGAGCAACGCAGTGAGCAAGGGTGAGGTAAAGGACCAAGATAAGTTAAAAGGGATTCCCAAGTTTCGATGGGTGATCGGAATAATGCTTTTTCTTGGTATCACTATTCAGTCAGCGGACCGCGTAAATATAGCGGTGTGTTTGCCGGTTATCGCTAAAAACCTACGATTGGACCCCACAATGATGGGCATCTTAATATCGGCCTTCTTCTGGACCTATGTGGCCTTTAATATCCCGGGCGGTATCCTAGTGGATAAGTTGAAACCCCGGAGAACTTTCACATTAATAGGCGCATGGTGGGGAATAATGACCTTGGCGACCGGTTTATCCATTGGGTTCAAGAGCTTAATGGGTACACGCATTATGATTGGAGCAGGCGAGGCTCCCGATTTTTCCGCAGCGGCACGCGCGGTCCGGGACTGGTTCCCAAAGCAGGAGCGCGCCACTGCCACCGCAATTTATAGCTTGGGAAATGACGGTGGCATCATTATCGGCATGCCCTTAGCTGCATGGTTACTCTTTACATTTGGCTGGCGCGAGATTTTTTATGCTTTTGGTGCCATTAGTTTGTTGTGGGCCCTCGGTTGGTGGTGGCTTTATGATGAACCACGGAAGCATAAGAGGTTATCTAAAAAAGAATTAGATTATATTGAACATACTGATGAAATTGCAGTTCAACTCGATGCCTCTAAACTATCGACACAATCTTCAACCAATGTATCATGGTTTTCCTTATTTAAGCACCGTCAAGTATGGGGAATTACCCTCGGATATTTCTGTTATCCTTTTGTATATGCCTTCTTCTATACGTGGCTTCCCACGTACTTAGTTAAAGAACAGCACTTTTCAATTATAAAAATGGGAATTTATGGAATGCTGCCGGGTATCGCAGCTCTGGTCGGCGGCTTGATCGGCGGGTACTGGTCTGATGCCATGGTACGTCGGAACAGGAGTCTGGCGATGGCCAGAAAAATTCCTATCAGTATCGGCATGGTCGGTGGTGCCATTTCTATATTTGCAGTCGGACAGGCGAAGGACCCCTTCATGGCCGTCGCTCTTCTGTGTCTTACTGCCTTTATCATGAGGTTAGCGTTTGGATGTATTTTGACGACACCTAATGATGTTGCACCTTCAGCCAACTATGTAGGTTCGATCACCGGGATCATGGTTACGGCAGGAATGTTGGGTGGGGGAGTTATCAGCCCCATCATTACCGGCATAATTGTGACGCACACTGGGTCATTTAAGCTGGCTTTTCTAATGATGGGTATAGTCGCGCTTCTGGGTGCGGCTTCTTTCATTTTTGTCACCGGCCCCTTAAGGCCAATCTGGACGGAAGAGGAGAAGCCTTAAGGTAGGGGTAAAATGAAATGAAAATAATAAATGTTGAGACCATCAGCCTCGCAGTTCCGTTGCAAGAACCTCTCAGTTTCTCATTCGGCCTGATGACGCACAGGAAAAGCTGCCTGGTTCACATCACGACGGACGAGGGTATCGAAGGATGGGGGGAAAGTTTTGTAAACCATCCTTACTGGGCTCTTGAGGAGCGAAAAAAAACAATAGCCAGGGCCATCGAACCCCTCTTAGTAGGAGAAAATCCTCTTGATGTCGGTCGCCTTTGGCACAAAATGTACGGGCAATTAAATACTATTGGCATTCAGGCAGGTTGTCGCGGGCAGTTAATGCAGGCAATCAGCGGCGCAGACATAGCTTTGTGGGACATCTTAGGCAAATATAAAAATATGCCGATCTACGAACTTCTCGGCGGAAAATTTATATCCGAAGCACCGGTGTATGCCAGCGGTCTTGGTCCAAAAAACCCCGAAGTTCGGGCTGAGGCAAGCATAGAACTCGGCATCAGGGCCGTGAAAGTCAAAGTCGGATTTGGCGAGAAGACAGACGTGCGGAATATTCGTGAAACCAGAAAGGTAATCGGACCTCAAGGCAAGTTGATGATCGATGCCAATATGGGGTGGAAGCCACAAGAGGCGCTGAGAATGGCGGATATCCTATCAAAATACCGCATCGAATGGCTTGAAGAACCCTGCTCCTGTGAGGAACCCGATCACCTGGCTTATGTCACTGCCAACAGTCCGATTCCAGTTTCGGGAGGAGAAAATGTCTACTGCCGGGATGGGTTCCGGAAGGCATTTTCCGGCAAACTGTTCCGCATTGCTCAACCCGACGTTACTAAAACCGGCGGAATTTCTGAGATGAAAATCATCTGCGACATGGCAGAAGCTTGGGGTCTACCGTGGGCTCCACATTTCTTTGGCAATGCAATTGGTCTCGCAGCAACTCTGCATCTTTTTGCGGCCTTACCAGGTGGAATTATTGTTGAACTCGATGCTACACCAAACCCTCTTTGTAGTGAACTCCTATATGACCCAATCGTAATCAAAAAGGGGGTCGTCCCAATCCCTATTGAACCGGGCCTGGGGGTTGAAGTGAATTTGGAAACTGTTAAGAGATTCCGAATCGATTAAAACGAAATTCCACTTAATACTTCATTCATATGCATGATTTCCTGCATCATCATTTCAGTGGTACTGGGGGTGACTTTGAAAGTAACTAGTGTCTCAGAAGATTAACAGTCATAATTAACCAGAGCCTGGGAGAAAGTACTGGCTGAAACGCCCAACTTTACTGGACGTAATTTAAAACAAGATTTATTTGAGGGCGGCACAATGATGACCTATCGAGAAAGAATGCTGGCAACCTTGCGCGGACAGCCGACCGATTGTATCCCCTGTGTCCCGCGCCTAGATTTATGGTATAAGTCTAACAAGTATAGAGGTATGTTACCCCATAAGTACCGTAATGCTACATTAATGGAAATAATTGATGACCTGGGGGTTGGGTACCACGCCGTCATCTCCGACAGAGACCTTTATGACGATTATCTCGATATCGTCGACCGGCCATTGGGGATTTGGCGGGTCCACAATACGCCCTGGCGGACCATCCTGCGAGGCATCAAACGCAACATCTCTTATGACGGGGACACAACCACCGTCGAGTATCTGACGCCCGCCGGCAACATCCGCACCAGAGTTGTCTATAATGAATCGATGCGCGCTGCCGGCATAACACTGACACATGTTCTGGAACATCCGATTAAAACTGTCGAGGATTATGAAGCCGTCGCCTATATATTCGAACACGCGGAAGTCCAGCCGAACTATGAAGGCCTGGCGCGCTTGGGGGAAGAGGTCGGCGATCGCGGCTTGATCGTGGGGATGGCCAGCATGGGTTCCTCAGCCATGCATCACATCATTCACGAACTTATGCCTTACGATACGTTCTTCTACCATTATTATGACCATTATAACGAATTAGCAAGGTTGCACGAACGTATGACGCCATACATAAATAAAGTGCTGGACGTCACGATAGCGGCTCCTGTCGATGTGGTGTATTCCGGAACAAATTATGATACGCAGATTACTTGGCCACCTTTCGTTGCCCAATGGGTTGTCCCATACTTAGGTGCTACCGCGGACAAAACGCATGCCACCGGCAAGTTTTTGTTGACCCACACCGATGGCGAAAATAAAGGACTGCTTCAATTCTTTGTTGACGCCAAAATCGACATTGCGGACTCCATAACGCCGTGGCCAATGACGTCGCTTACTTTAAGGCAGGTCAGGGAGGTTTTTGACGGCAAAATCACGATTTTTGGCGGCGTACCTGCGGTTGCGGTGCTGGAAAATTCTATGAATGACTACGAATTTGACTGTTTTATCAATGACTTGTTTGGACAAATGGGGCGGGGGGACCACCTTATTTTAAGCATTGCCGATACCGCGCCGCCTGAGATGAAGTTTGCGCGTCTCGAACGGATTATCAAAATGGCGCGAGAATTCGGCCCGGTAAAACCTTGATAGCCATAAAAAGGAGCGCTTAATCATGGAACGTCTCATGGAAGAAATTCGCCAGGCAATCTGGAACCATGACGCCAAAAAGGTGAAGGAACTAGTAGAAAGAGCACTAGCTGAAAATATCGACCCCCTGGCCATCGTCAACGAGGGACTGGTTGACGGCATGAACAGAATTGGTGAGAAATTCAAGTCTGGCGAAGTGTTTATCCCTGAGGTCTTGGTGTCGGCCCGTGCCATGGGAGCTGGCATGGAGGTCGTTAAACCGTTGTTGCAGCGGGCGGGGATTAAAGAAAGGGGCACATTGATAATCGGCACGGCGAAAGAAGACCTGCACGACATCGGTAAGAATCTCGTTGGAATTATGTTCGAAGGCGCGGGGTATAAAGTTATCGACCTGGGGATCGATGTAAAGCCCGAAAAGTTTCTAGAGGCAATAGAAGAACACCAGCCGAATGTTATTGGCATATCGGCGCTGCTTACTACGACTATGACCAATATGAGAGAGACCACGAAGATTATTAAATCGAAGTATCCCCACGCCAAAATTATCGTGGGCGGTGCACCGGTTACCCAAAGATTTGCCGATGAAATCGGCGCCGACGCCTATGCGCTGGATGCCGCGGTCGCGGTCGAGAAAGCTAATTCATTCTAAATATAAAAAAATCGCAGGCGCCCCACAATATAAGGAAGATGTCGCCGTTTGTGTCCTCGACCCTGCCAAATGGAACCAAAAAGCTTTGGATGTGGAGCCATCGCCGGGAGTTATCTCTCCTCCTGATGAAGAGCTTCTTAATGGATATATGCCTGGTGCTGGAAAATGTAACCGAATTATTCAAGCGCGCCTGAGGCGATAGGTAGTTTACTGCGTTTCCATTGAGCCTGTTAGAGAGTCCCAGACGAGAGGAGGCCAGCATGGAACACTTATCCTGCGATGTACTGGTGCTGGGCAGCGGCGCTGCGGGGCTCAGGGCCGCCATCGCGGCCCGCCAGGCCGGGCTTGAGGTCATGGTGATCTCCAAAGGAAAGCCCGGCAAATCGACCTGTACCGGGTTTAGCGCCGGCGTCATGGCCGGCTCGCAAAATGCCGCCGCCCTGGAGATCCACCTGGAGCGCACCCTGGAGGCCGGCCGCGGCCTCAACCAGCGGGAACTCGTGGAGGTTCTCGTGCAAGAGGCACCGCGACGGTTGCAGGAACTCATGGATTGGGGTATTCAGGCTAAATTTCAGAATGGCTATCTCTATGCCCAGGGCCGCCCTCCCGTTTTGGGAGAGGCCATCGTCCACTGCCTCCTCCAGAAAAATAGAGACCTGGGCACCAGGTTTATGGGGGACCTGCTGGTAACCGACCTGGTAGCGGGGCAGGGAGGTGCCGGGGTGAATGCCTGCCTGCCCGCCGCGGGCGCCTGGCTGGCCATTACCGCCAAGGCTGTGATCCTGGCCACGGGCGGAGCTGCCGCTCTCTTCCTGCGCCATGATAATCCCAAAGGGATGGTGGGGGATGGCTATCGCCTGGCCCTTCAGGCCGGGGCCATACTCCAGGACCTGGAATTCGTGCAGTTCTATCCCCTGTGTCTGGCTGAACCGGGAATGCCGCCGCTGGTGATTCCCCCGAAACTGGCGGACTGCGGCCGCCTGGTGAACGACCTGGGGGAAGATATCCTCGAAAAGTACGGGATTAAGGAACGTCCGGCGGCTGAGCGGGTCCGGGATTATCTATCCCAGGCTCTCTATCAGGAAATCTATCGCCACGGGCGGAAGGTAAGCCTCGATCTGCGCCATCTCAGGGAGGACCAATGGCAAATTGACCCATTCAGCACGGCCATCAGGCCTATCTTGGCCAAGCGTTATGGCGCCCTAAGCCGGCCTTTGCAGGTTGCCCCCGCCGCCCACCATGTCATGGGGGGAGTAAAGATTGATCCCGTAGGGGCCACCTCAGTCCCGGGACTGTTCGCCGCCGGAGAGATTGCGGGAGGGCTGCATGGGGCCAACCGCATGGGTGGGAACGCCCTGAGCGAAACCCTGGTGTTTGGCGCCAGGGCCGGGAGCGCCGCCGCCCGTTGGGCGGCAGAAGCAGCCGCGGGCGACCCCAAATCAGTTTTACGGCAACTACAGGGGCTGGCAGACGCCTGGGGAAGAGAAGGATCCAGCCGGCCCGCCCTTGGTGACGGACTCGCCGGGATCATGTGGGAAGATGGAGGCATCTTGAGAAATCGAGAGGGGCTTACTCGAGCCTCTGGATGCTGTAAAAAAGATATCAGCAGAGACCCGGGCATCGACTTCCGGACCCGGAAGTGCAGACTTGAAAAAGGCCCTGGAACGGCGCGCCGCCATCCGGGCGGCTACCCTTATCCTCGAGGCAGCTTTGAGGAGACGGGAGAGCCGGGGCGCCCATTTTCGAGAAGATTTTCCGAAGCAGGATGACCAAGAATGGCTAGGGCACCTCCAGGTCCGGGTCACTCCCGAGGGAGAGGAGGTTTGGCTCTTCCAACCAGAAAAACCGTGAGGAGACTGCACATGGATAAGCACCAGATGGCCTGGAATGAAAAAACCGCCCAGGTTATCATAAAAAACCTGGAGAAGCGCCGGATGGAAGGAAGCTATGCTGCTGACGCCGGCCAGGCCCTGGAGGAAGTATTGACCATGATTCCGCCTGGGGCGACGATTTTCCGCTGCGGGTCCGTAACGGCTACGGCCATGGGACTCTGGGTGAGGATCAAGGCCCGCCCGGAACTAAAACTCCTCGATCCATTTGAGCCCGGTCTTGCTCCGGAGGAGAGCATGGCGATCCGGCGCCAGGGTTTGTTGGCGGACTTGATGATCGCCAGTTGCAACGCCATTACCCTGGACGGCAGGCTGGTTAACCTCGATGGCGCCGGCAACCGGGTGGCCGCGATGATGTTCGGCCCCACCAAGGTCATTCTGATAGCGGGGATGAATAAGGTCGCCCCCGACCTGGACTCGGCCCTGGGCCGGGTCAAACACTACGCCGCACCGGTAAATGCCATCCGCGCCGGTCGGGACACCCCCTGCGCAGCCAACGGCTTGTGCACCGATTGCCGGTCGCCCGGGCGGGTCTGCAATCTCTGGAGCATCATCGAAGGCCAAAGAATCAAAGGCCGTATTCATGTGAAGCTAATTGGCGAGAACCTGGGATACTAAAATACTAAACCGGCAGCCGCACAGTAGTGTCCGGCAGAGATTTTGCATAAGAATTGGCGAAGGCAAATTGAAAAATATAGCCGCAAGCCTTAAGCCGGAGAAGATGGGGCAGCCCGGAAGCGCCAAAACTTCCTCTCCCCTGTGAGGGGAGAGGGATGGGGTGAGGGGTGGTTCGAGGACGGAACATTTCCCCTCACCCTCCCCTCTCCCCCATTGGGGGAGAGGGAGAAAGCGAGAGAACTCCATAAGTTAATCAAAAAAGATTTGCGAGCCTAGATCGCACCGGCAGATTTGCAAAAACCTTGCCGGACACTACTGGTAGCCGCATGCTTTAGCCTGCGCTCATTTTATTAAGGCTTTGCCAAATTGAAGGAGGAGATCATGACCAAGGAATTGTTCGAAGCCGGCCTCAAAGTGCGCCGCCAGGTACTGGGCGCGGAGTATGTAGATGCAGCTATCTCTCAGGCCGACGACTTCAGCCGGCCCTTGCAGGAACTGGTGACCGAATATTGCTGGGGGGCGGTCTGGACCAGGCCGGGCCTCAGCCGCAAGACCCGCAGCCTGATCAACCTGGCCATGCTCACGGCCTTGAACCGGCCCCATGAAGTGGAACTGCACCTGCGCGGCGCCTTAAACAACGGCTGCACCAAAGAAGAAATCATGGAGGTCTTGTTGCAGACCGCCATCTACTGCGGAGTGCCGGCCGCGGTGGACAGCTTCCGCCTGGCCCGGAAAGTTTTCAGCGAAATCGAGGCGTAAGAGGTTTCATCGATTTGGGGAACGCGGCATCTCTATCCTTAAAGTGGCGGTAGATGATAACGTTCGCAGTCTAAAGATGGAACGATGCCCAAGGCAGGATGCGCTTCGCTTTCCCGCCCTAGGGGCTTTCTGCGGTCGATTTAGTTAATCCGAAATCATCCCGGCTGATCCGGGTTAACATATAGCTTTGCCCTACTGCGCACATATTGAGGATACCAATGGTTGAGCCCTAGGCCTAACCCGATCAAGCCCAGGGACACCGCCTGATAGCCCATCCCTCCTGCCAACCAGCCATAGCTTTTCGCCACGGTCATCCCTGTACCGATTAGAAATATCACCCCCCAGATCACCGCGAGGGTCCGGCAGGTCGGGTAAAAGGTCGGTAATGCCTGCCGCTCGGGGGGCACTGTCTCCCGGGCATATTGCAGGACAAAGGGTTTGCCTATGAAGATGGACAACCAGGCAATGGCCGCCAGCGCCCCTTGGGACAGAATATCCAGGTTATTGATTACCCACAGGTTTCTGCAAAGCACCACCATGACCAACAGGACGCCGAAAAAGAGCAGCGAGCCCCAGGTCAGGATGAACCCTTTGGCCAGCTGTTTGTAGCCCATGACCGGCACCAGGGCCAGGGCGACGATGATGGCTGCATTCAACCGCCATAGGGACGGCCCGGCAATAATGCCAAAAGCGATCCAGGGCAAGAACCCCAGCAGGATGTTGAATATCTCTTTCATTTTTAACCTGAGTATAAAATGAGGTAAAGGTTTAAGTCATTTGAGGAGAGCGGCGAGAGAGCAGCGACTCCCCATCCCCAAGCTGCCGGTCAACCGGCCTGTCCTGGAGGCTTGCCGGTCAGACCGAACTTGGCCATGGTTTCGCTCCAGTAGCGGTTGGCTTCATTCCGGTAGGCCTCCAGCCCGCCTAGAAAAAGGTCTTGTCGTAATCCCGCCTGCACCTCCGGCGTAATCCGTCCCTGGCGGATGAGCTGCTCCCCGGCCTGGCGCACCAAGTTATAATACCAGACAAACCTCTCCTGATTTTGTTCATCGCTCAAGCTCTCACCCGCGGGCCGCAGGATTTCTCCCAGGTAACGCCAACCCAGCTTTTGGGCGAAAAACTGGAAATATTGCACCAGCGGCGCAAAATGGTCGAATTCCGGAAAGCCGCAAGGGGAGACCAGCAGCATGGTCCGATCCCGGGGGTAGCGGTCCGGGTGGCCGCTCTTCCCCGGATGGTCGGGATCTTCCACCAGCCATGGTTCGAAGGAGGGCAGGGTGCGGTCAATGAAGTTCTTCAGCAGACCGGACATGTTATAGTGGTAAAGCGGAGTTCCGAAGACCAGCATGTCGGCCTGCACAAACCTTTCCAAGACCGCGGCCATGTCATCTTGCTGCACACATTTTCCGGGGGTCTTAACCCAGCACAGGAAGCAGCCCAGACAAGGTTTGATCTGCAGATGGCCCAGATGCACCAATTCAGTGGTGGCACCTGCGGCGCGCATACCCTCCAACAGCGGGCCCAGGATATGATAGGTGCTGCTCTTTTCCTTGCGGGGTGAGCCATTGATGGCCATTACGTGCATGAACATCTCCTGGGGTCAGGTTAGAGTGGATGTCAGAATGCTCTGGTGGCCGACATGATAGCATAAATTTCCCTGAGAAAACAATTAAGGCACCCTGCAAACACCTCCCTCTAATGGTGCGCCAAGAGAAGATGCAAAGCCACATGCACATGCCGCCTCTGGGGAAAGGAAACTCGATAGCTGTCGAAATCTTGCATTGAGAAGGGCATTCAAGATAAGCGGATCATTTGCCAATATCTCCCCTTAGCGGTGGGTGGGAAAAAATTACAGATATGAAGTGGATATGTCGGATGGTCAACCGGGCCGGGCGGCCCCCGGGTCTGGCTGGTGCGCCGTCGCAGGCCTGCCCGGCCTTGACCGCCGCCTGGAAGACGCCGGCCGCTTTGAACTCCACGTCCTGGCGTTCCGGAAGAATTCTTCTCTCCCCGGGGGCCTCAAAGGTATGAGAGCATTGGTGGGGCGGGCCTCCGTGCCCGCCAACTAGAGGCGGCCAGGGGCGGCCGCCCCACCATCACTGTTATCTCATTCTCCCCTTGCCCCGGCCCGAGGCTTCGCGGTATGATAGAGGCAAGTGCGGGTCACCTTCCTGCTCTCCATAAAATTTGCTATAATTTTATCTAGTTAAACTAGTAGCGGATTCGGGAATATATTTAGGATATCTTGATATCTTGGCCCCAAAACTCCCCCTCCCTGGGAGGGGAGGGGGTGGGGGGAGGGTGGCAACATATTCACCCCCACCCGGACCCTCCCCCCTCAAGGGGGAGGGGATACAAGGGATTTCCCGTCGCCGGGGATGAGGCAGTAATTGTTCAGGGACCTATAGCTTGCGAGATTATTAGGGAAAATGAGCGCAGGCTAAAGCCCGCGGTGGCTACCTAAACCCCAGATATTTTTTAAAAACTTTCCGAAGCACTGCATTAGCAGACCGGGAGACCATGCCTCCATCCGAGTTCGTCCATCTCCATGTTCACACCGCCTATAGCCTGCTGGACGGCGCCGTCCGCGTGCAGGACCTGCTGGCCCAGGCCCAGGCCTATGAGATGCCCGCAGTGGCCATCACCGACCACGGCACCCTGTTCGGAGTCCTCGATTTCTACCAGAAGGCCAAAGCCGCGGGCATCAAGCCGATCCTGGGTTGCGAGCTCTACGTGGCCCCGGGCTCCCGGCAGGACCGCAAGGGCAAGGCGGACCACCATCACCTGGTGGTGCTGGCCGAGAACCTGCAGGGCTATCAGAACCTCATCCGTCTGGTGACCCGGGCGCACCTGGAGGGCTTCTACTATCGCCCCCGGGTGGATCGGGAACTCCTCGAGGAGCTGAACGGCGGCCTGATTGCCATGTCCGCCTGCCTCCATGGCAAGGTGGCCCAGCGTTTGCTGGCAGATGACCCCCAGGGCGCTGAAACCGCGGCCCGGGAATACGCCGAGCTTTTCCCGGGGCGCTTTTACCTGGAGGTTCAGGCCAACGGATTGCCGGAGCAGCTCAAGGTGAACGAGGCCTTACTTTCGCTGGCGCCTCGCTGGGGGATTCCATTGGTGGCCACCAATGACGTCCACTATCTGCGCCCCGAAGACGCCCGGGCCCAGGACGTGCTGCTGTGCATCCAGACGGGGAAGACGGTAAACACCGCCGGCCGCATGAAATTTCAGACCGACCAGCTCTATTTCAAGAGCCCCGCGGAGATGGCCCAGGCCATCCCCAACCCCGCCGCCCTGGCCGCCGCGGGGGAGATTGCGGCCCGCTGCGACCTCGCCCTGGACCTGGGCCATTATCGCTTCCCGGTGTACCCGGCGGCCCACGGCCAGAGCATGGAGTCTCTGCTGAGCGAGCGGGCCCGGGAGGGTCTCGCGGCCCGCCTGGCGGCCTCTCCGGCGGACCAGCGGCGGCAGCCGGAGGAGGCCTACTGGCAGCGCCTGGAATACGAGACCGATATCCTGGTGAAGATGGGCTTTGCCGGTTATTTTCTGGTGGTGGCCGACATCATCGCCTATGCCCGGCATCAGCAGATCCCCGTGGGCCCGGGCCGGGGCTCCGCGGCCGGCAGTCTGGCGGCCTACTCCCTGGGGATCACCGACCTGGACCCGCTGGCCTACGGGTTATTCTTCGAGCGCTTCCTCAACCCGGAGCGCACAAGCCCGCCTGATATCGACGTGGACTTCTGTTACGAGCGCCGGGGGGAGATCATCGACTACGTCTCCCGGACTTACGGCTGGCAAAACGTGGCTCAGATCACCACCTTCGGCAGCATGAAGACCCGCCAGGTGATCCGGGACGTGGGCCGGGCCCTGGAAGTGCCTTACCCGGAAGTGGACCGGGTCGCCAAGCTGGTGCCGGAGAGACTGAACATCACCCTGGAGGCGTCCCTGCAGATGGAGCCGCGTCTTAGGGAACTGCGAGACACCAACCCCACGGTCCGGGAAGTCCTGGCCATCGCCGCGGTCCTGGAGGGCCTGCCCCGGCACGCCTCCACCCATGCCTCGGCGGTGGTCATCGCCGACCGCCCCCTGATCGACTACCTTCCCCTTTATAAAGGCAACAAGGGGGAGCTGGTCACCCAGTTCGACATGAAGGGGGTGGAAAAGGTGGGCCTGGTGAAATTCGACTTCCTGGGCCTGCGCACCCTGACGGTCATCGACCAGACGGTCGGCCTCATCCAACGGCAACACCAGGCCGATTTTGACATTCACACCATCCCCCTGGACGATGCCGCCAGCTTCCAGTTACTCCAGGCGGCCAACACCGCCGGGGTCTTCCAGTTGGAAAGCGCCGGAATACGCGCCCTGATGGTGCGCCTGCGGCCGACGGCCTTTGAGGACATCATCGCCCTGGTGGCCCTTTACCGGCCGGGCCCCATGGAAAGCGGCATGCACGACGACTACGTGCGCCGCAAACACGGAGAGGCCAAGGTCAATTATTTTTTACCGCAACTGGAGCCCATCCTCAAAGAGACCTATGGGGTCATCCTCTACCAGGAACAGGTGATGCAAATCGCCGCGGTGGTTTCCGGTTTCTCCCTGGCGGAGGCGGATCTGCTGCGCCGGGCCATGGGCAAAAAAGACCCAGCGGTGATGGAGGCTCAGCGGCACCGCTTCCTTTCCGGGGCCGCGGGGAATGGCATCCCCAAGGCCAAGGCCCAGGAACTCTTCAATCTGATCGAAAAGTTTGCCGGTTACGGTTTCAACAAGTCCCACAGCGCCGCCTACGCCCTGGTGGCTTATCAGACCGCCTATCTCAAGGCCCACTATCCTTTGGAGTTTTTGGCGGCGGTCCTGAACAGCGAAATCAACAATACCGCGGCCCTGGCCAGGCATATCATGGAGGCCCGGGATGAGGGGATCGAGCTCTTGCCGCCGGACATTAACAAGAGTTCCCGGGATTTCACGGTGGAGGGGGGCAAGGTGCGCTATGGCCTGGCCGGGGTGAAAAACGTGGGCATGGGGGCCATCCAGGAGATTTTGGAAGCCCGGGGACCGGGCAGGTTCGAGAGTTTCCGGGACTTCCTGGAAAGGATCAGTTTAAGCAAGGTGAACCGCAAGGTGCTGGAATCCCTGATCCAGGCTGGGGCCTTCGACGCCTTGCAGCTCCGGCGTTCCCGCCTCATGGCCGGTCTGGACCAGGCCCTGGAAAAGGCCCAGAACCTGAAGCGGCTCCAGAGACACCAAGCAGATGTCCATGTTCACCGGGCTGGCCGTGTCCCACAACGACGACGAATGGCTGCCGGAGGCGGAGCCCTGGGAGAAGTCCGTGAAGCTGGCCAGGGAAAAGGAGGCCTTGGGGGTCTATCTCTCCGGCCATCCCCTGGACGCTTATCGCAGCCAGCTCAAGGTCCGGGCCAGGGTCACCACCGCCGACCTGGCCGAAATCCCGGATTCCCAGGAGGTCAGCCTGGGGGTGGTGGTCACGTCCCTGAAGGAAAAGGTGGGCAAGAAAGGCGGCCACCTGGCCATCCTGACGGTGGAGGACCTGGCCGGCAGCGTGGAAGTCCTGGTCTTCGGCGAGGTTTATGAGCGGGCGGCATCATGGCTTAAAGAACCCAGCCTCCCACTCTGGCTGAAGGGTGCGGTGATCCAGGAAGAACAAGGGACCAAACTGCGGGCCTTGGAGATCGCCCCCCTGGAGACCGCCCTGGCCCGCTGGCCGGAAAGGCTGGACCTCCAGGTCCAGGCCGCCAGCGTCACCCCGGAGCAACTGCTCAAACTCAAGGAAGTCCTGGGCCGCCATCCCGGACCGGTTCCCGCCTTCCTACACTTCCTGGACGCCAGGGAGGAGGCGGTCCTGGCCTTGCCCCCCGCCCTGGGCCTCAGCCCCACAGCCGAGCTGGCAAAAGAAGTCAACCACCTGTTGGGCTATCCGGCCCTCAGCCTCTAGAACCAAGTCAATTTCAAAGTTGAGACCTCTGCGAAAATCAAACTTTGGCATCTATGAGATTTTTCGGTCGCTTCGCTCCCTCAGAATGACAAGAAGGGGCCTTGCACAGAACTCTCAAGTTGGAGGTTTGCCCCGGAGCAACCAGCCGCAGCGGCCCCAAATCGCTTTTAGGTCCCCCGGAAAGAGAGGGTGGGGGCGAATTTTTTTGAAAAAATCCCCGTCGCCGATTGTCAATGGAAAATTAATGAATAATATAAAAAAGACGGTGATTCATGATTTTCTCAGGATGGGCTACCCTTTACCAATTCTGATTTCTCTGGCGAGCCTCACGGTCGATGATCTCTACAAACTTGTGAGCAAAAATTTGAATGATTTAACAAAGATGTAACCAGTCATCTCGTTAACGGTTTGATTTTACTTTAAAATAAATTTGGTATAAAAATTGCTTCTAATTTTCAAAATAACCTTGATTTAGGGGAGGGTCTAACGTGCTGAGTTGCAAGACGGTGGAAGACGTTTTCCGAGTCGTCCGGGATAAGGAAATTAGCTTTATTCAGATCTGGTTCTCGGACATTTTGGGAGTGTTGAAGAGTTTTTCTATCCGCCCTTCAGAGTTGGAAGAGGCGATGAGCGAAGGCATGGGGTTCGACGGTTCCTCCATCGAGGGCTTTGCCGCGCATTGAAGAGAGCGACATGATCGCCAAGCCCGACCCCACCACCTTCCAGATCCTGCCCTGGCGGCCGGATGAGAGGCCGGTGGCCCGGATGTTCTGCGACGTCCTGCAACCGGACGGCACCCCCTATCCCGGTGACCCCCGCTATGCCCTGAAACGCATGCTGGCCAAGGCGGCGGAGAAAGGCTACACCTATTACGTCGGGCCGGAATTGGAATACTTTTACTTCCGGGACAGCACCTGCACCGAGACCCTGGACTCCGGCGGTTATTTCGACGCCCCGCCCCTGGACGTGGCCAACGATCTGCGGCGCCACACCATCTTCGGCCTGGAGAGCATGGGCGTCCGCATCGAGTACAGCCATCACGAAGTGGCCGCCTCCCAGCATGAAATTGACATGCGTTACGACGATGGCTTGACCATGGCCGACAAGACCATGACCCTCAGGGCCACGGTGAAGGCCATCGCCATGGTCAATGGCGTTTATGCCACCTTCATGCCCAAGCCCATTTTCGGCATCAACGGCAGCGGCATGCACACCCACCAGTCCCTCTTCAAGGGCAAGAAAAACGCCTTGTATAATGCCAATGACAAGTATAACCTGTCGGCCGAGGGCAAGAGTTACATCGCCGGGTTGCTGAAGCACGCCCGGGAAATCACCGGCATCTGCAGCCAGTGGGTGAATTCCTACAAGCGCCTGGTGCCAGGCTACGAGGCCCCGGTGTACATCTGTTGGGCCCGGCGCAACCGCTCCGCCCTGGTGCGGGTGCCCATGTATAAACCCGGCAAAGAGGCGGCCACCCGCTGCGAATACCGCGCCCCAGACCCCGCCTGCAACCCCTACCTGGCCTTTGCGGTGATGCTGGCCGCCGGCCTCAAGGGCATCGAAGACAAGTACGCCTTGCCGGACCCGGTGGAAATGGATATCTACCACCTCTCCGAAAACGAACGGAAGCGCCATGGGATCAAGGAACTGCCCGGCAGCCTCGCGGAGGCGGTGGCCGAGGTGGAAAAGAGCGCCCTGGTGAAGGAAGCCCTGGGAGCGCACATCCATAGCAAATTCCTGGCAAACAAGAAGATGGAGTGGGACGCCTACCGGACGCACGTGAGCGCCTACGAGATCGAACGCTACTTGCCCATCTTGTAAAGCAAAGGGCAGCCACCGGTTAACGACGGCTCATCACGCAGGCCGGGAAATTTCCCGGCCTGCTTTTTTTGGGTTCCCAAGCTGGAGTTTGGGAATGAGAGAAGATAACCCTGATAAGTGTCGGCCACGGCCGTCCAGGAAAATCTATTTGGTGCGCAGTGCGCACCCTAAGGCTCCTAGGGCAGGCTGCCCCCGCCGCCTTAACCAGTTCCCCTGAATTACCACTCACCAGGCTTCTCTAAGTATGCCGACCAGATTATCTGTTTCAAAATGAAACTTTTAATTGTCTCAAACCTCTGTCCCTGGTAAATTTGGGCAAATCGAGAAAGAGAAAAATCCTTTATGAAAAAAGCCACCTACAAGATCCGGCGCCTGATCATCCTGGCCTTTCTATTTAGCGTCCTGGCGGTGCTGGTCTTCGCGGGATTCAGCTTCCAGGTGCACCGGGAAATCGGCCATCGCCTGCGGCTGCTGGAACTCACCGACGACCTGTTTCAGAGCCTGCTGGAGATGCGCCGTTTTGAAAAGAATTTCTTCCTTTACCACGAGCCTGCCAGCCTAAAGGAGGCCGGCCATTATACGGGACATGTGGTTGAACTTTACTTGAGCCACGAAGCGGAGATCCTGCGGCTTAAGAAAGACCCCCAGGCGCCGGAGTTTGGTAAAACACTCGACCGGTATCAAGAAGTTTTGGCCAAGATCGAAACAGAACTCCAAGGGCCTGCCTCCGGCAATCGCAATTTTGCCGCAGAAGAAGTGGAAATGCGAAGCCTGGGGCAGAACCTGCTGAACATTACCGAAAGGTGGGAGAAGGAGCAAAGGCTCGAGATCGACCGCTTGTTCAAGCGCGCCATGGAGCTATTCGTCGGCTCGGTTGTGGTCTTCCTGGCCCTGGGCGTCCTGGTGGCCTTCTATCTCACCCGCATGCTGGTGCGGCCCCTCTCCCAGATGCAGCAAGCCATGAATCAGATTGCCCATGGGGATTTCGCCCCTATTTCTCAAACGGAGTCCTCCCCGGAAGAGTTCTCGGCCCTGTTCCGGGCCTTCAATCGCATGACCCACGAACTGCAGGTGCATCAGGAGGAACTGGTGCAATCGCGCAAGATCGCCGCGGTGGGCACCCTCACCTCGGGCATCGCCCATGAACTCAATAATCCCATCAACAATATCGTGCTCTCAGCCGAAGTCCTCAAGGAGGACTTCCGGGAGCTGAGTCAGGAAGAGGCCCTGGGGTTGATCCAGGATATCATGGGGCAGGCGGAGCGGGCCGCGGATATCGTCAAGGGACTCCTCGATTTTTCCCGGTCGGAGCGCCCCGAGATCGAGCCCCTGGACATCGCCGCGGTCGTTCAGGATACCCTGAAGCTGGTGCGCAACCAGTTGTCGCTCTCCGGCATCCAGGCGGACCTGGACCTGCCCCAGAATCTGCCCCAGGTGCAGGGGAACCGCAAGAGCCTGCAGCAGGTCTTTCTAAACCTCTTCATCAACGCCATCCAGGCCATGCTGGACGGAGGCAGCCTCACTGTCCGGGCCTATCCCACCCCGGACGGCCAATGGCTAAAAGTTCAGGTGACGGATACCGGCATGGGAATCGCGGCCGAGCACCTGCCCCACATCTTTGACCCCTTTTACACCACCAAGGAGGTGGGCCGGGGCACGGGCCTGGGCCTTTCCGTGACTTACGGCATCGTCGAAAAACATGGGGGCCGAATTGAGGTGGAGAGCGAAAAGGGCAAGGGGTCGACCTTCAGCGTGGTGCTGCCGGTGCGCCAGGGGTGAGCAGGGCCCCGGGCGTGGCGCCCGGGTGATTGGCCTAACGGTTTTAAGGCGGCTTCCAAGAGCGTTTGGAGCTTCCCCGGGGATGCCGGGGGGGCGGCCTGGAGTGCGAACCCTCTGGCCTTGAGAGCTTGCCCCGGCAAAACGAAGGAGAGATTTGGCTGGTCCGGGGGCAGGAAAAGTGGTGGGTCTCACGGATATCGCAGGGCAACAACAAAGAAAGGGGAACTAGGCATGTCCTTTAGTCTTTATCTTCCACTGGCCGGCAACAGCATCAACATCCTGCTGCTTTTCGGATTAGGGGGCGCGGTGGGCTTCCTCTCGGGCGTGTTCGGGGTGGGTGGCGGCTTTCTCATGACCCCGCTGTTGATCATGATCGGCATTCCCCCCACGGTGGCCGCGGCCTCGGATTCCAACCAGATCGTGGCGGCCTCCACCTCCGGCGCCTACGCCCATTACCGCCTGGGGAACGTGGATTTCAAGATGGGGCTCTACCTGCTCATCGGTGGGGTCTTCGGCGGCACCCTCGGGGTCCAACTCATCAAGGTTCTACGCTCCATGGGGAACGCCGACTTCGTCATCAAAATCACCTACGTGGTGATGCTGGGGGTGATTGGGGGCTACATGTTCATGGAAAGCCTCCAGGCCCTCCGCAAGAAACCGGCGCTGGAAGCCAGGCGGCCTGTTGAGCCTGCCAAGGTTTCCCGGTACAACCACTTCATCCAATCCCTGCCGTACCAGACGAGATTCGACAAGTCCGGGGTTACCCTGTCGCCCCTGCTGCCCCTCATTCTGGGGACCTTCGTGGGCATCCTGGCGGCCATCATGGGGGTGGGCGGCGGTTTCATCATGGTACCGGTGATGGTTTACATGCTGCGCATGCCCATGCACGTGGTAGTGGGCACCAGCCTGTTCCAGATCCTCTTCACCTGTATTGACGTCACCATCATGCAGTCCATTTCCAATTTTACCGTGGACTTGGTGCTGGCGCTTATTCTACTGCTCGGTTCCACTCTGGGGGCCCAGTTCGGGGTGCGTCTGAGCCGGCGGCTGAAGGCCGACCAGTTAAAGATTCTGCTGGCCTCCATCGTCCTCCTCGTTATGGTGCAAATGCTGGCCAGCCTCATCATTCCGCCCCATCTGATGCTGGCACCCAAGGGCGGACACTGAGATGGGGGCCAAGGGTCATTTCGGAAAAAGGTTGATGGCGACCCCTTTGCTGCTCCTGTTTTTGAGCTTGCCTTCCCTGGTCTGGGGGGCCTCCCTGGATCTTAAGGTCATTCCTCCCCGGGTGGAAATCGGGGCCTTCTTCCGGGGCCCCCGGGTGACGGTAACGGCCATGATCCCCCAGGGGGCCGAGGCGGTCATGGAAGTGGTGGGTGAGACCCGGGACGAGCATCTGATGCGCAAGGGGCGCAGAGGCGGGTTGTGGATGAACGTGGGCGAGATCGATTTCCACGGCGCCCCTTCCCTGTATATGGCCATGAGCACCAACCCCAAACTTTTGGAAGTCGATGGGGCGGCGGACCCTTGGGGCTTTCCGGCCCTGAAGACGCGGGTGACCATGTCGGGCCTGGTCCAAGACCAGCAGCGGGATGAATTCTTCGACCAGTTCCTGCAGATGAAGGAGAGCGAGGGGCTTTACAAAACCTTTCGAGAGCCTATCAAGGAATCCGGGGCCACCGGCGGCCTGGTTCCCGTGAAGGGCGAGTTTCAGCTGCCCACCAACGTCAAGCCGGGCAGCTACCAAGTCTGCCTCTCGGTGATTCAGGAAGGGCATATAATCGCCAAGGATTGTGGGGAGCTCAAGGTGGAGATGGTGGGCTTTCCGGCCATGATTGCCACAATGGCGTATCAGCACAGCGTCATCTATGGTATTTTGGCGGTGGTTATCGCCATCGTCACCGGCTTTGCCATAGGCTTTATCTTCAAGGGCGGCGGCGGGCATTAGTTAGCCCCCGGGAGGGGCAGAACCGCATCGATTTTGATCTTGAAAACTTGCCTGGTTGACGCCGGGGGGAAAGGGATGACGGCAAAATGAGAAGGACTCACGGTTTGGCCCCGTTTGCCTGTCCGCCGGTTACACTGGCAAATTAAGCATATGTGGCGATCTCTCAAGGACCTCCGGAATTACTTAATGAAGCTGGTGAAGCCCGGCTCGGACCTGGTGGGCTTTCCGGAACTCTTTGAGCAGTTCCAAATCTTGCTCGAGGACCACCAGCAGGTTATGGAGCTGATAGCCGACCTGGGGGAGAAATCCGGGGGGGAATTCATCTTCGACCGCAAGTACCTCGCCGACACCCTCAACGAAATGCAGAACCTGATCCTGCGCATGGTCAAGGGAGTCAACCTCATCAGTTCCAACCGCTACCTGGATCTCTATTCCAGCATCGACCGGATCTTTATCCCCATTGAGGCAGAGCTGCGGGGCCGTTTGAACCTGTCCCGGGATATGCCTTACGTGGTTTCCCTCGAAGAAGCGACCCCGGATCGTCCTGAACTCCTCGGGGGCAAGGCCAACTCTTTGACCATCATCATGCAAAACCTCTCTCTGCCGGTGCCTCCGGGCTTTGTCATCACCACCCGCGCCTGGCGCCGCTTCCTGGAGGACAACCACCTGGAGGAGCGGATTCACGGCTGGTTGGAAGCCTGGGCCGCGGGGGAGCGCGACGAAACCGAGAGCGCCCGGCAGCTCCAGTACAGCATCCTGGCAGGGGTGGTGCCCACGGAGGTGGCTGGGGAGATCCGGCGCCACGCAGAAAAGGGAGGCGGTGCCTGGGCGGTGCGCAGCAGCGCCTATGGGGAGGACGGGGAGATCACCTTTGCGGGCCTGCACCAGAGCTACCTCAACGTTCCGCCTAGGGGCCTCCTCGAGGCCTTTAAGCAGGTGCTGGCCAGCCTTTTTGCGCCTGAAGCCCTGGTTTACCGGCAGGCGATGAGGATGCTGGGGGAGGAGGCGGCCATGGCAGTGCTGGTTCAGGAAATGGTCGCCAGCCAGGTGAGCGGGGTGGTGCACACCATGGATGTCAGCGGCTTGGAACCGGACTGCCTGGTGGTTTACGCTTCTTGGGGTCTGGGCCGCACCGTGGTGGAGGGCAGTGGCGGAGTGGACCGCTATGTGGTGGAACGGGACTCCCCTTACCGCCTGCGGCGCCAGGAGATCGCCCGGAAGGAGACCCTGACCCGGGCCGCAGCGGGTGGGGGAGAGGAGGTGGCGCCGGTGTCGGGGGATGCCCAAGAGCAGGCCAGCCTCTCCGAGGAAACCCTCCAAACCCTGGTGCACTGGGCCTTGACCCTGGAGCGCTACTTCAAACGGCCCCAGGAGATCGAATGGGCACTGGACGAATCTGGCCACTGCTGGCTCCTCCAGTCCCGGGGACTGCAGATTTCCAAGACCATCTCCCCGGCTGAACAGGATATTTGTGAAACCTGTGCTGGTTATCCGATTCTCATTGAAAAAACCGGGGTAGTGGTCCATGCCGGGGTGGGCTCCGGGCCGGTTTGCATGGTGCAGGATGATGAGGGCATGAACCGCTTTCCTGAGGGGGCGGTCCTGGTGGCGAAATATACCGCTCCCTGGCTGGCCCGCATCGTGCCCAAGGCCGCGGCCATCGTGGCGGAGCGGGGCTCGGCCGCGGGGCATTTGGCCACCATCGCCCGGGAATTCCGGGTCCCCGCCCTGGTGGGGGTGGAGCGGGCCAGCGAAATCCTGACGGAAGGCATGAAGGTGACGGTGGACACCAAGCAACGGATCATTTATGCCGGCCGGGTCAAAGAACTGCTGCAATTTGAACTGATACAGGCAATGGCCTTCGAGGACGCCCCGGAGTTCCGTCTTTTGAGGCGTCTGCTGACCCGCATCGCCCCCCTCTATTTGACCGATCCCCAAGAACCGGATTTCACCCCCGAGGGCTGTAGAACCGTCCACGACGTGATCAGATTCATCCATGAAAAGGCGGTGGCGGAATTGATGGACCTGCCCCGCTTCGTCAAGCGCTTCAAAGGGGTGCAGATCTGGACTTTGGTTTCGGATATACCCCTGGGCCTCAAAGTCATTGATCTGGGCGGAGGGGTCGAAGCAGAGGTTCACGGCTCCAAGTTATTTCCGGAACAGATCAGGTCGCTTCCTCTTAAGGCCCTGTGGGGGGGCCTCTCCGAACCGGGGGTCTGGAGCACCGAGCCGGTGCCGGTTGACTTTAAGGGGATGATGGCCAGTCTCACCAAGACCGTGGCCGCGACCCCCGGCGCCGCCCCGGCGGCGGGATTCAACCTGGCGGTGATCAACGAGACCTACTTGAACCTGCACCTGCACCTGGGCTATCACTTCAACCTCATAGACGCCAGGATGGATCCCGAACCCCATCGCAACCACATCTATTTCCGCTTTGTGGGAGGGGTTACGGACTTGACCCGGCGGTCCCGCCGCTCCCAGTTCCTGGCTAAGGTTCTCTCCCAGTACCACTTCAAGGTGGACACCAAGGGAGACCTGGTAGTGGCCAAGGTGCTGCACCTGCCCCCGGAGGACGTCAAAGAGCGCCTCAAGATCCTGGGAAGGCTTATCGGTTTTACCCGCCAACTGGATATTCAATTGCGCCACGACGATGATATTCCGGAATATGCGGAGGCCTTCTTGCAGCAAATGCTAAGGTCGGAGCCCCCCGATACAGGAGGAAAATATGAGTCCGGAGAAGCTTAGAATCATGGTGCTGGACGATGAGCCCATCGTCTGCAAGCGGTTAAAGCCGGCCTTGGAGAAGCTGGGTTACGAAGTGGACGCCTTTACCCAGAGCCCCGAGGCCATGCATCAGATTCAGCGGATCAGCTACGACATCGTCATCACCGATCTCAAGATGAAGGAGATCGACGGCATGCAGGTTTTGAGCGAGGCCAAGAAACGCCACCCCGGCACGGAAGTCATCGTCATCACCGGCTTCGCCACCATGGAAACCGCCAAACAGTCCTTGCAAATGGGGGTGTTCGATTTTATCGCCAAGCCCTTCAAATTGAGCGAGATTCAGGAGGTGGTGAACCGGGCCGCCGCCAAGATTCGGGGGAGCAAGCCTTAGAGTGCCGTTGCCGGGCAAGGGAGGGCGCCTGCCCTAGATAAGTAACCTTCTAATCTGAAAGGATACGAAATATGATCAAGACTCTGGTAGCCATCGAAGTGGATCTGGCCTCCAGCCTTGCCATCCGCTACGCCTGTCAATTGGGCAGCTTAATCGAGCTGGAGCTGCACCCCATCTATGTGAAAGAGCCGCCGCCCGAGGTGCCGACCATCGGCACCGGCTGGGTGCGGCACACCTGGGAGCGGGAAATCGTGGAGACTGGCAAGGAAGAGATTCAGGAGATGCTGGCCGGCGAGATGGATTCCTGCCCCCAACTGCAGGCGCCTCGTGTGCTCTATGGGGAACGGCAATATGAGCTGCTCAAGATCATGGAACACGAGCCCTTCGACCTGTATGTGGAAGGGGCGCCTTACCCCTTCACCCCGGCCAACATCCAGCGGCGGCTCAGTGCCAGGTTTTATCAACGGGTCGGGACGCCCCTCATCTGGCTCCGGATGCTGAGGAAGATCAACCAGGTGCTGGCGCCCTGCTTCGACCCCGCCGGGACCAGGCATCAGGTCCTAACCTTGCAAAAAATCTGGGCGGGCTGCAAGGCGCCAGTGCATTTTTGGGCCCCCCCTGAGGCTGGGGAGGCGATGCAGCAGGAAGTGGCGGCAGGACAGAACCTGTTAAGGAATGCCGGCTGCGAGACTAAGCTTCTGGTTGATGACCGCATACAGGAGGGCGGCCCGGCGCCGGAAGTCATCAAGGACTACGGCCTGGTGGTGGTGGCCCTGGAGCGGGCCGTCAGGAAAGACAGCCCCAGGCTGCAATGGCTGGCCCAGGTGAAGTCGCCCCTGATGCTGGTGTTGCATTAACCGCCAGTATCGCCTTTCGGGAATCTGTTTCGATATCTTGGCCCGAAAACTCCCCCCACTGAGAGGGGAGGAGGTTGGGGGGAGGATGATAACATTTTAAGACCACCCAAACTCATTACCACCAAGCGGCGCTGGCCCCTCTTGGGTGAGGGATAAAAACAATTTCGGTTTTCAAGGTTTTCTGAAACACTAAATTCAGATTCCCACCGGGAAGGGGTCTCCCCAGGCCAGCAAGGGGAAATGCCCCAGGAAGGACGGGACACCTGGGGCGCCTTGCCACCCCTGAAACAACCGGGCTCGAAATGGACCGGGTTAAACGGATTGGGCCATGACTGACGACGAAACCAAAGATTTTTCGAATCTGGCCGGGGAAGAGCTCATCAAGGCCATGGAAGAATGGGCCGACCGGCGGGAGCATCTGGCCGAAGACCGCACCAAACTGGCCCAGTTTCGCACCAAACTGGCGGAAGAACGGACCGCCCTGGCCCACCGCCGCACCAATCTGGCGGAAAAGCGCACCAGCTTAGCCGAGGGCCGCACCGAGCTGGCCAATAAGCGCACCGGTTTGGCCGAGAAGCGGACCGGCCTGGCTGAAGGCCGCACCGAGTTGGCCGGCAAGCGCACCGATTTGGCCGAGAAGCGGACCAACCTGGCGGAGGGGCGCAGCGTCCTGGCCCAGAGCCGCACCGATTGGGCCCAGAGCCGCACCGATTGGGCGGAAATGCGCAATAAGCTCGCCGAAGTCCGCACCCGCATGAGCGGCGGCCGCACCAGTCTGGCCCAGGCCCGCACCAATCTGTCCCAATATCGCACCATCCTGGCCAAGCAGCGCACGGAACTTTCTTACCTAAGGACCGGCCTGACCTTGATCGCCATTGGGACCATCTTCACCCGCATGTTCGGTTTGGGCTACTGGTCCATCATCGATTTGGTCATCACCCTGACGGGTCTTAGCAGCGTCGGCATGGCGGTCAAACTGTTTGTCAAATCCTACAAAGTGGAAAGAAAGCTGACGCAGAAACTGGAAAAGGAGATGGCCCCGGAGGCGATGGAGAAAAGGCTGGAAGAGGCCACCCAGACCCACCGTTTCAGTGGATTATAGAATGTCAATAACGTCGATTTCGCCATTGATGTGACTTTGGCCCGAGGCTCATGAGACTTCCTCATTTCCCCAAGATGACGATTAGACAACGAATCATCGTATCGGTCGTGATCCAGGCGATCATGATCTGCGTCATCGGCTTGTTCGTCTATTTTTCATTTGAAGATGTTTCTTCAAAATTGCGGTCCGTAGAAAGAATAGATGATATCAATATTGCCCTTTTGGAGATGCGCAAGGCGGAGAAGAATTACTTCTTATATAACGACATTAATGCCCTGAAAGAATCGGCCAAGCTGGGTGAGGAAGAATATCAGACTATTTTGTCTTCACAATCTTCCATGGGCCCGATTTTGGGCGGCCGGGGCCGGAAGACTTATGATCGCTTACTGGATATCCTCAAGGAATACCGCTCCCTGATTGATAGCCTCGAGGGGGGCCAGGCGGCTCCCCGGGATTTCGGGGAGGCGCTGAGGAGCCGGGGGCAGGAGTTAACCCAGGTATCTGAAGGGCTTCTCAAACTGGAGAGGGAAAATGTCAGCCGCACCGTAAATCACAACGCCTTAATGCTGATAGCCGCCCTGGGAATTATTTTTATTATTCAGTTAATCCTCTGGCAGTACTTTTTCAGGCTGATTATCGAAGAACTGAATAGAATGGCGCGCCTGATTAAAATTGTGTCGGAAGGGCGGTTCCAGGAGGTGGCGGTGAAAACCATCTCCCCCCATAATGAAATCGAAATAGCCATCAAGGCCATTGCAGACATGGCCGGGCAACTGGCCAAGCGTGAACAAGAGATGCTGCAAGCCGGGAAGCTGGCCTCCCTGGGGGTCATGATCTCCGGCGTCGCCCATGAGCTGGGCAATCCCCTGAACAATATCTCTTTGATGGCTCAGACCTACCTGAGCATCTACGACATGCTGGGGGATGAAGAGAAAAAGATTTATATGGGGGATATTTATACCCAGACAGAGCGGATCCACAAGATCGTTGAAAAGCTGTTGGATTTCTCCCGGCAAAAGAAACAAGAGCTTAAGGAGGCGGAGTTAAAGGAGATTATCGAGGTCAGCCTCCGCCTGGTGGTCAACCAATTGAAACTGGCCGGGGTAAACCAGCACGTGGACCTGCCCCGGAACCTGCCCCCCGTTTACGTGGACGTCTCCCAAATCGAGCAGGTTCTGATCAATCTGTTTATTAACGCTACTCAAGCCATGCCCAAGGGCGGAGACCTGTTCATCAGCGCCCGCTACGACTTTAAGACCGGCAATCTCATCCTGGTGGTGAAAGATACCGGGATTGGCATTCCTAAAGAGATTTTGCCCAATATTTTCGATCCTTTTTTCTCCACCAAAGGCACCAAGGGGACCGGTTTGGGCCTTTCCGTGAGCTACGGCATCATCAGGGAGCATCACGGCGATATTTTTGCGGAAAGCGAAGAGGGCAAGGGCACCAGATTCATCATCAAGTTACCCGCAGCAACCGGAAAGGGGGCGGAAGATGGCAAAAAAAATTCTCGTGGTAGACGATGAGAAGATCGTAGGCGACATGGCCAAGGTCATTTTGCAAAAAGAAGGCTATGAGGTGGAGACCTTCACCGACAGCCAACTGGCCATGGAGGCCCTCCAGCATACCCCCTACGATCTGGTAGTCACCGATTTAATGATGGAACAGGTGAGCGGCATGGATATCCTGCGGGAAGTGAACCGTCTCTATCCGAACACCAAGGTGATCATGTTGACCGCCTACGCCACCCTGGACGCCACCATCGAGGCCATCCGGGAACGCATCTTCGACTTTTTTCCCAAGCCGGTGAAGATCGATGAATTGAAAAGGTCGGTAAAAAAGGCCCTGGGAGATTGAGGAGCCACCGGCAGGTCCTGAGCGGCGAGGGCCTCTCCCCGGGCGGGCGTCGGCCGCGGCCCGTCCTGGTTTTAGGGACGGTTTTCGGTTTTCTGTTTTCGGTTTTCGGTGCAAGGCAAAATCAAAGTCAAAGGCCTAGGGGCAGGAGAGGTAGGGCGGGCACTGCCCGCCGATTCCTTAGAAAAGAGCTTCTTTCCGAGACCACAAGGCTCCGGGCTTTAAGGTTGTAAACATGGGAGCAAATTCATGCAGCGACTGACTGAACAGGAACAGCAGGAAATCATTCGCTATCTGGAGGCGGACAAACCGCTGCCCGACAAGTACCGCTTTCTGCTGTTCGAGGAAAAGCGCGAGGTGGAGCTGGTGTGGAACGGCAAGAGCAGCGAGGTTTGCAATATCGTCCTGCCCTTCCAGGTGATCGAGCAGGTGGACGAACCGCGGGCCGAGAAACCGGCAGACACGGCCTTACAAATGGGTCTGTTTGACGATCGCGGCCGCCAGTTAAAAGGCTGGACTAACAAGCTGATCTGGGGCGACAACAAGCTGATCCTCTCCAGCCTGAAGAACGGTCCGCTGCGCGAGGAAATCGAAAAGCAGGGCGGCCTCAAGCTGATCTACATTGATCCGCCCTTTGATGTGGGCGCGGATTTTTCCATGAACATCGAGATCGGCGGGGACACCTTCACCAAAAAGCCCAACATCCTCGAAGAAATCGCCTACCGCGACACCTGGGGCAAGGGCACGGACAGCTTTATCGCAATGATCTACGAGCGGCTGGCGCTAATGCGCGATCTGCTGGCGGAGGATGGCAGTGTTTATGTGCATTGTGATTGGAGGGTAAATAGCTTCATTCGAAGCACACTTGATGAGATTTTTGGATCAACTTTCTTTCTTAATGAGTTGATATGGCAAAGAACAGGCGCACACAATGACGCAGGTCGTTTTGGAGTTGTCCATGACTCCATTTTCTTTTATGCAAAGTCCGATCAATATACTTTCAATTCAGTTTTTATTCCATTATCAGAAGAACATCTTAAAACACGCTTCAACCAAATTGAAGAGGGGACAGGAAGGAGGTTCTTTGCTGGCCCAATTACTGCCCCTGGGTCAGGACCGGGACGAGTTTTTGATGGAAAAGAAATTTCTCCGCCTAAAGGTCGTCATTGGTCATATTCACAAGAAGGAATAGATGACCTTCAAAAAAAAGGACTGATTTACTATTCGAATACAGGCACACCTTATCTGAAACAATATATGGATGAGTATGCTGAGCAAGGGCGTCGGGTACAATCGGTCTGGACTGATATTCTTCCGAGTAAAACCGGGAGTGAATTACTTGGTTATCCAACACAAAAGCCTGAAAAACTCTTAGAAAGAATTATTTCCGCCTCGTCCATCGAAGGCGACCTGGTAGCGGATTTCTTTTGCGGCTCTGGCACCACCGCTGCCGTGGCCGAAAAGATGGGACGCAAGTGGATTCTCTGCGACTTGGGCAAGTTCGCCATCCACACTACCCGGAAGCGGCTGATCGGCGCACAGCGCCAACTCAAGGCCGAAGGCAAGGACTACCGCGCCTTTGAAATCCTTAACCTGGGTAAATACGAGCGGCAGCATTACATCGGAGTCAACCCCAATCTGCGCCAAGCCGAACAGCAAAAGCAACTGGAAGAAAAGGAAGCCGCCTTTGTCGACCTGATTCTGCGCGCCTACCGGGCTGAAAAGACCGAAGGTTTTACCACCTTCCATGGCAAGAAGGCCGGGCGGCTGGTGGTAGTGGGTCCGGTCAACCTGCCGGTGACGCGCCTGTTCGTGGAAGAGGTGATCCTGGAATGCCGGAAGAAGCACATCACCCGGGTGGACATCCTGGGCTTTGAGTTCGAAATGGGGCTGTTTCCCAACGTGCTGGACGAAGCCCGGGCCAAAGGCATCGATATCGCCCCCAAGTATATCCCCGCCGAGGTCTTTGACAAACGGGCGGTGGACAAGAACCAGGTAGTCTTTCACGATGTGGCGGCAATCGAGGTCAAGCCGCGCGTCAAAGGGAACCGCGTGGCGGTGGAACTGACCGACTTTTCGGTCTTTTATTCGCAGGATTCGATTGCCAACGCCGAGGCAACCCTCAAGGACAAGGCCAGCAAGATCGTGGTGGAAAAGGGGCAGATTGTGAAGGTGAGCAAAGACAAGGACGGCATCGTCAGCCGCGAGAAGCTCACCAAAAAATGGACGGACTGGATTGATTACTGGGCGGTGGATTTCAACTTTGAGAGCAAGCGCGAAATCGTCCGCGTGAAGAACGAAGACAGCGGCGAATGGGAAGAGAAATGGACGGGTGATTACATCTTTGAAAACGAGTGGCAATCCTTCCGCACCAAAAAAGACCGCGCGCTGGAACTGACCAGCGTCTTTCAGGAATGCACACCGGGGCGGCGCAAGCTGGCGGTCAAGGTGGTGGACATCTTCGGCAACGACACCATGACCATCGTCGATGTAAGCGTGGGAGGGAAGAATTAATGGCCCTGCATAAAGACTTCCCCGAATCGCCCTACGCCATCCTCGACCCGGCCATGCGCTGGTTTCCGGCGGATGAAACCATGCGCGAGACCAGCATGGAAAAGCTGATGCCGCCGCTGGTGTCGGAACTGCGTAAAAAAGTGAAGGAATGGCGGGACAACGGCTATAAAGGGGCGACTGACACCAGCCGCAGCTTGCTTAACTGGTGGTTTAAGACCCCGCATCTTCTGCCTCAGGCCGACGGCACCATGGCCGAGTTTCAATATTACTTTGCCCAACGCGAGGCGCTGGAGACAATCATCTACCTGTACGATGTGGTGGGCGCACGGGATAAGTTCGACCTGATGCGCTTCGATAGTTCCGGCTTGGTCTCCGCAAGCATGTTTGATGAGAACTGGCTGCGTTTTGTGGTGAAAATGGCGACCGGCACCGGCAAGACGAAGGTGTTGAGCCTGGTGCTGGCCTGGAGCTTTTACCACAAGCTCTATGAGCCGGAGTCGCAGTTGGCGCGTAACTTTCTGGTGATCGCCCCCAACATCATTGTGCTTGACCGCATATATAAGGATTTTAAAGGTCTGGACATTTTCTTTGAAGACCCGGTCCTCCCTGACAATGGGGTGGACGGGCGCAACTGGCGCGACGATTTTCAACTGACCGTGCACCGCCAGGACGAGGTGCGCATCACCCGTCCCACCGGCAATATCTTCCTGACCAACATCCACCGCGTCTACGCCGGTGACGACATTCCCGCCTCGCCCGATGATGAAGACACGATGGACTATTTCCTGGGCAAGCGGCCCACCGGCGCGACAACCGACTCCAAAGTGGATTTGGGGATGATTGTGCGCGACATTGACGAACTGATGGTGTTGAATGACGAGGCGCACCACATCCACGACCCACGTATGGCCTGGTTCAAATCCATCGAAGACATCCACAACCGCCTGAAGCAAAAAGGGACCGCCCTCTCCCTGCAAGTGGACGTGACCGCCACCCCCAAGCACAACAAGGGCTCGATTTTCGTGCAGACCGTGGCCGATTACCCGCTGGTGGAAGCCATCTGGCAAAACGTGGTCAAACACCCCGTGCTACCCGACGCCCCTAGCCGCGCCAAACTCATGGAACGGCAGAGCGCCAAGTACACCGAAAAATACGCCGACTATATTCACCTAGGCGTGATTGAGTGGCGCAAAGCCTATGCCGAACACGAAAAGATGGACAAGAAGGCCATCCTTTTTGTGATGACTGACGACACCCGCAACTGCGACGATGTGGCCGCGTACTTGGAAAGCACCTATCCTGATTTGCAGCGGGCGGTGTTGGTCATTCACACCAAGAACAATGGCGAGATTTCCGAATCAACCTCAGGCAAAGCCAAAGAGGAATTGAACGAACTACGCAAGCAGGCTAACGAGATCGACGGGCTGGACAGCCCTTACAAGGCCATCATTTCCGTGATGGTACTTAAAGAAGGCTGGGACGTGCGCAACGTCACCACCATTGTGGGACTACGCGCCTATTCCGCCCCTAGCAACATTTTGCCCGAACAGACCCTGGGGCGAGGCCTGCGCAAGATGTATCCCGGCGGTATAGAAGAACACGTCAGCGTGATCGGTACGAATGCCTTCATGGATTTTGTAGAATCCATCCAGGCCGAAGGCGTGGTGCTGGAGCGCAAGCCCATGGGTGAAGGCACGGAGCCCAAGACACCGCTGGTTGTCGAGGTTGACAAAGAAAACCTTAAAAAAGACATTGAAGCGCTAGATATTGAAATCCCGGTGCTGACGCCGCGGGTTTATCGCGAATACAAAAACCTCGCTTCGCTGGACGTGGGCGCGCTAAGCCATCAGCGCGTTTTCTATCTGCAATTCAGCGAGGAAGAACAGCGGGAGATCGTGTTTAAAGACATTACCACCGGCGAGGTGACTCATACGACCATCCTCGACACCGCGGGCGTTGCCGATTACCACAGCGTGATCGGGTACTTCGCACAGACAATAATGAAGGATTTGCGGCTGGTCAGCGGCTATGATGTGCTGTATGGCAAGGTCAAAGCGTTTGTGCAAGATCAGTTGTTTGACCGCAGGGTGGACCTGGAAAGCCCCAATACCCTGCGCAACCTGTCGGAACTGGCGGCCACCAAAACCCTGATCGAGACGTTCAAGAAGGCCATTAACGCCCTCACGGTGCAGGACAAGGGCGACGCCGAGATCCGCGACACCATCAAGCTACGGCAGACGCGCCCTTTTGTGGTCAAGGACCAGGGCTACCTCATACCGAAAAAAAGCGTTTTCAACCGCATCATTGGAGACAGCCATTTTGAATTACTTTTCGCCCGTTTCCTGGAAGATTGCGATGATGTGATTTCTTATGCCAAGAATTATTTCGCGGTTCACTTCAAACTGGACTATGTGAACGCAGACGGCGACATCTCTAACTATTACCCGGACTTCCTGGTCAAGCTGATCGATAAGCGAATTGTCATTGTCGAAACCAAAGGCCAGGAAGAGCTTGACGTGCCACTCAAGATGCAACGGCTCCGCCAATGGTGCGAAGACATCAATCGAGTGCAGAAGGACGTGGGGTACGACTTCGTTTATGTAGACGAGGAAAGCTTTGAGAAATACAAGCCTGACTCATTCGGACAGTTGATTGATGGCTTCAGGGAATACAAAGAGAAAACATGACCAGGGCGGAACTTGGGGGGACGGGACTCCGTTATGCCCTTGATTATAATGGCGCCCCCGCCGAGTCCGGGGTTTTTGTAGGCCCAGGCGCACTCGGGCTGGTCACGGGCCTCTGGCTTGGACTCCACTCAGCTCTCTGGCGTCTGCCGCTCGTTACCCTGCTCCTGGGCTCAAGCCTGTGGTTGCCGCGTCTCGTGCCGTCATGGGCCGCTCCTGCCGGGCCGCGGCCCCGAGCTGCGGCATCCTGGCTCGCCCTCCTGGTCGCTCTGCTGCTAGGCTCCGTAGCGGTCCGAGCTGCTATTGGCGGCTTGTTGAGCGGTTCCTGGCGGACTCCGGCCTTTGCCGCCTTTGCGCTGGCCGCGGCCGCACTGGCCGGCAAATGTATCGGCGGGCTTTGGAGTGACCGCCTCGGCTGGCGAAGCTCCAGCACGCTCGCCCTGCTGCTGGCCGCGCCGCTGGTGGCCGCCGGGCTGCAGCGGTTCGATACCGCCCTGACCGGCATGCTGGTCTTGCAGTTTACCATGCCGGTCACACTGGCCGCCGTCTATCTCGCTCTTCCCCGGTGGCCCGGGTTGGCTTTCGGCCTCCCCTGCCTGGCGCTGCTGCTCGGCGCCCTCCCCGGCCTTACGGGTCTCCTCGACCCCGTTGCCTTTACGCCGTTTGCTGCGCCCCTGGTCATTTTCTCTGCCCTGATGCTTTTTGTGGGGTTAAGGAAACGCCTGGACACCGGTAAAAATATGGGTCCAACAGGACCCGTTCGACCCCTCACGGCGTGGTAACAATTTGGGGAATAACCCTTTACCCAGGTTTCGAAGGAGTCTGCGGTTTCCTCCGACGGCCCGATTAACGGCCCGAGATATAACGCCGCAGAGTAAACAGCCGAAATTCAAAAAATATTCTTGATGGCCTGCGGGTTTACCAAATCATGCAAATTGCGGTATCCTGCCATCGCTGGCAGGAATCGGGCTAAAGAAAAAATATTCTTTAGGAGAGATAAACTATGAAGTTATAAACCATATTACATAATACTTTATGTCAACGCCGGCCATCTCCTCTATGGATTCGAGCCGGGTGACGATGGCCTTCTGCTTGGACAGAGCCAGCGCTCCCACTGCCGTGGTCACCGAAAGCACCGCGGGTAAAGCTACGGGAATGGAAGCCACCGTGAGGATGAGGGCAAATTGAAGGAGGGTAAGGAGAGGGTCACCACGCTCCAGTTGCACCAGGATGAGCACTGCCACCAGCCCCAGGCTCAGGTAGATCAGGTAATCCCCGATCTGCAAAACAGCTTTCTGGAAATGGGAGGGGGCTCCGGCCGCCTGGACCAACTTGGCGGTGCGCCCAAAGAAGGTGTTAGCGCCGGTATCGGTCACTACCGCCACCATCCCCCCCTGCTTGGCCACCGAGCCGGAATAGGCAATGTCCTCCGCTTTTTTGCTCACGGGCAAGGACTCGCCGGTCAAGGCCGACTGGTCCACACTGAGATAGTCCCCCGCAAAGAGCTTGACATCAGCAGGGGATGATATCCCCCAGGCGGATACGGATAATATCCCCGGGAACCAGTTGCTCAGCGGCAATTTCTTGCCACTTGCCATCTCGGAGCACCCGGGCCTTGAGAGCCAGTTGCTTTTTCAGGGCCTCCAGGGCATTGGCGGCCTTGAATTCCTGCCAGAAACCCACCAGGGCGTTGAAGGCCAGCAAGACCGAAATAATGATGAGATCATCCCAATGCTTGACCACCGCGGAGAGGATGGCGGCGATTGCGATCATCCAGGGAATAGGCCCCCAAAAATAACCCAGGAATTTTAAGATTGGGTTAACTTTTTTTTCTTCCAGGGCATTCGGGCCAAATTGGGCCAGAAACCGCCGAACTCTGTTTCGCGATCGCACGGCAAAGAGATGTTGGTCAGGATAGATAAGCTTATCCCCTAAGTGCCTGGCCTGAGGCGCAGACTTTGCCGCAAATGGGTGCGGTCCCCCAGCACCTTTAGTAACGGCCCTTGTCCGGTCATTTCCACGATACTCAACGCGGCCACCGGCATGTTGAGGCGGTCGCGGTAGCGGCCCACATCGATGCCCAACAACGAACATAGCATGATGCGCACCGTGGCTTTGTGGGAGACCACCAGGACATTCCCCGAAGGCTGCGTCCGTTCAATCTCCTCCAGCACCGTGGAACTACGGCGGGCTACGTCCACCCCCCGTTCCCCGCCGGTGGGCGCGTTCCAACCCGGATCGGCCAGCCAGCGGACGTATTCATCATGGAACTCGCGGTTCACTTGCTCCGAAGTCTTGCCCTCCCACTGGCCGTAGGCGATCTCTTTGAGTCCATCTCTCAGCTGCGGGGTCAGCCCCACGGCTTCGCACAAAGGTTGGGCCGTGGCCACGGCGCGTTGCAGGGGACTGCAAAAAACGGCCTTCCAGGCAAAATCTCCATAGGCAGCAGCAAAATCCTGGGCCATTTGGCGGCCTGCGGGGGTCAGGGCCACGTCCAAAACCCCGCAATACCCCCCGGTCTGGCTGGCGGTGGTTTCCCCATGTCGAAGAAAGTAAAGAATAAGGCTCATGTCCGTTGGTTTCCTGAGGCCCCGTCTTAGAAGGGCCACTTCCAGTCGGTAATGTCCTGTGAATCCACGCCGAACTCGTAGGCGTGCTGCAAACAGGCGATCTGCTGGTCCAGCAGGGCCTCTCGCACGCCGGACCCCGTCCCACAGAAACGGGGTATCCGGTCGATGGCGTCAATGGCCAGGCTAAAGCGGTCGGTTTGGTTGCGGATGGCCAGCTCCAGCGGCGTATTGATGTTTCCCTGCTCTTTGTAGCCGCGCACATGAATGTGGTGCTGGCCGGGCCGGCGGTAGGTTAACCGGTGGATCAGCCACGGGTAGGAGTGGAAGTTGAAGACCACCGGTTTGGTGGCAGTGAAGAGGGCCTCGAACTCACGATCCGTCATGCCGTGGGGGTGTTCGGTGTGCGGCACCAACCTGAACAGGTCCACCACGTTCACGAACCGGACCCGTATGTCGGACAGGTGCTGCCGGAGCAGGGCGGTGGCGGCCAGGGACTCCATGGTGGGGACGTCGCCGCAGCTCGCCATGACCACGTCGGGCTCGGCCCCCTGGTCGTTGCTGGCCCAGTTCCAGATGCCGGCGCCCTTCGTGCAGTGCGTGATGGCCGCCTCCATGTCTAGGTACTGCAGGTGTACCTGTTTATCCGCCACGATGACGTTGACATAGTTAACGCTGCGCAGGCAGTGGTCGGCTACGGAAAGCAGGCAGTTGGCGTCGGGCGGCAGGTAGATGCGCACCACGCCGGGGCTTTTGTTGGCGACCACGTCCAGAAAACCGGGATCCTGGTGGGTGAAACCGTTGTGGTCCTGCCTCCAGACCAGGGCGGTGATCAGCAGGTTGAGTGACGCTACCTTGGCCCGCCAGGGCAGTTCGTTGCACTTTTCCAGCCATTTGGCATGCTGGTTGAACATGGAGTCGATGACGTGGATGAACGGCTCATAGCTATTAATGAAACCGTGCCGGCCGCTCAGAAGGTAACCCTCCAGCCACCCTTCCACCGTGTGCTCGCTGAGCATCTCCATGACCCGGCCCTGCAAGGCCAGTTCGCCGCCATCGGCGTCCTCCGGGAAATACTCCCCCAGCCAGACTTTCTTGGCAACCTCATAGAGGACTTCGAGCCTGTTAGATTGGGTTTCATCCGGCCCGAAGACGCGGAAGTTCTGCATGTTCGCCCGCATAACTTCCCGAAGGAAAACGCCCAGGGTAGGGACGTTCCCAGCCCTGGTCCCCCCGGGGTTCTTGACCTCCACGGCAAACTTGCAGAAGTCAGGCAGGTCCAGGGGCCGGCGCAACAGACCGCCGTTGGCCACGGGGTTGGCGCTCATGCGCCGGTCCCCCTTGGGGGCCAAAGCCTGCAATTCGGGGATCAGCCGCCCCTGCTCGTCGAAACGTTTCTCCGGCTTGTAGCCGCGCAGCCACTCTTCCAGTAATTTCAGGTGGGCCGGGTTGGTGGCCACGTCCGTGATGGGGATCTGGTGCGCCCGCCAGAAACCTTCCAGGTAGTGGCCGTCCACCTGCCGGGGCGCCGTCCAGCCCTTGGGGCTCCGCAGGATAATCATGGGCCAGCGCGGCCGGAAGGCCTGGCCGGTCTGCCGCGCCTCCCCCTGAAACTTGCGGATCTCCAGGACGCAGTGTTCCAGGGTGGCGGCCATTGCCTGGTGCATGCTCTCGGGATCACTGCCCTCCACGAAGTAGGGGGTGTACCCATAGCCGACGAACAGAGCCTCCAATTCCTCATGGCTGATACGGGCCAGGATGGTGGGGTTGTTGATCTTGTAGCCGTTGAGATGCAGGACCGGCAACACCGCCCCATCGGTGATGGGGTTAAGGAATTTGTTGCTATGCCAGCTCGTGGCCAGGGGGCCGGTCTCGGACTCGCCGTCGCCCACCATCACCAGGGTGATCAGGTCCGGGTGGTCGTAGACCGTCCCATAGGCGTGGGACAGACTGTAACCCAGCTCGCCGCCCTCGTGGATACTGCCGGGCGTTTCCGGGGTGGCGTGGCTGCCGATGCCCCCGGGGAAGGAAAACTGCTTGAAGAAACGCTGCATCCCCACCAGGTCTTCACTCTTGTCCGGATAGATCTCGGAATAGGTCCCCTCGAGGTAGGCCTGGGACAGGACCGCCGGCGCCCCGTGGCCGGGGCCGGAGATATAGATGGCGTTCAGTTCGTATTTGTTGATTAGCCGATTGAAGTGGATGTAAGTGAAGCACTGGCCGGCGTCCGAGCCCCAGTGTCCCAGGAGCCGCGGCTTGATATGCTCCAGTTGGAGCGGCTCCCGGAGCAAGGGGTTGTCCCTCAGGTACAACATCCCCAGGC
Source organism: uncultured delta proteobacterium (assembly GCA_963697965.1). Classification (GTDB taxonomy): domain Bacteria; phylum Desulfobacterota; class Desulfobaccia; order Desulfobaccales; family 0-14-0-80-60-11; genus JAPLJC01. The sequence continues at coordinate 999,729 of OY969108.1, forward strand.
ACAGGTAGAGGCTGGCCTGCCAGTACGCATCGATCTTTCGCAGTTCATCCTTACTCAGCGGGGTCCCTTTAATCGTGGAGCGAGCCGCCCCATAAGCGCTGATGCTTTCATCTCCGTGAACTGCCAGCGGTTTCCTGGCGGGGGTTGTCATAACTGTGTCCTCATCTTCACGACTGTGTCTTTTTGCCAATTTAACGGTCCGTTCCTCGAGCCAGAAGTATGGCGATAGATCGGGGGTTCAGGTGGTAAGTCTGTGGATCTTCACATAGTGGTTCCTCGCCCGCGGCAGACAGATCTTGTGACCCTTCGCGAGAGGTGTCAACGGCTAAATGCCACCGCGCCCCCGGCAGTAAAGGGGGCAAACCAAAATCGACCGCATCGGCGCCAGCATTGAACATCAAGAAAAGGGCGCGCAGCTCATCTTCATTGATCTGACAGGCGAACTGTTTTTCTTTCGGGCCAGCCCAGTTGGGCAATCCTCCTTGCGAGCCAAACCAGCGGATCTCGGCGTCCGTGTAGAATTGCTCCTTACTCAGAATCGGATGCGCTCGACGAAAGGCGATCAGGCCACGGGTGAAGCGGAAAATTTCCCCATGTTGTTCCAGACGGCTCCAGTCCTGCCAGCTCGTTTCGTTGTCCTGGCAGTAGGCGTTGTTGTTGCCGCCCTGCGTGCGCCGAAATTCGTCCCCGCCGAGCAGCATCGGCACTCCGCGCGAGATTAACAGAGTCACCAGGAAATTCTTGATCTGGCGTTTCCTGATGGACTCGATCTGGCCGTCCGCGGTCTCGCCTTCAGCGCCGTAATTCTCGCTGTAATTTTCGTTCGTCCCGTCGTGGTTGTTCTGTCCGTTGGCTTCATTGTGCTTCTGTCGATAGCTCACGAGATCATGCAGCGTGAAGCCATCGTGACAGGTGACGAAATTGATGCTGCTCTCGGGGCCTTTGCCGGATTTGGAATAAATGTCGGCGCTGCCGCAGATACGTTGGGCGAATAACCCAAGCACCCCATCGTCGCCGCGCCAGAACCGTCGGACGTCATCACGGTACTGACCGTTCCACTCCGCCCAGCGGCGTTCTGAGAAGCTCCCGACCTCATAAGCTCCGGCGGCATCCCACGCCTCGGCGATGATCTTCACATCCCTTAGGATCGGGTCCTCGGCGATTCTCTCGAGAAGCGGGGAATTGGCCAGCAATTTGCCGGAACAGCCCCGGCCGAGCACCGCGGCCAGGTCAAAACGGAAGCCATCGACATGCATCTCCACCACCCAGTAGCGCAACGCGGTCAGGATATAATCCCGCACCACGGGATGGTTGGCATTAATGCTGTTGCCGGTGCCCGTGTAGTCCTTATAAAAACGCTTATCGTCCGCCAGCATATAGAAGATCGCGTTATCAATCCCGCGGAAACAGAGGGTGGGTCCCTTTTCGTTCCCCTCGGCCGTGTGATTGAAGACCACGTCCAGGAACACCTCGAGGCCCGCCCCATGAAAGGCTCGGACCATTTCTTTGAATTCCAGCTTCTGCTGACCCACGCCTCCCGAACTGCTATAGGAAGCTTTAGGCGCAAAGAAGGCCACGGGATCGTAACCCCAGTAATTCCTGAGTGGCTGGCCTGTTTGCGGATTGATGCCGGTCACCTGGTGTTCATTGAATTCCTGCACGGGCATCAGTTCTACGGCCGTCACCCCCAGCTCTTGGAAATAAGGGATCTTTTCCATCAGGCCCCGGTACGTGCCGGGATGCGCCACCCCGGAGCTGGGATGGATAGTGAAGCCGCGCACGTGGGTTTCATAAATGACCGTCTCCGACCAGGGATGCCTGGGCGGGCGGTCCTCCTGCCAGTCAAAATGCTCCTGCGTGAATACGCATTTCGGCATGGCGCCGGCATTATCGACCAAAGACAACCCCGAGTCTCCGTCGGGCCCAGACGGATCGTATCCCCGAGCCGGGCCGAACTCCCAGGTGGGCAATTGCGAGATCGCTGTGGCGAAGGGATCTAGGAGAAGCTTGTTGAAATTGAAACGATGGCCATCCTTGGGTTGATAAGGGCCGTCCACGCGATAGGCATACAGCTGGCCATCGCGAATCCCCTTAATCCAGACGTGCCATACGTCTCCAGTGCGGTGGTGCGCCGGATCCAGGTCAATCACCCTGGCGGCCGTGGCATCTTCGGGATGATCAAAAAACTCCAACCGCACGCGGCTGGCGTGCCGGCTGGAAAACGCAAAGTTCACTCCTTCCCCGCTTGCATAGGTTCTCAGAGGCGATGGCAAACCAACTCGAACATCAGTCTGCTCCGATACCTCTGCTACATAATCATGCAGAGGGCGTTCGGACGTAGTCGGATCTGTGGTCGCGTCCACCTGCTCTGCGGCCTGGCCTTCGGTCAGGCTAGCCGGCGCAGGTAAGGGCTCTTTTCCCCTTGGGTTATTTTCCATGAATTTGATGCCTGGGCAAACCAACTGTAGCCATTATGGCCCAAAATTGCCTGAGCTAGTCCCCTTCTGGTGCTTCCCGAAACCGAAAAAAGAAAACCGCAAACCGTTCCCCGGCGCGCCCGGGGTCAAAAGCGGGCGGGCCTTAGGGGAGTGATAGGGAGGAAGCCTGCCGCTGACCGGAACTCAGGGCTGCGGAGGATTATCCTCCGCGTCCCCCGGTTCCTCCGGGGTGGCAACGGCACTGGAGCAGCGAATCTGCTCCCGGATGGCGGCAATGACCCGATAATTATTATCTTTGAGATCCTTCAAGTCCTTGGCCCTTTGCACCGCCTCACTCACTTCAGGGGCCACCAGGGGATTAGCCTCGCCCCGCTCCAGGGCCTGATAAGTCTTTTCGCCCAGGAGGCGGGTGGCTTTTCTGATCTTTTGCTGCAGCCAGCAGGCCAGGGCATAGTGGCCCAGGATCCGGGCCCGCCGGGCGGTGTTCGCCATGAAGGTCAAAAGGTGGCGCCAGTAACCGGTGCAAATGGCTCGGGACGAATCCTCTTTGCCTTCAGTGCTCATCGCTTCCTCCTTGGTGATAAAGGGGGCAGGAACTTCGGGACTGAGTCAGCGGTGCAGGGGCCAGTCTTCGTCGCTCTCCTAATCATTCTCAGCAAAATCAATATAAGGCCGGCTTAGGAGATTGCAACTGAGGTTATGCGGCCGCTTTGGCCCCGCAGTCGCATAAAGGGTTTTTGGAGCCCTCTAACCGGGCCGGTCGTCGCCGCCATACCTATTTCCGATAGGACCACGTAGATTCAGCCTTGGAAGCGGTTCTCCCAGTTCCAGACTGCCCCGCCGTGGCGGAGCAAAACATTTTGTCATGGCGCCTTCTTCTCCTTGGCAACAGGAGACGACGCAGGAGAGGTAAATCCTTGCCGGCCCCTCCATCTACCTCAGGTTAATGAGTTCCATGCGGTTGTTGGCCTCGGGATCCTGGAAGGAAGGGCCTTCGGTCAGCACCACAAGGTCGCCAGTCATCTCATTGGCTTGTAAATAGTGGCGTACATAGGCTTTCCAGTCCTCCGGGTGGTTCGGTTCGTGGACGGGGTGGACGCCGTAGGTCAGGAGGAGTTGCTGGCAGGTGGCCTCCTGGGAACTCACTGCCACAATCCACACCGGCGGCCGGAACCGGGCGAGGCTCCGGGCCGTAGCCCCGCTGCGGGTGGGCACGAATACCGCGGCTGGGGCCACCTTTGCCAGCGTCGCATCCACGCTCAAGGCGATCAGATCTGTGAACCCGACTTGGCTACCCTTCCCGGACGTGCGGAGAATCTTTTTCACCCCTTGTCCGGGCCGATAAGGTTCGATGGCGGCTGCAATCTTGGCCAGCATGGCCACCGCTTCCACCGGGTATTTGCCCATGGCCGACTCTTCTGAAAGCATGACGCAGTCGGTGCCATCCAGAATGGCGTTGGCTACATCGGTGGCCTCGGCCCGGGTGGGCCGGGGGTTGGCCACCATGGATTCCAACATCTGGGTGGCCGTGATCACCGGTTTACCCAGCAGGTTCGCCTGGCGCATGAGCTGCTTTTGCACCCCGGCGATTTGCTCTATGGGGACTTCCACCCCCAGATCACCCCGAGCAATCATGATGCCATCCGCCGCCTCGAGGATACTGTCCAGGTTATTCAGGGCATTGAGGCGCTCTATCTTGGCGATGATGAACGGCTGGTGGCCGAGAGCCTGGGCGGCCTCCCGCACAGCCGCAACATCCTTGCCGGACTCAACGAACGATTGGCTGACCGCGTCCACTCCGTGTTCCAGAGCAAACTTCAAGCACTCACGGTCATGGTCGGTGAAGGCGCTGATTCCCAAAGAGATACCCGGCAGGTTGAGGCCTTTCCTGGAGCGTAGTTCGCCTCCCACGATCACCCGGCAAATCAAGTTATTTCCTTGAATATCGGTAACTTCTAGCTGAATGAGGCCGTCATTTAAAAAGAGGGTGTCCTTGGGCTTCACCACCTCCGGCAAGCGGGCGAATGTCACCGAGGCGCGGCGTTCGTCCCCCGTGATCGCCTCTGTAGTCAGAGTAAAAACACCCCCTGGTTTCAACTCGATGGGCTCACCGCAGATCTGGCCGATACGCATCTTGGGACCGGGGAGATCAGCGAGGATGGCCACCCGCCGCCCCGCCGCCCCGGCTGCCGCCCGCACATTCTCTATGAGACGCCTGTGAGTGGCGAAATCGCCATGGGAAAAATTGAGCCGGGCCACGTTCATGCCGGCCTGGATTATTTCCCTCAGCATTTCGGGAGATTCACAGGATGGGCCGATGGTAGCTACGATCTTGGTTTTATGGGTCGACAGTGGCATACCCCGCTCCTCTGGTCACCGTAAATTCTTCGGCTGGTCGGTTTTAGCCAGGACGCTGCTCCAAATCCACCACTCGGGATCATTAAAAAAAGTCCGAAAACTGTAAGACTTGAAATAAAGGGGGGTAGGATCCCGTCCCGGGGTTTGCATTCCCTGGCGCAAATCTGGATTATCCTTACCGAAAAACAGGATTAATCAAATCTGTTATGCGCCTACCTATATTGGCGCCCCCGCCGAGACTCGAACTCGGGACACAAGGATTAGGAATCCTTTGCTCTGTCCATTACTGAGCTACGGGGGCGCAGGGCCGCGAGGTTGCCTCTGGAAATAAGGTGCGTTTGCAGTCGGCGCCTGGGACGCGCCCCACCTGAGGCGGGCGGCGCTTGCAACCCGCCCTCATCAAGGCCAAAGTCCCATTGGTGACAATAATATGCCAGGTTCGCCCGGGGCGCAAGGGGGAGCGGGAAGGCTGCTTCTGTTTACCGTTTTCTGTTTTTTGTCTATAGGTAAAGGACCTTTGACTTTGGTTTTGCCTTTCACCGAAAACTGAAAACCCTTTCCAACTACCACCCACCTCAACCCTCCCTCCCTCCCTCCCGCTCGGCAAAGGGAGAAAAGACTATAGTCCCCAGGTAAATTAATCACTGGGGGACACCCCCATAAGATCAAAAAATAACCGGAAAGTGCCGCCAATCCCTGCCGCAACCCTCGACCCGGCGATTGTTGAAAGATGCAGGGGGGCATGGTATGATGCACCGATTCCGGGGAGCGGGTGAGACAAGGGATGGGTATGGCCAGGCGCTGGGTCAAAATCTGCTGGGTTCTCCCCATCTTGCTTTGGGCCGGGCTGGCGGGCGCCGCAGAAATGGATCTGTTCAAGGCCGAGCGCTTCCAGGGGGGGCCCTGGCGTATCAAGGCCGAGACCCTCACCTATGATGCCGCCAATCACGTCTATGTCGCCCGGGGGCGGGTGGAGATCAGCCAGGCCGACCGGCGTATCACCGCGGACCAGGCCGAGGTGGACGATGTCACCAAAGTGGCGACCCTCACCGGCAACGTGGTCATGGTTATGGAGGAAGACGTCTTCACCGGGACAAAGGGCCGCTTCAACCTGGCCACCCGCAACGGCGAGTTGGAGGACGCCCGCCTCTTCCTGCAGAGGAACCATTTCCGGGTGACTGGCAAAGTCATCCGCCGCACCGGGGACAACACCTATACTGCCGAAGAGGCCACGGTTACCACTTGCGACGCCGACCGTCCGGTATGGAGCTTTTCGGCCAGAAAGTTGGCGGTGACGGTGGAAGGTTATGGCATCGGCAGGGACGCCGCATTTAACCTGGGAGGGGTGCCGGTCCTCCGTCTGCCTTTTGCGGTGCTGCCGGTGATGAATGAACGCCAGAGCGGCTTTCTGATGCCGTTCTTCGGGCAGCACAAGGCCGGCGGCACCGTAGTTGAACTCCCCTTTTATTGGGCCATCAGCAACAACTCTGACGCCACTCTGTATCAGACTCTGCTCTCCAATCGGGGCTACATGCAGGGGGCCGAGTTCCGCCACCAGGGGCACGACGACTCGGCCGTTAATGTCCGTTTTTTCTACCTGGATGACGGCAAACCCAATGAGCCCACCGACCACCGCTATTGGGTAGCGGGAATGGTGAACCAGCCGCTGCCCGACGACTGGAAGCTGCGCACCACGGTGGACCGGGCTAGCGACTTCAATTATCTCAGTGACTTTAACTTCGGCTATATGGGCCTGAACCGCTATTCCCGGGACCTGCTGGACACTTTCGGCCGGAATCTGGAGGAGCAGGAGGTTAGCACCCGGGTCTCCACCTTCCAACTGAGCCGCAATTTCTCCTGGGCCAACTTCACCGCCTACGGCAGCTATTACGACCGGCTTAACCCGTCCGATCCCATGGTCTGGCACCGGCTCCCCGGGATCTCCCTGACCTCCCTGCCCTTGCCGGTGGCTAAATTGCCCTTGGTGCCCGATTTGCCTTTATATTTCGGGATGAATGGCAGCTATGACTATTTCTTGCAGCACCAGGGCCTGAACGGCGACCGCCTCGATCTCCATCCGCAGTTCACGCTCCAGGGGCAGCCGTTGCCGGCAGTGGCCTTCAATTCCGAGGCAGGGTTCCGGGAGACTGTTTTCCGCGTCGACCAAAGCGTCCCGGATAGCCCCGGGGACGGGTTCCTGAACCGGCAGATATTCGATTCCCGGGTGGGCCTATCCAGCGCCTGGGACCGGGATTACGGCCGGGATGATGGGGCCAGCACTTACTTCCGGCACATTATCCGGCCGGAATTGACCTACTGGAATATCGGCAACTATAACCCCCAGCGCTACCCCGACTTTGACCTCAACGACGTGGGCTGGACGACCCGCGCCAACCGCAACCTGCCGATACGGGAGGGGGACGACCCCTTAGGCAGGGTCAACGCCTTGACCTACGGCATCTCCAACAGCATCCTCTGGCGGAGCCTCAACAAGGAGGGACAGGCCAACGTCAAGGACCTTGTCTGGTTCCGCCTGAGCCAGAGCAGCTTTTTTAACAAGGATTCCCTGGGCCTGGACGGCACCCCCCAGCCCCATCATCCCTTTTCCGACTTTCTGGCGGAATCAGAGGTTTATCCCAGCCGGCAGGTCACCCTGGGTCTAGACATGGCAGCCTCACCCTACAACGAGGGATTCGAGCAAGCCAATGCCAAACTGACCCTCCTGGACGCCAACCGGCAGAACTTCTTGAATGTGAATTATGTTTTCCTCAAAGACTTCGCCAAACAGGTAAATGTCCAAACCTATTTAAACCTGATGCAATCCGTAAAGACCTGGCTCACCTACGGGCATACCTTTCAGACCAATAAACAATTGGAAAACAATTACGGGATCATTTTTCAGCGCCAGTGTTGGGGGGTGGCCCTCTCCTTTACCGACCGCCCGGACGACAAGCGGGTGTCGGCTGTCGTTTTCATCCCCGGTCTGGGAGAAAAGATGAATCACTCCCCCGTGCACTTCTCGGGAACCAAATCCAAAGAGGAGGCCCCCGATTTCTTTTAATGAGAACTCTGCGGTGTCGGGGTCGATTGATAGCTTTTTTTAGTCAAACTGATAGATTAATTATGTTTAACCGGCATCTGCCTGGAAAAGTTATGAAGAACAGGTGTCGCAATCGTCTCACCTGTGCGGACTGAATGGGGTATTTTGGGTATGGGGAGTTTTTCGACTCATTCCAAATCAAATCGGCGCCGCCAACGGGCGCCTGAAAATTGCCAGGGAGGTCGATTTAATGAAATTGGCCATTATCGGGGCAGGCTATGTCGGTCTGGTGACCGGGGCCTGCTTCGCCGAAATGGGTAACGACGTCATTTTGGTGGACGCGCAGGTCTCCAAGGTGGAGGCCCTGGAGCAGGGGTGCATCCCCATATACGAGCCGGGGCTGGAGGACTATGTCAAGCGCAATGTCCGGGACCACCGCCTGAGCTTCACCACCGACCTGGCCACTGCGGTGCAGCAGAGTCTGGTCTGCTTCATCGCCGTGGGCACTCCCCAGGACCGGGACGGCTCGGCCGACCTGTCCATGGTTTTGCAAGTGGCCCGGGAGATCGGCCGCCACATGAACGGCTACAAGGTGATCGTGGAGAAATCCACGGTACCGGTGGGCACCGCAGTCCAGGTGCGCCAGGTTATTCGGGAGGAGCTGGCCGCCCGGGGCGAGGTCCTGGAATTTGACGTGGTTTCCAATCCGGAATTCCTCAAGGAAGGCACCGCCCTGGACGACTTCATGAAGCCGGACCGGGTGGTGGTGGGCTGTGACGACGTCCGGGTGGGGGAGTTGATGAAGGAGCTTTATGGACCCTTCGTGCGCACCAATGCCCCCATTATCATCATGGACGTGGTTTCCGCCGAACTCACCAAGTACGCCGCCAATGCCTTTTTGGCCACCAAGATCTCCTTCATCAACGAAATGGCCAACATCTGCAGCCGCACCGGGGCCGATATCAAAATGCTCCGCCAGGGCATCGGCTCCGACCGCCGCATCGGCCCCCTCTTCCTGTTCCCGGGCCTGGGCTACGGCGGTTCCTGTTTCCCCAAGGATATGCAGGCCCTGATCCACACTGCCAGGTCCCGGAACTACACCCCGCGTATCCTGGAAGCCGTGGAGGCCATCAACCAGGAGCAGCGGCGGATCTTTTTTGAACGCATCGCTGATTATTACCAAGGGGATATGAAGGGGCGGGTATTTGCCCTGTGGGGCCTCTCCTTCAAACCTCAGACCGACGACATTCGTGAGGCCCCGGCCCTGGCCCTCATTGCCAGCCTCACGGAGGCCGGGGCGCGCCTTCAGGCCCACGACCCCGAGGCCATCGCCGCCACCCGCCAATATCTAGGGGACCAGCAGGCCGTTAGTTTTGCTGACTCCAGCTATGAGGCCCTGGAGGGGGCTGATGCTCTCATCATATGTACCGAATGGGCCAGGTTCCGGGAGCCGGACTTCGACCGGATCAAATCCATGCTAAAGGCCCCGGTGATTTTCGATGGCCGCAACCTTTATCAGGCCGAAAAGATGGCCAAGCTGGGGTTCAAATACTTTTACATCGGCCAGCCGGGAAACGGCCAATAAGCCAATGGACCGGCGGACTAACCGCAGCAGCGTCCGGCCAGGATTGGGCAATTCGGTTTCTCGTTCCCGTGCTTTTGCTGGGGAACGCGTCTTGAGCCTACGCCCTGCCTGGGCTCTCGGTTACGCAGTAAGGAGCGGAGGCGGCAGTGTTCCGGAGTAAGTCAGGCAGCGGTAGCGCAGATGAAGGATTCGGGGAGGAGCTGCGGCATCTGGACCTCTCCGGCTTCTCCGCCTTGCGGGTCCTGGTGGCCGGGGATTTCATGCTGGACGAGTATCTCTGGGGGCGGGTGGCGCGCATCTCCCCGGAGGCGCCTGTGGCGGTGGTGGACGTGGAGCGGGAAACCCGCACCCTGGGTGGCGCCGGCAACGTGGTCAACAACCTGGTGGCCCTGGGGGCCCAGGTGGAAGTCCTGGGATTGGTGGGCGATGACTATCCCGGCAGCCTGTTGCGCCGGGAGCTGAGCCGGCTGGGAGTGGACGACGCCGGCCTCTTCGCCGACCCGCAGCGGCGTACCACCCGCAAGACCCGGGTCATGGGCAACACCCAGCAGGTGGTGCGCATCGACCGGGAATCCCGCAGCCCGACCGGCCCGGATTTCAAGGCGGCGGCCGCCAGCTTTCTCCAGGACCGCCTGCCCCGGCTCTCCGCCATCGTCCTGTCCGATTACGCCAAGGGGGCCCTCACCGCCCCATTGCTGCAGGAAGTCATCAGGGGGGGGCGCAGTCAGGGGACGCCGGTGGTGGTGGACCCCAAGGGGCCGGATTTCTCCAGGTACGCCGGGGCTACGGTCATCACCCCTAACCGCAAGGAAGCGGAACTGGCCGCCGGCCACTCTCTGTCTCGCTGGGAGGAACTGGTCCGGGCCGGGGCCGGACTCCGGGAGGACCTGGGTCTGGACCATCTGCTGATTACCTTGGGGGCCGGGGGCATGCTTCTCTTCCCCCGGGAAGGCCCAGAGCTGCACATTCCCACCCGGGCTCAGGAGGTCTTCGACGTTTCCGGGGCCGGGGACACGGTGGCCGCGGTCGTAGCCCTGGGGCTGGCCTGCTGGGGCAACCCGGTGCTGGCCGCCAGGGTGGCCAACGTTGCCGCCGGCGTCGTGGTGGGCAAGGTGGGCACCGCCCCCATCTTCCGGGCGGAACTGGAGCGCGAGCTGGGACGCCGGGTCGCCGGTCTGGAGGATAAGATCCTGGGCTTGGCCGAACTGGGCCTCAAGGTATCCCATTTCCAGGCCCAGGGCCGGAAGGTGGTCTTCACCAACGGCTGCTTCGACCTGCTCCACGCCGGCCACATCAAGTTCCTGGAGGATTCCCGGCGCCTGGGAGACCTGCTGGTGTTGGCCCTGGACAGCGACGCCTCGGTGCGCCTGGTGAAAGGGGAGGGGCGCCCGGTCATCGGCGAAGCTCAACGCTTGCGCATCCTGGCGGCCCTCTCCGCGGTGGACTACGTCACCCTGTTTGAAAGCTCCCGGCTGCCGGAAATCCTGTCCAGCCTCAAACCGGACATCCTTACCAAGGGGAGCAATTACCCGGAGGCCCAGGTGGCCGGGAGGGAGGTTGTTCAGGCCTACGGCGGGGAGATCCGGCTCCTCCCGGTCACCGAACCCGAATCGGTCTCGAACCTCATCCAGCGCATCAAAAACGGCCAGGCAGGCAAGTAGCGATAACTATCTCATCGGCCTGAAGACCCGGATTCTCTGGGTTCACTCCAACGGAAGCTCAGGTCGCCTTTGTAGTTAATGTGGGGTGGGCACTGCCCACCAATTCCTTAAAAATCTATTCCTGTTTTACTAAGAAGTGCACCCCGGTCTTCGCCCTGTAGTAAGGGCGGGTTTAAACCCCGCCCCTTCTGCCCGCCATTTCATAAGGGCGCACACATGGGTGCGCCCCTACAAGGCACTTTCGCGAACGGAAAACAGAAAACAGAAACAGAAACAGAAAACTTTCCTTTACCGGATCCAGTAGACTCGTACGAACCGGTTGGGTTCACTCCAGCGGAAGTTCAGGTCGCCTGAGTAGGCATTGAAGATGGTGCGGCCCAGGTGCTGGGCCAGCTTCTCGGTGGTGGTCTCGACTGACAGCTTGCCGTCCGCTTCCGGAATCATTTGGACAATGCGGTCAGCGGAGCTGCGCTTCCCCACCTTGGCGGCTTCCTTTTCCAGCAGCTTGACGATCTCCTCCTGGTGCTGGACCCAAAATTCACCGCCCAGGGTGAGGTAGCCTTCCACGTAATGGTCCTTGATCTTGCGGCAGGTGGGACAGACCACGTGCCGCACCTTGCCGGCGACCGCCAGTTTGTCGTAAAGATTCTCATCAAAGAACCAGCGCTTGCTCTGGTAGACGGCGTGGCAGTCCTGGCACACCGCCGCCTCCTGGCCCGCCGCCAGCTCGTAGGGATCGTTGACCCGGCCGGCATGGCCAAACTTTTTGCCTTTTTCTCCACTCCATTTGTGTTCTTTGTATCTTTCCATCGTTTAGCTCGCCTCTCTGGGTGGCGCCCCTGGTTCCGGGGCGAGGATGAACCATCTGCAACCGGACGCCATCCTGGTGATTTTCCCGAGGGGACGCACCCTCGGTCGATTCTCCTTTTCAGGCAACCGTGATTTTCCGGTAAAATCGCCGATTCGTGATTCAGTTGCAAATCACGAATTAAAGTTAATGCCCAATTTTTCATTTTCTACTTCCGGGGTTGAATTATTCAGGCAGTGGGAGGAATCGGCAGGTTTGGCTCCGGGGAAGGGGAGGCCGGGGAATGGCCGGGGCAGGAGCGCAGGGCCCCCGGGCCTTCCCCCGGAATACTCCCTTTCTTGCTAAAAATCGACGTACTCGCCGCGACTCAGGCCTCGCAGGTGGCAGGTGCCGTTGAGTGACACGATCTGCCAGGCGCCGCCCGTCCAATGGAAGCGGTTGATGGCGGTGGTGTCCTGGCCGATGCGCCAGAAGTGCGAGTTATCCAGGCCGATCAAGGCGGCGATGAGGACCTTGTTCACCGCCCGATGGGCTGCCAGTAGGACGGTCTGGTCAGGGTGGCGGGCCAACACCGCGGCCACCGCGGCCAGCCCCCGTTGCTTTACCTCTTCCAGGGTTTCACCCTGGGGGAAGCGCACAGTGTGGGGGGCGGTCTCCCAGCGCTGGTAGAGGTCGGCGTATTTCACCTTGACCTCCGTCAGGGGTAGGCCCTCCCAATCTCCGTAGCAGAGATCGCTTAATCCCGGCAAATCTTCCACGGGCAGGTCGTGGTGCCGGGCTATGGCCTCGGCGGTGTCCCGGGCCCGGGACAGAGGGGAGCAGTAGGCGGCCTGGATGGCTTCTCCCTTGAGCCATTCCCCGGCCAGCCGGGCTTCTTCCCGGCCGGTGTCGTTCAGGGGGATGTCCCGGGAGCCGCGAAAGATCTTATCCTTGTTCCAGGGGGTCTGGCCGTGGCGCACCAGGATGATCCGGGTCATGTTCCCTCCGTTTGGAAAAAAAATGAAAAATATGAGAAATCATGAAAAACGGGGCCAAATTTGGGAAATTGGCCCCGCAATGATTCGGCCTGAAAGGTGAGCGCCCTATCAGAACAACGTCCCAATTGAGATCAAAGGTGTTGTCGTAAAGGGTGTACAAAAACCCCATCATCCTGCCCACCCCCGGCATGACCCCTTCCTGGACCCTCCAGAAATTGAGATAGACGGCCGGGATCATGCGGGTCTCCCCGGTTTTGGGGTCAGGGTCGATGTTCTGCCAAACCTCTTTCTTCTCCATGACACGCCACTCAGTGCCATATTTCTTGCTGCGCACCACCTGCCCCACCTTGGGGAGCTTCTGCTGCCGCGTGATTTCTGCATACTCTGTCATAAGTCACCTCCAGGGGAATAATGGTTAGGGGGCTTGCCTAAAAAATAAGATCGGGCTGCCAAATATCAAGGGTAAATTTCCTTCTTTTCGCCCTGGTTGAGATATTTCCTAACTCAGGGGAGGGACTTTTCAACCCGGGCCTTCAATCCCAATAAGGCGCCTTCACCCCGGGAGATTTCGGTTAATCTTTGCTCCATTTCTCCGGCCCGTTGCGCCGCCGCCTGGGCGCTGCTCTGTTTCTGGGCCCTGGCCCGCTCCAGCGCCTGCCGAATGCTTTGGGTGGTGTCATCGATCCGGGAGAGCCAGTCTTTCCGGAAATCCCGGGTCAATTCCTGGAGCCGCTGCTGGAAATCATAACGCAGGCGGCCGCAATGTTTATCCACCAATTCAGTTAAGTTTTCCAGAAGTTTTTTGAGCAGCAGGCCCTTGGTAAGGGCCCGGGGAAGCAAGGAAGCCACGGTCATTTGCAGAATTTCCAGCCCCACCGGTTCATCTTTAAATTTGAACCCGAAGCGGCTCTTTTCAGTGAGGGTTTCCTCCGCCGCAAAACCTTGCAGGGAAAAGTCAAAGATCCGCGCCGTCAATTGGGTCAGGCGCTCCAGGATGGCGTTAATCCGGGCGGCGAACTCCTGCTGGGTATCGGCCAGCGACAGCGCCAGTTTCTCGACCTGGCGGCCCCGCCAATCGAGGAAGACATCCCGCAACGCCGCAAACAGGTATCCCTCCATCTCCTTCCGCAGGTCGAGGGCCAGGCGGCTTTTCCGGTGGAACTCGGCCTCCACCTCCCGGCCCAGCCGGGCGCCGGTTTCCCGCTTAAAGGCTTCCAGGTCACGGTGCAACTCCTCTACCAGCCCTTTGATCCGCCCATCCAGCAGCAAGAGGGACATCTCCCGCTCCTTCTCCAGTCCCTGCAATTCCTGGTTGAAGCGGGCGATTTTCTCCTCCAGCTCGTTAAGAGGGATGGCGCTGGCCTGGCGTTCCACCTTGAGCGCCAGGGTGGAGTCATTCAGGGCCTTGAGGGCCCCGTTAATACAGGAAATCAGCAATACCCGGCCCTTTTCCTGATAAAGAAACCGGCGCAGGTAATCTTCAAATTGGGGGAGGAGACTGGCAGTCAAGGTGGCGGAGCCGCCATTGGCTTTGCCTTCCAGGCCCAGCTTGGCGGAGAGCGGAAAGATCATCACCTTTTGGGTGGCCAGGTTGCCGCGCAGGACCTCCGCGGTAAAGTCCAGGGCCTCCTGCCGCTCCGCCTCCGCCACATAGTCGATCTTATTGAGAACGAAGAAGAGCTTGTGGCCGAATTCACGGATATCCTTTAAAAATTCCTCTTCGGCGGCGGACAGGGGCGGGTCCACGGTAATCACGAAGACGGCGGCGTCCACCTGGGGGAGATAATTATAAGCGACTTCGGTGTTGTGACTATAGATCGAGCCCACCCCCGGGGTGTCGATGATGCGCACCCCGTCCCGGAGATAATCTGAGGGGTAGGCGATCTCCACCTCCCGCACTTTTTTCTGGTTCTTGGGATTGCCCTTCTCAGTTATATAAGCCGCCAATTCTTCCCGGGTAATAACGGTACGTTGGCCGTTTTGAAAATGGACGCGGATCTCCAGGCGTTCGCCGTAACCCAGGATGGTCACCACAGAAGTGAGGGGGATGATGGACGTGGGCAGCACGGCCTCACCCATCAAGGCGTTGATCAGGGTGCTTTTCCCCCGCTTAAAGGCGCCCAGGATGACCAGATTGAAGCGGTTTTGCCGCAGCTTGTCCAAAAGCTGCGTGAGAAGCGGCCCCCTCACTTCAGGCAGCGCGGCCAGCCGGCTCAGCTCCCCTTCCAGGTCTTCTTTCAGTTCCCGGTAAACTCCCATAACTTCTCCCGGTTATGAGGAGCAAAAAAAACTTCTGCCCCTGAATGAGCAGAAGTCATCAGCCCACGGCCCACCGTGAACAATTGAGGCGGACTTCATCGCCTTCAAGCTTAAATTATTTCTCCAAAAGAGCCTCGATGTCAACCCTAAAAGAGGCTATTTGTGAATATTAGCACATTTTCCTTGACGAGGCCGGAGACCGGGCCATCGTGGTAATTGTCTTTACGCCTCTTATCTGGAAGGCGTCTTGCCAAAGCTCAAGGCAATGATCCCGGACCTGGACCCGGGTCAGCTATAAAAAGGCTGCCCGGTTTGGGACGACCCAAAACACTGATGTCTCGTTGTAGTACTAATTGTCTGTTCCGAATATGCTGTTATACAAATCTTTCCCATAGCTGGTTTCCAATGGCGCGCCTTTGATTATTTTGAAAGTTCGTCCTCCGTCGGCTTGCCTTTCAGCCCGCAGGAAAATAGCGTTTTCCATATGTTTTCCATAGAAACCGTATGCAAGTTCGTAAAGGTGCGTAACAAAGAAAACCTTGACGCTCTTCTCTAATAATGCGCAAATTATCTGTCTGGCAATTTCCGAGCCTTCCCTTTCGTTGGTCGCGGCAAACGATTCATTAAACAATAGCAGGGAATTTACTCTTACCTGATCTACGATACCGTTCACTCTGCTGAGTTCTTCATCCAGTTTACCGCTACTCATAGTAACGTCCTCTTCCCGTTTGTAGTGCGTGAAAAGGCCGTCGCAGATATTGGCGCAGAAAGACTCCGCAGGCGCAAACATACCGCATTGCATCATCAGTTGGGCCAACCCCAGGCTCCTCAAAAAAGTCGATTTGCCACCCTGGTTGGCGCCTGTGATGATCACGAGTTCTTTATCATCAGCCTCCACCTCGTTGCCCACAACTCTTTGTTTCAGGCGCAAAGCCAGACTGACATCATATAATCCCTTAAACCGTTCTCTGCGTTCGCCGGGACTTACAGGCAGAGGAAAGCATATTGGCTCCCCCTTTTTGGCAAGATGGTCATGCAAATTCAAACACCCAACGAAAAAAGCCATTTCGGTTCTCAGCAAGTTAAAAAAATTAATGATGTGATCAACGGACTGGCCGAGGGCATTGGCCACCAGGTTGATCCCCCTGCATTTTAATTCGCCCAGCGCCCTGGAGCCCATTTCATCGCGATTGGCGATACGCAAGGTGAACGCGGGCGTTTTTTTAGCAAAGATCCATTCCAGCCAACTCGCAAAGATCTGCTCCAGCCAGCTCTGCTTTTGTTCTGGGGATTTCCGAAGCACGTAGTTAGCGCCTTGATTGCCTCTGCCCAATTCCGCGCTGATCAAAACCCCGTTACGGAATTTCAATTCCCTTAGATGATCATGGACGCTGGCTAAATATTCATCATCCAGTTCTTTGTTGAGCATGGCGAAAAACCTTGTAAATCCCGCCGACTCGAATTTATCGGCCTGCGTTTCGGCGATATTCTTAAGTTTTTTAAGAAAGCCCACCAAGATTTGCATCATTCCTACCGCAGTATGGAGTATCGAACTGGGATATTTGCTACCGAAAAACCAATAATAATGTTTTTTCTTGCTTTCAATTGACTCTACCGCGATCTCGTAGATATTTCTGACAATCGAGGAATTTTTCAGGCAATCCTCAAGGATATGTTGGCGATACAGTATGGTATCCAGATCATTTAAACTAGATAAAACACTTTTCCTGGCCACTTCATACAAAAATTTGTCGCCAAACGCCATGGTATTGAACAGCGTGTCTAATTCCAGGTCTTGGGTCAAAACTGGTTCATTTAACGGCAATTCCCGCTGCAGGTCAAAATCTTGGTCTTTATACATGAGAAAAGTCTTCACGATTTTAGGCGCTCCTTCAAATAATCGTAGGTAAGTTGGTATTTCTCAGCAATGGATAACGCATAGGCAAGTCCATCAGCAGGCTTTCTGAAAATCTTATAGGTTCTCAATGCCGGATTTTCGGGAACTACCGTGCTGACCATGCTTACGGTTTTCTCACTTAAGCATGCCAATTCTTCTATAAATGTTACAAAAACGCACAGCAGGTCTAGTTCTATTATCATTTCCATTACTTTTTTGCCTAAAAAAATCGCGTCTTTCAACGTTGTGGAAGTGAGACTTTCATTCATTAGGATGATACTTTTTGGTGTAGCTTGGTTCAGAATATCGTAAATTCTGACTAAGTCGTCCTGCAGTTTGCCCCTGAGATTATTGATGTTTTCTTCCTTTTCAAAATGCGTAAAGATCCTGTCAAACAGAAATAGTCGCGCTTCCCTGCCCGGGACGGGACAGCCCAGGCTGGCCATATAATGCAACTGTCCGAAGCTGCGGGCGAAGGTTGTTTTACCGCCCTGGTTGGGGCCAGATACTACAAATATGCGCTCCTGGTCTTTCAAATAAAAATCATTGCAGACAACAGATGAGTTCTCGTTGGTGAGTTTATTGGCCAGGGCTAAATCAAATCCTTCAAAATCAAAAACTTCCTTGGATTCATTGGAAATTTGCGGATAACAGAATTTCAATCCCACTCGTTTAAATCTTGCAATATACTCTAAGTAGGCGATGTAAAATTGTATTTCACGATCGAAAACACCTATCGTTTCATCTAGATAATTGGCGTTTTGCGCACAGTAATTATCAAGGGTTGAGAATATGTCGGGATACAATTTGGCTACGAAATCCAGGACTCCCGCTTCAACATGGTTCATGGAGAGGCCGTCCGGAAATTCGGCCCTGTAATCCTTCACCGCTCCCTGTTTGAATTTCTCGAAGGTTTCCTCCACTTCGGCGCTGTAATCGGTTTCGGATGCATATTTGCGAACCCTGATGCTGTCACCCTTTATGAGCAGACAGTATTTTACCGAGGACAAATCATCTGTGAGCTTTTTCGTTTCCGCCAGAAGCGATGTAAAAAGATTGGATTCGGCATAGCTCGCCAAATATCCGCCAAAAGCCAAAAAGCCGCGGGATTTTAAATCAACAAGGGATAGATCATGCACCAGGCAATTAACGGCATCGCCATAAATTGAAACCGCGTCCAAAACCATTCTTTCCTTTTGATATTTGTAATAAAGCTTATCTGCTTGAACAAGATAGGCGCGCATTGTACGCATTTTTTCCGAAAATGAATTTATATTTCTAAATAGAGCCTCATTTTCAAGTTCTTGCATTATTTCATGGCGATACTTAATCGCCTCCATATCGTCCAGGGAAGTGTAAAAGAAAGGTTTTAAATCATATTCCTGCTTGCCGGCCACGATGGCGTCTATAATCTGGTCAAGATTTAAATCAAGAAAAAAGAGGGGCGCTGCAACCGTTTCTGCTTTAGCGCGGTCTTCAGTTTTTTCAAATAATATGCTGTGGAAAGCCATGCGACAGAGGTCTCCTATGAGGTCAACTCCTATCGGGTAAAAGGCTGCCGCCACGAGGAAGGCTTGCACTTCGGAGGGGCAATCCCGCAATCGCTATCAGGGGCATGAGTTGGGAAATAGCGGTGTGCAGGAGAGTTGCCAGGTTACCGGCGACCAACCCTGGGAAAATTTCCATTAAGGCTATGGAAATGCCGAGGCGGATGGAGATGAGGCTGGCGAGGAGCGCCAATTCCACCCAGGCCGCCGCACTGTACCACACTTGCTCCACTGGTACTCCACAGGGAGATCGTGGGGCTGGTGGAAAAATAAAAAGAGCCCCTGATCCCTTGCTTTCGATCAGGAGCCATCAGCGCTGTCAGGCGCGGTTTGGGAATAATTTTTCCCCGGCGGACCCCATCGCTTACGGCTAGATTAAAGCCAACGATCAATGAATGCAAGGAATTTTTCTCGAGAATTGTGTTGACTTTCACTCGGGAAGGAATAGAAATTTTAACAGGCGATGGGGTCCGCCGGGGCGAGGATACTCTGCCCGAACTGTGCTGACACTGATGGCTCCTGATTTCACCTGTGGTGAGATCGGGGGCTTTTTTTATGGGCTGCGCCGCACCGGTTTTAGAAGACCATAATGGCCGAGGCTGGCACGCCGCACTGTCCACCACTCGGACGGGTATTTTTTTCCGGAGGCCGGAACCCGAGATAAATTAGGGAGAAGCCATGATCCCAGCAGGGAGTAACCTTTATGACGGCTAAGATTATTTTTAATGTAATTCAAGTCATCGTGGTCATGGCTTTTGCACCCCTTATCAAAGGCATTCTCGCCCGTTTAAAGGAAAATATGCAGTCAAACAGGGGCCAAACATTATTCAGCCTTACCGGGATATCTGGAAGCTGTTCCACAAGGACGAAGTCGTCTCGGAACACAGTTCCTGGATATTTCGGGCCACGCCCTTCATTGTCTTCGTTACCCCTATTTTTGTGACCCTTCTCATTCCAGTGTTGACAGGCTATCCACTGTTCTTCGCCTTCATGGGGGATATGCTGGCCGGAGGGTTTATCCTGGCCCTGGGCGGGTTCTTCGCCACCCTGGCTGCGATAGATACCGGAAATCCTTATGGGCCGATGGGGGCCAGCCGCACCCGGATGGTGGGCTTCCTGGCTGAACCGGTGTTCATGATCGTGTTCTTTACCGTTTCCTTTACCACCGGTTCCACTATCCCGTATATCGTTCAGAAGCACTGGATCACCCCGCTGGCCAACTTCTTTCAACCCTCCCATATCTTGATGCTGTTGGCCTTCCTTATGCTCATTATTGCGGAGACCGGACGAATTCCAGTGGATAATCCCTCGGGGCACTTTGAATTGGCCATGATAGATGAATCGAAGGGCCTGGAATATTCCGGCAGTGGCGCGGCCTTGATGAAATGGGGCGGGGCCATGAAATTTTTTGTGCTGTGCTGCATCTTCCTGAATGTCCTGGTCGCCCCCTGGGGTTTGGCCCAAGGGGTGAGCTACTGGGAAGTCTTGTTAGCGGTTCCCTTGATCCTGATGAAGATTATCATCCTGGTTTTTGTCCTGGCCGCCGTCGAGTCGTCATTGGCCAAGTTAAGGCTCTTTCGGATCACGGAATTTCTCGGGGCTGCCTTTGTCACATAGGTAGCCGCCATGATTATCGATCTGTTTCTGATGTAGGAGAGAAAATATGGGTGGCCAGGATTTGCTGCTATCATTCCTCCCCAAATTAAACGTCCTGGGGGGCGGGCTTTATCTTCCGCGCCTCGGGGATGCCGGTTTTGGCAGGCATTGCCTTCATTGCGGCCTTCTACCACCTTCTGAACCATGCGCTTTACAAGGCGCTGCTGTTCCTGGGAGCCGGTGCGGTGGATTACGGTGCGGGAGAGCGCCATATGGATCGCCTGGGAGGGCTGATCCGGGTTATGCCCTGGACGAGTTTTTTCTTCCTGGCGGGGGCGCTGTCGATTGCCGCCCTGCCGCCCTTCAACGGCTTTGTAAGTGAATAGTTGACCTTGCAAACCATGCTGCAAAGCGTCGCCCTCAAATCCGTGGCCGTAAAGATGGTCTTTGCCCTCTGTGCCGCGGCCCTGGCCCTGACCGCGGCTCTGGCGGTGACCTGTTTTGTCAAGGCCTTTGCCATGTGTTTCTTGGGGGTGGCCAGATCTGCCAAGGCTTCCCAAGCTGTAGAGGCGCCTCGTTCCATGCAAACGCCGCTGGCGATATTGGCGGTTTGCTGCCTCTTGTTCGGCATTCTGCCAACGTATGTGATTCCGGTGCTGGATAAGACCATTGCTACATTTAGCAGGGTGCAAATGGCGGCTGAACTGGTGCCGCCCTTCTTTACGGCCCCCAAAGGGAATGCCCAGTTTGGGGAGGCCTTCATGGCCGAATTCCACGACCTGGGGGCCCAGGTGGGCCGCTCCCTGCTCCCGGGCCAGGGATTGGTGATTCTGCATCGAGGCACGGAGCGTAACCCCGTGGTCTTTGCCATGTCCACTTCCTATACCTTTGTGGTCCTGATTCTGCTGCTGGCCGGCAGCTTCCTGGTTATTCGCCTTTTGACCAGGGGCAGGACCGTGATCAGGGGGCCCGCCTGGGAGGGAGGGGTGCGCCGCTTATTTCCTGAAATGACTTACACTGCCACCGGGTTTTCCAATCCCGTGAGGGTGATCTTCCAGGCAATCTTTCGGCCCTCTACTTTCAGCGAGAGGAAAGAAGCGGTAGCGGGCCATTTCCTCATCGCCCTGAAGAGCCGGCGCCAGGATGTTCATATCCTGGAACGGGCGATTTTTAACCCGGCGGCCAGACTGGCGCAAAGGCTGGCTGCCTTGCTGGCGAGAATCCACAGCGGCAGCGTCAACCTCTATGCCGCCTACATTTTAATCAGCCTGTTGGTTGTCCTGTTGATTCAGCGGCTGACTTAAGCTACGAGGTCTCGAATGATAATCCGGATGCGGATGGACTCCTTGACAAACCCCCGCCAACTTCATATAAAAAATGGTGCTTAGCCGTTGGGGGATCGTCTAACGGCAGGACTGCAGACTCTGGATCTGCCTATCCAGGTTCGAATCCTGGTCCCCCAGCCAGTAGTAGACATCAATCCCCGGTAGCTCAGCTGGTAGAGCGGGTGGCTGTTAACCACTTGGTCGGCGGTTCGAGTCCGTCCCGGGGAGCCAGAAAATACCAGGGGTTGGCTCTATTAGAGCCGACCCCTTTTCTTTTGTGATCCATATCGGCGCTTATGTCCGGTTATGTTTCCGGAAATCGAGCCCAGCGCCGGCAGAGGCCGTTTCCAGTAAATCTTGTCCAAAGATTTTCTTGACAAGGGGAAACTCGTTCGTCTATTAATCAAATTAAGAAGCGGCGTCATATTATGGACCACCAGGCACCCTCTGACCACGGCTGCCAGTTATCCGAAAGTTTTTCTCCACCAGGATTTGTTGATCGGTCCGGAATTAATCGGAGGTGCAGGCACTATGGACGTAATCCATAGTGCGCTTTGAGGCCGTCGAGGGAAATAGGGGAGCAGCTTTTTAAAATCTACTATTAACCGGTCCTGATTAAAGGAGGCTTTCATGAGGATTTTGGCTGAAAGGTCGTGGATTTTTGTGGTCCTGGGCATCCTTATCTCCTCTATGTGTTTAGTTCTTCCAGCGCCGGCAGCCGAGCCCGTTAACATCGTCATCATCGCTGAATCGGCCACGCTCGTCGGCAAAGCCATAGTGAATGGGGCGCAGCTTGCGGCCGATGAGATCAATGCCAAAGGCGGCATCAATGGGCAGCCAATAAAACTGACCGTCTACGATGACCAGGTTAAGTCTGCGGAGGCAGTTCAAGATTTCCAAAGGGCGGTTTATAACGATCATGCCGTGGCCGTGGTAGGCAGTTGGATGAGCGAGGTAGCCTTATCCCTGGAGCCCTGGGCCGCCCGCTTGCATACCATCTATATAACCACCGGCGCCGCCTCCCCCAAGATCACCCAACTGGTGCACGACGACTACAATGCCAACAAGTATGTTTTTCAATTGAAATACAACGCCACCGAGATGGCGCAAATGGTGTGCAGCTTTGCCCATGATGACCTGGTCGGGACGTTGGGGTATAAGACAGCCTTTGTGGCCAGTGAAAATGCTGCCTGGACCGAGCCTCTCGACGATGAGTATTTGAAATGTTTGCCCTCCTCGGGCTTAAAGGTTGTTGGCCATATGCGTTTTTCCCCCGACACCAACGATTTTACCCCCATTTTTGCCACCATCGAGAAAGAGCATCCCGATGTCCTCATCACCGGCTGGGCCCATGTGGGTCTGAAGCCGACGGTGCAGTGGCATGAACAACAGATCCCCGTGCTGATTGCCGGGGTGGACGCCCAGGCCAGCACCACGGATTTCTGGGAAAAAACCAACGGCGCCACCGAGGGAATCATCACCCAGGCCGAAGGTTCGCCCAGCCCCATCACCCCCAAAACGATCCCCTTCGTGAAAGCCTATGAGGATATGTTTCACATCAGCCCCGCATACGCCGGCTACACGACTTATGATGCCATCTATGTCTTGAAAGAAGCCATGGAGAAGGCCAAATCCACCCAAACCGATCCCTTGATCAAGGCCCTGGAGGAGACCCATTATACCGGCGTCATCGGGAATATTGAGTTTTATGACAAAAGCAGCCCCTTCGCTCATGGGATCAAATTCGGCAAAGGCTTTGGCATGGGCGTGCTGCTGCAATGGCAAAAGGGCCAACTGGTAACGGTCTGGCCTAAAGAGGCGGCCACGGGGTCCTTAATCGTCCCAAGTTTTGTGCAGAAAGCAAGTTCAACTAAATAAGACCAGCTGGTCTCGATCAGGCCACAGGCTTACGGTTTGACGGCCCCCTGACTTAGGAACCGTAAGCCTGTGCCGGTCCGCCTAGGCTCATTACCATCCCTGGCCCGGCCCCACGGCCCGAAAGGTTATGGATCTATTGAACTATCCGGTCAGTTTCCGCCATCTTCCCCTCTGCCTCTATAGACACTTCTACTGTTATTACCCTCAACTTTTCTACAGAAAAAGAAGAAATACACATGCAAGTTTTCTTGCAGATATTAATTAACGGTTTTATTATCAGCTCTATTTATGCGCTGGGCGCCGTCGGCTTTTCCCTCATATTTGGCACCGCAGGCATCTTGAACCTCGCCCATGGCGCCTTTTTGGTGCTGTCGGCGATGGTCGCCTGGTTTTTCATCAGTCATTTTAAATTGCCTTTAGTGGCCGGAATAGCCCTTGGCATTCTCGCCTCCGTAATCGTTTCCTATCTTCTCTTCTTCCTGGTGGTACATCCGCTGGACAGATCCAAGAAGATTCCCAGAGAAGAAAAAGAGGTCTTCATCCTGACCGCGACCCTTCTGTGGTCCATGATAATTCAAGGCCTGCTGGACTATACCTTCGGTTCGACCCCCATTGTCATTGCGCCCTTCACTCCCGGGGCGCTCCACGTCTTTAACATAAGCATCACTTATAACGAGGTTATCGTGGCTGTAGTTTCTTTAACTGTCATAGGCTTGCTCTACCTTCTCATTAATCGAACCAAGACGGGAAAATTGCTTTTGGCAGCCTCCATGAGTCATACGGGACTGGCCCTCATGGGCGTCGAGCTGAAGAAGGTCTACATTCTCCTGTGGGGAATTTATGGTCTGCTTACCGGAGTTTCGGGGGTTTTGCTGGCTTCTTTCTTGGGCGCCTCGGCCTCAGCGGTTCCGGATTTGACGGGTTTAGCCTTTTGCATAGTGGTCTTGGGTGGTTTGGGCAGTATTACCGGTTCTTTTTTTGCCTCTTATATCATAGGTTATTTGGGGACCATTACGGCCTACCTCATATCGCCCGCTTACACTACTCTGCCGGCTTTTTTCGTGCTCATACTGATACTTTTTATTAAACCACGCGGTCTTTTCGGGAGGTTTTAGGACAAGTTCATATGCAATTGCAGCTCTCCAAGACCAATCTCCTCAAGTTTGGCCTGATCCCCATCATCGGGTTCGCCGTTCTACCCCAGTTCTTATCCCTGTATCTTCTGGGTACTTTAACCATCGCCCTGTACTTCTCGGTTTTCGCCATGTCCTGGGACCTGCTGTTCGGCTACTCCGGTGAGGTCAATTTCGGTCCCACCTTTCTCATCGGCGTGGGCGCCTACACCGCGGCGCTGTTCAATGTCAATACCGGCTTGCCGGTGGTGGTTTGCATCATTTTGGGAACCAGTGTGGCGGTCATCGCCGGGCTGTTGCTGGTGGCCCCGGCGTTGCGGCTGCGGGGGCCTTATTTCGGTTTAATCACCCTGGTCTCGGTGCTCACGCTGGAACAGGTTATCACGATCTTTGCCCAATATACCGGAGGGGAGATCGGCATCTCCCTTCCCGGCATGCTTTCCGCCAGCAATCTCGTTAACTACTATTTGGCCTTAGGGTTTATGGTCATCAGTGCCGTTATTTTCCTCACCATCGCCGGTTCGCCCATCGGTCTCATCCTGCAGGCAGGCGCTCAGGATCCCATAGAGGCGGAAAGTCTGGGGTTCAATCTGACCAAGTACAAAGTCCTGGCCTTCGGCGTCAGTGCCTTTTTTTCAGGTTTAGCCGGGGCGATGCTGGTTTTTTATCTGGGCACCGCCTCCGTAAGTGTGGTGGTGTCCATCTCCGTGGTCCTGCAGATTATCATTGCGGTTATTATCGGCGGCAGACGCACCATTATCGGGCCTATCCTGGGTTCTTTATTTATCATTTTAACCGGCCAATGGCTCCAATACCTGGGTCAACTCGATTATGCGGCGGTTTCTCTCCTGGCTTTGATCATTCTTCTCATTTTCCCCGACGGCATCGCCGGAATGCTCTTAAAGAGGGGATAAGGAACTCGCTCCTTTTTCCGTAAGGGAAACTATGCCACTACTTGAAGCCCTGGGTTTGCAGAAAAGATTTGGCGGCATTCACGCGGTCAATAACGTCGATTTTAATGTGGAAAAGGGGGAGATCATCGGCTTGATCGGGCCTAATGGCTCAGGAAAGTCTACCTTGCTGGGCCTGCTGATAGGCGTCCATAAACCCAATAGCGGCACCATCCGCTTCGCCGGGGAAGAGATTCAGAACTGGCCCATCAACAAGAGAATAAAAAACGGCATTGCCATAGTCTTCCAACATTCCAGGCCGTTAAACCGGCAAACCGTTTTGGACAACATTAAACTATCCATCCTACCCGATAGGCTGTTTAATTTCTATTACCCGGGTGACTTGGAAGCAAAAGCCAGGAAGATTGCGGAGTTGGTCGGTTTACAAGATGTGGCCGACTCTTACCCCTCCTCGTTGCCATTTGGGCATATCCGGAGAATGGAGCTTGCCAAGGCCCTGGCCCTCAATCCCAGGTTATTGCTCTTGGATGAACCCTTTGCCGGTTTGACGCCTTCCGAGATCACCGAACTGACCACCTTGATCCTCTCTCTCCGGAAGCAGAATCAAGCCATTGTGCTGGTGGATCACAACGTTAAAGCAGTCTATAATTTTGTTGATAAGATTATCGCTTTGTATGTGGGCAACAAAATCGCCGAAGGCAAGCCCGATGACGTGATCTCGGATAAGGAGGTCCGCCGGGTCTTTATCGGCAAGAGTATGGATGCCAGCGAGCCTGGCCCCTCCACTGAAAAAAGCGGTTCCTTGAGGAAAGAGCCGATTTTGGACATTGACATCGGCTCGGTCCGTTATGGGCAGGCCGAGATTCTCCGGAAAGTGCATCTCAGCATCAACGAAGGTGAGTTCGTTTCTCTAGTCGGGCTCAACGGCGCCGGCAAATCGAGCCTGCTGAAGGCTATCCTGGGTATTGTCGGCTATGAGGGCGAGGTGAAATGGCAGGGCCGGTCCACCAAAAATTTGACCACCGCCCAGATTGTCAGGCTGGGGATTGCCTTTGCGCCGGAGACCAGAGAATTGTTCCGCTACCTGACGGTCAAGGAAAATCTGGAGTTGGGCGGCGGCCGCTTGAAGCCCGCGGCGCTGCAAGAGCGGTTGGCTTATGTATTTGAGCTTTTTCCGATATTGCAAGAACGCCTGGCGCAAACGGCCTACACCCTCTCGGGTGGCGAGCAGCAGATGTTAACCATCGCCAGAGCTATGATGCAAAAACCCTCCCTGCTGATCTTAGATGAGCCGACCCTGGGGCTGGCGCCCGTGGTGCTCGACACGATTTCCGAGACGCTGGCCGCGCTCCATGAGAAAATGGGCGTGACGATCTTGCTGGGTGAGCAAAATCTCCATTTTGCCCTGAAACATTCAGAGAGAATCTATCTGCTGGAGCACGGCAGCATCACCTGGGGAGGCGGCGTCGACGCTTTTATCAAAGAAGTGGGCGAAAAGTCTCTGGTTTAAAGCTGCCCCAAACATGGAGTTCCTATGAAATTGGTGGTCGCCTATCGTGCCTCGGCACTCGGTGAAAAGGTTCTCGCCCATGCCAGCGAGCGAGCCCGGCAGTCCGGGGCGCGAGTCTATCTGGTAACTTCCCTGGTGGGGGGGCCCGAAACCCCGGAGGAGGCCATCGAGCAAGCCAGGACTGACCTGGATCAGGCCGCCGCCCGGCTCGCAGAAAACGGGATTGCCGCGGAGACTCACCTGTTGATCCGCGGCCTTAGCTCCGGGGAAGATGTGGTCCGGTTTGCCCAGGAGATCGGCGCCGACGAGATCGTGGTCGGTGTCTGGAAAAAATCGAAAGTGGGCAAGATCCTGTTCGGCTCCACCGCTCAGGATGTGATCTTGAAGGCCGGTTGCCCGGTGTCCACCATCGGCTGATTAGTTCAAGGTTCAAGGTTCAAAGTTCAAAGTTGACCATAGGGGTTTTTTGCCTTTAGCCTTGAACCTTGAGACTGCTGCGAAAAAGAACTTTGTCAGTATTTATGAGATTCTTCGGTCGCTTCGCTCCCTCAGAATGACAAAAATTGGGACTTTTGACCAAAGGCGTCTTTAGCCTTGAGCCTTGAACCTTGAACTTTGAACCTTGAACTTTGAGCTAAAAGGAGCGGCCAGCCGCTACTTGGAGGTCCGCTCCTTCTGCCTGGCAAAGAAGTCTTCCAGGGCCTGCAGGTGCTCTGGCGAATGGTGGCAGAGGGCCTGGAAGGAGGCGGAGATTTCCAGGGTTTCTTCCAGGCTTTTCCCCTGGGTCAGGCTGAACAGGCGCTTGGCCAGGCGCAGAATCCGGCCAGGCTGTTTGGCGATCTCTGCGGCGATCTCCAGGGAGCGCGGGATTAGCCTATCCGGGGGCACCACTTCGCTCACCAGGCCGATGCGCAGGGCTTCGGCGGCGTCGATCACCCGGCAGGTGAAGGCCAACTCCATGGCCTTGGAGTAGCCGATGACGCGAGGCAGCAGAAAGGCGCCGCCGTCGCCGGGGATGAGGCCCACCGAAACGAAGGTCTCACCGAAGCGGGCCCGGTCGCTGGCGATGCGGAGGTCGCACATGCAGGTCAAATCGCAGCCGGCGCCGATGGCCGGTCCGTTCACCGCGGCGATGGTCGGCACATCCAGGCGCTGAAAAGCCAGGGGGATCCTCTGGATACCCTGGCGGTAATTGTTGCGGATCTGGTCCGGGTCCCCGGCGAAGGTCCCCACCCGGTTATACATGTCCTTGACATTGCCGCCGGCGGAAAAAGCCGTGCCCGCCCCCGTGAGGATCATCACTCTAATGGATTGGTCCTCCTGCACTCGCAGGCAGGCGTCCACGATCTCCTCGATGATCTCCTTTTCCGTGACGGTGTTGCGCACATCGGGACGGTTTAAGGTGACAACTGCAATATTTTCCTTTTGTTCGAAGATGATCTCCCGATATTCCATGCTGTTTATCCCCCGTAGTCGAAGTAGCCGCGAGGCCTGGCCGCGGCGCCGCTTCCCTGGCTGGTGTGGTACTTCATAATTGCCAGAGCATTTCAAACTACGCTTTTTTAACCCCCCCTTTGCAGAAGGGGGGTAGGGGGGATTTAAAATAACCTCTTGAAATCCCCCTAAATCCCCCTTTTCCAAAGGGGGACTTTGATACCCTGGGAACTCAGGTTTTCTTGATTCAATGCCATGCTATTTAGGGAACACAATACTGGTTAGCCCCGGGAGGCAGCCGGCTTCGGGCTTAGCGATTGGGCTGATGCCCGCAGGCAATGCCGGCAATGATGAGTTTCTGGATATTGGAGGTTCCTTCCACCACCTGCAGCGACTTGCAGTCCCGATAGAAACGCTCGATGGGGTATTCGGTGGAAAAGCCGTAGGAACCGAAAATTTTCATGGCTTCATTGGCAGCGTGCACTGCGGCTTCCGAGGCATAGAGCTTGGCCATGGAAGTCTGCATCTGATTGGACTGGTCGTGATCCTTGAGGAAGGCCGCCCGGTACACCAACAATTGGGCGGCTTGGTGTTCGGCCACCATATCGGCGATTTGGGCCTGGACCATTTGGAACTTGGCAATCGGCTGGCCGAACTGGGTCCTTTCATTGGCGTACTTAATCGCCAGATCGACGCAGGCGCCGGACACCCCCAGTCCCCCGGCGGCGCAACCCAGCCGGGTATTGTTGAGCATCCACATGCAGATCGGAAAGCCATCGCCGGGCTTCCCCAACACCGCGTCCTTGGCGACTTTGGCCCCCTCGAAAGAGATTTCCCCGGTGGGCGCACAGTATAGCCCCAGCTTGGTTTCAATCGCCCTCGTGGTGATTCCCGGGGTCTTCTTCAGGTCCACGATGAAACACGTCAGCCCCTTATATTTCTTCTCCCGGTCCGTGACGGCGTAGACCAGCCCCGTATCGCCCACGGAGGCATTGCTGATCCACATCTTCTGCCCGTTTATTTCCCAGTGGTCCCCCCGGTCTTTGGCGGTAGTCCCCATGGCCACCACATCTGAGCCGGTATTGGGTTCGGTGATGGCGAAAAATCCCAGGTTTTCCCCGGAGATCCATCCAGGGAGCAGGGTTCGCTTCTGCTCTTCCGAGCCGAACTGGTTGACGGTCACGGCCGGGCCGAGATTTTGCATGTTGAAGGGCAACCGCCAGGAGGGGGACACCTTGGCAATTTGCTCGGCCATGAGGACCGATTCCAGAAATCCCATGCCGTTGCCGCCGTAGGCTTCCGGCAGGGCACACCCGAAAAAGCCCAGTTCCCCCATCTGCCGCACTAGTTCCGGACGAAACCGATGGTCCTTCTCATCGGCTGCCAGCGTGGGCCGGATTTCATTTTCCGCGAAGCGGCGGGCCTGTTCCTGGACCAGGCGTTGCTCCTCGGTCAGGTTAAAATCCATTCTCCAGTTCCTCCATATTTGAGGGTTTATTATTTCAGGGTAATGGCTTTTTCAGGACAGATTTCCTGGCAGCAAAAGCAGGCGATGCAGGCTTCGGGGTCCACCTTGGGCAGGTTGTCGCACATGGACAAAGCCGACATCGGGCATTGCTCGATGCAGGTGCCGCAGCCGGTGCACCAATCCGGATTAGCCTGGGGGACCAGCAGCGTACGCTCGTGGATGACCGCCTGGATGGTCTCGTTGTGAATCATGGCCTCACCGCCCAACGGCGGCAATTTGAAACCGGGGAGCGTCTTCAACTCCCCAATGATCTCCGTGTGACTCAGGTCGTAGTCCCCCAAGCCCGCTTCCCTGGCCTTGCGCAGGAAGGGCAACAGCCCCGGTTCACAGCCCATCATCCTGGCCATGACGCCATCCAGGGCCACCGCATTGTCAGAGGCCAGGATCAGACCGATGTCCCTTAAGTCGGGGGAAGCCGGACCATTGCCCTCCATACCCACTACCGCGTCCACCAGAAAAAAGTCGGGGACCCGCAGCCGGAACACCTCGACGATCACTTCATGGAAGCGTTCGGGGTTGCCCGCGGCCTTGTGAAGCTTGGCCTTTTGGGCGCCGGGCAAAAGACCGTAACTGTTTTTGATGGCCCCCGTCATGACCGTCAGACCATGGGTTTTGAATTTCGGCAGACTGATGATGATGTCGGCCTCGCGGACAATGCGGGACAGGCTCAGCGTGGGCATGAAATCGGGGTTGAAGTCAACCTGCAGGGAATCGTTGCCGATGTTCTGGTAATAACCCTTAGCCGCTTCCATCAGGCCGGTCTTTTGAAAGCACTCCTCGTTGGCCCCATAATTAAATAGACCGGGATTGTCGCCGACTATGATGGCGGCGGGCCCCATGGTTTCGACCTTATCCACCACGGCCCTGAGCACCGCAGGATGGGTGACGATGCCTTCCGCGGCTTCCGAGATCCGCAGCACATTGGGCTTGATTAACACAGTTTTGCCACGGATCTCCAGGGGGAAAAGCTCAAAAGCGCGGTCGACTGCCTGGCGCACATTCTCATAGGTGGCAGGATGGATCATGACTTTTGACATATTCTTCCCTCCATGGCGCCTATCTAGGTGTACCTGCTAATCATATCATGCCTGCCTTGGGGCTGTTCTCTTATCCCGTAAAACCGCAAAAAAAAACAGCCGCAGGCGGCTGTTCTCCCATTGGATCAAACATAACAAACAGAGAACTCAAAACTCCAAACTCGAAACCGAATGACCAGATCACAAGCTGGGAGCCTGTGCCACCGCCGCCCTTGCGACTACCCTTCGGCCATTGTCAGGTTATAGGCGAGATTGTCGAGCTTGACGGTGAAGTCGACGTTTTCCACCGCCGTGCCTTCCGGGAGCTGCAACTGGATGGGGGCGAAATTGAGGATGGCCTTGACGCCCGCGGCGATGAGCCGCAGGGCCGCCAATTGCGCCTTGGCCGCGGGGGTGGCCAGCACCCCGATCTCCACCCCTTTTTCCCGCACCACCTTTTCCAGGTCGTCCATGTGATGGATGATCTGGCCGCTGGGCACCCGGCGGCCCACCTTGGCCGGGTCTATGTCAAAGACCGCCACGAATTCGTAGCCCTGGCGGATGAAGTTTTGATGGGCCAACAGAGCGGAGCCCAGGTTGCCGATGCCCAACAGGGCCATCTTCCAGGTCTTATTCAGGCCCAGGATGCGCTTAATTTCGAAGAGCAGTTCCCTGACAAAATAACCCACGCCGCGGATGCCAAACTCTCCGAAGTAAGCCAGGTCTTTGCGGATCTGGGCCGGATTGATGCCGCATTTTTGGGCCAGCTTGTCCGAGGCGATAATCTTCACCCCTTCCTGGGACAAGGCTTCAAGATACCTGGAATAGATGGAAAGACGGGTGATGGTCGCCGTGGGAATCTTGGAAAATTTCATAGCCGCGGGCATTATCCTTGGTGGTTCGGTCCTACCGCACTTGTGTATAAAGGCACAATAATGGAGGTAAATAAAGGGGGGCCGCAGCCCCCCTTACATCAAAAAAGATTAGATATGCATTCCCAAGGCCGCGGCGATGGGTTTGGCCATGGGGTAGGCGAACAGAATGATCAGGGCCACCACCAGGGCATAAATACAAAGGGATTCGATCATGGCCAGACCGATCAGCATGGTCACGGTGATTTTCCCGGAAGCCTCGGGGTTGCGGGCAATGCCTTCCACCGAGCTCTTCACTGCCAGGCCCTGGCCGATGCCGGTACCGAAGGCGGCGATGCCGATGCCGAAGCCCGCGGCGAGCACCGCATAGCTGAAAAAGGAGCCCAAACCGGGGGCCGAGGCGCCGCCGGCTTCAGCCGCCATGGCCAGAGAGGTCCACAGCAAGGTGACCAGCATGCTCAAGCCAACTACCAGGGATTTTCTCATGAGTCTAAAACCTCCTCAAAGATGTTTGGATATATGAAGATTGGCCTTCTTCCAGATTTTAAGGGCACTGCCTTAATGGGCGTGCTCCATGGCCCCGGCGAAGTACATCATGGACAGCAAAGTGAAGACAAAGGCCTGCACCACGCTGGTGAAGACCGCCAGGAACATCATGGGCAAAGGGGCCAGGAAGGCGCCGGCCAGCAACAGCAGGATGGTCAGCACTATGTCTTCTCCCATGATATTGCCGAAGAGACGCAAAGTCAGGGACAGCACCCGGGCAACATGGCCGACGAGTTCGATGATGAAGAACAACGGCGCCAGGGCCGGAATAGGCCCCAAAAAGTGCTTGATATATTTAGCCCCGTGATATTTGACCCCCAGATAGTGGGTATAGACGAAGGTGCACAGGGCCAGGGCCAGGGGGGTGTTGACATTCGCCGTGGGCGAATAGAACCCCGGGATCAGGCCCAGGAGATTGCAGAAGAGGATGAACAGGAAGATGGCGGCGATGAACGGGAAGAAGGCCCGGCCCTCTTCACCGGTGACGTCCACCATGAACTCTTCCAGGCCGCTCACCACCAGCTCAAAGACGTTTTGGGCGCCCCTGGGCACCAGGGTTATGCGGCGGCCGGCCAGCCAGCCCAATCCCACCAGGATCAGCGCCACCAACACGGCATAAGAGACATGCGGAGGGATAGGTAAGCCGAACTTCTCGAAGAATAGATCAAGAAAGAGAATCGGATGTTCCATGGGACCTGTTTGCCTCCTTCTTAAGCTTAAATACCTCGATGATGGCGGCCATGATCAGGGTCAAGACCACAGTGGACAGCCCCAGCACCAGACCGAAAATGTTCACCCAGCCACGACTGACCAGCAGAAAGATAACCAGCAGCAAAGCGAAGAAGCGCAACAACTGCCGGGTTGCAAAAAAGGCCCGGGCCTGCCCTTGGGCCTCCTCGGGGCTGCCAGCCGCCGCCCTCTCCAGCATGCCTTTCAGCGCCTGGTGCAGCAGGTGGAAGTTGATGACCGCCACCAGGCCACCCGCCAGGATCCCCAGGGCGAACTCTTGCCCCTGCCAGATGAAGCCGGCCACTACCAGCACGGCCAAGACCAGCCAGTTGGCTATCTTCAACCGCCGCGGGTTCAGGATCTCCATGGGAACTTACTTGTATTTTTGCCCCAGGAGGTAGACTTGCCGGAAGCCGGCGATAATCCCCACAATGAGCCCAAGGATGAATAAAATACTGCTGTTGAACACCGTGTACAGCCAGTACCCCAGGAGACCGCCGATAAGGGTGGAGATGACCAGGACCAGGCCGATGG
Source organism: uncultured delta proteobacterium (assembly GCA_963697965.1). Taxonomy (GTDB): domain Bacteria; phylum Desulfobacterota; class Desulfobaccia; order Desulfobaccales; family 0-14-0-80-60-11; genus JAPLJC01. The sequence goes on from OY969108.1 coordinate 1,033,311, forward strand.
TGCTGGCCCGGTAACTCCCTTGAAACAGCTCTTTTAAATACTTTTTGGTATCTTCCTTCAAAGGCGCCCTTACGGAAAACCCCGGAACCGAGGCGGGAGAAAATGATTCTTTTCACATGTGCCTACCTATCATACCACCGAAAGTTAGTCAAATGATTTTTGGGGCCCGGCGGGAAGAAAAGTCAATAGCAAAAAGAATAAAAATATTTGATAGTTATCCTGATGGGTGAATCGTGCCGGGGCTTTCGGGACCGGGACCGAAGCAGATACTTGTGCATTTTTTCCTTAAGTCTTGGCGCCCTCGATTTCCGGGTCACCCTGGTATACCGGCAGTTCAATGACGAAGGTGGTGCCCGCCGGGCCGGTGCGCTCCACGTAAATCCGCCCCAGGTGCTTCTGAATGATGCCGTAGCTGATGGACAGCCCCAAGCCCACTCCCTGGCCCACCTCCTTGGAGGTGAAGAAGGGATCGAAGAGCCGGCTGAGATAGTTGGCCGGGATGCCGGGACCGTTGTCCTCAAAGCCTAGACGCACCGTCCCCTCTTCCCGGGTCAGCGCCGTGGTGACCAGCAGCCGTCCTTCTCCCTTCATGGACTCGCCGCTGTTCATCAGGAGATTGATGAAGACCTGTTCCAGCTTGTTTTTGTCTCCCAGGACCAGAGGCAGTTGCGGATCGAATTTCTGCACCAGATCGATGTTTTGGAACAAAAGATGATCCGCCACCAGGGAAAAGACTTCCTCCAGGACGGTGTTGAGGTTCAGCGGGGTCATCTTGGAGGGCATGTGCCGGGAGAACTCCAATAGCCCCTGGATGATCTCCTTGCAGCGGGTGGCCTCCCGGACGATCTTCTCCACCTGTTCCCGCTCCGGCTTCCCCGGTTCCAGATCCTCCAGCAGGAGATAGGCATAAACCAGGATGCCTCCCAAGGGATTATTGATTTCGTGGGCCACCCCCGCGGCCAGTTGGCCCAGGGCCGCCAGCTTCTCAGTGCGGCTCAGGTGTTCCTCCAGTTGCTTTTTGTGGGTGATGTCCCGGATATGGGTCTGGATGGCGGGCAAGCCTTCATAAGTGGTGGGAAAAGAAACCCCCTCCAGGTCGAAATTGCGGCCGTCGCCCTTTAAGGCCTTCATCTCAAAGATTCGGGGCCGAGGCGTCCCCCGCTCCATCTGCCCCAGCCAGCGGGACACCGCCTGGCGGGAGCTGAGATCCACAAACTCCAGCAGGGAGCGCCCCAGCATCTGGGAGGGTTCCTGGTAGTCGAACATCTCCAGGCAGGCCATATTGACATAGACCAGCTTCATATCCCGGTGCAGGGCGATCCCGTCCAGGGAAGTCTCCACCAGGCGCCGGAATTTTTCCTCCGAATCCTTCAACTCCCGGGACAATTGCTCCCGTTCGGTCATGTCCAGGATGGCCTGTACCGCCCCCTGGATGCGGCCTTCCTCGTCGTAGATGGGCGAGGCGGTGTGGTACAGGTGACGCTCCCGGCCCCGGAAATTGGGAAAATACTCATAAGCCTCATAGGCCCCCGGCAGGTTGGGGGACGGTTTCAGGTTCTTGTCCCCGAAGAACTTCTGCAGGGCCTTGATGTTTTGCTCCACCACCAGAGAGGCCATGCTGGGGCGCTCATGGGTGTAAAAGGGCAGCCAGTAGCGGTAGCTGCCCACCATCTCCTGGCGGGAAAACCCGGTCAGCTCTTCGCAGGCCCGGTTCCAGTAAATGATGCGGTGGCTCCGATCGATGACGAAGGTGGGCACCGGCATGCCCTCCAGGATGCCTTCGGTGGTCTTCTTCTCCCGCAGGATTTCCCATTCCGCCCGCTTCCGTTCGGTGATATCTTTAAAAATCCCCTCATAGCCGGTGATCCGCCCATCCTGGTCCCGGCGCACGATGCCGCTAAGCAGGGTGTAAACCAGCCTGCCTCCCTGGGTGCTCAGCGTCAACTCCATATCCTGGATATAGCCCTTTACCTCCACCTGGAGTTGGAAGCGTTCCCAATCCCGGGGGTCGTGAAAGATCTCCCGGACGTGGGAGAGGTCCAGGGCCGCGCCCTTGGAGGGGAATTTCAGGAGTTCCACCCCGGCGGGATTGAGGTCCAACAGGCGGCCTTCCCGGTCGGTGACGAAGATCATGTCCTTGGAGCCTTCAAAAATGCGCCGGTAACGGTGTTCGGAGCGCCGCAGCTCATGATAGAGGCGGGCGTTTTCGATGGCCAGGCCGATCTGGTTGCCCAGGGCGCTGAGGAAGTAGCGTTTGCTCCGGAAACTTCGGAAGGGCTTGGCGGACTCCGCCGCCAGGTTGAGGAAGCCGGTGACCTCCTCACGATACTTCAGGGGGAGGCTCGCCAGGGACCGGAAACGGGGATCCTGACGGATGAGTTCGGTGAAGGAGGAGGTGTGCAGCCGCGGGTCCTGGCGCACGTCCTCGATGATCAGGGGCCGACTGGCCCGGGAGATATTGGGGCCCACCACCGCCTCCAGGCCGCTACGGGCGATGTTCACGAGGTATTCGCCCGGGAAGCCCTGGGAGGCGGCATAGCTGAGGCGCTGCCGCTTGCGGCTCCACAGGAGCAGGAGCCCGGCTTCGATCTGAAAGAAATCGAGAACCGCGGCCAGGACCTTGTCCATGATTTCCTGCAGGTCCAGGCTATGGGCGCTGATGGTGGCGATCGTGTTGATGAGATTGAATTCCCGCCGGTGCTCAATCTCCCAGGACTTCTGCCGGTCCTGGTCCGCCGGCTCCACGGCCGTTTGCTCTGGCATGGCCTGACTCCTGAACGGTTTTCCAGGGAGGTGGTGGTGGGGGCCGCCGCCCGCGCCGCCAAACCTTGCGCCTACAATATACCAGAATTAAGGCGGGCAAAAAACGGGGGGAGGATCAGGCGGGGAAAAACTGCGTGGCCAGGCCGGGCCACAAACGGGCGGTGCGGCAGCGGCTGGCGGTGACGATGGCCCTGAGCTGCGAAAGCGCGGTATTAAGATTATCGTTGATTACCAGGTAATCGTACCAGGAGACTTCCTTAACCTCGGTCTTGCCCCGTTCCAACCGCCGGGCCAGTTCCGCCTGGTCCATCTGGCCCCGCAACCTAAGCCTGCGCTCCAACTCTTCCCAGCTGGGAGGCAGGATGAAGATGAAGGTTCCCTGGGGAAAGGCCCGCTTCAGGGCCTTGGCCCCCCGGGGCTCGATGTCGAAGACCACGTCCGCTCCCGAGTCCAGGGTCTCCTGCACCCACTGGCGGGAGGTGCCGTAGCCGTAGCCGTACTGTTCCACCCATTCCGCCAGGTCGCCCCGGTCCCGCAGGCGGGCGAACTCCTCCGGGGTGACGAAGAAATAGTCTTTTCCTGGCACCTCTCCGGGGCGCGGGGGGCGGGTGGTGAAGGAAATGGAGAAGCGCAACGGGGGATCGCCGGCCAGCAGCTCCTTCAACAGGGTGGTTTTCCCTGTTCCGGAGGGGGCGGTGACGATGAAGACTTCTCCTGGCACTCAGTCGGCCTTTTCCAGGTCCGGGTGCGCCGCGGAGCTGTTATTGCCGTTCAGGCGCAGGGACAGGGTGTCAGCATGGACCGCCGAAAGAATGACGTGATTGCTGTCGGTGATGATAATGGAGCGGGTCTTGCGGCCCTGGGTGGCGTCGATGAGGCGTTCGGCCCGGGTGGCCTTCTCCCGCAGGCGTTTCATGGGTGCTGATCCCGGCATCACCACCGCCACTACCCGGTGGGAGACCACGGTGTTGCCAAAACCGATGTTGATCAACCTGCCTTCCATAAATTCTCCCCCGCGCTGAACTCATTCGATATTCTGCACCTGCTCCCGGAGGCGCTCCAGGTAGCCTTTGATCTCGAGCACCGCTTGCGTAATCAGGAGATCGCCGCCTTTGGAGCCGATGGTGTTGGCCTCCCGCAGCATCTCCTGCACTAAGAATTCCTGTTTCCGGCCTACCGGCTCCCGGGCCGCCAGGGTTTCCTCAAATTGGGCCAGATGGCTCGAAAGTCTGGCCAACTCCTCGGAGAGGTCCCGGCGGTCAGCCAGGAGCACCACCTCCTGGGCCAGCCGGGACTCGTCCACCCCGGTTTCGCCCCCCAGCTCCGCCAGGCGGGCCGAAAGCTTCTCTCGCCAAAGCTGGGGCACCAGTGGGGCCTGCCCCCGGATGCGTTCCAACTCTGAGCCGATGCCTCCCAGGCTCTTAGCCAGGTCAGCGGCCAGGGCCTGCCCTTCGGTGAGGCGCATCTGGTCCAGGGCCTCCATTGCCTCGCTCACCGCCCTGGAGACCGTCTTCCAGGTCTCCTCCAGGGCCAGTTCCTGGGTCTCCTTGATGAGGAACAGGTCCGAGAAGTGCAGGAGATCCTGCAGATGCAAAGGCTCGTTCAGTTGGCCCGCCGCCCGGACCTCCTCCAGCATAGCCGCGGTCTGCCGGGCCAGGGCCTGGTCCACCTTCAGGGCCAGCGCCTTTTCCCCGGTGCTCTCCCAGGTGAGCTGCATCTCCACCCGGCCCCGGGTAATGCGGCCCTTGATGAGCTTCCGGAGCCGGTCCTCCAGGCTCCAGAGCCGTTTGGGGAGATTCAAGGAGAGCTCCAGGAAGCGGTGGTTGAGGCTCCTAAATTCCACCACCCACTTCTGGCTGGGACCCTCGGCCTCCCCCCGGCCATATGCGGTCATGCTCCTGATCATCAGCCGCCCATCGATTTAAGTTGCCACAGATATTTTTTCCGCACCAGGAGTAATAATTCCGGCATCTGACCCCGGGCGTAATCGGGATAGGTCCAGGCCAGGGGTTGAAAGGTCCCCTGAGCGTAAATCAGGGTGAGGTCGCCGTAGATGCCGCTACCGAGATAGAGCCGATGGGAGAAGTTTTTTCCGGTGGCCAGGACCAGCCGTTCCCTGCTCAGGTACCCCGGGTCCAGGTTGACCAGCCGGCGGCCAGCCAGGCTGAGCCTCTCTTCGATACCGTTGGTAAAGATCTTCCACTGCGCCAGTTGGGCCGGATCGGCCAGATGGAGGAAGGCGACCAGGAGCCGCCCCAGGCCGACGCCCATCTCCTGGGTATAATAGCCGGTGGCAGTGAAGGGCCACCAGGGGCCCACCAAGTCCGGCGGCCCCCAATAGTGGCTCAGACGCTCCAGCACAGCCGGCCCCAAATCTTGCCGGGCCAGAATTAGGCTGACCACCGGTTTCACCGGCGGCGGCGGCGGACCCGGCCGGCTCATTCCCCCTCCTGGAAACGGTGTTAATTTTAAGCCAGCGATTAGCGGAAGGCAAGGGAAAATTATGTGAAATTTCGCACTATTGCTATCCCGCCAAGGGGTAGAAGAAAGAAGATTTAGAATCAAACGCGGGGAAGCTAAAAGGCAGGCGCGCCCCACCGGCCCTGGGAGAGGGGAAGTCTCTGGGAATTATAGGGCGGCCTGTGGCTGCATGCCCCAAGCAACCTTCTTTTTGCAGGGTCTCTATTGCTTAAACGGGGCACAGGGCGGATAATTTAAGAAAGGTCCGGCGGGAGCATCCGGCTGTTGGATTCGGCTTAGCTTATGGCGCTTCAGGTTTGCGAAACCTTTTCTAGTCTCATGGGTGAGTCGACCCGGGCCGGTCTGCCGGCCTTCTTCATCCGTCTCAGTGGCTGCAATCTGCGTTGCCGCTACTGCGACACCACCTATGCCTATGAAGGGGGCCGGGAGCTGGAGGTGGCGGACCTCCTGCAGGCTGCCGCGGCAAGCCCTACCCGGCTGGTGCTGGTGACCGGCGGCGAGCCCTTGCTGCAGGAGGAGACCCTGCATCTGTTGGTGGCCCTGGCGGATTCAGGCTGGGAGGTCTGTCTGGAGACCAACGGTTCCCGGCCCATCGCCCCGGTGGATATCCGGGCGCATCGCATCCTGGACCTGAAATGTCCGGGCAGCGGCATGGCCGGGGAGAATTACTGGCCCAATCTCGAAGTCCTGACCCCCCGGGACGAAGTCAAATTTGTCGTGAGCGATCGCCGCGATTTTCTTTGGGCGCTGGAGGTGATTTCTGGCCACGCCTTGTGCGGCCGGCTCCCCCTGCTGATTTCCCCGGTGTCCGGCCTGGTTCCGGCTCCGGAGGCCGCGGCCTGGATTCTGGAGAGCCGGCTGCCCCTGCGGCTCAATCTGCAACTGCACAAATACCTCTGGGGGCCGGAGGCCCGGGGCCGATGACAGGTGGCTGACACCGCCGCCATCAAAGCCTGGCGTGAGCCTGGCAAGATCCAAGGCGTTCCCAAACAGGGGCTTGGGGACGAGCGCAAAAAAAATCAAATTTATCCAGTCCTGGCTGGCTCTTAAAAGAGGACAGTATGGCACCCGGTAAGAATTTTTCAGGGCAGAGAGCTTCCGTAGGGGCAGCGAAAACCGGGAAGCGGAAACCGACAACCGCTCCCCTGGCCGTGGTTCTGATGAGCGGCGGGCTGGACAGTTGCGTGGCCGCGGCGGTGGCCCGGCAGAACTTCGAGTTGGCCCTGTTCCACGCCAACTACGGCCAGCGCAGTGTGGCCCGGGAGCTGGCGGCCTTCCGGGAGCTGGCGGCCTTCTTCCGGGCGTCCCGGGTATTGGAGGCCGACCTTCTTTACCTGGGAGTGATAGGCGGCTCCAGCCTCACGGATGCCGGCCGGCCAATTCCTCTGGGCGAGGAGCAAATAGAGGGGATTCCCTCTACCTATGTCCCTTTCCGCAACACCAATCTGCTGGCGGCAGCGGTGGCCTGGGCCGAGGTTTTGGGGGCCGAGGCGGTCTTCATCGGCGCCAACATATTGGATAATCCCGGCTACCCCGACTGCCGGCCGGAATATTATGAGGCCTTCAACCGCCTAATCGAATTGGGCACTCGCCCGGAAACCCACATCCACATTCATACTCCCCTGATCCGGCTGGATAAGGCCGGCATCATCCGCCTGGGTGTTTCGCTGGGGGCGCCTCTGGCGCTTACCTGGTCCTGTTACCAGGCCGGGGAGGCCGCCTGCGGCCAATGCTCCTCCTGCCGGCTGCGCCTCCAGGGATTTGCCGCCGCGGGCCTGGCCGACCCTGTCCCCTATAAAAGCTAGTTTTCGGTTTTCGGTTTCCGGTTTTCGGAAAAACCCCGTGAGCTATGCGGTCTTCTTCCCCGCCTGCCTGAAACCCGGAGTCTACTCCGCCCGGAAACAGGGTCAGGACTGAAATTCGGTTACCCGGTAAATTAAAAACCACAAAAGAAAAGCGCCTGACCACCTTGCATCGCGGATAAATGAAATTAGCTTTAATTTAGCCGAACCTCACGGCAGCGGTGAGAGGTTCGGGCCGGCGGCAGAGGCCGCACCAAATCTAAGGGGAGGCATAACTATGTCTGAAAGCACCAAGGTCGCCAGGGTAACCCATATCATCGCGGAATCTCCCAAAGGTTTTGCTGACGCGGTGCAAGTCGGCTTCGACCGGGCCGCGTCGACTTTGCGGGGCATTACCGGCCTTAGGGTCGCGGAGCAGCGGGTTTCCGTCAAAGACAACAAGATCAATACCTATCGGGTGAAGTTGGAGGTGATCTTCATCCTGGAATAGGTTTTTCAGAGCCAGCGTAAAGGCTTACGCGCACCCTTGAAGGAGGAGAACTTATGAACCAGGTCGCCAGAGTTACCCAGGCCATCGCTGAGTCTCCGGTCAGCTTCGAAGATGCTCTCCAGGTTGGCTTTAAACGGGCCGCCGAGAGCTTGAGGGGCATAACCGGTTTAAAGATTCTGGAAAAGCGGATTTCGGTCAAAGATAATAAAATCGCCACCTATCGCGTAAGATTTGAGGTCATCTTTATCCTCGATTGATGCTGCGGCTGGATGGTTCTTACGGGGAGGGAGGCGGCCAGATTCTCCGCACCTCCCTCTCCTTGTTGGCCATGCTGGGGACGGAGTTTCGCCTCGAGCAAATCCGGGCCGGCCGTCCCCGGCCCGGGTTGAGGCCCCAGCACCTCACTGCGGTGCGGGCCCTGGCCTGAATCACCCGGGCTGAGGTGGCCGCGGATTTGCACAGCCGGGAGTTGACCTTCAAGCCCCGCCCGCCCCAACCGGGTCATTATCTAGTCGACGTGGCCGAGAAGTCCGGCAACGCCGGTTCCCTCACCCTTATTGCCCAGGCCCTGGGACCTTCCACCCTGATCACCTCAGAGATCACCTCCCATCTGCTCACCAACCTCTGGGTCATCGAGCAACTTCTATGACCCACCTTTCAGATTAAGGGCAACCTGGGAGAACGAGGGGAGATTTTTGTCAGAGGGAAGGATGAAGCATTCGGGATGGTTTGACCTGGTTGACTGCTTCACGCTGGGTTGGAGGCCACAGTTCCTTCAATCCCAGACCCAGCAGCAAGGCGGCGCTGGGGGTGAGGTGCAGCAGCAGCCGGTCCATGGAGGCTCTAAGGTAGCTGGGGAACTCCGCCACAGAAGTGGGGGCCACGGCGTAGGCCAGGAGGATGGCCAGGAGGTTCCCCCCCAGGAAGAGGAGCAGGAAGAGGGCAGGGGAGGTCCAGAGGCGCCGGCCCAGGGCGATGACCGCCAGGAGCGCCGCCGGCCAGAGGAAGCCGAAGAAGTAAGGCTGGATCAGGACCGTCGCCAGGTAAACGGAGGCCTGGGCCAACTGCTGTGGATAAAAATTCCGGATATGGTCGGCGCCGACTTGAAGATATTGCTGGCTGATAAAGAGGCGCCAGGGCAGATAGCCCAGGGCCAGCCCTGCCAGAGGAAGGCTCAGGCTGCAAAGGCGGCGCCAGGTCCCGGGGGGGCGGAGCCAAACCAGGGTCAGGAAGGCGGCCAGGATCACTGTAGCGGCCAGGGGCGGGCCTTCGTACTTGCACCAGGCCATACCAGCCAGGAAAAAAGCGGCCAGCGAGAGGCTTCCCCGGGGCGCCTGGCCCGCCAGCCACAGGTAAATCAGGCCGGTGGCCCCCAGGGTGAAATAGGCCAGGGGCAGGTCGGCGTAAGCGATGTAAAGATGAACCACGAACACCGTACCGTTCAGGGCCAGGAAGGCGGTGATCCCCAGGGCCAGGCGCCGGTTCAGACCCAGGCGCCGGACCAGGGAATAGAGCAGCCCCAGCAATAGCGCCCCCCAGAGTGGGAAAAGCCCCTGCGCCAGATGGTCGTTGACCTGGCCCAGACAGTAATAGAGATAGCTCAACAGTAAAGGGACCAGGTTGGGATAGTAATTGTGGGCGTCGATACAGGTGAGGTCCAGGCCGCGGCTGAGATAAAAGACCTTGGCCTTGCAGCCCCAGGTGGCGATGGAGTCCCAGGCCCACATGGGATAAAGGCCGGCCCTGAGGAAGGCATACAGGAACAGCATCGCCAGCAGTCCGGCGAAGAGCCAGTCCCAGCCCTTTAGGCCGGGACGCCGGGGCCAGGCCAGCGCCCTCAGGTCCCCGGCTAGGTTCCGGCGGCCCCGGGGGGTGAGAAACAGGGCCGCGGCCAGCCCCAGGGGCGGTCCCAGGATCCACCCCAGACCGAAGGGCAGGCCCCGCCAGGTGAGGACCAGCATCCACAGGGTCAGGAGGACCACGCCGACCCCAAAACCCAGGACCAGCCGCTCCAGGGCCCGGAACTCCCGGGGCTGGGGAAGCAAGGCCGCCAGCAGCCCAGACCCCAGGCAGCAGAGGGCCGCCAGGCCGCCCAGCAACCGCAGCAGACTCGAGGCCCCCTCAATCATAGAAGCCCCAGTGAAAGCGCTGGTAGTCCACCCGATAGGCCTGGCCGGGTCCTGAGATCTGAAGCGGCAGCAGCGCCTGAGAGCGAAGGGCCGCCTGGACCCCCGGTCCGGGGGGGGTCGGTTGGTCCCGCATGATTATTAAATAAGCAGCCGGCTCCTCATGCAAGGCGTGAAAAAGAAAGGCCGCGGGCGATTTTGGGGATACCCGGATGTGGCGCCGGGGAGCCAGGTAGTAACCGATCTCGATATCATTGCCGGCCTCATAATTATCCACGAAGACGTAGGCGGCGTCGGGGGGGATGACGGCCGACACGGATGCGCACCACAGGTACCAGGGGTCTTCCTGGTGGACGGCGGCGCCCACCTCCCCTGTGGGGATCCTCCAGGCGATATCCAGGGCCTCAGGGGCGAAATGCCAGGCCAGCCAGATGAGTTGCAGGCCCCAGAGTGCTAAGAGAATTCGGGTTAAGTGCAACTTCCAATTACTTAGCATATGGTACAGGGGTAAAAGGGGAAAAGGTTAAAAGGGGAAGAGGGGAAAGATAGCTCATAAGGGAAATGGGTTTTGTTATAGATGATCTTTATTAAGCGCATCATATGCAGCTTGATAAATGCTTAGCCTCCCGTGACAAAGACACCTTGCAGCAGAACCTGTAATTGGATCAAATTCTTGATAAAAAACTACCCCTGAAAGGAAAGGATATTGATGACAGAGGTTTCCGTTTGAGTCTAGTGTTAGAAGAACTTGCCAAAGGCCACCTCCGCTTATACCGCCGAATCTCTTAGGAGCTACAGAGCTACCCCCCTGACTAACTGGAAATGAAAAGTAGTCATGGTTCCCCACAACAACCACAGGTGCAGGGCTGCATCGTCCGCTGAGGTTTTGAAAGCCTCTCAGTAAAGCATAGCCGTCATGGTCACGCATCGTAATCATCCCTTCTGCGATAAATCCATTAACAAACCAGACGCCATTACCAACATTGGGCGGTGTCTTGAGAAGAAAATCACGCCTAATTTCAAGATTATAAAAAACCTTATTTGCCGGATTTGACTCGATAGAAGCCGCAATATTTGGCGCAATTAGTATTGCTCCTATATCAGGACGGTCTGATCCTCTATGACCTCTTGCAATCTCAAGATATTATAGTCCTTGTTTATCTATACTATCTTTGCGAATCAAATCTGATAAAATTACGCTAAGGCGGCCGCTTTTAGGGAGAACTTCTAGTACGTGCTGGGCTGTTAGCACTGCATATGTTACGCCAACTTTAACAAGAGTTCCAGAACCGAGAAGAACAATATCTGGTCCAGTTGGGGTCTCATCTAAACGAACAAAGCCTATAGTATGCCGAATTAAGTCTGCCGAAATCGCTTCAAAGAGATTAGGTGGTAGTTCGCCGTTTGGTAATTCGTACATGCTATTCATATTCTTATCTATCAGTTTCAGAACCATCCTTTTCTGCTAAATTGTTGTAAGTATCCCTCCCATCTTTGTTTTTTTGAGAGATCCTTTGCTTTCGTATCTATTCACCATTACCCAAAAAAATATCCAAAGGGGTAACCTTACGCTTTCCCAGAGTAAAATTAGTACTGGAAAACCAAAAATTAAATATATGGCTTTTTCATTAGCACCCCAGTGCTTAAATAATTTTAGCAAACTATATGATGCAGAAGTTATCAGGGTCCAGAAGGCCCAACAAAAGACTGCCTGCCTGAATTCTTCCTTCCATCCAGACTTTTTGTCCATCCTTTCCTTTAACCTTTTCCCCTTTTCCCTTTCCCCGTTTACCCCCCTGTCTTTTAATCCCAGAAGCGAAAGCGAATAATGTGATAGACCGCGGCGATGCCATCCCTCCAGGTGATCTTCTTGCCATGGGCGTAATCGCGGCCGTGGTACTGGATGGGAACTTCATAGATGCGCCAGCCCCCCTTGGCGATCTTGGCGGTGAGTTCCGGCTCTACCCCGAAACGCTTGCTCTTAATACGAAGGCCCTTGAGTACCTCTGCCTTGAAGACCTTGTAGCCCACCTCCATGTCGGAGAGATTCAGATTGGTGAACACGTTGGAGAGCGTGGTGACCATGCGGTTGCCCACGTAATGCCAGAAAAACAACACCCGGTGGGGCCGGCCGCCCACCATGCGGGTGCCGTAAACCACGTCCGCCAGGTCGCGCTGGATGGGCTCCAACAAGGCCGGATAATCATCCGGGCGGTATTCCAGGTCGGCGTCCTGGATGATGACCACGTCCCCGCTCACCTGTTCAAAGCCGGTGCGCAGGGCCGCGCCCTTTCCCTGGTTGAGCTGGTGGTGGAAAACTTTGACGTTTTCGTACTCCGCCGCCAGGCGGGCGAGTATCTCCCGGGAGCCGTCCACCGAGGCGTCGTCCACCGCGATGATCTCTTTGTCATAGGGGGCCAACTGCACCAGCCGGAAGATCTCCTCCAGGGTCTCTTCTTCGTTGTAAACCGGAATGACGATGCTCAGAATCATGCGGCGCATCCTTTGAAAATAATCAATATGATCTTTTTTGTTTTTGTGTCAGGGTCATCGCCGGAGGAGAATTTTTTTTTAGCCGCCGATGCTGACCATGGCCCGGTCGCGGAAAAGGTCGTCGGCTATTCCGGTTCTGGCCTTGGATTTTTTCATCGCCATGGCTTCCTGGAACAGGCGGCCCAAGGCCTGATCGTCGGCCCCCCGGCGCAAGGGGCCCTTGACATCGACTTCCGGGGCCGCGAACAGGCAAGGCCGGAGATGGCCGGCGGCGGTGAGGCGCAGGCGGTTGCAGTCTGGGCAGTGGTGTTCGCTCACGGAGCTGATGAAGCCCAACTCCCCCTGGAATCCTGCGATGCGGAAGGTCCTGGCCGGGCCGGCGGTGGCGGGCCGGTCCACCGGCGCCATGGGGCCCAGCTCTCGCAGACGGCGGCGCACCTCGGCCATGGGCAAGAAATGGCTCTGCCAGCGCTCTTTGCTCACAGTAGGCATGAATTCGATGAACCTTACCTGAAAGGGATGGTCCCGGGTCAGCAGGGCGAATTCCACTAATTCATCGTCATTGGCGCCCTTGAGCACCACGCAGTTGATCTTCAAGGGGCTGAATCCCAGGGCCGCCGCGGCCTGGATGCCTGCCAGCACCTGGGGCAGGTGGTCCCCCCCGGTGAGGCGCCGATAGCGCTCAGGCCGCAGGGTGTCCAGGCTCAGGTTGAGGTGGCGCAGCCCGGCGGCATATAACTCCGGGGCCAGCTCCGTGAGCAGCACCCCGTTGGTGGTCAGGCAGACCTCTTCGAGCCCCGGGACCTGGCCCAGATTCCGGATGAACTCCACCGCTCCCCGGCGCACCAGGGGTTCGCCCCCGGTGACCCGAACCTTGCGGATTCCCACTGCGGCAGCCACTCCGGCCAGGCGCAGTAATTCCTCGTAGCGCAGGATTTCCGGGGCCGGCAGTTTCTGCCATCCCCCCCAGGGGGTGCAGTAAAAGCAGCGGAGATTGCAGCGGTCGGTGATGGAAACCCGCAGGTAATTGATATCGCAAAGCAAAATTATTCCGCCTTGGGACTGGGAATTTTGGGTCTCACTCCACCTGAAACGGCACCTCTTTCTGGTCCGAGGCGTAGCCGGTGCTGACCTTGGTCTTCAGGATGTAGGTCCCGGGCCGGGCATTGTCCGGCACGGTGAAGTCCACCTCCTGATTCCAGGTGCCGTTGAGGCGGCTGGAGACGATCTCCTTGGTTTCTCCCAGGGACTTGCCCTGGAAACTGATCTCCCGGGAGATGGTCACCGGGATGGCGACCTGCTCCGGGGTGAGGATGGTATAAGTGGTGGCCAGCACCACGGTCCCGCCGCGGCCGATCCTGGCCGGCCGCACTTCCACCTGGTCCAGGCGCAACACGCAGCCGCCGCTGGGACATGAGTTCCCCTGGGAGAGCAGTTGCTCGCGGTCCAGGCGGTTGCTTTCCCGGGAAGGACCGAAAGTCCCGAAATGATAATCGCTCAGGAAAGACTGGGCCCGGGTTTCCGAAAGGCCCAGGGTGATCGCCAGAAAAACCATCAAGCCCAGCCAGGCAGGGGAGGGACGGCGAATTCTTTGCATAGGGCGCTCCTGATCTTTGGTGAGGTCTGACGGCCGCTTAACTCAAGAAGCCTCCATATATTTTAAGGCATTAGGGGACAAAAGCGAAGGGAGTTTTTGCGGTTTGGAAAAATCCTGGGGGGCGCAACCGCGTCGCGCCGGGATGGCGCAGGTTGGAGCCGCCGCTACGGCTCAGGCAGATACCGCCGGGCCCCTTTATAAGAAGCGCGCCAAACCTCGGCGTCCAGGCGGCTGACGAAAACCCCCTGGGGGGAGGCGTGCAGGAAGCGGCCTTCGCCCAGGTAGAGGCCGTCGTGGCAAACCTCCTGGGCGGTGAAGGATGGCACGATGTTGGCCAGGTAAAAGTCACGGCCCTGCTGGCAGTAGCGGTCGAAGAAGACCACGTCACCGAAGCGCAATTCTCCGGGCCCCACCGGCCGCCCGTAATTATACTGCTGGGCCACGGTGCGAGGCAGGTTCACTCCGGCTCTCTGGAGCAGGGCCTGGACCAACCCGGAGCAGTCCACCCCCGCGGGGGTGGTGCCCCCGGCATGGTAAGGGGCGCCGTAGAATTCGCCCAGGGCCCGCTCCAGGGCGACATCCTGGGGACTGCGGCGCACCTGAGGCAACGGGGCCTGGGGCGCAGGCGCTGCCTGCGGCCTGGGGGCCCCGGCGCAACCCGCCAGTAAGACCGCCAACCCCAAAAAGATGGCAACCGCTCCCCAAATCTTCCCGGCCATCCGGAATCTCCCAACTAAAAAATCTTTAGCACGGGTTGAAGATGGTCCTATGTGGCCCTGGAGATGCTTAATTTGGCTGGATTATAACACACTTGGCGAGAAGCAAGGGAAATTTTCCACCCGCCCTCCGGCCCGGTCCGAAGATGGCGCCTGGGGTCTATCAGGAAAAATCACTTCGCTTCGGTCTCTATCCGGGGGAAGAGGGGTGGGCCGGGTTTTAGTCGGCCGCCGGGGAGGAGGCGGCCCCACTGCAATACCTCGGGGAGGGGCGGGTCCCACAGGGCCAGGCCCAGACCCAGTTGTTCGCTCATCTTGAGGGCGCTCCCGGGCATCACCGGCCGCAGTAAGGCGGCGATCCAGCGCAGGGATTCCAGCAGGTGGTAGAGCACCGTATCCAGGCGCACCGCATCTTCGGGCTGCTTGGCCAGTTCCCAGGGGGCGTTGGCGACGATGTAACGGTTCAAGTGGCTGATGAACTCCCAGACGCCCGCCAGGGCCCGGCTGAATTCCAGGGCGGGAAACTGTTTGAGAAAGTTGTCGGCGGTCTCTCGGGCCAGGAGGATCAATTCCTGGTCCGGGCTGCCGGGCGCTCCCGGGGCCGGAACCACCCCCTGCCGGTATTTGAAGGCCATCCCCAGGCTGCGGGCCAGGAGGTTGCCCAGGTCGTTGGCCAGGTCGGCGTTGATGCGGCTGACCAGGGCCTCCTGGCTGAAGTGGGCGTCCAGGCCGAAGACCATCTCCCGAAGAAAGAAATAACGCACCTGGTCCACGCCGTATTGGGCCGCCAGGGCCCCCGGCTCCACCACGTTGCCCAGGCTCTTGGACATTTTGCCGGCGTCCAGCTGCCAGTAGCCGTGGACGTTGAGATGCTGGAAGGGCGGGAGGTCAAGCGCGGCCAGTATGGTGGGCCAGTAGATGGCGTGGGGCTTGAGAATGTCTTTGGCGATGAGGTGCTGGGCCGGCCAGAAATTAGGGTATTTCTGAAAAGGGTCGGCTTCTCCCTGGTTGTAGCCCAAGCCCGTGAGGTAATTGAGGAGGGCGTCGAACCAGACGTAGGTGACGTAACGCTCATCGAAGGGGAGGGTGATGCCCCATTCCAGGCGGCTCTTGGGCCGGGAGATGCACAAATCCTCCAGCGGCTCCCGCAAGAAGGCCAGCACTTCGTTGCGGTAGCGCTCCGGCCGGATCCAGCCGGGGTGGTCGTGGAGATAACCCAGAAGCCAGTCCTGGTATTTGCTCATCCGGAAGAAGTAATTCTCTTCCTTGAGGAAGGTGGGTTTGACCCGGTGGTCCGGGCAGAGGCCGTCCACCAGGTCCCGCTCCAGATAGAAGGCTTCACAATCGTAGCAATAAAGGCCGCCGTACTCCCCAAAGTAGATGTCGCCGCGCGCGTGGACCCGGTTAAGGACTTCCTGGACCACCCGCACGTGGTCGGGGTCGGTGGTGCGGATGAAACGATCGTAGCTGATGTCCAATTCGTCCCAGGTCTGGCGGAACCGGGCGCTGATACGATCCACAAACTCCTTGACCGGCAGGCCGGCCCGGCGGGCCGCCTCCACCACCTTGTCGCCGTGCTCGTCGGTGCCGGTCTGGAAGCGGGTCTCCACCCCCAGGAGGCGATGAAACCGGGCCAGGGCGTCGGCCACTACCGTGGTATAGGCATGGCCCAGGTGGGGCTCGGCGTTGACGTAATAGATGGGAGTGGTGAGGTAGTAAGCCATGATAGTGGGAAGTGAGCAGTAAGCAGTAAGCAGTGGGCGGTGAGCGGATTGCAGGGGATTTTACTGCTCACCGCTCCCTGCTTGCTGAAATTATTTTCCTTCCAATTGTTTGAGGCGCTCCAGGGCCTGTCGCATCAGGGTCCGGTCCTTGGCGGGGTCGCCGCTTTTCAGAAATTGCCGGTAGGCAGCCATGGCCTCGTATTTATGATCCAGTTTTTCCAGGGCCTGAGCCCGGAGGAATTGGGTCCGGGCGAAACCGGCGTCGAGTCCCTGGACCGTGTCCGCGTCTTGCAGGGCCTTCTCAGCCTGGCCCAGTCGCAGATGGGCCAGACCCCGGTTATAGAGGATCTCCGGAGTCTTGGGGTGGAGCTGCAAGGCCCGGTCGTAGTCCGCCAGGGCCTCTTTGGCCTTGCCCAGGTCCAGGTAGGTGTTGCCGCGGTTGTAAAGGATCTGCCAGTCCCCGGGGGCGAATTTCAAGGCCTGGGTATAGTCTGCCAGGGCCTTGTCATAGACGCGGCTGCGGCTATAGGCCAGCGCCCGGTTATATAAGGCTTCGGAAGAAGTTGGGTCCAATTCCAGGACTTTATCAAAATCGGCCACCGCTTCCACCGGCTGGTCCAGCCTCAGGTGGGCCACGCCCCGGTTGAGGTAGGCCTCCGCCAGGTTCGGGTCGAGCTTCAGGGCCTCGGTGAATTTATCGATGGCGGCGGCGGGATCATTCCGGTTCAGGGCCGCCACCCCCTCCGCAAAGGCGCCGGGGACGGCCTCCGGCTGGTTGGCGGCCAGGACGGTTCCCAGCAGCAGGCCTGCTAAAGAAAGAGCGATGGCAATCCCACATATAATTTTCTTCATGGTCTTCCTGTAGGGTGCGTCCTACGCACCAGTAAAAAGTTTGGGTAGCTCTGAAAGACGATTTATGGTGCGTAGGACGCACCCTACAAAATCTTCTTTTAAATCATATGCCCGCCAAATATTAATGACCAGGCGGGACGGCGGCGCCAACGGATTAGGTTTCAGATGGGCTTATGCCCACCCCTCAAGGCCGCCGCCACAAATTCCGAGTGGCTGCAAGACGGGTCGATACCCGGGCAGGCACCCTTGGCGTATTCGAGTTCGTCGGCTTCCACCAGCAGTGCCGGAAGGAAGGGCCACTGGCGGCAGATGAAGGGCTTCACCGGGTGCACCCGGCAGTGGTTGCCCTCAAGCAGGAAGATGCAAACCCCGTCGGCCACCGTCAGGCGAGGTCCGGTAGGTGAGGCCTCTACGAACTGGCGACGGAATTCCGCTACCGGTACGGACAGGTGCGCCGCCATGGCCTCCACTTCCTGGGGGAGCACATGGATGCCTCCCCGGCCGGCGCAGCAATCGCCGCATTGGCGGCAGTGGAACACGGGAGATTTAGCGGCATGGTCCATTAGGTGTACTTCCCATCTTCTTGCAAATGAACACGGTTGCCCGGTGCCCCAACCCGGCTGCCGCGGCCGCGCCCTGCCTCCCCCCGCCTTTAGGGATTTTTCAAGGGCGGTTGGCCGGTGGATTCCACGACGCTGCGCCACAGGGGAGAATTGAGGTCCATCTCCTGGCGGTCGCCCGCCGCGGCCTGGATGGGAATGTGGACGTAGTGGCCGTGCCAGCGGCTCACCAGCATACCGGTCTTGCCGGCCATGCCGGCGTGCACTGCGTTTTGGCCCAGAAAGCCGCAGTAGATGCGGTCATTGTAGTTGGCCGGCATGCTGCGGATCAAGTAGCTCGGGTCAATGTATTTGAGGTTAACTTCCATTTTTTTCTTATGGAAGTATTCCTTGATCCTCTCCTGGAGGAAAAGCCCGATATCTCCCGGTTTGATGTTCCCCGAAGGGTCCCGGGGCAGGTTTTCCCGCCGGAAAAATTTCTGGCCGGCGCCTTCCCCCACCAGGATCAGGGCATGTTGCCGCTCCAGGAGCCGCTGTTCCAGTTCTGCCAACAGGCCGCAGTTCCCGTCGATGTCAAAATCCGCTTCGGGAACCAGAACGAAGTTGACCTCCCGCAGGGCCAGGGTGGCGTTGGCCGCGATAAACCCCGAGTAGCGGCCCATGAGCTTCACCAGGCCGATGCCGTTGGGGGAGCCCACCGCCTCGGTATGCGCTGCCAGGATGGAGCGGGTGGCCTCTTCCACCGCGGTGTCGAACCCGAAGGAACGGCTCACCAGGGGGATGTCGTTGTCAATGGTTTTGGGAATGGCGATGATGCTGATGCGCAGTTCCCGCCGGGTAACCTCCTGGTAGATGTCGTAGGCGGCCCGCAGGGTGCCGTCGCCGCCGATGAGAAAGAGGATGCGAAGGTCGATGCGCTCCAGGGCGTCGACGACCTCGCCGGTGTCCTGGGGGCCCCGGGAACTGCCCAGGATGGTGCCCCCGAAGGTGTGGATGTCGGCCACCACCTCCGGGTTGAGTTCCAGCAGCTCATGGCCGTAATGGGGGATAAATCCCCGGAGGCCGTACCGTACCCCGTAGATATGGCGCACCCCGTAAAGGAAATGGAGCTCCAGGACGATGGCCCGGATGACGTCGTTGGTGCCGGGGCACAGGCCACCGCAGGTGGCGATGGCGCAGTGTACCTTGGAGGGGTCGAAATAGATCTTTTCCCGGGGGCCGGCCATTTCAAAGGCCTGGGGCTCTTCCCCCGGACCCAGGCTCCTCAAGTAATCCAGGGTGTCGTAGATCAGGACCTGGTCGTCATCCCGGATAAAGGTCTTCGGCACGCAGACCCCATCCCGGGTGCACATGGGGGCGCGGGATATGGGTGAATTTACCCTGGACTCCCCGATTACGGGAATTTGGACAGCGATGGGATCATTGGTCATTGGGATTACCAGGTTTCGCTCATGGCTTCCGTTTCGTCTTTTAGTTCCCGGGTCATCAGTTTTTTGATGGCTTCCTTGGGGGCCAGGTCCTCATAGAGAATCTTGTAGATGGCAGTCACCAGCGGCATTTCCACTCCCAGCCTCTCCGCCAGCAGGTGCGCCGCCCGGGAGACCTTGACTCCTTCCGCCACCATGGTCATGGCTCCCAGGATTTGCTCCAAGGGCTGCCCCTGCCCCAGCTTGAAACCCACCTGGAAATTGCGGCTCTTACTCCCGGTACAGGTAAGGATCAGGTCTCCCACCCCGGCCAATCCGGCAAAGGTCAGGGGATTGGCACCCAGGCGCACTCCCAGGCGGGTCATCTCCGCCAGTCCCCGGGTGATCAGGGCCGCTCGGGGGTTGTCTGCCAAGCCCATGCCCCCCAGGATGCCGGCGCCGATGGCGAAGATATTCTTCAGGGCGCCCGCCAGTTCCACCCCGGTAACGTCCCGGCCGGTATAAATCCGGAAGTAAGGTGTGGAGCAGAGCTTCTGTAAGGACTGGGCCACCTCATGCCGCCGGGAGGCGAGGGTCACCGCGGTGGGCTGCCGCTGGGCCACCTCCCAGGCGAAGCTGGGGCCGGAGAGCACCGCGTAATGGATCTCCGGACCCATCTCCTCCCGGGCCACTCCTTCCATGGTGAGCAGGGAATCCATCTCCATGCCCTTGGTGGCGCTCAGGAGCATACCGCCGGAGGGGAACCGGGGTTTCAAGGCTCGCAGCACCTCCCGGAAGGCATGGGAGGGAACCGCCATCAGCACCAGGGTGGCGCCTTGCAAGACTGCCGGCAGGTCCCGGCTAAAGGCAATGTTCGGGGAGAGCCGGATCCCGGGCAGAAAGGCATCGTTGCGCCGGTTCCGCTGCAGGTCTTCAAAGACCTCTTCTTCCCGAACCCAAAGGTGAACGCCCAGACCTTTGTCCGCCAGAAGGTTGGCCAGGGTGGTGCCCCAACTGCCGGCCCCCACCACCGCCACGGTCCTGGCCTCAGGAGAGTCCAAGGTCGGGCTCGGGTTCGGGTTCGGCTTCACCGACATCAGTCTGTTCCGCCACCTTGGCCAGGGAAACCACCCGCTCTTCCACTTCGGCGTCCATCAGTTTCACGCCCTGGGTAACCCGGCCGATGAGAGAAATGGACCGGGCCGCCAGACGCAGGATCTTGCCCCCGTCGGTCACCAGCATGATTTCGTCGTCTTCGTTCACCTGGAGGATAGCCATCACCAGGCCAGTGCGCTTGGTGACGTTGAGCCCCCTCACCCCCTGGCCGTGCCGGTGGTGTTCGGGATATTTGGCGGGATCGGTGCGCTTGCCGAAGCCCCGCTCCGTCACAGTCAGGATAGTTCCCTGGGGGCGCAGCACCTCCATCCCCACCACTTCATCGTCCGGGCCCAACCTTATGCCCTTCACCCCCCGGGCAGACCGGCCCATATCCCGAACCTCCACCGCGGGGAAGCGGATGATCTTGCCCTGGCGGCTTCCCAGAAGGATGCTTTGCCCCGGTTCGCTCAGGGCGGCGCCCACCATTTCGTCCCCGGCATCCAGGGAAAGGGCGATGATGCCGCCGCCGCGGGGTCGCTGGAAGTTCACCAGGTCCGTCTTCTTTATCACTCCCCGCCGGGTGGCCATCACCAAAGAGAGCCCGGGCAGGAACTCCTTGACCGGCAGGATGGTAGCCACTTTTTCGTCCGGCCCCAACTGCACCAGATTGACGATGGCCTTGCCCAGGGACGAAGGCGAGCCCACCGGAATCTCATACACCCGGAGCCAGAAGACCCGGCCTTTATTGGTAAACACCAGGAAGTAGCTGTGGGTGGAGGCGATGTAGAGTTGGGAGACGAAATCATTTTCCCGGGTGGCCATGCCGGTGCGCCCCTTGCCGCCCCGGCGCTGGCTGCGGTAGATGGTCAGGGGGGTGCGCTTGATGTAGTTCCGGTGGCTGAAGGTCACCACCATCTCTTCGTCGGCGATCAGGTCTTCCGCGGTGAACTCCTGGGCGTCGGGGACGATCTCGGTGCGCCGGCCGTCGCCATAGCGTTCTTTGATCTCCGTCAGCTCCTGGGCGATGAGGGTCTTCACCTGGGCCTCCTCGGCCAAGATCAGGCGGTAGCGGGCGATGGCGGCCTCCACCTCCCGGGCCTCATCTATGATCTTCTGGCGCTCCAGGCCGGTGAGGCGCTGCAAGCGCATGTCCAGGATGGCCTGGGCCTGGATCTCGGAGAGGGCGTAGCGCCTGCGCATCTCCTCATGGCTGGCAATCCGGGGGGCTTCGGTGACGAACATCCCCGCCATGAGATGTTCCTTGGCCTCGGCCGGGGTGGCCGCGGCTCGGATCAGGGCGATGACCTGATCCAGGAAATCGAGGGCGGTGAGCAGGCCGTCCAGGATGTGTTTCCGGGCCTCGGCTTGCTTCAGCTCATAGCGGGTGCGCCGCAGGATCACTTCCCGGCGGTGTTCCAGGAAATGGTGCAGCAGGTCCTTGAGGCCCAGGAGTTCCGGGCGGTTGTGGACGATGGCCACCAGGTTGATGCCGAAGGTGACTTGCATCTGGGTGTTGAGATAGAGTTGGTTCAGGATGACCTCGGCCTGCTCGTCCTTCTTGAGCTGGATGGTCACCCGCAGCCCCTCCCGGTCCGATTCGTCCCTGAGCTCGGAGATGCCCTCGATCTTTTTTTCCTTTACCAGCTCGGCGATGCGCTCGACCAGGCGGGCCTTGTTCACCTGGTAGGGCAGCTCCCGGATCACCAGGGTCTCCCGGCCGGCCTTCTGCTCCACCGCCACCTTGGCCCGGATGCGGATGAGGCCGCGCCCCGTGCGGTAGGCTTCACTGATGCCTTCGGCCCCATAAATGAAGCCCCCGGTGGGGAAGTCCGGCCCCGGCACGATGGCCATGAGCTCCGTGAGGGTGATGTCCGGGTTATTAAGGAGGGCCAGCAGGGCGTCGCAGACTTCCTCGAGGCTGTGGGGCGGGATGTTGGTGGCCATGCCCACCGCGATGCCCGAGGAGCCGTTAACGAGCAGATTCGGGATACGGCTGGGCATCACCAGGGGCTCTTTCAGGGAGCCGTCGTAGTTGCCGATGAAATCCACCGTATCTTTGTCCAGGTCCTGGAGGAGTTCGTGGGCCAGACGGGTGAGGCGCACCTCGGTGTAACGCATGGCCGCCGGAGAGTCGCCGTCGATGGAGCCGAAGTTGCCCTGGCCGTCCACCAGGGGGTAGCGCAGGGAGAAGTCCTGGGCCATGCGGACGATGGCGTCATAGACCGCGGTGTCGCCGTGGGGGTGGTACTTGCCGATGACGTCGCCGACGATGCGGGCGCTCTTGCGGTAGGGCCGGTTCCAGTCGTTGCCGCCCTCGGACATGGCGAAGAGGATGCGGCGGTGCACCGGCTTGAGACCGTCCCGGACGTCCGGCAGGGCCCGGCCGATGATGACGCTCAAGGCGTATTCGAGATACGATTTGCGTATCTCATCCTCGATATTGATGGGTACGGCGCGGGTTTCCATAGCGAATAGTGGTGGTTGTTTAGTATCCAAAGTAATCAGGAAATGTTTTTTAAGGTGAAGTTATCGGTTCATAGCCTTGCCGGAGATGGACTTCATATGGCGATTTCCAGCACTCGCCCATCCGATTTTGGCTCTTCAATGTTAACCGCCAGGCGACCTTCCTCAGCCTCGCAAAGATTCTTAAGTAATTCTTCGAAGGTTTCCCCTTGGGTCGCACAACCGGGAAGGGCCGGTACTTCAGCCCAATACCCGCCTTCTTCCGCTTCATGAACAATAACCTTGATCTTCATAGCCTCTTCCGAGATGTTCAAAGGCCGCCAGGAACCGGCGCCCCAGCTCGCTGCTGATCCCCTAACGGTGGAACCGGCCCCAGCCCCATCCGGCCATTTTCCCCCGATAATATTGTCCCCAGCCCTTAACAGACGTATAATACCATAAAAATTCCCTGACCGGAAAAGATTTCCGGTTGGGAACCGCGAGGTGGGTTATGGAATTGAAGCTGGTCAAGCTGATTATCCCCGAAGAGGCCAACATTATCCTGGGCCAGAGCCACTTCCTCAAGACCGTGGAGGACCTCTATGAGATCCTGGTGGGCACCGTGCCGGGAGCCAAGTTTGGGCTGGCCTTTTGCGAATCTTCCGGAGAATGCCTCATCCGGGCCGAGGGCAACGAACCCACCCTGACCGCGGCGGCCACCAGGAACGCCGGCCTTCTGGCCGCGGGCCACACCTTCAACATCCTCCTCAAGGGCGCCTTTCCCATCAACGTTCTCAACGCCATCAAGATGTGCCCGGAGGTCTGCCGCATCTTTTGCGCCACCGCCAACCCGCTGGAAGTCATCGTGGCGGAAACCGCCCAGGGCCGGGGCATTCTGGGGGTGGTAGACGGCCTCTCCCCCAAGGGCTTGGAGGACGACGACGGCCGTGCCTGGCGCTATAAGATCTTGAGGGAATTCGGGTATAAGAAGTAACCGTTTTTAATCAGGGGCGGCCCGGGCTCCCGGCCTGGAAGCCTGGGGCTCTGATGACAGGTGAATACCGGAATTGATAGTGAAAGCAGCCATTTTAGCGGCAGGAAGGGGGATTAGGCTTAGGCCACTCACCGACTCAGTGCCCAAGACCCTGGTCCCCGTCCTGAACCGGCCCCTGTTGGGACTGTTGCTGGCGCGGCTGGAAGATGCCGGCTTCCTGCAGGTGGCGGTGAATGTTCATTATCTGGCGGAGCAGGTGCTGCAGTTTTTGGCCCGACCTTGGGGGTTTCACCTCAGCGTCAGCCAGGAGCCGGAGCTGTTGGGAACCGGCGGCGGCCTGCAAAGGTTAGCGGAAATTTTGGGGGGCGGGCCGTTTCTGGCGGTCAACGGCGATATTCTCACCGACCTGGACCTGAAAACCGTTTACCGCAGCCACGCCCAGGAGGCGGTGGCCACCCTGGTTTTGCATGACTGCCCCCCTTATAATAATGTTTGGGTGGCCGAGGGATCGGTAGCGAGCGTGGGGGAGCCGCCGGCCGGCGGCTCCGCCGGGCCTCCTTTGGCCTACACCGGGGTCCAGGTGGTAGGCCCGGGGATGCTGCGTTATCTTCCCGCCGGAGGACCGGGCAACCTGCTGGACGCCTGGCGGGCGGCGTTGGCCGCGGGTGAGCGGCTGGCGGCGCTGGTGCTGACCGGCCACTTTTGGCAGGACCTGGGCACCCCGGCTGCCTATCTCACGGCCCACCAGCGGCTCCTCCAGGGGGCAGCCCCCCGGTTGGACCGTTATTTCGGGCCCCTGGGCGATCCCTTCCTCGGGCCCGGCGGGGTTATCGGGGCGGGCGCCGAGTTTGGCGGGGGCGTCTGTTTGGGAACTGGGGTTAGAATAGGGGCTGGCGCCGCCCTCAAGAACACGGTGGTGTGGGATGGGGCCGCCATCGAACCGGGAGTGGCGCTGGAGGATTGCCTAGTGGGCTCCGGCGTGCGGGTGCAGCGCAACGCCCGGGGGGAAGTGCTGGTTTGAAACCTTATCGATTTCCCCTTTCTTGAGGGAAAACTTGACAGTTAAGGAGATGTTTCCCGATGATCACCCACATTGTCCTGTTTAAACTGGTGCGTTCTGATGAGAAATCCATTGAAGCCGCCAGGGCGGCCCTGGCAGGGCTGAGAGGGCAGATTCCCCAATTGCGCCATCTGGAGGTAGGGGTCAATATCGTCCCTACGGAGCGCTCGTATGATTTGGGCCTGGTGGCCAGGTTCGACTCTCTGGCAGATTTGCAGAGCTACCAGGACCATCCGCTCCATGTAGAAGTGGTCAAATTTTTGCAAGGCAACCGCCAGTCCACGGTCTCCGTGGACTATGAAACATCCTGATCCCGGGAGCAAGGGAGCCCATGGCGGATATTCTTTGGACCCCCAGGCTGCAAGCCGCGGCGGCTGGCTTGGGCGCCTCCCTGCAGGGGGCCCAGGCCCTGGCCGGGGACGGCTCCGACCGCCGCTTTTTCAGGCTGCTGGGCTCCCCCACGGTGATCCTCTTGCACCATTCCCAGCCAACGGCCCTGCAGGTAAATGAAAACGATTCCTACTTCCACCTGGGCCGTCACCTCAGGAGGCAAGGGGCGCCGGTGCCGGAGATTTATGAATACTGCCGGGAAGAGGGCTGGCTGCTGCTGGAGGACCTGGGAGACATTCATCTGGCGGCGGCCGTCGCCCGGGAAAGCGGGGGAGAGCAGTTGGGGTACCGGTACCGGCAGGCCCTGGATATCCTGGTGAACTTGCAGGTGGACGGCAAGGAGGGCTTCGATCCGGCCTGGTGCTTCGATACCGCGGTGATGCACCGGCCTTTCTTGTGGGAACGGGAATGCGGCTATTTCGTCCGCGCTTATTTGCAGGGCTACGCGGGCCTGAAGCTGGAAATGGACGATCTGGCTCCGGACTTTGAACACCTCCTCACCCGGGCCCTGACGCCGGCCCCCAACTTCTTCCTGCACCGGGACTTCCAGTCCCGCAACCTGATGATCAAGAACGGCCGTATCCGGGTCATCGATTTCCAGGGCGGGCGTCTCGGACCCCTGGGCTATGACCTGGCGGCTCTCCTCATTGACCCTTATGTGAACCTGAAACCGCCCTGGCAGGAAGAACTGCTGGCTGCTTACCTGGACCTGCTTGAGAAGCGGCTCCCGGACCTGGACCGCCAGGCCTTCCGGGAGCAGTATTGGCACCTGGCCCTGTGCCGGAACCTGCAGATCCTGGGAGCCTTCGGATACCTCACCCGGGAGCGGGGGAAGTCCGGTTTCTCCCGCTACATTCCCCCGGCCCTGGCCGGATTGCGCCGGCGATTGGGGGAACGCCCCGGCGAATTTCCCCTGTTGGAGCAGGCGATCGTCCCCCTGAGCTGAAGTTCATCAAGAATCACAGCCTTAACGAGTTTAATCAAATTGACGAACGATGCCCCAACCCGGTCAAGCATTGACCCTATGACCCTGCTGCAGGAAGGGGCCGCGGCCCTGGGGCTGGATTTGCCCCCGGCCGCCCTGGCCCACTTCCGCTTTTACCTGACCGAGCTGAAGCTGTGGAACGCCCGGGTCAACCTCACCGGGTTAAAGACCGACCGGGACATGGTGGTCAAGCATTTCCTCGATTCCCTGGCGGTCCTGCCCTTCCTGGGGGGCCGCCCCTCCCTGGCGGACCTGGGCAGCGGCCCGGGATTTCCGGGACTGGCCCTGAAGCTGGTCCGGCCCGAGCTCCAGCTAACCCTGGTGGAGGCCCGGCAAAAGAAGGCGGCCTTCCTGGAATACCTAATTTCCTGTTTCAAGCTGCCGGGCGTCCAGGTGGCCTGCACCCATCTGACCCCGGCGCAAGCCCGGGAGTGGGGCCCCCGCTTCCAGGCGGTGGTCTCCCGGGCCACCTTTCCCCTGGGGCGTTTCCTGGAACTGGCCGCCCCCCTGCTGCTGCCCGGAGGCCTGGCGCTGGCCCTCAAGGGGCCGCTCCTGGCCGGGGGCGAACTGGAAGCCGCGGCCGCCGCGGGCCGGCTCCTGGGCCTGGAACCCCTGGAACTTAAGCCTTACCGGCTGCCGCTGAGCGGCGAGCCCCGCCTGGCGGTTAGCTCCCGGCGACCCTGATATGGCCGTAGGGTGGACTGCTGCTGGCTGCCGGCTGGAAGCTTTTTCCCAGAGGTCCCATTTTGTGTATAATAAATTAAGATCACGGGCGCGAACTAAGACGCCAAAGCACCAGAGACCTCCTGGACCATATGTCGTTCATTTCCTGGCAATATCTCATTTTTCTGCCCGTCGTCTTCCTCCTTTATTGGAGGCTCTCCGGCAAAAAGCGGCTATTGCTGCTGCTGGCGGTCAGTTATCTCTTTTACGCCGGCTGGGACGTGCGCTTCCTGGCGCTGGTGATGGCCACCACGGTCATCGATTTCCTTTGCGGCCTGAGTATCGACGGGGAAAGGACGAAAGCCCGTTGGGTGCTGCTGCTGGCCCTGGCGCCCGCCGCCTGGACCGCGGTGTGCCACCTGGCGCTGCCGGATAGCCACATCTCCCTCCGGGTCATGGGCCTAGCCGGGGCCCTGGGGCTCCTGTTCCTTGCGGCCCACGAGCTGCTGTGGGTCTGGGGCGGGGACCGGCGGCGCCGCTATTTCCTCATCCTCAGCGTCTGCTTCTGTCTCGCCATTCTCGGATTTTTCAAATATTTCGGCTTCTTCGTCCAATCGGCCCGGACGCTCCTTCAAACCGCGGGTCTGAGGACCGATCCGGTACTCCTCAAGATCATTCTGCCGGTGGGTATCTCCTTTTACACCTTCCAATCCCTGGGCTACGTCTTCGACATTTACCGAGGGCTGACCTCGGCCTGCCGCAGCCTGGTCACCTTCGCGGCCTTTGACGCCTTTTTCCCGCAAATGATCTCCGGGCCCATCGAGCGGGGCCATCAGCTCATCCCCCAACTGGAGGCCGACCAGGCCTTTCAGCCCGCCTTCCTGCAAGAACGGCCTCAGCATGATTCTGGTGGGCTTTTTCAAAAAGATCTTCGTGGCCGACAACTGCGCCGTCCTGGCCAATTACGTCTTCGACCCCGCCACCCATCTGGACGGCTATTGGGCGGTCCTGGGGGTGGTCGCCTTCGCCTTTCAGATCTACGGGGATTTCTCCGGGTACACCGACATCGCCCGGGGTTCCGCCAAGCTCCTGGGCATCGACCTGGTGGAGAACTTCCGCTTTCCCTATCTGGCCGAAAATCCCTCGGACTTCTGGTCCAGGTGGCATATTTCGCTGTCCAACTGGTTCCGGGATTATCTCTACATCCCCCTGGGGGGCAACCGGGGCGGCCGCTGGCAGACCCTGCGCAACCTGGGGGTGACCATGCTCCTGGTGGGGCTCTGGCACGGGGCCTCGTGGATCTTCGTGCTCTGGGGCGCCTACCAGGGGGTACTGCTCATCCTCTACCACTTCCCGCCCCTTAAGCTGCTGGCGGGCAAATCCACGGCAAAGGACCGGTTCTCCTGGCGCTCGCTGCTGGCGGTGCCCCTCATGTGGCTTTTTATCCTGGCGGGTTGGGCGATCTTCCGCAGCGCCAACCTGGCCCAACTGGGGGTCTGGTTCGGCGCCCTGGGCCACTGGCAGGCATCCCTGGCCATCCCCTGGCAGTCTTCCAGCATCTGGCTGCTGATTCATACCGGGCCCCTGATCCTGCTCCAGCTCTTGACCCTTAAATTTCGCGACGAAACCCGGGTCCGGAACCTGCCCTGGCCGGTGAAGGGGGCCGTCTATCTGCTGCTCCTGCTCCTGGTGGTCTCCTCCAGCGAACAGGACAAAGAATTCATCTACTTTCAATTTTGATGAAAAGGCTCGTTACTCCGGCTTTCCTGATGGTGTTGGCGCTGCTGGCTCTCTCCGAGATCAGCGCCCGCATCTTTTTTGCCAAGGATATCGATGGCCGGTTCGCATACGGCTACGATCCCCAGGCGGGATTCGACGAGCATCGGGACGGCACGGTGCAGCTCTTCCGGGCCGGCGGCCGCCGCTTCCATCGCCAATCCTTCCAGAGGGTTCGCCCCCCGGGCAGCTACCGCATCTTTGTGGTGGGGGACTCCGTCCCCCGGGGGCCCAGTTTCAAAGAGGCCTACCCCTGGGTGCTGGGCGAGGACCTGCGGCGGCAGGGCATCCAGGCGGAATCCTACAATATGGCCCTAGCGGGCTATGGGGCCCGCCGCTGCCAGGTGGTCCTCAAGAAGACCCTGGAGTTCGAGCCCAGCCTCATCATCTTGCACGTCGACGACCTCAACAAGTGGGAAGACGAACGGGAGTGGCGCCGCAGCCAGGAGTTCAAGGGTTGGCACCCCAGCCACTGGCTGATGAAGGTCTTCATCTTCCGGCGCCTGTATGAGGCCAATTTAGAGAAGGTCTTCTGGTCCCTGGTCCCGGAGGAGGTCCGCCTGAAATCCGCGGTGAGCGATGCTGACGCCGAGGTGGCCGCCTCCCGGGACCCCAAGGAGATCGCCACCCGCATCAACCTGGCCCGCGAGAAATTGGTGGAGAACGTGGCCATGGTGCGCCGCCTCCAGATTCCCCTGCTGTTGATCTCCCAGTGCCGGGTAGAAAGGGACGAGGGCCGGCCCCCGCGCCTGACCGACGACGGTCTGGACGCCATGTGCGACACCTTGACCGGGCCCGGGGTTTACCATCTGGCCATGAGCGAGGTATTCCAAGGAGAGGCCGGCCCCTCCTATTTCGCCGACAGCAGCCACTTGCGGAGCCAGGGGCATCGGTTGCTGGCCCGGGCGATCTGCCGGAAAATCCTGACGGAACGGGCCGAATTCGGGCTGCCCGCGGTTAAAGTAGCTGCGGCCGCAGAGCTCCCCGCCGGGCCGGTGGCGGCCTCCCGGGGCAAGACCGCCGCTCCTCGCTAACGGAGTCCGGGCCAGGAGAGGCGCCCGCCTCAACCCACCCGAAACTGTCCCGCCTGCCCCCAAGATCGGAGAAGTTGGGTGAGGAGCCGGTTTACCGGGGTGGGGACCCCCAGGGCCTGCCCCCGGGAGGCCACCTGGCCGTTGAGGGCGTCGATTTCCGTAGGCCGGCCGGCCAGGACGTCCTGGAGCATGGAGGAGCGATTGGCCGCGGTGGCCTGGCATACCTGGCGCAGGCGTTCCTCCGGGTCCAGGTCCAGGGGGAGCCCCGCGGCCCGCGCCACCCGCTGGGCTTCCCGAGCCGCGGCCAACGCCAGCTCCCAAGCCTCGGGCAGGTGCAGCAGCGCTCCGTTGGGCACCCGCAACAGGGCGGTCAGGGGATTGAGGCCGACGTTGACCAACAGCTTTTCCCACAAAGCCAGCTCGATGTCCGGCTGCTCCCGGCAGTCCAGGCCGGCCCGGCGCAGCGCCGCCGCCACCCGGGCCAGTTCCTCCGGGGAAACCTGAGAGCCGCTGGGGACTCCAATGATCAGCGGCCCCTCCCCGGCCAGAATAATCTCCCCCGCCGCCGTCCTGGTCACGCCCAGCATGGCCACCCCCACCAGCAGCCTTTGCGGTCCCACCGCCGCAGCCAGCGTCTCCAGGTTGCCCAGACCGTTTTGCAAGCTGAGGACCAGGCCGTGTTCCGCCAGCAGGGGCCTGAGACTCAGGGCCGCCACTTGGGTCTGGTGAGCTTTGACGGCCACGATGACCAGAGCCGCCGGGCCTGCTTCCCCTGGCAGGCCGATGGGCACCGGGATTTGCCGCTCTCCGCGTGCCGGGGTGCGCACCCTTAGGCCCTGCCGCTTGAGGCGCGCCGCCCGCTCCGGGAGATAATCGACCAGGGTGACCTCCTCCCCAGCCTCAAATAGCAAAGCCCCCAGCAAACCACCCAGGGCTCCGGGTCCGATGATGGCGATTTTCATGGTTTCCATTCCGGTAGCCACGGGCACTGGGGAGCTTTTAGGGCCTGCGGCCTCCCACCTGAAAAAGATTTTAGGTCCCTGCCCAGATATCTCTTCCAGATTGTTGATCTTTTGCACGATTTATAGTAAAATTCGTTACGCTGCAAGCAGAGGAAGGGATTGATGATGGCGACCCCCATGAAGATGGCGAGGCAATTCGATCAGGAATTGGAGCAGATCAAACAGGATCTGCTGCGAATGGGGAGCCTGGCCGAAACCGCAGTGGACAAGAGCATCATCTCGGTGACTACCCGTAATTCCGAGCTGGCCCGGGACGTGGTCATCGAGGACATTACCCTGAACCGCATGGAATTGGCCGTTGAAGAACAGGCCTTCAGGCTGCTGGCCCTGCGCCAGCCCCTGGCCACGGACCTGAGACTGACCACCGCGGCCATGCGCATCGCCACTGAGCTGGAGCGCATTGGCGATCAGGCGGTGAACATCGCCGAAAGAGCCATGGAACTCAACAGCAGCGAGCCCCTGCAGGTCCCCATCGATCTCAAGGTCATGGCCGACATGGCCCTGGGTATGGTGACCAGCAGCATCGACGCCTTCGTGCACCAGGACCCCAAGCTGGCCATCAAGGTGTGTCAGCGGGATGTGGAAGTGGACCTGTTGGACGATGAGTATGTCCAAAAGATTCTGGCGTGCATGGTCCAGGAGTCGCGCTGGGTGACGCGGCTGCACCATTTTCTCATTATCGTCCGGAATTTGGAGCGCATCGCCGACCTGGCCACCAACATCGCCGAAGACATCGTCTTCATCGTGGAAGGCAGGGTTATCAAGCATCAGTGCGAAGAGTGGATGCTGGTTTCGACCCCCACCTGACCTGGGCCTGGGCCAACTTTTGCTCCAGTAGCTGCACTTCCTGGGCCAGGCGTTTATTGGTCTTGCGTTCCCGCTCCAGGGTTTGCAAGGCGTGCACCACGGTGGCGTGGCTCCTTTGAAAGAGGAGCCCCAACTCCGCCATCGTCTTCTCCGAATAGAGGCGGGCGAAATAATACCCTAGCTGCCGGGCCCGCACCAGCCGCTTCTGGCGGGAACGCCCCAAGAGTTCCACCAGGCTCACCCCATAATAGTCGCAGACAATCTTTTGGATCTCCGGGATGCTCAGGCGGCTGGACACCGCCTGCAAGTCCTGGAGGACCTCCCGGGCCATGGACGGGTTGAAGCTCTGGTTGAGCAAGGCCGACCGGGCCAGCAGGCAGTCCAGGGCGCTCTCCAGGCGGCGGACGTCGCCGCTGACATATTCCGCCAGGTATTCCAGGATCTTCACCGAGACTTGCACCCCCCGGCTCTCGGCCTTTTTGGCCAGGATATTCACCCGGGTGGGGAAGTCCGGAGGGCCGATGGGGGTAATGACCCCGCCGGTGAGCCGGGAGCGGAGTTCCTGGGAGAGTTGGCTGATCTCCCCAGGAAGATAACAACTGGTGAAGACCAGCCTTTTGCGGTGGCTCAGGAGGGTGTCCAGGGTGTAGCACACTTCCGCCTGAATCTTCTCTTTGCCGCTTAAAAACTGGACCTCTTCCAGGAGCAAAATGTCGCATTCGCGGCGGAAGCGCTCCTTGAAATCGGCCATCTGCCCGCTTTTCAAGGCCCTCACCATTTGGTTGGCGAAATTCTCCGCGGTGAGATACATTACCCTGCCCGCACCGGCCGTCTGGCTGATGAAGTTGCCCATGGCCTGGGATAGATGGCTCTTGCCCAGACCGGGGTTGGAGGTGATGAACAAGAGATGGTTATAAAAGGTGTCATCCCTGGCCAGGGCCCGGGAAGCTTGATAGGCCAGGCGGTTGGAGGCCCCGACCACAAATTTATCAAAGGTGAAGGCTTGGTTAAGACGGCTCCAGGTGGTAGGCGGCGCTAACTGGGGCAAAACCGGATGGGCCGGCCGCGGCAACGTCTGCGGCCGGGCAGGGGCGTTGAGCAATTTCAAGGACACCCCCGCCGGCGTCTGCCCCAGGTTTGCCAGGGCCTGCCGGATTAGCGGCAGATAATGGCCCTGAACCCATCTCAAGGAAAAGGGATTGGGGCAGGCCAGCAGCAGTTCGCCTCCGGGACCGCTTTCCACCTGGAGGGGCTCGATCCATAAATGGAAGGTGGAGGAGGGTATCTCGCCCTTGATTACCTCTTTGACCGCTTCCCAGGTGTTTGTCATGGTCCCCCGCCGCCGGTGTAAATGCTGAACCGATGCTAACTTTTGGAGCCATCCCAGTCAAAGGGGATGGGACCGAAATGCACCTTAGCCCGACCACGTTGCCGGCAACCGAGGGGAAGGGTAAAGAGGCAATGGTGGTGCGGGCCTGTCCCACGCCACAAAATATCCTGCGAAATCAATATGATTTGGAGCAGGAACCATCGGCCTCAGGGGTTTGTCAGGCTCCCCCGCGGCCCTTTGCGTTTTGAGTCCATCTCGCGTTTGCTACCGTTTCCGACGATTTTCATAAGATGAAAAGAGAATCAGGTGCAAAATTCGGTATCCCTGCTACACGCATATGAGAAATCCCTTCAAAAAATATTAATTAACAATATCCATAAGTTATCCAAGCAGCGGCCAGGGGCGGGGGTCATGGAGGAACCGGCTGGGCGGGATGCCTCTCACATCCGGGGTTCGCTGCCAGCCACCAAAGGGCTGGGGGCCTATGGTCCGCTTTATCTCCGCTTTCCTTGACAAATTCGCCCGCTCGGTTATATCATTGCCTAAATATTTCGAAAATCTTCCGAGGCCGGCCATGATCAATTATCCCGCTTACCGCAAGTTCATCACCCTGCGCAACGGCAAACGGATGATGTTTCGTTTCCTCAACCAGGAGGATCGCCAGGGCTTGCTCCAGTTGTTTCAGGGTGCTCCCGAAGAGGATGTCCGGTATCTCAAGCAGAATGTCAAAGATCCCAAGGTGGTCAACTACTGGATAGATAACATCAATTACCAAAAGGTCTTACCCCTGCTGGCGGTGGACCTGGAAACCAATCGGATTGCGGCGGACGCCACCCTGCACCGGGGTAAACACTCCTCCAAGCACATCGGGGAGATCCGGATTTTTGTGTCCCGCAGCTACCGCAACCTGGGACTGGGCTCCCTGATGCTGGAGGAGCTGATCGAACTGGCCTTTAGGGAAAATCTCCAGTGGCTGAGGGCGGAGATCATCGCCGACTTCAAAAAGGTGATCAAGGGCTTCAGAACCCATGGATTTGAACATAAGGCGGTGCTGGACGACTATTTTATCCGCATGGATGGGGTGACCCACGACGTGGTGTTGCTGATGCGCCCGGTCATGAAAATTGAGGAAGCGGAATTTTAACGGCGGCACCATGGGTTCGCGGTAAGACCGGGGCGGGTATTAAACCCGCCCCTTTTCGTCCAGGGCCTCCCTGGAGCGGTTGGGTCTTCGATTAGGGAGAGAAAGCCATGGGGCGGGTAATAACCGGTCTGGAAAGCTTCCTTAAAGACCCGCCTGCCTGGACGGCCCGGAGCCGGTTGGGGCTGCTCAGCCACCCGGCGGCGGTAGCCGCCGATCTGACCGCCGCCCGGGAACTCCTGGCAGCCCGCTTTCCCGGACAACTTAAGGTGCTGTTCAGTCCGCAGCACGGCCTGTGGGGGGAGAAGCAAGACAATATGATCTCCTCCGCCGACTTTGTGGACCCCCTCCTGAAGCTGCCGGTGATAAGTCTTTATGGTCCCCGGATAGCCCCCCCCGCCGAGGCCCTGGCGGAGGTGGATGCCGTCCTGGTGGACCTGCAGGACGTGGGCGCCCGGGTGTACACCTTTGCCGCCACCCTGGCCAAGGTGATGGAGGCTGCGGCTCATCTGGGCAAAAAGGTGGCGGTCCTGGACCGCCCCAACCCCATCGGCGGCGCCGCGGTGGAGGGTAATATCCTGCGGCCGGAATGGGCCTCTCTGGTGGGGCCTTATCCTCTGCCCATGCGCCATGGCCTTACCCTGGGGGAACTGGCCCGCTACTACCAGGTCACCCAAAAGATCGACTGCGACCTGGAGGTGATCCCCCTGGCCGGTTGGCGGCGGCGAGACTATTTCGACGCCAGCGGCCTGCCCTGGGTATTGCCTTCCCCTAATCTGCCGACCCTGGAAGGAGCCCTGGTCTATCCGGGGCAGGTCCTCCTGGAAGGCACCAATCTCTCGGAGGGGCGGGGCACCACCAAACCCTTCGAACTCTGCGGGGCGCCGTTCCTGGAGCCGGCGCGGCTGCAGGCCCTGTTGCCGAAACTGCCGGGAGTGATCCTGCGAGAGGCCTGCTTTGAGCCCACCTTTCAAAAGTGGAGCGGCGAGAATGTGCTGCGGCTTCCAACTGCACGTCATCGACCGGGGGAGTTTCAAGCCCTATTTCACCACCCTGGCCCTGTTGGCGGCGATCCGGGAGATTTACCCGGAGCAATTCGCCTGGCGCCAGCCGCCCTATGAATACGAGACCTCAAGGCTGCCCATCGACCTGCTCACCGGTGACGCCGCCATCCGCCTGGGGCTGGAGCGGGGCTTGAGCGCCGCGGAACTGGAAGATTCCTGGCAGGGAGATCTGGCCGGATTCCTAAAGACGCGGCGGGAGTTCCTGTTGTATCCGGAATGAAAAGAATTTGGTGGGGGGGCCTCCGTGCCCGCCATTCCTACCTCTCAGGCAAAGATAGTGCGCACTGCGCACTCTACGCTTAATGCACCAGGGAATAGGGCGGCCTGTGGCCGCCGGCCGTCAAAAAACCGGCTTCTTAAAATTTTTAGGTTTTTCGGCCCATCAATGCCCGATTTAACCAACTGGCCCTTGACTCCAACCAAGTAAGGCCATATCTACCAGGGTAAAGATGATACGGACTAGTTCGATAACGTGAGATAGTCCTTGAACGATTAGGTTAGGGGGTTGGGCTATGGCTTCCCCCGTTTCAGTTGGCGCCAAGCTGGCGATGGCCGTAGCGGATTTTCCGCAACTCCTGGCAGCCTTGGACCGCCTGGGCTACCAAATGGTGGGGCCTACTCTGCGGGATGGCCAGTTGCTTTACGGTGACCTGGTCGGGGTGGCTGACCTGCCCGTGGGTTGGACCGACGCGCAGGAACCCGGGGTTTTCAGCCTGCAACCCCGGGACGATCAGGCCCTCTTCGGCTACGGGGTCGGCCAGCAGTCCTGGAAGCAGTTCCTGTTTCCGTCCCACCACCTGCTCTGGCGCGCCGAACGCCACGGCGAAGGTTTTCAGATTATCCCGCCGGCTGAGAACGTCCCCCGCTACGCCTTCATCGGAGTCCGCGCCTGCGACCTTAAAGCCATGGCGGTCCAGAACCGGGTCTTTCTTGAAGGCCCTTACGTTGACCCGGTTTATCGGGCCCGCCTGGAGCAGACCTTCATCCTGGCGGTCAACTGCGGCGGCCGGAGTTGCGGCACCGGTTTCTGCGTCTCCATGGGCAGCGGCCCCCGGGCCACTTCCGGCTTCGATCTGGCGCTCACCGAGGTTTTAGAGGAAGGTGAACATTACTTCCTGGTGGAAGTGGGAACCGGGCGGGGCGCCGGCGTTCTCCGGTCAGTTTCCCAGCGGCCGGCCGCAGCCGCGGAAATCGGGGCTGCCGACCGCGTAATGGCGGCTATGACAGCAAGTCTGGGCCGCCAGCTGGAGACCCAGGGCCTCAAGGAACTCCTCTATCGCAATTACGAACACCCCCGCTGGGACGAAGTCACGGCCCGCTGCCTCAACTGCGGCAACTGCACCTGGGTCTGTCCCACCTGCTTCTGCCACACCGTCGAAGATGTCACCGACTTGACCGGCACCGTGGCTGCAAGATGGCGCCGTCAGGACGTCTGTTTCACCGTGGATTATTCCTACATTCATGGCGGCAGCATCCGCTCCTCGCCCCGGTCGCGTTACCGCCAGTGGCTGACCCACAAACTGGCTACCTGGCATGACCAGTTCGGCTGCTCCGGCTGCGTCGGCTGCGGCCGTTGTCTAACCTGGTGCCCGGTGGGCATCGACCTCACCGAGGAAGTCCGGGCCATTCGGGATAATGAAGTCCCTCGCAAGGAGACCGAGCATGGAGACCATTGAGCCCATTCTGACGGCCCACCCCTTTTTCCGGGGGCTGGACCCGATCCACCTCAAGGACTTGGCCGCCTGCGCCTCCAAGGTCAACTACGCGGCGGGGGAGTTCCTCTACCGGGCCGAACAGGAGGCCACCTCCTTTTTCCTGATTCTCCAGGGCCGGGTCTCCTTGGAAATCTTCAGCGCCCGGCGGGGACCCTTGACTCTCAATACCCTGGAGGGGGGTGACGTTTTGGGCTGGCTCTGGTTCGAGGAGAAGCCCTATTACTGGTTCCTGGATGCCAGGGCCATGGACCTGACCCGAGCCCTCAGTCTTAAGGTGGATTGCATTCGCAACAAGTGCGAATCGAACCACGATTTGGGCTTCGAAATCATGAAGCGCTACGCCCATTCTTTGGCGATAGGCTTCCGGGCAATTAGTCTGCAGCTCGCTGATATGTTTCAGGCATAACTTAAGGGCGGGCGTCTTGCGGGGAAGTGGTTTGGGGTGTGAGAGACTGGCCAAGGCCCCGGCGGCGAAAGGGTAAACAGATGACCCCAAAACCTGGGGAAATGAGCTTAGATAACCCTGCCCCCATGCTCCCGGAGATCTTCCAGGTCAAACGGGTGCAACGGGAAACTGCGGATACCTTCACCCTGGAGATGACCCGATCCGGAGGCAGCGCCGATTTTGCCTTTGTGCCAGGGCAGTTCAACATGCTTTATGCCTTCAGGGTGGGGGAGGTGCCCATCTCCATCAGCGGCGACCCGGCCCACCCCGGCATCCTGGTGCATACCCTCAGGAACGTCGGTAACGTCACCCGGGCTATTTGTAAATCCCGCCCCGGCGCCCAATTGGGTGTGAGGGGCCCCTTTGGAGCGTCCTGGCCGGTGGCCGCGGCCGCAGGCAACGACGTAATTATCGTGGCCGGGGGCTTAGGATTGGCACCATTGCGGCCCGCCCTATATCATATCCTCTCGCATCGCCGGGACTACGGCAATATCGAGCTGATTTACGGAGCCCGCACTTCTGCGGACCTGCTCTACCGCCGGGAGTTGGAGCGCTGGCGGGGTCGCTTCGACGTCAGGGTGCATGTCTCAGTGGACACCGCCGCCGCTGACTGGAAGGGGAGCGTCGGAGTGGTGACCACCGTCATCCCCCGGGCCCGCTTCGACTCGGAAAACACCACCGCCCTGGTATGCGGACCCCAGTTGATGATGCGCTACACCCTCATGGAACTTCTGGGCCGGGGCCTGGCTCCCGCGCAAATCTTCGTCTCCATGGAACGCCACATGAAATGCGGCCTGGGCCTGTGCGGGCACTGCCAGTGGGGGCCCTTCTTCGTCTGCAAGGACGGGCCGGTTTTTCGCTACGATAAGGTCCTGGACTGGTTCGAGCGGCGGGAGGTCTGACTCATGGCCTTGAAAAAAAAGCCCCGGCTTTCGGTCTGGAAATTCGCCTCCTGCGACGGCTGCCAGCTCTCCCTGCTGGACTGCGAAGATGAGCTGCTGGCCGTCACCGGAGAGCTGGATTTGGCCTATTTTCCGGAGGCCTCCCGGGCCATGGCCAAAGGCCCCTACGACCTGACCCTGGTGGAAGGCTCCATCACCACCCACCACGACGCCGCCCTTATCCAAAAAGTGCGCCGAGCCTCCAAATACTTAGTGGCAATCGGCACCTGCGCCTGCTCCGGCGGCATCCAGGCCCTGCGCAACTTCAAGGATGTCAATGATTTTGTCAGGGCGGTCTACGCCCATCCGGAATACATCCAGGCTCTCGAGCAGTCCACGCCGCTTTCGGCCCATGTCAAGGTGGATTATCAACTCAACGGCTGTCCCCTTAACAAACGCCAGCTCCTGGAGCTGATCAGCGCTTATCTGACGGGCCGCACCCCATTGGTCCAGCCCCACAGCGTCTGTCTGCAATGCAAGGCTCGGGGCAATATCTGCGTCATGGTCACGGGCACTCCCTGCTTGGGGCCGGTAACCCACGGGGGCTGCGGGGCCCTCTGTCCCACCTACTACCGGGGCTGCTACGGCTGCTATGGCCCTAAGGAGACGCCCAACACCGCCTCCCTGGCCGCCTGGTTCAGTCAGCGTTTTGGGATCTCCGAAGCAGGATTGGTGCAGGCATTTCGTAATTTCTACGCCAACGCCCCGGAGTTCCGCCGGGAGAGCGAAGCCCATGAAAAGTAGAACCATCAAGGTCGATATGCTGGCCCGGGTGGAGGGTGAAGGTGGCCTCTACCTCCGGATCAAAGGCGGCGCCGTGGCCGAAGTCAAGCTGAAGATCTTCGAGGCGCCCCGGTTATTCGAGGCTTTCTTGAGAGGCCGGCAGTTCCACGAAGCCCCGGATATCACCGCCCGCATCTGCGGCATCTGCCCGGTGGCCTACCAGATGAGCGCGGTGCACGCCATGGAGGACGCTCTGGGAGTGAAGGTCACCGGCCCCTTGAGGGACCTGCGCCGCCTCCTTTATTGCGGTGAGTGGATCGAGTCCCACGCCCTCCACATCTTCCTGCTCCACGCTCCGGATTTCCTGGGCTACCAGGACGCCATCAGCCTGGCCCAGGACCACCCGGAGGTGGTCAAAATGGGCCTCCGGCTCAAAAAGATCGGCAACGAGGTGGTCACCCTGGTGGGGGGCCGGGAGATCCATCCCATCAACGTCCGGGTGGGGGGCTTCTACCGCGTGCCCACCAAACCGGAACTGGCCCCGCTGGCGGAGGAACTCAAGTGGGCCCGGGACGCGGCCCTGAAGACGGTGTGCTGGGTGGCGGCTCTCCCCATGCCGGAGTTTGAGCAGGATTACGAATTCGTCTCCCTGCGCCCTGCCCAGGAATACCCCTTCAACGAAGGACGGCTGGCCTCCAACCAGGGCCTCGATATTGCGGTTCAGGACTACGAGGCCCACTTTGCCGAGGAGCAGGTCCCTTATTCCAATGCCCTGCACTCGCGGCGCCAGGGCCGCGGTCCCTATTTTGTCGGCCCCCTGGCCCGCTACCATCTGAATTACGACCGCCTCTCGCCCCTGGCCCAGGAAGCCGCGCAGGAGGCCGGATTGAGCCGGGAGTGCCGCAACCCCTTCCAGAGCATCATCGTGCGGGCGGTGGAAACCCTGTACGCGGTGGATGAGGCTCTCAGGATCATCGCGGCCTACGAACGGCCCGAGCAACCGGCAATTAAAGCGGAGCCCCGCTCCGGGGTCGGCTGCGCCGCCACCGAGGCGCCCCGGGGCCTGCTTTACCACCGCTATCGCCTGGACGAGTCCGGGGCCATCCTGGAGGCCAAGATCGTGCCGCCCACCTCCCAAAACCTGAAGATCATCGAACAGGACCTCTGGCGGTTCGTGGAAAAGCGCCTCGATTTACCTGATGACCAACTCACCTGGCAGTGCGAACAGTTGGTGCGCAACTACGACCCTTGCATCTCCTGCGCCACCCACTTTTTGAAAATCCGGCTGGAGCGGCAGTAGAGGACCGCGGTGGCTTCTCCCCAGAATTTTCGACTGCAGATCATCGGCGTCGGCCAGGAATGGCGGGGCGACGACGCGGCCGGACTACTGGTGGCGCGACTTTTGAAACCGACCCAGACCCGTGGGGGCGGAATTGGCGGTCCAGCCCCGGGAGGGCGCCCACCCGGGAGCGTCCCCACGGCGAATGCTGCTTCTTCGACGCCAAATCGGCCCCAGGTGACAGTTTTGGAAACCTCCGGTGCGATAAGCGATTTGCTGGCTGCCTGGGATGGGGCCGACGCCGTTATTCTGGCCAACGCCGTCCGGGGCGGCGGGCCGCCCGGCAAGATTTACCGGTTCCCGGTGCATGAGGCCGCCTTGCCGGTAGATCTGTTTCCGGCCGCCTCCACCCACGCCTGGGGGATCGGCCAGGCCGTGGCCCTGGGGCAGGCGCTCCGGCAATTGCCGCCTTATCTGGTGGTCTATGGCATCGAGGGCCGGGACTTTGGCCCCGGACAGACAATTTCTGCGGCGGTGGCCGAGGCCATTCCGGCGGCGGCCCGGCTGATATTGCAGGAAATCCAAGAGGTTCTGGGGGAGGGGAGCAAAGCCTGCCCTTTGCTCGGGCGGCCAGGGACGGCCGCCCCACCCAATTTCTAATGCACCAGGGCCAGGGCGCTTCTGAGGGCGGCCTTGGGGGGCACGATTTCGGGTTCTCCAGCCAGGCCCCGCCTGGCCTTTTGCAGCCAGTCGTAGATGGTTTGCCGGGCCGCAGGAATCTCTACCCGGTTGGGCGGCGAAAGACTCGCCAGGATTGCTTTGATGACCTGCAAGGCTGCGTCGTTTTGCCGCCGGTCCACCATATCAAATGCCTTCTGAATTTCGCTTTTCATATCGGTCATGGCGATCTCCTCGATTTTTCTTTTGTTCGCCGCAGGCTAAAGACAAACGGCGGAATATAAGGAATTGGTGGGCAGTGCCCACCCTACATTTTTTCTTGGTAGCCGTTTCAATAATTTTCCAGCCCTGGACACGAGACCCCGATGATCGGCGGCCACAGGCCGCCCTCTAAAATCCTATCTCTCTGCTTATAGGGCGGGCTGTGCCATCGCCTTAAGCGAAAATATTTGATCTCTGGGCGTGTAGGGTGGGCATTGCCCACCAATTCCTTCACTTGGGAAACAGGCTGCGGATGGCCGCGGCCAGGGTTTCCACTCCCAGGAGTTCCAGCCCGGGGTAGTCCCCCAGGCGCTCTTTTTGGCGCAGGGCCAGGAGGGCGCGGCGGAACCCCAGCTTATGCCCTTCCTTGAGGCGCACTTCCGGGGCGCTCACCGCCCGGATCTCCCCGGTGAGGCCCACTTCTCCGAAGATCAGGGTGTCCGCGGGCAGCGCCCGCTCCAGAAAGGAGGAGGCCACGGCCAGGGAGATCCCCAGGTCCGCGGCCGGTTCGGTGAGGCGGACCCCGCCGGCCACGTTGACAAAGAGATCCTGGCCGCTCAGGCCCAGTCCCACCCGCTTTTCCAGGATGGCCACCAGCAGCGACACCCTCCCCGGGTCCACTCCCATGCTTTGGCGGCGGGGCAGGGCCAGGGAGGAGGGGGACACCAGTGCCTGGACCTCCACCAGGATGGGGCGGGAGCCCTCAAGGCTGGGGACCACCGCGGCGCCGGGGACCTCCAGGGACCGCTCCGCCATGAAAAGGCCCGAGGGGTTGTCCACCTCCAGGAGGCCGGCCTCCTGCATCTCGAAGACCCCCAGTTCCTGGGTGGGCCCGAAGCGGTTCTTCACGGTGCGCAGCAGCCGGAAGGAGTGGCTGCGGTCCCCTTCCAGGTAGAGGACCGTGTCCACCAGGTGTTCCAGGGTCATGGGGCCGGCGATGGCGCCTTCCTTGGTGACATGGCCGATGAGAAAGGTGGCGACCCCGGTGAGTTTGGCCTGTTGCACCAGCCGAAAAGCTGTCTCTCTCACCTGGTTCAGGGAGCCGGGGGCCGCGGGAATAGTGGCTGTGTACATGGTCTGGATGGAATCGAGGGCCAGGAAGGCGGGCCGGACCTCTTCCACTATCTTGAGGATGTTTTCCAGGCAGGTCTCGGTGGCCACCAGCAGCTCGCCGGAGGTGAGGCCCAGGCGATTGGCCCGGAGTTTGAGTTGGGCTTCGGACTCTTCCCCGGAAATGTAAAGGCCGACCAGTCCTCCCCGGCTGAGCCGGTCCAGAACCTGGAGGATGAGGGTCGATTTGCCGATCCCCGGGTCGCCGCCCAGCAGCACCACGGAACCCTGGATCACCGCGCCTCCCAGGGTGCGGTCGAACTCCTGGATGCCGGAGATCCGGCGCACCTCCGGGGCCGCAACCAGGCTAAGCAGGGGCAGGGGCTGGCCGCGCCGGGGAGGCAGTTGCGCCAGGCCGGGGGCCACGGGGGCTATTTCCTCTTCGGCCATGGAGCTCCAGGCGCCGCACTCGGGGCAGCGCCCCAGCCATTTGGCCGCCTGGTAGCCGCACTGCTGGCAGACAAACACCGGTCTTCCGGCCCGGGACATGGAGGCGAGAATCCTTGGAGAGCTAGATTGGTGATGCCCAACAAAAAACCTTGGTTGATCTTACTTGAACTGCGGCGCAAAAGACAATGATAAAACTTGGACTCGGCCAAGCTACCCTGTTTCTGTTGGCTTTTTATATTTGCTTAGCAAGGCGGTATTATAGCCACCAGGCGTCGTTTTTATTTTGGGTGACAGTAAGTTTTGGCTGGGATTTTCCAATTAACTTTAGCAGACCCACATCGATTCAATAACTTTGCTTACTTATTATTCCAAGTCACCTAATCCATGTTCATCAAGTGCTCTACTAAGATCATCTATATCCTTTGTAGTGACGTTATATTTAATTTTAATTAACAGTTTTCCTAATTCTTTGATCAACGATTGCAGAGAACCATTAAGATCAAAGCCAGTATCTATAAATTTATGAATTCTTTCCCTTAACTTT
This sequence comes from uncultured delta proteobacterium, assembly GCA_963697965.1. GTDB lineage: Bacteria > Desulfobacterota > Desulfobaccia > Desulfobaccales > 0-14-0-80-60-11 > JAPLJC01. Next base: position 1,076,213 of record OY969108.1, read on the forward strand.
TTTACTTTTGGTAATATGATTGACGCATCATCCGAAAGAAGTACATTTGCTTCCATTATAATGTTATGTTTATAACGACTTACTATATTCTCTGCGATTTTAACCCATTTTACGTCATATTCTCTTTCGATAACTGAATGAAGAAGATTTAGAGCTTCTTCTAAGGTATTAACGTTTCTATCTTTGTCATAGCTTGATAGCAAGCGCCTTGCGTTGATTAATTCTTCTGGTTCTGAAGCCTTCATCTGGACACCCCCTTATTTAACCTTGTTTAACATATTCAACATTGTCTTTGGAATCTTTGCCTTTGAGATCTTTCTTGGATTAAGGGGCCTCCCTTCTTCGACAACCTTCTCAAGTTTAGGTATGGCATCATCTACAATGTGACTCGTTGCGTAATATACATATTCTGTTATAGGGTCATCTTTGCCCAGGAGTGCCTTAATATCAGCGCAAATTTCTTCGATCTTTTCACCAAAATCCAATAGTTTGTTTAATGCCAGTTGATAATTGGGCATTCTTTTTTGTTCATATTTTTTTATAAAGTGAGCATAATCGATAATAATAGTTTCCATAATTTTATCCCTTTTAATTTTAAAACTTAATGAAAAGTTATTTAGTATCCTGATGGCTCCAAGGCTTATTACATATGTTTTTCGAGCTTTAAACTTTTCTCGCGAAGTTATCAGCTTTTGGAAAATGGTGTGTTGACCCGACCATTCATCCTTGTCCTCGATGAGGTTATCCATCCAATGTTCGATAGCCAAGTCAATGACCTCTTTAATTTTGACCTCGCCGTGGTTTGCAAGCCATTCAAGGGATTTGATGGATTCTTCGCTCAGTTTGAAGGTTGTGCGCTCTGATTTTTTATTAGAGAGATCAAATTTATAATCCTTTCCTTTATATAGCCCCAAAGGGATTGATAATTCCTTTATGCTTCCTGATGAACTCTTTGGTTTTTCGCGGTTTTCGTTTTTCACAGATTATGCCTCAAATATTTTGGTTACCATAAATAGAATGATTACTAATGATATTGTCAAGAATAAAAAAGCATCAAAAATGCAAAATATTCAAAAAACCATAGCAAATTGATAATAATTATAAAAAAATTTTGGGGGCAAAGCCCGCCCGAGGCAGGCGGTCAGGGTGGAGGGGGATTAACCGCCCCGGGCGGGGCGGTCCACCATTTTCAAGCTTTGGCCTCCCGGGGGCGCACCCGCAGGTCCAGGCGTTCCGAGCCCTCGCCGGGGCCTGCCTGAGTGCCGGGAGGGACGCTGGCGGCCAGGTCCTCGCCCGAGATGAGGTTCAAAGTGCGCCGCACCTGCTCTTCCATGAAATACTCCAAAGATCTAGCCATCGAGCCCAGGCCTGGTGAGTCTCAATGTTGGTGGCGCTGCCCAGCCCAACCCGACAGTTGACCGCCACCAGGGATCTTATATAAATATAACCTAAATTGGAGCGGCGGCCGGGATTAATGAATTTATTATCCTTAAATATATGGTAAAAAAGCAGGATGAGGTAGGCCCGCGAAGCCCCGGCCAGCGGCCGGATTTTTGCACAAAACCGGGTCAATCTCTCATCCAAAGGGGATTTGGGTTCGGGATGTCCGAGATGACCGTCAATGCCCTGCGCCAAGAGCTGGTGGCGGGAGCCGGCAGGCTGGCAGGACGGCGTTCTTTGCGAGTGTTGCGGGAGCTGGCGGCGGCCCGGAAGGCCAAGGTTTATTTGGTGGGGGGCTCAACGCGGGAGTTGGCCCTGGGGCGGACCGCTGCGGACCTGGATCTGGCGGTCTCGAGGCAAACCCTGGACCTGGCCCGGGAACTGGCCGGCGCTCTGGAAGGCACCTTTGTGCTCCTGGACGAAGGGGAGCGCACCGCCCGAGTCGTCTGGCAGGGAGAGATCCTGGACCTGGCCGAGTTCAGGGCCCCCGGACTGGAAGGGGATCTGAGGGGCCGGGATTTCACCATCAATGCGGTGGCCCTGGACCTGGACGCCATCCTGGGTTTGGCTCCTCTCGCGGTCCTCGATCCCCTGGGAGGTCTGGAGGATTTGTCCCGGGGGTTGATCCGGATGGTGGCGGCGCAGAATCTGGCTGCAGATCCGTTGCGGCTGCTGCGGGCTTACCGGTTTGCCGCCACCCACGGTCTGGAGGCGACGCCGGATACCGAGGCCGCCATTGCCGGGCTGGCCCGGGAATTCTCCCGGGTAGCCGGCGAGCGGGTCCACCAGGAGTTGTTTCTCCTACTGGGAGCACCCCGGGCCGCCCCCGTTCTGGCCCGGATGGATCGAGTTGGCCTCCTCACCCGGATCCTGCCGGAGCTGGAAGAGATGAAAGGGGTGGAGCAGGATGGTTATCACCACCTCGACGTGTTCCAGCACTCCCTGGCTGCGGTGTTGCATCTGGAGGAGGTGCTGGCGGAGCCGCGGCGGTACTTTGGGGAAATGGCTGCGGCAGTGGCCGCGGCGGGGGCGCCGCCCTGGCCGGCCCTGGTCAAACTGGCGGCCCTGTTCCACGACATTGGTAAACCGAGGGTTCGGGAGCGGCGCCGGGATCCGGACCGCTATACCTTTTATTTTCATGAGAAGCTGGGTATAGAGATCTTTGCCGGGGTAGTCCAGAGATTGCGTCTGAGCGCCGCTGAAGCCAAGGTGGTGAACACCCTTATCCGGCTGCATATGCGTCCTTTTTTGCTGCTGTCCGCCTTTCGGCAGCGGGAGCTGAGTTTCCGAGCCCTGGGACGGATGGTGCGGGCAGCGCGCCCGAGTTGCCAGGCCTCTTCACCCTGGCCATGGCCGACAGCCTGGCAGGTCAGGGGCCCACGAAACCTGCGGATTCCGAGGCGGTATTGGCCGAACTGGCGGATGAGGCCCTGCGTTTCCTCAAGGAGAAGCTGGAGCCCCAGGAAACCCTGCCCCGGCTGCTCAGCGGCGGCGACCTGATCCGGGAATTTCACCTGGAACCCGGCCCTCGCTTTCGAGACCTGTTGACCGCGGTGCAGGAGGCCCAGTGGGAAGGGATGGTGCGCACCCGGGAAGAGGCCCTCGGCCTGGTGCGCCGCTTGCTGGGGTAAGGATGGCCGCCTCCGGAAAAATTGGGGGGGCGGGCCAGGTTGCCGCGACAAAGATAAGTGTATACAATATACAAACTTTCTGGTAATCATTGCATTTACAAATTGATAATGCTACTAAGTTTCCAAAGGAGACCTGTCCATGGAAAGGTCCAACCCGGAGGAAAGAGGGGACCTTCAGAGCGGCGCCTTGATCCGCCTGCGCGGGGTTTATCCTTCCCTGAAAGCGGCCGTGCAGAAAGTGGCGAGCCTGATCCTGAAACAGCCGGAGATGGCCATCTATGCCTCGGTCAATGAAGTGGCGGCGGCCGCCGGGGTCAGCGAGGCCACCGTCATGCGCTTTTGCCGCACCTTGGGTTTTAAGGGTTTTCAAGATTTCAAGATCGCCATGGCCCGGGAACTGGTGGCGCCGCCTACGCGGCTGCCGGAAGATGCGGGTCCCGCCACCCTGGTGCGGTCGATCTTCAAGGCCAACGCCGCCGCCCTGGAGGAAACCCTGGAAGTTTTGGAGATACAGCAGTTGCTCCAGGCCGGGCAGGTCATAGAAAATTGCCGGAGGCTGATCATTGGCGGCTTGCGAGGCTCGGCGCTGGCGGCGCAATATGCCGCCATTCGCTTCGCCCCCCTGGGGCTAGACCTATGCTGTTTTACCGAGACCTACCAGATGTCCATGGGCACGGCCCTCTTGGGGAGGGAAGATGTCCTGCTGGCCATCTCCCACTCGGGCAGCACCCGGGGAATCCTGACCCCGGCCCGGGTGGCTAAAGACAACGGGGCCCGGGTCCTGGCCATCGCCAGCAACCCTTTGTCTCCCTTGGCCCGGATGGCGGACCTGGTGCTGGTGAACGCGGTCCGGGTTTTGCCAGCAGCCCCGGACTGCCTGGCAGCCCTTCCCAGCCAGATCTCCATCATCGACTGCCTGGCCACCTTGCTGCAACAGGGCCGGCTCGAGGAGGCCCGTGCCAATCTGGCCAAGATCGAGGGAGCCCTCTCGGGGGCGGCTTAATCTTTCCGGACAGGACCGGCCATGATGCGCCAAGCTCAGCTAAAGCAGGATATTGTCCGGGTCTGCCAGATGTTGCACCGGAAAAATTACCTGGCGGCCACCGACGGCAATGTCAGTGTGCGTCTGGGGGACCAGGTCCTCCTCACCCCCAGCGGGGTGAATAAGGGAATGATGGCGGAGGACCAGGTGATCACCGTGGACCTGGAAGGCCGATTGCTGGCCGGGACGGGACGGCCCACTTCGGAACTTCGCATGCACCTGCTGGTCTATGAGTTGCGGCCGGAGGCGGGGGCCGTGGTGCACGCCCATCTACCCTATGCCACTGCCTGTACCCTGGCTGGCATCTCCCTGCTGGAACCCATCTTGCCGGAGGTGGTGATTACCCTAAAGGGGATTCCCACCGCGGCCTATGCCACCCCGGGCACCGAAGAAGTCCCAAAGGCCATCCGGGAATTTATCCCGGAATTCGACGCCATCCTCTTATCCAGGCACGGCGCCATGACCGTGGGGCGCGATGTGATGGACGCTTATAACAAAATGGAAAAGCTGGAGCACACCGCCCGGGTGGTCCTGGCGGCGCGGCTGCAGGGGGTGGTGTCGCCTCTGTCAGATTCGGAGGTGGAGAAGCTGCGGCGTCTGAGAGAAAAGTATGAGGCGGGCGGTTGATTTTTGAGAGGCGTTTAGGGCGCTATTATTACGGCGCCGTCCCTCCTGGCAGGTTCCCCGGAGACCCCGGATGAAACTCACAGTATCCCTGGCCCAGATTGAGGTGGCAAATTCGCAGCCGGAGATGAACCTCAGCAAAGGCGAGCGTTTGGTTGCCGAGGCGGCCCGCCGGGGAAGCGATGTGGTCTGTTTCCCGGAGATGTGGACCACGGGCTTTAACTGGGCCAACAACGAACGCCTGGCGGCCGATCACGAAAAGATCATAGATCGCATCGCCGGCATGGCCAAGGATCACGGTATCTGGATCAACGGCTCCATGGCCGCCCTCGACGAAGATGGGAAAATCTCCAATACCTCCATCCTATTCAGCCCCAAGGGAGAGAGAACCGCAACCTACCGCAAAACGCACCTCTTCAGCCTGATTGGCGAAGAGAAGCATATGGCGGCCGGGAAAACCCTGGGCCTGGCCGAGACCCCCTGGGGTCCGACCGGTCTGGCGGTTTGCTACGACCTTCGCTTCCCGGAGCTTTTCCGGACTTATGCCCTCAAGGGCGTCAGGATAGTCTTCTCTCCCATGGCCTTTCCTTACCCGAGGCTGGAGCATTGGAAAATTTTGGTGCGGGCTCGAGCCATCGAGAACCAGATGTTTGTAGTTGGAACCAACCAGGTGGGCAGGGAAGACTTCGGTCCCGGTAATCTGGTGACCTACTGCGGCGATTCGGTAATCATCGACCCCTGGGGGAGGACCGTGGTGGAGGCCAGCGAAACGGATGAAGCGCTCCTCACCGCCGCCATCGATCTCGACCTGGTTGAGGAGATCAGAGGCAAGATGAAGGTGTTGGCTGATCGTCGGCCCGACCTTTACGAGCTTGGCTAAGCAATTCCGGCAGCCCCTCATATCCCATTGACCAGCGTGGCCTCAATAGTCGCTGCTGACGGCTGACTGCTCGCGGCTCGCCGCCTCGATCCGCCGCACCGTGGGAAGCACCCAGGGGAGCAGGGCGAAGGCGGGCCAGGCGGCCAGGAAGCTCAGGAAGAAGAAGGTGGCGTAGCCCAAAGAGGCCGCCAGCCAGCCCCCCAGGTAGCCGCAGAGGCGGCCGCTGAGGCCGAAGAGCATGGACAGGAAGGCGTAGTGGGAGGCGCTGAAGCGTTTATCGCAGAGGCACATCAGGAAGGCCATGAAGGCCGCGGAGCCCATCTGGCCCGCCAGGTTATCCCCCAGGGTGGCCAGATAGATGGTGTAATGCCAGGACCCCGGTAGCGCCGCCAGCCAGTATCCTAAAATCGAAAGCGCCTGAAAAATACCCAGGACCCAGAGGGCGCGGCTGATGCCCCAGCGGGTCGTGAGCACCCCCCCCAGAAAACCGCCCAGGATGGCGGGCACTTTGCCCAGGGTGATGGAAGCCACCCCGAACTGGGTGCCGCTGAACCCCAGGTCCCGCCAGAAGGCGCTCACCATGGCCCCCAACATGGCGTCGCCGGCCTTATAGGCCAGGATAAAGACGATGATCACCCCCATATTGGCATGGCGCATCAGCCCCCTGAAAGACTCCTTGATCTGGCTGGGGGGCCTCGATCCCAAGGCGGCCCGGGGCCGCTCCAGCCGGGGCAGATGGAAGGGGCGGCAGGCCAGGACGGTGACCGCCAGGGCCACCATGATCAGGCCCACCCCCACGAAGGCGGGGCTCCAGCCCACCAGGTCGCTGAGAATCAGGACCCCGCCCCCGGCGGCGATGAGGCCCACCCGGTAGGCGCCGATGCGGATGCCGTTGGCCAGCCCCAGCTCCCGGGTGTCCAGAAGGTCGATGGTGTAGGCGTCCACCGCCAGGTCCTGGGTAGCCGAGGCCAGGCAGAGGAGCCCCACCAGGACCCAGAAGGCTGGGCCCACCGGCGCCGCGGCCAGCCAGGCCAGCCCCAGCAGGCTGAGGATCACCCCCACTTGGGCCGGCACCAGCCAAGCGGCCCGGGAGCCGAAGCGGTCCGCCAGGGGGCTCCACAGGACCTTGAGGCTCCAGGCCAGACCCACGAGGCTCAGGATGCCGATCTGCTCCAGGGGCACCCCCCGGCTGCGGAGGTAGTAGGACAGGGTCGTGTAGACGAAGCCGAAGGGCACTCCTTCGGCGAAATAGAGCACGAAGACCACCAGCATCTTCAGGCGGCCGGAGAGTTGGGGGTGGGATTCCTGAGGCATCTCGGAATTAACTTAGAAGCTGGCAGGAAGAAAGTCGAGCCTTTTTTCAGGCCTGGTTAACAGGATAGAAGGACAGGGCGCCCACATTACAGGCAGGAAACCTGTGCCGTTGCCGCCCGGCGGGGATTGGGGGCGGGGGCAGGCGGGCCGGAGGCGCCAGCGCTCGCTGCCCAGGCCACCCCCACCTTCCTCCCCCAACACTTACTCGGCGCTCAACTTCCCGGCGATGGTCGCGGCCACCTCCAACAGTTCCGGGAGGGCCTCATAGGGGGGGATGCCCTTCAGGTCGGCTTCGATGATCTTGTCGTCAAAGGGAATGAAGCCCAGGAAAGGCAGGTCCGGCAGGTTTTTACGCAAGAAGGCTTCGTCCGCCTCCCCGCGGATCTTGTTGCCTACCACCGCCACCCGCTGCAGTCCCAGGTCTCCGGCCAACTGCCGCACGTGCAAGGCCGTCTCGACGCTGCGGCGGCCCGGCTCCACCACCACGATGAGCCAGTCCACCCCCTTGGCGGTGGCCCGGCCCAGGTGCTCGATCCCCGCCTCCATGTCCATGACCACCACTTCATCCCGGAGAAGCACCATGTGGGTAACCAGGGTGCGCAGCAGCACGCTCTCCGGGCAGATGCAGCCGCTGCCGCCCTTCTTCACCCCGCCCATGACGATGAGCTTGACCCCGTCCAGTTGCCGGGCATACTTCTCGGGGATGTCATCCACCTTGGGGTTTAGCTTGAAGAAGCCCCCCATCTTACCGGGCTGGGATTCGGTGCGCTCCGCTACCATCTCTTTCATCTGGCTCAGGGGCACGATGTTCTCCGGATCAGGGACCCCCAGGGCCAGGGCCAGATTGGCGTCCGGATCGGCGTCCACCGCCAGCACCTTTTTGCCCTGGTCCTGAAAATATTTGATGAGCAGGGCCGCCAGGGTGGTCTTGCCCACCCCGCCTTTGCCGCTGATGGCAATTTTCATGTATAATCTCTCCTGGCTAGTTATTCCCTTGGATCACAGTTATTTTACCACAGAGCCCCGGATAAGCGTTTTTCTATTCCGGTTTTTCTTTTTGGGTTTTTCGATTTTTGTATTTGGGCCCCTGGGCCAGTTTCTGAGAAGAACCAAAAACGGAAAATTAGAAACCGATCTGCCTCTCGGGGTGTCTGCGTTAAAGATTTTTTGCGGAGAATCTCATGCAAAGCGAAATCGAACCCTTGACGCCGGAACAGGAAGCTCCCATACGCGCCCGCCTGGCTGCCAACCCTTTCATCCGCTTCGTGGGCATCCAGGTGCCGCAATTGGGTCGGGGCTACGCCCGCTTCCTCTTACCCTTCAAGCCGGAGCTGGCAAATGCCATTGGCCTGTTGCAGGGCGGCATGATCGCCGCTCTGGCGGACGAGGCGGTGGCTTACGCCCTTTACAGCCTGGTGGCGCCAGGCGAAACCATCAACACCGTGGAGATGAAGATCAATTTCCTGGCCGCGGTGAAGGAGGGCGAGGTGGAGGCGGTGGCCCGCATCACCAAGCGGGGGCGCACCATCTCCCTGGGGGAAGTGGAGGTGCGCCAGGGGGAGCGCCTGGTGGCCAAGGCCATGTGCACCTACATCCACCTGGCCAGGAAATAGGGGGCCAGGGCCGATTTCCTTTGCCCCCGGCTCCTTGCCCCACCCGCCTCAGTCGAGGCCATACGGCTCCGGCAATTCCTTCAGCAAATTTTTTTAGAGGAGTTTTCTAAGCCCCCTTCCGGCTCCAAGCCAGCAGACTTGCCAGCAGCCGGGAGCTGGATGCCATGGTGAGGTGGATGACGAGGTCCGTTTCCCGGCTCAGGAGCCGCCGGGTCTGGAAGTCGCCGCTGACCCGCAGCTCCAGGCGCTGGGGGCCGCGGCGCCGTGCCGTGAGCCGGGATGCTTCGCAAAAGATGAAGAGGTTTTGATCGGGAAGGTGGCAGGCGGCCAGGATTGGGGTCTCCAGCAGTTCGGCCACGGCCGGCGCCGCTTCCAGGCGCAGCTCGTGCCGTGGGGCGAACCCCTCGATCAAATCGGCCAGGGACACGGGCGGGGGCAGCAGGGCCTCCAGCCAGATACCCGCCTCCCCCCGGAGTTCCGGGGCCTCCAGAACCTCCAGACCCTCCACCCGCAGCACGCAGGCCCCACCATGTTCATCCCAAATTAGCCGGGCGGGCTCCCGGTTCTGCAGCCTAAGCTTTGCCGCCGGAAAATCCGCCAGCACCCGGGGACAGTCAAATTGCACCCTTCCTCCTCATTATCCAGCGGCTCCCACCCACCGGGGAGGCTGCTTCCGGCCCTCGCACCTTTCTGAGGCCAGATGCGGGATCTATCTTACCTATCATCATACCACGCCAGGGCTCCCTGAGAATCTTGGGAGGTTAAAAAAATTTGGCTTGGGTGGCCGCGGCGTGCTTGCCAAGGATTTATCAGGGATTGCCACCTGGCAAACCCTGGGAATTATTTCCGCTCAAAGTAACTCTGGTTCATAACTGCCCGGACTGCTTTGGCTTATCCTTGATTTATCTTCGGGCAAATCTTATATTAAATAATTGCAAATTTTGGTTTAATTAAAATTGGAGTCACGTCACATGCCATATTCCCCCGTAGTTTTGGACCATTTCAAGAATCCCCGCAATGTCGGAGAAATCCTGGATGCCGACGGCATCGGCGAAGTCGGCAACCCGGTGTGCGGCGACATCATGAACGTCTATATCAAGGTGGTGGACAACCGCATCGAGGACGTTAAATTCAAGACCTTCGGCTGCGGCGCGGCCATCGCGGTTTCCAGCATGATCACCTCCATGGCCAAGGGCAAGACCCTGGAAGAGGCCATGAAGATCACCAACGCCGACGTGGCCGAGGCCCTGGGCGGCCTGCCGCCCAACAAGCTGCACTGCTCCAACCTGGGGGCCGACGCCCTGCACTCCGCCATCAAGAACTACCGGGACCGCTTGGCCGGCAAGCCGGCTACCGGCGAAGCCGACCGGGAGCCTCACCACAAGGGCACCGGCCAGTGCTACTGCCCCTACTGCGAGATGAAGGTGGACGATGAGGCCCATTTCTGCATGTCCTGCGGGCAGGAGCTGCCCCATGAACACGATCATTAACCGGCCGCGGGGAGAGGAGGTTTTCTAAAATCATGTCCTTGACCTACCTGGACTATCTGTCCGCGGCGCCCCTCCATCCCCAGGTCAAAGAGGCGATGCTCCGGCACCTGGAGACCGTGTTCGGCAACCCTGCCACGGACAATCAGGTGGGGCAGCCGGCCGCCGCGGCGCTGGAAAAGGCCCGGGGACAGGTAGCGGCGCTGATCAACGCCGACCCCAAGGAAGTGGTCTTCACCTCCGGCGGCACCGAGGCCAACAACCATGCCATCAAGGGTGTGGCCATCGGCCTCCGGGAGAAGGGCCGCCACCTGATCACCTCCAATATCGAGCATAAATCCGTGCTCAATTCCTTGCGCACCCTGCGCCTCCTGGACTATCGGGTGACCTCCCTGGACGTGGACCGATACGGGCTGGTGGACCCGGCGGCGCTGGAAAAGGCCATCACCCCCGAGACCATCCTCATCAGCGTCATGTTGGGCAACAACGAGATCGGCACTGTCGAGCCCATCACCGAGATCGCCGGGATCGCCAAAAAGCACAAGGTGGCTTTGCACACCGACGCAGTGGCCGCGGTGGGCGCCATCCCGGTGGATGTCCAGGAACTGGGGGTCAACCTGCTAAGTCTGGCGGCCAACCCGTTTTACGGTCCCCCCGGGGTCGGGGCCCTCTTTATCCGCAAAGGCACCCCCATCTGGCCCTTGCTGGACGGCGGCCTTCAGGAGAACAAGCGCCGGGCCGGCGCTGAAAACCTGGTGGGCATCGTTGGCCTGGGCGCCGCCGCCGAACTGGCGGCCAGGGAAATGCCGGAGCGCCTGCCCCGGCTTAAAGCCTTGAAAGAGCGCCTGCGCCAGGGCCTAGCAGCCAGCATCCCGGAGGTCAAGATCAACGGTCATCCCGACCGCTGCCTACCCCACCTTTTGTCCGTTTCGGTGCCCTACGTCGAAGGTGAGAGCCTGATGATGCTGCTGGAAGAAGAGGGCATCATTGTCAATACCCGCTCCGCCTGCGCCTCGGGGTCGCTCCGGGCCTCCCACGTCCTTATCGGCACCGGCCTCGACTTCGCCCTGGCCCAGGGCACCCTGGTCTTCACCTTGGGCCGGGAGACCACCCCAGCCGACATCGAGCGGGTGCTGGAGGTTATGCCGGGCATCGTTCAGACCCTGCGAGATATGTCGCCCCTCTACAAGAAAGAGCACACCGCCTAAAAAAATTAAGGGGGAAAGCCACGGGCTGCCGGCCCCTTTCCCCCTGCCCCAACCCGCCTGGTTGATGATTACTTGAGCTCCAGCACCACCTTTAAGGATTCCTGGGCCGCGCTGACAATCTTGAATGCCTCCTGAATCCGTGCCAACGGCAGCTTCTGGGTTATGGTGTCTTTGACATTGATCTTCTTATCGGCAATGAATTGCAACGCTTCCGCCAGATCGACCGGAGCGGCGCCGTAAGATGAGGTCACGGTATATTCATTTCTCCAAAAGTCCGGTATGGGAAGGGCAATATCCCGGTCCGGGATGGCAAAAAGGAGCATAATCCCCTTCTTATCGAGACACTGGAAGGCTTGCTCCACCGCCCGGGGGGCTCCGGTACAGACGATCACCCTCTCCGCCTTAATGTTTAGATCCTGATCGGCGCGCCTCACCTCATGGGCCCCAAACTCTTTGGCCTTGCTCAGACGATACTCATTAACATCGGTGGCCACCACCCTGGCGCCGGTTAATCTGGCCAATTGAATATTCAGGATGCCGGAGATACCGCAGCCAAGAATCAGGACGGTGTGGCCTTCCCGGAGATCGAGCAGCTTCAGCCCTCGTATCCCGCAGGCCAACGGTTCGATCATGGTTCCTTCGGCATAGGAAACCTGATCCGGCAAGACGTACACCCCGTAATCGACGTTAATCTTGGGCGCCCGGACAAATTCGCTGTAGCCGCCGGGATCATAATTGCCCCGGTGTAGGGTATCGCACGCCGTATGGTTGCCCGCCCGGCAGTATTTGCACTGGTTGCACGGCACGTGGTGGCTGACAAAGACCCTCTGGCCTTTCCGGTAGCGGCGGGATTTTGACTCGACGATCTCCCCGGCGATCTCATGGCCCAAAATCCGGGGACCCTTTTTAATCCGGTACCATTCCATGACATCGGTGCCGCAAATGCCGCTGGCGCGCACCTTTACCAAAATCTCCCCCGGCCCGATCTTGGGGATGGGGAGCTCCTCCAGACGGATATCGTTATTGTTGTAGTATCTGGCAACCAGCATATGCGGTTCTGCTTGGCAGCTATTCTACGCCTTGACGGTGGCTCTCTTTTCTTTGCTCTGCTTTAAGATTTCGTGGGCTTGCTTGACGGAAGCCTTGTCATGAACAACGGCCCTTAAGGCCTTGGCCATCGCCACCGGATGAGGGCTCTGCCAGACGTTTCTGCCCAGGTTGATCCCCACCGCTCCCTTCTTGATGCCATCATGAACGAATTCCAGGACCTCCAGTTCCGTCTCACACTTAGGCCCACCGGCCATAATGACCGGAACCGGACAGCCGTAAACCACCTTATCAAAATCTCTTTCACACCAATAAGTCTTAACCACCCTGGCGCCCAATTCCGCGGCCACGCGACAGCTTAGCGCCAGGTAACGCGCCTCCCTTTTCTCCAATTCCCGGCCCACGGCGGTAACCGCCATCACCGGGATGCCAAAATCCTCGCAGAGGTTGACCATGTCGGTGAGATTCTTCAGGGACTCTTTTTCATAATGACTGCCGATAAAGACGGAGAGACCCACGGCCGCCACGTTCAAACGAATAATCTCCTCGATGGAGGTGGTGAGCTCCTCGTTGGCCAAATCCTCTCCCACCATGCTGGTGCATCCGGACACCCTTAGGACAATCGGTTTGCTGTTTAAAGGATCGATGGCCGCCCGCAAAGCGCCACGGGTGCAAAAGATGGCGTCCACATAAGGAAGCAGCGGTTTTACCGTCTCCCCCGGCCTCTCCAGACCCCTGGTCGGCCCTTGAAAATAGCCATGATCGATCGGCATAAAAAAACATTTGCCATTGGGCATAAGCTGGCCCAAGCGATTTTGCATTCCCCAATCCATCGGTAGTTCTCCTTTCCCTGGGGCTTCCCTTAAATTAAGCAGAGGTCCCACAGCTTGCAGGCTAAAGTGATTATCTTTACCGGACCGCCGCCTTCACTTGCGGCCCTTCGGCGGCTGCTGGCGGAGCCGCTCGATGGCTGCCTCCTCCAGTACCAGAAATTCCTCCCGGGGAAAGTCCATTCTGATGGCGCCGCTGCTCCTGGAGATGGAAATCATCAGGGGCGGTCCGGCATACATGGTCTCCCAGGTGACGTGCACCGTGTCGGTGGCCACCTCCAGGTGGATGCCCCGCCAGGCGCCGAAGATGGCGTCGAACTCCAGGTCGAAAAGCTCGTTCCAGGCCCGGCCCAGGTAATCGACCACCTCGGCTTCGGTCAGGCGCTGGTCCCAGTAATACAGCGAATAATCTTTCATGGGGTTGGAGGGGGTGCGAAAAGATAGGGGGCGCCGGCAAGCGGCGCCCCCGGTGTGAGGTCTATCTTATCCTACTTTTTCTTTTCGTGGAAGAATTTGCATTCCTTGGGAGCCGTCCAGGCTCCAGGCCGCGCTTCCTTAAAAATGCCAAGCAGGAAAGGATATTCGATGGCCCGGCAGTGACCATGGAGCATCTTGGAAATCTGCGGGTCATAGGTATATTTGAAATCCCGGCAATCTTCGCAAAGAATCTTCGGCATATTGAGCATTCCTCCTGTGTTCCAAAGTTACCCGGCGGCTACCAGGATTTCCCATACTTCCGCTGGGCGCTGATGCGTTTCCAGCAACTGCCGTCCAGATCTTCCGGCTTGAGCTGGGTGCAGGCGACCAGCTTGCCGCGAGCCGATTGCGTCAGGTTCTTGGGCTTGCCCAGGAAGGTGACATTGGCGAAAGGCGGCGACGAGGTCTTGCCTTCCCCGGAAAGGGGCTTCAGGTCTGGGGTTTCCGCGTAACCTGGTAGGATGAAATCGGTGCCCCGACCCTTTTCCGGCTCCACCACCCGCTGGCCGTTTTCCCACTCGGCGTAGTAGAGGACGTCACAGCCGGCGCACTTGAAATTCCCGGAATATTCCCAATAACTATAGGGATCGAAGAAGTTACGCGCCTTGCACTTCGGGCAATCATAAAACAACGAGATTTTGAATTCAGTCATATCGAGTTATTCCTCCCTTGTCGAAAGAGGTTGGCTCCGGGAAGGCTGCCAAGAAATAAGCCTCCCTTACGGTTAGATGATTTCCTTGGCTTCACATTCCCGGATTTGCTCCAGGCTGAGGCCGCAAACCCGCTGGTAGATCTCCTCGTTATCGGAGCCCACCGGCCGGTGCACGTGCTTCAACCGGGGTGGCGACTCGCTCATCTTGTACATGGTTTTCTGAGTGAAGACGTCGCCGTAATACGGGTCGTCGTACCAGCCCAAGGAGCCCCGTTCCAGGAAGTGGTCGCAGTTGGCAGCTTCCCGGATGGTGAGCAGCGGCTGGGAGATGATGCCGGCCTTGCTGAAGGCCTCGTGGGCTTTCTCCTTGGTCTTGTCTTTCAGGAACTCTTCGATGGCCGGGTAGATCTCTTCCTGGGCCCGGGCCTCGACGCGAGCATCGTGGGTGGCGTATTTCTTGGCCAGGTCGGCCTTACCTATGAGGTTCATCAACTTGGCAAAGTCTTCGTCGGTGTATGCCTGGACGCAAATATAGCCCTCTTCCTTCTCCGCCGGGTGATTCGATCCGGGGTAGGAGGAATGGCCGCATTTGCAGATGCCGTTGACGCAGATCTCGGTATCCCAGTTGCCCCAGCGCATGCGCACGATGCCGTGGCGGCCCCACAGGGGCAGGCCGTATTCGGTGTAGCGGGTGGAGCCTTGCACCTGGGAGCACTCGAAGTAGTTGCCCAGGTTGGAGACCGTGTCCCGCCAGTAAAGGCCGGCCAGCGTCGCAGTGGAGACCAGCATGCCGATGGAGTAGTCCATGATCCAGGTGGTGTGCTTGCTGGGGAAGCCCGCCGCGGCGCCGGCCCGCTGGCCGGTAAAGGAAAAGACGCCGCCTTTGGCCTGGCCCAGGATGTCATAGGAGGCCCAGTTCCGGCCGGGGCCGAAGCCGCCAAAGCCGCCGCACCAGGCCAAAACGATCCGCGGGTTCACCTCTTTGCAGGCGCCGTAGCCGATCTTCCAGCGGTCGAAGGTCCCGGGCCGGTAGTTCCAGACCATGAAATCCGACTTCTGCACCAGATTGTAGAAGATCTCCTTGGCCTCCGGTTTGCGGTAGTCCAGGGTGACGAAATATTCGTTATGGTTGGCGCCCTGGAAGGCCGGGGAGGTGCCGCGGCCCGGGTTCCACCGGGAAACCGGGTAGAACCAGGATTCGTTGTAAGGCGAGCAGTGGCGCATGGGCTCGCCCAGACGGGGCACCTCGATCTTGATGACCTCGGCCCCCAACTCGCCCAGGTAGGCGGCAGCCGCCGGCCCCAGGATATACTGGGTGCAGGACAGACCCCGATAACCTTTCAGGCACTCCGGTTTCTCAAAAATCGTCTCCTTATTGAAGATGGTCTTGCAATATTCTTCAAATGGCAGTTTATCCAGGTGTTCGGACATATTTCCAACCCCCTCTATTAGATGAGCCCTTTGTCGTGCAGCCCATTCAGCTTGGCGGTGTCGAAATTCAGTAGCTTGCGGTAGACGTCGTTATTGTCGTAGCCCACCGGCCGGCCCAGGTCTTTCACCCGTCCCGGGGTCCGGTGTCCATAGAACACCGAGCCGCAGAACAGCACCTTGCCGTAGTGGGACGTCTCAATGGCCCGCACCATGCCCCGGTATTTGTAGTGGGGCTCTTCCGCCACTTCGTCCAGGAAGGAGACGCCGCCCGCGGCCACTTCTTCCTCCAGCAGTTTGGCCCGGCATTCTTCCCGGGTCCAGTCCTTCATCCAGTCGGTGAGGATAGTGCAGGTTTTGACCTGCTGATCGTGGCCGACCCGGTCGATGACCACCCGCAGGGTGGGCTCATCCAGGATCATGTCTTCCAACTCGGGGCGATCCTTGCCCACGGTCTTCCAGATGCGGTACCAGAGGCGGTCATGACCGCCGCCCACCATCATGTAGCCGTCTTTGCACGGGTTCACCGAGTAGATGTTGATGGCCAGGTCCCAGTTGCCATAGCGGGGCTTGGAGGATCCGTCCATGCCATACCAGCCCCAGGCATAGTCATGGATCCGGGCGTGGGCTTCAGAACGAGGTCACCTCCAGGAACTGGCCCTTGCCTGAGGCCTTGTCCCGGTAGATCAGGGCGGCGATGGTGCCGTGGGCGGTGAGGTTGCCGCAGAGGATATCGTCAGCCCGCTCGCCGGCCCGGAGGGGGGTGCCGCCGAAACTCTTGGGCAGCCCGGTGGCATGGCACCAGCCGGAGGCGCAGGGGGAAGACGGATAAAGCTCACCCGGCTTGTCCTTCAGGGACCCCCACTGGCCTTTCTGGCCGTTCCAAACATAGATCAGGCGGGGGTTGATCTTGGAGAGCTGGCGGTAGCCGATGCCCCAGGCGTCAAACTGCCCGGGGGCATAGTTCTCGATGAGGACGTCGACGTGGACTACCAGCTTTTTCAGGATTTCCCGGCCTTCCGGTTTGGTCAGGTCGAGGGTGATGGACTGTTTGTTGCGGCATTCGTGCAGGAAGGTGCCGCCGCACAGGTCGCCGTTGACGTTGTCCTTGAACATGTAGCGTTTGCGCCCAAAGGCCGTCAGTTTGCGGAGAGGCGAGCCGCCGGGCGGTTCCACCATGATGACGTTGGCTCCCAGTTCGCCCAGGTAGCCGCCGGCCTGCATGGCATTCACCTGGAGGCCGCCGTGGCCGCACTCCAGCACCCGGATTTGCCCAAGGGCCTCGGGTTTGGCCATCTCATGCTTGGGATGGAGCCAGCCCTCAAAAAGGGTGGAAATTTCCCGGGACGCTTCGGTGCAGATCTTGGGATCATACACTTCTTCGAAGGTGGGGATCGGGGTTAGAGGCCAAAGCAACGGTGCTTCTTGAACCTCTTTCTTCAGATCAGCCATTCAATTTCCTCCTTACTCAACAGGTGAGTCAAGATTACCGCTTAGGAATAATTGAATCATCTCACTTAGTCATGTGTGTCTCCTACGGTGACAGCACCCCCTTCCGTCTGTTTTTAAGGCTCGCAAAGGAGCCAGGGCGCGGGAATTCCCGCATAATAGTCCATCGGTATCCTAAGCTAAATTTGTGCCAAATGTTGCGATTATTGCGATATTTAACTACTTTGAGGTTATCTTACTTATATTCCTAATGATTTTTTATGCAAACAAATGTCTGCCAGGGCGTGCTACTGGAGAAAGCCAGTCTCCATCTGCCTGGGCCTGGGGGAATCGGTATCAAACGGGGGGTGATTCACCCCAGCCGGAGCGGATGCCGACTCAGAGAGTTCAAGGTACAACGTTCAAAGTCAAAAAACCAGCGAATAAATAACCGTGAACCTTGAACTCTGAACTTATTTAGGAGGCGGAATTTGCTATAATCACCTGGAAAGGCCGTTAAAGGCCGGGAACCCGCCCCCTCGGCGGGAGCGGCAGGCAGGACGAGAACAGCTATGACAGACGCAGCACGTGAGCAGACCCAGAAAAATTGGTTTGAAGAGAATCCCAAGAAGACCCTGGTCCTGATTTTCTTGATCTTCCTGGTGGCCGCCACCTGGGCCGCCGAAAAGGTCCTGGCCTACCGCAACCATAGCCAAAATCGGGTGCTGTTCACCGAGCGGCGCTACATCAACCTCCGGGAGTTCCAAACCTCCATCGACGTGGTGTACACGCCGACGGACAAAGAAGTGCGGGAGTCCGACAGCCTGGTGCAGAAGGCCTACCGGGTCCGCACCGACGCCAACGGCCTCATCCTGCCTGATAACCGCTACCCCCACCCCGACCTCACCCTGGTCTTTCTGGGGGGCTCCACCGTGGCCTGCCTCTACGTCGAGGAAGAGAACCGCTACCCCTATCTGGTGGGCAACCTCCTGGAGAAGGCGACCGGCGAAAAGGTCACCTCGTACAACTCCGGGGTGGGCGGCAACAATTCGCTGCACTCCCTGGATATCCTGCTGAATAAGCTCATCCCCCTGCACCCCGACGTCGTGGTGATGATGCACGATATCAACGACCTGGTGACCCTGATTTACGACGGGACTTATTGGAGCAACAACCCCACCCGCGGCCCCATCATCGATTATAAGCTGTATAAGAATTTGACCGGGATGCAGGCCATCGCCACTCTGGCCCGGGACACCTACATCCCCAACCTGCACCTGGCCTTCCGCAGCCTGTGCAAAAAGGTGGCACCCCTGTTCGGAAGGAAGCCCAGGGACCCGGAGGATGAATTCGCCAAGGAACGGGGCAGGAAGATCGTCTTCGATCCGGCCCGGATACTGGATGAGTTCCGGATGAACCTGCAGACCTTCATCAATATTTGCCGGGCGCGCCGAATCACGCCGGTGTTGATGACCCAGTTCAACCGCTACAAGTCCAACCCGGATGAGAAGATCCGCCAGGCCATGAAAGGCTTCGAGTCCGGTTCCCAGATCTCCGCCCAGGAGTTCAAGGAGATCTACGATAAGTTTAATGAGGCCACCGTCGAGGTGGGCCGCCGCAACGGGGTCCTGGTCATCGATCTGGCCCGCTTGATTCCCCAGGAAGCAAAATACATGTATGATGTGGTTCACGTAAATACCGCCGGTTCGCGGCTGGCGGCGCAGATCATCAGTGAGCAGTTGCTGCCACTGGCGAAGTCAAAGAAATGACCAGGCTGCTGGGATACGCCAAAATAGTTTTTGGGGGTCCAGGTCCCCGGACCCCTGATTGAGGAGAGGAAGAGGCCCTGGATAAGATCAACGTCCTCTTCATCATCAAGCCGGAGCGGGCCGCGGGCGCCGAGATGGTTCTGATGGCGGCCGCGGCCCGGCTGAACCCGGAGCGCTTCCGGGTCTTTGCCGGGCTGCTCACTCCCGACCGGGAAAACCTCCTGCCGCCCCAGCTCACCCCTATCAATTTTAATCTCCCCGGGCTCAACGGCTGGGTCTGGCTCCGTTTTTTCCTGACCCTCTGCCGGGTGCTGCGCCGCTACCGCATCCAACTGCTCCACACCAACAGCTACGTGCCGGGCAATTACGCCCGCCTGGCTGCGGTCCTGATGGGGGTGCCCCTGATCGTCGACCACTGGCACGGCTTCACCCGCTTCAGCCGCAAGCGCCGGCTGATCTGCCGCCTGCTGGGGCGGCGCACCACCCTGAGCCTGGCAGTTTCCCAGGGAGTGCGGGATTACGTGATCGAGCAGTGCGCCCTGGACCCGGCGAAGGTAAGGGTGGTGGCCAACGCCATCGACCTGGCGCGGATTCAGGAACACCGGCCCCGGGCCGAAGTGCGCCGGGAATTGGGGATTACTGAGGAAACCCGGGTGGTGGGCCTGGTGGGGCGGCTGGACCATTGGGGCAAGGGGCACCGGGAATTGTTCATCGCCCTGGCGGGATTAAAAGACCGCTATCCCTTGACGGCCCTGATCATCGGCGGCGGCCGGCGGGAGGCGGAAATGCGGCAATTGGCTTCTGAACTGGGCCTGGGGCCGCAGGTTCTCTTCCTCGGCCAGCGCCGGGATATCCCGGACCTGCTGGCCGCTATGGATATCCTGGTGCTGCCCAGCCACAGCGAGGGAGTGTCGCTGGCCCTACTGGAGGCCATGGCCGCGGGGCTGCCGGTGATCGCCACCGCGGTGGGCGGTCTCCCGGAAGTGGTGACCGACGCAGCCAACGGCCTGCTCATCCCCCCCCGGGATCCCGAGGCCCTGGCCCGGGCCCTGGAGCGCCTGCTGGCGGACCCGAAATTCGCCCGGCGGCTGGGGGAGCAAGCCCGCGTCGAGGTGGCGGCCCATTATTCCCTGGAGCGCCTGGGCCGGGAGATTAATGAGATTTACGGAGAGTTAAGCGCCCGCCGCAGGCTTTAGCCTGGGATATCGGTTTGCCTGACCATGAAGATTAATAAGCTAAGAAATGGTGCGGCTTGCAGCAAAGTGTCTGGCAATAAAATTGCGTGGATGAAGATTACAATACCTCGCGGGTAAAATCTAGAGCATTATAATTCCCGCGATATCAACATATTATACCGATGCAGCTAAATCCCCCTCTCCCCTGAGAGGGGACGACACCGGCTGAGGGGTGGCTTTGCATGGTTTTTCGTAGGGGCGGGTTTTAACTCCGCCCCTACACTTTCGTAGGGGGCGCACACATGGGTGCCCCTACAAGACCATTCCTTGGCGAGATGATGATCGGCCGGGCGCGCTTGCAAGTCCCTGAGAAGGTGGTTAGATTAAAAAACGGTAAATAATCGAAGGGAGATGTCCGGTCAATGTTGCCTTTCAAAAGAATTTTGTGTCCCACCGATTTCAGTGAGCCGGCTTTCACCGCACTGAAACAAGCCGAGGAACTGGCCCGCCATTTTGAGGCGCAATTAATCGTGGCCCATGTCATTCCGGAGTTGCCGGTTCCCCATCAGTTCCCCGACCCGGAAGCGGACTTCAAATTTGATGTGCCCTTATTCGAGCAAGAACTGGCGATCAAGGCGGAGCAAATGCTCAAAGACCTGGTGGCGCATCATAAAGTGAGGACTCGGACAGTGGTGGCCACCGGAGAAGCAGCTCCGGAAATCCTGCGGCTGGCCCATGAGGAGCACGCGGACCTCATCGTCATTGCCTCCCACGGGCTGGCCGGCTGGCGGCGGCTGGTCTTCGGGTCGGTGACCGAAAAAGTTTTGCGCCAGGCCACCTGTCCGGTCTTGACCATCATGGCGCCACCCGAGGCGGAAGGCCCCCATTAGCTAATATTCGCCGTTAACAGCGCCTCGACTTTGGAGTCCAGATCCCGCCTTCATAGCTTCCGCACTTCCATACGGAGCCAGGAAGCTGGCCATCTTGTCGTAAGACAGGTGTACACCATCCGCTCGCGCATCGATTAGAATGGTCACCGGCGCGTAGGAGCCAGCGTCTGGCGCAGGCTCGATCATCTGCTTCATGATAAGCGGGTTGCCGATTAAGAGACGCAGACTCCGCGGCGCTTCCTTGCCGCGTTCCTTACGCATGATCTCGCCGAAGTCAAAGCGGATAAACTCCATGAACCCTGACACCCCAACGGCCTGGTGAATGACCTTCTCCAACTCCGCGTAGTTTTTTGCTGAGGCGACATCCCTCCGAAATCCGTGCATATCAGGATGGCCAACAGCCGCTTCAAGCTTTGTTACGACTTCCTCGAATGATTTAGAAGAAGTCACGCTGAATCGCTGCACATTAACTTGCCTCATGGTCATCTTCTTGCCTCAATCTCAACTCCGGGCAATGACAGGAGCCCTTGGCCTAGGCCAGCCAACGGCGCCGGCTGGGCTGAGCTTCAGGGTTTTAAGACTATCCTGTACCTCGGTTTGCCATGCCGTAATTTCTCCAGGGCATCATTAATTTCACTGAACCGATAGGTCTCAACGGTGGGCTGGATGTGGTGCCGGGCCGCAAAGTTGAGCATGGTGGCGATGGCCGCCGGACTGCCCGTCGGACTGGCGGAGATGGATTTCTGGCCTGCCAGCAAAGGAAAAAGAGGCACTGCAATCGGCTGAGTCACCACCCCCACCAGGTGCAGGTGGCCTTGGGGACGCAAGGCTTCGACATAGGCCTGCCAATCCAGAGGCGCATTCACTGTTGACAGGATAAAATCGAAAGAGTTTGCCGCCTTTTTCAAAGCCTCGGGGTCACGGGAGTTGATGAAGTGGTCGGCGCCGAACCCCTTGGCTTCAGCCTCCTTGTCCGGGGTGCTGGAGAACGCCGTCACCTCGCAGCCCCAGGCATGGGCAAATTTCAGGGCCATATGGCCAAGCCCCCCTATGCCGACAACTCCCACCCGGGCGGTGGGCAACACGTCCCACAGCAGCAAGGGATTGAACACGGTTACGCCGCCGCACATAAGGGGACCGGCGGTTTCGGGGGCGAGCCCCTCGGGCAGAGGCAAGACCCAGGCCGCGTCGGCCCGGACCCGGTCAGCAAAGCCCCCAGGGCGGCCGACTATGGTCCCCACCGTGTTGGCGCACAGATGCTGGTTTCCGGACTTACACCATTCGCAGGTCAGGTCTGAGCCGGCAAACCATCCCAGACCGACCCGTTGCCCCACCGTTAACCCCCGGGCGTGGGGGCCCAGGGCCGCGACGGTGCCGATAACTTCATGTCCGGGAACCAAAGGAAATTGGCTCATTCCCCATTCGTTGTCCAACATACTGAGATCGCTGTGACATAACCCGCAATACTCGACTTTGATCTCAACCTGGGTGTCTCCCAGGGGGCCGGGGTCAAATGCGAACGGCTTCAGCGTTCCCTTAGGTTCAGTGGCGGCATATCCGTTTATCATTAGAAAGCTCCCTTTTCTGAGGTCTTCACCGTCCGGAGAACCGGCGGCGAATCTCTTCCATTCTTCGCCGGTTCACCCCAAAATCGCTGTAGCCCACCCGCGCGGCCGAACGGATGTCGATTCGCCTGGCGTTGTCGTCGAATAGGAACTCCACGTCGTCCACGAACTGCCACAGCGCGCTCCTGAACTCCGCCCGCCAGTAATTGGCAGCGCGCACAGCCACCCGCGCCCGCTTCATCCCGGCAATGGCTCCCTCGAGCCGCTCCCGCGCCTGCCCCGGTTCGCCACTGTAGGTGAGCCCCACGATGTAATGTTGCTTATCGCTCGCCGCCGCCTGGCTCGACACGCAGTTGGGCTTGTTCGGGCACGGCGCCAGCCGCCCATCCACGCTCCCGACGCCAATGCCGCTATTGCCGCCAGTTGGAGACATGGGCTCCTCCTTCTTGAAGTTGGGTAACTAACCTATTGAGACCAGGGGCTCTGAAGCCTGGGTTTTTCAGGTCTCTGGGCCCGGCTACCGGAATGGCGGGCTCTGGAGCGCGGGGCCGGGGAGCAAAAGGCGTTAGAGAATGCCTATAAGGTAGGTGCTTGTTATCTAGGTGTCAAGAGAACCTGCTCAGGGTGGGGGGGCATGGAACCCCGATGCACTTGAGGACGCTATGCTAATGAACTGGCGGCAAGACGGGTTGGAGGCGGGTCAACGGCAAAAGGACATAGAAACCACCCTGCGGGGCAGTGTCAAATCAAATCCGGGTCAGGAAAAGCTAACTATTAGAGTTACTTGGTGATCTCCTTGCCCTTTTGGACACCTTTCTTGGCGCCTTTCTTGGGCTTTTTGGCCTCTTTCTTACCCTTATCCTTCTTTCCTTTGTCTCCCACGGCTTTTCCCTCCAGTTTCCCCGGCTTTTGCCGGTTTTTTCGGGTTCAAAC
The DNA here is from genome assembly GCA_963697965.1 of uncultured delta proteobacterium. Lineage (GTDB taxonomy): Bacteria > Desulfobacterota > Desulfobaccia > Desulfobaccales > 0-14-0-80-60-11 > JAPLJC01. The sequence goes on from OY969108.1 coordinate 1,099,646, forward strand.
CTTCGTCAGTTTCTCTTGTTCAAGGTTTGCCAGGATGTTACTAATTTGCCAACTTGTCGGGTTTTGTCAAGGAATAATTGTTTACCCGGAAAAATTCCACGGCCGCCGGCCCGGCTTCCGAGGCCGGGGACGGAGACTCCAGGCTGCACTTATTCCTAACCACTTCAATCATTTCCCCCAGATTTGGCTTTGCTTAAGAAAAACCGCGGCTCCCACCATTCTTTAATCAGCTTTAGCACTTGAGAGACCTCGATGGCCGACAGGCAGCGGTTGTCGGGGCACTTCTTCAACAGGCACGCCTCCAGGGTGCAAATCTCTTGTCGTTTGTGCAGAGAGACGCCCCATTCCACCTGATGGGGCCCCACCCGGGCGGGATGGTCGGCGCCGATGAGGGCAATGCTGGGCACCCCCAAGGCCAGGCCCAGGTGCAGAGGACCGCTGTCGTTGGCCACCAGGAGGCGGCAGCGGCGGAGCAGGGCGGCCACCGTCAACAAGGGAAAGCGCCCTCCGGTTACCAGGCTGGGGCCCTGGATGCGGGCCGCGATGGCCTCCGCCTGGTTCACGTCCTTGGCGCCGCTGATAATCAGCAAAGGCGCCCGGTAGCTTTCAAAGAGCCAATTCCCCAATTCCGCGAAGGAGTCCGCCGGCCACCATTTGTAAGGATCAGAGCCGGAGGGGTGCAGGGCCAACAGCAGGGGAGGGACCTCCCCGAAATGCCCGGATAAGATGGCCTGGGCCTCGGCCTCCTCCTCCGGCGCCAGGAAGAGGTCCATGCGTCGGTTATGGGTATCAGCGCCCAAGAGGCGCACGTAATCGAGGCGCCGCTCGATGGCGTGGGTGAAGGGGTCCGCCGGCTGAGGCACCCGGGCGGCATAGGCAAAGGACAGGGGGCTGGCCGCGGAACCTACGATAACGGGGCTCCCGGTCAGATGCGCCACCAGGGTGGCCTCGGGGTCGTTGCCGTGCAGGATGATGCCCAGGTCATAGCGCCGGCCCCGCAGTTCCCTGATCAACCGCAGAAGCTGACGCCGCCGGCCGGGGTAGGCATAGAGCCGGGCCACGTGGGGGTTATGGGCCAGCAGCGTCCCGAAGACCCGGTGCCCCAGGACCTCCAGCTCCCAGGCCGGAAAACGCTCTTTCAGGGCCCGGATGGCCGGGGTGGAGAACAGGGTGTCCCCCAGGGCGGTGGAACTGATGAGCAGCACCCGGCGGACCCCGGCAAAAAATTCCGGCTGCAGGTCCGCAAGAGGCCGGGGCGGCCGCCGGGCCAGCCGGCGCCGCAGATATTGGCGGCTCAGGGTCAATAAAATCTTATGCCACATGGTTCAAGGTTCAAAGTTCAAAGTTCAAGGTTCAAGGGGCCCGGGTCGATGAGTATTTTGATTTTCTCTTCTTTTTTGGGGTTTGGGGCTTGGTTAACCCCCGGCGTCCGATCCCCGGTGCCTGACTTCGGCGTAAACCTGCTCCAGGCGGTGGGCGGCCTGCTCCCAGGAAAAGTTCTCCGATACCCATTCCCGGCCCTGGCGCCCCAAGCGTTGTCCCAGCTCCCGGTCCCGAAGCACCTCGAGAATCTTTGCCGCCAGTTCTCCGGGGTCGTCCTGCCGCTTAAGCAGCATGCCGTTGACCCCGTCCTGCACCACCTCGGGAATGCCGCCCCTGGCGGTGGCGATGATGGGCAGCCCCGCGGCCGCCGCCTCCAGGAAGACCAGACCCAGGCCCTCCTCTACCTGGGAGGGGCCTACGAAGACGTCCCCCAGGAGATAGGCCCGGGGCATCTCAGGATGCGGCAGGAAGCCGGTGAGCACCACGCGGCCGGCCGCCTGGGCTATTTGCCGGTGCAACTCCTTCAGAAAAGGGGTCTGCCGCATGGTGCGCGCTTGTCCGTATTCCGTGCCCCCCGCCAGGACCAGGACTGCCTGGGGGAGGCTCTGCCAGACGCGTTCCATGGCCGCCAGCAGCACCCCCACCCCTTTGCTTTCCCGGAGTTTGCCGGCGAACAGGACGGTGGGCTCCCCACTGAGCCCGTAAGGTTGCCGCGCCCGGCGCACCGCCTCTTCGTCCTGCCAGCGGCAGGTGAAGGCCGCCACTTCCACCCCGTTATAGACCACCCGCCGGATGGGAGCCCCGGCGCCCAACCCGGCGCTTTCCCGCTCCAGCACGAAACGGCTGCAGGCGATGAAGCCCTCCAGGGGGATCGCTTCTCCGGGCCGGGGTTTCTCCCGTTTTCCCAGGGAGTCGCTGAGGTTGTGCATGTGCAGGATCACCGGAATCCCGGGGGCGAGCCGCCTTTTTAACTGCCAGGCCAACAGAGGGCGGTTGTGCACATGGACCAAATCGGGTTGCAGAAGGGCCAGCAGCCGGGCTACCTGCCGGTCATACAGGGGAAAATGGCGGCGGTCGCGGCAGTAGAGCCATTTGCGCCATCCCTGTAAAGGGATGCGGAAATATTCGACTCCCTGGCGCACCTCCCGCGCCGGCAACTCGGGGTCCGAGACCCCGATGACCAGAGGACGCCAGCCCTTAAGGCGGGCCGCCACCTTCTCGATGAACAGCTCGGCGGCGCCGCCCCGGATGGGCGGGATGGGGTAGAGCTCCGGTCCGATGAGAGCCACTAGAGGCATGGTTGGTTCGAGTTTGGAGTTTCGAAAGGCAAAGCGCCTTCAAGAGCCTTACTCTCAATTCAGTATAGCAGATTTACTTAAACTTCTCAGGGGCCTGGCGGTAATTCCCCCGCAGGGGGTGCTGAGCCGAAAAGCTACGGGAAAGGACCCCGGTGGCCATGATGTCATAAATTTCTTGACACCGGGCCAGGACTTTGTAATATGCTTCACATAGTCCTGCCTCAGGAATTATCAAGAAGCCTAATTTAGAATCAATTTATCTCAAGGAGGAAGTAGTAAATGAGTAAAATCCCTGCGGATTATTTGCCACCTAAGGAACTCTGGGCCCAGTATACCACACCTGAGGAGTACAAGAAGTACCACTCGGGACAGTGGAACATTGCGGAAGAATTTCTGGATCGGCATGTGAAGGAAGGCCGGGGCGATCAGGCCGCCATCCTTTTCGGCGACCAGAAGATCAGTTTCAAAGAATTGGTGGCCATGGCCAACAAGTTCGCCAACGTCCTCACCAAGATAGGGGTCGGGTCCCAGGACCGGGTAGGCATCCGTCTCACCAATACCCCGGAGGCCATCGCCATCAATTTCGGGATCGAGAAGTGCGGCGCCATCCCGGTGCCGGTGTCGCCTCTGTGGGCCAAGGAAGAGGTCACCTTCGTTCTGAACAACGCCGAATTCAAGGCCTTTGCGGTGAGCTTTCCCCTGCTGGGCGCGGTGGAAGCCGGGGCACACGAATTCGAGTTTCCCACCAAGATCGTGGTAGTGGGCGGGAAGCCCGAAGAGGCGGAGGCCAAGGGCTACGTCTCCTTCGCTAAGGAGATGGCGAGCGCCTCCGACCAGTTCAGCAACGTCAAGCTGGGCCCTGAAGACATCGGGGTCATCCTGTTCACCTCTGGCACCACCGGCCAGCCTAAGGGCTGCGTCCATTTCGTCAAAGAGGTGCTGGTCGAGGCCGCCCTGGTCAACAAGTACGTCTATAAGATGGGCCCCGGGGACGTCCTGGGTGGCTCGGCCCCGGTCTCCTTCGCCGCGGGTTATGGCACCTTCTGCCTCATTCCCTTTGCCGGGGGCGCCTCCATTTCGCTGCTGCCCAAGTTCACCCCGGACGAGATGATGTCCACCATCCAGAAGCACAAGATCACGGTGATCACCGGGTTGCCCACCGCCTACCGGAGACTGTTGGAGATGCCCAATTTCAAAGACTACGACCTCTCCAGCGTCCGCATGTACACCACTGGCGGCGACGCCCTGACCGGCAAAACCCTGGCCATGTGGCAGGCCAAGACCGGCAAGCCCATCTGGGAAGGGCTGGGCGGCACTGAGATGATGCATCTGGTGACCTCCAACACCATGAGCGAGGTGCCGATGCCTGACTCCATCGGCAGGGCCCTGCCTGGTTTCGAGATCAAGGTGGTGCGGGAAGACGGCACCACCGCTGGCCCCGGCGAAGTGGGCAGCATGATGATCAAGGGCCCCACCGGCACCCTGTATTGGAAGCCCTATATCCAGGAAAACAAGTTGCTGAAATCGATGAAGAAGGGCATCAAGGAAGGCTTCAACATGATGGGCGACGCCGTTATGATTGATAAAGACGGCTTCATCTTCTTCCAGGCCCGGGAAGACGACATGATCAAGTCCTCCGGCTTCCGCCTGGCGCCCACCGAGATCGAAGACGCCATCATCCGGCACCCGGCGGTGCGGGATGACGCGGTGGTGGGTATTCCCGACGAGATCATGGGCCAAAAGGTGGTGGCCATGGTGGAATTGGAACCCGGTTACACCCCCTCCCAGGAGATGGCCAGCGAAATCATCAAGTCTGCCCTGGACCTGCTGGCCATGTATAAGCTGCCCCGGGAAGTGGTCTTTCTTGATTCCATCCCCCGGACTCCCACCGGCAAGATCATCAAAAAGGACCTGCGGAAGAACTATCCGGAGATGCCCAATAAGTTCACCCCCAAGGTGAAGTAATCCTTTCCTCCCTCCGGGGGCGGCTTTTTTAGTAAGTCCGCCCCCGGAGCCCTATCCTTGACCCTCTCTGCCCGGCCCCGGCCGGGATTTTTCTTTTTGATTTTGCCTCCCCTTGTGATTTAATATACGCGGCTTGTGAAAAGGAGGACAAAGCATTGCCCAATATAGTGGTGGTGGGCACCCAATGGGGGGACGAGGGCAAGGGGAAGATCGTCGATCTCTTGACCTCGCGGGCCCAGGTAGTGGTGCGTTATCAAGGCGGCAACAACGCCGGCCATACCCTGGTGGTGGACGGCGAAAAGTTCATTTTCCATCTGGTTCCCTCGGGCATCCTGCATCCCGGCACCCAGTGCCTCATCGGCAATGGCGTGGTTCTGGACCCCGAGGTCTTGCTGATGGAGATGGACCGGCTTAAGGAGCGGGGCTTTGTCATAGGGCCGGAGAACCTGCGCATCAGCGAAAGGACCCAGGTGATCATGCCCTACCACCAGCGGATCGACGTGGCCCGGGAAGAGCAGAAGGGCGCTGGCAAGATTGGCACCACCGGCCGGGGCATCGGGCCCTGCTATGAAGACAAGGTGGCCCGTCGTGGCATCCGCATGGCGGAGCTCATCGACCCCGACGTCTTGGAGGCCAAGCTGGCGGATATCCTGCCAGAGAAGAATTTTTACCTGGAAAAGTTCCTGGGGGCCCAGCCTGTAAACGGGGAAGAGATCCTGGAGGCCTACCTGGCCATGGGAGCGCGGCTCAAGCCTTTGGTGGCCAACGTCTCGGTCCTCCTGGCCCAGGCGGTAGCTGCAGGCAAGAATATTCTTTTCGAAGGGGCCCAGGGCACCCACCTCGATATCGATCACGGCACCTACCCCTTTGTGACCTCCTCCAACCCGGTGGCCGGGGGCGCCTGCACCGGCGCCGGCGTGGGGCCCAATCAACTCCATCAGGTCCTGGGTATCGTCAAGGCCTATACCACCCGGGTGGGGGCCGGCCCCTTTCCCACCGAGTGCCTGGATAGCATCGGCGACCATTTGGTGGAATGCGGGGTGGAGTTCGGCTCCACCACCGGACGCCGGCGGCGCTGCGGCTGGCTGGACGCGGTGGTGCTCAGGGATGCCGCCCGCCTCAACGGACTCACGGGCCTGGCCGTCACCAAGCTGGACGTCCTCACCGGCGTAGACCCGGTGAAGATTTGTGTGGCCTACGACCTGGATGGGGAGCGCCAGGAAACCATCCCTCCCACCATCCAGGGCCTGGGACGCTGCCGCCCGGTGTATGAGGAATTGCCGGGGTGGCGGCAAGATATTCGGGGGGTGCGGCGCTTCCAGGATCTGCCCGCGGCTACCCGGGATTATCTCCGGAGGCTGGAGAAACTGGTGGGTGTGCCCATCCAGATCGTCTCGGTGGGCCCGGACCGGGAAGAGACCATCGTAATCAATAACCCTCTTGGATAAAACCGCGCCGCCGCCCCCGGCGGGAATATGTAGCGCCGCCGCTCCCGGCGGGCCCTGCCTGCAGAATAGAACCGCCGGGGGCGGCGGTTCTACACAAACCGAGGCTCATATTCCCAAATAACGCCTAAACGGGCTCCGTAATGCCCGGCAATCGATCCATAAAGCCCCGGCGAATTTTTTATAAGCAGACTTTACCTGGAAATGGTTTATGCTTACTATAATCGGGACTGCAATTCCCCCAGGTTATGAAGATGGGCAACGACAGGGCGCAGACCCCCCCGGCAGGCTCGTTTATAAGATAATCGTTGACAGGAAAATCACAAATTATCCGGTTTTAATTTGCCGCCGGCGGGATAAGGTTAACCGAGGCACCCAGGAAACCCTTCCCTAACTGTAAGGAAAATGGAGATGATCGAAATCCGCTTTCACGGCCGCGGCGGCCAGGGCGCGGTGACTTCGGTGGAGCTGCTGGCCCTGGCGGCCATTGGCGAAGGTAAGTTCGCCCAGGGCTTCCCCAGCTTCGGCCCGGAGCGCCGGGGCGCTCCGGTAATGGCCTTCTGCCGGGTGGATGACCGGCGCATCCGTCTGCGCTGCAAGATCCTGCAGCCGGATGTGGTGGTGGTGCTGGACCCCTCGCTGCTGAGGATTCAAAACCCCCCGGCGGACCTGAGGGAAAACGGCGTCATCGTCTTGAACACCCACAAGAACGCCGCCGAAATTCGCCGGGAGTACGGCTATCAGCATACCCTGGCCCTGGTGGACGCCAACAAGATCGCCCGGGAGGTCCTGGGGGTGCCTATTGTCAACACCGCCATGATCGGGGCGTTAGTGCGGGCCACCGGGTTGGTGAAGTTGGAGTCCCTGGAGGAGCCTCTGAAGGAACGTTTCGGCCCCCTGGCGGTAAAGAATTTCAATGCCCTGAAGGTGGCCTTGGAGGCCACTACCATAGAGGAGCGCCAGTCGTGAGCAAAGCATGGGACCAGGTGACCTGGCAGGAAATGGAGATCGGTTCGGTCCTCACCGAGCCGGGGTCGGCCCGGGCTTACCGCACCGGGGAATGGCGGTCCATGTATCCGGTATGGGACAAGAAGCGCTGCATCCAGTGCGGGGTCTGCTGGACCGTGTGTCCCGAAGCCGGCATCTCCGAGGACGCGGATGGCTATTTCGAGATGAACGACTATTGCAAAGGCTGCGGCATCTGCGCCAAAGAGTGCGTCACCGGTTGCATCAGCATGGCGCCGGAGGAGGGATAATGGGCCACCGAGTCGGCATGGAAGTCTCCATCGCGGTGAGCCATGCGGTGCGACTGGCCCGGGCCGAGGCTATCGCCGCCTATCCCATCACCCCCCAGACCCACATTGTGGAGCATCTCTCCTCTTTGGTGGCCAATGGCGAACTGGATGCGGATTTCGTCACCGTGGAGTCGGAGCACTCGGCCATGAGCGCCAGCGTCGGCGCCGCCGCCACCGGGGCCCGCACCTACACCGCCACCAGCTCCCAGGGTCTGGCCCTGATGCACGAGATCCTCTTCATCGCTTCCGGCATGCGGCTGCCCATCGTCATGACCGTGGCCAACCGGGCTTTATCGGCGCCCCTGAGCATCTGGAACGACCACAGCGACATCATGGCGGAGAAGGACATCGGCTGGATCCAGTTCTTCGTGGAGAACGGCCAGGATGCCTTCGACCACAGCGTCATGGCCTTCAAGATCGCCGAAGACCATCGGGTGCTGCTGCCCACCATTATTAATATGGATGGCTTCATCCTGACCCACGTGGTGGAACCCTTGGAGATGCTGGACCAGGAGACGGTGGACCGGTTTCTGCCGCCGCTTACGCCTTATCTCAAGCTGGACCCCAAGAAGCCCGTGACCATGGGGGCCTTCGCCTTGCCGGAGCTCTTCACCGAGGCTAAGATGGCCCATCAGATGGCCCTGACCAATTCTTATGACACTATCCTGGAGGTCTGGCGGGAGTGGGGCGAGCTGACCGGGCGCCATTATCAACCGGTGGAGCGTTACCGCACCGAGGGCGCCAGGGTGCTGCTGCTTCTCATGGGGTCCCTAGCGGAAGTGGCGGAAGTGGCGGTGGATGAGATGCGAGAGGCGGGCCAGGCCGTGGGCCTGTTGAAGCCCAGGCTGTGGCGGCCTTTCCCCTTCGCGGATTTGCGGGCCGCCATGGCCGGAGCCGACCTGGTCATCGTCTGCGACCGGGCCATGTCCCTGGGTGGGGCGGCAGGGCCGGTGCTGGCGGAAGTGCGCAGCGCCCTCTATCCTCTGGCCCAAAGGCCCCAGGTGTTGGGCTATATCGTGGGACTGGGAGGCCGGGACGTGCAGCCCCAGGTCTTCAAGGACCTGGTAAGCCACGCCCTCAAGGAAATTGAGCAAGGACCCAGGGAAGAATTCTACCTGGTGGGAGTGAGAGGCTGATGGAAAAATTCGGTCACGCCCAGAGCCAAAAGTTCGATACTTACGCTTCCCGGTTGTTGCCCCGGGAAGAATTCTTCACTTCGGGGCACCGGTCCTGCCAGGGATGCGGCGAAGCCCTGGCGGTGCGTTGGGTGTGCAAGGCCATCGGCAAGGATGCCATCATCGCCCACGCCACCGGCTGCATGGAGATCGTCTCCTCGGGCCTGCCCCAAACGGCCTGGATGCACCCCTGGATTCACGTGGCCTTTGAGAACACCTCGGCTGTGGCCTCCGGCATCGAATCCGCCTTGAAGGTCCTCGCGCGCAAAGGCAAACTCTCCGGCCCCATGCCCAAGGTGGTGGCCATGGGCGGTGACGGCGGCACCAGCGATATCGGTCTCCAGGCCCTCTCCGGGGCCCTGGAGCGAGGCACCAACTTCACTTACTTCTGCTGGGATAACGAAGCCTACATGAACACCGGCATCCAGAGGTCCAGCGCCACGCCCTTCGGGGCCATGACCACCACCTCGCCTCCGGGCAAGATGAGCATCGGCCAGCGCAACTGGAAGAAGGACATGGTGGCCATCGCCGTGGCCCACGGCATCCCCTACGTGGCCACCGCCTCGCCCAGCTACCTCTTCGACCTTTACTTCAAGGTGAGGAAGGCCCTGGAAACCCCGGGCCCGGCCTACATCAGCGTCCTGTCGGTGTGCCCCACCGGCTGGCGCTCCGCCACCGATCTCAGCGTCCGCCTGGGCCGCCTGGCGGTGGAAACCGGTGTCTTTCCCCTTTATGAGGTGGTGGATGGCAAGTTTCGCCTCACCGTGGAGCCACCCAAATTACGGCCCGTCCAGGACTATCTCAAGCCTCAGGGCCGCTTTCGCCATCTGCGGGACCCGGAGATCCACTTCATTCAGCAGCAAATTCAAGCCAATTACGAGCTACTCCTCCAGAAATGCCAGTCGCCGTTTCCGGAATTCGCCCCGGTGCACATCCCTGAGGTTGATCAAAGATGACAAATCCAGAAAAACTCGAAGCGATACTGTCTCATTATCAAGGAGGGTCCGCGGACCTGATTCCGGTGCTCCAGGACATTCAAGGGGCCTATAATTATCTGCCCATGGAGATGTTGAAGTCGGTGGCCCAGAGGCTTAGGGTGCCTTTGACCCAGATCTACAGCGTGGCCACCTTCTACAATATGTTTTCCCTGGTTCCCAAGGGGCGCCACCAGCTCAGGGTCTGCCTGGGAACGGCCTGTCACCTCAAGGGCGGCTCCAGTCTGGTGCGGGGGCTGGAAAGGGATCTCAAGATCAGCGTGGGCCAGACCACCGAGGACCAGCTCTTCACTCTGGAAACCGTTAATTGCCTCGGGGCTTGCGCCCTGGCCCCTCTGGTGGCCGTCGGCGCTGAATATCACCCCCATGCCTCCACCCGCGAGCTCTCCCGGGTGGTCAAGCAGTTGCGGAAAGCCGCCGAAGAAGAACCGGAAGAAAAAGTGAAGGCGGAGGAACCGGTGGCCGCCAAGACCGAAGGGCTCCCCCGGATCCAATCAGCCCAGGATTTGCATGCCTTCCGGGACCAGATTCTGTCCCAACGCGATCCCAACCAGCCCGTGGTCATCGTCTGCCACGGCACCGGCTGCCTGGCCAACAACAGCCCCGCAGTGGCTGAGGCCCTGCGCGGGGCCATCAAGGCCGCCAAGATCACGGCTAAGGTGGTGCCGCAGATCAAGACCACCGGTTGCCACGGCTTCTGTTCCCGGGCTCCGGTAGTGGTGGTCCAGCCCGCAGGCTTTTTTTACCAAAACGTCGCTCCGGACGATGCGGCCGAAATCGTGGCGACCACGCTCATGGAAGGGAAACCGGTGGACCGTCTCCTGGCGGTGGATTACCAGACCGGCGAACACGTGCCCCTCGAGAAGGACATCCCCTTTTACAAGCACCAGACGCGCATCGTGCTGAGCAACATCGGCAAGATCGACCCCACCGACGTCCACGACACCATCGCTGTCAACGGCTACCAGGCTGCGGTCAAGGCCATCACCACCCAGACCCCGGATGAGATCATTGATGCCGTGGAGGCCTCCGGGCTTCGAGGCCGCGGCGGCGGGGGCTTCCCCACCGGAAGGAAATGGCGTATTTGCCGGGGTGTCCCCGGAGATCAGAAATGCATTATCTGCAACGGTGATGAAGGCGATCCCGGAGCCTTCATGGACCGGAGCATCATGGAGGGCGATCCCCACCGGGTGTTGGAGGGGATGATCATCGGCGCCTACGCCATCGGCGCCAGCGAGGCTCGCATCTATGTGCGCTCCGAGTATCCCCTGGCCGTCAAGCATCTGGGCATCGCCATAGAGCAGGCCCGGGCCATGGGCCTCCTGGGGAAAAACATCCTGGGCAAGGGTTTCGATTTTGACATTAAGATCAGCAAGGGGGGCGGCGCCTTTGTCTGCGGCGAAGAGACTGCTCTCATCCGTTCGGTGGAGGGCGATATCGGTGAGCCGGTGCCCCGGCCCCCCTATCCGGCCCAACACGGTCTCTGGGACAAGCCTACGGTGATCAACAACGTGGAAACCTGGGCCACCATCCCGGAAATCATCAACCGGGGGGCGGATTGGCTGGCCGCCATCGGCACCGAAAAGAGCAAGGGCACCAAGGTCTTCTCCCTGGTGGGCGCGGTGAACCATACCGGGCTGGTGGAAGTGGCCATGGGCACCACCCTGCGCCAGGTTATCTACGACATGGGGGGCGGCATCGCCGGGAACCGCGACTTTAAAGCGGTCCAGATCGGCGGCCCCTCGGGGGGCTGCATCCCGGCTCAGTATCTCGACCTGCCGGTGGACTACGACAGCCTGCAGTCCGTGGGCTCCATGATGGGTTCCGGCGGCATGATCGTCATGGATACCGCCACTTGCATGGTGGACGTGGCCCGCTATTTCATGTCCTTCTGTCATGAAGAGTCCTGCGGCAAGTGCACCCCCTGCCGGGAAGGAACCAAGCAAATATTGGAGATCCTTACCGAAATCACCCAAGGCCGTGGCACCCCGGAGCATCTGTCCCTGATGGAGGAACTGTGCGTCATCATGGACTCCGCCTCTCTCTGCGGTCTGGGCCAAAGCGCCGCCAAACCGATCCTCTCCACCCTGAAATATTTCCGGGAGGAATACGAGGCTCACGTCCGGGATAAGAAATGCCACGCCCTGGTGTGCCGGGCCTTGCTGAAATACACCATCGATCCGGAGACCTGCACCGGTTGCCTGGCCTGTGTGCGGGAGTGCCCGGCGGAGGCGATCCGGGGCGAAGCGGGCGAACCCCAGGAACTGGACCAGGAACTCTGTGTCAAATGCGGCCGCTGTTATGAAATCTGCAAATTCGCAGCGGTTAAGGTAGAGTCATGACCAGCGATTATGTGAATCTGACCATCGACGGCCAAACGGTGCAAGCGCAGCCCGGCCTGACCCTGTTGCTGGCGGCCCGGGAGCAGGGGATCGATATTCCCACCCTCTGTCACCATGACGATCTCAAGCCCGAAGGCCATTGCCGCCTGTGCGTGGTGGAAATCGGCGAACCGGGCCGTACCCGCCTGGTGAACTCCTGCACCTATCCGGCGGAGCCGGGACTCACCGTGCAAACCGCCTCGGAGAACGTGCTTAAGGCCCGGCGTATGGTGCTGGAGTTGCTATTGGCCCAAGCGCCGGCGGCCGAGATTATCCAGAAGATGGCCGCCGAGCACGGCGTCTACGAGACCCGCTTCAAAAAGGCGGATCCCCAGGCCCGCTGCATCCTCTGTGGCCAGTGCGTCCGCACCTGCCGGGAAGTGGTGGGGGTGAGCGCCATTTCCATGGTCTTCCGCACCCCGAAGAAAGTAGTTGCCACGCCCTTTAAGGAAGAATCCGCGGCCTGCATCGGCTGCGGCTCCTGCGTCTTCGTCTGCCCCACCAACGTCATCCCTTATACCGAGAAGGACGGCATCCGCACCGTCTGGGGCCGCCATTTCGAACTGCAACCCTGTAAGGTGTGCGGCAACTACATCGCCCCCAAGGCGCAACTGGAACACTGGGCCAAGATCACCGGCGATCCGCTGGAAAGCTTTTTTGTCTGCCGGGATTGTAGATAGAAATGATTTGGGGGAAGGCCGGGGAATTCTTTCCCCCCAACCCCCTCATAAATAGGAAAAAATTTAGGGGCACGGCTTGCCGTGCCCCTTTTTTTAACACCCGCCCCAGGTTTTTGGTCAGGGCCTTTCCTGGGTGGGGAGGCCAGCTTAACTCCTAAGCGCTTCGCCCACTCCGGGGTTAACCCTGCTCCCCCAATCTCCTGTTGGCCATCCCGGCTGCCATTTTAATGGCGGCCTTGAGGCTGTCGGGGGCCGCCTGGCCGGTGCCTGCCAGGCCGTAGGCGGTGCCGTGGTCCACCGAGGTGCGGATGATGGGGAGACCCAGGGTGACGTTCACCCCGTCCAGGAAATGGAGAAGCTTCAAGGGAATGAGGCCCTGGTCGTGGTACATGCAAACCACCGCGGCGAACTCCCCCTGGCGGTGGCGCCAGAACAGGGTGTCGGCCGGGAAAGGGCCGGTGACCGGCAAGCCCGCGGCCTGGGCCTTCTTAATCGCGGGGGAGATGATCTCCTCTTCTTCGCGGCCGAACAGGCCGCCCTCGCCGGCGTGGGGGTTGAGGGCCGCCACCGCCAGGGGCGCGGCCGTGAGGCCGAAATCCCGGGCCAGGGCCTTGCAGGTGAGGGCGAAGAGGCGGTAGAGGCCATCGATGTTCAGGCGCCGGGGCACCTCGGCCAGGGCGCAGTGGATGGTGGCCAGAACGACCCGGAATTCTCCACCGGCCAGCATCATGGCCACCCCGGCGGCGCCGGTCTTGTCCGCCAGCAGCTCGGTGTGCCCAGGATAGGGGTATCCAGACAGATTCATGGAGAGCTTGCTGATGGGCGCGGTGACCAGCCCGGCTACCCGCTGGTCCAGGGCCAGCTCGATGGCCCGCAAGATATACGAGACCATGGCTCGGCCGCTGTCCGGAGTGGGATGGCCGAACTTCAGATCCCTGGGCGGCAGTTGGGACAGCACCATGAGGTCCAGGGTTCCAGCCTTATAGCGGCCTGCCTCTGGCCGCTCCGCCAGGTGAATGGCCAGGGCCGGGGAAAGCGAAAGGACGGCCCGCTCCAGGGCTGGATAGTCCCCCAGCACCAGGGGCCGGCAGAGCTGGTAGATGCTGGCGTCGGCCAGGGCCTTGACGATGATCTCCGGCCCTACTCCCACCGGATCTCCCATGCTCAGGGCCAATATGGGGCGCTGTTTTTCAGAAATGGCTTGGGCTCCAGTCATCGGCCAGGACCACAGGGCTGGGAACGGCGCAGGTGCTCCTGAAAATTGGCTTCATAGCGGGCCGCCAGAGATGGGTCCCGAATCACCAGCAGATTTTCGGCGTTGTACTCTTCGGCGCTGCGGGTGAAGTTGAAGGACCCGGTAATCACCGTCTCCCCGTCAATGATTATAATTTTATTGTGGGCGATTTGGTAGGCCGCGTCAATCCAGGTGGGCACCCCGGCCGCCAGCAGGGAGTGCAAAACGGAAAATTTGTCCCTCGCCTCCCCCGCGTCCATGATGACCGCCACCTTAACTCCCCGGTTCTGGGCCGCGATGACCGCCTTGAGTATGGGCTGCGAGGTAAAGATATAGGCCTCAATGTGGAGAGAGCTGCGGGCCTGGCCCACCGCGGCGACGACGGCCTCGGTGCAGCCACCCTGAGGGGAAAAATAGACCGCCCAGCGCGGCTGGGCCGCAGCCTCAACCGCAGGGGCCGCCAGGGCCGGGGCCGGGGCCGCCAGGCACCACCACAGCGCCAGCGCTAGTCCGAGCGCTCTATTTATCTTCCTCAATCTCATAAGTTATCCCCGCCTTCAGGTTGTCCGCCCACGAGTTAGGCGGATTGGAAGGGCAGTCAGGGCTGAGGAATCCCCCCCCGCACTTTTTCCATGCACTTTCCGGGGGATATGTGCCAAAATAGGTTCCAATGAAACTATGACGTGGGATAGGGGCTTTGTCAATGGCAGAGACGGGAAGCGGACGACTTAAGGGAGTGAAACTTGGGTTTATCGGCGCCGGGGCCATGGGCGGCGCCATTATCCAGGGACTCTTGGTGAATGGCCTGGTAGCCGGGAAGAACCTGGTCTATTACGACCCGGACCGGACCCGGCAGACGCAGATGGACCAGTTGGGGGTGCAGGCCGCAACGGCCCCGGCCGCGGTGATGGAGGCCCAGGTGGTGCTCCTGGCGGTCAAGCCCCAGGTAATGGGCCAGGTGCTGGCAGGGATCCGGGAAGCCGCCCGTCCCGACCATCTCATCATCTCCATCGCCGCCGGGGTGACCCTGAAGACGCTGGAAACCGCCCTGCCCCAGTCCCGGGTGATCCGGGCCATGCCCAATACCCCCACCCTGGCGGGGGTCGGCATGGCGGCCCTGGCCCCGGGGGGCCGGGCCACGCCCTTAGACCTGGCCCTGGCCCTGGAGATCTTCGAGGCCGTGGGCCGGGCCGTGGTGGTGGAAGAGAAGCTGATGGACGCGGTCACCGGCCTGAGCGGCAGCGGCCCGGCTTACGTGGCCGTGTTCCTGGAGGCCCTGACGGACGGCGGCGTCAAAATGGGCCTGCCGCGGCCCCTGGCTCTGCTCCTGGCCAGCCAGACCGTCATCGGCGCCGCCCGCCTCTGCCTGGAAAAGGAGATCACCCCCGGGACGCTGAAAGACCTGGTGACCTCTCCGGGAGGCACCACCATCGCCGGGCTCCACGTCCTGGAAGAGGGCCGCTTTCGGGGCCTGGTGATGAGCGCCGTGGAAGCCGCGGCCCGCCGATCCCGGGAGTTGGGGAAGGAGTGAAGTAGATTTATCTAGTGACGAAAATCAGGGGTTCATTATGGGCTCTGGCTACAGATGCAGATCGTTACCCATTTTGGCTTTGACGGGATGCTCAGGGATTTTATTCAGCGCCTCGCCTATCTCCTGCACCGCCAGCCGCAGCTCGTAATTTTTTTGCAGGTTCATCCAGATATCCGGCCCCGTACCGAACCAGCGGCCCAGGCGCAAGGCCGTATCTCCCGAGATTCCACGCCTCCCCCGGATGATCTCGGTGAGCCGGTTTGTCGGCACCCCCAATGCTTTCGCCAGTTCGTTGGCGCTCATGCCCAGCGCTTTTAGCTCGTCAGCCAGGTGTTCCCCTGGATGGATAAGAAGCCGCGCCATAAGTCACCTCCTAATGGTAATCCACGATTTCCACGTTAAACGGCCCCGGAGAGCCTTCCGGCCATTCAAAGCATATTCGCCATTGGTCGTTGATCCGGATGCCATATTGGCCTTGGCGATCCCCTTTCAGCCTTTCAAGCCGGTTCCCGGGCGTGTTCAGCGCCAGCAGGCGGTCGGCAGCGTGGAGGCGGTCGAGCCGCAACATAGCTTGCTGCTCGAACCCCTGGAAAGCCTTAACCCGGTCGCCCTCGAAAAAGGCCCGGGTCCGCTTGTCGCGGAAACTTAAAATCATACCAAGTTACCGTCAAAAGGAGATTTTTGTAGGGCCGGACCCCTGTGTTCGCCCCTGCGGAGGATATTTCTAGCTCTTTGACTGCAACCTGGCACCGGTCATTACCCTGGCTGATGTATGCTATACGTTTAACATAAAACGTCAAGGCTTTTTCGCCGGGATGATGATTTCTAGGGCCGGGGGGGTGGGTGTTTGGGAGAGGGGGCAGGGGCCACTTACAAAAAGCCCCTGGCTCCCTCCCCCAAGAAATGCTCATTTCCAAGTCTTTATCAACCGCAGATGGATATCCGCGGCGGGGGCGCTGTGGGTGAGCTGGCCCATGGAGATGAGGTTGACTCCGGTGGCGGCCACCCGGGGCAGGCGTTCGGCGTTGATGGAGCCTGAGGCCTCCAACAGGGCGCGGCCGGCGGCGATGGCCACGGCTTTTTTCATGGCAGCCTCATCCATATTATCGAGCATGATGACCTCGGCGCCGGCGGCCAGGGCTTCTTCCAGGCCCGCCAGGTCGCTGACTTCCACCTCAATCTTCAGGAGGTGGTGGGAGTGCTGGCGGGCCTGGTGCACCGCCTGGGTGAGGGAGGCTGCCGCGGCCAGGTGGTTGTTCTTGATGAGGACGCCGTCGTAGAGCCCGGCCCGGTGGTTGCGGGCGCCGCCCAGGCGCACCGCGTATTTCTCCAGGGCCCGCCAGCCCGGGGTAGTCTTGCGGGTGTCCACCAGGGTGGCGGCGGAGCCTTCAATCAGGCTCGCCATGCGCCGGGTGAAGGTGGCGATGCCCGAGAGGCGCTGGAGGAAGTTGAGGGCGGTGCGCTCGCCCGTAAGGATTCCGGCCACCGGGCCGCTCAAGCGTGCCAGTACCGTGCCTGCAGCAATTTCCCGCCCTTCTGCCACCTGCGGCTCAAAGGCGAGACTGGCATCCAACTTGCGAAAAACCCGGCCGGCCACCGGCAGGCCTGCCACCACCAGGTCCTGCCGGGCCCGCAGGTGGGCCTCACCCTGAAGATCCGGGGGGATCAAGGCCTGGGTGGTGACGTCGCCCGCTCCCAGATCTTCTTCCAGGGCCAGGTCGATGAGGCGGTCAACGAAGGGCCAGGCAGGGAAATTGGCCATCAGTCCGAATCCTCGTAGGGGCGACCCGCCGGGTCGCCCTGCATCATGGCGAGCTGCGGAAAGATATTGGCTTTGCAAGCGCTTGACTAACCGCGCATAATTCCTCCATTTTCATCAACTTTTGCCGTTGCCCCGGGGTCAGATCACCCTTAAGTTCAATCGTATATTCAAAGACCGTCTGCTTAGGATCGTCTCTATGAAGGGAGACATTTACCTTCGCCTCGGAGAGCGGGATTTGGTGTTTATCTGCGTACTTGCGGATGGTTACATTGAGGCAACAGGCGAAAGCCGCCTCCAGGAGATCGACAGGACGAAAGCCGGCGCCGCTCCCTCCTTTATCAGGGGCCGTATCGCAGGCAGCCTCATTTTTGCCGTCGCCAAAGACCGTCACATACGGTATCTTGCTACTGACACTGACAATCATTTTATCTTCCTCCCATCCAGCTTTTTAAGTTGTATCAGGTCAAAGAGGTAGGCCGCCCGTTATTTTACCCCATCAATTCCTTAATCCGCTCCCGGTGGTTTTTGAGTTTGGTGAGTTTTTCGGTCCAGGCGGTGAGCTTTTCTTTTTCTTTCTGGACCACGTGGGCCGGGGCCTTGCCGAGGAAATCCTCATTGCTCAGTTTGCGTTGGGCTGCCGTCAGGTCTTTTCCCAGTTTCTCGATTTCCCGGCTGAGGCGGCGTTCTTCCTCGGTAAAGTCGATGATCCCGGCCAGGGGCAGGTAGATGTCCACATCACCCACAACCGCTCTGGCTGCAGAGGAAGGCGGTCCGGAAGCGTCGTTAAAGTGAAGGTCTGCAACCTTTGCCAATAGGGAGATCGATTGCCGGTGTTTGTGCAAACCCTGGATGGCTTGAGCGTCCGGGCTATGGATGTAGGCCTGCACCTGCACCGCAGGAGGAACATTCATTTCCGCTCTTAAGTTGCGAATAGCAATAATGCAACCCATTACCCCGGCCAGTTCGGCTTCGGCGTGAGGGTTGATTAGGGCTGCATCCGCCTCGGGGTAAGGCGCCGCCATGATGGAGTCCTGGGTCCCGGGCAGTTTCTGCCAGATCTCCTCGGTGATAAAGGGCATGAAGGGATGGAGCAGCCTTAGTACGGCGCTCAGGAGGCCCAGCAGGACCCCCTGGCAGTGGCGGCGGGCTGCCAGGTTTTCTTTATCATAGAGCTGGGGCTTGATAAGCTCCAGGTACCAGTCGCAGAACTCGTGCCAGATGAACTGGTAAAGGCTGTTGGCCGCCTGGTCGAACTCGTAAGCGTCCAGGCGGGTCCGGGTCTCCTGGGAGACCCGCTGCAGGCGGCTTAAGATCCAGGCCTCCTCCGCCCGCAAAGGGGTTGGGCCGGTCTCATCCGGGGGACCGGCAGGGTCGTAGTCCTCCAGGTTCATCAAGGTGAAGCGGGAGGCGTTCCACACCTTGTTGGCGAAGTTGCGGTAGCCGGCGATGCGCTCCTCGGAGAGGCGCACGTCCCGGCCCATGGCCGCGAAAGCCGCCAGGGAAAAGCGGAAGGCGTCGGTGCCGTAGGATTCCATCAGGTCCAGGGGGTCGATAACGTTGCCCTTGGATTTGCTCATCTTCTGGCCTTCCGGGTCCCGCACCAGGGCGTGGATATATACCTCCCGGAAGGGAACCTCCCCCATGAAATGAATCCCCATCATCATCATCCGGGCTACCCAAAAAAAGAGAATATCGAAGGCGGTAACCAGAACGCTGGTGGGGTAGAAGATTTTCAGCTCCGGGGTGGCATCCGGCCAGCCCAGGGTGGAGAAGGGCCACAGGGCCGAGGAGAACCAGGTGTCCAGGACGTCGGTCTCCTGGGCCAGTTCGGCGCCGCCGCATTGGGGGCACTGAGTGGGATCCTCCCGGCTGACTATGATTTGTCCGCAATTCTTACAGGTCCAGGCGGGAATGCGATGGCCCCACCAGATCTGCCGGGAGATGCACCAGTCCCGGATATTGGTCATCCAGTCGAAGTAGCTCTTGTCCCAGTTGGCCGGGATAAGAAGGGTGCGGCCGTCCTGGACCGCTTCCATGGCCGGCTCGGCCAGGGACTTCACCCTCACGAACCACTGCCGGGAGACCAAAGGCTCGACGATGACCTTGCAGCGGTAGCAATGACCCACCGGAACGACGTAGGGCTCCACCTTCACCAGGAGGCCCAGGCGCTTCAGGTCCTTGACGATCTGCTCCCGGCAGACGAAGCGGTCCATACCCACGTATTTGGGGCCGGCTTCTTTGGTCATCTTGCCGCCCGGGTCGATGACCTGGATGGCCGGGAGTTGATGGCGCCGGGCCACCTCAAAGTCGTTGAAGTCATGGGCTGGGGTGATCTTCAGGGCGCCGGTGCCGAACTCCTGGGAGACGTAAGAGTCGGTAATTACCGGGATCTCCCGCCCCAGCAGCGGCAGGCGCAGGGTGGCTCCATGGAAGGCCAGATAGCGCTTATCTTCGGGATGGACCGCCACCGCGGTGTCGCCCAGCAGGGTCTCGGGCCGGGTGGTGGCCACAGTGAGGTGGTCGCGGCCCTGGGCCAGGGGATAGCGGATATGGTAAAGGTGGCCGTCGTGGGGATCGTGCTCCACCTCCAGGTCCGCCAGGGCGGTGAGACAGCGGGGGCACCAGTTGATCATGTAGTCGCCCCGGTAGATGAGGCCTTCTTCATAGAGGCGCACGAAGACCTCGCGCACCGCCCGGGACAGACCCTGATCCAGGGTGAAGCGCTCCCGGCTCCAGTCGCAGGAGCAGCCCAGGCGTTGCAACTGCTTGATGATCTGCCCGCCGGATTCCGCCTTCCAGCGCCAGACCCGCTCAATAAAGGCCTCCCGGCCCAGGGCGTGGCGGTCGCTGCCCTCCGCGGCGAGCATCCGCTCCACCACGTTCTGGGTAGCGATGCCGGCGTGGTCGGTGCCCGGCATCCACAGGACGTCAAAACCCAGCATGCGCTTGTAGCGCACCAATATGTCCTGCAGGGTATTGTTCAGGGCGTGGCCCATGTGCAGGAGGCCGGTGACGTTGGGGGGCGGGATGACGATGCAGTAAGGAGGTTTGCTGCCGTCGGCCAAGGCCCGGAACAGCCCCTGCTCTTGCCAATACTGGTACCACTTTTCCTCGATCCGGGAGGGGTCGTAAACCTTGTCGAGAATTTCCGCCATGGTGGTCCTTGTGGGAGTGTCAGGGAAGGGTGGTAAGGGGCCCGGTAGCCCGGACGTCTCGCGGTGGCAACCCGGTACCCTCTCCCCCGATATCTAACTATTTAATATCATTGCAAACTAACATGAGAACCCTTTCATGTCAAGGGAATACGGAGGCCCGCCCCCTCGGCGGGCTGGGATTTATCTTGAAAGGCGCCATAAAATTTGATATGACCAAGTGGTCATGTTGAGGCACGAAGAAGCAGTCTTGGCTACCTTCCGGCAACTGCCGCCGGACAAGCAGGAACGCGTCCTCACCGCCGCCCTGGCGGAGTTCGCGGACCAGGGATATCAGGCCGCCTCTCTGAACCGTCTGGTGGCCCGGGCGGGTATTGCCAAGGGGTCCCTCTATCAATATTTTCCCAATAAAGAAGGGATCTTCCGCCACCTGTTCCAGTTTGCCCTGGATCGGGTCCGGCGCACCCTGCTCACGGTCAAGGAAGATACCCTGGAGGAAGGCTTCTTCAGCCGCCTGGAGAAATCCTTGCTGGCCGGGGTGGCGTTCCTGCGGGAGCATCCCCGCATCTTTAAGTTCTACTTAAAAATCCAGTTCGACCAGAACGTCCCCTACCGGGAGGAGTTCCTGAGCACGGTGCGCCGCCACGCGGTGGACTACTTTTCCTCCCTGGTGCGCCGGGCCAAGGCCCGGGGGGAGCTGCGGCCCGGAGTGCCGGAGGCTGCGGTCCTCTTCCTCCTGGACGCCCTGTTCGATCGCTTCCTCCAGGCCGTGGCCGTGCCGGCCCTGGACGTCACCCTGGGTCTGAACCAGGCGCCGGAGGCGGTCATCCGCAAACGCGTCAAGGAACTGGTGCAACTTCTGAGCGAAGGCCTGGCGGCTTAGTATCGTGATTTTGGAATCTGGAATATGTTTAATATATTCTGGCTCTAAAAACTCCCCCTCCCTGAGAGGGGAGGGGGTTGGGGGGAGGGTGGTAACATATTGCGATAACAGTAAAAATTATCACCCCCACCCTGACCCTCCCCCCTCAAGGGGGAGGGGATAAATGCGATTTTTTCTCTCAAGGTTTTGCTGAAACAACACCATAGGGGCGCGGCTGCTGTGCCGTCCAAGTAAAAGCATATAATGACTTGTAAATGACCAGCCGGTCATAAAGGAGTCCGGGGATGGCCCTTCCCAAGTTTCAGGACCCCCATCTGAGGTCTATCTATGACAAGGTGGCAGCCAAGGTCCGGCTGGACCGGGAAGACGGCCTGGCCCTGTTCCAGAGCGCCGATCTGCTGGGGGTGGGGGCCCTGGCCCAGATGGTGCGGCAGCGGCTTCACGGCCGCCGGGCCTACTACATCTATAACCAGCACGTCAACTACTCCAACATTTGCATCAACGGTTGCAAGTTCTGCGCCTTTAGCCGCAAGGCCGGAGAGCCGGGGGCCTACGAGATGTCCCTGGAGGAGATCTTCGCCAAGGTCGAGGCCCGGCGCCACGAACCCATCACCGAGATTCACATCGTCGGCGGTTGCCACCCGGACCTGCCCTTTTCTTTTTACCTGGAGATGCTCCGGGGCATCAAAAGGCTGCGCCCGGCAGTGCACCTCCAGGCCTTCACCGCGGTGGAGGTGGCCCATCTCGCAGGCCGCGCCGGGCTGAGCGTCGCCGACACCCTGCTGGCCCTGAAGGAGGCGGGTCTGGGATCCCTCCCCGGCGGCGGCGCCGAGGTCTTCAGCCCCCGCATCCGGCAAAATCTCTGTCCCGAAAAGCTCTCCCCGGAAGGGTGGCTGGAGGTGGCCCAAACCGCCCATCGCCTGGGGCTCAACACCAACGCCACCATGCTCTACGGCCATCTGGAGACCCTGGAAGAGCGGGTGGACCATCTGATCAGACTTCGCCAGGCGCAGGATGAAACCCAGGGGTTCCTGTCCTTCATCCCCCTGGCCTTCCATCCCCAAAACACCGGCCTCAGCGAGCTGAGCGGCCCCAGCGCCATCGATGACCTCAAGACCCTGGCGGTCTCTCGCCTGCTGCTGGACAACTTTCCCCATCTCAAGGCCTTCTGGGTGATGCTGGGGCCCAAGCTGGCGCAGATTTCCCTCTGTTTCGGGGTGGACGACGTGGACGGCACCGTCATGGAGGAGCGCATCACTCACATGGCCGGGGCCCAGACCCCCCAGGGCCTGACCCGGGCCCAGCTTCGGGCCCTGATCCGGGAAGCCGGCTGTGAGCCGGTGGAACGGGACACCCTCTACCAGATAGTGGCCAGTGATCAGTAGCCAGTTATCAGTTTCAAGTGGATAATATCTCTTGTGATTTAAGGGAGTGACAGTTTGGGAGGTCAGTTAATGAAGCGTGACCTGGACCTGATAAGAGAGATTTCTGGGGGCTATCCCTAACCTAACAGAGAAGACAGATCAATAAATCGGGTAATAAACCCCTATTTAAATGTCATAGGAATCATGAATCAAACAATAGGTTCAAAAACTTTTCCCTGGCCCATGACCCCTGATCCATCTAATAAGGTGAGAGAATGATTTCTGGCAAACGCCTCGACCGGCGGGCCGCCAACCGCCTCTGGGAGCTGGACCTCCTCACCCTGGGGAGCGCCGCCGACCTCGTGCGCCGGCGCCTGCACCCCGAGTCCCGGGTCAGTTACGTCATCGACCGCAACATCAACTACACCAACATCTGCGTCTCCAGTTGCCGCTTCTGCGCCTTCTTTCGCCCCCCCGGGGCCCCGGACGGCTACGTCCTGGGCTGGGATGACCTGGGCGCCAAACTTAAGGAACTCAAAGACCATGGCGGAAGCGGGGTCCTCCTCCAGGGAGGCCTCAACCCGGAACTGGGGCCGTCATATTACCAGAGGCTAATCGGCTGCATCCGGGACTCCGGCCTGGCGGTTCATGGCTTTTCACCCCCGGAGCTGGTCTTTTGGGCCGACCAATGGGCCCTGACCCTGGAAGAGGTCATCCGCTTCCTGATGGCCGCGGGCCTAAGCTCCATTCCCGGGGGTGGCGCCGAGATCCTGGTGGACCGGGTGCGCCGCCTGGCTTCCCCCCATAAGTGCGACAGCGCCCAGTGGCTGGAGGTCATGGCCACCGCCCATAGATTGAATTTGAAGACCAGCGCCACCATGATGTTCGGGCATCTGGAGACCCGGGCCGAGCGCATCGAACATCTCCTTAAGATCCGGAAGTTGCAGGATGAAACCGGCGGCTTCACCGCCTTCATCCCCTGGACCTTTCAGCCCGGGTCCACCAGTCTGGGGGGCGAACCCCTGGGCGCAGTCGAATACTTGCGCACCCTGGCCATCTCCCGGCTGGTCTTGGACAACGTGCCCCACCTGCAGGTTTCCTGGGTGACCCAGGGACCCAAGGTGGCCCAGCTCGCCTTGAAATTCGGGGCCGACGACTTCGGCTCCACCATGTTGGAAGAAAACGTGGTAGCCGCCACCGGGGTGGGCTTCCGGCTCCCCCGGGAGGAAATCGAATCCCTCATCCGCCAGGCCGGCTACCGGCCGCGGCTGAGGGACCATCGGTATAATTGGCAGTGAGGGAACCGGAGGAGGGTAGGGGGTCATGGCGAGATGCCAGCTCCTGTCCCCCTTGCCCATCAGGAAATCCATGATGCCAGAGATCGCGGTCATCGCCCGGGTAGGGGCCCATCAGGCCCTGGCGGCTGCGGGGCTTAAGCCGCAGCAGACCCGGGTCTTCTCCACCCCTTACGGCGACAGCCGCCCGGTGCATTTCTTCCGGCACGAAGGCCTGGAGTTTGCGGTCCTCTCCCGCCACGGCGAAGCGGGCTATGAAATCTCCGCCCCCTTTATCAACGCCCGGGCCAACCTTTATGCCCTGAAGGACTTGGGAGTGGCCAAGGTTCTGGCCTGGGTGGCCCCGGGTTCCCTGCGGCAGGAAATGGCCCCGGGGGAGCTGGTGGTCCCCGGGGACGTGCTGGATGAAGGACGGGGCGGCCCCCATACCTTTTTTACCGGGGTGGGCTGGGGGTTTATTCGGCATAACCCCTTGTTTTGTCCCGAACTTAGAGAAGCCTTGCTGAGCGGCTTGGCCGGGGCGCCCTTCACGGTCCACGGCCAAGGGGTTTATGTGGCCACCACCGGGCCCCGCCTGGAGACGGCCGCGGAGATCCGTAAATTCCGCCTCCTGGGGGGCGATCTGGTGGGCCAGACCCTGGGGCCGGAGGTTTTCCTGGCCCGGGAACTGGAGTTCTGTTACGTGGCCCTCACTTACGTGGTGAACTATGCCGAGGGCCTCCTGGACCGGCCTTACCAGCCCGGGACGCTGTTCGAGGGGCTGGCCACCCCGGAGGAGGTGGCCCGGGTGGCCGCGGTGGAGGCGGCCTTTCCGAAGCTGCTCCTGGGTCTCTTGCCAGCCCTGGCGGCCACGCCGCGGCAATGCCCCTGCCCCCGACTGCTGGAGCGCTATCGCCTCCGGGGCGATCTCGGCCCGGACTGGCGCACCTGGGTGCGCTGAGGCCGATAAATACCGGCAGGGCGGTTCCGGGGCCTGCCGGACCTGGACTCGAGGTTAAGGATGACGATTACTGCTGCCGCCTGCCGCTACCGGGACCCATTATGATCGCCCACGTCGCTTCCTGGGTGCTGCCGGTGAACCGTCCCCCCATCCGTGATGGGGCGGTGCTGGTTGCGGACGGGGTGATCCGGGCGGTGGGCCCGGCCCGGGAGGTCTTGTCCTCCTTTGGGTCTTCCCGGCCTTCTTCGCCAGGGTCGGGATGCCGGGGATTGATCTGCGACCACGGCCCTGGGGCCATCTTGCCGGGGCTGGTCAATTGCCATACCCACCTCGAATTTTCCGCCCTGGCCGGACGGATTCCGCCGCAGGAGCGTTGGCGGGATTGGCTGGAGGCCGCCCTAACGGCCCGGGAGGCCCTGGCCCCCGGGGAAGTTGCCCAAGGCATTCTCCGGGGCCTGGAGGCCCTGCGCCGCCATGGCACTGCCCTGGTGGGCGAGGTCAGCAACACCGGCGCCTCACTCGAGCACCTGGAAAACAGCGGCCTGGCCTACCAGCTGTTTTACGAATGTTTGGGCTTCAACCTCCTGGAGCCTGTGGATCTGGTGGAATCGTTTCCCTTCCTGGCCGAACCCAGGGTGGCTGCCAGCCCTTGGGTCTCCGCCGCCGCCCATGCGCCCTATTCCGTTTCTGCGGCCCTGTTTCGAGCCATCAGCCGTTGGAACGACACCGGAGGCCGCCCGCAAATGGTGCACCTGGGAGAATCCCGGGAAGAGCTGGCCTTGCTGGCGGAGGGCAACGGCTTTTTGCGGGACTTGCTCAAGCGGCGGGGACGGTGGCTCGATGCCTTTCAGCCGCCGGGTGAGAGCCCGGCTGCCTATTTGCAGCACCTGGGGTTCCTTTCGCCTCGCACCCTGGCGGTGCACGGCGTCTGGCTGGATGAGGCGGATTGGCGCCTGCTGGTTGAAAGCCGCACCTGGCTAGTCCTTTGCCCCCGGGCCAACCGCTACACCGGGTCGGGGCTGGCGCCGGTGGACCGGCTGCTTGAGGCCCGGGTCAACCTGGCCCTGGGCACCGACTCCCTGGCGGGCAATTGGGACCTGAATCTCTTCGGGGAGATTGACTGGCTCCAGCGGACCTTTCCCACCTGCCCCGGAGACTTGTGGCTGCGCCTGGCCACCCTCAACGGCGCCCGGGCCCTGGGCAGAGACCGGGACCTGGGAAGTCTGGAGCCGGGGAAAAAGGCGGCTTTGGGGTTTATCCCCCTGAATAAGCCGGGAGCAGATTTTTGGCAGGAACTCTTTGCGGCCGGGGCTGCAGGGAAATTTCGCTGGCTGGGATAATCTGACCACTGTCCTTACTTACTTTAGCGGATCGCTTTCTTTTGGAGGCCGACATGCTTTCCCAGGCCCGTCTCGGTCGGATCGAGTACCTCAACGTGCTGCCCATCTATTTTGCCCTGGAGAACCTCTCCGGGGAGAACGGTTTTCAGATGGTGCGGGGCACCCCGGCGGAACTGAACGCCGCCATGCGCCGGGGAGAGGTGGACCTGGGCTCCATTTCCGCCATGGAATACGGCCGCCATCCGGGGTCTTATCTGTTGCTTCCGGACCTCTCCATCAGCTCCCGGGGACCGGTGGGCAGCGTGCTCCTCTTCAGCCGGGTGCCCTTTAGGGAGCTTAATGGCCAGAGCATCCGGGTGAGCGCCGCCTCGGCCAGCGGCGCCGCTCTCCTTAAGGTGCTGCTGGCCGAGCTCTTCGGGGTGACCGCCCATTTTCACCGCGGTCCCCTGGCCGGCGACTCCCCGGGGGCGGCTGCCGCAGACCTGGCCATCGGCGATGAAGCCCTGCGCCTTAAACGGGACGGGGCCGGGCCCTTTGAGCTGGATTTGGGCGCCGCCTGGCAGGAACTCACCGGCCTGCCCTTCGTCTTTGGGGTCTGGGCGGTGCGCCGTGACTTTGCCCAGGCCCGGCGCCAGGAAACGTTCGCCCTGCACCGGCAGTTGCTGGATTCCAAATCCTGGGGGCTCGGGTCGCTGCCGGCCTTGAGCCGCCTGGCCGCGGCTTCCTTCGGCATGACGCCGGAGGCGGTGCTGGCTTATTTCCAGCAATTGGATTATGCTTTAGGACCGGAGCACCAACGGGGTTTGCGCACTTTCTTTCATTACTTATACGAGCAGGGGGAACTGCCGGAAGAGCCGCGGTTGGAATATTTTGAAGGGTAGCTGTCAGCGGTCAGCTAAAAATCTGACTGCTGACTGTTCACTGTTGAAAGCTATCCCCAAGGGATAAATACATGGGTTATCGCGATTTGCAGCAGTTTATCAAACGCCTGGAGCAGGCCGGGGAATTGGTGCGCCTCCGTGAGCCGGTGAGCCCCAGGTTGGAAATCACCGAGATCACCGACCGGGTCAGCAAGCGGGGCGGGCCGGCCCTGCTCTTTGAGGAGGTGCCGGGCTATACGATGCCGGTGCTGATGAACGCCTTCGGCTCCATGAAGCGCATGTGTCTGGCGCTGGAAGTGGACTCCCTGGACGGCATCGCCGGGGAGTTGCTGGACTTCATGGAGGTGGAGGCCAATACCCTGATGAAAAAGCTGAAGCTCCTCCCCAAGCTGGCCCGCCTGGGGAGGATGTTCCCCAAAGAGGTCTCCCGGGGCCCCTGCCAGGAAGTGGCGCTCACCGGCGACGATATCGACCTGGGGCAGCTCCCGGTCCTCACCTGTTGGCCCGGGGACGGCGGTCCTTTCATCACCTTGCCCGCGGTCTTCACCAGGCATCCCGAGACCGGGCGGCGCAACGTGGGCATGTACCGCCTCCAGGTCTATGACGCCACGACCACCGGCATGCACTGGCACGCTCATAAGGGAGGGGCCCAGCACTACCGGGTGGCGGAGGCCCGGGGAGAGGCGCTGCCCGTGGCGGTGGCCATCGGCGCCGACCCCGCGGTCACCTATGCAGCCACCGCCCCCCTGCCCGAGGATATCGATGAAATCATCTTTGCCGGCTTCCTGCGGGGCGAACCGGTGGAAATGGTGAACTGCCTCACCCAGCCCTTGCAAGTGCCGGCGGAGTCGCAGATCGTCCTGGAAGGCTACGTGGCCCCCGGGGAGCGGCGCCGGGAAGGGCCTTTCGGCGACCACACCGGCTACTATTCCCTGGCGGACGATTATCCGGTGTTCCACCTCACCGCCCTCACCCGGCGGCGCCGGCCTATCTACCCCGCCACCATCGTGGGCCGGCCCCCCATGGAAGACTGCTTCATGGCCAAGGCGACCGAACGCATCTTCTTGCCCCTGATCCAAAAGGCCCTGCCGGAACTGGTGGACCTGAACCTGCCGGTGGAGGGGGTGTTCCACAACCTGGCCTTCGTCTCCATCGACAAACGCTACCCGGGCCACGCTCGCAAGGTGATGTATGCCCTCTGGGGCCTGGGCCAGATGATGTTCACCAAGATTATCGTGGTCTTTGACCGGGAAGTGGACGTCCAGGACCAGGCCCAGGTCCTCTGGCGCCTGGGTAACAACGTCGATCCCAAGCGGGACGTGGTCTTCTCCGAAGGCCCGGTGGACGCCCTGGACCATGCCGCCCCTCTGCCCCATTACGGCTCCAAAATGGGTATCGACGCCACCCGCAAGTGGCCCGAGGAGGGTTTTACCCGCCCCTGGCCGGAGGTGATCGAGATGGACCCGGAAATCCAAAGGAAGGTGGACGAGCTGTGGCCCAGACTGGGACTGAAATGAACCGCTATGTGGTGGCCCTCACCGGGGCCTCGGGGATGATTTACGCCAAGGAACTCCTGGCCTATTTTGCCGGCCGGCCGGACCTGGAGGTGCACGCGGTGATCTCCGCTGTCGGAGAGCAGGTGCTGGCCCTGGAGTTGGGGCTGACCCCCGGGGAGCTGGCTCCCGGCGCTCACTGGCACCGGGTGGACGACCTCACCGCCCCCCTGGCCAGCGGTTCCTTCAAGGCCCGGGCCATGGTGGTGGTCCCCTGCTCCATGGGGACCCTGGGGGCCATCGCCCAGGGAGCGGGCCGCAACCTGATCCACCGGGCCGGCGACGTCTTCCTGAAGGAGCGGCGCTCCCTGATCCTGGTGGTGCGGGAGACGCCGCTGAGCCTTATTCACCTGAAGAACTTGACCCGCGTGGCCGCGGCCGGGGCCATCGTCATGCCTGCCTGCCCCGGCTTTTATCATCGGCCCGCCACCCTGGAGGATATGTCCCGGCAGTTCGCCGGCCGCGTCCTGGACCTCCTGGGACTGGCGCACCAATTGGGGCCGCGCTGGGGGGAGAACTGAGGCCGGCAGAAAACAGAAAACAGAAAACGGTTTAACCATCCCTGCCCACCATGCGCCAATTCCTGCAAAACCTTTATGAATTATTGGAGATGATTAAGATCGGCCACAGCGTGCTGGCCCTGCCTTTTGCCTTCATGGGGGCCATGCTGGCGGCCCGGGGCCTGCCCGACGGCAGGACCGACTTCTATATCCTGATGGCCATGGTAGGCGCCCGGGCTGCCGCCATGGCCTTCAACCGCCTGGTGGACGCCCCTTTGGACGCCCTCAATCCCCGCACCCGGGATCGGGCCCTGCCCGCAGCCCGGGTGAGCCGCCGGGCCGCCTGGATGCTGACGATCTTGAGCGCCCTGGTTTTCATAGGGGCCGCGGCCCAGCTCAACCGGCTCTGTCTGCTGCTCTCGCCGCTCGCCTTGCTGGTGATCCTGGGATACTCCCTCACCAAGCGTTTTACCTCCCTCACCCACCTGGTGCTGGGTGCGAGCCTGGGGCTGGCCCCGCTGGGCGGCTGGCTGGCGGTGCGGGGCGACCTGAGTCCCTCGGTGCTGACGCTGGCCGCGGCAGTAATCTTTTGGGTGGCGGGTTTCGATATTCTCTACTCCCTCCAGGACGAAGAATTCGACCGCCGCCAGGGGCTCTCCTCCCTGCCGGCCAGGTTGGGGCCCACCGGCGCCAGGCGTCTGTCGGCCCTGTTTCACCTGGCCGCGGCCGCCTGCTTCGGCCTTACCGGCCTGCTGGCCGCTCTGGGAGCGGTCTATGCCGGGGCGGTGCTCCTCACCTCCCTGATATTGCTCTACCAGCATGTCCTGCTCTCCAGCCGGAAGCATTTGCGCCTGCCCCCGGCCTTCTTCACCCTGAACGGTCTGGTAGGTCTGGGCCTGGCCCTGGCCACCTGGCTGTCGCTGGCAGTTTAGGGTGGGCTCCCCTCTCTAACTATTTACCGAAATATCCCTTCTCTGGTCTCCGGATAAGGGGGCGAGCACTGTTAAACGGCAGCACCGCCGATTTCACCGCGGCCCCTTTGGGGCCGTTTTTTGCTTTGGGGCAGCCCCTCTGAGAGAAGGGAATGCGAGCCCGGGCGCCAGGCAAACCCGGGTTGTCATCCCTAGGGCATAGGTGATATGGTGAGGCGGGCCTTGCCCGGGAGGGCGAATACTTTATAATGCAAATCCGGGAACCTGGTTAACGTCGATGTTTCTCCAGCAATTACTCAACGGCCTCACCAGCGGCAGCGTTTACGCCCTCATCGCCCTGGGCTACACCATGATCTATGGCATTTTGGGCCTGATCAACTTTGCCCAGGGAGAGATTTACATGTTCGGGGCCTTTGTGACGGTGCTGCTGCTGGCCGGCGGGCGGGTCCCCTTTCTTTTGGCCTGCGGCGCCGGGATGGCGGCGGCCGCCCTGCTGGGGGTGGTCCTGGAGCGTGTAGCCTTCCGGCCCTTGCGGGGCTCCCATCCCGTGGTACCCCTGATCAGCGCCATTGGCGCCTCCATCTTCCTGCAGAGCCTGGCCCTCCTGTTATTCGGCCCCAACAACCGGCCCTTTCCGGTGCAATTCGCCTTCAGTAGCCTGAAGATCGCCGGGGCGACGGTATCGACCCTGCAGGTGGCCATCCTGGTTGCAGCCCTGGGCTTTATGGGGCTGTTGCTGGTCTTCGTGCGTTATACCAGGTACGGCAAGGCCATTGTCGCCTGCGCCCTGGATCGAGACACCGCCCGCCTCATGGGCATCAACGTCGACCGCATGGTGGCCCTGACCTTTCTGATCGGCTCGGCCCTGAGCGGCGCCGCTGGCATTATGATGGCCATCTATTACAACGCCACCTACCCGCGCATGGGTCTGCTGCCCGGCCTCAAGGCCTTCAGCGCCGCGGTCCTGGGAGGGGTGGGCAATATTCCCGGGGCCATCCTGGGAGGGCTGCTCCTGGGGGTGGCCGAGAGCCTGGGGGCCGCCTATATCTCCTCTGGTTACAAGGACGCCATCGCCTTCGCCATCATGATTCTGGTGCTGCTTCTCCGGCCCCAGGGGATCCTGAGGGGGCGGGGAGACTGAGATGACCGCCTATCTCCTGCATCTGGCCATCCTGGCTGGGATTTACATCATCCTCACGGTGGGCCTCAACCTGATTATCGGCTACGCCGGGCAAATTTCCCTGGGGCACGCCGCCTTCTTCGGCGTCGGCGCTTACGCCTCCGCCCTCATGGCCCTTAAGGTCCATTTTTCCTTCCCCCTGGCGGCCCTGGCCGCCATGCTGGTGGCGGCAGGGAGCGGCCTGGCCCTGGGCCTGCCCACCTTGAGATTGAAGGAGGATTACCTGGCCATCGTCACCCTGGGATTCGGGGTGATTCTGGACATGGTGTTCCTCAATCTGGACATCACCGGCGGGCCGGAGGGACTGGCGGGCATTCCTTCACCCAGCTTTTTCGGCCTGAGCTTCCGGCCTGCGGGCCGCTATCTGGTGCTGGTGGCAGTGGCTGTGGCCCTGGTCCTGATCCTGACCTGGCGCCTGGTGGAGTCCTATCACGGCCGGGCCTTGCGGGCCATCCGGGATGATGAGACCACCGCCCAGGTCATGGGAATCAACACCTCGGCTTACAAGGTGGCCGTCTTCACACTGGCCGCGGCCCTGGCCGGCCTGGCCGGTTCCCTGTACGCCCATTACATCACCTTCATCAACCCGGAGTCCTTCGGTTTGCACACCTCTATCCTGATCCTGGCCATGGTGGTGCTGGGGGGCATGGGCTCCATGACGGGAGCGGTGATGGGTGCGGTGATCCTGACGGCCCTGCCGGAGGTGTTGCGTCAGTTCCAGTCCTACCAGGACCTGATCTACGGGGCGCTGCTGGTGGGTCTGCTGATCTTGAGGCCCGAAGGGTTGCTGGGCAAAGGCAAGTTGAGTTTAAAGTTCATAACTAAGAAAGAATAGTTAAGGAACGGTTTTCGGTTTTCGGTAAAAGCAAAAAATCTCAAGTCATTGGGCAAAGAGGGTTTGGAACCTATGAAGGTCACAATCCGGCAACTGATAGCCGTATATCTAAGATCGGCTATTCGAATAATACTAACATGTCATTAAACAACCGAAAACCGAAAACAGAAAACAGAAAACTGTGCTCACGTTGAAAAGTGTCCAGGCCGGATATGGCCGCCTGCCGGTGCTCAAGGGCGTCTCCGTGCACGTGCGGCCAGGCGAAGTGGTGACCCTGATCGGCGGCAACGGCGCCGGCAAGAGCACCATCCTGCGCACCATCTGCGGGTTGCTCCGGGCGCATAAGGGGTCCCTGGAATTTGCCGGCCAGGACCTGACCCTGCTAACTCCCGAGCGCATTGTGGCCCTGGGTCTGGTCCTGGTCCCCGAGGGGCGCAGGGTCTTCCGGACCCTGAGCGTCACTGCCAACCTGGAGTTGGGGGCCTACACGCGGCGGGATAGAATCGAGGTGCGCCGGGACCTGGAGGAGCTGCGGCGGCGCTTCCCCATGCTGAAGGAGCGGGCCCAGCAGGCGGCCGGCACCTTGAGCGGCGGCGAGCAGCAAATTCTGGCCATGGGCCGGGCCCTCATGGCCAGGCCCCGCCTCCTGATGCTGGATGAGCCGTCCATGGGCCTGGCCCCCCGCATGGTGACCCAGATTTATGAAATTCTGGCGGAATTGAAGAAAACCGGGACTACCATTCTGTTGGTGGAGCAAAATGCCCGGGCCGCCCTGAAGGTGGCCGACCGGGGTTATGTCCTGGAGACCGGCCGCATCATCCTGGATGGGACCGCCGCCGAACTGCGGGAAGACCCGGAGGTGCAGCGGGCTTACCTGGGCAAGGGTTATCGCGAGGTTTGGGAGTGAAAAGAAGCTCTCATTGACCAACCGCGGGCAGATGGTCAGCCTAAAGGATTCGCAGTCCTGGGTGGAAGCTGGCACCCTTCTCCGGAGCTCAGGTTTTAGCTGGTAAATTGATGAGTTTATTAGTAATCAATAGTTTGACGAAGAAGTTCGGGGGGGTCCAGGCCCTGAACCGGGTCTCCTTCTCGGTGGCCGCCGGCGAGATCCTGGGTCTCATTGGGCCCAACGGCGCCGGCAAGACCACCTGCTTCAATCTCATCAATGGCCTCATCCCCCCCACCGCCGGCAGTCTGATGCTGGCCGGCCGGGAACTGGTGGGCCTGCCGCCCTATCGCCGGGCGGCCCGGGGTCTGGCCCGCACCTTTCAGAATATCCAGCTTTTCGGGGGCATGACGGTGCTGGATAATATCCTGGTCGGCTACCACCTGGCCCAGAAGGCAGGAATTCTGGAGGCCCTCCTGCCCTTGCCCAGGGTGCGGCGGGCCAGGGATCAGGCCCGGGCGCGTTGCCGGGAGCTGCTCCGCCTGGTGGGCCTCACGCTTCAGGAGGACTGGCCGGCGGAGTCCCTGGCCTACGGCGAACAGCGGCGCCTGGAGATCGCCCGGGCCATGGCCCTCAAGCCGCGTTTGCTGCTCCTGGACGAACCTGCCGCCGGCCTCAACCCCCGGGAGACCGAAGATCTCATGGCCCTGCTGGAGGAGCTGCGGCGCCTGGGGACTACCCTGCTGCTCATCGAGCACGACATGAGCCTGGTGATGGGCCTCTGTGATCGCATCGTGGTTCTGGACCACGGCGAGGTCATCGCCAGCGGCCGGCCCCGGGAGATCCGCCGGGACCCCAGGGTCATCGAGGCCTATTTGGGTAAGGAAGGAGAATGAGCGCAACGAGGTCGCAGTAGGGGCGGCCATGGCAGAGGCTTTAAGCCTTGATCGGGTCGCCCGCTTCAGGTGGTTACTTTGACCCAAACAGGCTGGGCGCAGCCGCAAGGGCGACAGGTGAGCCAACCAGCGCCACCAAAGTAAAAACGGGGTTTCATCATGGCAGACTTCGACCCAGATGCGGAACGGATGGACCGCGGCGAACTGGCGCAATTGCAACTGGAGCGTTTACAGGCCACCCTCACCCGGGTCTATAAGAACGTCAAGTTCTACAAGAAGAAGTTCGATGAGATGGGCTTTCTCCCGGAGGATTGCCAGTCCCTGGAAGACCTGGCCCGGCTTCCCTTCACCACGCGGCACGACCTGGCCCGGGCCTACCCCTACGAGATGTTCGCGGTGCCTTTGCGGGAGGTGGTGCGCATCCACTCTTCTACCGGCAGCCCCGGCAACCCCATAGTCATGGGCTATACCGCCCGGGACCTGCGCCACTGGTCCAGGCTGGCCGCCCGGGTCCTCACCGCCGCCGGGGTAGACCGCGACGACGTGGTCCAGGTGGCTCTGAGTTACGGTTTCCTGACCAGCGCCTTCGGACTTCACTATGGGGTGGAGCATCTGGGGGCCTCGGTGATCCCTGCCGGCCCCGGCGGCGCCGCCCGCCAAATCCAGGTGATGCGGGACTACCGCACCACGGTGCTGGCCACTACCCCTTCCTATGCCCTGGTGCTGGCTGACCAGATGGAGGCTCAGGGGGTGGACCCCAAAGACCTGCACCTGAAGTTGGCCCTGCTGGGCGGGGAGCCCTGGACCGAAGGGGAGCGCTCCGAGATCGAAAACCGCCTCTATCTCACCGCCTTAGACCACTACGCCCTCTCCGAGGCCATGGGGCCGGGGGTGGCCGGGGAGTGCGCCGGCCGTCCGTTGCCGGGCATGCACCTCAACGAAGACCATTTCCTCCCCGAGATCGTTGACCCCGAGAGTGGCGCCATCCTTCCGGCCGGGGAGCTGGGGGAACTGGTGCTTACCACCATCACCCGGGAGGCCACTCCTTTGATTCGCTTCCGCACCGGGGATTTGGTGCGCCTGGCGAACGATCCCTGTCCCTGTGGCCGCACTTTAGCCCGCATGAGCCGCATTGCCGGGCGCTGTGACGAAGTGGTGATCGTCAAGGGCATCAATATCTTCCCGACCCGGGTGGGTCAGATCCTCCGCAGTCTCCAGGAGGAAGAGCCCTGCTACCAACTGGTGGTGGGCCGGGAGGGCCATCTCGATTACCTGGAGGTCAGAATCGAGGTGCGGGAGGACCTGTTCTTCGACAAGATGACGGTGCAACGGGAATTTTTGCAGCAACTCACCCACAAACTGGCCCAGGCCATCGGGGTCCAGCCCCGGGTCAAACTGGTGGAGCCGGAATCCCTGGCCCGGGACCAGGAGACCTCGCCCCTGGTGATCGATTTGAGGAAATGAGCGGTTGACAGGCCGCGGCAAAATGCCGAGGCCGGGCCGATCAAAGGTGGATAAACCATGGAGCTGCATAAGGTTATCCTACTTGCTTGCTTAACCCTGGGTCTGGAGGCGGGCTGCCGCCCGGTGCCGGCGCCCCCGGCCAGCCTGAGCCGGGATTGGGGAGTGCGGCGGACCTTCGATTATCAGGGGATCAAGATCAACTACTATGATGCCGGGCAGGGGCCGCCCGTCCTTCTATTGCATGGCTTCGGTGGCTGCGCTTACACCTGGCGGTATCTGATCCCGCCGCTGGCCGCGGCGCATCGGGTCTTGACCCTAGAGCTCAAAGGCTTCGGCCTCTCGGACAAACCCCTGGACGGCCATTACGCGGTGGCAGACCAGGCGAAGATGGTGGCCGCATTCATCCGCCGGCAAGACTTGCACGACCTGGTGATCATGGGCCACTCCCTGGGCGGCGGGGTGGCCTTGATGACCTATCTCGGGTTGCAGGAGGACGATCCTGGACGGATTGACAAGCTGGTGCTCATCGACAGCGCCGGCTACCGGCAGAAGCTGCCCTGGTTCATCCGCCTGGCCAAGATTCCCGGGGCCGATGCCCTGGGCGCTCTGCTGCCGCCCCGGTTTGCCGCGGACCTGGTCCTGAAAAAATGTTATTATCATAAAGACCGGATCACCGAGGAACAGATCGACACCTATGCCTATTACGGCAGCCTGCCGGGGGCCCGGGAGGCCATCAGCCAGACGGCGAAACAGATCCTGCCGAAGGATATCGATCGCCTCACCGAACAGTATAAGGGCATCTCGGTGCCGGTCCTGGTTATCTGGGGGGTGGAAGACGAGGTGGTGCCGCTCAGGGTCGGCCTTTTGTTCAAGCGGGATATCCCCGGAGCCGAACTGGTCCCCTTGTCAGGCTGCGGCCACATCCCCCCGGAGGAGGAACCGCAGGCCACCCGGCAGGCGATTATGGATTTTTTGAAGAAATAATCTCAAAGAAAACCATTGATTGAGAAAACTGGCTAATACAGAACAAAATAAAAAATGAAAAAGTGGGACCGGCGGGACGCCTGTACCACCAAAAACTTAATAAGTGGGCAAACCTTATGCGACCCTCATGGGATGAATACTTCATGCTCATCGCCAAGTTGGTGAGCAGCCGCAGCACCTGCAACAGCCGGCCCACCGGGGCGGTGCTAGTCAAGGACAAGCAGCTTCTGGCAACCGGCTACAACGGTTCCATGCCCGGCGCCCCTCATTGCAGCGATGAGGTCATGCCCGACGGCTCCCCTTATTGCTATCGGCGGGCCATGAACGTCCCCGACGCGGATAAATATAACTATTGCCGGGCCTCCCACGCCGAGGCCAACGCCATTGCCCAGGCGGCCCGCTACGGGGTGGCCATCAAAGGAGCCAGCCTCTATGTCACCCTGCAGCCCTGTTTCGTGTGCGTCAAGCTCCTGGCGACGGCCCAGATAGAGCGGGTCTATTACGAACTGGGCTACGAGTCCCAGGACGCGGCCCGGGACGCCTTCTGGGAGGCGGCGGTCCGTGAGGCGGGCTTCCAGGATTTTCGGCAACTCAGCGTCTCGCCGCAGGCCTTGGCTTACATCTTCCCCAGCCTGGAGGAGGGCACCTCCCGGCGGCGTTTGCAGGCCACCCCGGTGACGGAGCCGCACCGGGTGGGCGCCCTGGACCAGGATTAGCATTCGGGTGGCACAGGCTTCCAGCCTGTGAATTGAGGAGAGCAGCGATGGCCAAGAAAAGCCCGGCGAAGCAGAGCGGCTCCCGGAAGGCCAAGGCGGCGACTAGGCCGGCTGCCGCAGCGCCGGTGTCGCGGGCCCAGGCCTGGCCGCGGCGCCTGGGCCGGGAGATGACCGCCCTGTTGCTGCTGGGATTGGCGGGCTTCTTCATGCTGGCTCTGGTGAGCCATTCTCTGCAAGACCCCCAGGGATTGCTGGCGGCCTGGAACCGGGCAGCGGTGCAAAACGCCGGGGGCAAGGCCGGGGCCATGGCCGCGGCCTACGCCTGGTGGAGTCTGGGCCTGGCGGCCTTCTGGATTCCCCTGTCGCTGTTGGGCCTGGCCTGGCAGTCGCACCGCCGGGGACTGGAAGATCTGGGTTGGCGCCAGACGGCCGCCTGTCTGGGGATGATCCTGTCTACGGCGGGGCTCTTCTATCTGGTCCGCCCCTATTATTCCGGGAACGAGGGACTGGAGCCCGGCGGCTTCCTCGGCGAGTTGCTGGGCAGGGGGCTGTTGGCGGTCTTGAACCGCCCGGGCGCAGTCCTGGCCCTGGCCTTGACCCTCCTGCTCAGCTTCATGGCGCTGACCAGGCTCTCCTACGTGGGGTTGATTTCTCATTTGGGTGGGATCATTGACGATCTCTGGCATCGCGGCGGGCGCCGGCGGCAGTGGCCGGGGGAGGCGGGGCCCCGACCCATCCGTGCCCCCGCCAAACTCCAGGCCCCGGCTATCAGCCGCCACGGCGGCGAGGCCGAGGAGACCTTGACGCCGCCGCTGCTGACCACGGTGGCCCCCACTCCCGCCGCCGCAGCCAGGCCCAGGCCGGCGCCGGTCCCGGGCAAATTTACCCTGCCGCCCCTGGATCTCCTCGACCCCCCGAAACCCTGGAATAATCAAGTGCAGGAAGAGGCCATGGTGGAGCAGGCCCGCAAACTGGAACTCACCCTGCGCCATTTCGGGGTGGAGGGCCGGGTCACTCACATCACCACCGGTCCGGTGGTGAGCCGCTTCGAATACGAGCCGGCCCTGGGGGTCAAGATTAGCAAGATCACTGGCCTGGCCGACGACCTGGCCCTGGCCCTGAAGGCCCTGTCCATCCGCATCGTGGCCCCGGTGCCGGGCAAGGGGGTCCTGGGCATCGAGATCCCCAACCCCAAGCGCCAGGTGGTGGCCCTGCGGGAGATCCTTTCCGACGCCGCCTACCAGAAGTCAGCCTCCCGGCTCACCCTGGCCCTGGGCAAGGACATCATGGGGGCACCGGTGGTCACCGACCTCGCCAGGATGCCCCACCTCCTCATCGCCGGGGCCACGGGCTCGGGCAAGAGCGTCGGCCTTAACGCCATGATCCTCAGCATCCTCTTCAAGGCCACCCCTGATGAGGTGCGGTTCCTGCTTATCGACCCCAAACGCATCGAACTGTCCCTATACGAAGGCATCCCCCACCTCCTGCACCCGGTGGTCTTCAATCCCAAAGAAGCCACCGTCGCCCTCCATTG
Source organism: uncultured delta proteobacterium (assembly GCA_963697965.1). Classification (GTDB taxonomy): domain Bacteria; phylum Desulfobacterota; class Desulfobaccia; order Desulfobaccales; family 0-14-0-80-60-11; genus JAPLJC01. The sequence goes on from OY969108.1 coordinate 1,138,065, forward strand.
GGCGGTGGGAGAGATGGAAAGGCGTTACGCCCTGCTCTCCGACCTGGGCGCCCGCAATATCGACGGCTATAACCAGAAGGCCGGGGTCAAAAAGGCCGATCCCCGGGTGGAGGAAGGGATTTTGCCCCGGTCGCTGCCCTACCTGGTGATCGTCATCGACGAGTTGGCCGACCTGATGCTGGTCTCCTCCCGGGACACGGAGGAGTATCTGATCCGCCTGGCTCAAAAGGCCCGGGCGGCGGGCATCCACCTCATGGTGGCCACCCAGCGGCCCTCGGTGGACGTGATCACCGGCCTCATCAAGGCCAACTTCCCCACCCGGATCTCCTATCAGGTTTCGGCCCGGGCCGACTCCCGGGTCATCCTGGACCTCCAGGGGGCGGAGCGGCTGCTGGGCATGGGGGACCTGCTGTTCCTGCCGCCGGGGACCTCCCGCCTGAAGCGCATCCACGGGCCCTTCGTCAGCGAGGAGGAGGTCACCCGGGTGGCGGAATTTCTGAAGCTCCAGGCGGAGCCGCACTATGAGGCGGGCATCACCGAACTGAAGGAGTTGGATGAGGAAGTGGCGGAAAACGGCGAAAGAGACGAAAAATACACCGACGCCAAGGAACTGGTGGCTGAGACCCGCAACGCCTCCATCTCCATGCTGCAGCGCCGCCTGCGGGTGGGTTACAATCGGGCGGCCCGCATGATCGAAACCATGGAAAAAGAGGGGCTCATCGGCCCCTCCGACGGCGTCAAGGCCAGAGAGGTCTATATTCCCAGGCGGTAAGATATTGCCTGACCGGGGAGCCAGCGGCCCGGGGTGGGGGCGACAGTGGCGCAGGCTTTAAGTCTTGATCGGGCCGCCCCTCCAGAACCGTTTCATCAGGATGTTTAATGTTGGTAAGGCGGGCCGCGGGCCCGCCTTATTTTATTTTCACAATATTTTTGACATGATTTTCAGATTTTCTATGTCAACCGTATTCAGCGCAATGGTTGACAATTAAGAGCATATGGGTGATTTTAATATGGGATTACCGTGATGAACTATTCCGATTGGCAAGAGATCTTCAGGGGGGAGTGGCAGGGTTTGTGGGCCCGGCTGGGGGAGACGGCCCAGACCCGGGAGCGCCATTTCGGCCGGCGGGTCAGTTTCTGCGTCATCCTGAACGCCAAAAGCGGAGCCTGCTCCGAAGACTGCGCCTTTTGTTCCCAGTCGGGCCGGGTCAAGGGCGAGACGCCCCATTACCCCTTGCTGGCCAGGGAAAAGCTGGTAGCCGCGGCCAAAGCCGCCGCGGCCGCAGGGGCCTTGCGCTTTTCCATCGTCACTGCCGGGCGGGGGCTAATCACTCCCCGGGAGCAGGAGGCCGTCGTCGAGGCGGTGGCCGCCATCCGCCAGGCGGCGCCCATCCAGGTGTGCGCTTCCCTGGGCATTGTGGGGCGAGACTTTCTCCGGGACCTGAAGGCAGCCGGCCTTTACCGCTACCACCACAACCTGGAGACCGCGGCATCCCATTTTCCTCGAATCTGCAGCACGCACACCTACGGGGAGCGACTAGCCACCATTGAGGCCGCCAAGGCCGCGGGGTTGAGCGTCTGCGCCGGGGGCATCCTGGGGCTGGGCGAAAGCGTAGCCCAGCGCTGGGAACTGGCCCAGGCCCTGGAGGATCTGGCAGTGGACGCCATTCCCCTGAACTTCTTGCACCCCCTGCCGGGCACGGCCCTGGCGGACCGGCCGCGGCTGTCCCCGCTCACCGCCCTGCAGGCGGTGGCCGCCTTTCGCCTGGCATTTCCGGAGCGCTCCCTCATCATCTGCGGCGGCCGCCAGGTAACCCTGGGTTCTTTGAGCCCCCTAATTTTCGCGGCCGGGGCCGACAGCCTGATGACTGGAGACTACCTCACCACCCGGGGCCGCCTGCCGGAGGAGGACCGGCAGGTGCTGGCCGATTTGGGGCTGGAGTTGGCTGGAAAATAGGGAATTGGGGGGGGGAGAGAGCCGAGTACTAGATTTCTTAAATATAGTAACGTTTTCCGTCCCCCCCTCACCCCAGTTTTCTCCCTTCGCCGGGGGGAGAGGGAGTAAAAATGCAGTTTCCCCAGGGTTACTGAGAGCGTCAATGGCATTGCATCTTTATCCCCTCTCCCCCAATGGGGGAGAAGGTCAGAGTGAGGGGGAATTAATCCGGCTCCCGCCGTTGATAAATAAGTTACCGGATTTATGAAATCGCCTGCTGGGGTTTACTCTTTTACCCCCAAGAAAACGATCATGGAATTACCGATATTACCTGAATTCCGGGGCGTCTTGGTCACCGGCACCGACACCGACGTGGGCAAGACGGTGATCGCCGCCGGCCTGACCGCGGCCCTGCGGCGCCGCCAGGTTAAGGCCGTCTATTTTAAGCCTATCCAGAGCGGCTGCCCGGAAGAGGGGGGCCGGCTGCTGCCCACCGATGCCGCCTTGGCCCGGGAACTGGCCGGTTTAAACGAGCCCCTGGAGCTCCTCACCCCAATAACTCTGCGGCTACCCCTGGCCCCGGGGGTGGCCGCGGCCCGGGAGGGCAAGCCGGTGGACCTGGGCCGCATCGCCGCGGCCATCCGGGAACTGGCCGGCCGTTATGACTTCCTGGTGGTGGAAGGCGCCGGCGGACTTTACGTGCCCCTGACGGCTGCCAATTTCCTGGTGCTGGACCTGGGACGCTGGCTCAAGCTGCCGCTGCTGGTGGTGGCCCGGGCCGGCCTGGGCGCCATCAACCACACCGCCCTGACGGTGGCGGCGGCCCGGCAGCATGGCCTGGAAGTGGCCGGGATTATCCTGAACCGCTATCCGGAATCTCCGGGCCTGGCGGAGCAGACCAACCCCGCAGTGATCGAGGCCCTGACCGCCAGCCCCATTCTGGCCCGGGTGCCGGAGGTGGGGAACCTGAAGCTGGGGGCGGGCCGGGAGGCATTGTTGGCGGCCCTGGCTGAAGTCTGCGGCAAGCTCGCCTTAGGTGAGCGCTGAGAGTTGCCATCGGTATGCTGTCCATTGAAAATGACTGATTATTAACCCCCCCTTTGGAAAAGGGGAGGTAGGGGGGATTTAATCTAACTTCTTGAAATCCCCCTAAATCCCCCTTTTTTAAGGGGAAACTTGACTCGATCCATATCCCACGTTCCGAGCTGGATATGTTTTCCGGCTAATTAGGTGACACTTAACTATCGGCAAGCTATGCTGGATCAATTATCCCAAGAATTGGCATCCCTGGAAACCCAGGCCTTAAGGCGGCGTCTGCAGGCGTTGGAGGAGGTGCTGCCCGGCGGCAAGGTGCGTCTGGCCGGGAAGGTTTTGCTGAACCTGTCCTCCAACGATTATCTGGGTCTGTCTTTGGACCCCCGGCTCATTGCCGCGGCCCAGGCAGCCGCAGCACGCTGGGGGACGGGAGCCGGGGCCTCCCGGCTGGTGGCGGGCCACCTGGCCTTGCACCAGGAGGTGGAGACGCGGCTGGCGGACTTCAAAGGGACCCAGGCCGCGGTGATCTTCAGCACCGGTTACATGGCCAACCTGGGAGTGATCGCAGCCCTGACGGGCCCCGGGGACGCGGTCTTCTGCGACCGCCTCAACCACGCCAGCATCTATGATGGCGTCAAACTCTCCGGGGCTACCCTGCACCGCTTCCCCCACCGGGATCTGAACCGGCTGGAAGAGCTGCTGCAGCAAGGCCAAGGAGCCAGGCGGCGCCTGATCATTACCGACTCCGTCTTTTCCGTGGACGGCGACCTGGCCCCCTTGGCGGAGCTGGTGGCCTTGAAGGATCGCTTCGGAGCCGCCCTGATGATTGACGAAGCCCACGCCACCGGAGTCCTGGGAGGGAAGGGCGCCGGCCTGGCGGAAGCCCTGGGCCTGAGCGTCCGTATTGAGGTCCATCTCGGCACCTTTTCCAAGGCCCTCGGGTCCCTGGGCGGCTACGTGGCTGGGGAACAGCGGCTCATCGAGTACCTGCACAACCGGGCCCGCTCCTTCATCTATTCCACCGCCCTGGCGCCGCCGGTGCTGGGCGCCATAGAGGCGGCGCTTGAGGTAGTGGCCCGGGAGCCCCGTCCCCGGGCTTATCTTCAGGAGGAAGCGGAGATATTTCGCCGGGGGCTGGCGCAGGCCGGCCTCGATACCCTCGGGAGCCAGACCCAAATCGTCCCGGTGCTGGTGGGGGATAATGGCCGAACCCTGGAATTTGCTGCCCGCCTGCGGCGGCAGGGGCTGCTGGCGGTGGCCCTGCGGCCCCCCACGGTGCCCCTGGGCCGGGCCAGGGTTCGGTTTTCCCTGTCCGCCGCGCATAGCCGGGAAGATTTGCGAAAGGCCCTCAACACCATCATCAATACGGCCAGGGCCATGGGGTTGGGAGCATGAGGACCCTGGTGCTGCTCCACGGTTGGGGGGCCTCCGGGCGCCTTTGGCGCGGGATCGAGGCGGCAGCCCGCGACTATGGGCTCGCCGTCCTGGCCCCGGAGATTCCCAGGTGGGAGGCGGGTTGGCTGGCCCAATATCTCAGCGAGCTGCCTCTCCAGGAATGCGTCCTGGTGGGCTGGTCCCTGGGAGGCATGCTGCTGCTGGAGGCCCTGGCCCAGCTCCGGGGCCCGGCGCCCGGCGCCGCGGTTTTGGTGGCCGTGCCTCCGGTCTTCTGCCGGCGGCCGGACCACCTCTGGGGCCAGCCGGCGGCAATGCTGCGGGCCATGCGCCGGGCCTTGCAAAGCGATTCCACGAAGGTCCTGAACGACTTCGCCCTGGCCTGCCTGGCCCCGGGAGAGGCAGCCTTCCGGGAGGAGGCCGCGGCCGGGTTCGATTACCAGGCAGCCCCGGCTTTCCTGGCGCAGGGGTTAGATTATCTCAGGGATAAGGACCTGCGAGGCCTGCTGCCGCTTGCCCAAAAAACCTTAAGCCATTCTGGCCGGGTGGTCATCATCCAGGGGGAGCAAGACCGAATCGTTCCCCCGGCCCAGGGGCGGGATCTTCAGGAGCGTCTGCCGGGGTCGGAACTCCATCTGCTGGCGGCCGCGGGGCATATCCCCTTTCTCACCCAGACCACGGCGGTCAACGACGTCTTGAGAGGTTTGCTCAGTGTGGCCGGTCCCTGAACTGGACAAGACCTTCTCCTGCTTCGAAAGAGTTAGGACTGCACAGGCGGGACGCCTGCGCCACGAAAAAGGCAACCGGGAATGACCTGGATGGACGGCAAGCAAGGCATTCGGCGGAACTTTGCCCGGCGCGCCGGGTCTTATGACCGGCATGCCGGAGTGCAGCGCTATATGGCCCGGGGATTGCTATCCCTTCTGGAGGGCCTGCTGCCCCGGTCCGGACGGATCATGGAGATTGGCTGCGGCACTGGCCTTTTTACCCAACTCCTCAAGCAAGTGAGCAACGGGGCCTCCCTGGTGGCCCTGGACCTGGATGCGGCCCTGGTCGCGAGAGCCCGCCGCCGTTTGGGGGCGGCCCCCGGGGTAGCATGGCTGGTGGCGGACGGCGAAACCCTGAGCCGGGGCCGCTTCGATGCCATCGTGGCCAATGCCGCCTTCCAGTGGCTCACTTGCCCGGCAGAGGCCCTCACGGCTTACTTCCGCCTCCTCTCCCCCGGGGGGACGCTGGCCTTTTCCACCTTCGGGCCCGGAACCTTCCGGGAGTTGGCGGATTCCCTAAGGCGGGCCGCAGCCGAGGTGCAGCCTAACAGCCAGCCGCCCATCACCGCCCAAAGTTTTCTGGATGAGGCAGGTTGGTCCCGGATATTGGCCGCAGCCGGTTTCCCGCAGATCAAGCTGGTCCGGGAATGGGTTACCTATAGGTACCCCTCGGTGCCGGAATTTCTCAAGGCCCTCCAGGCCATGGGGGTTACCAATCCCCAGCCCCGGCCGTTCTCCCCCCGCTTGTTCAGGGCCCTGTTGCAGGCCTACCAGGACGATTATGGACAAAACGGCTCCATCCCGGTGAGCTATGAAATCATCTGGGCACTGGCCGGCAAATGAGGCAGTTAGGGGAATTGGGGCCGGCCTTGAAAGTTGCTGATTAATCCCGGGTCGCCTCAGGCCAGATGAAAAAGGCAGGCCCAAACAGCCTACCTTTCCCACCTAACCGAAAAACGAAAAAGTCCCTACAGCGGCTGGATCCAGGTGGCCTGGGGGCCCTGGTCCCCCTCTTCCTGGCCGAAATTCACCTCCATTCCGGGATTCAGCCCGGCAAAATCCCCCTTTTTCAAGGCATTGGCATGGAAATAGACCTCCAGGCCGTCGTCGGATTCGATGAAGCCGTAGTCCCGCTCCGGGAAGAGGCGGATGATCCGGCCGCGCCGGGCGGATTCTGCATGGGTTTTGACTTTCTGCTGGATGACATGGGAGTGTTCTTCCAGTCGTCGGTCCAGGACGTCGAAGGCTTCCACCAGCAAGGGCAGGACGGATTCTCCCTGGCGTTTCACGGTGATGGCCTCCCCGGGCACACTGACCACCAGTTGTACTTCAAAGGCGCCCAGATGGTGGTGGGCGGTGCCGGTAATTTCCGTCCGGGCATGCAGAATAGGCCCGGAATAGTGATGCTGCAGGCGGGCCAGTTCAGCTTCGATCTTCTCCCGCCACTCCGGCAAGATTTCCAGGTGCCGGCCTTCGATGTGCATATCCAGCGGCTGCATGATCCACCTCCTGAAAAAGTGCCCTCCGACCCTTTTCTGTTAAGTTTTGCGGGGGGCCTTGTCAATGCCAGAAGGAAGCCGGGGAATCATCTTGTGACAGTGGCTCAAGAGGGGTAGGGGCAGCTTTGGTGGTTCATAGGAGCTCCGAGGTGGGGCAGGCCTCCGTGCCCGCCACTTCAATTAATCTTCCGCCAACCCATGGATATTTCTCAATCTCAGGCTATACCTTAGACGGATTACTCAAAACTCGAAAGCCGAAACTCGAAACTATGCAACCCCGGAGAAATATGGCATGATATTCCACAATGTGGGCGAACTGCAACTTTGGAGAGCCGCAGGCAGGGGGTCCGGGTATAATTAGCGAGCGGTGCCTCAAAATTAGGCGAAATTAACCGCGGCCAGGGAAAGTGCAGGACCTATGCAGGTGGCCGCCCCGGAAACCCAGGCGGTGGGACCATCCTGGGAAGAGAGCCTTTTCTGGACCCGAAAAGAAGAAAACCTTGCCCACCTCGGTAAAATTTCGGGAGTACCAGCGGTTTCAGGAGCAAGCCCGCAACCTGGTGCATCTGCCGGAGGCGGGAGCCGAGCCGCTGGCTTACCTGTTGCCCGAGGCCCGCTGGCAGGGACTGCTGCGGCGGTCCTCCGACCAGGCAGCCTGGCTCATGGCCCTGTCTCAGGCCACGGGGGTCTTTTTCTTTCCCTCCCGGGAATGGCCGTCTCGCCTCCTGAGGTTTCTCAAGCTGTTGAAGGTCAAGCGGCTCCTGGAGGCAGGCGCCGGCCGGGGCTACCTCACCGCGGCCCTGGCTCCTCTCTGTCAGGGGGTGGGCCTCATTTTCCGGGCCGTGGACCGGGGCGATGGCGAATTTCAATCGGGGCTGCCGGTGCATCCCCGGGTGGAGCGGGGTGATGTCTTCGAGGCCATCCGGGATTTCCGCCCCGAAGCGGTGCTCTACGCCTGGCCGCCGCCAGGGCAGTCCCTGGTCCCGATTTGCCAGATGGATTTTCTGCATTATCTTATCATGGTGGGAGAGGAGGGGGGCGGCGCCACCGGGGACCCGGAGGACTGGCGGCGCCTGGCGCACCGGACCTCGTCTTCCTTGAGCCGCCTGGGCCGCGGCCGCACCGGTCCTGAACGGCATCGGGTCACCGTTTTCTATGGCCGCGGCCGCTCTGGAAACGGCGGATCGAAAACCCCTGGTAATCTGTCATATTAATGAAAAGGGGGCTTAAATGAAGAAAATCTTGCTGGACTGCTTCTTCAAGCCGGAATCGGTGGCGGTGATCGGCGCCAGCGAAAAAGAGGGCAGTGTCGGCTCCATCCTGGTACAGAACCTGGTGCGGGGCGGATTTCCCGGGAGCATCTTTCCCGTTAACAGGAATTACGCTCAGATTCACGGTCTTACCACCCATGCCGCCATCACCGCCCTGCCGGCCCCGGCGGACCTGGCCATTATTGCCATACCCATCAAAGATGTGCCGGAAATCATCAAGAAGTGCGGCCAGGCGGGAATACGGGCAGCCATTATCGTGTCCACCGGCGGCCGGGAAACCGGACCGCAAGGGAAGGTGATTGAAGGCGCCATCCAGGAAGCGGCTGTCAAGGCGGGGGTGCGGTATTTGGGGCCCAACTCCATGGGGCTGCTCTGTCCGGCTGCCCACCTCAACGCCAGCCTCGCCCTCCATATGCCTGCGGCGGGAAGCCTGGCGTTCATCTCCCAAAGCGGCGCCCTGTGCCTGTCCGTCCTGGGCTGGTCTGCTCAGAAGAACATCGGCTTCAGCCACTTCATCAGCGTCGGCTCCATGACGGACCTGGACTTTGGCGACCTCATCGATTTTTTGGGCAACGAAGAAAAGGCCCGGGCCATCATTATGTATATGGAGGGCCTGACCCAGCACCGCAAATTCATGAGCGCGGCCCGCTCCGTATCCCGGGTCAAGCCGATTATCCTGGTTAAGGCGGGGCGCAGCCAGGCTGGGGCCCGGGCCGCGTGCTCCCACACCGGGGCCCTGGTGGGGGAAGACGCCGCCTACACTGCGGCCTTTCGCCGGGCCGGCATCATCCGGGTGGATACCGTGGGCCAGTTGTTCGACTGCGCCGAGGCCCTGGGCAAACTGAAGCTGCCTGCCGGCAGCGGGCTGGCGATCATCACCAATGCCGGGGGGCCGGGGGTTATGGCCGCGGACGCCCTGGACCGCTGGCGGATGGAGCCCGCGGCCCTGGGACCGGAAACCCTGGCAAAACTGGACGAAATCCTGCCCGCCTACTGGAGCCGGGGCAACCCGGTGGACATCCTGGGCGACGCCTCGCCGGAGCGCTATGTGCAGGTGGTGCGCCTGGCCTTGAAGGCCCCGGGGATTGCGGGCCTGGTGATTATCCTCGCACCCCAGTCCCTCACTGACCCGAGCGGGGTGGCCCGGGCCCTGGCCCCGGAGTTGAAAGGCCAGGCGCGACCAGTGTTTGCCGTGTGGATGGGTGGCGAAGAGGTGGCCGAAGGGGTGAAAATCCTCAATGCTGCCGGCATTCCCACCTGTGAGACCCCGGAACAGGCAGTCAATACCTTTATGGAAATGTATTTTTACTCCCGGCACCTCGGCTTACTGCAAGAGACACCCCCTCAGATGGCCCAGGACCTGAATATCAACACCAGGAAGGCCAGGACCTTTATTGACCAGTGTCTGGCCCGCCAGGCGACCATCCTCACGGAGCTGGAGTCCAAGGCCATTCTCTCGGCTTACGGCATTCCCATGAACCGCACGGTGGCTGCTGCTTCCGGCCCGGAGGCGGTGAGCGCCGCCCAGTGTCTGGGGTTCCCCGTGACCATGAAGATCAATTCTCCGGATATCACCCACAAGGCCGAGGTGGGGGGGGTCCGCCTGCACATCCACAGCGATTCCGAAGTCCTGGCCGCCTTCCGCGAAATTACTGAAGAGGCTCGGGCCCATAGACCCGAGGCCAATATCCTCGGGGTCACCGTTCAAGAGCAGGAAATGCCCCCCGACTGCGAACTGCTCATCGGCAGCAAGCACGACCCCGATTTCGGCCCCCTGATCCTGTTCGGAGCCGGCGGCGGCCTGACTGAGGTGCTCCAGGACGTGATGGTGGACCTGCCGCCCCTCAACCTATTGCTGGCCAGGAGGATGATCGAAAGGACCCGGGTCGCCAACATGCTCCAGGGTTACCGGAACCTGCCCCCGGCTAACCTTGACCGGCTCAGTGAAATCCTGGTGCGGGTTTCTCAATTGGTAACGGATTTCCCCGAGATCAGTGAGCTGGACATCAACCCCCTGTCGGTGACCGGGGGCCGCTTTATGGGCGTGGACGCCCGGATATTGCTGGCCCCCAGTGCCGTGCCGGCCCCCCGCCACCTCATCATAGCCCCGTACCCCAACCAGTATGAAAGCCACTGGATGATGCGGGACGGCACCCCGTTGCTGCTGCGCCCCATAAAGCCCGAAGACGAATCGCTGGTCTCCGATTTCTACGGCAAGTGTTCGGAGGAAACCATCTATTTTCGCTATTTCCGCCATATCAAGAAGTGGACCCACGAGATGCTCATCCGCTTCACCCAGAATGATTACGACCGGGAGCTGGGGCTGATGGCCATAGGTCAGCCGCCTGGTCCGGAAATAATGCTGGGGGTGTCCCGCCTGGTGATGGAAGCCAACCGGGAGACCGCAGAGTTTGCCGTCATGGTGGCGGACCAATGGCAGGGTAAAGGCCTGGGCGCCAAACTGGTGGAGGAGGTCATCGGCATCGCCAAGGAAAACCAGGTGAAAATTTTGTGGGGCGAAGTCTTATCCAGCAATAAGACGATGCTGGATTTGGTGAAGCGCCTGGGTTTCACCTTGATCCGGCAGGCGGAAGCCCAGACCTTCCGGGCGGAGCTGCAATTCTAACTGGCAGCCGGAAACGATCTGAGGAAGAGGAGCGCATGTCCGAACGCTTCCCCGAGATAGTGGAAGAGGAATGCATCGCCTGCGGCACCTGTGAAGAGATGTGCCCGGAAGTCTTCAGACTCAACGAGAATCTGGGTTTTGTCCAGGTGCTCAACCCGGACGGCAGCTCGGAAGATAAGATCGAGGCAGCTATTGAAGCCTGTCCGGTGCAGTGCATCCATTGGAGCGGCCAGGGATGAGCGCTGCCACGAGGTGAGTGCTGGCCTTTTCGGGCAATTATGGTAAATATTTGAAGCAGTCGCCGCATTAGCAAGGATAATGGCAAAGTGAGAGGGTAAATGAACGAGACGCGTCATCTTTTCGGCACCGACGGGGTTCGGGGGGTAGCCAATATCTATCCCATGACCGCGGAGGTGGCCCTGCAGTTGGGTAGGGTTCTGGCTTACGTCATTAAATACGGCCCCGGCCGGAAACGTATCGTGGTAGGCAAGGACACCCGCATTTCTGGCTACCTCCTCGAGTATGCCATCACCGCAGGCATCTGTTCCATGGGGGTGGATGTATTGCTTTTGGGGCCGCTGCCCACCCCGGGAATCGCCTTCAGCACCTCCTCGATGCGAGCCGATGCCGGGGTGGTCATTTCCGCCTCCCACAATCCCTATCAGGACAACGGCATCAAGTTCTTTTCCGGAGATGGTTTCAAGCTGCCTGACGAGATAGAAGCCCACATAGAGAGGATGATGAGCGATCCGGGAGTAGAGGGGGCCCGGCCCACAGCCACCGAGATAGGCCAGGCCTTCCGCATCGACGATGCCCGCGGCCGCTATATCTCCTTTCTGAAGAGCACCTTCCCCAAGAAACTGGATCTGGACGGCCTCAGGATCGTGGTCGATTGCGCCCATGGGGCCACCTATAAGGTGGCGCCGGAGGTCTTCACGGAGTTGGGGGCGGAGATCATCCCCATCGGAGTGCGGCCCAACGGCAAGAATATCAATCGCATGTGCGGCGCCACCTATCCAGAGACCATGGTATCCCTGGTAAAGCGTCACCGGGCCGACCTGGGGATAGCCTTCGACGGTGACGGCGACCGCTGCATAGTGGCGGACCACACCGGCAGGGTGGCGGATGGGGACCATATTCTGGGCATCTGCGCCCTGGCTCTGATGCGCCGGGGAAGGCTGCCTCGCAAAACGGTGGTGGGCACGGTGATGACCAACCTGGGTCTGGAGGTGGCTCTGAAGAAGGCCGGCATCAAACTGGTGCGGGCCGCGGTTGGAGACCGCTACGTCTTGGAGGAAATGAAGAAGGGAGGCTATATCCTGGGGGGGGAACAGTCCGGGCACCTGGTCTTCCTGGATTACGCCACCACCGGGGATGGCATTCTCACGGCGCTGCGGCTGCTGGCGGTGATGCTGCTGGAAGACAAGCCGTTGGCCGAACTGGCCGGCTTCATGGAGGATTATCCCCAGGTTCTCGTCAACCTGGAGGTCCGGGAAAAGCAGGATTTGCAAAGGCTGCGGCCGGCCCGGCAGGCGCTCCGGGAGGCGGAACGGTCCCTGGGGTCCCAGGGACGCCTGCTGGTGCGCTACTCCGGCACCGAGCCGAAGCTGCGCATCATGACCGAGGGCGAGGATCGGCAACTGGTGGAACGGGTGGCCCAGGACCTGGCTAAGACGCTAAGCGCCTTGCTGAGCTGAGGAGAAAAAGCTCATGCTGCTGGTGATGGATGTGGGCAATACCAACACGGTCATCGGGGTCTATCAGGATGACCTCCTTCTCCACGATTGGCGCATCCGCACCGAAAAAGAAGCCACCATCGATGAGCTGGGCATCCTGATGCGTAACCTCTTCCAGGCCCAGGGCCTGTCCCTGGACCCCGGCACCGACCTGATCATCTCCTCGGTGGTGCCTCCCATGAGCAATACCCTGGAGGGCTTTTCCCAACGCTACCTGAAGGTCCGGCCTCTGTGGGTGGGCCCCGGTATCAAGACGGGCATGCCTATTTGCTACGATAACCCCCGGGAAGTGGGCGCGGACCGCATCGTTAATGCGGTGGCCGCCTTTGAACAGGTGCACGGCGCCGTGGTGGTCGTGGATTTTGGCACCGCCACCACCTTCGACGTGGTTTCCCAGCGAGGTGAATATCAGGGCGGGGCCATCGCCCCGGGGGTGATGATCTCCTGTGAAGCCTTATTTCTCAAGGCCTCCAAGCTGCCTCGGGTGGAGATCTTCGCCAGACCTAAGAGCATCATTGCCAAGGACACCATCAGCAGTATGAACGCCGGCATTATTTATGGCTACGCCGGGCTGGTGGATGGTATCGTGGCCCGCATCAAGAAGGCCATGGAGGACCACCCGCCTCGGGTCATCGCCACCGGCGGCCTGGCCTGCCTCATTGCCTCGGAAACCCAAAGCATCGACATGGTGGACGATTATCTCACTCTGAAGGGCCTAAAGATTATTTACGAAAGAAACCGCCCCCGCCGGGAAGAGCGCAGCAAGGTGATTGGCCAGGCATAGCCGTCCGTGTGGGGCGGGGTCTTATTGGGGAAAGCCATGAGGGACTCTGAAGAGCTGGACCCGGGCCGCCGCTACCTGGCGGCGAGCCGCTATCGCCGGGAGGACCTGGGAGAGGCGCGGCTGACATATCCTCGGGCCCCCCTATACAAGAATTACCCGGAGGCCCCAAAGCGCCTGCACCTCGACCCCGAGGCGGGGCGCACGGGCGCGGACCTGTGGCAATGCCTGGGCCAGCGCCGCTCCCAGCGAAGTTATCAGGAACGGCCTCTGACCCGGGACGAACTGGCCGCCCTGCTCTGGGCCAGCCAGGGGGCAACCTACGCCAGCCGTGGCTATCTCCTCCGGGCGGCGCCCTCAGCCGGGGCCCTCTACCCGGTGGAAACCTACCTGGCGGTACACCGGGTGGAGGGAGTGGAGCCGGGGATCTGGCACTTCCAGGTGCCGGACTTTTCCCTGGAGCTGCTTAAGGCAGGGGACTTTCGCCATTCTTTGGTGGGGGCCGGACTCTCTCAAGACTTCCTGGGCGACGCCGGCGTAGTCTTCATCTGGACCGGGGTACTCAACCGGGCCATGTGGAAATACCGGGAGCGGGCCATCCGCTACCTGTTTCTGGACGCCGGCCACATCTGCCAGAACCTGATGCTGGCCGCCACCGCCCTTAAACTGGGAGTCTGTCCGGTGGGGGCCTTCTTCGACGGGGAAGTGGAGCGCCTGGTCCAGGTGGACGGGGTCGAGGAAGCGGCCCTATATCTGGCCGCGGTGGGACCTTTATGATTAGCTAGGGGTGAGCTCACGGGGGCCATCTGACCCCCCTGTAAAATAAAATCTCTGGAGGAGAATACCGTGGTGAGATGGCTAAGCATGATAATTTTGGCCGCCTGCCTGGCTCTGGGAGGGATGACGACGGGCTGGGCCAGCAACCTTCAGGAACAGGCCAAGGAAGACACGAATAAGGCCGCCAAGGCTTACCTGCAGGAGGGGCTGCTGGAGGCCGGCGAGGGACATGACGTCCAGGCGGCTGTCGCCTTCCGCCAGGCCCTTGCCATCAGGCCCGATTGGGCCGAGGCTCATAGCCTTTTGGGCAGCTCCCTGTCCCGTGCCGGCGACCTGCGGGAGGCGGAGGCGGAGCTGCGCAAGGCGGTACAACTGAAGCCCGATTATGCCGAGGGCTGGAATTATCTGGGGGAATTTCTCCAGGCGCGCGGCAAGGACCAGGAAGCCCAAGAGGCCTTTGCCAAGGCCAAGCAGTATGCCCGTCCCCCGCATTAGGGCCGGGCGCGCCGCCTAAAAATCCGCCCCGTTCCTTGAGGAGGGGGCCGCTCAATTCAAGAAGACCACCAGGCGGTTTTTGCCGTCGGCGGTGCGGTAGTATATGAGGCTCTCCGCCAGGCGCTCCAATGAATTGAGATGGGGAGCGTCCACGGGGGAAGCCATCCCGCCGGGGTTGCCCGGGGAGGTCTCCGGGGAAGTTTTCGGGACTGCGTCGTCTTCGAACATCAGGCGCAACCTGGGGCCCTTCTCCTCCAATTCCACGGCGATGGAACCAGGTTCGTCGGGCTGATAGGCGTGATCCACCAGGTGCTGGAAGATCCTTTTGGCCGCCAATTCCAGGGACCGGAGTCTGGCTGCCGGCAGGCCGCGGTCCTTGCTCCACCGGCTGATGAAGTCCTCCAGCAGTCTCAAGTTCTCCGCTCGATTAGTCAGGGTCAGACGGGAGGCGACCATGGCCGTGTAAGTCCTAACAAAAGGGTTTCCGGTTTTCGGCTAACAGCCAGCCAAGCGAGTGCCGCCCGCTTAAGATGCTCAACCGCATAAATTTCCCGTGCTTCCATGCTTGATGCCATCACCTGGATGATACTACCGGAGGCGTCCCTTCCCGCCGCGGCGCTGAAGCCGCTGGCTGAACGCTCCGATTTTCCCCTATTTTATTAGATTTTGCAAAAAGAATAGGGTTAAATCGAATATCTGACAATCGGGGTTTCCCTGAATATGATTTAGTGGAAAGCCTGATTTTCAGGCAGCGGGCCGCCGGGCCGGCCGGCGCCGGCTCTCGCCAATCGACACTTTTCCCAGGGGCTATCCAGGTTAAAGGAACTCCCATTAAGCGTCTGGGACGTCAACCCTGCGATGGGGTCTCGCATCCGTTTCTCCTTTCCCAGGGTGGCTGGAATTAGCGGCGGCAAAGGCCTTGCCAGGGATTGATCCAAGGACCGTGCCAAGGTGGGTCAAAAAATAAATCCTGAAATTAACCATGGTTAGACCACAGAAAGCCCGAGCCGGAACCGCGGCCAGGGGCGGCTGGCGCCAGATTCTCTTGGAAAACAGATAATTATTCTTGTTTCAGACAATTGTGGCACCCCCATCCAGGGTCAGAGTTTCCGGTGCCCCTTGAGCGCCTGGCCCACCCCGGCCCGCTCCGCGGCAGGCTGCTGGAAGCGGTCCCGTTCGCTGAAGATGCAGCCACAGTACTGCTGCTTGTAAAGCCCAAGCTTTCCGGACCTAATCCGGCCTTCCTCCCAGCCCCGGCGAAAATCTTCGTAGTAAAAGGGCACCCCCACCTCCTGGACCAGCAATTGCCCCAATTCCCTGATCAATTCATGGTTTTGAAATTTGCTGTAGAGGAGGGTGGAGGTGAAGGCGTCGAATTTGCCGCTCCGGGCTACCCGGGCCGTGGCGCTGAGGCGTTGGTAGTAACAGAAGCGGCAGCGCTCCGCCTCCCGGAAGGCCAGGTTACGCAAGAATTCCTCCAGGGGATAGCTCCGGTCCCAGATCACCGGCAAGCCTACTTTGGCGGCATAGGTCTCCAGGGTGGCTGCCCGGCGCTGATGCTCCTGGTAGGGGTGGATATTGGGGTTGGAAAAGAAGCCACGCACCTGGTGGCCCTTTGCCGCTAAGGCTGTCAACGGGTAGATGGTGCAAGGGGCGCAGCAGATGTGCAGCAAAATCTTCATGGACGTCAGGTGATATGCCCCATGACCCGTTTTACCGTTTGCCCCAGCTCGCCGATATTGGCCACTACAGTCACCCCGGCCCGGCTGAGGGCCGCCATCTTGTCCGCGGCCTTGCCGCTGCCCCCCGAGATAATGGCCCCGGCATGCCCCATGCGTTTGCCCGGCGGCGCGGTCTGTCCGGCGATGAAGCTCACCACCGGCTTGGAGACGTGGCCCGAGATGAAGGCCGCGGCCTCCTCTTCGGCAACGCCGCCGATCTCCCCGATGAGCACCACTCCCCCAGTCTGGGGATCAGCTTCGAACAATTTTAGCATATCTATGAAATCGGTGCCAATAATCGGATCGCCGCCGATGCCCACGCAGGTGCTCTGGCCGATGCCCAAAAGGGTCATCTGATGCACCGCTTCATAGGTGAGGGTGCCGCTGCGGGACACCAGGCCCATACCCCCGGGTTTATGGATCTGGCCCGGCATGATGCCCACCTTGGCCTGGCCCGGGGAGATGATGCCCGGGCAGTTGGGGCCGATGAGGCGGCAGCCGCTGTCCTTGAGGACGGCCATGACCTTCACCATGTCCAGGGTGGGGATGCCCTCGGTGATGCACACCGCCAGCTTGACCCCGGCGGCCGCGGCCTCCAGGATGGCGTCGGCGGCAAAGGCCGGGGGCACGAAGATCAGGGAGGTGTTGGCCCCCGCCTCTTTGACCGCCTGGGCCACGGTGTTGAACACCGGGATGCCGTCCACCTGCTGGCCGCCCTTGCCCGGGGTCACTCCAGCCACGATCTTGGTGCCGTATTCGGCGCAGGCCCGGGCGTGGAAGGAACCCTCCTTGCCGGTAATCCCCTGCACCACCACCCGGGTGTCGTTATTTACCAGAACGCTCATATCTCACCTTTCAGTCTTTTCCGGTTCACAAAGCAGCTCCAGGAACCAGCTTTTCTCCCTCCCCTTAAGGGGAGAGTCGAGGCGGGGGTGATTCTCAGCCCACCAGGGCCGCCACCTTTTGGGCCGCATCCAGCATGTCAGTGGCCACGGTGAATTTGAGGCCGGAATTCTTCAGAATCTCCCGCCCCTGCTCGACGTTGGTCCCCTCCAGGCGGACGATGATGGGCACCTGCACCTTGACCTCTTGCACCGCCTCCACCACCCCGCTGGCCAGGACGTCGCAACGCAGGATGCCGCCGAAGATATTGATGAGCACCCCCTTGACGTGGGGGTCCCCCAGGATGATGCGGAAGCCGTTGCTGACCATTGCCGCGGAGGCGCCGCCGCCCACGTCCAGGAAGTTGGCGGGTTCGGCGCCGGCGGCCTTGATCAGGTCCATGGTGGCCATGGCCAGGCCGGCGCCGTTCACCATGGCGCCGACATTGCCGTTCAAGCGGATGTAATTGAGCTGGTGCTTGCGGGCCTCAAATTCCAAGGGGTCCATCTCGCTCGGGTCTTCCAGGCCGGCCAGGTCGCGGTGGCGGAACAGGGCGTTGTCGTCCAGGTTGAGCTTGGCGTCCAGTGCCAGCAAGGCTCCGGATTTGGTGACCACCAGCGGGTTGATCTCCGCCAGGGAGCAGTCCAGAGCGACGAACAGCCGGTAAAGGCTGTCGATAAAGCTCACTGCGGGGCGCAGCAGTTGGGGGTCAAGGCCCACCCCGAAGGCCAGGTTGCGGGCCTGGTAGGGCAGGCAGCCGGTGATGGGATTCACCGCCTCTTTGATGATCAGCTCCGGGGTGCGGGCCGCCACTTCTTCAATCTCCATACCGCCGGCGGCGCTCATCATGATCACCGGACGGCCCAGGGTGCGGTCCGGAACGATCCCCAGGTACAGTTCCCGGGCGATCTCCTGGGCCTGCTCCACCAGTACCTGGTTGACCAGCTTGCCCTCGGGGCCGGTCTGGGGGGTGATCAGGGTCATACCCAGGATCTGGCCGGACATAAGCTCCACCTCCTGGGCAGTAGCCGCGGTCTTGATGCCGCCGCCCTTGCCGCGGCCGCCGGCGTGGATCTGGGCCTTGACCACAAAAGGGCCGCCCGGCAGGTTTTCGGCCACCTGGCGGGCCTGGGCGGCGGTCCCGGCCACCGCTCCTTCGGGTACCGGCACCTGGAATTTCCTGAGCAATTCTTTGGCCTGATATTCGTGAATCTTCATAATATGTGTCCCTTCCCAAAACCGAGATTAAGAAAGATTAAACCAGACCCTCATAAGATGTAAAGAAAAAAAACAATAAATAGGGCGCCGGGGGGGGCAGGGGAGAAGGCGTGCAAAAGATATTAGACAAATATTGTAACAAATTTGATTACAGATATGGAAAGTTCATTATACATCGCCAAACAATGATCTAATATCTAATAACAAACCATTTCGAATAAATAATATGGCAAGTAGGCTGCTCATAATTTATCCATCAGATAAATAAAGAAAAATAGGATCAAATAAAACTGGCAGATAGTGTTAATTTAATAATGTGAAAATTATCAATTCGAGTTTCCCGCCATGAATTAGTGGCAGCGGAGAAGATAAATGATTCCACAGGCCGGAGGCCTAGGCTACCGGGTCCGGGTTGCATTGGCGTCCCGCCCGAGATAGCGCCGCGGGCTTCCTCAGGGCTGGTGGCTGGGTGCGCCCCAGGAATCCGGGTGATCTCCGGAGGGAGCCGCTAGGGTGTAATCCAGGCGGTATAGGACTACGATCAGGATGATGGTGCCCAGCAGCATCCAGATAGGCCCGAAGAGCCACAAAACCAGGAGCACCCCGATATAGTAACCCCGCATGCCGGCAGTGTAATGGAGGCTGGCATGTCTGAGGATACCCGCAACATAACACGGGGTGATCTTGTGGGCCAGCGAAGGTGGGACATTTATCATGAAATTGACCTGGTTGAAGGAGCGGATGGCCATGGTAAAGCTAAAGAAGATGAAGAAGAAATCGACCACGATCGTCATCAGTTTGAACAGCCACAGGACCCGGTGCTCCCGAACCAGTTCCTGGAGGCTGGGGGTGATTTCCGCCATCTTCTCCGGGCTGGCGGCGACGCTCATGACCCCCAGGCAGATGAGGATGGCGGTGGAGGCCAGAAAACTCGAGGCCATCACCTGGTTGCGCAGTGTCTGGACCGCCAGGATGTCCCGCTTGTCCGCCATGACGGACTCCACCCAATGGCCCTGCAGGTGGTTGATGACCCCGATGGAGGTGGTCAAGGGGCGGCGCCGCACTCGGTTGATCAGCCGCACGTAATAGCTGAGCAGGATGAGGAAGGAGGCGCAGGTGAGGAACAACTCCAGGTTGACATGCACCAGGGACGGCTCCATTTGAGGGCTCCTCCAGAGGACGGCAGGACTCAGCAGTCATGACCAGGGGCGTTCTTAAAACTCCGGAAAATTGAGCCGACCCGATCCTGATTCAGGCGGCCGCCTTGCACCTGAAAACGCCCCTCGATTATCACCTACCATGTTTCCCCATTGGATGCAATTCCCCTGGAAGCCCGGTAGTGACTCATTTTGATTTTTTTCTGCCTTGACTCGTTCCCTAATCCCTGCGATACTTAATACATGAGGCGTTCAAGCAAAAAGCTCCCGAAAGACCCTAATCAGCTAGCCCATGAAATCGTCCGCATGTCTACCGAAGAACCTGAATCCGCTCAGGAAGAACCAAAAAAGGAAAGATCGCCCGTTTCTGAATATCTGTCAGAGATCGGGCGCAAGGGCGGGTTGAAGGGCGGGAAAGCCAGGGCTGAAAAGCTTACCCCGGAACAACGGAAGGAAATCGCCAAGAAAGCTGCTAAGGCAAGGTGGGAGAAGAAAAAGTAAATAAAATGGATAATTAAGGTACTATCGTGGATAGATGATTAAATACTTCGAAGGCTCCTTTTAATGCTTCCGTAGTCATTCGGCCAAGATTATTCACGGTATCACGATAATCGCATCGAATTCGCCATTTGTGTAACTCCCATAATTTATCAGCTATATCAGCCCTTCCTTTTTGCCTAAAATGGTCACGAACCTTTAAGTGATCCACGCCACTATAGGATGGGACATAACTCTGGTGGTCTCTGGCGAAATTCCGGGCTCCACAAAAAGCAGCATAATAAGACCTACTTATCGCGCACCTATAAATTGCTTCTTCATAATTCAAAGAAGCTCTTGTTAGATAAATTTCCTGTATCAATAAGAGATAATCTCGCCAAGAAAAGGCCATAGGAACTTACTCAGGGGAGCCGAAATCAGTTGTTACTAAAATCCAACCCCGTTTACCAGTTAGTCTCTCCCTATATTTTGCCCGGATATCATCAATTATATCCATGAAATCCTCCGCATAATGCTTTTGGCGAACATATAAAATCAATTCATTTCCTTCAGTATCTGGATCAAGTTCTAAAGATAATTGTGCGTTATGTGAAAATCTTTCCATAGTCAAATTGCAAACTTCGGGCAATATTTCTCTTATATCAGGGAAATTAGATAGATAATTTCTTAACTCAGGGGTTTCGGGTATCCTGATTCCCTTATCTCGTGTAGCAGTAATTAGCATATCAATCTCCGCGATATTATCCCATTTACTTAATTCGGCCCCTGTATCATCAACTTGTCCTATTGTAATTGGCGGACTCATTTCCACATCACCAGCATCACCAAAATTAAAATAGCTTGGGGAAACTACTATTGGGCTAATAACCAATGTAATTCTCTGAACATCAGGGATTTCATATTCAGCGAAGTAATGGTCTGCAAAATCTAAATAATTTATAGCTGGTTCAACCATATTGTATATTCCTTAAATTTATTAGACAGTCAAAAATTAATGGTTAGCTGACTCCGAACCTGGGGATGAAGATAACTGAGTTAAACCCTTCTGATATTTTTCAAATTTTTCAAGATTAGATTGCAAATTTTTTATAAAACCCGGCATTTGTTTTGGCGAAACCATAACATCAATAATTATTGATGCGTCTACTACAGTTTTATCTTCTTTCTTATTGAATTTTATATCTGTCGAAACAGGTGCTATGCAAAACCGAATATTAAATTCCCAAGGGCTATGTGAGACTTGAAAAAAATTTGAATAAACGCGTCCAAATCTTGGCTCACCCCTAGGCACTAATTCTACTGTGAATGGCCCAATAATTTCTTTTGGTTTATTTTCCTTTCCCACGCTATCTGCCATTTAGACACCCTCCGTATAGGCTGATTTAACCAACTTTGACAGACCAAATTGAGGTAGGTTTACCTGATGCAATAATTATACCGTGTTGTCTGCAGGTTGTGAAATTATGCGCCATGAAAAGACAGGCAGAAAATCTATCAGTAAACAGACCCCTTTGTCAAGCACAATATAACCATCCTTTAACGATGGTCAATCGGCGATCTGATATTTTTTTGGGGTGAACTGGATTTTTTTGAAATGATAATACAATTAACTTCTATCCATAATAGCCTTACAAACTCTGCGTATTCACCCACTCATGATAATGCCATTATCATATCAAAATAGGCATTGACAAAAAAATCTACTCCTGGTAAACTCCAATTCATCTCAGACAGGAGGGTTAGCAAAAATGGCAGATTATGAGGAGGCCATAAAAACCGCGATTGAATCGGCTATGCAGGAGCGGAGCCAACTGCTTGACAAACTAAAGGAGTTTGATAAGCTCAAGGAGCAGTTGGGTCAGATCGAAGCCTTTATAAACCAGGGGAGGCTTCTTCTTGGAGGGGGTTACGCGAAAAGTGAGATAAAAAGTCCTACCCAGGCGTTCGCCGTCTCTGGGCAGATATCCGAATTATTTAAATCGCTGCCTGGGAAAACGAATGCTGAAAAGATAGTGGAGGTTTTGAAGGCAACTGGCCGGGCCATGACAGTTCCTGAGATCGTCAAGGAATTTAAGGCCAGGAATTGGCAGCTAGGTGAGAAGAACCGGATGCAAATTATACGGAACACCCTGAAGGGTAAGGAAGGTGTTTTATTTAAAAAGATAGGCATAGGTCTTTGGGATTTGATGGAGAGAGCTGCATGAAATAAAAATGGCCTACCGCTTTTGCGAGAAGCGGTAGGCCAGAAGGGGAAAAGGCGTGACCCTCATTTTAGTAGCCACGGCAAGATGCCGTGGACCACCACCCCTATGTTTTATTGATATTAGCGCGATCTAGCTAATATGTCAAGAAAAAAATGAGGGGCGGTAGTTCAGAGGATAGAACGGTGGATTACTAATCCGCGTGCCGGCGGTTCGAATCCGCTCCGCCCCTCCATTTTCACCTAAGAAATAAATCTTTTTTTGGGAATAGTCAACTTTTCTCTTGATAGCTTGAGCTGCTCAAGCATATAATATAAGTATGAACAGATTGAATAGAGAAAAACAGGCTCAAATGCTTTCGGTTCTGGTGGAAGGTAATTCTCTTCGCGCCACGGCGGGAAGCCCTTTAACCTCCTGCGGTTATTTACCGGAAAATTTCAGGCGCCGCCATCTGTCCAGGGGCCTTAGGACTTGAGAAAAGCCGTGGTAACTTTTATGATAGAAAGGCCCGGTTAATTTGCCTGGGCGGAGGTTAGGGGATGGTATTGCAGGGGCGCACCCCCGTGTGCGCCCTCAAACGGGGCGGACACCTGGGTCCGCCCCTACCAAGATGATCAGCGGGCGGCGGCTGCCCGTCCCGGAAACGGACAGGAGAGGGGAACATGAAAAAGATCGTGTTGTTGCGCCACGGCGAAAGTATCTGGAACCAGGAAAACCGGTTCACCGGCTGGATCGATGTGGGCCTCTCAGAACGGGGGTTGCAGGAGGCGGTCCAGGCGGGCCGCACCCTGGCCCAGGAGGGGTACACCTTTGAGGTGGCCTTCACTTCCATGTTGAAAAGGGCCATCAAGACCCTGTGGCTCACCCTGGAGGAGATGGACCTGATGTGGATTCCGGTTGAGCATAGCTGGCGCCTCAACGAGCGCCACTATGGCGCCTTGCAGGGCTTGAACAAGGCGGAGACCGCGGCCCGGCACGGGATGGAGCAGGTGAAGATCTGGCGGCGCAGCTATGATGTGCCGCCGCCGCCCCTGAGCCTGGACGATCCCCATTATCCCGGTCGCGACCCCCGCTATGCGGGCCTGCGGCCGGAGGAGATTCCCCTCACCGAATGCCTGAAGGACGTGGTGGCTCGCTTTTTGCCCTACTGGCAGGAAACCGTGGCGCCGGCGGTGGCCGCGGGGCGGCAGGTGCTGATTGCCGCCCATGGCAACAGCCTGCGGGCCCTGGTGAAATATCTCAACGGGGTCTCGGAAGCAGAGATCGTCGGTCTCAACATTCCCACCGGTATTCCCCTGGTTTATGAACTCAACGACGACCTGACCCCGATTCGCCACTATTACCTGGGTGACCCGGAGGCAGTGGCCCGGGCCATTCAATCGGTGGCCGACCAGTTGCAAAAGAAGCCCTGAAGGCGGGATAAATGCAGAACCGCCGCCCTCGGCGGTTCCTGGGCCGGCGGGGGGACCGGCGCTACGTCTTTCTATAAAGCGAAGAATCCGGAATTATGCACTCGGGAAAACTAACCATTCCCTTTTACCGGCAAATTGCCGGAGAAAGGTGATTATTTGCAGCAGCAAACTAAATTATTGGAAGCGGTGGGAGATAGAGTTTAAGGATGGAAATGAGATTGCACTATGGGTCCGAAGATATTCCAGGCTTTATCTAAAATCCACGCTGTGAAACCGATAAAGATCAGGATACAGGCTCCCACAAATGAAATTATTACCTCTGCTGCAAAAACCTTTTTGTCGATACTATCCAGCTTCGTATTTTGCCTATCAACAGTTTCCTTAAGGGTTTTGACAGACTCCATGAGTCCGCCTACGTTCCTCTCTATGTCACAAAAATACTGAGTATTCCGATCGTAAACCCTTAATGGCCCTGGGGTAGAATCAGGAAGGGTTCCTGGGGATGTATCGGTGTGTTCTTCTGCTCTATCCACAATCTTTATTCCAGTTAATTCCTATCCATTCCCATATCTGCGGGTTTGCTCTTCCCCAATAACTAGCCACGGAGACCACTATGGCTGGCCCCGTATTGTCTGCGTCGTCTTTATTTATTCCAAGTTTTATTGATAGTTCTTGAGATGTTCCACCCGCGCAGACTAGCCATTGGTTGGAAAACACTTTAAAAATATTATTCTCGGGGATAAGTGCCTTTATCGCGGCTTCCAACTTATCGTTAGATTCTTGGGGAGAGATAATGGCAAAAATGCTCATAATTATAAAGTAACCCCCTACGGGCCATGTGCAAGGCTGGGAAATTTTAATTCTTATCGGTTTTCTTTTTTGCTATCCAGGTGCCAGACACCTGCTTTTCCTTCTTCTCAAGCTCCTTCAATTCATCAGGATCAACGCGCATGCACGCTCTAATGGCATCCTTGGGATCAATGCCATAGAGCGATAATGGTTTTAGGCGCTCTTTAACACCCTTCTTTTTCATGGGTTATTAGGCGAAGGGGGAAGATGAGTTTTTAAGCATTTTTCTTTTATCTCAGTTTTATTGCTATACCTTTGTATAGCTTCTTTGATTGGTAAGTTCCCTCGCTCCAATTCATCAATCTTCGATGGCGGAGCTTTGAACCTACTTTCATCCCTAATTCTTATAAGGATTGAAAGATGGTCATCTTTTGTATTAGGCCGCTCCATTTGATATTTCCTCGCTTGGAACAATTGGTTTAGGGTTTGATAAGACATCAATATATGGTTCATCAGCCATTGGTTCCAACGCAAAATAGTCGAGCTTTAACAACAGATTTTGTTCTTCAATGCTTGGTTCACGAACACATTTAAATATTTTCCCAGCAGTATATCTATCAATAACAAAACCATGTGAAGGATAATCAGAAATTAATTTTCCAAGCCCATTTTCATCAATATTTTTGTGTTTATCAAGTAACATTCTACCGTATTTCCATGAAATATCCAATGCACGGGACATTTCTCCGACATGCAAAGGATCAATCTGCTGTAGAATTGGCGCAATAAGCCCAACAGCTAAATCAACAGCGATTTTTGAAGCAGTATGAACTGTTATTGTTCGTCTGCTTTTAGTCCTTATATCCAAAAACCATCTTTCGAAAGAAGTAAAAGCTCTATCAAATAGATACTTAATCGCAGAATCCGCGGTCCATCCTGATTGCATTTCTCCCAATTCATCTTTTTTAAAGATTTGCACATCAAGTGGGCCAAGTTCTCCGTGGTCAGAAAATATTAGCTCTTTTGCTCCAACAGCAATTAACGTGCCAGAACTTTTGCAAAAACCAGATACACAAAAATAAAATTTCTCATATTTAAATTGGAGGTGCCTTGCGATACGAAAAGCGGCATTTGGGTCGCCCCCTCCTGTAACCAAGATAAAGAAAACATTGCGCCTATTTTTATGTTGTAAACATAACTTAATTGTCCTTCAATCATAGGGAGTTTCAATATATCCACTATAAATTATAACATCTGCATCTAGTTTGTTTGCTAATATCGTAGCGCATTCTCTTAGTTGCGTATAATAATCAACAGGTGCTTCAGGTGCTTCGGGGCAAGCCTTGTCTTCAATTACTTCTTCTTTTGGTTCCGGTTCGGCAATCTTATCAAATTCAGTAGATTTTTCCAGTTCAGGTGCTTCACCTGTCTCAGAATTTTCAGGCTCGGAAGGAGGTACTTTCTTTGCCATCTAAATCTCCACAATTCATTGAGATTATTAGTAATTTAGTATTTACTGACAATTCTGACAAGCTAAATATAATGCCGGATGCGCCCTGCGTCAAGCAATTATTTGCCGATTGCACAAACCAAGGGTTTATAGGAAAGCCTCTTGCCCTCAGAATTTTTAATAACAGCTACGGATCGTTGGGCATCATCCACCTTCCTATGGTTCCATCTGAAGGAAAATTCGTCACAATACCTGCGAAGGTGAACTACTGACTACTGAAGATAATCAACTGCCGAACAGACAACTGGCTACCAGTTCACCCGCAGCTTATATTTTTCGATCTTGAGGCTCAGGGTTTTACGGTTGATTCCCAGGATGCGGGCGGCGTCCTGGCGGCGCCCCTTGGTGCGCTGCAGGACGAACTGAATGTAGCGCTTTTCCATGTCCTCCAGGGTATGGTCTTCCTCGGTAAAGACCTGGAACTCCGCCTGGCGCTGGGATATGAAGCTGGGAAGATGCTCCGGCTCGATGATGTCGCCATCTTCCAGGATGATGATGCGTTCGAGGGTGTGCTCCAGTTCCCGGACGTTGCCCGGCCAGGCATAGCTGCACAGCATCTTCATGGCGGCAGGCGAAATCCCGGTGACCTCGCGGTTGCCTTTTTGGGCGTACTTGCGCAGAAAATGCTCCGCCAGCAGGGGGATATCTTCGGAGCGTTCCCGCAGGGGCGGCAGGTGGATGGGAATGACACTGAGGCGGTAGAAGAGGTCTTCCCGGAAGACGCCGCCTTTGATGGCTTCCTCCAGGTCCCGGTTGGACGAGGCGATGATGCGGATGTCCAGCTTGATGCGCTTCTGGCTGCCCACCTGCATGAACTCCCGCTCCTGGATCACCCGCAGCAGCTTGGCCTGGATATTGAGGCTGAGATTGGTGATCTCGTCGAAGAAGAAGGTGCCATGGTTGGCCAGGTCGAATAAGCCGTGCTTGCTCTGATGGGCCCCGGTAAAGGAGCCTTTGACATGGCCGAAGAGTTCAGACTCCAGGAGGGTCTCTACCAGGGCAGAGCAGTCCACCGGGACGAACTCGTGGTCCCGCCGGGAGCTGAGGAGGTGGATGGCCCGGGCCGCCAGTTCCTTGCCGGTGCCGCTCTCCCCGGTAAGAATCACGGTGCTGTCGCTGGGCGCCGCCCGGTGGATCTTGGCGAAGACCTTTTTCAGGGCCGGGGAATCCCCGACGATGAACTCCATGCCCTCCCGGCCGTTTCCCGGCTCGGCAGGCGCCGCCGTCGCGGTGCGCTGCTCCTGGTGATCGAGCGCCCTCTGCACTACCGCCTCCAGGTCGTCGAGGCGAAAGGGCTTCACCAGGTAATCGAGGGCTCCGTGCTTGATGGCTTCCACCGCCCCCTGAATAGTGGGGAAGCCGGTCATCATGATAACCTCAGACTCCGGATGGTCCCGGCGGATGCGCTTCAGGACCTCCATGCCGTCCAGGTCCGGCATCTTGATGTCCAGGAGGACAACGGCGTAAGGGCTACGGGCCAAAATCTCCAGGGCCGCGGCCCCGCCCGCCGCGGCGGCCGCCTTGAGGCCCATCGCGGCCAATGCCTGGGCGACACCGGTGCGAATGGCCTCTTCATCGTCCACCACCAGCACCTGCCGGCGGGTGGCGTCACTCTCCCGCATCCTCACCCTTCCTGCCGGCAGTGGGCAGCAAAACCCGGAAAACCGTGCCCCGGCCCACTTCGCTCTCAACTTCCGCCGTGCCCAGGTGGGCTTCCACCAGGCATTGGACCAGGGACAATCCCAAGCCGGTGCCGATCACCTGCCGGGTCTTGGGATTTTTGACCCGATAAAATTTGTCGAAGATTCGGGAGAGATCTTCGGGCTCGATGCCGACCCCGGTATCGGCAACCGCCACTTCCAGGTAGTCACCGCGGGAGATTGCGGATATGGTAACCTGGCCGCCGTCCGGGGAGTAATTGACCGCATTGTTCACCAGGTTGGTAAAGATCTCCTCCATGCTGCGCCGGTCCGCCAGGATCGGTTCCATCTCAGCCGGCAGTTCCAGTTGCAGCTTCACCTGCTGCCCTTCCGCCCTGGCCCGCAGGAGTTCCACCACCTCGTGCAATACCTCTCCCAACTGCAAGGGCACCTGCTCCAACTGTCCCCGGCCGGCCTCCATCCGGGCCAGGTCCAGCAGGTCGTTGATGAGGTCCAGCAGCCCCTGAATTTTGGCCTGGGCCCGGTTAAGCAATTCCGCCTGCTTGGGGCTCGTTTCCCCGGCCAGGCCGTCCAGGATCACCGCATGTTGTTGTTTGATGGCCGCCAGGGGGGCCCGCAACTCGTGGGAGACCATGCGCACGAAGTCGTTCTTCATCTCGTCCAGTTCTTTGAAGCTGGTGACGTCGTGAAAAACCGTGACCGTCCCCAACACCTGCTGGTCCGGCCCCCAAAAGGGCGCCGACAGGGCTCGCAGTTGCACCCGGCCCAGGTTCAGCTCCTGGGAGACGGCCTTTCTGGGATGGTCGGATGGCTCCGCCAGCAGGTCTCGGATGGCTTCCCGGAAGGGTCCATCGGCGATATAGGCCTCAAGTGGTCCAGGCTGGGGCGGTGGGGTCGACAGACTCAGGAGCTGCAGGAGCCAGGTATTGTGCAAGACCACCTCGGCTTCCTTGTTGGTTACCAGCACTCCGTCGGCCATGCAGTTGACTACGGCGTGCATGCGGCTCTGCTCCAAGGCCAGGTTGTCTAGGTTGCGGGCCTGCTCCTCTTGCAGGAGGCGGGTCTGCTCCTGCAATTTGTGCTTCTCCAGGGCACGCCGCACCACCAGGGCGAGGTGATCGATGCTGAAGGGTTTGGTGACAAAGTCGTAGGCCCCCTTCTTCATGCATTCCACCGCATCGGCCACCGTACCCAGACCGGTCATGATGACCACCGGAATCTCGGGGTAGCGGACGCCGGCCTCCTCCAGGACCTCCAGGGCTCCCATCACCGGCATCTTCAGGTCGCAGAGGACCACTTGCACCGACTCAGTGGCTAATTGCTCCAAGGCCTCCCGCCCGTTAACGGCGGTGATCACCCGGAAGCCCTCGTCGGTTAAGACCCGCTTGCAGCCGTGGCGCAGCACCTCTTCGTCATCCACCACTAAGATGGTATCCTGCTGCACCATGCCTTACCCCTTATAAAATGTTCGCTTGTCAAACCGCGGTCGGCCCTGCGCACGAGCCCATGGTCTTGCTTTTACGTCTCACCCTTCCAACTCCAGGCCAGGTCCTGGGTCTTTAAGTTCCAAAGGAAGGGTCACGGTGAAAGTGGTGCCGCAACCCGGGAGACTTTCTGCCTGGATAGTGCCGCCATGGCGCTGAATGACCCCGTAGACAATAGACAGTCCCAACCCCGTGCCTTTACCCGGCGGTTTGGTGGTGAAAAAAGGCTCGAAGATCTTGTCCCGGATTTCCGGCGGGATGCCGCAGCCGGTGTCGGTAAAGCGCACCTCCACTCCCTCTCCCCCCGGGGTACGCTGGCTGCTGACGGTGATGGCCCCGGAGCCGTTCATGGCATCCGCGGCGTTGAGGAGCAAGTTGGCAAAGACCTGCTGGATCTGGCCGGGGTCGCCGATGACCTGGGGCAGGCTTGGGTCCAATTCCTGGTGGATCTGGATATTGTGGAAAAAGGCCTGGTGGCTGACCAGGTCGACGCTGTTGCGGACGACCTCGTTGGGGTCGAAAAGCCGCTTTTGCCCCAGGGAATGACGGCTGAAGTCCAGCAGGCGATTGACGATCTGCTGGCAGCGCATGGTCTGGTTGATGACGATCTCGATATTCTCCCGCAGGGTAGGCTGCTGATCCAGTTCCCGGGCCAGCAATTCCGCATAGATGAGGATTCCGGCCAGGGGGTTGTTGATTTCATGGGCCACCCCCGCTGCCATCCTTCCCAGGGAAGCGATCTTTTCCGCCTGCACCAACTGGTGGTGGGTAGCCTCCAGTTCCTGATGCACCTTCAAGATTTCCCGCAGGTCGGAAAAGATGCCGACGCTGCCCACTTCCCGGCCCCGTTCCCGGATGATGGTAGCGGAGAAGTTTACCGGCACTTCCTCGCTGTTCTTATTGATCAAAGTGAGCTGGGTAGTGTTCAGTTTGTCCGGCGGGCCGTATTCGTTGCTGCGCATCCGCGCCATCATCTCCGCGGCCAGATGGGGTGGGTAAAAGCGGCGGAAGTTTTCAGGATGGCCAATGATTTCTTCGGCCGTATAGCCCAGGATACGTTCAGCCCCTTCGTTAAAGATGACGGGCACCCCCTTGGTGTCTACCACCACGATGCCGTCTACGGAACTGCGGATAAGGTTATGAAGAAAGGTGTTAGTCTTTTGCAGTTCCCGTTCGATCTGAATCCGCTCGGTGAGATCCCGCAGGTAAAGGCAGGTGAGGATCTTGGCGCCCAGCCGGGAGACGGTCATGCAGGTCTCAAAGATCTGGGGCTCCTCCTCTTCCTGGCGCGGCTGGTTCAGAAGGCTGCAGAAACGGTACTCCCGCTCCTGGCCCAGGTCCACAAGGTGAGCCAACTCCAGGGCCATGTGCAGATGCTGGGACGTTAGAACCTCGCCCAGGTGTTTGCCCAGCAACTCTTCCTTAGGCTGTTGGAGGATTTCCGCCATCCGGGAATTAACATAGACCAGGCGCTGATTCTCATCCGCCATCAACAGGCCTTCCAGGCTGCGTTCGGTGAGGAGATCGAGTTTGGCTTCGGCTTCCACAATATGAGAGATATCCCGGATGGCCTCGAAGCCGCCGATGATCTTGCCCGACGGGTCGGTGATCATGGAGGCCGAGACCGTCACCGGAATCTCCTGGCCGTGGCGATTCCGGACTAGCCGCCGCAAACCGGACATAGGTTGCTTTTGTTCCATGACCTGCTTGAGGATGCAGTCGCAGGAGTCACACTGCCTGGTGTTCAACAACTGGCCGCAAGTCATGCGGCCCACCGCTTCCTGGCGGGAGTAGCCGGTGAGCCGCTCCAGGCTTTCATTCACATGGGTCACCACCAGGTCCTGGTTCACCATAAAAAAAGGCATGGGGAAGTTCTCCAGGATGCTGGCCAGGGTGGCAATTTGCAATTGCACCGCCGGATGCGCCAATAGCTCCTCATGCCTCCGGAGTACCGCCAGGCACCCTGCGGATTCCTTCTTTGGGCCTTTGATGGGGGTGGCGGTAACCGTGAGGGGGGCGGAGCTGGCCCAGCCCGCCCCTGACAGGATGGGGACGCCTTGCAGGCTCTCGCCATGCCTGAGACAGCGGGCCTGGCGCACCTTACCATCGGCGCTCACTGGCGGGACGGCGAGCCGGGAGCAGATGGAGCAGGTGTCTCCCAACCGCAGGGTAAGGCCGAAGATCTCTGTCGCCGCCCGGTTTAAAAAGACCACCTGGCAGTGGCGGTCGGCGATCAAGACCGGATCGGGAAAATCGACCAACAGCGGGGCGCAGGCCGCTCCCAGGTGTAGAGCGTCCCGGACCAACCGGATGGGCCGGTCCCCGTCCGCCTTTGGGGCCTTGCCCTGTTTCATACTCATGCCCTGGACCTCGCGGCAGCCGGTGCTGGGCCTTCCACCGGCGCCGCGAAGGTTTGGCCCAGGACCAGTTGCGCCGCGGGGAGTTCGTGTTGCCGGATAATGAGGGAGATGGTGGAAATGGTGCAGCTGAGGGCCAACAGGGAGATGTGGGCCTTCTCCAGAGCCACCGTCAGGGTGCGGGCGATACCGAAGCGGTCCCCGAAGTGGGGGCCGTGCAGGAAGATGCCGGCCACCGGGGTGAGACGCATGGGACGGAGTCCTGGCAGGCGCTCCCTCAGGATGCGGCGGATCTCCGGGCCGCGCTCCCTTTCGGGCTTGGGGTCATGGGTGCTGAAGGACAGGAGGAACTCCTTGCCCTCCAATCCGGGGAGGGCGATCAAAAAGGGAATTTGCAAACCCAGGCTTCCCAGGTCCAGAAGGGCGTCGGCAAAGCCCGCCAGGATGTCGGTAGAGGAGATGCTTAGGCCCCAAAGGTCCAGATCCGGCTGGGGCATGATCCAATAGACCTTGGTGACCTTTTCCTGATAGCTGGCCACCGCGGCGCGCATCAGTTCCTCCGGGGGGGTCTGGGCCGAAAAGAATTCCTGGGGGGACGAGAAGGCGGGGAAGTGGAAATTATCGAACAACCGGTTGACCGCGGCCTTGACTCTCCTTACGGGCAACACCACGGAGATCGCCGCCGGTGAGCTGCCCAGGCCGTGCACCATGACCCTGGCCTGGGCCAGGCTGAGGATGAAATTGCCGATGACCTCCGGGCGTTTGTCGTGGGGGTAGAGGGAGAGAATGGCGGTGCCGGGCTGCAAATGCACGGCCGTCTCCGGACCGGCTTGGGTCCTTAACAACGTAAAAGCCGCTTCTCCCGACTGGCTCGCGGTGCACAAGACGGCGCGATCGCTGGCCATGTGGGTTAAGAAGCTGAGATTGATGCTGTTAAGGGCCAATGGGGTGCAGACCCGCTCGGCCAGGCGACCCTCATCTTGAGGAAAGGAAGCAACCAGGCAGGCTCCCCCCTCCAGGACTTTAAGACCCCCAACTTTGCTTCTATCTGGTTTCCGCTCCAAGGTTAGTCAGGCGCATTTGGCGTCATGCTATCAAGAAACCCTCAGATCAATCTTTCCACCGCTGCCACCAGGGTAGCCGCGTCCACCGGCTTGGGGATGAAATCCTCGGCTTCCATGGCCATGCCTTCGGCATGGCTGTAAGTGGTGTCGGGCACCGCGTCGCCCACCGCGGTGAGCATGACGATGGGGATGTCCTGGGTCCACTTGTTCGACTTCAATTCCTTGCAAAGCTGGTAGCCGTTCTTGCGGGGCATCATGACGTCCAGGATCAATACGTCGGGACGCCGTTTCTTGATGGCCGCTTCGGCTTCCAGTCCATCGTAAGCCTTGCCCACCTCAAACCCCTTGCTCTCCAACATCATCGCTACGGTTTCCACCAGGTCAGGATCATCGTCCACGATCAGCACATACTTTTCAGCCATGAGGCCTCCCCTTTCTAAGTGATCGTCACCCCATTATGGACTTAAAGTTTATAAATTACAAGGCGGATTAGACCGCTGGGCGCACCCCGGGGATAAATTGCCCCTGCCGCGGCTAACTGCCGCCGCCCACCTGGGGCCGGGGGTAGAGGCCGATGCGTTCCACGATTTCCGGCACCTTCTCTTCCCATTCTATGGCCATCAGGTGGAAGCCCCGAATCCCCGGCACGCCCTTCAATTCCTCGATCTGCTCCACCGCCATGTTGATACCCTCTGCCGCCTGTTTCTCCTTGGGGACCCCCGCCAGGCGCTTGACCACCTCATCGGGAACATCCATTCCCGGCACTCGTTTTTGCATGTATTTGGCCATGCCCACGTTCTTCATGGGAGTGATCCCAGCCAGCACCGCCACCTTTTCGGTGAGGCCCCGGTCCTCGGCGATCTTCATGAATTCTTTGAACTTGTCCAGGTTGTAGATACACTGGGTCTGGACGAACTGGACCCCGGCGGCCGCCTTCTTGCCCATGCGAATCACCCGCATAAAGACATTGGGGCCGGCGAAGGGGTTGACCGCGGCGCCGATGAACATCTGGGGCCGCACTTCGAATTGGTGGCCTCCCAGGAGCTTCCCCTCGTCCCGCATCATTCTCACCGCCATGGCCAGTTGGGTGGAGTCCAGGTCAAAGACGTTGGCGCAACTGGCGTGGTCGCCGAAATGCTGGTGGTCGCCGGTGAGGCAGAGGAGATTATGAATCCCGAAGGAGGCGGCCCCCAGGACGTCGCTTTGCAGGGCGATGCGATTGCGGTCCCGGGTAGTCATCTGCAAAATGGGCTCCAGACCCATGAGCTTGATGCGGATGCAGCAGGCCAGAGAGGACATGCGGCACACTGAGGTCTGATTGTCGGTGACGTTGATGGCGTCCACATAGTCCTTGATCAACTTGGCCTTGTGCTCGATCACCTCACCGTCGGCGCTGCGGGGAGGACCCACTTCGGAGGTGACGGCCAATTGGCCGGAGGCGATGATTTGCTGGAGTTTGCTGGGGGTAGTGGCGCTCATATGCGCAGGTCCTCTCTGATGATCTTGCGGGGGCCGCCGTCCCGGGAGGTGGTCCAGTCTTTGGGTTCCACGGGTCTTTCAAAGCGGTCCAGTTGCCCCAGGGTCTTCAAGCGCTCATATATCAGCTCCCAGCCGCAAGGGATGTCTGGGTTGACCTCGCACTTGCCCTTGTCGGAACCGCCGCAGGGGCCATTGAGCATGCGCTTGGAACAGCGGGTGATGGGACAGATGCCGCCGGTCTCGGCCAGAATGCAGCGGCCGCAAGCCTGGCAGCGTTCGGAGTAAAGCCCCCGCTCCTCGTTGACCCCCAGAAAACAGGTATCCACCCCGGGGAAGACCAGCTTGTGGTTATACATTTCCGCCAGGTATTGGGCTCCGACCCCGCAGGCCAGGGAGACTGCGGCGTCGTATCCTTCCATGCGGTCGTTGAGCTGCGCTAGGTACTCCTTCTCACACTGGCGGGTAAGGCTGGTCTCATCCACCTGCACCTCTTTGCCTGCCTGGGTGAAATATAATCTGAGGGCCGAGGCCAGAATCTTCACTTCCTTCAGACCGCCAGCTTCGCACACGGTTACGCAGCCGTCGCAGCCGGCAATGAGCAATTTATGGAAATCCTTGACGTTATCGATAATTTCTTCTAACGGCTTGGGTTTTGCCTTAATCATGTGGTTACCTCCCCGGCCTCTTTGACCACCTTGCCCTCGCCACCGGCGCGGCGAATGGGGCTTGGACCCAGTTCCAGGATTTTGTTGGTCATCTCTGTCACAATCTCGGCGAACCTTCCTCCCATGCCGGAGGAAAGATTGTACATCGCCACCCGCCCGCCGCCCAGGCCCACCGTCTCCAGGATCTCTTTGGCCCGTTGCACCCGGGTCTTGGCGTGCAAATTGCCCACCGTATAATGGCAGTCCCCTTCCATGCAGCCCACCACGATGACTCCGTCGGCCCCATATTCAAAGGCCTGGAGCAGGTGGAGGATATCCACCTTGCCGGTGCAGGGGACCTCGATGATCCGGAGGCTGGGCGGATATTGCAGTCGCATCGAACCTGCCAGGTCCGCAGCGGAATAGGCTCAGTAATGGCAACAGAACCCGACGATCTTCGGCTCAAAATTCTCCATCAGGCCCTCCTGAAGGTGAGTGTTCTTTCCGGAACCGGAACGCTAATACAAGGCCTTGATCTTGGCGCTCAACTGATCGTCCTCAAAATGGGACAATTGGATCACCTTGGCCGGACACTCCGAGGCGCAGGTGCCGCAACCCTGGCACAAGGCCGCGTTGATCTCCGAGACGTTTTCCCGGTTGATCTGGGGCGCGCCGTAGGGACAGGTGCGCACGCACACCAGGCAAGCGGCGCAGCGCTCCGGAGAAACCACGGCGGTGACGCCGCTGATGGTCTGGCGGGTATCCGCCAGAAAGGCCCCGGCCCGGGAGGCTGCGGCCTGGGCCTGGGCGATGGACTCGCTGATGAGCTTGGGCGAGTGCGCCAGACCGCACAGGAAGATGCCCTCCGAGGCAAAGTCCACCGGCCGCAGCTTGGCGTGGGCCTCGATAAAGAAGCCCGCGGCGTTCCTGGGGATTTTCAGGAGCGAGGCCAGCTCCTCGGTATCATTGGGCCGCACCCCGGCGCTCAGAATCACCGCGTCCACCGTCATCGTCACCGGGCGCCCCAGGACGTGATCCAAAAAGGTGATGCTCAACGCCCCGTCATTGTTTTTCACTTCAGGCAGGCGTTCCGGGTCGAAATGGGCAAAGAGCACCCCCTGGTCCCGGGCCTCCAGGTAGAAATCCTCCAACAGGCCATAAGTGCGCATATCCCGGTAGAGGATGACCACCCTCATCTCCGGGTTGCCTTTCTTTAACTGCAGGGCATGCTTCACCGCCCCCTGGCAGCAGATGCGGCTGCAGTTGGGGCTCTCTTCATTCCGGGAGCCGACGCACTGGATCATGGCTATCCGCCTCCAGGCGGCTGCCTCTTCGGGTTTTTCCTGGAGGAGACGGCCCAGTTCCAACTGGGTCATGATCCCGGGGTGTTGGCCATAGAGAAATTCCTGGGGGACGTACTCATGGGCTCCGGTGGCCACCACGGTGACGCCGTGGTCGATCTGGCGTTGGTACATGCCTGGCCCCACCAGCACCTCGGTGGTGAAGTTGCCTTTGTAGCCCTTGAAGCCCACCACCAGGGCATGGGTGAGCACCTGGATGTTGCCGTGGGATTTCACCTTTTCAATGAGCCCGTCGAGATAGGCCGCCACCTCCATGCCTTCAATGGTGTGGTGGACGTTCACGGCATTGCCGCCCAAATGTTCCTCCTTCTCTACGACAATGGTCTCGAAGCCCTGGTCTCCCAGGTTGAGAGCCGCATTCAGCCCAGCCACCCCGCCGCCGATGACCAGGGCGCGCTGATTGATGGTCAGGGGCACCTCCTGCAGGGGCTTCAGCAGGGAGGCCCGGGCCACCGCCATGCGCACCAGGTCCTTGGCCTTTTCCGTGGCCTTCCCGGGCTCCCGCATGTGCACCCAGGAGTCCTGGTTGCGGATATTGGCCATCTCGAAGAGGTATTTATTGAGCCCGGCGTCGATCAGGGTCTCCCGGAACAAGGGCTCGTGGGTGATGGGGGTGCAAGCCGCCACCACCACCCGGTTGAGTTTCTGTTCCTCGATGACCTTGGCCATGGTCACCTGGGTATCCTGGGAGCAGGTAAAGAGATTCTCCGCAACTAACGCCACGTTGGGCAGCGTCTGAGCATAAGCCGCCACCTCCGGCACGTTGACGATGCCGCCGATGTTGATGCCGCAATTGCAGACGAAGACCCCGATGCGGGGAGTATCTTCCGGGCTCACCTTGAACTCCGGCGGCGCTGCCCGGGTCTTGGTCAGGGTCCAGCGCACCTCGCCCAGGGTGGCGCTCACTGCGCCCGCGGCAGCCGAGGCCTGCATGACGGACTCGGGGATATCCTTGGGCCCCTGGAGGGCGCCACAGACGTAAACGCCGGGCCGGGACGAAGCTACCGGCGCCACCGGCCCGGTGTCGCTGAAGGAGTGTTTATTCAGGTTAATCTCTACGGTCTGAGCCAGGCGCCGGGTGGTGTCGCTCACCTCCATGCCCACCGACAGGACTACCAGGTCGAACTCTTCAGATTGCTGCTGTCCGGATTCATCCCGGTAATTGATCTTGAGATTGTCCCCGGGGGCCGGGTCGATGCTATGGATCCGGGAGCGGATGAAGCGTACCCCGCTCTCCTCCCTGGCCCGGTTGTAATAGAGCTCGAAGTCCTTGCCGAAGGTGCGCATGTCCATGAAGAAGATGGCGGTGTCCAGGGGGTATTCCTTGCAGTGCTCCTTGGCGATGACCGCCTCCTTGATGGCGTACATGCAGCACACCGCCGAGCAATAGGAGTGGGTCTTGATGTCCCGGGAGCCGACGCACTGGAGCCAGGCGATCTTTTTGGGCTCCTGGTGGTCCGAAGGCCGCACCAGATGGCCGCCGTAGGGCCCGGTGGCCGAAAGGATCCGCTCGAACTCCAGCGAGGTGATCACGTTGGGAAAATTGGCATAGTGATATGAGGGATATTTGCCGGGATCGAAGGTCTGGAAGCCGGCGGCCAGCACCACTGCTCCCACCTGGGTCGTCAGGATTTTCTCCGTGTCGTCCAATTTGATGGCGCCGCTGGGGCAAACCTTCTCGCAGGCCTTGCAGGTGCCTTTCTTGAAATAGATGCAATTATCGACATCGATGGCATACTTCAAGGGCACGGTCTGGGGGTACTTGACGTAGATCGCCTTGCGCTTGGCTAATCCCTGATTGTATTCGTCCGCCACCTTCTTGGGGCATTTTTCGGCGCACACCCCGCAGCCGATGCATTTGGACATGTCCACGTAGCGGGGATTCTGTTTCAGACTGACGGTAAAATTGCCGGCCTCGCCGGAAATACTCTCCAACTCCGTTAGCGTCAGCAGCTCAATATTTAAGTGGCGCCCGCATTCCACCAGCTTGGGGGAGATGATGCACATGGAGCAGTCATTGGTGGGAAAGGTCTTGTCCAACTGGGCCATGACCCCGCCGATACCGGCGCTTTTTTCCACCAGATAGACGTAAAAACCGGAATTGGCCAGGTCCAGAGAGGCCTGGATGCCGGCGACGCCGGCGCCCACCACCAGCACCGAGCCGACCTTGCCGTTTCGTGTGGACTCTGTCACTTTTTGCTCTTGGTTGTCGGACATAATCTGGTCCTTAAAGACGTGCGGAAGCTCTCCTTAAACCCCGAACTCCAACCCGGCCGCGGCCAAGATGGCCGGCAGCTTATCCTCCCAGCCCAGGGTGGAGAGGTTCACCCCCCGGCATCCCGCGGCCTTCAGGGCGGCGATGGTCTCCGCGGCAATCTGCACGCATTCGCGCACCCGGTCCGGCGCTTTTTGAATCCGCTCAATGAACTCCTCCGGAATCTTGGCCTCCAGGTGGCGGTTGATATAGCGGGCCATGCCCACCGACTTGAGGAGTAAGACGGTGGGAATGAGGGGGGCCGGGCGGCCTTGGAGAAGGTCGATAAACCTTGTTAGGGCCTCGACTTCGTAAACCGGCGGGGTGACAAAAAAGGAGGCCCCGGCGGCCGCCTTCTTATCCAGTGCCGCGATTTCATCCAACCGCGCCGCATCGCTTGTGGGAATTTTCACGGTGGCGCCTACAAAAAACCGGGGGGCGCCTTGCAACTCCACCCCGGCCAGGTCCCGGCCCGTCTGCAGGGTCTGGATGGCGCCCAACAGTTCCAGCAGGTCCAGGTCGTGGACCGCCCGGGCCTGGTGGTGGTCGCCGTGGGTAATCTCATCCCCGAGGACGGCCATGACGTTGGCCACCCCCAGGGCCTGGGCCGCCAACAAGTCCCCCTGCAGGGCCAGGCAGTTGCGATCCCGGCAGCAACACTGCAACACCGTTTCCAATCCTTTGCCCTGCAACACCAGGGCGCCGCCCAGAGAACTCATCCTCATGACCGCGTTGCCCATCTCTGGGATCACAAAGGCGTCCACCTGGCGCTTGACCCTGGTGGCATTGGCCACCATGGCGGTGACGTCGGTGCCCTTGGGCGGCTCCATCTCCGCCAGGACCACAAATTCCCCGGAAGCCAGTTTTTTTTGTAATCGCATGGAACTCCCCTCTAAATTAATGGGATGCGCGTACCATGGCATTGCAAATGGCTAAGATGAGTTCATCCATGCCAAACGAGTTGACGTGGTAATAAAATATGCCCTTTTGCCTCACCTGGATTTCCTGTTTCGGATTGTTTTCAGCCGTGGTGATAATGATGGGCAGCTTCCGGTCCAGGCCTTTGATGATGGAGATGGCCTCATAACCCATGGGCTCGGGAAGGCGCACGTCCATCACCAGAACCTTGACCTTTTCATTCTGGATGGTCATGAGGACGTCTTTAATGTTGTCCACCTTCTTAAAGGCGTGGCCCTGCTCCAGCAGCCAGGAATTGAGCCCCTGGGCCAGTTCACCGCCCTGCTCGGCAATCAACAGCGTGCCGGACTTTTCCATCAGCACCACACCCGACGTATAATTATTAAAGGATTATCCTGCGATGGGGCTGCCATGCGTTCCCCTGAATAATCCTGCAAGGCCTGTGCCGGAAGTCTGAAGGCGCTGAAGTTGAGGCCGCTTCTGGTTCGGAGCGCCAAGGGCCGAAAAACGGATGAAGGCGCCGCGGCAGATTTTCCATAATAACCACTGTCAATAAGTATAACATATTTAAATTGATGTTATTTACAGTTAATGGGTAAGAAGGCCACACGCGGGTAAATATTCCTGGTGATTAGCGAGGCGCCGCTCCAGTCATAGGCAATGGCGAAATCGAAATATAACCCTTAACCGGTTTAACTGGACTTTTGCAAGACCTTCTGATGGGTTATAATAAATTGAGGTTCCAGGCTCAGCCCGCCCTTAGGAAATGATAGAAAAAAAGATTTTATAGGGTGGCCTCCGGCCGCTGATTCAAAATTACCAGGAATAAGGAATATCTGTATGGCTGAGACGATGATCCCGCCTTTTGAGGCGCTGGAGCGCCTGCAAGACCGCCTCCGGCGAACCCCCCGGGCGGCGCTGCTCTTTTCCGGGGGCCTCGATTCCAGCTTGCTGCTGGCCGTGGCCGCCCGCACCCTGGGACCCGGATTGTGCGCCATCACCTTCGTGGGGCCTCATAT
The DNA here is from genome assembly GCA_963697965.1 of uncultured delta proteobacterium. GTDB lineage: Bacteria > Desulfobacterota > Desulfobaccia > Desulfobaccales > 0-14-0-80-60-11 > JAPLJC01. Next base: position 1,178,009 of record OY969108.1, read on the forward strand.
TGTCCCCGGGGAAGCGGCCGCGGCGTATCAATTGGCCCGGCGGCTTAAGGTGCGGCACCTGTGGCGATCCTTCGACCCCCTGGCCCTGCCCGATTTCCGGGAGAATAGCCCCAGGCGGTGCTATGCCTGCAAACGCGCCATTATTGCCCAGGCCTGGGAACTCTGCCGGGAGCAGGGGGCGCAGGAGGTCCTCTGGGACGGCACCAATCTGGATGACCTGGGAGATTTTCGCCCCGGCCTCCAGGCCGCCCGGGAATTGGGAGTGGTGAGCCCCTTGCTGGCGGCGGGGCTAAACAAGGCGGCCATCCGGGCCCTGAGCCGGAGTTTGGGCCTCCCCTGGCAAAAGCCGCCCCAGAGCTGTCTGGCTACCCGCTTCCCTTACGGCGCCACCTTGACCAGGGAAGCCCTAAAGAGGGTAGGGCGGGGGGAGGCCTGGCTGCGGAGCCGGGGCTTTTCCCGGCTGCGCCTGAGGTCGCCGGCGGAGGGCCGGGCCCGCCTGGAGCTGGCCGCCGACGAGTGGGCCGCCTTTCTGGCCCCGGGGGTGCGGGGCCGGTTCCATGCGGTCTTGCAGCGCCTGGGCTTCGGCCACTGGTCCCTGGATTTGCCCGGATAAACCGGCGCACCCGGTGCCATAATAGCCATACCGGCCGCAGCTGCCGGTGGGGCTGTAGGGGCGGCCCCAGGTGTCCGCCCTCATGAGCAGGATGTAGGGTGGGCACTGCCCACCATTTCCTTTGGTGGCACAGGCTTCCAGCCTGTGCTTGGGTCGGTGGACCAGGAGCGGGGGGTTGTAGGGGCGGGGTTTCCCCTCCCAGGGCTGTAGGGGTGGACCCAGGTGTCCGCCCTCTGGCCGGTGAACCAGACCTTCTAGGGTGCGCACTGCGCACCATAATTTTCGTGTAGGGGCGACCCGCCGGGTCGCCCGGCAAGATGAGGGGTGGGCACTGCCCACCATTTCCTTTGGTGGCACAGGTTTCCAACCTGTGCTCGGGTCGGATCAGCTCGCCATGCCAAGGAAAATCAGAGCACTGGGGCTCCTTTCCGGGGGTCTGGACAGCATGCTGGCCGGGGCGGTGCTTCGGGCCCAGGGCCTCGAGGTCGCCTTCATCTGCTTCGTCACCCCTTTTTATGGCGCCGAGCGGGCCCGGGAGTCTGCCGCCCACCTGGATTTGCCCCTCATGGTGGCGGATCTGACCGAAAAATTCGAGCCCCTGCTCTATGAGCCGCCCCATGGCTTCGGCCGGAGGCACAACCCCTGCATCGACTGCCACGCCTTGATGATCCGGGAAGCCGGATCGGTGATGGCCGCGGCAGGCTTCGACCTGGTCTTTACCGGGGAGGTTCTGGGGCAGCGGCCCATGAGCCAGAATCGCGGCTCCCTGAACGTGGTGGCCCGGGAATCGGGCCTGGGGGAGTGGCTGCTCCGGCCCTTGAGCGCCAGGTTGCTCAAGACCACCCGGCCGGAACTCCTGGGCTGGGTGGACCGGGAGCGCTTACTTAACCTGAGCGGCCGGGGGCGCAAGCGCCAGATAGCCCTGGCGGCGGCCTACGGCATCAGCCGCTATCCAGCCCCTGCCGGTGGCTGCCTGCTCACCGACCCCGGTTATGCCCTGCGCCTCAAGGAACTCCTGAGACAGGCCGGCCGGGCGGGCCGCCGGGACCTGGAGCTGCTCAGGTGGGGCCGCCATTTCCGCCTGTCCGGGGGAGCCAAGGCGGTGGTGGGGCGCACCCAGCGGGAGAATGAAGCCCTGGCCGGACTGGCAGTGCCGGGGGACCTCAGGCTAACGGTGGAGGATCATCCCGGCCCCCTGGTCCTGGTGATCGGCCAGGCCTTGGAGGGGGAATTGCAGGAGGCCGCCGGCCTGGCCGCGGCTTACAGCGACGCTCCGCTGGCCGCGGCGGTGCGGGTAAGCGTGGCCGGCCCCGGCCTGGTCTCGATCCTCCATCTAAATACTCCGCCCAAGGACCGTTTCCGGGATTTGCTTATCTGACGGGATAACCACAGGGGGCACAGTGGCACAGGCTTCCAGCCTGTGACGGGGGCCCTCCCCGGTGGGGGACAGCGGGTCCGCCCCGGCCGTAGGGTGCGTCTTACGCACCATCTTTTAGCGTGGGGGGGGTCCCGTCCGCCCTTGCGAGGCCCGAGCAGCCGTATTATCTCAGGTTTAATCGAGAATGAGAGGTCTTGGGAGAGAAGGCCTCCACATTCCACTTTCTAAAAGCTATTGAAAAACCTAAGTCTGCCCAAAAATGTCATTCTGAGCGAAGCGAAGAATCTAGTATTTTTAATGGTTTGAGATCCTTCACTCCGTTCAGGATGACAATAAAATCAAGTTTTGCAATAGCTTTTAGAATTTTTTTCAAATAAATCACTTCACCTTGATTTTTTAAGCCTTATAATTTAAAGATAAACGGGATTGTCAATTTTGCGGCCCGTTATCACCCCGATCTCATTGACCTTATCGGACTCAGGATCATGACCAGACCCTCAGGCGGCCAGACCCCCGGTAGATTGGAGACCGGCATCATCCTCGATGAGCAAGACCCAGGTTGCGACCGGGAACTGCAAAAACTGAGCGGGGTTAAACTCAACCGCTGCCTCCATTGCCGCTCCTGCGCCAACGGCTGCCCCTTCATGGCGGCCATGGACTACCCACCGCACGCCATCCTGCGGCTGCTGCAATTGGGCCTGCGCCGGGAGGCCCTGGAGTCGCATACCATCTGGATCTGCGCCGGCTGCCACACCTGCTCGGTGCAATGTCCCATGGAGATCAGCCTGGCCGCCGTCATGAACTCCTTGCGGCAACTGGCTCTTAAAGAGGGAGTCAAGGTGGCCGAACCCGACATCCTCGATTTTCACCGGGCCGTCAACGCCTCCATCCGGCGTTTCGGGCGCACCCACGAATTGGGGGTGATGATGCGCTATAAGGCCCGGATGCGCCGCTGGTTCACCGACCTGGACCTGGGCCTCAAGATGCTGGCCCGGGGGAAGATGGAACTGAGAGCCCACCGGGTCAAGGCGTTGAAAGAGATCAGGCGGCTTTTCCATTCCCGGCGGCCAGGATGAGTGACATGGCGCAGTTGCTGGATGTTTCCTATTTTCCCGGTTGCTCCCTGGAGAGCAGCGCCCGGGAATCGAATCTCGCCCTGCTGGAGTCCGCCAAACTCCTGGGGCTGAACCTCATCGAGCTGGAAGACTGGAACTGCTGCGGCGCCTCCTCGGTCAAAGTCCTCGATAAAGATACCGCCTTTTCCCTGGCGAGCCGCAACCTGTCCCTGGCGCCTCCGGACCGGCCCCTGACGGCCACGTGCCCCGTCTGTCTCAGCCGCCTGCGGGAAGCCCTGCTGCGCCTCAAAGAAGACCCGGAGGCTCGCAAGCTTGAGGAGCGCCACTGGCGGCGGCAGATGCCCCTGGACCTGGAGATTCTCAGTTTCCTGGAGCTCCTGGAGCGCCTGGGCCTGGAGCGCCTGCAAGCGAAGCTGGCGCACCCCCTTAAGGGACTGAAGGCAGTGCCTTATTACGGCTGCACCACCTTCGGCCCCCCGGAACTCAACCGGGGGCGGTACTTCCTGGGGGAGCTGGAGGGTCTCCTGGCGGCGCTGGGGGCCGAACCGCTGACCAAGGCATTGACCCACCGCTGCTGCGGCGGCTATCTCACCGTGGCCCGGGCGGACGCGGTGACGCCGCTGGTGAACGAGATCATGGAGAGCGCCGTGGCCGCGGGCGCCGACTGCCTGGTCACCAGTTGCCCCATGTGCCAGCTCAACCTCGAGTCCAGGTGCACCCTCCCGAATAAGCTTCCCGTCCTGCACTTCTCCGAGGTCCTGGCCCTGGCCCTGGGCGCCCGGGATTATGACGGCTGGTTTGCGCGCCACCTGATCGACCCGCGGCCGCTGCTCAAGTCCAAGGGCCTCATTTCCTAATTTTCCCGGATTTCACTTGGGATCAAGGCAGACCGCAGGGCCTGCCTTTTTAATTGTGGTTTTTACCCTGAAAATGCAAATCCCCCTAAACTCCCTTTTCCAAAGGGGGACTTTGAACCCCCCTTTGACAAAGGGGGGCAGGGGGGATTTCTCATCGGGGCGGGTGAGGCAGCAGTTTTTCAAGCATGGTTAATCTGCTGGACCGGCCATCCTTGCCGCTAAAGAAGATTGCCAGAGTTGCCCGTTAAGACCGCGGTGCATTTATGCTGCTGGCGCCAAACGCAAACAATTGTTAGTTCCCATCGGTGAAAGTCTCTCCAAACAGATGGTGGAGAAAATCGAAACCCCACAGGGACGAAGGATCTGTCCCCAACGCCTGGCCATTGCTGAGCCCGTTTTCGCCAACATTCGGATTAACAAGCGACTGGACCGATTCACTTTAAGGACGAAGATCAAGGTGAATATCCAATGGCTGCTGTATTGCCGCATTCACAATATAGAGAAGATCCTAAACTATGGGCTGGCATATGCATAAATCGGGGTGAGGGCGAGGGCCTGAGAAGCCGTGGGCCTTCTGAAAAGACAAGAATTACCAAGACCCCAAGGCGCCTTAGCCCAGCATTCCTAAAAAGCAGATCACCATGAGCTCATAGAGGTTTTTTCGACAGCTCCGCTAGATCTCCGCACTACACCCCTCGGATTTTGGCGTGCTGATATGCTCATCGTGGATGGTTCCCCTTGCTATTGACATATTTCATAATTATCTTGACAACACCACCCGGTTTGCTCTAAGAAATATGCTATTCGTAGATGGGAACCGATGGACCGCGAGGATTGGCGGCGGGGTAAAGGCAAGGCAGGGCGCCAGGATAAAACAGAGCCACTGCCACCAGCAACCATTCAAGCACGCTAAGTGCAGCAGCTATCTGCCCAGCATCTTTTCACAAGGAGGATAAAATGAAAGGTAATCTCATTTTCAAGCTAGGGCACTCTCCACCATCTTGAGCTTTCTGTTGGTGGCCCCCGTCCTGGGTCAGACGGATGAGGAACTGGGGAAACAGCTCAAGGAATATAAAGCGCAGACTTACGAGCAATTGAAATTTGCCCCCGATAAACAAAAGTCGCTTTTAGCGGTAGAAGACAAGTATTCGACAATGCGCGGAGAAATCGTCGATAACTCGAAGAAGGCTTGGGATGAGTTGCAGGCCGCGGTAGCCGCGCCCAAGCCTGACGAGGCGAAGGTCAAGGAGCTGGTAAGCGCCTACCTGGCCTCTCAGGCTAAGTTGTATTCTTCTTTCAGGAGTGAGAATGGACGAGGAATTGGCCCAAATGAGTCCTATCCAGCAAGGCCAGTATCTGGTTGCCATGGAGCGCTGGCGCCAGAAATGTATGCCAAAAGTATGTGTGCCAACTAGTAAATAGTTAGGAACTCTATCCAAGGACCAGAAGGACTCAATTAATTAACCTTCGGAGACGCCTGTCTGCCGAGATCGAGGCAGTGAGAGGAAGCCATGGCTCGAAATCTCAAAGGTATTGAAGCTAAGAGTGAGGTCCTCCGTGAAATTCTGGAGGAAATCCGACAGGAAAAGAAGAAACGGGTAGCATTCCCGTTCTGGGGCAACTGGCGCAACTGGCGCAACTGGCACAACTGGCACAACTGGATGAACTGGTGGACCTGAGATTAGGACCTATTGCAAAACCTGTCTTGGGCTGTAAATGCGTTCTCAGCCACTAAAAGGTTAAGATGCGGATATTGGAAGCGCCCCTTTGCTAAAGGGGGGTTTAAGGGGATTGTCTAGCGATTATCTAATCCCCCTATAACTCCCTTTAGCAAAGGGGATAATTATTTATATGATTAAACTTCCCTGGATGATTCAAGTTGACGTCGAAATTCGGTTTTGAAATAATTTCTAATCATTCAGTATTTTGATCACGCAAATCAGCTGGCATTAGACTTTCCAAAACTGTAGAATACGTCCAGTGCCTCACATTCCTTTTCATCCCCATGGTGGAAACTCTCTCTCTCATACAACCATACGGTCCCGAATGTGAAAAACAGCTACCGGTGGTGCCCCAGATCCAGGTAACCCGGAACTGCAACCTGGCGTGTGAGTATTGCTTCCAGGAGCATTCCGGCGGTATTATCGGCCTCTCCACCGTTGAGACGATTCTGCGCCGCGTCATCGCCCATAATCTAAGCGTTGATCCTCTCACCAAGGTAATGCAGATCTACTGGCACGGCGGCGAGCCCCTGCTGGCAGGCCTCGATTTTTTCCGCGCCATCATCCGCCTGGAGGCTCAGTATCCCGAGCTTTCTTTTGAAAACCGGATTCAGACCAACGGGACCCTCATGAGCGATGATATGGCGCGATTGCTCGCCGAATATCAATTTCAGGTGGGCTTCAGCCTCGATGGGCCCAAGGATATTCACGATCGTTACCGGTGTTTTCACGGGTCGCGTTCCGGATCTTTTGATGCTGCCCGGCGCGGCATTGAATGTTACCGCGGTTGGGCCGCGGCAGACCGCGTGGCAGTGATTGCCGTGGTTACCCGGGCGGGCATCGACCGCGCCTTCGACCTGTTTGAATTCTTCAAGGAATTGAGAGCAGAGGTGCAACTAGATATTTATGATATGCGCTGGCTGGACCTGATCTCGGGGGCAGGCAAGGTTTCAGGGTTGTCAGACCTCGCCCCTCTGCCGGAAGAAGTGGGACGCTTTCTAATAGAATTGTTTGATCTCTGGTTTTGGGATCAGGAGAGGCAGGTGGATTTCAAAGAGTTGCGGCAAGAAGTCAAGATGGTCCTGCAGCCGGAAATCGATCTGGGCGACCCATTCCATAAGAAACGGTGCGATTTCCGGCGCCTTATTTTCGCCCCCGATGGCAGGGTGTTCAGCTGTGACCAGTGGGTGAATGATGAGAAAACTGCGCTGGGAGATATTCACCAGGATTCCCTGGCGACCATTTTGGCGAACAAGGCCGTCTTGTGGGAAAAGATCAAGCTGCGGATCCGGCGGTCCGGGAAACAAATGGCCTGTGGAGGCTGTGAATGGGGCCGGCAGTGTGGCGGCGGGTGTTTAACCTGCATGAAATATAACGCTCTGCTGTTGCGCGCCCGGTTAGAGGGACTGCCTGACAGCCGCTGGGCCGATGCCGTCCTCCCCCCTATCTGGGATGACGTCTGCGGGGAGACTTACTTCTGTAAAGGGCTGAGAGCTTTCCGGAACCACCTGCGGGAAGCCGTCCGGCGGGAGCTCCCCAATGCCGGTTGATGCCAACGACGCCTTCACCCTAATCCTGGAGCCGGTAAAGCGCTGCAATCTAAAGTGCCTATATTGCTATTCGGACGGTTCCGGGGCTGCGGTCATGAGCCGGCAGACGTTGCGGACGACCTTGGAAAAAACTGCCCGCTATGCCGAATGGTATGGTTTCAGGGAAATTAATATCCTCTGGCACGGGGGAGAACCCCTCCTGGCGGGCCTGGGGTTCTTCAAGGCCGCGCTGCAAATTCTGGAAGGGCTTTCCTCGGACCTGAAATTCCATCATTACCTCCAGACCAACGGCCTGCTCCTCGATCATGACTTTTGTGCCTTATTCCAGGACCACGCCTTCCAGATTGGTATTAGCCTTGACGGCCCCCAAGTCCTGCACGACTCGATGCGAATCGGCGCAGAGGGGCAGGGCAGTCACAAGGCGATTTTGGGGAAAGTTCGCCTTCTTAAAGAACAGGGAGTTTCAGCGGGGTTTAATGCTGTCGTTACCCGGCGGAGCCTGGGCCAGGAGAAGGCAATCTATCAATTCTTTCAGGGCCTAGGGAGCGGTTTCCGCGTTAACCCGGTGATTCCCAAGCTCAATCCGGAGACCTCTGAGCCATATTTGCTTCAGCCAGGGGAATATGGCTCGTTTCTTTGCCGCTTATTCGACGAATGGGCCAGTACGGAACGCCAGCGCGTCACGGTTTCGCCGCTGGACCTGTACCTGGAGGCAATTGTGGGCGGTGCGCCTTACGAATGCCAGCAGCAAAAAACCTGTGCCGGGTCGCATTTGGGAGTGAAGCCTTCTGGGGATGCGGTGCTGTGCAGCCGTTTTGAGACCCACCTCTTAGGTAATATCCACGACAGTGAAATTCAGGAATTGCTAGCTTCACCTTTTTGTGAAGATCTTCGGCGGCGAGCAGAGGCGCTTTCAGGATGCCACAACTGCAGGCACTGGTCAATCTGCCACGGCGGCTGCCCCCTCAACGCCCTGGTGTTTTGTCATGACCATATGGCAAAGGATCCTTTCTGCCAAGATTATCAGCTGATATTTACAAAAATCCATCTTGCCCTGGCAAACCTTAAAAGAAAGTCCCACACCTACCCAGAGCCATGAGATCCTGGATTACTGGCACCATCTCACGCTATCGCTGGCCTTTGGCGTTGCTAATTATCCTGCAGCTCGCCTGCGGGATGCTCGTCGCGCTGCAGCCGCGTTACTATCAACAGCTGGTAAGCCTTGCCATAAATGGCCAATATGCCAATCTTTGGGCCTCTGGGATGCCCTTGCTCAAGCAACTGGCCCTTATCTTTCTTGCCATCGCCTTGCTCCAAGGGATTAGCGGGTATACTGGCACCACCTTTTCTTTCAACCTGCTTAAGCAGCTTCAGACCGATTTTTTCGATAAGGCAAGCCACCTGCCCTTGCCCTATTTCCAGACGCAATCTGCCGGCGAATTTTTCACCAGGTTCACCAACGATATTGGGCAAGCCCAGCGGTTTTTCGCTGATATTCTTCCAGGTGTCGGGCGTGAACTCATCACCGCGGTGGCGGTGATGGTCATCCTCTTCTATTCCTGCCCAGCCTCGCTTACCATCGCGGCCCTTGGCATCGTGGTCATCACCGCTATGATAGTGACCGTCCTCAACCGAATTATGGGTGTTTACGCGAGGGCTCAGCGGGTCGCTTGGAGCGAAATACAGCGGGTCTTCGACGAAACAATTCAAGGGATCAACACAGTCAAGGTACTGGCTGCCGAGAGGCAGCAAGCAGCACAATTCCAGAGGTACACCACCGGACTAAAGAAGCTTTCTGTACGAGCCGGGGTGGTGCTCTCGGTGTTTTCCCCTGGGATTGAGCTTCTTACCCAACTGGGCGGCTTAGGGTTGGTGGTCATGGCCTATTACCTGATCGCCAATGGGAAGATGCGACTCGAGCCTTTTTTGCTTTTTTTCTTTTATGCCACCCTATTGGAGATGTCGGTCACCCAACTTACCAGGTTGCTGGCCACCGTGCAGACCGAATTCACCGGGATTCGACATCTGGCTGGATTTCTAGCTGAAGCCCCTGAGGCGGAAGATAGCCACCCCACGGTAAATCTGCCAAGCCAATCCGTCGCCATCGAGTTATCCAATCTGACATTCGGTTATCCTGGAGGGCGGCGGCTCTACAACCGGGTGCACCTCCTTATTCCTGCCAATTCCGTCACCATCATTGGTGGCGAAAGTGGAAGCGGCAAATCGACTCTCATCAATTTGCTTCTACGCCTTTATGCACCCCAGGAAGGACTCATCTCCATCGGCGGGATCGACATCCGGCGGATTTCACGCACTGAGCTTCGGAGGAAAGTTGGGGTTGTCACCCAGAATCACTTTATTTTCCAGGAGACGCTGAGAGCCAACCTTCTCATGGCTCAGCCAGACGCGAGTGACCGGCAGGTTTTGCAGGCCCTTGAAGGCGCCCAGCTAAAGGACTTTTTGGCGCGTTTGCCGAAGGGCATTGAAACAGTAATGGACCCGCGCGGCATAGGTGCTAGCACCGGTGAGAAGCAGCGAATCTGCATTGCCAGGGTGCTATTGAGAGAGGCGCCGATCATGATCCTGGATGAACCCTGGTCAAACCTCGACGACAGGGCACGCAAACTTCTTGCCGAGGTCATTAACGCTTGCAAAAGTACCGCAACCATTTTAATTCTAACCCATGAGCGCCATCCGGCACTCGCCGTTGATCGGCTGTACCATCTAGATGGGACCCAAGGGGTCTTACTCCAAGAGGACCCTGCTGCAACCTAAATAAGCTTCTTAGTGATAATTTACCCTCTACCAGACAGCTGACCTGCCCCCCCAAAACTGATCCACAAGTTGTGTCAGGGTATTGGATCGAAGGTGGGCAGGGGCTGACCTGCCCCCAGTATTTGTACCAAGTTTTAAGTTAGTCTGGGGGTCAAGTCAAGCCAGAGATGCTGGCGGCGCCTAGCGTAGCCAGGATCTCAATGCCAAGGGACTCATTTCCTAATTTTCCCGGATTTCGCTTGGGATCAAGGCAGGCCGCAGGGCCTGCCTTTTTAGTTTTGGCATTTTATGGGGGAAGGGCCGGCCATCCCAGGTCGACCCAAAAAAAGGCGGGGTCTGATATCCAGAAAACAGCTACTGTTTAATTGTATAGTCGACCTACCAATTATCTTCTTTTTGCTTTCGCCACGCCTCAAGAAAAATCAAGATGCTCTCTTTGTTTTTGCTGTCGATGGCATCGTTCTTTTCAATTTCTTCAAGCCGACGCCGGAATTCATTAATATCGATTATGCGTTCAAGACCCGCAACTTGAGCCCTAACTTTACGCATGGAAACTCGGTCTCCTAGGCCAGACACTCCCATCCCATGTGACCAACTCTCGCCAGTAAATGCATGGGCAAGCATTGAAATGGCTTTGTCATTTTTCAATTGGTCGCTGGTCCAAGCCTTGACATCAGCACCATCGTTTCCAGCAAATTCCTCCCATCTGAACAAGATGGATAGTAACTGAGGATGAGACATCAGTTCTCCACTCATAGCGGCAGACCTAATGGCCTTAATCGCAAGCCGTTTAAGATCAGGGATTTGTTGCTCGCTGACCAGACATTTCTCTTGTGGTTCTGGTTGTTTGCCCTCACGCGGATAGATGTCTGAGACGGCTGAGCTTGTAAAATTGACCAGCCATCCAAGCTGAGCTTTTTGGCAGGCTTCTAAAAAAATTCGACTCCTGTCTTCTAGATCGCACCTTTCGAATGTCAACTTTTGAATAAGCCAGTGGATTCGCATAGGTGTACCCAAAAAGGCGCCACCCTCGCGATCCTCATCCCTATCAATGTCATCAGCGACTTGGAATATCGCGGAAATAAGAGGCTTGAAATTCGCTTTCTCGATTCTCGGTGCATGGGCGTTCAACTCATCTAACAATAGTGGCACTTTCGATTTGCCATTTTTGCGAATTGAGCCGAAGGCTATGCGGAAGGTTTGCATGACGTATTCTTCATCTCCGGCATGCTCTATAAATTCGTCAATCTCAGCGGCTGGTAGTGCCTCATCGCCGATGCCCATTCTGAAATATGTGTCGAAATGTTTTCCTGTGCATACACGGCGCTGGGCCTCCCATTCTTTTAAGAAACTCTCTGAATAACCCACATTTTCGAACCGAGGGAACAACCGTATTAGTGCAAGACGGGCGTGGTCACTATGCTCCCCTGGGACGAGTTTTAGAAAATCTTCTATTGGCTCTTTCGGATCATCACCCCTTTGGTATGTTGACATTACGCCACATACGCGGTTCTTATTCGTACGAATCGCGTTATAAAGCAAAGGTTCAAAAAGTCTCATTATCTCCAGAGCCACATAATCTCCAACATCTACTTCTCTCGCAACTGGTGGCCAACTCACTGCCATCGCATTTGATAGTCGAGTCAGATCGCGCGGAGTATTTAGGTAGGGAGAGACCGCGTCATAGAACAAGTTCATGAAGCGACGCGTTTGGTCCCCTTCTTTCGGCGGTCCGCAGAGTGTCACGATCTGGGACAGAGCCGCCGAATTTAGATCATCGCGCGCCGGAAGCGGCAATTCGAAACTAGCCTGGATGATCTTTTCGAGAAAATGTGGACCCTCTGATGGGTACATCTCCTTGACAGCCTTTTCTGCAAGCTCGCGGTCAAAAACGAGCAGATACATGACGTTTGGGAGTCGTCCAACAGATTTGACCAACCTGAATATGAGCAGCGCTTCTTTGGGCGTCAGACGATCAATATCGTCTATCAATACGAGGAACCGTTTGTCCTGCTTATTGAGGGCTTCCGAAAGGCGTTCGAAAAGCTTTTCAATACTCTCACCCTCTGGGAAAAACGTTTTGGCAAAATCCATTGAGCCAGCGGTTAAGAATCCCCAGATACCCCCTGTGGCTAAATTCATGGCAGGGCCTACAGCGGGTCCAGCTTGGAGCAATGTCTTACCAATCCGCGGTATTAATTCTTTCGCCTTATCGCTGAGGCTTTTCTTTAAAGATGTATTCAACTGCTGCAAGAATGCCAGAGTCAAAGCCTCCTCCCCCCGAAACCACCAGCATCTAAAATCGATAATTTCAAGTCCGCCGTCTTCGACATCATTTTTGAGGTGATGGCGGATTAGATTCGCAGCACTACTCTTACCTGATCCCCACCGTCCACTGAGAGCAATAGTGGCACCAATTGGCGACTCTATTTTTCTGAAGCTCTGAGCTAGAGCCTGTGCAAACTGATTAATCCCAAAGCGGTCGTCTTCTGGGGTAAGGATCGGAGCGTCATTGAAAAATCCAGCTCTAAACATCTTAAAGTCTCCCCAACATTAGTTAGGTTGGTCCGGATTCGTTGTGGAACTCAGTCCCTTCCCCGACTATATAACTTGATCATCCCAGGGCCGCGGCCAGGCGCGGCGTTAGGTGGTCGAAGTCGCCGTTGGACATGATCAGCACCAGGTCGCCGGGACGCAGCATCTTCAGCAACCCCTCCAATAGTTGGTCGGTGTCCGGAAAATAGAAGGCGGTCTGGCCCCGGCGCTTTAGGTCGGCGGCCAGTTGCCGGGAGGAAAACTGCTCCTCCGGCTCCACCTTCCACAGGTCCGGCGGCTCCCGCACCAGGACCAGGTCCGCGTCTTTGAAGGCCGCGGCGTAAGGCTCCTGAAAGACGCGGCGCCGGGAGGTGTTGGTGCGGGGCTCGAAGACCGCCAGCAGGCGGCGCCCCGGATATCCCTGGCGCACCGCCGCCAGCGTCACCGCCACCGCGGTGGGATGGTGAGCGAAATCCTGCACGATCAGCACTCCCTGAAATTCCCCCACCACTTCCTGGCGCTTGTGCACCCCCTGAAAGCCGGTTAGGGCCTGGCGCAGGGGGCCGGGCTCGCCTCCCACTGACGCCAGGGCCGCCAGGGCGGCCAGTCCGTTTAAGGCGTTGTGGGTCCCCAGCATGGGCAGGAAAAATTCACCCCAGGCCTTCCCTTCCCGGAGGACGGTGAAATTCATGCCGCCGTCCCGGGGTGCCAGGTCCCCCAGCCGCCAGTGGCAGTGGGGTCCCTGGCCGTAAAAGGCGACCGGCGCGGCCGCGCCCCCGCAGACCTGCCGCACCAGGGGCGCATCCCCCCAGGCCAGGACCCGGCCGTCTGCGGGCATCTGCGCAAGAAAGGACTCGAAGGCCCGGATGACCTGGTCCAGGTCGGCGTAGATATCGGCGTGGTCGAACTCAATGGAGGTGAGCACCGCCACCTGGGGCCGGAAATGGATGAATTTGGGGCGCTTGTCGAAAAAGGCGGTGTCGTATTCATCGCCTTCCAGGACCACGTAAGGGCCCCGGCCCACCCGGTAGTTGGCCTGGAAATTCCGGGTCAGGCCACCCACCATGAAGCCGGGGTCCAGCCCCAGGGCATAGAGCAGCCAGGCGATCAGGGCGGTGGTGGTGGTCTTGCCGTGGGTGCCGGCCACCACCAGGCTCCGGCGATCGCCTACCAGGAAGCGGTTCAGGGCCTCAGGCAAAGAGAGGCGGGGGATGTCGCTCGTGAGCAGGGCCTGGGCCTCGGGATTGTCCCGGCGGATGACGTTGCCCACCACCGCCAGGTCCGGCCGGGGGACCAGGTTCTCTGGCGCGTAGCCGTTTTGTACCGCAATACCCAGTCCGGCCAGATAGGTGCTCATGGGTGGGTAGGCGTGTTCGTCGGAGCCGCTGACCCGGTGGCCCTGCTCCTTGAGGATGCCGGCCAGGGCTGCCATGCCGGTGCCGCAGATGCCCAGGAGGTGGATGTGCATTGGAGTTTCGAGTTGTAGGGGCGACCCGCTGGGTCGCCCAGTTTCGAGCTTCGAGTTTTTAGTGGCACAGGCCTCCGGCCTGTGGAAAATGGTTATTTCCTCTCGTTCCCAGGCTTCGGTTTGGGAACCGGAACTGAAATGAAATGGTGGGCAGTGCCCACCCTACATTTTTCCTTCGTTCCCAAGCTCCGGCTTGGGAACGCCCCTGGTCTCGCCAAGCTCCTTCTTGGCTTTAGGACGAGCCAAACCCCAGGGCCAGGGAGGCCGCTTCGTGGAAGCGGGGCCGGAAGGCCTGGATGAGGGCCTTGGCGTCCCGGCCCATATGCACCCGGTTGGTGAGTAAGACTACCATCTGCCCCAACTCCAGGTCCAGCCAAAAAGAGACCCCGGTGAAACCCAGGTGGCCAACCGCGGCGGGCGAGAAATAGCGTCCCGCCGCGCGCCGGGTGGCGTCCGAGGCGGGGGTGTCGAACCCCAAGGCCCGGGCTCCCCGGGCCACCGGGGTCAGGAAGCGGCGCACCGAGGCGGGGGAGCAGGGCAAGCTGCCGGCCTCTCCCAGATAAGCCCGGTAGAGCGCGGCCACCAGCCGAAAAACCTCGATTCCCCGGCCGAAGAGGCCGGCGTGCCCGGCCACGCCCCCCGCGGCCCAGGCGTTTTCGTCATGCACCTCGCCGGAGGTGCGGCGGCCGGCAATGAGGCCGGTTTCGGTGGCGGCGTAAGAGCGGTTTTCGGTTTCCGGTTTTCGGTTTTCGGTTGTAATATCTGTCTGCTCCGGGATAGGCAAGGGGTTAAAGCCCAAGATTTCCAGCCCCAAAGGACGGTAAATTCTTTCTTCGCAGAAACGGTCCAGTGTCACACCGGAGGCAGTTTCCACCACAGCCTGCAGGAGCATGAACCCCAGGTCGCTGTAAAGGGTGGCGGTGTCCGGGGGCTGGACCAGCGGTACGCCCGCGGCCAGGCGAGGCAGGAGGCCGCGGCGGGCCTGCGGGGCTTTTTTCAGAATTTCCTGATAAAAAGGCTCCCAGGCCGGCAGTCCGGCCCGGTGGGCCAGGAGGCTCCCGAGGCTCAAGGAGCGCTTGTCCGGCGGCAGCCAGGCCCCGGGCAGAAACTCCCCCAGGGTGGCCGCGGGCGTGAGCCTGCCTTCGTCCATCAGCAGCAGCAGCGCCAGGGCAGTGGCCAGGGGTTTGGTGAGGGAAGCCAGATCGAAGACGGTGGCCGGGCTGGCAGCCTGGGCCCCAGGGTCCCGGGAGACCCGGCCCACCGCGGCCTGCCAGCGGGGCTCGCCACCCACCCCTGCCAGGGCCACCGCGGCGGTGTAAACGCCTCTGCTTAAGCCGTCTTCCAGAAGCCGGTTCAGCGGGGTGAAAGGCTCAGACATGGTAGTGAGCAGTAAGCAGTAAGCAGTGAGCAGTGAGCAGGAAGCGGTGAGCGGTAGGCAGTGGGCGGTGAGCCGTGACCGCTCAGTGATAAAATCGCTTCAGATGTGAAACCTAACTGGCGAACTACCTCCCAGACTCTCATTCTGACGGAACGTAGCGACCGAAGAATCATAATCTGACAAAAAAGGGTTTTAGAAAGGCTTCCAATTAATTTCCCTTGCATGTGACCCTGACTAATTTTCTCTAACTAAAATGTTCACTGCTTACTGACTACTGACTACTGCTCACCGCTCACTGCTTACTTCTCCTCCAGCGCCAGGGTGATGAGACGGTCCAGGAGAGCCGGAAAGTCGAGGCCCGCGGCCCTGGCGGCCTGGGGGAAGAGGCTGGTGGCGGTCATGCCCGGGATGGTGTTGGTCTCCAGGACGAAAATTTCCCCCTCCCGGACGATCATGTCGGTGCGGGAATAGCCCCGGCAGCCCAAGGCGGCGTGCGCCGCCAGGGCGCACTGCTGCGCCTGGGTGGCGAGCCCCGGTTCCAGCCTGGCCGGGCAGATTTCCCGGCTGGCCCCGGGCTGATACTTGGCCTCATAGTCAAAAAAGCGGTAATCGCTTGAGGGGATGATCTCCACCAGGGGCAGAGGCACAGGGTCCCGGTTGCCGAGGACGCCGCCGGTGACCTCGACGCCCTGGACGAACTCCTCCACCAGCACCCGGGAGTCGTAGGAAAAGGCCGCGGTCAGGCCTGCTTCCAGTTCCGACAGGCTGCGGGCCAGGGTGATGCCGATGCTGGAGCCTTCGTTGGCCGGCTTGATGACCACCGGCAACCCCAGCTTCCCTTCGATTTCCCGGGGGCTGGGGGCCTGCTCCAGGGGAAAGACCAGGGCCGCGGGGACCTTCAGTCCGGCCCGTTGATAGAGGGCCTTGCTCAACTCCTTGTTCATGGCCAGGGCCGAGCTCAGGACTCCGGAGCCCTGGTAGGGGATCTCCAGGAGATCCAGCAGCCCCTGCATGGAGCCGTCTTCTCCGCCCCGGCCGTGCATGATGATCAGGGCCGCCTGCAGCTCCGGGGCGTCCGCCACCAGCCGCCCCAGGTCGGTGAGGGGATCGTAGCGCCGGATATCATATTTACGCTTATCCAGGGCCTCGAAGACCTGGGCGCCGCTCTTTAAGGAGACTTCCCGCTCTGAAGATTTACCCCCGGCGATCAGGGCCAGCCGCATTTTTGCCATGCTTCCCTCCGGCGCCTAATGGCTGTCAACTACTCCAAAGACGATACCACTCCCACCCGGTGTCACCCCCTCGCAGGGGGAGGAAATTTTGCGGTTTTTGCAGGGTGTGGAGATGCAAAAGTATCTTTGTCGTTATGTATAATATCGAGAAGATCTGCAGGGTTGTACGGCAGGGACGCAAACAATTTCTCTTCCACGGCCTGGCTTTTGACCTCCATGGTATTGATGCGAACCAGGGCCTCCGGGGTGCGCCCGTAACGCTCCTTCAGGTCGGCGAAGCGGTCTGCCAGGCTCACTACTTGGTTGTGGAGCACTCGCTTGTCGGCATAGTTGACCACTTCGGCCTCCCGCAGCGGTCGCGGGTCCTCAACCAGATCCTCCGCCAGACGCACGTGCTCCAGCACCACCTGGGCCAGTTCCGGGTAACCAAGGGCGGACAGAACCTCAGCGCCCCATTGGGCATGGTTCTGGACGGTTCCCAGGCAAGGGGTCTTCCCCAGGTCGTGGAGCAAGGCCCCGGTGCTGATCAGAGGCAGGTGCAGCTCCAGGCCCGCGGCTGTTAGGGCCTGCCCCAAAAAATCGGCTACCTGCATTACCCGGTAACTATGCTCCCGGACGTTGGGCAGCATACCATGGGCCGCCATCAGGGCCAGGCAGTCGTCGTAGGTGGGGAGGGATATGGTAGCGCTAGGCGAATTCCGAGAGACTAGGTCAGTTTTCACTTAGATACCTTGTGGCGCCAGGAAAGAAAGGCGGCGTCCACCCTAGAGTTTTTTCACCAGGACCACGGCATAGGCGGCGATCCCTTCCCCCCGCCCGGTGAAGCCCATCTTTTCGGTGGTGGTGGCCTTGAGGTTGAGGTCCTCCGGGTCCAGGCCCAGGATGGGCGCCAGCCTGGCGATCATCTCCTGGAAATGCGGCACCAGGCGGGGGGCCTCACACACCACCACGGCGTCCAGGTTCACCGGCTGGTAGCCTCGCTGCCTGACGATTTCCATGATCTTCTGAAGCAGCAGCAGGCTGGAGATATCCTTAAAGGCCGGGTCATGGTCCGGGAAGTGGCGGCCCAGGTCACCGGCCCCCACGGCGCCCAGGAAGGCGTCGCCGATGGCGTGGCTCAGGACGTCGGCGTCGGAGTGTCCCGCGAGGCCCAGATGATAGGGAATCGCCACTCCTCCCAGGATCAGGGGGCGTCCCGCCGCAAAGCGGTGGGCGTCATAACCCAGACCGATTTTCACGCCGCCGCCTCCTGTGCATCTGGTGCAGAATTGCCTCCGCCAGGGCCAGATCTTCGGGGGTGGTGATCTTCAGGTTTAGGGGCGAGCCGGCCACCACCACCACCGGCTGCAGGAGCGCCTCCACCAGGGAGGACTCGTCGGTGCCGTAAAAATTGCGGCTGTAGGCCTCGGTAAAGGCCCGCCACAGCAGGGCCGCCTGGAATGCCTGGGGTGTTTGTATCTGCCAGATATCCTTGCGCTCCAGCGTATGGTGAATATCCCCCGCGGCATTGACGGTCTTCAAGGTATCATGGGCCGGCAATCCCAGGACTGCGCCGCCGTGGCTCCGGGCCGCCTGGATCACCTTCTGGACCTGATCCGGAGTGACGAAGGGCCGCACCCCGTCGTGCACCAGGACGATTTCCAAATCATCTTCATTTTGCAATGCCTTGAGGGCATTGTAAACGCTGTCCTGGCGTTCCTTGCCCCCCGGCACCAGGCGCAGGACCTTCTTAAAGCCATAAGGGGAGATCACCTTTTCCTGGCAATAGTCCAGTTCATCGGGGTGCACCACCAGGGTGACCTCCCGGATTTCCCGGATCTGCTCGAAGACCCCCAGGGTATGGGCCAGGATAGGTTTGCCTCCCAGCAGCAGATAGGGTTTGGGGACCTTGTGGCCCATGCGTTCCCCGACCCCGGCGGCGGCCACGATGGCGGCAATCATAACAGGCCCTCCCCCCGGCTCTGGCAGGATACGGAGCCGGCCCGCCCGGGCAAGCGGCAACTGGCCACCCGGGCCACCGGAATCTGGCTCCGGTCTCTAAGGAGTTCCTGGGCCCAATCCCCCAGGAGGCAGAAGGCCACCCCTTGCCGGCGGCAACTCCGCAAGAGGCCGGCGAATTCCTCGAGGAAGGGCCCGCCTTCCAGCTCGGCGTGGATGGTGAGCACCTGGGGGTTCTCCGGGTTAAGGCGGGACAGCACCAGCTCAGAAAAATCCCGGGGACGGCAGCCGTCCAGTCCCAGAAGCTCATCCAGGGTGGGCAAAGTTGTGGGGATCTCCAGGACCGGGGTGACGGTCTCTGCGAACCTGGGAAAATAAGGTGTAAAGCCCCGGGTGTCGCTGGCATAAAGGAAATCTTGGGCGTACAAAGCCGCCCGGCTGGCCGGGCTGCATTGCCAGCCCGGGGCCGCGAAGGATTTAGCCGGCCGCCGCACCAGGGAAACCAGGGTTTGCTGGGCCGCGGCAATCTCCTGGGAGATTTCGGCGAGGGTGAGCCGGAAAAGCTGGTCGTGCCAGCGCACATGGTCATAGCCGTGCAGCCCCAGCTCATGGCCGGCCGCAATAATCAGGCCGGGGATCTCCGGGGCCGCGGCATGGATCAGGGGCGCGGGCAGCAGGGTACCGTAGCACATGGTCTTGAGGCCATAAATCGCCGGAGCCCGGGTGCGCAGCATCTTCTGGAAAAATCCCCGTTGCCGGAAAACCCGAAAGATAGCACGGCCGGAGTTGTCCGGCCCCAAGGCCAGAAAGAAGCTGGCCCTGACCCCCTCCTCCTCCAGGACCTTAAGCAGGGCGGGCACCCCGGTTCGATAGCCTTCCAGGGTGTCGACATCCACCTTGAGGTACAGGCGCGGTGGAGAAGCGGTCTTGGGTTTGCGCTTTCCGGTTTGGGGCGATGATGTGGTGGCCATATCTCAATCGTTGCTGTTGCCAGCACCTGCCAAAGCCGGGGCCTTGGTTAACCTAGTGGTCTTTCCCGCAATTGATTATCTATTTAAAATGACTGATTTTTAACCCCCCCCTTGGAAAAGGGGGGTAGGGGGGATTTAGCATAACCTCTTGAAATCCCCCTAAGTCCCCCTTTTTCAAAGTGGGACTTTAATACCCTTGGAACTTAGGTTTTCTTGATTCAATGCCATGCTGTTTGCGAAGCCCAACACTAGTCGATTTTTGCTGCTAACTGCGTATCCCCCCGGGCCTCCTCCAGGAAGGCGTCCAGAGTGATCTTCAAGGAGACGTCGAGGTCGGTCTGCGGTTCCCAGCCCAGAAGCTGGCGCGCCTTGGCGATGGAGGGCTTGCGGCTGGTGATGTCCTGGTAGCCCTGGCCATAATAGTCCTCGTGGCGAGTTTCGACGATCTCCGAATAGACCCCGTCATCCTTATGGTCCGGGTGCTGCCGGAAGAGGTCGCGCAAGAGGTGGGCCAACTCTTTAACCGAAGCCTCATTATGAGGATTGCCCAGGTTGAAGATCTGTCCGTCGGCAACCCCGCCGGGGTTCTCGATGATGGTCATCAAGGCGTCGATGCCGTCTTCCACGTAAGTGAAGCAGCGCTTTTGATGGCCGCCGTCCACCAGCAGGATGGGTTCCCGCTGCAGCAGGTTGAGGATGAATTGAGTCACCACCCGGGAACTCCCCTCCTTGGCGGCATAAAGGTCATCCAGCTTGGGGCCGATCCAGTTGAAGGGGCGAATCATGGAAAACTGCAATTGTCCCGCCTGGCCGTAAGCCCAGATGACCCGGTCCAGGAGCTGCTTGGAGCAACTGTAAATCCAGCGCTGCTTGTGGATGGGCCCCAACACCAGACTGCTTTCGTCCTCTGAGAACTCCGGGTCCGGGCACATCCCGTAAACTTCCGAGGTGGAGGGGAAGATGATGCGGCTGTGGTACTTGACACATTGGCGTACGATCCGCAGGTTTTCTTCGAAATCGAGTTCGAAGACCCGCAGGGGGTTTTTCACGTAGGTCATCGGGGTGGCAATGGCCACCAGGGGCAGGACCACCTCGCATTTCTTGATGTGGTATTCGATCCATTCCTTGTTGATGGCGATGTCGCCTTCCAGGAAGTGGAAGCGGGGGTGGTTCAGGGCCTGGTCCAACTTGTTGGAGTAGAGGTCCATACCGTAGACCTCCCAGTCCCGCTCTGTGAGGATGCGCTTGGTCAGGGCATTGCCGATGAAGCCGTTGACTCCCAGGATCAGTATCTTCATTATTTATCCGCTAGGTTTTGATCAATCGTTGTCGAGAGGTGTAGGGTGGGCACTGCCCACCTTCCTCAAAATGGCTTTATTTCTGCCATCATCAGCCCAAAACATCCCCCACCAGATAATCCCAGGTGGCGAGGACGGGCCCCAGGAACTCAGGCTCCCCCTCCCATTGGGCCCGGGTGATAAGGAAGTTTCCCTGGCCGGCGGTCACCAGCAGCCCCTCTCCCGGCACCTGGGCCGCCACCAGCCCCGGCCTTCTGGGACTGGCGCCTGCGGCCTGGGGGTCCGCCGGCTCCGCCAGCGCTTTGCCGGCCCAGATGTAAAGTTTCCGGCTTTTTTTCCCCTTCCGGTGGTGGGTGAAAGCCCCGGGATAGGGGTGGGTGACGGCCCGCACCAGATTATATACCGCCACCGCCTCTTTGTCCCAGGAAATGAGACCGTCTTCGGGCCCGCGGCCGCCGAAATAGGAGGCCTGGCTCTGGTCCTGGGGGGACCTCGGGGCGGCCCCGGCCCGCAACCGCGGGTAGGCCTCCCGCATCAAGGCGCCGGCGGCCGCGGTCATCCTGGCAAACAGCGTCATGGCGGTGTCCTCCGGGTCGATGCCCAGGGGAATCTGGGCGACGATGTCGCCCCGGTCCGGTCTTTCCTCCATGTAATGCAAGGTGACGCCGGTTTCACTCTCCCCGTTGACCAGGACCCAATTCAGCGGACAGCGGCCCCGGTAGCGAGGCAGCAGGCTGCCGTGCAGGTTCAGAGCGCCCTGGCCGGGCGCCTCCAGCAGCGGCCTTTTTAACATAAGGCGGTAGTAGCAGGAAAAGAGAAAATCGGGCTTCAGGGCCCGCATGGCCGCCACAAATTCGGGGTCGTTGGGGTCCCGGGGCTGGTAGAGCGGCAGGTAATTTGCAAAGGCCAGGTCCCGCACCGAGGCGAACCAGCGATCCTCGTTGGGGTCGTCCGCATGGGTGACCACCGCCACGATCTCGTCGCCCAGTTGGCGGCAGAGGTCGATGAGCACCTGCAGGCAGGCGTAGCCGATGTTGTGGTATCCCATGAAGATGAGGCGCATTTATTCCTGTACCTTAACCCAATATGATTTCCCCAGATGTCTGATTAGTCCTATGTCTCGGAGAATCTGCAATTGTTGCCGAATCTTAGCCTTGATATTTTTGTTTTCTGGATAGATATCAGAAAATCCTTGTTCATGTTCATATATTTGATTGGTACTAAATTTCTTATCAGGTAAATATTCGAAAACTAACTTGGTCCATCCTATCAAATCTTTTAATGCTGGATTAGGATGTCGTAATGTCTTAGTTTTATCTTGAAAGGATTTTAATAGAATTCGCCTATTTTGATTTTTATTATATTCTGCCCTGTGCTTTTTCTCAGAATTACATAAATCAGAATAGATGTTTAAAAATTCATCATCTGGAACGACTCGTTTAGGGTGAAACTTCAATCTATTATAGGTAACATAGCTATCCAATATTATATCTTGGTTTGTGTCAGCTTCGATTACGAAATTAGCCTCAATATTATTCTTAAGACCTCCTCCGGTTAAGTTGGATGAACCTACAATAGCGATAACTTTTGTATCATCACTGTTTTTCAGAAGATATATTTTGGGATGATAGATTGAAGATGGTTCTAATGAGGCATAACAATATAATGTTAAATTATGATTAATTTTGGATTGATTATATAAAAATTGTAAAGCTTCTGGTTCGCTTGTCTGCATATCAAGGCCAACTAAAAATTCAAAACTTGCTCCTTGATTTAAAGCATACTCAATAGAATCATAGATTAAGTTAATCCCAGCTTGTGATAAAAAAGCGACAGCAATCCTAATGTCTTTTGATTGGACGATTCCTTGACGCAAGACGTTGTTTAGATTTTTTAGATTATTATCTACAAGTTCAATCTTCACTAATAAAGTTTTCCTCTGAACTGTTACATAGTCAATTATTTCTGTAACTCCTCCGGACCCAGGGTCTCCCGGATGACGTAGCGCGGCCGGCAGCGGACCTCCCGGTAGATGCGGCCCACGTATTCCCCGATGAGGGCCAGCCCCAAGGTGTTGAGGCCCACGAAGACGAACAGAATGGCGAACAGGGTGAAGATCCCTCCCACCTCCGGGCCGACGAAGATGCGGCGGATGAAGAGGAAAAGCCCGAAGAGCAGCCCCAAGGCGGCGATGGTCACCCCCATGAATCCCACCGCATGGATGGGCAGGTTGGAAAACCCGGTCACCAGGTCGAAGTTGAGGCGGATGAGCTTCATGAGGTTGTATTTGGACTTGCCCCGCTCTCGCTGGGAGTGGCTCACGGGTATCTCCGCCACCCGCCGGGAAAAGATATTGGCCAGAGCGGGAATAAAGCTGGAGGATTCCTGGCACTGGTTGATGGAGTCCACCACTTCCCGGCGGTAGGCCCGCAGCATGCAGCCGTAGTCCCGGAGCCGGACCCCGGTGACCCTGGACATGACCAGGTTCATCAGATGGGAGGGCAGTCTCCGGAACAGCGAGTCGCGGCGGGACTCCCGCCAGCCCCCCACGGTGTCATAGCCCTCTTCCAGCTTGGCCACCAGGCGGGGGATCTCCTCGGGGGGATTTTGCAAGTCGGCGTCCAGGGTGATCATCACCTGCCCCCGGGAGGCCTGGAAGCCGGCGAAGATGGCCGGGTGCTGGCCGAAATTACGGTGAAACCGCAAGGCCCGAAGGTTTTGCGGATAGCGCCGGTTAAGTTCCGTGAGGATTTCCCAGGAGCGGTCAGTGGAGCCGTCATCCACCAGGATAATCTCGAAGGGGCGCCCCATGGCAGACAGAGTGCTCATCAGGCGTTCCCCCAATTCCCGCAGGTTCTCTTCCTCGTTGTAAACGGGGATAATGACCGAGACGTAAGGCTCCGGGGAGGAGATCTCCAGGGATTCGGCCTGGCGGGTCATAATTTTTGCCTTTGGGTTGGCTGATAGAAAAAGGGTATATACATAATCCCCTATGCTGCAGGCTCAAGCCCAATCAGAGACGGGAAGGGTGCCACTTCGAGCATTGCCGAAAGGGTCGACAGAGTAAAAACGCGACCATCCGTGTCTCTAATGACGGGCCCCAATGCATCGTTGACTCTCGCCCAACCAATGCCTCCTAAAACAGCGATCAATGGGATTCCACCTAATCGATTCGACTCTCCTCGAAGTTTCGCGAAGCGAAGCGCTTTGTCACGAGCTGTACCCCCATCATTTGTTCCTTTGCATTCAAGGATAGCTCGAAGTATTTCTGATTTATCGAAAAGTACGAAGTCTGGTGCTGGTGTAACTCTAACCTCAAACCGAGCAGCAATATCGCCCTGCTTGTGACGTCCCGTGCGAATATAAGGGATCCCATTCTTCCGAAATAGTACCTCTACTGCATCCTCGATCAGGTCGCCTCGTTTGGAGGATGTGGCATCCAATACTTGCCGGAACGCGCCACCATAGTGACGTTGATGCAGGAACAGGGAGAATGGGACTCCACTGGAAGCGAAGAAGCGTACACTCGGCCAACCATTTTCAGTGTCCGGTTTTGCTTGCTTACTTACAAGGTCACCCGGCGGAATACCGAACAGAGAGCCATCAATGATCGTCGAAAGAGTTTTGGCCGCGACAGCGGCTTGCTCATTTGTGGTTGCCTTGCCGTTTCGCTCCATTGCGTCGACCTTATTAGGTGACAAGGGACTTGACCCAACCGGCTCGGCAGCCATGATCGTTGCATGAGCGAATTCCCCCTTCGTGAGCCCTATAATAGTACGGAAAACCAGTAGCGTTCTAGGATTATTCTCCAAAACCGATGCCAACTCGGCTTCAGTCACTTTCGTGAATCCCGTCGTCGCCAAGTCGGCAGCGGCGTATACCTGCTCGAAATATTCTCGGCCGTAAAAATGGTCCTCGTGTACATATGCGAAATCAGCAGCAAGGTGTGGGACATATAATAATCGAGCAATGTCGGCGTAAATGCTCAGTTGCTCGTTTGTCCCATGGTTCTGGGGAATCAAACGAATCTGAGCGATTCGGTTATTCCAACTTTTCGCTTCAATAATCTTTGTTATAGTGTCCTGAGTATTTGACACAATTTACCCGACCTTGAATAAATATCCTTGAATATCAAGAGCAGAATCTTCGGCGATGCGGCGTCGGCATTCATCGACGAAATGCTCGTGAATTTCAAATCCCGCGGCTTTACGTCCAAGTCGACGAGCCACAACAATTGTGGTCCCCCCACCAGCAAATGGGTCTATCACAATTCCACCTTCTGGGCTGGCTATCCTAATAAAAAACTCAGATAGTCCCTCCGGCATTGCTGCTGTATGTGCAACGCCTCGATGCTGGTTATACGTCTGGGCAATGGTCACCACGTTCCCTGGGTCCGCCCCGCCGCGCAGATAAGTCTTAGTTCGGTCACGGCCAAAACCGGCCTCAGTATTTCGCCTGCCAAGTCTGTCCAATTTTCTTCTGGCGATCTCTGCGAGGTCTGCTTTATATGGAACTCTAACCGCATCCAAGTCAAAATACGGTCTGATGCCACGGGCAAAGTGATAAACATACTCAAAACTATCCTTGGTCCGTGGACCAAACTTACCTGGAACTGCATTTGGTTTCGCCCATATATAAGTCTCGATCCAACGCCAACCCATACGTTGGAGGGAAAGAACCAACTCATAAACGTATGGGTGTCTTTGTCCTTTTAGTGATCCTTGTTTGGCGACCCGATTCTTAATATTAAGGATAAGACTACCGCTTCCTCTGGTAACATCATACATCGCCCGGGCAAATGGGAGAAACCATTCCACATAATGATCTGGGTGTATCCGACTATATGCCCGGGCATCGGCATACGGTGGGGATGTGAAGAAAAGATCGATGCTGCCTTGGGGGAGGCGTGGCAGCAAGTCCAAAGCATCCCCATGTGTTATACCGTCATTGAGAAATTGGGCAAGCACTTGAGTATATTACCTCTGATATGCGCTGCTTCTTCACAAGTTGCCTGTAGGTGATTTTATTGGGGTCAATAGATAACTAATAAAAAAACCACCGCCACCTGAAGTGGGCGGTGGTCCCAAAGAAACCCGCGGAGCAGGCCATAAGCCGAGTTCTGTCCCGGGTCGCCCCGGTGATGATCATTCCTCTAGGACCCTGGTTGCCCGGGGTCTCCAGCGACCTACCCGGGAGCTTCAGGCGGGCCACCTTCAAGCGCTCCCCTATTTGGTCTTGCTCCGGGTGGGGTTTTCCAAGCCGGCGGTGTCGCCACCGCCGCTGGTGAGCTCTTACCTCACCTTTTCACCCTTACCGTGGACGAACCACGGCGGTCTGGTCTCTGAGGCACTTTCCCTGGGGTTGCCCCCGCTGGGGATTACCCAGCACCCTGCCCTGTGGAGTCGGACTTTCCTCCGGCGGCTGATGAGCTCGCCGGCGATCATCTGGCCTGCTCCGCGGCCCTTTGGGATTCCAACTCTTCCGGGCGGGCCCGGCCCGCCCCCAATCATTTTACTGCGGCTCCGGCCTTTGGTCAATGGCTTGATTGGCCAGACGGTCGGCCTGCTGGTTCATTTCTCGCGGCACATGGGAGACCTCAAAGCTCTCGAACCTTTGCAATTCCTGTTGGGCTTCCCGCCAGAGAACCAGGAGGTGAGGTTGCCTCACCCGGTAGGAACCGTTGATCTGCCGAACCAGCAACTCGGAGTCGGAGAAGACTCTGATTCTGTTGATTCCCAGGCTCCGGGCCAGCTTCAGTGCCAGGAGCAAGCCCCGATATTCCGCCACGTTATTGGTGGTCTGCCCCAGGAATTCTTGATGTTGTTTGCGGACTGCACCGTCCGGGGCCACCAGCACCACCCCGGCCCCGGCCAGTCCAGGGTTGCCCCGGGAGGCGCCGTCGCAATAAACGGACCAGACGCCCTCCTCCATGGAGCCGTAGTGGTCGGCCGCCTCCTGGAACAGGGCCCGGAGCTCGTCCTCAGTAAGGTGGAACGATTGGCGCACCCGGTTTTGGTCCAGACCCAGGGCCAGGGCCCGAAAGATGGCGGCCCGGCTGGCTGTTCTCGCCATTTTCCACCTCAGGACTAGGCTTACCCGGCCGTATCCCCACCGCTTTCCGCTTCTTCCAGCCAGTAGAGGATGCGCTGGCAATGGGGGCACTGGAGGATCTCTTCCCCCTTCTGCAGGTCGATGAACTGCTGGGGAAGAATGTTCATGTGGCACCCGAAGCAGACGCCGTCCTGCACCGGGGCGATGGCGGTGCCGTTGCGGCGCTGGCGGATGAACTCATACCGTTTTAGGAGCGGCGCCGGTATCCCCTTGCGCAGGCCTTTCCGCTGCTCCTCCAGGACCGCGAGGCGCTTCTCCAGGACCTTCACCGCGGCGGCCACCTCCGTGGCCCGCTGCCCCAGGAGGGCCTGGCGCTCCTGGAGCAGGGTTTCCGCCTCCGCCAGAAGCCGTTTCCGCTCCTCCAGAAGCTCCATGAGTTGCAGCATGCGGGTTTCGCATTGGTCCCGCTGATCCTCCTTGAAGGCGATTTCCTTGAGCATCGCCTTGTATTCGATGTTGCTCTTGATCTCCATCAGGCGGCCGCGGCTCTTTTTGATACCGTCTTCCATCGCCGCGATCTCTGCCTCCGTGTCACGCCGCTGCTTCTGCAGGTCCTCCATTTCCTGGAGGCCGGCGGCCTGCTGGACCCTCAGGTCCTCCAGGGCCGCTTCCTCGGTTTTGAGTTCGCCCGGGAGCTGCGAGAGCTCTCCGGTGACCTCCTGAATCACCTTATCCAACTCCTGGACTTCGATGAGCCTGCTTAACTCCGGTAACAAGTTCGACCTCCGCAATAACGGTTTTCGGTTAAAAACAATGGAATATCAGTTGATTAAAGACCAAGGGGCCCTCACCAAAAAACAAAGGGAGCAGTGTCCGATTGCGCCGCCTCCACCCGCAGTGACAGCCCCGCGGCCTTAAAAAGGCCCCTGAGTTCTTCAGCCCAGGGGCCCATAAAAACCGCTTCACTGGCATAATGACCCACCTCCAGGACGGCAAAATCGGCCGGGCCGCCGGCCGGGACCTGGTGGTGCCGCACCTCCCCGGTTATATAGACCTGAGCCCCTTTTTCCCTGGCTGTTTGAATAAAATCACCGCCGCTGCCCCCCATGACCGCCAGGCGCTGCACCTCTTGGGGCGGGCGTCCCCAGACCTTGAGGGTGGCCACCTGAAAGATCTCCTTGATCATGGAGACCACCTCCGGGAAAGGCCGGGATGCCGGCCAGCGGCCCAGGCGGCCGAACCCCCGGGGCCTGCCGGGATTTTGCAACGGGTACAGGTCGTAGGCCACTTCTTCATAAGGGTGCGCCTGCCGCAGCCTGGCCAGGGCGGCTGGCAGGAGAGACTCGGGCGCCAGGACCTCTAGGCGGGCTTCCTCCACCCGGGAAAGTTTTCCCGCCTCCCCCAGGAAGGGATGTGCCCCCTTAAGGGGCTGGTAACTGCCCTGGCCCTTGGCGGCAAAGGAACAATGGGAGTAGCGGCCGATGATCCCCAGCCCCGCCTCCGCCAGGGCCAGGCGCACCGGGTCCTCATAATCGAGAGGCACAAACACCGTCAGCTTGTACAGGGCCTCCCGGCCGGTCGCCACCAGAACCTCCACCTCCGTGAGGGACATCCTCCGGGCCAGATACTCGTTAAGGCCCTCGGGGGCCACATCCAGGTTGGTGTGGCAGGAAACCGAAGCCAGGCCGGCCCGGATCAAGGAGCTGAGCAACTGGCCGCCGGGCTGGTCTTCCCGCACCTCCGCCAGGGGCTGGTAAAGCAAGGGGTGATGGGTCAGGAGGAGTTGGGCCCCCAGGCCCTCGGCTTCCTGGACCACCCCGGGTGAGGCCTCCAGGGCCACCAGCACCGTGGCTACCTGGCTATCCGGGTGCCCCACCTGGAATCCGCTGCGGTCCCCGGGTGTCATCCAGGCCGCGGGATAACGGCTGGCCAACACCTCGATGATCTCTTGCAGGCTAGCGCTCATGGGCATAAAAAAGGGGTGCGCAGAATGCACCCCTAGGGCCAGGCCCCTCAGGAATTGCCGCTCCTTGTCGGTCTCGGATTATACTCGTGTCCCCCTCATCAATGGTGGGCCCACCCGGATTTGAACCAGGGACCGTCCGGTTATGAGCCGGTTGCTCTGACCGCTGAGCTATGGGCCCGCTAAGCATTGGCTCAGTAACTTGGCAGGGGCGGCTCACCCCGCCCCTGTTCATATTATAACCATACAATCCCCGATTGTTCAATAGGCCCGGAAACCTGGAAAAGTCAATTCTCGATAAAGCTTTTCAGCCGGGTGCTCCGGGAGGGGTGCCTCAGTTTCCGCAGGGCCTTGGCCTCGATCTGACGGATGCGCTCCCGGGTGACCGCGAAATCCCGCCCCACTTCCTCTAGGGTGTGGTCGTTCTTTTCGCCGATGCCGAAACGTTTGCGCAATACCTTTTCCTCCCGGGGGGTAAGGGTGCCCAGCATCCTCTGGGTCTGGTCCGCCAGATTGAGGTTGGCCACCGCCTCCATGGGGGTGGAAATCTTTTTGTCTTCGATGAAATCGCCCAGGTGGCTGTCCTCCTCGTCGCCAATGGGGGTTTCCAGGGACAGGGGCTCCTTGGCGATTTTTAGCACCTTGCGCACCTTCTCCAGGGGGAACTCCATCTTTTCGGCGAGCTCTTCCGGGGTGGGCTCCCGGCCAATCTCCTGGACCAGATAGCGTGAGGTGCGGATCAATTTATTGATGGTTTCGATCATGTGCACCGGGATGCGGATGGTGCGGGCCTGGTCGGCGATGGCCCGGGTGATCGCCTGGCGGATCCACCAGGTGGCGTAGGTGCTGAACTTGTAACCCCTTTCGTACTCGAATTTTTCCACCGCCTTCATCAGGCCGATGTTGCCCTCCTGGATCAGGTCCAGGAACTGCAAGCCCCGGTTGGTGTATTTCTTGGCAATGGACACCACCAAACGCAGGTTGGCCTCCACCAGTTCCCGCTTGGCCTTCTCGACCTGGTATTCCGCCTTTTCCGCTTTAACCAGGGTCGTTAGCAGCCGACCGGCGGCCATCCCGGTCTCAGCCTCTATCCGCCGCAGGCGCCTGCGGGCCTGGTTCCAGACCTCTTCCAACTCTCCCAGGCGCTCCGGCGCCGTGGTGGCGGGCAGAGGGCAGTCTCCATTTTCTTTGCGGCTGCGCTTCAATTGGCGGAGCCTGGTGACCGTCAGCCCTTCCGCCGCCAGGCATTTCTCCTGGCGCTGCTGGTTTTCCCGGACCAGGCGGCCATAGAGGCGCAACCGGTTGAGGAGCAGTGCCAGGTGGTGCCGCTCCAGCCGCAAATCCTTCAGGGTGTCCGCCATCTTGCGGCGCTCTTTGGCAACCTTTAGCTCCCCCTGGAGACGGCTCTCCCCGGTGCGGGGCAATCCGGCGGCTTCCTTCTGCAATTGGCGAATTTTTCCATCCTGGGAACGCAGCCTTTGCACCAATTTCAGGACCCGGGATTTTTGGGTGGGCAATTCCATGGGGTCCACCTCGTCAAAATCATCCAGGCCGTTCTGGGGCGCCAGCCTTTCCTGTTCCAGCCGCTGGGTCAGATCCATGATCATCTTCAGGGTGATGGGCACTTCCAGCAGGGAGTAAATCACCTCTTTCTCCCCTTCTTCGATGCGCTTGGCAATCTCTACTTCCCCTTCCCTGGTGAGCAGGGAAACGGAGCCCATCTCTTTCAGGTATAAACGTACCGGATCATCAAGTTTGGCGCCGCCATCGGTCTCCAGGCCAGGGTCCCCCTCGCCCCCCTCACTCATTTCCAGGGGGCGGGCCATGGACAGACTGCCGACCTCCGCAGACGGCAAATCCAATTCTTCGAAGATCAGGATGTCCCTCACCTGCTCATTTAAGAGAGACTCGGGAGACAATGAGTCATTCAGGTTATCCACGCTGATCAAGGTATCGTCATCCCCCATGGGCATGGTTTCCTTAAACCCATCCATTCCGATTCCCTTGTTCATCCATTTTCTCCTTTTGCTAAACAGCCGCTAGTTCTTTCAGTTGACCATCGATTTCACCCAATTTAATTTGCAGTGCCGCCAAGCCTCCTTGGTCAATGGCATTCCTGATCTCTTCCCGCAATTTGGCTCGGGCCTTTTTCAAGCGTCTGACCTGCAGGTCCCGGCGCCAATGATCGGCCAGGAGATCGGGACTCAGTCCACACTCCTCCTCCTCTGTGAAGGTTAAGGCGCAGATTAGCTGCCGCAGGTTCTCCCTCTCCACCCGCTGCACTAACAAGCCGTGGTCCAATTTTCCATGCTCCCGGTAACACTCGATGATGAGGAGCATGACCTCCTGCAGTTCCCCATCCTCGAACTCCGGGGCCCATTGTTCCAAATCGTTAAGGGCCACCGCCAGGGGATGACCCAGGACCCAGCGCAGCAACCCCCTTTCCAGGCTGATGGCCACCGCCGCCCTCGGTGAGAGCCTGCTGGCGGTGATGGTTGCGAAGGAGGCGAGGCTCTGCTTGAGGACTCTCTCATCTACTCCCAGGCGCTGGGCCGCGGTCTTGAGCCACAGGTCCTGTTCCACCGGATCGGCGATGGCCTGAAAGAAGGGCCGCAGCTCTTCCAGGATGCGCACCCGGCCCTCCACCTCCAGGCCGTGGCTGCTGATGAGCCCCTCCAGCAAAAAGGTGAACCAGGGCTGGGCCTCCTCCCAGGCAGTCTTAAAAATTTCCACGCCGCGGCTCCTGGCGTAGTCGTCCGGGTCCTGCCCCGGGGGCAGCGCCAGGGCCCGCACCGGCACGCTCTCCTGGGCGAACAATGGGAAGGCCCGCTGCATGGCCTTGATCCCGGCGGCGTCGCCGTCATAGACCAGCACCACCTTGGGCGCCAGGTTTTTCAGGAGGCGCACCTGCTCCCGGGTCAGGGCGGTGCCCAGGGTGGCCAGGACGTTGGCGATCCCGCGGGTCTGTAAGGAGATCAGGTCCAGGTAGCCCTCCACCACCAGGGCCACCCCGGTTTGGCGCAGGGCCTCGGCAGCCTGGGGCAGGCCGTAAAGGGTGCGGCCCTTGTGATAAAGCTGGGTCTCCGGGGAATTGAGGTACTTGGGCTCACCCTGGCCGATGATGCGGCCACCGAAGGCCAGCACCCGGGATTGGCGGTCGCAGATGGGAAAGATGATGCGGTTGCGGAAACGGTCGTAGAAGCCGCCGCCGCTGCGGGGCGCCAGCAGTCCCGCTTCCTGGGCCACCTCCAGGGAAAGGCCGCGACTCTGCAGGTGGCGGCGCAGGCTGTCCCATTCATCCGGGGCATAGCCCAGATGGAAGGTCTGAATGACCTCCGCGGTGAGCTCCCGTTTGGCCAGGTACTCCCGTCCCGGCCGGCCGGCAGCGCTTTTCAGGGTGGCTTCATAAAAACCCGCGGCCACCTGGTTGATCTCATAGGCCAGGGTGCGTTTCCGGGTTTCCCGGGACCCCTCCGGCCCCAATTCCTTGACGGTCAGAGGGATGCCGTAACGCCGGGCCAGTTCCTGCACCGCCTCCGGAAAGCTGAGGCGCTGGTGCTGCATCAGGAAGGAGAAGACGTTGCCCCCGGCCCCGCAGCCGAAGCAATGAAAAATGCCCTTCTCCGGGGCCACCGTAAAAGAAGGGCTGGTGTCGGCGTGGAAGGGGCACAGTCCCAGAAGATTCTTGCCCTTTTGGGTCAACTGGACATACTGCCCCACCACCTCTTCGATGCGGGCCGCGTCCTTGATCTCCAGGAGCTTGTCTTCCGGGATAAACGCCATGGTCAGTTGCCAGTGGTCAGTGGTCAGTTGTCAGTTTTCGGTTTCAGGTAACTTAATTCCTCGGTTTCCTTTTTGGTGGTACAGGCTTCCAGCCTGTGCATCTTCCGGTTGTTACCCCCCTTTACCAAAAGGGTACTTCAAAGCCCCGGTTGACCATCCCCCCTTTATCAAAGGGGCGTTAGGGGGGATTTTATCCTCAGCTGATCGTTACCTTTATGTACCTCTCATAGGGCGGCCTGTGGCCGCCGTTATTTTTGGTGGCACAGGTCCTCTCCTGTGTCTGATGTAGGGTGCGCCCCGCGCCCCTTCCTGCTCAATAAATTTTTCTGGTGCGCAGTGCGCACCCTACATTTTCTGTAGCCGCCCTCATTTTTGGTGGCACAGGCACCTCGCCTGTGGCCCATAAGAAGCTTTTGTAGCCGCAGGCTTTAGCCTGCGTAGGGGCGGACCTGCGTGTCCGCCCTTCCCTTTTCTCCCCAAGTTGTCAGGGTGGGCGCCGCCCACCATTTTCCTCTTCTCCCTCTCCCCCAGCGGGGGAGAGGGCTGGGGTAAGGGGGAAATCAAAAGCCTTGCCACCCCCCACCCGGTGTCGCCCCCACTCAGGGAAAGATCTTTAAGCCCTTACGTTTCTATGTAAATAGTCTCTCTAATATTCGACAACTTAACTATTTAAAATAAATCTTAGACCCAATCTTTCGCCCTATAAATTTATTGGACAGCTTTTTACAGGCCATCTTTGTATGCCCGGTAAACAAATCTATGATGATCTGGAGCCAACCTAAAAAACGGGCCAGTCCATAAAGAAAACCTCGTGCATTACCTATTTCAGACATAATCACTACTCCCGCAACTCCACCACCGTCACCCCGGGGTTTTGCCCTCGTTCCCAAGTTGAACTTGGGAACGCCCTGGCAGCCCAAACTGGGCTCTGGGAAAGCCAAGTTTTGACCCGATTGGGTTCCCCAATCATATATATTTTATTTCAGAAATAAGTCCCTTATCTTCCATTGGCTCAAATGCATATAAAAGTGCAGAGCCAAAATCTTTTCCTTCTTCCCCAAACTTATCTAAACTAACCACTAACTCATTGTGTAACTTATGTATTTGACCTTTAAGTAAACCAGGCTTCCATATTACCTTCATAACTGGTGACCAAGAAATTTCATTTTCAATAATGACCCATATTGATATTCCTGTGGTTAATCGCCAGCTAAGAAAACCGTCCCATGTGGTTGAAATTATACACTTGAATCCCTGAGTACTCAAAGAGGTAACTAATGTCCCAGGGGGGAATCTCTTCTTTTCATCTTTAATTATCATCTGTAAAAATACTCATCATAAAACTCCGCCTAAAATTAAAAAGTAAATAAAGATAACCAATTTAACTAAAATACGTTCCACAATTATACTTGTGGCTTAAGCTCTGCCTGGCCAGTGGTGGAGCGAACCTCCGTGCCAGGCACCCTAATGTTGAGCTTTAACTTAAGTCGCACCTTATCTACTTGTTTGTCTATCATCCCATTCCTTATATCGGTCAAACAAATCGTTTAAGGAGGCGCTTACCAGACCAAGAGTATCTCTCAGAAAGCACTCTTCGGTGACTATGAATCCATCCGATGAAAAAATTCCGATATTCTCTTTTTCCCAGCGTTGTAAATTATTTCTTATTTTTGGCTTAATCATTTCTAAACGGCCATTTGCATGAGCGATAGCATGTCTAATCATAGAAAGCATTTTAATTCTTTCCCATGCTACATTATCAGAATAAAGTGGGAACCCTATGATTTTTTTATAATATCTCTTGGCCTTATCAAGAGTAAAACTCCCTTTTTCATCAATAGTAATTTCAATCCTTTTTTGTTTTTGAATTAACTTTGCTATCTCGGTTACGGCTGATTCATAAACAGCATATAAAGAAATTATAAATGGAGCACGGAAGAATCGAGGCATCCTATAATCTGCCAAGCGTTCATATTCAGGGACTATTTGCCAATTTGAATCGTCAGGTGTTAGTCCTTGTTCCTTAATTATCCTTTGTAAGTCCGATCGATATTCAGTTTGTCTGTCTTTTATCTGTTTCTCTAATAAATCTAGATAATAATGGAGATCAGATAACCCAAACCCAACATCAAGCAATCGCCAATCGATATAATCAATAGAAGGCATAAGCTCCTCAATCGGGGCTGGGCTCAACATTTAGTTACTTATATAAAATCTCTTTAGGAACAATCAATTTCACTATGGGTGGTTCTACGTTCCTCGGATCAAAGTTCTCAAGATTATTTTTAATAAATTTTATTATCTTTCCATCAGCGCTCTTCTGCCACCCTTCAGCCTTTCCCTCGTATTCGAGTATCATTTCCCACGGGAATATGATCAGTAAGGTTTTTAAAAATTTTTTTGGGCGCGGCTGGTCAGTATTTATTATCCAGGACATTTCCATTTCAAATTTATCATTTATCCCAACAAATAGACGAACTTCAAAGGAATCGGCGTCTTTAAATAATGGCTGAATAAGATTCTTCCAATGGTCTTGCAATTGCTGATTCATGCGTCTTGTTCTCTTAATTCTACATTCCCCTCTGGTACCCCAATTATTTACTTTTATTGGGTAACAAAAGGATAATTATTCCGAAAAATACCGTTAAAATACTGATAGTTATGAATATTTTCTCCAGATCGAAATGCGCCACGGGAGGCAGGTCGCTCCAAATAAAAGTATAGGGCCAAGATATTTTCTTTCCATCATAATAAATATATTGAGGTAAATAAATAAAAGATAGAAGTAAACATACCAGATAAATCAATAATGCCTTTTTTTGTGGACTGGCTTCTTTTTTGAAATTTTCTAAGAGGTTTTTCATATAAAGTATTCTAACTTATCCAAAGCCCTTAGAAGTCCTCTAACATAGTTCCAAATCCAACCCCATCCCGTTTGAGGCCTTCGAATAGCTCTGTCAAGGTGTTTCCAAGAGACTTATCGCTCATTCCCGCCTCATCAAGTAGGTGTGCAATAATGTCGTGTAGCTCTATCCTCTGCGCTGAGCTCAAAAATTAATTGAAAAAAAGCTTGGCGACTTGCCGACGTGATGCCATCCCGCCATTTGTATCCCAAAATAACATGGACTGCTTTTTGAACCAGCCTTCCTTGGCTGTACTTATCATGCAGTTAAATGATTTTGTCTCTACCGTTGCGACCTTTCCTCCAAAGGTGTATTTAGTGTTTGAGGTTATCATCTACTAATTCTCTTTTTCGCCCTTTCGCCTTCTCCACTTTTCGCCCTAATCTTTCAACTCCACCACCGTCACTCCGGGGTTGTCATCGGCATGGAGTTCTTTCACCGAGCCGTGGCGCTGCAGGTGCTCCCACACCGCCTTTTTCAGGCGGCCGGTGCCTAACCCGTGGATGATGTCCACCCGTTCGGAGCCGTGCAGCAAGGCCTGGTCGATG
The DNA here is from genome assembly GCA_963697965.1 of uncultured delta proteobacterium. Classification (GTDB taxonomy): domain Bacteria; phylum Desulfobacterota; class Desulfobaccia; order Desulfobaccales; family 0-14-0-80-60-11; genus JAPLJC01. The sequence continues at coordinate 1,214,047 of OY969108.1, forward strand.
AGGCGGTCCACCAGGGGCAGGGCCTCGTCCACCCGGAGGCCGATGACATTCAGGCTCTGCACCAGCTCCCGGGGCGGCAGGCAGACGAGCGGTGAGGTGGCGCCCCGCCCCCCTTTACCCCGGCCCTCGGCTACGGCCGGGGTGACCTCCTCCGGGGCCACCCGGAGCTTCACCTGGCGCACCTGCACCGAAAGGCGCCCATCCCGGCCGTCCCTGGCCAGAACTTCCCCGGTCAGCCCCAGGGCCGGCAAAAAGACCTTCTGGCCGGGGCCGTATTCCCGGGAGGGCGGCGGCGTCGAGGCCGGAGCGGGGCTCAGCTCCTTGAGCAGATCGGCCTGGCGCCGGGAGAACTCCTGGCGCAGCCGCCCCCAGGACTCGCCGCCGCCCTGCAGGCGCTTGACGATCTCCTTAAATTGCCGCTCCGCCTCCTGGATGGCCGCCCGGGCCGCCTGCTTCACTTCATTTTCGAGACGCTTACGCTCCAATTCCAAATGGCGGCGTTCCTCCTCCAGCTCCCGGCCCTGGGACTCCGTCTCCCGGGCGCGGGCAGCCAGCTCCGCCTCCCGGCGGGCCAGTTCCTGCTGGGCCGCCTCCACTTCTGAAAGCAGACGGTAAGCCCGCAGCTCGTCCTGGTCGAGATAACGCTCCGCCTGGGCCAGGATCTCCGGACTCAAACCCAGCTCCCGGGCAATCTTCAAGGCATTGGAGGCGCCCACCACCCCGTAGGCCAAACGGTAGGTGGGGCGCCGGGTCTCTTCATTAAAGACCACCGCCACGTTCTCAAATCCCGGGGTGCGCTGGGCAAAGCCCTTGAGCAAGGGGAGGTGGGTGGTTACGGCCCCATAAGCGCCCCGCTGGCAAAAGGCCTGGAGCAGGGCCAGGGCCAGGGCTCCGCCTTCGGTGGGGTCGGTGGCCGTGCCCAACTCATCCATGAGGATCAAGGCCCGCTCTGGCAGGGTATCGAGCATACTTAGGGCCTTTTGCAAATGGGCCGAAAAGGTGCTCAGGTCCTGTTGCAGGTCCTGGGGATCACCGATGTCGGCAAAGACCTCCCCAAAGGGGCAGAATTCGCTGCCTTCGGCTACCGGGATGGGGATGCCGCTCTGGGCCATCAGGGCGAGGAGACCCAGGGTCTTCAGGGCCACGGTCTTGCCGCCGGCGTTGGCTCCGGAAATAATGAGCCAGCGTCTCTCCGGGGTCAGCGCCAGATCGATGGGCACCACCTGGGGGGCCCCGGGGGTCTGCCGCTGGCGCTGCACCAGCAGGGGGTGGCGGGCGAGCCTGAAATCGACGCCGCCGCGGCTCCGCCAGATGGGCTCCCGGCAGCCAAAGTCCCGGGCAAAGAGCACTCGGGCCTGAATGGCGTCCGCTGCCGCCAGGGTTGCCAGGGTCTCCCGCACCTCCGCCAAAACGTCCCGCAGCAGATCCGTCAAGCGGCGCAGGACTGCCTCTTCTTCCCGCTTTTCCTGGTTTTGCAGCAGGTTGAGGGCGTTGTTGTGCTCCACGATGGCCAGAGGCTCCAGGAACAGGGTAGCCTTGGTCTGGGACTGATCGTGGATGATCCCGGGGATGGCCCCCCGGTGGTCGGCCTTCACGGGGATGACATAGCGCCCGTGACGCTGGGAGATGATCGGGTTTTGCAGGGCCTCCTGGTATTCCGGACGGAAAAAAGTCTGCTTGAGGAAGCTGTTGACCTGATGGCGGGTGTCTGTCAGTTCCCGGCGCACCTTCGCCAGGGCGGGGCTGGCCTGGTCCAGGATAAAATTATTGGGGCTGATGCACTGCTGGATCGCGGCCTTAAGGCGGGAGAAATCTTTAAGCCCGGCCGCCAGCCTGGAGAGGTGCGGAGTAAGGTCCGGGGCTCCGCCGAGATAATGCCGCAAGTGCCCGGAGAGGCGCAATACCAGCAAAATTTCGTTGAAGGCCTCGGGGGGCAGGAGGCTGCCACGCACCGTGGCCTTGGTGAGCCAGGAGGCCAGGTCGGAGAAATCGGTTAGGGGAGCGGCTCCCTCCCGGCTCTCCAGTTCCTGCCATTCCCGAATCCGGTGAAATTTTGCCTGAAGCTCGCCCAGGTCGGCCACGGGGACGAGGTCCTGGAGAAAACCCCGGCCCAGGGAAGAGACCGCGTACTGCTGCACAACCCGAATGAGCCCCGGAAACTCCAGGGCGCTCAAGGATTGCTCTGCCATAGCGCTCCAGGTCTAAAGGATGGGAAGGGTTAAACACTAAGGCGCCGTCGCGCCATCTCCTGGATCATCTTGCCGTCGGCCCGACCGGCCAGGCGGGCCATAACGGCCTTCATCACCCGGCCCAAGTCCTTGGGCCCCGATGCCCCCAATTCATCAATGATCCCGGATACTTCAGCTTCGCACTCTTCGGTACTAAGTTGTTTGGGCAAAAAAGAGAGGAGGACGCTAAGCTCCTCCTCTTCTTTTTTGGTCAGGTCGGGGCGCCCGGCTTTGGCGTATTCGGCCATGGCTTCCCGACGTTGTTTTGCCTGGGTGGCGACCACCGCGAGCAGTTCGTCTTCGGAAAGGGTACGCTTCAACTCCACCTCCCGATAGCGAATGGCGCTTTTGAGCAGCCGCAAGGTGGACACCGCCACCGGCTGCCGTCCTTTGAGCGCCTCTTTGAACGCCTGCTCCAGCCGCAGATAAAGGGAGGTCATGAACCCTCAATCTTCCGCAGCTTCTTCAAAGCCCGCTTCTTGGCCGCTAGGACCTTCTTCTTTCGTTTGATGCTGGGTTTTTCGTAATGTTCCCGTTTACGAATCTCAGAGAGAATCCCGGCCTTTTCGCATTGCTTCTTAAACCGCTTTAAGGCAACCTCGAAAGGTTCGTTGGGTTTTACCCTGACGCCGGGCATTCATTATCGCCCCCTCCCGTTCTCATATAGCACCTATCGCTCCTAACCTCCCCCTTAACATTCGTGTTTCCAGTAGTGACGAGGGCGATAAGTGATTGTTCTGAACAGGACATGATTTATCATTTGTGCCGAAACTGTCAAGGGTTTTTTCTTCGGAAAATGTAAGATTGCACCCGCGAGCTACATAATCTATAAGTAAAGAGGTAAGGGTGGCACCAGGGCGCCCCACGCCCACGCCCAAAAAACCGGAGGAGCCGGCGGCAAAGCTCCGGAAAGGCCGTTTATGCACGCCAAAGCCATGAAACCCCTGGTCCTGGCCGGTATCCTGCTGCTGGTGCTGGCCGGCTGCGTCACCGTCAAGGTGAACCTTTTCGAAGAGCCCAAGCCCCTGAAGGAGAATACCATCTCCGGCTCCGGCGGTGACAAGATCCTGCTCCTGGATATTTCCGGGATGCTCCTGGAGGGCCCCCAGCACGTCCTGGCCCTCTCCAAGAGTGTCACTTCCCCCAGCCGGGTGAAGGAAGAGCTGGATAAGGCCGCCAAGGACGACCACATCAAGGCCGTGGTCCTGAGGATCAACTCCCCGGGAGGCACGGTGAGCGCCGCGGACGTAATTCTCCATGAATTGCAGAACTTCAAGGCGAAGCGGCGGGTGCCGGTGGTGGTCTGCCTGGAGGGCCTGGCCGCCTCCGGCGGCTATTACGTGGCTCAGGCCGGGGACACTATTTGGGCCTATCCCACCTGTATCACCGGGTCCATCGGGGTCATCGCCATGAAATTCAACCTGCGGGGGCTGATGGACAAGGTGGGGGTGGATACCGATATAGTGAAGACCGGGGCCTGGAAAGATTTCTGGTCGCCTTTCCGGCCAGCCACCCCCCAAGAAAAGGAGATGATGCAGCAAATCATCGAGGAATTTTACCGCAGATTCTTGATGGTGGTGGCCCAGGGCCGGAACCTGAGCCTTAAGCAGGTCCAAAAGGTGGCCGACGGCCGCATCTTCACCGCCCCCCAGGCCCAGGACCTGGGACTGATAGATAAGATCGGCTATCTGGATGACGCCGTGAAAGAAGCCCAGGAGAAGGCCGGGCTGAGCCGCGCCAGGGTGGTGCGCTACCAGCGTCCGGACAGCTACCGCCCCAACATCTATTCCCTGCTCCCCGAGTTGGAGGCCGCCGGTCCTCAGTTTCTCTATCTCTGGCTGGCCAGCGAGCCCTGAGGCGGCGAAGGGTGGCCTTTAATTGGGCGTGACCTCCGAGATAAATGAAACTGGACAGAATGTTGTAAATTGTCCAGTTAGGTAGGAACGATACGCATCAAACCATGGTCGAGCAAGTCCACCATCCTGCATTTCCACAGCCGGTCAGTCCAGACACTTTGATCTGGCGCTACTTGACCTCGTACAAGTTCGAATGGTTGGTTAAAGAGGGTCGGCTTTTTATGCCCAATGCCGCCCACTTAGGAGATGATCCGCTCGAAGGTATGCAACCCGCAGGCGATGCTGGCTGGTGGCAGTCTCTTGTAGATCGTGCTGGCTCTGAGGACGAAAGGCGCACGATCAAACATAACCATGAACTAATCTCTCGCTTTGCTGCTGCGTTTCGCACCCGCTACTATGTTAGTTGTTGGCACATCAACGAGGCGGTCAGTCCTGCAATGTGGAAACTCTACGCCCCTACTACCGAATCTGTGGTTGTGTGCACGACGGTCGCCAAACTGCGCGCGGCACTTCCATCGTATGTTTACATCGGAATGGTCAGGTACATCGACTACTCCGTTGACCGTCTACCAACCCTGAACATGCTGGAGTACATCACCCATAAGAACAAATGTTTCAAGCACGAGCAAGAACTTCGCGCGGTTGCCATGCATCCGGTGGTTGATGGTCTGGACCAGCAGCACTTTCGGACACATCATTTCCAGACCGAGCATGACCCACCTTTCACCGTGTTCGCTCCGCCCGTCAATCTAGTCAACCTTCTGGTGGAGGTTTCCCCCCATCCCGATGCACCTCGGTTCTATGTTGAACAAGTGGAGTCGCTTTGCAATGCCTTTGCGCTCCCGTCTCCACGCGGCGCGGTTTCGTAGCTACCCCCTATCGTTTCCCATGAATAACTGGACAAAACGTGCTATTTTGTCCAGTATTAATTTGAAAAATTTGGATAAAAGGAGGGGCTTGCTCAAAGAATGGCGCAGGAAGTGTTTTATACAGCGGCTTCGTATTTTTCATCAATTTCAATAGCATTTTGTCTTTGAATTTTTAAATTATGCTCAATGAAAAAGGTAAATATAATTGCATCTTCCTCATTTAATTTTGATTGGTCAGGGTTTTGGAAATAGATTTTTAATTCATTTAATGGATAATCTAAATCATTTATTGAGTTATAGTTTTTTAAAATGCCTCTATCTTCTAATGATTTTCTAAAATCAGCAATAACTTTTATTACCATATCAACATGTCCTTCCCCAAATTTATTTGGTCTGTTCGCACGAATCGATTCATAAATTTTTTGAATATTGTAACTCGTTCCTTGGAAAATGTTTTTTAATTTTTGCTCTTTGAACATTTCTCGATGCTCCCTTTCCCCTTGTTTTAGTTTCTTAATTATTTCTAAAACATCTTGCTCTACGATCGTTCTCTGTTTTGCTATAATTTCTGGTATATTAACATTTTGAAAACTTGGAGGGCGACCATCAGGGTAAGTAGTCATTAATTGGAAAACATTTTTATTAAAAGGTGCCATAGAATTAGATTCTTTTTTGTCACTATTTTTATTACCTTTATCTCTTTCCGTTGGATGACCTATAGCAGCATCTCTAATGCCACGAATTTTCCAAAGAGAAGGATGTCTGTCATAGTCATAATTTAAGGAATCATAGAGATGCTTAACAGCATCTTGTTGAACCACTAAAGCCTGCAAGACCCCATAAATTAATAAGTAGTTACTTCCAGCAGCATCGGGCAAGTCAATTCCAAGAAATGCTTCAATTGCTTTCCCATTATCGTCGATTGTATCAAGGGAACTAGTAAGTTTATTCCAGGTAGCAGGCTTTGATAATAAAGCCAACATTCTGGCATCAGTAATATATTTCCGAATTTCATCTAAGGGGTACAATTTCGGCCTCTCTCCCCGAGTTTAACACCGAAAAGGTTTCTCTCTTTTTGCGCCAAATCGTCTTGTGGGAGATAGAATAGCATAAATTTCAAATAAATAGGTATTTTTTGGCTTTTGCAGGAAAAAATCAACTCGGGACAAATGGATTTATATTGTCTAGTGGCAAAAACCGCGGTATAGAAAAGGCGCGGGTTTGCGACGTTCAAAAAACCAAGACTCTAGACAAAATGATAACTAGCCGGAAAAAAGTCTTTTAAAATCCCGCAGATTGTGTTTGATAAATGTCCCTCAGTCTTGCCTTTAGCATTAACTTTGTCAGAATTTAGTCTGCTCCCCAAAACGGGACCATTACAATTATTAATGGGAGCATTTTAGGATTCCTTACTTATCCCCTCTCCCCCGATGGGGGACGACACCGGGTGAGGGGGAATTTAATCTCTTTTCCGCCCAAACAAATTAATAATTTCAGGTCTGGGCCGCCAAAGCCGATAAGAACCGGTAGAGGCGTGGTCTTGTCCAGGGTTACGCCCTCTTCCGGATTTGTTAACATGAAAGGTGAGGCAGGAAACCTGTGGTGGGAATCGGCGATTCATGAGTGAGCACCCCAAAGGCCGGGCCAGCCACCCGCCCGGGCCGGAGCAGGATGGACCGGCCCCGGACGATTTAGGAGACCGCCGCAACGGTCAGGCCCGCTTGCGCCGTCTGGCCCGGGAAGTCCTCTACCGGATCCCGGAAGTCCGCCCGGAAAAGGTGGCGCGATTGAAAGAGGCCATCGAACAGGGGGCCTATGAGATCGATGCCGGCAAGCTGGCCGACGTCATTATCGCCGAGTTGATCTGGAAGCGGTGATAGGATGGGCACTGCCCGCCATTAAGGCGGCGTTTACTGCGGCGCGCCCCACCAATGTTTGCAAGGCCAAGCAGGAGCTTGGCAGGAAAAAGGGCGTTCCCAAGCAGGAGCTTGGGAACGAGGGGGGAAAAATAGTATCGCGTCCCGGATGCAGCTATCCGAAGGCATTTTAGGGACTCAGTAGTAGCACAGGCTTCCAGGCTGTGATTGGTTGCGGGTCGCGACACTAGTTTTTGCCGGCCAAAGCTCGCCCAGCCTCAATGAGCAGGGCCGCCGCCTCCTCCACCTCGGCCCGGGTGGTGGGCCGGCCCACGCTGAAACGCACTGCGCCCCGGGCTCTCTCCGGACTCACCCCCATGGCCGCCAGGACCGGGGAGACGGTTTCCCGGCCGGCGTGGCAGGCGGACCCCAGTGAGGCGGCCACCTCAGGGACCCCGGCCAGCAGCTCGCCCCCGGAAATCCCGGGAAAGGAGACGTTCAGGGTGCTGGGCAGGCGCTCGGTCTCCGGGCCGTTCAGGGCCAGCCCCGGAAAGCCGGCCTGAAGCCGCACCCACAGCAGGTCCCGCAGGTCTTTCAGGTGGGCGGCGCCGGTGGCCGCTCCTCCTTCCCGGGCCAGGCGGCAGGCCTCGCCCAGGGCCGCGATATAGGGGATATTTTCCGTACCGGCCCGGCGGCCGCCTTCCTGAGAGGCCCCGTGGAGCAGGGGGGTGAGGGCGGACTCCCGGCCCCGGCGCACGAACAGCGCTCCCACCCCCTTGGGTCCATAAAACTTATGCCCCGCCACGGTGAGAAAATCGACCGGCAGCTCGTTCAAGTCCACCTTAATCTTGCCCACGCTTTGGGCGGCGTCGGTATGCAGCGGCGCCCCCGCCTGCCGGGCTACTGCGGCCAACTCGGCCAGGGGCTGGAGCGCCCCGGTCTCATTGTTGGCGTGCATAATGCTGATCAGGATGGTGTCGCGGCTTAAGGCCCGGCGCAGGTCATCCGGGTCCACCCGGCCCTGCCCGTCCACCGGCAGCACCGTCAGCGAAAAGCCCCGGGACTCCAGAAACCGGCAGGGGGCCAGCACCGAGGGGTGTTCGCCGGCGGCGGTGATGATCCGCCCGCCTCCCCGGCCCAGGGCCACACCCTTGAGGACCGTGTTGTTGGCTTCGGTGGCCCCGCCGGTGAAGACGATTTCCTCCGGGGCGCAGTTCAAGAGCGCCGCCACTTCCCGGCGGGCCTGGCGCATGGCGTCGCCGGCCCTGAGCCCCAGCGGATAATCGCTGCTCGGGTTGCCGAACTCCGGCCCCAGGAAGGGCTGCATGGCCCGGGCCACCTCCGGGGCCACCGGGGTGGTGGCGTTGTAGTCTAGATAAATCATGGCCTTCCCTCCTGTGGGCTCGCGGCCCTCTCGGATTGACACCGCCTTGCAACATTTGCTATTTTAACATGAAAAGGGCCTGGCCGGTGGGCAATCCTGGAACCGCCGGCGGCCGTTATCTCTCATGAGCCATACCCTTTCCCCCAATTTCTACCGCCTGGGCCGCTGGTTTTGCCGGCAGACCCTGGGGCGCTATTTCTTCCTCGAGGTCCGGGGGCTGGAAAACCTGCCGGTCCCGGGGCCGGTCATCATCTGCCCCAAGCACCAGCGCTGGGAGGACATCCCCCTCATCGGCATGGCCCTGCCGCCGCCGTTGCACTATATCGCCAAGGCGGAGCTTTTTCAGTATCCGCTGCTCCGGGAATGGTTGGGAGCCTGGGGCGGGGTGCCCCTGGACCGCAACCGCCCCCGGGCCACCCTGTCCTCCTTCAAGCGCCTGGCGCCCCTGCTGCGGGAACGGGCCTACGTCGTCCTCTTCCCCGAAGGCACCTATTTCCGGGGCAGGGTGGGGCCGGGCAAGCACCGCTTCATCCAGTTGCTCCTCAAGCTGCAAAACCGTGATGGCTTGGGGCTGCTGCCCTTCGTGCCCGTGGGAGTCGTTTACCTGCCCCTGGCTTGGGGCTGCCGGGTTCAGGTCTCGCTGGGCCCGCCCATGCGGGCCGCCCAACCGGGGCAGGCCTCATTCCTCACCTCCGCCCTCATGGAACAGATCGCCCGCCTTTCCGGGTTCTAACCCCTCCGACCCTGTTTGCGCCGGGACTTTTTTCTTTGTCGCGGAGCCTGGATTTTTCTTTACCCCATGCTTAACTTCCAAAATATTCTTAATGAGAACTAAATTTGGGAAGGTCTTGGATCATGAGAGCGGGTTGGCAATTTCTCTCCCGGCGCTGGTGGTGGGTGCATTTTCTGGGTTTTGCCCTGGTCTATGCTGCCGGGCGCCTGACGGCCGTCTTTCTTAAGGGGTGACGAGATGATGCGCTACTTCTCTTACGTCCTGTGGCCAAGGCTGGGGTGGTTCGTCCTCCACGCCACTGCTGTCGTCCTCTTATTCCTTCTGGGCTATTCGATGAAATTTTAGGCCACGCCATGAAAACTCCTCGTCATCTCCTCTGGGTAGCCCTGGTGGCCCTGGGATTAGGCGCTACCATGCTGCATCTGCGGATTCACCCCCCTCATTCGCTCACCTATCTCTGGCCCAACCTCTTCTCTTTAACCCACCTGGTGGTGGTGAGCCTGCTCTTTCTGGATCGGCGGACCGCCCTGCTGGCGGTCATTCTCAACAGCTTCCTGGCCTATCTGGGGATCATCATGATGACGGATTACTCCATCAGCGCCACCCTGGCCGGGCAGGTTAAGGTCATGCCGGGAGTAAGTCTTTTCGGCTGGCTGCTGCAGACGACCTTCGCAGATAGCGCTATCCTGGTGGGCGACCTCCTGGTGGGCATATCCCTCTACCAGGTGATCCTGAGGGAGCAATAATTATCGGATTGGGAGATCACCACTTGAAGCCGCGGGTGCCGTCGTCCGAGCCACGGCTTGATACGGGCTCTCAGCGCCTATGTTTGAAAATAAAAGGCAGGGTTTTCACCTCGTCTTGCTGCATCGAGGCTATTCCCTGCCTTTAGGGGCGCCAGCCTTGACCCGAGGTCAGTCCCGGGTCGCAGCGGGTTTCACTTTTACTTCTTTTTCGGAGCCGCAGGGCAATCGATGGTTGCCTTGCAGACCGTCTTCCCCGGGGTCTTGAGCCCAGGGCAGTCGATCTGCACCTGGCACTGCCCTTTGGCCCCCGGGGCCGGGCACAATTGCTGGCCCTGAATGGGCTTCTGCTCTCCCGTTCCCGTTTTGGGCGGTTCGGTTGCCGCCTGGCTCACAGTCACCATAGCCAGGAACAGCAACCCGGCGGCGCCTGCCATTAAGACTCCCAGCCGGGAAGTTATTAATCTCCGTATCTTTTCCATCATTTCTCTCCCTTGCAGGATTCCGCACCGCTGCCCTTATTATCCCTCATCGTCTTCAAGGTTGCAACACCTGAAAATTAGAGAAGGCCACAGAATTTTGCCCCTGCGGTCCTGAAGCCACTTTAAATCCGACCAGGGTGCCGCCTTGCGGTGGTTGGCCAGTGAAGCTGATAACCTGTTTGCCATTTATGAAAAGCGTGCCCTGATTGCCTTTGGTGACCAACTTGACCTGATTCTCGGCCCCTATCCCCTTCTTGATAGAGGGGTCTTCGCGCCAGGCCACGGGCAGCAGGTAGTGGCCGCTGACCAGCCGTTGGACCGCAAAAAAGCCGTTGTTGTTAATCAAGATGCTATACCAGCTGTTGTAGTCCGAGGCCCAAAAGATCAGGCCGCTGCCATAGGTGGGGTCATCAGACTTGACAAAGGCCATGGTGTAGTCGACCTCTATGTCGTCAGGCAAGAAATTGGCCTGGTTTATGTAGGTTTGGGTCATGTTCTTGTCAGGGGTGATAATGAGCTTCCCATCCTTGGCATCTATGTTAGCGCTGGGAGCCGCCCAGGAGGGATCCAGGCTGGTGAACTTGTCCGCGAAAAGCACCGTAGCTGCCAGGCCGGCGGTCACCGCCAGCAAGACCATCGCCATCGCCATCAGCAAAGCCGTCCATTTCCTTTTCATATCAGCAATCCTCCTTAGACTTGGAAAAATTTATAATCAAAAATTAAGGAGAGGGCTGCTTGCTGTCAAGAAAGAGAGGCATTTAATTTTGATTAATCTCCATATCATTCCCGTCATTTCTCTCTCCTTACCGGCTCCCAACTCATCTGGCCTGATGGTCAGCCGCAGGCAGCCTCCCCCCTCCTATCTAGAATTTTCCTCCGGCCTGCAAGGCGCACTTAAGGGCCAGGGCCTTTTCGGCCACGGCCATGGGGGTGGGCCCCAGGATGTGGACCTGGGCTTCCCGGCCCCAGCCGCCCTGATCGCAGATGAGGTCCGGGGGCGCCTCTCCGGGTTGCAACTCCGAAGCCACCTGCTCCTCCAGGGTCCCGCCGGTCCGGGCCTCATCTCCTTCCGGTTCCCGGCTGGGGCCGCCGCAGGAAGTCATCCGAAGGTGCAGGGAGGGGGCCAGTTCGGCCATCCCCTCCAGGTAACGGATGTTCATGGCGCTGCGCCACTCCGGGTGGCTGGCCGCGACGGTGAGGATGAGAGCGGCCAGCTTAGGTGAGGCGCCGAAGGCCGGCGGGGCGGGGATGAGCAGCCCCGCGGCGCTTTTTACCAGGCGGCCCGGGAAGGCCGCCACATCCTGAGGCCCCTCGGCATAGGGGGTAGCGAACGCCAGGTTGCTCATGGACTCGGGGATCAGGGGGCTGAGGTCTTCGGCTTGCAGGCGGGCGGCGGCGGCCTGCAGGTCTTTAAGGACTTGGAAACGGCTCAGGTCCCGGGCCCAGGGGGCATAAGGGTTCACCGGACCTGCCCCCCGGCCCAGGGGCAGGCCGTGCTTCAGCGCCTGGAAGGTGAGGGTGCGGGCCTCGGTCACCGCCTCCGGAAGGGAGAGGCCCCGGGCCAGGCCGGCTGCCGCGGCGCTGGCCAGCACGCAGCCGCTGCCGTGGTGATTTGGGGCGGCCAGCCGCAGGCCGGCCAAATGATAGCTATGTTGGCCGTCGGTGAGCACGTCCACCGGCGTTCCTTCCAGGTGGCCGCCCTTGGCCAGGACCCAGCGGGGGCCCAGGGCTTGCAGCCGCCGGGCCGCCTCTTCCAGGTCCTGGGGGGTCTTGATCTTAAGTCCGGTGAGGCGGGCGGCCTCCGGGGCATTGGGAGTCAATAGGAAGGTCAGGGGGAAGAGCTCTTCCCGCATGGCGCTGACGCCGGACTCGTCCAGGAGCGGGAAGCCGCCGCCCGCGGCCAGTACCGGGTCCAGCACCACGGGAGCCGGGCCCAGCCTTTTTAAGGAAGCGGCCACGGCGGCCACGATGGCCGCGTTGGCCAGCATCCCCAGCTTCACCGCGGCCACCGGGAAGTCGCTGCTGACCGCCTCCAGTTGGGCCGCAACCACCTCCGGGGCCACCGCATGCACCGCCTGGACCCCCTGGCTGTTCTGGACGGTCAGGGCGGTGGCCACCGTCAGGCCGTAAACGCCTGACAGGGTGGCCACCTTCAGGTCTTGCTGCAGGCCGGCGCCTCCTCCCGGATCGAAGCCGGCGATAATCAGAACGGTCTTCATGTTAGTCTCCATGATCCGAACTGTTTTCGGTTTTCTGTGTATGCAAAGGCAATCTTAAAGGCAAAGCCCACTAGCAGAGACAAGAAAGAAACAGGAAACAGATAACCGGAACCTGCCGGCAGCTAGCGGGCGGCCTCCAGGCAGCACCCGAGGGCGCCCATGTATTGGGGGAAGGGCGGCACCAGCACCCGAAAAGATTCTTGTTCCTGGATGAAACTGATTACCGCCCGGTTGCGGGCCACTCCGCCGACGCACACCAGGGTAGGACAGCGGTAGCGGCGCACCATCGCCAAGGCCCGCCGGGCCACCGAGGCATTGACACCCGCGGCGATGCGGGCCGGCTCCACCCCCTCCAGCAGGTGTCCCACCAGTTCGCTTTCCCCGAAGATGGCGCAGGTCTGGGAAATCTCCACCGGGTCCAGCCGAGCCGCGGCGAATTGCGCCAGGGGCATCTTCAGGAAGCGGGCCATGTTTTCCAGGTAGCGGCCGGTGCCCGCGGCGCAGCGGTCGTTGGAGAGGAAATCGAACACCCGGCCGTCCCGGACGTAAAGCACCTTGGTGTCCTGGCCCCCCACCTCCAGGAGGACAAAATGGTCCAGACCCGTTTGCTGCCGGGCTCCCAGAAAATGGGCCCGAATCTCGGTGATGGCCGGGAATATTTGTTGCAGGAGATTCTTGCCGTAGCCGGTGACCACCAGAGACGCCGGCTCCGGGAGGCCGAGCCGCGGCCAATCGATGGAGAGGCCGCGCCTCCCCCGGAGGAGATAATTCCGGTAAAAGACGATGGCGTCCAGGCGGCGGCGCCGCCAACCACCCTTTGAGTCCAGATAGACGAGCTTCACAAACCGGCTGCCGAAGTCCAGACCGCAGGCGGACCGGCCAGGATTAGGGGAGGAGGGCCGGGAAGCGAGGCTCCCTGGCCTGCTGGCCACCTTTCCCGGCAATTCGTCACGGCCGCAAGACATCGACAAAGGCCTCCAGGCGCATCCGGGTGCGGGAATCGAGGGACGCGGGGCGGTCCCCCTCAATGGTGAGGATGGGCAGGTTGAGGCTCTCCCTGATGGTTTGGTCGAACATCTGGCGGAAGCAGAAGCTCTGAGTGTAGTGCACCAGGCCGTCCAGGCGCCGGGTGCGCACCGCGGCCCCAAGGTCCGCCAGGCGTCCGGCGATCTCATAGGGATACGTATAATGAAAGTATTGCTCAGCCAGCTCCGGACCGGCCTGGGGCATGCTGAACTGCCGGGGAAATTCGTGGAATACCACCCCGGCCCCCAATTCCTCCAGATATTCCCACAGGTCGGTAAAGATGGGAGGGATGCCGGCAAAGCCCAAACGCACTAGATAATCCCGGGGCCGGCGTTGTTCCGCCTCTTTAAGCAAAGCGTTGACCCTGAGTTCGAAGGCCGCGGGGTCCGAGGCAAAGTCGGTGCTGGCGATCAGGGTCTGAAAATTCTCCTTGCCGCTCACCCGGCCGGATTCCCAGGTGAGGCGGTCCAGGCGCTGCAAGGCGCGCCGCAAAGGCGCCAGCCTCTTCTGAACCTGAGCCACCCGAACCTCGCTGGCGCCCAGGCGGGTCCTCAGGTTATCGATCTCCCGGGCCAGTTGCACCCGGTTCCGGGGATAGGGAAATTTGAAGTGGATCACCTGGCGGCCCTCAGCCTCCAGGATCTCCCCCAGGGCCTGGGTATAGGAGCAATCACCCTGGCAGGCGACGATGACGGCGGCGATCTCCGGGTGGCGCTGCAAGGCCGCGTAGATTCCCTTGATCCAGGTACAGATGGTGCGTGGGAAGCCGGAGGCTTCAGCCTCCGCCGCCAGGGCCCGGGCCCCGGGGTCGGCGATGAACAGGTTATTCAGGTCCACCGGCGTCAGGCCGGCGGCCAGCACCACCTCCACCGGAATGGTAGTGGTGAAGCCCACCCTGGCCCCTGGAGGCAGCGGTTTAATGGAGGTCATATCTAGTTGCCGCAGCAAAGGCCGGCCTGCTCCATATTCCCCCAGGCGGGTGAGCCGGTCCGCATTTGCTAGTGTTATCTCCCACAATTACCTTAACAAAAGATTTGAGATACTCCCCCCTCCCTGAGAGGGGAGGGGGTTGGGGGGAGGGTGGCAACATTTTGGTAAATGAAAAATAAATTACCACCCCCACCCGGTGTCGCCCCCTCAAGGGGGATGGGAAAATGCAAAACATTTATGCAACGTTTCCAGGGCACACAATACTTAGGTAATAAAATCATATCCGCCAATCTCCCGGTTTTTGCCAAACGCTGCCGGCTGGCCGCGATCACCCCCGGCTGCCGAAGATGGCGGTGCCCACCCGCACCAGGGTGGCCCCTTCTGCCACCGCCGCCTCGAAATCCCCGGACATGCCCATGGACAGCTCCGGCAAGGGTTGTCTTAGGTCCGCTTCCAGGCGGTCCCGGAGCTCCCGCAAGGCCTGGAAATAGGGGCGCACCGCCTCGGGGTCGGCCAGCCAGGGAGGCAGGGTCATCAAGCCCAGAACCTGCAAATGCGGCAACCCCCCCAGCTCCCGGAGCAACCCCGGGACCGTTTCCGGAGCGGCCCCGGATTTGGAGGCTTCACCCGCCAGATTAACCTGGATGAGGATTTTTTGTGTACCTCCCATGGAGGCTGCTGCCGAATCTAAGGCCTGAGCCAGCTTCAGGCGGTCCACCCCGTGGATCACATCGAAGAGGCCCACCGCGGCTTTGGCCTTGTTGCTCTGTAAGTGTCCGATAAAATGCCAGCTGAGGGCCGGACCCAGGGCGGCGATCTTGGGCCGGGCCTCCTGAAGGTAATTTTCGCCAAACAGGAGCTGGCCCGCGGCCACCGCTGCCTGGATATGCTCCAGGGGCACCGTCTTGCTCACTGCCACCAGGCGCACCAGGGCCGGGTCCCGGCCGGCCCCCCGGGCCGCAGCCGCGATGCGGCCTCTCACCTCCTCCAGGTTCTGGGCGATGCGGCTCACGGCTGGCTCATCTTTCTGGCGCTCTGGTTGCCAAGGTCTTTCTCCTCAATCTCCCCTTCTTCCAGGCCGAATACCCGGAGGGTATTTTCCCAGGTGGCCCGGGCCGCCTCCTCCAGAGTGAGGTTTCGAACCTGAGCCAACTGCCGGGCCGTGGCGATCAGGTAAGCGGGTTCATTACGCTGGCCCCGCCAGGGTTGTGGAGGCAGATAGGGGCAGTCGGTCTCCACCAGGAGCCGGTCCAGGGGCGCCATCCTGGCCACCTCCCGCAGGGGGCCGGCCTTGGGGTAGGTAAGGGTGCCGGAAAAAGAGAGGCTAAACCCCAGGTCCAGGAAGGACGCGGCCTCCTCCCAACTCCCCCCGAAGCAGTGCATGACCCCGCCCCGGAGGCGGCCCCGGTATTCCCGAAGAATCTTCAGAGTTACCTCCGTGGCCTCCCGGGTGTGGATGATCACCGGTTTTTTCAGGGCCTGAGCCAGATCCAGTTGGCGGCGGAACCAGCGTTCCTGAGCCTCTGCCGGCGAGCGGCGGCGGTAGAAATCGAGACCGATTTCGCCGATGGCCACTACCCGGGGCCGGACCGCCAGGGAAGCGAGGGTTTCCAAATCCTTTTCGGTCATGGCTCCCGCCCCATGGGGGTGGACCCCCAGGGCTGCCACCACTCCGGGAAATTTCCCGGCGGTGCTGAGCACCAAGGGGGCGTCCCCCATGCTGGTGGCCACGTTGATCAGTAGAGCCACCCCGGCTTCCCGGGCCCGGCGCACCACCTCGGTCTGGTCAGGCTGCAACTCTTCCAGGTCCAGGTGGGCGTGAGAGTCGGCCAACCGCAGGGGTATCTGTTTTGAGCTTATGGACGAATCCTCCCTATCATGGTAAAATATCGAATATTGCCCAAATCTGCAAGGAGCGGCGGTGTCCACCTGGTTTTCGTCTCTTTTGGGGTTTGCCATCTGCTGGGTTTGCCTGTTGGCCCCTGCGAACCTGGCGGCGACCGACCTCACCCATACCCTGGCCCAATGGCAGACCTTGGGGCGGGGCCTCAGTTTCACCCGGGTGGACGTTATCCGGGAGGGCGAGGAAGGAGAGGTGGTGACCACCCTGGCCGTGGTGAAAATCGACCCGGCTACTAACGCCTTCCGGGTTTTTCACCATGGACCCCAGAGTATTACTGCCTGGCAGCAGGAACTGCAGGCCCCCATCGTCTTCAACGCCAGCTACTATGGACCAGGATACCAACCGGTGGGTCTGATCATCTCCGATGGCAAGGCCATCGGGCCAGCGAATAACACCCGGATGCGCGGCATGTTCGTGGCGGAACCCAAAGGAATTTCCCCGGATCTTCCCCGGGCCACTATCCTGGACCTCCAGGCCACCCCGGTCAATCTCAGGACTCTGCCCTGGACCCAGGGAGTCGAATCCTTTCCCCTGCTCCTGGACTCCAAGGGGAACATCCGGGTGCGGGACAGCGATAAAAATGCCAACCGCACGGTGATCGCCACCGACCGGGTGGGTAATATCCTGGTCTTCAACACCTCCAACCGCTATTTCACTTTGCGGGAGATGGCCCAATTCCTCAAGGGCAGCAATTTCGAGATCGACTCCGCTATGAACCTGGATGGCGGCAGCGAAGCCCAACTGTTGATCAAGACCAAGAACTTTGAATATTTTTCTCCGCCCGCCTGGGAAAATCCCATCGGCAACCTTCTGGAGCGACAGGGGTCCTTTTTGCCCACCGTGGTGGGGGTGTTCCCTCGTAAGGACTGATCCCCATGGCCGCTTACCTTATCCTCGGGGCGGGAAAATTCGGCTGTTTGGCACTTAAAAGGTTGGCCCGCCAGGATGCCGCGGCCACCTTTTTAGTGGTGGACCACCGGCCGGAGGCCCTGGCCGGGGCCCTGGCCCTGGGGATACCGCGAGTGGCAGGGACGGCTGCGGAGGCCGCCACCTTTTTGGCCGGCAATCTCGCAGAGGATTCCCCCTGGGACTGGCTCATCCCCATGGTGCCGGTACACCTGGCCTGGGCCTGGCTGCTGGCCGGCCCCCTGCGGGGCTGGGAGCCGGCGCCGCCGCCGGATAGCCTGGGAGACCTGGCGCCGGTGGCCTGGCGAGGCCCGGGAGGCCAGTGGTATCTGAGCCGGGCCGCCCATCGCTGCCCGGATGATTGCGACGAGCCGGAGTCGGTCTGTCCGGTGAGCCGGGAACCCCGGAAGGCGGCCCTGTTCGACGAACTGGCGGCCGTGAGTTTGCCCGGGTTTGCCATCAAGGTGGTGGCCAGCCGGCAACTGGCTCCCGGAGTGGGGGGCTACCCGCCCGGGGCCTTGCTGGCCCTGGCCAGGGACCTGGCCGGCCAGGGCGGCCGGACCTTGATTGCCACCGCCTGCCGCTGCCACGGGGTGGTGCACGGGCTGAAAGGCCCCACACCTGTGGGACAAAACAGAAAACAGGAAACAGAAAACGGTCAACTATGAGCGGCTTTGATCAATCCGGGGTCCTGGGCGCCTCGCTACGCATGCGGGAGATCTTTCACCTGCTGGAGCTGGTGTCGGCCTCGGATGCCAACGTCTTGGTGCTGGGTGAGACCGGCACCGGCAAGGAACTGGTGGCCCGGGCCATTCATCGCAACAGCCCCAGGGCCGCCGCGCCCTTCGTGGTGGTCAACTGCGCCGCTCTGCCCGAAACCCTGATAGAGTCCGAGCTCTTCGGCCATGAGCGGGGGGCCTTCACCGGGGCTGTCAGCCGCCAGGAGGGCCGTTTCCTCATGGCCCACCGGGGCAGCCTGTTTCTTGATGAGATCGGGGAGCTCAGCCTCACCACCCAGGCTAAAATTCTACGGGTTCTCCAGACCAGGGAGTTTGAACCCCTGGGGAGCACCCGCACCCAGAAGGTGGATGTCAGGATCATCGCGGCCACCAACCGCAACCTGGAAACCAGGGTGCGGGATGGGCGTTTCCGGGACGATCTCTTTTATCGTCTCAACGTCTTTCCCATTGTCCTGCCTCCCTTGAGGGACCGGCTGGATGATCTGCCGCTTTTGGCTGATCATTTTCTGAGGATCTTTGTAGCGAAAAACCGTAAGAAAATCAACTCAATATCCCCGGAGGTGCTCCAGGCTTTCCAGGATTATCCCTGGCCGGGAAATATCCGGGAGTTGGAGAACGTCATCGAACGGGGGGTGATCGTCTGCCTGGGGGGCACCCTGACCCCCCCGGACCTGCCGGACCACCTGCAGCATGGCGGCAGGACCTCGCCCGAGTACCTGGTGGAACCGGCGTTGCCGGAACTGGAGCGGCAGTTGATCAGCCGTACCCTGGAAAAGGTGGATGGCCAGCGGCAGGTGGCCGCGGAGATCCTGGGAATTTCCCTGGAGGAGTTGGAACTGAGGCTCCGCTCTTATGGAGTGGGCAACTAGGGCAGGTCTTGCAGCCTGGGTCTGGATATCCTTAAGGACTTATATTAATTAATAAAAAGCATATTAGGAATTTATCATGTTCTTCCCACCCCTGATCTTTCTGATGATGCTGGCCTTCTTCGTGGTGGCCCTGATCCTGCTGCCCTTCCTGCTGCTGGGGATGATCGGCGAGGCCTTTTTGCGGCTGGGGCTCCCCCCCGGCCTGATCTTCTTGCTGCTCATCTCCACCCTGGTGGGCAGCCTGGTGAACATTCCCATCTATCGTTTCGAGAGCCGGGAGGTGATGGGAGATCAGATGATCTCCTATTTCGGCATGCAGTTCCGGCCGCCCCACCTGGGGTCCGGCCACGAAACGGTGCTGGCCGTCAACGTGGGCGGGGCCTTGATCCCGCTAGGCCTGTGTCTTTATCTGCTCTTGAGGATACCCTTCGGCTGGTATCTGCCGGTTCTGGTGCTCCTGGTGACCCTGGTGGTGAACCGCCTGGCCCGGCCGGTCAGGGGATTGGGAATCGCGGTGCCCGGACTTGTCCCGCCGCTGGTGGCGGCCCTGGGAGCCTACCTCTTTTGCCCCCCCTGGCTCCGGGCGCCCTGCGCCTACATTGCCAGTACCCTGGGGATTCTTGTGGGCGCCGACCTCCTGAAATTGGGGGAGATCCCCAAGCTGGGGGCGCCGGTGGCCTCCATCGGCGGCGCCGGCACCTTCGACGCCATCTTCTTCGGGGGGATCGTCGCGGTATTGCTAAGTTAGGGAATCAGTCTGGCCCAACTCGGGGAAATGGGTTATAGTTTTGCTTAGGGAATTTCTGTTTTTGGGGAGGTTAATATATGAGGCGACTTTCCAGCCCTGTGCCATCGCGGTTGCCTGGAGCCTTCTCCGGGCTATGGGCCTGGGGGCGGCATCCCTGGGCGCCGGTTCTGTTGGTCCTGTCCATCCCTTTGCTCCTCGGGTGGACCTGGAAGGATGCAGCCAGCGGCATGACCATCAACCCCTCCTACGTGAACAAAATCCAGGATGGCAAGACCACCAAACAGGAAGTTCTCGTCTATTTTGGGGATCCCAAGGAGATCGAGCGCACCTCCGATGGTCTGGTTTACAAATACTACACCTATAAGAACGCCGACTCCTTGCCTTATGACCCTTATAAACGCGAGCCCAATGAGCAGTCCACCTCCGATTATTTGCTTGAGGACAACCAGATTAAAAAGAAGCCGGAGGTCAAGAACGGGGGCAAAATCCTGAAGAGCAGCCTGGAAATCCGCTTCAAACCCGACAGCAACACCGTGATGAGCCACGAATATAAGGAATTTTAGCGGGGTGCCGGATGACGGTCTTCGCCGACCTGGCCCAGGCTCTATCCTGGGTTTTTGATTTACAGAAATTCGGCGTCAAGTTTGGCCTGTCCTCCACCCTGGACCTGCTGGCCCGGTTGGGCCTTCCCTACCTGGAGGGCCGTTATCTTCACATCGCCGGCACCAACGGCAAGGGCTCGGTGGCGGCCATCCTCAGCGCCGTCCTCACCCGGGCCGGATACCCCGTGGGTCTCTTCACTTCCCCGCATCTGGTGAGCTTTAGGGAGCGCCTGCGCCTGCGAGACCGGGAAATCACCGCAGACCGCTTGCTGTCGCTGATCAACCAGGTGCGGGCCGTGGTGGACCCAAGCGAGCCTCCCACCTTCTTCGAATTCGCCACCGTCATGGCCTTCCTCTATTTTCTGGAGGAAAAGGCGGACCCCATCATCCTGGAAACTGGCATGGGGGGACGGCTGGACGCCACCAACGTCGTAGTCCCGCTCCTGACGGTGATCACCAACATCTCCCGGGACCATCAGGACTACCTGGGGCGGGGGCTGTTGGCCATCGCCACCGAGAAGGCGGGCATCATCAAAGAAAAAACGCCCTTAGTTACCTATGCCCGGCAACCCTCGGTCCTGGAATTTTTCCGCCGCCGCTGCCGGGAACTGGAAGCGCCGCTGTATGTGGGGGGAGTGGACTTCCGGGCGCGGGGGGCTTCCGGGGGGCGCTTTGGCTACCAGGGGCTGAACCGGGGCTTGGCGGGTCTCACCTTGAGCCTGCGGGGACGCCACCAGTACCGTAATGCCGCGGTGTCCCTGGCGGTCTTGGAGCTTTTGGAGCAGCGCGGCTGGGTCATCGGCGAGGCCGCCATCCGGGAAGGGCTGGCGAATACCCGCTGGCCGGGGCGCCTGGAACAGGTGGCCCAGGACCGCCGTATCCTTCTGGACGGGGCCCACAACCCCGCCGCCGCCCTCACCCTGGCCCAGGCCTTGAAACCGGGGCGTTCCGGGGGCAACGGCCGGCTGTTCCTGGTGATGGGCATTATGGCCGATAAGGATGTGGACGCCATCCTGGCCCGCCTGCTGCCACTGGCCCATTTAGTGATCTTCACCCAACCCCGGTCCTTACGGGCCGCAGCCACCTCAGACCTGGCCCGGAGGGCCCAGGCCTATGCTCTGGAGGTGCTCCAGGTTCCCCGGGTGAGTGAGGCCATCCGCCGGGCTCAGACCCTGGCCGGCCCCCGGGACCGCATCGTCGTCACTGGCTCCCTCTTCACCGTGGGAGAGGCGAAGGAGTATTTTCAAGGTTGCGAGTCTTGAATAATAATTAAGAATACGAGAAAGTGTAGGGTGGGCACTGCCCATCGATTCCTTAGAATCTTTTTAAAAGAACCGCATTGCAGCTAATTCTTATTTTCTAACCTCGAAACTTAGGGCGGACACATGGGGCCGCCCCTACAACTCAAAACTCAAGGGTCTTTATGCAAATCTTCGTTTCCGGGTCCCTGGCCTACGACCGCATCATGGATTTCCCCGGCCGTTTCGCGGATCACATCCTGCCGGAGAAGATCCATATCCTGAACGTCTGTTTCATGGTGAATGGCCTCAGAGAGCATTTCGGCGGCACCGCCGGCAATATCGCCTATAATCTGGCCTTGCTGGGGGAAAAGCCGGTCATCCTGGCGACTGCGGGCAAGGATTTCGCGGCCTACCGGGAATGGCTGGCCGGCCTCGACCTGCCCTTAACGGGGATCAAGGAGATCCCCGGGGTCCTCACCGCCGGGGCTTACATCACCACTGACCTCTCCGACAACCAGATTACCGGGTTCAATCCCGGGGCCATGCAACACCTCTCAGATTATCGTTTCGAGGGGGTGGACGCGGCCGCCGCTTACGCCATCGTGGCCCCGGGCGGGTTGGAAGACATGCTGGTTTATACCCGGGCCTATAAGACCCTGGGGCTACCCTATATCTTCGACCCCGGCCAGAGCATCCCCGCCTGGGAGGGCGGTCAGCTCCGGGAGATGGTTGCCGGGGCCTTGGCCCTCATCGTCAATGATTACGAGTTGGAGATGTTTCGGCAAAAGACCGGCCTTATGGATCAGGAACTTTTGGAGTTAGCGCCCACGCTGATCGTCACCCGGGGCGAGGAAGGCTCCTATCTCTTAACCGCCGCTGGCCAGTGCTTGGTGCCCGCGGTGCGCCCCAGCCAGGTAAAGGACCCCACCGGCGCCGGGGACGCCTACCGGGCCGGGCTTCTCAAGGGGCTGGTCCTGGGGCTCTCCTGGCAGGAGTCAACCCGCCTGGGGGCGGTCCTGGCCAGCTTTTGCGTGGAGCAACAAGGCACCCAGGAACACCGGCTGGAAATCTCCCAGTTCTGGGAGCGTTACCGGGAGAACTTCGGGCCGCCGCCGCTGGCGGCGTAGGGGTGGGGAGAGTTCAAAGTTCAAAATTCTAAACCTAACCGCTTTACATCGGTGATTCGGCCACCGCTTTTGACATAGGTAACCAGGACTATTAGGTTTCTGTTTAGGTTCCTATGGTATTAACTCTCTTCCATATACCCCTCTGTGCCCCCCTGGTTAAAAGTCAAAAGTTTAAAATCCGCCAAACTTTGAACTTTGAACCTTTAACCTTGAACTTATCTTCAGCTCAATTCCTCTAAGGCCTTTGCCGCGAACCCCAGGCTGGCGTCCAGTTCCAGGGCTTGTTTCAGGACGTAGGCCGCCTCCTGGCGGTGGCCCAGGCGCTGCAAATTGATGCCCAGGTTGGCATAGTCGATGGCGGAGCCGGGGTCGAGTTCGATTACCTTCTCGAAGCAGGCCACCGCCTGCTGATATTCCTCCAGCTTGAAGAAGCAGAATCCCAGGAAATGGTGGGCCTCCTTCAGATTGGGGTCCAGCTCCAGGGCCTGCCGGAAGGCGGCGGCGGCAGTCAAGTAGTCGCCCAGGTCCTTATGGCAGTTGCCCAGGTGCACGTGGATGCTGGGAACTTCGTGAGCCGGGGGATTGAGCGCCAGGGTCTTTTGGAAATGGCGCAGGGCGTCGTCTGTGCTGCCCAGGTTGGCCAGGGCCAGGCCCAGAAAGAAGTTGACTTCGAAGCGCTCCGGAAAGGTCTGGTTTAGCTGCTGCAAGGCCACCAGGCCATCCATGGGTTCGGCATAGAGGGCCGCGGTCTTGGCCAGGTGGAAGACGACGTTGGTGTTGCGGGTGCGCTCCAGGAAGTGGGTGCCCGGGATCAGGACGTAAACCGCGGGGATGCCGATCCGGGGATGGGTGACGTCCACCGCCAGGACCTCCAGGTGCAGGCGGGCCAGGGCCTTTAGGCAGTTGTTGATCTCCACCTTGAGGTTTTCGTGGGCCAGGTTGGGCAGGCTGTCCAGGGGGACGAGCGGGCCTGGGGCCATGAGATAGGCGGCCTCCTCCAGGGACTCGTATTTGGGGAGGGTAGGGCGGTAAGAGGTGCGCCGGTGAAAATCCCCCGCCAGTTGGGCCACCTCGGTTAAGGCCCGGATCAGGGACTTGGCGGGGTCGGTGGTGGTGCCGGCGGCGAAGACGATTTCGCTCGATTCGGGGAAAGTGGCGGGATCGTAGGCCAGGGCCGCCACCGTGGGGATGCCGGTATCCATCGAGAAATCCCTGAGGTAAACTTTGATGCCGTTCCTGGAGAATTTGTCCAGCAACTCCCGGGCCGCGGGGTCGGTCACCGACTCCGGGTCGATGGCCGGAGTGGGCCGGCGCTCCTGGGTGAGGACCGTGCCCACGTGGCGCTCCACCACCTCGCACAGGGCCTGGAGCACCGCCTCCTCGTAACCGTTGCCGGCCGCCGGGCCGTTGTACTCCTCGATGAGATAGAACCAATACAGGGGCAGATAGACCGGGGCCCCGGTGCTGAGGTTGGTGGCCGGGACGAAATGGAGGGGCCAGTCCTGGTAGAGGGCCGCGGCGGCGGGAACGTCCGGGGAAGCGTCGAACAGGGAGCGGGCCAGGTAGGAGAAGGGCAGGGCCTGGCCCTTCAGGTCCCGGGCCCGGCCATAGCGTTTCGGGCCACTCTCGATAAAGGTGAAGAAGCTGAAGCGCTCCACCAGTTCCATGAGGGCGCTGGCCTCGGACTGCACCGGGGTGGCGCCTTTGCCCATCTGTTTCTGGGTGGGCACCACCCGCCGGGCGTCGGCTCCCAGGAGGCTGATGTGGACCGGGATGTCCAGGCGCCCGGAGTCGATGCGCATGGTCTCCGCCAGGATCTCCAGATCGAGGCCGGCCAAGCGCTCCCGCACCCGGCGGACGGTGTCCTCCGGGGTCAGGAGCTTGTCCTGGTCGTAGGTGTAGCCTTTAAAGGCGTCGGTGAGCGGCAGGATCGGCAACATGGGTCATAATCTCCTGGCTCAGATTATGACCCTGGAAGGGATTTTTAGCAAACAGCGAGGCTCACCGGGCCGCCAGGCCGCGAAGGTCCTGGTCCGATGGGTAAATTTCTATGGCATGGTAATCTTGAAACCCTGGGGCCCGATGTTCAACTCCACCCCCTGCTGCACCGCATACAGATTGATAATAACGCCGGCCTGGTTCTGCAGGGTCAGACCGGCCCTGCCTCCGGACAGGGCGATGCCCGCCCCTGCGGCCGCATAGCTGCCGGCAAACTGGGAAACATTGCTCAAGTTGTAGACATTACCCACCGCGCTGATGGAGGCAATGCCGACGGCGCCCACGCTGAGGCCGTCAATCTTGAAGAGATAACGTTCGCCGTTGAACCTCAAAACGCCACTCCCCGAACTGAAGCCGATACCCACGGCCACGCTGGTCATATCAATGGATACCGTACCGACCGGGTAGTATTGCTGCTTGGCGTTTCCAGGTGTGACCGCCAGCCCAAGCAGCACCACCATCGCCAGACTGAGAAGAATCCTGTTTGTGCGCATCCTCTCCCCTCCTTCCTTGGGAAAAATTAGATGATCTCGTAATTCTAAACTAAGGGCCTGCCGCATAAAGTCAAGCTCGCTATTCCCTATGATTGAATGGAAAATAACAGAAAACCTCAAATCTCCGGGGTGGGCACGTCCGTCCCGGGATTTTGAGGGATGAACCGGGCCCTACCATTAATAAACCCTGGGGCGGGCACAACCGGCGTTAATAACTTGGGGGCAAGTCCTCCTTTCACCGCAAAGACGCGGAGGCCGCAGAGAAAAAAAGGGCAACCGCCGGAAATTAAGCTAAACATTCAGAGGAGTTGGCCGGGAGAGCCTTCCCCCCTTTAATTTAGGGTGACTTTTCGGGAGAAATTACGTAAAACACCTTGGATAGTTTGACGAAACCTTGAACTCTCCGCATGAGGCCCCGGATGCAGGCAGCCCCTCACCCGCCGCGGCGGCAGGGTGAACCGAGAATGCAAGTCCCCATGTATCGCGGCATCTGGTCTCCCATCCTCCTGATTTTCGTCCTGCTAAGCGGCGCCTGCGCCAAAGTGGGGCCCGATTACGTCCGGCCCGACACCAAGGTCTCGCAAGACTGGCTGGAGGCGGGCCATCCGCAGCTAAGCAACGAGCCGGCGGAGTACCGCTCCTGGTGGCAGGCATTCAAGGACCCCGTCCTGGACCGGTTCATCGAGACCGCCTATCGGGAAAACCTGAACCTGCGGATTGCCGGGGTGCGGGTCCTGGAGGCCCGGGCCCAACTGGGCGTGGCCGCCGGCAACCTCTATCCCCAAACCCAACAGGCCACCGCGGCCGCGGAGAAGGAACGCTATAGCAGCACGAGCATCTATGGATTAGGAAACGCGCCCACTAAATATTGGCAATCCCAGATGGGTCTGACAGCCAACTGGGAGATCGATTTTTGGGGCAAATTCCGCCGGGCCATCGAATCCGCCCAGTCCGGCTTGTTGGCCAGCGTTGCCAATTATGACAACGCCCTGGTGAGCCTCACTGCGGACGTGGCCAGCAACTATATCGCCATCCGCACCTTGGAAAAGCGCCTCGACATCGCCCGGGAAAACGTCGAGACCCAAAAGGAGAGCCTGAAAATCGCCGAAGCCCGGTTTGAGAACGGTGCGACCTCGCAGCGCGACGTGGAACAGGCCAAGACCGTCCTGGCCAGCACCCAGGCGACCATTCCAGTACTGCAAACTCAACTGCGTCAGGCCCAGGATGCCCTCAGCCTGCTTCTGGGGATGCCCCCGGAGCGGCTGACGGCTCTGAGCCAAAAACAGGCGGTGATTCCGGCGCCGCCGCCGCAGGTGGCGATGGGCATCCCCCTGGACCTGTTACGGCGGCGGCCGGATGTGCGGGCCGCCGAATACCAGGCCGCGGCGCAATGCGCCCAGATCGGCGTAGCCAAGGCCGAACTTTACCCGGCCTTTTCGCTCACCGGCAACTTCGGGTTCCTGTCCACCGATATCAATAAATTCACGCTGGGGGAGATGTTCCAATGGCAGAGCCGCGCCGCCAGCGCCGGCCCCACCTTGCAGTGGAACATCTTTAACTACGGACAAATCACCAACAACGTGCGCTTCCAGGACGCCAGGTTTCAGGAGTTGCTCATCACCTATCAGAATACCGTGCTCAACGCCCAGAAAGAGGTGGAGGATAACCTGATAGCCTTCCTGAGGACCCAGGAGCAAGCGAGGTTTCTGGAGCAGGGCGCCACCGCTGCCGCTAATTCCCTGAACCTGGCGGTTGTTCAATATCGAGAGGGGATCACGGATTTCACTACCGTCCTTACCGCGCAACAGAATTTGCTGAGCGCCCAGGATAATCTGGCCACCGCCCGGGGCGATATTTCCGGCGACCTCGTTGGAGTTTACCGGGCCCTGGGTGGCGGTTGGGAAATCCGGGAAGGGCGGGATTTTGTGCCTCCTGAGACCGCGGAAGCCATGGAGAAAAGGACCAATTGGGGAAAATTGCTGACCCCGGCGGGCCAGACGCCCCCGACGCCGGAGCAGCAAAAAAGGTTGATTCGGGCCCCCGATTGGTAAACCAACCGGGCACGGGAGGGAGCACCATTTGGAGATCAAGGCATGACTGCCGGTAAGCTCACGTCTTTTCTGCGGAAACCCCTGGCCGGAGTAGGTCTCTGCCTCCTCTTGACCCTCACCGCCTGCGAGTCCAACGTCTACAAGCCGCCGCCGCCGCCCAAGGTCACGGTGGCCCGGCCGGAGCGCCGCCCGGTTACTAGTTACCTCGAATTCACCGGCAATACCCAGGCGATCAATACGGTGACCCTCAGGGCCCGGGTGCAGGGCTTTTTGGACAAGGTCTTTTTCCAGGATGGCGACCGGGTAAAAAAAGGACAGTTATTATTCCTCATCCAGCGCAACACCTACGAGGACCAACTGAACCAGGCCGCGGCGCAAATTCTGCAGTATGAAGCCAATTACCACTACGCCGTGATCCAGGTGGCCCGCTACATCAAGTTGGTCCAACAGAAGGCCGGCGCCCAATCGGACCTGGACAACTGGCGGTTCCAGCGGGACTCTAGCCAGGCCCAGGTCCTGGGGGCGAAGGCCAACCGGGACCTGGCCACGCTCAATCTGGGCTACACCAAGGTCGTTGCTCCTTTCAACGGCCGCGTCGACCGCCGCCTGGTGGACCCGGGCAACCTGGTGGGGGCCGGCGAATTCACCTCCCTGGTCCAGATCAATCAGATCGATCCCATTTACGTCTATTTCACCATCAATGAGGAGGACCTGCTGCGGGTCATGGGCAAGACGGGAAACCTGCCCGGAAAAGCCGAAAAAGACAAGATCCCCTTATATCTCGGTCTCGCCAACGAAACCGGGAATCCGCACCAGGGTTTCCTCGATTTTGCCGCCATTAGCGTCACCTCCACCACCGGCACCTTACAGCTACGCGGCATTTTTCCCAATGGGGATTATAAGATTCTGCCGGGTTTGTTTGCCCGCATTAAGGCCCCGGTGGTGGGTCCGGCAACGGAATCCTGGCTGGTGCCGGAGGTGGCCCTCGGCTTTGACCAGTTGGGCACTTACGTCCTGGTGGTGGGCGCCAAGGATGTGGTGGAACGCCGTTCGGTTAAGGAGGGCACCCGGGTGGGGGACCAAAGGGTGATCGACACTGGTTTGAACGGCGATGAAGAGGTGATCATCAACGGGCAGATTCATGCCATTCCCGGCAGGCCGGTGACCCCGGTCCCGGAAGGCGCGCCGCAGGCTCAGGCCACCGGCGGCGCCGCGCCCGAGGGCAAGCCGGGGGCGAGCCCCAAATGATCTCCAAGTTTTTCATCGAGCGGCCCATCTTCGCCAACGTCATCGCCCTCGTCACCATTATCATAGGGATGGTCTGCTTCTACCGCCTGCCGGTAGCCCAATTTCCTCCCATCGTGCCGCCCACCATCCAGGTTTCGGCCCGCTACCCGGGGGCCAGCGCCGAAGTGGTGGCGGCAACCGTGGGGACCCCCATCGAACAGGCAGTCAATGGCGTGGAGCACTCCATTTACATGTCTTCCGTCAGCGGCAGCGATGGGAGTTATACCTTAACCGTCACCTTTGATGTGGGGACGGACCTCAATTCCTCGGTGGCCCTGGTGGAGAATCTGGTGGCCGGCGCCAACGCCCAGCTGCCTCCCGCCGTCCAGAGCCAGGGAGTCCAGGTCAAAAAGGTCTCCACCGATATCTTGTTGGTGGTCAGCCTCTTCTCGCCAACCAACAAATTTAATGAAGCCTTCCTCTCCAATTACGCGGTCATCAATCTGGAAAACCCTCTGGCCCGTCTGCCCGGCGTCGGCAACGTCTATGTGCGCGGGGCCGGCCCCTACGCCATGCGGGTCTGGCTGGATCCCAACAAACTGGTCTCCTATGGTTTGACCACCTCGGACGTCATGGCTGCCATCAACGGCCAGAATATCCAGGTGGTGGCCGGCCAAATGGGCGGGCCGCCGGCGCCTGCCAATCAACCCTTTCAGTTCACCGTCAACGCCCTGGGCCGGTTAGCCGACGTGAAGGAATTCGAGGATATCATCATCAAGAGCGAGCGGAGCCAATCCGCCCAGATCGTCCGTATCCGGGACGTGGCCCGGGTGGAGTTGAGCCAGCAGAGCTACGCCAATTTCACCCGCGAGACCGGCCATTGGTCAGCCGAGATTATCATTTTCACCCTGCCCGGGGCCAACGCCCTGGATGTCGCTAAAGAAGTGCGCGCCGCCATGGCGGAGATGAGCAAACAATTTCCACCGGGGCTCACCTGGTCAAGCCACTATGACACCACCAAGTTCGTGGAACAGACTATTCATGATGTTTACGTGACCTTATTGGAAGCCGGCCTCCTGGTGCTCATCGTCATCGTGCTTTTTTTGCAGGAATGGCGGGCCACCCTGGTGCCCGCCACCACTGTACCGGTCACGGTCATCGGCGCCTTTGCGGCCATGTCCTTCCTGGGCTTCGGCATCAATTTGCTGACCCTGTTCGCCCTGATCCTGTGCATCGGCATTGTGGTGGACGATGCCATCGTCATTGTGGAAAACTCCGCCTACCATATCGAACAGGGCCTGCCTCCCAAGGAGGCGACCATCAAGGCCATGGAGGAGATGACTGGCCCCGTCATGGGCATCACCGTGGTGCTCACCGCGGTCTTCCTGCCGGCCGCTTTTCTGCCGGGCATCACCGGCCAGATTTTCCGGCAATTCGCCCTGGTGATTGCCGCTACCGCCATTATCAGCGCCATCAACGCCCTCACCCTGAAGCCGGCCCAGTGCGCCCTGTGGCTGCGCCCCAAGTCGGATAAACCACCCAACCTCTTCTTTCGCGGCTTCAACCGGGTTTATCAGGTCATGGAGGATGGATATATAGCCCTGGTCTCCTGGATGGTGCATCGCCCTTTCCTGATGCTTTTAGTGTTTCTGCTGATTATTGGGGTCACCGGCTATGGGTTCCTTCGTCATGCCACCGGCTTCCTGCCCACTGAGGACCAGGGATTTGCCGCCATTGTCAGCATATCGCCCGAAGGAGCCTCACAGCCGCGCACCCAGGCGGCCTACCGGAAGGTCGATGAGATTCTCAAGAATACCAAGGGATTGCTGGCCTGGGTGACCATCGGCAACTTTTCCTTTCTGGACTCCTCCAATGTCTCCAACATCAACAGCTCCTTCATCGTCTATGATAGCTGGGCTAAGCGCGGCGCCGCCCTGAGCCAGGATAACATCCTGGCGGCCCTGCGCCCCAAACTGGGCGCCATTCAGGATGCCGCCACTTTTGTGGCGGTGCCGCCGCCCATCCGGGGCCTGGGCCAATCCAATGGCTTCCAGATGATGGTCGAGGATCGCCAGGCCCTGGGCTACGCCGAACTGTTCAAGGTCACCCAGGAGATCATTGCTGCGGGCAACGCTGAGCCCCGTTTGCGCAACCTGGCCTCCACCTTCAGCTCTCACAGCCCCCAGCTCTATCTGGACATCGACCGGACCAAGGCCGAATCGCTCCAGGTCCCCTTGAGCAATGTCTTTGACACCCTGCAAGCATACCTGGGTTCGTCTTTCGTCAATCTCTTTAACAAGTACAACCAGGTCTTCCAGGTCTATGTCCAGGCCGATGCGCCATATCGTATGGACCCCGAGGCCTCCCTTAGAAATCTTTATGTCAGGAATAGCCAGGGAGGGATGGTGCCGTTGGGGGCCCTCATGCAGGTCCGTAGGGTCCTGGGAACCGAATTGGTCACCCGCTATAACCTCTATCCCGCGGCCCAGATTTATGGCAGCGCCGCCCCCGGGTACAGCAGCGGGCAGGCCATCCACCTCATGGAGCAAATCGCCCAAAATACCTTACCCCCGGGAATGGGCTACGATTGGACCGCCACCGCCTACCAGGAGAAGCAGGTGGGCTACCAGGCCTATTTCATCTACGCCCTCTCCATCACCCTGGTCTTCCTGGCGCTGGCCGCCCTTTATGAAAGCTGGACGAGACCCGGGGCGGTCGTCCTGGTGGTGCCCCTGGCCCTGGTGGGGGTGCTCCTGGGCCTCATCGTGCGCGGGTTAGATAATAACCTGTACACCCAGATAGGGTTGGTGCTGATGATCGCCCTGGCCAGTAAAAACGCCATTCTGATCGTGGAGTACGCCAAGGAGCTGCACGACCGCGGCGAGTCCGTCACCGAGGCCGCAGTGGAAGCGACTCGGCGCCGGTTCCGCCCCATTGTCATGACCTCTTTTGCCTTCATTTTGGGGGTGATGCCCTTGTTGACCGCCGGCGGGGCTGGGGCCGCCAGCCAGCAGGCCATCGGCACCGTGGTCTTTGGGGGCATGCTCTCCTCGACGCTGCTGGCCATCCCCTTTGTGCCGGTCTTTTTCGTGCTTATGGCGAAGCTCAGCGACAGATTCTCCAAGCCGCCCTACGAAACCCCTATTAGGGGCCAGAAGCCAGGGTTTAAGCAGTAGTTGTCCGGCAACAATATTGCATGAAGAAGGTTATATTATCTCGCAGTCAAGCTCTAGACCATGGCAATTTCAGCGATATCCCAGGGTTATAGCGGTGCACCTAAATCCCCTCTCCCCCTAAAGGGGGAGAGAGAAATAGCTTGTAAATTCTGTGATTTGACTAAGATTGTAGGCATGCCTAAGTTCAACAATTCACCGCTGCCTGCCTCCCAGCAAAAACCCTGCCGGACACTACTGGGGCTAAACCCGGTTGGCAATGGCGAAAGCGAAGCGCCGGTGGTTTTAGCCGGGAATTCGCCGGGTTTGGCAAGGGCCGGGTCTTGACAGGAGAGATTTTTATGATAAATATTTATAACGGTTAGCAGGTCAGACTTAAAGCAGGGCCGCAGATGCTGGTCTCTGAACGGATGGGGATAACGAGTCCCGCTGGTTTTTTTGCCTGACTGCGCCCCTGCTTTTTGGGCAGGCATATCTTCAGCAGTACCGGTAGGAGGTTTGAAGTGAAGGAAACTGGCAAAGTAAAATGGTTTAACGATTCCAAAGGTTATGGCTTCATCTCCCGGGAGGGCGGCCCCGATGTCTTCGTGCATCACAGCGCCATCCTGGGTGAAGGCTTCCGCACCCTGACCGAAGACCAGGAGGTGGAGTTCGAGGTGGTCCAGGGTCCCAAGGGCGCCCAGGCTCAAAACGTAAGCAAACTCTAGGCGGTTTCCCGCCTGTATTGGCCGGGACTCCGGCGTTCTTCAGAGCACTGGAGTCCCGCTTTCTTTATACCCCAGCTCTTTATTTACCAAAGTTCGATCAAGTCTTCAAAATACGAGTGGCCGGGTCATTCGTCTCCTGGCGGAGTGAGTTGGGGCTGGTTTAGTAAATTCGCATATCAACTTGGAGAGGTAAATACTTGGCACGAAATAGGTACGGCTGGGAAAAACGGGCCAAAGAGATGGCCCGCAAACAGAAAAACGACGAAAAGATGAAACGCCGCCAGGGCAAGGCCGGGGCGCTGGCCACGGAGGAAAATCCGGAGGCGGAAAATCCGGAGGCGGTTGACGATCTTAACCAGAATAGTACGCCCGAGACCGAGCTGGCTAACCTCAGCCTCCGGCAAGAATCATAAGGAGAAGGAAATGAGTGTCAAACTTTACGTGGGCAACCTGCCCCACGCCATGACCGAAGCAGAATTGAACACCCTGTTTACCGAGGCCGGCAACGTGGCCTCGGCCAAGATCATTACCGACCGGCAGACGGGGCAGCCCCGGGGCTTCGGGTTTGTCGAGATGGAGACCAAGGTGGAGGCCCAGAAGGCCATTTCCATGCTCAACGGCCGCACCGTAGAGGGACGGCCCCTGACGGTCAATGAGGCCCGGCCGCAGGCAAAAAGCTCCTTTGGCGGCGGCGGCGGCGGCGGTGGTGGCCGCGGCGGTGGCGGTGGCGGTGGTGGACGCGGCGGCGGCCGCGGCGGCTACGGCGGCGGCGGCGGTTACCGTTAGAAGCGGCAATCAATGGTGGCGCGCTCCGCACACCATCATTCATTAAAGAAAAAACTGGGGGCGGCAGCGGCGCAGGCTTTTAGCCTGTGATGAAGCCGCCCTTTTCATTGGTGCGTTCGCCAGGGCGCCCCCGCCGTTGGCGGCAGGGCAGACGCAGCCCTTTGGCCTGCCCCTTCAGGTGCTGACCCCACTTGCCTCGACCTCTTGGTAGCCGTCGGCAGTGATGGTGGCGAAGTAGAAGGGCGGCCCCACTTCCAAGGTGGCGGCGGCCATTTTCACCAGGAAATCCAGGCTCTCCTTAAGCAGTGCTTCCAGGGGCGCTCCCTGGCTCAGGGCCTTGGTAAGGCGCATCTCCATCCCCAGGTTCCGGGGCATGACCACCAGGTTGGACACCGGGAGGTGGCGGAGAGGCAATTCGTTGTCTTCGCTGCCCAAAAGGTGGAGCGAGTACCCCGGCGTTCCAGCCACCGCTCCCGCCAGGATGAAGTAGAGGCGGCGGAAACCATCCGGTTCGGGCCCGTAGCGAGCCAGAAATTGCCCATAACCCCGGGAGAGGAAACCCTGGGCGAAGTCCACCATGTCCTCCAGGTGATTGAGGCCCCGCTGGCGCCCGATTTCCCGGCGCAGGGCCTGGGACAGGGGCAGGCCCACCCCGGCGCCGCCGCTCAGGATGGCCGCCCGCCTTCCCAGGGGCAACAGCTTCTTGACCCGAAAATATTGCTGATGCCCAGCCGCATCGAAACGGCTGGCCCGGCTGTCGGTGGCCAGGATCATCCCGTGTTCATTGAAGCCCGCCAGTGCCTGGGTCATCAGGTCTCTGTCCCGGATTGTTCCTGCTCCGGCTCGACCAGGGGCGCGGCCTTGGGATTGTAAAAGATCCTCATCCCCGCCGGCGGCAGGTCGAAGGCCATCTGGCGCTTGAGGCGCAAGGGATCGAGGTCGGGGGTCAGGTCAAGCCAGGCCCGGGCCGGAGACCCCAGGAATTCCGCCAGGTTGGCGAGCCTCACCGGCGCGCTTTCCCGGGTAGAGTTGATTATGGCCAGCACCCGCCCCGGCTGGCGCTCCCGGGATTTGAGGAGCAGCGCCACCGCTTCGCCCCTGGGGTTGGCCCGCACCATCGGACCTTCCTCCAGGAGCACCGGGCAGGATTTTTTCATCAGGTTCACCGCGGTGATGTAACGGCAGAGATCGTAGTTTATCCCCTCCCAATCCTGGGGCCGGGTCTTCACCACGTCCAGTCGCTTTCTGAAGCCGTATTCGTAACCGATGGGCATCATCAGGCCTGCGGAGAAAAAGGCGGCGAAGAGATATCGCTGCCGGGCCACCTCCGGGGCGCCGCCGCTTTCCGCGGCCAGCCGCTCGGTGTCGTGGCTCTCCGGGAAGCTCACCGAAGGGGCCAGCCGCCGGAACATCCGGTATTGCTCCAGGCACCAGTCTTCCTGGAAATCCCACCACTTGGAGCTGTTGTAAAAGAAGTCGAATCCCGCCGTCGCCAGTTGGGAGCATTCTTCCAGGCGGCAGCCCAGGGTTTCGCCGAAGAACCGCGCCCCTGGCTCCAATTTCCGGGCCTGGGCGATGAGGCGGCCCCAGAAGTCTCCGGGAATCTTGTAGGCCGCGTCGGCCCTGAATCCCTGGAAGCCGAGCTTCAGATATTTGGCCAACACCGCCTCCCAGTACCGCGCCAAGCCCTCGGGGTCCGGGAGCGGCCAGTATTCCAGTTCCGCCAGATCGCCCCACACCGTGACCCGGGTGGCGTCAGCGGGATCGATGGCCCCCGGGTGCTTAATCAACCCTTTCTCATCCTTGGCGTACCATTCGGGGTGCTCCAACACCAGGGGAGAGTCGATGGCGGTGTGGTTGATCACCAGGTCCAGCATCACCTTGAGATTGCGGCGGGCTGCTTCTTTAAGGAAATGGCTCAGGGCCGCCTCCGGATCCTCACCCAGGGCGGGATAGAAGAGGGGGTTGAGACTGAAATAGTCCTTGACTGCATACAAGCTGCCGCTCATCCCTGGATTGTGGATGGGATTCAGGAAGATCCAGGTGAAACCCATGCGGCCGATGAGGTCCAGGTGCTTCTCCCACCGGGGAATCGGCCCCACCAGCAGGGGAAAGAGATTATAAATCAGGGTAGGCTCGGGCATGGGGAATCCTCCTGTCATGAAACCTTTCTGGGAGGGGAGTTCAACGTCACCCCGCCCCCCTGCAAACTAGCGCTCCCGGTACTTGTTTAACCGCGCCGCCAGGCGGGCCGGCTCCGGATCCCGAACCATCTCCTCCAGGCTCCCGGGGAGGCGGCAGCGCCAGTTGGGATGCTCCAGATCAGTGCCCGGGAAGTTTTGTTGCTCCGGCCAGCCGAAAACCTCTTCCAGGCGCACTTCCAAAAGGGCGGCGGAGCTCTGGGCCAGGTACTCCAGGACCCCTTCCCGAACCTCAACCGGAGCCGGAGCAGCGGCTGGCGGCTCCACCTGGGGATCGAGGTTTTCCGCCTCTTCGGCCAGCAGCCCCCGGCTTTTCAGAGCCGCCAGCAGCTCCAGGCGGTCGCCCTGCCGGGCCGCCGCCTCCGCCTTGGCCAGGCCAACATCGGGATAGAGGTTGCCCTGCCTCTTGAAGGCCAGGTCGCGTCCCTGCCAGAACCCCGTTAAGGTAGGCAGGTCGTGGGTGGTGACCGCGGCTAGCGCCTGGGGCGGATAGGCCTCCGGGGCCAGGAAACGGCCCGCCGCATCCCGCTCAAAGTAAAAGACCCGGTAAGAAAAGATTCCCAGGCGCCCTAGCTCCCGGCGCACCCGGGCCGTCATGGTGCCCAAATCCTCGCCGATGATCAGGGTGCGGCGGCGCACGCTCTCCAGGGCCAGGATCGCCAGCAATTCCCGGGCCGGATAATGGACGTAAGCCCCCTGGCCGGCCCCCACCCCGGAGGGAATCCAGAGCAGCCGAAAGAGCCCCATGACGTGATCCAGGCGCAACATGCCGCCGGCCGGGGCGTTGGCGCGCAGGGCGTCGATGAACAGTTGGTAGCCCGATTCCCGCAGGGCCTGGGGAATTATCGGGGGGATGCCCCAATTCTGGCCCTTGGGGTTGAAGGCGTCCGGCGGGGCGCCGATGGCTGCTCCCTGGGCAAACAACCCTGGGTGAGCCCAGGTGTCGAAGCCCCCGGCCGCGGCCCCCAGGGCCAGGTCCTGGTATAGGGTGAAGGGGAGCCCCTGCCTGCGGGCCGCACCAGATATCACCTCCTGCAACTGATTGGCCGCCAGCCATTGGGCATATTGGTGCAGGCGGATTTGCCGCGGCCGTTCCCGGGCCCAGACGGCCACCGCCGGGTTGCCGGGGTGGCGATAATCTTCGGGCCAGTGGCGCCAGTCCTCTTGCTGAAAATGGTCCGCCAGGGCGGCAAACTCTCCGAACCTTTGCAGGGTCGCGCCCCCCTGTCGCAGGAATAAGGCAAACTCCTCGCCCCGGCGGGAGCCGGGGACTTCAGGCACGCCATGCCGGTCCTCAAAGGCCCGGAACAGGAGTTCCAGGACCCGAAACTTCAGGCGCCAGATCTGGGAATAAGGGACCAGCGGCCCTCGTCGCAGGCGGGCCAGACTGTCCTTAAATTCCCGGTTGGCCAGCAGCTCCCGGGCCTCCGGGCAGAACTCCATTTCCGGGGCCTGCTCCAGATCGAGGTAGAGAAAATTGTGAAAAAGGCGGCTGGTGGGGGCATAAGGGCTGGGGTCGGCTGCCGGCAGCGGCGCTGGGGCGTGCAGGGGGTTGACCCCCACGAAGGCGGCCCCCAGCGTGGCGGCCCAATCCAGCAGCGTGGTCAGGTCGCGAAAATCGCCGATGCCCCAGTTGCCGGCGCTCCTCAGGGCGTACAGGGGCGCGTTGAACCCCCAGAGACGCCGGCCGCCCGCCAGGCAGTCGGGAAAATAGGCATGGTCCGGGGCCACCAGCAGGAGGCTCCGTCCCGACTCCTCCCGGCCAGCGGCCTTAACCCGCAGTTGCAGCTCATAGTATCCGAGGGGCAGCTCCCGGGGGAGGCGTAGCTCCAGACGGTGGCGCACCCCGCCGGGCACAGTCCGGGTGGCGCCGGCGGCCGGGGAGGCGAATTCTTCCTCCCACGCCAATACCTGGCCGGAGGTGCCTTCGCCCTGCACCGTGGCCTCGATCCGAAGAGGGGAAGGGAGGTTGGCTGAGGGCGCCCAAAGATAAAAATTCAGCTTTCCGGGGGAGGATGGCGCCAGGACCAGGACCGGCTCCAGGAAGCGGCCCCAGGGCCCCAGGCGGCGCCGTCCCACCTCTTGACGGCGTATCGAAGGTTCCTCCCAGGGAACGCCCATGGCGCTGAGCAGGGCCTGGGTAGTCGCTGGCGGAGTGGGGTGGCGGCCGCCGAAGTTGTCGCAATACTCCGGGGCGATGCCGCACAGGCGCCCCAGGAACGCAATCTCCGCCGCTGCCGCTTTATCAGTCATAAGGTCGGAATCAAACCGGTAGCCACGGCGTCACGCCCGTGCCAGTGCCGGCCGCAGCCTGCGCCATTATCGCCATGGCCTCGCCTTATTCATTTTGGGGCTCGGTGGCCGTTACTTCCACCGCGGGGTCTTCTCCATCATCTTCCTCGCCTGCTGGAGGCAGGGCAAGAATCTCCAGGGCTTCCGGTTCCGGTATTTTCCCCACCGTATGGAGCCTTCGCTCTATGGCCCGGCTCCGCGCCCCGGTCTTTTCAATTGTCTGGCTGGCGAGGTTGATATGGCGCTTGACCTTGTCCAGAATCTCGCCGAATTTCCCGAATTCGGTCTTGATCGCTCCCAAGACTCTCCATACCTCTGATGCCCGTTGCTCTATGGCGAGGGTCTGGAAGCCCATGCGCAGGCTGCTCAAAATCGCCCCCAAGGTCGTGGGACCGGCCACTACCACCCGATACCGGCGCTGCAGCTCGTCGACCAGACCCTGCTGCCTAAGCACCTCCGCATATAACCCTTCAGTAGCCAGGAACATGATGCCAAAGTCGGTGGTGCTAGGTGGGCTTAGGTATTTATGGCTTATGTCCTTTGCCGCGGACCGGACGGCCCGCGCCAGGGCGTCCG
Source organism: uncultured delta proteobacterium (assembly GCA_963697965.1). GTDB lineage: Bacteria > Desulfobacterota > Desulfobaccia > Desulfobaccales > 0-14-0-80-60-11 > JAPLJC01. The sequence continues at coordinate 1,252,014 of OY969108.1, forward strand.
CTGCCGCCTGAACCGCAGCCGGGTCGGCTCTCTCCGCGGCTTCCTGAAGGCGCAGGTAGTCCTCTTGTGGAAACTTCGAGTCAATGGGAAGCCAGACGCAGGCCTTGGGATCATCCCGCGGGCCTGGCAGCCGCACCGCATACTCCACACTCTCCGACGAATCGGCCTTCACCCGGACGTTCTTCCCGAATTGCTCCGGTGTGAGGATTTGCTCAAGGATGGCGCCGAGCTGAACCTCGGCCCACGTGCCTCGCGCCTTCACGTTGACCAAAACCCGTTTGAGGTCCCCCACGCCGGTCGCCAGATTCTGCATCTCCCCGAGCCCCTGGTGTACTGCCTCCAACCTGTCACTCACGAGTTTAAATGACTCTCCAAGCCGCTTTTCCAGGGTATCGTGCAGTTTCTCGTCCACCGTCTTGCGCATCTCGTCAAGCTTCTTCTCGTTCCCCTCTTGCAGCTCTTTGACCCGGGAATCAAAGGTGCCGCGGATGCGATCCAGGGCGCGCTGGTTGGACTCGGCGAGTTCGGTCAACTGCTTCGTCATTCCTTGCAGTTGCCCCTGCTGGACCTTGCCCATGCTCTCCAGAGTTTTGGACAGCACCTCGTTAGTCGATTTCAGGCCGCCGGATACTTCTTCACGCAGCTCCTTGCCTGCGCTCCGGGCTTCTTCCCGGCCCGCCCGCAGCTCGTCGCGGACATCCCTTGCGGCGGCCTGGGAAGCCTTCGACCCCCGGACCAGGACTATGACGATCAGGACCAGGTTCACGACGGCGGCAGACAGGATCAGCCACGGGAGAGCTTCATGCATGTGAACTTCAAGCCACATAATCTGAATTTGATCCTGTAGGGGGGGGTTAAAACCCGCCCCTACTATTGGGCCTGCCCAAGTTTAAACCTCTTTCTAAACTATCAAATTTTTGCGTGCACCAATACCTGCCGGGTTCCTTCACTTTTTTCTCCGCGTCCTCTGCGTCTCAGCGGTGAATCTACCACCGGCGGGTCGATGACTGGGCCGCAGCGAAACCGTATTTCACCTTTCCAGCAAGATCCCGGCGTAGCCCACGAAACTGTCCCCGGGCATGATCTCGTAGCTGGTATAGTAATATTGGAGGACGGCCTTTTGGGCCCCTAGTTTTCGGGCGGCGGCCACCGCGGCGGCGGCCCCCCCGGCGCTGCAGGCGCTCTGGTCTTCCTGCGCCGCCCGCAGCAGGCCGGTCCCATCTAGCTTCAGAACCTCACTGAGGAAGCGCTGATCGTTGACCTCTCTGACCCATTTCACCGCCTGGGGACCGATCCCCTGGGGAGCCCAACCGTAGTTGGGGCCGTAGTGGGTCAGGTCGGTGGACCCGAAAGCCAAGAGGGAGAGGTTCAGCTCCTGGGCCACGGCCACCACCGCCTCCCCCAGTTCCAGGGCCTTGGGGGACGCGGGGGGCCGGATGGCCAAGACCTTGGCGTTGGGGAAAAAGTATTTGACCATGGGGAGCTGCACCTCAATGGTGTTGTCGCCGGGATATTCTTCGGCCAGGGTGAACCGCTGCCTTAAAGGCCGGTAGAATTCGGTGGCCAGGGGGATGTTCCCCAGGGGGGTCTCCCAGGCCTCGTCGCTCACCAGCAGGGGAGGGGAGTCGCCGCCCAGGTGGCCTCCGAACACCACCACCACCTGGGGCTGGCTCGCCCGGGCGCAGAGGTCGAACACCCGGGCCGCGGCTTTACCGGAGAAATACCAGCCGGCGTGGGGCACAATGCCGCCTAAGACCTGAGCGCCGGCAGGGAGCGCCGCCGCCCCTGCTACAAATTGCTCGATTTCCTCCCGGCAGCCGCCGGCACTGCCGGGATACCAGCCGGCCGGCAGCATCCGTTTCCGGATTCCCATGATCGCCTCCCCAAATGCGGTTATCTGTTATCCATTCCCGGTTTCTGTGGAAGGCAAAATCGAAGCCACAGGCCCCTTAGCGGAGGCAGAAAACAGAAATGCAGGGTGGGCACTGCCCACCATTGCGTAGACTGCGTCTCTTACACACCAAATTACCATACGGGGAGGGTGTCCGACCCGCCGACTGGCCTCCCGCCTTCGGCAAGGCCCTAAGGTGCCGGCGGCGGCTGCCGGGGACCCATCCGGAAACCCTCAAAAATTCAAGGTCTTGCCGCTCAAGTTAATCCGAGACGGCCCCATTTGTCAAGGTGCCCGCCGACCATTTTACCGTGCCGGGCGGCCCCTGCCCGGCCGTGTGGAGTGGGCGCCGCCCGCCTGTTTAGGGTGGGCACTGCCCACCAGAAAAGTGACAAGGACACCGGCCTCTGACCTGTGATCTGCCGGCCCGGGTGACTCGCCTGCGCCTGCGCTTTCAGGCAGGAGTGGGGAACGGGCCGGAGCTACGGGGTCCATTTTTCCCGCCACCTGCTCCCGGAAGCCCTCAGAAGAACTTGAATATTTGCCGTTGATATAATAAATTGGCTGATATGATGCCTGGGTGGCGGAATGGGTAGACGCAAGGGACTTAAAATCCCTCGGGGTTCGCCCCGTGCCGGTTCGAGTCCGGCCCCAGGCACCAATTATATCAAATAGATAGCTTAGTTATTGGCATTGAGAAAAAGCCTCATTGCACGCCTATTCAATAGCTGTCCCTCAGCAGTCCCTCAAATCCATGGATAATCATTGACCATCTTTGCAAGCGCTTGCAACTTAAAGGAATTTGTGCTAATATGCCGCCACGAGAATGAATTTGGATGCGGGAGTGGAACCATTTCGTATTGCACCTGGGATAAGAGGTTGCAAAACCAAATGGACAGTGGAGGCCCCGATGCCGTATAATCGTTGCATAGAACGCAGAAAAATTACTTTTCGCCAAAATTTATTCAAAATTAGAAATAAAATCTAATTTTATGGAGGAACAAAAATGGCAACAAACATTGTCCATATAAATTGGGAAGGGAACTTTTCAGTAGATGAAGTTATTAAAGATAAGTCCGGCGAAAACGATTATGGGATTTACCAAATCTACGGGAAACACCCTATTTACGGCGCTGATTCCTTACTTTACATAGGGATTGCTACAGATCAAAGGTTTTCCAAAAGAATTTTGGAACATAAGAAGGACTGGCTAAAAGATCCTGATTTACGTCCGGTAACTGTTTGTCTGGGTGATGTGTATCGACAGCTTGGGAAAGTTTATAAAGAATCCGAAGATTTTTCGAAGGAAGAATGGAAAAAAGCAACAGGGCAATGTGAGCAATTACTTATTTACGCCTTGGCGCCGGGATACAACTCACGCAATAAGCAATCAATTAATGAGGTAGAACTAAGAGAGCTTCATATTCTTAATTGGGGTGATCACCGCAATCTGTTTTCGGAAATATCGGGGGACAGATGGACTGAGAAATATGGGAAAGAATAATTATAACCCAGGGCGGTATTTCCATGAAAGCGAGGAAAAGGATTTGAAAAGAATAATTATATGTATTGTCGTTTTGTCATTAATCAGCATCTGTAATAAGTCATTTGCCCAATCTGATAACCAAATAAAGATTAAAAATAGCTTTTTGAAGACAATTAATAATGAACTAAGGTCACTGCAAGAATATGGATTGAAGCCTAAGAATAATCCTGAAATATCGGTATTTCAATTAAGATCAGACCAGCAGTTACAGGAAAGCAAGCAATTACACGAAGAAATTCGAAGGCTGGGAGGCCATGTTATAGAAGACGATTTGGCTACTTATAAATGGGTCGCTTTCTACTATGAATATGACAATGAATATGCTTATAATATTGAAGTATCTAATTCGATAGTTTCACCTTATGTAGGAACTGTCACTTTTTACAATAGGGAATGGGAAAAAGGAGGGATGTCCAAAGAATCGTGCCTTAATGCACCATGGAAGCTAAGGCATGAATCTTCCTCAGGCGATACAACTATATTTAAATCAACTTTAATATATGCATATCAAGAGGGACAATGGGTCTTAGTTAAATCTCCTTGGAGAGGGAATCCTTTGCCTACTTGGAAGTAAATCATTCCTTCCCTATGATACCGTGCGCCCACCCTTAGAATCATTTTTAGATTCAATCAGACGAACTTTACCATCCGGCCCTATTTCTCCCGGAATAGCTATTCTGTCAAAATATTCTATGGCGTTTCCCAATACTTCGGCCATTTTAACCCGTTCATCTTCCCCAATTTGGCCCATAAATGCGTCGAATTTGTGCTGAATATCCTTTTCTAATCCTGCCAATCTTCTCTGCTTCACGGGGTCTTCGTGAAGCATTTCGAAGACTTTTTGCTTGGTGATAAGCTTTTGCAAGGTTGCAAGCGCTTGCAAATCCCGGTTTAAGTATGGGTACTTTACCCCAGTCTGTTCCTCTTCCTTCGCTCAATCAAGACCAGGCCAAAGTAGTTCCAGCGGCCAAAGGTCTCTTTGCGGGTGTCGATGTCAAAGCCGTTGTGTCGGGCAGTCTTGAACACATCGATGCCGCAGGCCTCCATCATGGGCCTGATCCTGAGCTTGGTTGGCTCTCCCCTCCGAGGCCCATCCTGGGCCTCTGCTGCTGCGGGTCAGGCGCCGCCAGGGCTGGGAGTTGGATTAACCTCTTCGGTTTTCAAAGGCTCACCCGGAGCCTCTGTCTGCCCGGAGGGTCAGCCACCCCCGGGACTTGGATCTGTCGGTTTGACTTCCGCCACCTTCGCAGGCTCCGCCGGAGCCTGGGTCTCCCCGGTGGGTCAGGCGGCTCCCGGAGCGGGACTCGGGCCTGATGGCGCGCAGGGAGCCCCGCCGCCGGGTACCAAGGCGGTCAGTGCGAAGGCCTTATAGTATCCCCGCTGGTAAGCCTCCCCTTCCAGCTTGACCGCGGCGTCCGTGAGGGTCTGGCCGTTGGGGCCATTGAGAAGGATGGCCCTGGTATATTCCCCGAGGACCTTTTTGGTGCTTGCCGCATCCGGAGCCAAGGGAGGATGGAAGGGGTCTTTCTCGAATAGAGGGCAACCATACTGGCACTTCCATCGCACCCAGTCCGCCACTACCACCGTTTCCGTGTCGATGATCTTGGCTTTCTCAGCCCCTAGCTCCAGGGCTCGCTGCAGAAGGTACTCCATGTTATCCTCCCGCCTTTCTGTAACCGCGGTCGGCTTGATCCTCTCCCGAATGGCTGCCGCCGCAGGCTTGACGGCTCGGAACAACACCCCCCTGGTTGCCGGAGAGCTGTTGAAGCCGGTTTCCCTTACCAGTTCCGACTCTGCAAAACCCGCCTGTTCCACTTGTGCCAGGAAAACCTTTCCCGGTATGGCTCCGCCTTCTCACCTGGCCCAATTCTCTACGCGAGCTTTGGTTTCCTTGGGCAATTCCCCGGCCAGCACCTGGTCGGCCAACCTGAAGCGTCCCTCCGGTTTCAGGACCCGGAAGACTTCGCTTAGGGCCTGGACTTTATCCACCACCAGGTTGAAGACGCCATTGGAGATCACCAGGTCAAAGCGGTTATCAGGGAAGGGCAACTGTTCCGCGGAGGATTCCTGGAAAGTGACGTTCTCGAGGCCAGCCAGGCGAGCATTCTCACTCGCCCGGGCCAGCATCTCGGGAACCAGGTCGATCCCGGTCACCGCCCCGGAAGGCCCTACCAGCCTGGCGGCAATGATGGAATCGACCCCGGCGCCGCAACCGATGTCCAGTATCGCCTCGCCTTCCCGAATAGGGCCCAAAATGAAAGGGTTGCCCACCCCACAGTAGGAAGCGGCCACCGCCTCCGGAAGGTCACGGACCATATCCGGAGCATAGTCCAGCGCTTGCAGTCCGGCCCGGCCGGTGGGGTACTGGAAGAGTCCTTCCGGGCTGACGGCGGCCTTGAGGTATTTCTGCCGGATGCTCTCTTCGATCCGTTGCTTGTCTTGGCAGGTTAGCTCGTTTTCCACCTGACCCTCCTGTTAACTGTGGATGTTCCTATTTTATCATGTGAACCATTAACCCGATAATTGCCCCGCCCAGCAGGAGCCACAATGAGTTCCAGCGAAAGCGCATGAGCAGCACGGCGCTGGCTAGGGCCGCCAGCGCGGTGGGAAGATCAATGACCGCGTCCTGCCCCAGACGCCAGGTGACCACCGCCATGAGGGCCAGGGAAGCCACGATGACTCCGTCCAGGAAGGCTCCGGCCACGGCCGACTTGCGCAATCGCAGGATAAGAGGGCCGCTGACTGCCACCAGGACAAAGGACGGAAGAAAGATGCCGGCGGTGGCAATCAGGGCGCCCGGCCATCCGGCCAACAAATAACCGATGAAGGTGGCGGTGGTAAAGACCGGACCGGGAGTCACCTGTCCCACGGCAATGGCGTCCAACAACTGAGTGCTCGTGAGCCAATGCCAATGCGCCACGAGATCGGCCTGCAAAAAAGCCAGGAGCACATAGCCGCTCCCAAAGACTATAGACCCGACTTTGACGAAAAAGAGAAAAAGCGGTAGTAAACCGAACTCCACCCGGCTCGGGGAATATAACCCCGAAGCGAAATAAGCTGCACAGACAAAAGCTCCGGCTGCCAGCAGCATAATCAGCAGCGCCCTCCGGTCTTGCAGGCGGTCCCGGATCATGCCCCGCTGCAATCCCGAGAGTAAGCCGGCCCCGAAAAGCACTCCCAGTATGTTGATCCCCAGAAAATCCAGGGCAACGGCAATAATGGCCAGCGCCCCGAGGAACCTGCTTTTTACCGCAGTGCGCCCCAACTGCCACAGCGCCCGCAAGATTATGGCGATTACTACCGGTTTGACCCCGTAAAGTAGCCAGGTGATTTGGGGAAGATTCCCGAACCGCACGTAGGCCCAGGCAAAAGCTGTGACGATAATCATGGCCGGAACGATAAAGCAGACGCCGGCCAGCAAAAGACCGGCCCAACCTCGGCACAGGTAGCCGATATAGATCGCCATCTCCGTCGAAGTCGGGCCGGGGATCAGGTTGGCGGCCCCCAATAAATCGAGGAATTTCTCCCGGGGGAACCACCGCCGGCGCCGCACCACTTCGTCTTCCATCATGGCGATGTGGGCCGCAGGTCCGCCAAACGCGGTGGTTCCCAGACGGAGGAAAAACAGCGCTAATTCTCTTAAGTCTGTTTTTCCGGCGATTGCGGTTCGACCCCGGTGCGAATTCTCCGCCCCATCCATTGGGCTGTGTCCTTTTATGGCGTGAGCGCCTGGCAGTAACTGCCCGGGCCGCCGCATTGCTGCCTGCCCCTCTTCCTCAAGTGAAGTGCACGAGAAGCGAGGCCCAAAGGAGCCCAATCAGGTAAGACAGCGCCACGTCACTGGGCCAGTGCGCCCCCAGGGCGACCCGAGCCACAAAGCCCAGCAGCAGAAGCGCCCCGCATATGGTCAACAGGACGGTGCGCAACGCGCCGGAACTCTTCTTGGCGCCCAGAGCTGCCAGAAAGCCGACAGTGGCCGCATACCTCAGGGCAAAGAGTGAAGGGAAGCCAGAGCCCGTAAGTGGTCGAAAGACGCGCACCAGTTCCGGGGAAGGCCGCGGCCGGGCAATGACCGGGCCGAGCCAGGCGCCCAGGACCCACATCCCCACCAAGCTGAGGATGGCGAGCAGTGCGGCGCGCCAGCCGGCCAGGACCCAGGAAAGGGCCAAGACCAGGGCCAGGATCAGCAGGACCCCAGGGAATTCGGCCGTCCGCGAGACTCCGGCGGCCCAATTCAGGTTTGTGGATGCCAGGGATTGCACCCACCTTTCCACCGCCACGTCCCCGGGGAAATAAGGATGGTATTTCGCGGCCAGGGTGACCAGGGCGGCGATAATGAACAACGCGATCCATGCTGCGTAGTTAGTGCGCATGGTCCTTGCCTCCTTGGCAGGTTGCCTTATCATGCGCTGTTCGGGCGCCTATTTTTAAAAATAACGTTCATTACGGCCGATTCAACATGGCGGAAATAATGTTAAGACCTTTATCCTCGGGGAAGGCGCCTCCTCAAGACCGGAGAACGCATAGCGCTGAAGGGGATCGGGCCTGCTGGAATGGTGGCCAAAACGAATATCTGCTTTATCGGCAAGGAAGATGGACTTGCGAACCCAACTGAATGATGACCGTCTGGGGGGGGGCAAAAAAAAAAGCGGCCCAAAGGCCGCCTCATCCTCGTTCTAGCGGTAACGCCCGCCACCCCCGCCCCCTCCGCCAAAGGAGCCTTTCTGCTGCGGCCTGGCTTCGTTGACGGCCAGGGGCCGCCCCTCCACCGCGCGACCGTTGAGCATAGAAATAGCCTTCTGTCCTTCCAATTTGGTTTCCATCTCTACAAAAGCGAAGCCCCGGGGCTGGCCCGTCTGCCTGTCGGTAATGATCTTGGCCGAGGCCACGTGGCCGGCTTCCGAAAAAAGAGTGTTCAGTTGTTCTTCGGTCATTTGGTGGGGCAGATTGCCCACATATAATTTCATAGCCATTGCTTCTCCCTTATGAACCCGGCTGGAGGCTTGCTCCGGCAGGGTCGGTCCTATCCAGCCTTTTTAGGAATCAATTATCACTTCCGGCAGGTCCTCCGCCGGCGGGGTAATGGTTCTGCTCTGGCGACGTTTCATTTTATCGTCGTTCTTCTCCCTGCGGGCCATCTCTTTAGCGCGTTTCTGCCATCCATAGCGATTTTTAGCCAAGCTGAACCTCTTTAAGGTCGAGGTGCCGGAACTCCACGATCCCAAGACCGGCGAAGTGGAAGGCAAAAGCAAAAAAGTCAAAAGGCCAAAGGAAACTAACCCCCCTTGTCTAACCTCCCGCCTTCAACTTTTGCCTTCCCCGTCAGGCGGTTTCCCGCCTAGATTTTTACCACGTTTTGGGCCTGGGGCCCCTTGGGACCCTGGGTTACCTCAAATTCCACGTCCTGTTCTTCCGCCAGGGAGCGGAAGCCTTCGCCCTGGATGGCGGTGTGATGCACAAACACATCCGGACCGGTTTCCCGGGTGATGAAGCCGAAACCCTTGGAGTCGTTAAACCACTTTACCTTACCAGTTTCCTTCATGGTGAAACCTCTTTACTTTGATACTGCCAGATATACCTGCCAAAAAAGCAGGGCGCACAGCAGTCAGCAAAAAAAAATCGGCGGGAAATTAGCACCCCCGTCCGATTCTTGCCCAGGACTGGTGGCCCTGGTTTCAGTCTGACATGCTAAACTTTATGAAATTTACAAGAAAATTCCTCTCTTGTCAAGCTTTTAATGGGAGCTGCCGATAACTAATGCCATGGGGTAGCCTCGGATTCTTAAGGTCCACCGCATTGGGCTATCCTGGTTCTGGTGGCCGGTTGGCCGACCCAATCTTCGAAATTTATGCTATCATCGCGGTGGTCAGACAATTCTGCTAAAAAAGAGGAACTGGGGGGTAAGGTTCGTCGAGAGGGGTCACCGAACCCTTTTTGGCTGCTGGGGCCGGGCCTGCCGCATAATTCCGGTTAAAACAGCCAGGAAACCTGAGCGGATAACCAGCCACCGCAGCCGGTAAGAAAATCTCATAAGCCGCAGTCTATGAAACCTGCAAAGACCATCACAGAGAAGATCAGGCACAGTCTGCACCTGGAACGCTCCCTGCGCCTGGTCTGGCAAAGCGCCCCGGGGTTGACCGTGGCCAATTTCGGGCTCATTTTCATCCAGGGGTTGCTGCCGCTCGCCTCCCTATACCTGATGAAGTTGATAGTCGATGCGGTCACCTCCGGAGTGGCGGCGCCTGTGAAATCCGGGGCGCTCCGGAGCGTGCTGCTCTTGGTGGCGGCCGCGGGGGGGGTGGCCCTGTTCACCGCAATTTGCCGCTCCCTGGCGGAAATTGTCAAGGAAGTCCAAACCCAGGTGATCACCGACCATATTGCTGACGTAGTCCATGGCCAGTCGGTGGAGATGGATCAGGAGTATTACGAAGATCCCAAGTACTATGATACCCTGCACCGGGCCCAACAGGAGGCCGCTTACCGGCCGGCCAGCACCATGGATGGCCTGATGCAGTTGGGCCAGAGCGGCATCGCCCTGCTGGCCCTGGCCGGGTTATTGGTCTCTTTCCGCTGGTGGGTGCCCGTCATCCTCTTTGCAGCCACCGTTCCCGGGGTGTGGCTGCGCTTGAAATACTCCGACCAATTGTATGATTGGCAGCGCCGGCACACCCAGGACGAAAGGCGGGCTCACTATTTCCACTGGATGCTGACCGACGGCGGCCATGCCAAGGAAGTCAGGGTCTTTGCCCTGGGGCCGCTCTTCCGCGATCGGTTCCGGGCCTTACGCCAGAGGCTCCGGGTGGATAAACTTAAGATCTCCAGCCGGCGTTCCCTGGCGGATTTGACCAGTCAGGCCAGCGCCACTGTGGCCATCTTCGGGGCGCTCGCCTATATCGCCTTCCAGACGGTGGAGGGGGCCATCACCCTGGGGAGCATGGTCATGTACTACGGAGCCTTCCAACGGGCCCAAAGCTCCCTCCAGCAGGTCTGGAGCAGCCTCACCCGCCTTTATGAAGATAACCTGTTTCTGGCCAATTTTAATGAATTTCTGGATCTCAAACCGAGAGTGGCGGCTCCCCTCCACCCCGCGGTTTTTCCACTGCCCATCAAGGAAGGCATCTTCCTGGACCACCTCCATTTCCATTATTCCACCGGAGAAAGAGCGGTGCTTAAGGATATCAATCTCCGGATCTTGCCGGGCCAGGTGGTGGCCCTGGTGGGTGAAAACGGCTCGGGGAAGACCAGCCTCGCCAAGCTGCTATGCCTGACCTGCCCCCAGTATTTGTACCAAGTTTTAAGTTAGTCTGGGGGTCAAGTCAAGCCAGAGATGCTGGCGGAGCCTAGCGTAGCCAGGATCTCTGGGCAGCACCTGGATGGTCTCGGGTGCGGATGGCCTATAACCCAAGGCACTGTGAGGCCTTACCGTATTGTCTTCCCGCCGCCAGCGCTCTGTCAGGATCTGGGCCTCCTTCAGGGTGTAGAAAATCTCCCCGTTGAGCAACTCATCACGCAGTTTACCATGGAAGCTTTCGTTGTAACCGTTCTCCCAAGGACTGCCAGGTTCAATGTAGAGCGTTTTGACTCCTACCCGGCTTAACCAGTCCCGAACCGCCCTGGCCGTAAACTCCGGCCCGTTGTCCGACCGGATCTAGTCTGGCGGGCGCCGTGACACAAACAGCTCCGGCAACCGAGACCACACCGCAACGGCATCAAAGCGTCGGGACACCTCGATAGCCAGGCATTCCCGTGTGTACTCATCAATAATGGTGAGCATCCGGAGGCCCTTGCCAGCGTGTGTCCTCGCCATCATAAAATCGTAGGACCAGACATGGTTCGGCCAGCAGGGACGGAGACGGATACAAGATCCGTCGGTTAGCCACAATTTGCCCCGCTTTGGCTGCTTCTGGGGCACCTTCAGCCCTTCCTGCCGCCAGATGCGTTCCATGCTCTTATGGTTCACCAGCCAGCCGTCACTTCGCAGGAACGCCGAGATGCGACGATAGCCGTATCGTCCATACCTGGTGGCCTAGCCAATGCTGGCCGCGGTCAGCCCCACCTCGTCATCAGGCTCGGTAACGCTGGGTCGCAGGCGGTTGCCCAAGCACCCCGCAGACGCGGCGTTCCGACACTGTAAGAGCCTTCCGGACAGGCTCGCTGCCTTGCCGGCGACGGGTCGGGCTTAGAAGTTTCCCCTTACCGCCTCCTGGAGAATCAGTTTATCCAAGGTGAGATCCGCCACCGCCCGTCTCAGCCGGGTATTCTCCTGCTCCAGGACCTTGAGCCGTTTGGCCTGTTCAACCTTTAAACCACCGTACTCCCGGCGCCAGCGCTAGCAGGTCTGTTCGGCAATACCCAGGGTACGCCAAACCTGGGCCGCCGTCTGACCCTGGGCCAAGGCTACCTCTGCTTCCCGCAGCTTCCCGATGATCTGCTCCGGTGTCTAGCTCCTCCTGCTCATCTCCTTGACTCCCTTTAATCCACCACTCTAACTTAACAGGTGGATCAGTTTTTGGGGGGCAGGTCACCTCCGGAGGTCATGGAGGAAGCTGACCAGGACCCGAGCGTGGTGTCAGTTTGCCGGTGGGTGGCGCAAAATTTGCGGTTAAGAAATGGGGAAGAATGGGGATTCTTAGAACAAACCTCTTTTTATCTGCAGACTCGGGATTCTATCAGAGATCGGTTCCGCTACGTGTGGTGCCACCTGGCCATCCCCACCGTGGAGGATTGGCGGTGGGTCTCCCTTCCCGATTCTTTATATGGGTTATACTTCGTCATCCGTCCCTTACGCCTGGCGTTCCAAGGTTTAATCATGCCGGCCTGGCGCTGTTTAAGAAAATTGACTTTCAGGTTCTGGAGCTAGGGGTTGCTCACAGACAATTAACAGAAGATTAATTTGAATTTCTGGTTATTATGTTATTTACCTTATTTTTGGCTCAGACAAAAAAATCCCAAGATATTGAATTGGTTTTTTTTTGGCGCCGAGGAGGGCTCAGGGGCGCGCCTTTGTTTACCCTGATTGAGGTCTAATCATGGTCCGCGTTTTGCCCGCCAGCGCAAGAGCCCGACTTGAGAGAGATGGGCCGCCATGTTTGGGTACCTGGGGGCGATCACCTCAGACGGAAATGGGATCAGGTACAGGCCTCTTCCGTTGAGATATTCCAGCGGGACAATTTACATTCCGTGAACCCTGCGCGTGGCGGCTCATTTCCCTAAGCCAGCAGAGGGTGGATGCAATTTGGGGTTAATTTGGGTCTACTGGTAGTCCCAACCTATGGATTTTAAGTAATTGTATTAATGGTTTATTTATTTTTTTTCGTGGGGGTGGGGGATTTTTCCCACTTGACAATAATTTACAGTATGTTTACCTTTATTCCGCTATGGGCAGTGAGGCAAGGGCAAGCGGATAAGCCAGCGAACTCAATATCTCCTTTTTTAGGTTTCAGCCTGAGTTTTCCGGGGGACCCCAAGTGAATACTCTTTTGCAATGGATCGAACTTGAGGGGACTGAGGGACGGCGCCGCCTCTTTACAGCCATCAAGAGCGAGTATCCGAGGTTCACCCAGGCCAGTCTGACCCATTACATCCGGGGCCTTCGCGTCCCCGAGTTTAGGATAGCCGAAATCATCTCCAAGGTCACCGGAATTCCCATATTCCTGTTGTCGTTCCGTCTTAACCACAAGTACAAGGTGCCAAATTGAAGATAGAACATCTCATCATCGTTAAGCATTTAAAAAGTGGGCTCAGGCTTTAACTTGTGAAACCCTAAATAAAATTAGCACAGGCTAAAGCCTGCGAATACAGGAACATCTAGATTTTTTAATTACATTTTTGAAATAGGACCCTAGCGGGATATATTTGCTAACGTAATAGGACTTTTAAGCCGATCTAGGCTCTGTGACCAATAGGTATTTAGGTTTTCCGGCTTGAAGGAGACATTTTAAATGTCATGGCTGCGGCTAGCTGTCCTGGCCTTCTTGATAACCATATTAATATTTGCTGGGTTGGCCAGGGGCCAAGGTCGTTATGATATCCCGGAACAGGGCCCCCAACCCTTACAAAACGGTCTGCCGGAGCAGCGCCCCCAACCCTTGCAAAACGATCTGCCGGAGCAGGGCCCGCAACTCTTGCAAGGCGATCTGCCGAACCATAGACAACTAAGTCTCAGTAGTGGCCAATCAATGGATGTTTGTAATCCTAAAGCTAAACTTCACCAACCGGGTCAGGGGGCCAAAGGTATCAATAAGAGTGCTAAAGGCGCCAGTCCCAAGCCCTATGCTTTTGGACCCGGTTCCTTCGAACCTGCCTCCGGGCATTATGGAATGCAGCAAGCCAAGGAACCGCAGTTTGGCTTTCCCGGAAAGGGCAGCCCTGGCTCCAGTCCTGGTTCGACCTCATTTTTGGACGGATATCTTTTAAGGTCTTTGCAGGATGATAGTTTAGGAAAGGAAAACCGGGAGAGTGAGGATAAGCCCACAGATGATTTGCCTTTTAATGGCGAGACTTCTTCTAACTTCTAAAAGATTTTGCTTAAGTTAGGAGACTCACCTGCCATTTCAGGGCAACCCCAACAAATATGTGAGGCCGACAATCCCATTCCAGGAACTGATCGCAGTGTTCACAGCCATTCCAGGCCGAAAACCCGAAGGGTGGGATAATTTTCCTATTCACAACCGGATGGAAAATCTATGTGGAAATCAATCATAACAGTATTGATGGCGTTGAGCTTGTTGAGCGGTTGCGCCGCCGGTCCTGAAGGCTCAATATCCTCTAGCGGCAAGTACATAATCCAGGGGGGGAAGTGGGTGCCTAACAACCAGGCCTTGACCCAGAGTGCAGCTCCCAACCTCAACCCCAACGTGAACGCCAACGCCAACCAGAACCTGCAGAACCAATTGATGGTCCAGGGCTCCCAGGCCGCGCTGGCCAACTATAAAGATTACCAGGTGGGGCCGGAGGATCAGCTGGATATTGTCGTGCTCGGCCAGGACGCCCTTAACCGGACGCTCAGGGTCAACGGCCAGGGCGAGATTGTCATGCCGATGGTGGGTGCGGTCAAGGTGGCGGGGCTGACCACCCAGGAAATCGAAAAGCGATTGAGCGACTTATATAACGCCAGCTACCTGGTTAATCCGCAGATTACGGTGGAGGTCAAGGAATACCGCCACCAGCGGGTAGCCATCACCGGCGCGGTCATGAAACCAGGCTCCTACGAGCTCATCGGCCCCCGCAGCTTGCTGGAGGTCTTAGCAATGGCTGGCGGTATTGCGAACCAGGGTTCAGTATCCGGCGGTGGCGGGGCCCTGGCAGGTGATGTGGTCGATGTGATCCGCCACCAGAACGCTCCTGAGCGGGCTGGAACGATTAGATCTGGAGCGGTTCAGCCTTTTGCCCCGAAAACCGAGACCCTGGTCATTGACCTGCGCCGCCTGATGAGCGGACAGGAACCACGCTTGAACATCATGGTGCGCAACGGCGACGCAGTCTATGTGCCCAATGCCGGCACCGCCTTTGTCTTGGGGGCGGTAAAAAAGCCGGGGTTTGTCGTTGTTAAGGAGAACTTGACGCTGTCCCAGGCCATAGCAATGGCAGGGGATATCGACCCCATGTTAGCGAACTATGATATTACCATCATGCGGTTTGATGATCAGGGCAAGCCCATCAGTATTAAGACTAATCTAACGAGGATCTTGGCCCGAACTGAACCGGATATTCGCATCAAAGACAATGACGTGGTGGTGGCTAAGGAAAATGTCGTAAAAAAGGCCTTGTGGTATTTCAAGAACATACTGCCCGTAAGCGGTGGTTATAGTGTTGGCTCATCTTTCTAACTGCGAAAGTGACTCGGAGGGTATAAGCTCATGTCAAGCCTTGACCAGCACCCCTTAATGGTTCCACCACCCGGAACCCCGTTGCCCCCCACCTCTCCGCTTCCGCCCTTGGATTACTTTGATGTGGAGGAGCAGGGAGGGGGCCTGCAGGATTACCTTTATATACTGTTGAAACACAAATGGGTGGTTATCGGCACTTTTCTCGCAGTATTCCTGGCCGTAGCAGTTCGTACTTATCTTACCACCCCCATCTTCCGCGCCAGCGCCACGTTGCAGATCACTGAAGATAGTCTGGCTTCCCGGGTATCCGCGACTGGAACTTCCTCGTTTTTCTACGATAACGCAGGGAAGTTCCAGCAGACCCAATACGATATTCTCAAGAGCGCATCTCTGGCCAAGAGGGTGACCCAGGCCCTGAACCTGCCGGGGCATAATGGATTGGAGGGACTGGAGGTCACCCCGGTGCCCGATACCTATCTGGTGCAGGTGGCCTTTCAATCCCCCGACAGGTATCTGGCTCAACGGGTGGTCAACGTTATCGCCGACGAGTACATGTACTTATCCATCGACCGGCGCAATGAGTCCTATGCGCTGGTAAGGAAATGGCTGGATAGACAGCTCTTGGAAATGGCGGCCAAGGTGCAGGAGGCCCAGCAGAAGCTCTATAAATTCGGGCAAAAGAGCGATATCTACGCCATGGACGATAAAGGCAGCAACGTGGTGGTGCAGAAATTCGTCGACCTGAGCAGCCTGCTCACCCGGGCCCAGGCCGAGAAAATGGCCAAGGAGGCTCAATTCAAGCAGATTCAGGAAGAAGGGCCCGATGCCCCCCTGATTGTCAATAACGGTTTGATTGCCTCGCTACGCGCCCAGGTGGTGGACCAAGAGGCCAAGATTGCAGCCATGAAGAAGGTTTATCGCAGCCAACATCCGGAAATGCTGGCCGAACAGGCCAACCTGACTGAATTGCGAGGGCGCCTGCAGGCCGAGGTCAAACGTATTCAGGATAGCATCAAGGCAGATTATGAGGCGTCCACCCGCACGGAAAAACTGCTGAACGACAGCCTTACGGACCAAAAAGGGCAGATGGCCAAGATGCAGAATAATCTCACTGACTTTCAGATCTTGAAAAGGGACGCCCAGACCAATGAGCAGTTCTACCAGGCCCTGTTGGCCAGAGTCAAGGAGGTCAGTATCGCCGGCACCATGGTGCCTTCCAACGTCGTGGTCATTGACCCGGCGACACTTCCCACAGCGCCTTTTTTACCCAACACTCGGAAAAACCTGACCACGGGCGCGATCCTGGGTCTGGCCCTGGGCGTGGGCCTGGCCTTTTTGCTGGAAAAACTGAATGATTCCATCCAATCCGTTGATGACCTGGAACGGACCTGCAACTTACCCTCGTTGGGGATGGTACCCTTGCTGGGCAGCAACGGCAGGATGCTCCCTTACCATCTTGAAAAATCTGAGGGGACAGGTGTCCGGCGCTATCTCCCCCGGCTCCGGCGCCAAGACCAGGCCTTCACCGGTGCTGAAAATGGAGACTTAATTGTATTCAAAGACCCCAAATCCCCGGTGAGCGAAGCCATCCGTCATGTCTATACCGCTATCATGCTTTCAGCATCTGGCCGGCCTCCGGCTGCCATCATGGTTACCAGCGCCAATCCCGGTGAGGGGAAAACCCTGGTTACCTCCAATCTGGCCCTGGCCTTCGCCCTCGACGGACAACAAACGCTCCTGATAGATTGCGACCTGCGGAAGCCCAGGGTCCACAAAATCTTTCGGCAAAATCTCCAGCCCGGTCTCAGCAATTACCTCACCGGCAGCGCCACCCTGGAAGAGATCCTGCGCCCCACCTCCGTCCCCAACTTGTCGATCCTAACCTCCGGGGCTCTCCCCCCCAGCCCCCCCATACTTGTGAATTCCCAAGAGTTCAAGGATCTTCTCCTGCAACTCCGCCAGCGGTTTAAGCACATTATTATCGATACGCCTCCCATGCTGGCGTTTTCCGAGGGCCTGATCATTTCCGTCCTGACCGACGGGGTGTTACTGGTAACTAGGTATAATTGCACTCAAAAGAGCAGCGGCCGCCTGGCCCATCTGCGCCTCACCCAGATCCGCGCCCCCCTGTTAGGCGCCGTCCTGAACTGCGTCGACTCTCTTGGACAAACCTATGGAGGCTATAATTATAGCTATTCTTCCAAATACTATGATGGAGATTCACACCATAAATCTTGAGCCGGTCCCATAACTGCAAATTAAACCCTTCATCCAGGGTAATCCTATGATTATGCGAATGATAGATCTCCTGTTTTCCTTGATCGGATTGCTGGGTTTAATTATCATGCTCCCCTTTGTGGCGTTGTTGATTAAGCTGGACTCCAAGGGACCGGTTTTCTATTTAGGCGATCGGCTGGGTCTAAACGGCAAAATTTTTAAGATGTATAAATTTCGCACCATGTATGAAACCCCGGATATTCAGGGACCCAGCGTTTCACCCGAGGGAGACCGCCGGGTCACCACCGTGGGCCGGATACTGCGCCGTTTGAAGTTGAACGAGTTTCCCCAGTTCCTCAATGTGCTCAAGGGAGAGATGACCCTGGTGGGGCCCCGGCCCGAGACACCTGACCTGGCCGCCGCTTACCCGCCGGCAGCCAGAAAGATTTTTTCGGTAAAGCCCGGACTAATCGGTCCCAACCAGATTTTGGGGCGGAATGAAGAAGAGCTTTACCCCCCCGGGGTAGACCCGCAGAAATTCTACATCGAGCAGATCTTGCCGCAGAAACTTCCCCTGGACCTGCAATTTATTGACGACCAATCCTTGCTCAAGAATCTTAAATATCTCTTTCAGGGCGCTCTGGTGACTATAACCGGGGCCGTTGGCCGCCGCCATTTGTTGGATAATCTGAGTCAGATTCTTATGCTCCTGACCGACGCCGCGTTATGTCTAGTTTCCTTTATGCTGGCCGATTTTTTGAGATATGCAACCACTAACGACCCAGCGGTTACGGCGGCTCTTCACCGGATCCTGCCCTGGACCGTGCTGGTCCGCCTGCCGATATTTATCTATTTCGGCTTCTATTATGTCTTGATCCGCCATCTGTCTCTCTATGATATCAAGCGAGTCTTTAAAGGGGTGGCGGTGTCCAGCTTTGCCCTGGCAGCTATCCCTTTTCTAACCGGTTTGGCTACGGGATACGCCCGGGGAGTTTTCTTAATCGACTGGTTTTGCCTAACCACCTTACTTATAGGGTATCGAGTCCTGGCAAAGAAATTATACCTGTGGTATAAGTTCCAAGCCTCTGCCAACGGCGAGAAAACCAGGGTGCTCATCTGGGGGGCGGGAGACTGTGGCGAGCTCTGCCTGCGTTTTCTTCAGAAAGAGCGTCAGCCGTCCTATGAGGTGCTGGGCTTTATTGATGACAATCCCGGAAAACGGGGGAAAAGGCTGGGAGGGGTTAAGGTCCTGGGGGATCGCCACCACCTTAATACCATTTGTCAACTGTATAAGGTGCAGCAAGTGTTTATCGCGATTGCCGCCTCTCCCTTGGATGAATTGAAGAATATTCTGAAAATCTGCCGCGATTCGGGTTTAAGGCCGCAACTGTTTTTGGCTAAAACGGGAGTGGAAGGAGAAGAAAACAACCTTCAGCACCCCGGGGACTTAATCCCGGCCAACGGTTATTTTTCCCAGGCGGGAGCGGCGAAGCAGGAGTTTAATGGCCCTCCCTCGGGCGGTCTTGTTTAATAATGGGAGGAGGGGTATCCCTCATTTATCCCCTATCCTCCGCTGGAGGGGAGGGGGAATTTAGTCTCTTTTCCGCTCCCATTAATAACTGGGTAGGGCAAATATGCGAGCCATAATCCTGGCAGGCGGCAAGGGCGTGCGCCTTGCCCCGGTAACCGACGTCATCCCCAAGCCCCTGGTTCCCCTGGGCGGCAGGCCCATCATGGAGATCGTCATCCGCCAGCTCCAACGCCATGGCTTCCGTCATATAACCCTGGCCGTGGGCTACATGGCCGACCTGATCCGGGCTTATTTTGGGGACGGCGCCAAATTGGGGGTACACCTCGATTATTCTTACGAATCGAGGCCTCTGGGAACCGTCGGCCCCCTGGCCCTGATTAACGATCTGGACGATACCTTTCTGGTCATGAACGCCGACGTTCTGACCGACTTTAATTATCATGATCTTTTAAATTTTCATAAAACCCATGGAGGCGTCGCCACCATAGGAGCCTATCAACGCCAGGTGATCATCGATTTGGGGGTGATCAAGGCGGACGGTGACCACCGGGTCCAGTCTTATATTGAAAAACCTAGCTATCTCCCATTTGGTCAGCATGGGAATTTACGTCTTCGAACCCAAGATTTTATCGTATATCAGGGGCAGCGGTTATCTCGATTTCCCTGATCTGGTCAACATGCTTCTAAGGGAGGGTCAGCAAGTAAGTTACCTGCCTCACCATGGCTACTGGCTGGATATCGGCCGGCATGAAGACTATGCCCAGGCCGCAGAGCAATTCGAGGACCTCAACCGCAAACTTGGATTATTGCCAACTGATACGGGCGGCTGATCCAAATTATTGAACCATTTTCGTGACCAGGTGGTTAAGGGGACCGGCGCCGTTGGATCGGTGGGGCGTGGACCGGTTCGTCAACTAATCCCTCTGGCCCAGCTGAAATCCGGCTCTTGGATAATAGTGAGAGTGAACTCTTTCTCCTGAGCGAACGATAAAGTCCTCAGAATATCCGGAAAATATCCGTTCGCCACCGATTTTCCCAAAATTGCTTGGGATGCCTGCCGCATCACTTGATCAGGATGGTCAGGCCGAGAGATATTACGTTGAGACAAGAGTTACCAAAAACCAACCTTATTGAAAGTCGTCCCATTTCTATTTTAGAAGCCATCCGGAATGGGTACGAAATGGATGTTCCTTTACTAGTTACCAAGTATTCGCCCGAGAACCCATTTCCATTAGAGAGCAGATACCTCTCAATTTTGCTTAGAGTTCATAAGCTTCACATTCCGTTTATTCATAAAATAGCTTTTATTAAAATAATGAAATATCTAAAATGTAATAAAACCAAATTTGCGCCTGGTTTCACTTGTCTTTATGGAAATATTTTTTCAGAAGGGGCCTCTTTGAGCGACACTTTTTTTGTAGATTATGCCAACATTTATATCGGGGAAGGGACTGGATTTTCCTATCGTAATATGGTAATTACCTCCAATCATGAAATGGGATTAATGCAAAATGTTTATGCGAAAGAAATAGTAATTGGAAAAAATGTTTGGATTACTTCCCGGGTAACAATTCTTGGCGGGGTCCACATCGGGTCTAATGCAGTGATAGGCGCTGGCAGCGTGGTCACTAAGGATATTCCCCCCGCCGTTTTTGCGGCGGGCATACCTGCTAAACCTCTTTACAAAATCGATCGATAAAGGAAATTAATTAAGCCTCTGGAGCTAAATTCCTAAAGATCTTGAGCCAGACAACCGATCAATACATTTTTTAATGGAATTTTTACCATCTAAATGATGGCCAGACGAATCGACACCAGGGATGGGAATAATTTAACTTCTCCTTCCCGAAGACGCTCCACCTGGATTTATATGGGCGGCAGTCAGATTTTCGCGCTGCTCAGTATTGCCAGGGGATTCATCCTTATCCCGGTGTGCCTGAAGTATATCCCCGTGGAGACCTACGGCGCCTGGCTGGCCATCTATGGGGGACTGACACTTATCGGCCTCTCCAGTTTCGGGTTGAATAGCCTGATCATTCAGAAAACCTCAGTTTTATACGGTGCCAAGGATTACGGGGGTTTAGGGCGGACTGTCGCTTCCATTCTGATCACCACGGCCTTCTTCTCTGCCGTAGCCTGCGGGCTGATTTGGGCTGGCGCTCCCTGGATTCCGGGATGGGTAGGAATAACCGGAGGAGCCGCCGCCAGCCTGACGCTGGCCTTTCGCCTGGCCGCCCTGGACGCCACGCTCATGATGTCCGCCCTCGGCTTGGGAGGCGCCTTGACAGGTTTCCAGCGACCCTTCGTCCACGTGCTGGCGGTGTCTCTTGGCCAGGTGGTGGGCCTGGTGGCGACCCTGCTCGCGCTGTGGCACGGGTGGGGGATTTTGGCCATCCCCGCGGGGATGCTCTCCGGGACACTAGTGGTCTTCTCTGCCAACGCCGTGGCCCTGGGCGCCTTTGTACGCCGCACATTTCCCGCCGGTCTGTTTCGCTTTGATCTGCCTACCTTGAAAGGATTATTGGAATCTTCCCTGCTTCTTTTTGTTAAGGAGCTTTGTAATCTTTTTACCACCAGGTCGGCCAGTATGATCGTCGCTCTGGTATTGTCCTTGCCCCTGGTAGTGGTGCTGGAAGTGACGCGTAAGTCAGTCATGGCGGTGGTTGATCTCTTGATGCGGCTGCCGGCCAGCTTGCTTCCGGGACTTTCCCATCTATTGGGCTCGGGGGAAAAAGAACGCTTCCAAAGTCTAATCGGGCAGATCTTCCGTTTCCTGCTTCTTTTGGGCCTCCTCTGCCTGGGCGGGGTCATGTTTCTAAATCGTGCCTTCGTCTCCCTCTGGACCGGAAAGCAGTTTTATGGGGGTGATTTTCTAACTTTTCTCCTTTGTTTATATGCTTTGGCCCAAATCCTGAACAACACTGCCACCAATATTGTCTTTGCCACCGGCCGGTATCGGGTTCTCACCCTGGCGTCTATTTTTGAATCCATCTTCACGGTAAGCCTGGCCCTCATTTTGGGCCACCTCTGGGGCTTGCATGGCATCGTCCTGGCCATGCTGCTGGCGTCTCTGGCCTCCTTCGGCATCCTGGGCCGGGACATTGTGAAGCTTCTGGAATGGAGGGCCTTTGAAACGTCCAACCTGTGGAAGTTCACGAAAATGTTCGCCCCGGCTATTCTCTTGGGAATCCTGGGAGTGGCGGCGAGCCGGGTTTGGCCCCCTCAAGGCTGGTGGCAAATGTTGGCCTACGGGGCCGGCTATGTACTGATGGGAGGGACTATGTTTCTGGCCTTGGACCGTCAGCTTCGCCAGACAGTAGCTTTGGTGTTTTCCCTCCGGGGTTCAGTGCAGTAAGAAATGGGACAGCCCTAAAAAATATGTGCGAAATCATCGATCAATTCAAAGGGGTAATGGCCAGAGCCGCTGGCCAGGCCCGTCTGCATCTCAGGCAATATCCCTGGCTGCGCACTCAAGTAGGAATGGCCAGGCAGATGATGCAGTTCCTCCGCGCCATGATTTGGCCGGGTAATTGGCGACTCTATAAACAATACCTTGGGGATCGCCGGCGCTTCCGGGAACTGGCCGAAGCCGCCAAGGTGAAGCTGCCGCCCTTGCGGTGGTATCCATGCCTTTTCGATAGGCAGATGACGACTCCGATTCCCGACCCCTACTATTTTTATCAGGATGCCTGGGGAGCCACGCAGGTTGCCCGGGTAAAGCCCAAGTTGGTGGTGGATATCGGTTCTTCGGCCAAGCTGCTTTCAACCATCAGTCCGTTCTGTCCGGTAATTGCCGTCGATATTCGGCCTCTAGCGGCCGGTTTGCCTCACTTGCAGGCATTAGCTGGCAGTATCTCGGGACTGCCCTTTCGGGACAACTCCCTGGAGTTTGTCATGTCGCTTTGTGTGGTGGAGCACATTGGCCTGGGACGCTATGGCGACACTCTCGATCCCTTGGGCCCCGAAAAAGCCCTTGCAGAAATGTGCCGGGTGGTGCGTCCCGGAGGCAGAATGGTTCTGAGTGTGCCTGTGGGTCCGCTGTGCCTGGCCTTCAATGCGCACCGCATTTTCAGCCGCCGGGAATTATTGGGCCTGGTTCCCGGCTTCCAAGTCGAGGAAGAAGTATTCTGTGATCCGGCTTACACCAAAACCGATCCCACCCCCTCCAAAGCTATCGGAGAAGTTTCTTTTTATTGTGTGGCACTCTATAAATCTGAGAAAGGTAATATTAGTTGAGGATGAAGAGGGAGGGTACCATTATGCCTTCATTAGCGAAAATGTTATTTAGGACCGCAGCCTTTATGGGTCGGACTATCGGGATTTCTCACGAACGTATTTACAATTTTCTGGGGAGGGCAGCTTTCCAATCGCCTGAGTTTGCCTGGTATAAAGACCGTTGGGGTAATGAGCTCTATCTGAGTCCTTATTACTTTGGAGACCGATATATTGTCGTAACCGGAACTTATGATGCCTCTTTAAACATGCTTATTGAACGAATGGTTCAACCCGGGATGGTCTGCATGGACGTTGGCGCCAATATTGGCCATATCGCCTTGCATATGGCCCGCAGGGTCGGGACCATCGGGAGAGTTTACGCCTTTGAACCGATTTCAGGAATTTGCGCCCTTCTCAGGGATAACGTCTCGCGAAACAAACTTGAAGATATTGTAACAGTTGAAGAGATTGCCCTTTCCCAAGAAAATGGCACGGCAATCATGGCCTACGCAGACCCTGGGAAAGAAAACCAGGGGATGGGATCATTGGTTAATTTAGAAAATGAAGTGGCAACTCTGAAACAAGAAGTCCGAACCTGCGCTCTCGATTCTTTCATCCATGAGAGAAATATCGGTAGACTCGATTTTATTAAGGTGGATATTCAAGGGGCCGAATTATTGTTCCTGGAGGGGGCCAAAGAGACTTTGTTCTCAGTATTCACCTAATATTTGTATGGAGATATCACCCGGTGATCTGAAGTGCTTCAATAAAACGCCCATAGACTTATTAGAGGCCTTGTCCACTTATCAGTATAGATTTTATGAAATCAATGAAGATGGAAGAATAGGGTCAGAAGTCCTCATGAAACAGGTTAATTTTGATTTCAGTCGGTCTAATATTTATTGCAGCAAGCGATAGGTCAAGTTAATTTCAGAAGTCAGATGATAGAAGGATTGAAGAATATATTTATCAAAACGGCCCGATTGTTTGTTTGATCATGGAGACGATGTATTAATAATTACTTTTTATTAAAAATAAACCAAGATTATCTGAGAGATGGCTAATGACGTCAATGATCGCGGGACAACTTTTATATATATGATTAAAAGGTAATGATGCAATGAAAAAAATGGATTTTTGAGGGAACTTATCCTAAAATGGCAACGATTAGAGGATTCGTTGCTTCCAAGAACGGAACCTTTGGGGAGATTTTTCCCGGGCAAAAGGTCCCATAAACTTTTTGAATTGAGGTAGCCAAGGCTGCTGCATAATCCCGGAGAAAAACAGTCGCGGCATCCATATAGTTGTCACGGTTTTATCTCAAATTATCTTGGGTGGTAGGAAAAATTAAGGAGGGAGCTCGTGTCTATTGGTGGAAAGGTTTTAGGTGCTGCCGAGCACCTTTTCCAAACCTATGTGACGGCATTGCCTCGTATCGTCTACCGTTCCAGCCTGTCTCTATTTGTGGACCCCAGAGGATCTCAAAAGTTCCTTCACCAGGTCTTGTCGGCCCAGGATTTGGAAGCGGATGACCATTTTCTTGGGAGTGCCTGGATTACCGACCTGCTGCCCGGCGAAGCGCAGCCGAAAATTTCGGGCTCTTACCACATATACCAGAGCGGTGCCACCGGAATCTTGTTGGAATTAGTGGCATTGGCTTATTTGATGCAGGTGCTCCGTCCCCGAATCATATTTGAGATTGGCACCTTCGTAGGCCGGACCACACGGCAATTGGCATTGAACAGCCCTCCTGATACGCAGATTTTTACCCTGGACTTGCCAAGGGACCAAGTAGCTCATGATATTGGTAGGGAGTTCCGGGGTACACCAGAAGCCAAGAAAATCACGCAGCTTCATGGGGATACTCGTACCTTCGATTACTCCCCCTGGCACGGCCGATGCGACTTTGTTCTGGGTGGATGCCTGTCATGATTACCCCTTGGTGAGGCAGGATACCAAGGCGTCACTAAGGCTGCGCAGCGACAGGGGGTGGATCGCCTGGCACGATTACCGGCATACCGCCTGGTGGTCTGGCGTGACGAGGGCGGTACGGGAGCTGGCCCAGACTAATCCGAAAGTTAGACATATCCGGGATACTACCATGGCCGTCTTACCATCCGCTGGGTGGGGCTCCTTTGAGGATTAATGAGCGTTTCTAGATATATACAGGTACCTTCATAACAGAATTATCTATTTTAATTGAAGTGTTGCCAAATGTAAAACAAGAAAATGATATTTTGCTTATATTTTTGATATTGTATTATCAACATTATTTAAATGCTTAAAATGGGATGGTGCAATGGTCGTAGCTAGAATAAAGGGAGGGTTGGGGAATCAACTCTTTATATATGCTGCGGCCCGCAGACTGTCTTTAAAGAATAACGTTCCTTTAAAATTGGATATTATGTCCGGATTTCAGCGAGATTACTTTCAAAGAAAGTATCGTTTGCATCATTTCAATATCAAGGGTGAGGTTGCTTCCCGGCACCGATCTTTTGACGGAATCTTCGGGAGGGTGAGGAGGCAAATTCTGAAGAAAATGGCCAAATTCACCAAGTTTGAAAAACGGCGATATATCACGCAGGAATTTCCGGGATTTGACCCGCGGTTATTGGATTTTAAGGTCAATGGAATAGCTTATCTGGATGGCATTTGGGCATCGGAAAAATACTTTAAGGATATTGAAGGGGTCATTCGTGATGACCTAAAAATGGTGGCAGGGCATGATTCCCGGGATCTCGCCCTGGCTGCTAAAATTCAATCCGGCAATTCCATAGGCATTCACGTCCGCAGACTGCGCGAGCTTCCCGGTAATGGTGAGGCGGAGCCCAATCCATCATCTCCGGCCTTAACTGTAGATTATTATAAGAGGGGTATCGACATAATTGCCGGCAAAGTTGCAGACCCGGTATTTTATTGTTTTGGGGACCATCCGCAGTGGCTTTCCGAAAATATTAAAATGGATTTTCCGTTAGTAGTTGTTAATCATAATAAAGATGAAAAAGACTATGAAGATTTGTGGCTTATGAGCTTGTGTAAACACTTTATCATTGCCAACAGCACCTTCAGTTGGTGGGGGGCCTGGCTAAGCGATCATCATGACAAAATCGTTATTACGCCGGGGGGGAATAATGACAGCACCATACCCGGGATGGAAATATTCCATCGAGATGCTATCCTGAGCGGATGGCTAAAAATCTAAACTGATAACCATATTGAACCACGGGCAATTAAAGGAAATTCGCTGTGGCTGACTCGATCCCTGATCGCGACTATCGGCAACACTATTACCACAATTACCTCTCTTTGAAAGGAGATCGGAAAGATCCGGAGTTAAAGGATTACCAGCAATCGGCTAAAACTTTTGAGGCGCTCTTGAGGAATTGGCTGCCGCCGGACCGGAATGCCCCCATACTGGATATGGGTTGTGGCAGCGGCAAGTTCCTGTTCATGCTGGAGCAGATGGGCTACACCGATTTAACCGGCGTGGACCTGAGCCCCGAGCAGATTGAACGGGCGCGGCATTGGTGTTCCGGCGCCAGGATCATGCAGGGCGACGTGCGGGCCTTTCTGCAGAATAATGCTGAGGGGTTTCAATTGATAACAGCGTTTGACGTCATAGAGCATTTCGGCAAGGATGAACTACTGGAGTTGCTGTCCCTGATTAAAGGGGCGCTAACTGCGGGGGGCCGGGTGATCTTCCAGACCCCCAACGCCGTCAGCCCCTGGGCCGGGACGGTGGTCTACGGCGACTTCACCCATGAGTGGTTCTTTACGCCCGACAGCCTGGCCGACATCTTAAGTTTACAAGGCTTTGCCAGGTTTGAGGCACGGGCTTGCGAACCTCGGATTCATGGCCTTAAGAGCCTGATGCGAGTCTGTCTATGGCAGTTGCTGAAATTGAGTTATGCCCTGGTAAACCTCATAGAGACCGGCGGCGCCTATAATTTTATCTATACCAGGGTTTTCGTGGGAACTGCGGTGAAGCCCTGATTTTCTCCCATCTGACCCGGAGCAACTAAGTCATGCTATATAAATTGCATGGAAATTATATTGCCGGTTCTTACCAAAAGCTGTTTTTCAGTTTACCTTTTCTAAACTGGGAGTTGGGAGGATTACATTATGGTCGTTCAAAAGGGAATTAATGAAGGTAGATTTATAGTTACTGCGATAGCAGCTTGTGCGGTTTCAGTGCTGGTTATCATGATCTCCAAATCTTCCCTCGAATCAAATTTAGAGATTGCCTTAGGCTCATTTCTTTCAACTCTGGTAGCCTTTCGATGGTTTTGGAGTACACGTTATAGCTGGGGTAATTACATTATTAGTGTCAGACCATTGTTTCAAACAGTTTCCTATATATTTCTCATTATAGGCCCATTGCCTGCTTTAGCTGGGGTAAATCGATTTTTATACTTCCCAGGCGCAACTGACTATTACTGGTATCTTTATTTGGCGGCGCCCCTGGCATTCATTTTTTATGAATTAGGGTTTGAGCGGGCCTTAGTGAAGATGACGAAGGATCTCCATCCCCTCTGGCTTAAGACATTAACCACCAATTCTAACCTGATTATTATCCCGCTATATGTTTTTATCATTTTATTCTTTAGACATTTTAGCTCAAAATATGGAATCAACACGGGCGGATTATCGGCTGCGGCCACAAAAGAAGGTTTAACTGTTAAAGTATTTTATTATCTTTTTAACGGGTTTTTTGGTGTATGTCTTTTTTTAATTGCTGCAAAATGGTCAAATCGCGATTTGGGGAAAAAGGCTCTTTTTTTAATTATGGGGTTGACCCTCTTTGCCATACTGGCGCTCTCCAGTTCCCGGACAAATTCTGTAATAATATGTATGATGGTCTTGGCAGCGTTCCAACTTAGTAAAGATAATAATCTTTATAAATATTTAAAATATATTATCATTATACCTATTTTATTCATATTGACTACTGCAATCAGACAAGGATCTAATGTTTATTCAAATACCGAAGCAATGTCCGTTAACACGAAAATCAATAATGCTGAGCTAGCGGTTGAGAGTGGAGAAGCTCAAGAGAGAACGAAAGAGAGTTTAATCGCTGATTTTGGCTACCGTATGAATGGGATAGACTGGGCGGGCGCCATGATTCAGAGCCACTACAGATTCGGAACACCCTTCATGTATGGTTACTATTTCTTGTGGGGGGTGTATCAGTCGGTTCCTGAGGTATTTCTCCCTTTTCAGAAAACAGATTCAGGAGTTAATGCCCATTTTATATTACATCAAGTAGACCCAAACGGCACTATTTTCGGATGGATAATTGCAGATGGGGGTATTTTAGGAGTAATCATCGGCTATTTTGCGATAGGTTTCTTTCATGGATCTCTCTGGGGTTACGCTGCCTCCCCCAAAACGCCCCAATCTGTCAAACTTGGCTATTTGGCCTTGATCCCCGCCCTTATGCTTTACCAAGTTTCTTTAGGTGAATATATTTTTGAAAATATTCGTAATGGTATTTTATTCGCCCTTCTTTTCTGGATTTTAATCACTGGGGTCAGATTATTCCTTCCACCGACTCGATACAAGAGAATCTTTATCAACAATCAGTTATTGGGCACTAAGCCCGGAGATTGAAAAAGGTGTCCAAAATGAAAAATGAATCTATATATTTCATCCTCTTGGGGCGATTTATTTTTCTATCGCGGGAAGGAATGTGTTTCAATTTTTGTGACTTGCTTTCGAGAGTCATTGGCTCTATCTTGATTAATACCTCCTGGCAAAGGTGATTGAAAGGAAAAAGCCTGATATGTGGAGACCTGGAATGAATGATCTTTTAAATGCCTTCATACCATCGGGTCGGCTAATAGAAGCAGTGCCTTCCGATCAGACCTTGTTGGGCAAGTTTATTCATTTTCCTTTCAGACTGATTCCCCGGGGTCTGATAATCCCAATTTTGCAGGGGAAACTGCGGGGTAAAAGATGGGTTGCCGGATCAAGCGTCAGCTCGTGCTGGTTGGGAAGCTATGAATACGACAAGCAATCAATCTTTGCCGAGTCGATTGCGGAGGGAAGTATTGTCTTTGATATAGGGGCGCATGTCGGGTTCTATACGTTACTATCTTCGGTATTAGTTGGACCAAAAGGCAGGGTCTTTGCCTTTGAGCCGATAGAAGGTAATCTTTTCTATCTTAAAAAACACCTTCATTTAAATCATATCACCAATGTTTCAGTTATTGAGGCGGCAGTTTCGGACCATGATGGGGTTACCTATTTTGCTCGAGGCTGTCACAGTTCGCAGGGACATATTTCACCTAAAGGTAACCTATTAGTCAAAACCGTTTGTTTGGATGAACTCCATTTTAATAGAAAAGTTTTAACTCCAGACTTTATAAAAATTGATGTTGAAGGGGCTGAAATGTCGGTCCTTATTGGGGCAAGATCAATACTTGAGCATTACCATCCGATGATATTTTTGGCTACTCACGGGGAAGATGTACATCGACAGTGTATCATTTTGTTAAAATCACTTGACTACAAGATAGAAGCGATCGACGGAAAACCAATAACTCATTCTAAAGAGATACTCGCCTGCCAATAGCCAGGTTAGTTTGAATCGGAGCATAGTCAGCATCGTCAATATTGAACAATGGTCGGGCCCCCGGCCAAGTCCGGAACAGGACGGTCCTAAGAGGATATGGGGGCGAATCTTGTAGGAAGGAAAGTTATATGGGAAAAAGGCTGGCGGTAATCACTACCCACCCTATTCAATATCAAGCCCCGCTTTGGCGGTCGCTGGCCAAAGCCGAGGAGATCGATATCCAGGTTTATTTCGGGTCTGATTTCAGCATCAGGGGCTCCAGGGACGAGGGGTTCGGCGTCCATTTCTCATGGGACGTGCCTTTAACCGCAGGTTATCCCCATACCTTCCTGTCCCTCGATCCGGGGATCAACCGGCCTGATGATTTAAGATTGAATATGGCTGAATTCAGACAAAAACTTTTAGAGTTCCAGCCTGACTATGCCTTGCTAAATGGCTATTCTCCTATGCCTTTTTATCTTAAAGCCTTGCTGGCCCTGCGCTTGCTGGGCATACCAGTTTTGATGCGGGCCGACGCCACCGATGCGGCGGTGCCAAGAGGCGCCATCAAAAAATTCAGCCGCCATGTCTTCTTAAAACTTCTTTACAGCCAGATAGCCGGATTTTTAGCCGTTGGTTACAATTCACGCCATCATTATAGGTCCCGGGGGATTACGGAAAACCGGATATACTACTCTCCTTTTAATATAGACGATGACCTGTTTGCCAAGCAAATAAAGGATTATGGCGGCAGGCGCCCAGAGATCAGGCGGGAACTGGGGTTTGAGGAGGGACAATTCATCTTTATCTTTTCCGGCAAGTTGATCCCTATAAAAAACCCGTTAATGATAGTCGAGGCCTTGCGGCTCTTGCCGGCTAATAGCGGCGTTAGCCTCGGTTTAATAGTGATGGGAGATGGCTTATTACGCCGCCAGTTCGAAGCCGGGATGCAGGCGCTTCCCGAGATAAAAACAGCATTCACCGGCTTCCAAAACCAAAGCAAGCTGGGCCTGTTCTATAGTGCGGCTGACTGTCTGCTCCTGCCCTCTTGGTCAGAAACCTGGGGGTTAGTGGTCAATGAGGCTCTGCAATTCGGGATGCCGGTGCTAGTTAGTGACATGGTTGGCTGCTGGCGTGATCTGGTTATTTCCGGAAAAACTGGATACGTCTTTCCCGCGGGCGATCCTGTGGCATTGGCTGACTGCATGTCCAGGGTAATTGGCCTGATTAAATTGAGGGGGAATGGCGTCAGGGAGGCTTGCCGCCAAAAGGCCAGGCAATATTCCGTGGAGCAGGCGGTCGCAGGGATCAGGAAATGTCTGTTGGAATTACCACAAGGTGGTTCGGTGTGAAGAAGTAGGGAACCATCCTCTGAGGACCATATTAAAATAATGGTAAAACCATGAAAACTTTATATGTCGGGCCACTTGAGCAAGGGGGTACTTCCCTGCAACGGCTGCAGGCATTGAAGGAGTTGGGCCACTCTTTAACCTCGATTAATTCTGCCCCCAACTGGTTGACGCGACATAGGAGACCGCCCCTGTATTACCGGGTTCTTAACAAGATTAGCGGTTCCCCTGATTTTGCCCGGGCCAACAGGCAAATCAGGCATTGGGTCCGCCGGGAAAAATTTGACCTGTTATGGGTGGATAAAGGGCTCACTATCTCTGCCAAGACGCTAATGGCGACCAAAAATATTCAGCCCTCCTGCGTTTCGATTTCTTACAATCCTGATGACATTATGAACCGCAGCACTGGATGGAAACGATATATTTCCTGCTTACCTTATTATGACTTCGTGATTACGCCCAGAAAGTGCAATATTGATGACTTTCGAAAATTGGGGGCACAAAATATTCTCTGCATGAGATTCGCATATGACCCGCATACCCACCGTCCCATGGACTTACCTGCCGAAGAAAAGAAGAGGCTGGGCGGTCCGGTGGGGTTTATCGGCGGCTTTGAGGAGCAGCGGGCGAAATCTATCTCTTTCCTGGCGGAGCAGGGCATCCAGGTGGGGGTGTGGGGCGACGGTTGGGAAGAAAATTGTAAACTGAGTCATTCGAACTTACATATAAAAGGTCCATCCATTTATGGCGATGACTATGCCAGGGCCATCTGCTCCTTTGATATTTGCTTAGGTTTTTTGAGGAAGAGAAATCGGGACCTGCAAACCACGAGAAGCTTCGAGATCCCGGCTTGCGGCGTCTTTATGCTGGCTGAGAGGACCAGCGAACATTTGGAGTTATTTGAAGAGGGGAAAGAGGCGGAATTTTTTGGGGACGATGAAGAGCTTCTGGAAAAGGTTAAATTCTATTCGGCTCATGAGTCGGAAAGAAAGCAGATTGCCCAGGCCGGCAGAGAAAGATGCCTCAGAAGCGGCTATAGCAATCATCAAAGGTTAAAGGAAATTCTGTCTTCAATCTCTGCTCACCAAGGTTAACCTTTGGATTCCAGGCAACCGCGACGAATCTTATTCTATCGCATCGGCCAGATAGGCGATACGGTGATTGCCTTGCCAGCCATCTGGGCTATCCGCCGATTTTTCCCCAAGGCCTTCATGGCGTTGCTTTATGATCAGCACACCGGGAGCAATTATCCCCAGGCATTAAGAACCTTACCGGAACGAGGATTATTCGATGAGTTCATTTCCTATGAGGCTAACCAGGACGGCGCTGCTCTTGCGAAAATTATAGGGGTTGTCCCGCAGATACGCC
Source organism: uncultured delta proteobacterium (assembly GCA_963697965.1). GTDB lineage: Bacteria > Desulfobacterota > Desulfobaccia > Desulfobaccales > 0-14-0-80-60-11 > JAPLJC01. The sequence continues at coordinate 1,284,515 of OY969108.1, forward strand.
GCAGGCAGTTTGATACGTTAGTTTACCTGGCCCCTCGCTTTCGTAGCAAACGCCAGGTTTGGCGCGACCTGGTCTTTTTTCGCCTGGCTGGAATTACCAGGTTCATCGGGTGCCAGGGGATGACAACCTTTGAAAAACTCGCGGCAGAAAAACCCTTGCCTCACCTGGAACATGAGGCCGACCATCTCTTAAGCCGTCTCGGCCGGTCGGGAATTCCGGTGCCCCCGCCGGGCCAGGGTTGTATGGATTTGCTCTTGACTGAAGAAGAAAAGAAAGAGGCGAGAGCTTGGATTGCTGGCCATATTGGGCATAACGAATCAAGGATTCTGATTGGCATGGGGGTGGGTAGCAAGTTTCCGGAGAAGGTTTGGCCAAGAGAACGGTTTGCGCAACTAGGTCGCGATCTAATAGATCAATTAGCTGGGACGCCGGTCATTTTTGGAGGTCCTGAGGACCGGGAATTAGGGAATAGCTTGATAAATGAGTGGGGAGCCGGTGCCAATGCGGCGGGAGAGTTAACTGTTAGACAGGCGGCCGCGGCTTTGTCATTTTGCCGTCTCTATGTGGGGAATGACACCGGTCCCATGCATCTGGCGGCCGCGGTGGGCACCCGCTGCGTCGGCATCTTTTCCGCAAGAGATTTCCCGGGCAGCTGGTATCCATATGGGCCCAACCATCTAGTCTTGCGGGCCCAAATTTCCTGTGAAGGCTGCAAGCTCATCGGTTGTCACAATGACATGGCTTGCCTCAAAATGATAAGCGTTGAGGATGTTGTAAAAGCATGTGTTAAGGCTTTAAACAATGAATTTTCTAATAAATAGGATAATTAAAGGTAAGTTATTAATAAAATGAAAATTCTTTACGTTACTGGTTATTATACCCCGGCTTATGTCTATGGGGGTCCCGTTAAGAGCATATCATCAATGTGTGAGGCTCTATCGAGTCTCGGGGCGGACGTTACTGTCTTCACAACCAACGCCAATGGCAGGAAGCGGTTAGAGGTTCCCTTGGAACAGGAAATCCTAGTTGAAGGAGTTAAAGTTTATTATTACCCCATTGTTTCATTTCCCGCACGGAGTTATTTTTATTCCCCGAAGCTGGCCCAAGTGTGCAAAAAAAAAATTGCTCAATACGATTTAGTGGTTTTGGAGACCTTTTATGCCCGTGCAATGGGAGCGGCGGCGGCAGCCTGCTTGCAGGCAAACGTCCCCTATGTAATCCCTCTGCGGGGACAACTTCTTCCCTGGGCTCTCAGGCAGAAGTCCTGGAAAAAAATACCTTATTTAACCCTGGTGGGCCGGCGCTACCTTAATGGTGCAGCCGCCCTCCACTGTACGGATCCGGTTGAGGCCAACGCACTGGCAAACCTTGGAATTCGGTCTCCAACTTTTCTCATCCCCAACGCTTTAGATGCTTCCCGGTTTGTTTCCTTGCCGGAACGCGGCTCTTTGAGAGAATCGTTGGGCATTCCTCGTGAGGCGGCCGTATTGCTCTTTCTTGGGCGGCTGCACCGAATTAAACGTCCTGATATTGCAGTGGAAGCATTGGCGGCGGCACAGACCTTGGGGCGGGAGGTACACTTGATTATTGCCGGCCCCGATGAGGAACAACTAGCACCAAGGCTGATGGCCCAGGGACGGCGACTAAGTTGCGAGGCGCGTCTACATATGGTTGGGATACTTCAGGGAGAAAAAATATTGCAGGCCCTGGCTGATGCTGACCTCTTACTAATGCCTTCGGCAATCCAAGAGAGTTTCGGAATGTCAGCGCTCGAGGCCTTGGCCGCCGGGATGCCGATTCTCACCTCCGAGGGGGTACCCGTCGGGCACTGGGCTGAGAAAGCCGGGGCGGGGTTGGTGGCGCCCTGCCGAAGCGAAAACTTTGCCCGGGCAACTCGTGATCTTTTATCACAACCGGCTCATTTGCAAAAGATGGGAGAGCAAGGCAGGCGGTTAGTAAAAGAACGCTTTGATCTTCAGGTGGTGGCCAGGCAAATGTTGGCGCAATTTCAGTCGGTTATCTCAACAGGAAAACCGTTACCATAATAGCTAAGGACAACAAGAATGTATCTTCTTGGAATCAACGCTTTCCATGGCGATTCTTCAGCCTGTCTAATTAAAGATGGCGAACTTATCGCAGCAGTAGAAGAAGAGAGATTCCGGCGCATTAAACATTGGGCTGGTTTTCCCAGCTTTTCCATCAAGTATTGTTTGGAGGCCGCCGGGGTCGGGATAACTGAAGTCGATTTTCTTGCCGTCAACCGGCGGCCCTGGGCCAACCTGCACCGCAAGGCCTGGTTTGCGTTGTCCCGGCGGCCCGGTTGGAAAACTATTTGGGAGCGGATGCAGGCGGCCAAAGAGCCGAGCAACGTGGCGAACTTGGTGGCGGCAGAGTTTCGTACCGGCAGCCTCAAGGCTCGCACCTATCTGGTGGAGCATCACCGGGCTCATCTGGCCTCGAGCTTCCTGGTTTCGCCTTTTGAGGAGGCTGCTTTATTATCCGTGGACGGGTTTGGAGATTTCGTCAGCACCATGGGGGGCCTGGGCGAAGGGAACCGGATTACTCCCAATATGCAGATATTTTTCCCTCATTCCCTGGGGTTATTCTATACCGCCATTACCCAATATCTAGGTTTTAAGAAGTATGGAGATGAATATAAAGTCATGGGACTGGCGGCCTTGGGGAAACCGAAGTATTTGAGCATCATGCAGGATATAGTGCGGGACACCCCCGGAGGGTTTGAGCTTAATCTGCAATATTTCAACCATCACCGGCAAGAGCCTGCCTATGTCTGGAGTGGAGGCGAGCCTTCCTTTGAAGATGTTTATTCTCCAGGATTGGAAAAGGCCCTGGGACCGGGCAGGGCTTACACTGACCCCATCGCGGAAAAGCATGCAGACCTGGCCGCATCTTTGCAAGCCCGCTATGAGGAAGTGTTTTTCCGTCTATTGAATCGGCTTTATGAAAAGACTAAAACTACCAACCTCTGTCTGGCAGGAGGCTGCGCCCTAAACAGCGTAGCTAACGGAAAAATCTTTGAAAAAACCCCGTTTAGGGAAATTTATATCCAACCCGCGGCTTACGATGGGGGGGGATCTTTAGGAGCAGCCTATTATGTTTATAATACTATTTTGGGACATGAGCGTCGCTTTGTGATGAAAAACTCATATTGGGGGCCGGCGTTTACCCCGGCTGAAATTGAAGCAACCATAAGCCGCCGTCAAGATCAAATGGAAGCAGTCAATATCAGTCGGCTTGATGCTGAAAATGAATTGGTGCGGCAGACGGCCCAACATATCGCAGACGGAAAAATTGTCGGTTGGTTTCAAGGGCGGGCGGAATGGGGGCCGAGGGCCTTGGGCAACCGCAGCATCGTGGTCGACCCGCGTCGTGCTGAGATGAAAGACATTCTCAATTCCCGGATTAAGCGCCGGGAGCCTTTTCGGCCTTTTGCCCCGACGATCCTGCTGGAGGCGACGGGAGAATATTTTGAGAAGGATTACCCCGACCCATTTATGGTTAAGGTATATCCAATCCGGCCGGAAAAACGGGAGATCATTCCGGCGGTCACCCATGTCGATGGCACCGGCCGTCTTCAGACGGTAAGCGAGGAGGAGAACCCCCTTTACTATCGACTAATCAAGGCATTTGAAAGAATTACCGGTGTCCCGGTTGTGCTTAACACCTCATTCAATGAGAATGAGCCCATTGTTTGCAACCCGGAGGAGGCTCTGAGCTGCTTTTTACGTACCCGCATGGATGTCTTGGTCATGGGACCTTTCGTGCTGGAACGGGAAAGCCGGAAGATTGCTTAGGCTGGAACATTGATGAAGAAAGGTTTGGGCCTGGCAAAACTAATTGATATTCGGTCCTTGCCTGCCGGGGCATGGGAAGAAGTTGAATGTATTATCTGCGGAAAACAGACGGAAACCACCCTGGTGTGGCCGGACCGCGAACGGGGCGACATCGTGCGCTGCCACCGCTGTGACCTTGTTTACCGCAGCCCCAGGCGGCGAGAAGATGATCAAATCAAGCACTTCGAGGAAGATTGGACCGAGGCCCTGCCTGCTTTCCAACTGGAAGACTACCGGTCCGAAAATTTAAGGCGCCTGGTTGACTGGATTCTTACATGGCATCCCTCACCGGGGGCGATTCTGGATATAGGCTCGAGCTATGGGACCTTGTTAGAACAATTTCCCAGGTCCTGGCGCCTTTCCGGAATTGAACCTTCTCATGCCGCCTGCCAAATAGCGCGGGAGCGCCTGCCCAAGGCCTCTATTATTAACGCCTCCCTGGGAGAGGCCACGTTGGCGGATGAGTCTTTTGATGTCATCACCATGGTGGACGCCATTTATTATCTGCACCAGCCTATACGCGACCTGGGGCGTCTCAGGGATTTACTCAAGCCGGGCGGCCTGGTAATGGTGGAGGCCCCGAACTTTGCCAATCGGGGACGGGTATATCGCTGGATAGGGCATCATTTTGATGATACCTGGATGTATTTTTATACCCCGGCAACTCTGGAGAAAATTCTCAATAAAGCGGGAATGCACGTGGGGGCCAGGCTTGATTTGCCCGGTCACCAGATAGGCAGCCCCAACCTCTGGCCCAGATTGCTAACCAGAACGGAATTCGTGGTCTTAAAGGCGCTTAGAAAATTATCGGGGAATAGGGTTGACCTGGGGCCACATTTTGTGCTGGTCGCAAGGCCTAATAAAAGCAACAAAGAATAAATGATGCGGATTCTGGTGGTAACCTTATTATATATGCCAGATGGCGGGCCCAGTGCTCCGCTCTATGGCATGCTTTGCGAAGAGCTGGCCCAAAGGGGCCACCAAGTATCGGTTATTGCCGCAGTGCCTCACTACCTTAGCGGGACAGTGCCTTCTCAGTTTCGAGGAAAATGGATTCAACCTTCTTATGAGCATGGGGTCCGCGTAATTCGGATTAGGGTCCCCTCGGTGCAACGCGCCGATTTGAAAAAACGAGCTGTGCAATTTCTCGGTTTTCAACTGGGCGCCATGTTGGCGGGTTTAAGGCAGGACTATGATGTGCTGCTGATTAGCAACCCGGCGCTGGAAGTGTGGCTGCCGTTCATTTTGCTTTCGGTGCTGCGATGCAAGCCGGCGGTTTTTTCCGTCCATGATGTTTATCCTGATGTCGGCGTCAGCCTGGGGATATTTCGCAGTAAGTTAATAGTGTCCGTGGTCGGTTATCTGGAACGATTTTGTTTAGATCGATCAAGCAAGGTCCGGATCTTGTCAGAATCCTTTATCAAGCCACTGCGTTCTCTTGGGGTTACTGACGATAAAATGGAGTTGGTGTATGACTGGGTTGACACCGACCTCATTAAACCCTTGCCTAAAGACAACAATTTTGCCAGAGAGCATCAATTAGTTAATCATTTTGTCGTCCTCTATGCGGGAAATATCGGTCTTTCGCAAGGGCTGGAGCAGGTCTTGGCGGTGGCTGAGTTACTGCAGGATCAGGAAGAGATAAAATTTGTCTTGGTGGGGGACGGGGCTGGCCGCGCGCCCCTGATGACGGAAGCCAGCCGGCTAAATCTTGGCAATGTTCGATTCCTGCCTTTTCAACCCCGGAACCGCTTACCCGAAGTTCTCGCTACCGCCGACGTCTCTCTGGTTACTTTAAAAAAGGGAGTTGGAGCCGCTTCCCTGCCTTCTAAAAGCTTCTCAATTTTGGCCAGCGGGCGGCCTATATTGGCCAGCGTGGATGAAGGCAGCGATACCTGGAACTTGGTTAAAAGATCGCAGGCAGGTATCTGTGTGCCGCCGGAAGATCCTGGGGCAATTGCAAGAGCAATTCTTGAGTTAAAGAACGATGAGCGCTTGCGAAATAATTTTGGGAAAAAAGGGCGAGATTATGCCTTGCAATACCATTCGCCGCAAGCCGCGGCAGTAAAGTTTGAGCAGTTGTTGCTGGCGGCCCTGGCAAGTCATTGATCCAATGGCATTTTTAACCCCTGATGAATTATTGCGGTTAATTAACGAAATCATTTAAAGAAGGGAAAGGAGGGGTTTATGGTTAAAGACGCCTTGGTGTGCGGGGCAGGGGGATTCATCGGCAGTCATTTGGTCAAGCGTCTAAAAGAAGAAGGCTTTTGGGTGCGGGGGGTTGACTTGAAGTACCCGGAATTCGCTGCCACTGCGGCAGATGATTTTGTGATCGGGGATTTGCGGGACCCGCAGGTTTGCAGATATGCAGTGGATCGGCCCTTCACGGAGATTTACCAATTGGCCGCGGATATGGGCGGCGCGGGCTTCGTCTTTACGGGCGAGAATGACGCGGACATTATGCACAATTCGGGCCTCATTAATCTCAACATGTTGGAAGCCTGCCATAGACGTAACGTCAAGCGCATCTTTTATTCCTCATCCGCTTGTATTTACCCGGAATATAATCAGAAAGATCCGGACAGGCCCAACTGTGCTGAAGACAGCGCCTACCCCGCACAGCCGGACAGTGAATACGGCTGGGAGAAACTGTTCAGCGAGCGTTTGTACCTGGCCTTCCAGCGGAATTACGGCATGGAGGTGCGAATCGCCAGATATCATAATATCTTTGGGCCCGAAGGCACCTGGCGAGGCGGACGGGAAAAAGCCCCGGCCGCCTTATGCCGCAAGGTTGCCGAAGCGCGGGATGGCGGCGAGATCGAAATCTGGGGGGACGGGAAACAGACCCGGTCCTTCCTTTATATCGATGAATGCCTGGAGGGAACCATCAGGCTAACGCGCTCGGATTTTATCGGTCCGGTCAACATCGGTTCGGAGGAAATGGTTACCATCAATCAATTGGCTGATATGGTAATGGAGATCGCCGGCAAGAAATTGACCAAGAAGCATATAGCCGGGCCACTAGGGGTCCGGGGGAGGAATTCGGATAATCGTCTTATTTATGAGAAGCTAAAATGGAAGCCAATGCAACCTTTAGAAGTTGGAATGAGCATTAGCTATGCCTGGATTGAAGGCCAGGTCAAGAAATGAAGAGTTAGGTTCATTGCCCCAATGGATGAAGATGGGGACACCGCAAGATTGGCTTTTAATCAGGTTGGGTAGCCCGTGCCGAGGGTGACAAAACTTTGATTAACAAAATGAAATGAATACCTCCCCATGAACGCCGAAATTTTTGCCGAATGGTTCCGGCGGCAGGGTTATCAAGTGGCCCGCACCGAGAGCAGCTACTGGGTGAACCTGGGCAAACGGGTATATCAGGCCTTCCCCTACCACTGGCTCATTCAGCCTGAAGAAGCAGAGCTGCAGGAGTTCATCCAATCCCAACAGGCCCTGGCTCTCAGGTATTCCACACTGTTAGGGGCGCCGGTGGGCTGTCTTAGTTATCATGCAACCTATGACAAGCCTTCTTACGACCTGGATAACCTGGGTAAATGGGCAAGAAAGAATGTCCGCCGCGGTTTGAAAAATTGTGAGATTGAAGAGATTTCCTTCTCCAGGCTTGCCAGGGAAGGGTGGCAACTTCAGGTAGATACCCTTGATCGGCAAGGCCGCAGAGTTCCCATGTCAGCCAGCCGCTGGGAGCGTCTCTGTTTATCGATGGTTGACCTGAGTGGTTTCAAAGCGTGGGGAGCGATTGTCCAGGGGCAGTTGGCTGCCTCTGTCGTTACCTTCCGGATGGATGATTGCGGATACATGCTCTATCAGCAATTCCTTCGACGCTATACTCAGGACCATGTGAATAATGCCCTGAGTTTCTCGGTGACTAAATGGCTAATGGAGCAGAAACCTATCCACAGTATTCTTTACGGGCTGCACTCACTGGATGCGCCGGCATCGGTCGACGAATTCAAATTCCGGATGGGCTATGTTGCTAAGCCGGTGCGCCAGCGAGTCGTTTTTCATCCGTGGATCAAACCGTGTATCAACCGCGTGAGCCATGCCCTGGTCCGGACTCTGCTGCAGCTGACTCCTGGCAACCCGACTTTGGCCAAGGCGGAAGGGATGATGCGGTTCTACCTGGAAGGTCTGCGTCCCCTGGAAGATCAGAACTGCCCGGATATCTTGAGCAAATTAGACTGGAAGACCATATCTGGAAGCGCAGGGCCAGGAGAAGGAACTTAATTATGCCTGGGGCCCCGGCGCCCAGAAAGAACCGATGGATTTGACCACGTGCGCCAGTTGCGCCATGCTCATGGAAGGGTAGAGAGGAAGGGTGACCTCCCGGGAGCAGACTTCATTAGTGACGGGGAGCCGATGATCCCCTGGCAGGAGATTCAGATACGCAGAAAAGCGGTGAACAGGGGGGTAATGGATGCTCGTCTGGATGCCCTGACCGGCCAGGGCCGCCATGAAATCGGCCCGCCGGCTTCCATCTCGCAGAAGCACAGGAAAGAGATGGTGCGTAGAGCCTTCAGGCGCCCCCAGGAATGGAATTTCAAGGAACTCCGAGTTTTTTAGATTTTCCCGGTAGGACAGAACTATTTCCCGCCTCCTGGCATTCCCTAACGCCACCCGCCTTAATTGGACGATCCCCAAAGCCGCCCGCATTTCATCCAGCCGGTAGTTATAGCCCCGGGCCACCACGTCGTAGCTGAAGCTGTGGCCTTTGTGGCGGTCCCAGGTGAGGGTGGTCATGCCATGGGAACGCCTGATCCTAATTTTCTCCGCCAGACCGTCATCCTTCGTGACCACCATGCCGCCCTCGCCGGTGGTCATATTCTTGTTGGCGAAGAAGCTGAAGCAGCCGACGTCGCCGATGGTCCCTGCCATTTGAGGGCCTTCTTTGGAATGGTAGACGGCCCCGGGGGCATGGGCGCAGTCCTCGATGATCTTTAAGTTATATTTGGCGGCCAAGGCCCGCACCCCGTCCAGGTCGCAGGGATAGCCCCCGTAGTGGAGCACCATGATCGCTCGGGTTCTCTCCGTCACCTTGGCGGCGGCGTCCACCACCGAGAGGTTAAGATCGTGGGGACCGTTGACGTCGATAAACACCGGCTTGGCCCCGGTGTAGAGGATGGCATTGGCGGTGGCCACGAAGGTGAGGGCGGGGCAGAGGACCTCATCGCCCTCCTTAAGCCCCACCGCCTCGCAGGCCAGGTGCAGGGCGGCGGTGCAATTGGCCACGGCAAAGGCATGTTTGACGCCCAAAAACTCTTTGAATCTCTCCTCAAACTCCGCGGTCTTGGGCCCCATGGAGAGCCAGCCAGATTTCAGGACTTCGGTGACAGCCTCGATCTCTTCGTGACCCAGGGTGACGTCCCCCAGGGGAACTTTCCATTGGTTCAATTTTTCCTCTTTTCACCCGCATCTGAAAAACTAAATCAGTTCTGATGCGGAATATTATAATAACGTTGTGATTCAGGATCTTTAATAACTCCCCATTGCAGAACCTTCTTAATTTCGTCGATACCATCCGGGATGGTTTTTGATATTTTAAAGCCCAACTGGGTCTTAATCTTGTCGAAATTTACCCGGTAATCTCTAGGATCTTCTTTGGTTTCAACCCTGGTAATCCTGGCATTAGGAAAATGTTTTATTAATTCATCCAAAATCATCTTTTTTGTATAGTTCTCTTTAGTATCACCCACATTAAAGACCTTGTAGGCCACTTTGTCCTTAGCAGCCTCCAGAACTGAAATTATTGCCTGGGAGAAATCGGTTACGTGGCAGTAAGGGCGCCAAAATTGCTCTCCGTAAACAACCAATTCCTTTCCAAGGCTAATTTCTTTGGTGAATTCGTTAACCGTCAGATCGAATCTCATTCTGGGGGAAATGCCGTAAACCGTGGCAAAACGCAGGGAAGTTGGACAGAATTCCTCATTCCGCTTTAATTCTTCCAGAATTAGCTGTTCGAATTTTACCTTTAACTCGGCATACAGAGACACCGGCGCCAGGGGCGAATCCTCGTTGACAAAGCCTTCCGGGGAAGCCATTTTCCCGTAATTACTACAAGTTGAGGCAAAGATAAATCTTTCCACCCCAAATTCTTGGGAAAGATGAAATAAATTTTTCGAACTGGTCCAATTGGTCAGGGTGGCCAGTTCAGGATCCTTTTTGCACGCTGGATCACCAACTATGGCAGCCAAATGAACAACCGCAAAATATTTTTCCTGTTTCATTATGGGAATGAGATCATTTTTGCCGTTGATATCATATTTATAAAAAGTAAAATTGGGGTGGTGCCAGAGGGACAACAATGATTCGCCACCAACAAGCAGCTTATCGATGCAGACAACCCTATATCCACGGTCCAAAAGTCTTTGGAGAAGTATGGAACCTACATATCCAGCTCCTCCAGTTACTAATATAGCTTTTTTAACGCTATTTAAAACCATTATATAGCTCCTTCATCACTCATACCCTTATTTTGATAAAAATATATCAAAAATCGCTATCCTTGCAATCAAAATTTGCGGAATATGAGACTAAACCAACATTTCTACCATGGATAACACACTTTCAAAGCAAATATCAAACTAATAATTCTCCGCGAACCTGTCGCACTGATCTTGGGGGCGGCATGGGAGGTGGCACCTTAAAAAATGTTTTACTTTGAAGATAGTGAATGGGGCCGCACCTTAGGCCCCACTCTTCCAGATAATTAAACCAACCGATTTCAATGGGCCCAGGTAGCCTGGTCAGAGAGAATCTGCTGAAAGGAGATGGCAAGCAAAAAATCACTAAAAAAATTACCTTTTCTGGCAGTTTGTGCTATCATGCCTTCCGCAATACAATCCACTTAAGAAATAGGGAAACTTTCCCGTTTAATATCCGGGAAGAGGTATCCCCAAAACCGTTTTTTTGATTTAGGCGGCCAGGGGAAGTCGCCTAATTGCTGGGGGTATTATGAAAAAAACGCTCTGCTGGGCAGTGGCTATCCTTGGATTCTTCACCTTTTGCTTAGTTCCAAACCCGCAATCTCGAGCCTGGGCGAACAAGTTAGGGACCGAACTGGAACTTACCGCGGTGCCCGCCGCCAGCATCGGCTTCCTCTCCCTGACCGGATATATGCTGTGGAAGTATAGGCTTTCCCAGCCCCCGGATGCCCTGGGAAGGGAGGGATACCGTGGTCCCGGAGAATTTTACTTTGGCAGTTTTATGGGCGTATCTCTTGTAAATACCGCTAATTGGAGCTTTGAACCACTGGGAATTAACCCTTTAAGTGGTAATGGTATTGGCAATGAAAATGTTACAGCCAAAAATGTCAAGACTGATCCGTCATTGGTAGGCGGCGTCAAGGCCGGTTATTTTTTAGACAGCATCCCTTACCTGGGTTTCGAAGGCGAGGGTAGCGTTACCAATAATTTTCGGCCGCGGCAGGTGGTCGCGGTGAAGCCGCCGCTATCTACATCTCCTGCTATTACTCAAGAACAGACCAACCTGATTTGGATCATGGCCTTCAACATTGTGGGCCGCTACGGCTTCTTCCCGGATCCGGATAAGGATATTCCTTTCGGGAGATTGCAACCCTATATCGGTATCGGCCCCGGAGTGGGGGTGCTTTATTTTCAAAACGATTCAGCCAAGAATTTTGGTCTGAATGGCGAGGCAGGTGTACGCTACATGTTCACCAGGAACATCGCCGCCTTTGTAGAGTTTGATTATTTCAAACAATGGGATGTGCAACTGGGGGTCCAACATCTAACCATCGACGGGATAGTCTATGACACTAATGGTGAAAAAAGTAATGGTAAGACCGTCCATTTCGATTTTGACAATCAAAAAATCGTCTGTGGCCTGGAGTATCATTTTTAGTCGAAGAAATTCCCCAACTAGCCGGCAGGTTTTTTGACTGGGAAGGGCAGTGGTTTTAAGCTTCAGGTTCCGGCGCCGCCGGCGCCCGGAGCAGAGGTGGAGGCCGGGGATAGTTGCCGATAACGGCTAAGGAGATCATTCACCTCATTCTCCGGGGCGGTCCCGGCTTTTGCCAGATCGCCCTCACCAACGCCTGCAACGCCCATTGCCGCTTCTGCAATTTTTCCCAGGTGCCGCCGGCCTCCCGGGTCATGGCCGATGCGTCCCATCTGCAAAGGGGCCTGGCCGCCCTGAAACAGGCGGGAATCCAATACCTTTGCTTCACCGGGGGGGAACCGCTGCTTTACCCCGGCCTGCTGCCAGCGCTGCAGCAGGCCCGGGCCTTGGGGATCCATACCCTTTTGTGCACCAACGCCTCCCTGCTCACCCCCACCCTGGTTCAAGATCTGCGGGCTGCGGCCCTGGAAACCCTGATCATTTCCCTAGACGCCCCCAGCCCGGCCCTACATGACCGCCACCGGGGACTGCCGGGTCTGACGGACCATATCCGGGACCTGCTGCCGCTTCTGCGGCGACACCGCCTCGATCCGGTGGCCTCCGTAACCCTGAGCCGCATGGTGGACGATCTGGAAGGCATGCTCCAGTTCCTGGCGGGACTGGGCTTCCGGCGGGTCACCTTTTCTTATCCCGTCACCCGTCTGCAATCCTCCTATCTGGGGTTCGCCGAGCACTATTCCGTGGACTTCACCCGGGAGGAACTTTACCGCTGGTTTGGCCGGATCAAGGATTTGAAGGCCAACTCCCCGTTGGCCATCCTCAACCCGAGGCTGGGTTTGACGGACCTGCAGCGCCAGTTGCAACAACGTCCCGGCCGTTTCCCCTGCCTGGCGGGATACAAGTACTTCTTCGTGGACTGGCACTTGCAGGTTTCCCGCTGCCATTACCAGGCTACCCCCCTGGGCCCCCTGGAGGAGATTCACCGCTTGGCTCCCATCCGGGACGGCTGTCAGGCCTGCGCCATCGACTGCTACCGGGACCCCAGCGTCTATCAGTACCTGGCGGTGTCGATGGCCGACGGTCTGGCGGCCCTGCGCCAGGGGAAATGGCTTCAAGGCCTGGGCGCCCTGCTCCACCCCTATAACTTTCTGTCCCTGGCCAGCTTGCTGGAGGCCAGCCATTGGGTCCGGGGGTGAGAGCCGCGGTGGGCCGGGCGGTGGCAGGGGCCGGAGGATTGCTAGTGCCGAGAGTTTGAAATTTGAGGCCAGGGGTTATAAAGTTAGGCGCCGTTTCCGGATTCAGCCTGGACGTTGTACAATAAAAAATTCAGTACTGCTGTTGGAAGCCCTGGAAGAAATCAACAAAGGGAAGGGATAATGAAAAAAATTGGCATGGCGGAAATCAAGTTCACGGAAGCAGAGATCGAAGCTGCGGTGCGGGTCTTGCGCTCCGGGGCCTTGCGGCAGGGGAAAGAGTGCAGCGCCTTTGAAGAAGAGTTCGCGGCCAGGGTGGGGGCCAAATTTGCAGTGACCAGCGCCAATGGCTCCGCGGCCCTGCACCTGGCTTATCTGGCTTTTTTGCAGCCGGGGGACGAAGTCTTGGTGCCTTCCTTCACTTTTGTGGCCACCGCCAGCATGGTGACCATGGCGGGAAGCAAGCCGGTTTTTTGCGACGTGGACCCGCATACCTTCCTTTTGGACCTGGAAGATGCCGCCAGGAAGGTGTCGCCCCGGACCCGGGCTATCTCGCCGGTGCATCTTTTCGGCAATGCCTGTGATATCGACGCGGTTCAGACCTTTGCCAAGAGGCACCACCTGGTCATCGTCTGGGATGCAGCTCAAGCCCACGGTGCGGAATACCGCGGCAAAGACGTCGGCTCCTTTGGGGATTTCGTCGCCTACTCCTTTTATCCCTCGAAGAATATGTTTGTGGGTGAAGGGGGCATGACCTGCACGGACAATGACGAATATGCCACCAAGTTGCGCTATCTGCGCAGCCACGGGGAAACCGGCAAATATCTGCACACCATGCTGGGACTGAATTACCGGATGACCGATGTGGAAGCGGCCTTAGGCCGGGAGCAACTGAAACGTCTGGACGCCATGCTGACCATCCGCCGCCGCAACGGGGCCCAGCTTAATTCCGGCCTGGCCGACATTCGGGGGATCCAACCCCAACGCCTCACCCCAGAATCACTCCATGCCTGGCATCAGTACTGCGTCCTGGTGGACCCGCAGGCCTTTGGCTGTGATCGGGGCACCCTGGCCCAACACCTTGAGGAAAAGGGCATCGCCAGCGGCGTGCATTATCCCCGGGGATTGCACCAGCAGCCTATTTTTCAAGAGCTGTATGGCACCTCCAGGCTGCCGCACACTGAATACCTGGCCGAGCATATCCTGGCCCTGCCGGTGCATCATGGTTTAAGCGCTGATGATGTTTCCATAATCGTGGAAAACGTCAGGGCCTGCTGCGGGTGAGGATTCGCAGTGGAGAAGATTAATGAAAAAGGGGTTGAAATATCCCAAATCAACCCTGAACACAGGAGCAATCGCCATATCCTTCCCGGCCCCCTGTGGTTTTAGAATACGCCTTTACGGTCTTCGAAACTTTTTCACCACATCGGCAACGGCTTCTATCACAGCCGCCACCTCATCCGAACTGAGCCCTGGATGGAGGGGAAGACTGACAATCCTCTTATAATTCTCGTAAGCCACAGGGAAATCTTCGGGTTTAAAACCGTACTTGTCACGGTAGTAGGGGTGAAGGTGGATCGGGATGAAATGAACGGATGTACCGATATTTCTTGCCTTCATTTCCTCAATAAAGCGGGCACGGTCGATGGACAGGCGTTTGAGATTGAGCCGGATAACATATAGGTGCCATGCAGATTCAACCTCCGGCCGCTCGCTGGGAAGCTCGAGTTCCGGGAAGTCCCGGAAAGCTGCATTGTAGGCCCGGACTACCTCAAGCCTCCGGGCCTGAAAGGCGGGGAGCTTCTTCAGCTGGTGCAGGCCCAGTGAGGCTTGAATGTCCGTCATATTGCACTTGAAACCGGGAAGGGCCACCTCGTAGTACCAGGATCCCTCTGCGCTGTAACGCTTGTAGGCGTCGTGGTCATCCCGTGCAGAGACCAAAGGCGTGCCTCCTTGATAAGGTCGGGGGCGCCGGTCAGCATGTCGCCTTCAGCGGTGGTAAGGTTTTTCGTGGCGTAGAAGCTGAAGGCCGTAGCGGTTCCAATCGAGCCGATTTTGCGAGTTTTATAAAGGGCAGAAGCGGCATGTGCAGCATCCTCGACAACCGAAAGGTTATGCTGCCTGGCAACCTCCATGATGGGATCCATTTCGCAAGGGTGCCCGTAGAGATGCACCGGCATCAGCGCCCGAGTATGAGGGGTGATAGCCCGCTCAACGAGCTCGGGGTTTATGTTGAGCGTATCGGGCTCAACGTCCACAAGCATTGGACGTGCCCCCAGTTGCTCAATGACATGCACAGTAGAACAAAACGTCAAGGCTGTCGTGATAACCTGATCGCCCGGCCTGATGCCCAATGCCGCCAGCCCCACCAGCATGGCATCCGTACCCGAGCTGACTGCAAGAGCTGCAGAGGCCCCGGTGAATTTTGCGAATTCTTCCTCGAAGCGATGCACCTTCGGTCCGGTGGTGATCCAGTTGGAGCGGAGGGTATCCGCAACCTCGTCGATTTCGTCGGAGTTCAGAAGGGAGGCGAAAAGGAGATGAAAGTTTTCTGCCGTGAAGTCATAGTAGGCTATCTCGCAATTAAGTAATCCAGGATTATGCCGCTTCCATAGCTATTGCTGTCTCTAAGAGGTTTTTGGAGCCTCTCACCCCGAGTAAATCTCCCAAATCATCCTCTTCTCGAAGCCAATTCTTCTCACAGGTGGATAGATAGTCAACATCGGGGTGGAAAGTCAATATTTCCCAAAAGAACCCCATGCTGGAACAGATGGGTAGCGTTGTGCCAGAGGAAAATTGGAGGCCCTGGAATGGCGGATCAGTTAAGGAACCGGCTCCCCCTTGATGATCTTTTCGGGGGTCTGGGTGACCATGGCCCGGGCTTGTTCAGGGCCGATCAGCTTGGAAAGGGCACTCACCGCCTTGCTGAGTATCGGCGGCCGCCCCCGGGTATTATGGGCGTCGGAGGCCAGCACGTGGATGTAGCCCTTTTTCACCAATTGCCGGGAACCCTTGGCAACCTGGCGCCCAAAGGTGCCCGTCAGGCTGCACGCGGTCAGTTGGGCCAGACACCCCAGTTCTAGCAGCCGCGACAGTCTTTCGGGCTTCTCCAGAATCATCGGCTGCCTCTCGGGGTGGGTGATGATAGGGGTGATCCCCAGGGATTGCAGGCGGAAACAGATATCCTCCAGGGTGGGGGGTATGGAGAAATGGGGCAGCTCCAAAAGGAGATAGCGTTTCCCGTCATTGACCGTCAGCACCCGGTCCTCCGCCAACAGGCTCAAGGCATCGGTGCTCAAGGGGACGTCGCAGCCCGGAAGGATTTCCAGGGGAATGGATTCGGCCGCCAACCTATCCCTGAACCTATCCAGGTGCTCCAGGATGACGCTTTTCTCATTGAGGGCGGCCACCTCCCCGGAACGGTGCTTGAAAAGGTGGGGGGTGGCCACCATTACCCGGATGCCGTCCGCCACCGCCAATCGGGCCATCTCCAGGGCCTGCTCCAGGTCCCTGGGGCCATCATCTATGCCCGGCAGGATATGGGAGTGGATATCGATCATGGTTATGGAGACTTGGGAGTCCTGGTTTGAAGTGCCGATAATGTGGGGTTGCTGGTTCCGGGGCGCCTGCGCCTCTAGTGCTCGAATGTTAAATCCCAATTTGGCCTGAAGAAGGTAGAGCTTACCCGCTTCCACCAGCCGGTTCAACCAGTTAAGGTTGAGTTCCGCGAAGGGTTTTGATAAGTTAGCTTAATGGATTGGGACTCTCAAGTCAAAAATTATTGTTTCCTGGTCACTGGCAGCGCCGGATTCATTGGCTTTCACGTGGCCCGGGCCTTGCTCAGCCGGCAGGCCAAGGTGGTTGGGCTGGATAATTTTAACGATTATTACTCCCCGGCCTTAAAGCGGGAGCGAGACCGGGAACTTCGGAAATACCCCGGTTTTGTCTCGATTAACGGGGATTTGACCGATCTTTCTCTTTTACAGTCGCTGTTCGCCAACCACTCCCCGCAGAAGGTCTGCCATCTGGCCGCCCAGGCCGGGGTGCGCTACTCCCTGGTCAATCCCTTTGCCTACCAAAAGGCCAATCTGGAAGGGTTTCTCAACCTCCTGGAACTGGCCAGGCAAACCCAAGTGGAGCGCTTCGTTTACGCCTCCAGCTCCAGCGTTTACGCCGGCCTGACTGAGATGCCCTTTTCCGAAACCCAGCGGGTCGACAAGCCCATCAGCCTTTATGCCGCCACCAAGAAAGCCAACGAACTGATGGCGCACGCTTATTCCCACCTATTCGCACTGCCCAGCGTGGGCCTGCGGTTCTTTACGGTGTACGGCCCCTGGGGCCGGCCGGACATGGCCATGTGGCTATTTGCCGAAGCGATGCTTGCGGGCAAGCCCATTAAAGTCTTTAATTACGGCCGGATGCGTCGGGACTTCACCTACATCGACGATATCGTCACGGGTGTCCTGGCGGCTTTAATGGCGACGGATCTGGAGACTTATGAGATTATCAACCTGGGCAACCATCGGTGCGAGGAACTGACCAGAGTCATTGAGATCCTGGAGCATGAACTAGGCGTGCAGGCTAGGCAGGACCTTCTGCCCATCCAGCCGGGAGACGTCCCCGCCACCTATGCGGATATTGACAGGGCCAGGGAGAAGCTCGGTTTTCAACCCACGACCTCCATCGAGGTGGGGGTCCACCGGTTCGTGCAGTGGTACCTGGACTATCACAGGCAGGCCGGGGCAAATGAGGCCAATATCACCCTTGGAAGCAAAGGATAGCCCCACGTATGGATTTGCTGGCTAAGATCAGGGATAACCAGGCATTGGTGGGCATCATCGGCCTGGGGTACGTGGGACTGCCACTGGTGCTGCGCTTTTGCCAGGCAGGATTCCGGGTCCTTGGGTTCGACACGGATGACCGCAAGGTGGAGGCCCTAAACCGGGGGGAATCCTACATCATGCACATCCCGTCGGCCCGCCTGGGGGAACTGCTGAAATCCCGGAATGGCCGGCAATTCGAGGCGACTTCAGAGATGGCTCGCCTGGGGGAACCTGATGTCCTGATCATCTGCGTGCCTACCCCGCTCACGCCCAAGCGGGAGCCGGACCTGCGTTATATTACCTCCACAACCCGGCAGATTGCCGCAGCCCTGCGACCCGGGCAGCTGATTTCCCTTGAATCCACCACTTATCCCGGTACGACCGCGGAATTGGTCTTGCCTATGCTCAGCGGCGATCTCCAAGTGGGCCGCGATTTCTATCTGGTCTTCTCGCCGGAACGGGAGGACCCGGGGAATGCCGAGTTTGAGGTGCGCACCATTCCCAAGGTGGTGGGCGGCATCACCCCGGCCTGCCGGGACCACGGAGTAGCTCTTTATGGCAAAGTGATCGACCGGGTCATCCCGGTTTCCTCCACCCAGGCGGCGGAGATGAGCAAGTTGCTGGAAAACATTTACCGGGCGGTGAACATCGCCCTGGTGAACGAACTGAAGATGCTTTGCCTGCGTATGGGGGTCGATATTTTTGAAGTAATTGACGCCTCCAAGACCAAGCCCTTCGGTTTCCAAGCCTTTTATCCCGGCCCGGGCCTGGGAGGGCACTGCATTCCCATCGATCCTTTCTACCTGACCTGGAAGGCCCGGGAGTATGACTTTTCCACCCGCTTCATCGAACTGGCCGGGGACATCAACAGCAACATGCCCTATTTTGTGGCGCAGCGGGTGTCCGAGGTCCTGAATAAATACGCCTTGCCTCTGAAAGGGGCCCGCATCCTGGTGTTGGGCATTGCCTACAAGAAAGATGTGGATGACCACCGGGAATCACCGGCCTTCAAGATTATCCAACTTTTGAGCAAGGAGGGGGCTGTTGTTAGCTATAACGATCCCCACATCCCCCACTGCGCCGGGATGCGCCACTATCCGGACTTTGACCTGGAGTCGACGCCCCTTACGGCCGAGACGCTTCAGGAAGCCGACCTGGTCCTGCTGGTGACGGACCACTCCCACTACGACTACGCCTGGATCGCTTCCCAGGCGCACCTCATCGTGGACACCCGCAACGCCTTCAAAAATCAGGCAGGCGCCCATATTTACCAAGCCTGATATCTGCCTGGAAATCAAACCGACTGATTTCGATGCGCTTGGGTTACCGAGCCGATGGGTGCGGGGTGAGGGCCGCGGTGGGCAGGGCGGCTCATGGGCCGGAGTATTCTTATTGCCCGGGGTTTGAAATTTGAGGGCAGGGGTTAAAGTCGGGCATAAATTACCGTACCAAGCTGGCGGCGAGGACCATCGCCGATATATACAAAGAACGCTGGCAGATCGAGATCTTCTTCCGGCTGGCCGATGTCTGCCCCGAAGCCGCGGCCACCAATCACTGATAATCTCTGCCTAAAAATTGGTTGAGCTGCGGGGAGTTGAACCCCGGACCTCTTGAATGCCATTCAGGGCAAGGGGGAATCGGGAGAAGTAGACACAACCGCTATTTCACTGAAATTACTATAAAAAATGTGTATAAGCATTATAATGGAACTGGCCTAAAAATACCTCTATTAAGGGGTAAATGGTAAACATTTGGTAAACGAAAAAAATCGGCGGGGCCAGTGGGAATCATTGGCCCCGCTATACCTCCATCCCACGGCCCCGCCTTGCACCGCATATTTTTTCGGCCAGAAGATCAAAACTCCCGCTATGACAACTCCCCCCTGGCCAATATGACCTGTACAGGAAATTTTTGATTTTTCAATGAGAAGTTCGACCAAAAAATGACGCCAGGACCTGAGATATGCGTACGATTGCCCATCAGAACCAATTTCTGCGGTGAGTAACTAGGCGATCTCCAGCAGTACCCGAAACACGCCAGAACCAACATTATAGGGACGAGATGCCCAAGAGGTGAAGGTGGATAACCAACGATCTTCGACCTTGACTCTGGCTTCAATAAATAAAAGTGTCTTTACAAAAATACGTTAAAGCGACATTTAATTATTTATGATTAAAGAAATTTATGCAAAAAGCAAGCCCGCCGCGAGCTGGGACGGAAAGCCTGTGGCGGGCTTTTTATAATGAACCTAAATTTTTTTTACCAATTTCTCGAGAGGGCTTGACAGCTTTTACCATCTGCACTAGATTATTCAAATTGTCCATGTGGCCTCCGCTTTTCCTCTGGCACACCAGTAGCGGTCAATGCTGGCCCGGGGTCCTTTGGCTTATCAGCCAGATACCATCAGGTCGCCGAGGAATTTGTATACTCTAACTCTAGATTAACTTGACTATCCGCCCTAATTTCAGTAAAAAAACTCCACTGGAGACAATGTGGCTTTGAGTGATGATCGTATTTAAGCCTTCCCTCGGGGCAAGATGTCCCCAAAACCTCGTTGTGACAGAAACAGCTATAGATGAGGCATAATCCCAGTTTAGATTGGCATGGCTGAGTATGCAGCAAAAACATGAGAAATTACCTATATCGTATTGGAGCCGCTACTTTAAATTAGTGTTAAGGTATGGCTCTTTAAGAAAAATTGTAAATTGTTGTGGAGCTTTTTTAAATTTCTTTATAGGTAAATCTAAGATATCCACAATGCCGGTATTTCTAAAATGTGAAATTAGTAGACAATGTTATGTATTATGCAAATATTGTCCACAAAAAAAAGAATCCATTTTTTATCCATTTACATTATATAAAAATCTTATTGACAAACTCAGGGATTATATCTTTTTAGTTTCACTATATGACGTAGGTGAACCGCTTCATAACGAGAAATTGATAGAATATATTCAATATGCCCATTCCCACAATATTGGGACCATCATATCGACATCTCTTTCAGTAAATAAGCCAGATAATTTTTGGAGAGACCTTGTATTATCCGGCTTGGACTATATTATATTAGGTATAGATGGTGTAACAGAAGCAGTGTATAAAAAATACAGGACCCAAGGTGATCTTAACCTCGTCTTTGCAAATCTTGGAAAATTACTGCACTACAAGGCTGCATTATCAAGCAAATTGATCGTTGAATGGCAAATGATCGATCTTCCATGGAATAAAGAAGAACAAAGAATTGCTTCTAAAATAGCCAAGGATATTGGTTGCGATAAATTTAGAATTATCAAGGAAGATATGCTAATAAGAAATAGGTATAAAAAGGAGAATATTATTAGAAATCGTAATTGCTTGTTATCGTATATTGTATTTATTGTAGATGCATATAATCAGGTAAAACCATGTTATAAAATATACAATAATGAGATGGCCGTCGGAAATTTAGATGAAAATGACTTTGAGGGGATTTGGAACAGTGACGAAATGGCCAAGATAAGAGACAAAAAAAGAATAATAAATAGAGTTCATTGCAACATATGTCAGGAATAATAAGAAATGAATTGACAATGTAATTACCATTCATCTGGAGGACCGGCATTCGCTGGTTCGGGGTGACTAACCAGATCCTCATCTGCGCTGTATGTCTTAGATCATGACAGGTCATCCCTCTATTTTTGCACAGCGGCAGGCTGCCCGCAAAACCTCACGGATAGAACTTATAGCCAAAGCCGCCGGGCCACCCCTTCAATGGTCTTGGAATCCTCTGGCCGTAACTGAATAAATCCTTCCTTCAACTCCACCAGCGCCCAAGTCAGGTTAAGAATCTCGCCTTGCCTCATAGCGGTTTGGTAGCATTTTATGATAGAAGGTGATTGCTGGGAGGATAAAGAAATGAGCCAGAAAATATTGGTGACGGGCGGAGCCGGCTTTATCGGTTCCCATATAGCCGACCAATTGGTGGCCGAAGGCCACGAAGTGGCAGTAATGGACAACCTGAGCACCGGCAGGTTGGAAAACGTCCCACCGTCAGTTCATTTCATGCATTTGGACATCAAAAGTCAAGAGGCCTTTGATTTCGTCCGCGGGTGGCTGCCGCAAGTGATTGTGCATCTGGCGGCCCAGATGAGTGTGCAGACATCGGTGAGCGATCCGGTGGGGGACGCCCGGGAAAATATCCTGGGCTCCTTAAACCTTTTCCAGGCCGCAGCCCAGTCGGGAGTGGAGAAAATCATTTTCTCTTCCACCGGGGGAGCCATCTATGGAGACGAGGCGCCGGTGCCGGCCCGGGAGACGGACCCGGCCCGGCCGGAGTCCCCTTATGGCATCGCCAAGATGGCGGTGGAGCACTATCTCCGTTTTTTTTCCCGCCAATACCGGATCATTCCTGTATCCCTGCGCTACGCCAATGTCTATGGCCCCCGTCAGAATGGCCTGGGAGAAGCCGGAGTGGTGGCCATTTTTATTGAGAAATTCTTGGCAGGGCATCAGGCGGTTATCAACGGCGACGGTCTCCAGACCCGGGATTTCGTCTATGTGGCCGACGTGGTGGCAGCCAACCTGCTGGCCCTAAACTATCCCAGCGCCGGTGTTTTCAATATCGGGACAGGCCAGGAGACCGATATCTGCACTATCGCCCGGAAGCTCCAGGACCTCACCGGCTCCTCTCTAAACCCGACCCACGGCCCAGCCAAGCCGGGGGAACAGCGCCGCAGCTCCTTGAGCAGCCGGCTAGCCGAGGGTGATTTGGGCTGGCGCCCCCGAGTGAGCCTGGACGAGGGCCTGGGGCGCACAGTGGCATCCTTCCGGGAGCGCCAATAAGATCCTGAGGAGGAAAGTTTTAATGAAACGGCGCCACGCATTCGCGGGAATCTTGGCCCTCTTTTGTCTTGGTCTATTGGCAAGGCAGGGTCTGCCTCAGGAAAATCTGTCCCAGCTAATTAAGAGGATCCAACCAGCAGTCGTTACCATAATCGGCTATGATGCCAATGGCAAGGAAATCAAAATTGGCAGCGGGTTCTTATTAGATAATGAGGGTCATGTCATCACCTGTGTCCATGTCATTTCGGGTGTCGCCAGGGCAGAGGTGAAAATGCCGAATGGTATGCGCTACCCGCTCAAGACCTTGGTAGCTGAGGATTTAACCGCTGACCTCGTTAAGCTCTCTGTTGATGGCCTCCGGGGTAATCCTGCTTATCTGCCCATATCCAAAACGTTGCCGGAAGTCGGAGACCGAGTGGTGGTTGTGGGTAGCCCATTGGGACTGGAAGAAACGGTGAGCGACGGCATGGTGTCGGGGATCCGTATCGTCCGGGGCCGTGGGCAAATCCTCCAAATATCTGCACCCGTTTCTGCGGGCTCCAGCGGTGGACCGGTGGTCAACCTTAAAGGGGAGGTGGTTGGGGTGGCCATGTTTCAGATGAGCAAAGGTCAAAATCTTAATTTTGCCATCCCTGGAATCCGGGTGCTCGCTTTGCGTGATGGCCCTCCCAGACCTTTGACGACTCAGGAAAAAGAGGTGCAGCCAGCGCAGCCAGCGCCTCCTGGCCTGGGACCATCCCTGCCCCCCCGGCCGAAAGTCCTCGTGGCGCCGCCAAAGTTGCAATGGCCCCCCACAGAACCAGCGCCTCAACCTCAGTGACCACAACCATAGGGGCTGCGGATGGTATTGAAGGATCGTGGTGGAGTTGGTGCTCCTTGACATAAACCCCATTTTAACTAAACATGCAAAAACTGCTGGGGCAGGTCATAATTTTGTTTCTGTCATGATTTTCCCAGGTCGATAGCAAGAGGTCCGTATATCTGCAGCATATAAGGATTCCCGAAATATCTGGGCCAAAAACCATTTTTAACTGCGATGGCAGAAGCTGCTGCATAATCTCGGCTAAATATAGAGGAGAACTGCGGCTCGGGGTGGACCCCATCTTTTGGCCCCATTAATCCTGCCAGGCTGAAACCTCTGGGAAAGTCCTCTTTTTGTCATCCTCAACGAAGTGAAGGATCTCAACTCACTAAAAATACTAGATTCTTCGCTTCGCGCAGAATGACATTTTTGGGGGAACCGAGGTTTTGCAACAGCTCCTTGACCCTCGACCCTTGCACTTTTAATTTTGAATTATCGGGGTGAAGCACCCCCGGGCTGCAGCGCGGCTTTTCGGAACCCCCTTTCGCAGTTGACCAGGATCGTGGTCTTCTGGTAGATTAAGGTGCAAAATATCTAAAAAGGTTTAACATTAGGCTGTATATCTGGGCAAATGACGTCCGCAGGAACCTATTTCCGGACCGTTTTCTGCTGCGGGTCGAGGGCCCGGTCCAGGGATATGCCGAGGGTGGCCGGTGAATAAAGACGACGCGCAAGAATTCGAGTCCCTGATCCCCGGGGTGGTCTGCCGGCCGCTTGAGGTTCACCAGGATGAGCGGGGCTGGCTGGCGGAAATTTTCCGCCAGGATGAGCTCCCCCCGGATAATATCCCGGTAATGGCCTATATCTCCGTGACCCATCCCGGGGTGGGACGGGGCCCCCATGCCCATCACCGGCAAACCGACCTCTTCTGTTTTCCCGGTCCGGGGGAGTTTCGGGTCATGGTGTGGGACCAGCGGCCCGAGAGCCCTGCTTTCGGCTTGCGCCAGGAGTTTATCCTGGGGGAGAATTCCCCGGGCCTCATCATCATTCCACCGGGGGTGGTGCACGGCTACCGGAATCTCAGTGATCGGCCGGGCCTGGTGTGCAACTTCGCCAACCGTCTCTACCGGGGACCGGGCCGCCAGGAGCCGGTGGATGAGATCCGCTTTGAGGACACCCCCGACTCGCCTTTCCGCCTAAAGTGAGGCAAACTGCGGGGCTGGCGTCATGCCTTTAGGAAAATTCCCAAAACCGCAATCAACAAGCCGAAGACCTGCATTATGAAATTATTGATCGCCGGCGCGGCCGGCCAGTTGGGACAGGCATTGCTCCGGGAGGCGGCCGCCAGGAACTGGGAGGCGGTGGGTGTCGATTTGGAACATATGGACATCACCGATCCCCGGGCGATCCGGCAGCAGTTGGCCCGGCACCGGCCGGAAGTGGTGGTGAACGCCGCCGCGGCTACCCGGGTGGACGATCTGGAGCAGGATGCCGACCTGGCCTTGAAGGTCAACGGCCTGGGGCCGCGCAACCTGGCGGTGGCCTGCCGGCGACTGGGGTGCAAATTGATCCACCTCTCAACCGATTATGTCTTTGACGGGACCCAGGACCGGCCCTACCTGGAATGGGACGCAACCGGCCCCGTCTCGGTCTATGGCGCCAGCAAGCTCCTGGGGGAGGAACTGGTGCGGCAGCAGTGGACCGATCATTTCATCGTTCGCACTGCCTGGCTTTACGGCCTGCCGGGCCCCAACTTCGTCACCGCCATCCTGGCGAAAGGCAGGAGTTTGCAACCGGGACAGGAGATAAAAGTGGTGAATGACCAGCGGGGCAGCCCCACCAGCACCCTGGCCCTGGCGCCGCAACTCCTGGCCCTGGCCCAAACCGAGGCCTTCGGCACTTATCACGCCGCCTGCCAGGGAGAGACCACCTGGTATGAATTTGCCCGCCTGATTCTCGAGACCGCCGGTCTCCGGGCGGCTGTGGCTCCCTGCAGTACTGCCGAATATCCCCGCCCGGCCCGGCGTCCGGCCAATTCGGTGCTGGCCAACCGCCTCCTGAAGCTCCAGGGTCTGGACCTGATGCCCCACTGGCAGGCGGCCTTCCGGGAGTTCTGGGGGATCTTCGGGGAGCAGCTATGAGTGTCGTTCTAATAACCGGCGGGGCGGGATTCATCGGCGCCAATTTCATCCATTTTCTTAGGCGCCACCGCCCGGACTGGCGTCTCATCAACCTGGATCTCCTGACCTACGCGGGCAATCTGGAGAATTTGGCTCCCCTGGCGGGGGACCCGCACCTCACTTTTGTCAAAGGGGACGTGGCTGACCGGGACCTGGTGGCCGGACTGTTCGACCGGCACCCCATCACCCGGGTGGTGCATTTCGCCGCAGAAACCCATGTGGACCGCTCCATTCTGGACCCGGGGGTCTTCGTGCGCACCAATGTCCTGGGGACCTGCAACCTGTTGGACGCGGCCCGGGAGCATTGGCAAGGGCCGGCGGCCGAGTCCGAGACCCGCTTCTTGCAAATTAGCACCGATGAGGTTTATGGCTCCCTGGGCCCCCATGATCCACCGGCCACCGAAGCCTCCGCCTATGCTCCCCGCAGTCCGTATGCGGCCTCCAAGGCCGGGGCCGATTTCCTGGCCCGCTCCTATTTCCACACCTACGGAATGCCGGTGCTCATCACCAATTGCACCAATAATTACGGCCCCTACCAGTTTCCGGAGAAACTCATTCCCTTTTGCCTGAGCCAGGCCCTGGAGGGGAAGCCCATCCCCATCTACGGCCGGGGAGACAACATCCGGGACTGGCTCTCTGTTACGGACCATTGCCGGGCCCTGCTGCTGGTGTTGGAGCAGGGCGCGCCGGGTGAGACTTACAATATCGGCGGGGGCCAGGAGAAACCCAACCTGGAGCTGGTGCGCCTGCTGCTGCGGGTGCTCTCCGAGTTGCGCCCGGAGCTTGTGGACCTGGAGCGCCTGATCACCTTTGTCCCGGATCGCCCCGGCCATGATTGGCGCTATGCCCTGGACACCGGGAAGATCGAGGCCCGATTGGGCTGGCGCCCCCAGGTCACCCTGGAGCAGGGTCTCCGGGAGACGGTGGGCTGGTACCTGGCCCAGGCGGGCTGGCTGGAGCGGGTGCGCTCCGGGGCCTATCGGGACTTCCTGCGCCAACAGTACGGCGCCGCGGTGGCGGAGGGGCAGGGAAGGCAAAAGGCAAAAGGCAAAAGTAAAAAGTAAAAACGTTGCCTGGGGTTTTCCCTTTTTGCTTTGCGTCCTCTGCGTCTCTGCGGTGAACCCCGGCGTCATTTTCACCGCAGAGGCTGAGAGCTCGCCTAGAATCGATAAAACCTGCAATCCTGATTCTTGCACTTATTTTCATGGCCATATTTTCTATCTATGCCTTTAATGGCAGATACAGACCGATGGGCTTTGATAATATCTGGGTCCTCGATACAATTACTGGTAATGTTTATACTCGTTATGGCGAGAGATTAACAAAGCCCTAATAGAAGTGCTTCCCACGGTGCCCTTAGCTTCTACTTAATCGTTTTTTTCTTCACATCGCCCCAAGGACCCTTACCTTACCCCTGGGTCGTTGTTCCCCTCGGAATCTACTGTGGCCCATTCGCCCTTTGCTCCGGCTGAATAACGGTTCCGGGAGCCATAAATCGGTAAGCCTTGAGTCTTTCTCCTTGTTTTACCTTGGCTTCTTCAGATAGTTTTCTTTGCCGCCTGGCCCCGGCCAGTTCACACACTTCCACCGGCTTCGCCGCGGGAAAATGGAGTTCGTGAGAAAGACGATCCTCTTGGGTCAGGTTGATAGTGGCCCCCACTCCCGCCGCCATGACCTTCTCGGCGGTCTGCTTCGTGGTGAGTAAGCGGCACTAGATCCCCCCATTAAAATCTATCAGGGATTCCCCGAGATAAAATCCAGGTTTATCCCGATTGTGTTCGACAGATAAACGCCCTATAGAAGGATTAACATTGAAACACGATAAAATTAATTATTTGACATTATTCATTCCTTGACTTAAGATTTCAGTCCAAGGATTGGCTGAGATTATAAAGATCCTTAGATTTTTATTTACTCAATTGGGGGAGTCTAATTATGGGAATTCGATGGAGACAAATTTCCGGCTGGGGCTTGCTAGGGATAGGTGTGATGGTTTGGGGCTGCACACCCCATCCAGGACCTTTGGTGGAAGCCCAGGCAGCGTCCGCCCTCGTTACCGAACCTGCACTGAATACATACCTCTTGGGAGCGGAAGATACAATCGAAGTTTCCGTGTGGAAGGAACCTGAATTAACGAAGACGTTGGTGGTACGGCCTGACGGCAAGATCTCTTACCCGCTTTTGGGTGACCTCAAGGCCGCCGGACTCACGGTCAAGCAATTGCAAGCTGAGATGCAAAAACGCTTGGAAAAGTATGTGACCGATGTCAATGTCACGGTCATCCTCTTGAAGGCGCAATATTACAAGATTTATGTTACCGGCAAGGTAACTAAGCCAGGGGAGTTTTTGGTGGGGCAAGCGCCCACAGTTATGCGGGCCATTGCCATGGCCGGTGGACTGACGCCTTTCGCATCCCCTAGTAATATAGTCATCTTGCGCAAAGCGGGAGATAGAGAGGACGTATTCTACTTCAATTATAATGCTGTATCCCAGGGTGAATCTTTGGAAGAAGACCGTCTCCTCTTGCCGGGAGATGTCGTAGTAGTCCCCTGAGGTAACCGGAGATGAGACCCTGGATTAGTTTTGTCGCGCTGGGGCTGTCCCTCTTCCTGGCAATCTTTTCCCCTGCCTCTGCAGGGGCCGCCGACTGGTCGGTGATCCCTTCACTAAGTGCGTCGGCAGCATATAATAATAATGTCAACTATGCTTTGAGTAATAAAATATCGGATTTTATCTTTAGTGAGTCCCCGGCTGCATCGTTCAATTACACCACCGACATCGGGAGTGTGCAAGGAGTGTTATCCTTGACCGAATTGCAATACGTCAAAGAGACCCAGTATGATAACCTTGACCAGAACTACTCGATCAATGGCCGCTATCAAGCTTTTCCCCGCTTGGGGTTAACTATGCAAGGCTCCTATATTGTGAATAGCACCTTACAGCAGGCACTGACCACAACGGGGATAATTACGAACCACGTACCCCAAGAGTATATTACCGTTGGCCCTGGAATCTCCTATGCCTTGACCGAACGTCTGACGGCAAACTTGGGTTACACCTTTAACCAGGCAACTTCTCAGTCTTCGCAATTCAGTAATTTTACTAGCCAGGGGGGGAACCTGAGCCTTTCCTATCCCTTGAATAATCAGAAAACAACCATTGGCGGGACAGTGACAGCGAATGAAACAGATTATGTCGATAATGATGGTTCCCGTCAGATTACAGGTTATCTGACCGTTGGCCATCAATTCTCCGAGGTCTGGAACACCAGCTTTTCGGGGGGGCTCACTTACACTTCCACTAGCAATACCTCTGTCGTGACTTCCCCGGCATCCCCATTCTTTAGTTTGAGCCCCCAAATCGGGCGTCAGTCAAGTGTTCAACCTTATGTCAATGTAAGCGCTAGCCGCAGTTGGACCAGTACCACCCTTTCGGCGAGCTATCAACGGACGCAGCCGGGTTCCAGTTTGGGCACCCCGGTTACGTTCAATTCGGTCTCCTTATCGCTAAGTCATAGCTTCACCGAGCGCCTTTCGGGATCAATGTCAGGGAATTACTATAACAGTCAGCCAATAAACGCCAGCGGCGGTTTTGAAACTTCTGTTTATCAGCTCAGTTCCCAATTGTCATATCAGATCACCGAAAATCTTTCGTTGGTACCGAGCTGCAGCTTGGGCTTGCTGCAGGAACAAGGGAAAAGCGCTGATATCGTCGGGGCTACCCTGATGCTGACATACTCCTACCCGTATTTTCATTACCGAAGGTGAACGGCTCATTTTCTGCAAGAGATAACTAGTGGAAATTCAATGGTAAATTTTGCCTAGTTGAAAAATAGAGATTAATTAATTATAATTTAAAAGTTAACCGAATATTCATTAAGGTAAAGTCACAGCCATGGAAACAGAAACCAACGATCTGCGGTACTACCTGGGCCTCCTGAAAACGAGGAAAACGTGGTTTATCATCCCTGCCTTGATAATTTTTCTCGTGGCCAGCGCCGTAGCTTTTTTTCTCCCCACCATCTTTGAATCGAGTTCCACCATCCTGATAGAAGAGCAGCAGATTCCGCAGGAGTTTGTGCGCTCTACGGTCACCGGCTTCGCCGACCAACGCATCCAAAGTCTTACCCAGCAGATCCTTTCCCGCACCAAGCTCTGGCAAATAGTCGAGCAATTCAATCTCTACCAGGAATTGAGGACAACACATACCCGGGAGGAGATCATTGATGAAATGCGGGACAGTATCGTCTTCAAGACCATCAGCGCCGAGTCAAAGGGAGGTAAGGGGGCGACCATTGCCTTCAGTGTCGCCTACCGGGGGAAAAACCCTGACACGGTTCAGAAGGTGGACGGGACCCTGGCCTCTCTTTACCTGGAAGAAAATTTGCAAATGCGGGAAGCTCAGGCGCGCTCCACTACTACCTTCCTGGAGGCAGAACTGAAGGAGCTGGAGGAACGCATCCGTACCCTGGGAGATAAGATCGAAGCCTTCAAACAGCAAAATGATGGCCTGCTGCCGGATCAGCAGCCGTACAATAGGAGTCGGGTAGAGGGTATAGAAGCCGAAACCAGCCAACTGGATAATAAAATCCGGGGTGCGGAAGAGCTGAAAACTATTCTGGGCGGCCAGCTGCAGACGGCAAATTTGACCTCCTCGGCACTGGATGCTCGGACTCCCAATGAGCCTACTGATCCGCGTTCCCGCCTCAAAGTCCTGAAAATACACTTGGCTGACCTGAGGTCCAAATACTCGGAAGACCACCCCGATATTCGCAAAACCCTGCGGGAGATTGACGAACTGAAGAAAATTGTCGGAGATAAAGGAACCAGCTCAACGGCACTGGGAGACAAAATTGCCCAACTCAAGGCAGAATTGGCTGAGAAGCAGGGAAAATATTCTGGTGAACATCCCGACATCCGTAAGATTAAAAATGAAATCGCGGCTCTAGAGAAAGATCAGAAGAGCGCGCCCTCTTCACCGAATCCAGAGGATCAGAGCGCCGTTGATATCGAATTTAACACGCGGATGGCGTCAGCAGACACCGAAATAGAGGCCGATAAGCGGCAGCAGGCATCTTTGCTAGAACAGCTAAAGATGTACCGCAAGCGGATAGATGATGCGCCAAAAGTGGAGCAAGAGTTTTTTGCCTTGGAGCGAGATTATCAAAACGATAGTCAAAAGCATCAGGAGGTTATGAATAAGATCCTGGAATCGCGCATTTCCGAGGGGATGGAGGAACACCAGAAGGCGGAAAAATTTACCCTCATAGACCCGGCCAGCACCGGTAAGGTGGTATATCCTCCCCGGCTGACCATCTTCCTGGTGGGAATCTTCCTGAGCTTCGGGGGCGGCATCGGCATGGTAGCCCTCGCCGACCACCTGGACCGGTCAGTAAAGACAGCCGATGAACTCAGCATGCTCACTAATTTACCGGTGTTGGGGAGCATACCCAGAATGCTAACCTCCGAAGATGTCACCGAGGATGCCCGAAGAAAACGGCTTATTTGGATGGGAACCGCTTTTTCGGTGATCGTGGGATTGGTCCTTATTAACTTTTTTTATCGAAATCTTTTGGGTTTGGCCGTGAGGCTTTTGCGCCAGGTCTAACTTCAGAGAGGCGAAGGAAAATTGAGTTACATTGATAAGGCATTAGAAAAAGCCAAGGAGTTGCATGCCCGGAAGAAGAAGGCGGCCCCGGCCCCACCTCTTGAGCCCGAGCGGGTGCTGCAGGATGAGGCGTCCCCTTTGATCCGGCCAGAGACTTGGGTCACTCCCCCGCCGACCGAAGAATTTACCTTCACCCAAACCCGGACCGTCGCCGTAGATCCCCAAAATCTGCATCGGCAGCGATTCATCGTCGGGGAGGAATTCCGCCGGGCCGGAGAAAGTTACAAGCTACTGCGGACCCGCATATTGCAGCGCACGAGGCCTCATGGCCATAATACCTTGATGATCACCGGCCCCAATCCGGGAGAGGGAAAAACGCTCACGGCCATCAATCTGGCCATCACCTTTTCCCAGGAAGTCGGCCAGAGTGTAATTCTGGTGGATATGGATCTACGCTTCCCATCAATCAGCCATTATTTTGGATTGCCGACCGGACCTGGATTGGTGGACTATCTGACTGATGGAATTCCCCTGACCCAAATTCTGGTCCATCCCGATGGCTTTGGCAAACTCGTGCTGCTGCCCGGCGGCAAACCCGTGGCCCAGGCGGCGGAACTTATCGGGTCTCCTGACATGGCTGCCCTGGTGCAGGAATTGAAGCAATTTTACCCGGATCGTTGGGTCCTCTTCGATCTGCCCCCGTTGTTGTCCGTTGCCGACGCCCTGGCCTTTGCCCCCTTAGTCGATGGCATCGTGGTGGTGGTGGAGGCGGGGAAGACCTCCAAGGAAGATATAGGACGTTGCCTGGAGATGCTCAAACCATTCCAGGTCCTCGGGTTTATCATTAATAAGCTGGAGACCTCGCCATCTTCTTATAATTATTCTTAACACTCGGAATCGCCAACCGACGCGGGAGGACCGCGGCGCCTGGAATATCAACATGTATGAAGATTTTTACGGACTCACGGAACGCCCTTTCACCCTGCTCCCTGACCCAGAGTTCCTCTATTTGAGTCCTCAGCACAAGCTGGCCCGAGCGTATTTGGAATATGGCATCAATCAACGGGTCGGGTTTGTGGTGCTGACCGGCGAAGTGGGGACCGGCAAGACCACCCTGATCAAATCCCTGCTCCGGCAAAGGGAAAGAAACTTGCGTCTGGGCGTCCTTTACCAGACCTCAGTTGGGGCCGAAGATCTCCTGGAATGGCTTTTGAAAGAATTTGAAGTGGTCGGGCGCTTGCCTTCCCACACAGCTCGGCTCGGGGCCTTTAATCAGTTTTTGTTGACCGCTTATGGCCGGGGGGAACATGTCGTCCTGCTGGTGGATGAAGCGCAAAATCTCGGCCCTGAAGCCCTGGAGGAACTGCGGCTGTTGTCCAACCTGCAAGCCGGTAAAGAACCGCTGCTGCAGGTGATCCTGATCGGCCAATTGGGGTTACGGGAACGGCTGCGCCTTCCGGCTCTCCGGCAATTGGCCCAGAGGGTGGCGGTCCATTACCATCTGACGCCATTGGATCGGGCCGAAACCAAGGAATATATCCGTTTTCGGCTGGCCCGGGCCGGGGGCAGCGGCATCTTTACGGAATCGGCCCTGGACAAACTCTTTGACTATACCCAAGGAGTCCCCCGGCGCTTGAATACCTGGTCCGATCTGGCCTTGGTTGCCGGGTTTGCTGAGGGACGTCAGGAAATAGACGGTGATTTTATTGATATGGTTTATGCCACCCAGGGGGGCAGTCTGGAAGGTCCGGAAGAAGGGCCCCAGGAGACGCCGGCGGGATCTGAAGCTGCAGCCGGCGCCTTGGGATTAAATACGCCACCGGTAATTTCCACCAACGGCCTGGAGGCTCGACTGTCGGAATTATCCGGCCGCCTTACCCGGATAGAGAGTCTGGTGTTGGAAATGACCAGTCAGCTAATTCCAGTCCTAACCCAGGTCATGCTTAAACCGCCGCCTCAGGAGATAAAAACTCCACCGGAAGCAAACGAGAGGGAAATGCCACTGGAGCAGGAAGGGGAGATTGGTACCGTTTCCTTGGAATCTTTGCCTGCGCCTGAGATAAATCCCCCGCAACGAAAAAATTGGTGGAGCACCTTTTTGGGGCAGATAATGGTCATAACCGGCATCTATGTGGGCTCCAAAAGAAGGGCCGGACGTCCAAATACGGGAGACTGACCATCTATGCGGGCGGTCTCCTATAAAATAAAAGACTTATCGGACCGGATCCTGGGCTGGCTGGCATTTATGGCCCTGAGCCCGCTCTTTTTTCTGGTGGCGGCCTTCATCAGCCTGGACTCGCCCGGTCCCATATTTTTCCGCCAGGTCCGGGTCGGTAAGGATGGGCGGCCTTTTGTCGCCTATAAATTCCGGACCATGGTGGACAAGGCCACGGACCTGGGGCTGGGAATCAATGTGGCGGTAGATGATTTCCGTGTGACCAGGACGGGCAGGTTTCTGCGCAGCACCAGTCTGGATGAACTGCCTCAGCTTTTCAACATCATCCAGGGTGCAATGAGCCTGGTGGGGCCGAGGCCTACTCTGGCCTACCAGGTCGCCCGCTATGATGAGGTCCAGCGCCGCCGTCTCCTGGTAAAGCCGGGCATCACCGGTTGGGCCCAGATTAATGGCCGCAATGCCATTCCCTGGGAAGAGCGCATCAAACTTGACGTCTGGTATGTGGAAAACTGGTCTTTGGGCCTCGATTACTACATTTTGTTGCGCACTGTTAAAACCTGGGTCCACCGGGAAGGTTTATATGGTCCTTCCGGGATAAATTTTGATTTTAATCCTGAGATGCGGGGGGAGCCGACGGTGAACCCCACTTGAATGATCAGGTCTCGAAATCGATGATACCCATTGTCCGCCCCACCCTGCACGATCTTGAAGCGGTAGTTGAAGAATTTCGCCAGGCCTGGCAAAGTGGCCAAGTTACCACCGGCGTCTTTACCCGCAGATTTGAAGACGCGGTGGCAGAAAAGCTCCAGGTGCCTCATGCCGTCATGGTGCAGTCCTGCACGGCCGGGATGATGCTGGTATTGAAGGCCCTGGAATTGCAGGGAGAAGTTATTCTGCCGGCCTTTACCTGGACCTCCACCGCGCACGCGGTGGTTTGGAACGGGCTTACCCCGGTGTTTGCAGATATAACCCCCGGATCTCGCACCCTGGACCCCCAGGCAGTGGCCCGGACGTTAGGACCCCGCACCCAGGCCATCATGCCGGTAAACGTGTTTGGCTGCCCCCCGGATTATGAGGCTTTTGCACAAATAGCCCGGGATAACCAGCTACATCTGGTATACGATTCCGCCCAGGGACTGGGTTCCAGATTTCAAACCAAAGACGGTTCCTGGCATTATTCCGGGTGTTTCGGTGATGCGGAGATCTTTTCCATGAGCCCCACCAAGGTGGTGAGTGCCATGGAGGGGGGACTGATTACCACCCATAATGCGGAATTGGCTTTTAAACTGCGCCAGATGCGAGACTATGGCAAGACCCCGGACGGTGAGGATATCGCCTGGCTGGGGCTCTCAGCCCGGGTCCCTGAGATCAACGCCATCGTAGCCCGCCACAACTTTTACCAGATGGATGCTCTGGTGGCCCGGAGGCGGCAACTTATCGCCACCTATAAAAAATTCTTGGGCGATCTCCCGGGAGTGAGTTACCAGGAGGTTCCAGCCAACTGTGAACCGTCCGGCAATTATTTTACCTTGTTTATCGGAGGCGAGGCCAAGATCTCCCGGGATGAGGCTTATGAACGTTTGAAAGCGCAAGGGATCCAGGCCAAGAAATATTTTTATCCGGCCCTGCACCTGCAAACGGTGCATGAAGAGGTTGGCCGCCGTTATCGAGGAAAGCTGCCAGTCACCGAAGGTGCCGCGGCGACCGGGTTAGCTTTGCCGTTATACAGCCATATGACTCAAGATGTTATTCAACAAGTATCTTCTGTAGTCAAGGATATCTTGCAATGAACTTGTATCCGCATTTTGAAGTACTTTCTTATGATGATCCTGAACAGAGGCAGAAATGGAAATCTATCTGCCAAGATTTCCAAGAGATAGATATTTTTTACTACCCAGACTACGTTTATTTATTTGAGCTTAAGGGAGATGGGAAAGCCCATTGTTTCATCTATTATGATGATAATGGCATAGTAATGTTCCCATTCTTAAAAAGAAAAGTTAATGCTCTGCAAATGTTCAGTGATATTTCTGATAAAATCATAGATATTACTTCGCCTTATGCATATGGCGGTTATTTGCGTAACAATAACAGCATTGACATGAATAAGTTTTATCATATATTTAAGAATTATTGTATTGAAAATAACATAGTTTCCGAGTTTGTTAGATTTCATCCGCTATATAACAACCAGGCGTATTCACCGGGTGACGTAAAAAATTATCCAATAAATGAAACGGTAGTGGTCGATTTATCGTGGCCTCCTGATGAAATTTGGGAAAATTTTACTTCAGCATGTAGAAATAAGATAAGGAAGGCCAGAAGATTTGGGGTGAAGGTTAGCCAGGATTTGCGCTTTGAAAACCTAGATAGATTTCATGAACTTTATATCAATACGATGGAGAGATTGAAGGCGCAGCCATATTATCATATTCAGAAAAATTGGCTTTACAGGTTAGTAGAACTATTGTCAGAAAATGTCGCGTTGTTTCACGCCAAATACGAAGACAGAATAATAATGTCAGCCATCTTTCTTATTTCCAATCAATTTGTCCACTATTTTCTTTCGGGATCAGATGATGACACGAGCCATATAGCAGCTAACAATTTGCTGCTTTATGAAGTGGCGTTGTGGGCCAAAAACCGCGGCAAAGAAGTATTACATTTGGGTGGTGGTCTCCAACCCAGAGATAATCTTTTCCAATTTAAAGCATCCTTTTCACCTCTGCGAGCTACTTTTTTTGTCGGTAAAGCCATTCACAATGCCGAGATTTATGAAGAGCTTTGTCGGAGAAAACGGGTGGCAGAAGAAGGCCACGCAATTGATTCAGATTTCTTCCCGAAATATCGGTTTCTGGGAGAAGGCTCTGCATATTCCAAACCTCATCCGGTCAACCATGACAGAACAATGTTAACCTTCAGGAGAGAAGAGGCCTTCAATATTCTTTTTACCAATGTGGGGCGGCGAGTATCCCTAATCAGGGCCTTTAGGAAAACTATGGCTGATATGGGAATTTCGGGCAAAATCCTGGGGATAGATTCAAACCCCCTGGCCCCAGCCTATCATGTAACTGACAGGTCTTTCTCGATATGTCGTATTACCGATAAAGAGTACATTCCAACTCTCTTGGAATTATGCCTCAAGGAGAAAATAAATCTCTTAATATCTCTGCTGGATACCGACTTACTCAAATTGTCAGAAAATAGGCAGCTTTTTGCCCAGCACGGCATTTTCGCCTTGATCTCATCCCCGGAAGTCGTGAGGATAGCCAGGGACAAGTATTTAACTAGACAATTTTTTGAGCAAAATGGGATTCCGACTCCGAGAATATTATCATATGAAGAAGCCTGGCAGAGAAATCAGTTTCCCTTGTTTATTAAGCCTAAAGACGGCAGCGCCAGTCTTTTGACCTTTCGCATCGACAATCCGAAGTCCTTGGAATTCTTTCAGTCCTATGTTCCTACCCCAATGATTCAGGAGTTTATTCCAGGCGACGAGTATACCTTGGACATATTTATTGACATTGATGGCACGATCCGGGCCATTGTGCCGCGCAAACGTCTGGAGGTTCGCTCCGGCGAAGTAAGCAAATCTCAGATCAGTCTTGACCCCAAGATCCTGGAGGTTGGCCACAGGGTGGCAGATGCCCTATCTCGAAAAGGCGGCTTGGGTCCCATTAACGCCCAATGCATGTTTACTCCTGATAGGGAAGTCAAATTTATCGAGATCAATCCACGCTTTGGCGGTGGCACTCCTTTGAGCCTTAGTGCCGGGTATCCGTTCCCCGAATGGATAATTGAAATGGTCCTGGGCCGCAAAGTATCCGATATCCCGGATGGTTTAGGGAATGGTCTGACGATGCTACGTTACGACGATGCAGTTTTCATCAGGCTGCCCGGGAACGGACTGTGAAGACAATAAAGCTAATAGCGTTTGATTTAGATGATACCCTGTTTCTGGAGCGGGAGTTCGTTAGAAGTGGTTTTTCAGCCGTGGCGAACTACCTGTCCGGGCTTGGATTGGTGACCGCCGAAGAGTTCCTTGACACTTCCTGGAGATTATTTGAGGAAGGCGCCCGTGGTAATATTTTCAACCAGGCATTCAATCTTTTGCAATGCGACTTTCCTTCCAATCGAATCCCGGAGCTAGTAGCGGTTTATCGCCAACATAAGCCCGATATTCAACCCTTTGCCGCCGCAATGCGCTTATTGGCTGCCCTACGCAGCCGAAGCATAATTACAGCCTTGATAAGCGATGGACCGGAGAAAACCCAGGGAAATAAACTGGTGGCATTGGGGTTGGCTGATTCCTTTGAGCACATTATTTTTACAGAGGGCAACGGTCCTCTCTGGAGAAAACCCAGTCTGCTCCCCTTTCTGGAAGTCATGGAGAGGGGAAAGGTGGCGGCGGCTGATTGTGTATATGTGGCGGACAATCCGGTGAAGGACTTTTTGGGCCCCAGGAGACTGGGATGGGGCACCGTTCGGGTGCAGGAAAAGTTGGGAATTTACTATAATCAGGTCCCTCCCGCCGGAGGAGAACCTCTGCAGACAGTGGAGAGCTTTGATAATCTTTTTGATGTATTGGTTTCAAGGTGCAGCAATGAATAACAAACTAAGAAATAGAAGCCATTCCGAACTTCAGTGCTTACAAAATTGCCTTTATGGGCGAAGCGAAGAATATATCATTTCCCGCTGCCGATTTTAGATTCCACGGGAGAATAAATCCTTTGAACGTTGACCTGAAAAACAATCGCTGGTTTGTTTATTTATCGCTAACCGCGTTGGGTGTGGCAGTTTTGTGGTTCTACTGGCCCACCCTGACCAACATGCTGGGAGAATTAGCCAAAAGTGACGATGAGTCTTACGGGTTGCTCCTGCCCTTGGTGAGCGGCTATGTCGTTTACCTTAAATGGCCGCAGATCCGGCGTCAACAATGGCGACCATCTTGGGCGGGACTGGCTGTCATGGCGTTGGGGCTCTGCCTGTTTATGGTTGGCG
The DNA here is from genome assembly GCA_963697965.1 of uncultured delta proteobacterium. Taxonomy (GTDB): domain Bacteria; phylum Desulfobacterota; class Desulfobaccia; order Desulfobaccales; family 0-14-0-80-60-11; genus JAPLJC01. The sequence continues at coordinate 1,322,844 of OY969108.1, forward strand.
AACTGGCGGCGGAGCTCTTTACTACACGTCTCTCTTTTGTCGTGGTCCTGACCGGCGCGGTTGTTCTGGGTGGCGGCCGGAGACTTTTCCGCCTGCTGGCATTCCCCCTCCTGCTTCTGGTCCTGATGCTTCCCCTGCCGGAGTTGATCACCAACAAGCTCACCCTGCCCTTACAACTGGTCTCTTCCCGTTTGGCAACTGCAATCTTGCAGTTTTCGGGGATTCCGGTTTTGCGCCAGGGCAACATCATCGACCTGGGGGTGCGCCAACTTGAGGTGGCGGCGGCCTGTAGCGGGCTTCGCTATATCCTGCCCCTGTTGGCCCTGGGGGTTATTTACTGCTATTTTTATCAGCGCCGTCCCTGGAAGATGGCCGTGCTTTTTATAGCCCTGATACCGGCGACCATCCTGGTTAATGCCCTGAGAGTGACAGGCATGGCCATTTTCCCGATATTGCTGTTTGATCCCTGGCATGCTTTCACTGGTTGGCTTATCTTTTTATTCTGCCTTGCCTCTCTTGCCGTAATCAACTGGACTTTAAACCGCCTCTGGCCGCAGGCTGCGGTTGCCCGGGAAGATACGGCGGAAATAGTAGGAGTTCCAGCCGAATCCCCAAAGAAACTCCTGTGGCCCTACCTGCTAGCTGGTTTTACTTTGATAGTGTTAGCCGGCCCCCTGGTGCATTACGAAGCCAAGGCGCTGCCAGTCCCCATTAGACAGAGTTTTGATAATTTTCCCATGCAATTGGGGCCTTGGCAAGGTCATCATACATTCTTTGACCCGGAGATGGTGGAGATGACCAGGTCCGATGCCCACCTGAGCGCCGATTATCTGAATCATGAGCAAGACGTGGTATCTCTTTGGGTAGCTTATTATGATAGCCAAAAAAAGGCCGGCGGCTTTGTCCACTCTCCCAAAGGTTGCCTGCCCGCCAGCGGCTGGCAGACCACAGAGGAGGGAATCTATCAGATAAGGCCGCATATATCTGTAAATTACATGGTAACAAATAGGATGGGCGCCCATATCGTAGTCTTTTACTGGTACCTGCAGCGGGGGCGTTGGCTTACCAGCGAATACCTCAATAAGCTCTACATGGGCTATGACGGCCTCCTGCGCCGGCGGACGGATGGCGCCATAATTCGGCTAATCACACCCGCGGGAAAGGATGTGGCGGCGGCGAAGGAGCGCCTGGCCGCCTTTACCAACTTGTTGATCCCGGTATTGCCCGAATTCATTCCGCATTAAATTTAAATAAATCCGGAAAGGTTGAGTAGCTACTGGCTATTATATGATGTCGATTTCCTCCAAAGTTTCCAATAATTCCCCTTGGCCCCGCTGGCTGGAGAGGCTGTTGCCTTACCGGTTTCCCTTTTTAATGGTATTTCATTTAGGGATCATGGCCGGGGCTTATGTTTTTTCATATCAGCTGCGTTTTGAAGGGCTGATCCCCCAGGCCTTTTTCCAAACCATGCTCAGGACCCTTCCCCTTGTCCTGGTAATTCAGGGGGCTCTTTTTCATTATCATGACCTGTACCGGGGCCTATGGCGGTATGCCGGTTTTGAGGATCTCAAAAATATTCTCCGGGCCACCTTAATTAGTTTGCTGGCCTTACTCATTTTGGAGCTTATTTTCCATAGATATCTCGGAGTCATCCCCTGGTCCGTATACATTTTGGACTTCCTCTTGCTGGTCGGTGCCACCGGCGGTTGCCGATTCATGGTTCGCCATCTGAGAGAACGCCATAGTTCGCTGGCTGAGCCAGCCGACGTCCGGCGGGTTCTGCTGGTGGGTCCGGTAGGGGCCGCGGAACCCTTGCTCCGGGAAATGCAAAGTCAAGGCAAATATCAGGTAGTGGCCCTGGCGGACCCCTATGCCGGTTTTCGCGGCTCCCGGATTTATGATGTCCCCATCGTCGGCGGCTTGGGTCGCATTGCCAAAATGGCGGAACGCTACAAGGCCCAGGAAATTATTTTCGCCTGGCCCGATGCCCCCCAGGAGCAATTGAACGAGATTGTCGAAGAATGCCGGCGCTTTCAAGTGCGCTACAAGATTATCCCGCCGCTAAGCGAAGTTCTGGATGGCCACTACCGTTTGGCCGACGTCCGGGACATCGAGCTGGAAGACCTGTTGCCGCGCCCGCCTGTATATATCGAGCGGGATGAGATCAGGAATTTTATCAGGGACCAGGTCATCCTGGTTACCGGCGGCGGGGGCTCCATCGGTTCGGAACTTTGCCGGCAGGTGGCTCAATTTCAGCCCCGCTCCCTGGTCATTTTCGAACGGGCCGAGAATTCTCTCTATGAGACCGAGGTGGAATTACGGCGGCGTTTTCCCGACCTCGATTTTCACCCCCTCGTAGCCAGCATCAACGATGCTCCCGGCTTGGAGATCTTATTACATCAATACCGGCCGGACCTGATTTTCCATGCAGCCGCCTACAAACATGTCCCACTCATGGAGCGCTGTCCCATCGAGGCAGCTTACAACAACATCCTGGGCACCCGGAATCTGGTGAAGGCTGCCCTGGCCGCGGGAACCCCGCGCTTTGTGATGATCTCCACGGACAAGGCGGTTAATCCCACCAGTGTTATGGGCGTGAGTAAAAGAATTACCGAGAAGTACGTGCAGGCCTGCAACGGTTCCAGCCAAACCCGCTTTATTACCACGCGCTTCGGCAACGTCTTGGGAAGTGCGGGCAGCGTCATTCCCATTCTCAAAGAACAACTGGCCCGGGGAGGCCCGTTGACCATTACCCACCCGCAGATCGAGCGGTTTTTCATGACTATTCCGGAAGCGGTCCAGTTGGTGCTGCAGGCCGCGCTCATGGGTCAAGGCGGGGACACCTTCATTCTCAACATGGGCTGCTCCGTCAAGATCGTGGATTTGGCTGAGAAGCTGATCGCCCTGGCGGGTAAGACCCCCGGCAGAGACATAGATATTTCCTTCATCGGCTTGCGGCCGGGAGAAAAACTTTATGAAGAATTGTTCAATGTGGACGAAAAACTCCAATCCTCTGAACATCCCATGATCAATTACGCCATCGGACCTCGGGAGCCTTCAGAGGTTTGGGAGTCCCATCTGGATAAAATTCAAGACCTGGTCACTAGACGAGAAGACGAGGGACTGCGGGCTTTCTTTAAAGAACTGGTCCCTAACTATCACCCTCTAGGGGACTAACCCTAATGTATGTTGCGAGCCGGTTGGCAGCCATGGGTCCTGCAGCCTCGCCATCGGGATGTTGTCTCGATTATGACTGAAAGGTTTATCTTATAAAATGGCTGCTAATCCTGTCACCAATCAACGACTCATGTTGAATACCGGTTATAACCTCTTGGGGCAAGGCCTGCCCTTGGTGGTAACCATTGTTTCTGTCCCCATTCTGATTCATAAAATGGGGCTGGAACGTTATGGCATTCTTGCCATAGCCTGGACGGTAATCGGCTACTTCGGCCTTTTTAATTTCGGCATCGGCCGGGCCACCACCAAATATGTGGCCGAATATCTGGCCCTTAATAAAATGGAAGAATTACCTTCGATTGTTTGGACCTCCATATTGTTGCTATTTGGCCTTGGCTTTGTGGGAGGTCTGGCAGCATATCTCACCACCCCATTGCTGGTTCAGAAGGTTCTCAATATCCCTCCCTCCCTGCACGCCGAAACCATCAAGGGCTTTTATCTCATGGCCACCTCTTTGCCCTTTATTTTCGCTAGCACCGGCGCCTGTGGCGTCCTGGAAGCCCAACAGCGCTTTGCCCTGATCAATGCCATCAGGATTCCTGCCAGTCTTTGCAACTATCTTGCGCCTCTGCTGGTCCTGGTATTCACCAATAGTATCTATGCCTTGGTAGGCAGTGTCGTGGTTACCCGTCTGCTGGGATGTGCGGCCTTCTTTTTCTTTAGTCTGAAATCATTACAGGGAACAAATTCCCTGATAACAATTAGACTCTCTCGTATTAAAGACCTGTTTTGCTTTGGGGGTTGGCTAACTGTAAGCAATATCATCGGCCCCATTATGGATTACATGGATCGTTTCTTCATCGGCGCCCTCCTTACCATGGCAGCAGTGGCTTATTATGTCACCCCTTTTTCCATTGCCATTAATCTCCTGATAATCCCTTCAAGCCTTGTGGCTGTTTTATTTCCTGCCTTTAGCGGTTTTGCCGCGAGTAACCGTGATCAGCTTGCCAAACTGCGGCAGCGGGCCGTCAAATATATTTTCTTAACCCTCTTTCCCATAATTATCTGTATGGTAATTATGGCTCATGACTTCCTATTTCTCTGGCTGGGCCCGGAATTCGCCCGGGTTAGCGCTCCGATCCTACAACTGCTGGCCATTGGAGTCTTCATCAATGGCCTCGCTTGGGTCCCCTTCAGCGCCATTCAGGCCATGGGCCGCCCGGACCTGACTGCCAAGCTGCACCTTTTGGAATTGCCTCTATATTTAGGATTTCTTTGGTTCTCCATCAAGACCATGGGCCTTATCGGGGTCGCTTTGGCTTGGGTGCTGCGAGCCAGCCTCGATGCTGGCTTACTTTTCTTCTGGGCCAACCGCCTCATGCCGGAACGGCCTGAAGGTCTATTCTTCCCCTGGAGAAGGGTCCTCTGGGGCGTTGCCATTATCGGGATCCTGGCCTTCCTGCTAACCCTGATGGCTAGCCTCCCTATCAAGATAGTGGCCCTGCCTGTTATTATTATTGGGTTCGGAGCCGGTACCTGGCGGTATCTGCTGAACGACGCCGAAAAGGAACAGGTTTTCTTGACCAAGGGTAGGTTGATAGAAATTCTAGGGGTGGGGTCCAGGCATTCCTGATGGTTAACCCGGGATCTGAAACCATTGCGACCAAATCTGCACCCGCTTGTTATCTCTGTGGCGCTGTGGGCCATCCCCTGTACCAAAACCTCAAGGATCGCCTCTTTGGGACTCCCGGCACTTGGAATCTAAAGCAGTGTCCTGACCCGAATTGCGGCCTGGTGTGGCTGGACCCGATGCCCAAAAAAGAAGATATTGGGAAAGCATACGAGGATTATTTTACTCATGCAAATCCAGATCAACAAGTTCCCGAAATTCGGAAAAGTACCCTTCTGATGCAGGCAAGGCTCTTTGTGCAGGCCGGTTATTTCGGCCGGGCTTTTGGTTATCCGCCGGTTTGTTCTCCCTGGCAGAAGGCAGCAGGTTTAGTTTATTATTTATTACCGTATCGTCGGGTTTTGCTAGATCGAAGCTTTATGGGTCTCCGAGTTCAAACGGGAGGCCGTTTGCTGGATGTAGGCTGTGGCAGTGGGGATCTGATGGCCCGGATGCAATCCCTCGGTTGGCAGGTCGAGGGTGTCGACTTGGACCCGAAGGCTATAGAACACGCGCAGTCTAGGGGCTTGGAGGCTCGTCATGGAACCCTGGAAGCACAAGAGTATTCCGATAATTACTTTGATGTCATCACCATGACCCACGTGATAGAGCATGTCCATGACCCGGCCGGATTATTGCGGGAATGCAGACGTATCCTGCATCCAGGCGGGTATCTGGTGATGGTCACCCCCAACATCCAAAGCTGGGGACATAGATTATTCAAAGACGCCTGGCGTGGATTAGAACCTCCACGCCATCTCTATCTTTATTCTTCCAGGTCGCTGCCAGCCTTGGCGAAGGCCGGCGGCCTGGCGATCTTGTCATTAGATACTAGTGCGTATATGGCCCCCTATATATATTGGGCCAGCGGCGCGATAAAAGAGGATTCTCCTATCGGGAGTCATGCCGCCTCGGTTCGTGAACGCCTTTTTGCTCGGGGCTTCTTCTGGGTTGAGTGGGCTCTTCTCAAAGTTAACCCCAATCTGGGGGAGGAACTTATCCTGATCGGAACGAAGAATTAAACATTTCATTCTCATATAAACATGGGAAACCCCGGATGGAAAGTTCAAAAACCTATTTTTCAACCGCAGATGCCAAGGTTGGGGCAAAATTTCAGTTTAAACTGCGGTGGCCAGTGGAATAAACTTAGCTTGATAGAGGATATAATGATTTCTCGACATTTTTTCAAAAAATCCGAAATGATTATTGGGCTGGTACATGATCTTCGGAAGATAAAAAATTTATTTAACCTCAAATTCTCATCAATGGCGATAAGAAAGTATGTTAAATATAACACGCTCAGAAAGCTCCAAATTGGAGCCGGAGCAAATCCTCTACCTGGATGGCTTGCCACAGACCTATACCCCGAATCAAATCTCGTTGTATGGCTTGATGCAGCGAAGCCCTTTCCGATAGACGATAATACCTTTGATTATGTACATAGCGAACATATGATTGAGCATATACCATGGCATGAAGGCATCCAAATGCTAAGGGAATGTCGACGAATATTAAAACCCAGGGGGAAAATACGAATTTCCACTCCTGATCTTAAGGTTCTTTTGGGCCTTTACGAAGATAAGAAAACCTTATTAACGAAAAGATATATAAAATGGATTACAGATAAGTTTTTGGGGGATATATCTGTTTACAAGCCATCATTTGTTATCAATAATGCATTTACCAATTATGGACATCGATTTTTATATGATGGCGAACTCCTGGAAATGGCGTTGTCAAAAGCCGGTTTCGAGGATATACGGCGCTATTCCCTATGGGAATCAGATGATGAAAATCTTAGAGGAATTGAAATTCATGCAGAAGGCTTGGCCGATGTAGAACTGATTGCTTTTGAAACCATGGTTTTTGAAGGAAAATGTCCTCCATGAGATTCGTCAGGCCTTACCCAGGACCAGTATGCTCAACAACTTCGGCGAAAGAGCGGTCAATGGCCATGGGCTTTTTCCGGGTGGAGTGGGCCTTGCTGAAACTTAATCGCAATCTGGGCGAAAAAATTGCCCTGATAGAAGAGAAGTGAAATGGCCAAAGCGCTCACCATTTCCATCGCCATGACCACTTACAACGGCGAGAGGTTTCTACAGGAGCAACTGGATAGCTTTCTGGCTCAGACCCGGCTCCCCGACGAACTGGTGGTTTGCGACGATGGGTCAAATGATATGACCATCGAAATTCTTGAAAAGTTTGCTGCACTGGCCCCCTTCCCGGTGAGAATCTATCGGAATAGCACCAAGTTAGGTCATGTAAAGAATTTTGAAAAAGCCGGCTCCCTCTGCACCAGGGACATCTTTGCTTTTTCCGACCAGGATGATGTCTGGGATGCCCAAAAATTAGAAAAATTTGCCGAAATCATGACGGATGATCCCGAGGTGGGGTTTATTTTTTGTGATGCAGAGACTGTAGATGAAGAGCTAAATTCCCTGGGAATGAGTTTTTGGAACCATTATAATATTCCAAAAATTTTTGAAGTTTTTTCAAAAGGAGATTTTACCGGTTATTTCTTTAAGCATCTTTGGGTCTGGGGGGGCAACGACGGCTTTTCGCAGATGCTTTTATGTTAATGTAGTGCCTATTCCACCATTATGGAGTTATGATGATTGGTTTCCATTTGCCACCAGTATGATAAGCAAGGTCGCTAAGGTTCCTTATAGATTTAATAAATATAGACAACATATTAATCAAGTAACTCAAAAAATGGGTCAAGGAAGTCTATTTAGAAAAGAGAACATTCTTGAGGCAATATTAAATAACAAATATAAAGAAAGACGGCTGGTTTCTTTTAAAAAAGAAATTAAGTTATTATATGTGATTTTACATTTGTGCACTAAAATAGTTATTGATGACATCTTAATGGCAAAATTTAATGACTTTATAATTCATTATGATAAAATGGCAAGAATGCCATACAACATTATAAATAGGATACCGTTTGTTCTCAATGAAATAAATACTGGGCGATATCACAAATTTTCCAATGGGTGGAGGTCTGCCTTTGGAGATTTGATGTCTTTCTAAGGAAGTTAATTTAATTAATATCTTGAAGAATAATTGCGTGAGAAATATTGATGATTATCTCAACGGTTATTCCCCTCTATAATATGGCCCCATATATAGGCAGGGCCATATCTTCTGTTTTAAATCAAACCTGTCCTCCTGATGAAATTATCGTCGTTGATGACGGGTCGAGTGATGACGGCGGAAAACTGGTGCAAAATATGAAAGACTCACGCATCCGCTACATTATGCAGGATAACCAGGGAGTTTCTGCAGCACGGAACCGCGGCACTGCTGAGGCCCGCGGGGAGTTGATTGCTTTTCTGGATGCCGATGATTATTGGAAACCACGCTTTCTCGAGGAAATACGTAACTTGAGAAGGCAATTTCCCCAAGCGGGAGCCTATGCTACTCCGTTAGACCACCAAAATTATGACGGTGTTGTGTCTCCTAAAATTAGCGCCCTTCCTCCTGGCGAAAAAACTGGGTTCCTGAATTTTTTCAAATTTTTCAAACATTGTCTTATTTGGCCTTCGGCGACGGTTGTTCCCAAAAAAATTTTAGAAGAAATCGGCGGGTTTCCCGTTGGTGAGTTTTACATGGAAGATGTTGACACCTGGCTGAGAATTGCCTTGCGCTATCCTATAGCTTGGAGCGGTGAGCCTTTAGCTACTTTGTATCAGATGGATTTCTTTGAAAAAAAACCAAGGCGCTTTAAAATGATAACCCGGGAACCAAGAGCCGTCCGAACCGCAAGAGAAGCCATTGCCGCCGGGCTGGTGGCAGACCGGGATTTGCCTTATCTCCAGGAATCCATAGCAATTCTACTACTGTCTTTAGCCAGAGATCTGCTGATGTACGGCAAAAAGGATGTAGCTCGATCTTTAATCGAATCAGCGACCAGAGAATTTCGGTCATCGTCCGCCAGCAGGCTACTGCACCTTGCCACTGCCCTTCCTGTACCAGTCAATTTGTTTCATAAAGAAATCCTTCGTTTCTGGCTAAAAATAATATTATATTTATATTATCATCAAGGATTTGGTTAGAACTTTGTTATAGATTGCCTTTGCAGAATCTTCTATAATAACAGTTATTGTAAGACTGCGGGCCATGATTTATTAAACAGCAAGGAGACTTTGCTCCCCTTTCGCGGAACGAGTGGACATCCGCCTCGGACCTTATTCTAATAAAATGCAGAAGATACTTTCAATCTCCATTGCCCTTTGCACCTATAATGGCGAATCCTTTTTATGGGACCAGCTTAATAGTTTTATTAATCAGACCACGTTGCCGGACGAGGTGGTCATTTGCGATGATGGCTCTAGAGACGGAACTTTAAAAATCCTGGAAGAATTTGCAGCTCAGGCGCCTTTTCCGGTCCGTATTTACCAAAACGCAGAAAATTTGGGATGGTCCAAAAATTTTGAGAAGGCGATAACTTTATGTACCGGAGACCTGATAGCCTTATCAGACCAGGATGACGAATGGCTGCCCCATAAACTGGCGAAGATCGAAGGCATTTTTAAGGAAAGAGCCAATATTGGATATGTCTTACACAATTCTTCGCTGGTAAATACCGACTCCGAACCTTTAGGCTCTTCCCTCTGGGAGCTGGCTGGCTACCCGGAAAAGGCCGGGGTTTTTAAACCAGGGGATTTCGTCTATTGGCTCCTGAAAAATAAACCGGTATACGGTCACACGATAACTTTCAAGGCGCAATTAAAAAAATATTTATTTCCCCTGCCGGAAAACTGTTACATAGATTCGTGGATCGGTATAATAGGTAACTACTCCATGGATGTCGTGTTGATTCACGAACCGCTGGCAAAATACCGGCAACATTCTGCACAGTTTTGTGGTGTGCATAAAGTCAGTTTATGGAGAAAGATTCAGGCAATTCCGGAAATTAGGTACCTGGAAATAGAAGGAATATTAGAAAGGAAGAAATGCTGGGAAGCCGCACTGAGCCGCTTGATGTTATTTGAAGATAATGCTAATCTCGAGGTCCTAAAAAACGCCATTAAACGGAAAATCAGCCATTTTGAATTCAGGGGTAACTTACCACTCTCATTTAGTAGAAGGATTGTCCCTATTATTAAAGAATCACTAAACGGCAATTATATGCGTTATTCTAATTCATTTTGGGCAATTTTAAAAGATTTGGTTTTTTAGGAACTTTAGGACAAATTAAGGGTCTTTTGTTTTAATTTTGCGGCAGGCTGAGGGGCGCCGTTTTAATTTATTTTCTCCCTGCTCGGTTCGTTAGCCAAGGCCTCGCTCTGGGCCTTTCTCTGGCGGGCCAGCCCTTACCGGGACCCTGCCGCAGGAGCCGGTGAAGTGTTTGGAAGCCACACCCTCAATAAAGCTCAGGTATTGGGGGCAGAGCCGCTATTCGCTATTTTGCCTATTGGGTAATTATCGAGGATCTGACGACATGCCTGAATCGAAAGGCCAGGAGTTAGTAGAAAACCATATTTGTGAAGAGCAGGGACCTGTCTTTAAATTAAGGACAGGTTTAATTAGTATTGGTGTTGCGCTAATATTATTATTATTGATAGTTACGAATGTAATAAATAAAGGAACTCTTTATTATCTTGATTATGAGATTTATGGTTTTATCAAGGGGATGATCAGACCAGCGGAGACAGCATTTGTGAATAATATTATTGATTACTTCGACATATTGATTGTTTGCGGTTGTTCAGGCGTTTTCTTGATTTACCTATCGTTAAAAAAAGACTGGTGGAACCTTCTGGCTCTCTTTCTGAGTGTCGGTGGCGGAGGAATCCTGATTCTCTTTCTGAAAATGTTCTTCGGCGGCTGGAGGCCAATGATACAGATAATTGCCGGACGTGGGTATGCTTTCCCCAGCGGGCATGCCTTTTATGCCATGGTTTGCTTTGGGTTTATGATCTATCTGGCAAGGCAATTTATAAAAAATAAGTGGTGGCAATCCTTAATTTATTTTTTATGCATATTATTAATACTCTTAATCGGGATGAGTCTTATCTTTCTAAAGGACCATTGGTTTACAGAGGTTCTTGGCGGCTATTGCGTCGGATTCTCATGGCTCCTGGGCAGTATCCTGCTGATAAGGATCATTAGGTATCATCGGAGAGCCGAAGGCAGGGAAGGTTAAGAGAATAGAGTCATACCCACGCGGGGTTAAGATGGAAAATCAGAAGCGGATACCTACTAAGATCAACAATCAATAGAGGTTCTTTTGAAATGGAGAGTAGCAAACGTAAAATTCACATATTGCACGTTCTTCATAGCCTGGGGTTCGGCGGGGCTGAAAAGTGGTTCCTGCATATGATGAACCATATTGATACCGGGAAATACCAGATAGATGTGATGATCCATGAAGAGAGAGAAGGGTATGCTGACGAAATTAAGAAATTAGGCACCAATATTATAACTTGTCAATTTTCAGCCCTTCCCTGGGTTTATGGCAAATCCTTTAGAGAAATATTGCGGAGGTTCGGCCCCTATGACATTATGCAGTCGCATTTGGCCACCGCGGGCTTTCATTGTCTTTGGGCCTATCAGGAAGGAGTGCCGATTCGCCTGGTGGAAAAGCATATAGATGAGAAATTAGAATTATTACAAGCGGGTGTTTTAAAAAGGACTGGGGTAAGGGTATCGAAATACTTGATTTCCCGGTATGCCAGCGCGGGGATAGCGGTTAGCCGGTCCGCGGCTCAACTCTTCGGCCGCCGCTGGGAGAGAGATCCTCGTTGGCAGATTCTCTATCTGGGAATTGATTCGATCCAGTTTAGGGAAAATCTCAACCCCGGCAAATTAAGACAGGAACTGGGGATACCAGATGATTCTATGGTAATCGGGCATGTGGGAAGATTTTCTAAACAAAAAAATCACGCGTTCCTCCTGGATATTTTTGCCAAGATCCTGGAATTACAACCCAAGGCAATACTGTTACTGGTGGGGGATGGCCCTTTGCGGCCGGAGGTGGAAGCTAAAGCCCAAAGCCTGGGTCTGTCTGAACACGTCTTATTTGCCGGATTGAGAAAGGATGTCCCGGCCTTGATGAGGGGAGTCATGGATGTCCTGGTCCTTCCCTCTCTGTATGAGGGGTTGCCTTTAGTGTTAATGGAGACCCAGACGGCCGGACTTCCAAGCATAATATCCAGCACGATAACTGACGAGGCAGACATTATCAAGCCGCTAATCATCAGGCAATCCCTTAACGATTCGCCACTAACCTGGGCCCAAACCGTTATTCAGGCTGCGATTGCGGGAAGGGTAATCCAGCCGGAGCAAGCCTTAAAAATCATGGAACAGAGTCCGTTCAATATAGAAAATAGCTGTAAAAAACTTTATGGAATATATGATATCTTGCTATCTCAAGCAGGAGTTTCGGCCGGGTAAATGCCAATACGCATTCTGCATATTATGGGAGGGATGCATCGGGGTGGGGTGGAGACCTGCCTGATGCAATTTCTTCGGAAAATTGACAAGAATCGCTTTCAAATAGATATCCTGGTCCATACTAACCAATGCTGCGACTATGATCAGGAAATTGAGAAGATGGGCATCCCCATAATTGCTTGCCCATATACTTCGAGGCCCTTGATTTATGCCGTGAAGTTTCTCCATATTCTCAAAAAATTCGGTCCTTATGATATCATCCATAGTCATGTACACCATTATAGTGGATTCATCTTGCGCCTGGCCCGCCTGGGGGGTGTTTCCAGGGTAATCGTCCACAGCCACAGTGATACTCTGGGAATGGATCGCCAGGTCGGGGTGTGGCGCAAATTCTATCTGGCCTTGATGAAGAGCTGGATTAAGAAATTCGCCGCAGCCGGACTGGCCTGCTCCCGGGAAGCAGGGAGAGCCCTTTATGGCGAAACCTGGGGACATGACCCGCGTTGGCAAATTCTTTATTGCGGCATTGACTTGGAGCCCTTTAAGGCCGATCTTGAAGATAAGTCCCTTCTCAGAGACCGCCTGCATATTCCCGCAGGCGCCTTTGTAATCGGACATGTGGGCAGGTTCACCGAGGCCAAAAATCACGAGTTTTTATTGCGTGTCTTTGTGGAGGTCTTGTCTCGCGATCCCCGCACTTGCCTCCTGCTCATCGGCGACGGTCCCCTGTTGGGTGAGATCAAGGCCAGGGCAGCCGAATTAGGTGTCGCGGATAAGGTCATATTTACCGGAGCAGTCAGCAACGTGCCGGCCATCCTGCGGAACGCCATAGATCTATTTTTGTTTCCGTCTCTCTATGAAGGATTGCCCCTGGCCTTGCTGGAGGCCCAGGCGGCAGGATTACCCTGCCTGATTTCTGACGCCATTTCAGAGGAAGCCATCGTGATCAAGCCGCAAGTACGGCGTCTCCCCCTATCCGCCCCGGTCCCCACCTGGGTCGAAGCCGCCCTGGAACTTAGAAATAATTCCAATAAAATATCATCTCCACAGCAGGCCTTATCTCTGATGGAAAACAGCCCTTTTAATATCAATTGCGGTGTTCACCTTCTCGAGCAAATTTATGAAACCGTATGGAAAGGTAATAATTAATATAGTTTTTAACATCCGATTAATGCCAGCATGATGAGAGATTATAATGGATTATTTTGCGTTACGTGCTTTTTCCTTTAATAAGGAATATGCCTTAACAAACATAGGGATAATCTTTTTGATATATTTTTTATATATCCTCTTATTCTTAATCAGCGATAAAAGAAAACAGGTGGGCGTTGGGCTATTTTTGGCGCTCTTATGTTACCATACGGCAATATCTATGTATTTTTATGGAATAGCGGATTCCATAGGATATTACAATGTGGCTAGTTCCATGGGATCTTTAACAAGCTATTGGGGAAATTATGACATTGCATTTATGTATAGCATTTTATTTGTGCTGATTCATTACTTAAAGCTTACTTTTCTATCCTGTACACTCATATTCAATTTAATGGGATTCTCAGGCCTCATTTTCTTTTACCTTGCTTTACTCGATTATTTTAAAATGGAGACTGGAAAAGATAAGTACTTGAAATATTTTCTGTTTTTTCCGACACTTAGTGTCTGGACCGGTTTTGCAGGCAAGGATGCGATTGTCTTCCTCGCCATAGGCATGATTTTATATTCTCTAGTTAATATCAAGAAAAGGGCATTATTTTGTATCGTCGCCCTCATCCTCTTGTTGCACGTTAGGCCCTACATGTTTTTAATTGTGGTAGTGGCGTTTCTCTTGGCCTCAATATTTAGCAAGGGTTCCAGCCTAGTAACCAAAACTGTTCTACTCGCATTTTCCATAGGCCTTTTGGTACTTGGTCATAACATTTTTTTGGAAAAACAACATATTGATGTAACCAATATTGGGCAAACCGAGGAGTTTATTGAGGCTAGTCAGGGAGCGTGGGGTGGAGGTAGTGATGTAGATATATCGAATTACAATATATTATTTAAGGTCCTCACTTTCCTGTATCGGCCATTTTTTGTTGATGTGCATAGTCTTATGATGCTTTTTAGTTCAATTGAGAACTTGATGCTCTTAATAATGACATTATGTTTTTTTAGACCGAGGTTTTATAAAGTTATTTTTGCCGAGAAAAGCTTGTTTGGGAGGTTTAATTTATTCTTTTTTATAGTCGCAACTATTTTATTGGCGAGCGCCACTGCAAATTTAGGAACCATGGAGCGGAAAAAAATTGTGGTGACGCTTAGTATGATTTCCCTTGCAACAATTTATTATAATAAATTCGGTATTAAAAAAGAAGTTGAATTGCGTAATGAGAACTTGAAGGTGGCTTCATCTGGACCCCTTTAAATCTTGGCTGGGAATAATTTAATAGATGGTCAACCCGCTATAATTGGGCATTGGAACAGATTTCCCAATTTATTTGTTGGCTCCAGTCCTGAGTTAGTTTTTATTTATATTATAAATAGTTGTCCTCTATCTAGATGAATTTCCAATACTGGGGTATTAATTTATGGTTTATGGTAAATTCACATACTGGCTTATTAACAAAACCTATACTTCCCATACTAGATTTAAACGAACAAAACAGGCTGTAGCTAGCTGCCTGGAGTCAATCAAATTTGGGGGAAAGGGTCTAAATGTTGGTGCCGGTGGTTCAAATTATGGGCCAGACATAATAAATCTTGACATAGTTTTTAATAAAAATATTGATATCTGCGCGGATGCGACAGATTTGCCATTTAAAGACTCGACTTTTTCAGTGGTGATATCTCAGGAAACTTTAGAGCACGTAGTGAATTATAAAAAAGCCGTGAATGAAATTCATCGAGTTTTACGAGGTGGAGGAGTATTTTATTGCCAATTACCTTTTATCATAGGATACCATGGGATACCAGGGGACTTTTGGAGGTTCACTAAGGCAGGTATTGAAGAACTAATGTTGGGTTGTGGATTTCAGGTTGAGAAAATTGGCATCGCTGCCGGTCCAGCCATGGGGTTCTACAGGATAGCTGTAGAATTTATTTCCATAGTTTTTTCTCGCTACTTACCTTCAATCTACGTTTATATAAAAGGTATAACGGCCGTATTATTATATCCAATACAATGGCTGGATGTCATTATAATAAGTGCAGATCAAGCCGATAGAATAGTTGCATCGTACTATATTATTGCAAAAAGGAAGTAACTCATTAACTTTCAGTTTAAAGTAAAGATACTATAGTCGAAGTATTTCGAAGATAGTTAATAACACTTACATGACATATCGCAAGAAATGACCAAACATATCACTAATAGTATCGTAAACTTATATAAACGGATCTATGTTGAACAATGGCGCATAGCCATTATTTCTCAGCCAATCCACTCTTTTCTTGATACAGAATTAACAGGTAAATTAAAGTTTATATTTAAACCCTTAAGGAATCATTATTGTGCCGATCCGTTTGGGATTACACTAGATAGTGTAACTTTTATCTTTTATGAGGCCTTTGATTATTGGCTGAATCGGGGGGTCATTAACTGTATAGAAATTTATCGACAAAAAGTAAGGAAAATATACCATAATGTCCTTCTCACCGAAGGTCACGCTTCATTTCCTTTCATATTGGAACACGGAGGAAAAATATTCTGCCTACCTGAAAACTCAAGTTCAAACAAATTAACGCTATATGAGCCCTTGATATTTCCAGGTGAATGGACACCAGTTATTGATATTTTAACGGATTTTCAAGCAATTGACCCTACAATTGTGGCTTTTAATCAACGGTTATGGCTGTTTTGCACAAAATTTGGTGAGATGAATGATCGACTTTACGTCTTTTATTCGGATAATATCTTGGGACCTTGGCAACCTCATGAAAGAAACCCAGTTAAGCAAAACATTGAGTCTTCTAGATCAGCTGGCACTCCGTTCATTTACGAAGAAGAGCTATATAGACCATCCCAGGACTGTTCTAAAGAATATGGTGCCAGAATAATCATTAATAAAGTTAAAAGAATATCCCCAACTGAATTTAGTGAAGAAGAGATTTATATCATTAATCCTCCTGGTAAAAAATACTGTGGTATCCATACGATATCAAAGATGAATAATTTTACCTTAGTGGATTTAAAGAGGAGGGTATTTTCTCCAGCTGCTTTTAGAGATTTAGTTAAACGAAATTGCATAAGAGTTATTCAGTTTGTTAGGAATAAACTACGTCGATTAACTTCAAATTGATGGAGATATTTTAATAATGAAGTCAATTATACTTTCAACTGGCTATTATGTGCCTGATCAAATTATTTATAATGATGACCTTAAACAATTTTCCAAAAAGCTCCTTCCAATGATAGCGTCCAAAACCGGTGTTAAGGCGAGAAGGTTTGTCCGAAATGACATGTGCACATCAGACATAGCCATAATTGCGGGCATCAACTGCCTAAAAAATATTAACTTTAATCCTTTGTCCTTAGATGCGATTATTTTGGCCACATCTTCACCTGATAGGTTTCAACCGGCAACCGCCACACGGGTTCAAGATGGTATGGGGGCATTGAATGCTTTTGCCTTTGATATTAATTCCGTTTGCTCCGGGGGGATTTTTGCCCTCGCCGTAGCCGACTCATTTATTCGAGCGGGTTTATACGAGAATATTCTTGTTATAGCCGCTGAAATTTATTCGAAGTTTTTAGACCCGACAGATTTTTCAACCTTTCCATATTTTGGAGATGGTGCTGGTTCAGTGTTATTGTCATCTTCACGGGATTCAAATAAGGGAATCGTCTTTACTAAGTTAAAAACTGATGGGTCGAAGGCAGATGTTATACAAGTCCCTGCAGGGGGTACTATGTTACCATATTCTAAATCCCAAAATCCTAAGGATATTTTTTTTAAAATGATAGGGCGAGAAGTATATAATTTTGCAGTAGATAAAGGCGCGGAAATTATTAACGAGGTTTTAAATGAAGTAAATATTGATAAAAGCGAATTGCGCTTTGTAGTTCCCCATCAGGCTAATATTAATATTATAAAGAATATTGCGGATAAATTAGAAATAGATATTAATAAGTTCTTCATTAATCTTGATAAGTATGGCAACACAGCCGCTGCATCGGTACTTATTGCATTGCACGAGTTATTACATGCTAATTCTTTACAGAAAGGCGATTTAGTTATGTTGGTGGCGTTCGGGGGAGGATTGTTTTGGGGGGCCACATTATTAAAATTTTGAAATATCATGGATTTAATTTTTCTGGGAGGATAACATAATATGATATCGACATATGAAAAGGTAATTTCCCTGGTGCTTAAAGGAATTACGGAAATAAATCAACAATTGCTTCCCGAACAAAGAATAGACGCGTCTCCGGAAACAATTTTAATGGGAAGGGAAGCCAAACTTGATTCAATGGGGTTGCTTTCACTACTAATTGTGGTCGAGGGGGAAATTGCGAGCGATTTTGGTATTGAATTTACGTTGGTTGATGATAATAGCGTCCTTGATGAAAATATTCTGAAAAATGTAGGGTCGTTGGCTAACTACATTACGGAAATGGTGAATAAAGAAAGACCTGATTGAACTGATGCTATTGTAGCTTTTGGGGGTTATTGATTATGAGCAAGGTAACCAAGGTATATCAAAGCGATTTTGAAAAGGTTTATGAACTAATTCAGATATTTTTTCCTAATACTTTGAAGGAAACGTGGAGGCGCTTATTCATGGATCTCTGGGAGAGGCCAGAAGATTATTTCGGTTACGCTATTGTAGACGGTAGTAATGTGGTTGGCTTTATCGCGACCATATTTAGCCAAAGAGAAGTAAATGGGAAAAGATACAAGTTTTGTAATTTGTCCACCTGGGTTGTGAGAAAAGAATATAGAAATGAGAGTATTGCACTTATTTTCCCTATTTTAAAATTAAAGGATCATACCGTAACAAACTTTAGTGCCATACCAGGGGCGAATCAAATCCTTAGGAAAATTGGTTTTAAATCCCTTGCAAATTATCGAAAAATGATAATACCTGTACCTAGTATAAAGTCGATCATTTGTGGGGGTTGTGAATTAGTATCTGGCGAAGAAGTTACTAAGATTTTAAATGATGATGATCTTAAAATATATAATGATCATAGCCAATTTGCTTGTGAGCATCTTGTTATCAACTCTGGAGATGCTTATACATATATTATTATGCGGAAGAGGACAAAAAAGGTATTTAATCTCAGTTTCGCTATTGGAGATATATACTATATTAGTCATAAGAAGGTATTTTTAATGTATTTTGATAATATTAAATATTATTGTGCTCAGAAATTTAGATTATCTGCTATCATGATAATTGATACATATGTGCCTGAATATCAATCGCTGTTTTCTCTTAATCGCCCTGGCGAAGGACTTTTGTATCGATCTGGTCAGCTGACGCCAAGTGATATCGATTCATTATATTCGGAAAATTTTCTATTGAATTTTTAAATCATTACGCTGGGGACAATGCCAGGACTGTCGGTTTTTCCGATGGATCAGGTTGCTGACCGAAGCAGTTTAAACTAGTTTGGCATCGAGCTTCACCTGAGGTGTTTGGGATTGTGGATAAAGAAATTATGAAAGAGCGATGGGAATGGGGAGGTTCCTGCGAGCTTGATTCGAAGCGGTTTTTGCTGTTTTTGGGCGTCGATTAGGAAGAGAATCTTACTCCAAGTGTCAGCCCAGGGCATTTGGGGCGGGTCCTTTATTAGCTCTGATAGTATCGTGGAATATTCTTAGGGGCGATCGTGATTTTACAGGAGAAGGAGCTGCCATGAAGTTATTTTCCGAAAAGGCCGTCTTGCTGCTACTGGCTGCCGGCTGCTGGCTGCTGGCTACCGGTTCAACTGCTTGGGCGGCCAACCCCTTTTCCAACCCCGGCATGGAGGCTGGCGTTTCGCTAACTACCGGTTCCTTAGAAAATGTCTGGCAGCCGATGGGGAACAATTATAGCTCAGCGATATATACTTGGGACGCTACTGTTTCCCATTCGGGAACACACTCACTGAAAGTCCAGGGTGTCGGAAACGTTGGCGATGGCAACCCGGCTGGCTGGACACAGTTCGCCCCCTGCACGCCGGGGGTGAAATACAGCACCGGGGTATGGGTCTTAACCCAATCGGCCTACTCTCCAGGTTGGATCGGAGGCCCGAGTTCCGTCACGATGAACATTTCCTTCCTGGATTCAGGACTAAACGGGGTCGGCGGCACTTATGGCATAGCTGCCTATGTAACTGATTCCATGCGGACTCTCGCTGGCTGGACCTACCTTCCCATTGCCGATGTCGTCACCCCGGCTGGTGCGAGTTTTATATCTATTGGTTTGGGAGGCGTCTTTCAGGATACCTCTATAATTTGGTTTGATGATGTGGTCTGCAATCCCGTTTCCTGGGCCGGGGTGGTAAGGCCCACTCAGCTATTCCAGAAAAGCGCTAGTTCCGTGGTTTGGGCTGAACATCAGAATGCCGATGTTCTCCAAACCGATGCTGCCCCTTCCGGCAGCGTTCCGGGAAGCCCCCTGCAACTGCTAACAGCGGTTCAGGGAGAGAGGACGGCCTTTCAACTGGTGGTGCAGCCTATCGGCACCGGTTGGACCAATACGACTATCACTCAGGGGTCGTGGTCGGGGCCGTCTGCCGCCCCGGGTTCGGTGGAGGTTGACCATGTGCTCTATGTAAGCATCCCGGCTGCTGTCTCCGGCTCCAATGACCGGGGCGGCCTGATCCCCGACCCCATGCCGGTGGAGCAGGGCGTCACCCTGGCGGCGGGCGTCAACTCACCCTGGATGATCAACGTGGACGTGCCGCTGGGAACCACGCCGGGGGTCTATATCTGCACCTTTTCTGTGAACAATAACGGCACCCTTGTTGCTAGTGTGCCAGTCCAACTTACCGTGCTGAACTGCTCTATCCCAGCCACTCCGACTTTCTGGAACATCGGCAACATCAATGGCTCTCTCTTTACTTTTGAAGACCCGGCCAATAACAAGAACCACGTTCAAATCATTAAGAATTATATAAACAATTGCAAAATTTACCGGTGCAATCCGGGCGGTGCTTATGCCGGGTTGGAGAATCAGGATGCTGATCCTCCCGGTTCTACGGGTACCTCCTTCTCCGATTCACTTAGCGGCAGCACCGTTACTGTCAGCGGCCTGGCCAATTCCGAAACCCTGTGGGCCTATATGGCAAGGTTGGGAATGGCCGACTGGCCGGTGCGGGGCAACTTCGGCGGGGCAGGTGGGGCTTGGGTCTCACTCGGCTTTGCCGGTCAGGGCGGCCCGACGCAGTTCACCGATTCGACCAATACCCAATACACTTCCGCCTTTGCCAACATCGCCACCCAGCAATTAACTCAGATTCAAGCCGCCAGAAAGTCACAAGGGCTGGGGCCGTGGCTTTATTATTTCAATGATGAGGTAGGAGATATTTATACTCAACCTGGCATTAATTCCTACAAGACCATGATTAATTTTATGAAGTCCATCGACCCGACAATCCGGTTCTGCATGGCGGCGGTGCCTTCCCCGCAGCTTATCCCCTATGTGGACTTCGTGGCCAGGGTGGATAACCGGATAATGTGGACTGACCTGGACCATCAACAAATGTCCCAGAATATGGCCGGGATTTACCCGAATAGCTGGGCTGGCCCGCAAAGATCCGCCATTAAATACCGCCTGTGGATGTGGGCTGCCTGGAACACCGGCTACCGGGGGGTGCTGTGGTGGGCCTTATCTGGGTGGACGCAGTGGGGTAATCCATCGGTTACGAATCCTTGGGACGGCAACTTTGAAGGCCCCACGATGCTCTATCCTCCCCGCTGTCCAATAGTCGTCAGGGGCACTCTGACCCCGAATGTGGCCGGGACTTTCACCTATGCGGGTATGGCTAAAGGTCGTCTGTATTACCAGAACGGGACCGAATACCTTTCCTCAGACGGCACCAACTGGTTTATCTCAAACGCCATCGGCGGGGCCGGAACCGGAGCCTATTGGCAAGTTGTCCCGGTCAACGGCGCATATACCCCCGTGGGTGGTGGGTCTTGGAATGCCTCCGGAGGGGCCACGGGGACGTTGACCACAGCTTATGCCGCCGCATCTGAAAACGGCCCCATCAGTTCGACCCGCTGGGCGGCGGTGCGCCAGGGATTGCAGGACGTGGAGCTGTTTCAAAAACTCCAGACCTTGATTAATAACCTCCGGGGCATCGCCAGCAGCACCGACTTGACCAATGCGGCTTCGGCTTTGGCCGCAGTTGGCACTACCGCCAGCCATGTCCCACAAGGGCTGAACGGCGATTATTGGGACGAGTTCGGCACCTATGACTACGCCGCCATCGAGACGGTTCGGACCAATGTCATCAACAGCATCATTACGTTGGAAGGATATCCCACCGCTCATCCACAAAAAAGAGTTAGGCATTCAAGTAAGATAGGTGGGGAGTCTGGCGTAGGCAAGACTGCAGGGGCACAGCATTAAGAAACAGCGAGGATGATAATTTGGGCGCCATCTCTGCTCCCATTGCAGCAGAAAGGAATTCGTCTGCCACTGCTGCGGCAAGTTGCCCCCTAATTGGGTGGAGGGAGATACCCCGTCCCTGGTTACGCCCTGGAACAGATTTAGGCCGAGGCCGGTGGGCAGCCGGTGACCATGACCAGCGGCTACCGCTGCGTCTTCCATAACCGGGAGGTGGGCGGAGCCGGCAACCTGCACCTTTTTTAGGCAAGGCCCCGACGCGCGCCTGGCCGGCCAAAGCCTGCGGCAGATATAGGAGCTGGCCCTCAGCAAGCCTGCCTTTGCCAACGGGGGCATCGGCCACTACCCCAGCACACTCCTCAGATGAGGGCTCCATTTGGTTTGATGCCTGTATCGAAGAAAGCAATTGTTCACCGGTCCAAGAATATTGGGAAAATATTAATTAATCGGAAGTGATATTAAATTGATATTAATACATATCACTACTATCCCAGAAACGCTGAATTTTTTCAGAGGGCAGATCGGTTTCTTAAAAGAGCATGGATTCGAAGTGCAAGCAGTTTCTTCGCCAGGACTGGAGCTCGAAGAAGTGGCGAGGAGAGAAAATATCGAAGTACATGCGATTCCCATGGCTCGCAGGGTTACCCCGTTGAGGGACTTGGGGGCTTTGATTAAAATGGTTCGCCTCTTCCGGGTAGTAAAACCCACAGTGGTTCACGCGCACACGCCCAAGGGAGGCCTTTTAGGAGTGCTGGGAGCTTGCCTTGCGGGCGTACCAGTCATTTTTTACACAATTCATGGGCTGCCCTTTGCGACGGCATCAGGCTTCAGACGCTGGGTACTATACCTTTCGGAGTGGCTTGCATGTCGAGGCGCACACCAGATTCTTGCCGTGAGCAAAGCAAACATGCAGTTAGCGATATCCAAAGGACTTTGCCCAAAAGGGAAAATTGACATTATCGCTTCCGGGAGCGTTAGTGGAGTGGATGTTGAAGGCCGGTTCAACCCGGCAAGGTTGTCCCATGGGGTACGTGAAAAAATAAGAAACTTTTATAAAATTCCCGAGAGCGCATTGGTGATCGGTTATGTGGGCAGGATTGTGCGAGATAAGGGGATTACGGAACTGGCAGCTGTCTGGCAGCAATTGCGAAGGAGGCATCCAGACCTTTATCTTTTCTTAATCGGGCCGGAAGAGCCTCACGATCCTATACCCCGAAAGACTAAAGAGGTGCTTGAGGCAGATGCGAGAGTCATCTTTACTGGTTCTATGAGAGAGCCAGAAGAGTTATATACAGCCATGGACATTCTGGTTCTGCCTACCTATCGGGAGGGGTTCCCGATTGTTCCTCTGGAAGCCGCAGCCATGCAATTACCGGTAGTGGCCACTTGGGTGGATGGATGCCGGGAAGCCGTTATTAATGGAATTACCGGACTTCTGGTTCCGCCCAAAGACACCGAGAAACTGGCCGCTGCCCTGGAGGTTTTGATCAAAGACCCGGATTTGAGAAAATTAATGGGAATGGCTGGCAGAGAAAGGGTGCTCCGGGAATTTAAACCCGAAAATATTTGGAAAAGTTTGTATGGGAAATATATCGAGCTAATTAATAAAAAAGGTATATTGGAAAAGGGTCCCTGTTAAGGGGATATTCCGGGCGATGAGATAACCAGTTAAATTTAGACAGAGCTTCTCATCGCAATTAGACGATGCCCTAAGTGGTTATTGGGGTAACCCGGCGAAACTCTTGATTTTCTGAAGGTATGTCCTTGCAGGGGCAGGCCTGTCAAGTGGGGGAAGCCGTGAACCAGGGCGCATGAATAACTGCTATGATCCATCATTTATGGTAAAATAAAAACTTCCCATATTCAGACTATATCTACAATTTTGAGGCTTTGGGGATAACACTCTGGTTTGGTAAGTAATCTGGCAATTGTGTCTCATGAATGGATTACAACTTTGCTAAAAATGATTAAAAAATAGTTCAATATATCAGTTATTAGGCCTTTGGGCCTTTAAACCGCAATTTTTCCCGCCCCACTGATAACCGTTGATCCTGGCAAGATACTCGCTATAAATTGGAAACAAAAAAGGCAGGGCCGTGGCTGACCCTGCCTTGATTATTTACCCAAAGGGAAACCTGGTTAACCCTTATTGAACCTACTCCAGCCCAGCATCAAAGGCCGTCCTCTTCCTCCAGCCCAGCCCTACCAGGCCCAGCAGTCCGCCGCCCAGCAGCAGCCCCGTAGAGGGGACGGGGACTGTCCCCACCGGCACACCGTTCGTATAAGTCCACTCCAGGACAGCAGGCGCACCGTCACACTCGTTATAGTTAACTGTGTAAGTATACGTCCCTGCGCTAGTCGCGGTGATAGTGAAGGGCGTGGTCTCAGCTCCCGTCGGACCTGGGGAGTCGACAACGTTGCCTATACCACCACTCAGTGTGATATTCACTCCGTCATCATGGGTGATATCAAAATTATTAGCTCCCGCATTAAGGTAGATTTGGCCTACAAGAGTGATATGGGTGTTATCCAAAGACGCAGTTGAGCTAAAGCTGTTAAGCGGGTTGGTGAAGTTTGAGGTGCCCAGGAACAAGGCAGGGGTGTAATCGGTTGAGCCGTTGCTGTTAAAATTGATCGCAGTAACGGTAAATAGTGCATTGGGGTCGCCGGAAAGGGTGGCAGTATTTACGTCGGCGCTATCAGAGGTGTCATCTTGCCAAATTTGGCCGCTGATCGTCGTTGTCGCATGTCCAGCCACAGCACCAAAAATGATCAGTGCTGCCGCAACCAAAAAACATAGATACGCCTTGTGAATTCTCATCTGTTCCCTCCTTGGTTTATGGAATCATTTTGCCTAGTGAATGGTAAATAAAAAACCGGGCTGCCTCTTTCAGTGTTTCAGGCAACCCGGCTGTCTCTCGCGACCCAAAAGACCCGTAGCTTTCCGTCTCCGCTTCACAGCGGGTTTGGCTTTCTCTGTGCCCTCTTTTTAATCATGATGGTTAAATCTGTCAAGCCCTTTTAGGAATTTTTAAAAACTTTTATGTTCATTATAAAAGGTCTGCCACAGGTTTTCCGTCCCTGCCCCGCCCGGTTCTGGCTTTTTGTATAAATTTCTTTAATCATAAATAATTACATGTCATTATTACATAATTTTGTATAGATAAATTTATTTATTGAAGCCAAAATCATGGTAGGAGATCGTTGGTTACTCAGGTTCACCTCTTAGGCCTCTTGTACCTGGAACGCCAGTTCTGGCGGTTAAAGAGGGAGAGTATTAGGGGGGATTTGCTCATAAAAAAGTTTCAGGTACTGCTATATCTCCGCAGTTCACCACCAGGCTTGTAGGGTGCTGATATGCACATCATATATTGATCTCTGACCCACCCTCGCCCCTTCTCTGCCGCACCCCGGGGGTGTTCCTATGGTCACAGGTTCCTAATCGACCGGCGAGAATTTTTCATCAAAAAATATTTGGGCCGGCCCTATCCGAGATTATGCGGGAACCTTGGCCACCGCAGTCAAAAATGGTTTTGGGGATACCTCTTCCCGTGTATAAACCCGGAAAGTTTTCTTTTTTTATAACCAAATTGTCTTGTGGAAGGCACGATAGCACAAATTTCGCTGAAAAAGTAATTTTTCCTAAATTTTTGGCATACCAACCCCTTTGCGGGCAGATTCTTTGAGGGTCTGCGGCCTATGAGCCCCAGGCCCATATCACCCGGTAATGGTGAGATAGAGGGAAAGCGCTGGCCACATGTATATACCACCTCCGGGCATGGTAAGAAACTCTGGCCCCCACCTTGATCAGCCGCTTGATCAGCCAATCAATGGACCGCCGCACCTCCTCTCCCCAGACGTAAAATTGCCGGATCATATGCAGGAGGTTGTAGGCCAGAACCCCCATCTGTAGTCTGGCCTGGTTGGCCTCGAACCTTTGGCAACTGGTTTTGTCCCAACGTAGAGTATTCTTGCCCTCCTTAATCCGGTTTTCCACATCCCCCCGGCCGTTATAGACCTTGGTCACCTTGCTGGCCGGGAGCCTGGAGCTGGTAACTACAAAGCCGATACGGGGGAACAACTCACCCCGGTGCCATTCGATCTTGGCCACCACCCGGCGAGGCCGGCTCCAACTCTTGGCCTGGTAGTGGAGGTCAACAATCCTGACCTGGATGCCGCTCTTAGGCGGTCTGCCCACCGGTCGGTTTAGGTGAGGTTCTAAGAGACGCATCAGGATCACATTGCTGGGTAACCTGATAAAATAAGAGATACGGTGTTCCTCGCAATATTCGTAGGTCTCCGGGTTGGCAAAGGCGGCGTCACCTCGAAACCAGAAAAGCTTGAACTACCCCCGGTAGCGCTCCACGATGGGCTTGATGAACTCCAGGACACCATCGGCGGAATGAACATTCCCCGGCCTCAGCCTGGCCCCCAGACAGTCACCCTCACTGGTAAAGCCAAAAAGCGGATGGAAACAGTTCTTGGCAAAATGGCCATTGTAGGCAACCCCCTCCTGCTTGCCGTGGGCCGGGTCCTCGGTGGAATCCAGGTCGATGATCAGGCGCCGCTTGTTTTTCCTGCGTAACAGGGCGTCAGTTGACCGGGTCAGAGCGGCCTCCAAGGCCGTTAACCCTGCCACATTGCCCAGAACGTCATTCTCCAGCCTGGAAAGCATAGACTGCCCGGCCCCCACCTTATGGTTTTTGCCAATCGCCAGCCTGAGCGCTGGATCGATGCGGAGATAATCTGCATCGTTGCAATCTTCATAGCCCGCGGCTATCTGGTAAACTCTTTGACGAATCATCTGCACCAGGGAGTGTCTTGTATGTTTGGGGTATCTCAAGTCTTCCAGACAATCTCCCATGGGGGCAATAATTTTGAAACGGTCATCGATCTCTCGCATCAGGAGAAAACCAACGTCTGAGGTGATCGTGGCGCCATGGAAATCTATCATGATGATAGGGTTAAAATCTGGCCGGATTGCCTCTTTCTGGCTTTCACCACTAGCGAGCACTTTGAAGACCCCCGAATTGCTAATTTATCCTCCTTATATCAAGTAGTTATACTATTGTCTACCTTTTCCTGTGGCATAATCCAGGTTAAAATATTTAACATTTTTTGAGCACTGGTGTCATTAGGATTAATTTTGAGAGCATTTTGATAAATAATAATGGCTTTATCAATATTTCCTTGTTGCGAAATGGCTAATCCTAAATTGGAGTAGGCCACTGAGTAATCGGGTTTTAATTGGATGCCTTTTTGGAATCTAGGAATGGCTTCATCTATTTTTCCCTGTTGTGCCAGGGCTACCCCCAAGTTGTTATAGGCCTCGGCATAATCCGGCTTAAGGCGCAGGGCCTCGGCATAATGGGCCACACAGCCTGATCCATCTTGCCCTGCGCCGCCAGGGCCTCCCCAAGGTTGTTATGGGCCTCGGCAGAATCGGGCATAAGACGTATGGCCTCGGCATAATGGCCTATAGCCTGATTCAACTTGCCCTGGTTCCTCAAGGCCTGCCCCAAATTGGTTTGGATTAGGGGGTTCCCCCTGGTCACCTTCAGGGTATGTTCATACAGCGAAATGGAATCGCGCCAATAGCTGACCTGTACCCAGGTACAGATCATCAAGGCCGACAAGACCACCCCGGCGCCCAAGGGTAAAAGGGACCTGGGCACGAGCCAGCGGGCCGTAAGCTCAGCGATCCCATAGGCTACAATAATAAACAGCCCAATGGAGGGCACATAAGTGAAGCGATCCGCCAAGGCCTGCGTTCTTACTACCAGGCCAATGACCGGCACCAGGGTGCCTAAATACCAGAGCCATCTCACCAGGAGATAAGGATGCCGCCGGGCCTGCCGGAACGCTAAAAAGGTCAGAACCACCAAAACCAAGCCGGCAAACGGCGCCTGCCAGGTGAGCATGCCATGCCGCGAAAGAGGGTAATTAACGGCCAGGTGCGCGGGCCAGAACATCTTACCCAGATAGCCCCCGTAGGCCACCATAGCGTTGGCCAGGCGATTAGCAATAGGGAAAGTTTGCAAGGTCATTTCAACTTGCTTTTGCGCATAAACAGTGACCACGCAAGAGAGGGCCGAAAGGACCAACAACGGTGACTTCTCCCATACCAGGCGCTTGATGGTAACTCCTGGACCGGGCTTTGGAGATGCAGTGGCCAGCCCGAGGCCTTTAAGGGACAGGCGGCCCAAAGGCCAATAGTCCAAAAGCAGGAGAGCGAAGGGCAGGGTCACCAGCATGGGCTTGGCCATCAGACCCAGGCTGAAGCAGACCAGGATTAGCAGGTATCTTCCTAATTCAGGACGCTCCACATACCAGACGTAAGCCCACATGGTAAGCAGCCAAAAGAAGGTGCTGAGGACATCCTTGCGTTCTACCGCCCAGGCCACGGACTCCACGTGCAGGGGGTGCAGGGCAAAAATGCGGCCACCAGGAAGCTGCACCCCGGGGCCCGGGTGGTCCGGAGGAGCCACCAAAACAAGAGCAGGGCATTGGCGATGTGAAAGAGCAGGTTGGTTAGAAGAAAGCCCCCGGCGTGCATCCCGAAAAGTTGGCTGTCCACCATGAGGGAGAACCAGGTCAAGGGATGCCAGTTAGATGCATGCAGGGTGGTGAAGGCCCAGGAGAGCCCTTTAAGGCTGAGGCCAGCCTCCACGGGGGGATTATCAGTGACGTATAGTCCATCATCCATATTGATAAACTGATGGGTTCTCAGATCGCCATAGACGGCCAACGTGGCCACTACCAGGAAGAGACAGGCTATTATTTTCCAACGATGCTGTGACATAGCGGCCTCTAACCTTAACCTTTGGCGAGAAAGATTCGCGACAGATTTCAATCAAGCAAGCTCCTCAGGCGAAAGAAATCGACTGAGGAGGCAGGTCGGTTGGGAATATGACAGCCTGAGCCATCCCGGTGAATAAATGGTTTCGAGGCCTCGCCTCCTGGGTCCGATCCGGGGAAGCCCCTTCTTGTTTCAGCCAATTAAGCAAAAGTTCAATAAATCAATTATTAGGCCTTTTTGCCTTTAAAATACTTAACATTCTTTGAGCAGTGGTATTATTAGGGTTAATTTTGAGAGCATTTTGATAATTAATAATGGCTTTATCAATATTTCCTTGTTCCGCGAAAGCTACTCCTAAATTGGTGTAAGCCTCTAAGTAATCAGGTTTTATTTGGATAGCTTTTTGGAACATTCTAATGGCTTCCTCTATTTTCCCCTGTTTCGCCAAGGCCACCCCCAGGTTGTTATGGGCCTCGGCATAATCGCGCTTAAGACGTAGGGCCTCGACATACTGGGCCACGGCTTGATCCATCTTACCCAGCGCCACCAAGGCCACCCCCAGGTTATTATGGGCCTCGGCAGAATCGGGATTAAGACGCACGGCCTCGGTATACTGGGCCACGGCCTGATCCATCTTGCCCTGTTTCACCAAGGCCACCCCCAGGTTGTTATGGGCCTCGGGATTATCGGGCTTAAGGCGCAAGGCTTCGGTATATTGGGCTATAGCCTGATCCCACTTGTCCTGCGCCGCCAAGGCCATCCCCAGGTTGTTATGGGCCAAGGCATAATCGGGCTTAAGACGTAGGGCCTCGGCATAATGGCCCATAGCCAGGTCCAAATTGCCCTGCAGCGCCAGGGCCAGCCCCAAATTGTTCTGGATTATGGGGTTCCTCCTGGTAACCTTCAAGGTATGCTCATACAGCGAAATGTCATCGCGCCAATAGCTGACCTGCACCCAGGTGCAGATGATTAAGGCCGACAAGACCATCCCGGCGCCCAAGGGCAAAAGGATCCTGGGGACGCGCCAGCGGGCCGTAAGCTCAGCCATCCCATAGGCAACCATAATAAACAGCCCAATGGAGGGCAAATAGGTAAAGCGGTCTGCCATAGCCTGCTCCCCGACCTGTACTATGCCGATGACTGGCAACAGGGTCCCCAGGTACCAGAGCCATCCTACTGGTAGATAGGGATGCCGCCGGGCCTGCCGGAGAGCCCAAAGGGTTAGAACCACCAGGGCCAGGCCGGCCAACAGCGCCTGCCAAGTGGGCAGAGTATAACCCGGATGGGGGTAAAGAACGGCCAGGTGCGCGGGCCAGAACATCTTACCTAGATAACTCACGTAGGCCGCCATAGCGTTGGCCAGGCGATTGGGAACAGGGAGAGTATGCAAAGTCATTACAGCTCCCACTACCTTTTGCGCATGAAAAGCGACAACGCTAAAGAGGGCCGAAATGACCAACAAGGGTGACTTCTCCCATACCAGGCGCTTGATGGTAACTCCTGGACCGGGCTTTGGAGATGCCGCGGCGGCTGCAGGGCCTCTAAAGGACAGGCGGCCCAAGGGCCAGTAATCCAAAAGCAGGAGTACGAAGGGCAGGGTCACCAGCATGGGCTTGGCCATCAACCCCAGGCTGAAGCAGACCAGGATTAGCAGGTATCTTCCTAATCTTGGAGACTCTGCATACCAGACGTAGGGCCACAAGGTAAGCAGCCAGAAAAAGGTGCTCAGGACATCTTTGCGCTCTGTCACCCAGGCCACGGACTCCACGTGCAGGGGGTGGAGGGCAAAGAGGGCGGCCACCAGGAAGCTGGGCCCCAGGGCCCGGGTGGTCCGGAGGAGCCACAAAAACAAGAGCAGCGCACTGGCGATGTGGAAGAGCAGGTTGGTTAGTAGAAAGCCCCCCGGGTGCAGCCCGAAAAGTTGGCTGTCCACCATGAAGGAGAGCCAAGTCAGAGGGATCCAATAGCCGGCATGCAGGGTGGTGAAAGCCCAGACCGACCCCCTCAGGGTGAGTCCCCCCTGGACCGGGGGATTACCAGTGACGTAAAGATAGTCATCGTAGACAAACTGATGGTTTTTTACCTCTGCATAGACGGCCAACGTGGCCACGACCAGGAAGAGGCAGGCTAGTATTATCCAGCGACGCTGTGACATAGCAGCCTCTAACTTTGAGCTTTGGCGAAATGAAGATTCCGGCAGATTTCAACCAAGCCAAGCTCCTTAGGCGAAAGGAGTCGATTACGGAGCAGGTAAAAAAGGTATCCAGGATTATACGTTAAGACCCCCATTAGAGTATATCTGCTGTGACTGGGAGCTTATCAAAATCCTGGAAACTTCCCATGGCCAAACCATAACTACAAATTTTCCCCACTCCACCGATAGGTCAAATTCGTGGCAAGGGATCTGGAGATTTTGCCAATAAACAGTATTACAATCCTACAAAAATTGATTAAAAAATAGTTCGATTTTTCAATTTTGAGGCCTTTGCGTCTTTAAAATATTTTAATAGCTTCTGAGCGCTGGTGTTATTAGGGTTAATTTTGAGAGCATTTTGAAAAATATTAATGGCTTTATCAATATTTCCTTGTTGCGTTAAAGCTAATCCTAAATTGGAGTAAGCCATTGAGAAGTCAGGTTTTATTTGGATGGCTTTTTGGAACCTGGCAATGGCTTCATCTAATTTTCCCTGTTTCGCCAGGGCCATCCCCAGGTTATTTTGGGCCTCGGCAAAATTGGGATTAAGGCGCAGGGCCTCGGCATAATATGCTATGGCCTGATCCATCTTGCCCTGTTTGCCCAGGGTCACCCCCAGGTTGTTATGGATCCCGGCAATGGCGGGCTCAAGACGCAAAGCCTCGGCATATTGGGCCACGGCCTCATCCAACTTTTTCTTAGCAGCCAGGGCATTCCCAAAGTCGTTATGGGCCTCGGCAAGATCGCGCTTAAGACGCAGGGTCTCGGCATCATTTGGGTGAAGGCGCAGGGCCTCGGCATAACGGGCCGCGGCCTGATCCAACTTGCCTTGCGCTACCAGGGCCTCCAGGTTGTTACGGGCGTCGGCATAATTGGTATTAATACGCAGGGCCTCATTATAATGGGCCCCAGCCTGCTCCTTCTTGCCTTGCGCCGCCAGGGTCTCCCCCAGGTTGTTATGGATTATGAAGTTATCCGTGGTCACCTTCAGGGTATGCTCGTACAGCGAAATGGAATCGCGCCAATAGCTGACCTGCACCCAGGTACAGATCATCAAGGCCGACAAGACTACTCCGGCGCCCACAGGCACAAGGAACCTGGGGGCGCGCCAGCGGGCCGCCAGCTCAGCCATGCCATAGACTACAATGATAAGCAGACCGATAAGCGGCACATATGTGTAGCGGTCCGCCAACGTCTGGTTTCCCACCTGTACCAGGCCAATAACCGGTACCAGGGTACCTAAATACCAGAGCCATCCCACCAGGAGATAAGGATGCCGCGAGGTCTTTCTGATCACTAATAGGGAGATTAAAGCCAGCGTGAGGCTGGCTCCTAGCCACTGCCAAGGGGGGAGGGCATCCTTAATGGAAAGGGGATAAAGGACGGCCAGGCCGGATGGATATAACATCTTAACCATATAAGTGAAGTAGGCCACGAAGGCGTTAGCTAGACGATTGGGTAAGGGAAGCTGAGCCAGTCCCGCCATCGCTCCCACTTCTTTTTGCGCATAGAAAGTAGCCACGCTCAAGATCACTGCCAGGGCAAAGAGAGGGGCTTTCTCCCAAATTAAACGTCCGAGGGGAACACCGGGCTGAAGCTTTGGGACCAGGGAATTTTGGGCTGATCCAGCGGATTTCTGCGGCCAGCGGTCTAAAGGCCAATAGTCCAATAGCAGCAGCACAAAGGGCAGGGTCACCAGCATGGGCTTGGCCATCAGACCCAGACTGAAGCAGACCAGTATTAGCAGGTATCTTCCTAATCTTGGACGCTCTGCATACCAGACATAGGCCCACATGGTGAACAGCCAGAAGAAGGTACTCAGGACATCCTTGCGTTCTGCCGCCCAGGCCACCGACTCCACGTGCAGGGGGTGCAGGGCAAAGAGGGCGGCCACCAGGAAGCTGCACCCCGGGGCCCGAGTGGTCCGGAGGAGCCACAAAAACAAGAGCAGGGCATTGGCAATGTGGAAGAGCAGGTTGGTTAGAAGAAAGCCCCCGGGGTGCAGCCCGAAAAGTTGGCTGTCCACCATGAAGGAGAGCCAGGTCAACGGATGCCAGTTCCCGCCTTGCAGGCTGGTGAAAGCCCAGGAGAGCCCCTTAAGAGTAAGGCCATCTTGGACCTGGGGATTGTCAGTTATGTATATATCATCATCAAAATTAACAAATTGATGAGTTCTCAGATCGCCATAGACGGCCAACGTGGCCACGACCAGGAATAGGCAGGCTATTATTTTCCAACGACGCTGTGACCTATCAGCCTCTAACTCTGAGCTTTGTCGATGGAGATTCACGGCAGTTTCAACTAGACAAGCTCCTCAGACGAAAGAAATCGATTGAGAAGGCAGGAGGGCATTACGACTCTGTTAAAATTGTTTAACAAATAGTTCAGTTCATCAATTCTGAGGCCTTTTGGCCTCCAAAATAGTTAACATCTTTTGAGCGCGGGTGTCATTAGGGTTAAATTTGAGAGCATTTTGACAATTAATAATGGCTTTATCAATATTTCCTTGTTTCGCGAAAACTAATCCTAAATTGGCATAGGCCTCTGAGTAATCAGGTTTTATTTGGATGGCTTTTTGGAACATAAGAATGGCTTCATCTATTTTTCCCTGGGTCGCCAAGGCAACCCCCAGGTTGTTATCGGCCTCAGGATACTTGGGATCAAGGCGCAGGGCCTCGGTAAAATGGGGTATAGCCTGATCCAGCTTGCCCTGTTTCATCAAGGCGGCCCCCAGGTTGTTATGGGTTAGGGAGTAACCACCAGTCACCTTCAGGGCATGCTCAAACAGCGAAACGGAATCGCGCCAATAGCCGACCTGCACCCAGGTACAGATCATTAGGGCCGACAAGACCACCCCGGCGCCCACAGGCAAAAGGAACTTGGGGACGTGCCATCTGGCCCCCAGGTCAGCCATCCCATAGGCTACCATGATAAACAGCCCGATGAAGGGGAGATAGGTATAGCGGTCCGCCATGGCCTGCACCCCCACCTGCACCAAGCCGATGACCGGCACCAGGGTGCCCAGGTACCAGAGCCATCCCACCAGGAGATAAGGATGCCGCCGGGCCAGCCGGAACACGAAAAAGGTCAGAACCACCAAGTCCAGGCTGGCCAACAGCGCCTGCCAGGTGAGCACACCATGCCTCGAAAGAGGGTAAAGAACGGCCAGGTGGGCCGGCCAGAGCATCTTACTCAGATAGCTCACGTAGACCAGCGCCGCGTTGGCCAGGCGATTAGCAAAAGGGAAAGATTGCAAGGCCATTTCAACTTGCCTTTGCGCATAAAAAGTGACCACGCAAGAGAGGGCCGAAAGGACAAACAAGGGTAACTTTTCCCATATCAGGCGCTTGAGGGTAACTCCCGGCCCGGGCTTTGGAGATGCTGCGGCCGCTGTGGTGCCCTTAAGGGACAGGCGGCCCAAGGGCCAGTAGTCCAAAAGCAGGAGCACGAAGGGCAGGGTCACCAGCATGGGCTTGGCCATCAGACCCAGGCAGAAGCAGAGCAGAATTAGCAGGTATCTTCCTAATTCAGGACGCTCCACATACCAGACGTAAGCCCACATGGTAAGCAGCCAAAAGAAGGTGCTCAGGACATCTTTGCGTTCCGCCACCCAGGCCACCGACTGCACGTGCATCGGGTGTAAGGCAAAAAGGGCGGCCACCAGGAAACTACACCCCAAGCTCCGGGTGAGGTACAGGAGCCATAGAAACAATAGCAGGGCGTTGGCTATATGAAAGACCAGATTGGTTAGGTGATGCCCAGTGGGGTTA
This sequence comes from uncultured delta proteobacterium, assembly GCA_963697965.1. Taxonomy (GTDB): domain Bacteria; phylum Desulfobacterota; class Desulfobaccia; order Desulfobaccales; family 0-14-0-80-60-11; genus JAPLJC01. The sequence continues at coordinate 1,357,394 of OY969108.1, forward strand.
AGCCCGAATAACTGGACGTCCAGCATGTGCGAGAGCCAGGTCAAGGGATGCCAGTTTGAACCATGCATGGTGGCGAAGGCCCAGGAGAACCCCTTGAGAGTTAGGCCAGCTTGTACCGCGGGATTATTGGTGACGTAGGTATTATCATCGTAATTGACAAACTGATGGTTTTTCAGGTCGCCATAGGTGGCCAACGTGGCCACGACCAGGAACAGGCAGGCTATTATTATCCGGCGACGGGGGAGCATGCAGTCTCTAACCTTAACCTTTTGCGAGAAAGATTCGAGACAGATTTCAACCGGACAAGCTCCTCAGGGGAAAAGAATCGACTGAGAGGCAGGCAGGTTGTTCGGGATTATGCGGCAGTCCGGGTCATCCGCGCAACCATTTTTGGACTGCGGCTGCCATGTCTGCCGCGTAATCTCGGGCCCAGGGTGATTAAGCGACCTGTCGAGCGGGGCTCGTTATTATTTTTCTCTAAGTCGCCTGCATATCAGGGTTTGCCGGCTGCAGGCAGACTCGCCAGGAGCTTTTCAGCGTCGCCTCGCTGCGGAAACTCTCCTTTGAGGGCCAGAGCCTTCATCAGGTATTCCCGGGCTTTCTCTACGTGCCCCAATTTTGCTTCGCACCAGCCCAGATGATACGCGATCGTCGGATCTTGGGGGACTTTAGCGGCGGCCTTCTCCAGGTCGGGTTGGCCCTTGGCAAACTCCCCCTTTTTGCACAGAATCCAGCCTACTGTGTCAAGGATATTGGGGGCATAGGGATGATCCTCCAGGCTCTCGGAGGCGAGTTTCAGGGCCCGGTCCAGATTCTCCGGGGTCGGAGCATGGTCCGCCAGGAGATAGGCCAAATTATTGCGAGCTATGTCAGGAAACAGGCCCTCTTTAAGGAGGGTTTCATAAAGCTCTTTGGCTTTATCGAATTTTTTTTGTCTGTCATAAACCATTGCGAGAACCAGAGAGTAAAATTTCGGGGAAGCCGGGTTGGCCACACGCTCTTCCAGTTGACGGATCGCCAGTTCCGGGTCACCCTCCTTTTGATAAGCGGCGAGCAGCTGATTCAGGGCCTGGACATTGCCGGGATTGAGGGAAAGCGACTCTTCCAAGGCCGCGGCGGCTTCCTTGGGCTGGTTTTCAGCCAGGAGGAGCGCCCCCAGTACCTGGTGCAACTCGGTATTCTTAGGACTGCGAGCCACGGCCTGCCTCACCCTCTCCAGGGCCTTATCGGCATGCTTCTGTTGCAGGTCCATATTCAACTCTTGCTGCAGTGCGGGCATGAAGGTGGGGTCTTGCGCCAGGGCCAGCTCGTAATATTTTACGGCCTGCTCCGTTTGCCCCTGCGCCTGGTTAAGCTGTCCCATTTCGTAATATCCCAGCGGGGCCTTGGGCTGCAGATCGACGATTTTCTGGAAGGTTTCCCGGGCCTTGCCGTAATCCTTCTTAGCCAGGTAGACGTACCCCAAGTCGGTCAGATTGGGGATATTATTTTCATCATACAGGAGGTACCCTTTTATTTCCCGGATAGCCCCATCATAGTCTTTCTTTTGCAAATAGAGATCATAAAGGAAGACCCTGGCCTCCTGATAATCCTTTTTTAATGCCAGGGATTTCCTGGCTGCATCCTTGGCTTGTTCCGGTTGGTTGTTCGAGAAGTAGGCCCGGGCCAGGAGGAGCCAAGCCTGGGAATTATTAGGCTGATCCTGGGTGACGATCCTAAGGTTGTCCACCGCCTTCAAGCCGTTCTTTTGGGCCAGGGCGATGAGCCCCTGGACCAGGGTGGCTTCCATATCCTTGGGATTGGCTTTGAGAACCTCCGCCACCAACTTATTGGCTTCTTCGACCTCACCTTGCGACAGGAGCACGCGGGCCCATTGCGTCTTGGCTTTCAACCCTTGAGGGCCACCCGGGTCCAGGGCAATGATCTCTTGAAAGACCTTTTCCCCTTTACCATACCTGTTCATGGCCAGGTACAAGTCCGCCAGGGCGAAGCGGGCCGGGAAGTTGTGGGGATGCTGGTCGACGAAAATTTTCAGCGTTTCTTCCGCCTCTTTTTGCCGGCCGCGGCCGAGCAGGAAGCGGCTCAGTTCAGTAACGTGGCTGTCCTTATCCGGCTCCAGTTGGAGGTTTTGACGCAAGGCCTGCTCCGCCTTATCCCATTGGCCGGCGGCCATATAGTGGCGGCTCATCTCCGAATGGAGCTGGACGTTTTTCGGCTCCAGGGACAGGGCCTTTTGGAAGTTGGCCTCTGCCACGGCAAACTGCTTTTGGGCGTCGGCGAGACGGGCCCTGGCAATGTATAGGTCCAGGGCTTTGGGGTTGGCCTGGAGGCCGGCCTCCAGGGTGGCAGCCGCGGCTTCAGGATGCCGCTGCTGGTCTTCGATAAGGGCCTGCCCTAAATAGGCGGCCGTTTTGCCGGGCTCCAAGCGGCGAACTTTTTCCAGCAACTCCAAAGCTTGCTGGGGTTGTTTCTGGGCCAGGGATAGGGAAGCTGACAGGAGCAAGGCATCGGTGTTCTGAGGCTGGTGCTTGAGGATCAGATTGATCTTCTCTGCCGCGTCCTCCAATCTGCCGCCCTTGAGATAAAGCTCTCCCAGGAGAAGCTGGGCCTCCCATAAATCCGGTTTCCGTTCCACTGCCTTGGAAAGGGCTACGAACCCATTCCGGACATTTCCCGTTTTCAGCTCCGTCTTTCCCACCCACAGGTAGGCCTCGCCAAAGTTGTCGTCAATCTGCAAGGCGTTCCTGAACTGCACCCGAGCCCGGAGGTAGTCTCCCTGCTCATATAATTTCTTCCCCTGGGCCATGAAAGCATTTCGCTTTTCCTCCATGGTGCCACAGGCGATCAGGAAGAGAACCGCGCACAATATGGGAAGCCCAACGGCAAGTTGGCGCCACCCCCAAACCTTCGAACCGCTACCCATTGATAAACTCCTTTCGTCTGCTGTCAAATCCGCATCCAAACTGTGTAATTAGCACAATTCTTAGTGAATTACTACCTATCCCTAACCGCCTGAGTGGCCAGGGGTCTAAGAGCTATTTCATACTAAGGTTTGTTATTTTTTGCCGATTATCCCGGGAGTGGCTGTCTGCTAGCAGGAAGGAGCCGCAAAGGCGGAGAAAGCCGGTCCTGCCCTTTCCAACGGGGCGCCTGGATATTGATCTCGGGCTCCTTTAGCCTCCAGTGGGGAGTGGGGACCTTCCATTGCAACCCCGAAGCCTCGGGCGGATTGGACATGTCCCCAGCCGCTGGGGCGTTCCGGGCAGCCAAGCGCCAACCTTTCGGCGGAGACTTTCCCGAATAATCCCGCAGCACCGCGGCGACGTAATTCTGGGTTTCAGGAAAAGGCGGGCAACCATGATATTTTTCAACAGTCTCCGGGCCGGCGTTGTAAGCCGCCAGGGCTAGGCAGACATCTCCTTTGAACCGGCTCAGGCATTGGCTCAGATACTTAACCCCGCCGGCAATATTTTGCTCCACGTCAAAAGGGTCCGTCACACCCATGAGCACCGCGGTGCCGGGCATGAGCTGCATCAGCCCCATGGCTCCCTTGGGGGACACGGCCCGCGGATTGAAGCCGGACTCCCGGCGCATCACGGCCCACACCAGTTTCTGGTCCACCCCGTGCAGGCGGGCATTATTTATGACTAAATGATCGAGGCGCCGGGCTTCGGGGCCAATATCCTTCCCCTCCTGCCGGGTGAACTGGCCGGCCTTGGAGCCGGATCTTAAGGGTTTGGGCTCCAGAGAAACCTGGGGATCCTGCCGTCGGGAGATGCCAGCCATCGGCCCAGAAAAAGGATGCTCGAGGGCGGCAGGAATGCTCACCGTAAGGGAACCCGAAGGATGGGTGCCAATGGCATGACCGGGAGGCCCGGCCAGCGCCAGGAGAAAGAGGGAAATAAAGGAGGCAAAATCCCTGATGATCCTGGTTTCCATGGACTTCTAGCTACCCCTCCGGGAGTTCTCAGAACGAAGACCGATTGCTATCGGTACTCACATAGACAAAGGGTACCGAAAACCTGGCGTCAATTCTGCTGATTATTTCAAAGTTCAAAGTTGAGCTCTCGACGAAAAGCAACTTTGTCATCCTAAGCGAAGCGAAGGATCTCGTATTTCCTTGTATTTATGAGATTCTTCGGTCGCTTCGCTCCCTCAGAATGACAAAAGTGGGGACTTTCGCAGAGGTCCCAACTTTAAACTATAAGTAAATGGGCGCCTAAAGCGAATAATCCAGAACACAACAGGCAGGGCCCCCGTAAGGACTCTGCCCATTTTGGCAATCCCCTAACTCCGTTAAGATTAATGTTGCCAGGCCGTCCTCTGCAGCCGGAAGTCAGCAAGGCCAAGCCCCATACCGCCGTATCCGGCAGGGGCCCGGCCTTTTGATGTCTCTAACTTCTCGACGTTAGGCTTCAAAGACACTCCTTTTCCGCCAGCCCAGGCCCACCAGGCCCAGTAATCCGGTGCCCAGCAGCAGCACCGTCCCCGGGAGTGGAACGATTTCGCCTGAATACGAAGATATTCCGGTCCCGTTGATTAGGGTGCCGTCGGCAATGTCCGTTAAATCTATAGGATCACTAGAACTGGCACTGGTTTGGAACGTAAAGTCAATTTCATTTAAACTCCCCAGAAAGTCCAGAAGCTCTGAACCAGGGGTTCCGGAAGAGACGGTAACGCCGGTGAAGTTAACCGCCAGCATATCGTTTATGAGGCCGGCAGTACCGGCCGGGTTTGTTTCAATTTTGACCAATGCCAGGTTGCCCTGGATAGACCCAGTTCCATCCGCTAAGGTCAGGAGCCCAGTTCCAATGACCGGGGCTTGCTGCCCCGTTCCCTCGGGAGTGACGGAGGCGGCCGTAAACGTCCAACCGCCTGTTGGGTTAGTGATTATGCCATAATCGCCTGCCGCGGGGCCAAGGGTGATTTCAAAGTTATCCGCCGGGGCAGCCGGGGAGAAAGTGATACTGGCGGTGCCGCCTGTTGCAGAAATGTCTAATGAGGCACCCACCACGCTAGAAAAATCATTCACCGTAGATGCCTGCGCCATCGGCGCGCAGATCATCGCCAGCCCCAAAATTAACAGCACAAAGGTTATTTTATTACGCATGGGCCATCTCCTTGAAATCCAGCAAAGGCCACGCCCCATTACATCCCTATAACCGGCAGGGACCTGGCCTTTGCAGTAACTTCTCTGCGTTAAGGTTTAAGCTTCAAAGGACGTCCGTTTCCGCCAGCCCAGGCCCACCAGGCCCAGTAATCCAGAGCCCAACAGCAGGGCGGTGGGGGGCAGGGGCACCGTGGCGGCTTCTTCCCCGATATAGGTGGTGTCGCTGCTGTTGCTTTCAAGATACACCCAAGTGCCACCATCTTCGCCGAAGTTATTGCCAGTCAGCACGGCAGAGGCACTAGCCCAGGTGGAGGCGGTGCCGCTGGTGGATATGGTGAAGACGATGTCTTCAAAGTTCTCGGAGCCGCCGCCGTAACCGGTGGCGGTGAGGTCAAAGGTCCCGAGGTTGTCAAAAGTTTGCCCCGCGCCAACCGTTGTAAAGGTAGTGCCGCTGGTGCCGGGCACGGCGCTGGCCGTGAAAGTGCCACTGCTGGGAGCAGCCACGTTGAGGGCGGCATCCAGGATAGCGTTGCCAACACCGTTGCCGTTGCGGATGTCAAGGTCCGCCGGGCTCTCGGTGGGTGTGATTGTAACGGTTGCGATATCCTGAGCGCTGTTTAAAGTAACGGATATCGTGCCATAGCTCCCACTATCCCCTGTGGGAGTAAAGTTGTTAGAACCTTGGATATTCATAGTTGAGGTGAAGGATGACGTTGCCGCCAACGCTTGCCCCGGGAGCCAGCACACCAGGACGGCCATAGCCATGAGTAAAAGCACTTTCTTCATCGTTCCTCCTTAGCTGCAGGTTTGGGTAATGTGAGGATTTCTTTTTCCCCTCCCCCTTGACTTACGGTCAATGAGGTTTTCTCCACATGATGCCCATCTCCCCGACGATTCATAATTGACATGGGACCTTCCGGGGGCGCACCAGTTAACACCGGTTAAAGGTTGAATTCCCCTCTGGTAACGGACACAAGGCAGCGGACACAAATGGCCGACCGGATCCCCCAACCAGCCGTTCCCAACCTCATTTTTAAAATAAAAAAGCCGGATTGTCCTTAAATTAAGGGCAACCCGGCTTTCTCTTGATTGAGACCCGTGGCTTTCCGTCCCCAACTCACGCTGGGTTTGGCTTTATCCTAAAGTATGTGGGTAATTCGGTATGGCTTCGGGTACTTGCCAACTGCCGGTCAGGCACTCCCTCCACCCCCGATTTTTGAGATAAAAAAACCGGGATGTCTTCTTCAGGCAACCCGGCTATCTCCTATCAGAGACCCGTGGCTTTCCGCCCCCAGCTCACGCTGGGTTTGGCTTTATCCGGAGCAAACTGCTTTTGAAACTAATCATTTCGAGCTTGATGTCAAGAGGCGCCTGCAAATTTTTGCGAATGGCCTAAATCCCAGGCGTTATCCCCATCGGCGCCGATTAGCAGGGCGGCGGCCGGCGGGGTTGCTCCCCTCGCAGCCCCTGGCCTCTTGGCCACAACTTTAAGTCCCCTGTGTTAATATCGAGTTACAGCCGCGCTAATAAGTGGTGAAAAGTTCCCAGGCAACTGGGGCTAAATCTAACTCGGATTAAAAACCCAGGATGTGTGGGACCCTCCCTGCATCAAGCATTCATAGAAACTTCCTGCAACCCCGATTTAAGACACAAAAGCCGGATGCCCTTTTCCAGGCAACCCGGCTATCTCTTAGAGACCCGTGGCTTTCCGTCCCCAGCTCACGCTGAGTTTGGCTTTTCCGGTGCCGCTTATTTTGTCATTGCACCTTAAACTTGTCAAGTCCGGTTTAAGAAATTGTTTAAAAAAAGCGGGTTCGTTATAAAAGGTCTGCCACAGGCTTGGTGAGAGAGGTGGCGTAGATTATGAAAGATTCACCATTGTTACGGTGGTTGTATCTGGATTCCAGCTCCTTCAGAAATAAAGTGAAATTTTTCGGGGAGATGCCGCGACACTTGATAAGCTTTATGTCTAAATCCGTCAAGCCCTTTTGAGGGTTTGATAAAAAAAATTAGGCTCATTATAAAATATCTGCCACAGGCTTGGTGAGATAAGTGGCGAGGGTTAGGAAGGATCCACCATTTTTTCGGTGGTTGTATCTGAATTCCAATTCCTTTAGAAATAAAAAGAAATTTTCCGGGGAGATGCCGCGAAACCTGGTGAGCCTTTTTTTGGCGTAACCCCGGAATCCCTGCTGCTCGTGGATGATGGTCCTCTTCAGAAAGCCAGGCTGGGAGTGATTCGCAGCCAGTGGTCCGGGGGCGCAAAACATCAGGCTGTCGTAATCTTGATACCCTTTGGTATAGACAATATTACTCCGGCCCACCTTTCGCATCCCCAGGTCCGAAAGAACCTCTGCATTAAGGTTAAACACCGGCTCCACCCTGACCCGCCCGGACCTCTCCTGGATTCCGAAGATCCACCCATTGTCCAGGGACTCCACGATCTCTTGGCCCTTGGGTCGACCGCCCAAGACGGGTGTGTTCGCCTGCTTTCCGCCTTGGATGTGTTGAAAGCCGGGGTCTTGGGACAGGATGGCCTTCCGGATGATATTAAAGCCTTTGAGCACGGTGGGATAAGACAAGCAAAGTTCCTGGGCCGCCTGCCGGGCCGAACAGTCCTGCTCGAACAGCTTGATGAGCCGTAACCACGGTTTGAACCCCACCCGCAGCAGGCCCAGGCAGGTGCCGGTAAAGTCGCTGAACTCATAGTGGCAATCCGAGCAACGCAGGCGATTCCTTCTGATGGCCACCACCACTTTGCCGGCGCAGTGGGGGCAATTCTTGAAACCCTTCTGCCAGCGGTACTTGAGGAAAAATCTCCGGGCTCCTTCCTCGTCGATATCCCTAAGAAAAGGCTTCTTTAACTTCGTAATTAGAGCGGTATCTGCCCTCATGAGCAATGGTTTCCTTAGGTAATGGTCTTAGATGATGCCCCTCCCGATATTGTGCAACACCCGTGCCTGGTATTCATAGGCAATTAGAGCGGAACGTGCCCTCATAAGTAATGGTTTCATTTACGTAACCGCCTTAGGTGATTAGCCACAATCTTTCTTAGGCAATTCCCCTCGCTGGATATTTTCTTGTTTTGCAATAAAACGAAGTATTTTTCTTGTTTTATAATAGATAACCATTATCATCAATGAGCCACTGCACCGTTTTATCTGATAAACTAGATTTAATAATCATGGCTTCAATTATGATAAGTTTTAGTGTAAGAACAATCAGGGATTCCCTGATTTTCGTATCAGGGACTCCCTGGTTTTGAATAACTAAAATGAGTAGGGTAGGGAGCCTAGTTAGGAGGGCGTGAATTCAAAAATTCGGAGACATAGGAGATGTTATCCAGATTTTTATCAGGAAGGCGGGGGTAGCCGGTTTTGGGTTTCCGGCAATGTCCAAAGCAAAGCCAAAAGACTTAAAGGAGGTTTTCGGGTTTGATTTTTAGCTTTTGCTTCCACCGAGGAGGAGCGACCAGGTGGCTCGCCGCTACTGCTCACCGCTCGATTTTAAGGAGGTGGAAGGATCAACGTCTCAGCCCAAGTCCTAAATGACCCCCCACAACCTGGCCCAGGCCAGACCCAGATACTCGTGCAGGGCAATTTCTGCCCGGTGCAAGGGGTAGCTGCCGGGAAAGAAGTCCTCAGGAGACCAATGGGCCTTCTGCTGCGCCAGCAGGCCCACGGGCGCGGCCACCGGCTCCAGGCCCTGCCGGCGAAACAGGGCCATGGCCCGGGGCATATGGGCAGCCGAAGTCACCAGAAAAAATCTTTCCCGGCCCACCATGGGTTTAAGGAGGCGAGCCTCCTCCTCAGTGTCCCGGGAAACGGATTCCCGGAGGATGTCCCGGGGGTTCACCCCCATAATCAGGGCCACCCGGCTCATGACCTGAGCCCCGGAGACCGGGCCATATACGGGGCCGCCCGATAAAATAAGCTTGAGGCCTGGCTCGGCCCTATACAGCCTGACTCCTTCCAGGAGGCGGGACAGGGAATCGGGCCCGATTTGGGAAGTGACGGGAAGGGTTGTATCTCTGCTAAGATCTCCGCTCAGAACCACGATATAGCTTCCTGCCCCTAAAAAACGACCAGCCTCAGACCCCCGGGAGCCGAAATTCGAGTCCGCTACCGGCGGATACTTCAGCTCCAACGGCCGCAACAGCAGGTCCGGGACAACGGAGTAACTCAAGATCAGGAGCAACCCGGCCCCGGCGCTCACCAGAATCTTGCCGCACTTCTGCCTCCGGGTGAACCACAGGAGGCCCAGGCCGATGACCAGCAGCCCCAGGCAGAGGGGCAGGGGGAATAAGAACGGGGCCACAATTTTCTTGAATAAGAACAATTTCTCTCCTCCACCGAGAGCTGCCACGACTCCTTGGCCGCTGCCTCATTTTGTTAGGTGGTCGCTCATGAGCCTTAGGCTTCCCTTGAACCATCAAAAGTTACGAGTTTATCCTCAAAATTCAAGGCCGGAACAGATTTTAACTTTATCCTGGATTTTTCCTTTGGCCAGGGGAATATTGCGATAGGGAGCGGTTGGTTTCTTGTTGGCAGTCCTATCCCGCCTGGATGCGCTCCAGGGCATCGATCGGGGGGCACTCAAGGCCCAAGCCCAGGACAAGCGGATCAAAAAACGGAAGGCCGCCCGGGCAGCTGCCAAGGCCACCAGGGCGATCCCAGGCCTCAAAGGAGGAGCAGATCATGGATACTTCTGAGAAGCGGGGCATCGGGCTGGCTGACTATGTCGACTCAAACCGGGAGGCGCAGAAGGCGCTGGGTCTACCCTGGCAAAAGAGGCTTTTAATGCTCAAGCGGTTTAAGAAGTGGCGGAATCGTCCCCAGCCGCCTATCTGCTCCACCTATGGGCAGGTCGTCAAAGGAGGTGCAGATCATGGCTGAAGAGAAGCTGTCGCCCTATGATCAGATGATGCTGGAGATCGACCAGGAGTTGTTCCGGGCTTTCCAGTTGCCAGAGGCTACCAGGAAGGAGCAGCGGGCCGCCAAGGCCGATGCGCTCATATCGCTAATGAGGCGCCACACTTCCCCAGGAGAACCAGATCATGGATGGTTCTGAAACTCTGGGACAGAAGCTGGCCCGCAGGGAACGAGAGCGTGTAGATCAGCAGATTATGGGCCTATATAAGGAGTCGCCGCCGGAGGTACGGGAACTGATGGCGATTGCGGTGCGAATGGGCAGGGAGTTAGGCGGTCTGCGGACGGAACTGGCAGAAAGGCAGTTCATGCTCGCAACGGCGGTAGATGGCTGGCGCAAGGCGCTCCAACTCGCCCAGCGCCGTTATATATGCCGGCCGAAGTATTTCGAGGCCCTTAAACTCCACGAAGCTGAATTTGCAGACTTCGAGGAGGGTTTCCGCAATGGTTGAAGAGCAAGTCGAATTCGGTCTTATGAGGATTAAGCGCCGCTGTGTCCCACATTGGCTCTGGAACCTCTTCTGCTGGCGCAACCTCGGGGCACGGCAGCCCTGGCGCTGGTTGTTAACCTGTGAGCCTGACGAATTCACCCGCAGGCGCATCAACGGGAGGGATAATGGCTGATCAATTCGACTTCGATGCAGAACCCGATGACCTCGATCCTCAGCAGCCTACTAAACAGACCAGGAAGAGAACTGCTCCTCAACTCCCTGTAGATACTGATATAAGCAATAATATATATATAGAGGATAGTCAGCAAGATATTGATAGAGCAGCAGCTTCTGCTCGCGACCTTAAAGCTGCCCTGACTGCCAGCGAACTGAAATTCGTAGAATTGCACCTCGTCCAGAGGCTCGGCAAGGATGAGGCAATGATATCAGCAGGATACGGACGCTATGGGCAGGAGTGGCGCTGTAGGATCGGCAGCAGGATCATCCTGAAGTATGAGTCGCGGGCATCTGACCGCCGGATTTTGTTCAGAGAGATGGGCGCTGGGGAGGTGGCGATCTGCCGGGGACTGCTCAATCTGGCGCAGAACGCCCGCTCAGAGCAAGTCCAGCGTGCCGCCTGGGCTGACCTGGCCTCTTGCATGGGCTTGAAGCAGGAACAGATCGAGTCTTTCCAAGGGGTTACCTTGAATGTCTACAGCAGGGACGAAGCCAAGAGGCTCGGCATCGAGGTGGAGGGCGAGGCCACCAGCCAGCCGCCAGGGCCGCAGCACATCCAGATAACCAAGTGATCATGCACCTCTATGGCCTGGGAGCAGTAGACTACCACAGGTGGTGGTAGGCCTCTCAACGTGCATAGGATAATTATCAGTTTTACCGCTTTCCTCAATGATTCCAACGATGTGTCTTTTCTGCCAAACGTCTAATACCTTTCATTATGTAAACTTGAGGTTGTGAAACCCACACACAAGCTGACCCTGGCCCTGGCCGCGGCGGCGGCGCTGCGCCATAAATAAGGATAATACGCAGCGCTGGTGCGGCCCTGAGAATCGCCTCCGCTCCACCCTCAACCCCACTACTGGAAGGCCTGTGGCAGATCTTTTATAATGAGCCCATATTTTTTTAAATTATAGTTGACATTTGTGATAAAAGGTGTTTAAAGTAACAGACCCAGAAAAATAGCTAAACCCGCCGCGAGGCGGGGGCGGAAAGCCACGGATCTCAGTAAAGAGATAGCCGGGTTGCCTGGAAGGAGGCAGTCCGGCTTTTCTATTGGCTTGGTTACAAGCAGGTAAAATTTTCAGGATGCGTTGCGACTTGGTGGCACCAGCAACAGAAGGAAGGGTTTGCCATGAGGTGGATTCGTGTAATTGGTGGGGCAGCCAGGCTCGCGATATGCCTCATAGTAATCCTGGTCTTCGCTGCCCCGGCAGCGGCGGACTTGGTGACCTGGGATCTTAGTGGAGTCACATTGATGGATGGCGGCACTGCGACAGGGTATTTCGTCGTTAACCCAGGCGCCGGTACATTTTCCACCTGGTCCATCACCGTTACAGCCGAGGCGGCGTCATTATCAGGTTTGCCGACGGCACCGATGAATCCTTTTACGTTCGACCCTTCAAACTCGACGCTCACCTTCCAGGGCTTCGTCGCCGGCGATTTCGTTAATTCGCTGGAATGGTATTCTACGGTAGGGCCGGTGAGCGGGGGAAACTACCAGTTTCATTTGCCTATTGATTTTTACGACATTCTGACGGGTTCGCCGCCGGTGGTTCCTACGGATACAGAGTTCGGATACAACATTGATGAGGGCTACACAGGGTTAACGATTTCAGTCAGTGGCGGCCAGTTGGATTTGGCCACTGTGCCGCTCCCGCCGTCTGCAACGCTGCTGGGGTTTGGCCTTATTCCGCTGGCGTGGGCACGTCGGAAAAAGCGTTTGGGGAAATAACCGCACAGCCAGCGACACCTGCTACTCGGCTGCGGCCTGGCTTGTTTGTCTGGCCCCTGATTCTCCGCCCGTACACTATTATTTCATCCGAGAGGATGAAAGTGTTGTCCTCTATAATTACGACCGCCACCTGGCGGGCGTGTAACTGAGTATTCGCTACTGAGCTTTGGGAGCAGCCGGGAGGAGTGACATGCAATCCAGGTATCTGGCAGGTGTGCTGGCGCTGGCTGCGTTTGCCCTCGGGTTCCCTTTGGCAGCCCAGGCCACGGCGGTGGGCCGGTTCGTGCAGGTGGAAGGGTCGGTGGATTTGATGAAGGGGGGTAAGTCCCCCGCCGTCCCGGTAAAGGTCCAGGATGAGGTGCAGCAGGGGGACGCCATCCGCACCAAGTCGCAATCCAGGGCCCAGATCCAGTTCGTGGATGACACCGTCCTGACTTTGGCGCCGGAGAGCCGGGTGGCCATCGACGAATATACCTATGACGCCAGCAAGAGCAAGCGCCAGGCCACGGTGGAGGTTTTCCGGGGCATGGTGCACTTCCTGGTGAGCAAGATTTTGCAGACCGAAAAGCCGGACTTCGTCATGAAGACCCATACCGGGGTCCTGGGGGTCCGAGGCACCGGCTGGTACGCCCAGCTCACGCCCCTGTCCACCGACATTTACAATGAACATGGCACCACCCAGGTGCAGAATCTCTTCCCGGAAGTGCCGGGAATAGTGACGCTGACCGGGTTGGAGTTCACCCGGGTGGTCTTCAACCTGCCCCCCTCCCTGCCTATGCCCATCACCCAGCAGGACTTGCTGCAACTGAAGGTATTTTTTAGCCATTTTAATGGGGGCGGCGGCGCCGCCTCGCCTCTGGCAACCGGGCCCCTGGCCGGCGGCGGTGGACCCGGCACCTTGCTGGGAACCCTCTTCACCCTGAATAACGAGGTGAATAACCCGGCAAACAACCCGACCTTCACCGTCTACACCGCGAATACCGGGTTGAATAACCCGAATAATAACCCGCTCATCCCGCCTGCGCCGACGCCGATGCCGATGCCGATGCCGACGATTTTCAATTTTACCGAGACTTTCACTGAGGGGCCTTATTCGCTCATCTCGGTCACTCCTTTTACGGTGGGTTCTTTTGCCAGTACCGGAACCACCACCGTGACGAGAGTAGGGGTTTATCCGGGGATTTTTACTGCCGTCTATAGTTTCAGCACCACCTGGACTAACCCCGAACTCACGTGGACTTCCATTTATAACGGCTTTTTCAATGCAACCATGGCCGGGCAGGTCAGTGGCACTTTGGGGGGGAATTTGACCGGAACCATGACCATGACCCTGGTCGACCCTGTGTCTGGGAACTTTTCGCTATCTGGCCAGGCTACGCTCAATCCGTCGGGCGCCTTAACTTTTACTTTCAACGGCACCGGTCAAGATAATGAAGGTGATACCATTGTTGTAAGCCTGGGAAACTTGACCCAGCCCGATCCGCCCGCGACGGGGACGGAGGCTGCGACCACCAACGGCGCCTGGGCCCATGGAACCTTCCTGTCCAGCAGGTTCACCCGGCTGACGGGGACTTCCCTGGGCTCCAGGATCCAAGGGATGTCGAACCTGACCCAAACCGGGACCGCCGGCAACCCCGCCTTAGCGGCTAATCTGCGGGCATTCCGGCGCCTCCGCCAGCAGCAGCGTCTGGCGGCGCTGCAGGCGGCCTCCGGCCCCACGCCCGGAGGCCGGTCCTCGGGTAACCCCGCCGGACCGATCCTGGCGTCGCAGAGACACTAGCCGGTGGAACAGCAACAGTCTTATTCTCTTTAAATCCGGCCACGAAGAGCGTTTCCATTGACCTCTCCTTCAAGTACCGCTATGCTCAGCCCAGTTTTTCCTTTACGGGGGTTGACGGCTACAGTGGCGGCCCGGTCACCTTCAAGCTTAACCCGGTCTATTCGCTGTTCAGCGGCCAGTTGGGGGTAGCTTACCACTTTTAAACTGACTTGCAATTCCAGAGGCGGTCTGCGGGCCGCCTTTTTTGCTTGTGCTTTTAGAATCCTTGCTGACCATTATGATAACTTGCCAGGATCGGCACCTATCAGTGGGGCAAGAAAAAGTGCTGTTATGATCTGGATAATGAAATCCTTCCAAATCCTCCTGGAGAGCGCATTACACTATTCGCCCTAATTACCAACCCTATCTGATTCCAAACGAAAATTTTACGAGATAGAAAAATCAGTTGACAAATATTTCTCGATATGCTACATTAGTACTCAACTTATGGAACGATCATTTAGCACAGCAGAGGTTGCCAAAATCCTGGGGAAAACCCCTAGATTTGTCATTGACTGGACAGAGCGAAAGCTCTTTCATGCTGATATTCAGCCAGCTTCGGGACCAGGTAGTAGGCGACTCTTCTCTTATCCTTCTGTACTCGCGGCTGGGCTCGTTCTGGCTCTGAAGGAGAAATTTGACCTTCCACGCCGGCTGGTGGCAGGTGTGGCTGAATGGGTCCGGCAAGAAAACTATGTCTGGAACTGGCACTCTGATGAAGCATTAAAAAATTATGACGCCGACACCCTTAGACGACTGGATGAGGAACATAAAAAGAAAATTTTAGCTGACCTCGAAGAGGCAATGAATGGGACCTTTATCTACACCTTCGGAGGGAACCGACATTCAATGTGCTTTAGTCCTAAGAAGATGGCAGAGCTGGAAAAGGGGGAAGGATTCCATATTGGTGCTGATTACGAGGCGATGATCTGTATCGATTTGTCGCATATCAAAGCCCTTGTAGATAAAGGGATTGAGCAACTATCCACCTAAAAATTTTTATTGAAAGAAGTACATATATAGTGTACTAATGTAGTATAAAGATAAAATCTTAAATTAAAATTGGCAATTTGAAAACATACCAGCGGCTTGAACAGGTTTTTATCAAAAAAAGTCATAAGTAGATGACGATGCCCAGACCGAAAAAAGCACCCCAGCAAAGTCCCAGCCTCGAGGAACTTTTAGCGAGTGGTGATTTAATCGCCCCGGAAGAATTGGCTGCAGGTATGCGGGTTGCCAGGGTTACGGTTTATCAATGGGTGCGCCGGGGAGTAATCCCCCACCTGAAGATAGAATCCTTGATAAGATTTGATCCGATAGAACTCCGGGAGTGGCTTGAGGGCAAGCGCCGGGCGGATAGGAAAGTCCCCGGGGGAGGGCTGAACACCTGACTATCAGAAAGCACACTAAAAAAACTCGTGATTTTGGGATAGCTACAAAAACCGTTTACCGGAAGTTTACCATCAGGAGCATGAGAATGAGCAATCTCAAGGCCAATAGAAAAAAGTGCCTGTCCTGCTGCGGTAATTCCTCCGCCGGATTAAGGGTGAGGGTAAGGGGCAGACTGCCGGTCACCTACCCGATGCGGAAAAAGTAATCTCCCCTATTGACTTTATGAAACCATCGGTTACCTTAGACCCATGACAGGGCAGGAATTAAAGGAATGGCGTCGCAAGTGGGGGCTATCCCAGGATGATTTAGCCCATCGCCTAGGGATTTTCCGGGTTAGCGTCAGTAGGTGGGAAACCGGAGCCCGCGCCATTCCTTCTTTTCTTCCACTGGCTTTGGAGGCCTTGGAAAATCGAATGGAAAAGGGAGGTAACATGGCCAAAATCAGGAAGCGAAGTAATCAGAAGGGGACCGGATGGCAGATTGACTATTACGATCCCCAGGGCAAACGGGTGATGAAGGTCTTCACCCTCAAGGCAGATGCTGAGGCTTATTTGGCCAAGGTCCAGGTGGCCAAGCGAGAAGGACGGTATCATGATGTTTTTGACGTGAAGAAGGAGAGCCAGACTACGTTTAACGAACTGGCGGCCCTGTATGTGGAAAATTTTGGAACCCAAAGAGCTTTTAAGACAAGCAAACAGTATCTGCTCAATGGAGTCCAGGACCACTTCGGGGGCCGGAGCCTTTCAGAAATCACTTACCTTGACTTGGAAACCTACCGGAATAGACGAAAGGCAACCCCGGTCATAGGTAACAAACCGCGGACTGATGCCAGTGTGAACCGCGAAATGGCCCTGATTTCCCATATGCTAAATAAAGCCGTGGAATGGGGGTTACTGGAAAATTCTCCTTTTAAAAAGGGCAAGAGGTTAATGCTCAAGGAAAATAATCAGAGGCTGAGGTTTCTTACTGAATCAGAGATTGAGGCCTTGTTGAAAGCCTGTGACGATTTAGGAACCTACAGCCCGCATTTGAGGCCAATTGTGGAGATGGCCTTGTTGACCGGGATGAGGCGGGGGGAACTTCTCGGGTTGAAGTGGGAGCAAATCAGGAACGGGTTTATCTATCTCACGGAGACCAAAAGTGGCAAGGCCCGGCAAATCCCCATTAATGACCGGCTGGCGGACGTCCTACGGGAAATGCGCCGGGGAAATCAGCTAAAATTCCCTTATTTGTTCTGCGATTCTCAGGGGCGGCGGTTTCTGGAAGTGAAGCGGTCCTTTGCCTCAGCTTGTCGGAGGTCCGGGATAGAGGATTTTCACTTTCACGACCTCAGGCACACCTTTGCTTCCCGGCTGGTGATGAGGGGAGCCAGCTTGAAGGCGGTTCAGGAACTCTTGGGCCATGCCGATATGAAAATGACCATGCGCTATGCCCACCTGTCCCATGAGCACCTGAGAGACTCGGTAAATCTGCTTAATGACTTACCGAGTGGTAAACAAATGGTAAACATTGCCCCAAATTGAAAAGGGCCAGCAGCCTCCCGATTGCCAACCCCTTGTAATTCCAACCTGATTTTGGTGGAGCTGCGGGGAGTTGAACCCCGGACCTCTTGAATGCCATTCAAGCGCTCTTCCAACTGAGCTACAGCCCCACGCCCATGGTTTTTTTAACAAAAGCGGGCGGGCCTGTCAAGGGGCTGAAATCTGCAAAATTGCCGCCGGCCGGCAGTGAATTTTGTTATAATTATTTGATGGTGGGAAAGCAGAGCCCATTGCCGGAGCGGCCCCTCAAGGTCGTGCACCTGCTGGCGAGCCTGCCGGTAGGGGGGGCCGAGGACTTGGTGGCGGCCATCGTCCGGGGCCTGCCTGCCGAGCGCTTTGCCCCCGAGGTGGCCTGTCTCGAGGCTTCCGGGGCGGTGGGCGCGGAGCTTGCCGCCGCCGGCTACCCGGTGCACTCCCTGGGCCTGGAGCTCAAACACGCCTCCACCTGGCGGCTGGCCGCGTCGGTGCGGCGCCTTCTGAAGGAAATCAGGCCGGACATCCTGCACACCCACCTGTACCACCCTAATCTTTATGGCCGCCTGGCCGCCCTGGGTCTGGGTTTGCCCGGGGTGGTGGCCGCGGTCCACAACTCTTATGCCCGGGTGAAATTCCATCGGCGCCTCTGGAACCATCTACTGGGTTGGGCCTCGGACCGGGTTCTGGTGGGCAGCGCCCAGGTCTGGGAGGACGTGCGCCGCTATGACGCCGTGCCGGCCTCCCGCCTGCTGCTCCTGCCTTACGGGATCGACCTGGCGGAGTTGGAAACGGACCTCAGCCGGGAGGAAGCCCGCGGCCTGCTTTCGGTTTCCGGGTTCGTCCTGGGCGCGGTGGGGCGCCTGGAGGAACAAAAAGGGCAGCATAACCTCCTGACGGCCATGGCTGGGGTGCGCCGGCAGATTCCCGAGGCGACCCTGATTTTGGTGGGTGATGGCCGCCAACGGCAAGCCCTGGAACGCCAGACCCGGGAACTGGGGCTGGCTGAAAGCGTTCGCTTCCTGGGAACCCGCCGGGACCTGGCCCTCATTTATCGGGCCCTGGACCTTTATGTGCAACCCTCTCTCTGGGAGGGGCTGCCTCTGGCCCTCCTCAAGGCCATGGGAGCAGGTTTGCCGGTTCTGGCCACCCGGGTGAGCGGCGCCATGGAGCTCATTGAGGATGGGGTCAATGGCCGGTTGGTGCCCCCCGCAGAGCCGGAGGCCCTGGGGCGGGCCTTGGTGGAGCTTTACCGGCGGCCGCAACTCCGGGCTCGTTTGGGAGCCGCGGCTCGCCTGACCATCCGGGAGCACTATTCCCTGGATGCGATGCTGGCCGGGCTGGAGCAGCTTTATCTGGAACTTTGGCAGAAAAACAGATAGCAGTAGCCAGTAGTCAGTAGCCAGTAGCCAGTAGTCAGTAAAAGCACCAAGACCAAGCAGATAGCAGTGGTCAGCAAAAACACCAAGACCAAAAAAATAATAGCCCAAAAGGCACTTAATCTTAACAAAAGATTTCAGATACCCCACCCTCCCTGAGAGGGGAGGGGGTTGGGGGGAGGGTGGCAACATTTGGTAAATGAAAGATAAATTACCACCCACACCTGTCGCCCCCTCAAGGGGGAGGGAAAAAGGCAAAGCATTTAGGGAACGTTTCCGTGGGACCCAATACTAGTGTTGTGTCTCAGTTGTACCTTTATTACATAATCCCATTATCCATGGGCATTTAAAATGTATCCGCAAGCTTTAGCTTGCGAAATAATTAGGAAAAATGAGCGCAGGCCGGAAGGCTGGATTTGGCATGTTAAATCCCCCTTTGCAAAAGGGGGATTTAGGGGTATTTCAAGATGTTATACTAAATCCCCCCTACCCCCCTTTTCCAAAGGGGGGTCAAAAATCAGTCTTCCACTAGCAGTGGTCAGCAAAAACACCAAGACCAAAACATTAATAGCCCAAAAGGCACTGGCTGAGGGCTAAAAGCTGACGGCTGACAGCCCTAAATGAGGATTATTGATGTCCCCCAGGCAGCTTGCGGCAACTTATACCATCCTGCATACCGAGTCCTCCTTGGGGTGGGGGGGCCAGGAGCGCCGCATCCTGGCGGAGGCCGAGGCTATGCAGCGGCGGGGGCACCGCCTGCTCCTGGCCTGCGATCCCCGGGGGGAGCTGTATCGGCGGGCTCGGGGGCGGGGGTTTCCCAGCTTTCCCCTGACCTGCGGCGGGATGCACTCGCTTTTGGCCTGGCGACAGTTGCGGCGTCTGCTCCGGGAGCATGCGATAGACATTTTGAATACCCATAGTTCCCTGGACTCCTGGATCGGCGCCCTGGCCTGGCGCAGTCTGGGAAAGCGTCCCCATCTGGTGCGCACGCGCCATCTCTCCACCCGGGTGCAGAATAATTTCCCCACTCGCTGGCTATACCGGGCCCCCGGGGCCGTGATCAGCACCGGCGAAGCCACCCGCCAGATTTTACGGCAGCGCCTGGGAGTCCCGGCCAGCCGGTTATTTTCCATTCCCACGGGGATCTCCCTGGAGGCATTTAGCCCCCGGGAAAAAGACCCAAAGCTGCTGGCCCGGCTGCAAATTCCGGCAGAGGCCCCGGTCTTGGGGACGGTGGCGGTGTTGCGCTCCTGGAAGGGCCATCTTTATCTACTGGAGGCCCTGGCGAACCTGGTCCGGGCCGGGGAGCCGGCCTATCTGCTGGTGGTAGGGGAGGGGCCCTACCGGGTGGTGATTGCCGAGAAGATTCGGGAACTGGGCCTGGAGGCTTGGGTGCGCCTGGTGGGCTACCAGGAGGAGGTGGCGCCCTGGCTGGCCCTGATGGACGCGGTGATCCTGGCCTCCTATGCCAATGAAGGGGTGCCCCAGTCCCTGCTCCAGGCCATGGCCATGGGCAAGGCGGTGGTGGGAAGCGCGGTGGGGGGGATCCCGGAGGTGGTGCTGCCAGGCCGAACGGGGTTGCTGGCGCCCCCCAGGGACGCCGCGGCCCTGACCCTGGCCCTGCGGCGGTTGTTGGCGGATGCGTGCCAGCGCCGGGAACTGGGCCGGCGGGGCCGGGAACTAGTGGCGGCCAGGTTCACCGTGGAACAGATGGCCGCGGCAGTGGAGGCGGTGTACCAGAGGCTGAGCCAGTGACCGGGAGACACGAACCTGGGGTCGGCCGGGAGGGCGCCAGCAGTATTTTTAATAAACTATCCGATGTTATGCCGCCTTTAGGATTCGCAACTTGATGAAAAATCACTGGATCATTTTTGCCGTGGCGGGCCTGGCTATCTTCTGGCTCGCCTCTTTGGCGGCCATGCGCTTCTGGACCAGAAGGCGGATGTTGGCCGACTTCATGGCCCCGCCCGGCGGCTGCGAGCTGCCCCGCTTGAGCGTCCAGCGGCCCGAAGACCGGGCCGCCCTGGAGATTATCCGGAGCCGCCGCAGGCGCTATCTCTGGAGCCGCTGGCCCGAAACGGCCCTCTCCTTTAATGCCATCCAGGAGATGGCACTTAAGATTATCAAGGAGATTGCCGGCGTCTATTATCCCCTGGAGGAGGAGCCGCAGCTCAAGGCCTCCCTGGCGGATCTATTGACTCTCCATAACCGGGTGGGAAGCCGGCTGGCGGCCTGGCTGGAAACCGCTCCCATTCGCGCCTTTAAGGACGTGGAGCTGCAATTCATTGTCCGTTACTATGGCGTTTATCAGAACGTGAAAAATCATCCGGTGAGCCGGTTCATCAGGGAGCATCGGCTGCACCGGGTGGCCGTCTGGAGTTGGGCGGCCTTCAATTATAACAATCCATTTTATTGGGGCCGGAGGGGGGCCTATGAATTGGCCCGGCGCCTGCTGCTGGCCCGCATCGCCCAAGTGGTGGGGGAAGAGGCCATGGTCCTCTATGGCCGGCGGGGATAGGGTTTAATAACCGTGGCGCAACCCTTGAAAAATAGACTGGCCGGCGTCCTGGCATCCTGCTGGTATCGGCTGGACGCCCGGCACCGGCGCATCACCTTGCGAAACCTGGAGTTCGCCTACGGGCCGGAGTTGACCCCCGAATCCCGGGAACGCCTGGCCCGGGAGGTCTTCCGCCAGTTTGTCCTGTTTGGCTTCGAGGTCCTGGAACTGTTCCTGGCGCCCCTGGCCCGGATTCGCCGCCAGGTGGTCATTGTGGGACAGGAACATGTGGACGCGGCCCTGGCGCAGGGGCGGGGGCTGATTGCGATTGCGGCCCACGCCGGCAATTGGGAATACACCACCCTGGGCTTGGGCCTTCAGTATAAGCCGGTGGTGGTGGTGGGCCGGGAGCTGGACCACCCCTGGGCTGGGCGGCTGGCCAGATATTTGCGGCAGCGGGGCGGTAACCTGATGGTGTCCAAGCAGCGAGGTCTGAAGGAGATCCTGCGCCTTCTGAAACAGAACCGGATAGTGGGGATCGTCATCGACCAGAACACCGCGGCGGCGGAGGGGCTACTGGTGGACTTCTTCGGCCATCCGGCCCGCACCACCCCGATTGCGGCGCTGCTGGCCCGGGCCCGCGGCGTGCCGGTATTGGCCGGCCTCTCCCGGCGGCTCCCCGGCGGGCGTCACCTGCTGGTGTTCTCTCCGGCCATTCCCATGGTGAAGAGCGGGTCGGCGCAGGCGGACCTGATCCGGCACCTGGAGCTCCAGAACCGGGCCGTCGAGGCCTGGATCCGGGCCGAGCCGGCTCAGTGGCTGTGGCTCCATCGGCGCTGGAAAAACCAGTTTCCGGAGATTTATGAAGAGGGTTATCAGCGTTCAGCAGAAACGCTTTTGACAGAAACCGGAAAGTCAGCCTAAACCAGGTACGCTTTCGAGAAAAAGGCGGGTAAGATGCGCCTGGCTTGCTAGGCCGGAATTCCATTCCGGCGAACCGCAAACCGAAACCTGAAAATCATCTTCAGCGGGGGAGAAATGAGTCAAGTCGACCAAACTTTTTTAGCGGCCTTCCGGGAGCGGGTGGAGGCCCAGGGGATCAGCCGCCATTTCGGTCTGGAACTGGAGGAGTTGGGCCCCGGGCAGGCCCGGGTGGGAATGAACTGCCGCCCGCAGATGGCCAACATCCTGGGAATGGTGCACGGCACCGCGATCTTCGCCCTGATCGACGAGGCCTTCCAGGCCGCCGTCAACGCCCATGGCACGGTGGCGGTGGCCCTCTCTATGAATCTGACCTTCCACGCCGCCCCCAGGATGGGGGAGCGCCTGACGGCTCGGACCCGGGAACTCCACGCCGGGCGGCGCACCGCCACCTACTTCATCGAGGTCACCGATCCCCGGGGGAGCCTGGTGGCCTCCTGCCAGGCCCTGGCCTACCGTAAGGAGCAGCCGCTGCCTTTGGACGGCTCCTATGGTCGGGTCCTAGATTCTTGTCTTTAATAAAAATGTCCTTTATCTTATGGGCGTTGAAATGTAGCCGCAAGCTTCAGCTTGCGAAAACCCTTTAAAAAAAAGCGCAGGCTAAAGCCTGCGGCTACCAAAACGTACACCAGCGGGGAAGGAGGTTCAGGATGGGGCCGCCTGGCCGTTGGCAAACCGCCGCCCGTTTGCGCCAAATTTCTGCCGACTAGGGCCGCCGCCAACCGACAACCGCCTTTTACCCCCCGGCCCGCACCTCGCTTACCCGGGTGCGCAGCCGGTCCACCAGCGCATTGTAAGAGGACTGTTGAATCACCCGGGAGAACTGAAAGCGGTAGTTGCTCATCAGGCCGACGCCGTCGATGACCACGTCGTAAACCATCCAGTCGCCGGAGACGGATAGCAGGTGGTAAGTGATGGGGATCCTGTCATTGGGAAGCACCACCATGGTCCGCACCTCAGCGTAGCCGCCATCTATATTCTGGCCGGTGTAATCGATCCGCACGTTTTTGATGTACCGCATGATCTTGCCAGCATAGTCGGCCTCTAAAAGTTCGGAAAAGAGGCTGACAAACTCATCCCGCTGACCATTGCTGAGATTATTCCAGGTGGCCCCCAAAGTCCTTTTGGCCATCTCCCGGTAGTCGAAGTGCGGGTCCACAAGCTGTTTCGCCATCTGGAGCCGCCGCTGCTCTTGGGCCGGGCCGGCGTAAGCCGGATTATTCAGAAGATCCAGCACCTGGTTAATGACGGCTTTCACCGCCTGCTCAGGTTCGGCAGCCGCCGCCGGGACGGCCACGGCCAGGAGGCTGATGAGGGCGAGTAAGGCAAGGGTCTGGTTAAGCAATTTGGGCACGAGCCACTCCTTTCTAAAACCGTCGGCGTCCCGGAAAACCGGGGGATCGCGCCGGAAGCCGGCGGGTCGCCTCTCCCGGCGGGACGGCTGCACACGGAATAATGTAAGTCTTTAGCTGACAAAATCAAGTGGCCGCGGGGGCTCCGGACCTTGCCGTGGATGCGGCCGCTCTCCCCGCACCGAAGCATCATCTGTGCCATCGCGGAAACCAACCGGACTCAGATCTTGCCGTGGATCAGGGTGCCGAGCAATGCTTCCAGATTGATGGCGCTCTCGGTGTCTTGAATAGTGCCCCCCGTAGGAATCAGCTTTTCCGAACTGCCGGGGGAGAGTTGGATAAACTGGTCGCCGATGATGCCTTTGGTGCGGACGGAAGCGATGGCATCTTCGTGCAGCTTGAGACCCGGCTCCAGCCTCATGGTCACCGCGGCCCGGTCTCCCGGCGTGAGTCGAATCGATTCCACCCTGCCGACGTGCACCCCGGCCAACTCCACCGAGGCCCCCAGTTCGAGACCGGAGACGTTGTCGAAATTGGCGACGACCCGGAAGCCGCCTCCCCAGATCTCCATCTTGCCCAGGTGGATAGCCAGGTATGCCAGGCAAACCAGACCCAACAGGACAAAGCCGCCCACCGCCAATTCCAGATTGCCCTTTCTCATAACTTCCGCCTATCCTCCCAGGAAATCGACTTCACCCTTGATGAAACTCTGCACCACCGGGTCCGGGTTGGCCTGGATCTCCTCCGGCGTGCCGCAGGCCACAATGCGGCCCTGATGGAGCATGGCCACCTGGTCGGCAATGGTGAAGACCTCCGGGATGTCATGGGCCACCACCAGGGCGGTGTAGCCGCTCTCCTGGTGAGTCTGCCCGATCAGGTGAAAGACCGTGTTAGTCATAGGGGGGTCCAACCCGGTAACCGGCTCATCGAAGAGAATGATCTCCGGTTCCTGGATCATGGCCCGGGCCAGGGCCACCCGTTTCTTCATGCCGCCGCTCAACTCATCGGGGAACTTGGTTTCCACCTCGGAGCTCAGGTGCATCTGCTCCAGACGCAGCCTCACCCGCTGGGCGATCTCGGCATCCGCCAGACGGGTCTTCTCCCGCAGGGGAAAGGCGATATTTTCAAAGACATTGAGGGAGTCGAACAAGGCGCCCCCCTGGAAAAGCACCGCAAAGAGCTTCTTAAAATCCCGCAGGTCGCGGCCCCGGAGGGTGGCAATGTCCACATCGTTCACCAGAACCTGGCCCCGGTCGGGTTTCAGTAAGCCGATAAGGTGTTTCAACAACACGCTCTTGCCCACCCCGCTCTTGCCAATGACCACGGTGATCCGGCCGGTGGGGATGGTGAGGTTGATGCCATCCAGCACCATTTGGCTATTAAAGGATTTGTACAGGTCGATAACTTGGATCATATGGCTTTCAGCAGTCGGTTATCAGCTTGCCGGTTCACAGGTCGAAACCCGAACTCAAACCTCCACTTTACATGAAGAAAGAGGTGAGGACATAGTCCCAGGCCAGGACCAGGACCGCGGAGAGGACCACGGTCTGGTTGGTGGCCCGGCTGACGCCCGCGGCCCCGTGTTCGGTGTTGTATCCCTTGTAGCAAGCCACCAGGATGATGGTGAGGCCGAAGACCAGGGATTTGACCACGCCGCCGTTGATGTCCAGGGGCACCACGCTCTGGACCATGCTGGAGAAATAGGCGCCGGAACTCACCCCCAGCAGGACCACGCCCACCAGGTAGGCTCCCAGGATGCCGGTGACGTCGAAAATGGCGGTGAGCAGGGGCACGGCTATCAGACCGGCCAGGAGCTTGGGCATCACCACGTATTGCATCGGGTTAATGGCCATGGTATCCAGAGCGTCCAACTGCTCGGTGATGCGCATGATGCCGATTTCCGCGGTGACCGCCGAGCCGGCCCGGGCGGAGACCATAATACCGGTTAGCACCGGACCCATCTCCCGGATGAGGCTCAGGGCCACCACCGACCCCAGTGCCCCTGTCGAGCCGTATCTTTTCAAGGTATAGTACCCTTGCAACCCCAACACCATGCCAGTGAAGGCGGCGGTGAGCAGGATGATCAGAATCGACCTGACTCCGATGGACTGAATCTCTTGCAAGAGGCGGCGGGGCCGGAAGGGCGGGACGAAGGCCAGGGCCATGGCCTCCAGCAGAAAGAGCTGCATGGCTCCGGCCTCGCGCACCAGTTCCAAGGTCCAATCGCCTAAATACCGAATGAACTGGAGCATGGGATACCGGTTATCTCTTAAATGAACGTTCCGTAGAAGGCAATTTGGCAAAGCTTATCAAGGTTTCAGGAAAACTCAACCCTCTCTCGGAAAATTCCTCCCGCGGGACAAATATATTGACGGCCCCCCCGACTCTGATTACATTAAAGCGGCAACCAGGGTTGCGAGGGCCCGGCCGCGGCGGGCTAAAGCAGGACGGTAGAATACAGGTTAGGGCCGCGATCCACGGGGCGGCAGCGCCAGGGTCAACGGCGATACCTTCAAGCCGCGGTGGTGCCCCCCTTTGCCAAGCGCCGTTCACAGGAGTTACCGGTGAAATACATCGATGAAGTGGAGATCAAGGAAAAGGCCATCTTTATCCGGGTAGATTTCAACGTGCCCCTGGACCAGAACCTCAACATCACCGATGACACCCGTATCCGGGCGGTGTTGCCCACTATCCATTATTGCCTGGAAAGCGACGCCAAGGTGATCCTGGCCTCTCATATGGGGCGCCCCAAAGGGAGCAGGAAGGAAGAATTTTCTTTGGCGCCGGTGGCCCGGCGCCTTGCCTACCGGCTGCATAAGCAGGTGGTCCTGTCCCCGGATTGCGTGGGGCCGGAGGTGGACAGGCAGAAGGCGGCGATGAAGCCCGGGGATGTGCTCCTCCTGGAAAACCTGCGGTTTCATGAGGAAGAGGAGAAGAACGACCCCAACTTCGCCCGGGATTTGATGCAAGGGGTGGATGTCTACGTGGACGACGCCTTTGCCGTGGCGCACCGGGCCCATGCTTCGGTGGAGGCGGTGACCAGATACGCCCCCATCTGCGTGGCTGGCTTCCTGATGCGGGATGAAGTCCACTATTTTCACAGGGCCATGGAGGACCCGGCCCGCCCCCTGGCGGCCCTCATCGGCGGCGCCAAGATCTCCAGCAAACTGACGGCCCTGAAAAATATGCTGAGAAACGTGGACAAACTCATCATCGGCGGGGCCATGGCCAACACCTTCCTCAAGGCCCAAGGTTATGAGGTGGGCCAATCCCTGGTGGAAGATTCCCTCTTGGAGGGCGCCCGCGAAATCATGGCCGCGGCCCTGAAAAAGAAGGTGAAATTCTACCTGCCGGTAGATTGCGTCGTCGCCGACAAATTGGCCAGGTCCGCGGAAACCAAGATCACCCCGGTGCAGGAGGTCCCCCATGATTGGCTCATCGTGGACATCGGCCCGGCCACGGTGACCCTCTTCGGGGAGGCCCTGCAAAACGCCAAGACCATCATCTGGAACGGGCCCATGGGGGCCTTCGAATACGATGCCTTCAGCCGCGGCACCATGGCCATGGTGCAAAAGGTGGCGGATTCCTATGCCCTAACCATCGTGGGCGGCGGCGACACCGACGTGGCCTTACACAAGGCGGGGGAGTACCAGAAATTCTCCTACGTCTCCACCGGGGGCGGCGCCTTCATCGAGCTGCTGGAGGGCAAGAAGCTGCCGGGGATTCAGGCCCTGGAAAAGTGGGCCAAGGGGCACCCTGATGTCTGAGCGCCGGCGTTTCATCGCGGCCAACTGGAAGATGCACAAAACCCTGGAGGAGGCCAGGACCCTGGCCAGGGAAGTTCGCCTGGGGCTGCCCCCGGGGGCGCGGGCCGAGGTGGCCCTGGCCCCGCCCTTCACCGCCCTAGCTGCGGTGGCCTCCGAGTTGGCCGGCTCAGCCATCGGCCTGGCCGGGCAAGATACCTTCTGGGAGCTGCAAGGGCCCTTTACCGGGGCGGTTTCCCCGCTGATGCTTCGGGATGTGGGCTGCCGCTACGTCATCGTGGGGCATTCCGAGCGCCGCCAGTATTTCGGCGAGACCGATGAGACGGTCAACAAGAAACTATTGGCAGCCGTGAATGCAGGGCTTATCCCCATCATGTGCATCGGTGAGAAAAACGAGGAGCGCCAGGCGGGCCGGACTTTCGAATTAGTGGGAGGCCAACTGTCCAGAGGGTTGAGCGGCCTGAAGCTCAGCGGCGAGCAGTTGGTGCTGGCCTATGAGCCGATTTGGGCCATCGGCACCGGCCTCACTGCCACCCCGCAGCAAGCCCAGGAGGTGCACGCCTTTATCCGCAGCCGCTTGCGGGAGTTTCTGGGGGCGGCGGCCGCGGAGATCCGGGTGCTCTATGGCGGCAGCGTCACCCCGGACAACGCCGCCACCCTGCTGGCCGAAGCGGATATCGACGGGGCCCTGGTGGGGGGGGCGTCGCTTAAGGCCGATCCGTTCCTGGGCATCGTGGCCGCGGCCGGATAGGGACATAAGAATCAGCTATCAGCTATCAGCCAAAACAGAAAACAGAAAACACAACCTGTAGGGTGGGCATTGCCCACCGATTCCTTCTAAAAGCGGTTTTCGGTTTTCGGTTTTCGGTTTTTGGCTGAATGCTGACGGTTGAAAGCTGAAGGCTGATTTTCCGGGGTTGCATCCCTCCGGTAAGTCGTTTATATTAGAAATGTTATGATGAGCCTCGCTATCATCTTCCATATCATCGTCTGCCTGGGCTTGATCGTCATCGTCCTGTTGCAGCACGGCAAGGGCGCCGGGATTGGCGCGGCCTTCGGCGGCTCCAGCCAGACGGTCTTCGGCTCCACCGGCGCCGCCCCCTTTCTGGCCAAACTGACCGCGGTGGCGGCCATTCTGTTCATGGTGACCTCGTTGGGACTCACCTTAATGGGGCGCCAGCAGGCGGCTTCGGTGATGAGCGGGGTGGGCCAGACGGCGCCCGCGGCTCCGGCCCACCCCTATGCGCCGCCTGCTCCCGCCACCCCGCCCGCGCCGGGGCTGCCGGCCAAATGAACCGTCCTGATTCAGTGCCGAAGTGGTGGAACCTGGTAGACACGCCATCTTGAGGGGGTGGTGGGTAATACCCGTGCGGGTTCAAATCCCGCCTTCGGCACCATTTGATTATTTAGCAAATTAGATAGTTAATCATCTGAGGCAACCTGAACTTTGGCCATTGTGCCTACAATTGTGCCAATCATAGGTTGTTTTTCATTTTCGGCCCCAGTCAATAAACCTTCAAGGGCCGATCCATCCTGCCTCGTCAGATTGGGTATGTAGCGCCCATAGGTTTTATAA
Organism: uncultured delta proteobacterium; assembly: GCA_963697965.1. GTDB lineage: Bacteria > Desulfobacterota > Desulfobaccia > Desulfobaccales > 0-14-0-80-60-11 > JAPLJC01. The sequence continues at coordinate 1,386,106 of OY969108.1, forward strand.
ACCATCGAGGTATTCACATGGCCTAAAGTTCTTGCCACCCACTCCGCAGATTCCCCAGCAGCCAATGCCCAGGATGCGAAAGTATGCCGAGTCTCGTACATCCGGCGGAATGGCAGACCACTTTTTCTTATAGCCGTCACCCACACCTGCCGAATTACCACCTGATTAACAGGCCCCCCACGGGTATTCAGAAAAACATACGGGCTCTGGAGTCCTGCCAAATTGATTTTTTGTTGGTCAAGCACTTTGCGGATAGAGGGCCGGATTTCAATTCGGCGATTACTTTCGGGGGTTTTAAGATCAGTTTTCTCCTCGTTCCTCACCCGGCTCAACTCGATATGAATGAACCGGCCATCAATAGCCCCCCATTTCAGCGCCACTTGCTCGGATGGCCTTATTCCCGTTTGCACTGCCAACTCAAAATATGGGCGGTACCAGGTTGGCATGGATTCCATCAGGAGAAGCCATTCATCCAGGGAAAAAGGGTTAATGCGGATTTTTTTCACTTTGGGCAGTTTGAGCCCGTTGAACGGGTCTGGTAGCTCACTCCAGTCATATTCTCCGCATGCATCCTTAAAAATGACCCTCAGTGGGATCAGGATATTATGGATACGCTTAGGAGAAAGAAAGCTGCCTTTCGGGGTCTTCTTAGCATGAAGATGAGACAGAAATTTCTTCATGAGAACCGGTCGGAACTCAATCAAGGTCAAGTCCCCAAAATATGGCAGGAGGTGCGTTTTGAGGATGCTGCTATAATCCCTCGCTTGGCTCCCGCTCATCCCTGGCCGCATCTCAGTCCACCATTTTTCCACGTAATCTTTGAAGAGAACGTCCTTGGGGTCTTTCCGAAAATTCCTGCCCTCCAACCTGGCAAAATATTCCTTCCTTTTGCTATGAGGAAATCGTTTGCCAAATTCAAAAATCCCGGTTCCAATTTCAGAGACGATGAGATCCAGCATCTTTCGTAATTGGCCCCGGTTTGTGGGATTATCGCCAAGCCCGGATGGTTCTCTTACCCGTTCGCCCAGATAGCGAAAATCCACCCACAGCTTCCCCCCTCGGTCATAAACCCTACCTGTCTTACCGGCATTAAGACGATCATTTTTACGGGTATTCCGTTTATGCTCTTGGGGTTGAGGGAAATTGATAATTTTAGCCTGTTCCATGAAGGAACCCCCTTTCCGCCTTTCCAATCACCTCCTTCTGTCCGGATGTCACCAACGCCTTTGTATCAAGGACAGGAAGGAGATGTCAATTACATATATCTATATGTTTATCAGGCACTTATCCGGCTTCTCAGATTTGGTGCTATGAAGCCATGCCTCCACCGCACTCCAGATAAAGAGAATCTTGCGGGGTGTTGGTTTTAGATAATGGATCATTGCTGTCCGGTAGAAATTACTTGAGATAGCAAGTAAAACAGCCCCAAAACAGCCGATCAATGCTATAATAGGTTTGGCAAAAACCTAAACATTGAAAGGAGTTATGGGGCTATGGCACATTGTAACACACTCATGGGTCAATTACTACAACTCATCCCGAGACCTGTTTTCGATCACCTGGTGGACAGCCAGGCCTGGCAGGGGCCGAACCCCCGAAAATTCACTTATTGGTCGCATCTGACGGCCATGCTCTTCGGCCAGTGGAGCGCCCGCAAAAGCCTTCGGGACGTGGTATTCAGCATCAACCGGCAAGCGCACAAGTTTTATCATCTGGGCCTCTCCGGGGTGAAGCGTTCCACCCTGGCCGACGCCAATCAGCAGCGCCCCGCGGTCATCTTCGAAAAGACCTATTATAAGCTGTATGAGCGGCTCTCCGCCGAGTTAGCGCCACAGCCCCGAAAGACCCCGCAGATCAAGATCATCGATGCCACCACCATTGACCTGTGCGCCGCGGTCTTTCCCTGGGCCAAGTTTCGGGCCCGCAAGGGGGCCATCAAGCTGCACACCGTGCTTTCCGGGTTGCTGCCCCAGTGTGTCCTGGTCACCGACGGCAAGACCCATGACCTCCAGGCCGTGCAAGACCTGCGCTTTCAGCCGGGCGATCTGTTGATCTTCGACCGGGCCTACCTGGATTATGCCTGGCTTTACCAATTGCACCAGGACACCGTTCTGGTTTGTGACCCGGCTCAAAAGCAACTCCTGCTTTGAGGTTATCAAGGAAAAGACGGCCTCCGGCCCGGTCTTGGCCGACCAGGTTATCCGCTTGAGCTCACCTCCGGGCCGGGCCAGCTATCCTGAGCCACTGCGCCGGGTGCATTACCGGGACCCGGAGACCGGCAAGGAATATGTCTTTTTAACCAACCGCCTGGACCTGTCTGCCCTTGAGGGCGCCGAACTCTACCGCCGCCGCTGGCAGGTGGAACTCTTTTTCAACCTGGATTATGCCGCAAAAAATGCGTGTAATAGGCATAACTATATGATATAAAGAGGAATAATCGGCAATTTGGGGGGGGGGTCCAAGATGCTCAATGGTGGTGAAAGCCGGAAAGAGGTAATCCGCCCGGATTTTAACCGGGCCATCATGATAGATTTCCAAGGCGCCACGATCACTTCCGACGTTGGTTTTTTCCTCCTGCGAGAGATAGATGACCGTTTCAAAATTATCGCCCCCATGGGAGATTGCTTGGAGGACTTTAGGTCATCGACTCATACCAAGCATTCCTTAATCCAGATCATTCGCCAAAGGGTCTACCAGATAGCTGCCGGCTACGAAGATTGCAACGACGCAGATTATCTGCGGATAGATCCTGCTCTCAGGTTGGCGATTGGTAAAGATCATCAGGCTGGGGCCGGTCAGTCCATGCTCTCCCGGTTGGAGAACGACATCCTGGGCAACGAGGCTGGGCTGCCGGCCTTGGAGGCCGCCCTGACGCGGTCCACGGATACCCTGTTAAAGAGGAAGAACAAAAAGCGGCTTATTATCGATCTGGATTCCACCGAGGACCCGGCCCACGGCAAGCAGGAAGGGGTTGCCTATAATGGCCATTTTGCCAAAAACTGTTTCCATCCGCTTTTTTGCTTTACCAGCGAGGGCGATTGTCTGAGGGTAAAGCTGAGACCGGGGAACGTCCATTCCGCCGACGGCATTTTTCCATTTATCACTCCCCTGGTGGAGCGTTACCGCTCCTGGTTCAAGCTCTTTTGGCTGCGGGGCGACGCCGCCTTTGCCACTCCGGAAACCTACGAGTATTGTGAAGAGCAACGGATCACGTACTTCATTCGATTACCGGCCAATAGAATCCTGATGGGTTTGGTCGAGCCCCACCTTAACCGGCCCGTGGGCCGTCCCCCTAAGTCCGGGGTGCAAGTCAAGATGGTTGATTTGCAGTACCAGGCGAAGAGCTGGAGCAAGTCCCGCCGGGTAGTGGCCAAGATCGAGTGGCATTGGGGTGAGCTTTTCCCCCGGATCGGTTTTGTGGTCACCAACTCCAGATTGCCAGCCGGCAAGGTGATCAAGGTCTATAACGGCCGGGCGGAGATAGAAAACCGGATCAAGGAAGGGAAGAACACTCTTCGCTGGGACAAAACCAGTTGCCAAAGGTTCGAGGCCAACCAGGCCAGGCTACAGATGGGGGTTCTGGCCTACAACCTCTTGCATATGATCCGGCAGTTCTATGTTTGGGGTGAAGAAGTGAAACGGTCCATGGAGTGGCTGATCAAGCGATTAATCAAAGTGGGGGCCAGGGTTTCTTATCATGCCCGGAGATGGTATGTCCATGTGGCCTCCGCCTTTCCTCTGGCACACCACTACCGATCAGTGCTGGCCTGGGGTCCTTAGGCTTCCCAGCCTGTTAGCATCTGGTCGCTGAGGGATTGATATGCCCGAAATCTGGGGAAAATTGACTTTCCGCCCCAATTTGTGCTATTTTTCCACCTGCGAGAAGAATTGGCTTCGAGAAGAGGATCGTTTGGGAGATTTTACTCGGCCAAAGAGGCTCCAAAACCTCGTTGGGACAGAAATAGCTATGGATGCGGCATAATATCGGAGTATATTAGGTTTTTTGGAGGCAGAAAACAGGGATCCCCTAATTGACGTTTTCCTTGTGGTCGCCAAGAATGCTGCATAATAACGGCTATGGAGAGTGTTTCATGGAGCAGCGTCTATTCCCCCGGGTCTATAAATCCTTCCGTTTTGAATATCAGGCGCAGTACCAAAGTTCGGAAAAATTCTTTTCAGACCTGGCCGTTATGAAAGACATTAGTTTGGGCGGCCTGTATTTTATGACCGAAACCGCACCTATGATGCAACCTGACGATATTGCAGACTTCATTTTTAAATTCCTGCCAGAGGATGCAAGGCCCCTCATTCCACGCATGATTAAGGCCAAAGGGAAAGTCAGGCGCATAGAGCAGCCGGCTAAAGAATCCTCCGATTTTGGGATTGCACTGGAATTCCTTTCGGGGCCAGTTTTCGTCTTTGGGGATTGATTACCCTCGAATCAGACTTCATCTGACAGTATCACCCGCAGTCTCGTTTCTGTATCTTCTTTCCGTCAACCCCCCGCCCGTCCCCGCCACCTGAAACGAGCCAATTTGGGGATCAAAGTCGGGGCCAGAGTTTATTACCATGCCCGGCGATAGTAGTCTGTGAGCCAAAGCGTAGGTAGGTTCAAAATCTAGAAAAAAATATATTTTGGGGGAAACTTGTGCTACCGTTCATTCAGCAAGCGATTGGGCGACAATGAGGGGAACTTCTCCCGGATCAAACCCCGCATGGAGGGTTCATAAACCATTTTCAACCCCGTGTGCCAAAGCTGGCGCATAATCTCAGTTCAAGTGGATCAAGCAAAACCTGAAAATTAAGGCCTTTTATGGGACCTCCAAGAATGCGGTGCTGATCCAAATCTGGACCGCCTTGACCGCTTATCTGCTTCTGGTGTGGGTCAAGTTCAAAACCAAGGCCGGCTGGGGACTTCTGGAACTCACCCCTTTGGCCCAAATCATGCTCCTGGAACGCCTTGACCTGTGGGCCATTCTTGGTCTTCGACCACCAGATATCCGACAACCTTTGCTATTCAATTAGCGTGCCGGACAGCAGTGATTCCAGATATAGTTCGAATTGCTGAAACGACTCCATCAGTAACAGTCTGTTCTAATCCCAATGGACTACCTATTACGACAACTCGATCTCCCGGTTCAGGCAAGACCGACGAAATTTTAAGAAAATTAATTTTGTCATTCCGGATATCTACTAATAGGCTGGCAAGGTCATTATTCTTATCGCTATCTATCACCGTCCTTACATTGTATTTTCTGCCATCAAACGTCTCTACGATTATCCGATGTGCTCCTTCGACAACATGATAATTTGTAATGACAAGTCCATCTTTGTTGACACAAAAACCACTTCCAAGATGCTCCCTTTCTCCTGAATCGTTAAAAGTGGTGATGGTAACTACTGATGGCTGGATTTTTTTAACAACAGGAGCCAGACTAAACTGCCCCCAAACATTTGCAGGAAAAATCCCTGATAAAATGAAAGCTATGATGACTATTGGGATCATCGATTTGCTTACTTGCAATATTTCTTTGGTAATTTTCACACGCTACCCTGGCTCCGGTTCCTTCCACAATTTCCTTGACAAAAATCATCAATAGGCGAATTAATGATATAATTACACCGTTTTATCCATATGTCAAAAAAATTTAAGGAGATCATTCCCAATGGCCACAGAGATCATCAAAATCACAGGTCAGATTGTCATTTCCCACGCCTCTATGACGGAATTATCAACCCAGGAATTAGTGGCTGAAATTAAAGACGTTTACAATGTTCTGGCTTCTTTGGAAGGTGGCTCTGAGATCCCAGAGATCATGGCACCGGGAAAAGCGCCAGAAGCCGAATTGAAGAAACCACCGATTCCGTTAAAGGACATTGTGACCGGGAAGCATGTGGTCTGCTTGGAGTGTGGCAAGAAAATGCGGACTTTGAAGGCTCATCTGGGGAAGTCCCATAAATTAACTCCGAAGCAATATTGTCAGATGTACGGCCTTGACCCCAAAAAATATCCTCTCGTTTGCAAAGAGTATTCGGCTCAGCGCAGTGAAATGGCTAAAAAACGGGGGTTTGGGAAAGAGGGAGGGAGGAAAAAGAAGGCGGGGGCATAAAACCCAGTCACATCTGGTTATGGGGGAATTGCATCTTGGGGGGGATAGCCATGCTATATAGATGCATTTGGCCGGGGTGCGAAAAAATTTGGGGTGAGGCGGAAGCAGGTGTTAGTGGTTACAGTCATGGGTTATGTCCTGGCCACGCAAGATTGGCCTTTGAGGTCACCTTTCGGAGACTTCAAGTCAAAGAGGGGAACCCTGACTGTTATCTAAGATGTTCTGGTAGCTGCCACCGCCATTGGTGCACATTTTATCCGATTTGTATAGAGGAAGAGCCTGGGCCTGAAGAAATGGAAGAACTCAGGTTGAGGCTTGAAGCCCGGAATACTCACCATAAGGCGACGGCTTAGTAAATATTCCGATACCTGGCTACTTAAAAAGACTGTCTAATCTGGGAATGGGGTCGATATCTGGGCCTCATTCCTGAGATAGTGGAACGTTTTCCGTTCACATCACCATCATCTTTTCAGGCTTTTGAAGGAAAAAGATTGCTAATCCTTTCCAGGAACGTCGGCGAAAGCATAATTATTGGTGATAATCTCCGGGTTACCGTCCTGAAAATTCAAGGGAAGACAATCGACTTGGGACTTGAAGACCTGGCTCATAAGAGAAATTTCCCAAACCTATCGGCAAAAGAAGACCAAAGGATTCAAATTGGAGAAGGTGTAAGTATCTTAGTTGTGGAGATCAGAGGCAAACAGGTTCGCCTGGGAATTAATTCTCCACCGGATATAGCGGTTTTGAGGGGAGACCTATATGAAAAGGGGAAGTTAGAGAAGACACAATTATAACAATTAAGAAGGACCAAATATGCCCCAAAAGTTTAATAATAAAAATATCCCTATTTACCAGCTATATGTTGTTCTCAAGGACATCGAACCTCTTATTTGGCGCCGGATTCAAGTTATAGGCACTGTATCTTTATATCGCCTGAATTTAATTATTCAAAAGAGCATGGGATGGACAAACTCACATCTTAATCAATTTCTCATTAACGATAGCACATATGGCTTGAAACTTGGATTTGATGAGTATGAAGATGATATTAAAGATGAAAAACGGTTCAAACTTATTAAGCTTATTACCGAAGAGAATGCCAAATTTGACTATATCTATGATCTCGGGGACGATTGGGAACATGAGGTTATAGTGGAGAAGATCATGACACCGGCTGAAGGAGTTCAATATCCTGTCTGTATCGATGGAAGAAGAACCTGTCCTCCTGAAGATTGTCGTGGACCCTCAGGATACCAGGAATTTATAGAAGCGGTTTGTGACCCCGCCCATCCTGAGCATCAAGCTATGGTAGATTGGCTCGGGTATAAATTCGACCCTTTGGCCTTTGATCTGGAATCGGTAAATAAGAAACTGAGAAAGATGAGATGATGAAAAAGCATTTTTGATTATATTTGCACTGGTTCTTGTAACGATTGCGGTCTTTCCATATAGATAGTTCTCAAGCCGCTGAGATCATCCTCAATAATAATTCAGTTCAAATATACTTCAGTCCACGTGGAGGGGGCACTGAAGCGATTGTGGCGGCCCTGAACGAGGCCAAGAGCGAAATCTTGGTGCAGGCATACAGTTTCACCTCAAAACCAATAGCCGAAGCCCTGGTGGACGCACACAAACGGGGAGTCCACACAGAAATTATCCTGGACAAATCGAATATCAGGGACGAATACAGCGCCGCAGATTTTACCAGCCACATGGGGATTCCGACGTATATTGATCATTCAGTCCCCGGCATTGCCCATAACAAGATCATGATCGTCGACCGGCGGCGACGAGAGGATTCGGCTTTAAGAACAGAAACTTGGGATTGGTTAATTGAGGACGTTAGGTGATTATTTTCTAAGGAAGAATCTGGAGATAACCAATGGGAAAGAAGTTGGTATTAGTAGGCTGCGGGCATGCACACCTGACCTGCTTGAAAAAACTCAAACATATTATTGATAGAGGCCACCAGGCAACCCTGATTAGCCCTGCCACTTATCACTATTATTCTGGTATGGGACCAGGGATGCTGGCCGGCACCTATCAGGCTCGGGAAATCCGTTTTAACGTCAAAAAGATGGCGGAAGCCGCCGGAGGGGCGTTCATATATGGGTCCGTGGCCGAGGTGGATTACCGAAGGCAGCTTCTTCACCTCTCCTCTGGCCAGAAAATTGATTTCGATGTGGTTTCTTTCAATACTGGTAGTTCCATCCCAGTGGAACCGGTGACCATCAAAAGCGAAGAAAATAATGTATTCTCGGTTAAGCCCATCGATAACCTGTTGAAAGCCAGAGTGCGAATATTGGAACTCATTAAAAAGGGGGTGCCGCGCCTGCTGGTGGTAGGAGGTGGCCCTACCGGTTTAGAAATAGCCGGAAATTCCTGGAGGCTGATCCACGATCAAGGAAAAAAACCTCAAATAGCCCTGCTGGCTGGCAAGAAGCTTCTCTCCCAATTTCCGGAAAAAGTGCGTAGGCTCGCTTTGGAATCCCTCGAATCTCGCGGGATCGAGGTTTGGGAGGGGCCTTATTTGAGCCGCCTGAAACCTGGACGGGCCATTTTAGATGATGGCCGGCAGGTATCATGCGATCTCACATTTCTGGCATTGGGGGTGAAGCCCTCTCCAATTTTCGCAGGTTCGGGGTTGCCTACAGGTACGGATGGCGGCCTTTTGGTTAATAATTTCTTACATTCTATCGCCAGCCCAAGCATATTTGGCGGCGGAGACTGCATCAGCTTTCAGGGTGCTCCCCTGGACAAGGTGGGGGTGTATGCGGTGCGCCAAAATCCCATCCTGTACTATAATCTATTAGCCTCTTTGGAAGAGTGGCAACAACTCAAGCCCTTTCACCCGGGGGGGAGCTACCTCCTGATTTTCAATTTAGGTGACGGCCGGGGAATCTTCTGCCGAAAAAATTGGGTGTGGGATGGCTGGATAGCATTTTATCTTAAGGATTATATCGACAGACAATTCATGAAAAAATTTCAGATATCAGGGGAGCAACGAGAGCAATGATTCAGTTAAGGAAGCTTTTTACGCCGGTGGAATCTCTTGATGCAGAGCAAGCCCAGGTCCTCATAAAAGAACGACAGGAAGGTAGCTACACGATTCTTGATGTGCGCCAACCGGGAGAATACGAAGAAGAGCATATACCGGGAGCCAAACTGATCCCCTTACCGCTATTGAATGACTCCCTGGACCAGTTAGACTTCAACAAGCCAATTATTGTCCATTGCGCCAGCGGCGGACGCAGCCGGGTAGCGGCTCAATTATTATCCGGGCAGGGATTTAGGGAAGTTTATAATCTCAACGGTGGCATCAAGGCCTGGAAGGGTGCAAAGGCCACTGGTCCGATAGAAGTAAATCTCGACCTGGTGCGCGGGGATGAAGGCCCTGGCGAGATCATCGCTCTGGCCTATGGCATGGAAAGAAGCCTGCAAATCTTCTATGTCACCATGGGAGAAAAAGCCCAGGATCAGAAACTGGTCGCGCTTTTTAAAAAACTGGCCGAAGTGGAGGAACATCATAAGAACTTACTATTTGAACTTCAAAAAAATGCCTATTCCGGAACCGTGGATCTCTCATCTTTTGAAGCGGGGATAGATCCCAGCATTTTAGAAGGGGGCTTTAAGATGAAGGATTTCCTGAAGAAAAATGAGCCCTACATGCGGACAGCGGTGGGTGTTCTTGATGTCGCTATGATACTGGAGACGCAGGCATTAGATCTATATCTGCGTTTTGCGGACAAACTTTCTCAGCAAGATGCCAAGCAGATTCTGTTCAAGATTGCCCAGGAAGAAAAGGCCCACCTGGCCTCTTTAGGCCGGCTACTGGATGAGAGAACCAAGGGGTTAAGATAGGATACGCATTTAAGGAAGAACGTAATTGTCCTGAACCAGATTTGATTTAACAGTATCCCCCGCAGATTCGTCTCTGTATCCTCTTTCCGTTAACCAGCCGCCTCCAGTGAGTCAATTTGGGGATCAAAGTGGGGGTTAACTTTTCTTACCATGGCCGGCTATCTATTCTTAATCCCCGGTGATAAGAAGCGCCGGACGAGAAAGATGATCGCCACGGAGGTCACTACTACCAAGATCAGGGTACTTGCCTCAGTCTGAATTTTGTACCATACCATATCCCAGATTTGCCAGAGCTGGTTCAAGATATCTTCAGCCATTCCAAACTCCTCAACGGCACTGACGATATGTAATTATAACATAAATCTGGAGCCAAGAAATTTACGGCACGGGTATGACCCCATATGGCAGACGCTGAAGAGTCCTAAATCAGATTTAATTTGACAGTATCCCGCAGGTTAGTTTCTGTATCCCTTTTTCGTTAACCCCCGTGTCCCAAGGTATATTTTGCAAGAAACAATATACCTGAGAAGGGTTGGGTCTGTTATCAATTCTAAACTCGCTATTTCGGGTTAATGGTATAAACCCCATCGCCTCACCCCTAATCGTGTCTCCTGTGGCATCTGGTGACCTCAGAATAGCCCTCCTAAGCGACAGCAATCGTATTCTTGATTTAAAGTCAATTATTACTATAAAAGACACTCCCAACCTTAAACAAAATTCATCATCTAAGATGGGAGTGCCGGTTTCCATTAAAAAGTGAGATTAAATCTCAGTTATGTAATATATTTGTTTATATAATCAATAATAGATTAGGTTGCTCAATCATATTTTTATCCTACTCCTTATTGATTTCGTATAAAATTGTTAATCACCCCAGAATCTTAGACAAACAGATTATCTAAGATTAATATATGGGTGCCTATCCCCAAAAGACATGCAGATAAGAAAAATTAATATAAAATTAATAAATATCCACATTGTAGCAAGGTAATTAATTAATATAAAATAGCATTATCAATAACTTACACCAATAAAATATCCAACTTTCCAAAAGGTTTTTATATATTATCATCAGTTATATTTATCTATATTATACTATATATATTTTCTATTTCTTTTTATAGTAAAGTACGTTAATTTATTAATTTTACCCTTCAACTGCCCGTCTGTACTACATTTCCTGAATTAACCATGTCCAAAAAATATTAATTTTATTTTAATTTATTAATCCCTCCACTCTCTGTATTTTGGAAAACACCATATCAACTACTCATCTATCAACTTAGCATTAAAAAATTCCTTCGATCTCCAACTCATATCTATCTTTTATCTTTTCTCTAATATCACCTAATATCCCCAAGTCAGCAACCCTAATTTCAAATTTTTAAGGCAACGGGTACCACTAATCTATCTTCTATATCCCTTTAATATTCGAGGATAATTGCTGGATAATCAGCAAAATATAATTAGTATATTAGGTTTTTTGGAAGCAGAAAATAGGGATCCCCTAATTGACGTTTTCCTTGTGGTCGCCAAGAATGCTGCATAATAACGGCTATGGAGAGTGTTTCATGGAGCGGCGTCTATTCCCCCGGGTCTATCAATCCTTCCGATTTGAATATCAGGCACAATTGCAAGGTTCGGATGAATTCTTTTCGAACCGGGCCGTTGTGAAAGACATCAGCTGGGGCGGCGTATATTTTATATCCGAGACCGCACCTATGCTGCAACCTGACGATATTGCAGACTTTATTTTCAAATTCCTGCCAGAGGATGTTAAGCCCCCCAATCCCCACATATTTAAAACTAAAGGGAAAATCAAACGCATAGAGCAGCCGACTAAAGAATCTTCCCATTTTGGGATAGCGCTGGAATTCCTTTCGGGGCCGGTTTGCGTTTAAGGGAATTGATTTCTTTCTACGTATTTAGTTTTCCTGAATCAGACTGGACAGTATCCCCGCAGATCCTCTTCTGTTTCCTTTTTTGTTAACCAGCCGCCCGTCCGCACGAGTAAACTAAATCACTTCCCAGCCAAACTGTCAGCTATTCCCAAATCAACTTCTCTTGGTACTTTTTTCATTATGAAATTATTTTGTCTATAATTGACAAACTATTGACCATGATTAGTCTAAAATTTAGATGAGATCAGTTCCATAACCAATTTTTAAACTGCGGTGCCCAAGGCTGACGCACAATTTCGGCGGGAGGGTGTTCATGGAGCGGCGACTATTCCCCCGGATCTATAAATCCTTCCGATTTGAATATCAGGCACAATTGCAGGGTTCGGAAGATTCATTCTCGAACCGGGCCGTTATGCAAGATATCAGCATGGGCGGCCTGCATATGTCCGAGACCGCACCTAGACTGCAACCTGACGATATCGCAGACTTCATTTTCCAATTCCAGCCTGACCAGGCGAATCCCCTCATTCCCTACAAAATCAAGGCTAAAGGGAAAGTCAAGCGCATAGAGCAGCCCACTAAAGAATCCCCCAATTTTGGGGTAGCGCTGGAATTCCTTTCGGGGCCGGTTTTCGTCTACGCGGATTAACTCCCCAGGCCACCATTGCGATTAAAGCCTCCCGGGCCGCTCACTGCCGGGGGACTGTCCTGCCAGCCATTGCGCGGCTAACTGGCCTCTTCCGGGGGACGGGCTAGCTGCCTTGAAGATTGGCGAAAACTTGGGTGGCCCGGATCTCCAGACCCACGGCAGTACCCCCCACGCCCAGGTGGGTGTAGTCGGCGCCCAGGATGTTTTCCCGGTGGCCAGGGCTGGACATCCAGGAATTCATAATGTACCTGTACAATCTACCCTGTGCTTTCTCCCTTGGGTGGGGGCCCTTTGCGGGCCGTGGTGGGTCTGTGAGTGGTGCTCAGTACCGTAGATTTATCTTTCCGAAGATAGGGCTGAGGAGGCTTCTGGGGTGCCGGTGTTCTCGGCGGGCAGGATCGGCTATGAGAAGAGGGACGGCACCTGTGCAGATTTCTTAATGTCTGCCATTTCTGGCGCCAGCACTGTCCGGGCCCACACCTATGCCTTTGGTCTGAATCTGGAAACCTCGGGCCGGGACTCCCTCTCCCTGATGAAATATGATCACCCCTGAGATTTTTCAATTTTTCGAGAAAATCATCAATCCGAATTCGATCTGGAAAGGCTTTCCGATATACGAGCCATATGGAAAGATTAGCGGAAGGGTGTATAGTGACAAATTAGCTTCTATTTTAATGTCGGCACTCACCATGCCACGCCAGAGGAGGTCTGTGCATGTTGCCTCAGCCTTTCTCCTGGCACACCACTACCGGGCGGTGCTGGCCTGGAGTTCATCATAGGTGGCCTACTCGAGAAGAATCTGCTCAAAAGGGGGTGGTATGCCAAAAATCTGGGAAAAATTTGTTTTTTCAAGAAAAGCCATGCTATCATGCGGCTGATGAGAGGGTTCGGCTCCAAGAACAGAAACCTTCGGGGATTTTCCCCGGGCAAAGAGGTTCCAAAAACCATTTTTGGACCGCAATGGCCAAGGCTGCGGCTTAATCTCGGATAATAGACCGAAGCATCAGAGAACAGGTAAGACACAGGGTTTACGCAGAAATAACCAAATAACTTCTCGTATCTTTCTGAGGTAATTATGTGCGGCATCATCGGTTATCTGGGGCCCCGGGAGGCCATGCCCATCATCCTGGACGGCCTCAAGCGCCTGGAGTATCGAGGCTACGATTCCGCCGGGATGGCGGTGATCAGCGATCACTCCATAGATATTCGCCGCAGCCTGGGTAAACTGGCGGAACTGGAAAAGTTATTAAGCCGGCATCCCCTGCCCGGCCAGGTGGGCATCGGCCATACCCGCTGGGCCACCCATGGCCGCCCCTCCGAGGCCAATGCCCATCCCCACCTGGTGGACTCCATCGCCGTGGTTCACAACGGCATCATCGAGAACTATCTGGACCTCAAGGAAGATCTGATCAAGGAAGGCCACCACTTCTCATCGGAAACGGACACGGAGATCGTCTCGCACCTCATCGTCAAGAATTTGCGCCAGGGGGCGGAATACCTGGAGGCGGTGCGCCTCTCCCTGGAGTCCATCCGGGGATCCTACGCCCTGGTCATGGTCAACTCTAATGAGCCCCGGATGCTGGTGGCGGCCCGCAAGGAGAGTCCCCTGATCCTGGGGTTGGGGGAGGGGGAATATTTTCTGGCCTCCGATATTCCCGCCATCCTGCCGTATACCCGGCGGGTGATCTTTCTGGAAGACCACGACCTGGTGGTTCTCAAGGATAGTGACTTTGCCGTGCTGGGGCGGGACGGGCAGCCGGTTAGCCGCCAGGTGCACCAAATCTCCTGGAGCCCGGCCATGGCGGAGAAGGCGGGCTACAAACACTTCATGAAAAAGGAGATCTTCGAGCAGCCCCTTGCCTTGATCGACACCTTCAGGGGCCGGATCGACCCCGACCTGGGAGAGGTGATCTTAGAGGAGATCGCCTTCTCCAATAAGGATATCAAGAAGCTGCGCAAGATCTTTCTGGTAGCCTGCGGCACCTCCTACCATGCCGCCATGGTGGGTAAGATTCTGATCGAGAGCCTGAGCCGCCTGCCGGTGGAGGTGGACCTGGGCTCCGAATTCCGTTACCGCCAGCCCCTGGTCGATTCCCAGACCCTGTTGATTCCTATCTCCCAATCCGGGGAGACCGCTGACACCCGGGCCGGGCTCCTGGCCGGCAAGGAACTGGGGGCCAAGACCCTGGCCATTGTCAACGCGGTGGGTTCCAGCATCGCCCGGGAGGCCGACGCGGTCTTTTACACCCACGCCGGCCCCGAGATCGGGGTGGCCTCCACCAAGGCCTTCACCACCCAGTTGGTGGCCCTCTACCTCATCTCCCTGTTTCTGGCCAGCCGCGTCGGCACGATTACCCGAGATCAGGTGCGGCGGCGCCTCCAGGAATTATTGAAGTTGCCCACTTGGGTCCAGGAGGTCCTGGACCTGGACCAACAGATCCGGGAGACCGCCCGGCGCTACATGGAAGCCCGCAACTTCCTCTACCTGGGGCGGGGGCTCCATTATCCCATCGCCCTGGAGGGGGCCTTGAAACTCAAGGAAATCTCCTATATCCACGCCGAAGGTTACGCCGCCGGGGAGATGAAACATGGCCCCATTGCCCTTATCGACCGGGAGATGCCGGTGGTGGTCCTGGCTACCCGGAGCCCGGTGCTGGAAAAGGTCAGGGGAAACATCGAAGAGGTGACGGCCCGGGGCGGGCGCGTCATCGCCCTCACGGAAACCGACAATTACCAGGTCCAGGAGCGGGTGGAGAGCGTGATTCCGGTGCCCCAGGTGCCCCTGGACCTCTCCCCGACCGTCCTGGTGACCCCCTTGCAACTGCTGGCCTATCACATTGCCGACCTGCGGGGCACCGACGTGGACCAACCCCGCAATCTGGCCAAGAGCGTCACGGTGGAATAATAAAAGGCAGGGGATAAGGGTTAGGGGCTATAACCCAACCCCTAACCCCCAACCCCCAACCCCTAACCCCTAACCCCTAATCCCTGCATTATTCGCGTTTAAACTACGTTGGCCAGGGCTGCCGCATAATTTGAGTTAAAAAGGAGAGTCGCCCCATGCAAAAAAAGTTGGCGCTTGGCGGTTTATCCCTGGTAGTGATGGTTTGTCTGGCCGGTCTCTCCTGGGCAGCTGCATCTCCCGAACTTAAAGGGGCGTGGCAAGGTACGGCAACCATGGTCTTGGCCGCCCGGGCCGTTAGTCCGGCCACCTATCGGGACGCGAAAGTAACGATAACCATTACCGACCAGAACCAAGATCGATTCTTCGGCAAGATGGTCGTGGACCAGCAACTGAACTCCCAACGCTATGATATTGCCGGCGTCATCTACAATGCAGAATTGCACTTTACTATTTATGACAGCAATAAAGAGCTGTGGGCCATAGGATTCGGAAGATTATCCGAGCCGGAGACCCCCAAGGGCGCGGTGTCCATAAGCGGCTACTGGAATGGCGGCGGGGGTTATGAGTCGGCCCTGTTCTCCGTCAAACCAGAAGCAGCCGGCCGGCCTGGCGGATATCCAGCAGCACCGGGCAGGTAAGGGAGAAGGCTATGTGCCAGTGACACATAAATGACTGCTGTGATCCACCATTTATACGAAGATCAGAACTTCCCATATCCAGATCATATCCGCAATTTTTCCCGCCCCATTGATAGGTGCCGATCCTGGCAAGTAGTTGCCCACCCTCTTAGCGTTTTAATGAGGTGAATTAACGGATTGACAATGCAACCCCCCGTTTGCCAGCTTCTTGACACGACGATCCCTAGTATCTAGCCTATGAGCATTCTGATGCATTTTTCTTTTGAGGCCACTGATCTTTCCTCGCAATTGCCGTCACGGGCCAGGGTCAAACTCAAATCTATCAAACGAGGAGAAGGCCTTCGTTAACAAAACCAAGGTCATTCCTTCCTTATCGGGGACGCATGAGTAAAAAGATTTGGTGGGGAAAGCCGTGGCGCGGGCTACGGACCGCATTGGGTTGGTTGGTGGAGGGTTTTAACCCATTAGCCGAAATCAACTTCCTCGTCCCGAGGGTAGGCTATCGAAAGCAGATCGGGGTCGCTTATGGCAGGCTGGAGCGCCAGAGGCTGGACGTCTATAGTCCTAAGGGCGAAGTTCAAAACCTGCCAGTAGTAGTGTTCTTTTATGGCGGTTCCTTCCAGAGCGGGCGGCGCAAGGATTACCGCTTTGTAGGCCAAGCACTAACGATGCGCGGTTTCGTCGCCGTGATCCCGGATTACCGGGTCTACCCCGAGGGGAAATTCCCGACTTTTATTGAGGACGGGGCCTCCGCCGTCTCCTGGGTCCGGAACCACATCGACCGCTTCGGTGGTGACCCGTCCCGCCTGTTCCTCATGGGACATTCGGCGGGCGCCTATATTGCGGCTATGCTTGCCCTCAACCCCAGCTACCTGGCGCAAGTGGGTCTCTCGAGCGCTGATCTGCGCGGGTTCATTGGACTCGCAGGCCCCTATGACTTCCTGCCCCTCAATAATCCGAAGCTGGTCGAGATCTTCGGGGTCTTTGGTGCCGATGAGACGCAACCCATAAACTTCGTGAACCCAAGCGCACCGCCCGCCCTGCTACTGCATGGCGCCAAAGATAAAATTATTCGACCCAGCAATACGAAGAGCCTGGCCGAACGCCTACGCGCTGCGAAGTGTCAAGTGGTGGCGACGATCTATCCACAATACCGGCACCTCATGATCCTTTTCGTTCTGGCCAGCCCGTTTCAAGATCGTGACCCGGTGATGGATGATATTGCCCGGTTTATCCGCATCCAATAATCTCATCATGGCGCACAATCAATTATGCCAATCGATCTCGGTTTTTATACCTTTTTAAGCTTTCCCTTTTGTTCACGTTGAACGAATGAGATTTGCCAGATATACGGATAGATAAAGGCACGGCAGTTCCCGAAATTCAACATATCCATACCATATCGACTCTTTTCAACCTGACGGCCCCATGCCGTTCCCGCCGGTATCCTGGCGTTTCCTTGTCACCGATATCTAAAACCATCCTCTCCACAGATGCCGGCGCAATATATGCGGATCATATCCGCAACTATCGGGATTCTTTGAGAAGATTCTGTTTTGGCAAGTGATCGGAACCATGTTAGGTGTCGGTTAAGCCAGCTTTTAAAAAAGATACCTTTCCCTGCGAAACTTGTGCTATCATGCTGCCCACAAGACAAATTGGCTACAAAAAGAGGAAGCTTTCCCGGGGGGGGCAGCGTTACTCATTGAGGGGATTTTCCAGGACATTAGAGACCCATAAAATATTTTATTACGGAGTGGCCAATGGCCCGATTGGAGGTCCTTCATGCCCCAGTGCCCTATCTGCAACGCTGCCATATGGATAGGCCAGCGTTACTGTTCAACCTGTGACAGCTACCTCCCTAATCCCGGAGAAGAGGATCATTTTTGCCCCAAATGCGGCATCCGGGTGGCCCCTCAGCAGGAATTCTGCCACAAGTGCAACGCCAGCCTTCCGGAAAAGGCTGGGGCATCATTTCAGACGCTGACCAGGGCCCGGAGGCGCCCTCTTTGGGTACTAGGCATTTGCATCGGCACTGGTTTAGTCATCGTAGTCCTTTTCTTAGTCTTCCTCTTCAACAAAAGTCCCGGACCTCCTCAGCTGATGGTGCCGCCGCCTCCTCAGGCCACTGCAGGGCAAACTCCTGCTGCCCTCCCTATCCCTTCGACAGAAACAGTCCCAGCGGCTCCCAAGGCCCAGGAATCCGCCGTGATGTCAGAACCAACAACCCCTTCTCCCCCGAAAGTGACGACGCCAATACCATCGCCGCCCATGTACGTTGTCAACATCCAATACCTGGCCCTCCGGGATGGCCCCTCCATGTCTGCACCCCAAATCGCCACCCTCAACTTCAACGACGAGGTGGAGCTCCTGGAAACCTCCGGCGGATGGGGGCGAGTGCGGGACGTACGGCGCAATATCGTCGGCTGGTCCTCCATGCGCTACCTTGCAGTTGCTAGCGACTGATGGTCCCCAGGCCGTCCCCTCCTGGGTCTGATATCCAGATCATATCTGGAATTTTCCCCACTCAAGCGATAACTACCAATCCTAGCAAGATATTGCGCATTGACCTTCCTCCTAAGCCGAGGAATGGCCGGAAACCACGAATAGGAAACGGGCTTTTAATCCTGCTGAATTCTTACATGCAGATAGGTTCGCTCGCAGGATTAAGAGCTCCAAAAGGCAAAGGGTGACAATTCCGCCAACCTTGCAACCTTCCCTTAAGGTGCTTAATCAATATATATCAAAAAATTCCTTATCTACTGCCGGTTAAGCTATTCCGGCAGACCTTGACCACCCAAGGAAAAATGTATGATGAATATATTGTCGGAAACCAGCAAATGCCGTGGCTACAGAATCTCCTTCGGAATAAGAATCATACTGGCGTCTTGGCTTTTGTTTTCTTTTACCCAGCAGCTCCTGGCAGCTCCTGCCAGCCAGCCATCTCCCTCTAAAGAAGCCATCCTGCAAGAGGCTCACGGCTTGATAAACCAAGACAATCCCCAGAGCCTGCGTAAAGCCATCTCTCTTCTGGAAGGCAATAGCGCGCAGTTTCCGGAAGAGGTACGATTCCCTCTCTATCTGGCTGAAGCCTACTATCGCCTGGCCAACCCTGATGCCGATGTGGCCGGTGAATATCAGTATTACGAAAAGACGGAGACTTACGCTCCAACAGCATTGCATATGGAGAACCGCCCGGAGGCTCACTATTGGTATGGATTGGCATTGCTTAAAAAGGCTCAAAAAAAGGTGGAATGGGGGCGTTTTCCATAGTCAAAGAAGGCATCAGGGAATTGAACATAGTGCGTCAGACTGCGCCAACCTTAGATCATGCCGGCGCCTCCCGGGTCCTTAGTCAGCTTTATGCCCAGGCCCCGCGTTGGACGCCTTTTGGTGATCGGGACAAAGCCATCAGTTTGGCCCAGGAGGCCGTCCGTCTTGCTCCGGATTACCCCGAAAACCGTAAAGTTTTGGATGATGTTTCAAAGAGGTGATAAGAGCGCGACTATTCGCAATAGTCGTTTTGGGCCAACCCTTTTTTTATGCCACATGATGGTATACGTGAATATCGGTTTTTTACACCTGATATTCAGACCATATATGGAAATTCCCCTCCCAACGATAAGTGTCTAACTTGGCAAGTTACGCGCACCTTTACCCCGCTGGACAGGCTGATAAAGCGGCTTATCAAAGTGGAGGGAGGAGTTTCTTCCCTGGAAAAACCGCATCCTTAATTTTGGAGCGCTCAACAAGCGACCTACTTCTTGGCGCGAAATATTTCCTTGCCGTTCTCGCCGTCATGCGAATGGCGCAGCGGTAATACCCCCGCCGGGGCGCGGCGCAGCTCTGTCGGCACTTTCCCTCCCAAGCACCCCTTGGCCGGAGTGACTCCCCCATCGGCCAGCCACAGCGATCCCGTCACGTAGCTTGCCTCATCGGATGCAATGAAAGCATAGATGTTCGCCATTTCTTCCGTGGTGCCGCGGCGCCCCAGAGGCACAACGTCATCAATTGACTTTGCCATCGCCTCGTCCAAAGGACCCGTGTCCGGACGCGTCCAGGCGGTATCGATCGGTCCGGGGCAGATGCAGTTGGCGCGTACCCCGTATTTGGCCTGCTCCAACGCCACCCCCATCGTAAAGGCATGCAAGAAGGCTTTGGAGCCTCCATAAGGAGTGAATCCCGGGGAGCCGTTGAATCCCGCCTCCGAACCGGCGCAGATAATATTGCCGCGGCTTTTCTGCAGATACGGCAGGGCGAACTTAGTCATGAGAAAGGCGGTACGAAGATTATTCCGCACCGTCCGGTCGAAATCCGCAATTCGGTAGTCATCGGTCTCGGCGTTGGCGATAAAGATGCCGGCGTTGTTCACCAGCACATCGAGGCGACCGAAGCGTCGAATGGCGAGATCCACACAGGCACGCGCCTCAGTTTCTTCGGCCACATCTCCGAGATGGACTTCAGCTTGGCCGCCGCCGGCCACGATGGATTCCGCCACATTCCGCACCGGATCAGCAGGCAGGCCATTCAAAACCAAGCTGGCGCCTTCGCGTGCGAATTTATGAGCGATGGCTTCGCCGATTCCGGTGCCAGCACCGGTGATGATCGCGATCTTGTCCTTTAGCCGCATAGGCTGTCTCCCTTTAATCTTGAGTTAACCCGCTGCCTGAAGCAATATTCTAATCATATCTGAAACTTTTAGCACTCCGACGATAATTCCCGATCCTGGCAAGTAATCCTCTATTCTTGCAAAACTTTTTTAGCAACAAGACCCACCAAGAAGGTGCCAGCCGAGATTATGCGGCAGATTTGGCCAACCACAGTCAAAAATGGTTCGTCCCCTATCAGGTCGGTCTTCGAAGCACCCCCAGGCCTTCCTGATTTTCAGCCGTAATCAAGATGGCATTGACTTTGTATTTGATGGTGAACCGAATGGCCTGTTCCAGGGAAGCGGCGGCGGGCAATTTGGGTCACCTGGCGGCGCATGGCTTCCTGCACCATCAAGCCCTTCAGAACTTCCCGATAATCGATGACAGGCATGGCAGTTTACCTGCTCAGCCGGCGAGCCTCTCCAGGAGGTGGTCAAACACCCGGGAAATATAGACGATGCCCAGAATCTTGCCATCTTCCAGGACCGGCAAGCGCCGCACGTGCTTTTTGATCATGATATCGATGATCAGGGGCAAGTGGGTCTCCGGGGTGATGGTAATGACCTCGGTGGTCATAATATCTCCCACCATCACCGCTTGGGCGTTCCGGCATGCAGCTTCCAGGATGCCAGAGACCTCGCGGTCCTCCATTTCCTCCCGGATGCGGATATGTTTGGGGCGTAATAGAAGGAAAATGTCATAAATCGACAGCATTCCCACCAATGCCCGGGATGCGTCAGTCACCATTATTCCAAAGACCTTCTGCCCGGAAACGCGGCCGGCGCGTCGGAAAATCTTCACGGCCTCGGCAATGGACATCTCCGGCCGCAAGGTCTGAAAACAGTCATCCATCACGTCGCGGGCGGTCAGACTCATGGGTGATCTCCCTGGTTAAGGTTGGAACTTAATCCATGGCAATTGGCAACAGTAATGCGCACAGTAAGCTGTGCTCCTATCCGCGGCAATCGCTTGATCTTATCCAAGCTCATGCGGCAGCCTGGGTCATCCGGTCCATAAATGCTTTTGAGGCCTCCCATCCCTCTTTGCAAATAATTGAATAATTCTGCTATAGTCTGAAACTTACCACGGCTTCAAAAACTTCCCATATCCAAATCATATCTGGAATTTTGCCCACCCAAGCGATAATTGGCGATCCTGGCAAGTGATCAGCTATCTTAACTGAGCCACAAAAAAGGCAGGGCCATGGCTGACCCTGCCTTAGAATTTGCCGAATTGGCAGTTGATTAAACCTTCCTAAACCTCCTCAACCCCACCAATCCCAGGAGGCCGGAACCCAGGAGGAACACGGTGGGGGGGAGGGGGACGGTGGGAGCGGGACCGACGGTGACTGTCCCATCGGCACCAGCACCCGGGCTGTAGAAATAGTCATTATTCAGAACATATCCTAACTGATTGAATGTAGGAGCAGTTGTGAAAGTGAGGATTTGGAGATAGAAGTCATCGCTGCCGGGGTACTCAACAATACCTGTAAGATATGCGTTGCCACCAACGACGAGATAGCCCGAAGACGCAGTGTAATTGAAGGAAAGCGAAGACCCCAGTGGAATATTCAAACTTGGCGCATTGTATAATGTGATGCCGGACGTTTCGTTGGTATAATTCAGTGTCGAATCGAAAGTAATGGTGAAGGAGCCTACCACCGGGGCCACCGGCACAGTCGTCCCTGACGGAACTGCTGTAAAATCCGTGGCGGTAAAGGTGACAAGGTCGTTCACTATGGTGGCGCTCGCTTGAGGCACCATGGGCAGCGCCATTATCAGCGCTGCTAACACACAGAATAGGTAAGTTTTTCCCCGCATAAGTCCTCCTTTTTTTTGCATAGCTCCCTCTGTCAGAAGCTATAGTCTTTTAGCCGTTGCCGCTCCACCCCGTTTGGGGCCAGTTCATTTTTCGGCGCCGCGCCTTGGGTGAGACTCATGGCTTTGGGGCGTCCTTAGAAACCTCTCAAAAACAGCCTAAAGACGCGTCCAACGCAGAACAATCCGCTTGGTTATTTCTTTATCCAAACAAAAAAAAGCGGATTGCCTCCCGGCAACCCGGCTATCTCCCTTATCAGAGACCCGTGGCTTTCCGCCCCCACCTCACGGTAGGTTTGGCCTTCCAGTATTTTTCAATTTATGCATGAAGTTTAAACCCGTCAACCCCCTTAATGAATTTTAATTGAATTCTAACAAAAATATAGGCTCATTATAAAAGATCTGCCACAGGCCTGATAAGCCAACAGGCAAAGATAGCTGATGATTTTAAGATATTAGGGTATTGTACCTAAACCTTAGCCTTGGCGTAGCCCCGGAACCTTTGCTGCTCGTCGATGATGCGCCTGCCGGGCTGAAAAGCGGCATATCAGATGGTGGAGTGCAGCACCATCAATAAAACTCAGGGATTGTTCTCTAACCAGACCATTTGGCCCACCGGGGACCTGAGTGCTAATTAATCCAGGCAAGATGAGAAAGATAAAAAGATAAATTTGTTGATATCTGCTATGTTCTGAAACTTATCATCGAGCCAAAAACCTTCCATATCAAGACCATATCGACTCTTTAAACCTGATGGCCTCCTGCCATTGTCTGCAGTATCCTGGCGCTACCCTATCACCGACATCGGCAATCTTGCTCCTCACAGATGCCCGTGCAATATATGTGGATCATATCGGCAACTATTGGGATTTTTTGAGAAGATTCTGTTTTGGCAAGTTACGCGCACCTTACCCCGCTGGACTGGCTGATAAAGCGGTTGATCAAAGTGGCGCCAGAGTCTCTTATCACGCCCGAAGTTGATACGTACATGTGGCCTCCGCTTTTTCCCTGGCACATCATTATCGGGCGGTGCTGGCCTGGGGTCCTCAAGCTCCACAGCAGTGAGGTGTCTTGGTTCTGGGGTGCGGTATGCTCAAGTTTTTGAAAAAATACTTTTTCAAGGAAACTTGTGCTATCATGGCATCGATTAAATTCGGCTTCAAGAACAGAAACCCTCGGGGATTTTCTCCGGACCAAAAGGCCCCAAAAACCAATTTTTTAACTGCGGTGACTAATATTGCCGCATAATCCCGGATTAGAACACTTACCGGTGAAGGTACGCCATGCGCATCTTGCCCGGTCATCCTCAGGGAGGAGACTGAATGGACTCATTAGCGAGTATCGGTCATCTGATCAGAGATGCGGTTGCCAATGCCTCTGCCGATAAATTCAGCGAGGCCGGCATCGAACTGGTCATAGCCAGGGACCAGATTAATGCAGAGGTAAAAGAACATACGGCCAAGGCGATGAAATCCGTCATCCAAAAACTGGAGAGGAATCGAACCCTAAGCGCCGAGGAAAAAGACCTTATTCGCCTGTGGATCGTAGGCGATGCCGAGGCCTTTACCAAGAAGGAGAATGATTTCCAGGAATGGCTGGAGGAATTCCGGCGTCTGGGCGAGGCCATCGCGAATATGGACCGGATGCCGGATTCGCTTTCGGAAATGCTGGACCTTGAAGGCAGCCTGGAGGAGGCTGTCCGCTTGGCCGGAGACTTGCAGTTCTTCTTGGAAGAGAGAGAGCGGGTGACCCACTTCCTACAAGCCATCCAAAACCTGAGTGAGTCGGAAGCCAGGATGCTGGTGGATATCCTGAAGGAGAAGCTGTCCTCGCCGGAGATGTAACATAACGCTTGACGCCGGGGCGGGTTACCGCCCCGGCCTTAAACCCAAGGTAACCAAAATGGTTCTTGAAAACTTCTGGCGCATTTTGGCGGGGGAATTACAGAGCGGGGGGAGTCGGATTCTTGGTGGCCAACTTGAATTTCATTCTCAACAGAGAGATCACCAGAACCAACAGTGAGATGCCGGAAAGTAGTGAAGAAATGGTTAGCAGGGTGATTATCGTTTGTGAGTGTTACAGATAATTTATGAAGCTCAACCAACTGGCAGGGATCAATGACATATGTCCTCCTTTCTGATTGATGGGATGATTTGAGATTAATTTTATTGAGCTATATATAAAAGGATTTTCTGAATTATCGGGAAAAGAGATTATGAGACCAAAAATTATTTCTTTATCCTTTTCCGATAACCCGCCGCCGTCCCATCGCCTCCGACGGCCAATTTGGTGCCAAAATAAATGATCGCTGGGAAAAGAATTTTAGGAATTCCAGCCTTTCTTGAAGCGGTATATTGAAATAAATCGGGCTTTCCATCAAAACCGCCAGAATCTCCCTTTTACTAAGTGCACTCGCCATTTGAGCCATTCCTCCCTGATTGAATTTGCCGATGCTCCTTTGGCTTTGATGGTAATATGATTAATTGGCGGGAAAAGATAAATCTGGGTTTCCCCTGGTATTGGCCTTCGATAAACATGAATTTGGGAACAGGAGAATGCTATATCCCAGGACGGCCGGATTTTCGATAGGGAGACCGGAGAGATGCTGAATAAGATAGGCCGGGGTTTGGGTTTCCGGATCGAAAATTCTCCAGGTGCCGGGCGACGCCTCATCTACTGGGCCTTGGCGACGGATTGATTCAGGAAACTCCTGGCCATTTGGCCAGCTTCCTCTAATTTTTCCCGAAACGTTTTTTATTGTATTTCTCAAAGGGGAAAGGCCAGCGGGTGCCAATATTTTTCCGGCCAGTCGCGGCGAGCGCCCCCTATCCGTTGTCGGCCTTCCTGACAGCCGTGGGGGTAGAGGGCTTCTTCTTGGAGGTGGCGGTCTTGGTTGCTTTGGCGCCCGAGGCTTTGCGGATTTTGGGTTTGGGGGCCGGCCTGGGCCTGGGGGTGATCGTATTCCTGGCCAACTCGCTGGAGGGAGTCCCGGGGTGCAGCAGGGCATAGCCCGGCTGATCCCCGGAGGCCATGCCCTTGATGGGAGGCTCTTCCACCCGGGGGCTCAACTTGCCCGGCCAGCCCTCGGCCCACACCGTCCCCAGAAATCCCGCCAGCTTCAGATCTTGATGCCGCTCATCAAAAGATTGGGCCAAGGCCAAAACCAACCCCAATCCCACGCCGGCGCCCGCCAGCAAGCCGAGCCAACCGAGGCGCCGCCAGGAGCGGCCCCGCCGCAGAGTGCCAGCTCTACGCCCGCCTAGGGTGGAAATGAGGCCATACAGGCCATAGGCCCAGAGGATGAAGAGCAACGCAGAGGGCACTAATTCTCCTTCACTTCAGCAATCCCGCTACCGTAGCCCGAAGGCTTTAGGCCGGAGACTTTGCGTCCTACCCTTTGCTCTTTCGTTGATGTTGCCCTTAGCTTCCTGGATTTCTCCAGCTTAGTAAATCGGGGTTTCCCTGATCTTTCGGGGAGAATTCGCTTAATTTATGCGAGAATATGCGGCAGACTTGGCCACCGCAGACAAAAAACGGTTTTAGGTATCCTCTCACCGAGTTTAACCCTGAAAAGTTTTCTCTTTATGTAGCTGAATTGTCTCGCAGGAGGCATGAATAGCACAAATTTCGCTGGAAAAGTAATTTTCGAAAAAATGAAGCTGGTAAGCGCCGAGTTCTGCTATGACTGGAAACTTATCGAGATCCTGAAAACTTCCCATATCTAGACCATATCTGGAATTTTGCCCGCTCAAGCGATAATTGACGATTCTGGCAAGTAATCTTCTATTGGCATAGAGCCAGACTATCTGCTTAAGGCGGAGAGGGGGTGACATTTCCCACGCCACTCTATTCGGTTTGCCTATCTCTAACTTAATTTGGACCAGTTCTTGGGGGCAGGTCAACCATAGCCTAGTTGGAAAAAGCGGCTGCCCAGGGACACGCTGAGGCAAAAAAAAAGCTTTACATCCTGTGAATGGAAAAGCAATATGGGACCTGAAAGGGCCCCAGGATGATATTTCTTGCAATTTGGAAAAATGTTCCCTATATTTGCGTCAATTGCTAGGTAGGCTGGCAAATGAATAAACTTCTTACCTCTCAACATAACCAAAGGGTGCCGATTAAATCTCGAATCATACTCTTATTAAGAGAGGTCAGTGACTGACCTTAAAAAGTTTGCAAGCCCCATTTGTGGTAGGAGGAGCTAATCGCCGATGAGCAAACCCACCCAAAACCTAACGATGCTGATATATCGATTGGTGGTTTTGCCAATGGTAGTCACCTGTTTCTCTGGTGTCACCCTGCTGAACCCGGCGTACCCGGCAACGGTGGCCACCGCGCCGCCCCAGACACTTAAAGGCGATAATGGTGAGGAAGGCTACCGCCGAGGCCTGGATTTGCTCAAGCAAGCTAAGACCGCCGAGGCCTTGCCCTTGCTGGAAGCCGCCTGGCGGATGCATCCCGACAACGCCCGTATGCTGGCGGATTATCTGAGCGCCCTGGTCTGGCTCGGCCTGTACGATAAGGCGATTAATCTCTACGCGACTCATAAAAATGCGCTGGCGGGGGTCAAATATCTCTACCGCAATATGGCCAAGGCCTTTTATGAGACCAAAGATTACCGCCAGGCCCAAACCTTATATAACCAGGCCTTTTTCTTTGACAATTCAGATGCCGAGGCCCTGAAAGGATTGATCTTCTGTGCGGTCAAATTGCAGGAATATCCTGAAGCCGTCAGGGCCTGGCTGACGGCGTACCAGAAAAAAACCATCCCCATTCATACCCTCACCTCTTTGAGAATTTATCTGATGCAGCAAGTGGGCGCCAATACCCTCGCCTTACAATATGCCCAGGCCCTTGGCATCAAAGATAAGGAATTAATAGAATCACTCAAGGGAGACGTGGCCGCGGAGAAGATCAAGTGGGACGAATATGACGCGGCCATTCAGATCCTGGAGCAGCAATTGCGGGATAACCCGGATAATTTCCGGGCCCGGTGTGATTATGTGGTCGCCCTGAGTGAAAAGTATCGGATGAAAGAGGTCTTGGACCAGTACCAGATCATCGAAAAGTTGGGACGGCCGGCTCCTTACTGGGTAACCGAGTCGGTGGCCGACGCCCTGCTTTATTTGAAGCGACCCCAAGAGGCGGTCAAGTTTTATCAACTCAGGCTGGAACAAAACCCCGAGGCCCCCTTTTCTGCCTACATGGGGCTCTATTACTCCTATACCGAGTTGCGGGACTGGGACAAGGCGGATCAGGCCTGGGACCGGATCGATGATCTCCTGAAACACCAAAAGCTTAATTTTGTGGAGAAAGACGAGGCCTTCGAGGCCAGGGGCTGGTACTTAATTTATCAAGATAAGCTCAAGGAAGCCCAGGATTATTTCGAAGCCTGCCTGAGAGAGGCGGGCCTCTATTCCGGTTATAGAACGGGCCTGGGGCACGCCTATTATTTCCGGGGTTGGCCGCAGCAGGCCATGGAGCAATTCAAAATCGCCCAGAATATTGACCCCCAGGATGTGGCCACCCGGGTGGGGGAGGCCATGGCTTTAGATAGGAATGAGGAAGGGAGGGACTTCGGATTCAATTCGCCGGGTTATAAATATGAGGCCAGGGCTCTGGCCGATGAACTCTATAGCAAATACCCCTATGATTTACATGTCCAGGACCTCCACGAGGACTTGAGGGTAGAGGATCTGCCTCTGCTTTGGGGGGATATGCGATATATCCAAGAATGGCCCGGGGCGACGGAATTTCGATTGCGGGGTGGGGTCACGGCCAACATCAATCCCGTATTCCAGGTCTTTACTGATATCTTGCATATGCATTCCTATGAAACCACCTCCACCGAAAAATTTGTCTATTCTTGGGATCGAGTGGGTGGGGGTTTCAACTGGATCGTCTTGCCGTCTCTGACCCTGACCCAATCCGCGAGCTCAGATTATCTCGAACACCGCGACCTGGGGTCCTATACCAAACTCGGCTGGCAGGCCACCGAATGTCTCAAAGCCAGCGCCAGCTTCGATTCCTTTAGCCTGGATCTCCCGGTACGGGCCCAGGCCACGGGGGTCCACGGCAAAACTGCCATACTGAACCTGGATTATCAGGAAAGCGACCTGCGGGAATATAGCGCGCTTTTTACTTCCAACTGGCTGTCCGACGGCAACTACAACCCTGAAATTGTGCTCGGGGCCGAGCAGAATGTGATCAACAACCCGGACTGGAAGCTCAGGCTGGGCCCGGAATTCTCTTACGATAGATATACCAGATCTGAGGCGGAGGTGCCGTACTTTAGCCCCAACTTCGAATACAGTCTGGCCTTGAAGCCCATTTTGGAATATATCCCTTATAATGTGTACGACAGGAAACTCGTAACCAGGATTATTCCGGAGGTAGGTATATATAAAGAGGCCGGTTTTGGTTTCTACCCCATCGCGGGGTTTGCGTGGGAGCAGGAAATATGGACTTCCAAAACATTTTGGCTTAAATGGACGGTAGGATATAATGAGCGTGTCTATGATGGGGTCTACACTAATGTCCTGGAAGCGTTCTTGTCGATTAATAAGAAATTTTAGCCTAGCTGCCGCTATCCTTCTATTAATCATAGGAATGTCTCATTATTCCTTTGGCTCTGAGGGAGGAGTGCGCAAGAGTAAACGAGGCGGCGTTGCACACGATATTCCGCCAACTTTACCGGCAGGTAAAGTTCTGGTCATTGTTTATCATGATCTTGTCCAAAAGGTAATCGAATCGGATGATATGCCCATCGATGAGTTTGTCAGACAGATGGACTTCTTTAAAGCTAACGGCTATCACGTAATCAGTGTTAAGGATTTCCAAGAGGTTGCCGCCGGCAAGAAAACTCTGCCCGCCAAACCATTGTTATTAACCTTCGATGATGGCTATCTCAGCTTTTACGAGGTGGCTTATCCTATACTTAAGCTTTATCATTATCCCGCGGTTGAGTCAGTGGTAACTTCGTGGGTTAATGGAAAAAATCTTGATGTCTATGATATCTATGCAAAGAAAAAATTTATGAACTGGGACCAGCTAAAAGAGGTGTCCGACTCAGGCCTGGTCACCATTGGGGCTCATTCGGATAATCTGCATCACTATGTTATTGCAAACCCGCAGGGAAATACCGAACCGGCGCCCTTCACTTTCATCTATGACCCGAAGACAGGAAAATATGAAACTGACGCCCAGTTTGCCGAAAGGATACGATCCGACCTGGCTCGGGAGCAGACGGAACTGCAAGAGAAACTGGGGGTTAAACCAACGGTCCTTACCTGGCCCTACGGGGAATATAACGAGATTGGCCTTAAAGAAGCTCAAAAACTGGGGTTCAATGTTTTTTTAACCATGGAGTCAGGCCTCGCCGATGTAGTGAATCTCAATCGGGTCAAACGCTACTATGCCCTCCCCGCTTTGAACTGGGTGGAGGATTTTAAGCAAGACTTGTTGCAAACCCAGCTTAAAAGCAAGCCCCACATTCGAGCAGTCCAGATGGACCTGGATCTTATAGTGGAGCCCGGCTCTTATGAGCAGAGTGATCGGAATTTAGGGAAATGTCTCGACAGGCTGGTTAGCCTGGGAGTAAATACCGTAATTATTCAGGGATATTGCGATGTTAGCGCAACAGGTACGGTTAATTCCCTCTATTTTGCCAATAGTGTCTTGCCGGTAAAGATGGACTTTCTCGAACATGCCGTCAATCGGATCAAGTCCCGGGATATGGATTGTTATGTCTGGATGCCGGTTTTGAGCTTCGAACTCCCTGACCAAAAGAAAAACGCAGAGTTAGTGGTGAATGAATTCAAAGAAGGCACGATCAGACCAACATCGGATTCCTACAAGCGGCTGTCGCCTTTTGATCCGCAGAGCCTGGAAATCGCCCGGAAGATTTACCGCGACCTGAGCGCCTATGTGAATTTTGACGGGGTCCTATTCCAGGACGACGCCTTTCTTACTGATGAAGAAGATTTCCAGCCCCGGGCGGCGGCGGCTTTTCAGAAGGCCCTGGGGCAAGAGTTGACTCCGGCTGCGGTCAAGGACGAGCCTATCAAAGGCAAATGGATCCAGTTAAAGACCGAAACCCTGGATAACTTTATCAATGAACTGATCCGGACCATTCATACTTACCGGCCCGAAGCCATGATCGCCAGGAACATTTACAGTGAAGCGGTGACCAACCCGGCCTCCCAAGCCTGGTTTGCCCAGAATCTGGAAGACTATTTGCGAACTTACGACTATACGGTGATTATGGCCTATGCTCAAATGGAAAAAATCGGCGGCCTCGCCAAAACCAAGAAATGGCAGCAGCAGTTGGTCGATATAGTCAAGCGGGACCAGGCCATTGATCGGGTCATCTTTAAGGTTCAAGCCTACGACTGGGACAAGAAAAGGTGGGTCGATGATAAAACTCTGGTAGCTGAGCTCACCAATCTCCAGGCTTTAGGAGCCCGGAACGTGGCATATTACCCCGATGGAGTTATTGAAGATAAGCCGAAAAGTAAGGATATTGCACCGATTATGTCCGGTAAAGAATTTACCCCGGAGCGGGTCCTCAGTATACCGCCGTCGCCAGAGGGAAAATAAAAACCTCCTGAAAGGGATTGCTTAAAACCATGAAAATCCTGCGCCTCCTGGGATATTTTATCTTCTTATATCCGCTATATATGAGTTTTATCTGGATGATCGGGGGTCTTTTATTCAGTATCCGCCGAGAACAAGCCGGATCTGTGAAACTTGATTATCATCCTTTCTTTTCTATTATCATTCCAGCCTATAATGAAGAAGGTAGTATCGAAGTTATAGTAGATAATCTGGGCGATTTAAATTATCCCTATTATGAAGTTATTGTAGTAAACGATGGCAGCACTGATAAAACTGCGGAGATTGTCGACAACCTGGTCCTTAAACACCCGTCTTGGTTGAAGGTAGTGCATTTGAAAGAAAATAAAGGCAAGGCGAATGCCTTAAATATGGGAATTTTAATCAGTAAAGGCCAATTTCTGGTAACTATTGACGCAGATTGTTTGTTGGACAAGGAAGCCATCAATTGGTTCGCCTGGCATCTGTTGTCCCATCCGCGGGTAGGCGCCATCACCGGTAATCCCAGGGTGTGGAATCGCACCTCCTTATTGGCGAGGATACAAACGGGGGAATATGCCACTATCATCGGCTTGATCAAGAGGACCCAGCGCATCCTTGGAAAAATTCTGACGGTCTCTGGAGTAATTGCGGCGTATCGGACGAGCGCCCTGCTGGACGTCGGCTTTTTCGAGGGGGACACGGTCACGGAAGACATTGATATAACCTGGAAACTACAAAAGAAATTCTGGGACGTCAGATACGAACCGCGAGCCTTGTGTTGGATATTAGTTCCCGAAACCATTAGGGGTTTGTGGCATCAGAGAGTGCGCTGGGCCCAAGGAGGGCTGCAAGTATTAATAAAACATGCCGACATCTGGTTGGATATCCGGGAACGGAGATTTTGGCCTATTTATGTCGAGTATCTTGTGAGCATTATTTGGGCTTTTTCATTAACCCTGGTAACGATTATTTGGCTTATATTAATAATTGTCAAATCTACGGGGCATGCCGTGCCGATTTTCGCCAATCCTATCTATCCAGAATGGTATGGTGCAGTACTGTGTTTGGCCTGTTTGCTTGTATTTTGCGTAAGTTTTATTATAGATCGGAAATATGAAAAATCTTTTATGCAAAACTACTTTTGGGTCGTATGGTATCCTATGGTATATTGGATCATAATTACCCTTACTACAATCAAAGCAGTGTACAATGTTACCATAAAAAAGAAGGCGGGGGCGTCATGGAAGAGTCCGGACAGAGGGCTCCAGACCCTAAAATCCTAGACGTACGGGGCCTCAAAACTAAAAAGAGGATTTTCTGGGAGACCCTGGTAACGTTCGGTTTATGGGGAGTTTTCTTATATTTAATTGGATTTATTTTATCATTTACCTTATGGTTGCTTGGTTTTAGTTTATTGAGCCATCAGTTGTATGAATCGGGGAATCAAGAATTTATGCGGCTTTTCAAGAACGCCGGGTGGTTAACCACCATTGTGGTTCTGGTCACGATATCCTGGAGCTACTACAATTATTTCCTTATTAAGATAAGAGGGGAACGCCGGGGCAGTCGAGTCGGAATCTGTTTTGATAAAGATCTGGCGGATTTTTTTAAGATTGATCCCGAGATGTTGGAGAAGGCCAAAAATTATCCCCGCGTCAGCGTGGTAATGGAAGGAGATACCATTATCATTAGTGAGAGTGCCATCTCAGAGGGGATAATTTAGGCGGCTATTTCTGCCAGCCAATCAAGACCACACATATTTTTATTCTTACTAAAGGTATGAAGTCGCCTCATGCTTCGTTCTTTCGCGGTAATTGCCAAGGGTCCAGTAATGCGCTTGCAAGCCAAGTGACGGGAAGGCTGGGGAAACTGGTCCAGAGCCGGCGAGCCTCTCCCGGAAACGAAGATAATCTTCATTGGCCAAAGTATTTTCTCACTCGCCCCGCTCTTCGGTCTATACCGCCGTCGGGTGAAGAGGGGAAAATCACGGCAAGAACTTTTGGCAAGCGCGCTAGGGTTGGGGCCCTTTCACGATGTAAGGCTTTCTTTTTGCCTCAGCGTGTCCTGGGCAGCCCCTTTTTCCAACCTATGGCCTGGGCCCGGTCTTCCTTCACTCCTTCGCCCCTGTCATGATCCTGAGTTCGTGTTGGGCGCGAACGTCTCCTTGAGCAGCCGCCTTCTCATACCAGGCCTGGGCCTGGGCATAGTCTTGGGTCACGCCTTTGCCCCAGGCATACATGAGGCCGAGTTCGTATTGGGCCCGAGGGTCATTTTGAGCAGCGGCCTTTGCAAACCAGGCCTGGGCCTGGGCATAGTTCTGGGGCGCGCCTTTGCCCCAGGCATACAAGAGCCCGAGATTATATTGAGCCCCCGCATATCCCTGAGCGGCGGCCTTCTCAAACCAGGTCTGGGCCTGGGTGTAATCTTGCTTGACCCCCTTGCCCTCGAGATATAAGACCCCGAGTTCGTATTGGGCCCGAGGGTCATTTTGAGCAGCGGCCTTTGCAAACCAGGCCTGGGCCTGGGCATAGTTCTGGGGCGCGCCTTTGCCCCCGGCGTACAAGAGCCCGAGATTATATTGAGCCCCCGCATATCCCTGAGCGGCGGCCTTCTCAAACCAGGTCTGGGCCTGGGTGTAATCTTGCTTGACCCCCTTGCCCTCGAGATATAAGACCCCGAGTTCGTATTGGGCGCGAGGGTCATTTTGGGCAGCGGCCTTTTCAAACCAGGTTCTGGCCTGGGCATAGTCCTGGGGCACGCCTTTGCCCCCGGCGTACAAGAGCCCGAGATTATATTGAGCCCCCGCATATCCCTGAGCGGCGGCCTTTTCAAACCAGGTCTGGGCCTGGGTATAGTCTTGCTTGACCCCCTTGCCCTCGAGATATAAGACCCCGAGTTCGTATTGGGCGCGAGGGTCATTTTGGGCAGCGGCTTTTGCAAACCAGGTTCTGGCCTGGGCATAGTCCTGGGGCACGCCTTTGCCCCCGGCATACAAGAGCCCGAGATTATATTGAGCCCCCACATGTCCCTGAGCGGCGGCCTTTTCAAACCAGGTCTGGGCCTGGGTATAGTCTTGCTTGACCCCCTTGCCCTCGAGATATAAGACCCCGAGTTCATATTGCGCCCGAGAATCACCCCTGACGGCTAAGGCTCTGGTCTTTTGGAAACTTTGAGGGAAAGCGCTTGTGGTCAGGACGATGAAACATAACAAGAACAATAGAATCGCCAAAGGGTACCTTCTCTTCATTTCTCACTCCTCATACCAGGGTGCTTTCAAAAAGTTTTGGTAGCCGCATGCCTTAGCCTATACCTAAGCACAAAATAGAAACCTTGACCTGCGCCCAGTAACTGTACCAAATTTTAAGTTAGGATGGGGGTTAAGTCAAGCCAGAGATGCTGGCGGATTCTGGCGGTTTTGATGGAAAGCCCGTTTTATTTCACCATTCCTCTACGAAAAAGGCTGGAATTCATAAAAGTTTTTTCTGAGCAATCTGTTTATCATCGCATTTGTGAATATAACGAACTATGGATAAGTGGAAGTCTAATTTCAAAGGAGGCGCCAAAAACCTTCCATATCTAGAGGATATCCAGCCTTCTTGGCCGGAAGGATTCCTGCCATTCCCGCCTGTAACCTGGCGTTTCCTTGTCACCGATATCTGAAATCATCCTCTCCACAGATGCCCGCGCAATATATGCTGATCATATCGGCAACTATTAGAATTTTTTGATAGGATTCTGTTTTGGCAAGTAACTCGCTATAAGCTGGCAATAACCTTGCTATTTTATCGCCCTGTTTAATTGACGCGGTTTTATGATCTTCATCCGCTTTAAATCCGACGCCGCCACTACCTGGTTACAGCCAGCAGCTTTGGCTTTATATAAGGCGTCATCGGCGGCCCGGAGCACATCCTCCACCGTGGCGCCATGGTCCGGAAAGGTAGCCACACCCAGAGAAATGGTGGGACTTCCCAGGAGGCGCCCTTGGCTCACCACCTGGAGATGCGGTACCACTCGTCTGATTTCCTCTGCCCGTTGGCGGGTAATATCAAGGGATGCCTCCGGCATAATCATGACGAATTCATCTCCACCATAGCGGCAGACGATGTCTTCCACCCGCACCTGGGTTTTCAGAAATGTTCCCAGTGCCCGCAACAATTGGTCGCCAGCTTCATGGCCATAGGTATCATTGATGGGCTTGAATTGATCCAGATCCATCATAATGACCCCCACGGTGGATTTCTTTCGCCGGATGCGGTAGATTTCCTTCTCCAGGATCTCTTGCAGGTACCGCCGGTTGAATAAGCCGGTGAGGGGATCATGAATCGCTTGATGGCGCAGGGTTTCCCGAAGTTTGAGGTTGGCCAGCGCCATGGAGATGGAATCAGTAAAGGTTACCACTATATCCTTTATCTGATCAGTAAAGGGGTTGTCTCCCTCGTAAGGGGCCTGCAGATGCAATAATCCAAACGCCCCTTCCTGAGCAATCAAGGGGAGGCAAAAATAACACCCTCCTGGTTTGTCTGGGAGATGGCGGCAGTGCTCACTGTGGACGGAACCTCCTGAGAGATAAATCCGACCGCGGCGGATGGCCCAACAATCATTGGGGGCAAATACCTGCTCCCCGGCCAGAGTTTTCCCCCAGGACGTGACCATCTCCAGGAAATTGCCGGTAGGGACTATCATAAATAAGCCCCCCGACGCAGCCGCAAACAATTGCTGGGCGGAATGGGCAATGATGGCGTAGGCCTCGTCGAAATTGAGGCAGGATTGCAGGAATTCCGACGTGTTTGTGATGAGGGAGGCTTCCCGGGTCCGCCACTCCGATTCGTTTACCATGATCTGAAGCTGTTCATTAGCTTGTCTGAGCCCATTCTCCGCTTTGATGCGCTCGGTGATGTCCCGATAACTCCAGACCCGGCCCACGATTTCCCAATCCAGGTACTGGGGAATGGAATAGCGTTCGAAGACGCGACCGTCTTTAAAATGGAGAACATCAAAGCTTTTGGCGGCCGGCTGGGCATAGAGCGCTTTCACCTTCTGCAAGAAACCCTCCGGGTCAAGCAATTGATCCAAGAAGTAATTTAGGACTTCCTCAGCGTCCCCGGAAGCGGTAATTTCTTCCGGGATACGCCATAACTCTCTAAACTTTCGGTTGGCGCTCACTGTCCGGCCTTGGCGGTTAACCACCAAGAGGCCGTCGGTGGTGGACTCCAGAGTGGCCTCGGAGAGGGACAGGGATTCCTTCAATTCGGCATCCATCCGCTTGCGCTCAGTGATGTCCCGGACAAACACAAGCTCCCGGATATGATCGCCTTGGAAAATTTTGGCCGCAGTGCACTCCACTTCGACCAGAGAACCATCTCTTCTCCGATAACGAGGACCCGGGGACAGGTGTGGACCTGCTGAACCTTCCCTGGCTAAATCCTCTTGAGACCCCAGGGATTCCGGTGCCTGGACCTTGTCGATCTCTATGCCGACGAGTTCTTCCGGTTCGTAGCCTAACCACTGGG
Organism: uncultured delta proteobacterium; assembly: GCA_963697965.1. Classification (GTDB taxonomy): domain Bacteria; phylum Desulfobacterota; class Desulfobaccia; order Desulfobaccales; family 0-14-0-80-60-11; genus JAPLJC01. The sequence continues at coordinate 1,422,741 of OY969108.1, forward strand.
TCATAAAGGGATTGGCGTCTAGAATCTTGCCGGTTTCCAGGTCATAGACAAATACCGCCTCGGGTGCCGCAACGAACATGGCCCGGAAACGGGCCTCAGAAGCCAGAATGCGATTGGTTCCTTCCCGAATGGATAGATTGGAGCCGATAGTGACCAGGGTCAGCACCACGCCGATAACCGCCGCGGCGATACCCAGAAAGCGATAGAATACCACCAGATTGACCGGAGCCAACAATACTAGGGACCAGCCTGACGTCGCGAAGGAGTTAATGGCCTGCTGATAAAATAGATAACTTTCCCCGTCAATTTTGACGGTGGTTCTATCCTTCGGGGGTCGGGGAAAAACGGCCTTAAAATCGACGGTACCATATTGGGCCTTTAAATCATCTTTATTGGGTTGAATAATTGGCCACAAACTATGGTAGTCCAGGCTGGGACGGCTGCTCAGGAAGATCACCCCGTCGGGAGAAATGAGAAAGGCAGCACTGATATCTAGCAACTCCTGTTGAAATTTATCCAAGGTCGTCTTGATGGCCACCACCCCCACAATCTTCCCAGCCGGGTCCCGCACCGGATAGGAAGCAAAAAAACCCCGTTTTTTCGAGACCACCCCAAGGGCGAAATAGTGCCCTGGTTCCCCCGCCATGGCTTGTTTAAAATAGGGCCGAAAGGCATAATTATGGCCGACAAAACTGTCCGGGGCGTCTCGATTGGAAGAGGCGATGGCAGTACCGGTCTGGTCCAGGAGATATGCCGGCGAGGCCCCGAATCTTGATTGGTATCTGTCCAGCACCGAGTTGGCCTGGGCAAGGGTCTGGGGTGACTTCGACCACAATGCCGGGCTAATCCAGGGGGACCCCGACATAGCTTTCACCGCGGCATCGGCTCCTTCTAGTTCGAACAGCAAGCGCTGCATAATGAGATTACTATGGTTGGCGGTATCCTGGAGGACCTCCTTGCGGGCCATATTGCCCAGGCGTTGGGTCAGGACCCAACCGGAGGCCAGGATGACCGCCAGAACCGTAGTCGCGCCATACAGGTACCGAGCCCGGACCCGGTGGCTTTGTTCATATTCCGCCGACCATGATCTCTGAAAGTAGCCCATGATCATGGCGGCGATCCACAAGGCCAGAAAACCCCGCACCAATTGAATCGGCAATCCCATGAGGCTGGTGAACGCTTCGTAGTTCACCAGGGTGGCTGGAAAGAACGGGGCCCGGGGAACAATCATCCCGGTAGCCAGGCCATAAAGCATCAGACCCACACCACCAGCCAGTAGCCAGAATCGCTGTGGGGGATCACCCTGCCTACCTTCCGTGTATAGTGTCCATCCGGCCCACAGGCTACCCACCAGACCCAGGACATACCGGGTGGTGGCGTTCAAGCCGTTCCAGCCCGAAAGAGCCCCCAGGCATGCAACTAGGGCCAAAATGGCTAAAAGCCAGCGCCCCGGTCCCCAGCCCCGGCGGCGGATCTGGCTGAGTCGGCCGAATTCCAACAGGAAAAGAAAAGATACGGTCATGACGGCCCAACGACAGGCGCTAAGCCACACCCAATCCGGCCAGGCAAGGACCATGAAGTCCAACAATTCGCTTAACCCATAGGTGAAGCCAAAGAGGGCCAACCATACCCAAGGAAGCCGCTGGTTGACCTCCTTGGAAAGAATATAGCAAATTACCCCCAGACCGATAAAAGCCAGGCTGCAGAAGAAAAAAATGCAATCCATTTGTCCCTGGAACCAGTTATTCATATGATTTTTTCTTCCTAAATCTAGTCGAAATATTCTTTACTTCGGCATGGAGTTTGCCGATGCTCCTTTGGCTTTGATGATAATATGGGGCATCGGTGGAAAAATGAATCCGGGTTACCCTGATATTTACCTTCTATAAACATGAATTTGGGACAGGGGAATGCGATACCCTATAAAACAAAGATTATGCTGACCTGCCCCCCAAAAACCGATCCGCAAGTTTTGTTAGAGTAATTGATCGTGGAGATGTGGAGGCATGGAGATTAGCAGGAAGTGGTTTAGGCCGGAGCAGATCATCGGAAATCTTTGGGAGGGAGAGGTGGCATTCTGTTACGGCAGGATACCTGATCTGCGGATTACTGCTATTTATTGATTCTCCTCTGGACTATAAATTTATTCGGATATAGGTTTCATATCGATAATTAGACAAAAGAAGCCCTTTTGTCCAGTTTTGGCCGCCCTCCCCGCCCTCTTCCTCGCATTCTGAGCTTGACAGCCGCAGGCCACCAGCAGTAAGGTTGGACCAAAATCATTTTTGTCCAATTTTCTATGGCTGGTCGCGCGCTCATCCCCAAGACCATAGTACCTCAGGCTCTGAGCATCGTCCCCCCACCTGACCCGGAAGGAGGTTGCCCGCTTGGCGGCCGCCTGTCAGGGGAGAAACCGGAGCCGAGATGAGCTCCTGATTTACACCCTCTTCCAAACCGGGATACGCATCTCGGAGGCCTTAAGCCTGACCCCCCGCCCCATCGGCACCAATGAAGGGGAAGCGGCACTCCATATTCTGGGAAAAGGGGGCAAATCTCGTCTGGTAGGCTGTCCTGACAGCTTGGCCCATCGCCTCAAGAGCTTCGCCCTCGAACGAATACCGGGGCATATAGGCCAAATTCTAGATATGAAATTTATATCAGAAGATCTTTGGAAGGCACGAAATAGCTGATAAATAGCAGATATCTGCTATGGGCGTGTTCACTGCGTTTCCCTATGATTCCAAAAATATCACTGCTGTCCGGCACGCTAATTGAATGGCAAAGGTTGTCGGATATCTGGTGGTCGAAGACCAAGAATGTCCCGCAGGTCAAGGCGTTCCAGGAGCATGATTTGGGCCAAAGGGGTGAGTTCCAGAAGTCCCCAGCCGGCCTTGGTTTTGAACTTGACCCACACCAGAAGCAGATAAGCGATCAAGGCGGTCCAGGTTTGGATCAGCACCGCATTCTTGGAGGTCCCATAAAAGGCCTTAATTTTCAGGTTTTGCTTGATCCACTTGAAAAAGAGTTCCACCTGCCAGCGGCGGCGGTAGAGTTCGGCGCCCTCAAGGGCAGACAGGTCCAGGCGGTTGGTTAAAAAGACATATTCCTTGCCGGTCTCCGGGTCCCGGTAATGCACCCGGCGCAGTGGCTCAGGATAGCTGGCCCGGCCCGGAGGTGAGCTCAAGCGGATAACCTGGTCGGCCAAGACCGGGCCGGAGGCCGTCTTTTCCTTGATAACCTCAAAGCAGGAGTTGCTTTTGAGCCGGGTCACAAACCAAACGGTGTCCTGGTGCAATTGGTAAAGCCAGGCATAATCCAGGTAGGCCCGGTCGAAGATCAACAGATCGCCCGGCTGAAAGCGCAGGTCTTGCACGGCCTGGAGGTCATGGGTCTTGCCGTCGGTGACCAGGACACACTGGGGCAGCAACCCGGAAAGCACGGTGTGCAGCTTGATGGCCCCCTTGCGGGCCCGAAACTTGGCCCAGGGAAAGACCGCGGCGCACAGGTCAATGGTGGTGGCATCGATGATCTTGATCTGCGGGGTCTTTCGGGGCTGTGGCGCTAACTCGGCGGAGAGCCGCTCATACAGCTTATAATAGGTCTTTTCGAAGATGACCGCGGGGCGCTGCTGATTGGCGTCGGCCAGGGTGGAACGCTTCACCCCGGAGAGGCCCAGATGATAAAACTTGTGCGCTTGCCGGTTGATGCTGAATACCACGTCCCGAAGGCTTTTGCGGGCGCTCCACTGGCCGAAGAGCATGGCCGTCAGATGCGACCAATAAGTGAATTTTCGGGGGTTCGGCCCCTGCCAGGCCTGGCTGTCCACCAGGTGATCGAAAACAGGTCTCGGGATGAGTTGTAGTAATTGACCCATGAGTGTGTTACAATGTGCCATAGCCCCATAACTCCTTTCAATGTTTAGGTTTTTGCCAAACCTATTATAGCATTGATCGGCTGTTTTGGGGCTGTTTTACTTGCTATCTCAAGTAATTTCTACCGGACAGCAATGCAACTTAATGATATCCGTACACCGATTTATCCATATGTAAAAAAAATAAGGAGACCCTTCCCATGGCAACAGAAATTTTGAGGATGACCGCAGAGGTTGTAATTTCCCATGCATCCATGTCTGAATTATCAACCCAGGAATTAGTGAATGAGATTAAAGAGATCTACAATGTCCTGGCTTCTTTGGAATGCGGTGAAGTAATTTCAGAGACCATGGCACCGGGAAAAGTCCCAGGAGCCGAAGTGGGTAAAAAACTACCGATTCCGTTAAAGGATATTGTGACGCAGAAGCACGTGGTCTGTCTCGAATGTGGCAAGAAAATGAGAACTTTGAAGGCTCATCTGCGGAAGTCCCATAAATTAACTCCGAAGGAATATTGTCAGACGTATGGGCTTGACCCCAAAAAATATCCTTTGGTATGCAAAGAGTATTCTTCGCAGCGGAGTAAGATGGCGAAAAAACGGGGATTTGGGGTAAAGGGAACTCACCATAAGGCTAAGGCTTAAGTAAACTTTTTGATAATCTGGCTAACCGGGTCAGTTTTTATCCCGGCAGAGGGATTCAGATTTTGGCCATTAGCCTTAGGGCAACCGCATAAACTCTGAGGAGGAGAGACATGAAAAAATTGGTGGTGATCTTGGTTGTTGTCCTCGCCAGTGTTATTATGACCGTGGCCTTTGCCGCCAACCCCAAGCCGGCCTTCAAGGTGGGCGAAGAGGTTTATGCCTGCAATTGTGGGGAGGAGTGTTCCTGTAACACTATCTCGAAACATGCGGGCAAATGCGTCTGCGGCAAGGATATGGTGAAGGCCAAGGTAATAGCTGTAGAGAAGGGTGAAGTTATGCTGAAAGCCGAGAGCTGGGGAAAGCCCAGACTTTTTAAGACTGTGGCAAAATTTGTCTGCAACTGCGGTGAGAAATGCGATTGCGACACCATCAGTCAGAAACCCGGCAAGTGTCCTTGCGGAACGGAAATGAAGGCCTTCAAGAAGTAAGAAATTCTCCGGCTGGGGGCAGATAAGCTAATATGCCCATACGGCTCCTTGTCCCATTTCTCCTCAAACCTTTCATCGCAGATTGGTTTCTGTATCCTTTTTCCGTTAACCCGCCGCTTTTCATAGGCCAATCCCAACCTAACTACCCCAGGAATCCGCAATCCTAATTTCTAATTTAAACGGCATTTTAGGAATGATCTTCTGAAATCGCTATATCTCTAAACATTCTTCAATAATCCCCTGCCTTCCCCTGTCCCAAATTCATGGTTATCGAAGGCGAATATCAGGTAAATCCTGATTTACCTTTTTCCACCGATGATCCATATTATCATCAAAGCCAAAGGAGCATGGGTAAATCCATCAGATAAGGAAAGCCTCTCAAACAATTCGCTAACGGAGGCCGCGGATAAAGACCGGAACTTGCAATTCGCCATGCTAACCTGCAGCAACTGTGAAGCACCAAAATGGTGAGAACCAAGGGAAAGCACAGAAATTTCTCCAAAGACGAGTCCAGGATGGAAAAGAATTTTATGCATTTAGATATATTTGGAGACAACTCCAGCCAAATTAGGCGCAAAAGAGTCCTGCAGTTAATTTTGATATCATTATTTACCTTAAGTGTTATCTTGTCTTTTAAGTTATTAGTACATTTCCTATTCCCAAACATATCCCCTGGGTATTATGAAATGACTATAATGATTTCATCTTGTTTGGCGGTTAACTTCGCGGCATCATTAATATTATGTAAATATCAATCGCTCCTAAAAAATTTAGAATACCGACATCGAAGTCTGGTGGAGAATGTCAGTGAAGGAATTCTGCTCTTGGATACCGAGGGGAATTTCTTGAAAGCCGACAAGAAGATGGAGGGACTATTAGGCTTTTCCGAAGCGGAACTTTTAACCATGAACCTTACCCAAGTTTTTCCCAAGGGAGAGCATGAGAGGAGCCGGTCTACCTTGGAAAAAGTAGTCCAAACGGGCAAGGGCGATCTGGCCGATGCTTGGATAATCAGGAAGGACGACCAAATGGTGCCGGTCGATTTTTTCGCCAGTAAAGTGGAATACGGCGACAAAACCATCATCCAGGGAATCTTCAGAGATTTAACGCAGGGCCGGAGGCTGGACGCTATTCAGGCTCAGCTGTACCGAGATCATCTGTCCTACCTGCAAAATTTTTTCAAAATTCAATCCCATGAGTAATCGCCGGATAGGAGGATGATTCATGGTGCGGCGTTTATTCCCCCGGACCAATATATCCTTGAAATTTGAATATCAGGCACAATTACAAGGTTCGAAAGATTTCATTTCAAGCCGGGCCGTTATGAAAGACATCAGTATGGGCGGCCTGCATATGTCCGAGGCCGCACCTATACTACAACCTGACGATATTGCAGACTTCATTTTCAAATTCCATGACAAGGTGAACCCCCTCATTCCCCACAAAATCAAGGCCAAAGGGAAAGTCAAATGCATAGAGCGGCCGACTAAAGAATCCTCCTATTTTAGGATAGCGCTGGAATTCCTTTCGGGGCCGGTTTTCATCTACGAGAATTGACTCCCCTCTATATATTTAGGTGTCCTGAATCAGATTTAATTTGACAGTATCCCGCAGATTGGTTTCTGTATCCTTTTTCCGTTAACCCGCCGCCGTCCGAAAGTAAATTTTGCAAGAAATAATAGAGCTGAGAGGGGGGAGAGAATGTGGGGGGTGTGAGTGCGACATATCTGCTATGGTCCGAAACTTATCACGAGGCCAAAAACTTCCCATATCCAGGAAATATCAACACTGTTAAGATGGGCGAGGCCTTTCTCGACCTCGCCCTGATAGCCGGCCATCAGCCATATAAATTCTCGATCCACCTCACCGCTTCCACATCGCTAACTTTCCCGAGATACCTTTGGGTGGTGGAAAGATTAGCGTGCCTCAGAATAACCTTGCTGACGATCTCCACGGGCACCCCTGATCTTGAGGCATAGGTTGCTGCATGCCTCCTCAGGTCGTGTGGCCTCAGATGGACCCCCACCAAGGCGCCGGCCTTCCTTACCATGACCCTGGCCGCGGTATAAGAGATTGGAAAAATCCTTTTGTCGCCTTCTATCCCTCTGGCCTTAATGTAATCCTTTAACCTGTCGGCCAGCTTTTTAGGGATGAAGACCACCTCTGACGTTTTTCCACTTTTGGAATTCCTGATTGTTAGCTTTTGATCATCGACATCCGAGCCCCTAAGGTTCAAGACTTCGCCCACCCGCATGCCACCTCGAGCCATGAGTTCCAGCATGAGGCGGTTTCTCACCTTGGTGGTCCGGAAGATGATCTCGTCGATGGTCTCTTTTTCCTGGACCTGCCAATGCACCAGCTTCCCAGGCCGAAAGAGTTTCTTCAGCATCGGGGTGTCACAGGGATTTTGGAGCTGAGCGTCCAAATTGTTGCGGATAAAGTTAAAGAGGGCCTTGAGATAGGCGTAGCGGGTGTGCTTGGTTAACTGTTTACATCCATCGTTCAGACTGACCAGAAATGACAGAACTTCCTCGGGTGAGATTGACTCTGGGTCTCGATCAGAAAATTGGCCCCGAAACTTTGAAAGGATGGACCCGTAAGTACGGTTCGTATTTTTTTTGGGAGTTCAGCCGATGGTAATCCAGGTAAAGGTCAATCGCCTTGGCCATTTTCATGCTCCACCTCCTGGTTTGATTGCATCGTGCCGATGCGGATAAGCAAAGCATATCAAATCGTTTCCAGGAAATCTGATAAGTTTCGGCTGTGGCAAATTATAGAAACTTTCGTGTCCCAGATTTTCGCTTTATTTTTGTCAAACCAGTTCTGGCTTGACTTAACCCGCATCCTAACTTAAAATTTGGTACAACTACTGGGGGCAGGTCAGCTGCACCGCATACAGATTGATAATAACGCCACTTCATGAGCTGCCTAAGCTAAATCCTTTTTCGTGGAACAGCCGCAGGCAGGCATCCACCACCTCGCCATCATAGAGCACGCCTCGATTCTTGGAGATTTCTTCCAGGGTGGCCCTCAATTCCAGGGCCGGCCGGTAAGGCCGATGGGAGCTCATGGCTTCCACCACATCGGCCACCGACAGGATCCTGGCCTCCAACCGAATCATCGGCCCCTTAAGTCCCAGGGGATACCCCGAACCGTCAACCCTTTCATGGTGCTGGAGGACCATTTCGGCGAGAGGCCAGGGAAATTCGATGGTATTCAAGATGTCAAAACCTACCTGGCAATGAACCTTAATCAGGCTCATTTCGACGGGGCTCAATTTTCTCGGTTTGGCCAGAAGTTCGGCGGGGATCCCCACCTTGCCGATATCGTGGACGAAGGCGGCCAGGCGCAGGGCCTCGACTCGTTCTTCCGGGAGCCCCATTTCCCGGGCGATGGCGCAGGCCAAGTCGCCGACGCGATTCTGGTGCCCGGCGGTATATGGATCTCTCTGTTCCAGGGTGGAGGCCAGGGCCCCTACCGTGGTTTCAAAGAGTTTTTTGACCTTGGCTAAGCTATGTTGAAGTTGCTGTAGCGTGTCCTTTTCTTTCTGAATCCGGCAAATCTTAGCTTTCAATTCCCCCAGGGAGAAGGGCTTGGCAATGAAGTCGCTGGCCCCGGCATTAATAATGGCTTCATAGGAATATTCCGGGGCATAACCGGTCATGATAATGAAGGGCACCTGGGGATAAGTCCGGTGAGCCTCTTGCATCAACTCCACCCCATCCATGCCTTCCATTTTAAGGTCGCTGACCACCAGATCGATCCCCTCCTGAGCCAGGGTTTTCAAGGCTTCGGGGGCATTGGCGGCGCCCTTGCAGGCACAGGGGATTAGCTCGAGATAGTCCAGAAGAAGCCTGCGGCACTGGTCATCGTCATCGACGACCAGGACGGGCGGCAAGACATCCGGGTAGGGGGCGCCATCCAGGCGGCTGGGAATATCAAGCAACTCCATTCCAGAGTTCGGCGACGATACCCCTTCAACCGAGTCTCGCATCTGTGTCTCCTTTCCTCCGAAATTATGCGGCCGCCTGGGCCCCGCAGTCCAAAAAGATTTTGCCCATATCTTGGTGGATTTCTCCAGCCTTGTAAATCGGGGAATCCCTGTTTCTTAGGGGGGAATTCCCCTACTTATGCGAGATTGTGCAGCATCCTCGGAATCCTTGAATCTATCTGCTAAATCAATCCCTGGGCTCGGATAACGTAAATGATCCAGAGAAGCGCCGTCACCCCTATTTCCAAGACACCGGACATGGTGGCCGGGTTCAACAATGAGGTGGATCCGGTTTTCTTGGACACGGGATTGGGGGATAATACGTGACCAAGGAGAACCGGGAGATGGCAAAAGGGCGAGATAATGCCCAGGTGATGGGGAGAGGGGCGCCAGGGGAGACGGAGGGAGGCCGTAGGCCGACCGGAGTCTCCCCTGGGGAGATTGGGGTAGGGCCGCTGGGACAGGGACAACGCTGGACTGCGGCCAGAAAACGTGAGGTGGTGCTCCGCCTCTTCCGGGGCGAGCCCCTGGATCTGGTTTCCCGGGAGTTGGGAGTCGAGCTCTACCGGCCTGGAGCAATGGCGGGAGGACGCCTTGGCGGGCATGGAAGAGGCCCTCAAGGCCAGAAACGGCGAACCCCCCTCAAGGCCGAACTGGACACGGCCATGCAGCGCATCGGCGAGCTCACCATGGAGAACGAACTGTTATGGGTCCGGGTGAGGCGCCCCGGCCCTTTAGCCAAAAGGAGGTCGAAGAAATGAGCTGCACGACCTCCGCTTTGGCTGGCAGACTTTACGGCGTCAAGCTGGTCTGTCGGACCTGGGAGCAGCCCCGCTCATCGTACTATGTGGCGCGCCAGGCCCAGGGGCAGCCAGTGCGATCTTTCCCCGCCGGCAAACGTGGACCCAAAACCCCGCTCTCTGACGCCGCACTCTTGGAATTGGTCCGGGTGGACCTGAACACCTCGCCGTTTCAGGGCGAGGGGCATCGGAAGGTGTGGGCCCGGCTGCGGGTGCGGGACGGTGTCAAGGTAGGCCGCCGACGGGTGCTGAGGCTCATGCGGGAAAACCACCTGCTCTCCCCCTATCGGGGCCGGCGCGGTAACCCCCGTCTCCACGAGGGGGAGATCATCACCCCGGCGCCCAACCTCAGGTGGGGCACCGACGGCGCCGGGGTCTTTACCGTAGAGGAGGGCTGGGGTTGGACCTTCGTGGCCGTAGAGCACTGGAACGCCGAGTGCGTGGGCTGGCATGTCTGCAAACAGGGGACCCGGTTTGCGGCCCTGGAGCCCATTTCCCAGGGGCTGAGGGCCACGGTGGGTACGGTGGCGGCGGATGCCGGCCGAGGCCTGTCTCTGCGGATGGACCACGGCACCCAGTACCTGTCGGATCATTTCCAGAACCAGCTGAAACACTGGTGCCTTAACCCCAGCTTCGCCTTTATTGAACAACCCCAGACCAATGGCGTGGCGGAACGCTTTATCCGGATCATCAAAGAGCAGGTCATCTATGGCCGGGTGTTTCAGAATCTTCAGGAGGTGAGGGAGGCAGTCAGGCACTTTGTGGATACCTACAACCGCGAGTGGCTGGTGGAGAAAAACGGCTTCAAAAGCCCCTGGCAGGCCAGGGCCCAGTGGCTCGCCCAAGCCTCACTCGCTCGAGCGGCTTAATAAAAACTTGTGTCCAGGAAACCGGATGCGGTATAGATAGCGTAAATTTTAATATAATCATTCATCTTATGAAATTCAAACTACACCCTTAAAACCATAGATACCTTACTACTTTGGAACTTAAGGACCTAAGGCCAGCAACGTCCGGGTGTGGTCGGCTGAGGCGACATGCACATACCACCTCGGGCCTGGCATAGTGAGCGGCGGTATTAAAAAATAGAAGCTAACTTGCCACTATACCCCCTTCCGCTAATCTTTCCATATGATTCGAATATCGGAAAGCCTTTTGAGTCTGCCGCGTAATCTCGAATAGGCAAGGGAATTCTCCCTCAAGAATTAGGGAATTTCCGATTTACAAAGCGGGAGAAAACCACCAAGCTATGGGCATCATCTTTTTCAACTGCGGGGCCCAGGCGGCCGCAAAATAATCTCGGGTTAAATTAAGGCGTAGTTAACGTTAGCAATGGGAGGGGAAGCATGACTGAAAGACGGCAACACACGCGCATCTATTTATCCTTGCCCATGGAGTTCCAGGTCCAGCCCACGAATTCTGACGAATCCTGGAAAAGCCCGGCTGTTCTAAAAAATTTCAGTCAAGATGGTCTCTTCTTTGAGTGCGAAACCCTGCCTCAGATAAAACCTGGAAGCGTAGCGGATTTCACCTTCAACACTATTCCCCCCCAGTACAGTTTTATCAACAGCCCCATCCGGTCCCAGGCGGTGGTGAAGCGCATCGAATCCCGGGTGGCGGGAACGGATAATTTCGGGGTGGCGGTGCAATTCCTTACCGGTCCGCAGTTTGGTTAAATTCGGCGGAAATCACCCATCCTCAGTAAACACATGGAAAAAACGAGGTCGGCAAGCGCGAGTTGCCAACCTCGTCATGTTATCAGACCTCAGGGAGGTCGGGGCTTGGCTGGCCTGCCTGCAGCGGCGCCTGACCCCAGTGCCAGCCGGTTAGATCAACCTCAAGTTGCCCCCGCCTTTGGCCACTAGCAGCCGGTCGCGGCCTTTGGCCTTGGCCTGGTACAGAGCGGCATCCGCGGCCTGGATCAACTCCTTGCCGGAGTCTCCATGATCCGGGAAGATCGCCACCCCGGCGGAGATGGTGATGGGTTTCAGGGAGGGATTCTGGGTATGGAGGTTTTTGACGCTGCGGTTCAATTCCTCGACCCGGTTCATGGCAATCTTCCGGGGCGTCTCCGGCATAATTAGCAGGAACTCCTCGCCCCCATAGCGACAGGCGATGTCTTCCCGGCGAATCTGTCCCTTGACCAGCTTGCCCAAGGACATCAGCAGTTCATCTCCCGCATTGTGGCCATAAGTGTCGTTGTATTCCTTGAAATGGTCCAGGTCCAGCATGATGACCGCCAGAGGACTCTCCTGGCGCTTGCTCCTGCTTACCTCCCGCTCCAGGGTCTCTTCCAGATAGCGCCGGTTGAAGAGGCCGGTGAGGCTATCCCGGATGGCCTGGTCGCGCAGGGTCTCCCGGAGTTTCAGGTTGGCCAGGGCCAGGGCCATGGCCTCAGCGACGCTGGTGGCAAACTGTGCGATGCCCGCCATCTTTTCCTCGATCTCCTGAGTCATTTTGCGCAAATGGAGAATACCCATAACCTCCCCTTGGGCCATCATGGGCACGCACAGGTAAGCCCCGGGCAAGGTGGCGGCGACATGCCGGCAGTTCATGGAGCTTCCGGAATCGGCCACCGGATAGGCCCGGCTCCGACCTAAGGACCAGCATTCATCTCTGCCGAAGGACATCTCCACCCGCGGGGCTTCACCCCAGAGGGCGGTCATCTCGAAGAGATCCTTGGTGCTGTTGAGGAGGTAGAGGACCCCGGCATAATCCGGGAAGATTTTGGGCCCGAAGTGGGTGACGGCGCTATAGGTTTCGCCGGAGGTCTGACAGGACAGGAAGATTTCGCTCATTTCCTGAAGCAGGAGCATCTGGCGGCTGCGCTCGTTGGATTCGTACACCAGGCCTCGGAGTTGCTCATTGGCGGCCTGCAACTTCGCTTCCTTCTCCTTCAGCTCGGTCAGATCCCTGGCCACTGTGACGCTGCCCACATTTTTGCCGGCCTCATCCCGCATCACCTTGATGGAGAGACTGGCTGGGAAGGTGCTGCCGTCTCTCCGCTTCATGGTGATTTCGTAATGCTTGACCAAACCGTCCCGGCGCAAGGGGATCAACATCTTCGCCATTTCATCTTTATCCGCATAGATATCAAAGGCCGATTTCCCCTCCAGCTCTTTAAAGGAGTAGCCGTAGATAACCTCGGAAGCCTTGTTCCATTTGGTAATATGGCCGCGTGAGTCGACAATGCCGATGCCTTCGGCCGAGTTGTCGATGACGTTCTCCAGAAATTGACGGGACCTCTGGAGTTCCGCTTCGGCTTGCTTACGCTCGCTGATTTCGACCATCAAGGCGGAATTAGAGGCGGTGAGCTCAGCGGTGCGCTCTTGAACGCGCTCCTCCATCTCGGCATAAGCTTGGTTCAGTGCCTCTTCCGCTCTCTCACGTTCAATATTCCTCGTTTCGAGCAGCGAGGCCATATCATCGAAGGATTGGGCCAATCGCCCTAGTTCATCGGGGCTGTGGGGCAGACCCGTACGTGTGTCCATCTTGCCCATGCCGAATCGCTGAGTGGCAGCGACTAGCCGATTAATTGGGTTAATGAGAACCAAATTCCCGAAGACCCACGCTAGAGACATGGCAAGCAGGGTGGCAATCCCAAGGATCGCTAGATTTTCCAGCATATCCATGTTTGCTTTGTGGAGAATTGGCTCTTTGGGAAGACCGACAATTATATACATATAAGGGGGCAAATTTTCCTTGAGGCGCAACTGCTTGAAGGCAATAATCCGGGTTACACCATCCGGAGCCTTCCAATCGGACAACCCTTCTTCAGCTTTGCCCGATATGGTGTCAAAGAAACGCTGGGATACGGCCTTGCCGATGGGGGTAGCGTCATTCTCAGGCAAACGATACAAACGAATTCCTTTATAATCCGTAAAGAACACGGCGGAGCCTTCGGGCAGATTGGCCATGGAGATGAACTGGCCAAATTTATGCAGGTTTAGGCCGGCGGTTAGAACGGCAACCAGCTTTTTGTTCGCATTCAGGACCGGGATGCTGTAGTTGAAGGAGGTCGTTTTGCTGACCCTGCCAATGATGTATTCCCCGGCAGAAAAATCGAGCGAGCTGATGGCATCCCGGAAGTATTTCCGGTCCGACTGATTTACCTTGCCCGGCTCTAAAGGCGAGTGGGCAGCAAAGACGTAGCCATCCGGGGTCATTGCCAAGATGGAGGCGTAGAAAGGGTACAGCCGATATAATTCCGCGAAAATTCGATTACAGGCCGGGGCATCCAAGTTCTGCACCTCAGGCAACTGGGCCAGGGTGCTCAGCATCGTCTTGGTGGCGACGGCGATCTGTTCCTGTTGGGCCACCAGGCTCCGGACCAGCAGCAGGGCATCGTCCTGGGCCTTGACTATGGCAGATTGACGCTGGCTAACCCCAGTGGCGACGATAATCCCCAGGGCAGGCAGTAAGATGATCAGCAAAAAGAGCTGCAATTTCCTGCGGAAAGACCATTGGGCGAAGGTTCTTTTAATATCCATGTATAAAGCCTTCTCCTGCATTAAAACTTTTCGTGGCAGGGATGATAGCGTAAATTTTAATATAATCATTCATCTTATGAAATTCAAACTACACCCTTAAAACCATAGATACCTTACTACTTTGGAACTTAAGGACCTAAGGCCAGCAATGTCCGGGTGTGGTCGGCTGAGGCGACATGCACATACCACCTCGGACCTGGCATAGTGAGCGGCGGTATTAAAAAATAGAAGATTACTTGCCAGAATCGTCAATTATCGCTTGAGCGGGCAAAATTCCAGATTATGGTCTAGATATGGGAAGTTTTCAGGATCTCGATAAGTTTCCAGTCATAGCAGAACTCGGCGCTTACCAGCTTCATTTTTTCGAAAATTACTTTTCCAGCGAAATTTGTGCTATTCATGCCTCCTGCGAGACAATTCAGCTACATAAAGAGAAAACTTTTCAGGGTTAAACTCGGTGAGAGGATACCTAAAACCGTTTTTTGTCTGCGGTGGCCAAGTCTGCCGCATATTCTCGCATAAATTAAGCGAATTCTCCCCGAAAGATCAGGGAAACCCCGATTTACTAAGCTGGAGAAATCCAGGAAGCTAAGGGCAACATCAACGAAAGAGCAAAGGGTAGGACGCAAAGTCTCCGGCCTAAAGCCTTCGGGCTACGGTAGCGGGATTGCTGAAGTGAAGGAGAATTAGTGCCCTCTGCGTTGCTCTTCATCCTCTGGGCCTATGGCCTGTATGGCCTCATTTCCACCCTAGGCGGGCGTAGAGCTGGCACTCTGCGGCGGGGCCGCTCCTGGCGGCGCCTCGGTTGGCTCGGCTTGCTGGCGGGCGCCGGCGTGGGATTGGGGTTGGTTTTGGCCTTGGCCCAATCTTTTGATGAGCGGCATCAAGATCTGAAGCTGGCGGGATTTCTGGGGACGGTGTGGGCCGAGGGCTGGCCGGGCAAGTTGAGCCCCCGGGTGGAAGAGCCTCCCATCAAGGGCATGGCCTCCGGGGATCAGCCGGGCTATGCCCTGCTGCACCCCGGGACTCCCTCCAGCGAGTTGGCCAGGAATACGATCACCCCCAGGCCCAGGCCGGCCCCCAAACCCAAAATCCGCAAAGCCTCGGGCGCCAAAGCAACCAAGACCGCCACCTCCAAGAAGAAGCCCTCTACCCCCACGGCTGTCAGGAAGGCCGACAACGGATAGGGGGCGCTCGCCGCGACTGGCCGGAAAAATATTGGCACCCGCTGGCCTTTCCCCTTTGAGAAATACAATAAAAAACGTTTCGGGAAAAATTAGAGGAAGCTGGCCAAATGGCCAGGAGTTTCCTGAATCAATCCGTCGCCAAGGCCCAGTAGATGAGGCGCCAGCAGGCGGCTTCGGTGATGCGCGGGGTCGGCCACACGGCGCCCGCGGCTCCGGCCCGCCCCTATGCGCCGCCTGCTCCCGCCACCCCGCCCGCTCCGGGGCTGCCGGCCAAATGAACCGTCCTGATTCAGTGCCGAAGTGGTGGAACCTGGTAGACACGCCATCTTGAGGGGGTGGTGGGTAATACCCGTGCGGGTTCAAATCCCGCCTTCGGCACCATTTCTTTTAGATTAATTAGCATCAGGCAGATTTTAAAATAACCTGGCCTGCACGCCCCCGACCCCCCCAGATGTGCCCTCAGTGCCCCATCTCAGATTCGACCATCCTTCAATAAAGATCATATCTGCAATCTGTAATTTTCCGCCCTCTTTGAAGGAAATTATTTGCGAACCCTGGCGAAATTGATTTTTGAAAATTTTGTGCTATGGTGCTCCTGAGAAAAGAATTGGACAGCCAAGGCTTCCTGATATCTCCGGTTAATGGGTCAACTAATGGGCGAAAAAGAGGAAACCACCGGACGGCAAAGGCCCGATCCTGTCTCCGCCAAGGACTGGGTCAAACCAGGTTATGCCTGGGGACTGGTAGGTTTCATACTATTGGTGGATATTGCGCTGCGGGTTCATCTGCTTGGAGTCCCCCTGGAGCGCGATGAAGGGGAGTATGCCTATGCCGGGCAGTTGATCCTCCAGGGCTTTCTGCCTTACGCTAAAGTTTATACTATGAAGTTGCCGGGTATCTATGGAGCCTATGCCCTGATGATGGCAATTTTAGGGCAAACCCTTATAGGAATTCACCTGGGACTGATGTTGGTTAATCTGGCCACCATCATTTTTATATTCTTGTTGGGAAAACAACTGGTAGATAGAACGACCGGAATAATTGCCGCGGCCAGCTTCGCGGTACTGTCGGTGGGTCAGAGTGTGCAAGGCATGGTTGCCAACACCGAGCACTTTGTCATCTTGCCAGCAATGGCCGGAATGTTGGTTTTACTGAGGGCTACTGATTCACCCCGCTCCCAGCCCCTCTTTTTAAGTGGCCTCCTGTTTGGCATCGCCTTCCTGATGAAGCAGCATGGGGCCGCCTTTATCGCCTTTGCCTTAGTTTACCTGATATATCAAGGGTGGAGTACTCAGTCCCCCAGCCTAAAGCTTGTCATCACCAATATACTCATCTTTTTAGCCGGTGCAGCCCTGCCTTTTACTTTGATTTGCCTGTTTTTTTTCGCGGACGGCACCTTTGACAAGTTCTGGTTTTGGACTTTTACTTATGCTCGGGAATATGTCTCATTGACCTCTCCAGCCCAAGGGTGGGAGAATTTTCTCCATAATTTTAGAGCTATTGTCTTCTCTGCTCCGCTTTTATGGGTGCTGGCCGGGTGGGGATTGTTAGCCCTAATTATTGATCCGAGAGCGAGACCCCGACTTTTCTTTTTCGAAACACTGGTGATTTTCTCCTTTCTCGCCACCGTCCCGGGCTTTTATTTTCGACCACACTACTTTGTGTTGGTACTTCCCGCAGTTTCCCTGCTAATCGGGCTCGGTCTCAGTTCCATGGGCAGGTTGCTTGCCAATGCAGGCCAAATTACTGCTAAGCTGGTCCCGGTTGTTATCATCCTGTCTGCCCTCGGGTTCACAGTTTATCAGCAGAGCCACTTTTTATTCGGGGTCGATCCGGTTATGGCATCCCGCTTGATGTATCAATCCGGAGACCCTTTTCCAGAATCCCTCAAAATCGCCCAATATTTGAAGGAACGCACCTCGAGCGAAGATACTATTGCCGTGATGGGTTCGGAACCGCAAATTTACTTCTATGCGCACCGCCACGCGGCCACCGGATACATCTATACCTATCCCTTAATGGAACGCGAGCCTTATGCTGTGAGAATGCAAGAGGAGATGATCCGGGAAATAGAAGCATCCCGGCCGGCCTACTTGGTCTTTGTGGCTTTCCCGGAGTCACTGGGGACAGGTCCTGATTCGCCGGGGATTATTTTGGACTGGTTTCGAAGGTACAGCAGTGATTTTTACGATTGCGTGGGGGTGGTTGAAGTCAACATATCCCCAAACCTCACCAAATACAATTGGGCTAAGGGCGTCAAAGGATGCCAGCCGAGCTCGCATAGTGTTTATGTGTATAAGAGAAAACGTTATTGATGAAGCCTATGGGTTCAAAGCCGGAGGGAAGTTTGCTGGCCTGGTTAGCATGGGAGGGGCACACTCAAGGCTGGCTGCCCGGAGAGCAACTCCTGCTGGTGCTGGGGTGGCTGACTCCACTGGTCGCCCCGTTTTTGGCGTTAGCGACCAGGTTGCAGATAGCGCCGCTGGTACTGGTGGCCCTGCTGGCTGTGGCCCTCAGACGAGCCGCCAGAAATCAACCCTTGCCCGACCCTGGGCAGGGATAGTCTTTATGACAAGGCCGTTGCAGCCGCCGGCCAATCTTGTCAACTAGATGAGGCCCTACTGTGTCTGAAAGGTCTTTGCGAAGAGCTCTGGTTTTCGGTCTGGCTGGTAGTTTTTTCGCCATAATAAGCAGACTCAACACAGTAGACCTCGATTTATTCCACGAAATGGCCCTTATCCGGGAAGCTTTCAGGCTGGGCTATTTACCGCATGCCGATACCTTTGCCTATGTTCCGACCGTCAACCCGGTCGTCCACCACGAATGGGGCACGGGCCTGATTTTATATCTCGTCACCGTTCAACTCGGTCTCGGCGCCCCTGGATTATTGGTTCTTAAATACCTGCTGGCGGCCTTTGTGGCCCTGGGGTGCTTTTTTTTGGCAACTCGGCGGGGTGCAAGTTATCCCGTTTTTGCCTTTTTGGGGTTGTTGGGAATATTGATGGGCTGGGCCGGGTTCGGAACCATCAGGGCGCAACTCTTCACCCTCTGTTTTCTGGTTATTTTACTTTTCCTAATGGAACAAGACCGGAAAGGTGAGGGCTGGGCGCTATGGGCGTGGCTGCCGGTTTACCTGATCTGGGTCAATATGCACGGCGGCTTCCTGGTTGGCCTGGGCTTGCTGGCTATTTATATCAGCGAACGGTTTTTCCTGAACCTCCTGGCTGAAAAGAACTTTCTAAAATCGTTGCAGATGGTGCAACGCCAGATATGGTTCTTGATAGCAACGTGTTTGTTGACCCTGGCTACGCCCTATGGGATTGCTTATCTCCCTTACATCTGGAACGCGGTCACCCTGGATCGCACGCGCTTTATTCTCGAATGGCGCCCCCTGTGGGCCATAAGCTGGTCTTACGTGGTGGCGTGGTTTTTTTCAGTCGTTTTGGTCCTCTATGGCCTGACTCAAAATAAACTGAGAGAGATGCCGGGGCTCCTGATAATCGCGGCAACCGCCTGGGTCTCCTTATGGCATTTTCGGCATTTATCGATATTTGCGGTCGCCTGGACGTGCTACACTCCAGTCTATATAGAAAAAACTACTCTTGGCGACTTAATCAATAAGGTTTGCAAGCAAAACTCCAGGTTGGTGACTGCTATTTTTGTTATTATCGGGTTATCGGGAACGCTCTATGCGGTGCAGCACCATTTCTGGCAGCTCGACATCCCTACCAAGGCAGAGAAAGGGAAGGTGCTCGTCTATCCTGCGGGAGCCGTCAGATATCTCAGAGAGAACAAATTTGCCGGGAACCTCATGGTTCCTTTTGTGGCCGGGTCTTACGTCTCCTGGAAACTATATCCGGAAGTCAAGGTAAGCATGGATAGCCGGTATGAGGTGGCCTATCCGGTTCCAGCCGTGAGAGAAAACGTAGGGTTTTATAATGCTAAAGAAGGTTGGCAGGAGACTCTAACCAAATATCGGACCGACGCCATCCTAGTCCCCCTCCGGAGCAAGCTCAATGAAATCATGGGCAATAACTATGTTTGGACCAGCAACGGCAACTCATCGAGTTGGACCCGCGTCTATCAGGATCACGGCTATTCCCTGTACCTGCGGTCAGACCTGGCAAAAAGATTCCCGATCCTAGATATGCGGGGGAAACCAATCGCCGCTCACTTCCCTTAAGGCAAAGCCCGACGGCACCGAGCTTATTAACATTAATTAAGCAAACTAATAAAAAATGAATAGAAAACTTTTTCTGGTAGCCTTGCTGGCCTGCCTGGCTATTACAATTTCAGTTATCCGCTTCACTCATTCCTTGGGAATTGATTTTTATCAATATTGGGGGGTAAGTAAGGCCAAGCAGTGGAGTGTTGGCCAGTTAAAGAGTCCTGCGGCCGAGCAGGAAAAATACGCTCAGGTTCTTAATGAACAGGCAGACCATTCAGCCGATTTGCGCCTCATTATGGCCAATGAAACCCGCCGTGGACTGCAATTGCTCCAAACGCCCTTGTGCTATTCGCTCTTCACGTTATTGCCCGCCAATTACTCCTTGGCCTTCGGCGTCTTCCAGATAATCCAAGTCATGCTGTTTCTATCGGCCCTGGTACTGCTGAGCGCGGTCCATTATGGAAATTGGCTAAGGCTTCTCTCTCTGGCTCTGCTCCTGCTTATTTTCTATGAACCCGTGGCAGCCGACTTGAGGTTCGGAAATCTTAACTGCCTCTATCTCTTCGGATTGTCCCTGCTTCTCGTGTTAGCCGATGGATTTGCGTCTAAGCGTTTCCTTCGTCCAGCAATTGGCCCCGGCATCGCCTTCATGGGCCTCCTGGTCTTTTTAACTCTGTTCAAGCCAAATTGGAATCTGGTGATCTTGCTGTTTGCGGCCTATCTTTGGGTAGTGCAAGGACCGCCTGTCTTCGCCCGTTCAGCATTAGCCGGCATGATCTTCGGGGCCTTTCTGGTGGCGCTGCCTTGCCTCCAGTTCCATTCGTGGTCGGTTTGGCAAGATTGGTACAGGTATGCCAGAACTTGGGATATCGCCAGTCTGACGGCAAGAATGCATCAGGGCAATCTCGCCCCTGTACTCTTTTTCTCGCGGATTTCGGGGTCAAGCGTAGCAAGCTCCATGGGGATAATTTCGGCATTACTTATCCTCTCAATTGTCTTGGCGCTGGCCAGGGCAGCAGGAAATAAAGGCTCGCTAGTCAAGGGTATGGCCTGGGTGGCAGGGCAATCTCTGCGCGACCCCCACCTTATTATGGCTATCGGGATTATGGCGACCTTTTTTTTATCGCCCTTGGTGTGGCTTCACTACTATACACTCTCCCTGCTCCCGGCTTTTTGGCTGCTTTCACCGAGACACCCGTGGAGGCAGGCCCACAAGGCCGCCTGGATTTCCCTCATTTTGACTTCCAATATTATCACAGGCCTTATGGAGCGGCGGTTCGGATTTAATTTCACAATAATCTATGCCAGCGCAGTCTTGGGTCTGGTTCCCCTATGGGCCGGAATCCTGGCTGCCATAGTGGTGAATGCCCGGACTGTTTCAGATTAACCAGATTGCCTTTTAATAGCAAAGTATCAGGCTTAACTTGCGCAGGCTAAAGCCTGCGGCTAAAGTTAAATTCCGCCCCAGGAACTTATTGGGTTCTGATTACTAATCGCCATGGGGCCGCTCGGCAGAAGCCGCTCAGAATCAAGGGATTGCCTCCGGTTGGGTTCTCTTGAGCCTTAGGGGAGGGATATTGCCCGGCAAATTCTCGCTATTCAGATCCACCGTAGCTCTTGAGCCTGCCGCCGCATTGAGGCGCCGGGATATGATGACCGCCGCCGGCCTGGCGCTCCTGGTGGTGCTCCTGGGCTACGGGCGGATGGTCCCCCAGGTTTGCGGAGCCAACCATGATGACGGCATCTATGTGATCACCGCCAAGGCCCTGGCCCAGGGCCAGGGTTACCGGTTGATCGATCTGCCCGGGGCGCCGCGGCAGACCAAATATCCCATCCTCTATCCCGCCCTGCTGGCGATGGTCTGGAAACTCTGGCCCAATTTTCCCGCTAATCTGCTGCTGATGAAGTGGCTGTCCGTGCTTTGCGGGGCCGCCACGGTGGGGCTGGCCTATCTGTTTCTGCGGCGCTTCAACTACTTCAGCGGGGGCGTGGCGCTGGCGGCAGGTCTCCTCTGCGCCACCTCCTCTTTTTTCCTCTATTTTGCCTCTCAGACGTTTTCGGAAATTCCGTTCGCCTTGCTGACCATACCGGCCCTGTGGGCCATGGAGGCCGAAATAAGAGCGCCCTCCTTTCGCCGGGGCCGCCAGTTCGGCTCGGGGGTCCTGCTGGGGCTGCCTTTCTTGTGCCGGATCATCGGAGTCGCCCTGGTGCCGGCCGGGTTGCTCATCCTCTATTATTGGCGCCGGCCTCTGCGCTGGGTAATCCTGGGCGCGGTGGTGGTCATGGTTCCCTGGATACTCTGGACGCTGCCGGGCCTGGGGGCCTGGCACCACGACCCCGTAACCGGTTACTATACCGATTATTTAGGTTGGTGGGGCAGCACCGGGCCGGCGCTGTTGGGGAAGGTGGCTGCCGGCAATCTGGTCTTTATCATCTGGTCTATCGCCAAGCTCTCCCTGGAAGGGCTGAACCAGTGGCTGACCCACGTGGCGCTCTGGCCTATCGTGGCAACCTTCCTGGGCCTGATTTCCCTGGTAGGCGTCCTTGGCCGGTTGGGCCGGGGGCAGGTCCTTCCCTTCTATCTCCTCTTTTTTTTAATGGTGGTCCTGTTGTGGCCGTGGTCGCCCTTTCGTCTGCTGGTACCCGTATTGCCCTTCGTCATTGCTTATCTGCTGGCCGGTATGCTGACCTTGTCCGGCAAACTTCCCGAGAAACTGTGGTTTCGCAGCCTGGCGGCGGGGGTGGTCTCTATCCTGGTCCTGGCCAATCTAACCTTGCTTTATCAGGACCGGGTCCTTTCCCGGCGGACCGGCTACCCTTATGACGGATTACCCTCCCATCCCGCCTCCTGGCCGCAATACCAAGGCCTGTTTCACTGGCTAAAGGCCAACAGCAAGCCCGGGGACGTCCTGGCTGCCTGGGAAGACCCCATGCTCTACCTCTATACCGGGCGCATCTCCATACGGACCTTCGAGGCCACCCCGGCGCCCCGCTCGCTTTATGGCGAGGCGGCTCCATCCTTGGGAACGGTGGCGGACCTGGGGCGCACCCTGAGAACCTACCAGGTCAGGTATGTGGTGAAAATGCCCGTGGATACCCAAGTGGCAAAGGAAGTTAACCGGGTTCTAGATGGCTTGCAGCAGCAATACCCCGACTGGGTGAAGACGGTGTGGGTGGGCCAGGACCGGCGCTTTGCGGTCCTGGCTCTGGGTCAGGAAAAGTGAGGCTCGGAAAGCGGCGGCCGCTCCTATCGTCTATACGTGGATCAATCTTTCTCAGGGGCATTTGCAGATCGGTCCCGTGATTCTGGCGGCGCTTTTCCTGCTCTCTCTAAGGAAGGCCAGGGCGGCTATTTCAGAGATCCCCTCATGCACATGGAATGGTTAAATCAAAGACGACTCACCATTTATCCGCGGATAATAGTCGCCATGTACATTATTCTGGGTGGCGCCCTGATCGTGGCCCCGGCATTCTGGGGACCTGGGGGCACGGATCTTTACAACCGCCCGCTGGGGGCGGATTTTTCCCATTATTGGGTGGCATCCTCGCTTGCCTTAGCCGGACAAGCGGCCATGGTTTACGATCCCTCAAAATTTATCGCGGCCGAGGAGGCCAAGTTCAAGGTAAAATTCCCCATTCCCTGGCTATATCCGCCCACCTTTCTATTCATAGTGTTGCCCTTGGCGCTGCTCCCATATGTACCAGCGTTGATCGCCTGGCTTGCCATCACCCTTAGCGGCTATCTGGCGGTCTTGCGCCGCATCGCTCCGCACCCGGCTGCCATCTGGCTGGCTCTGGCGTTCCCCGGAACCTTTCAAAATTTTTTCCATGGCCAAAACGGCTTTCTCTCCGCCGCGTTAATAGGCGGCGGGCTTCTGCTAGTGGACAATTTCCCACTGGCTGGCGGCTTCTTGTTAGGACTGGCAAGTTATAAACCTCAGCTCGCGGTGTTAATTCCGTTGGCCCTGATAGCCGGGAAACGATGGAAGGCGTTGATTAGCCTGCTGGCAGCGGTATCGGTCCTGGTATTAAGCAGTTTAGTACTCTTTGGGAAGGACTTGTGGCTCCTTTTTTTTAATAATCTATCGCTTCCCATGAAACTGCTAAAAACCGGCGCCCTGCCCGTCAACAAAATGGTCACATTTTTTTCAGCCCTTTTACAATTCGGAGGGGGACTTTACCTGGCCTTATTCATTCAGGTGTGTGTCATGATTTTGGTAGCTCTGGCAATCTTCCTGGTCTGGCATCAGAACCGGCCGCTATCCAGCCGCGCTTCCGTCCTGGTTATCGGCATCTTGCTTTTTACCCCCTATCTATTTGCTTACGATCTGGCTCTTTTGGTACTGCCCCTGGCCTGGCTTGGGTGGGAAGGATATACGCAAGGATGGATGCCCGGTGAACAGGTTTTGTTGTTCCTCGGTTGGACCATGCCATTTATTACCCCAGTTTTGGCATTAATCCATCTCCAGATCGCCCCCTTGATCCTGGTGGCTATCATGATCATGGCGGTAAAGAGAAGAATGACAGGAACATCTTTGCCGTCGGAAGCGGCAAATCCTTGAGATTGACTACCTCCAGCAAGTTTCTCCCCTTAAGCTGAATACTGATCAGGAATCCTACCCATCCTGCACGGCTAAGGACTTGGTGGGCAGTGCCCACCCTACACCTACCCACCCCACAGGGCTAAGGAATCGGTGCGCCCGGGCGCACCCAACACGGCCCCCCTGCAGAGGCACCCCCCCTTCTCCATCAGTCTTTTCCGCATTCCCCTGGCAACAATTCATGTTTATCGAAGGCTAATACCAGGGAAACCCCGATTTATCTTTTTCCAGCTCTGCTCCATATTAGCATCCAGTAGCAAGAAGCACCGGTAAAACCATCAGAAAAGGAGGGACTGATCAAACTTTTCGCTAACGGAACTCGAGGCAAGAAACCGGAATCGAATTCGCCCTGCTAACCTTTCAGCCACTGCGAGACACCAAGAAGGAGGGAACTGTGGAAAAGCTCGGAAACCTCTGCAAGGACGAATCCGGTGCCGCCGCCGTGGAGTACGCCCTGCTGTTGGCATTCATCGCGCTGGTGATCATTACCGCGGTGGCCGCCCAGGGGACAAAGGTGACTGCTTTGTACCAGATGGCCACCAACAGCTTCCCAGGCGTATAACTTGGACCTTCAAGAAATAATCCCTTCGACCCAAAAAAAAACCAAGAAGGAGAGAATCATGAAAAAGCTCGTAAACTTCTGCAAGGACGAATCCGGCGCCTCGGCCGTGGAATATGGCCTGCTGGTGGCCCTGATCGCGGTGGTGATCATCAGCGCCGTGACCCTGCTGGGCTCAAACCTGAAGACCGCGTTCACCAACGTCGCCGCACAAGTTGGTGCGAGTTAACCTAGCCCTCTAGGGGTCTAAACACTGTAAAGGGGGCTGCTCAGGGAGAGGCGCTTTGGCGGCCGCCCTGAGCAGCAAGTTAAAAAAAGCCGTTACCCTGATCGGCGCCTGAAGCCGGTTGGGCCCATAGTCAACTGAGGGGGGCCCTGGGCCCCCCAATTCTTGCAGGAGAAGGAATTGGTGGGCGGTGCCCACCCTACAGGCACCTTAACCATGAACAGCGGGTGAACGATATGGCAAACCTACCCAAGGGAATGAGTTATATGGCCGTCGCGGTGGTGGTCGGTCTGTTGGCCACCTTTGGCATTCATCGTTATGTGGTCAATAAGACCCGGGTCGTCCAGGCTCCCACCGGGATGGTGGCGGTAGCCACCGACGACATCGCCCCTGGCACCGCCATAACCGGCGGTTCCCTCAAGCTGGTCTCCTGGCCCCAGGAGCTGATTCCGCCCCAGTGCGCCTCGGCCCTAAGCCAGGTGGAGGGCCGGGTGGTCACCTTTCCCATTTCCAAAGGGGAGCCGATCCTGCTCAGCAAGCTGGCCCCGGTGGGGGCCACCGCGGGCTTGAGCAGCCTGCTGGACGAGAGCAAGAGGGCTCTGACGGTCCGGGTCGATGACGTCACCGGAGTCGCCGGCTTCCTCCATCCCCGGGACCGGGTGGACGTCCTGGCGGATATGAAGATCAAAGACGGTGAAAACTATTCCAAGGTCATTCTGCAGGGCATCATGGTCCTGAGCATCGGCCAGATCTGGCAGCAAACGGGAGATGATAAACCCACGGTGGTGAATGCCGTCACCCTGGAATTGACCCCGGAGCAGGCCGAGATCCTGAATCTAGCCAGCAACGAAGGGAAGATTCGTCTGGCCCTGCGAAACAGCGGCAATGAGGCCACCGTAAAAACCCCCGGGGTGGCCGTCTCGAATCTGTTCACCGGCGTGATGAAACCGGCGCCGGGGCCTCCGCCCCAGAAGGAGGCGAATGCGGAGAAGAGCGTGGAGGTGATCAAAGGGTTAAAGCGCAGCAAGATCACCCTCTAACCTGGATGCAGTCAAGTGCGGCAATGAAGGAATTGGTGGGAAGCGCCCACCCTACAACTGTTTTCTGTTTGCTGTTTTCTGTGGTTGTTGAGGGGCCTTTGACGTTGATTTTGGTTTTCACTGGAAACAGAAAACCGAAAACCCCTTTTATCAGGAATTGGTGGGCAGTGCCCGCCTTCATGGCTAAGCGCGCTGGCCGACGCCACGGGAGTAACCGGTGAAGTCTGATAGCATGACCATTGCATTGCTGTTCGGGGACGGAGTCCAGCATCCGGAAATCCAGGAGGCTGTGGAAAGTCTTCCCCAACTGCATTTGTTGGATCAGACTTCCGACCCGGAGCATTATTGCAGACAGCTCAATGGCAGTGGTAGACCGGATGTGGTGCTGGTGGAGATGGATGGGGAGAGGCAAGTGCCGCCTTGGCTGGAGCGCCTGCCCCAGGAGATGCCGCAGACCGCGGTGTTGTTGTGTTCCAATACCCTGGACCCAGAATTCCTGATCCGCCTCATGCAGGTGGGAATCAGGGAGTTTCTGCCGCTGCCCCTGGCCCCCGACGATCTGGAAGCTGCGATCAGCCGGGTGTGGCAAGCCAAAAAGCGGCAAATTCCCGAGGATCGCAGCCTGGGCAAGGTGATCGTAGTCACCGGGCACAAGGGAGGGGCGGGGGCCACCACGATGGCCGTCAACCTGGCGGTGGCCATGGCCCAGCTTACTCCTGACCCTCTGGCCCTGGTGGACCTGGGCCGGCCCTTCCCGGACGTGGCTAATTTCCTGGATTTGGAGCCCTCCTATACTATTCTGGATCTGTGTCAGAATCTAAATGAACTCGATCAGTCATTCATCCAGCGAACGATGCAGCCTTTTGGAGATAACCTGTTTGTGCTCCATGGTTGTCCAGATTTTCGGGAGCAGGGAAACCTGGAGATCGAGTCCCTGGGGAAAATCTTCCCGGCCTTGCGCCAACTTTACAAATACACCATAGTCGACCTGAGTCACTGGGTGGATGAGTTCCTTCTTCGGGTGATCCAGGAGGCCGACCTGGTGTTGATGCTCACCAGTCTCACCGTTCCGGATTTGCGCAACCTGAAGCAGTTGTGGCCGACGCTCCTGGAAGATCAGCGGGAGCTGCGAAAAATCAAGCTGGTGATCAACCGTTTTGATCGGAGCAACGGTTTGGAGCTGCGGGACGTGGGACAGGTAGTGAAGCAGCAGGTGTTCGCCACCCTGGCCAGCGATTCCCAGTTAATGATGGAGGCCTTGAACCGGGGAGCGCCTTTAGGGGTCATCGGGCCGCGCTCCAAGCTATGGCGCGACCTGAGGGCCCTGGCCGAGAAGGTGAATCTGGAGATGCCGGCGGAGATGGAGCAGACCGGGGTGAGCGCCGTCGCCGAGCCCAAGCGCAAGTTCTGGTTGTTTTAGATCGATTTTGGAAAGATAAGCCAAAGGATGTGGCATAATCTCGCGTGAGAACCTAACCCGTGGGAGTGGGCAATGTCGGACAAAGATAGCAATCGGGAAATCCAGGCCGGGAAAGTCACCATCAGACTGGTGGACGGCTCTTTGGTGAGGGGCAAGATCAACCTGCATAAACATACAGGTGAGGGCATAATCCAACGGCCGAGTGAGATGTTCACCAAGCATCAAGACCCTTTTGTGGTGGTTTTCGAGGCTACCTTTGAAGGCGTTTCCGACCGGGTGGTGTTCATCAACAAGCGCAATATCCTTTTTGTCTC
The DNA here is from genome assembly GCA_963697965.1 of uncultured delta proteobacterium. Lineage (GTDB taxonomy): Bacteria > Desulfobacterota > Desulfobaccia > Desulfobaccales > 0-14-0-80-60-11 > JAPLJC01. The sequence goes on from OY969108.1 coordinate 1,450,540, forward strand.
GCCGGATGATTAGGCCAGAACTAACTGCGCTGGCCCGAGCTGCATAATCTCCGTTTAGTGGAGGTGAATCTACATGAGTTGGCTGGGTTACAAGAGGGAAAACAGGGGTCTGGGGACGGCTAAGGCGAAGGGGCTGAGTGCGGTTTCGCCGCTGCCGGTTAAGGAAGATCGAGCTTCACAGGCGGCGCCCCTCTCCAAGAAGGATGAGGCTCGGGAAATCCGGCTTTACCAGGTAAAGAAGCGGATTCACCACCTGCTGTTGGAGCGGCTGGACCTGAGCGCCCTGGAGGAATTGGAGGAAAACATTCGGGCCCGGGAGATCCGGCAAGCCCTGGGGACTCTTTTGGAGGAGGAGGAAGAGCCCCTAAACCTGGCGGAAAAGACCCGCTTGAACCTGGAACTGGAATTCGAGATTCTGGGTCTGGGTCCCCTGGAACCTCTGTTGTCCGACCCGACCATTTCGGATATCCTGGTGAACCGCCACAATCAGGTGTACGTCGAAAGGCGCGGCCTTCTGGAACTGACGGATATCCGGTTCCAGGACAGTGAGCACCTCCTGAAAATCATCAATAAGATCGTCAGTAACGTGGGGCGCCGCATCGATGAGTCCGTCCCCATGGTGGATGCCCGGTTGCCCGATGGCTCCCGGGTCAACGCCATCATACCGCCCCTGGCCCTGGACGGGCCCATGCTATGTATCCGGCGGTTTTCCGTGATGCGCCCCACCCTGGAGGACCTGGTAGAGAAAGGCAGCCTCACCGCGGAAATCGGGGAGGTCCTGAAGGCCGTGGCGGTGGCCAAATTGAACGTCCTCATCTCCGGCGGCACCGGGGCCGGAAAAACCACTTTGTTGAATATCCTTTCCGGCTTCATCCCGGTCAATGAGCGCATCCTCACCATAGAAGACTCTGCCGAACTTCAGTTGCAGCAGGAACACGTGTGCCGCCTGGAGTCCCGTCCGCCTAACGTGGAGGGCAGAGGGGAGATTACCACACGGGACCTGGTGCGCAACAGCCTGCGGATGCGGCCGGATCGGATAATAGTCGGCGAGGTGCGGGGCCCCGAGGTTATCGACATGCTCCAGGCCATGAACACCGGCCACGAGGGGTCCATGACCACCATTCACGCCAACACTTCCCGAGATGCCCTGCTGCGGCTGGAGACCATGATTTCCCTCTCGGGCATTACCATCCAGGAAACGGCTATGCGCCAGATGATCTCTTCCTCCATCAACGTGATCCTCCAGTTGGTGCGTCACAGCGACGGCCGCCGCCGCTTGGCATCCTTCTCGGAAATCACCGGGATGGAGGGCGGGGTGATCAGCATGCAAGATATCTTCGTCTTCGAACGCCACGGCATGACCCTGGATGGGATGATTACGGGGCGGTATGTGGCCACCGGAGTGTGTCCCCACTTCGCCGAACGTTGTAGGCTCTTCGGGGCGCCGCTCATGGAGGACATCTTCAATCCACCCGATCGGGGGCAGGTTTAAAGACATGACGACTCCAACGGGAGAAAGGCGATGGATCGTTTGAGCCATGTGAACATGGGCGGCATGGATTTCACGTACGCCCTGGGACTCCTGGGGGTCTTTGTGACGGCCTGTCTGCTGACCACTGTCATCTATCAGATGGTGATGGAGCCTTACCTGAGGCGGACTCAACTCCAGAAGCGGATGCGCAGGCAGAAGCGGGATGAGGAGTTCCGGGCCAGGATTTTCAAAACCTACCAGGAATCCCTGAACCGGAATAGTCCGGTGACTTCATGGATGGGGCGGCTGGCGGGCTGGGGCAGGGTGGACAACCTGGAGCGCCAGCTCATGCAGGCGGATCTCTATCTCCCCCCCGGGCTCTTTGTCCTGGTAGTGGCCCTCATGGGGGCCGTGGGCTTTCTCTTGGGGGGCAGGTTTCTGGACGGTTACTGGATTTGGCTCGTGACAGCGGCCATGGGTTTTTTCCCCATCTTTATTCTGCGCTGGAAAAAGCGGCGCAAGACCGCACGATTCGAAAAGCAGATGCCGGAGGCCATGGAACTCCTGGCCCGATCCCTGCGGGCCGGCCACACCCTGCCGGCCACCATGGAGCTGGTGGCCCAGGAGATTCAGCCGCCTCTGGGGAAGGAGTTTCGCATTACCTATGAAGAGCAGCGTTTGGGGCTGAGCGTCTCCCAGGCGCTCCGCCGCATGGGTGAACGGGTGGCCAGCCAGGACCTGCGCTACTTCGTCACCGCGGTGCTGGTCCAAAACGAGACCGGGGGCAATCTAGCGGAGATTTTAGAAGGCATCGGCACCTTGATCCGGGAACGCATGAAATTGAAGGGCAAGGTTGAAGCCCTCACCGCTGAAGGTCGGTTTTCGGCGCTGGTCCTGCTGGGCTTGCCCGTGGTAACCTTCCTGGCTCTCTACCTCCTTAGTCGTGATTATGTGATGCTCTTGTTCACTGACCCCTTGGGCAAAAAGATGGTGGGTGCGGGGTTGGTCAGCGCGGCTATCGGGGCGTGGGTGATGAAAAAGATGATATCCATCAAGGTTTAGAGGAGGGGCTCATGGAAGAGTTCAATTGGCTCATCTGGGGCGCCTGTTTTCTCACCGGGACGTTATTCGTTTATGGTATCCTGCGTTACACCGGGAGCCGCCGGATGGTGCGGGACAGGTTCAGGAAGACCCCCGCCGCCCAGCCCATGTCCCTGCTTCAGGGAGGCGGCGGCAGCCTGAAGAAACGTTTCCTGGATTGGGTCTCCTCCTTCAGCAAGTATGCCATTAATGGCAAGGAGGATACCTCTAAACTGCGGTTCTCCTTGATCCAGGCTGGCTACCGTCATCCCAAGAGTCCTGCCGTCTTTTTAGGGATCCGGGTCCTGGTCCCCTTCCTCCTGGCCTTGCCGTATCTCTTAGCCAATGTCCTGGACGGCGTGCTGGCCTCCGGCAATCTGATGGTTTGTTTGTTGCTGGCCGGGGCCGGGTTCTATCTACCGCCCTTTATCCTGAAGGCCATGATTTCCCGGCGGCAGACGCGCCTCGACCAGAGCTTGCCGGACGTCCTGGATCTGCTCATTGTCTGCGTGGAGGGCGGACTGTCGTTGCCGGCCGCCCTCCACCGGGTATCCGATGAGGTCCGCAACATCTCCGTGGAAATGTTTCAGGAACTGAACCTCACCAACGCCGAGCTGCGCGCCGGGATTTCCCGGGAATTGGCGCTGAAGAACCTGGGGGAGCGCACCGGGGCCCAAACCATCAAGTCCCTGGTGGGCATCATGGTCCAATCGGAGAGGATGGGGACCAGCATTGCCCAGGCGCTGCGGGTCCATTCCAATTTTCTCCGGGTGCAGCGGGCCCAGAAAGGTGAAGAAAAGGCTGGCAAGTTGCCGGTGAAGATCATGATCCCCTTGCTCCTGTTCATTTTCCCCACGATCATGGTCATAGTCATAGGACCGGCGGTCATTATGACTATTCGTACTTTGAGCAATGGCCATTAGTGAGCGCTGAGAGGCCTGACGGGCCAGGAGAAACCGGTTAAATTGAAGGCAATGATCGCTGATTAGCCGCGGGACAAGGAAGAAATTAGGTCCCTACCGTGGAGACCTTTTTTTTCGGGACTAGGCAGGTTACAATTTTCAAGGAAAAATTGCGTTTTTTGCAAGGGACCCATGACCATCAGAATCCTCCTAGCCGAAGACCACCAGAGCGTCCGCCAGGAATTGCGGGCCCTTCTGGACCAGGAACCGGACTTCCAGGTAGCGGCGGAAGTCGGCAGCGGGGAAGCGGCGCTAGGTTTGGCGAAAGAGGTTAATCCGGACGTGGTTATCCTGGACCTGGCCGGCGCCGATTTGCCTGCCCTGGAGGTGGTGCGGCGGATGGCGGCCGCCGCCCCCCTGGCCAAGGTGATCGGCCTGTCCCTGCACGGCGACCGCAGATTCGTAGCCGAGGTTCTGAAGGCCGGGGCCTTCGGCTACCTCCTCAAAGAGCGGGTCTTTGAGGAGTTGGCCGTGGCTATCCGGGCGGTCCAGGCCCGAAAAATTTTTCTCAGCCAAGGCATCCCCGACCTGGCCATTCAGGACTGTTTAAGCCTGGTGCAAGATAGTGAAGTCCGATTTCGCACGATCTTTGAGAAGTCTCCCCTGGGTATCGCCCTGTTGGACGAAAATTGGCGGATAGTAGCGAGCAATCCCGCCTTGCAGGAACTGCTGGGGTATGGTCCGGAGGAACTGCACCATCAAGTGTTCAGCGAATTCATCCTGGCCGGAGAGGCCAGCAGTTGCCAGGAGCTTTTCAAAGGGCTGGTTGACGGAGTTCGCCAAGCCTGTCAAGTAGAGGCTCACTATCGGCGGAAAAACGGCCAGTTGTCCTGGGGCCGCCTGTGGCTCTCGTTTTCCGCCACCGGCGAGGTGCCGCTGGTCATCGTCATGCTGGAAGATATCAGCGAGCAGAAACAAGCGGAAGCCGAGATTCGCGACTACCGGGGAAAGCTCCGCTCCATGGCCTTACAGTTATCCCTGGCTGAAGAACAGGAACGGCGGCGTCTGGCCACCGAGCTCCACGACCAGGTAGGGCAGATCCTGGCCCTGGCCCAAATCAAACTGGGAGCCTTCCGGGGAGCGGCCCCTGTCGGCCCGAGCGGGGCGATGGAGGAGATTCGTCAACTCATCGATCAGACTATCCGGTACACCAGATCCCTGACCTTCGAACTCAGCCCGCCCATCCTTTACGACTTGGGTTTTGAGGCCGCAGTGGAGTGGCTGGCGGAGCTGATCCAGGAGCGAAGCGGCGTTCGCCTGCAGGTGACCACGGATCGAAACCCCAAGCCCTTGAATGATGATAGCCGGATTCTCCTCTTTCATCTGGTGCGCGAACTGCTGCTGAAGGTGGTCAAGGAGGGCAAGGCCAAGAATATCTTGGTTCTCATCAAGCGGAGCCTTGCCGAGGTGCAGGTAAGCATTGAAAATGACGGGGTCGGATGGGACCCGAGGGGCGGGTCGCCTCCGGTCTCTCCCAACGGTATGGGACTTTTCGGCATCCGGGAGCGTTTGCAGTATCTGGGCGGGCGTCTGGAGGTGGAATTTGAGGCGGGCCGTGGGAGCCGGTTGACCCTGGCGGTGCCGCTTGACTATTAGCCTCAAGGCCGGTAGGATGGGGCATGGCCATCAAAATTCTCATTGCCGACGATCATCAGATCCTCCGCCAGGGGCTGCGCACCTTGCTGGAGAAGGAACCGGACCTGGAGGTAGTGGCCGAAGCCGACAATGGCCGGAGCACGGTGCGGCTGGCCCGGGAGACCCAGCCAGAAGTGATCATTATGGATGTGGCCATGCCGGATCTGAACGGCATCGAAGCTACCCGGCAAATCATCTCCGAAATGCCCAAGGTGAAGGTGATCGCCCTTTCCATGTACGCCGACCGGCGTTTTGTGGCCAATATGCTCAAAGCCGGGGCCTCCGGCTATCTCCTGAAGGATTGCGCCAGTGAGGAGTTGGTGCGGGCCATTCGGGTAGTGCTGGCCCACAAGACCTTCCTCAGCCCGGGGGTCACCGACGTCGTGGTGAAGGATTATGTGCAGGCGCCGGCGGGCCAGGATACTTCGGTCTTCTCCGTTCTCAGCAACCGTGAGCGAGAGGTGCTGCAGTTGATGGCCGAAGGCAAGTCCACTAATCAAATTGCCGAATGCCTCCACGTGAGCGTCAAGACCGTGGAAACCCACCGGCAGCAAATGATGCAAAAACTCAAGATACACAGCGTGGCGGAACTCACCAAGTACGCTATTCGGGAGGGCCTCACCACTCTCTAACCTTCGCCCCCGCCTGGATACTGGCCCCTATTTCCTGGACAAGACCGCGCCCTTCGGATAATATTCAACAATCATAACCACCTGCTTATGGGGGGACCGGCGCCCACTGCCAGGTTCCTCCCCTAATCCCAGATCGAAGCTCCTCAAGGATTAATCTATGAAACGCACTCTTTTGCTCAACCCGCCGTCCTTCCAGGATTTTGACGGCGGCGCCGGTTCTCGCTACCAGGCGACCCGGGAGGTCACCTCCTTTTGGTATCCCACCTGGCTCTGTTACCCGGCCGGACTCATTCCCGAGAGCCGGGTAGTGGACGCCCCGCCGGAGAACCTGACAGTAGGCCAGGTGGCGTCCCTGGCCGGCGATTTCGAATTGGCGGTGCTCTTCACCACCAGCCCCTCTTTCCGGCACGATCTGGAAACGGTCAGCCGCCTCAAAGAGAAAAATCCGCAAATATTAGTAGGCCTGGTGGGGCCCCAGGTGAGCATCCTGGCCCAGGAATCGTTGGCCGCCGGCCCCCAGGTCGATTTCGTGGCCCGTCGGGAATTCGACTACGCGGTGGCGGAGATCGCCCAGGGACGTCCCTGGCAGGAAATTCAGGGGGTCAGCTACCGGCAGGGCGATGCCATTCATCACAACCCGGATCGGCCCTACCTCGAGGACCTGGACTCCCTGCCCATGGTCACCGAAATCTATCACAGGGATCTGAAGATGGAAAACTATCAGATTCCCTACCTGCGCTACCCGTACGTCTCCTTTTATACCGGCCGGGGTTGCCCGGGCCAGTGCGTTTACTGCCTCTGGCCCCAGACCTTCACCGGCCGGCGCTACCGGGTCAGGAGCGTGGCCAACGTGGTGGCGGAGGTCCGCCGCAGCCTGGAATTGTTTCCCCAGTCCGCGGAGATCTTTTTCGACGATGATACCTTCACCGCCAACGGCGAACGGGCCCGCAGTCTGGCCCGAGAATTCCGTGGGCTCAACCAGAAATTTCTCTGGTCCACCACCGCGCGGGTCACCACTTCCTACGAGACCCTGAAGGCCATGAAGGAAGGCGGGCTGCGGCTGCTGGTAGTGGGTTTCGAGACCGGCGACCCCCAGGTCTTAAAAAACATTCACAAGGGCGCCACCCTGGACCAGGGGCGCCGCCTGGTCAAGTGGTGCAAGGAATTGGACATCCAGGTGCACGGCACCTTCATGGTGGGTCTGCCGGGGGAAACCCGGGCCAGCCTGGAGGCCTCCATGCGGTTTGCCTGCGAGCTGGACCCGGACACCATCCAGGTGTCCCTGGCTACTCCCTATCCGGGCACCGAGTTTTACGACTTCTGCCGGGAGCGGGGATACATGCAGGACGAGGCCCGGGTGCAGGGCCGGACCGGGTATCAACAGTGCGTGGTCGATTATCCGGGCCTGTCGGCGGCGGAGATCTTCGCGGCGCTGCCCAAGTTTTACCGCCGCTTTTACTTCCGCCCCAGCTACATGGGCCGGGCGGCCCTGGTGATGCTGCGGGATTCCGGGGAACGGCGGCGGCTCCTCAAGGAAGGCCGGCAATTTTTAAGCTTCATGTTTCGGCGGCGCCAGTCCTCCGAGGTCGAGACGAAGGCTGGGGATAGTTGCCGATAAGCGATAAGGAACCCTGAGACGCATGGTGGACGTGGCCGCCTTGCTGGATGGCCGTCAGTGAAGGCCGCGGGGGAGGGGAGGGTGGCTGCCAGGGCCGGCGGCTGCGAGTCCTTGAACTCCCCCTCTCGGGGGGGCCGCGCCCGGCGCACCGTCATCTTCAGTGCCGATGATTTTGGCTCATCCGAGGCCGTTAACGGCGCGGTGGCCCTGGCACACCGCCAGGGACTGCTCCGCTCAGCCAGCCTGATGGCGGCGGGGCCGCAGGTGGAAGTGGCCGTCCGCCTGGCCCGGGAGCTTCCCGGTCTCTGCCTGGGGGTGCATCTCACCCTCATCAAGGGCCGGGCCGTTTCGCCCCCCGCCAAGATTCCTCATCTGGTGGACTCCCAGGGGCATTTCGGCGATTGCCCGGTGGCAGTGGGCTGGCGCTATTTTTTTCAGCCGCGGCTCCTGCCGGAAATCCGCAGGGAATTGGCGGCCCAAATCGAGGCGGTGCTGCGCCTGGGCCTTCACCCCTGGCACCTGAACAGCCACCTCAACCTGCACATGCACCCGAGAATCTTTCCCCTGGTGGTGGCCCTGGCCAGGGAATATGATATCCCCGCGGTGCGTCTGGTCCGGGAGGACTGGCGCACCACCCTGGCCCTGGCCCCGGACCATCCCTTTCCCAAGCTGGCGCAGGGGCTCATCTTCGCCCTGCTCTGCCGCCGGGCGCGGCGCCAGGCCCAGGCCGCGGGACTCTTCTCTAACGACCAACTCTTTGGTCTGTTAAACGATGGCCGCATGACCGAAACCTATCTCCTGGACCTGATTCCCCGGCTTAAGGCGGGGGTCACCGAGATTTACAGCCATCCCGGGCTCTACGCCGACCCGGAAATGCCGGCCTACCGCCGCCAGCAAGAGTTGACCGCCCTGCTCAGTCCGCAGCTCAAGGAAGCCCTGGCCGCGGCGGCGGTGGAGGTGAGTGACTTCGCAAGATTGAGCCGGCGGATGAGGGCACTCTGATCCCGGCGCTTCCTTGACGCTTGGACTCGAAATAATTAACTTAAAAATCTGAAAGGAGGGCAGCATCCGTGGCTGAAGAGAAAAAGCCCCAATGCGACGTGGATCCGGTGTGCAATCTTGACTTGACCTCCATGCACGGCAAATTTGCCTATGACTTTGAAGAGGAAACCTATTGGTTCTGCTCGGAGATGTGCCGGGACCAGTTCGCGGCCCATCCGCACAAATACGCGAAGGAAAAAAGTAAGGAATAAAAAGACCTTGACCTCATTAGTGTCCGGCGAGGTTTTTGCTATGAGGCAGGAGTACAGATCTGTTTGAACTTAGGCATAACCACTATTTAATCATTTCATGGAATTTTCAAGATAGCATCTGGTCGCTAAGGGATTTTTATGCCTGAACGCTAGCAAAATTGACTTTCCGCCCAAATTTGAGCTACCATGCCCTCGAGCAGAAAATTTGGCCTTGGGAGGAGGACTGGTTGGGAAATTTCACTCTGGCAAAGAGGCTCCAAAACTTCGCTGGGCAGAAATAGCTATGGATGCGGCATAAGCTTGATTAAAGGGATCATTGTGAGAGATCGGCAGATTGACGTCAGGCGGCACATTGCCATCGCGTGTTATCTCCTGGTCGGGTTTTATCTCCTAACGGCTCTCTATTTATTAAGCGGCTTAACCGGACCGGGACGTTTTTATAGGAGCGGGATTCCAGCGGGAGCCGATTTTCTGCAAATCTGGGGGGCGTCCTCGCTGGCCTCCCGGGGCAATCCCGCCTCGGTTTATGATGTTGCCGAATTGAAGAAGGCTGAAACGGTTCTCACCGGAGGCGATTTTTCCGGAAATTTACCCTGGCATTACCCTCCCTCTTTTCTATTGTTAATCCTGCCAATATCTTCCTTAAATTATTTTGCCTCCTTGGCCGCCTGGTTATTCATTCCTTTAGTCGGGCTCCTGGCTATTTTATATAGGATCTTTCCCGACCGCCTCACCATCTGGTTGGCCCTGGCCTCCATCGCCGTCGCCAACAATCTCTATTTCGGGCAAGGGGCCTTTCTTATCACCTTTCTCATGGGTGCTGGCCTACTTCTGCTGGATTGCTACCCTATCCTGGGAGGAATTTTTTTTTGTTTGATTATTAACTTCAAGCCACATTTGGGATTATTAATCCCCGTGGCCCTTCTGGCCGGGAGAAAATGGAGGGCCTTAGGCTCCTTAGCCGGTGCCAGTGCCGTCCTGGTTCTGGCCAGCACCTGGGTTTTGGGGCTGAACTGCTGGATGGCTTTCTGGAATGATATACCGCAAATGAGGATGCAACTGGCCGAATCGGGAAACCTCTGGAACCGGATGCCTACGGTGTACGGAGCCATCCGCCTCCTGGGCGGTGGATACCATCTGGCCTGGACCGTGCAGATTCTCGTGGCGCTTGGCGCCGTGATCAGCGTATATTGGGTATGGCGCAACCAAGCCTCGCTCCCTATCCGGGGGTCTTCTTTGGTCTTGGGAACATTGCTGGCCACCCCCCATGCCATCGATTATGACCTGGTCCTTTTGTTGCTCCCCATTGCCTGGATGGCCTGGGAAGGTCTTAATCACCATTGGGGGAAAAAGAATATCTTCGTTCTGGCAATCGTCTGGTTGAGTCCCTTCATGAACCTGATATCGGCAAGAATTGGCAAAGTTCATCTGATGCCAATAATTATCGGCTCTTTTATGATTTATTTGCTCGCTCGAGCCGGCGGGATTCACGGTGAGCAGCAGCTGTCTCCGGCAAATGGACAATTCCATAGCCAGGGCGAGGGTGGGAACAAACCCCATGCAGGTCGGAAAGATTGATCCGGCGGAATTTTGACCGGGGCTTCATCGATAAGATTTTCGGGGGGCAAGATCCATGCAGTTGACCAACTTGAGCGGCAAGGTGGCGGTGGTGACCGGGGCCTCGAGCGGGATCGGCGCAGCCGCTTCCCGGGCCCTGGTGGCCGAGGGAGTGCAGGTGGTCCTGGCGGCCCGTTCAGCCGACCGTCTTCAGGGGCTCGCTCAGGAACTTGGCGATTTGGCCCTGGCGCTGCCCACGGATGTCGGCGACGAGGCTGCCGTGGAGCGCCTCTTTGCTGAAGTGCAGCGCCGCTTTGGCGGCCTTGACCTCCTCTTCAACAATGCGGGCATAGGCTATGGCGGTTCCTTTGTCGAAGGCAAGACCGAGGAATGGCGGGCCACCATCGATGCCAACCTGTATGGGGTCTTGTTTTGCACCCGCAAGGCCATTCCCCTGATGCGCGGCCGCCCGGGGGCGATGATTGCAACGGTTTCCAGCGTGGGCGGCCGCCATGGCATTGCCGGATTTGCCGTTTACAATGCGACCAAATTCGCGGTGGTGGGCCTGCACGATGCCCTGCGTAAGGAACTGGGCCCCGAGGGCATCCGGGTTTCGCTCATCGAGCCCGGGGCGGTTTACACCAATTGGGGTATCAACATTCCCAAGGAAGAGTTGAAGGCCCGCCGGGACCAGCTCGAAGCCCTCAAGCCCGAGGACATTGCCAATGCCCTGGTCTATGCCTTTGCCCAGCCAGCCAACGTCAACCCCCAGGAAATTCTGATCATGCCGACCCGGCAGACCTATCCCTGAAAAATGGGAATGATGCCATCGCTCTCCAATACCTTTAGCTGGACGGGCTCTGGCCGGGAATAGTTCCTGCCGTTTCTCTCCAGACCGGCGGACGCGATTTCAGCGGGATGACGAGCAAGCCGGCCACGATTGCCATAACTGCTGACAGGCCGATCGTAAACGGGAACCCGGCGGCGCTGATGAGAACCGCGGAAAGGACGCCTCCGTAAATGCCGCCGGACCCTTTAGCGAGGGCGTAAAGAATTCCGTAGTTGGAACCTGAAGCCACGCCGCCGTAGTAGTGCCCGATAATGGTCGGAAATAAGGCGAACAGAGGACCCCAGAAGAAAAAGGCGCAAACGGTGGCGAACACAAACAACACGCCACTGTGGACCGCCCCGCCAACCAGGGTCAGTAACAGGAATAAGCCGCACAGGATATAGCTCCAGATCATGGCATTTTCCCGGCCGATGCGTTCGGACACCCACCCCATTACCGGACGGCCCAGGCCATTGGTGATGGCCAACCCCACCGCCCCCACGGTCGCCGCCAAGGCCGTGAATCCGAAGCTTTGGGCATAATGCACGATCTTGCTGACCCCGGTGAGACCGGCGCTGGAAATCAGGATGAAGGAAGCGACCAGAAGCCACATCTGCCATGTTTGCAGGGCCTCTCCTAAGGTGTACTCATGGTCGGACGGTCTTTTGACCGCGCCCGCTTGCGGCACCCATCCCTGCGGCTTCCAACCCCCCGGAGGGTCCTTCATGAACAAGGCGCAGATAATCGTGACGCCGCCGATGATTACCGCCATGAGGTAAATGACATGGAAGAATACGGCCGGCGGTGAGTTTTTAGGGATAGCCCTGATGGGAAAGATGAAGGGCAAGGAACCCCACGAGAAGGCCCCGGCTATAAGTCCGGCGGTGAGGCCGCGCTTGTCGGGGAACCACTTGTTGGCCGTCGTCACCGCGGTGTTGTAGATAAAGCCGGCAAAGAAACTGCCGACACACCACATGACCAGAACAAAGGCATAGGACGGCCCCAGGGAGCAGCAAAAAATACCGATACCCCCTATCAAGCCGCTGATTACGGTAACCCCGCGGGGACCGTATTTGTCCCGCAAGATTCCGCCGGGCAAGGTTCCGATCGATTCAAAGACCACGAACAGGGTGAACATCCACCCGATCTGGACGTGCGACCACGTAAAGATATGGCCTATGGGACCCGCCATGGAGCTCCAGGCGTACTCGTAGGGGCTGATTACGGCCATGGCCAGAAATGCCGCGATGAATACCACCCAGCGACTGTAACCAAGAATTTCCTTGTCAGTTCGGTAGATCGGACTCTGTGCCATCGATGCGGCGGACATTTGCTGTTCTCCTTGATGACAAGATGGTTAAGAGAAAAGGTTCAGGGGTAATGGCGACTTAAGATCAAAGCCGCGCCCTTACTCCAATCCCTTAAAGAACCCTTGATTTCCGCAAAAGATCCGTATCAGCCCCGGATCGACATCTTTATCATCAGCGTCAATATCACCTCCTTGCCGGAAACGCGGTGCAGGGTCTCGGAGACCCTGCACCCTGATTCCCACCCAGCCGTCTAGCTCATTTCGCCACCGGGGGAGCCGCCTCCACCGGTTTGGCCGTTGCCTTGATATGCGCCTGGACTTGCGCAATCTTCTGATCCACAAAGGCCTGCATCTTGGCGATGTGCTCTTCCTTCAGATGGGCAAAACGTCCTTGATGCTTCATATACTCGCCCACCGGCTTGTACTTTTTGGGGATATGGCTGTACTTGTATTCCCCGTCCTCCCACTCGTAGAGGGACCACATGCCGGTCTCCACCGCCAGTTTGCCCATCTCCATGGTGAGCTTCTCATCGAACTGCCAGCCCTTGGGGCAGGGAGTCAGCATATGCATGAAGGTCGGACCTTCCTGGTTCAGGGCCTTTCTCACCTTGTTCATCAGGTCCAGGGGATAGGCCACCGAGGTGGTGGACACATAATGCACCGCCGGATGCCCGCCGATAACCAGTTGGGGCGGATCTTTGGGAAACAGCTTCTTTCCTTCCGGGATCATCTTGCCCGGAGGCGTGAAGGTGGTGCGGGCCCCATAGGGCGTGGTGGGTGAGGCCTGAATCCCGGTATTGGCATAGGATTCATTGTCATAGCAGATAAACAGGACCTTGTGAGCCCGGTACATCAAGGCGGACATGGCCTGCAGGCCGATGTCCACCGAGCCGCCGTCGCCGGCCATGACGATCACATTGGGGAAGGGTCCTTTATACTTGCCCTTGCGGGCCAGGATCTTATAGGCCGCCTCGACTCCCGAGGCCACGCCGCCGCCGTTGGTGATCTGGGCGTGGATCCAGGATACGGCATAAGGCGTGCACAGGTAGCTGGAATTGGCCACATACATGCAGCCCGTGGGGCCGACGAAGATCGTATCCTTCCCCGCGGCCTTGGCCACCAGCCGATAGTTGAGGGCCGGACCACAGCCGGCGCAGGTGCGGTGGCCAGGGACGTACATCTCTTCAACGGGCGCGCCGCGGAAGGATTTGATCGGCTCAAACTTCTGAAACTTATAATCAAAAGACTTCATGAATCGTCCTCCTTGGTTAAGCGATTGATAGGTTACACGGCTTCGAATCCGATCCAGCGGACATACTTGTCGGCCCGCTTTTCCTTGGCCATGGTGGCAAGTATTTTGGCCATGTAATAGAAATCCTCAGACCAGATGGTTTCCCCGCCGAGACCCGCCATGAAAGAGGTGACCACGGGTCTGGGCTCGAGGTCATAGAGGGTGGCCCGCAATTCGTGAATCAGGTTGCCGCCCCGCATGGCGCCGCCGTAGGAGGTGTTCGTCTCCACCGTCCCCACCGCCTTGACATGACTCAAGGCCTCGGCAATCTCATGGGTCGGCCAGGGGCGCACCCAGCGCAGCCGGCACATGCCCGCCTTCAGGCCACTTTTCCGCAAGGCGTCCACTGCCTTGCGGCAGGTATTGGCATGGGCGCCCTGGATGAAGAAGGCGATTTCCGCATCCTCCAGCTTGTATTTCTCCAGGAAGGGGTCATAATTACGCCCGAAGATCCGGTTAAAATCCGCCACCGCCTCTTTAATGACTTTCGGGACATCCAGAAAGGTAGCAGCCCGCTGGGCGTCCATGGGCGCACCCTGGTCAGGCCGGATCTGGGGACCGTGGGAGACCGGGCAGGTGGGGCTCAGCGGATGGGGAGCGCTATACGGCGGCAGGAATTCCTTCACCTGGCCCGGGTCGGCTACGATCACCTTGTCGGGAATGTGGGAGATAAAGTAGCCGTCCTGGCAAATCGCCTGGGGCAGCATCACCCGGGGATCCTCGCCGATTCGAAAGCCCATCAGGGTGTTATCGAACACTTCCTGGGGGCTGCACGCCCAACCCATCAACCAGCCCTGATCTCTAAAAGACAGGGCGTCCGTGTGCTCGGAGCCAAAATCGCCGGGGGGGTCCAAGGTCCGGTCGGCGATGGCCATTTGCACCGGATATCTACCGCCCGCAATCGGGCTGTATAATTCAAAGGCGTAGGTTACCCCGACCCCGGCGCTGCCGGTGTAGGCTCGCGCCCCGGCGGCGGAGGCCCCCAGCACCACGGAGAGCTGGGCATGCTCGCCTTCGCCATAAACGAATTCCGCATCCAGCTCGCCATTGGCGACCATCTTAGCGAGCTCCATCATGATCGCGGTGTAGGGACGGATGGGATAGGAACAGATTACTTCGACTTCTGCCAGCTTTGCCGCTTGCGCCGCAGCCGAACAGCCAGTTAGATTTCTTTCTTGAGGCATCATCTTTCTCCTAACCTAGAAGGGTTTTTCCAAGCGGTGGACGCCGTCCTCAAAATCGAGTTCCGGCTCCGCGGACAGGGCCCCCACCGGGCACTGGTTAATGCAGATCTGGCAGCCCTTGCAGAACTTCCAGTTCCACTCCATCAGATCCTCTTTCTCATTGTATTGCCAGCAGGCATCCGGACAGGCGATGTAGCAGGTCAGGCAACGGGTGCAGGTTTCATGGTCAATGATTGGCCGCACGATGCGCCAGTTCGACGTTATGAAAAGATCTTGGGTGTTGACGGGAGCGGGGGTAATCGCCCCGAAGGGTACTTCCCGGTCGTGGGGAACGTTTATGGTTCCAAATTCTGGAAATTTTTTAGACATAGCGCCATGCTCCTTTCAAGATTTGGGGTTCAAAGCCTTGGGTCTCTCATCCGCCCCAGAAATACTCGGCCCGGGCCTTGCGAAACTTCCGCAGTTGGACGGTCTCGTAGCCCTTCTCCATGCCGGCGACGTCTTTGACGATCTTGGCCAGGTCCTCCTTCTTGACGATACCGCTGACCCTGGCAAAGGCGCCGACAATGGGGGCGGCGATGCCGGCCCCGACGCCCACCGCGTCCACGCCACCCTCCGAACCGGAGAAGTCCACTGTCTTGACTCCGGAGATGGCGTCCGCATCTACCGTGGCGACGGCGCCCAGGAGGTCATCGTTGGGAATAAACTTCATCATGTAGTCGATGTCCCGGCTGGTATTGATAATCAGGAGACCGCCTTCGGGCATCCCGCGCAAAATGTTGATGCCTTTGACAATGGTCGGCTCCGCCACGATGACCACGTCAGGATGGTCATTGGTATAGACATACTTGTGCTCGATCTCTTCATCGCTGATCCTGACGTACTTGCGAGTGGTGACCAGCACCCGGTCCGGCAGATCCTCGTAATTGTCAAAGGCCTGCACATACTTACCTTCCTTTTCGGCCGCTTTGCCGATGGCGGTGGCAATATCGCGGCCCTCCTTGTCCATGGTTACTCCCCGGGTCCAAATGGTTATTTCGGTAATTTTGGCCATAAATCCCTCCTGATTGTGTCATCAGTCAGACTGATGTTATAAAAACGCTGCCATCTTATTTTCCCAAGCCGCTACCTGCACGTCCCACCTCCCTTCTTCCCTTTGAACAAGAGTTTTTCGATCCCCTGCAAATGATGGCGCATGGCCTCTCCCGCCAATACGCAATCGCCCATTTTAACCGCGTCCAGGATCATCTTGTGACCCCGCAGGGATGCCGCCGCCCGCCCGTCACTCTGGATAATCCCTTTCCGGGACTCCAACAACAGGTCGATCAGGGAGTTCACCAGGCGGCTCATAACCCGATTTTTGGCCGCCCGGGCCAGGGCCAGGTGAAAGGCCGTATCGAGGTCCACCGTATCCTTTCCGGAGGCCAGGCTCTCTTCATGGGCCGCGACCGTTTCCGCCAACTGCTTGACATCTTCGGCAGTGGCGTACTCTGCCGCCAACTGGGCAATGGAGGGTTCGATGATCTTGCGGATGTAAAAGATATCCTTGAGATCGTCTTTCTCATGAAACAGGGCCGCGGATAAAGACTGGATCGAGACATCCCGGCTTGAGGCCAACACGAAGGTGCCGTTGCCCTGCCGGGACTCCACCAGCCGCATCGATTCCAGGCAACGAATCGCTTCGCGCACCGTGGTGCGGGATACCTTGAAAGCCCCGGTCAATTCCCTCTCGGAGGGCAGTTGATCTTCCTTCTTCAGTCGGCCCGTTTTAATGAGTTTGATGATCTGCTTGACCACATCCTGATAAGCCCTTTTCTTTTCCACCGCTTTTAACATCTCAGGGTTCCCTCGTCCTCCGGACCTCACTGATGGCCGCCCTAAAATGACCCGCCGACACCGAGAGTTCCGCTGACTATTGAATCCAGAACAACAATCCTTACCTAAGTTAACGATAGGGAATAATTAACTTTATCCATTGCCAAGCGCCGGTCCAGGCGGGGAGGTTAGATGAAAAGCCTTGCTACTTGTCCAATCATCATATGGTCCAACCAATATTTAGAACCTGCCTCTCCGTTTGTCAAGAAAATTTTTACGGATGGGTTATCGGGTCTGTCAATTTTGGAATAATCAGGTGATGCGGGAAACAGAGGGGGTTCTGGAAGCGATTTTGGCCATTTAGCGAACCCAGCCAGAATTCCCCCTCACCCTAACTCTCTCCCCCAGCGGGGAAGAGGGAGAAGTAATCATGGCGGCCAATCAGGCCCCGGGAAAAGCTGGACTGCTTACTGCTCACTGCTTACTGCTTACTGCTCAGGCCAGGGCTACCACGCCAGCGCCGTAGACGGAAACGCCGGAGCTTTATTGCCCCTCGGGTCCGCCCCCGCCTCCAGCACCCCGTTAGCGTTTCTGGCCACCGCGCAGATATAGCCCGCCGACCAATCCGGCGTCCATAGGACTCGGTGGCCGCGCCGGCTAAGCTCTGCGGCGGTTTCCCGGGCAACCCGCCCCTCCAGCCGCACCTGGCCGGGCGCGGCCGCATGCGGGTAAAAGGTGCCGGGAAAGTGGTCGCACGTAATCTTGGGGGCTTCGATGGCCGCCTGCAAGGACATGCCGAATACCGCCCGGTTCAAAAAGAATTGGCTGGTCCACTGGTCCTGCTGGTCCCCGCCCATGGTGCCGAAGGCCATCCAGGGCCGGCCCCGCTGCCAGGCCAGGGAGGGGCTCAGGGTGGTCCGGGGCCGCTTGCCCGGCGCCACCACGTTGGGGTGGCCCTCCATCAAGTAAAAGGTTTGCAGGCGCGTCCCCAGCGCCAACCCCAACGCTGGGATCACTTCGTTGCCCGAAATCCAGCCGCCGCTGGGGGTGAGGGCCGCCATGTTGCCATGCCTGTCCGCCACCGCCACGTGCACGGTCCCATGCCCCCAGTCCCTGGCTTTCCGGACTTCGGCCTCGGGCAGCAAGGCCCCGGGGCGCCATGGGTCGCCGGGGCGCAGCTTGAAATCGGCCCGCTGCCCATCGATAAGCTGGCGGCGGAGTTCATTATAGTTTTCGCTCAAGAGCTCCTCTAAAGGCACCAAAACCTGCTCCGGGTCGCCGTAATACTGCTCCCGGTCCGCGTAGGCCAGCTTGGCGGCCTCCACCCACAGGTGCAGATAGTCCGGGGAGTTGTGGCCCAGGGCCGCCAGGTCGAAGCCGTCCAGGAGGCGTACTAGTTGTAAAAAGACCGGACCTTGGGACCAGGGGCCGCACTTAAAGACGGTATGATCCTTGAATTCCGCCCGCACTGGATCCTCAAAGCGGGTTCTAAAGGAGGCGAAGTCCGAAAATTCCAGCAGGCCGTCCCGCTCCTGGACAAAGGCGGACATGGCCTGGGCCGGCTCACCCCGGTAGAACAGGTCCAGGGCGGCGTCGAGCCCCGCCACCCGTTCACCTTTGCCCCGGGCGGCTGCCTGGAGCGCCTCCAGCAACCCGGCCAGGGGAGCGTTGACCAATATCTCCCCCACCCGCGGTCCCGGGGAGTCTTCCCGTAAATAAATCGACGCCGACCCCGGCCACTCCCGGGCAAACCGCCGGCGATTATCCTCTAATCCGAATCCTGGCTGGTTGACCAGGCCTTCGTGCAACGGGAACCCCTCCCGCGCCAGGGCCTGGGCGGGCTCTAAGATGTCCTCCAAAGGCACGGAACCGTACCGTTTCAGAACCTCCAGGAGGGCGCTGACCGCGGCCGGAACCCCGGCAGCCAGGACCCCCGTGGGGGGGATGAGGTCCAGCCCTCGATCCCTGTAGGCCTTAAGGGTCGCCCTGGCCGGAGCCATGGTATTGCCGTTGATGGCCACGGCCCGGTCCTCCGCGGCCACGTAAAGGAGCATCGGACATTCGCCCCCGAGGGTGAACATGTGGGGATTAACCACCGATTCCACCAGGGCGGCGGCTGCCGCGGCATCAAAGGCATTGCCCCCGGCCTTCAGAAGGTCCATGCCCGCCTG
Source organism: uncultured delta proteobacterium (assembly GCA_963697965.1). Taxonomy (GTDB): domain Bacteria; phylum Desulfobacterota; class Desulfobaccia; order Desulfobaccales; family 0-14-0-80-60-11; genus JAPLJC01. Next base: position 1,469,347 of record OY969108.1, read on the forward strand.
GGCCGAAAGGTAATGCTCCGAGGCGATGGCTCCCCTGGCGCCGAGAATCCGGCCCCCGAAAGTAGAACCCTGATGAGCGTCTCCTAGATCATGCATATTGTTTAGGCTCCGGACTTGGCTGCCTTTCTCTAAAATCGCTTTTTGGGCCTCTCAGCCCCGGGCGGCGATGGCTGCACCCCGGAGGCCGGCCTGCATGGCTTCGCTCTCCTGGGCCAGCCGCACCAGGTCGGGGCCTTGGGTCTGATAGAGATTGAAGCAGCGGCCCTGGAGTCCCAGGGCAATGGGTTCGATCATCTCCTCCGGCAGCACCAGGGCCCGGGATTTTCCCCGGCGCTCCGGGGAGGCCACTTCCAGCACGCCTTCTTTGCCCCAGAGGCGAAAGATGGCGGTCAACATCCCGATGGACCAGGCGCTGTCCGAGACTACCGCCACCTCGGCGGCGTTCAGGGTGTGGCGGCTGCCATTGAAGGAGATGGCCAGGCCGCCGCCGTCCCGCACCGCCTGTAAGGATTGAACGTCGGTGAGGCTGTCCCCCACGTAGATGGTGTCCTCCAGCTTCAAGCCGGTTCTGGCCAGGCTGTCGGCCACGATTCCGGCCTTTTCAGACCCGCCCACGAATGAGACCTCCCGATAAATGGCGCCGATCTCCATTTGGGGCAGGCGTTCCCGGAAGATATGCTCCAGGCGGCCGATGGCCTCCTGGACCGGGGCGGGCAGCTCTGCGAGCGAGGCGGCTCCCGGAGGCAACTCGATGTCCGGGGTCTCCTGGACCTCCTCTTGCAGACGGCGCAACTCCTCGGCTTCACTTTTCCCCAGCGGGTAGCGGTCCAGGTTAGGTTCGGTCCCAAAGATGTGTTCCGGGTCAAACCCGAGTTCCCCTCCCACCGCCTCGGCAAACTGGCGGAATCCGGAGCTGATCTCGAAGATGGGAAAGCCGAATCCATGCAAGAAGCGGTAAGCCTCCCGGGCGCCGGGCATCAGCTTCAGGTTCCCGGCGGAAAACTCCCGGAGAGCGGCGTCGCTGAGGCCGCGAGCCTTGAGGAACGGCAGGATGAGCTTCAGGGTGTCCCCCGCCCGGTACTCCGGGGATTTGGCGATGTGGGCCAGGTAGTCGCCGTAACGGCTCACCTGGGTAAAAAACCGGTCGCCCCGGGGCGAGAGAAACTCCCGGCAGAGTTCGAAGGCATTATTATTGAGGGCCAGAGGTCCTTCGCAGCCCGTGAACACCTGAATCTGGAGCATCTCTTCTCCTTTGGCTTATACGGGGAGGACCAGACCCCCGGAGGCGGCGGCGGCACTGCCTTAGCCCGCTGAATCGGGGCCGCCCCTGACGTCCTGATAGAACATGTTCCATTTCAAGAACAACACTTAGCTCAACCGGGCGATGATCCTTTCCAGAATCTGCCGGTCCGGGTAGCTCTCTCCTCGGTCGCCGCCGGACTTGTAAGCCGCGGCCGCCTCCGCCAGGCGCGCCGCCTGGGGCAGCGACAGGCCGCTAAGGAGGCCGGCCAGGTAGCCGGCGGCGAAGACGTCCCCAGCCCCCATGGTGTCCACCGGACGCCCCTCAAATTGGGGCGGGATATCCAGATAGCGCACCGGGGTGAGAAGCCTGGCGCCCCGGAGGCCGCGTTTGATGAGAACAACGGGCGGGGCCCAAACGGGATGCCGCGTCAGCTCACCCCCCAGGAGGGCCCACTCCACCTCGGTCAGCAGCAGGGTCTCCACCCGATCCAGCAACTCCTCCAGGGCGGTCCGGCCCCGGCGGGCGTATAATTCGCCCGGGTCCAGGGTGAAGCGCGGACCCTCCTGCAGGCTCACGGCCAGGAGCCGCTGCAGCTCCAGGGGAGCGTCGCCCCCAAAAGAGGTGAGATGCAGAAATCTAGCCTCCTGCAAGGCCTCCCGGGGCAGATCTCTCTCCTCCAATTGGTCATTGGCGTTGGGGGCCACCAGGATGGTGCGCTCGCCCTCCGGGTCCACCAGGATGTAGGCCCGGCCGCTGTCGCCTTGCTGCAGCACGTGCTCGAGATCGACGCCCTCAAGGCTAGCTCTCAGAAAAGAGCCGTCCGCATCGGCTCCCAGGCGCCCCGCCAGGGCCACCGGAATTCCCAGGCGGGCCAGGGCATAGGCGGTGTTGGCCGCCTGTCCGCCTCGGGTGCGCCCGGCCGGCCGGGCAAATCGGGCCAGCAGCTCCCGGAGCCGGTGCTCCTCCGCCCGGGACAGCGCTTCCTGCCCGCCGCGGGCCAGGCCGGTGCCCCAACGTTTAAGCAGGCCATCCAGGTCGTCAACCCGAAAGGTCAGATCGAGATTGATGGCCCCCAGACAAAATACCTCCGGCCGCATGCCTGGGAAACTATCAGGATTTCCCCTGCCGGTCAAGGCGTGCGGACGCTGGGGGCTGCCGGGGTGAGCCCCGCAGCCGGACTCCGGGTCCAGGATGAAGAATTTTCCCGCCCCCGCCGAAAGAAGCCGGGAAGGCCTGGAATTTTCCAAAAGGATTATTATAATCAATCTAAGGACCTTGCCGGGGGAGAACGATGCACCGCCTCATCAAGATCAGGATTATCCGCGACTTTGAGCAGATGGAGGAGCGCTGGCGTTGCCAACCGGATGTCTGGTTCGGGACCACCCGGACGCACCTCCACTTCCGCCCCGCGGCGGATTTCTATGAGACCGCCCAGGGCCTGGTGCTGCGCCTGGAGGTGGCCGGCATTCAGCCCGAAAGCCTCTGCCTCTCTATGGCCGGCCAGGAATTGGTGGTGGAGGGACGGCGCCAGCCGCCGCCGCCGGAAGGCATCCAGCGCTTTTTCTGCCTGGAGATGGGCTTCGGCGCCTTCGAGCGCAGCTTCCTCCTGCCCATCCCCGTAGACCTTGAGGGCGTCCAGGCCCGCTATCGGGATGGCATCCTGGAAGTGATTCTCCCCCGGAAGGCCCCACGGATTCATCAGATTCAGGTGAGGCAGATAGACCCGGAATAAACGATACGGAGGCCCCATGGCCAGCGAAGAACAAGAAATCCAAGCCCCGCTGCTGGGCGACCAGGAAATCCACCCCGGCCCCCGGGTGCTGTCGATACTCCCCATGCCCGATATGGTGCTTTTTCCCCGGATGATCCTGCCCCTGGTCCTTTGGGACGAATCGGCCCAAAAGCTGGTGCAGGAAGCCCTCTTTCAGGACAAGATCATCGGGATTGTGGGCGCCCTGGGAGAGAAGGCCGAGGGCTTCGGCCCGGAAGACCTCTACAGGGTGGGCACCGCCGCCGCCATTTTGAAGATGCGGAAATCCGAGGATGACGCCCTGCGCCTGCTGGTCCAGGGACTGTACCGCTTCCGGGTGGAGGAGTGGGTGGGTACTGAACCCTACCTGGCCGCCCGGATAACCCCCATCTCTGAGGAATACGAACCCGACCTGGAGGTGGAAGCCCTGGTCTCCAACGTCAGGGGCCTCTTTTTAAAGATGATGGAGCTCTCCCCCTACCTGCCGGCGGAATTGGGCACCCTGGTCCGGGAGTTGAGCGACCCCCGGTTACTGGCGGACATCACCGCGGGCAGCCTCAATATCTCCAAGGCTGAAAAGCAGGAATTGCTGGAGACCTATGACGTCAAGGAGCGCCTGCGCCGGGTGCTCAGTCTGATCAACCGGGAACTGGAGATCCTGGAACTGGGGAAAAAGATTCAGTCCCAGGTGAAGGTGGAGATGGACAAGGCTCAAAAGGAGTATTATCTCCGGGAGCATATTAAGGCCCTGCAAAAAGAGTTGGGGGAAGGGGAAGATAAGGGCCGGGAGATCGAAGAGATCCAGTTTCGCCTGGAAGAGGCGGGGCTCCCGCCCCATGCCCTGAAGGAAGCGGAGCATGAACTGACCCGGCTGAAGAGGACCCCGCCCACCTCCCCCGACCACCAGGTAATCCGCAATTATCTGGAGTGGATGATCGAACTGCCCTGGAGCAAGTCCACCGAAGATAATCTGGACCTGACCCAGGCCAGGCAGATCCTGGATGAAGACCACTACGACCTGGAGAAGGTGAAGAAGCGCATCCTCGAATATCTGGCGGTGCGCCGGCTGAAGCCGGACATTAAGGGTCCCATCCTCTGTTTCGTGGGGCCGCCGGGGACCGGCAAGACCTCCCTGGGGCGCTCCATTGCCCGCTCTCTGGGGCGCAAGTTCATACGCCTCTCCCTGGGAGGGGTGAGGGACGAAGCCGAGATCCGGGGTCACCGCCGCACCTATGTGGGGGCCCTGCCCGGCCGCATCATTCAGAGCCTGCGCCGGGCCGGCTCCAACAACCCGGTCTTCATCCTGGATGAAGTGGACAAGATCGGCGCCGATTTCCGCGGCGACCCCTCCTCGGCCCTCCTGGAGGTGCTGGACCCGGAACAGAATAACTCCTTCTCAGACCATTACCTGGACGTGGGTTTTGATCTCTCCAAGGTGATGTTCATCACCACCGCCAACCTGCTGGACCCCATTCCTCCCCCCCTGCGGGACCGCATGGAGGTCCTGGAATTGGTGGGCTACACTGAGGAGGAGAAGTTGGGGATCGCCTTTTCCCACCTCATTCCCCGGCAGTTGGAGGCCCATGGCTTGACCGCGGCGCAACTGGAGATCAGCCCCATGGTCATCCGTGTGCTCATCGCCTCTTACACCCGGGAGGCGGGGCTGCGCAACCTGGAGCGGGAGATCGCCGCCCTATGCCGGGGTGCGGCCCTGGAGATCGCCGAGGGTGGCCGCTCCTTCGTGGCGATCGGTGAAGAGGAGGTCTCCACCTATCTGGGGCCGCCCCAGTTCTTCCGGGAAGCGGCCCTGGACCACCCCGAGCCCGGAGTGGCCACCGGCCTGGCCTGGACCCCCACCGGCGGTGATATTCTGTTCATCGAGGTCTTGCGGATGCCGGGTGGCGGCAACCTCAAACTCACCGGGCAGTTGGGAGAGGTCATGAAGGAGTCGGCCACTGCAGCGCTCTCTTATATCCGGGCTCGGGCCCCCTTCTTGGGCATCGAGGAGGATTTCTTCGAGAAATCCGACCTCCATATCCATGTGCCCGCCGGGGCCATTCCCAAGGATGGGCCCTCCGCCGGATTGGCCATGCTGTGCGCCCTGGTGTCGCTGCTCTCGGCGCGGCCCCTTAAGAAATACCTGGCCATGACTGGGGAGATCACCCTGCGGGGTCACGTCCTGCCTGTGGGCGGCATCAAGAACAAGGTGCTGGCGGCCCATCGGGCGGGCATCCGGGAAATCATCCTGCCGGCTCAGAACAAGGTGGACCTGGAGGAGATCTCAGCCTCGGTGCGCCAGGAACTGAGCTTCCATCCGGTGGAGCGCCTGGACCAGGCCCTGGAGATCGCCTTCCCACCCCCGGACGAACCCTGAGATTAAAAAATATGGAGGAGGGGCTCTTGTGAGCCTCTCCTTTAAATCTCTTCTTCCAACAGCTCCCCGAAATGGTTGAGAAAATTGTGGCTAAGGGACAGGAAAATAAGGTAAAAAATAAGGCTGAAGCCGGTTAATTTTTGGCAATCGCCAAGATTGCCTACCCGGCCGGACCGCCGGCCGAAACTTTCTTGAATAAGGAGGCAAATCTCATGGCCGTCTTTACCTGTGAAAAATGCGGCAGCAAACTGGAAACCCGATGCAAACCCAAGAAGTGCTCCTCTTGCGGGGAGACCGGCGTCATGTGCAAGGTGGAGGCCGCCGCCCCTCCCAAGGAAGGGAAGAAATAACGGTCTGGGGGCACAGGCGCCGGCCTGGGCTAGCTCCCAGTTCCAAGGGAATTAAAGTCCCCCTTTGGAAAAGGGGGATTTAGGGGGATTTCAGGAGTTTTTTTTAAATCCCCCCTGCCCCCCTTTTCCAAAGGGGGGTTAAAAGACTATAGTTGAGGTTCCACTAAAGCTGCCATAACTTTCTAACCGAAAACCGCATTATGATTTACGGCGTTGGGGTTGATCTGGTCAAGCTGGCGCGCCTTGCCGCGGCCATCCGCCGCTATGGCGAGCGCTTCTTGAACCGCGTCTTCACTCCCCAGGAAATAGCCCATTGCCAGGGGAAGCGTGGGAGCGACTCCGGGTTTGCCCTGCGCTTTGCCGCCAAGGAGGCCTTCTCCAAGGCCCTGGGGGTGGGTCTGAGGCGGGGAGGCATCCGCTGGCGGGAGGTGGAAGTGGTCCCGGACTCCATGGGCAAACCGGAGCTTAAGGTCAGCGGCCGGGCCGCCCAGCTCTGCCAGGAGGCCGGCATTACCGGGATGCACCTCTCTTTAAGCGACGAAGACGGCCAGGGGGTGGCCGTGGTGATTTTGGAGAGGGTGAGGGGCTAGAAAAGTTCAAGGTTCAAAGTTCAAAGTTGAGTCCTCGGCGAAAACCACCTTGTCATCTATGAGATTCTTCGGTCGCTGCACTCCCTCAGAATGACAAAAATGGGGACTTTCGCAGAGGTCTTAGCGGCCAGGAATTCGCGGCAGCTCGCGGTAAAGCCTTTTTGCTATCCTTTTGACCTTGCCGGAAACCGAAAACCGGAAACCGAAAACCGGAGGTAGTGCCGATTCCCAAGATGACGCTAAGGGTCCTATTATTCTTAATGGTGGCCGCCTTGTTTGCCGGGGCGGCCGGGGCTGCGGAACCCTTCGCCACCGCCCGGCCGGGCCGCGTCTTTAAATTTCCCGCGGACCACGGGGCGCACCCGGATTTCAAGACCGAGTGGTGGTACTGGGTGGGGCACCTGAAATCTTCCGAGGGCGAGGCCTTCGGCTATCAGCTCACCTTCTTCCGGACCGCCCTGCGCCGGCCCGACGCCTTGGCCCGCTCGGCCTGGTCCCTCAACACCGTCTATTTCGCCCACCTGGCCGTCACCGACCCGGCCCGGGGGCGCTTCCGGTTCCGGGAGAAGGTGGGCCGGGGCGCCCTGGGGCTTGCCGGCGCCACCCCGGACCGCCTCCATGTCTGGATCGGCGATTGGCAGGCGCGGCAGGAAGGGGAGGGCTTTCATCTAGAGGCCGGAGACCAGGGGTTGGGGCTGGACCTGCACCTCACTCCCAGGAAGCCCCCGGCCCTGCACGGCGAAGGCGGCTTCAGCCCCAAGTCGGCCCATGATTTGGCCGCCAGCTATTATTATTCTATTACTCGCCTCGCCAGCCAGGGGCATCTGTTTTTGGACGGACGCGCACTTAAGGTTAGCGGGGCCAGTTGGATGGACCACGAATTTTTCAGCGGTTCCATGGCCCCGGATCAGGTGGGCTGGGACTGGTTCGCCATCCAGTTGCAGGACGGGAGCGATCTGATGCTCTATCTGCTGCGCCGGCGGGACGGCTCGCTGGACTCGGCTTCCGCGGGCACCCTGGTGGACCCGCAGGGACAGACGCGGCACCTGAAGCTGGCCGACTTCCAGGTTAAGGCGAGCGGCGTCTGGAAGTCTCCCCACTCCGGGGCGGTATATCCGGCCGGCTGGCAGGTGCTCATCCCCGGGGCCGGCCTGGAACTCACCTTGACTCCCACCCTGGCGGACCAGGAGATCCGGGCCGGCGTCCCGGCGCAAGTGAGCTATTGGGAGGGCCAGGTGCGGGTTCAGGGCAGAGCCGGAGCGCGGCCGCTGAGCGGCATGGGCTACGTGGAGCTCACCGGCTACGCCGGCGCCATGGAGGGAGGGTTTTAAATAGTTCAAGGTTCAAGGTTCAAAGTTCAAAGTTGAGACCTCTGCGAAAACCAACTTTGTCATCCTGAGCGAAGCGAAGGATCTCGTATTTCCTTAAGTATTTATGAGATTTTTCGGTAGCTTCGCTCCCTCAGAATGACAAACATAGGAACTTTCGCAGAGGTCTCAAATTTGAAGTTAAGAAGTGGTATTTTAATCTTGAACCTTGAACTTTGAGCCGGCTAGCGCTTGCTCCACACCTGCCGGGCCGCGGCCGCGGCCGCTTGCAGGTCCTGGGGCCCGTGGGCCAGGGAAATGAACCAGGCCTCAAAAGGGGAGGGCGGCAGGTAGATGCCGGCGGCCAGCATCCCCTGGAAGAACTGCCGGAATTTCTGCAAATCCGTTCCCTTGGCGTCCTCCAAAGCGTGGACCGGCCCTTTGGTAAAGAACGGGGTGAGCATAGAGCCCACCCGGTTGACCGTGAGGTCCAGGTTCTGGCGAGCCGCGGCCCGAGCCAGTTCCTGGGCCAGCCAGGCGCCCTTTTCTTCCAACTGCTCGTAGGTACCGGGCTTTTGCAATGCCTGCAAAGTGGCCAGCCCGGCGGCCACCGCCACCGGGTTGCCGGAGAGGGTCCCCGCCTGGTAGATGGGACCGGCGGGGGCCATCTGGGACATGAGGTCCCGGCGGCCGCCGTAGGCCCCCACCGGCAAGCCGCCGCCGATGATCTTGCCCAGGCAGGTGAGGTCGGGGGTGACGCCATAGAGGGCCTGTGCCCCGCCCCAAGCCACCCGGAAGCCGGTGATCACCTCATCGAAGATTAAGATTATGTCTTCCTGGTGGCAAAGCTGCCGCAAACCCTCCAGGAACCCGGGCCGGGGGGGGACTACTCCCATGTTGCCGGCCACCGGCTCCACGATGACCGCGGCGATCTCCCCGGGATGGCGCCGCACTGCCTCCTTAACCGCCTGCAGATCGTTGTAGGGGAGGGATAGGGTCAGGGCGGCGATCTCAGGGGGCACTCCGGGGCTGCCGGGAATTCCCTGGGTGAGCACGCCACTGCCCGCGGAGACTAAAAAGGAGTCGGCGTGGCCGTGGTAGCAGCCGTCAAACTTGATCAGGCGGGGCCGGCCGCTGGCGCCCCGGGCCAGGCGCAGGGCGCTCATGCAGGCTTCGGTTCCGGAGCTGACCAGTCGCACCATCTCCAGGGACGGGACCGCTGCCACCAGAAGGGCGGCCAGTTCCACCTCTCCCGGGGTGGAGGCGCCGAAACCGAGGCCTCGCGCCGCGGCCTCCTGCACCGCGGCCACCACCTCCGGGACGGCGTGCCCCAGGATCAACGGCCCCCAGGAACCGATGAAGTCCAGGTAGGAATTACCGTCCACGTCATAAACCCGGGCCCCGGCGCCCCGCGCCAACAGGGGCGGCGGGGTCAAGCCCACCGCGCCCCAGGCCCGCACCGGGCTGTTTACCCCGCCGGGCATCAGAGAAAGCGCGGTTTGGAAAAGGCGCTGCGATTCCACCAGGTTGGTCACGACCTTACTCCTATGAAAAACTCACCCGGCCTGCCGGTGGCCTGAACGCGGGATAGGGGCGGACACATGGGTCCGCCCCTACAACGGATGACTCAGCCGGTCGGCCGGCGGCCCCCAGGGAGGGCGCCTGCCCGGCTTAAGGCTCCCGGTCGGCGGCCAGGTGTTCCCTTAACTCCTCCCGGAAATAGCGCATGGTGGTCTTTTTGAGTTCGCTTTCGCTGAAGAGCACCTGGTAATCGCTGAGACTGGTTTCCCGGGCCATGCGGGCCGCGATCTCCAGGCATTCCTCCCGGGTGCGGCCATGGACCATGGTGTAAAGATTGTAAGGCCAGGCCGGGGCTGGCCGACGGGCGTAACAATGGGTCACCGCCCTCTGGGCCGCCATTTGCCGGCCGATGGGCCTGAGATCGGCTTCGGGCACCCTCCAGGCCACCAGGGCATTGGCCTCATAGCCCGATTTTTGATGCCGCAGGGTGGCCCCGAAGCGCCGGATGTAACCCCTGTCCATCAGGCCGCGGATGGCGGCCAGCACCTCCTCCTCCTTGAGACCCAGCCGGGCCGCCAGGTCCAAAAAGGGACGGGGTTCGATTTCCAGGTCCTGCTGCAGGGCCAGGATCAGCCGTTTTTCCAAAGCCGATAACATGATGGAAAAGATACAATAGTTTCCCAACCTTGGCAAGTTCGAGGAAGAGGGCGCCTCTAAAGGTTGTCCCGGGGTCTGGCTTTGGCTAGGGCGGCGGTCAAATTCTCGAGGCGCGGCGGCGGAGGATTAAAGTTAAGAGCAGGGGCGGGTTTAAAATCCGCTCCTTGAGAGACCGAAAACCGAAAACCGCTCTTCTCACCCCCACCCCAACCCTCCCCCCTCTCAGGGGGAGGGAGTAAAGACCATAATCTCTAAGTTAAGATAATCTAATTTATCTGGTTCCCAAGCTCCTGATTGGGAACCTCCTTGGGTGCAAAGCTCTGCTTGGCAAAAGGAACTGGCACCTCCATAAAGGTTGCCCAAGCAGAGCTTGGGAACGAGTGCCGAAGTTTCCTGTTTTTTGTCTCTGGCAGAGGGCCTTTGACTTCGATATTGTCTTTCACCAAAAGCCGAAAACCGAAAACCGGAAACCGAAAACCGGACTCTACCAGGAGGCCGGGTCTCCCACCCGGATGCCGTATCGCTCACAGAAGCCGGCGGGCACCTCCAGGACGAAGGCCACCGGTTCCGGGGAGCGGTAACAGGCCCCTTGGTCCTGGGGGGAGACGTTGGGGGTGAGGCCCGCCACCCGGCCAGGCGCCAGCCAGATGAAGTCCAGGGCAAAGCGCATGTCGCGCATACAAAAAGTCTGGACCTCCCGGCTGGGCATGATGAACAGCAGGCCCCGGCCTTCGGCGAGCTCCGGGCGGCCTCCCAGCCCCAGATAGAGTTTTTCCGGGGAGCTGACTACTTCCGCCTGGACCCGGACGTGGCCGAGGGTAACCCAGATAAAGGGATTGCCGTACTCCGAAAGCTCTCCCCCGGCCGCTGCGTAAGATGGGAAGCAGAGGCCTGCCAGCACCAGGAACAGGAGACTTGAGCGGATAAAGAGATACCCGGTTTTCATGTTTGCTGATTTATCTAATCAATCCCAGGCCCATGACGCCGATGACGATTAGATAAATGGCGACGATAAAATTGAGCAGCCGCGGGATTACCAGGATAAGAATACCGGCTACCAAGGCCACGATGGGTTGCAGGTGGGCTAGCGTCATCATCTTTTCCTTTCTTCAAGAAATTGGGTGGTTATAAAGCTCTCCGGGCGCTTAAGCATAATGGAAGATCAGGTCGGCCTCGGCGCCGCAACGGTTGCGACCAGGGGGCGCGACCGCTGCTTCCCGGGTTCCCCAGGCGGGAGGCCGGTTTCCTAAATCTTTCCGCCCTTGATGGTCATCTCTGCTTCGTTGCCGCACTTTTCATAAAAACATACCAGCTTCTCGGGCTCCTGCTTCTCTGCCTCCATTGGCGTCTCCTAAAGTTGGCCCTGGGATAGAGGGGCAGGCCAGTCCACTCCTTGGCTCTGGGTTAAAAATAAGAAGCCCGGGCCCGTTTGTAAAGCCGGGCCGGCCAGGAAATTAGGAATGGGTCCGCGGCCTGGGGAACTTTTGTCGCGGGAGGGCCCCATTGGGCTTTTCCCGGAGGTCTCATTCACTTATCCAGCCAAAGGGGCGCGCCGCGTCGCCAACGTGGCGCGCCCCCCCAAAAAAATCGCCGCCCCGGCACTGCCGGAGCGGCGATCATATGGTTAATCCTTCCAGATGGGCTTAACGGGTGAGCCAGCGGTCGTTGCGCACCGTCAGGAAGGCGTAGGGCTGGACCCAGTTGAGGAAGAAAAAGGCAAAGTAGGAGTAGATGATACCGTAAATGAATTCCATATCCCTTTCCTGATGGATGTAATAGTACATCCACACCAGGGTGAGAACCCCCAACCCGGCGAAGAATTTCACCATGACGATGGGGTAGATGAAAAAGGAAACCAGCAGCATTCCCAGAAAGAGGTAAGTGAGCGGGAACTCGATCTGAGTGATGAAGAAGTCGATAATGGGCAGAACCCAGTGCCGTTTCCGGTAGTTGCTAAAGATGAATTTGATCTGCACCCAGTTTTCCCGGAAGTTGCTGCGGTCCCAACGCAGATACATGCGGCACAGGCCCCGGTAGGTTTCCGGGACCACGGTGTGGACCACGGCGGTGCGCTGGTAAACGGTGAAAAATCCCTGGCGCAACACGAAATTGGTGAGGGCCCGATCTTCGCCGATGTTGGCGGGTAGTCCCATGAAGGTTTGCCGCCGCCATTTTTTCAGGATGGGTCTTAAGACCTGGGCCCGATAAGCGGACAAGGCCCCGGGGGTGCAGGTGACGCAGCCGTACATGGACTGGGAGGCCCGCAGGAAGTCGAAGGCCAGGACGAAGCGCACTGCCAGCATCCGGGCCATGAGGCAGCGAGCCCGGTTGAAGACCTTGACGTTACCCGCCACCGCCCCCACCTGGGGATCCTGGAGCATGGGGGCGATCACCTGCCTCACGGTGTCGGGTTTGATGATGCTGTCGGAGTCGATGGTTACGAAGAAATCTCCCCGGCCCCGGCTGAAGCCGGCATAGAGCCCCTCTTTCTTGCCCCGGTTCTTGGGGAAGCGGATGGCCTTGATGAGGCCGGGGTGGCGCTGCCTGGCCCGGTCGAGGTAAGTCCAGGTGTCGTCCGTGGAGCCATCATCGATGCAGATGATCTCCAGGAGATCCGCCGGGTAGTCCGAGGCGGCCGCGGCGTAAATGGCCTTTTCCACCATGGCCCCTTCATTGTAAGCGGGGATGATGACGGTCACCCGGGGGAGCGGGCCGCTGGGCAGCTGATAAGGTTTATAGCGCCACCAGAGGACAGTGCGCACTAATTGAAAGCCCAGATAGGCCAGGGTAAAGCCGGCCCCCAAGGCCATAATGGGGGAACCGAAGCTCTTGCGGCTGAGGAGCTGCAGATAACCGTTGAAAGAGCCGATCTTGCAAGCGGCCACCAAACAGACCGACAGGATTACAGGGATCAGGATCTTGAGAAGCAAATCCAATGTCTGGATCCGCTGTTCTTCCTGGGACCGCCATTTTCCCTGAATCCAGGGGGCGGAGACGGTGACGTTGGGCATTTTGCTATCAACCTCGTTTGAGCAATCGAATGCGAACAGCTAATCTATATGCAAAGGACTTGCCAAAAAATTAGGAAAAAGCTGGTGAATAACTAATTGAATATACATGTAAAATATCTAGTGACAAAAATTGTTCCCGGATACCGTAGCCCAGATTTCTCTACTTGAGATTTGCCCCCGCAAACCTGATAAATTTTTCTCAAAGTGATAATTGAGCCAGAGGAGGTTCAAAAAATTCCGGAACCGCCTGAGATAAGAGAGAGCCGGACCCAGAAGCCGGAGGGGGCCCGAGTAAAATAATTTTTCCTGGAAAGGTGGCAACCGTGAGCCCCCGCCGGACCTCCAGGGGGAAAGTCCATAAGGCCGCATTTTTCCGGAGTTCACTTCTTTCTGATCTTGTGATAAATAGGTATCGAGCCTGGGGCTCCAGGAGATTTTCGGCACACAGGGTACGATATGACCAGCAAACAGGCGCCTCCCTCGGAGGAGGCAGGTGGGCTGAACCTTTGCGAATTGGGGAAGGTTTGCGTCGTCCCGGCGGGCACCCGCATCGTCAGTCAGGGAGAAACGCCGGAGTTCTTTTATGTGATCCAGTCCGGCCAGCTGCAGGTCTTTCGGGAGACTGAGGACCACATCCGCACCCCCTTGACGGAATTGGGCCCCGGCGCTTATTTCGGCGAAGTGGCCCTGGTTACCGGCCAACCCCGCACTGCCTCGGTGGAATCCCTGGTGGAAACGAGCCTCGTCAAGGTCTCCAAAGAGGAGTTCGACCGCCTCCTGGACCACAACCCGCAGCTGGCGCGCCACATCATTCAGCAGTTGTCCGGCTGGCTGGTGAGCGGGGACCGCCGCCTGGAGGAAGAGGTGGTGCACCAGGTGAAGCTGCGGCAGATCTCCTGGTTCGACTACGCCCTCATGGTGAGCTTGAGCCTCTTTTTGGCACTGATATTCAATTTTTACAACGACAGCGGGATTCCCTTAATTTACGGGTGGGGCGAAAAAACCTCGATTCCCGAAATCAGTCTGGGCCAGGCCTTGGAAATGTACCAAAAAAACGAGGCCACCTTCGTTGACGCCCGGAAGAGCGCCTTTTTTACCCAGCAACACATCAAAGGCGCCCAGAACCTGCCGGAGGTCCTGTTCCCCCTGATGTATCCCATGTTCCAGTACATGGTGACGCAGACGGAGGGGGCCAAGGACAAGCCCTTTATCGTCTACGGGGGCACTCTCAGCCGGCGCTTCGACGTGGTACTGGCCCGCCTGCTTAAGAAAAAGGGGTTCAAGCAGGTGCAGGTGCTGCAAGACTACGGGGGCTGGCGTAAGGTCTTTCCCCTGGAGGGGAAACCACCCGTGGAAGCTCCCAGTGCCCCCCTGGGTCTGGCGGGTTACCTCGAATGGGTGCCGGTGAGCATCTTCCTGCTTATTTTGATTCCTGCCGTCCGTCGCAGCCCCTACCTTTCGATATACTGCCGGCTGCTTGTGGGGGTTATCTTTATGTCCTTCGCCCTGAGCAAGATTATGCGGCCGGCAGTCTTCGCCTTGAATGTGGTCGATTTTGGGATGATGCCCTCCTGGGGGGTGGACCTGTGGTCCCTGGCGCTGCCGTGGGCGGAGCTGGTGGTGGGAATGTTTCTCGTCCTGGGTATCCGCACCAGGGCCGCAGCCACCCTGATCGCGGCCATGCTCCTCATCTTCATGGTGGGTCTGCTCCATGCCATCTATCTGCATCTGCCTATCAACTGTGGCTGTGTCGGGGAAGTGGGGGAACCGGTGACCTGGTGGAAGATGCTCAAGAATACCGGGATGCTGGTCATGTGCATCCAAACTTTCCTCTACGATCGTTTCTTGGTATTGGATCGGGGAGGCTTCATCTGGCGGGCTAGTGCGATATGAACAGAGAATCTCTAAAGTTGGCAGCGGTCTTCGGTCTGATCCTGGTAATGCTGGCCGTTTCAGGTTGCGGGGAGTCGCGCTCCCAATTCGCCGGCACTTATCGCTCCGTGAATCCCGTTGGCGAGAAAAATTACATCGATCTGGAGCTCGAAGAAAGTGGCAAGGGGACCTGGACGGTGGCTGGAAGTACCACGGAGTTCACCTGGGTGGTGAATGACCGCAAGATCTGGATTTATCTCAAAACCGGCGCTATCATCATCATTACCCCCAGCGGCGGTGGCGAAGAATTATCGGCGGACATGACCGGCGAATGGCACCCCGGTTGTCCCCCCAATTCCTGTGTGACCTTTAAACGGGTTGCAAAAGGAGGATAAGATAATTACCGGAGAGCAGATTTTCTGCCGGGCAGCGGGCCGCAGGCGGAATCAACCAGTCCGGTTGCGGTTGTGGTGGTTTTGCCTGGTTTGCCTTATGAGTGGGCTGACGTCAACGGCCTGGGGCGCTTCCGGGGTAGAGGTGCGGCGTCTGGGCTTGAGCAGGGTCGGGGGAACCACTTTGTTGACCGTCGTTTTGGACCGGGCCGCCGAGCCCCGGATCACTGCCGTCCAAACCCCGGGCAAACCCCAACTGGTGTTGGACTTTCCCCAGGCCTGGATGGGAACCATCGCGACTCGCCTGGAGGGTGACGAACTCATCGTGGAGCAGGTGCAAACCCAGGCCACCCAGGGCGGAGTCCGCATCATCCTGGATTTGTATCCGAATCAGGCTTACAGTTATTGGCGCCGGAGCCAAGCCGGCGTCGGGGGCGAAACCCTCTTTCTCCTGGGCCTTAAGTCCGAGGCCCCGGCTCCCGGCCAGGCGCAGCTCCCGCCGCCTGCCCCCGGCCAACCAGAAATCCCTCCTGCAGCAACCGGGGAACAGGCATTGGAACCCCCAGCACCGCAGGCGCCACCCACCGGAAACGTGGTGGCCGGCAGTTTAGGCGAGCTGAAAGGCCTGCTGCCCAAGGCCGCGGGGTTGCTGCAAAGCCTGGAAAACCACGGATGGACCGTCTCCGCATCCCATACCTATGATCACCCCGGCCAGCGTTTCAGCCGGGACTTCGTCCTTGCCAACAGTCAGTTCCCGGAGCTGGCGGTGGAGATCCTCTACCTGCCCTCCAATGCGCCGGGCACCCCTAATATCGGCATTATCGATTTAACCACCGCTAAACTGCAGGATGAGACTGCCTCCAAGTACGAGGAGTTGCGCCATTGGGATTTCTCCAGGATCAAGAAGAACTATGAAGATATCGGGGATTTCTTCGAAGATGCCTTGAAACCCCTGAGGGTGAAGCTGCGGGAAGAAACCAAGGCCATAGCCCTTAAGGACGCGGCGGTGTTTCAAGAATTCGTGAGGTCCGCCGACCCCGGGAACCCCCAGGTGGCCGATCAGGTGATGGCTCACGTGCGGGAGAAGGTGAACCCGAGGTTCGAAGGGGTGCAATATACCATTTCCGAAAACCCCCTGATCATTCTCAATCAGGTCGATTTTCTTTACGTGAAGGTCTTCTATCTGAGTTCCTGATAAGGAGGTGGACCGTGGCCAAGGAGATCACCATTTTCGGCAAACAGTCCTGACCCTTTACCACCAAGGCCCGGGAGGCCAAAAGCGGAGAGGGTTTTACCGTCGACTTTCGGGATGTCATCCAGGATGACCAGGCCATGGCGGAGATGTTGCGCCTCACCCAGGGGGACCGGCATGTGCCGGTGCTGGTGGAAGACGGCCGGGTGAGCATCGGTTTCGGCGGCGCCTGAAAGGCTTGAGCACCCGCGGTCGCGGGGTATTCTTACCAGTTCCCAAGTCCTTCACTCTTTACTCGTTCCCAGGCTAGCTTGGGAACGAGTAATTTTTTGTTTAGGCTTTGCCTGGACCCCTCAGAAAAATTAACAACCAGGAATCTCAAAATCCGCCGGAGACCGCCAAGCGGCATGGCAACCGCTGAACTTGCTGCTAAAGACGAATCCCCACCAGGGATTAGAGGGGGACTGGATGCGGCTCGGGAGGTGGCTCTGAGTCAAGGGGAGCGGGTCTCGATCTCAGGGAGGCTGGGCACTGGTGATTGTTTAACTATAGCAACCCGGCTTCCACAAGCAATCTGGTTCCTGGCAGCCGGAAATGGCCTGGTAGCAAGGGGAGTTCCCTTCCTTTTGCTGGATGGCGCGAATAAGGTCGGCTTTCCGAAGCCGGGAGTAATTCTTCACCCCCAGGATGCGGGCTTTCTCTATTATCTGATTCATCGTCATGGCAAATCACCTTATTGGCAATAAATGATGGGTAGCAGATGGCCGGTTCCTGGTTTTAGCAGGTCCTGGTCATAATTCGTCCGGTTGAAGACCTTAATGTTGGCATAGTTTGCTTCCGGATTATCATTTAAATGCCGTTTCCACGATTCATCCCGAGTTTCTCCCGGCCGCACCTCAATAATGGCCAGGCGAATGTTAAAATACCCCTTTAACCTGCTTAACCAGATACCTTTTCGAATTTCCTTCAAGTTTCGCATGATTACCATTTTCCATCCGGATAGATTTTCTTCTTGTTGAATTCTTAATATTAATTTATTAAGGTGGTATTTCCACTTCATTAAAATTTTGTTAAAAAAATTTGTAAGGTGAAGCCGGGTTTCAGGTCTCCCAAGATGGCAAAATAGGCGCACGCCTGGATGGCCCCCACCGCCGCGGGGGGCGCTTGAGGGTCCCATGGGAGTCATCGTTGCGATCGTCAATAATAAGGGGGGCGTAGGCAAGACCACGGCTGCCTGCAATCTGGCCCATGCCTTGGGGCTGCTGGGCAAGCGCGTCCTGGTGGTGGACCTGGACCCCCAATGTAATGCCACGTCCCTCCTCCTCTCCAACAGGCTCGACCGGCAGCACAGTCTGTACGAACTTTTGGCTCACGATACGTTGGGGTTTCCCCTGACGCGGGCTATTTATCCCAGCCAATATGAGGGAGTTAGCTGCCTCCCCAACGTCCCGGAGACTGCCGCCCTGGAGCCGGAAATGATAATGAGCGCACCGGCCAGCCTCTTCCGGCTTCGCCGCCATTTGCGGCATTATGCCCTCCGGCACTTCGACTTGGTCATCATCGATAACCCGCCCAACCTGGGCTCTTTTGTCATCTGCGCCCTGAACACCGCCGATTTCGCCCTGGTCCCGGTCAAGGCCGGAAGCGCCTTCAGTGTATCCGGCCTCTTGCAAGCAGTTAGGCTGATCAACGAGGTGAGGGTCGAGGCCAATAAAGACTTGAGGGATTTGCGGCTATTGATTAATCAGGTGGATAAAAGGACGCTCATCAGCCGCACCCTGACAGAGCAGATTTTCAAAGCGTTTGGGGAGGATCAAATTTTCAAGACCTTTATCCCTGGAAACACCGCCTTCGAGCAGGCAGAGGCCGCCGGCGCCACGATTTTCCGCTGGAACGCCAACGCCCCCGGCGCCCGAGCCTACCGGGAGCTGGCCCAAGAACTCCTGGACATTTTTGCCGGGTAAACGGCAGAGAGGCCGCATCATGCCCAAACTTGAAGACCAAAAAAGGAAAAGGCGGACCTTGTCAGAGGGCTTTAATAATGTGCCGAAACTCCTGGAAGAGGCCCGGCGGGCCGTGGACGATGCAACCCAGGCAGCCAGGGGCAAGGGGGGCGGGCGAAAAACTGCGGCCGCACCTACGGGCCGGAAGAGCGGTGGCGCGGGAGCGAAGGGGCCCAAAGCCGCCCCCCGGAAAAAGTCAGCCAAAGAAAGGGGCCGGCGGGAAACGCCTTCCCACCCTCCTGCCTCCAAGAAACAAGAGGTGGTTCCCTCCAGGGCTTCGGCCCCCGCCATCTCCGGCGGCTCCCAGACTGGTCCGGCGTATTTCGGCATAACAGTGAAACATGCCATCCCCGGGCGCACGCGCTTGCGCCTCGTGGCAATGCTGCACGACGAGACCCTGGCCGAAGAGCTCACGTCCCTCCTGGGCGCCGTACCAGGGATTGTTTCGGTGGAGGCCAGCACCGCTACCGGTTCCCTGCTCATCACTTTTAGCCCCAGGGATCTGGCTACGGTTAAGACTCGTAACCGTTTTGCCCAAGTCCTGCACCGGGTTTTCCCCGGTTTCGATACGGAGGATCTGATAAAGCGAATGCTCGGCGGCTGATATTTATCAGCTTCTTGGTTGGCAATTATCTAAACTGTGGTCCTTTAAGGGATTGCAGAAATATCGAAACCCCGGCCTCAGTGAAAAATGGCCCGGCGTTTACAGACCATCCGGAGATGATTAGCTTGAGCATTAGTAGCGTCCTTAGAGCTCATTAACAATGAACAGCTCTGCGGCCTCAGGCTTTGCACCCGGGAAGCCTGACCGGGAGCAAAAAAAGGAATTTTTTGGAGGAGAATCGTCATGGCCTGGTATGATGACGTGCTCAGTTTTTCCTGGCCTACCGTCCTGGTGGTGGTGGGCGCGGCAGCACTGGCGCGGGTGCTTTTGCCGGCGTCAGGCTATGAGGTGGGACCTCTGGTCAAAGGCGTGGTCAAGACCGGCCTCACCGTCAAGGACACGGTGGTGGGTTTAGTGGCAGAAACCGGGGAGCAGTTGAGCGACCTGGTGGCCGAAGCCAAGGCCGAGCACTACGCCAGGAAACCCAAAGTCTGAGACAACCCGGTATCGTGTCTCAGATGTCCCCTTTGTCAAAAAAAGTCATTTATCTTTAGTCCGTTAACCGGCAGCCGCAGGCTTGAGCCTGCCCTTAGGGTCCACAGGCGGGACGCCGATGCTACCCGCTATCGGCATAGGCCTCTGGCCTGTTTGACCTGAAAGCAGGCCAAAACCTGCGGCTTAAAGCTGGCTTGCGTTTGCAGGCGCCATTCTCTTCATTGCCGGATTGACCGTCCGGGCGGTATCAATTTCCTGGCAAAGGTGGGTATGCCATGTTTAGCCTCTTATTTGACCGTCCCCTCACCAAGTTGTTGACGGTAGTCGGCGTGGCGCTGTTGGCTCCCGTGATCTGTCCCATCCTGGGGGTGATCCTCAAGCCGTTGGTCAAGCCTGCGACCAATCTTTATCTCGACCTGGCCGATGAAATGGCAGAAGCCATAGAAGAACGGGAGAGACTGCAAACGTCCAAAAAAGCCAAGTGGGGACCGACAGGCGCCCCGGCCCCACAGACGAAAGCTGGCCAAAAGCTGAAAAGGGATGGACAGGCCGTGGAAAAAGAGGCGGCCACGGCCATCATCATGGGCGTGGCGGAGATTATCTAAAGCCGCAGGGGCGGGGGCCCAGCATACCCCGCCTGCCCAGGCTTCCGATTTGCAACAGGAGCAGCCATGGCCTTTGTCAAGACCGCGGCCCAGCGCTTTCAATTTCCCGTCCTTCAGGGGATTTTGCCCATTCAGCGCTCCCAGGTGCCTGCTGACCTCATGGCGGGCATCACTCTGGCCGCCTTGAACATCCCCCAAGCTATGGGCTATACCAGGATCGCCGGCACCCCGGTAATCACCGGCCTCTACGCCATCCTGGTACCCACGGCCCTGTTTGCCATTTTTGGCTCATCCCGGCACCTGGTGGTGGGAGCCGATTCTGCCACCGCCGCCATCCTGGCCGCCGGCCTCGCGGGCCTGGCCGCCTCCGGCTCCTCCGAATATGTGGCCCTGTGCGGTGTGTTGGCTTTCATGGCCGCGGCGATGCTTATCATCGCCCGCATAATTCGCCTGGGGTTCCTGGCGGACTTTTTGTCCCGCACTGTCCTTGTGGGCTTTCTGACCGGGGTGGGTATTCAGGTATCCCTGGGGCAAATTGGCGGGATGCTGGGGGTGCCCAAGGGCGGGCAAACTCCCCTCGGCCACCTCATTCACGATCTTGAGCATATAAAGCAAACGAATTTCCACACCCTGGCGGTGGCGATCGCCGTCCTGGCCATTATCCTTGGGTCCCGCAAAATTTCCCGAAAAATCCCCGGGGCGCTCATTGCGGTGATTGGCGCCATTTGGGTGAGCTGGGCCGTTGATCTGGCATCCTCCGGGGTGGCTACCCTGGGGATGGTCCCCCGCGGCCTGCCGAGGTTCGGGCTGCCTGGCGTACCCTTGAACGCCGGTCTTCTGATGACCCTTGCACCTACGGCCTTTTCCATATTTGTGGTAATCCTGGCCCAAAGCGCCGCGACCTCCCGCGCCTATGCCATCCGTTACGGCGAACGCTTTAGAGAAAACATTGATCTGGTGGGGCTCAGCCTCGCCAACGTAGGGGCCGGACTAACGGGCGCCTTTGTAGTCAATGGCAGCCCCACTGCCTCGGAGATGGTGGACAGGGCCGGCGGCCGCTGCCAGTTGGCCCAGATCACCAGCAGCGTCATCGTCCTGCTGGTGCTGTTCTTTCTGACCGGGCCTCTGGCTTACATGCCGGCCGCGGTCTTATCCGCGGTCGTTTTTCTCATCTGCGTGGACCTTATCGATGTGAAGGGCATGTGGGAGATTTGGCGCGAGCGCCCGGCAGAGTTCGGGGTGGCCCTCATAACCGCGGCCACCGTAGTTCTCGTGGGGGTGGAGCAGGGCATCTTGCTGGCCATGTTCCTGTCGCTGGTGAGCCACACCCGGCATGGCTACCGGCCGAAAAACGCGGTGATCGTGGAGGTCCAGCCCGAAGGCTGGAGAAGCGCGCCGGTGGCTACCCAGGGCCAGCTGCTCCCGGGGCTGATGGTTTACCGGTTCACTCACGGCATGTATTACGCCAATACCGAGCAGCTTTTCGCTGAGGTCACCAAGTTGGCCCAAGAGGCGAAGCCGCCCCTGGTCTGGTTCTGCATCGACGCCTCCGCAGTGGATGACATCGACTACACCGCGGCTGCAACTTTGCGCTCGCTCTATGAAAGGCTCCGGGAGCAGGGCATCCGGCTGATATTTTATGCGGTCTCGGATGGGGTTTATGCCCAACTAAAACGCTCGGGGATTACCTTGCTTATCGGCCAGGACGCCTTTTATGCCACCTTAGGTGCGGTGATCAGGGCCTATGAGGCCATCCCCAGGACTTCATAGACATCGACGGAAGGCCCTATCTTCACATGCAAAAAGGACTGATGGGCAAAATGAAGGCGCGGCTCTTCCAATTCGTCTGGAACCTCCATGACCGGCGGCGGGCGCTTATATGCAGTTCTCTGGGGCTGGTGGTTTCCGTCCTTACTTGCTGGCTGCTCGGCTGGATGTGGGAAATCTCTTTCCTGGCGGGTTGGATCTTGTGGTTAGGCTGCTACCTGTTCCTTCTGGGTATCGTCATTGTCAGCGCCGATGGACCCATGACCCAGGAGCGCGTCTCCAAAGATGAACCGCAGCGGATGAAATTGATGGTGATGACTGTCTTTTTTGCGCTTTTCGGCACCGGGGTCGTGGGCTTCCTGCTGACTGCCGTGGGCAAACACTCTCACAGCCATTCCCGCCTCTTACTGACCCTGAGCGTTCTGGCTGTGCTGTTTGCCTGGTTTGACTTGCACACCTCCTTTGGGCAGCATTACGCCCGGCTCTATTACCAAGGCAAGGATATCCATGGGCGCCCTTTTCAAGAAGGGATGCGCAAAGGTTTCGTCTTTCCGGGGACTGAGCAGCCTACTTACCTCGATTTCCTCTACGTGGCCTTTACCGTGGCCCTGACCTACTCCATGAGCGATGTCAACGTCAGATCCGAACTGATGCGGCGCACCGTGCTCATCCACAGCCTGGTCTCATTTTTCTTCTACTCCGTGGTGCTGGCAGGTGTTCTTAATGCCATTATCACTTCTTGAGCGGCCGGTGGGGCCGTTTGCTGAGTGGGTGCGATTTCCCTTAAAATGACAGCAGCCGCGCCGGGGTCCCCAACCTCGGATCCGGAGCCGACGATGTCCGATAAGCCGCTAAATCCTTCCAAGTCTCACGATTGGTCCCAATTTCTGATCCAGAACACCCCGGGGGCCGTGGTCACCGCGGATCACCAGGGGCGGATCACCGAGTTCAACCCTGCGGCCGAGCGGCTGACCGGTTATAGCCGGGACGAGGCCATGGGACACCTGGCCGAAGAAATCCTGCAACTTCAGGCGGCGGACCTGGACATTTGGAACCAGGTATTGAGGGGGCAGAAAGAGATCACCGTGGAACTCTCCCTGCGCAACCGTTCAGGCCAGGACGTGCCGGTGATGGTCAGTTCCTTCCCCCTCCGGGACGATGGCGGGGACCCCCAGGGCGGGG
Organism: uncultured delta proteobacterium; assembly: GCA_963697965.1. Classification (GTDB taxonomy): domain Bacteria; phylum Desulfobacterota; class Desulfobaccia; order Desulfobaccales; family 0-14-0-80-60-11; genus JAPLJC01. The sequence goes on from OY969108.1 coordinate 1,492,262, forward strand.
CCATTATCATCCGGGACCTGACCCCGGTAAAGCGCCAGGAGAACCGGCGCCAGCAACTGGTCAACATGTTCGCCCATGATCTGAAAACCCCGGTAGTGGGAGCCGCCGGCCTGATCCGGCGCCTGCTGCAAGGGAAACTGGGCCCCCTGACCGAGCCGCAACTGAACTACCTTCAGACCATCGATCAGGAGATGGAAGGGCTGGAAAAGCTCATCAACCGGTTTCTGGATTTCGCCCGCCTGGACCTGCGGATTTTGGCTCCCCAACTCCAGGCCCTGAACGTCCAGGAGGAGTGCCGGAAAGTCGTCACCCTGTTGCAACCCCTGGCAGAAGACAAAGATATCACACTTAAAACCGATCTATCCCTAGAGATTCCCGCCCTCCGGGCCGATCCGCTCCTATTGCAAAGAGTCCTGGAAAATCTGCTGGAAAATGCCATCAAGTATAGCCCTGCCCATAGCCGGGTGAGGCTCACCGTCCGGGTCGAGGGTCCGACCATCCGGTTCACCGTCCAGGACCAGGGTCCTGGCATTTCCCCGGAAGACCTGCCCCATCTTTTTGAAGTCTTTTATCGCGGAGAACAAGTTGGAAACGTCCAGGGCTTCGGCCTGGGGTTGGCCGCGGTCCGGCGGATCATCGACGCGCACGGCGGCCGCATCTGGGTGGATACGGCTCCGGGCCGGGGTTGCGCCTTCCACTGCACCTTCCCCCTGGAAACCTGAGCCGCCTCACCAACGACCGATCAACAAATTATGTTAAAATAGTAAATCAGTTTTGGGGGGGGGCAGGCCGCTCCTCCGGGTCTAGTGCCCATATGACCGGAAACCCCTGAAACTGTGTCACTGTGCCAGGGCGAGCCTGGAGATCTTTCCCGGAACGGTGTTGAGCCTTGATGATCTCGAATTTGCCGGCTCAAATTGACAAGGGAGGATGAGGTATTATTTCAAAGATACTTCTGCTATCATGCCTTTGAGGTGAGGATTCGGCCCCAAGAACAGAAACTTGCTGGGATTTCACCCGGACAAGCGGTTCCCAAAACCATTTTTTAACTGCGGGGCCAGGGCGGCCCCATAACCCCGGTTACCATCCAGGGCACTGACTCAGCGCTTGACTGGAAGTTGAAAGAAATTCCATGGAAAGTCAAAGTCCCGCGGCATTCTGGAGCGTCCCGGCGGCGGACCTGTTGCAGCAACTGGATACTTCGTCCCAGGGGCTGAGCCGGGAAGAAGCGAAACAACGGTTGGCCCGGTTCGGGGCCAACCAACTGGGGGTCCAGAAGCGCACCAATACCCTGACTCTGTTGCTGTCCCAATACAAGAGCCCTATCATCCTGATCCTGTTATTTGCCTGCGGCCTGTCTTTCGCCCTGGGGGATCATGCCGACGCCTTGATAATTCTGATCATTTTGCTGGTGAGTGGCCTCCTGAGCTTCTGGCAGGAATGGGGGGCGTCCGACGCGGTGGCCAAGTTGCTGGCCATCGTGCAGATCAAGGCGACTGCGCAGCGTGAGGGAACGGCCCAGGAAATTCCCGTTGAAGAAATCGTTCCCGGAGACGTGGTTCTCCTGAAGGCCGGAGACGTCATCCCCGGCGATTGCGCCCTGCTGGAATCCAAAGATTTATTTGTGGATGAGGCGATCCTCACCGGGGAAACTTTTCCGGTGGAGAAATCGGCGGGGGTTGCGCCTCCCGAGGCCGGCCTCAGCCAGCGGACCAACTGCCTGTTCATGGGAACCCACGTCGTCAGCGGCGTTGCCACGGCCCTGGTGGTCTATACCGGGGGGGGCACCGAGTTTGGCAAGGTCTCAGCCCAACTGAAGTTGCGGGCGCCGGAAACGGAATTTGAACGCGGCATCCGGCGCTTCGGATTCTTCCTCATGGAAGTGACCCTGCTGCTGGTAATTGCCATTTTTGCCATCAACGTCTATCTGGCCCGCCCGGTCCTGGAAGCCTTTCTTTTCTCCCTGGCCCTGGCCGTGGGGCTCACCCCGCAATTGCTGCCGGCCATCATCAGCATCAATCTGGCCACGGGGGCCAAGCGCATGGCCCTCAACAAAGTAATCGTGAAAAGGTTGGCTTCCATTGAAAACTTCGGGTCCATGAACGTGCTGTGCGCCGACAAAACCGGCACCCTGACCGCGGGAGTGGTAGAGCTTCATTCCGCCCAGGATCCTCAGGGCCGGCAGTCCGATAAGGTCTTACTTTACGCCTACCTGAATTCCTTCTTTGAATCCGGCTTTGCCAACCCCATCGACCAGGCGGTGCGGCGCCATTACTCCCCGGATGTGTCGGGCTACCGGAAGCTGGATGAGGTGCCCTATGATTTTCTGCGCAAGCGTTTGAGTATTTTGGTGGCCACCGGGGACGGCAACCTGATGGTCACTAAGGGCGCGCTGGCCAACGTGCTGGCGGTCTGCTCGTCGGTGGAGACCGCGACGGGAGAATTGGTGGATCTGAGCAAAGAGGCGGAAGGGATCCAACAAAAATTCGCGGCGTTCAGCGACCAGGGACTCCGCACCTTGGGGGTTGCTTACCGGAAGTTGGGGCCGGTTGCCAACCTTACCAAAGACCAGGAGACCGGCATGACCTTCCTGGGATTCCTGGTGGTCTGCGATCCGCCCAAGCCCGGAGTAGCCGTGATCATCGAGCAGATGCAGCGTCTGGGCGTGTCGTTGAAGATTATTACCGGGGACAATTCCCTGGTGGCCGTCAACGTCGCCGGGCAGGTGGGTTTGATCAACCCCACCCTCCTAACCGGACCCCAAATCCGGGAGATGAGCGATGAGGCGCTCCTGCACCAGGTGAATAAGACGCAGGTCTTTGCGGAAGTGGAGCCCAATCAGAAACAGCACATCATCTCCACCCTGCGCCGGGCTGGAAATGTCGTGGGGTTCATGGGCGACGGAATTAACGACGCCTCGGCCCTCCATGCCGCGGATGTGTCCATTTCGGTGGACAGCGCGGTGGACGTGGCCAAAGAGGCTGCGGATATCGTGCTGTTGGAAAAGGACCTGGCAGTCCTGACTCAGGGCATCCGGGAAGGCAGGACGACCTTCGCCAACACCATAAAATATGTCTTCATGGCCACCAGCGCCAATTTCGGTAATATGTTTAGCATGGCCGGCGCCTCTTTGTTTCTGGCTTTCTTGCCTCTGCTGCCCAAGCAGATTCTCCTCACCAATCTGATGACCGATTTCCCGGAGATGACCATTGCCACGGACAGCGTCGACTCAGAACTGGTGGATCAGCCCCAGCGCTGGGATATCCGGTTCATTCGCCGCTTTATGATCGCCTTCGGCATTACCAGCTCCGTCTTCGACTACCTCACTTTCGGGGTCTTGCTCTGGATCCTCCATGCCACCACGGAACAATTCCGCACCGGCTGGTTCCAGGAGTCGGTGATTTCGGCCGCGTTGATTGTCCTGGTGATCCGCACCCGCCGGCCGTTTTTTAAGAGCATGCCCGGGAAATACCTGTTCTGGACCACCATACTCATCGTGGGAGCGACCCTGGCCTTACCCTATACGCCCCTGGCGCCCTTGTTCGAGTTCAAACCGCTGTCGGGCGAGTTTTTGTTGATGATGGGGGGGATTGTCATCCTTTACGTCTTAGCGGCGGAATTAATGAAGAGGATCTTCTACCGGTGGTGGAATACCCAGGGACGGAAACGGTAACCGGGTTCAAAAAAACCCCAAGAGGCGGAGTTCATCCGTAATGCGCCTCTTTGCTAGGGAGCGTCCGCCCCGCTTCTGGACTCCGTCCAGGCACTTAGGGAGTAACCCCGATTAATTAAAGAGAAATGCGGTTTCGGGAATTTCCCCGGGCGCCGGTCGGCGCCCGGAGGCCTATCCTCAGGGCATCTGGGAGGATACCGGGAGTTCCACCGCCTTGGCGGCTGCAAAGGTGATGGGGTAAGCGTGGGTCCAAAGGCGACCACCAAGCGCCCCGCAGGGCGCCTCAACCCTTAGTAGATCTGCTGTTCCAGGTAGTTCTCTACTCCTATTTGCTTGATCTGGTCGAGCTGGGCTTCGATCCAGTCAATATGGCCCTCTTCATCTTTCAGGATCGAGTCAAGGAGTTCTTTGGTGCCGTTGTCTCCCACTTCGACTGCCAGGCGGATGCTCTCGTTGTAGCCCTTGATGGCCATATCTTCGGCCCCGCGGTCATTGGCGTGCATCTTCGGGACCTGGTCGCCGATGGACACTTTGTTCAACTTGCTGACGACGGGAATCCCATCGAGGAAGAGGATGCGCTCGATGAGCTTTTCGGCATGGACCATCTCCACAATGGCCCGCTTCCGGATTACCTCTTGCAGCTTGCTGTACTTCCAATTTTCGCACATCTCGGAATGGACCATATACTGGTTGATGGCAGTCAATTCCTCAGACAGGCGCTTGTTCAGTTCATCGATGAGCTTTTTATTCCCCTTCATGTCTAACCCCCTCCTTTAGTATTAACCGGGATTATGCGGCCACCTGGGCCCCGCAATCGCAAATGGTTCTGGGGACTCCTGGGGCCGGGGAGAATCCCCCCAAGCTCCATTATCGACGCCGAGTCCCAATCCAACGCACGTTAACATATTCTTCGTTGAAAAAATATCTTTTCTTCCGATTCCGGGTGTCCGTCTCTTCTGTTAATCATTCCTGCGGAAAAATCAAGTTTGTGAGCTCGGCCCCAGGATCTATCTTCGCCCCGCATTTGCCTAATTATGGAATCAGCGAATGAATCCGGGTCTAAAGAGAGAAAATCCTGCCCTGGGCTCAAGAAGGGCGGAGGGGCCTTAAGTTTTCAAGCGGAGGGCACTAGGCCGGGAGGCTCGGGACCTCCTGTGGCTGGCTGTAATAACGGATGGCGCTCTCCCCGATCAAGCGGGACATGGTCAAGGCCGCCGCCGCCCCGGTGGCCATAGAAATCAGGGGATGGAATCCCAAGGCGTCGGCCGCGAAGGGAGCGCCCACCGCCAGGCCGGTGCCGGCCACCACTGCCACCATCTCCGGAACCCGCGCCTCATCGTCGATATCCTGGCCGTACAGAAGCGCGATCTCCATGATGAGATAGAGGTGCATGCGCACCAGGGCGGAAGTCCCCCCCACAAAACCCAGAATTTTCACGGCATGTCCGACTAGGGGGATCATGGTGGGTAAATCGAGGATCAACCCTCCCAGGAGAGAAAGCTGGGCCTGGGCGGCGATCAGGCGCCGGGCCCTCTGCTCCACCGTCTCAGCGGGGTAGCGTTCATTAATGTCGGTCACCACCTTGCGAATGCGGTCTTTGCGCAAGCGCAGGAAAAAATAGAGGAAATCATCGGCCAGACGGCTTTGTTTGGCGGGTACGGGCGGCTTTGGAGACATGGGCTTTGGAGACATGGGCGTGGTCCTCTCAATTGGCGTTGGGAAGTTGAGCCTCCATTTTTCTATCAAAAAGCGGCATCTTGGTCCTTATGGCTAAAAGGCATCCTGGGCAGCCACTTTCCTGTTTGCTCTTGATAGTTTCTGTAGCTCTCGCCAAACTCGGCTTCGAGTAATTTCTCTTCATAGCTGGCAAGATAATTATAGACGAGGCAGATGGCAACCCAGAGAGCCAGAGAAAAGAGGGAGGCCGTGGCAAGCGCCAGGCCAAGGTAAAACAAGATGCACCCGAGATACAGGGGGTGCCTCACATACTTGAAGGCTCCGGTGAATATCAGGCCGCGGCGGCGGGGCTCTGAATGACTGACTACCCCATGGCTGGACATGACCAGGAGAGCCGCGGCGGCCAGGCAGGAAACCAAAAGGATCAGCCGGATAGACACCGGCAGGTAATCTTTAAGGAACGTCGATAGGTGCAGAAAAAAGGAATCTCCGACCCAAACGATCAGAAATATGCCCAGCAAGATCAACTGGCCGGCATCGCCGTAGGGGTGTTCGCCGTGGGAAGCCGATGGTTGGCTCATTGATTGGGGTCAGGCGGTCTGATATGGAAAAAGGGCTTAGAAATTCATCTAAGCCCTTGCCTTTATTTGGTAGCGGGGGCAGGATTTGAACCTGCGACCTTCGGGTTATGAGCCCGACGAGCTTCCAGGCTGCTCCACCCCGCGTCGTGGACGATTATCTGTATCAGGTTTTATAACCTTTTCATCCCCGGGCGTCAATGGCAAAATTTCCCGCGCTTCCCCATCCTCGGCCTGGGGTTTAATTAGGGTGCGGTTTATCCATCCTCAGCGAACAGCCGAAACCAGAAAACAGCAAACTGCCCTAAACTTCGCCGGCGTTGGCCAGATCCCTGGGGAAATGGGGCATGGCCGCGAAGATAGCAACCGCGCCCCCGGCCAGGGCCACTAAAGTGAGGCAGACCCCCCATTTGAGGCTGGTGGCATCCCCGAGCCAGCCTATAAGGTAAGGCGAAGGCACATCCCCGATCAGGTGGATGATCATGATATTCAAGGCCACCGCCAGGGCCCGCCGCCGGGCGCCGGCGACGTTCACCACCACCGCGGTGATTAATCCGGGGTTGAGAAAGAGGAGAAAAACCGCCAGGGCAAAGGCCGGAATATAAATGGCGGGTAGCGGCGCAAAGATTACCAGGGCGGCCAGGGGCAGCGCCAGGGCGATTCCCACCCCGGTGACCCAGAGGGGCGCATTGAGGGTCCGGACCAGGAGGCGGTCTCCCAGGTAGCCCCCGGTCAGGGTCCCCAAACCGCCGGCCACCGCCACCGCCCCGAACATCAGGAGATTAGCCTGGGCCAGGCTCAGACCCTTGTAGATCTCCAGGTAGCTGGGCATCCAGAAGGCCAGGCCGCCCAGGGTGAAGGTGCTCAGGCCGAAGCCCAGGCTGACCCAGCGCAGGGTGGGGATTTTCAGCAGGCTCCAGGACTCCGACCATAGATTGTTGGCGCCGGGGGGCGGGGCGGGTTCCCTGACCGTCCGGGTTTGAACCTCCGGGAGACGCCAGATGAGAGCCGCCATCGCCAGGCCCGGCAGTCCCGCCAGCAGAAAGGCCGGACGCCAGCCCCAATGGCTGCCGGTCAGGCCACCCACCAGATAGGCCAGGGCCGAGCCCACCGGCAGGGCCACATAGAACCAGCCCATGGCCCGGGCCCGGCGCGAGAGCGGCAGGATATCGGCGATGTAGGCCGGCGATAGGGTGCCGAAGGAGGCCTCGCCCACCCCCACCGCCCCCCGGGCCAGCAGCAGGGTGAAATAAGAGCCGACCCAGTAGGTCAGGCTGGTGGCCAGGCTCCACAACACCGCGCCCCAGGCCATGAGGCGGACGTGGCCCCAGCGGTCCCCCAGGTAGCCGAAGATGGGGGAGGTTAAGAGATAGACCAGGAAAAAAGCGGTGCCCAGCAACCCGAAGGCCCGGTCGCTGAGCCCCATCTCCCCTTTCACCAGCGTGCCCAGGGAGGCAATGAGATAGCGGTCCATATACTGTAGGAGGTTGAGGCTGGTGAGGATAATGAGGACTCGGGTGGTGAAGGACAAGGGAAAATTCCTCAGGGGCTAGCGGCCGCCCTGGCGCAGATTATCGAGATACTCCCAGAAGTCCGGAAAGGACTTGGACACACAGCCGGGGTCGTGGATGACCACCCCCGGGATCTTCAAGCCGGCCACCGCAAAGCTCATGGCCAGGCGGTGGTCCTGATGCGGGTCGATGGCGGCCCCATGGGGCCTGCCCCCCGGGATAATCAGGCCGTCGGCGGTTTCCCGGGCCGCGATCCCCATTTTGTTGAGCTCTGCAGCCACCGCGGCCAGGCGATCCGATTCCTTGTGGCGCAGGTGGGGCACCCCGGTGATGACCGTCTCCCCCTGGGCGAAGGCGGCCACCACCGCCAGGGTGGGCACCAGGTCCGGCATGGCGGCCAGGTCCACATTGATGCCCCTGAGCGGGCCGCCCCGCACCATCAGGCCGGCTTCGGTGCTTGCCACCTCGCAACCCATCCGTGCCAGGACTTCCGGGAAGGAGGCGTCCCCCTGGCAGGAATCCGAGTCCAGGTTGGCGATGGTCACCCGGCCGCCGGTGACCGCGGCCGCGGCCCAGAAGTACGAGGCGCTGGAGGCGTCGGCCTCGATGGCATAATCCCGGGCCTGGTAGGTCTGCCCCCCCGGCACCTGGAAATAGGAGTAGCCCCGGCGATAATAAGAGACGCCGAAGGCCCCCATGACCTCCAGGGTCAGGTCCACGTAAGGACGGGAGACCAGCTCCGTGGTAACCTCGATCTCCACTCCCTCCGGCGCCAGGGGACCGATGAAGAGCAGGGCCGAGACGTATTGGCTGCTGATTGCTCCGGAAATTACGGCCCGGCCGCCCCGAAGGCCGCCCTGGACCACCACCGGCGGGCAGCCGGCGCCCCCCTCGGCGGCAGCCCGGACTCCCAGTTGCCCCAGGGCGTTAAGGAGTTCGTCCAGGGGGCGCTGGCACAGGCGTTCCGTGCCGGTGAGGCGATAGCTCCCCTGCCCCAGGGCCGTCAGCGCCGTAAAAAACCGCATGGAGGTCCCGGAGTTACCCAGATAAATAGGCTTGGCGAGCGGCAGCCAGCGGCCGCTGGCGCCCCGGACCCGGACGGCGGCGCCCTCCCAGTCAATGCCGGCCCCCAGCTTCGCCAGGGCCTGGGCGGTGAGCTCCGTGTCTTCGGCCCTGAGGGGGTTGATGAGGAGGCTCTCCCCGGCGGCCAGGCTGGCGGCCACCAGGGCCCGGTGGGTGTAGCTCTTGGAGCCGGGCAGGGTCAGGGTGGCCTGGACCGGATCACAGGGTTGGATGTTTTTAACCATCTGACCCCACCCCCAACGCCTGGTAGGCTGCCCGGGCCATGGTCTTTAGGGGCGCGGGCCTCCCGGTCCACAACTCGAACTGGGCGGTGGCCTGGTAAATGAGCATTTGCAGGCCGTCGATGGCGGCCACCCCCCGGGCCCTGGCCTCCTTAAGCAGCTTGGTTTCCAAAGGCCGGTAAACCGCGTCCATCACCAGGCGGAAGCGGCCCAGGTACTGAGGCGAGATGGGAATCTCCTCCACCTGCGGCTCCATGCCCACCGGAGTGGCGTTCACCAGGATGGCGGCGGGGCACTGGTCGAGGCGCGACAGGGGGATGGCTTCCGCCTGCAGGTCCCGGGCCAGGGCCGCGGCCCGGGGCGCGTCCAGGTCAATGATGCTGACCCGGCCACCCTCTTGCAGGACTCCATAGGCGATGGCCCGGGCGGCGCCGCCGGCCCCCAGGATGAGGACGTGCTCCCCGCTGAGGCCGGTGCGGACCTGCAAGGCTCGCAAGGCCCCCAGCGAGTCGGTGTTGTAGCCGACCAGACGCCCGTCCCGGTTGACCAGGGTGTTCACCGCGCCGATCAAGGCTGCCTGGGGGTCCAGCTCATCGATTAAAGGAATAATCTCTTCTTTGAAGGGAATGGTGACGCTCACCCCCTGGATGGCCAGGCCCCGGAGCCCAGCCACCGCTTTGCCCAGGTCGGTCACCGGAAAGGCCACGTAGGCCGCGTTGAGCTTAAGCTCCCGGAAGGCGGCGTTGTGCATCTCCGGGCTCAGGCTGTGAGCCACCGGCCGCCCTAGGATACCGTAGATTTTGGTGCGGCCATTGATCATAATAGCTATCAGAGATCAGCGGTAGGGGCGACCCGGCGGGTCGCCCCTACTTCTTTTGCAACAACTTCCACAGGCGCCTCACTTCGTTCACCGTGAACTGACCGGGGGCGGAGGCCCGGTTTTTGGTGAAGGGGGCGAAGGTGAGGAAGCTCCCCAGGAGCGGCGCCACCACCCTGGACCAGGCGCCCGCCGGGCCCATGGCGAAGGCGATGATCTCCCGGCCCGCGGCCCGGGCCTGGGGGATCAGGGAGAGAAGGCGCAGGCTGTCCTCCGGCTGCCGGGCCAGGGTCACCAGCTTGACGATCCCGGCCTCCTGGGCCAGCATCTCTTGCAAGACGGCTTCCAGACGGGCCGTCTCCGGGGTCCCCGAAAAATCATGCCAGGAGAGGATGATCCCGGCCTGGCCCCGGCGCGCCCAAAGCTCCCGGCGCCAGGCGGGATCGGCGGCCAGTTCCACGTCCAGGAAGTCCGCTCCCAAGGCCAGGGCCTCTTCCAGGAGCAGGCGGCGGTCCGCCTCGGCTCCGGACCAGTTGCCCCCCTCGGCCGCCAGCCGGTTGGTGGCGATGACCGGCCCCGGATGGCTCCGGAATAGCCGGGGCAGATCGGCCTGCTCCAGGTAATCGAGCCGGAGTTCGGTCCACAGGCCCTTGCGGGCGGCCCGCAGGTACCGGGAGCGGGCCCGGTTCACCGTGGTCTCCACCACCGGCACGCAGATGCGTAAAGGCAGTTTTCGGTTTTCGGTTTTCGGTTTTCGGTTTTGAGGCATGGTTGGCGCGACTCCCGAAATTTCACCCCCACCCCGACCCTCCCCCCTCAAGGGGGAGGGAGAGAAAACCCTAATCGCTCAGGATGACGAAGTAGTTAATGTAGGGTGGGCACTGCCCACCAATTCCTTGCCATACTCCACCTGGTAGAAGTTGTCGCCCGTTTTCGTGTTTGCTAATATTCACCTTCTTTGAAAAGCAACCGCCGTAAAGAAATAGGGCGGCCCGGTATTTTGAATCTCGGGTAAGTAGGTTTTTTATTAAAGGAAGCGGTGGGCAGTGCCCACCCTACATTTTCTAGAAACGCACTATAAATAAGCTTTTATGCGTTTCCAGTCAGATCGCTGAAGTTCGAAAGACCTGTTGGCAAGCCCGAGGCCCCCACAATGATAAACAGGGAAGATGAGCTTGCCGCTTGCTGACTTCAGAGGGCTGCTCGCAAGGGCCTTGCCAATGCTAAGTTTCTGATGACTTCTTTCAATCTCAAGAGCAAAGCAGACGCCTCGATAAGCCGGCTTGCCCATAGCTATTATGATTTCTGGGTCGACTATATCAATGAGAGGCCGAAGGAATTCTTTGGCATTCTCTCGCAGCATTTGAGGCGTGATAGAATTCCCTCCCTTAGAGGAGGAGTCGATAAGGCCGAAAATAGCATTAGTCAAGAAGACAGGTGCAGAAATGTTTGGCCTATCTGGTGTCCCAATGTTGATGCCGAGAGAAGAGAAAAGTTGGATCAAATTTTTATTCGTCTGGCTTTCTGGATTACACCGTCCACGAAACTCCCGAAAAAAGCGTGTCCCCCCAAAGTCCTTTCCAACAAGCATTATCTTGGCATTCAAATTACCCAGCCACTGAGCCCATGCCTCCACCTGGCCGCAATCATACTTGCCATCCTCGAATTTCGACGGGTTAATAAGCCCTGTGAATGAGTAAGACTTACGCTTTTCGACCAGCATTCGATAAGCGTCATTCTTGGGATTCTTGCTTATCATTTGCTTTGACCTTTTAACTCAAGTTCTCGACCCCCGCGGCCTGGGGGAAGGAGCCCAACAGCTTGAAATGGGCGCTCAGGGCTCTGGTTTCCTCCAAGGCGGCGGCCATCGCCGGGTCAGCCTGGTGGCCGTCCAGATCCACAAAGAACAGGTAGCGCCAGGCTTCGTTTTTCACGGGCCGGGAGACGATGCGGGTCATGTTGAGCGAGCGTTCCGCCATGGGTTTCAGAGTCTTGTACAACGCCCCGGGGATATTGTCCACCGCGAAGAGGATGGAGGTCTTGTCGCTGCCGGTGGGGCCGGGGGTGTCGGAGCCGATGACGAAGAAATGGGTGACGTTGCCCGGCTGGTCTTCGATGCGGCTCTCCACCACCCGCAGGTCGTAGAGGGGCGCCGCGAAGGAACTGGCGATGGCCGCGGCATTGGGGTTTTTGGCCGCCTTCTGGGCCGCCACCCCAGTGGAGGCCACCTCCAGGATGGGGAGGTTGGGCAGATGGGCGCTGAGCCAGCCGCGGCACTGGGCATAAGCCTGGGGATGGGTGTAGATCACCTCGATATCCTGGCGCTGGCCGGATTTGTTCACCAGGTCGTGGGAGACTTCCAGGTAGATTTCGCCGCAAATCTTGACGGAGCTGTCGGCAAACAGGTCCAGGGAGACGTTGACGATGCCTTCGGTGGAATTTTCGATGGGCACCACCCCGTACTGGTACTTGCCCTTTTCCACCTCCTGGAAGACCTCCTGGATGGTGGTTAGAGGGCCGTAGCGGGTGGCCCGGCCGAACTTTTTCAGGGCTGCCAGGTGGGAGAAGGTGGCCTCCGGCCCCAGGAAGGCCACCCCAAAGGGGATCTGGACCTCCCGGGCGGCGGAGATGACCTCCCGGAAGATGTTACGCAAGGCGGCCTGGCTCAGAGGCCCGGGGTTGAGATGCATGAGGTTCGCCAGCACCTCCTCTTCCCGCTGGAAGTCCAGGGTCCCGCGGCCCTCCTGGTTTTTGATGCGGCCGATGGTTTGGGCCAGGGCCTGGCGCCGGTTCAAGAGGGTGAGCAATTCTTGGTCCAGGGCGTCGATCTCTTGGCGGATGGCTTCTTTTTTTTCGGTCATGGCTCATTTCTCAACGATGGTTTCCTGTATCTTGTGGCCGAAGTGGCGTCCGGTCTCTTCCAGGGCCACCAGGACCTCGTCTCCGGGTTTAAGGACGACGACGGAGACCGCTTCGCCGCCTGGCCGGGTGAGGCGGATGGTTTCCGCGTTTTGCAGGATGGTGGTGATCTCCTGGCCCCCGGCCTCTGCGGCCACCAGCATCAGGGGACGGCTCTCCACCTTGACCCGGCCCACCACCGCCGGCCGGCTGCGCCCTTGATGATCCACCACCAGCACTTCATCTCCGGCGGCCAGTTCCCCCAGGTACCTGGTCTTGTCTCCGGTAACCCGGATATAGGCATGCACCGGCCCGGCGTTGACCCGGAAGGGGCGGGGGGCCACGTAGGGGTTCTCCAGGGACTCGGCGTGCACCAGAAAGAGGCCGGCGGAGGAGTTTCCCACCAGCATGCCTTCTCCCAGGCCCAGGTTGGCGCAGGTGTCGACGCAGACCCGGTCCCCCATGCCCAGGGGCTTCAGACGGGTGATGCGGGCCGTGGAGAGCGGCACCGGCAATGATGCCTCCTTCACCAGGCGGGCGATGCGCTTGATGACCCCGGCCTCGGCGGTGGCCACCACCAGGCCGTCCACTCCCTTCTCCAGGACTCCCAGGGCGGTGCGGGCCGACTCCGTATCACTCACCTCCACGAAGATGTTGCCAGTTTGCGCCACCAAATTTTCCAAAGGTATGACGGTCCAGTCCGGGGTTCTGACCACCACCGGACCCTGGCAGGCCAGGCGGATGACTTCGGCTTCATCATTGACACCCAGGATAGTGACTTCATGGAGGTCTTTCCCCGGCGCCAGGTCGCCGTCCGGGGCGATAACCCGGATTAGCCCCAGGGCCTTGACCTCCGGGACCCGGCCTGGGGGAACCCAGATGGCATCGGCCCCCGACTCGAGGGCGGCGGTGACCAGCTTCTTATCCCAGGGGTCCACTCTTACCCAGAGTTGTTTCATTATTTTTTTGGACCCCCCCATATAAGAAATTGGGCGACCCAGCGGGTTGCCCCTACTTAAAACCAACTAAATCTGGAGGAATGACAAGGCCTCTTCGACGCCGGCGTTTTCGTGAACCAGGAGGCTGATGGCTCCCACCATGCGGCTGGGGTCCCGGTGCTGGAAGACGTTGCGCCCGATGGAGACCCCGGCGCCGCCGGCGTCCACCGCGCCTTTCACCATCTCCAGGATATCCCGGTCCGAGTCCATCTTGGGGCCGCCGGCGATGACCACCGGCACCGGACAGCCGGTCACCACCTTGCGGAAGGACTCCACCGATCCGGTGTAGGAAACCTTGACCACGTCGGCGCCCAACTCGGCGCCCAGCCGGGCCACGTGCATAATCATCTTGGGGTCGTATTCGTCTTTGACGTTTTTACCCCGGGGGTACATCATGGCCAACAGGGGCATGCCCCATTCCCGGGAGGAGCGGGAAACGGCCCCCATGTCCGCCAGCATTTCCCGTTCGCTGCTGCTGCCGATGTTGACGTGGATGGAGACGGCGTCCGCCCCCAGGACCAGGGCCTCTTCGACGCTGCATACCAGGGTCTTGGCGTTGGGATAGGGCGAGAGGCTGCTGGAGGCGGACAGGTGAATGATGAGCCCCACGTCCCGGCCCCGGCGGCGATGGCCGCTGGTCACCAGGCCCTTGTGCATCAAGATGGCGTTGGCCCCACCGGCGGCCACCGCATTGACGGTGGTCTTCATATCGATAAGGCCGTCGATAGGACCCACCGTCACCCCATGGTCCATGGGGACGATGACGGTGCGCCCGGTATCCCGGTTCATAATGCGTTCCATGCGAATCTGTTTGCCGATCATTTCCAGCCTCCTTTCGGGGCGGCCCTCATCGGTGCGACCCGGCGGCAACAAAAAAGCCGTGGTCGCCTGGGCGCCACGGCTTCTAAAAGTTTTTTTGGTTAAGGCCTACTTACTTTTAAAAGTCGAGGCGCACTCCGGGCCCGGAAAATAAAAATAAAAGCTAAAGTAATTGCTCCGGGGCCGCCAGGATTGCATCTTCTTCATTTCCTCGACTGCATTTATGCTAAAACATCCGAATCTCTGTGTCAATAAAAAATCTTTTCCGATATAATTTTTGCCAGCAGCCGGGCCTGGTTGAACCTGCGGGCCGGTAGCATAGGCGTCCCGCCTGTGAAACAGTTCAAAGTCACCAGTTCAGGTCACACAGGCCAGAGGCCTATGCTACCAACTCCAGGCAGCCCGGGCATCCAGCCTAAATTCGAAACCCATGGCTCCGGAGACCTCATGCCTCGCATCGACGACTATAAGATGGCCGTCGCCCTGGCGGCCGGCGAGTTGCAAAAGATCAACCCCAAGCGGCTGGCAAACTCGAGCCACACCCAATATTTCTATGAAGGGCGCGAAGGGGGCCGGGAAGGGTTGCTGGTCCCCTATTTCGGCCAGGACCGCCGGGTGAGTTGGCCGGAGATCGCAGTAACTCCGGCGGACGGCGCCGGCCAGATCCCCCTGACCGAGCAGATCCTCATCCTCCACTACCTGCTGGGGGCCCGCGGCGAGGCCTTGAGCGGCCGCAACATCGATTTCCGCGAAGTGCCGGAGGGCGGATTTTACTGGTCTGCCTTCGTTTCCCGGGCCCAGAAGCCGCTGTTGGCAACCTTTGGCCAGGACCTGGAGTTGTACTTGCAGGCGGCGGTCCTGGCCGGGGGTGAGCCCCAGGGTCTGGGGGACGCCGCCGCCCGCTTCCTGGCCTTTCCCCTGGTGCCCGTGACCCACGTCCTGTGGCGGGGAGATGAGGAGTTTCCCCCGGAGGCCAGCATCCTCTTTGACGAGACTATCTCCCGCTGCCTGGCCACTGAGGACATTGCCGCCCTGGCGGGGGCCTCGGTCTACCGGTTGCTGGCCGCGGCCAGGTAACTGCGCCAGGGATGAGGAGTTGTAGGGGCGGACCCATGTGTCCGCCCCCGGGGGGGGCACACCCAATCACAGGCTGGAAGCCTGTGCCACTGTGCGCCCCTACAGAGGATATCTTCAGTTAATTGACTGCAACCCGGTCTAACCCCGCCCCCTCGCCCTTATGGGACCAGCTGGGGGGGGACGGCCCGTGGACTTACCACTCTTTCTCCTTGCCAAAATTCAAAAAATACTTATAATTAAATAAGGGGGCGTAACGGCTTCGACGTAAATAGGGAACTGTTAGTTGCATGCCGAGGTCCTGTCCGCTCGTAAAACGGGTAGGAAACACATAAATGCCGACAACTACGGCTACGCTCTAGCTGCTTAAGGCTAGCGCCCCGGGTCTTACGCCAGGAAGGGACCCGGGGTGACGTTTTCTTGGCAAAGCTGCCGATCAGGCCGGCGGGTCGGCGGACGAAAACTTAGCGGGCTAGCCCCAAAGAATTCTGCCGTTGGAAGTCTTTCGGGGCGAAACTAGAACGGCGGCTAAGCATGTAGACGCTTGCAGGGACTATTGGCGGACGCGGGTTCGACTCCCGCCGCCTCCACCAACTTATTAATTAATACTATCGATATGTTACCCTATTCAAGCAACCTGGTAGGCGGCCATTGCGACCATGAATGCGCCTACCAGGTTGTTTTTCATTTCCGGAGCCGGCCAGCCGCCGGCCATCGGTCCCCAACCCCCCGAGATGGCGAAACCGCCGCATAATTCCCAATGATACCGAGAGGATAATCCATTGAAAGTTGCATTTATCGGACTGGGCACCATGGGTGGGCCGATGGCCTTGAACGTCATGAAGGCCGGCCACGATCTGATTGTTCACAACCGCACGCGCCCCAGGGAAGAACCGTTGGCCGCTCAGGGCGCCAGACGCGCCGGCTCGCCGCGGGAGGCCGCGCTCGAGGCGGAAGTGATCATAACCTCGCTGAGTGATACTCCGGACGTGGAGGAAGTCGTTCTGGGAAACAAAGGCGTCATTCAGGGGGCCCGGCCGGGCTCGCTGGTGGTGGATATGTCCACCATCAGCCCGGATGCCACCCGCAGGATTGAGCAGGTTTTGAGGGCCAAGGGCGTAAAGATGATCGACGCCCCGGTATCCGGCGGCTCCGAGGGGGCCCAAAAAGGCACCCTGGCCATCATGGTGGGCGGGGAACCCGAAGACGTGGCCAGGGTCATGCCGGTGCTGAAAGCCATGGGTACCCAGATCACCCATGTGGGGCCCAGCGGCGCAGGACAACTCACCAAGGCCATCAACCAAACCATTATCGCCGGGGTCTATCTCAGCGTTGCCGAAGGTATGGCCCTGGGTCTCAAGGCGGGTTTGGACATGGAAAAGGTGGTCGAGGCTATCGGTGAGGGCGCGGCAGGCTCCTGGGTGCTTAATTACCGCTCTAAAAACATGATTGACAACAACTACCCTTTGGGTTTTCGGGTCAGGCTTCACCAAAAGGACCTGGGGATCGCACTAGAGGCAGCTAAAAAGCTCGGCGTAACCATGCCGGTGGCAGCTCTGGCAGGCCAAATCGAGAACGGTCTGGTCGCCAGGGGTTATGGTGATGAGGACCTCTCGGCGGTGGCCCGCAGCATCAGGGAACAGTCCGGGATCGACTGAACGAGCCGGTGAATTGATTCTCCTTTGGTGACGCCCTTGCCCGGGGTTTGGTAAACCAAAGAGCTTAAGGAGCTGGATTTATTTTTAGTAAAATATGGTTTGTTGGGCAAGATGAGAGAGGCGGAAGGAGAGCTTAGGATTTAATAAATGAAATAAATGATCCGGCTATCGGCACATTTTTGGGATTGTTTATATGGCGTATCGATAGCAGTTATCGTCCACCCGAAGCCTTCTTTCGTATTCTATTTGAAGTGAGCTAATCAAGGTTTCCCAATCACTGCGGGTGCAGAGACTGAGAGAGGCTGAGAAGATTTTGTGGGTTCACGCGAATGAGACCCCCGCGCGGGCTCTCGATATCCGCGATGAGAAAGAATGCGATGGAAACAATAAGCGGCAAAATCAAACCACCGTGCCCGATGGTTACCCGCTGAGATTCTTGACGATCGTCGTCGGATTTCGAACCCAGGCTTCGCCCGTGATGTTCATCAGCGATTGCCGGTCGACGATGCCGATGGAGCCCCAAGTGAACATCGCGTAGCAAAGTCCCGTAGGCATGCCCGACGGCAAATTGACATTGACCCCGTGCCGCTCGAAGAGATCGACCAACGCCGCCAAGGGCCCGTAGCCGCAAAGGCTCGCGCAGTGATTTTCAGGCTGGCCCGTCGGGAGGCCGTAGATCGCCCAACCGCTCGTCCCAGGTGTGACTTGGCCCTGAGGGCCGGAGGCGAGATTCGCCGAGGAGACGCCGATCTTCACCGGCCCGACATTGGCGATGGCGCCGTTCAAAGCCGCCGCGTTCGTCCAGTCGACCGAATTGAACGGCCCATCCAAATAGGCCTTGCGGTCCATTTGAAACCCGTGCGTTTGCATGAACGCGGCGAAATTTGACGAACCGCATTCCCGCGAAGTGAACAGGACCACGTTGGTCGGGATGAACATCTTGGGTTCGGCGCAGGCCTTGGCAAAGGCTTCCTCTGCCCAACTCGAATTGCTCAGCTTCTCGTTCCCCCCAAAGCCGATTCCTATTGGCCAAGCGATGAAGCTTTCGGGCGCGGCGCAGCCCGTTCTATAGGGTTGGGCGGCCGCAAGTTCGTGATTGGGCGTCGGAAACTCGCCGCTTGGAACGAAGATTTCCGCGCCGGGCTCAGGCCGATAGGGCTCCGAAGCGGCGAGTTCGCTTCGGGGTGTCGGTATCGCGCCGCGCGGCATTTTGGTAGTCATTTTCCCCCTCCCTCGAAAAACGCGGTACGAAACGGTTACGTGGCATACAACCATATTCCTATAAGCACGTTTGACGGGTAGTGTAGTTCACTGACAATCGGAGTCCCAGTGGTTCTTACCGGACAAAATGCGGGGGGACATTTGCCTTCCTGTCAACCGGCGGCCGACAATTTCTGGTCGGGCGATTTGGCGGCCTGTTCTTACCCGAGATTTCCGATTTGACGCGATTGATCGCCCGCATCTTACACCTACCAGACCGCGCTTGCGTGAAAGCCTTCCACGTCGCCACCTTCCTGAAAGACCTACAAGGCGACTTCTCCGCCCCGACCGTGAAACAACACCTCGCAGCCTTGCGGATGCTCTTCGACTGGCTTGTCACCGGCCATGTCCTCTAAACGAACCCGGCCCACGCGGTACGCGGCCTCAAGTATGTCGTGAAGAAGGGCAAGACGCCGGTGCTCAACACCGACGAGGCCCGAGCCCTGCTCGACTCCATCGACACCAGCTCTGTCGTTGGCTTGAGCGACCGCGCATTGATCGGCCTCATGGTCTGCACCTTCGCCCACGTGAACGCCGCCCTTGAAATGAAGGTCAAAGACAAGGGCGCCGGGGCTGGGTGCAGCTCCATGAGAAGGGCGGGCAAAGAGCACGCCGTCCCCTGCCATCACAGTTTGGAGCAGTTCCTTGATGAATACATCGCCGCCGCCGAGATCGGCAGCGAGCCGGAGGGTCCGCTGTTTCGGACGGTCACGCGTGGCAGAGGCGGCAATCTCACCAAAACTGCGATGTGGCAACAGGACGCTTACCGGATGATCCAGCGCAGGGCGAAGGCAGCAGGGATCAAAACCAAGATCGGCAATCACACCTTCCGGGCGACCGGCATCACCGCCTACATGAAGAACGGCGGAAAGCTGGAGACGGCCCAGCAGATCGCCAACCACGAGTCGCCGAGGACGACGAAGCTTTACGACCGACGCGAGGAAGAGATCAGCCTTGATGAAGTGGAACGGATTGCTATCTAATTGCCAAATTACGAATTCGGAGTAGGGCCGTATACACCTATTAATGTTCAAATCGGAAATGTCGGTTGATATGGCGCCTTCGGCTGATGGCATCACATCCTACCGTAGCGCAAGACGATAAGAAATATTAGCGGGGTCTGGTAGGTCAACCGAAGCCCCCTTATCGGCCGCCGGAGTCGCCGGAGCCGGCCCCCCCCACAGCGTGGAGACTCTCGCCGGCCATCCAGTGGATCAGGCGGCCGGCACGTTTGACCGTGATCACGTTTCGGTTCATGCCGACTAGGATGATCTCGATTTTGCAGAAGTACCAGCACTTTTATGAGGGGATCTCTCAGGGCCACGACGGTATTCCGCCGTGACCCCACGTGCGAGCATGACCGAGCCTGCGCGGCTTAAGCAGGCTTGACGGTCGTCACCGGATTACGAATCCAAGCCTCGTCGGTCATGTTCAGCATCGACTGCTGATCAATGATCCCGATGGAATTCCATGTGAACATCGCATAGCAGAGGCCCGTGGGCATCCCCTTCGGCGCATTGACGGTTACATTATGCTGCTTGAACAGAGCGACCAATTGCGCCAAGGTCCCGTAACCGCAAAGGCTCACGCAGTGATCCTCTCCCAGGTTCTTCGGGTAGTTGAACATGGCCCAACCGCTTGTCCCCGGCGTGACTTTGCCATCGGCATTCGTTTGGAAGTCTCCCGCCCCGACGCCGATTTTCACCGGCCCGTGGCTGGAGATGGCACTCTGCAGAATCGCGGCGTTGGTCCAGTTGACCGTCAGGTGAGGGCCGTCGCAGCACTGGTCGGCCGATGATTGGTCGATGAAGCCATCAGTTTGCATCTTGGTCATGACGGCGGTGAGGCTAGCGCCATTTAGAAAGCCATTGTCATATGCCCACTGGACCACCGTCTCCTCCGGAATGAATGTCTGCGGTGCGGCGGTGGCCTTGGCGAAGGCTTCCTCGGCGGTAACGCAGTCACCGTAGACGTAGTTATTCCAAGACGACATTTGAGCGGGCCACATCAGGAAGCTCGAGGGGACCAATATTTTCAGGTCCGGAACATGCGGCATAGCTGCCGCAAGTTCGTTGCGAGGCGTAGGGATCGCGCCGCGCGGTAGCGGTTTCGTCAGATCTACGTAGTCTGCCATGTCACTCTCCTTTTCATCATAAGTACAATCTTGCTTGAATCAACTATATGTACCGGCATAAATTTTGCAATTAGGAAATCCCTGAATTTGTGATAGGTATAATTGCCTATTTTGTGATGGGTATAATTGCCTATGACAAAGCTTTCTGATCACCAGCCAATGAACGAATAAGGTAGCTTAAATTAGGTCGCTCATACCCGCAATAGCGACTACCTCCTATGTGCAAAGTCAAGATTACCCGGGTAGTGGGGTATCCGGTTAGAATCCAGGCCAGTATCCTATTCGAGGTTCCTCCTTCAGGTGAGAACGCAATTAATTAAACCGGGGTTATAGGATGGAGGTCGATGTACACTAGCTTGCCAATATCGCATCTTACCCCAATCCGCCGATAATTCCAGATAGGCTCTGAATATCCATACCCACCAAACCAGAATTTTATCCCTTGGAACGGCCTCTCCTTTTCATTTATAATAGACGCATGCCTGACAAAATCAACGCCCTGGAAAATAAAAGACTCTCCGGCAATGTCCCCTGATATTGGCGGGAATATGAATAATAAAATTCTCCGCTTCCTGATTCTGGGTCTGCTGGTTTTTCAATGCGGCTGTGCCCTGGAGGATTATCATCAAGGTTCCCAAGACTATTCCGGGCTTAGATATTCTCAAGACGAGAGCCCCGGGGCATCATATGGATCCTCACCCGGGTGAGTGACACTGGCGGGCTTTCAGTATTGAAAGCCGATTAAAAGAGCTTCTGGCCACTGGCATTATTGCGGCGGATGCAACCGGGGCTAGTCGGCCGCTTCTGCCTCCTTGCCACCCTTCCCGGCAGTGATTAATTTTACAAAAAAAGGGGTCGGCCCCCGGGTGGGGCGGGTTGCGAACCTGAGAGACCCAAGGGAGATGGAGATATGCCCAAACGGAGATACAAGGTGCGGGCCGAATGCCCCGCCTGCGCCTGTGGCGACATCAGTTTTCTGGGGCCGAAGGAGCTTAGGGAAAGGTTTATCGGCAACGAAAAGGAGATCGACATCCTCTGCCCCATGTGCGGCACCAAGACCAAGGGGAAACTGGCGGAGGAAGGCCCGGAACCCGGGAAAAAATAAGGGTGCCGGGCGCCCCCGGGAACAGGGCCTGGAATAGGGCGGGACTCCGGGTCCGCCCCACCGGAGAGAGCGGCAGGTCACTTCGCCAGGAAGTCGAGCAAGGCCCGATGGAATTGCTCCGGGGCCTCCAGATGGGGGATGTGGCCGACCCCGGGAATCTCAACCAGTTGGCAGTTAGGGATGTCCTTGGCCGCGGCCTTGCCCAACAGGTCATAGCGGCCCTTGTCTTTGAGGATTTCTTCGGGCACCCGGCCCCGCCCTACGGTGGTCCGGTCTTTCAGGCCCACCACCAGCAGGGTGGGCGGCTTGATCAGAAAAAATTCGTGCCGCACCGGCTGCCGGTAGATCATCTGGAAGGTCAGGGCCGCGGCCTTGGCATAGCGTGGGAATTCACCGCTTAGAGCCTCCCGGCAGCGAGTCTCCACAAAGCTCTCGTACTCCGGGCGCCAGGTGACAAAATAGTGCTTAACGAAGGCCCGGTATTTCTCCGGGGTCATATTCATCTCGATCTCATAGAGCTGCACGGTGGTCTGGGGCGGGACGAAGAAGCGGTAGTCCTCCAGACCGATGGGGTCTTCCAACACCAGGCGGCTGACGCGCTCCGGATAATTGCGGGCCAGGCGCACTGCCAGCATGCCCCCCATGGAGTGGCCCAGGATGACGGCTTGCTGCACCTTAAGTTGATCCAGCAATTGGACGGTGTTGCGGGCTAGCAGGTCGAAACTGTAGTCGATATCCGGTTTGGCGGATTTCCCGAAACCCAACTGGTCCGGGACGATAACCCGGTATCCGGCGCCCGTCAAGGCCTTGATGGTATTCTCCCAATAGCTGCCGTAGAAGTTCTTGCCATGTAACAGGACCGCGGCCCGCTTGCCGTCCCAACCCTTTGGGGTCACGTCCATGTAGGCCATCCGCAGTTGCTGACCGTCGATATTGAGGGTTAGGAACTGCACTGGATAGGGGTAGGGATATCCATCCAGGGCAATGCCCAGGGGCGTTGTATAGACCGGCGCCTGCTCCTGCGTGTGACCGGAAGTGGCCAGCAGCAGCGAGCCCAGCCCCATCACCAAGATGTAGACAAGAGCGGTTTTGCGTCCCATGAGACATCCTCCAGCGCGCCTGGGTTTATAGGAAACCTAAAGCCCGCAGCGGTCCGGTACCTGCCGCCGGCGGGCAAATGATCGGCTGTCTAAATGATAATATCTAAAACGGGGGATGCCAGTGACGGGGGGAGTTATCCAGGAGAAATAAATTTTTGGCTGGAAAAACGAGGCGGGAGCGCCGCATAATCCGCAGCGCTCCCGCTCCCGCCTCAACCGACGCGGCTCAGCCAGCCGAGGTATTTAGGGTTAATGGGACGAACCCCAACCCCCTTGCCCGTGCCCCGATGGCGACTGAGGGGTATTGGAACCGCTGACGTTTGACTGGGTCGTTGAGCCATTCGCCGGGGGCTGGAAACCGTGAGTATTGGCTCCCGCCTGGAACCCGGGAGAGCCGCCGGCGCCCTGCTGAAACCGTCCGCCGTAGGAATTTCCCGGGCCGCCGGGGCCAGGACCCATGGGATAGGGCCGGCGGTAAGCATTGGGACCACCCTGGAACCCGGGGCCGCCCCCGGGGCGCTGCTGAAACCGTCCGCCGTAGGAATTTCCCGGGCCGCCGGGACCAGGACCCCTGTAGTAGGGCCGGCGGTAGGCATTGGGACCGCCCTGGAACCCGGGAGAGCCGCCGGGGCCCTGCTGAAACCGTCCGCCGTAGGAATTTCCCGGGCCGCCGGGGCCAGGACCCATGGAATAGGGCCGGCGGTAGCCATTAGGACCCGCCTGGAACCCGGGGCCGCTGCCGAACCGCTGCCCGGCCATGGGGCCGTAATTACCCGGTCCCTGGGGTCCGCCATAGTAAGGCGTCCGCCCTGGCGCAGTAACATTCCCGGCCACGTAAGCGCCGCCGCCTTGGTATCCGGGAGCCGCGACGTAGGGAGCGGGTGCCGGTGCGTAAGCATAGGACCCACCCCCACCCGGAGGAAGGACGTAGGCGGGGCCGCCAGCGTAACCGCCGCCGTAGCCGGGGCTGCCGCCGTAACCGCCGCCGCCGGATCCGCCGCCGCCGGATCCTAATAAAGATCCCAAATCTCCCAATGGCAACCCGCATCCTGCTATGGCGAGCGGGGCAATCAACAAGGCAACCACCCAACCAATTCTTGCCATGATTTCTCCTTTAGCGGCTAGACCGCTGTCTCCCAGAGTCAATGATTATTGCCTTTCCAATTGCGGCGGCCAAGTAGCCGACCAAGATTGCCTATCATCCCCGGGAGACTCGAGCGGCAATGTGGTTATCCCCCTGCCCCCTTGCAGCCAGGCTCGGAATCAAATCGAGGGCCTGCCCCTGGTGCTGCCTCTTGCTAACCATTTAGATAAATCCTGGGGTTATTTGTTAATTTGTTACGGGGATTTTCCGCGAAAAATTTGGTAGCTCTTCGGACAGGCGAAATATTGCTCCTTAATTTATGCTTCCGGCCCCGTGGCCAGACTCGGAGGCAGAGGGAACCAGGGGCTTTCGGGTGGTGTCCTTATATCTGCGGGGGCGCCGCGGTCTTTGGATTTTGCTTGCTTCCCATGCCGCCCTCGGTGTATCCTGCTAGAAACACAATAATAATCATAAAAACAATAACTAACCACATCATCCCTTCGGCTCCCGAGACTTTACCTATGCCTGACGCGGCCCCACCCCGGGGACTCATCTTCGAACTGGCGACGCCCTTGCATCCCGACGGCGCTCTGGATGAAGTGAGCCTGGGCCGCCTGGTGGCGCGGGTTATCTCCCAGGCCGACGGCATTCTGGCGTGCTCCCCAGACGTGGGGGAGGCCCTGGAGCTACCCGGGCCTACCCGGCAGCAGCTCTGTGCGGCGCTGTTGACCGCGGTGGCGGGCCGGGTGCCTCTATTCTTCGGGATCACCACTCCTACGGCAGAAGAGACCCAGGAGCTGGCGGCGGCGGTCCGTGAGAAGTGCCGCCGTCTCGGTTATGGCGGCCAGGTCTTTCTGGTGGACCTGCCCCTGTGGTACCACAGCAACCGGGGTCTGCCCCAGGCCTGCCAGCGGCTCCTGGAAAGGGTTTCCCAGCCCCTGATCCTGCTGAACCTGCCGCGGCTGATCAGCCGGCGGGCGCCCTTGTTCAAACGCCGCAATATCCGCACCCACGTTTTCAAGAAATTAGCGGCCCTGCCAATGGTGGTGGGACTGATCCACCAGGGGGATATGGTCCGTTTCCTCAATTACCATGGCGCGGCCGCCAGGCGGCCGGAATTCGCCTTCTACGAGGCGGATGAGGCAAACTTTCTGGCCCGTCCCGGGGCCTGGGGGGTGGTTTCCCCCGGGGCCCAGCTTTTCCCGGCTTTCTGGAGCCTGGTCACCCGGGTCTGCCTCCATCCCGAAGGATTGGACCGGGACCCCGAACTGCAAATGGAAACCTGGAACCTGAGCCAGCGGTTACAAAAGCTTTCCCGGGCCTACCGCTGGCGCCCTGCAGCCCTGTTGAAAGGCGCTTTGATGGCCCAGGGAATCTTCAGCAGCGCCACCCTCGCCCCGGGAACGGAGCCGGCTTCGCCGGAACAGCAGGAGGCGCTGCTGGCTTTGCTCGATTCACTGAATCAATGACCGGGGAGCGGAGAGAATCACCTGGGGAGCGAAAGGTGTTAACCCGGGGGGTGCTGATTGCTGCTTTATTTTATGTTGCTGCGATTATTCCTACCTGGGCCGCGAGAGCACATGGCGCCCCTTCGGGGCAGCGTGTAGTCTCAGACGCCGGAGAGGAGCTGGCCGGGCGTCTGGGTTGCTTTGCCTGCCATGGGCAGGGCCCGGGCCACCTAGCCCCCTCCCTGGACGGCGTCGGCTCCCGCCTCACCCGAGAGCAGCTGCAAGTGGTGCTGGTCCAACCCCGCCGGCTCTATCCCGGAGCCCAGATGCCCAGCTACGCCTACCTTCCCGAGGGGGAACGCCAGGCGTTGCTGGACTTTCTGGAGCGCCTCAAATAGCTTTGGTCGCAGGTAGCACAGGATATGACATTTCAAACTACGGGTTTTTAACCCCCCCCCCTTTGAAAAAGGGAGCAGGGGGGGGTTAAAATAGCCTCCTGAAATCCCCCTAAATCCCCCTTTTCCAAAGGGGGACTTTGATACCCTGGGAACTTAGATTTTTTGAATTTTCTGAGGAAATTGCCGCGTCTGCCCTAGGCAGGGCATATGGCCGGTTTATCGCCTGGGAAAGTCGAGGCGCGCCCGCTTCCTGATACTTCCATAAATTATTAGCTGGCCCGCGGGCCGGTTCCGGCCGCCATTAATTATTTCGCCAGCCATAGAGCGCTCCCCCCTGATCATCTTGACCCGGCCGGGAAGAGTAATTATTTTAGTAGCAAATCTACCCAAAAGGAGGTGAGAGGGGTATGAAACCTGGCAAAGAGGTATTGGCTAAGGAGGCGGCCTTCTGGGGAAAGGTCAAGAAGCTCGATCCCCGTAAGGTATGCCACAAATGAAAGGAATGAAAGACGTAGAGTTGCCGGTCCGGCAACCTTCTGAGGGCAGATATGGCGGGAGAGGCGGGGGCCAACGCCTGACGGTTGCCAGCCTCTCTTGCCACATCTGCTTTTTCTTTTCCATCTCCGAGACTTGAGAGACACCACCCCCCACTAAACACCAGCGGGACGCCAGGGGAGCAGCCCGCGCCCGCTGAGAAGGCGAGACCCCATGTCCCTGGCCCGGCCCTACGATTTTCTCATCCAGTGGCACCTCACCGAGCGTTGCAACCTGAAGTGCCGGCACTGTTACCAGGAGGGAGGGGAGCAGGTCCGGGAGCTGTCCCAAGCCCAGGTCTTCCGGGTCATCGAGGAGATTGCCCGGATGCTTGAGGACTGGCGCCAGGCCTATGGCATCGATTTCCAGCCCAGCTTCAATGTCACCGGAGGCGAGCCGTTTCTGCGGCCGGACTTGTTCGAGATTTTAGAGGCGATGGCGGCCATCGGCTTTGAAATTTACGTCCTCTCCAACGGCACCTGCATCACCGCTGAAAATGCCCGGCGGCTCTCTGAGCTTGGGGTTCACGGGGTCCAGATCAGCATGGAGGGTCCCCGAGAGGTCCATGAATACATCCGGGGCCGCGGCAGCTTTGACGCCTCCCTGCAGGGGGTCCGCACCCTGTTGGCGGCCGGACTGAAGGTCAGCCTCAACGCCACCCTGTCCCGGCTCAACGCCGGCCATTTCCGGGAGCTGGTGGAGGTGGCCCGCGGCCTGGGGGTTGCCCGCCTGGGGTTTTCCAGGCTGGTGCCGTCGGGACGCGGCCGGACCATGCTGGACCTGATGCTCTCCACCGCCGAGGTGAGGAAGCTTTATGAAGAAGTGCGGTCCTGGCAGGTTCTGTTAAAGGGCAGTCTGGAGATCGGCAGCGGCGACCCCGTGGCCGCCCAGATGGAGGAGGCCAGACCGGCGGCGGAGGAGGAAGATGCCGAGCCGTTCCCGGCGGGCGGCTGCTCCGCCGGGGTGGCGGGACTCACCATCCTGGCGGACGGCGTCGTGGTCCCCTGCCGGCGGCTGGCAATCCCCCTGGGCCAGGTGGGCCGGGATTCGCTGCGGGAGATCTGGGCCACCTCGCCGGTATTGGAAGCCCTGCGGGACAAAGGCCGCTATTGGGGCAAGTGCGGCGCCTGCGCCCGCTGGGCCGATTGCCGGGGTTGCCGGGCCATCGCCTATGAGTATGCCAGGGCCCAGGGGAAACCGGATTTCCTGGCCCCGGACCCCCAGTGTTTCATTGATGAGGAGTAGCTGGCAGCTGGCAGCAGTCAGCTGTCAGCAAAACCTCTGAGGCCGTAGGGCAAAAAATAGTAGCACAGGTTTAAAACCTGTGCCAGCAGGCGCATCCCGCCATTACCATTATTCCATTCGAAATCTATCAGCGGCGCAGGCCGCGGCTCTGTGCGCCCAGGCTGGAAGCCTGTGCCACTGACCGCATTCTAGGCTGATAGCTGGCTGCCGAAGGCTTCTGGAGGCTACGGCAAAACCCCGGTCTGCCCAAAATTGTCATTCTGAGCGAAGCGAAGAATCCAGTATTTCTAGGGACTCTAGATCCTTCACTTCGTTCAGGATGACAGTGAAATCATGTTCTGCAATATCTTCTATGGTTGTGCTTCGGAAGGCTAATGGCGGGATGCGCTTGGTGGCACAGGTTTTAAACCTGTGCTACTAACTCCCGCGCTACGGATCATTCACTTCGTTCAGGATGACAGTGAAATCAGTCGATCAGAGGCAGAAAGGCGCCTTGCCGTTTCTGCTCCCAGGCCCGGCGGATGACCGCGGCGGTGGCCTCAGTCAGGTGGAAGGAGGGGAGCTCTGCCAGGGGGGTGAAGCGGGCGGCGGTGATATCCGAGGCGGGGCGCGGCTCTCCCTCCAGGTAATCGCACAGGTAATCTATCAGGACGTAATGGTAGGCGATCCGGCCGGCGGGATCGGGGAAGATGCGGCTCAACACCGCGCAGATCCCCAGGGGTTGCACAGTCAGGCCGGTTTCTTCGGCGATTTCCCGGGTGAGGGCCGCGGTCAGGGTCTCCCCCAGCTCCACCAGGCCGCCGGGGAGGCTCCATTCATTCCTGGCCGGTTCCTGCCCCCGGCGCACCAGGAGAACTTCCTCCCCCCGGAAGATCACCGCGCCCACCCCCACGAGTGGTTGGTCAGGATAGTGGCGTTTCATTATTTAGTGAGCAGTGAGCAGTAAAAGCAAAAAATTCAAAGCTAAAGTCATTTCGCTGGCATCCTGCTCGGGGTTTACGGCCTATATCTCCATCCGGAGCGAGCGCTTCACCCGAATGGCCGCGGCGCCCCCTACCGGGCAGACGTGTTCGCATTGGCCGCAGCCGATGCAGAGGTCCCGGTCCACCACCGGCAATTTGACCTTGACCCGCTCTCCAGTGGGGGTAATGGACTCTTGCTCCCGGAAAAAGATAGCCTTCTTGGGGGCAACCGGGCATTGCTCCTCGCATACCAGGCAATCGTTGGCCTCGGAGTAGGGGATGCAGCGGCTTTGGTCGATGAAGGCCATACCCAGGTCGGCGGCCTGCTTTTCCTTAAGGGGCAGGTGGGGGATGGCCCCCGTGGGGCAGACCTGGCCGCAGAGGTTGCAGGAATAACTGCAGTATCCCATCCGGGGGATCAGTCTAGGGGTATAAAATCCTTCCAGTCCCGCTTCCCATAACACCGGCTGGAGGCCGTTGGTGAGGCAGACCTTCAGGCACTGCCCGCAGCGGACGCAGCGGGAGAGGAACTCCCCTTCATTCTGGGCTCCCGGGGGGCGGATGAGGAACTCGTCCGGCTGCCGGGCCAGGGAACCCAGGCGGATCATGGGCGCCAACACGGCTCCGGCCGCCACCGCGGTAAGCACCTGGCGCCGGCCCAGGTCCAGGGGCGCCCGGGGCGCCCGGGAGCGCATCGTGAAGCTTACCCGATTGTCCTTCTGACACTGGTCCAGGCAGCGGAGACAGAGCTGGCACTCGGCGTTCTCATGGCGTGACGGCTTCCCCGGGGCAAAGGCGCCCATCTTGCAGGTTGCGGTGCATTCGCCGCAATCGGGGCACAGGGCGGTGGGCCGCCGGCGCAGCCGGCTGAAGCGGGCCAGGAAACCGTACAGCGCTCCCAGGGGGCAGAGGGCCCGGCACCAGAAACGCTGATCCACCCTTTCTGCGGCCACCAGCAGCCCAAAGAGGGCCAGGGTGAGTGCAGGCAGCAGATAAACGAGGGGCTTAAAGGGGAGCACGGTGGCCTTTAAGAACCAGTAAACGGGTTCGCTGACGTAAGTGAAGGGCGGCCCCAGGTGATAGATGGCCAGGGAGGTGTGTTCCACCCCATAGCCGAAGGCCGGATAGAGGACGATGGCCAGGGTGCGGTAAAGCAGCGACAAGGGGTCGAAGAGCCCCACCAGGTTGACCGAGAGCAGGGCGCCGGCCAACAGGGACAGGAGCAGATAATATTTGGCCCGGCGCCAGCGGGCCGCCAGCCCCCGGTCGGGCCGGGGGCGGAACAGCAGCCGCCGGGCCCCGTCCAGGGTGGTCCCCATGGGGCAGACCCAGCCGCAGAAGAAACGCCCCAATAGCAGGGTCAGGGCCACGAAGGTTAGGGACCAGAAGAGTCCGGCCACCAAGGGGCTGAAGGTGAGAAGGTTCGCTGCCAGGATCAAGGGATCGAAGCGGAAGAACAGATCCACCGGCCAGGCCAGGGTGGCCTGCCTCACAAATTCAGCCTTCAGAAACAGGAAGAAAAACAGGCCCAGAAAGATGATCTGAGAGAGGCGCCGCAGGGTCAGCCAGGCGCCGGAACTCAGCGAGAATTTTTTCATTTCCATATAAAAAAGACTCATTCCCGAGATGGATTTTCATTATTATAACCCGAACGCCGCGGCACCGAGGATTTCAGACTCAGACTCGTTTTCCAGGCTGACTGCTGAAGCTGCCAGTGGCCAGCCCTTACGCCGACAGGACCTTGATCTTACTCAAGTCCATCTCTCCCCGGCCCCCCTGGTGGGACTTGACCACGTAGCCCAGGTCCTCGGGCTTTAAGCCGAAGAGGCCGGCGCCGTAGGCGTCCAGGGCCACCGGATCGGTCCCGGCGAACAGCAGGTTTTTCACCGCCACGTCCTCCGGGCTGCCGCCCTTGGGGCCGTTGCGCAGCATGATGCGGGTAGCGTCCAGGACGTGCAGGTCCGGGCGCAGGACCAGATTCATATCGGCGATGTTCTGGGCCAGGCCCACGTGAATGCGGCCCCGCCAGCCGCCGATGGCCCCCATCATATTCTTCAGGCACATGGTGACCCGGGCCTCGGAGTGCTGCTTGGCCACCGGGACATTGATGAAGCGGTCGGCCTCCAGGATGTCCTTATAGAAATACCATTTCTTCAAGGCCCGGGCCTTTTCGATGGTGAGCTCCACAAAACGCCGCTCGTCCACGAACTCCACCACCGCCCGGGGGTCCTTGATGGCCTCCACCGCGGCCTTGATCCCGGAAGACTCGTAAGACCTGCGGGCGTCGTCGCAGGTGTTGTCCAGGACCTTTACCTGCTTGGCCCCCGCCTCCAGACAAAGCTCCACCACCTGGCGCACCACCAAGGGATTGGTGTTGGCGCCCAGCTCCGGGGTCCGGTCCCAGGCCATGTTGGGCTTGACCACCACCACTTCCCCAGGGTTGACGAATTTTTTCATGCCCCCCAGGGCCTGAACGGCGTCCCCCACCAGCTGAGCGTAATTGGTGCCCTGGGCCTTTACCAGCAGGGGCTCGGGGGTCTGCGCGGGGGCCATGGCCCAAACTTCCTCCGGCAACACCAGGCGGCGTCCGACCCCGGTCACCAGCCCCAAGGCCGCCATATATTTTAGAAAATCGCGGCGGTGCATCTCAGCCTCCGGCTTTCCTCTAGATATTTTCTAGTCTAAACGGGGGTCGGCTGGTTTGCAAGTTTTTCTTGACAAAAGGGACGATGGCAATTATTAATGACCCAATAGTCAGTTTAATGACCAGAAAGTCATTTATGCATCCCAGCCCCCAGCCTACTAAAAAGGAGATTGTCACCGAGTTCCGCACCCGGGAGATCCTGGCCGCGGCCCGCCGTTTGATGCAGAGCCGCGGGGTGGAGGCGGTGACCATGGAGGAGATCGCCGCCAGCGCCGGGGTGGCCAAGGGCACGGTCTATCTCTATTTTCCCGGCAAAGATCAGTTGGTCCAGTCCCTCATCTCCCAGGTGGGGACAAATATCCTGGCCGATATCGAGGCCGTGGCCAGCGGCAGCGGCGCCCCCCTGGCGAAGGTCCAAAAAGTGGCCGCAGTGCTGTTGGATTACCTGATGCGGGAAAGGGACTTATTCCCGGTTTACGCCCGGGATTTGCTCCGGGGCGGCCGGGGAGCCGACCAGGGCTATTGGCTCCACATACAGCAAATGGAAGATAAATTCGTCACCCTGGTTAACCGGCTATTTGCCGAAGGCATCGAATCGGGACAGTTTATCCAGGCCAACCCGCGGTTGCTCACTTTTATGCTGCGGGGCCTGGTGCGCGCCGTGGGATACTACCAGTTGACGGAAGGACAGGAAAAGGCGGTGAAAGAAGCCCTGCCGGTTCTGCTGACCCTGCTCTCCTCGGGTCTGATCCGGGAATCACTGGCAAAAAAAGCCGGAGAGGTGGCTGCGGTATGAAGCCAACAAGTCCCTGGCGCCACTGGCGTCTGCTCCTGTTGGGAACGCTGACCTGGAGCCTGGCGATGGCGTCCCCTGGCATCGGGGCGGAGGCCCCGGCTCCGGCCCAGGCCCCGGCCCCGGCCTCCCTGGATCTGAAGGCGGCCCTGGCCCTGGCCTGGAAGGCCAACCCCAACCTGCGGGTGAGCCGGCTGCAAGCGCTGATCGCCGGTGAAGAAGTGGTGCGGGCCCGCTCCGGATTCCTGCCCACGCTCAAGTCGGAGGTGAGCCAGACCATCTACGATGACCAAATAAAGGAGAAACTTCCCGGGGGAACCATAGTGGGGTTTCCCTCCACCATCGTTTTTCCATCGACCAACCGCAATTTCTGGAGCAGCAAGACCTACATAGACCAGACCATCTTCGACTTTTGGCTCACTCCCTCTAAATATCAGGCCGCGGTGCTGGGCAAGACGGCCAGCAGGCTGGAAACCGCCAAGACCCGGGACGACCTCTTTCTGGGCGTGGCCAAGGGTTATTTCAGCACCCTGCAGGATCAGAAGCTGGAGGTGGTGGCCCGGGAGACGGTGGTGGATCTCAAGCGGCATCTCAAGATCGCCGAGGACGAATATCGCTACGGGTTAGTCACCTTCAATGACGTCCTCCAGGCGAAGGTCTCCCTGGCCGACGCCGAGCAAAATCTGCTAGTGGCCAAAACCGACACCATCAACAGCCGCGCCGCCTTCAACAAGCTCCTGGCCCTGCCGGTGTCGGCGCCTACGGCGCTGAAGGATGAAAAGTTGGAGACCCGGCCCTGGGGTCTGGAGGATGCCACCGAGGCGGCCTTGAAACAGCGGAGCGACCTCAAGGCCTCCAGCGAGCGCATCAGCCAGCAGGAAAAAGTGGTGACCCAGACCAGGGCCCAATATTTCCCGCGGATTTACGCCCAGGCCGGCCAGACCTATCAACAGAACGAGTACCTCCTCCATGATAATTCGTGGTTCGGCATCTTCGGCATGCAGTGGACCCTGTTCTCCGGTCTCGATACCAAAGCCCAGGTGGCCCAGGCCAAACTGGGGGTGACCCAACTTCAGGAGCAGCACAAGGACCTGGACGAGCAGGTGCGCCTGGACGTGCAGAATGCCTACCTCAAGGTAAAGGAGACCGCCGACCGCATCCTGACGGAGCAAGAGGCCGTGACCCAGGCGGAAGAAAACAGGCGCCTCAACGAGGAGCGCTACAAAGAGCAGGTGGGCACCGCCACCGACGTCATCGACGCCGAGACCCTGCTCACCCGGACCCGGGTCAACTACTGGTCCGCCCTTTACGACCATCAGATGGCCAAGGCCGAGCTGCTTTGGGCCATGGGGGCCATTAACACCCTGATGTCCCAGGAGGAATCCCAGAGTGCTCCGTAAACCACTGGTCCGGGTGGGCGTCATCGTGCTGGTGCTCTTGATGATAGGGGCCGGCGTCGGCTACTGGTATTACCTGCATGTCTTTGTTTACACCGATGACGCCTACGTGGACGGCTATGTCGGCATGGCCGCCTCCCGCATACCGGGCCGGGTAGCCAAGGTGTTGGTGAATGATAATGATTTTGTCGAGCCCGGCCATCTCCTCTTGACCCTGGAGCCCCAGGATTTTGAAGCGGCGATGGCCCAGGCCGAGGGCAACCTGGGCCGCTTGCGCCAGGATCTGGCCCAGGATTATGTCAAGGTCTCCACCTCCCGGGCCAAAATCGCTGAAGCAGAGGCCAATTTCCATCTGGCCGGCACCGACCAGGCCCGTTATTCGGCCCTATACGAGCGCCACACCATTGCCAAGCAGACGCTCGACAATGTGAATACCCGCTACCTGGTGAACCAGGCCCTGGTGGACCGGTACCGGCGGGAAATGCAAGAGGCCCTGGCCGCCATCGGCGGCTCCACCGGCATCCCCATGGAAGAGCAGCCGGCCATCAAGGAAGCCAAGGCGCGGCTGGAACAGGCCAAGCTCAATCTGGGGTATACCAGGATAACCGCCAAGATTTCCGGCTATGTCACGAAAAGGCAGGTGGAGGTGGGCAACTGGGTGCAGCCGGGACAACCCTTAATGATAGTGGTGCCCCTTAAATATCCCCAGCTCTGGATCCAGGCAAACTACAAGGAAACGCAGCTTACCAACGTGTATATCGGCCAGCCAGCGGAGGTGGATGTGGACACCTATCCCGGGGTCAAGTTCAAGGGTAGGGTGGACTCCATCATGTCCGGCACGGGCTCGGCCTTTTCCCTCCTGCCCCCGGAAAATGCCACGGGCAACTGGGTGAAGGTGGTGCAGCGCATTCCCGTCAAGATCGTGTTGCTGCCGCCCATCCCCGAAAACCGGCCATTGCGCCTGGGCATGTCCACCGAGGTCACCATCGATACCCGGAAGCACACCGGGCCCCGGCTCTTACCGGCAACACGGTAAGAGTGCCGGGTGGCAGTTTTTTGGCTCGATTTGGGAGACGGTGCCTGGCCGCTTCCAGATCAAACCGGATCCCAAGCATATCAGCCTGGAAACCTCTATCTCCTGGTTAACCAAGGATTTTCTCAGGCTATTCTTAGCGGTTTGGGGATCTCATGAACCGGGAGAGCACTCCCTATACACCACAGGTGAACAAATGGCTGATTGCGATCGCGGTGATGCCCGGCACCTTCATGGAGCTGATCGACACCACGGTGGTGAATGTGGCTTTGCCGCACATCGCCGGCAGCCTGTCGGCCGGGGTGGACGAGTCCACCTGGGTGCTGACCTCCTACCTGGTGTCCAACGCCATAATGATGCCCCTGGCCGCCTGGCTCGCCGGTACAGTCGGACGCAAGCGCTTGCTGATGGTGTGCCTGGTCGTTTTTACCATCAGTTCGATGGCTTGCGGCGCCGCCCCCACCCTGGGGAGCCTGATCTTCTTCCGGGTCGTTCAAGGTGCCGGAGGCGGAGCCCTGCAACCCCTTTCCCAGGCCATTCTCTTCGAATCCTTTGCCGTGGAGGAGCGGGGCATGGCTATGGCGGTTTACGGCGTCGGCGCCATTGTCGCTCCCATTGTCGGCCCTTTGCTGGGTGGCTGGATCACCGACAACCTGAATTGGCGCTGGGCCTTTTACATTAATTTTCCCGTCGGCATTTTGGCCCTGATTACGACTACGATGTTTATCTTCGACCCCGATTATCTCCGGGCTCGAAAGAGTGGCAGAATGGACTTCCTGGGGGTGGGCCTCCTGGTCGTCGGGATCGGCGCCTTACAGATCGTGCTGGACAAAGGGGAACGGGATGATTGGTTTTCCTCAGACTTTATCGTGCGTCTGTCCGTCGTCGCCCTGGTGGCGCTGGTTGCCCTGGTTTATTGGGAATTGAAGAGCAAACGCCCTTTTGTGGACTTGCGCCTTTTCAAAGACCGGAATTTCGCCAGCGGCGTGACGGTTTTTTTCTTTTTCCGGTTTGTGCTCTACGGCAGCATGGTGCTGCTGCCTCTATTTTTGCAGACCCTGATGGGATACAACGCCACCCTGGCCGGTGAAATCATGGCCTGGGGCGGGGTGAGCGCCATGATAATGATGCCGATGACGGGCCGATTGTGCAACCAGGTGGACAACCGCTGGCTCTCGATTTTTGGCCTGTTGATCGGCGCCTGGGCCACCTACCTGATGAGCCTGTTCAATATCGAGATCGGGTATGCGACCGCGCTGTGGCCCCGGCTCCTGCAGGGCCTGGGCATAGGCGTGACCTTCGTGGCCCTTACCAATCTTACCATGGGCCATATCTCCCGGGAAAAAATGGGTAATGCCACCGGCATCTATAACCTGCTCCGCAACCTGGGGGGGTCATTCGGGATCGCGGTGACTACCACGCTGCTCGCCCGGCGGGCCCAGTTTCACCAGAGCCGGTTGGTGGAGCACGTCATCCCCGGGTCTCTACCCTTCAGCGCCTGGCAGCATCGTATTGCCGAAATCTTGCCCGGCCTGGGGCCGCACTGGAATTACTGGGAAGCCCCCCGGGCCATGGCCACCCTCTATACCCAGGTGCAGGTGCAGGCCATGACGCTGTCTTTTGGCGACGGCTACTGGTTCTTCACAGTCTTATTTTTGCTGCTGGTTCCCCTGGTGTTCATGATGCGGCAGCGAGAAATGCCCCCAGAGGAAATTACTAAAGGCGGATGATGGAAGCGGTCCTCCCCCCCAAAGTCGCGAGGTCAACAAATGGGTGATCACCATTGCGGTGATGGCCGGCACCTTTATGGAGATTGTGGACACCACGGTGGTGAACGTGGCCCTGCCCCACATCGCCGGCAGCCTGGCCGCTTCCACCGATGAAACCACCTGGGTGCTCACTGCCTACCTGGTCTCCAATGCCATCATCCTGCCCATCACCGGCTGGCTTTCCGCCCGGTTCGGGCGCAAGCGTTTTTTGCTCTTCTGCCTGATCCTGTTCACCGTCAGTTCCATGTTGTGCGGCGCGGCCACCAGCCTGCAGGAACTCATCGTCTTCCGCATCATTCAGGGCCTCGGCGGCGGCGCCTTGCAGCCCATCTCCCAGGCCATCCTGCTGGAGACCTTTCCGGTAGAGGAACGGGGCATGGCCATGGCGCTTTGGGGCATCGGGGTGATCATCGCCCCCATCGTCGGTCCGGTCATGGGCGGTTGGGTGACCGACAACCTCACCTGGCGCTGGGCCTTTTATATCAACATGCCCATCGGCATTATCTCGGTGCTGCTCACCTGGATGTTCATCTTCGACCCGGAATATCTCCGGCGCAAGCGGGCCGGCGGTATCGACTACTGGGGTCTGGGACTCCTGGCGCTAGGGCTGGCCGCCCTGCAGGTGGTCCTGGACAAGGGCGAACGGGATGACTGGTTCTCCTCGGCCTTCATCACCCGCCTGGCCATCATCTCGGTTGTTGCCCTGATTGCCCTGATCTGGCGAGAATTGAAGACCGAGCATCCCGTGGTGGACCTGCGCCTTTTTAAGGAACGGAATTACGCCTCCGGGGTGACCATCATGTTCTTCTTCGGCTTCGTCCTTTACGGCACCATCATGCTCCTGCCCCTGTTTCTCCAGACCCTGATGGGCTATGACGCCACCCTGGCCGGCTGGGCCCTGGCCTTCGGCGGCATCGGCTCCATCTTGATCATGCCGGTGGTGGGCCGCCTCACCACCGTCGTGGACAGCCGCATCCTGGTCTTCGTGGGACTGGTGATCAACGCCTTTGCCGTCTATCTCATGGGCCAATATAATACCCAGATCAGTTTCACCGCCGCCTGGTGGCCCCGGTTCATCCAGGGCTTCGGCCTGGGCTGCACCTTCGTGTCCCTCACCACCCTCACCATGTCCCGCATCTCCCAGGTGAAGATGGGCAACGCCACCGGCATCTTCAACCTGATGCGCAACCTGGGCGGCTCCTTCGGCATCGCCACCGCTACCACCCTGCTTACCCGCCGCAGCCAGTTCCATCAGAGCCGTCTGGTGGAGCACCTCACCCCGCTGTCGCAGCCTTTCCTCGACTGGCAGCACCGCCTGGGGCAGCTCCTACCCGGCCTGGGGCCCAACTGGCATTGGTGGAACGCCCCCCAGGCCATGGGCGGCCTCTACCAGGAGGTCCAGCGTCAGGCCCAAATGCTGGCCTACTGCGACGATTACCATTTCTTCACCATCGTCTTTCTGCTGCTCCTGCCTTTGGTCTTTCTCATGCGCCGTCTCCCCCGCTCCGCCCCGGCCGCCTCCGAACCCGGAGTGGAGGCCATGCCTTAGCACCAGCGGCCGCCAGCTTCCCGGCAGTTAGCCACGGGTCCGCGGTTGCAAGCCAATGTCTTGGCTGGCGAAATCATGAGCCAGTTTGGAATATCTGGCGGCTAGAAGATTAATCTGATATGAGTTTCTGGAAGATCGTGATTTAGCACCGCGGCCAGGAGCGAGCGCGGTTAACTGCGGAAGGATAATAGTTGCGCCGTTTCAACCTGATTCTGCTGGCCATCGCCGTTGGGTTTTTCTTTTGGGTCCTCAATGAGGTGGGCTGGGCCAATGTGGGGCATTACCTGCGGCAGGTCGGCTGGTACTGGCCGCTGCTGCTCCTGCCGTATGGGTTAGTGAACCTGCTGGAAGCCGTCTCCTGGAAATACATCATCATCGATCTGCCCCCGACCATCTCCTTGTCCCGCCTCTTCTGGCTGCGGCTGGGAGGAGAGGCCCTGAACCAACTCACCCCCACTGCCTCCCTGGGGGGCGAGCCCTTCAAGGCCGACCGGTTGCGGACCGCGGGGGTCCCTCTGGACCAGGCCACCGCCTCGTTGGTGATCCACAAAGGCATCCTGGTCTTGAGCCTGGTGCTTTATATTATTCTGGGCCTGGCCCTGGCCCCCTACTACCTGCCCGCAGCCTTGTCGCATCTGGGATTCTTGTGCCTGGGCACCCTGGGGCTGGCCATGGCTGCCGCTGCTTTCGTCTTTCTGCAGCGCCGGGGCGCCTTCTGTAGCCAGGGGGTGCGCTTTCTGCAACGCCGGGGCTGGTGTCCCCGGTTTCTTCGAGAAAAAGAGGACTTTTTCGCCAGGTTGGATGACAGCCTCTCTTCCTTCTATCGGCAATATCCGGTGCGGGCCGCCCTGGCCTTCGTCCTCTTTTTCTTGAGCTGGGTGCTCCATGCGGTGGAAGCCTATCTGATCTTCTGGCTGGTGGGCCACCCCATCAGTGGGGGCCTGGCCCTCTGCCTGGACTCCCTGGCCATGCTATTCTCCGCCATGGGATTCTTCATCCCCGCGGCTGCCGGGGTCCAGGAGGGAGGGAACCTCCTACTGGCCGTGGGCTTCAACCTGGGCCTCACCCTGGGGGCCACCTTCAGCATCCTGCGGCGCCTCCGGGAAGCCTTCTGGCTCAGCCTGGGACTTTTGGTAGTTTGGAGGGAGAAGTGAGCAGTGAGCAGTAAGCAGTAAGCAGTGAGCAGTGAGCAGTGAGCAGTAAAACCTGCTGGCTGAGGATCGAAATTGTTATTTAATCTTACTATGGATTGATTTTCTCAACCCATATGTTACGGCGATGCATTCATCTAATAAGCAGCTGATCTCTTGGTGTTCATTTTCAGAAATAAAACCTAAACGTAATGATAGTTCCAATTGGGTATCGATCTCATTTAAGGAGCCGAGGGCATTTGCCAGAAAGTTGGCAAATTGAGAAGGGGTGCGGTCAGCAGCTCCTTCAGCAATATTAGATGGCACGGAGAGGGCAGCACGGCGTAATTGCGCCCTTAGGCCATAAAGTTCACTATCGGGGAATTGCTGGGTCAAGTTATACACCGCACTGACTAAGTCCATGCCTTTTCGCCAGGCAACCAGGTTTCGGTGTGGTTTCGGGTTTTTCTCTCTCATATCCCAATTCCTAATTTCAGCGATGCCTTCCTATTGCTCACTGCTCACTGCTTACTGCTCACTGCTCACTGAAACAAACGCACTTCCACTGCCTCGCCCTTTAACAGCCCTTCCAGCCCCAGGGGGATCATTACCAGGCCGTCGCTGTTCACCAGGGGGGAGATGAGCCCTGAGGGCCCCAGCACCGGCTCGGCCCACAGGGTTTCGCCTTCAGGCCGCAGACGCACCCGCACATAGTCCTCCCGGCCGCTGGCCCCGGCCAGGTTGCGGGAGAGGGCCGCGGTGACGGTGCGGCCCCAGGGGGGTGTGGCCTCAAGGCCGGAAAGGTGGGCCAGCAGCGGCCTCCCCAAGACCTCCATGACCACCGCGGCGGAGGCCGGGTGTCCCGGCAGACCCAGGAGGGGCCTGGCGCCGCTCCCTGACCCCAAACCCACCGCCGCCAGAATGGTGGGTTTTCCGGGGCGGATCGCCACCCCGTGGACCAGGACTTCGGAGGCGGGAAGGTCGCGGATGGCCGCCAGGGTCAGGTCCCGCGCCCCCACCGAGGAGCCCCCGGAGATGAGGACCAGGTCGGCGTCGTTGATGGCCGCGGCCAGGGCTGCCCTCAGGGCGCCAAAATCGTCGGGGATGATCCCCAACAGCAGGGGCAGGCCGCCCCCCTCCCGCACCTGGGCCGCGGCGAGATGGGCGTTGGCGTTCCGCACCTGGCCGGGGCCGGGCTGCCGCGCCACCGGGACGATCTCGTCGCCGGAGGAGAGGATGGCCACCCGGGGCCTTCTGTAAGCCTTTAACCGAGTTATTCCCAGGGCCGCCAATAACCCGAGGTCCTGGGGACGGAGCCGCGCGCCCGCGTCGAAGAGCAGCTTCCCGGCCGGCACATCTTCGCCGGGGGCGAGGAGGTTTTCCCCCGGGGCCACGGCCCGGCGCACCTCCAGAGTCAGGTCCGGGTGTTCGGCGGTGTATTCCACCATGACCACGGCATCGGCGCCCTCCGGCAGCATGGCGCCGGTGGGCACCCGGAAAGCCTCGCCGGGGAGCAGGGGCCGGACCGGGGCGGCGCCCATGAGGACCTCGCCCTTGATCTCCAGGTACTGGGGCGCCCCGACGCTGGCCCCGAAGGTGTCCCGGGCACACACGGCGTAGCCGTCCATGGTGGACCGCTGGAATTGAGGCACGGCCTCGGGGGCTGCAACCGGCCCGGCCAGCACCCGGCCCAGGGCGTCGTCCAGGCCCACCTCTTCGGCGCCCACCCTGGAGAAGCGCGGATAAAGGGCCAGGACTTCGGCGCGGGTTTGGAGGCGGAAGAATTCAATCATAGAGAAATTATCCGTCGTATTATGATTAAAACCCTATCTTCCTTTTAATCTCAATTTTAAATGGAACAGGGTTAGGAAATTTAATCAT
Source organism: uncultured delta proteobacterium (assembly GCA_963697965.1). Taxonomy (GTDB): domain Bacteria; phylum Desulfobacterota; class Desulfobaccia; order Desulfobaccales; family 0-14-0-80-60-11; genus JAPLJC01. The sequence goes on from OY969108.1 coordinate 1,532,735, forward strand.
TTCAGGATTAAATGGGCATTTATTAGGTACGGAACGAGAATGCAACATTATTGTTTGTCTTTCATTAAGAGGATCTTTAAGTATTACATCTTTTGCATACCAATAAAGTACCTTGACGAGATCATTATGATTAAATCCCCAAATACTATTTAGTGTTCCTGTAATTTTAACGATTATCCTATAGACTTTTACAAAAGACTGCTCATCCGGTGCCTCTATTTTATCTTCCGGTAGGCATTTAAAATCAAAAGCATATGTTTCACCATCCCAAAATTCGGTAATCTTCCCAGATGACCCTAAGCTGAAAATTAGACTAGTCATTTTTCACCCCTAAGGAGGTCCGCTAAGGTTTTATTCCTCGCCATAATAAGGCAAGGGTGAGACGCATACGTCACTATATTTTTAGAGCCTGGGAAGGTGGGGCCGCAGGGGGCCCGCTTCCCCGCCGTCCCTTGCACGGGTTGCAAAGGGGAGAAAAATTGTAAGCAGCAAGGAGTTAGTTTTTTCTGCTCACTGCTCACTGCTCACTGCTCACTGCTCACTTTCCCTGGTCCCCTTCCCCAATGGTGGGCAGTGCCCACCCTACACACTGCTCAATGGTGCGCAGTGCCCACCCTACACACGTGCCAAGATGCGCACGTCCACGGCGAACAGGCCTTTTTCGTAGAGCAGCAGCGGGTTCAATTCGATCTGGTCCAGTTCCGGGTGTTTCTGGGCAAATCGGGCCAGGGCCTTCATGGCGCTCAAAAGCGCCTCGGTATCCCGGGGAGGCTGGCCCCGGTAGCCGCTGAGTAATGGGTAGCCCCTAATCTTTTTGATCAGGTCTGCCAATTCCGCCTCGGTGGCGGGCAGCAGGCAGAAGGCCGCGTCCTGGTAAATCTCGGTATTGATGCCTCCCAGGCCGAACATCAGGGTGGGGCCGTATTGGGGATCGGTAATGATCCCCAGGATGACTTCCAGTCCCCCGGGTTTGGCCATGGGAGAGACGGTGACTCCATCCACCTGCACCAGGTTGTCGAAGATGGCGGTGGCTGCCAGCAGGTCCTGGAAGCCCTGGGCCACATCCGCGTCATTTTCCAGACCCAGGAGAACCCCGCCCACCGCGGTCTTGTGGGCGAGCTGCGGGGAGGCGATCTTCAGGGCCACCGGGTAGCCGAACTGGCCGGCCAGGGCCGCGGCCTCCCGGGGGGTTTGGGCCAGGGGCGCGGCCGCCGCCGGGATGCCGGCCTTGGCGATCAGGGCCGCGGCCTCGCCGGCCGGCAGCAGGTGGAGGCCCGAGGCCACGGAGACCTTGGGGGGACCGGGGGCCGCGGCCGGGGGCTTCTCAAACCGGAAGAACTGGGCCAGGGCGCGGATGCCCCGCTCCGGGGTGGGAAAGACCGGAATCCCGGCCCGGTAAAGTTCCAGGCGCTCCTGGCGCTCCACCTCGGCGCCGCCCAGGAAGATGACCAACTCCGAGGCCCCGGGGCTGACTTGGCCTGCGGCCCCGGGAATGGGGTCTCCGAAGATCACCACCTGCGTGTCGTAGTCGTCCCGGGTCTGGTCCATTACCTGGCGGTACAGCTCCGGGCTGCTGATGGCGTCTCCGGTCAGGTCCACCGGGTTGCCCACGGCACAGTGGGCCGGCAGCAGGGCCCGCAGGCGTTCCTTCAGGATGGGGTTGGGTTCGGGGACCGTGAGGCCAAATTTCTCCGCCTCGTCGATGGCCAGGATGGCGGCGCCGCCGGAGGAGGTGGTGATCAGCAGCCGCCGCCCCCGGGGTTGGGTGAGGTAGGCCAGGGCCTTGGCAAAGTCGAAAAGTTCCTCCAGGGTGTCGGCCCGGTGGACTCGATACTTGCGAAAAAGGGCGTCATAGATGGCATCGGTCCCGGCCATGGACTTGGTATGGGACTCGGCGGCGCGGCTTCCCGCGGCGGTGCGGCCCGCCTTGAGAATGACTATGGGCTTAATGGCGGCCGCCAGGGCGTCGACAAAATAGGAGGCCCGTTTCACCCCCTCCAGGTAGAGGGCGATGACCGCGGTATGGGGGTCCTGGTTGAAATAGCTGAGGACCTCGGCCTCGTCCACGTCCACCCGGTTGCCCAGGGACACAAAGCCGCTCACCCCCAGGTGTTCGGCCGCGGCCAGATCCAGGAAGGCGGCGCCCACGGTGCCGCTTTGGGAGGCGAAGGCGATCTTGCCCTGGGTGGTAATCAGCGGCCAGGAGGCGCACAGGTGCCGATGCGGCATGTTGATCCCCTGGCAGTTAGGGCCTACCACCCTGAGGCCGGTCCGGCGCACCACCTGGGCCAGTTCGTCTTGCAGGCGTTCGCCGGCGGCCCCGGCCTCGGCGAAGCCGCCGGTGATGACGACCGCGGCCTTAACCCCCCGGGCGGCGCACTGCGTAAGGGTTGCCGCCACCAGCGCTGCCGGGATCACCACCACCGCCAGGTCCGGGGGCGCGGGGGTGTCCGTAATGGACTTATAGACCTTAAGGCCCAGGATTTCTTCGGCCTTGGGATTGATGGGGTAGAGGGGGCCGGGGAAGCCCCCGTTTTTCAGATTGGCCAGGATATCGTGGCCCAGTTTTCCGGGGGCGCTGGAGGCGCCGATGACCGCGACGCTGCCGGGCGCGAAGAGGGAGTTAAGGGTGCTCAGGGTCTCCATGGGCTCTCCTGTTGCAGATGATCTGCCGGTTTGATCATAGCACAGGGGGCGGCAGGGGGAAACGGGGCAGGGGACAGAAAAAAAGGCGTTAAATCCGGAAGGATCCAGGCCATATAAAAGAAAGCCGAGGACCCGGATGCCATCTTCCTGCTCACAAGCGGAAGATCATCCAGGTTCCCCGGCTTCCTCCGGATCTCGAAACCGCCCCACCTTTTAGAATGAGGAGGGCCGACGTCCATCCAGGTTTCGTGATCACCACCCGTAACCGCTTCAGCGGGGAGTGGGCATCTGCTGCCACCTCTGGCCGCCCGCGCCCAGGCTACTCATCTGAACCCATCTTCAGAAAGCAGCCTTCCTCGGGACCGAAACAGTCAGCCTGGGATTGCTGCCTGCAGGGCGGCCCACCCTTACGGGGTTTGGGCCGGGACGTCACCCTTTTGCTAATGATATTCAGACAGCATCCCTTGGCATCTATATTAATAATCATCAGCCGGAGGAAGTCAAGGGGTCCCGGGGAAATTTTTTTTAGGGGAGGTCGTTTTTATTGTCAGTCACAAAATGTGCATACATATTATCTTGACTGAAGATTCAGATGTACATACAATTTAAATGTGGAATTTGACTGGGACCCAGCTAAAGCAGAAGAAAATCTAAGGGTTCATGGAGTTAATTTTGCGGCAGCGGTGGGAGTCTTCGATAACCCATATTTATCGTGGGAAGATCATGATTCGGAGAGAGAACAAAGATTTAGGGCGCTTGGCATGGATGGCTTAGGAAGGATTTTGGTGGTGGTTTACACTTATCGGCCTAGCAAAATAAGAATGATATCGGCCCGAAAAGCTTCGAAGAAAGAAGGAAAAGAATATGCGCAAAGAATACGATTTCAGTAAGGCAGCACTCGTGGTTCCTCCAATAGACCCGAGAAAGACGCGGATTACGATCCGTCTGGATACGGAAATATTAAAATGGTTTTGGCGGCGGGTGGATGAGGCCGGGGGCGGCAATTATCAGACCATGATCAATGACGCCTTGAAGAGCTACATCGAGAGCGAGGATTCGAAGACCATTCGTTATCCCGGCGGGCCTCTTGATGCGCTTGATGAAAGATATCAAAGGGAATATGAGGATAAAGGTTTGGAGTTTCAAGGCCGGGGCTATTATGTCAGAAAAGAAATCAGAGACTTGAGCTTCACTGGGGAAAAGCCGGCATAGCCGTTGGAGGAGTAAACCATGGGCACCAAGACGGTCAAATACAACAAGCAGGGCATTAACCAACTTCCCAATGACAAGCCGGTTCTCTATCGGATAAAAACAGAGTCCGGGAATCTGAATTACGTGGGCATTGCTCAAAGGGGATGGGTGCGGGAGAGAATCTCCGGGCATCTGAAGGAAATTCCCGGAGCGAAGGTCCAGATCGAGCAATTCAGCAGTATCGAGGAAGCAGGGAAGAAAGAGATTAACGTGATCCGGAGGACCTTGGCGAAACACCATAAAGAAGGGAAGTAACCCCTTTCAAGGTAAGCGCCGTTGGTGATCAGTGGGCAGTCTATAGTTAGGATTGATATGGCTATGGAGGCCTTCATATTCGGTTGCGTCTAAGAAATATGTATTTTGCGGGACCAAGACAAAAATTAATGGACAAATCTTTTCTTGAGATATTGGGTTTCTTACGCAAGCGTCTTTTCTTTTATGACGGTCTTGTTGTTCTTCTTGTTCTTACTTCGTCGTTCTATTATTGTTTTGCAAGGATAATTGGACGTCACTCCTTGCTGGTTGCAAGAGCATATGGTGAACCAATAGGCACCGGACTTGCGCATTTAATCTTTCTCATTGGATTCGTCCTTGTATTATTTCTGGCATTCATTTTCTGGCGTCAATATCGCTCGGTACCAAAATTTTCTAAGGATGAACTAGGCATCCTCTTTGCACCGGATTTCGATGAGGAAGTTGAAAAGGAAGTCAACAGGCTGTTTATCCACCTGAGACAAGAAATTAAGTTACACGAAATAGGAAACCGTCTCAGCCTAAAACGATTACCGCCAAATTTGTCAATTAGTTCTGCCGCAGAGGCTGGTGCAATGCTGAAGGATGCTGGTGGCGCAGTAGCCGTTTGGGGACCA
>OY969108.1:1542500-3445514 GCA_963697965.1 uncultured delta proteobacterium
AAGCCTAAGGTTTCCTGGGTAAAGTTAATCTTCCCAGGGTTAGTCGATCCCTAAGCCGAGGCCGAAAGGCGTAGGTGATGGAAAACGGGTTGATATTCCCGTACCACCTGGTGCGCGTTGACCGATGGGGGGACGCAGGAGGGTAGGCCATCCGGGTGTTGGAAGTCCCGGTTCAAGCTCGTAGGGGGGGGTGCCAGGCAAATCCGGCGCTCCTTAACCCCGAGAAGCGATGAGGAGAGGCTCTGCCTCATAAACTGGTTGATCCCACGCTGCCAAGAAAAGCCTCTAGGTAGTTCGTCAGGTGATCGTACTGCAAACCGACTCAGGTAGGCGAGGAGAAAATCCTAAGGCGCTCGAGAGAACCCTGGTTAAGGAACTCGGCAAAATGACACCGTAACTTCGGGAGAAGGTGTGCCCTCATTAGGTGAAAGGACTTGCTCCTAGAGCCGAAGGGGGTTGCAGAGAAATGGGGGTGGCGACTGTTTACTAAAAACACAGGACTCTGCTAAGTCGCAAGACGACGTATAGGGTCTGACGCCTGCCCGGTGCCGGAACGTTAAGGGGAGGGGTCATTCGGGGCAACCCGGAGAAGCTCTAAACCGAAGCGCCGGTAAACGGCGGCCGTAACTATAACGGTCCTAAGGTAGCGAAATTCCTTGTCGGGTAAGTTCCGACCTGCACGAATGGCGTAACGATTGCCCCGCTGTCTCGACCAGGGACTCGGTGAAATTGTATTCGCGGTGAAGATGCCGTGTACCCGCAACAAGACGGAAAGACCCCGTGCACCTTTACTATAGCTTGGCATTGGATTTTGGAATAACTTGTGTAGGATAGGTGGGAGGCGACGATCTCCGGATGCTAGTTCGGGGGGAGCCAACCTTGAAATACCACCCTGGTTATTCTAGAATTCTAACCCAGTCCCGTGATCCGGGACGGGGACATTGCCTGGTGGGTAGTTTGACTGGGGCGGTCGCCTCCTAAAGCGTAACGGAGGCGCGCGAAGGTTCCCTCAGGCTGATTGGAAACCAGCCGTTGAGTGTAAAGGCATAAGGGAGCTTGACTGCGAGACCTACAAGTCGAGCAGGTACGAAAGTAGGCCTTAGTGATCCGGCGGTCCCGTATGGAAGGGCCGTCGCTCATCGGATAAAAGGTACGCCGGGGATAACAGGCTGATCTTCCCCAAGAGTTCACATCGACGGGAAGGTTTGGCACCTCGATGTCGGCTCATCGCATCCTGGGGCTGAAGAAGGTCCCAAGGGTTTGGCTGTTCGCCAATTAAAGCGGTACGTGAGCTGGGTTTAAAACGTCGTGAGACAGTTTGGTCCCTATCTGTTGTGGGCGTAGGAGATTTGAGAGGAGCTGTCCCTAGTACGAGAGGACCGGGATGGACGAACCTCTAGTGTTCCGGTTGTGCCGCCAGGCGCAGCGCCGGGTAGCTATGTTCGGACCGGATAACCGCTGAAAGCATCTAAGCGGGAAGCCGACCTCAAGATTAGATCTCCCGGGTCGCAAGACCCCTAAAGGCCCCTGGTAGACCACCAGGTTGATAGGCCGGAGGTAGAAGCGCAGCAATGCGTGAAGCTGACCGGTACTAATCGGCCGTGAGGCTTGACCATATTCTCTCTTGTCTTCGGTAACTGTTAAGGACTTCTCTGCTTCCAGATCAGTTGGTTTTATTGGCATCCTGAGTGCAGGATCCAGATTCTGCGGCGCCCACGGTGCCTCAGAAGGATAGGCCGGTTTAAGGTTTTGCTGACAACTGGCTCCTGAGTACTGATAACTGTCTCAAGGTTTCCGGTGGCCATGCCGCAGGGGTCACACCCGATCCCATCCCGAACTCGGTAGTTAAGCCCTGCAGGGCCGATGGTACTACGTGGGTGACTGCGTGGGAGAGTAGGACGCCGCCGGATTTAATTTATAGCAGCGAGCCCGCCCCTTGACGGAGGCGGGCTTTTTTTATTAGATTGTGCTTAGTGTAGCGAAAAACCTTGATACGACATCTGTCCGAGCATGGTGCCTTCTTTCTCAGGGAAGGCGGTCGGCATTCCCTCTATCAGAGGGGAAACTTACGGACCTTGGTTCCCCGCCATAACGAAATAGTTGAGGAACTGGCCAGGAAGATTTGCAGAGACTTGGATATTCCATGGGTGAAACAATGAAATTCAGAGCTATGATCAAAAAAAGCGGTAACTGGTGGATCGGCTGGTTGATTGATCTTCCTGGGGCCAATGGCCAGGAAAAGACGCGGGAGGAATTACTGGAATCCTTAAAAATCGGGGCTGAGGATATGTTGAGCACCGCGGTTCCCTTTGAAGCCGAAGCCCAGATGACCACCATCGAAATTCCTGCACCAGAATGGACCTTGGAAAATCGGTAAATAGGAAACAGAATTGAGGGGTCACAGCCCATCCCCTCCGGAACCCGCTGGTAAGCCATTTTAGGTGGCGCAGGTCCCTGGCCTGTGAGCGCACAGGTTGAAAACCTGTGCCACCAGATAAAGGAATTGGTGGGCAGTGCCCACCCTACACAGAAGGCAGGACGCCGCCGGATTTAATTTATAGCAGCAAGCCCGCCCCTTGACGGAGGCGGGCTTTTTTATTACCTTAGGCTCAGGAGAACTAGCCATGTCCCACAAAGTCAGCATTGTCATCGAAAGAGATGATTCCGGTTATTACGCCTATTGCCCGGAATTGGAAGGCTGCCAGACTCAAGGGGATACCTTCGAAGAGGTCATGGCCAACATCAAAGACGCCATCGAGCTTTATCTGGAAACCTTGTCGGCAGAAGAAATTAAGGCTTCCTTGAGCAAGGAGATTCTTACCACTTCTTTAGAGGTTCAGGTTGTCTAAACCGCCCCGGTTAACCGCGCCGGAGGCTGAGGCCATGCTCCTAAAAGCCGGTTATGAGTTGATCAGGAGCTCAGGCAGCCATAGGATTTATTTTAAAGAGGGCCGTAGAATTGTCATTCCTTTCCATGCCGGGAGGGACCTCCATCCCAAGATAGTCAAACAGGTTTTGAAATTTCTGGAAGATACCTGATAACCAGGAATTGCCTTTGCTGCGAAGCCGGGTTCACCCCCGATCCCATCCCGAACTCGGTAGTTAAGCCCTATTTAGTGGCACAGGCCTCTGGCCGGTGATGCACAGGCTGGAAGCCTGTGCCACCAGATAAAGGAAATGGTGGGCAATGCCCACCCTACACGGAAAGGCAGGACGCCGCCGGCCAACAGGTTGAAAACCTGGGCCACTGGTAATTTCATAACAGAAAGCCCGCCCCTGGACAGAGGCGGGCTTTTTATGGGCGGCAACTGATTCCGGCTGCGGCAGCACCGCGTCTCAGCATTTCTCCGGGTTTGGAGGCGCCCCTGGCCGGCTGGTGGCCGTCATCGCCGGGGCTAAAAGTTGCCAGCCCGATTCCCCCGAGCTGATCCGTCTTGCCCGGTTGTCCTTGGTTTGGGCGACCCAATCACAGGCTGGAAGCCTGTGCCACTGTCGCCCCTACGTCTGATTTCCCTTGGCTGATCCATCTTCCCCGGTGGTTCCCCAGGACTCCACTACTTCCCTGAGGGTTGGGGATGGCGCCGCGGCCGGGGGCTCCGCCTGCAGCAGGCGGTCCAGGGCCGCGGCTAGCCCGGGGTCCACCTCCAAGGCTTGATTGATCGCGGCCGTACGTCCGCGCCGCAGGCACTCCAGGACCTCGGCCACGGTCACCTGGCTCAGCGGCAGGTTGGGCAGAAACTGGGGCGACCGCGCCCTTTTCTCGGGCGCCACCTGCACCACCAGATTGCAGTCCTCAAGCATCTGGACCGCCCGCGCCGCCAGGTTGTTGCCCTGAGGCAGGATCTCCGCCAGTTCCTCCAGGGAGAGGGGCGGTTGCCGCCGGTGAAAGCGGGCGCTGATGCTGAGCAGGGCCGCCAGGCCCAGGTACTCGTCCACCGGCTCCGGGGACGGGGGCGGCCGGCGGAACTCCCGGGTGAGACAGTCCAGGTTCTGGTGGGCAAAGGCCACCTCGGTGCCGAAGAGCAGGATGAGCCAGCACCAGAACATCCAGATAAAGATGAAGAGCAGATTATAGAGGGTGCCGTAAATAGCGTTGTAATAGGCCGAGCGCCCCTGGAGCGCAATGAACAGCCACTGGGCCAACTGCCAGACGCTGCCTCCCACCACCCCGCCCAGGACCGCGGACCAGAAACGGACCCGGGTATTGGGCATCACCAGGTAGATGAAGATAAAGGCCAGCCACAGCACCCCCAGGGAGACCAGCCAGCGGGTGGCGGTGAAGAAGATTAGGGGCAACACTGCCGCCAAAAAGTCATGGATACCCAGATGAATGCTCAGGAAGGAGGTGGAGAGGGAGAGGGCCACTGCCATGAGGATGGGAAAGAGCAGGAAGATACTCAGGTAGTCGCTGACCTTGCGGCTCCAGGCGCGGCTTCGGCTGACCCGCCAGATCTTATTGAAGGCCTTCTCCACGTTGGTCATGATGATGACCAGGTCACCCAACAGGGCCACCACCGCGAAGACTCCCAGGGAGGTCACCCTGATACTTTCGATGTAATGCAGGATCTGGTTGACGAAATCCTTGGAGCCGGGGGCCAGGTTCTCCAGGAAGTAGGTGGCCAAAAGGCGAGGCATGCCCATGGCCTGGAGGATGGCGAAGAGCAGGGCGAACAGGGGGATAAAACCGAGAATGGTGGCGTAGGCCAGGGCCGAGGAGCGCACCAGGGACTGGTTCTGGAAGAGGCCGCGAACGGCCAGGATCAGGACGCGGAGGAACTTGCAGGGCAAGAGCACAGCCGGCCGGTGGTCTTCGTCCTCCCAGAGACGGCGCCGGAAAAAATCATCAACGCTGCTCAGTAGCTGGCCCAATTCCGGGACCCCTCCTGGGGCGGTTTGCGGTTAACAGATAATGGGAAGCTCAAATCTCTCGCGGAGAGATCCACATTCCCTGGGGCGGCCAGAGCCTACCCTGGCAGCCTGCGCCACAGTTGCCCCTTCGATATCTTTTTCGAAACTCAAAAGTGGGCGACCCAATCACAGGCTGGAAACCTGTGCCACTGTCGCCCCTACAACTCGATCCCTTCGATGCTACTTGACCAAGCCCTGAACCAGGGGGGCCTGCCCGTTGATTTCCACGGGCACCGCCTTGCCGGTGTTTTCGCCGAATTTCTGGAAGTCGGCCAGCAGCAAGTAATTGACACCCAGCCGCAGATCCGCGGAAGTCCCGGTACTCCGGGCCTCGCCCACCCACAGGGCGCGAAACTCGCCCTTCTGCCGATAGTATTCGCCGTCCACGACGTTGATCAGGAGCCAGCGATCATAAAGGGTCTCCGGGGGGTAATAAGAGAAATAGGGCGCCGCAAAGAAATAAGAATGGGGCCAGCCGAAGCCGCCGCCCCAGCCCCAGCCGTAGTAATCAGGCATGGGCACGGGGGCAATGCCTCCCGAGCCAATGCCGTAGCTGAAGAACAGGTAATACTGCGCCTTCTCATAGGCGGCTATCTGATAGCCCCGCTGCTCCAGAAGTTTGACGATCTTCTCCTTGATCTCCTTTTCCAGCAACGGGTTCTTGGCCTCCCGGTTTTCGATGATGAAAAAGCTGCCTCCCGGGGCGATGGCCGCTGGCGCCGCCAAGTCGGTGTAGCCGTTGACGTTGACCTGGTAAGGGGGCGGGGCGCAGCCCCCCAGACAGCCAGCCGCCAGCAGCAAAAGCAGGGCCGGGATGGTCCTGGGCCTGGGAATGGGCCGGACCATCTGCGTCTTCCAAAAAAACCGGCTTAATCGGGTAGGTTTCTGCACGGCTATCTTTCTATGCGGGAAAGCATCTCCAGCAACCGGTCCTTGATTTCGGCAGGGGGTGGCAGCCGCGGCGGCGGGGGCAACTCCGCCTCGGTGAGCTGCCGCCGTTTGAAGCGCATGCGGGTAGACAGCTCCTCCCGCTCCGGAGACAACAGGCCCCCGGAAATCACCTCTCCCCGGCCCTCCATGGCCTCGATCTGGGCCGCCAGGAGGCCGAAGTCATATGATAGGTTAAACTTGTCGATGTCTTCATTGATGAGTTTCAGACGGTTGAGGATTTTTTCGTAATGTTCCCTGAGGGATTCGCTGTCCCGGTAAAGCTGTTCGTAGAGGTCCAGGATCAGGTTGCGGAAGCGGCGGCTGGCGGTGAAGCCCCGGCGGCGCTGATCTTTCAGGAGTTCCTGGCGCTCTCGCTCCGGCAGGGCGCAGTAGGTTTCATAAAAAGGCCATCCCTTGAGGTTCAAAACTTCCAGGAACTGGCCGCAGCCGGTCTCGGAGCCCACGGCCTGAAAAAGGGCCATGAAATGGCGGCCCAGCAGCTCAAACTCCTTGCGGTAGGACTCGGTTTCCTGGCGCAGTAAATCGAGATCTTCTTCCAGGTTGACCCGGTCGGCGAAGTAGTTGTCGACGATCTCCTTCTTGATCTGCACCCTTAAGGATTCGAGGACGCGGTCGGAATCGTCCATGCTAACCTCGCTGAGCCATTCTCGGAAGCCCAATTAAATTGATGCCATTTTTGGTAAAGATGCAGCGCTGTAGGGTTGTGACGCCGGCTTAACTGGAGTCCGCCGGGGTGTCGCCGGCGTTGAGGTCCGCCAGGGGCACTTCCACCTCTTGCCTGTCCTCCATTTCCAGGGTCACGGTTTCCCGGATCAGGTTGTAGCGGATGATCTTGCCTTCCCCGGCCGGGGTCTGGATGCGCTTGCCCACCCTGGGCAGGTGTTTTCTGACATCCTGATAGGCGGCATATTCGTAGGTGAGGCAGCACATCAAGCGGCCGCAGATACCGGAGATCTTGTTGGGATTGAGGCTGAGCTGCTGTTCCTTGGCCATGCGGACACTGACCGGCTCAAAGTCCCTGAGGAAGGAGGAGCAGCAGAGCCCCCGTCCGCAGATTCCCAGGCCGCCCACCATCTTGGCCCGATGGCGTACCCCGATCTGGCGCAACTCGATGCGGATGCGGAACTCCTGCACCAGGTCCTTGACCAGTTCCCGGAAATCGACCCTGCCTGGGGCGGTGAAGTAAAAAATGACCTTGGAGGCGTCGAAGAGGGCGTCCACCTGCACCAGGTAGATGGGCAGGCGGTGGGCCTGGACCCGGCGCAGGCAATGCTCCCAGGCCCGTTTCTCCAGGGCCCGGTTCTTTTCCTCCTGCAGCAGGTCCTCAGGAGTGGCCAGGCGCACCATGCCCTTGATCTGGTCCGGGAACAACTGCGGGTCGGCGTCACCGAAGACCGTCTTCACCCTCCCCAGCTTCAGGCCATGGTCGCTTTGCACCACCACCCGGTCGTTGGGTTTGATCTCCACCCCGCCGGAGTCCAGGAGGCAGCAGGGAAAACCGGGGCCCAGGCAAACCTTAGCGAGCGGCATCTGACCGTCCTCGGTGTTGCAGGCGCAGCCCCAGGATGTCCAGGGTCAACTCCGGGTTGAGATTGGCCTGAAGATGGCGCTGGGCCGTGCCCAGGGCGGCAAATTGCCGGAACAACCTCGCCAAGGGGGCAGCCGCCTCCCGGGCTATCTCCGGCAGCAGGTCCTGATGGGCCAGCAGGGATTCCGGGGCCCGGAAACGATAGAGGAGCAGGTCCCGATACCAGAGTTGGGCCAGGGACAGGAAATGATCCTGGTCAGGTCGGCTCCTGGCCAGGCGCTGGGCCCAATCGAGCGCCAGGCTGGCCGAGCCGCCTTCGATTCCCTCCAGGTCGGCCAGCACCTGGCGGCGCTGGGCCAGGATGGCCTCCGGGTCCAGGTTGAGGGCCCGCCCCAGGGAGCCGCCGCTCAAGGCCGCCAGCAGCCGGGCCTGGGGCGGCGCCAGCCCCCGGCGCTCCTCGAGTTCCCGGGCCACCAGGGCGGCGGGCAGTGGGACGAAGGAAAGCTTGTGGCAGCGGGAAACCACGGTGGGCAGCAGGTCTGCCTCCACCTGGGCGGTGAGCACCAGGAGATGCCGCTCCGGCGGCTCCTCCAGGGTCTTCAGCAGGGCGTGGGCCGCCGCTTCGTTATAGCCGGTCAGGGCTTCCGCCGGCTTGATCAGGGCCACCCGCCAGCCGCCGCCGAAGGGAGGAAAAACGGTGAGGCGGCGGAAATCCCGGATCTGCTCGATCTTGATCTGGGGCTTTTGGTAAGATAGGGACTCCAGGGTTGGGGTGATCACCAGAAAGTCCGGATGAACGCCCGCGGCCAGCCTCCGGCAGGAGGGGCAGGCGCCGCAGGCGTCACCGTCTGCCAACGGTTCCTGGCAGTTGAGGGCCGCAGCCAGGGCCCGGGCCGTGGATGCCTTGCCCACCCCTTCCGGGCCCAGGAACAGGTAGGCGTGGGCCAGCCGGCCTTTTTGGGCGGCGGTCTTCAGGTGGGAGATCAGCCACTCCTGGCCGATAATCTCCCGGAAGGTCATGGGGCCCGTAGGCGCCAGGGCCGGGGGGGGAGGGGCAGTGGCCTTATTTTTCTTAGGGTTCGCCATGTTAGTAGCCAGTAGTCAGTAGTCAGTAGTCAGTTTCCGTAGGGTGCGTCTTACGCACCGTTAATCGTAAGATGCTAATATGGTTGGCGCGTAAGACGCGCCCTACAACTTTCTTATGGGTATTCATGTTATTGAAATAGTAATCAGTAATCAGTTTCTTTACTGTTCTTGCCTTTACTGGCAACTGACTACTGACTACTGCCTTTTCACTCCCATTCAATGGTGCTGGGCGGTTTGGAGGAGATGTCATAGACCACCCGGTTCACCCTTTTCACCTCGTTGATGATGCGATTGGCCAGCCGGGCCAAAAAATCATGGGGCAGGCGGCTCCAGTCCGCGGTCATGGCGTCGGCGGAATCGACGATCCTGAGGGCGATGACGTTCTCATAGGTGCGCTCATCCCCCATGACGCCCACGGTGCGGATGGGCAGCAGCACCGCAAAGGCCTGCCACACCTGGCGGTAGAAGCCCGCGGTCAGCATCTCTTCGATGACGATGGCGTCCGCCTGCCGCAGGATGTCCAGGCGTTCCCGGTCCACTGCTCCCAGGATGCGGATGGCCAGGCCCGGCCCGGGGAAGGGATGGCGCCAGACCAGGCGGTCCGGCAGGCCTAATTCCCGGCCCACCTCCCGGACCTCGTCCTTAAAAAGCTCTCTAAGCGGCTCCAACAGCTTAAGGGGCATGATCTCCGGCAGGCCGCCCACGTTGTGATGGGTCTTGATGGTGGCCGAAGGGCCCTTGAAGGAGATGCTTTCGATGACGTCGGGGTAAAGGGTGCCCTGGGCCAGGTATTTCACCCCGCCCAGCTTCTCCGCCTCGGCGGCAAAGGTGGAGATGAATTCGTGGCCGATGCGCTTGCGTTTCTCCTCCGGGTCGACGACCCCCTCGAGAACTTGCAGGAACTTGGCGGTGGCGTCCACGTGCACCAGGTTCAGGTGGTGGTGGTCCCGGAAGAGGTTGAGCACTTCCGCCGCCTCATCCTGGCGGAGCAGGCCATTATCCACGAAGACGCAAGTGAGGCGATCCCCGATGGCCCGGTGCACCAGGATGGCGGTGACCGAGGAGTCCACCCCGCCGGACAGGGCGCAAATTACCCGTTCCTTTTCTCCCACCTCCCGGCGGATGGCGGCGGTGGCGGCCTCGATGAAGGATTGCATGGTCCACAGGGGCTTAAGGCCGCAGATGCGGAAGAGAAAATTGCTGAGGATCACCTTGCCCCGGGGAGTATGGTGCACCTCCGGGTGAAACTGCACCCCGTAAAGCCGCCGCTCCCGGTGGCGCACCGCACCTATGGGACAGGAATTGCTGGCCCCGATGATTTCGAAGCCCGGAGCCACCTCCTCCACCAGGTCGCCGTGGCTCATCCAGACCTGTTCCTCAGGGTCGAGGCCCATGAACAAGTCCTGGGTGTCCAGGATGCGGAAGGGCATGTAGCCGTATTCCCTGGAGGCGGCCGGGGAGACTTTCCCACCCAGCAGGTGGTTCATAAGCTGGATGCCGTAACAAATGCCCAGGACCGGCACCCCCAGGGAGAAGACGGCCGGGTCGAGGCTGGGGGCGTCAGGGTCATAGACGCTGCGGGGGCCGCCGGAGAGGATGAGGCCCCCGGGGGCAAACTCCCGGATGCGAGCCAGCGGCAGACTGAAGGGGTGAATTTCGCAGTAAACCTTGAGTTCCCGCACCCGCCGGGCAATGAGCTGGGTGTATTGGGAGCCGAAGTCCAGAATCAGGATTTTTTCTTTATGCGGATCAGACATCGAGTTTCGAGTCTTGGGTTGTAGGGGCGACCCGCTGGGTCGCCCAGGGTCCGGGCCTCAACCCTCTAGGTTGATTTTTTAATTGATTATAGCCGCTTGCCGGCCAAATTGCAAAGATTCTGTATGGTGCGCCACGTTAACCTCATACGATTCTATTCAGGAAACATTTGGTTCTTCAAGGTGGTGACCTGGTATCGCGTGTCGGAAAAATGTTTAATGTATCTTGGCATTTAAACTCCCCCTCCCTTGAGGGGAGGGGGTTGGGGGGAGGGTGGTAACGCATTAAGATAACAAGAAAATAATCACCCCCACCTTAGCCCTCCCCCCTCAAGGGGGAGGGAGGAAAACCCCTAATCTTTAGTTTAAGATAATCAAGAGACGTTGCCTTATAAGCTGGCGTCGCCGGGGTTTTCCTGGTGAAGAGCGGTTAAGGCGGCGGGCACTGCCCGCCCTATTTGGGTAAGGGGGATTTTATAGGGCGTCCTGTGGCCACCGAATGGGAGGAAATCGGGCCTAGAGCCCCAAGGGAGCCAGATAGCGCCGCCCGATTTCGGCCTGCAGCCAGCCCGCGGGGGCGCTCTCGCGGCGGTCCAGGAGATCACGCAAATCCCCGGCCACGCCCCGCAGACGGCCGAGGATCTGTTCCCGGGCCGCGGCCAGCGGTCCCCAATCACCGGAGTCACAAAGGCGCCGGAAGGCCGGTTCCAGCTCCGGCATGAGCGGGGCGTAAAGGGGAGGACGCAAGGCCAGCAGCAGCGCCAGGGAAGCCAGGCGGCGCTCCTCGATCAGGTAGGCGAGGCGGCCCCATTCGTTGACTTCCGCCAGGGCGTCTTTCAGGGTCCGGAGCCATAGCTCCAGCCGGCTATGGGGAGCCAGTTCCAGGAGCACGGCAAAGGCCGGTCCCAGGCTGGGCTCCAGGGCCTCCCCGACTTCGTGATGGATGACGGGCTCCAACTCCCCGGCCAGGAAGGCCTCAAACCCGGGCCAATGGGCCGCCGGGTCCCGGAGCAGGCTGGCCAGCTCCAGCCCGTAGGTCCCCAGGGCTACTTGCAGAAAAGGTTTGTGCTGCTGAACGGGGTCGGAGATGCGGTCCCAGAGGTAATATTCCCAGGCCTGGCGGCGGACGTAAATCAAGGGTCCCTGGCGCAAGGCCGGGGCTCCATCCAGGTCCCGGGCCAACTCCCGGCCCAGCACCAAGATGGTCAGGTCACCGTGACGCCGGACTTCTTGCAGTTCCCCCAGGAAACAGGTGGGAGCCTGCCCCCGGCTGAGGCCGGCGCCATAGGCGAAGCCCAGGGGAATCAGGCGCCGGTTGAGGGCAGCCACCGCCAAGGGCTGGAAGCGCCGCCTTCCCAGGGGGAGAGATTGCCAGGCGGCTCCTTCCAGGGTATCCCAGACTTGCTCCCTGGCTTCAATCCACTCCAGCACCGCGGCGGGTTCCGGCTCCCGCCAGGCCGGCAAACGATTTTCCCATTTATAGAGCTGCCGCAACCTGAGCAGGGCGCCGCACAGGGAGTAGCCCCCGGCCTGGGCGGCCGCGGCCACCTGACAGTTGGAGGCCAGCCGCTTCAGGAAGGTTGGGGGGAGCATGGCCGGGGCGCTGCCCCGGGTTATTTTTGGCCGCGGCTCCTGGAAATCCCCGGTGGGGAGCGCGGGAATCCTACCGGAAGGACGCCGGCTCATTTGCGGATCTGTTCCACCAGCTTCCGGGCCAGATCCTGGTCCAGGCCCTGGAGTATTTTGAATTCGCGGTTGGCGGCGGCGACGTCCCCGGTCCTGGCATAGTAAGCGCTCAGGGCATAATGTGTCTGGGGATCCTTGGGGTCCAGGGCCGAGGCTTCCTTCAGCTCTTTGCCGGCCTCGTCGAGGCGGCCCAGGTTGAGGTAGGCCAGGCCCAGGTCGCGGTGGGCCCGGGCCATGTCCGGCTGCAATTTTACGGCCTGGGTAAACTCGGCCAGGGCTTCCCGGTCCCGCTTCATTTTGCCCAGGGCCAGCCCCAGGCGGTAGTGGTTTTCAGGGTCGTCGGGGTGCAGGCGCACCGCCTTCAGGAAGGCGTCCCGGGCCTCTGGAAAACGCCCCATTTTCATATAGGCCGTTCCCAGGTTTCCCAGGGCCAGGGCCGACTGGGGCTGCAGGCGCACGACTTCCTTAAAGGCCTGGGCCGCTTCCGGGTAGCGGTTCAAATTGGCATAAGCCAGACCTAACTGCTGCCGGGCCTCGGCATAATTGGGATCGAGGAGGATGGCCTTCTGGTAGGCCTGGATGGCCGCATCAGCGCGGCCGCTCTGTTCCAAACCCTGGGCCTGATGGAAAAGTTCCTGCGCCTTGGCTGGGACCCCCGATTCTTCTTCGTAGGTGTCCATCTGGGCCGAAAGGGCCCCGGTCAGGATGGTCAGGCAGATCAAGACGGCCAGTAAGGCTCGTCCTGCCGCGATTTTCAGCATTAGGGAATCTCCAAGGGGAAGGATTTTCCTTTAAGTATATTAAAAAATCGCCGGGAAGGGGAGGGGATGGGAGGGAACCAGGGTGAGCCGGTTTCCTGGAGAGAAATGCAGACGATAAGGCCCCCCAGGGCGGCCAGGCCCGCGCTTCCAACTTATAGGGCGGCCTGTGGCCGCCTCCCATGGGGCGATCCAAAGCGGCGGGCACAGCCCGCCCTATGAGCTAAAAAGCTTGGCAAAGTGACCTACTAAGTGATATAGTTTTATGAAAATGAGGTTGTTCAAAAATAAATAGTTTGCCCGTTGGGCAGGCGCCGAAGACATTTCGGATTCTGTCTTGCTGGAGGCAGCGGCGGAGATTGTCGCGGGCCAGGTTGAGGCCGATCTTGGGGGCTACCTGTTCAAAAAACGCTTGAGACGGGAAGGGAGCGGGAAGCGCGGCAGTTATCGGGTTCTTTTAGGATACCAAAGGCCAAATGCGGCACGGATTATCTTTCTTTATGCGTTTGCCAAAAATGCCAGGGCCAATATTCCAGATAAGGAAAAGGAAGCGCTAAGCCTGGTTGCAGAGGCCTTTATTTCGGCAACAGATGTGCAGGTAGCCTTGCTTTTGAAGGATGGCGCTCTAGTGGAGGTAAATCACCATGAGTGAGATTTTGGATATAGCCCACAATATGGCGCGCGAGCTGTTCAAGGCCGGCGCCATGGACGAAATTACCATGCGCAAAATTAACGCGCTTTGCTTGCCGCCTAAAAGGGCGTTTCGGCCTGAGGATATACGGCGCATTCGCATCGCCAACCACGTTAGCCAGGCTGTGTTTGCGGTGATCCTGGGCATCGGCAAGACAACGGTTCAACAGTGGGAGCAGGGGCAAAAAAGACCGAGCGGCCCGGCGCAACGGCTCCTGGATCTTATTGATCGAAAGGGATTGGCTGCGCTTGGCTGATAGCGCCCTTCCCTTACCGCCCATCCGCACCTGCTGCGCTACGCTTTCCAGCCCTGCGGTTGTACAGCGCTTTTTGCGCTTTTATTTTCCCATTCTGGCTCTGAACGGATTACTTTTCTTCCAGCCAGCCTGGTACTCATGATCAACCTTGAAAACCTTTATGTCTGCTTCCGATTCACGGTCGACCCAGTAGATCTTGAAATCTGCTTCTGATTCTCGCTGTACGTAGAACCACAGAACATCCCCTTTGGCTTGGTATTCATGGTCAACCACATAAAAGAGGAGATCCGCCTGGTACTCATGATCTACTTGAAAGACCTTAGCGTTTGCTTGTGACTTTCGATCTACAACGAAGATTTTAGCCATAAGTTTTCTCCTTTTCGGCTAGTTTGTGTCACACGGCTGGGTGTCTTTCTAAGATGCCTCGAAATTCGTCTTAGTTTAGGATGAAATTCCCAGGTTGAAGCCGTTCGGTTTCCCGCGAAGGTAGATTTGGTCTTCGATTAGCCCATGCCTAAGTAGTCTTTCTTTATCATTGGCCAACCTTCCTTTTTTTTGATCATCATCAAACCCGAAAATTATCAGCCTGGGCCGGGGGGATATCGTCAGATTCTTCTGTCGGGCCACTTCCTCCACGATGGCCTTTTTTTTCTTTAGGATTTCTCCTTCAAGGTCCAATAAATTTTTACAAACATTAATATATGATTTTTTGATATCTTCCAATTTCCCTTTTATCAGCCTCTCGTATGTCGTAATTTGTTCCACTATCTTTGGTTTATTATTCTTAGTGGCTCTGATTTCAGGGTTGCTAAATAATTTAGCTTCAAAAAATACCAGTTCCCAACCTTTATCGCTCTTTTGGAGAGCTGCGAAATCGATGCGAGGAGCCCGTGACCGTTTGCGCTCCACGTCAGGCAATTCCTCCGAACTTTCCTTCGCTCCTTCATCAGTTAAAGCTATTTCAACATCAATAATATTTTGGTTACTCATAAGTATTTTTTGAATCCCTTTTTTCTCCTCTCCTGCATAATACAAGCTTGCCCTTTTTATTTCTTTCAACTTATTAAAATTATTTATAAATAACTTTTTAAGGTCTTTATCGTCATGATTAGCTTTTTCATCGGATGACTCATACAGATTTGGTTCTCCATCGTACGACTTAACGTAGAGGTTTTTATAAGGATCAAGAAGGAATTTATAGTGTGTTCTTCCCAGAAGCTGATCATGTTTTTGTTCTAGCTTGATAAGGCTATTTCCGGCATAATATATATTGAGGTAGTCATTTCTGATACCTATATGCAAGTCACTGTCGTTCAAGATATCCCGCCACCAGCCACCCTTATTATAGGCTTCATTTAAAAGCTTAATAAACTCATCGTTTAACCCTTTTTTAAATTTAGCCATTGTAACCTCCATAGGATATTTATTAGGCATCCCACCAGATGCCATCTTCCTTAATCTCCACCTTATCAAAAAACTCGGGAAAGCGTTCCGGTTCAAACGAATGGATCGGAACCACCATCCTGGCGTTGATTGCTCTTGCCAAGCGCTGGAGGTCCGAAATAGAGGCGTGACCGGATGTGTGTATCTGGCTCATGGGAATCCTATGACAATCCAGCCAATTTAGAAAACGGGAACCGGACTCTTCCTGCAGGTACCCTTCCCAAAGGGAATATATCAGCTTGGCTTCATCCCAACACCCGGCCCGTTCCAACTCAGCCTCCATGGAGGGCCGAAAAAGCATCGTAGCATGTGCAGCTATTTCCTTTAATTCTTCGGGGAATATCCGATTCTTTTTATAAATTTCCAGCAGAGGAAAGAGCTGCTTTCTCTTGACCAGCCGCCGCTGCCATTGGGGAATAAAAACCCGGACGCCGGGCCAATCGCCTTGGGGAATATGGATGTTTTCTGTGGCCCGGAGGATTTCCGCAGTATAGAGATCGATGATCATTTGGCGCTGGCTTTGTTTGCAGGCTCGAAAAATGGTGACGATGCGGTCGATATTTTGGCCGGAGCAATAGACCAAGACCATGCCTTTGGTAGATTTCATCTCATGGAGAAAACGGACCTCTAATTCTCTTTCAGTGGGGAATCGTCCCTCTGGCTTCAGGCGCCCGATCGTGGAGCCTTCCAAGAGCAAAACATCTACATCTTTTGGTGGCTTACGTACCAGCCTCTCAAAGAGGTCGGCCTTGGCCCCATGCGCGCGCAGGTCTCCGGTATAAAACAAGCGCTTCTCTTCGGTGGCAACCAAGAAGGCGTAAGCGTCATAAGCTGAATGATCAATCAGGTAAGGGGTTATCTCGAACGGACCTGCTTGCAAGGGTTCCAGGTCCTTCAAGTAGATTGCGTTCGGGAAGGGGACCCCCGCAGGAATGAAATCGGCGGCGGCCTCAAGAATGCGGCTGGCGGCAGGCCCGATGAAAATAGGCAGATCAGAGCGCAGGTATTTTGCCAGGCCGTAATGATCCTGGTGGGGGTGGGAGATCGCCACCCCCGTAAGGGTATCGTCCTTCTCCCTGAATCCCGGCACCGGAGGCAGCAACGCCTCCGTCTCCGGAGCGTCAAGAGGCAGGCCCACTTCCAGAACCAGGCGCTGTCCTTGGGCCTCGATCTCGACGCAGGTGCCCCCGATCTCCCGGGTTCCCCTATGGATGCAAACTCTCATTTTGGCTCTTCTGGCGTCTTGAATTCACCCGATGTGAGAATAATAGGTGTGTTTACAATTTTTCCGACGGGAAAACAGCCCCATCCTTGAGTACATACTTCCCCCTCTGAATAGACTCGTCCTCATCATCAAGCCATTGCATGATTACCTCTTCCCTTTCCCAAGACTCCACTTTATCGACAGGTTTAAAGATTATTCCAGATACCGATAGACAGGGATCACAATAGTACTCCCCCAAAAGATATCCATCCTTATCCCGTCCAAATAGATAAGTCATTGGAGCACTTTTGAGGAAATTCCCGCAAAGTCCGCACGATAGGAAAACATCAGGATTCTCAAAACGAAACCCTATGTGGCTTGGATGATATTTTTCAGATTCACTCATAGCTAAACCATCGTCTCCCGAATCAAGGCGGGCACATCCTTTAAATTATGCTCGCCTACCATGGTGACGTCAGCATAGGATATATTCAAAATTGGAGCCGAGAAATTTACACTTGGAGAAACTTTTTTGAAATTTTTTTTGACCGAAGGGAAAAGATGAAGATTTAGAGCTAATCACTACACGGAAAACGGAAAACGGAAAACCTTCCCTTAACGGTTGGCCAGCAGGCGTTTACCGGGCAGGCCCAGGGGGACCTCCGTCCCATGCAGCCAAGGGTCCGGCGGGGTGGCGTCGTCGAGCAGCAGGAAGACCCTGTGCGGCCCCTGCCACAAGGTTTGCAGTTGCCCGGGGGCGATGAGGTAGTCCTGGGCCGGTGGCACCGGCTGGGGAAATTGGGGGAGGCCGTGGCGCTTCTCCATGAGGATGGGGCGGCCGGCGTAAAAGGCCAGGGAGGCGCCGTATTCGTACTCCTCGATGGGTCCCATGACCACCAGGTCGCCGGCCGCGGCATGTTGCCGGAGCCACAGCCCCGGGATCTGGTCGCTGAAGGCCGGCATCAGGGTCAGCCAGATGCGAAAGGTGAACAGGAGCAGAGAAAGGGCCAGGACGCCGTAGCCAGCCACGGCCAGACGGGGTCGCCGGACCCAGCCGGCGGTGAGGCCCGCCAGGGCCAGGGCCGGGATCAGGTAGGTCACCGGGCGGGCCACCGGGGCGATGAGGCAGAACATGCCCGCGAACTCCCGGCGATTGGCCGCGCAGACCTGCTCCAGATAAGGGAGGAGAAACAGGGTGGCCAGCCCCAGGAGGCCGATGATCAGCAGGGCCCAGAGGGGGCGGCGGTCCCCGGGGGTATCCAGGTAGCGCTGCAGGCGCCAGCCGATGAGCAGGGCCAGGGGCGGCAGGGCCGGCAGGGAGTAGTATTCGATGCGGCTGGAGGACAGGCTAAAAAAGATCAGGATCACCGCGGGCCAGATGATTAGAAGCCGGCCGGCGCGGCGGGCGGCATCGCCGGTCTCCTTCCAGAAACGCCAGCAGGCGCCGGGGAGCAAGGGTGTGTAGGGCATGAGCCAGATGCCCAGAAAGAGCCAGAAGCCGGCCAGGGGAAAGGAGTTGATGTCCTGAGGGTGGCGGCTTCCGAGGAAGCGCAATATCTGTTCATTAACGACCTGGAACTTGATGAATCCCGGGTGGGCCAGCTCGCAGGCCGTAAACCAGGGGACCATGATAAGGAAAAGCACGGCCAGGCCCAGAGGTGACCATAAAATGGAGAGCAGGCTGGGCCGGCGCAACTGCCAGGCATAGCAGACGACGATCAGCGCCGGGAAGACCAGGCCGATGAAGCCTTTGCTGAGAAACCCCAACCCCAGGGCCAGGAAGAAGAGGGCGCTCCACTTGCCGGAGGGCTGCTCCTGCCAGCGCAGCAGGAAATAGAGCGAGGCGGCCAGAAACAGGGTGATGAGATGATCGGTGAGGATCTGCAGGTGCAGGGCAAAGAAGCCGATACTGCTCAAGAGGGCCAGGCCCCCCAGCCAGGCCGCCTCCTTTCCCAACAGGCGCCGGCCGATGAGGTAGGTGACCCAGACCTCCGCCAGCGTCACCCCCAGGAGGGGCAGGCGGGCTACCCAGTCGGAGACCCCGAAAAGTTTATAGCAGGGCAGGGTGAGCCAGTAGAGAAGTTGGGGTTTGTCCCAGTAAGGGAGGCCGTTGAGGGTGGGGGTCAGCCAGGAGCCCGAGGCCAGCATCTCTTTGGGGATGAGGGCGTACATGGCCTCGGCCCGGATCAGGGGAGTGTGCCAGATCAGGGGAATCAGGTAGATCGCCAGGCAGGCCAGCAACAGGGTGTAGCCGTTGGCCAGAGGGAGAGAGGCGCTGCGGTTCATGCCCATGAATGGAGGAAAGGCGTAATCGATACCCCGGACTCTAAACTTTTTTAGCTGACTGCTGAAGGCTGATAGCTGACTGATTTTTTTCTCAAGTCAGGTTCCAGCGGAACATGCGCCAGAGGTCGGAAAAACCGCTCATCTCCCGGACCACGCTGGGCTCGAAGCCGGAGTGCATCATGCACTGGGCGCAGCGGGGGTCCCGGCCCACTCCGTAGCTGTCCCAGTCGGTGCGCTCCATCATCTCCCGGAAGGTGGGATAATGGGCGTCCACGATCTGGTAGCAGGGGGCGCGCCAGCCCTGGGGGTTGCGGGTAGGAGTGGCCCAGGGGGTGCAGGGGTAGTCCCGTTCGCCCCGGAGGAAACTGAGGTACAGGGGGGTGCTGAAGAAATTGAATTTGAGGCCGTTGCCAGTCAGCCGCTGGAATTTATCCTTGATCTCCTCCCGGCTCAGGAAGAGCTCGTCGTCGACCCCCTCGAAGCTGTAAGCCGGAGAAATCAGCAGGCCGTCCACCCCAATGTAGGCCAGGTAGGACAAGAGAATCTCGATTTCCTGGAGGTTGGTCTTCTTATAGATGGTGGTGTTGGTGCAGACCCGAAAGCCCATAGCCTTGGCGGCCTTGATGGCCTTGACGCCAATGTCAAAAATCCCCTGACGCCCCAGCAGGGCGTCATGGCTAGGCGCCAGCCCGTCCAGGTGGACGCTCAAGGTGAGGTGGTCCGAAACGGGCAGCCGGGAGAGGGAGCGCTCCAGCAGGATGGCGTTGGTGCATAGATAGATAAACTTGCCGCGGCGCACCAGTTCGTGGAGGAGATCGAAGACCGGCGGATAGATGAGGGGTTCGCCGCCGGTGATGGTGACCACCGGGGCGCCGCACTCATCCACGGCGGCCAAGCATTCCTCCAGGGTCAGGGACTGCCCCAGGCTCTCGTGATATTCCTGGATGCGGCCGCAGCCGGCGCAGGACAGGTTGCACTGATGGGAGGGCTCCAGCATCAGCACCAGGGGAAATTTTTCCTTTCTCTGAAGCCGTTTCTTCAGCAGGTAGCGCCCCAGATCGAAGCTGAGCCTTAATGGAAAGCGCAAGCCAAACCTCTCATTGAAGGTCAGAAAATAATTTGGGAACTATTCATCAAATAGCAATATTTTTAAGCGTAGCGGTGTTCCCGAAACCATGCCACCGCCTCTGCCAATGCCTGGCGCACCGGCGTCAGGGTCAATCCTAGATATTGTAACGCTTTTGTATTATTAAAGTACATAAATTTTCGCGCCATGCGGATGGCGGTGACCGGCAGGCGGGGTGGTTTGCCGCTGATGCGGGTGCTGTAAAACTCGTTCAAGTAGGCCATGGCCAGCACCGGCCGGTAAGGCAGCCGGAAGCGGGGGGCCGGCCGGCCGCTGATCTCCGCCAGCAATTGAAATATCCGGGACAGGCTCAGGTTTTCATGTCCCAGGATATATTTTTCGGCCACTTGCCCTTTGGCCTCGGCCAGGAGGTGCCCCCGGGCCACGTCGGCGACATGGATCAGATTGAGGCCGGTCTCCAGGTAGGCGGGCATGCGCCCCTTGAGGAAATCGACGATCATCTGGCCGGTGGGGGTGGGGCGCCAGTCCCAGGGGCCCACCGGGGTGCTGGGGTTGACCACCACCAGGGGCAGGCCCCGGGAGGCGAAATCAAGGGCCAAGCGTTCCGCCAGAAACTTGGAGCGTTTATAGTGTCCCACCATCTCGTTCAGAGTCACCGGGGTCGCCTCGGTTCCCGGAGTACCGTCCCCGGGGTTGCCCAGGGTGCCCACGGTGCTGGTGTAGACCACCCGTTCGACTCCCTGGGCCAGGGCCGCGGCCAGCAGGTTTTCGGTTCCGCCCACGTTGGTTAAGTACATCTCCTCGGGATGGGGGACCCAGAGCCGGTAATCCGCGGCCAGGTGGAAGAGGCGGGAGCAGCCGGACAGGGCCGCGTCCAGGGAGGCCCGGTCCCGCAAATCGCCCTGGGCCACCTCCACCGGCAGCCCTTCCAGGGCGGGATGCCGGGGGTCCCGGGCCAGGACCCGCACGGCCCGCTTCCGGGCCAGCAGTTCCAGGACCACCGCCCGGCCCACGAAGCCGGTGCCGCCGGTGACCAGGGTTTTGGGATGGTTGGCAGGCGTCTGCTGGTTTCCGGTGGTAGCCATTATCAGGTTTCGGGGCGCGGGTCCGGACTAGAGGCTATTGCAAAACCTGATTTCATTGTCATCCTGAACGAAGTGAAGGATCTCAGTCACTCAAATTACCAGTGTGATGCTTCATAATTGCCGTGAAATTTCAAACTACGGTTTTTTAACCCCCCTTTGAAAAAGGGGGGCTTAAGGGGGGATTTAAAATAACCTCTTGAAATCCCCCTAATCCCCCTTTTTCAAAGGGGGACTTAAGTACCCTTGGAACTTAGGGTTTCGCTTGAGTTAACGCCGTACTATTTACGGAGCACAACACTAGATTCTTCGCTTCGCTCAGAATGACAAATCTAGGCAGACTGAGGTTTTGCAATAGCTTCTAGGACTCCCGGCGCCGGGAGGGCGATTCTGAAGGTTTATGCCTCTTTCGGTTCCCTGGACTTGAGCGCCTGGAGATACTGGCCCAGGGCCATCATGGGAAAGCAATCGCGGTAGAGATGATAGCGGATCATGAAATGGCCGGGGAAGCCGGTGCCGGTGAATTGCTCCTCTTCCCAGCGGCCCTGGGGGTTGTGGGTGCGCAGCAGGTATTCCACGCCGGCCTTGGCCTCCGGGGAGCGGGCTTCGCCGGCGGCGATCAGCCCCAACAGGGCCCAGGCGGTTTGGGAGGCGGTTGCCTCTCCCTGGCCCATCAATTCGGGATCGAGGTAGGACTCGCAGCATTCGCCCCAACCGCCATTGGGAAGTTGGCACTCTTTGAGCCAGGCCGCGGCCCGGCGCACATAGGGCCGGTTGAGGTCCTCGCCGATGGCCGCCAGGCCCGCCAGCACCGACCAGGTGCCGTAGATATAGTTCACCCCCCAGCGCCCCCACCAGGGGCCGTCGGCATGTTGCCGGCGGCGCAGGAAGGCCAGGGCCTTCACTGCCGCGGGGTGGTCCGGGCCGTGGCCGAAGGTCCCCATCATCTCCAGGATCCGGCCGGTAATGTCTTCGGTGGGAGGGTCCACCAGGGCCTTCAGATCCCCGAAGGGGATGGCGTTGAGCCATTCCCTGGTATTATCCTTGTCGAATGAGGCAAAGCCGCCGTTCTTGCACTGCATCCCCAAACACCAGTTGATGCCGCGTTGGATGGCAGCCTGGCGCCCGGCCACATCGGCCAGCCCTTCCTTTAGGGCGGTCAGGACCATGGAGCTGTCGTCCACATCCGGGTACCAGTTGTTGACAAATTCGAAGGCCCAGCCTCCGGGAGGCAGGTCCGGACACTTGATGCCCCAGTCTCCGGGCTTAAAGATTTGCTGGGAGAGCAGCCAGGAAGTGGCCTTGACCATGGCCGGGTCCTGAGGCGGCAGGCCGGCGGCGGCCAATGCCCGTACCGCCAGGGCTGTGTCCCATACCGGCGAAATGCAGGACTGCAGCCAGGTGCGTTCACCCTCCCGGATTTCAAAAAACTCGAGGGCCTTGAGGCCCCGGCGCACCGGGCCGTGCTTGACTCCATGTCCCTGCAGATGGAGAGCCAGCACCGAGTTGGCCATGGCGGGTTGGATGCCGGCCCAGTCGCCGCTCTCCTCTTGATGCTCCAGCACCCAGCGCTCCGCCTTTTTCAAGGCGTAATTGCGGGGCCAGGGGATGGGCAGCTTGTAATAAAGCTTCAGGATCCGGTCGATCACCATGAACAGATTTTCCAGGCGGGGCCCCTTGGGTTTCCAGGCCACCCGGTGCTGTTCAAAGGGTTCGCTGGGGTCGAGAAAAAGCTCCGGAACTGCTTGTTCCGGGGGCAGCCGCCGGACGGGGCGCCGGGCCATGATGATCATCAGAGGCACTATGCTGGCCCGGGTCCAACTGGAAAATTCATAGATGCTGAGGCCGGTCCAGGGGGGCAGGAGGATGAACTCCACCGGTAGCAAAGGGATGCCGTCCCAACTGATCTGGCCGAAGAGGGCCAGGAAGATGCGGGTAAAGACCCGGGTCTGGAGGGCGCCGCCCCGGGCCAGGATAAACTCCCTGGCCTTTACCATCCGGGGGTCTTGAGGCGAGACCGAAGCGATTTTCAGGGCCAGATAGGCTTCGACGCTGGCGCTGAGCTCGCCGCCATCCCCTTGCCAAATGGACCAGCCGCCACTGTCGAGTTGCCTGGCAAGGATATCGGCCGCCAACCTGGGGATCTTGGCCTCAGCCAACCCCAGGAAGCGGTGCAGCATGATATATTCCGCGGTGATGCTGACGTTGGACTCGAGCTCGGCCCACCAATAGCCTTGGGCATCCTGCATCGCCAGCATGGCCGCCGCAGCCCGGCGCAGGGCTCGCTCAATGCGGCTGCGAAAAATCTCCGGTGGCGCCTGCCCGGACACCGGAGTGTGGGCCGTTATCGATTTTCCCTCCAAACCATCTCCCCCCCTGCGTTATCAAGCTAATCATTAAAGTATATCATAACCATAGGCTGCGTTAAAGAATTTTAGTTAAAAAGCAAACAGGTCGATAATTGAGCCAGCAGCAGCCTCAAGGAAAGTGGCAGAATTTCCGTAAGCCCTTGAAGGCCCAGGGGGGCGTCCCGGCTTATTTCTGCGGTTCGCAAAAAAAGTTGGGTCCTCTGCTGCTGGACGGCCGGGAAGTGGCCAGGCCCCGCTCCGAAATCGGTCCGAACAAAAACTTGGTCGCCCGGGAGCCGACTCGTTGCTATCCCGCGGCAAAGGAATTATGATCTAGAGGGCGGGTGGAGAGACGCCCCTGAAATTGGATTCGGGACCACGTACTGGAACTTCCATGGGCAATCCGGTAAGAGCTGGCCGCCTCCGGCTTTCCCGGCGGCTGCCGACTCCCGGCCCATCCCTGATAACCTCTTAGGAGATAAAATGGCCTCCAAAGAAGAAGACGAAGAACTGCAACAGATTGTCATACCTCCCGTCCTGCCCCTGCTGGCAGTGCGGGATGTGGTGGTCTTTCCCAACATGGTGCTCCCCTTGTTCGTGGGCCGGGAGGCCTCGGTGCTGGCTATCGAGGCGGCCTTGGCCCAGGACCGCCTTTTGCTGCTGGCCACCCAAAAGGACCAGGCCGTTGAGAACCCCGAGGGGGAGGATATCTACCCGGTGGGGACCGTGAGCCTCATCCTGAGGATGTTGAAGCTCCCGGACGGGCGCCTGAAGATCCTGGTCCAGGGCAAGAGCAAGGCGTCGATTAAGGAATATATCCAGGAACGCCCCTATTTCCAAGTGAGACTGGAGGTCATCCCGGAGGCGGCTGTCGGCGAGATCTCTCCCGAGGCCGAGGCCCTGATGCGCAATGCCCGGGAGATGTCGGAAAAAATCCTTACCGTGAAGGGCATCATGTCCCCGGATTTGTTGGCCATTCTGGAATCCATCGAGGACCCCGGCCACCTGGCCGATCTGGTGGCCGCCAACCTGCGCCTCAAGATCGACGAGGCCCAGATGGTCCTGGAAGAGACGGACCCCATCCGCAACCTCATCCAGGTTAACGACTTCCTGCGCAAAGAGCTGGAGGTTTCCGCCATCCAGGCCAAGATCCAAAACCAGGCCCGGGAGGAGATGGACCGCAGCCAGCGGGAATACTTCCTCCGGGAGCAACTGCGGGCCATCAAGAAGGAACTGGGCGACCTCGACGAGCAGGGCAAGGAGATGGAGGATTATCGCCTCAAGATCGCCCGGGCCCGCATGACCAAGCAGGCCGAAGAAGAGTCCCTCAAGCAGCTCTCTCGCCTGGAACAGATGCATCCCGATGCCGCCGAGGCCTCCATCGTCCGCACCTACCTCGATTGGCTGGTGGAACTTCCCTGGAGCAAGGGCACCCGGGACAAGCTGGAGGTTAAGGAAGCCAAGGCCATCCTGGACGAAGACCACTACGATCTGGAGAAGGTGAAGGACCGCATCCTCGAATATCTGAGCGTGCGCAAACTCAACAAAAAGATGAAAGGCCCCATCCTCTGCTTCGTGGGTCCTCCGGGGGTGGGCAAGACTTCCCTGGGCCAGTCCATTGCCCGGGCCATGGGACGCAAATTCACCCGGGTTTCCCTGGGGGGCATGCGGGATGAGGCGGAGATTCGAGGACACCGCCGCACCTACATAGGCGCCCTGCCGGGGCGCATCATCCAGGGGCTCAAGACCGCGGGTTCCAATAATCCCGTCTTCCTCCTGGACGAAGTGGACAAGCTCGGCATGGACTTTCGCGGCGATCCCTCCGCCGCCTTGCTGGAGGCCCTGGACCCGGAGCAGAACCATTCCTTCAGCGACCACTATCTCAACGTGCCCTTCGACTTGTCCAAGGTGATGTTCATCACCACCGCCAACCTGGTGGACCCCATTCCTTCGGCCCTGCGGGACCGCATGGAAACCATCCGCCTCCCGGGTTACACCGAGGACGAGAAGCTGGAGATCGTCCGGCGCCACCTGCTGCCCAGGCAGTTCCAGGAAAACGGCTTGCGCCCCAAGGATCTCACCGTTCCCCCGGAGGTGCTCAAAAGGATCATTTTAAACTACACTCAGGAGGCCGGCCTGCGGAACCTGGAGCGGGAGATCGGCACCCTGTGCCGCAAGGTGGCCCGGCGCCTGGCCGAAGGTGAGGAACCCCCCTTTGCCGTTACCCGGGGCAACCTGCACCGCTACCTGGGGCCGCCCAAGTACCTGCCGGAGGGTGAGGTGGAGAAGGATGAAATAGGGGTGGCCACCGGCCTGGCCTGGACCCAGGTGGGGGGCGAGACCCTGGCGGTGGAGGCCTCCCTCATGAAGGGCAAGGGCCAATTGCTCCTCACCGGGCAGTTGGGCGACGTTATGAAGGAGTCGGGCCAGGCGGCCTTGAGTTATGCCCGCTCCCGGGCGGATCTCCTGCAACTGCCTCCGGATTTCTATGAAAAGCTGGATGTTCATATCCACGTGCCCGCCGGGGCTACCCCCAAGGATGGCCCCTCCGCGGGAGTCACCATGGCGACTGCCTTAATCTCCGCCCTGACGAAGATCCCGGTGCGCCGGGACGTGGCTATGACGGGGGAGATCACCTTGCGGGGCAAGGTCCTGCCCATCGGCGGCCTGAAAGAGAAGGCCATCGCGGCGCTCCGGGCCAGGATCAAAAAGGTCATCATCCCCATGGCCAATAAAAAGGACCTGGAGGAGATTCCGCGCAACGTGAAAAGGCGCCTCAAGTTCGTGGCGGTGACCGACGTGGATCAGGTCCTGGGCGAGGCCATGGTCCGCTCGCCTTTTCGGGAGGGGAAGAAGCCCGAGGCCGGCAAACCCAGAGTAGGGCGACCGGTCCGGTTGCCGGTGGTTTAAGAGAGAAGTTTATCAGGTTTTCACTCGAATTAATGCCATACTATTGACGGGAAACAACAACTCGAGACTTCTGCGAAAACCAACTTTGTCATCCTGAGCGAAGCGCAGGATCTCGTATTTCCTCCGTATTTATTAGATTCTGCGGTCGCCTCGCTTCCTCGGAATGACAAAAATGGGGAACTAAACACCGGGCGGCTCCATCACAGGCTGGAAGCCTGTGCCACTTTGAGGAAATGGTGGGCAGTGCCCACCCTTCACCGACTGGGCGACCCAGCGGGTCGCCCCTACACGAAACTCGAAACCAAGGGCGGACACATGGGTCCGCCCCTAGAACAACTTTCACAGAGGTCTCAACTCGCTTCCTTTTGGGGCTGAGGAAGTGAGGTTGGCTTGATATTTGACGCCGCGGCACTATCTTATCTCCACCAGGGGAAAGCCCTCTAGAAATCAAAGTTTTTGCTGTCTGCTGCCGGTTGACAGCTGAAGGCCCCAACAAAATTTGGATCCAATCTGGTCAGCTCCCCATTTCCCAAGCTATCTCGCCCTGGGCGTCCTGGCGCTTTTGTGCGCCTTGTTTGCCGCCAGCGAAACCTCCCTCTTTGCGCTGACTCCCCTGGATCGCCTGCGCCTCCGGGAGAAGAACCGGGTTCGGGGGGAGCGGGTGGAGGCCCTCCTGGCCCGGCCCCGGCGCCTCCTGGTGACGGTGCTCATGGGGGTGGAGACGATCAACATCGTGGCCTCCATTGTGGCCACCTCCCTGGCCCTGAGCATCTGGGGTCCCCACGGGAAATGGCTGGCCCTGTGCCTGCTGGCCCCCGCCTTTCTCCTGGTGGCCGAACTGATTCCTAAATCCCTGGCCCTGACCCATGCTACTCGCCTGGCCCCCTGGCTGGCCTTCCTGGTGAAGCCCGCCATCCTGTTGTTTACTCCCTTCCGCCTGGTATTGCTGCAGATTAGCCGGGGTATTCTGGCCACCCTGGGGTTTCGCCCGGAGCTCGAGGTGCCCGCAGTGCGCCAGGAAGACTTTGTCCGCATGGTGGAAGAGAGCCATCTCCGGGGCCTGATTGCCCAGGTGGAGCGGGATTTTATTCAGAACCTCCTGGGCTTCGGCGAACTGCGGGTGGGGCAGATCATGGTCCCCCGCCCCGATATCTTTTCCCTGCCCCTGGATATGCCCTGTCCCGAAATGATCCAGGCCATCAAGCGGTCCCGGTTTTCCCGGGTCCCCATCTATCGGGACAGCCCTGATGCCGTCCTGGGCATCCTGCACGCCAAGGATGTCCTGTCGATGGCGGTGGAGGGCCCAGGCAGCGAGGACCTTAGGGAAAATATTTTGCGGCCGGTCTATTACGTGCCGGAAAACAAAAAAGCCTTCGATCTGCTGACGGAGCTGCAGGCCCGGCATCTGCGCCTGGCCCTGGTGGTGGATGAATACGGCTCCCTGGTGGGGCTGGTGAGCGTGGAGGACTTGCTGGAGGAACTCTGCGGCGAGATTCCCCAAGAGTTTCAGGTAGAAGAGAATCCCCTGCTGGAAATCGCCCCGGGTGTCTGGCGGGTCAAGGCCACCCTGTCCCTGGCGGATTTCAACGGGGCCATGGGAGTGGAGCTGCCGACCGCGGAGGTCGATACCATCGGCGGCCTGGTTCTGAACCTCTTTGGCGCTCTGCCCCGGGAAGGCGGCAGTGTGGCCCTGGACCACCTGCATTTCCGGGTGACCCGGATGAAAGGCACCCGTATCCTGGAGATGGAGGTGCGCCGGGAGGAGCCATGAATTCCGGGATTCTCTTCATCTTCATTCCACTCCTGGTCCTGGAAGGGATCTTCGCAGCCGCGGAGATCGCCCTGGTTTCCGCCAACCGCCGCCGTCTTCACCACCGGGCCGAGGAGGGACATTGGGGCGCGCACCTGGCCCTGAAACTCCTGGGCAGGCCGGAGCACTACCTGTCCGCCACCTTGCTGGGCGCATACATGGCGGCGGCGGCCAACACCATCCTGGTGACCGCTTTCTTCCTGGGGCATTTCGGCCAGGAGGCCGAAATCCCGGTGATGATCGCCCTGCCCCCCTTGATCCTGATTCTGGGGGAAATTATCCCCAAATCCGTGGGGCGGCAGCAGGCCACCCTGCTGGCGGAGCGCCTGGCCCCGGCCCTGTGGCTGTTCTATTGGGTATTCTCCCCCATTATCTGGGTCTTCGGCGGTATTAGCCGGGCGGTCTTGCTGATCACCGGGGTCCGCCAGACCGGCCAGGTGCCCTTCATCACCCGGGAGGATCTGCGCCTGGTGGTGGCCAAGAGCGGTCCGGAGGTGGACTTGCAGGGTACCGAGCGCCTCTTCATCCACCGTATCCTCCAGTTCAGCCTGCGTACCGTCAAAGAGGTGATGGTTCCCCTCTTCCGGGTGAGCGCGATCCCGGACACCCTGACCATCCAGCAGGCCCGGGAGGAATTCCGCGACACTTGCTTCTCCCGCCTGCCCATATTTCACCGGCGCATCGACAACCTCAGCGGGGTGCTCCACAGCTTCGACCTGCTGGGGGAGGAGCACGGCGAACGCCCCATGAAGCCCTTCGTCCGGACGGTGATGTACGTGCCGGAAGTGAAAAAGATCGACCGGCTGCTCACCGAGATGCAGCGGGAGGGCAGTCACCTGGCAGTGGTGGTGGACGAATATGGCGGCGCGGTGGGCATTGTCACCATTGAAGACCTGTTGGAAGAGATCGTCGGAGAAATCACCGACGAGTTCGACCAGGAGGTGACCCCCCTCCGGAAGTTGGAGGAGGGCCATTATCTCATCAACGCCCGCGTCGAAATCAAGACCTTGAACGAATCCCTGAAATTGGGCCTGCCCGCAGGCGATTACGAGACCCTGGCGGGGTTCCTCATCGCCCAACTGGGCGAGTTGCCCCGGAGCGGGGAACGGGTGCAGTACCGCAACCTGCGTTTTATCGTGCGCGCCACTGAAGGCCGCACCGTAAAGGAGGTGGAACTTTTTGTCGACCGCCCTACCCAGTGAACGCTGGGCCTTCTTCGACTGTTTCGCCGGCATCAGCGGGGACATGACCCTGGGGGCCCTCATCGATCTGGGCCTGGAGGTCTCGGACCTGGAGGGCCTCCTCAACCAGCTGGGGCTGGCCGAGGTGAGTCTGGCGGCGCCGCGCCGCACCAAGGACCATCTCAGCGGCGTGCAGCTCCAGGTGGACTTCCGGTCCCGCAGCCCCCAGCCCACCCGGAGCTACCGGGAGATCCACGCCCTGATCGCAGGCAGCCCCCTCACTCCCGGGGTGCAGGAACGCAGCCTCGCCATGTTTCGCAGCCTGGGGGAGGTTGAGGCCAAAATTCACGGACAGCCCCTGGAGGAGGTGCACTTCCACGAACTGGGAGCCCTGGATACCCTCCTGGATATCGTAGGCACCGCCTACGGGGTGGAAAAATTGGGGATCACCCGGGTCTTTTGCAGCTCCCTGCCCATGGGCTATGGGATGATCGCCGCGGGCCACGGGAGGCTCCCCAACCCGGCCCCGGCCACCCTGGAATTGTTGAAGGGACTGCCGGTTTACGGCACCGATCTGCCGGGGGAGCTGGTGACCCCCACCGGCGCCGTGATTCTTAAGGGCCTGGGGGCGGTCTTCGAGCCCTGCCCGCCCATGCGTCTGGAACGGGTGGGCTACGGCGCCGGCACCCGGGAGCTGCCGGGGTATCCGAATCTGCTGCGCATTTATCTGGGGTCCCCCCTGGCCCCGGCCGCCGGCCGGCGGGAGCGGGTGCTGGTGATTTCGACCCACATAGATGACATGAACCCGGAACTCTACGAACCCCTGGTGGCCGGGCTTATCAAGGCCGGGGCCCTGGACGTGGCACTCTCTCCTTTGCAGATGAAGAAGGGCCGTCCCGGGGTGAGCCTCACGGTGATCGGCCCGCTGGCGGCCCGGGAGGCCCTGCTGGAGCGGCTGTTTACCGATTCCACCACCCTGGGGGTGCGGGTCTCGGAGGTGGAGCGGGTGGTGGCCAGGCGCTGGCAGGAGGCCGTGGACACCCCCTACGGGCCGCTATTGGTGAAGGTCATGGAGTACGGCGGCAGGCGCAGGCTGCTGCCGGAGTATGAGGCCTGCCGCCAGATGGCCGAAGCCCAGGGGCTGCCGCTTCTGGAGGTTTACCGGCTGGTGCCCCGGGAGTGACCATCCTGGGATGCCGGCTCTGGATGGCCGCGGCCGCTCAAGTTTCCCCCCAGCTTTCATGAAGAAGCAAGGAAGCACAGGCAAGATGCCTGTGCCACCAGTTTCTGCTGCCTTTCAAGTCCCCCCCCCCGCCGCTACCTATTTGAGGGGTTTATTATAAGACTCCGGCAATAAGGCAATGGAAATCAGCGCAATTAGAATCATCCCGACAAGATAGAAGGCCGGGGAAGAGTTGTTGCCGGTTAATTTGATGAGATAGGTGGCAAAGAATGGACCCATGCCGCCCCCGATGGCCGCGCAGATGTTGTACCCCACCAGAGATGAGATCCGCACCTGGGTCGTGAAGATTTCCGCGATAAAGGCCACGGCGGTTCCCGAGAACATGGAAAGAAAGAGAGCCAGTACGAATTCTGCCAGCAAGACCCTGAGAAAACTGCCATTCGCGATAAATAGGAACAGGGGGTAGGTGAAGAAGATGAAGCCCAGGCAGGCAGTGATCAGAACGGGTTTCCGGCCGATCCGGTCAGATAGGTGACCCATAATCGGCATAAGCACAATCAGCAAAATGCTGGAAAAGAAGCTGGCCAACAGGGAGAGGCTGAGCGGCAGCTTCAAGACCGTATTGATATAGGTGGACATGAAGGCCAAGAGGATATAAAAGGCGGCGTTCCATCCGAGCGACATGCCCATAGCCTTGAGGATACCGCTGAAATTGCTTCTAACCGAGGCCAACAGGGGATTGCCCAGTACTTGATGCGCTTCTTCCACTTTTACATAGGAGGGGGTATCTTTAATTTTTCTGCGTATAAACCAGCCTATGTAACCCAGGACGATGCCAAAAATGAAGGGAAGCCGCCAACCCCAAGAGTATAGGGCATCTTTGGCTAAATAGTGGGTCAGGAAAAAACCTACCAAAGAACCGATGGTCATCCCGACTACCGCGAGATTCTGCTGGAAACTGCCATAAAACCCACGATTATTTTCCGAGGCATACTCGACCAGGAAGGCAGTTGATCCACCCCATTCGCCACCGGTGGAGAAACCCTGGATCAGCCGGCAGGCAGTCAATAATATGGGGGCAGCCAGGCCCAGGGCGGCATAAGACGGGAGAAAGCCCATGCAGAAGGTGGCCCCGGCCATTATATAGATGGTCCAGGCCAGTGCCATCCTGCGGCCATATTTGTCACCGATGTGCCCGAAGACGATGGCGCCCACCGGCCGCATGACGAAACCCAGGCCGAATACCAGAAAGGTGAGCAGGATGCTGATGACTCGATCTTTAACCGGGAAGAAGACCGTGGAGATGATAGGAGCCAGCGTACCGTAGACCCCGTAATCAAACCATTCCAGGATTTGGCCGGCGCCGCCGGCGTAGATAGCCCGCATCCTGGTTGGTTTATCGATATCATTCATAGTTTTCCCTCCGGCTGGGCAATGGTTAAAGGTAGAATGATTCAATCATATAATCATGCTACCATAGAAGTCAACAAAATGTTTCGTATGAGATATGAGCCTGAAATTATGAGGATTTTGCAGTTTTGGGCATGGAGTTATTCCTTGACAAAGCTGGGTAGTCATAGGATGATAGAACTATAAGGTTTCGGCAATAGGGTCGCGGTCCTGCGCCGGGAGCAGTTGCCGGTGACCGGGGCCGGCTTTAGATGGGGAAAACCCGGGCAGACAGAGAAATCTATGGAAAAGGTTAGTCTGAGACGAACGAGCGCGGCCGACGAAGCCTTCAAGGCCCTATACGACCGGATCATGTCCGGCCAGTTGCAGCACGGCGACAAGCTCCCTTCCCAGGACCAAATGGCCCTGCAGTTCGGGGTTAGCCGCAACACCATGCGGGAAGCCATCAATAAGCTCATCGTCATGGGTCTCTTGAGCGCCAGGCAGGGTGTGGGGACCCTGGTCAATATCACCAGCGCTACCGGGTATCTGGCCTCCCTTTCGGATCATCTGCTCCTGCAGGCGACGACGGTGCGGGATTTTCTGGAAGCCCGGGTAATCATCGAAAGGGCCACCGTGCGCCTGGCGGTTATGAGGGCCGAGCCAGCGGTGATCGCGGAACTGGAAGTCAACCTGAAAAAACAAAAAGAGGCGCTTCGCAAGGGCAACATCCAGGCCTTTATTGCCCAGGACGTCCTGTTCCACACTACCCTGGCCAAGGCCAGCGGCAACCAGGTTTTGCTGCAGTTGCTGGGGGCCGTAACCGACCTTTTGGGTAATTTTATCAAAGAGGTCTCTTTGCTGCCCATGGCCATGCAAAATGCCCTGAGGTTCCATAAGCAAATACTCAAGTTGATCAGGGCCGGCGACACCGAAGGCGCGGAAAGGAAGGTGGTTGAACATCTTTACGACGTTGCCCGGAATATCCGGCAGAGCACCGGTACCGAAATGGTCTTGGAATTCCCTTTCGACCTGGGCGGGGGCAGTTGATAATAATTTTAAAATTCAAAGATTAAGCGGGTAGTTACATAAGGAGAAATAATTAAGACCGCTCTGCCCCGGTCAACTGACGCCTGGTTACGCAAGAAAAACAAGAATAGCAAATTCAGATGATGGAGGTATTATAATGGACTCTGCCGCCAGTGTTCCTTTTGAGAATCTACAGATCCCACAAAGGATCGAGCGACTTCCTTTAACCTCTTATCAACGGTTTCTCGGGTTCATCATAATCACGGCCTGGTTCTTCGACGACGTTGATCTAGGCGCAATGACTTTTCTCCTACCTGTACTAGGCAGAGAATTTCACCTGAACCCAGTCATGATGGGAACTTTACTTTCGATGAGTTTTTGCGGAATGTTCATCGGAACCGGTTTGTCGGGGCTTCTGTCAGACAAATTGGGCCGGAAAATAATACTTCAATGGTCGATGATTCTTTGGGGGGTTGCAGGAATATTATGTGCCATATCGTGGGACATAACCTCGCTTTTCGTTTTCCGCTTTTTATTGGGAGTAGGGCTGGGAGCTGAACTTCCTGTCGCTACCGCTACTTTGCCGGAGTTTCTCCCCAAGCACGCGAGGGGACGATACGTGGCCATCATGGAAGGACTACTTCCAGTGGGAATCATTGTAGCGGGGGTCACCACCTATTTTGTCTTACCTCTTGTGGGTTGGCGATGGGTGTTTGTGGCAGAGGCAGTTCCTGCAGCCTGGCTCTTCCTGGTTCGCCGCAATATTCCCGAATCTCCGAGGTGGCTTGAGGCAGTCGGGAGACGTGAAGAGGCAGATCGTGTTATGGCCGACATCGAAGCGCAAGTGGCTAAGAAATACGGAAAGCCCTTGCCGCCTGTTCTCGAACAGACTCTAATCGAAAAAGAAACTGAACAGTCTCCGTTCTTTGAACTTTGGTCCTCAGACTATTGGCAGCGGACACTCATGTTGTGGATCGTGTGGCCTTTATGCCTCTTTGGGTATTACGGCTTGACCAGTTGGCTCGGCGCCTTGTTGGTGGGCAAAGGGTTTACGGTAATCAAATCGATAACGTTTGTGGTCACCATCACACTTGGAGGAATTCCGGGGTTCCTTTCTGCCACCTATTTGATTGAGAGGCTGGGAAGGAGGCCCGTGGTGATAGTCGCTACGGCGATGACTGCGGTCACCGCCTATTTTTACGGCAATGCCGGGACATTGTCAATGCTGTACATCTGGGGCTTCGCAATGATGTTTTTTACATACGCCATGTGGTCTGCGATCTACGCTTATACCCCTGAACTCTACCCAACACGCATGAGGGGCACCGGATGTGGATTGAGCTCCTCCGTAGGACGACTAGGAGCCATTGCCGGTCCCTACGCTATTGGATGGTTGGTGGCGTCAGCTGGAGGGGGGGCTGTTTTCGCCTTGGCGGCATCGATGTTTGGCATAGCAGCATTGTCGGTGCTGGTGCTCGGTCCAGAAACGCAAGGAAAAATATTGGAGGAAATTAGTCAGTGAAGCATTATGCAGTATTATCCCTTAATCGAGGAGCGGCTTATGAATTTGCAACCCGATTTCGAGCGCCTCAGAAAAACGGTGCGGCACGAGGAGCCCGATAGAGTCCCCCTTTGCGAAGTGCTCATCGAATATCCCATACAGGGCAAGTTCCTCGGTCGTGAGGTGACCCAGGACGACCTGGGGTCCCAGGTGGAATTCTGGGCGGGCGCCGGCTACGATTTCATCCCCATAACTGTCGGGATGATGAGTCCCGGGAAGGTGACGCAGGAGTCTTCCATTTCCCGGGTCCTCCGGGAGACCATGCTCAAGGACTCCCCGGATAGCCAAAATGATCAGGCCTGGAACCTGGAGTATACGAGCTTCATCAAAACCCGGGAGGACTTCGAGAAATTCCCCTGGGAGTTGGCCTCGCAGCTCGATTTTTCCAAGTTTCAGCAGGCGAAGGAGCTGCTGCCCGACGGCATGAAGGTCATTGCCGTCTCCGGCAAGATCTTCACCCTTACCTGGATGCTTA
This sequence comes from uncultured delta proteobacterium, assembly GCA_963697965.1. Lineage (GTDB taxonomy): Bacteria > Desulfobacterota > Desulfobaccia > Desulfobaccales > 0-14-0-80-60-11 > JAPLJC01. The sequence goes on from OY969108.1 coordinate 1,577,107, forward strand.
TGGGATTCAATCATTTCGCCATGTCCCTCATTATGGACGAACAATTGGTGGCGGATGTATTCAGGAAGGTCGCAGAAATTCAATTCCGGGGGCTTGAAGAAATCCTCAAAATGCCTTATGTCGGGGGAGTATGGGTGGTTGACGACCTGGCGTTCGGCACAGGCCCCATGATCTCTCCACAGGCCTTCGGCGACCATGTTTTCCCCTGGTATCGGGAGATGGCGGCGCGGTGCCACCGGAATGATCTCCTATTTATTATGCACACCGACGGGGACGTGATGCCTTTAATGGAGGACCTGATCAAGATGGGCCTCGACGTTTTACAGCCCATCGATCCCTCCTGTATGGACATTGTCAAAGTCAAGGAGATGTATGGCGATCGCCTCACCCTGGTGGGAAATGTCCCCAATGAACTCTTGAGAAGCGGCGCCCCCGCCGAGGTGGAACAATATGTGAAGAATCTGATCGATCGGGTTGCTCCGGGGGGAGGGTATTGTGTAGGCTCGGGAAATTCAGTCCCCGAATGGGCCAATTTCGACAATTTCATGGCGATGCGGGAAGCTGCACTCAAACATGGGAGCTACCCCATCAAGCGATGAGCCCGAGATAGGGGCTACTGAGCAGCTAAATTTCTGGAGGAGCATCTAATGGACCGGAGAGTAGAGCAGATCCAAGAGGCCGTGGTGGCTGGCAGGCATAAGGAGATCGAAGGTCTGGTAGCCGCGGCGGTTAAAGACCAGATCGACCTGAATAGCATAATTAACGATGGCCTGATTGAGGCCATGGATATTGTGGGGAGAAAATTCGGGACCGGTGAGATCTACGTTCCGGAGATGCTGGTGGCCGCGGCCACCATGAAGAAGGGCCTGGCCATCATCCAGCCTTTACTCAAAGGGGAAGCCTCCCAGCCCAAGGGGACTGTGGTTATGGCCACAGTAAAGGGTGATCTCCATGATATCGGGAAAAATTTGGTTAGTATGATGATAGAAGGCGCCGGCTTCCGGGTAATTGACCTCGGAGTCGATTTGAGCGCCGAAAAACTCGTTGAGCAGGTGGCTGAGCTCAAACCGGAGGTGCTCGGTCTTTCCGCCCTGCTCACCACCACTATGCCCGAGATGCAGCGGGTGATTGCCACCTTCCAGGAAAGGGGGTTGCGGAACCGCGTCAAGATTATGGTGGGAGGGGCTCCGGTGGATGCCAAATTCGCGGCCAAGATCGGCGCCGACGGCTACGGCAAGGATGCCGCCGAAGCGGTGCAATTGGCTAAAAAACTGATCGGCGTCAATTGAGACGCCAATAATCCCGCCCGATAATTGGCTGAGGTGGCCAGGTAATGGAGTATCCTAAGTTCGGTTTGGTCCGGCAAAAATTCGAAAAAACGACATTCTCCGATCCCCGCGCTATGGTCAGGAGGGAACTGGAGCGCTCGGACCTCCTGGCCCCTATCGGCAGGGGCGATAAGGTATTGATCACGGCCGGCAGCCGCGGCATCGAATCGATGAACGAAGTGCTCAGAACCCTGATTGAAGCAGTGAAGGAACACGGCGGCGAACCCTTGCTCTTCCCGGCCATGGGCAGTCACGGCCGGGGAGATGCCGAGGGGCAAGTGGAGGTCCTGCGGCATCTGGGCATCACGGAAGCAAACTTAAGCGCTCCGATTTATTCGGGTTTTGACGTGGTGGAGATTGACCGGGTACTCGACTCGGTCCCGGTCTATGCCGACAGAGCCGCCGTAGATGCCGACCATATCCTGATCGTCAATCGCGTTAAGGAGCATACGGAATACCTGGGGGAAACGGAGTCCGGAATTCTGAAGATGGCAGTGGTGGGATTAGGCAGGCAACCCGGGGCCGAAACCATGCATAAGCTGGCGGTCAACATTAGCTACCTCAAGGCCATTCACCTGATCGCCGCTTCCCTGTTCCAGAATTTAAAAATCCTCGGGGGGGTGGCGCTGCTGGAAGGCCACTTGAACCAACTCCGCAGGGTCGAAGCCATCCGGCCTGACGAGGTATTCGCCAGAGAACCGGCTCTTCTTGAGGAATCGAAGCTTTTCAAACCCAAACTGCCTTTTCAAGAATTGGACATCCTGCTGATAGACGAGATCGGTAAAGAGATCTCCGGCGCGGGCATGGATACCAAGGTAGTGGGGCGGATCATGAACATCTACGAGAAGGAGTGCGAAACTCCCAAGATCACCCGCATCATCGTCCGGGACCTGTCCGAGGCCACCTTTGGTAACGCCACCGGGATCGGGCTGGCGGACTACACTACCCGCAGAGCAGCGGAGAAAATCGATTTCGAGGCGACCGCGATGAACTGCGTGACCGCGGTAGCCCCGGAGAAGGGGCGCATTCCTCTGGCCTTGGCGTCAGACCGGGGAGCCTTGGAGGCCGCCTTCAAAACGATTGGGCTTTGGACTCCTGAGGGCGTCAGGGTTGCCTGGATCGCCAACACCAAGGATCTGGAAGTGCTGGCGGTCTCCAGCGCTCTCCTGGAGGCGCGCCGGGGCGAATTGGAGGTTTGCGAAGAAGCCCGGCTATTCGACCTGCCCTATGATGCCTCCGGAAACCTTCCTAACCTGCGAGACCTTCTGCACAAGAGAGGAATGGCGCTTTAGAGCAACTTTTCCCTGATCAGATATTCCATGGCCCGCTGGGCGAAGGTGGCCATGACGCTGATCATCCAGGTGAAGTGGGACTGCATCTCCTGGAACAGGCGCGAATCCGCCATCCCCAAGAGCCCGTGCATCACCGTGCTCACCCGCACCATCTCCGGTTCGTTAATCTGCCCCTGGGCCAGGTTGATCTCCAGCTCCAGACCCCGGAGGAACTCGAGAAAAAGCCGGCTGGCGCCCTCGCCCTCCAGTCCTTGCATTTGGGCAACGCTGTCCAGGAGCCGGGAGGCGAGGATGATTTCCGCCTTGATCCGGTCGGCGAAATGGAAGGCCAGGATGGCCTGGCGGCTGGAGGTGGGATTTTGGATTTTTTGGCTAATTGGGGTTTCGGCCATGAAGCAGTCTCCTTAAACGCAGATGGGAATCTCATCCGGTTTCATATATAATCTTTCATGGTTAAGATTCGTTACCCCAAAAACGACTCTATGTCAATAAAATGACCTCTGGCAAACTCTTTTGCAGCAAGGGCCGCGAAAAAGGGTTGACTTCAAAATATCAGAATGATTATCTTCCTAGAAGTTTAGAAAGGAGAACTGGTGCTCGCGGCGTTGCTCTTCATACTCTGGGCCTACGGCATGTATGCCCTCATTTCCACCTTACGCAGGCGCAGAGCTGCCACTCTGCGGCGGGGACGCCCCTGGCGGCGCCTCGGTTGGCTGGGCTTGCTGGCGGCCGCCGGCGTGGGATTGGTGTTGGCCGTGGCCTTGGTCCAATCTTTTGAGGGGCGGCATCGAGATCTGCAACTGGCGGGGTTTCAGGGGACGGTGTGGGCCGAGGGCGTGCCGGCCAACTTGAATTCCCGGGTGGAAGAGCCTCCCATCAAGGCCACGGCCTCCGGGGATCAGCCGGGCTATACATTGCTGCACCCCGGGACTCCCTCCGCCGATTTGGCCCCGAAGACGATGACCCTCAGGCCCAGACCGGCCCCCAAGCCAAAAATCCGCAAAGCCCAGGCCGCCAAAGGGACCAAGCCCGCGGCCCGGAACCAGCTGGCGGACGCCAAGGATAAGTCCAAGATCGCCCCCCCCAAGAAGAAGAAGTCCTCTGCCCCCACGGCTGTTAGGAAGACCGACGAAGGCTAGGGGGCGCTCGCCGCGGCTGGCCGGAAAAATAGTGGCGCCCGCCCGGCTTTTCCTCTTTTTACCCGCAAGTCATCCATGTTAATTAAAGAAAACGCCCTAGGCCGCGGTGGCCGGCCAGGGGAGTTATTGGGCGGGAGTCAGGTTCGAACCGCACCGGGCGCTGCCCCGGGCCTTTGCCAGAGATGCGGTTGAGTTTTTTTATATAGAGGTCTTGCCGTTGAGTCCGGATTCAGTTAGCAGAGACAGCCAAACCGGGAAAATCGCCAGGGCCGCGGGAACCGTGAGCCTGGCGGTCCTGGCCAGCCGCATCCTGGGCCTGGTGCGGGAGCAGGTATTCGCCGGCATGTTCGGGGCCGGCTACGCCTACGACGCCTTTGTGGTGGCCTTTCGCATCCCCAATCTGCTGCGGGACCTCTTTGCCGAAGGGGCCCTGAGCGCCGCCTTCGTCACGGTGTTCACCGACTACGACCAGAATTTGGGCGCCGCCCGGACCTGGCGCCTGGCCAACAATGTCATCATGTGCTCCTCATTGCTGGTGGGGAGTCTGATCCTCCTGGGTATGTTCTTCTCCCCCCAAATGGTCCATCTCATGGCCCCGGATTTCGGCTTCGTCCCCGGGAAGTCGGAACTCACCATCCTGATGACCCGGGTCATGTTCCCTTTTTTGCTCCTGGTCTCTTTGGCTGCCCTGGTCATGGGCGTCCTCAACACCCGGGGCAAATTTTTCATCCCGGCGTTGGCCTCCAGTTTCTTCAACCTGGGCTCGGTGGTGGCCGGGGTGGCTCTGAGCCTGCTGGTTCCAAGTCTGGGCCTCAACCCCATCGTGGGGATGGCCTGGGGGGCCCTCATCGGCGGCCTGCTGCAGTTGCTGGTGCAACTGCCTATGTTGTGGCGGGAAGGTTTTCGCCTGCAATTCGTCCTGGAATGGCGGGATGAGGGGCTGCGGCGCATCGGCCGCCTGATGCTGCCCGCGGTGGTGGGACTATCCGGCACCCAGATCAACATCTTCATCAACACCTTTTACGCCTCCAGTTGCGCCCAGGGAAGCGTCTCCTGGCTCAATTACGCCTACCGCCTCTTTCATCTGCCCGGGGGGCTCTTCGGGGTGGCCCTGATGATAGCCACCATGCCGGTGCTCTCCCGGCATGCGGCCCTCAATGATTTAGGCGCCTTGAAAGGGGCACTGGAATCATCCCTAGCGCTCGCCTTGCTGGTCACCCTGCCGGCGGCCTGCGGCCTGATTTTCCTGGCCCAGCCCATCATCGCCCTCATTTTCCAGCACGGCCATTTCACCGCCTGGGACACCCGGCAGACCGCCGCGGCCCTGGCCCTGTATGCCTTGGGCCTGACGGCCTTTGCCGGGGTGAAGATCATGGTGCCGGCCTTCTACGCCTTAAACGATACCCGGATCCCGGTGCTGGGCTCTTTTCTGACGGTGGCGGCCAACCTGGCGTTCATCAATCTCACCCTGGGCCCGTTGCAACACCTGGCCATTGCCCTGTCCACCTCGCTCAGCGGCACCCTCAACTTCTTCTTCCTGGCGCTGATGCTTTACCGGAAGCTGGGGGGTTTTCGGGCGGGCTATCTCCTGCGCAACCTGGCCAAGACGGGGTGCTCCGCCCTGGTGATGGGCCTGGCGGTCTTCCTGGCCAATTCGCTGCTGAGCGGCTGGCTGGGAAGCAGTTTGCCGGGGCGCCTGTTGTGCCTCCTGGCGGATATCCTGCTGGGAGGGGGTCTCTACGTGCTGATGGTGTCGCGCCTGAAGATTCCGGAGTTCCAGGAACTGATCGGGCATTTGGCGGCCCGCCTGAAAAGATAGTTTTCCGTTTTCCGTTTTCCGTTTCCTGTTAAGATGATTCTGATAGTTGGGCCAGGTGTGCCGGAGGCCCCGGAAAAACTTTCGAGTCGCTGGATGACAGAATAAGGGATAATGGTTAACTGAAAAATAGGCTTTTTTCTTTCGGTTCGCCGGACCAGGTAAGCCAGGGAAAAGAAGACAGAATTCGGAAAACGGAAAACGGAAAACAGAAACTGAAGACAGGAGTCGTCATGGAGCCTGCGGCGAAAATCGGACCGATACTCAAGCTTCTGGATAAGCATTACCCCCAGGTGCACGTTACCCTCGATTTCCACAACCCCCTGGAGCTGCTGGTGGCCACCATCCTCAGCGCCCAATGCACCGATGAGCGGGTGAACCGGGTAACCCCGGCGCTTTTCGCCAAATATGCCAGCGCCGCCGATTATGGCCGCGCCCACTTGGAGGAATTGGAACGGGAGATCTACCAGACCGGCTTTTACCACAACAAGGCCAAGAGCCTCAAGGCCCTGGGCCAGGCCCTGGCGGAGCACCACCGCGGCCAGGTGCCGGCCTCTCTGGAGGAACTGGTCAAGCTCCCGGGCATCGGCCGCAAGACCGCCAACGTTGTCCTGGGCAATGCCTTCGGCATTCCCGGCATCGTGGTGGACACCCACTGCGGCCGGGTCTCCCAGCGCCTGGGACTCACCGGGGCCAAGGACCCGGTAAAGATCGAGTTCGACCTGATGGACCTGGTGCCGAAGGAGCGCTGGACCAGGTTTTCCCTGCAGCTCATCTGGCACGGCAGGGCCATCTGCACGGCGCGGGACCCTAAATGCCCCCGCTGCCCCTTACTGCCCTATTGCGATTATGGCCAGCAGGCAGTTGCTGCCTAGCGGTGAGCAAATGGAGCGCCGGGTGCGCCGTGCGCCCCTTAGGGCCATTGGTTTTTTCGGCTTGCAGAGCCTAGTGTCATGTCCTACGATTTTCTTCACAAAAGATTTGAAATAACCCCCCCTCCCTGAGAGGGGAGGGGGTTGGGGGGAGGGTGGCAACTTATTGTAAATCAAAGATACATTACACCCCCACCCTGACCCTCCCCCATCAAGGGGGAGGGAAAAAGGCAAAGCATATAGGCAACGTTTCCGTGGGACTCAATACTAGGCTCTGCCCTTTTTCTTTTTGGGGCGTTTTCTCCCCACCAAAATAATTGACACAGGCCCGGAAGGGTGGCATAAGAGAAAAGAAGCCGGTTAGGAAAAGGAGGTCGGGAATGAGGCTTAAGATCTGGCGCACCACACTGGGGATCTTGCTGGCGGCTTTGCTGCTCACCGCCGGCTGTCTGGAAACTACTCTCATGGGCATAGGCGGTATGGCCGCCGTCAGCGGCTATAAATGGATCGAAGGCACCATGGAAAGGGACTATCCCCGGCCCATGCCGGAAGTCTGGAAAGCCACCCTGGAGGCCTGCAATGACCTGAGATTGCAAATTAAAGCTCAGGAATATAACCCGGTGGAATCCCATATTGAGGCGGTGTCGCCCCCGGACACTAGCGTGAAGATTCAATTGATTTCCAGGCCCAACCAGATTACCACCGTCAAGTTCCGCTTCGGCCTCACGGGCGACAAGGACGCCTCGGCTTACTTCAACCGGCGCCTCCAGGTCCATCTGGGCCTGCCTCAGGAGTAATGGCGGGGAGGATCTGATCACCAAAGGGGAAGGCTAAAAGAAAAAACGGGGCCGGAGCGCGGCCCCCCTGGTCCCCAAATTTTAAGGCCGGAAGCTGACGCTTTCGGCCTTTTTTTTTAAGGGGGGAGCAGTAGCGTCCGGCAAGGTTTTCGCTATGAGGCTCAAACAGATCTCTGTTTTGGTGGGCAGTGCCCACCCTACATGCTGGTAGGGAGTTTAACCGCGAGATAGTGTAATCTTCTCCATGCAATTTTGTTGCCGGAAACTACTGGTTGGCAGGGGGCCTGGGGGAGGGCAGGGGCCACTTACCGAACCCCTCAAAAACCCTGTTAAACTAATGTAGTGTTTCCCAATTAGCTGGACGTAATATCAGGATTGGAAGCTGGACTGGGCATGGTTAAGTCCCCCTTTGAAAAAGGGGGATTTAGGGGGATTTCAAGAGGTTATATTAAATCCCCCCTGCCCCCCTTTTCCAAAGGGGGGTTGGAACCCCGTAATTTTAAAGGATGATCAACTGGTTAAAGGAAATGATTAAAACTGTCTTAAGAAACGCAGGTCGTTTTCGAAGAAGAGCCTGAGGTCGTCGATGCCGTATTTCAGCATGGCGACGCGTTCCACCCCCAGGCCGAAGGCGAAGCCGGTATAGGTTTCCGGGTCGTAATGCACCGCCTCGAAGACCGCGGGATGGACCATGCCGGAACCCAGGATTTCCAGCCATCCCGTGACCTTGCAGACCCGGCAGCCCTCCCCCCGGCAGATGACGCAGGCGATGTCCACTTCGGCGCTGGGTTCGGTGAACGGGAAATAGCTGGGCCGGAAACGCAGGCTCACGTCTAGGCCGAACATCTCGTGGACGAAGGCGGTGAGGGTCCCTTTGAGGTCGGCGAAGGTCACCCCCTTATCCACCAGCAAACCCTCCACTTGGTGGAACATGGGGGTGTGGGTCAGGTCCGAATCCCGGCGGTAGACCCGCCCCGGGGCGATGATGCGCAGCGGCGGCTGCCGCTGCTCCATGGTGCGGATCTGCATGGGCGAGGTATGGGTGCGCAACAGCACCTTATCGGTGAAATAGAAGGTGTCCTGCATGTCCCGGGCCGGATGGTCCGGGGGCAGGTTGAGGGCCTCGAAGTTGTACCAATCGAGTTCCACCTCCGGGCCTTCCACCGTCTCGAACCCGAGGTGCAGGAAGGTGTCGCAGATTTCCTGCATGGTGCGAGTGATGGGATGCAGGTGGCCCAGGGGCTGGCGGCGGCCCGGCAAGGTGACGTCCAGGACCCCGGCCCCGGCCTGGCGGGCCGCGGCCTTTAATTGGCTCGTTTTATCGGCAAGAGCCGATTCCAGGGCCTCCTTGGCCCGGTTGGCCTCTTGCCCCAACTGGCGCCTGCGCTCCGGCCCCAGGTCTTTCAAACCCCTGAGAATCTGGGTGAGGCTCCCCTTGCGGCCCAGATATCTGATCCGCAGCTCCTCCAGGGCCTCGGGGCCGGCAACCTCGCCAATCTGGGCCAGGGCCTCGTCTTGGAGGCGCTTCAGATCGTCCGGGTTAAGGCTGCCTTGCAAGTTTCCCCCCAGCTTCCAGGAAGAAGCAAGGAAGCACAGGCAAGATGCCTGTGCCACCGGTCCATTCTCAGCCGCATATTTTAAGGGCGCCGGCTTTTGACGGAAAACGGAAAACTGTCTGCTAGCCGCGGGAGAGTTCGGCCACTTTGGCGAATCCCTGGGGATCGAAGATGGCCAGGTCCGCCAGGACTTTGCGGTCCAGATTGATCTGGGCCTTTTTCAGGCCGCCGATAAATTTGCTGTAGGAGAGCCCCAAGGGGCGCAGGGCGGCATTGATGCGGACGATCCAGAGGGAGCGGAACTCCCGTTTGCGCACCTTGCGGTCCCGGTAGGCAAAGGTCAATCCCTTCTCGACGCCCTCCCGGGCCGAACGGTAAAGGCGGCGCCGGCCACTGCGGAAGCCTTTGGCCATTCCCAGAAACTTACGGCGCCGGGCCCTGGAATAGACGCTTTTCTTGACGCGTGACATGAGGTGCTCCTATCTCACAGATACGGCAACAGACGCTTCAGTTTTTTCAGTTCAGCCGCGGAGACGCAGGTGCCCTGGCGCAAGTGCCGTTTGCGCTTGGTGGTTTTGCTGGTCAAAATGTGGCTGTGGTAGGGCTTTTTATGCTTTATCCGGCCGCTGGCGGTGCCGTGGAAGCGCTTGGCAGCCCCTCGATGGCTCTTCATTTTAGGCATGGTTCATCCTCATCCCTGTTTATGTTGCCGGTTTCCCGGTATTTCTGGATAAGGCAGCCGGCTGGGGGCCGGCCCGAAAAAATCCTCTGAAGTTTTATTGCCTTTCTAGTTTTATTTGCATTAAGGGCTTTTTGGTTCTTTTTGTCAGGCCGAAGCCGCGGCCCTCGGGCCTGGCCAAAAAGCTCAGGATGCTGCCCGGGACGGGATCTTCGTCTCACCACGGGCAATCTTATATATTTATCAGATAATCCCGGCTTGCACCAGCTAACAATTGCACCCAGGCAAAAAAGTTTTCTGCCTCGGCCTTAATACCTGGATATCAACTTTCTGCGCTGGTGGGCTGTTACTTGGGGGTGATGAGCATGAACATGTTCCGGCCTTCCAGCCTGGGAGCCTGCTCCACCGTGCCCACGTCCACCAGGGCCTCAGCCATCTTAGCGAGAATCCGGATGCCCCGGTCCGTGTGGGCGATCTCCCGGCCCCGGAAGATCACGGAAATCTTGACCTTATCGCCCTCACTCAGGAAACGGCGGGTGTTCTTGAGCTTGAAGCCCATGTCGTGCTCTTCGATCTTGGGCCTGACCTTGATCTCTTTAACCTGGATGGTGGTCTGGCGGCGCCGGGCTTCCTGTTGCTTTTTGCTCTGCTGGTATTTGAACTTGCCGTAGTCCATGATGCGGCAAACCGGCGGGACAGCCTGGGGCGCCACCTCCACCAGGTCCAGATGCGCCTCCAGTGCCTGGGCCAGCGCTTCCTTGGTGGGCATGACCCCTATCTGTTCCCCCTCCGGACCGATGAGACGCACATCCGGAACCCTGATCTGCTCGTTGATCCGCACTCGTTGCTGCTTCTGGATGATCGTTACCTCCCGTATTTTTTGGATAATTTCGGCGAAGGCACCTTCGCTTCCGCTTTTAGCCGTTTTTTGAATTCCCGAACCGGCACATCGTTCAGTTTCGTCCCGTCCAGGCGCCTGATGGATAGGGTCTGGTTCTCTGCTTCCCGATCCCCAATAATAATCATATAGGGAATTTTTTGTTCCTGGGCTTCCCTAATTTTATACTGCAACTTTTCATTGCGTTTATCTAATTCAACCCTGAATTCCGCCTTGGTAAGCTGGCCGGTGAGCTTTTGGGCATAAGCGTGGACCCGGTCGGTGATGGGCAGGATTATAGCCTGCACCGGAGCCAGCCACACCGGGAAGGCCCCGGCGTAGTGCTCCACCAGGACCCCGAGAAAGCGCTCCAGGGAGCCCAGGATCACCCGGTGCAGCATCACCGGGCGGTGGCGGCCGCCATCGGGCCCCACGTAGGTGAGGTCGAAGCGCTCCGGCAGGGTAAAATCGCACTGGATAGTGGCACACTGCCAGCGCCGGTTCAAGGCGTCTTTGAGTTTGACATCGATCTTGGGACCATAAAAGGCGCCTTCCCCTTCGCAGAGATGAAAGGGAAGCCGGCGGGCCTTGAGGGCGCCCTTCAGGGCGGTGGTGGCCAACTCCCACTCGGCATCGCTGCCGATGGACTTCTCGGGACGGGTGGACAGTTCCACTTCATATTCGAACCCGAAGATGGCCATGACCTGGAAGACGAAATCCAGGACCCCGATAATTTCGCCTTGCACCTGGTCCGGGGTGCAAACGATGTGGGCGTCGTCCTGGGTGAACTGGCGCACCCGGGTGAGGCCGTGCAGCACCCCGGTACGCTCATGGCGCAGCACCGTACCCAGCTCGAAGAAGCGCAGCGGCAGTTCCCGGTAACTCCGGACGCGGGAGCGGTAGATCAGCATGTGGGCCACGCAGTTCATGGGCTTGATGCCATAGCTCTGACCTTCCACTTCGGCGAAATACATGTGGTCCCGGTAGTTGGCCAAATGGCCCGAGCGTTCCCACATCTCGGTCTTGAGCATCTGGGGGCCCATGACCAGCTGGTAACCGCGGCGGCGATGCTCGCGGCGTTCGAAATCCTCGATAATGCTGCGGATGATGGCCCCCTTGGGGTGGTAGATGACCAGGCCCGCCCCGGCTTCTTCCTCGATGCTGAAGAGTCCCAGCTCCCGGCCCAGGCGGCGGTGGTCCCGGCGTTTGGCCTCTTCCAGGAACTCCAGGTGTTGCTTCAGTTCCCGGGGGCTGGCAAAGGCGGTGCCGTAGATGCGCTGCAACATGGGTTGGCGCTCGTCCCCCCGCCAATAGGCCCCGGAGCTGGCGGTGAGCTTGAAGGCCTTAAGGTAGCCGGTGGAAGGCAAGTGGGGGCCGCGGCAGAGGTCGACAAAATTGCCCTGGCGGTAAAGGCTCACGGTTTCCTGGGGGATTTCCTGCAATAATTCGACCTTATAGGTTTCACCCTGCGCCTTGAAAGTGGCGATGGCCTGTTCTCGTGGTTTTTCGTCCCGGGCGAACGGCTGGTCCTGGGCCACCAGCTCCCGCATGCGGCCCTCGATTTTTTCCAGGGCTTCGGGAGTGAAGGGCTCCGGCGCCTCGAAATCGTAGTAAAAGCCGCTTTCGATGGCCGGGCCGATGGCTACTTTCACCCCCGGGAACAGGTCGCGCACCGCCTCGGCCATGATGTGGGCCGCGGAATGGCGCATGATCGTAAGCCCCTCGGGGGAGTCCAGCAGGATGGGGGCGATGGTGCAGTCCTGGGCCAACGGGCGGGAGAGGTCCAGCATTTCCCCGTCCACCAGAGCGGCCACCACCCGGTGGTCGCTTGCCACCCCCAGGGCCTTCAGGGCCTCGCCTGCCTCGGTCTGGGCCTTCAACTCGAGGGCGAGGCCATTTATCAGTTTCACCTTGATCATTGCTACCCGGCCTTAAAAAAAAAGGCATCTGGAGCGCTTAGCAAGCGCTTTCCCGGATGCCGTTGGTCTATTCCCAGTTACATAAATTTGCGGTTCGCGAACGACGCCGCGCCACTCCTGCCTCTCCCGGTATGTATTGCCTTTCCCGCAGGCGATTTTGGCTGATTTTTCTCATAAATAGCCGCAACTGTCAAGAAAATTCCATTAGCAGGCGGGAAGAGCCTCTGGCCCCCGGTAGAGTGTCAGCCAAAATTCTTCCACGGCTCCCAGGAAATATGCTAACATGAGCCTTAGTTCAAGGTTCAAAGTTCAAAGTTCAAAGTTCAAAGTTTAAGTCAAAGGCAAAAAAAGGGGATTGCAACCTTGAACCTTGAACTTGAGACGGCTGCGAAAACCAACTTTGTCATTTATGAGATTCTTCGGTCGCTTCGCTCCCTCAGAATGACAAAAAAGGGGACTTTCGCAGATGTCTCACCATTGAACTTTGAACCTAAGAACTATTTTTTTGCAACCTTGAACCTTGAACCTTGAACCTTGAACTATTTTTATGGACGAGGAACTCCCCCATATCTATTCGGTGAGCAGCCTCTCCCGGGAAATCCGGGAGCGGCTGGAGAGCCATTTCTACCTGGTCTGGGTGAGCGGCGAGGTCTCTAATCTCCGGCTGCCTCTTTCGGGACATTGCTATTTCACCCTCAAAGACGCCGGGGCGCAACTGCGGGCCGTCCTTTTTAAGGGTAATCACCAACACCTGCGTTTCAAGCCCCAGGAAGGCGGCCAATTCCTGTGCCGGGGACGCCTCACCGTTTATGAGCCCCGGGGCGAGTATCAGTTGGTGGTCGATTACCTGGAGCCCCTGGGGTTGGGGGCCCTGGCCCAGGCCTTCGAAGCCCTGAAGACCCGTCTGCAGGCGGAGGGCCTGTTCGCCCCGGAGCTGAAGAAGCCTTTGCCCTTCCTGCCCAGGAAGATCGCCCTGGTCACCTCTCCCACCGGCGCGGCGGTGCGGGATTTTCTGCGCCTGCTCAGAAAGCGCTATGCCAACCTGGAGGTGCTGATCTATCCGGTGAAGGTGCAGGGCAAGGAGGCGGCGCCGGAAATCGTCCGGGCCCTTAAGGACCTGGCCACTTATCCCGGAATAGAGGTTATCGTCCTGGCCCGGGGCGGCGGCTCCCTGGAAGACCTGTGGCCGTTCAATGAAGAGGCGGTGGCCCGGGCCATTTACCACTGTCCCCTGCCGGTGGTGTCGGCGGTGGGCCACGAAGTGGACTTCACCATCGCCGATTTCGCTGCCGACTTGCGGGCCCCCACCCCCAGCGCCGCAGTGGAGCTGGTGGTGCCGGACAAGGCCGAATTGAGCCGGCGCCTGCAACGCCTGGGGGCTTCCCTGGTGGGCGCCGCCAGAAGGACCCGGGTGGCGGCCCGGAACCATCTCGATCTGGTGGCCCGCCGGCTACCGGACATGGGCCGGCGCCTGGTGGACCTGCGTCTTAAGGTGGACGATCAGGGCGAGGCCCTGGCGCGGCGGGCCCGCCGCCTGCTGGCGGGGCAGCAGCAGCACTTGCGCCTGGCCAGCTCCCGCCTGGTGCTGTTGAGCCCCCGGCGGGTCCTGGCCTCCTGGCGGCAGCGCCTGGAGACGGGGGGGCTGAGACTGGGGCGGAGCTACCACCGGGACCTCGAAGACCGTAAACGGCACCTGGCCTACTGCCAGAGCCACCTGGACCAACTCAACCCCCTGGCCATCCTGGAAAGGGGCTACGCGGTGGCGACCCTGATGCCCCAAGAGACGGTGATTCGCGACGCCGGCCAGGTGGAGCGGGGCGCCGCGGTGCGGGTGCGGGTGGCCCGGGGCCGGCTGGATTGCGAAGTGGAAGAAGTGAGCAGTGAACAGTCAACAGTGAGCAGTAAGCAGTAAGCAGTGAGCAGTAAAGGCAGGGGTTAGGGGTCAGGGACCAGTTTTCGACGGCGGCGCTCAAGGTAGCCGCAGGCTTTACTGCGCCGCCACAGGCTGAACGGGAAACAAGTCTTCAACCGAAAACCGAAAACCGAAAACCGAAAACAGGCTTTCCAATGGCTAAAGAAAAAAAACCGGCTGACCAGAGTTTCGAGACGCTGCTCAAGCGCCTGGAAGAGGTATTGGATTCCCTGGAACACGGCGAGCTGCCACTGGAGCAGGCCATGCAGTCCTTCGCGGAGGGGGTGGGCCTGGTCAAGGCCTGCCACCAGAAGCTGGACGAGGTGGAGCGCCGGGTGGAACTGCTCCTGAAAGATGATGCCGGGCGTTTCTTCACCCGGCCTTTTCCGGAGGAGGAAGGGGAAAATTCCTAGAAACTATTGCAAAACCTTATTTCATTGTCATCCTGAATGAAGTGAAGGATCTCAAGTCACTAAAATTACCAGAGGGATGCTTCATAATTGCTTTGCCTTTTGAGATACGGTTTTTTAACCCCCCTTTGAAAACGTGATTTTATACTTTACAAACCCAAACTCAATGGTTATAGTATGTTTAACAAGGAGATAGCCATGAGTAAGTCACTAATTTCCGTTCCCCACTTTCAAAATGAAGAAGCCGCCTATGCCTTCATTGAGGCCCGGCTATGGGCTCATGGCCCTATATGCCCTCATTGCGGGAGCCGGGAGCGCATCAGCAAAATGAACGGCAAAGCTACCCGGATCGGCCTCTATAAATGCTATGTATGCCGGAAACAGTTTACTGTCAAGATCGGGACTATCTTTGAAGATAGCCACATTCCCTTGCGGCTCTGGCTCCAATCCGTCTATCTCATGTGCGCCTCTAAGAAGGGCATTAGTGCCCACCAGCTTCATAGAACCCTTGGGGTGACTCTCAAGACCGCATGGTTCATGGGGCACCGTATCCGGGAAGCCATGCGTGATGGTGAATTGGCTCCTTTCGGGTCTAATGGCGGCGTCGTGGAAGTGGATGAAACCTTTATCGGCGGGGAAGAAGGTATGCCCAAAAGACGCGGCTATGCCCATAAGCGCAAAGTGCTTTCCTTGCTTGATCGGGAATCCGGCCAGTCCCGCAGCGTGGTTATTGACGATCTCAGCGCCAAGGGCGGGGTTCCAATCCTCAAGGAAAATATCGCCAAAGAAGCCAGGGTTATAACCGATGATGCCGGGCAGTATAAATACTTGGATGAACATTTTGCCGAGCATGGAACCGTCCGGCACAGCCATGGCGAGTATGTTTCCTTGGCCGACCCGAATATTCATACCAACACCATTGAGGGCTTTTTTTCCATCTTCAAGCGTGGTATGAAGGGGATATATCAGCATTGCAAGAAACAGCATCTTCACCGCTATCTGGCCGAGTTTGATTTCCGTTACAACAACCGCGCTGGCCTGGGGATTGAAGATACTGAGAGGGCCGAAAACCTGTTACAAGGGGTTAAGGGCAAGAGACTCACTTACCAAACGACTCATTCCTAAAAAAAAAATTGAAATTTTTCTGAAGAAGAATAAAATGCATATATCCTTCAGATTTTAAGGGCGTCTGATATTTCCAAGGGGGTATGTTCCATGGACAGAAGAACCAAGGTTAATTATCGAGGGAATGAAGTAGATGCCATCGAGGTGGATTACGAATCCAAAGAAGTATGGAGTGAATATAAACTGAGTGATGGAACGGTTATTCGATTAAAACCTGTGGCTACAAATATTATTAAAGTATTAAATGAATATGATGATTCTGGAAAACCAATTTATTTAGTTCAATCCTCGAATGTTTTGGGCGTCTTTCTTCCTCCCAAAAAAGGAGGCCCTACTGGGATAGCACACTAGTTAGACCATGTTGCTCATGAAGCGTTCTCCTGTTCCTCTCCTGGATACGGAATAATATTTATTCAAGGATGGGCGAAAAAATGGAAAAAGAGCATAAGAAATCAGTACCAGGGATTGACGAAGAGTCCAAAAGAATTAAATTCGACTTTATTAAAAGTAATTTTTTCCGGGTAATCCATGTAGATGGCGTCTTTGGTGGTGTTTCTCCACAACGCTTGATTCATATGTCTGTTTGGAATGAACGCTGGCCAATCCCTAAGCAGGTATCACATAAACTTCTGCCAGAAAGCAAATTGGGAGAAGAAATTACCGAAGACCGGATTTCGCGCGATGCTATTGTTCGAGAGGTTGAAGCCCACCTTATAATGAATCTCGAAACAGCCAAACAAACATCTATATGGCTACAAGAAAAAATAAAAATAATTGAGGCTGGACTTAAAAAGGGTCAGAAATGAGATACAATATGAGTTCTGCTCAATTGGGTGTATTGCTATGTCCCTATGCAGAAGGTAGATCCACTTCTGCTGGTAGTATTTTCGCTGGCAGTACATTGCCAAATTCTCCTGGTCAGCAGCGTTTTTATAGTCTGCCCGTTGAACAAATAAGAGAATTTCAACAGATGTTCATAATAAGTGACCCTGACTTCTTCACTATCATTGGCAATAGGGATGCAGCCTGGATAAGAAATTGCAGGCATGAATTAGAACAAATGCACCATCTATCCAATAATTGGAATGGCTATGGGTCTATACCTCCAAATGCCACCGCGATTAAAAATACACAAGATGTATTAGATAATTTATATGAAATGAATTTGGCACCTGTTAGTGTTGCTCCATCTGCCGAGGATGGGGTTACAATATCATTTACTAAAGGTAATAAACACGCTGTTATTGAATGTTACAATGACGGCGATATAATCGCTATGACTTATCGAGGAGAGAATCAGCCGGATATCTGGCAAATGGGCAGCTCACTTTTAGAAATTAAAGAAGAATTAATTCGCATATACGACATGCTCAATGGCTAATGATAATATTCCTGATGAGATGTTGCAGAGAGGGCGAGAACCAGATCCGGATTTCCCTTTAGAAGAGGATCTTTTCGTAAGATTTCAGACGGTCGAAAATAATAAGGTTTCTATATCCGATATCAAGTTCCCTGATCAATCAGTTAATAGGAGTAGATATAGCGAGGCGATCTGGATTTTAATCCCGATGTCTAAATTCCGAAATTGGGGATATGGCGTTATTAAAGTCCAGGATATTCCCAGAGAACCTAGAATACCTTCCGGTAAAACCAATCAATGCCAAATAGAACACTGCCCTCTGGAACAAAACTATAGTCATTGTGAAATTCGTGCCTATAAAAATGGAATACGCGTGAACAATAATAATAAAGATAAAAGGATAGGTCTCCAATTTAGGTTGGAGTTTATCCGAAAAATAGAGATTCGTAAATTTCCTGACTATCCTTATGCCAATGAGTAGAAAAAAACAACCTGAACCGGACGACAAAGAACAATTTGCCCGGTTCGTAGAGAAAGCCAAAGAGATTCAAAGGGATGACGCCAAAGAAGTCTTTGAAGAAGCCATGAAGACAATTATTAAGAAGAAAAAGGCTTCAAGGGTTGGGTGAGTTTCCTGAATGAACTTCAATGGATTTTAATAGCTCTTCGTCATATTGATTTTGAACATGCCTATTATTAAATATATTGGTAATCGGCTCATATCCTTTTATAATCGGAACATTGCCGGCAGTCCTTCTAACACCCCAGGCGATAATATCTGCTGCCTGTAACGGGGATAGCTCTTTAGGTTCAAATGTTAGAGATCCGTTGCTAATATATGTTGCACCTTCTTTTCTCATTTGCATCATCCATTTATGAGCGCGCCGGACATGTCCGGCGCACTCATTCCCTTCTTCCATAAGAAAAGCCATATTCCCGTAATAATGATTAAACGATGCCATTGCGAAGCACTGATGAGCACAAAGCATAAAGCACAAACCATACAGACTGACTTCTTTCTTGGTTTTATCGGACAACATATTACTATATTGTTCGTGATTTAAGGTGATAGCAACACTATGAATTTTATAACGATTAATGATATAGGCTAATTCTGTGAATAGCTCGTTTCTGGTAGGATAGTCAAGGTGACCATGCCGTCCATGTTTTCCAAATTCTTTCATGTGAATTGGAGGGTCTATCTTGAATTTTGATAGAATGTCATTCCAGTCAGAATCAAAGCGAATAAACCTCTCACGGCGAAAAACTATCCCAGCCACCACAGCATGGG
Organism: uncultured delta proteobacterium; assembly: GCA_963697965.1. Lineage (GTDB taxonomy): Bacteria > Desulfobacterota > Desulfobaccia > Desulfobaccales > 0-14-0-80-60-11 > JAPLJC01. The sequence continues at coordinate 1,595,480 of OY969108.1, forward strand.
GATTATGCTGGTCAATTCCGCTTTCATCAAGATAGCAGCTAACAGCCAATGTTAGCCTTTCCGGGTCGTCTGAGTGCTGCATGACGAACCATAAATGCTCAAGATACTCTTTATGAGACACCCTACACCCCCTTCACGGGTTTGTCAAGTATAATAACCCCTTTGAAAAAGAGGGGGCAGGGGGGATTTAAAATAACCTCTTGAAATCCCCCTAAATCCCCCTTTTCCAAAGGGGGACTTAAGTAACCTTGGAACTTAGGGTTTTGCTTGATTTAACGCCATACTATTTACGGAGCAGAACCTAGATCCTTCGCTTCGCACAGAATGACATTTTTGGGCAGACTGAGGGTTGGCAATAGCTTCTAGATCATAATGGGGGCGAACGAGATTAATTCCCCTTCATCATTGATCCAGAGTACCGAGGACTTAACTTGAACCTCAAGGAATATTTGGAAGAGAGGCGCAGCCTGGTCAACCGGGCTCTGGAGACCTGCCTCCCGGCGGTGCGGGGCCCGGCCTTTCGGGTGGTTGAGGCCATGCATTACAGCCTGTTCGCGGGGGGCAAAAGGCTGCGGCCCATCCTCTGCCTGGCGGCGGCGGAGGCGGTGGGCGGCGGCTTCGATACGGCCTTGCCGCTGGCCTGCGCCCTGGAAATGATCCACACGTACTCCCTGATCCACGACGATCTGCCGGCCATGGACGACGATGACCTGCGCCGGGGCCAGCCCACCTGCCACAAGCAATTCAACGAAGCCACCGCCATTCTGGCCGGGGACGGCCTGCTCACCGAGGCCTTCTATACCGTGGCTGCCGCGGCGCCCCGCTTTCAGAGGCGGGAGGCGGTGCTGCTGGAGATCCAGCAGTTGTTGAGCGAGGCGGCTGGCTACCGGGGCATGGTGGGCGGCCAGATGCTGGACCTGATGGCCGAAGGCCGCCGGATCACCTTGCAGGAGTTGGAGTTCGTGCACCGTCTCAAGACCGGGGCGCTGATTACCGCGGCCACCCGGGCCGGGGCCCTGGCCGGGGGCGGCAGCCGCCCGCAGGTGGCCGCCCTCACCGCTTACGGGGAACGATTCGGTCTGGCCTTCCAGATCACCGACGACCTGCTGGACGTGGAAGGGGACGCCGCCGAAATGGGCAAGGCCCCGGGCATGGACGAGAAGAGGCAAAAGGCCACCTATCCCGCCCTCCTGGGTTTGGAGCCCTCCCGGCAGTGGGCCGGGCGCCTGGTGCAGGAAGCCCTGGCCGAACTGGAGCCCTTTGAGGAGCGGGCGGCCCCCTTGCAGGAACTGGCCCGCTATCTGCTGGTGCGCCGCTCCTGAGGCAAGATTAACAAAGGGTCCCCCGCGGACATCATAATTAATATGATTTGCCTGGCGTTTTCTGATATAATACTTAGGATAAAGAGAGGGTTACAGTCAAATGGACAGTCGCCCGAAAACGCTGCCTGAAGGCAGCCGCCGCCGCTTACTGGACGCCATCGATGACCCCCGGGACCTGAAGAAACTGCCTCCGGAGTTGCTGCCGCAACTGGCCCAGGAAATCCGGGACGAGATCATCGCCACCGTGTCCAAAACCGGCGGGCACCTGGCCCCCAGCCTGGGGGTGGTGGAACTCACCATCGCCCTGCACTACGTCTTCGACAGCCCCCGGGATAAGATCATTTGGGACGTGGGCCATCAGGCCTATGCCCATAAACTCCTCACCGGGCGCCGGGAGCGTTTCCGGACCCTGAGGCAGTTCGAGGGTCTCAGCGGCTTTCCCAAGCGAGCCGAGAGCCCCCACGACGCCCTGGACACCGGCCACTGCGCCACGTCTATCTCTGCCGCGCTGGGCATGGCCTCAGCCCGTTGCTTGAACCGGGAACCGAAACGGATCGTGGCGGTGATCGGCGACGGAGCCATGACCGCGGGCATGGCCTTCGAAGCCCTGAACAACGCCGGCGGCCTCAACAAGGACCTCATCGTCATCTTAAACGACAACGGCATGTCCATCTCCCCCAACGTCGGGGCCTTGTCGTCCTTTTTCAGCCGCCAACTCACCCGCCCCGCCATGGTCTTCTTGAAGAACCAGGTGAAGAACCTGCTGGAATCGCTACCCGCCATCGGCGACGACCTCTTGGTCTGGGCCAAAAAGAGCGAGGGGTCTTTAAAGGCCTTCTTCACCCCGGGTATGCTCTTCGAGTCCCTCAAATTCACCTACATAGGGCCGGTGAAAGGCCACCGCCTGGATCACCTCGTCGAAGTCCTGCAAAACGTCAAGAAGCTGAAGGGCCCCATCCTGGTGCACGTCCGCACCACCAAGGGCAAGGGCTATGAGCCGGCGGAATCGGACCCCACCGGCTTTCACGGCCTGGGCCGGTTCGACCCCGACACGGGCGTGGTCAAGAAGCACGTCGGCGAGGTGCCGTCCTACACCGAAGTCTTTGGCGACACCCTGGTGCGCCTGGCCCAGGAAAACCCCAAGATAGTGGCCATCACCGCGGCCATGCCCGATGGCACCGGCCTGGTCGATTTCCGGCAGCGCTTCCCGGAAAGGTTTTTCGATGTGGGCATTTGTGAGCAGCACGCGGTAACCTTCGCCGCGGGGCTGGCCCTGGAGGGCATCAAGCCGGTGTGCGCCATCTACTCCACTTTTATGCAGCGGGCTTACGACCAGGTGCTCCACGACGTCTGCCTGCAAAACCTGCCGGTGGTTCTGGCCCTGGACCGGGGGGGTATCGTAGGCGAAGACGGCGAAACCCACCAGGGGCTTTTCGACCTCTCATTTCTCCGCCATTTGCCCAACCTGGTGCTGATGGCCCCCAAAGACGAAAACGAATTGCGGGACATGTTGTACACCGCCATAGAGCATCCCGGGCCCGTGGCCCTGCGCTATCCCCGGGGCACGGGGGTGGGGGTGGTCTTCTCTTCCACCCTTAAGAAGATCCCATTGGGCGAGGCCGAGGTCTTAAGCCAAGGGACCGACCTGCTCATCCTGGCCCTGGGGGCCTCGGTCCATCCTGCCCTGGCGGCGGCGGCCCGCCTCACCGAACAGGGCTTCAGCGCCACCGTGGTGAACGCCCGCTTTGTCAAACCCCTGGATGAGAACCTCATCCTGACCCTGGCGGCCCAACACGGCCGGGTGCTCACGGTGGAGGAAAACGTGCTGGCCGGCGGCTTCGGCAGCGCCATCCTGGAATTGCTGGCCGACCGGGGGCTGATGGTGGCCGTGAAGCGCCTGGGCATCCCGGATATCTTCGTGGAGCATGGCGCCCCGGCGATCTTGCGGCAAAAATACGGTCTGGACGCTGACGGCATCCTGAAGGAGGCCTTAGCTGTCCTGGGGCAGCCGGCCCAACCGAAGAAGGTGGTCTGGGGGGCGTTTAACTGAACCGGGGAGTTTAAGGTGTCGCCGCCGCAGAAAGGCAGGAACTTAGAATCCCCGGGGCGGTGCGGAACATTTATAGGGGCAAGACGAATTAATTTTCACGTAATCTGCACGTTGAACTTTAAATAAAAAAGGCAAGTCCGACTCTATATCGGTAACTTGCCTTTATTATTGTTAGTTACTGGCCCTGAGCCGATGCGGGTCAGGGGTTTTTCTTGGCCGTGCAGGCGCAGCTGCTCTTTTTCATGTTCGACCGCACCATGCTCTTCATCTGCTCTTCAGATACTTTCATATCCGCATGGGCCTCGTTTTTATGGGCGGCGCAAGCCTGCATGATTTTTCCCACCGCCTCATCATCATTGTTCGCTTCCACCTTTACCTCGTAATTGCAAGGCGAAGGACATTGAAGGGAATATTCCATGAGCATAATCTCCTTTGCTTAAAAATAGGCACCCATCCCGGTAAAGTCAACCCGAAATGACTGGCGGCCCCAAACGAAAACCAGAAAAAACTTAGCAAAGCGGGTAGTCTGGATGAGGGGTAACTGGGAATAGGGGAGGGCGTGACCGGAAGTTTCAACAGTTCTGAAGGGTTGAATAACCAGGAATATACTCTTTTGATGATTTTCCGGGTTAATCTCCAGGTGAGATTTTCCAAAATAAGGGGTAAGCTAGCGAAAACGAAACTTGGAGACCAGGGAAATGGCTAAAAATGTGACCATGCGCGTGGAAGGCGGGAAGTTGATAATCGAGGTTGAGATGGATCAGGATTTCGGCCTGAGTAAAAGCGGCAAGACCAGGATCATCGCCAGCACCGAGGGAAATATCTCTGCTCCCGGCAACGAAGACGTTAAGATTGGGCTGAATGTTTACCGGTACCAGAAATAGGAGAAAGCCGGCCAGGGAAGGGCAGGGTGGCCGTATTCCTCTCGTCGCCTTATTTGAGTGTGGATTTGGGTGGGGATAGCTTCCCAAATTAGAGAAAATCTGCTAAACCCAGAACAACTCAGCAAAGCGAAAATGCAGTAATTATCGCATATTGGCCTATCTTGAGGAGATAAGGAAGCTTGGGGGTTGGGCTTAAGAATCCCCGCCCTTTTTGCTTCTCAGGGGCGTTTAGGGTCAGCTGAAGTTTCCCCAGAATCCCGGTCGCAACCGTTTTTGGGAGGGAATGTAATCTAATAAGGTAAATTCAGTAGCAACTGCGGCAATGGGCTCTCCCACCTGGACAATATCGGCCTCATTAATCGTACCGAGGACAAATTCAGCCCTCTTGAGATAATCGACTCTATAAGGGTCGATCTTCATGATGCGCGCACAAGTGGCGTCCACCGCCGGGAGATTGCGGCCCATGACCAGCACCCCCGCGGGTTTTGGGTCACCCATAATGGGACCATCTCCCTCCATGCCCACGATCCCGTCCACGATAGCCAGGTGCGGGCGTAAAGTCGCCGTGATATCCAGGATGGCCTCATCGATACCGGCATAATGAAGAACATTCTTAGGCCACCCATAATAAAGTCCGGGCATCAATCCAAATAAATTTTTCATGGAAAGGGTAATACCCGCCCAATGATGGGTTTTGAGCTTGGCCAGGGAGACGATCAAGTCCACTTGACGGAGAGTTTCCGGGAAAGTGAGACTGGTCAAACTGCTAAACTTTCCTAGATTGGGAATGCTGTAAGCATCCTGGTAATTTAGATCAATAAAGGGAATCCGGTCTTCCCAGAGCACTTCCCCTAAACCAGAATCCTCCAGGACGCGTAAGGTATCTCGGCAATGTCCCGGGCCCTCGGCGACCATGACCCGGGAGGCGCCGAACTTGAGGAAGGCTTCGACGGCGCCGCGGACCACCAGGGGATGGGTATTGATATGGATGCTGGGGGGGTTGGTCTCTACGAGATTCGGTTTCAATAAAATCCGTTTGCCCTTGATTTCCTTAGGAGAGATCCCCAGGTGGGCTAATCCTTGGCAAATCACTGTGGCAATGTCAGCCTGATAGCCTGGGACTTTGGCAATAAAAGCCTGAGCCTGCCACCGCCTTCTTAAAAACTTTCTCCAAAGGAAATGACCGGAAGCCGCCAGAATGGCGCCCCCAGCACAAGCTCCCAGGAATTCGCGGCGAGTAAAACCCATGATTTTTCTATGCTCTCTCTGCGAGGCAACCCTTTAGGTGGCCAGCCTGGATAAACTTTCAATTCCCCCGGATAAACGGCAAGCCAGGATAAATAAAGAGAGTGAAGCTGTGTCATAAACCCCAAACCGCGCTTGCCGCCCCCAGCATTCGGAAAGCCAGGTGGTGGCGGCCAGCGGGCGCTCGCCCCAGGCCCCCAAACCCAAGATTCCCCACGACAAGGCAATGGGAGTCCGCAAATTTCTCACTGCAACTTTTAGGTAATCCAAACTCAATTCCAGGTTCGACCTCACAGTCAAACTCTTAAGGGCAGCGAGCGCCATGCCGGTATTCTCCGGCATTGGTCTTAATTCCTTATGGAACACGATGGTATTACCATAATTCCAGCCCCCATGCGGCAGTTTCCGGTTCAGAAGGAGGCGCGTGGCCTCCGCAAGGCGTGGATGGTTACTATGGCCGGTAACCTTTAGGGCGATCATCCCCAGCGCAGTGGGGTCAACCCAGGAATAGGTATCTGCTACCCAAGGCCAACCCCGAAGAGTGGGGTCGCTGGCGTCAGCTGACAGGGCCTGTTCCTGCAGGGACATACCGGAGTGCTCCAGCAGAAAAGCCACCGCCCGGGCCAAACTGTCTTGATGAGGTGGTGATTGGGACCAGGCGAGGATGGCCAACGGCGTCGGCCAGTAGACTGCCGGATGGTGGGGAGAGATACAGACTCGCCCATCCGCCAGTTGACCGGCAGCTAAGCGGGAGCGCGCCCGACTGATAATTTCCGGGTCAAAACCGCAGGCACTCAGGGCTATTATTGCCCAGGCGGTGGCATCAGTCCGATAATCGCCGTTATCGGCATTGGTGAAGCCACCTTCGGCCAAGGATCGCTTCTGCAAAAGGTTAATACTGTCGGAAACCAGGCGATCGATCATAATAAGAGGATTCGGCTTCAAGAACAGAAACCTTAGGGGATTTTACAGGCAAGAGATCCCGAAAACCTTCTCTGGGCTGCGGTGGCCAAGGCTGCTGCATAGCGCTAGGATAGCACAAGTGCCTTGAAGAAGCAATTTTTGCAAACATTGGGGAAGGTGCTGGAGGGGGTAGGGTGAGGGGTAATAGGGAATAGGGGAGGGCATGATCTGCAGGTTCGTCCAGGCTAGTTGCCATGAAAAAAATGAGTGTGGATTTGAGAGGGGATTGCTTCTCAAAAGATAGAAAATCTGCTAAAATTAAAGTGATTAACTAAAGAGAAAGTGCAGTAAATTTCAGGTATTGGCTTAGCTTGAAGAGATAAGGAAGCTTGGGGGTTGGGACTGAGAATCCCCGTCCTTTTTGCTTGTCGGCCGCGGCTGCCGCCGCCGAAATTCAAACCTCAAGCTGCACCGGCATGATCACGGTGGTGATCCCGCATCTTTGCAAGCGCCGCTGGATGGCGAAGGCTGTCTCATTGTGCAGGAGCTTATGATAAAACTTTTCCAGGCGAAAGGTGAGCTGCCCTTCAAAGACGATGGCCTTGGGGAAATCATGTTTAATTCTTTCGCAGGCACGGGTGGCGGCGTCCACCACTTCGATGCCCACCTCCATGCGATATTCCGCAGCCAGCCCCAATTTCCGGCCCAGTTCCACGTATTTTTCCAATTCCGAATTCACCGAGGATTTCAGGGCCTCCACGGCATTCGCCCCCTTAAAGATACTGGAATCCACCACGCCCACCGACACAAAGATCACGTTTTTAAAGACCTCCGGGAAATTCCTGAGAATGGACAGCAGGGTGTGGATGCCGAAGCCGTTAAAGCCGTTAACCAGGAGTACCGCAGTTTTTTCCTTGGGGTTCGGGCGCTCGGCATTGGGAGCCCCAACCGGTGAGATTTTCGTCAGGATGGCATCAAAGTTGTGCATTTCCTCTTTGACCCGGGAATAATGGCCTTTGATGGCGAAACAGGCGATCACCACCACGGCGGTGATCAGCAGGGTCACCCAACCGCCTTCGGTAAACTTCTCCAGCAAGGTGATGCACAGGATGCTCACACAGAGAGTCAACCCCGTCATATGGACGCTGAGATGCTGTTTCCATTTCACTTCTTCTTTGCGGTGTTTGATAAAGAACCGGGACATACCGAACTCGGAGAGGGAAAAGGTCAAAAAGACGTTGATGGAATACATCACCACCAGGGCATTGATGGACCCATGGGTATAGAAGAGCAGCAACAGGGCCGCAGTCGTCATCAGGACCACCCCGTTTTGCATGGTGAGCCGCTCGGATAGGGCTGCGAACCGATGCGGCAGCCAGTAATCCACCGCCATGTTGCCCATGACCCGGGGGCCGTCCAGAAATCCCGTCTGAGCCGCCACCAGCAGCAGGGCGCCTTCCGATAAGATGGTAATCAGGATCAACCAGGGACCGCCAGTCCAGCCCTTGAAAACCGCCTCGGCCAGGATGGTGTTAAGGGTCTGGCCCTCCGCCGGAACCACCTTCCATAATTCATAGCAGATAAACAGCCCGCCTGCGCAAAAAGCCAGGGAGGTAGCCATATAGACCATGGTGCGTTTCCCGGTTTGCACCCGGGGTTCCCGCATGATCTGCAGCCCGTTGGAGACAGCCTCTATCCCGGTGTAAGTTCCGCCCCCCATGGAGTAGGAATGGATCAGCAGCAGGAAGATCCCCAGGCCGCCCATGGCGGGCAGATCAGCCCTCCAGTTGGTATGAAACTCGCCCATGAAAACCGGGACCTGGGCCGTATGACTCATGATGCCATACCCCAATAAAACCAGGTGCGTCAAGATAAAGACCAGGAAAATGGGCGCCAGGATAGTGATAGATTCCTTGATCCCCCGGAGATTGAGTACCATGAGAAACAAAATTAACCCCGCCGAAGTGACCATCTTGTATACGTGATAGTGCACGGGCAAGAAGCTGAATAAGGCATCGGTGCAGGAAACGATGGAGACGGTGATGGTTAGTATGTAATCCACCAACAAGGCGCAGCCCGAAATGACCCCGGCCTTTTTTCCCAGCATATGGGTGGCCACAATGTAGCCGCCACCGCCGTGAGGGAAATGCTCTATGATCCGGGAGTAAGCATAGGAGATGATAAAAACCGTCAGGGCCATCGCGGGTGCTAAGAGGATGGCCAGATAGGTATGGCTCCCCAGGTTCCGAAAGGCCTCCTCGGGACCGTAGGACGAGGACGAGAGTCCGTCTGCTCCCAGGCCGATCCAAGCCAGGATAGGGATCAAAGCCAGCTTGTGAAAGATGGAGCGGTCTTCGAGATCACGGGGTTTCCCGAAGAGCTGTCTGCGAATCTTACGAATTAAACTGGGGTTTTCGTCTGTTTGGTTGTCTGGCATCTTATTGTCCCATCAGGTCTTACAAGGAAGGCCAGGGTTACAGGTCTGGCCGGGCCCGGAATTAACAAACCTACCCCCGGAAAGCCATGGGTTTCGGATATCCTTGCCAATTTGGGAAGACAACGGCACTAGGGGAAAAGAGGCCCGGGGGCGCAGGGCCATTGGGAAGCGCCACCAGCCGATCGGGCTGTTCGTGCTGATAAAAGGAAGCAGTTGCGGAACCAGGGCAGTTCAGGCCATGAAAAACGGGCCGCGCCGGGGGCGCACCGGGGAAGACGTACACCATTTCCTCCTACTGCCTACGGGGTTAGCTGACGGGCTCGGACAGGAGGTAAGCTTGCCCTACCGTTTTAGTAAACGGATTCGCCCCGGAAGACGGGTTCCCCCGCTCCTTCGGTTGGGGGCCGAAGGACTCGGCGTTCAGTTAAAGACGAATTTAAGCTTCTTGCAAATTGCAATATCTCGTGAAAATAGAGCTTGCACTTTGCAATATGCAATTAAAACTCATCTTAATTAAGAAGTCAATCGGGGAAATGATCAGGATTCATATCGCCTAAAAAAAACGGGCGGCCAGAGTGGAGTGGACCATGAGGGGTTTTCTGCGTGGGAATCGGGTCTCGGGCGGGAGGGCCTTTAGAAAGCGTGGTCTCCCGCAGGCAACCCGGAGTTCGTCACCGTCTTAAGGTAGTGCGGGAGTTGGGTCTGCGGCCAGGCGCCACCCCGGCGCACGCCTGGATTTTACGCTGTCAGATTTGCAAGGCGGGAGGGCGCTGCGCTTTCCCGGCCTACGGGCTTAGGAGGTCGATTGGGACTCAGCAGATGCCACAGGAGACACGATCAGGGATGAGGAGATGGTTTCCCATATATGGAAACGCAACTTTTCCACCCATATCGGGGCCCACAACAATTGCTGATCTTTCTCCCAAATGCTTAATTAGTGCTGCAATATCGTTGGCAATAGTGTATTGGTCATATCCAGTCTGCGTCTTCTCCGAAAGCCCCAAGCCTCTCAAGTCTGGAGCAACAACAGTGAACTCGCTCGAAAGAGCTGGCATAACCTGACGCCACTCATGACCTGCTAGTTGTTTCATTCGCCTGTAAAGACTTCTTCCCTACCTGCCAGAATGCCTTTAGTTTTCCGGTTTGTAAGAGTATCCCCTATGATGGTCGCTTCGTAGGTGTCGCCACCGAGGGGCCATTGGTAATCAAGAATTAATTTATTCCCTTCTTGGCGCCTCGTCAATATAGGGAATGTTAATCGCTCAGGGGGATTACCGGGAATTTCAATTATCTCGGTTAACTCATCTCCCCGAATATATATCACTTCTGCCACGCCATCGCCTCTATAGACATATTTCACCCCCGGGTTTTGACCCTTGACGAGGTCCTCGGCGCTCTGGGCCTGTCCGGTGGACGTGGCCGCCAACACCAGCAGGAAGGCCGCCATTAAGGCAATACTTAGAGTTTTCAGGTGTTGTTCCTCCTTAAACGTTAGCGGTTGGGGGCAGTCCAGGCCTGCGCAAGTTAGCGCGTCTGGCAGCAGGTGCCTGGCCTTACTGTTGGCTGTTAGGCTCCAGAACGCTCCCAGGCTTTGCCGTATCGGCAACGGAGCTCGCCACCTTGACAATTATAAAGCGTGGTCTCCCGAAGGCAAGCCGGAGTTCGCCACCGTCTTAAGGTGGTGCGGGAGCTGGGTCTGCGGCCAGGCGCCCCCCCGGCGCACGCCTGGATTTTACGTTGTCAGATTTGCAAGGCGGGATGCTCTTCGCTTTCCCGGCCTATGGGCTCTCGATCGTTCACGATCATAAAGGCATCACGGCTGCTTAGATGGAGCTTGGTTATCTCCAAAATGCCTCGTAAGGATATTCCAAGATCCAAAGTCGGTTAACGTACTCCCATCTGGTAATTTGACCCCAGATACTACCTGCACATTACCGTTAGGGTCGATAATCGCCGCTGGTGCGTTGAATTTATGGTTAGGCTTCCAGCCCGGATGAACTACTTTTCCTTTGCTCACCTTGGGCATTTCAGTAGCGAGAGCCGTTTTGACAAATTCTGGGTCTTCATATCGAAATACGATAGGTTTCAGGTCGGGATTGTTCTTAATCCATTGAGGGCCGTGCTCAATCATGATTCTGGAGCGAAGTATTCCATCAACCCGCGTTACTTCCCATTTTTCTTCAAATACACCATCGCGACAACTTATTGAGACAGTATAGTGCTGACTGTTCGGGTCAAGAGGGTTCCACATAAAGTATCCGGCTGATCCTTCTGGGCTAGCTTCGGCGACATAGATGCGCTTTTGCGATTCGCCCGCTAGACCGGACGGCGGATACGGCGACGTCGGGTGTCTAACCAACCATTCATGTTCTATGTTCTTGCGATCATCGTCGTAAAATTTGATGTCGCAGTTGTACGCAGGCCCAGGTCCATAATGCTTGACCACCATTACCCACGATGCAGAATCGTTATCTCCCAGCGGTGCTCCGAATACAAATAATAGACTAGTTGTAGTAATGGTTGATGATGATAGCGGCCATGCGAGATTTTCGCGATTGTTTACCCACCGAATACCCTCGACAGTTAAAGGAACAATGATTGCCGATAAAATAGCTATGATAACTATTCGAGGTATTTTAGACACGCCAGTTGTACCTCCCCACAAAATTACGCCAATAACAGCAATTGTGCCTGCCGCGGCGAAACACCGGCGTGCTACCCTAAAATCAGCAGGGGTTAAGGCTATCACGGCGCACCCCACAGAAGCAAGGATACCCGCGAGCAGGGCAATGCCCCATAGAATGAAATCCGCTGGCCCCATGTCAAAATATTTGAACTGATTCGGACAGTCCAGTCAAGTTCTATATAACTGCTCAAATTAGGACACCACCGATGAGCGCAGGCTAAAGCCTGCGGCTACCATTAACACACAAAAACAGGGATTCAGAGGGCAGTCCGCACAGGCGAGACGCCTGTGCCACTGATACCACAGAAAAACCCGGTCACAGGCTGGAAGCCTGTGCCACTGTCAACACACAAAAACAGGGGTTCGGGGGGCAATCGGGTCATAGGCTGGGAGCCTGTGCCCCTGTTAGCTTGGGACCTAAAAAGACAACGCAGGCTAAAGCCTGCGGCTACCGGTATCCGTTCCTTCATTTCGTTCAGGATTAAAATGAATTCAGGTTTTACCATGGCTTCCAGATTCCTCGCTTCGCTCAGAATGACATTTCGAGTCAGACTGAACTTTGGCAACGGCTGCTAGTGTTATGTCCCACAATTATCTTAAGAAATGATTGGGGATAAACCCCCCTCCTTGAGAGGGGAGGGGGTTGGGGGGAGGTTAGCAACATATGGTAAATGAAAGATAAATTGCCACCCCCAGCCGGTGTCGCCCCATCAAGTGGGAGGGAAAAAGTTACTGACTACTGGCTACTGACTACTGGCTACGTCGCCCCCTCAAGGGGGAGGGGAAAAGGATAAGCATTTAGGCAACGTTTGCGTGGGACACAATACCAGGGTCAATTGTCTTGGGGTTGCTTCCCAAAAAATGGAAAATCTGCTAAAACCGGAAAAAAATAGTAGAGGGGAAAGGCAGCAATTATCGCATTTATAGTAGCCAGTAGCCAGTAGCCAGTAGTCAGTAGCCACCTGCTCGGAGGGGAATTCGGGTTGGGGCGAATCAGGAGCTTTCTTTTTGGGAGCCATCAGGATGTCCATGGCGTCGCAGGTAAGGCCAGTTCCGAAGGGCAAGCTGGCGGCCCGCGGCCACGGTCTCAGCCAAACCGCGTTGATAGTCCAGGTCCCCGGGCGCCGGTTCCTCCTGGAGCATTCAGCAGCTCGCGTGTCCCCTTCCTCCTGGCTCTCCATTTCTTTATTGGCTTATCTGGAGTAGATAAGGAAACTTGGGGAGGGGGACTAAGAATCCCCCCTTTTTGCTTCGCAGCCGCGGGGCGGCGGCCGCCCCGGCAAAGTGAGCAGTAAGCAGTAAGCAGTGAGCAGTGAGCAGTGAGCAGTGAGCAGTAAGCAGTGAGCAGTGAGCAGGGAGCAGTGAGCAGTGAGCAGGGAGCAGAAACCAGGGAAAAGAGTGATCAGTAATCAGTGATCAGTAATCAGCAGGCAGTGAGCAGTGACCGTAGGGATAAAAAAAATGCGGCAGCAGGCCGGAATCAGGGAGCGGCCACCGCCTTTGCCAATCTTTCCCGGGCGATCATGGGATCGGCCCTGATACAATATAAGAAAAGCGGGAGCCGTGATTAGAACGATTGAGGAGAAATCTCACATGGAAGTGCTGCCCCGGCTTGCCATCCTGGTGGTGGATGATGAGCCTAACATCCGGAAAACCCTGACCATTTCTTTGGAGGCCGAGGGTCATCCGGTGACGGCGGTGAGCAACGCCCGGGACGCTTTGAGTGAAGCGAACCGGCGGTTCTTCGACCTGGCGCTGGTGGACCTGCGCCTGGGAACGGAATCCGGCCTGACGTTGCTGCCCGCCTTAGCGGCCGCCTGTCCCTGGGTGAAGATCGTGGTGATGACCGCCTATGCCTCCATCGACACTGCGGTGGAGGCTATGCGCCGGGGGGCTTTCGATTACCTGCCCAAGCCCTTTACCCACGAGCAGGTGGCTGCCCTGGTCCGCAAGATTGCCGAAGTGCGGGCCCTGGAACAGAAGGTGGCGTCGCTGCAGGAGGTCTTGCACCAGGTGGTGCCGGAAGCCGACCTGGCCAGCCGCAACCCGGCGATGCAGCGGACCTTGGAAATGGCCCACAAGGTGGCGGACAGCGCCGCCACCATTTTGATCCGCGGCGAGAGCGGCACCGGCAAGACGGTCTTGGCCCGGGCCATCCATTCCTGGAGCCGCCGCGGCGCCAACACTTTCGGGATGGTTTCCTGCCCGTCGCTGTCACCGGAACTTCTGGAGAGCGAGCTGTTCGGGCACGTGAAGGGCGCCTTCACCGGGGCGCTGCGCGATCATCCGGGGCGCATCGCCGCCTGCGAGGGCGGCACCCTGTTTCTTGATGAAATCGGGGATTTGCCGCTGCGGTTGCAGCCCAAACTGCTGCGGGTCCTGGAGGACAAGGAATACGAGCGGGTCGGCGATGTGGTCACCCGCAAGGCCGACGTTCGCATCATAGCCGCCACCAGCCTGGATCTCGAAGAAGCCGTCAAGGAACGGCGCTTCCGGGAGGATCTGCTTTACCGGTTAAATGTGGTGGAAATCGTGGTGCCGCCGCTTAGAGAGCGGCGGGAAGATATCCTGCCGCTGGCCGAGCGCCTCCTGGTTTTTTTCGCCAGGCAGAGTCATCGCCGCCTCCAGGGCTTGACCAATGAGGCCCAGGACCGGCTCCGGGACTATGACTGGCCGGGCAACGTGCGGGAATTGCGCAATTCCATGGAACGCGCCGTCCTCTTGGGCAGTGGGGAACAACTCGGCAGGGAACATCTGCCGCTGCAGCTGGCGCCGGCGAAACCGGAGCCGCAAGTGGGTGACCTGGTGTCCCTGGAAGATATCGAAGAGAGTCATATCCGGCGGGTCCTGGCGGCCACCCGGTCCCTGGAGGAGGCGGCCCAGGTGCTGGCAATGGACCCCGCCACCCTCTGGCGGCGCCGCAAGAAATACGGGATAAATTGACCACCTCAATTTGCCTCCCGGGCCCTGCCATTCCTGGTATCTTGAAAAAAGGCAGTAGTCAGTAGTCAATAAAAGCAAAGGCAAAACCAGTGATCAGTGGTCAGTGGCGAGTCAAGGCAAAAACTACTGATTACTGATTAAAGGCCAAAGCCCCTGCCGGCAAAATAATCCTCCAGTATCCCTAGATTATTCTGAATATTTGCAACTGGCCTAAAGATGGTTATCATTCCCCCGGGAGCAGGCTATGAGCATCAGGACCAAACTGATCTGGGTCTTTGGCGGAATCATCCTGATTCTGGCGGTGGTGGCCCTGGTGACCTTTCACACCCTCACTGAATCCAGCAAGGTCATCGACCGGATCATGCGGGAGAATTACGATAGCGTGGAAGCCTGCTACAAGATGAAAGACGTCAGCGAGCGCCTCGATCACCTGGCGGAAGTCTCTCTTTGGGAAAAACCGCCTGACTGGCAGCGCCAAAATGATCAGGGGATCAGCGAGCTGGAACGGAACCTGAAACTTCAGCAGGGAAATGTGACCCTCCCGGGCGAGCAGGAACTGACCGACCGGCTGACGGAACTTTGGCTCTCCTACCACCGGGAGCTGACGGGTTTTTATCAATCAGTAAACACCGGCGCCCCCCTCCGGGACCTTTATCGGAATACCCTGTTGCCCCGTTCCCAGGCGTTTCGGGACACCGCCCAAAGGATCCTGGAGTTGAATTTAACCAACATGGTGGCTACGGATGGCCAAGCCCACCTCAAGGCGGTGCATACCAGAAACATCATGTTGCTCTTGTTGAGCAGCGGCATCCTGGTGGCGCTGGGCGTCATCGTCTCGATGGGGCCGAATATTTGGGGCCCCATAACCCGTCTGACGCAATCGGTGAGCGAAATTCAGAAAGGCAATCTCGACCTGGTGGTGAAGGCCACTTCCCGGGACGAAATCGGACAACTGGCCGAAGCCTTCAACAAGATGACGGCGACTCTGCGGGAGGTGCGGCGGAGTGACCGGGCCCAGCTCCTGCGCACCCAGAAATCGACCTTGCTGGCCCTGAACAGCCTCCGGGATGCAGTGGCTATCTGCGATCTGGGCGGTAAGATCGAACTGGCCAATGAGGTAGCCCGGCGCCTGTTCGGCTTGAATCCGGAAGCAACCCTCACCGAAGTGGGCAACGAGAAATTAATCCAACTCTTCCAGAAGGCCTCTCAGGAGGAACGTCCCATTCTCCCCAAGGGTTACGACACCGCCATCCAGATTTTTCTGGAGGAGGAGGAGCATTTTTTCCTTCCTGAGGCCATTCCTATTTTCGATGAAGAACGGCAACTGATGGGGGTTACCCTGATTTTGGCGGAGGTTACCCGCCTGCGCCGCCTCGATGAGGTGAAAAACGGTTTGATCTCCACCGTTTCCCATGAGTTGAAAACGCCTCTGACCTCGGTGCGCCTGGCGGTTCACCTGCTCCTCAGTGATAAAATCGGCCCCCTGTCCGTTAAACAGGCGGAGGTTCTCGAAGCGGCACGCCAGGATAGCGATCGACTTTATCGAGTCATTGAAGACTTGCTGGACATTAGCCGCATCGAGTCGGGCGGCGCTGAGATGCAGTTGGAAACGGTGAATGTGGAAGCCCTGATTTTGCAAGTGACCGAGAAAGTGAGGCCAGCCTTCAAGGACCATGGGATCGCGCTGACCCTCGAGGTGCCGTCAGAGGCGCCCTCGGTGCTCGCCGATCCGCAGCGTCTGCCGCTGGTGTTCGATAATCTCCTCAGCAACGCCCTCAAATATACGCCCAGGGGGGGGATGGTGCGGGTATCGGCCCGGACCGCAGATGGCGCAGATGGCATGGTCCAGTTCCTGGTGGAAGACACCGGCATCGGGATCGCCCCGGAATACCTGCCGCGCCTTTTCGAGAAATTCTTCCGGGTGCCGGGGCAGGAGCAGGTGGACTCCGGGTTGGGGCTCACCATCGCCAAAGAAATCGTGGTGGCCCACGGGGGGCGGATCGAGGTTGCCAGCGAGCCGAAAAAGGGGACCAAATTCACTTTCACCGTCCGGGCGGCCTAGGGTGGTCCAAACCATTGTGAAACCCTGGGATGATTGGTTATTTAAGTTTTCGGGTGAGTAATTTAATCGCATATTCGAGATGGCGATGGCTCAGTTTAGGGCTGCATAACCAGACCGTACAGCGGCAGATGCACCTGGAAATCGAATAAGATGGCGGAAGACAAGGCCCTCAGTTTCCTGCGCCTGATCCGCCGCGCCCAGCGCGGCAAGCTGAAGATTTATCTCGGTTACGGGGCCGGGGTGGGTAAAACCTGGCAGATGCTCCAGGAAGGGCGCCGCCTGAAGGAAGAGGGTATTGACATCGTGGTGGGGCTGGTGGAGACCCATGGCCGGGTGGAGACTGGCAACCTCCTGGAAGGTCTGGAGGTCGTTCCCCGGCGGCAGGTTCAATATCGCGGCATCACCCTCGAGGAGATGGATCTCGACGCGGTGCTGGCCCGGCACCCTGAGGTGGCCCTGGTGGATGAGCTGGCCCACTCCAATGTCCCGGGAAGCAAGAACCCCAAGCGTTATCAAGACGTGGAGGACCTGTTGCGCGCCGGCATCCACGTCATCAGCACCCTCAACATTCAACATCTCGAAAGCCTCTACGATTTGGTGGAGACCCACATCGGGGTCAAGGTCCATGAACGCATCCCCGACACCGTGTTGGCCGAGGCCGATGAGATTATCAACGTGGACATCTCCCCGGAGGATCTGCTGCGGCGCCTCCGGGAAGGGAAGATCTATCCTCCGGAGCGGGTGTCCGTGGCCCTGGAAAACTTTTTTACACGCGTCCATCTGGACCAGCTCCGGGAATTGACGCTACGGGAACTGGCCTCCCAGATTGACCTCAAGCGCCGCACCGAGCCGGAGGAAAATCCCGAGGCGGCGCCGGAACAGGTGATGGTCTGCATCAGCTCCCGCGGCCCCAATGCCGCCGCCCTTCTCCGCTATGGCTCCCGCCTCGCCGGCCGCCTCAGCACCAACTGGTATGCGGTTTACGTCCAGACCCCCAAGGAGGAGTCCACCATCATCGATGCGGCCACCCAGCGCCAGCTCTCCGATAGCCTCACCCTGGCCAAACAATTGGGGGCCTTGGTCTTTCCTTATAAGGGGGAGGACATCGTGGCCACGATCCTCCATTTTGCCAGTGAATACCACGTCGGCCACATCGTCATCGGCAAGCCGGGCCGGCTGCCTGCCTGGAGACGCTGGCTGGGCCAAAAAACCGTCGCCGAGCAATTGATCTTCCAGGCCCCCCCGGGGGTAACCATTGTGGTGGTGGATACTTCTTCATTTCTTTTTTAGGGCCGGGTTTACGATTTTCCTTTAATAATGTAGCCGCAGGCTTTAGCCTGCGCTGACCAAAAAATCCATCCTAACCAGCCACCAGAGAACCATCGCCAACCGCCAGTGAAGACCCGTCTGGATCAGTTATTGGTAACCAAAGGCCTGGCCCGGAGCCGGACCGAGGCCCAGGCCCTGATCCTGGCGGGGCGGGTCAGCCTGGCAGGGGGCGGCATGGCGGTCAAACCCGGCACCCTGGTGGCTGGGGAGACGGCCGTCACCCTGAAGCCGGCGCCCCGTTTCGTCAGCCGGGGCGGGGAGAAGCTGGCTGCGGCCCTGGAACATTTCCGGGTGCTCCCCGCCGGCAAGACCGCCCTGGACGCCGGGGCCTCCACCGGCGGCTTTACCCAGGTCCTCTTGCTGGCCGGGTCCCAAAAAGTCTATGCCGTGGATGTGGGCTACGGCCAGCTCGACGCCACCCTGCGGGCCGACCCCCGGGTGGTGGCCCTGGAGCGCCGCAACCTCCGCCATTTAACCCGGGAAGACATCCCCGAGCCCATCGATCTCATTACCCTGGACCTCTCCTTTATCTCCCTCACCCTGGTGCTGCCCCGGATGCTGGAGTTTCTCCGCCCCGGCGGCGAGATCGTGGCCCTGGTAAAGCCCCAGTTCGAAGTGGGCAAGGGCCAGGTGGGTAAAGGCGGGGTGGTGCGGGAGCCGGTCCGGCAACAGGAGGCGGTGGCCAAGGTGGCGGCCGCGGCCGCGGCTCTGGGCTTTCAGGTGAGCCTGGCCTTCCCGTCTCCCCTCAAGGGACCCAAGGGAAATCAAGAATATTTTCTGTATCTTATCGGTCCCAGGGCGGAGCCCGGAGCGGCGGAAGTTGTTGACAAGGACCCTAAGGAATTTTAAAATTTATCAATAACCATCTAAACTAAAAATCATCGGATTTATTTCAACATAGGAGTAAGCAGATGGAAAACCGGGTAAAAACGGTGCTCTTATTGACCGTGTTGACGATATTCCTCATTTTCATAGGGAAGCTGCTGGGCGGCCGCCAGGGGATGTACCTGGCCTTTATCCTGGCCCTGGGCATGAATTTCTTCAGCTATTGGTTTTCGGACAAGATCGTCCTGCGCATGTACAGGGCCCAGGAAGTGAGCCCCACGGAGGCGCCGCAGATCCATCAGATGGTGGAGGAACTGGCCCACGAGGCGGGGATTCCCAAACCCAGGGTGTACCTCATCCCGGATGATTCCCCCAACGCCTTCGCCACCGGCCGCAACCCGCAGCATGCCGCGGTGGCGGCCACCCAAGGGATTATCCGGCTGCTGACCCCGGTGGAACTCAAGGGGGTGCTGGGTCATGAGCTGGGCCACGTGCTCAACCGCGATATCCTCATCTCCTCCATCGCCGCCACCCTGGCCGGCGCCATCATGATCCTGGCGAGCATGGCCAGGTGGGGGGCAATTTTGGGTATGGGCCGGGACGACGATGAGGGAGGGGGCATCTTAGGGGTTCTGGTCCTGTCCATCACCGCCCCCATCGCCGCCATGCTTGTCCAGATGGCCGTCTCCCGTTCCCGGGAGTACCTGGCGGATGAAACCGGGGCCCATCTGACCCACAACCCGGAATCCCTGGCCCGGGCCCTGGAAAAGCTCTCCGTGGGCACCCAACGGGTTCCCATGGACGCCAGCCCCGCCACGGCCCATATGTTCATTGTCAACCCCCTGGCCGGTGGCAGCCTCATGAACCTCTTCAGCACCCATCCGCCCATTGAAGACCGGGTGGAGCGCCTGCGGGCCATGCGCAGCTATTGATTTCCAGTTTCCGTGAGCGGCAGGCCCGGGAGACTACCATGAAGCGCTGGCGTCGTTTGCTGGTCCTGGTTTTTTGCCTGCTGGTTCTGCCGCAGCAGGTGTGGGCCAACCAAGACCTGCTCGCGCAGGGGATCGCGGCCCAAAAGGCCGGCAACAATGAGTTGGCCCTGACGTTGCTCGGCAAATATCTGGAGCAGAACCCGGGCGTGACCGAGGTCCGGCGCCACCTGGCCCTGGCCCTGGCCGGCCTGGGCCGCAATACCGAGGCCCTGGCAGAGCTGGACCGGGGTCTGGCTGCACACCCCCAGGACCTGCAGTTGCTCCTGGCCAAGGCGAACCTGCTGGCCGGCCTGGAGCGGCAGCCCGAGGCCATCGCGGTCCTGACCGCGGCCCTCAAATGCGACCCCCAAAACGTCGAGGTCCTCAAGGAGCGGGGTGAATGCCAGGCTCAAGAGGGCGCCTTCCCGGAGGCCATGGCCGACCTCAACCGGGCCGCGCAATTGGCCCCCCGGGACCCCTGGGTCTTCAACAAGCGGGGCCTGGTCTGGTTCTGCCAGGGGGATTACCAGAAAGCGGTGGCGGACTTTTCCACCGCCATCAGCCTGGCCCCGGATTCGCCCCACGCCTATTTTTTCCGGGGCAACATCTACCGCTACCACCTGGGAGAGATGGATAAGGCCATCGCCGACTACCGCAAGGCCTGCGCCCTGGGGCACCCGCTCTCCTGCCTGGAGCTGGAGAAGCTGGGGGCCAAATAAGACGGTTTTCGGTTTTCGGTTTTCGGCAAAAGCAAAATCAAAACCAAAGATGGCAGTTTTGGGTAAAACCAAACCAATGAGAACCATCAGGGGCGGCTCCGAGGCCGCCCTTTTTTTTATCAAATATTAGGAATACCCGGTCTATGGGGGAGAAAGCGTCGCAGGCTTTCAGCCTGTGATTGGGTTGCCCCCTAATATCCTGTCTGGAATATGTTTATTTATCTTCGCCCTAAAACTCCCCCTCCCTGAGAGGGGAGGGGGTTGGGGGGAGGGTGGCAACAGATGGTAAATGAAAGACAAATTACCACCCCCACCCGGTGTCGCCCCCTCAAGGGGGAGGGGAAAAGGCAAAGCATTTAGGCAACGTTTCCGTGGGACACAATACTAGGAAACGGTGGCAGTAGGGCGGGTTTTAAACCCGCCCCTACAGGACGGACACCTGGGAAAGCCCCTGCTCAAAACTCGAAACTGGGCGGCCCGATCACAGTCGAGTAGGGCGCGTCTTAGGCGCCCATAATGGTGCGTGAGACGCACCCTACCGAGGCGACCCGGCGGGTCGCCCCTACAACTCAAGACCTGATGCGCTCCGGGTGGCTGTAGATATTGAGTCGCCGGTCCCGGACGAAGCCGGCCACGGTGAGATGGAGTTCCTGGGCCAGTTCCAGGGCCATGGTGGTGGGGGCGGAGACCGCCGCCAGGATGGAGATGCCGGCCCGGGCGGCTTTAAGCACCATTTCGAAGCTGATCCGGCCGCTAAGCAGGGCCACCAGGGCGGTTGGGTCCCGCTTCTTAAGCAGGGCCAGGCCGATCACCTTATCGAGGGCATTATGGCGCCCCACGTCTTCGGCCATCAGAAAAGGGTCGCCGCCGGGGGCAGCCAGGGCCGCCCCGTGGCTGCCGCCGGTGGCCCGGAAAGTGCTCTGGGCCTCTTGCATGCGGGCCGTCAGGGAGAAGAGCTCGTCCGGGGTGACGGTCAGGGCGCTTTCCAGCGGGGCAACCTGGCGGCGGATTTCACTCACCGCCTCCTTGGCGCACAACCCGCAACTGGAGTAGGCCACCTCCAGGTGGCGCCGGCCCCGCCGGGCCAGGGCCGCTTCCGTCAGCGAGACGTCCACCACGTTGGGGGGGAGCAGCGGGTCGGTGGCGGTGCCGCAAAAATGGAGGGTAATGACCTCGGAGAGATTTTGCATGATGCCCTCGGTGAACAAGAAACCCAGGGCCAGTTCCTTTTCCAGCCCCGGCAGGCGCATCAGCACCTGGAAGGGCTCCCCCGCCAGGCGAATCTCCAGGGGCTCCTCCACGACCACCAGGTCGCGGGTTTCTTCGAATCGGCCCTGAAGATAGCGCCGGATCGGCAGCTCTGCGGTTGGCTCGGACATGATCCTTTTTTGGGTTTCCAGTTTTCTGTTTTCTGTGGAAGACCCAGGCAAAGTCAAAGTTACTAGAAGCTGCTGCAAAACTTTATTTCAATTGTCATCCTGAACGAAGTGAATGATCTCAAGTAACTAAAATTACTAGATTCTTAGCTTCGCTCAGAATGACATTTTTTGGCAGACTGAGGTCTTACAATAACTGCTAGTGGAATGTCCCGCAATTATCTTAACAAAAGATTTGAGAGAAATCCCCCCTCCCTTGAGGGGAGGGGGTTGGGGGGAGGGTGGCAACATAAGGTGAATTAAAAATAAATTACCACCCCCACCTGTCGCCCCCTCAAGTGGGAGGGAGAAAAGCTAAGCATTTATGCATCGTTTCGGTGGGACACAATGCTATCAGAGACGAAAGGCGGAAAATGGAAAACGCTCCCCCTCACCGCCGGGAGTTTCGGTAGATATAGCCCAGGGCCTTATAAAGCAGACGGGCGGCGGTGAATTCGCTCAGCCGCTGGCTCGGGATGGGGGCCAGTTCCACCAGGTCCAGGCCGATGATGGGGCCTCTCTGGGCCAGGGCCGCCATGACGGCCAGCACCTGGTAATAGGTCAAGCCGCCGGGCTCCGGGGTCCCCACCCCTGGCATGATGCCCGGGTCCAGGGCGTCCAGGTCGATGCTCAGGTAGACCGGTCCCGAAATGGCTTGGAGATGGTCCAGGGCGATCTGCCAGCCTGGCGCAGTGTGCAGGTCCCGGGCCGGAAAGACCTTGAGGCGCGGCGCCACCCGCAGGAGCTGGAACTCCTCCTGGGAGTAGCTGCGGACTCCCAGGAGGGTCAGCGGCCGGCCCAACTCGTAGACCCGGCGCAGGACGCAGGCGTGGGAGAATTTGCTGCCGTCATAAGCGTCCCGGAGATCGGCGTGGGCGTCCAGGGCCACCACCGTCAGGTCCGGGTAACGGGTCTGGGCTGCCTGCACCAGGGCGGTGGTGATGGTGTGTTCGCCCCCCAGGGCGGCGATCAATTTCCCCTGCTGAATCCAGGGCTGCACCAGGCGGCGGATCTTGTCCAGCATGGCCTGAGGGCCGGAGGCCTCCGGCAGCACCGGCATGGCGGTGGCCAGGCGGATGGCGGCCGCGGGTTCCCAATCGCCCTCTTCATCCCACAGCTCCACCTGCCGGGAAGCCGCCAAGATGGCCTCCGGCCCTTCCCGGGTACCGCCCCCGTAGGTGACCGTGGCTTCGTAGGGGATGGGCAGAACCACCGCTTCGGCTTCTTTCACGGGCAGGGATCTGGCATCCAGAAAGGTTAGACTAGACATGGTCCGGCGCCCCCGGCTCCACTTCCTTCAATTCCATCTCTTTCAGACGTCGGTAGATGGTGGCCAGGCCGATGCCCAGGAGGCGGGCGGCCAACTCTTTGTCGCCCTCGGTTCTCTTCAGGGTCTGGAGGATGGCCAGGCGCTCGATCTCCCCCATGGTAACGCCCACCGGCAGGACGATCTTGTCATCATCCGGGGAATGCCGGCGGATTTCGTCTGGCAGGTCCGTAAAGGCCACCAGATTGCCGGTGGTCAGGGCCACGGCCCGTTCCACCACGTTTTGGAGCTCCCGCACGTTCCCCGGCCAGGAATAACCCTCCAGGGCCCGCATAGCCTCGGGGCTGAACCCCATGGCCGGGCGGGCGTTTTCCAGGCAGAACTTGTCCAGGAAGTGCAGGGCCAGCAGGGGGATGTCCTCCGGCCGCTCCCGCAAGGGCGGTACGATGAGGTGGATGACGTGGAGCCGGTAAAACAGGTCCTTGCGGAAACGCCCGGCGGCCACCGCGGCCTCCAGGTCCAGGTTGGTGGCGGCGATCAGCCGCACGTCCACCTTCAGGGTTTGGGACCCTCCCACCCTTTCGAACTCTCCCTCCTGGAGCACCCGCAGCAGCTTCACCTGGGTGGGCGGGGGCATCTCGCTGATCTCATCCAGGAAGAGGGTGCCGCCGTCGGCCAACTCGAAACGGCCTTTGCGTTGCTGGGTGGCCCCGGTGAAGGACCCTTTCTCGTGACCGAAGAGTTCCGATTCGATGAGTCCTTCCGGCAAGGCGCCGCAATTCACCCTGACGAAGGGCTTGGACCGGCGGGGGCTCTGGTAATGGATGGCCTCGGCGATGAGTTCCTTGCCCACCCCGCTCTCCCCGGAAAGGAGGGCGGTGCTTTTGGTGGGGGCGATCTGGCCGACCAGTTGCATGAGCTTGAGGAAGGCCGCGGACCGGCCCATCATGCGCCCACTGGCGCTGCGCTCCTTCAGGGCCTGGCGCAGCCGCTCGTTTTCCACCAGGAGCTTTTGGGTCTCCAGTGCCCGGGTCACCACCTTACGCAGTTCGCCCATGCGGAAATCTTTGGTGATGAAGTCGTAAATCCCCCGCTTCAAGGCGGAGACGGCCTCATCCACGGTGGCGTGGCCGGAGATCATGATGGCGATGGCCTCGGGACGCAGGATACGCAAGGCCCCGAAGAGCTCGGTGCCCGTCATGTCCGGGAGCTTCAGATCAATGATGGCCAGATCCACCGGGTGGCGCCGCACCTCATCCAGGGCCGCCACCCCGCTGGCCGCGGCGTGAATCTCATGGCCCAGCTTCTTGAGCCCGGTGGCCAGCGCCTCCCGGGTGGGTCCATCGTCGTCCACTACTAAAATGACGCTCATTTTATAGCTCTCAGCTTGCAGCGGTCAGCTTTCAGCTTTTTGATGAACGAGGTTATGAGAATCTCGTCAGGAAACACTTTATAGAATTCTAAGCCTAATTGATGGCTCTGCTGCCAAACTTTTTGTTTTTTAAAATCCCTCATCAGCCTTCGCTTTTGGTCTTTTGCTTTTAGCTGAAAGCTGACCGCTGAAAGCTGACCGCTTCTTTTTTACAAACTTTCCAGCCAGCCCAGGACCACCCGGCAGATCTCTTCCAGCAATTCCGGAGCCAGGGCGCTGTGGTCCGTTTCAAAGGAATGGCCCCCCCTGGGGATGACGTGCAGGTCGCTCCGCAGCGGCAGGCGCCCCAGCACTTCTGCCAGCAGGTCCAGGTGGCAGAAGGGATCCCGGGCCCCCTCGATGAACAGGGTGGGACAAGGCAGCAGATACAGGGGCTGGTCCCGCAACTGCTCAGGCCGGCCGGGGGGATGCAGGGGGTATCCCAGGAAGACCAGGCCGCTGGCCCCCACCTCCTGGGCCACCAGTTGCGCGGCCAGGCGGGCTCCCATCGATTTTCCCCCTAAGTACAGCGCCAGCCCCTGAAACTCCTTAAGTTCCGCCACGTACTCCAACACCAGGCGGTAGGCGCCCTCCAGGGCCTCGTCCGGATCAGGCCGTTTCCGCCCATCTTCGGCGTAGGGAAAATTGAAGCGCACCGTGACCAGACCCTGGCGGGCCAATTTGTCGTGCAGCCCGGCGATCAGGGGATGATCCATGTTACTGTTGGCCCCGTGGGCCAGTACCAGGATGCCGGCCATGGTAGTGGTGCGGGGCACTCCCAGTACGGCCCGGATAGTCCGGCCGCCGTCGATCGCTAAGGTGAAGGGGCGTAATTCCATAATCTACTTCCAGGGCGGGACGCCGCCCGGGGCTCGAAAACCTTTCCAGACCCGGCCTCCTCGTTTCGAGGCAGGGTGAACCTTAAAAAAGCCTCACTATTTACCTCTTTAGCACGAATTCTCGATAATGTATAGGGCGACCCGATCACCTGCTTTCAGCCTGCGCCATTGCAGCCCCGGGGCGGGCCGGGCCCGACGCTTCATCCGGGGCGCGACGTTGGGGCCGCCAGTGGTGGTTTGGCAATAGCTGCCATGGTGATGCCTCGTAATTGCCAGGGCATTTCCAACTACGGTTTTAGTCCCCCCTTTGAAAAACGGGGGCAGGGGGGATTTAAGATAACCTCCTGAAATCCCCCTAAATCCCCCTTTTCCAAAGAGGGACTTAACCATGCCGAATCCGCCTTCCAGTCCCGATATGAGGTCAAGCTAATTATGAAAACCTCGATTAGCTATTCCTGCACAAACTCCCGCCCCTCTTTCAGGGCCGCCTCCGCCCGGGACAGTTGCCGCCCCAGGTAGATGGCGTGGTTGATGTCTGAGAGGGCTACATCCCGGGCGATCTCGTGCTGCAGGCGCGCAGCCCTCTGGCCGCGATATTCCTTCAGGGTGACGTCCTGGTAGCGGTGCTCCACCACGATGGCCTGGCGGTCCAGGGTGATCCGGAAGTAGCCCATGGGGTCCAGCCTCACCTTGAAGGGGCGCTTGCCGATGACCAGCAGGGCCCGGTCCAGCTCCCGGGGGTCCAATCCCAGGGAATGGCTGATGACCACCAGGGCCCCGGGAGGCATGGCGGCCCGCGCCGCCACCCAGGCCTGGATGGCCATGAGCCCGTAAAGATTCAGGGGATAAGCGTCCATGGCGTTATGGGTCCGGAAAGTGGCGCCCAGGGTCAAACGGCCTTCAAACCGGCGAAAAAACAGAGACACCAGGCAGGGGCGGCCCTCTACCCGGGTCAGGTCCCGGGGGTTGTCCCACAAGGTCAGGTAAGCCTTGCGGTCCTCGGGGTCCCGCTGCAGCCGCTCGGCGCAGGCCGCCAGGTTGTCCAGGCCAAAATACTGGCGCAGGCGGTGGCCGTAATTGTAGGTCTCGTCCGGGCGCTGCTCTCCCCGCAGGATGTCCTCCTGGTAACGCCGCAGCTTCTCGGGGTCGAGATTGACCGCCTTAAGTTTATCGTCGACCTCGAACCTGGGCTTTTCCACTACCACCTTGACGTGTTGCAGTTCCAGGCGTTCCCCTTTCGCCAGGTTGACCCGGCGGCCGAAGCGGCTGAGCAGATAGAGGACCTCTTTCCAGGCATCCAGGATATCTTCCCGCACCACCACGTGGCCCCGGGGGTTGCTGGGATAGTATTGCAACTCCACCTCTGGGAGGGGGACCTTTAATCTCTGAAGATTTTCCAGCGCTTTATCAAAGAGTTGCGGTTGCCATGATTCGAAAAATTCTTGGATCGACGAAATTACCGCCTCTCCCTGGGGGTCGCCTAACATCCTCACTGGCAATGAACCTGAAAAATCGTCAGGGCGCACCAAATCGTCCAGGATTCTAGAAGTTTGCCTTATCCGGCAGGTACCCACCTTTTTTTGCCCTTCAACGGCCCGGTATTTTACGAAAGATGACTCCTTCCTTTCCAAACCGAGTCCAAAAAAGTTTTTTAACTCTTCATACGATCCGGAGCGATCATGGCCGCAAACCAGCAACAGGCGAATCTGCGGGTTGTACAGCAGATTCCTGAGCAGCTCCCTCAGACCGTTGCCGTAAAGGTTGCCGAAGATCGCAATGGGGCTGCTGGCCGGGTCCAGGTCCGCACCGGCCTGCCGGAAGCGCTCGCGGACATAATCGACCCGGGACCAGAGGGTCACCACCCCAATGATCCCGTAAGGATTGATGATGGTGAGGCGATCCCGGAAATGGAGAGGCTCAAATTTGAATCTACCTGCCATGCCGCCATTATACTGCAACCACTGGTCTGGGCAAAAGGCAAAAGGCAACAATGAAACAGGCGCGCAAAAAGGGGAAAAAGCTGAAAAACCATGAGCTTGATCTCTTGCTGCCAACTTTTCACTTGCCGGGGGCAGCCGGAAAAGCGGTTCTGCGGCTGCTAGCAGCCA
Source organism: uncultured delta proteobacterium (assembly GCA_963697965.1). Lineage (GTDB taxonomy): Bacteria > Desulfobacterota > Desulfobaccia > Desulfobaccales > 0-14-0-80-60-11 > JAPLJC01. The sequence goes on from OY969108.1 coordinate 1,622,896, forward strand.
TCAGCAATTTTTCCTCGAATATTGCCCTCCGGGAAAGCATGATTTATCTTGTTGATTGAGCCGGCGCCGCCGGTTAAGGAAAACTTGGAAAGAAGCTGTCCCTCTGCTCCCGTATCTGGTAAAATAGAACCGGTTGCGGAGGGTTCGCCAAGAATTCCGCGGGCAGGGAGATTTCAAAGGAGGGCCGGGCATGCCGTCGTCCAAAGAAAGAGTGTATTTGCACAGCTTCCAGGAGATCACGAAGGCCATGAGTTCTCACCTGGGGGTCGACCAGGTGCTGGAAACCGTGGTGCGGGAACTCACCCAGACCATGGGCCTCAAGGGGGCGACCATCCGCCTGGTCAACCCCAAAACCAACACCCTGGAGCTGGTTGCCTCGGTGGGCCTGAGCGAGGGGTACCTGCACAAAGGGGCGGTGGACCTGGACAAGAGCCTCACCGAGTCGCTCAGCGGCCGGACGGTGGCTATTTTCGATGCCGCCAACGATCCCCGTATGCAGTATCCCAAGGAGGCTGCAGCCGAAGGGATCGCCAGCATGGTGGCCATCCCCATGATTTTCAAGGGGAAGGTCATCGGGGTTCTGCGCTTGATCAGCGGCGAACCCCGGGAGTTCACCCTGGAAGAAGTCGATTTCGCCAGCACCGTGGCGGAGATCGGCGCCCAACTGATCAGCAACGCCGGGATCTATGAAGCTCGGGTCCGGGAACTCAACTTCCTTAAAGGTTTGCTGGAGGTCTCCAAGGCGGTGAATTCGACCCTGGAGGTCAAAAAGGTGCTCCATCTCCTGGTGAAAACCGCGGTCAACGCCCTGGACATCAAGGCGGCGGCGGTCCGCCTCTTGGATGAGACTCGCCAGAAGCTGGAATTAGTGGCTTCCTACGGCCTGAGTGACCGCTACCTCAACAAGGGTCCGGTGCTCTCCGACAAGTCCATCGCCGAGGCCATGATGGGCCAGGCGGTTTCCATCTACGACGTGGCCAGCGACGCCCGGGCCACCTATCCCAAGGAGGCCGGCGAGGAAGGCATCAAGTCCATCCTCTCGGTGCCCGTCACCCTGAAGGGCACCGTCATCGGGGTGATGCGCATCTATACCGGCAAGTATCAGGATTTTTCGGACGATGAAATCACCTTCATCTCCTCACTGGCGGAGCAGGCGGCCCTGGCCATGGAAAATGCCCGCATGTACCAGAAACTCAAAGGGGAATATGAGGAGCTGATGGGCGACATGTACCGGTTCGCCGGTTTCACCCGCTTTTGAAGAGGGACATCTCCAGGAGGGGGCAGGGGCGGTTAACAACCCGCCCCTGTCTTAATTGGGATGGCTCATTTTGGGACCCCGTTCTCACAATTCCCCCAAGGGCGGCCAGCGGCTGGTAAAGGCGCGCTCCGCCAGGTGACGGGCCAGGGCCAGCCAGTGGCGGCCGCTGGTGGCAAAGTAACCCTGCTTTAGCCAAAACCGGCCGGAGCTGATTACCGGCGGGCTTAGCAGGCGCAGGCGGGTAAAGCGTTTGAGCCGAATCACCAGGTCCAGGTCCTCGGGCCGGCGATGGGCAAAGCCACCCAGGGCCTGGAACAGTTCCCGTTTCAGGATGAGGACCTGGTCACCATAGGGCAGGCCCAGGAGGCGGCTGCGCCAGTTGGCCCCCCGGGCGATAAATCTGAGCGCCGGCAGGGGCGGGTCGAGAGCTAGCTCAAAGGCTCCGGCGGCAAAGGTTGGATCCGCCGCGGCCCGGCGCAATGCCGCCAGATGGGCGGGAGCCAGCAGGCTGTCGGCGTGCAGGAAGGCCAGGAGGCCGCCCCGGGCGGCGCGGGCCCCGGCGTTCATCTGGCAGCCCCGGCCGCGGGGAGCCCGCAGGCGGTGGACCAGGGGATGGCGGCCCGCCACCTCCCAGGTGTCGTCGGCGCTGCCGCCGTCCACCAGGATGATCTCCAGGTCAGACGCGGGCCTGAGCCGCGCCAGGGTCGCAGCCAGGAGCGGCGCTTCGTTCAACACCGGCAAAATGATGGATAGACGCGGATTCATCGGCTCACTGTGATCCCTGCCCCGACCCAGAACTCTCCGGCAAAATTTCCGGCTTGAATCATGAGCAGCCTGTGCATCATTTTCGCCAAAGAGCCGGTCCCGGGGCAAGTAAAAACCCGCCTGACCCCACCTTTCAGCCCTGGGGAGGCGGCCCGCCTCTATGGCGCTTTTTTGGCGGATGTCCTGGAGGAGACAGCCTGCATTCCCGAAATGGAGTGCGCCCTGGCTTATGACCCTGCCGGAGCGGGGAAATTTTTCCAGGATTTGGCGCCCGGAGTGCGGCGGTTTCCCCAGGAGGGCCGTGATTTGGGAGAGCGCCAGGCCCGGGCCTTTGCCTGGGGCGCGGCCACCGGTTTTCAAAACGTTCTGATCCGGGGCAGCGATACCCCGGACCTTCCCGGGGCCACCCTGCTGCAGGCCATGCGGAGATTGGCCTCCGGGCCAGCCAGGGTGGTCCTGGGACCCACCCCGGACGGCGGTTATTACCTGGTGGGGCTCAGGGACCCGCAGCCGCAGCTATTTGCTGGGATTTCCTGGTCCAGCGACACGGTTCTGGCCGACACCCTGAGCCGGGCCCGGGAACTCTCCCTGGGCGTCCATCTTCTGCGTTACTGGCAGGATATCGATAACTATGCGGATCTGATGGCTTTCCTGAAGAGGCCGCACCCATCCCCCCGGGCCGGTTGGCGCAGTGATCGGATCGCCCGGGAGTTGTTGGCCGGTATTCACCCTCAGCCTCTCTCCGGTCCAAACACCCCCTTTGGCGGCTAGAGGGTAGCATCGGCGTCTCGCCTGTGTTGGGGATTGGGAATTTAGGCCACACAGGCCAGAGGCCTATGCTACCGCGTCATTCAAGGGTGCGAAACTTGACTGATTAACTATTTTCCCTGATGGTTTTGCCCCTCTCAAGTGTTTCCATTAATAATGGATGGGGGTAGTTATCCAAGACCCCGGGGTCAAATGCCAGAACCGATACCAGAAAACCCAGGTAAAGACGGAGGCTTTCAGGGGGCAGTCCCCTGGTTGCGCCCGCTCATTTTCCTCCTGGTGCTAATGGTCCTGTTCATTATCGGCCGGGCCTTGCATCTCCAGGATTATCTCCAGCAAGACCGTCTGGGCCGCTTTATTGCCTCTTGCGGGATGTGGGGGCCTCTGGTCTATCTGCTGATTTGGGCCATCGCGCCGTCGCTGTTCATCCCGGCGATACCCCTGGTCGTGGCCGGCGGTATCCTGTTCGGCCCCCTGGAGGGAGTCATTTACTCTATCTTGGGGGCCTCGGTCGGTTCATCGTTCGCCTTCCTGGTGTCCCGCTACCTGGCCAGGGACTGGGTGGCGGCTAAAATCAGCGGCTCCAAGCTGGCTCACCTGGATAACCTGGTGGCCCGCCACGGCTGGAAAATCGTGGCCTTTAGCAGGCTGGTCATCGTGCTGCCGTTTTTCTTGCTCAATTACGCCTTCGGCCTCACCCGGGTCGGTTTTTGGCCGTATGCGCTGGCCACCCTGTTCGCCTTGGTCCCTTCCATCACTGCCACTGTATTGGTGTCCAGCAACCTCTTGGGTCTCCTCCGAGGCCAGATTTCCATATGGTTGCTCCTGGGGATCCTCTTGCTGGCAGCGGTCGGCCTGCTGCCGGTGATTTACCGGAGAGTCAAGGCGCAGCAGGGAGAGTCGGTGGAACTCTGATGCAGGGCGCAGGCGGGGATGATAAAAATGGCTGGTAAATGGCGGCAGAGGCGGCTTCTCTGGCTAATTCCCATGATGCTGCTGTCGGCCTGGTGGGCCCTATCCTGGTGGCCGCACCTGGCGGGGGGGACGCCCTCGGCGGATGAAGTTCCGCCCGGGGTCCTGATCAAGGCGGAGCCACTGAAGGTCCTCATCGATAAAAAGGCCCCCCATCTCCGCGTTATCGATTTTCGCCCCCTGACCAATTATTATCTGGGGCACATCCCGGGCGCCATCAATCTCTGGCGGCCCGAAACCGAAAACCGGGACCTGTCCTTTCCGGGCCAGCCGCCCGCGGCCAAGCAACTGGAGACCCTTTTGGGCCGCCTGGGGGTCGGCAACCGGGACACCCTCATCATCTACTCGGACCAATGCGACCAGACCCACCTTTGGTGGCTCCTGGCTTACTACGGGTTGCCCCCCAACCGGATGAGATTGCTGGACGGCGGCTTCGAGTCCTGGAAGGCCAAAGAATTTCCCACCCAGCTCACTTCGCCCCAGTTCAAGCCGGTATCTTTCCGGTTCCCGTCAAAGTCCGGAGTAAGCACCTTGCTGGCCACTCTGCAGCAGGTCAAAGGAGCACGGGGCTGGCCCCACCAGGTCATCCTGGACGCGCGGCGTCAATCCTTCTTTTCGGGAGAGGGGACCAAAGAAGGCGCGGCCCGGCCCGGACGTATCCCCGGCGCGGTGTCGGTCTTCTGGGAGGAGAACCGGATGGCCTCGGGGCCTCTAAAAGGCTGCTGGAAGAGCCCCGGGGAACTTCGGGAGCTTTATGCCTCCCGGGGGGTGACCCCGGATAAGGACATTTACATCTACACCCACCACGAACGCTGCGCCGCTTTCAGCCTGGTGAGCCTCTATCTGGCGGGCTATCCCCTGGAGAAGCTGCACCTCTACGCCGGCTCCTGGATCGAATGGAGCCGCAGCCGGGAGCCCGCGGAAACCGGTCCGGCCAGCTAATTTTCCGGTCGCCGCTCCCTAATCCGACCCTAACCGCTATTTCAAAACCGCTTTTGCTGTCACCCTGAGCGAAGCGAAGGGTCTCGTATTTCTTCAGTATTTATGAGATTCTTCGGTCGCTTCGCTCCCTCAGAATGACAAAAATGGGGCCTTCCCAGAGGTGTCAACTTGCAAGAGTGGGTTCTTTTAGATGGCCTGAACCGTAATTGACTTAATGCCGGGCTGTTTACAAACCGCCTCCCTAGTGCTATGTCCCACAATTATCTTGCCAAAAGATTTGAGATAACCCCCCCCTCCCTGAGAGGGGAGGGGGTTGGGGGGAGGGTGGCAACATCTGGTAAGTGAACAATAAATTACCACCCCCACCCGGTGTCGCCCCCTCAAGGGGGAGGAAAAAAGGCAAAACATTTAGGCAACGTTTCCGTGGGACACAATACTAGCCGCTGATAGTCTTCTCCACCTGAATCTGGTGAGCCTTGAGCAGTTTCCACAGGGTGACCCGGCTGATGCCCAGGATGCGGGCCGCTTCGCCCTTTCTGCCGCCGGTCTTGGTGATGGCCTCCAGGAGACGCTGCCGCGGCAGGGCGGCCCGGGGCGGCGACCCGGTCACCCGGGCCTTCCCCGGCCCCTCCTTGGCCCGGCGGCCCAGGGCCGGCAAATGCTCTTTGCCAATAAGGCCTTCGGGGCAGAGCACAAAGGCGTATTCAATGACGTTGATGAGTTCCCGGACGTTGCCGGGCCAGTCATGGGAGCTCAAAAGCTCCAGGACCTCCGGGTCAAGGCCGGTGATGGGCTTGCGGGTCTGGCGGCGGCCCCGTTCGATGAAGGCCTTGGCCAGCAGAGGGATATCCTCCCGCCGCTCCCTGAGGGGAGGCAGATGGACGGGAATGACCCCGATGCGGTAAAAGAGGTCCTCCCGGAAGCGGCCCAGGGCCATGAGGCGGTGGAGGTCCTTATTGGTGGCGGTGATCACCCGAACGTCCACCGCGATGGGCAGGTGGTCTCCCACCTTTTCGATGGTCTTTTCCTGGAGGACCCTTAAGAGCTTGGCCTGGGTAGCCAGGGGCAAGTCTCCCACTTCATCCAGGAAGATGCCGCCGCCGTTGGCCGCCTCGAAGCGCCCCAAGCGGGTGCGGTCGGCCCCGGTGAAGGCCCCTTTGACGTGGCCGAAAAGTTCGCTTTCCAACAATGACTCGTTGAGGGCGGCGCTGTTCACCTTGATGAAGGGCCCCTGGCGCCGGGGACTGAGACGGTGGATAGCCGCGGCCACTAGCTCCTTGCCGGTGCCGGATTCGCCGTAGATGATCACCGGCGCCTGGGATTGGGCGGCGGCGGAAATCAGGGTGAAGAGCTGCACCATCACCGGGGACTTGCCGATAATCCCGTGAAAGGCTTCCTCCTGTCCCAGCTCCCGGCGCAGGCTGGAGATGAAGAGCTGCATCATGTCCGGGGACTTCTCCGGCAAGGCGCGGCCCAGGTCTTCCCGGCTCAGCTCCCGGCGCAGGTGGGAGATGACCCGCTCTTTGGCCACTATCTCCCGAAGGTCGGTGAGGTTTTCGACTCCGGCCACCACCCGGCCGGCCTGATCCTGCAGGACGGCGCCATTCTTGAGAACCTGGATGTGGCTGCCGTCCTTGCGCTCCAGGGTGCATTGGCGGCGGCGGACTGAGCCGCCCCGGAACAGCTCGCACTCCTTCCTCCCTCCCCGGCTTACCGCATCCAGACAGTTTGGACACCTGAGGATGGTACAGGGTTGGCCCACCAGCTCTTCCCGGCGGTAGCCGGTGAGCTCCTCCATGGCGGCATTGACCGCCAGGATGGCGCCCTGGGGGTCCACGATCAACAGGCCGTCCATCATGGTATCAATGACGGTCTTCCAAAACCCTTCCGGTTCCTGGCCGAATAGATTTTCCTTTAGGTGCGCCAGGGAGTCCGCGGGGGTCTCATGGCTCATAAGTCCTCCGCCTGGGGAGGGAGGCCAAATGCCCCAGGTTAAATGTTGACGTTGCAGCCCTTAACTGATGTTAACCATAAACCATTAACATTGTCAACTGGCTCCAGGGGCATCTACAATTATTTTAAGTAATTACAGTATGTTAATCAAATATTAACCATTTCTTAACCTTGGCAGACTTCTTGCTGTTCATCCGTGACGGGGAAGCCCGGGTTGAACTACTGCCCCAGACCACACCCCGCCGGGCCAACCTACGACGGGAAAGGCCCCGGGAAATTTCTTAGAAAATATCCTATCTAAAGGACCTATATGAGCCCTGAAGAAAGCTCCGAACCCCGAGCCGGGATTGTTTGTCACTGACTTGGCGGTCCTGAACAAAATTTAGCAAGCCGCCAAACTTTGTGTAAAAAGACCTTCCTTAACCACAAAAATGGCGCTGGAATCGACCATTGCCGAAGCGGAACAGACATTTTCATCCCGAAAATATTGTCCGTCCGGAGGCCCCGGAGAGCATTAGAAGGGGGAGTCGGCCCGGAAGAACACCCGGCCCTCAGGCAATCAATCAAGGAGGTAAGGCATGTTTAAGAAAATTTTGGTGCCGCTGGATGGTTCGGTGCTGGCCGCCAAGATAATTCCCCAGTTGGCGGATCTGGCCAAGAGCCAAAACGCCGAAGTAGTCCTGCTCAACGTCTATCCCGACTGGGGCGAGGCCACTTCCCCGGAAGTGAAAGCACTCATCGAGGGCGAAGTAAAGCAATGCGAGGCATTTCTGGCCCAGGCCGCTCAGGATTTGAAGGCCCAGGGGGTGAAGACCGCGGTGGCCTGTGTCCAAGGCACGCCGGCCCATGAAATTATCAATTATGCCAATCAGAACGGACTGGACCTGATCGCCATGGCCACCCACGGCCGGGGCGAAGTGGCCTGGGTCCTGGGCAGCGTGGCCGAAAAGGTGGTGAGCCACGCCACGGTGCCGGTGCTGCTCTTCCGGGTGCTGGGGATTAAACCGCCGAAAACCAAGGTAGATTTCCTGGACCTGCTCGACCGGGGCATTCCCTGAACCCGGAGCCGGCGGGTTGCTGCATCCAGATTTTTTTGCCATATTCCCCAATTCATTTCAGGAGGATTTCATGCGAAAAAAAGGGTTGGTAATTTTGGGCTTGATTGCCCTGCTCACGGTGGCGGCCACTCTGCTCTGGGCCGCGCCGTCTTTTGCTGACAAACTGTCCGAGGCCATCGCCCAGACGCCCCAGGGCACCGGTCCCGGCATGATCAACCCCGCGGCGCCCAAGGGCTTCATGGGGATTCCCGGAGCCCCCCATGCCTTCTGGTTGTGGGCCATCCTCTGGGGTACCTGGGTGGGCTGGATCTTCTCGTCGGTGGGGGCCTTCGGCGGCATCATGTCCGGGGTGGGGCACATCACCGTCTTCGGTCTGGCCGATTACGCCGGCAGCTTCAGGCACACCAGCCCCCCCATGAACAAGCTGCTCACCGACTCCATCCGCACCTCCAACCAGTATCCCGTCGGGTTCTCGGCCCTGATTTCCTCCATCACCTACTACCGCATGGGGAGGCTGGTGCTGCCCCTGGGCCTCTGTATGGCAGCCGGCGGCATCCTGGCCGGTTATCTGGTTCCCCTGCTCACTGCCGGCAAGATGGATGTCCACGTATACGTGGGTTTTTTCGGGCTCATCGTCTTTGCCGTCGCCTTTGTGCTCTTTTATGAAACCACACCCAAAGGTCAGGCGAAGCGGAAATCGGCCCGGGCCGCGGCCAATGCCTTTGAAGACGCCCATATCCGGAAGACCACCGAGGTTTCCGCTGAACATGCCAAGGGGGTGGAAGTCCGCCACTGGGGCTTGACCCGGATCACCTTCACCTTTTACGGCCAGGAGTTTTCCTTCAATCCGCTCTATCCGATCTTGGGCGGTTTTGTGATCAATGGCATCTCCGCCTTGATCGGGGTGGGGGGCGGCTTCCTCTATGTCCCTTACCTCACCTCCGTAGCCGGCCTGCCCATGTTCATCGTGGCCGGCACCTCCGCCCTGGCGGTGCTGGTGGGCATGGTCACCAATATCATCAACTTCATGCTGGTGCGGCAGATACCCATCGATTTCGGCTTGATCGCCGGTGAATTGGTGGGAATTTTTATCGGCTCCATCCTGGGGCCGATGACGTCGAAGAAGATCCCGGAGATTTGGCTGAAGCGCATATTCGTGGTCCTGGCGTGTTATGTCGGCGTCGGTTACCTGACCAAGGGCTTCTTGGGCCACTCCATATTGCCTGGGCTGTAGCATGGACGAACACCGTTTCAGCGGGGAAATGGCGCCGCCAGGTTTCGCCTCCTTTGGGGGGCGGGTTCATGGGGCCAAAGCGCCGGTGGCGGCCGCGGCTCCGCCTGTGGGAGGTTAACGGTCATGGAATGGTCGGCTTGTGGCCAATTGTTGGACTCCTACCTGATCCGCTGTTATCGGATCACCGGCTGCGCCCCGGTAGATTTCATGGTGGGCACCCTCACCCTGGCCTGTTTGGCCGTGCTCCTCGGCCACCTTACCAGCTCCCTGGCCCACCTGGCCCTGAGAAACCGGCTCGGCCAGGACACCGCCACCGCCGCCAGGTACCAGGAGCTTTCGATTCAGGCCCTGAAGGCGGGGGACCAACCAGCCTATCAGGCGGCTAACCGGCTGGCCAACGAGGCCTTTGGTAAATCCTTCTTCCTGCAGGCGGGGATGTCCGCCGGTTTCCTGTGGCCGATTTTTTTGGCCCTGGAATGGATGCAGTTACGTTTCCTGCGGATAGAGATTCCCCTCGTGGTCGTCCCCTATTCCCTGGGTTTTGTCGGGATTTTCATTATCCTTTACATCTTGGCTTACTTTCTTTTTAAGCGGGTTAAGTGCAGGATTCCCTGCTTCCGCGGCATCAAAGTGATGTTGGACGCCTCCAGCCGCAAGGCCTCGGAAACGGCAATTTTTGTCGATCCGCTAACTCCGGGCGCCGAGGGCAAGCCCTGAAGGTGGAGGGCCGGCCTGCGCCTGACCAGCTTATGCTCTTATGGAAAGTGTGATGGTTAAACAAAGTAATGATATAATCAAATTAAAAAATCAATAGGAAGGCTGCTATGGCAAAGGAAGTTTTTAGCATCTGCTTTATGTGTACGCAGCGGTGTCCCATTCGCATCCTGGTGGAAAATGACGATGTGAAGTGGATCGAGGGCAATCCCCACGTGGCCGGCATCGAAGGAGCCCTGTGCGCCAAGGGTTCCGCCGGCCTGGGGCTGTTGCACGACAGCGAGCGGCCACAGTATCCCATGATCCGCCTCGGTCCCCGGGGCGCCGGCCAATGGCAGCGAGCCACCTGGGACGAGGCCCTCGATTTCGTGGCCGCCAAACTCAAGGACATCGTCCGGGAACACGGCCCCCAGAGTCTCATTTGGGCAGAGCGGAACAATCTCAACACCCACATTGTCAAGGCCTTCATGAATGCCCTGGGATCACCCAACCATGTCACTCATGAATCCCTATGCAGGGGCTCGGTGATCACGGCTATCAACACCCTGACGGGCTACCCGTATGCCCCGGCGGACGTGGGCGTCGACTATGCCAACACCCGACACATGATCATGTATGGCCGCAATCTCTTTGAGGCCCTGGAAATCAAGTCTATCAACAATCTCCTGGGCGCCATGGAGAAGGGGGCCAAACTCACCTATATCGACCCCCGGATCAGCGTCACCGCCACCAAGGCCGACCGTTACTGGATGATCCGCCCCGGCACCGATCTGGCCCTCAACTATGCACTGATCCGGACCATCCTGAAAGAGCGTCTTTACGACCAGGCCTACGTCAAGCAATGGGTCACGGGGCTCAAGGAGCTGGAAGCCTTTGTGGAGCCCTATACCCCGGAGTGGGCCGAGCAGGAGACCGGCATCCCGGCCAACGAGATCGTCACCCTGGCCCGGGAGGCCGCGGCCGTCAAGCCGGCGGTGGTCTTCCATTACGGTTATCGGGGCTCGCATCATACCGATGAGATCTACATACGCCGTTCCATGATCATCTTGAATGCCTTGATGGGCAGCATCGAGGCCAAAGGTGGCATTTTCTTCAAGAAAACCCCCAAGGACGCTGGCCGCGGCGACATCGGCCGGTATTCCGCCCAGGAATTCCCCAAGATTAGCCAGCCCCGGTTTGATGGCGCCGGCGGGAAGACTTTTCCGATTATCAATGCCTTCCACGGCAATGTCCAGCAATTGGCTCATGCTATCCTGGACCAGGATCCCTATCCCATCAAGGCCCTGATCGCCAACCGCTTCGACCCTCTGACCTCCATCCCGGACGCCGCCGCCACCCGGCGGGCTCTGGATCAACTGGACCTCGTCGTCGCCCTGGAAGCCAACTTCAGCGAAACCGCCTGGTACGCCGACGTCATCCTGCCGGAGTCTATCTATCTGGAGCGGTCCGACTGCATCCAATTAGTCACGGGCCTCAAGCCCGCGCTCTATATGCGCCGGCAGGCGGTGACACCCCGGTACGACACCCTGCCTGCCTGGCTGATCATCAAGAAACTGGCCCAGCGCCTGGGCCTGGAGCGCTACTTTCCTTATGAGACCATCGAGGACATCTGGAATTTTCAGCTTAAGAACCTGGGGGTAAAGATCGAGGATTTTGAGGCTACGGGCTTTGTGCCTCTGTCGGACAAGCCTATCCTCTGGGACCGGGAAAAGGGCATCAAGTTCAAAACTCCTTCAGGCAAGATAGAGTTGGTAAGTTCCCTTATGGAAAATGCCGGTATCCCCTCGTTTGTGCCTTACACTCACAGGCCGGAGCCGCCGGCAGACCATTTCCGCCTGATAGTGGGGCGCTGCGCGGCGCATACCCACATCTCCACCCAGAACAATTGCTACTTGAACGAATTGGTCCCGGAAAATGAATTGTGGATTAATACCCAACCTGCCGGCCGTTTAGGGATCAAGAATGGGGCCTATATCGAGGTGTCTTCGCCGTTGGCCGTCGGTAAAATTAAGGCGAAGGTGACGGACGCCATCCATCCGGAAGCGGTATTCATGCTGCACGGCTTCGGCAAGACGGTGCCGGCCCAAACCCGCTCCTACCACAAGGGCGTCAGCGACGCCCTGCTGGAGGAAAATGTTACCGACCCGGTGGGGGGCAGCCCGGGCCTACACGAGACCATGGTGCAGGTGCGATCCCTGAACTAAGTTTCCGGGAGGAAAATTATGAGTCAGTATTATCTCATCCAGGACCAGAAAAAGTGCATCGGCTGTCTGAGCTGCGAGGTGCATTGCAAGAGCTATAAGGGTCTGCCCCTGGGTCCCCGCCTGGGCCAGATCATCCCCGTTGGCCCCAAGATGGTGGGGGAAGTTCCCCGGATGGGTTTTATCTTCATGCCCTGCTTCCACTGCACCGAACCGTGGTGCGTGCCGGTGTGCCCCACCGGGGCCATGCGCAAGCGGCCCAAAGACGGGATTGTCTACGTGGAGCAGTCCCTGTGCGTGGGCTGCAAGAGCTGCATCACCGCCTGTCCCTGGGGCGCGCCCCAGTGGCACCCGCAGTTGGGGAAAGCGGTAAAATGCGACTACTGCATGGACCGCATCGACGAGGGCCTGAAACCGGCTTGCGTCACCAAGTGCGTCACCCATTGCCTGCAGTTCGGCCTCGCTGAGCAATTGGATATTACCCGGCGGGAACGCCTGGCTAAAGCGGTGGCCTTCGAGCTGGATACCGTGGTCAGCGGCCGCTGAGGTGAGGACGGAAATGATGGCCGACCAGTACGCTCCTATTCAGATTAATATCTTCACTTTTCCAGGCAAGGGCCTGGAAGAAGCAGAAGGCGTGCGAGACGCCTTTATGGCGGCCTTGAAGGAGCGGGCCCTTGACGAACTGGGCCCCCTGGACGTGCAACTGATGGGCTGGCGGGGCATCGAGGGCCGGGACGTCATGGTGGAGGTGCGCCAAAATGGCGACTCCAGTCTCTACGAACTGGTCACCCCGGATATGGCCTCCCGCATCGTCCAGAGCCATCTGGAGGAGCACCGGCCGGTGCAGCGCTGGGCGGTGGGCAAAGACTTCGAGGCTTATTACGAGGGCCAGACCGTCCGGATATCAGAACTTCTGGGAAAGATCGACCCTATCTCTTTGGAGGATTACCAGGATTACGACGGCTACAAGAGCCTGCTGTCCTTTTACAGTCAGGGCTTCGATTCGTTTCTGCAAAAGGTGGTGGCTGCGGGTTTTTGCGAGTTCTCCCGAACCCGGAGCCTCCCTTGCGGCACCGCCTGGCGTACCTTGCGGGCGGAGAAAAAACGGCCCATCCTGGTAGTAAACGCCGCGCCCCCCTTTCCCTCAGCCACCGCAGATATACTGCTCCTGGAGGGCTGTCCCCATCAGGTCTTGGAAGGCATTATCCTGGCGGCCAAGACCCTGGCGGCCGAGGCCGCGGTGGTCTATTTGCCGGCCAACGCCCCGCTGGCAGCGGAGCGGCTGCAAGCAGCCTGGACCAGGCTGAACGAGAGCCGGATTCTGCCGGAAGCCACGCCGCTCAGGCTGATCGTCATTTCCGGAGAATCGCGGTTCATGGTGGAGGATGAGGGCCTATTCATCCAGGCCCTGCAGTCTCTGCTGCCCCGGGACCTTCTTACAAAATACGCGGGTTCGCCGTTCCTGGTCCATAGCCTGGGCACCCTGGCGTCACTCCCCTTCATCGCTCAGACGCCGGTCTCCGTCTTCCGGAAATTGGGAATCGCTTGCTCCTCCGGCACCATGATCTTCCGTCTAATGGGCGCCGTGGAGACCCCCGGGTTTGTGGAAGTGGCCATTTCCTCCACCCTGGAGGAGGTGATCAACGGTCCGGGGGGCGGCTTCCGCCACGGCCGCAAACCCAAGGCCGTCGTGGTGGGCGGGCCTCTGGGGGGCATCTTTCCGCTGCACCTGCTAAAGCTCAGTTTGAACCACGAGACCCTCCTGGAAATGGGCGGTTCCCTGGCCCTGGGGACCATCCAGGTCCTCGACGAGCGGGATTGTATCGTCGCCCTGGCACTGGAGCAGCTCGAATTTATCTTGCAGCAACCGGGGGCCCAGTGCTCCACTTGCCGCGTCGGCCTTCTTACGGTTAAAGACTTGTTGCACCGGGTCGCCTCAGGCGAAGCCGGCCCGGAGACCCTGGAAGAGCTGAAGCGCGCCTGTGTGGCCTTGAAGACCAAGGCCGGCTGTCACCTGGGAAGCCAGGCGGTGAACCCCATCCTCACTTCGCTCCACTATTTCCCGGATGAATACCGGATGCACACGGACAACAAGCATTGTCCGGCCCGGGTCTGCCCCAAACTGCTGCTGGCCCCCTGTCATGCGGCCTGCCCGGCGGGGATCGACATTCCCAGCTACATGGCCCTGGTGGCCCAGGGCCGGTTCGTGGAAGCCCTGGAAGTGATCCGTCAGGACAACCCCTTTCCCTGGGTCTGCGGTCTCATCTGTCCACACCCCTGCGAACGGAGCTGTGTGCGGGGCAACCTGGACCAGCCCCTCAACATCAAATACCTGAAAGCCTTTGTGGCCGATTATGCCACCCGCCACGGCGAATACGCCCCTTTGCAGCCGGAGGCGCCCAACGGCCATCGCGTCGCCGTGGTCGGCTCCGGACCCGCTGGTCTATCCTGCGCCCATTACCTGGCCTTGCGAGGGTACGCGGTGACCGTCTTCGAGGCCCTGCCGGAGGCCGGCGGCCTTTTCATTGCCGGGATTCCCGAATATCGCCTGCCCCGGGAGGTGGTGCGCAAAGAAGTGGAGCTGATCCGTTCCCTGGGGGTGGAAATCCGGACCGCGGTCACGGTGGGCCGCGACGTCACCCTGGAGGAACTGCGCCGGCGAGGCTATGAGGCCTTTTTCCTGGGGATCGGGGCCCATCTGGGCTACAAGTTGAAGATCGAAGGCGAAAATGACTTTCCCCAGGTCTATGACGTGATCTCTTTTCTGCGCCAGGTGAACCTGGGTAATAAACTGAAGCCGGCGGACAAGGTGGTGATCATCGGCGGCGGCAACGCGGCCATGGACGCAGCCCGGACTTGCGTGCGTCTGGGCTGCCAGGAGGTCCACGTCTCTTACCGCCGCACCCGCAAGGAGATGCCGGCCCAACATGACGAGATTGAGCATGCCCTTGAGGAAGGGGTGGTGATCCATTTTCTGACGGTGCCCATCAAGATTGGCGGCGACAAGGGCCAGGTGCAATACCTGGAATGCCTCCGGGCCGAGTTGGGCCGTCCGGACGCTTCCGGCCGCCGCCGCCCCATATCCCTAGCCGACAGCAACTATCGTATCGAGGTCGGGGCGGTGATCACTGCCATCGGCCAGCAACCCGATCTCTGCCCCTTCCCGGATCCGCCGGTGGAGACCAGCCCCTGGTGCACCATCGTCACCGAGAAAGGCAGCACCAGCACCAGCGTGCGGGATATTTTCTCCGGCGGCAACGCCGTCACCGGTCCGGCCACGGCGGTGGAAGCCATCGCCGCCGGCAAACAGGCCGCCCTGGAGATCCACCATTTTCTGTCCCGGGACCCGGGTCCGCGGCCGCAGGTCCGGCCCCAGAAGCGCGGCCGGGTGCCCTTCCTGGCCATCCCGGCCGACGAGAAGATTGCCAACCAGCGGGTGCCCACGCCGTTTTTGGATATGGAACAGCGCCGCCATAATTTCGAACGGGTGGAACTCGATTACTCCCCGGAGGAGGCCCAGAGAGAGGCGCAGCGCTGTTTGCGGTGCGACGTCTGCATCCGTTGCGGCGCCTGCGAGCGGGTTTGCCGGGATACCATGCAAGTCTATGCCCTGAAGTTTACCCAGATCAGCCCCACGGAGCGGGTGCTCAGCGACTACCACCGGGCCCGGGAGCGCTGTATTGCCTGCGGCGCCTGCGCCTTGGCCTGTCCCACCGGGGCCATCGATTACCTGGAAGGGCCGGAGCACCGGGAAATCCGCCTTTGCGGCACCGTCTTAAACCGCCTCGAGGAACCCAAATGCCCCGGTTGCGGCGGCCCCTTGCCTCCGGTCCGCTATCTCGATTATGTCACCTCCCACAGCGACGCGGTCACAGGCAAGCAGGTGCTGCGCCGGTTCTGCTCTGCTTGCGCTCGGGAAAAACGGGCCCAGGAGTTTGTCAACCTGGCCGGGACCTAGTCCCTGGCAGTCCCTGGATGTCGATCCGCCATTCTTATTTAAATGTAGGATAAAGACCGACTTGGGGGCTGGTAAGAGTCCTATGGAAAAATCAGACTCATGCGGACAGCTTTCCAAACCGGCCTGTGAGAGTTTAGGGGCGTGATGAAAAGAGTTTTCCGAAGTTGACCAATAACCATAAGCAGTTTTTAAATGTTCGGAGAATTTGCCCCGGATGGTCTGCCGTTTCTAATCCAAGGTTCAGTTTAACTGCTGGCAGTTAACAGCAGGAGGCAGCCCTTCCCCGAATTCGCGGCGAACAGCCCACATCAGCAAAGGAGATGAAAATGTCGTATTACATGTATGACGGGTCCACGGAAGTGACTCCCTGGGAAAGGATGTTCGCCACCATGAATGGCGAAAAGCTTGATAGGGTCCCGGTGCATCTCTACCCGCGCTGGACCGCGCTGGAATACCTGGGGCTTACCTTCAAGCAGTCATGGGATGATCCCGATCTGTATGCCAAGGCGCAGATCATGGCTCAGCAGCGGTTTCAGTATGACTGTGTCGTCGACTTCGATATGATGGGACCGGTTGAAGAAGCCATCGGCGCGACCCTCAAGTACCCCGAAGATGATGTCCCCCAGATTGCCGAGCCCTTCATCAAGACCAAAGAGGACATGAAGAAGGCCAAGTGGAAGCTCGATCCGCGCAAAGACGGCAATATGCCCAAGGTCCTGCACTGCATCAAGAGCCTGAAGGCAGGGCTGATCAAGGCAGGCAACGGCACCCAGAAGGTGCCCATCATGACCTGGGGCAGTTGCCCCTCCCGGACCGCGGCCTGTCTGACGGGTTTCAAGGAATGGTTCCTGATCGTCGCCCGGGACCCGGATTGGGCCCTGGAACTCATGCAAACCGCCCTGGACAGCTGGCTGCAAATGATCATTGCCGCTCAGGAAGCGGGAGCCGACTGCGTGTGGGTCAACGACCCGGTTTCCTCGGCCGACTGCATCTCCAGGAAACATTATGAAACCTTGACCCAACCGTTTGAACGCAAGTTCATCGAGGCCATTCGCCGTGAAACCGGTATGAAGATCATCTTTCATCCTTGCGGGAACTGGCATGACCGTCTCGATCTCGTCTTTCAGAACCAGGCCGACGGCTATTTCCTGGGCCCGATGAATATCGATCTTTGCACGCAAAAGGCTGCCGAGGTTAGAGACGCCGGTCTCAATCCGAACCTGAAGTTCCTTAACGGCAATTTCGGTGCGGCCACCAAAAGTTCTACGGCGGACCGGAAACCCGTTCCTTATGCCACCACCCTCAAATTCGGCACCCCTGAGGAGCTTATCGAGGAGAGCAGGATTATCATCGAGACCGTTGAAGGCGGTGGTCTGCGCTGCATGCTTGGCCCCAACTGCTGGGAGCCGAAGGGGGCCGCTAACATCAACCGCGATGCGGTGGTCTACGCGGCGCGCCGCCACGGCAGTTACCTCAAAAAAGAAGAATAAATCGGGAGGATGACGGTGGAAATATTAGCGGAAATCACCAAAGCGGTCTATGACGGAGATGAGCCGAAAACACTCGAGCTTGTCAAGAAGGCGATGGCTGAAGGCGTAGGCGCCCAGGACATCGTGGATAAGGGGTTAGTGAAAGGGCTCCATGAATGTGGCGCCGGCTACGAGGCCGGAGAGAAGTTCATCCCCGAGATGCTGATGGCGGCCGAAGCCATGAAGGCCTCCATGGCGGTTCTCAAACCGCATCTCGTGGTCGGGGAGTCCGTCGGCGGCAAGGTCGTGTTGGCCACAGTTGAAGGCGACGTTCATGACATCGGCCTCGAACTGGTTGCCACCATGCTGGGCAGCGCCGGCCTGGAAGTCAATTTCATGGGGCCGGACGTGGAAACGTCCCGCATCATCGCGGCGGTAAAGGAGGACAAGCCTCAATTGCTGGGATTATCCGCGCTTCTGACCAACACGATGGATATTATGCCCGTGATCATCAAGAAACTTGAGCAGGAAGGCCTCAGGAATTCGCTCAAGGTGATCATCGGGGGCGCCCCTGTTTCTCAGGATTTCGCAGACCTGATCGGGGCTGACGGCTACGCCTACGATGCCGCCGCGGCCGTTCCGGTGGCGAAAAAGCTGGTGAGCCAAGTGGCCTGATGATACCAAGATCCCGGTAACCCGTAAGTGATGCAAATCGGCTATCTCGTTTTAAACGAGATAGCCGATTTCTTTTCACAAAATCATATTATAGTAAAATTAATCCCATGAAGACGGGAGACCATAGGAAGGAGGGCGAGAAAGCCGCGGAGGAGCGGGCCATCTCGCCCCGGGAATTCAGCCGGATTGCCGCAGCCTTCGGCCTCAGCTCCACCCTGCTTGCTTATGGCGGCTTTGCCCGGGCCGGAACCGAGCCGACAGCCGCAATGCTCGCCCAGAAGGCCTCCGAAACCGCGAACCACCGGGCCAAGACCACTCCCCGTATCAAGTTGACCTAGGGCATGGCGGGGCACTCTCTGGAAGCCTCCTGGGTGGCCAAGGTTGGGAGCTTCGCTTTCATCCACGATATCGAGGAGCGCACCGATCATGCAGTGCAAATCGAGGCCAAGGGGGGGAATGCGATTTGCGGGGAAATGACCTGCGCCGAAATGTGCATGCAGGGCATTATCGATTTGTACCCGGCTTCCACCAATAACGCCGCTATGACCTGCCCTTATTTGAATGTCCTCGACTTCGGAGCCCTCTGGCCGTCGCACGCCGCCCTCTACTCCTTTGCCTTTGACGAGAGGAGCGAGGATCTCTGGCGAGAGCCGATGCGCCGGACCTATGGCCTGGAAATGCTGTTTGGTGATTACGGTCTGCGCGGTTTCTTCATGGGCAAGATAAAATATGGGGACGGCACCCCGGCCCTGGACACCCTCGAAAAACTGCGGGCGGCTAATGCCAAGGTCAGGACCACCGGTACGCTCTTCGGTCTCAAGAGCATGCAGCTCATGGGGGTCAACCCCGTCGCCATCATCTACGAGGAAGTGGTAGACGCAGTGCGCAAGGGAGTCATAGACGGAGCCGAAGCCTGGGAAATTCCCTTTGAGGTGATCCACTTCACTGAATTCACCGGCCAATACGTATACCTGAAGTACTGCTCGGGCAACTGGGTTACCGGCATGAACGTCAAGGCCCTGGAGAAGATGCCCGCGGAACTCAGAGACGCCCTCATGGAATCTGCTTACCACGCTCAGGTCAGCGTCCTTGGCAAGGAAGAAGCTTCCATCTGGCAGAAGGCCGGCTCCGGTGAATGCGATCCGCCCTCTCCGGGAACTGAGCATTGGAGATGCGGTATCCGTAATATTCAGTGGTCGCAGGAAGAGATGGCAAAGCTGGAGAGAGTGATCTCGCCAAGGTACAACCCCGATCCCTGGAAGGAATGGATGGACAGGCTCGATAAAATCTATGGCAATGGTTCCATCTTCGAGAAGATGTATGCCATCGCCCACGAGGTTCCTGCCAACGCCTACGCCATCGATATATTTCCGAAACGCTGGTGGAAGCCGAACCCACCCTGGTGGAATAACTCCGAGACGGCGCCGTGGAGGAGAGGAACCGGCTACTTCGCGAGATCACTCGAAAAGAAGGTCCCCAGATAGCAACTCAGTTTGCGTCGATCCTGCCAACCCTGCCAGAGTTTACAGCTTTAAGTAGCCTGGCGCGCCCGGAACCCCTTGATCCACTTCATGCCGTGGGGGTCTCTCCCCTCTATAAGGTCGGCAGCTTGCAGGGCACTGGCTTCTTGCTTTTTTAAGGGGTTGCAGATCGGGCAAGTCAAACCGGCTTCCACCGAGAGTGCCAGAAAAACTGCAGTCAGGGTTTCCCGGTCGGGCATACCAAAGGAGATATTGCTGGCGCCCATGGTAATATTGACCCCGAAGCTGTTGACTATCATGCGTACGGCCTCCAGAACCATCTTTCCAGCTCGCCACTCGGTTCCCAGCGTTAAGACGAGAGGATCGATCACGATGTCCTCGGCGGGGATTCCCAGTTTGCCAGCCTCTTCGATGATCTTGGCGGCATTCTGAAATCTTTCGTCAGCGGTCTTGGGAATACCGGTATCGCCGCTGCATAGCCCAATGACCGGGCAGCCATACTCTTTAATCAGAGGCAACACCGCCTTGAGGCGCTTGGTTTCCGCACTCACCGAATTCACCAAGGGCCTGGCCCCGTCTTTACAGTAGTAGTTCAGAGCCGCTGCCAGCGTCTCAGTTCTGGGAGAATCGATGCAGATCGGGAAGTCATCCGTTGCCGCTCTGACTTCCTTAATAATTTGAACCATCAGGACGGACTCATCGGCGCCAGGCACCCCGGCATTCACGTCCAGAATCCCGGCCCCCGCGGCAATCTGGGCCAGGGCATCCCTGCGAACCATATCGAATTTTCCCTCGCTCAGTTCAGCCCGCAGAACCTTTCGGCCAGTGGGGTTTATCCTTTCCCCGATAATCACTACTCCCTGATCACGGCAGATGCGCGCTTCCTTTTTCGCTGATTTAACTATGGTAGTAAGATTGGTCGTCATTGGGTCACACTCCTTCCGGTGGCAAGATTTCCATAACCCCCATGGGTCAAAATGATCTTGTTCCTCAAGGGACGAGTTATCCAGAAAGTGAAGATCTCCGTGATGACCCTCCCAGCACCGGCACTCATTGCTGGGAGAGATTGGGTCACGCACGGAGATCTGCAGCAGCCGCGCCAGGAGGATGCCATCCTGGCGCAGCGTTTTAAGCCTTTAGGGGCGAGCGCCCCCTGGGAGCCTGCCGTCTCCGCCAGGGCAGAGACGCGTCCGGGCAGGCGCCAGACAGCCTGTCTTATTCAGTTACTCCCAGCTTTTTGACTTCATCCATCACGGCGGGCTCTACCGCCGGGACGACTGCTTTTTCCTTATCCATAGCGTCTTTCTCGGGAATTGCAAAGGTCCCCGGGACCACGGTGACCAGACCATGGATATTGGCTATGGGATAACCGTCGTGGACCCAACCCCTGAATCCATCAGTGACATTAATGATTTTTCCGGAATAGCCCATGTCGAGCATAATCTTGTGGACGATGGCGCCTCGATTGGAACCATTTTCAGGAGTCCCGGCCTTGCACATGAGGTAGTAGGTGGCCGTGGAGTCCGGGGCCAGGCTCGGGAGCAGCCAGTAAGCCAGACCGGTGTCCACGCGGATTGCTCCGGGGACATGCCCCGCCGCGAACTCCGATTCCATACGTACATCCAGGAGGTGAACTTTAGGATCTTTCCAGCCTTCCTGCTCAATCCAGAGCTTGTAGAAATCATCGGCGGAAATTCCTATGCCATACTGCCACATTATTGGGCGAAATTCATTCTGGCCGTTTTCGAAAAGCTCCTTGGGGGTCAGGACTGCTCCCGTATGACGCGGAGTCAGGGTTTTGCTAATGATGTAATTCTTACCCCGTCCCATGGCCTCGAGTTCTTCCTTAGTCCAGGGCTTCTTGGAAAACTCCACGATTTCTTTTTCCGTCCAGTCTTTGCTGGGGCCTACGCCCTGGGCCTGGGCGCCCTGGCTCTTGGCGGCCCCCTCCTCTGCCGCCAAAGCGAGAGTACCAGTGAAGAGAATGGCCACCAAGATGGCAAATACCGATACCAACGCGCTTTTTCTAAGCTTTTCCATCATCACCAACGCTCCTTTCTTGGGGGTAAGAATTCACTGCTCTCCGAATGGACAACCCGGCCGCAAAAGACAATTTCTGCCCTTTCACCTCCATACTGCTGGTTTAAAGTATTCATGGCCCTTTGGGCCCAAAACCGCCCAGGTGGGCCCAAGCGTAGTCGGCCGGAACAGAGCCGCAGGGGTGATCCCTAATAATGGTGCACAGTTTGGATTGCCCCAATTGTTAAATGCCACGGACTGGCCGCGAACGCTGTCCGGAAGAGTCTGATTTTTTTATAGGATAATCCCTCTCCGTTAAGTCCGCATTTGTCCTACATTTTGTCGCTTATTAGGTTAACTAGAGAAAAAATGGTGCATTCTGGCTAGCCATTGGGAGGGCAGCAGGGAAAGCCCTTTGAGATCCAAAGGGCCGCGAGGGAATCAAAAATCTCCGGGAGGTGGTGCGGGGGTAAAGTAGGTTATCAATGGGTCAGGGAGAACCTGTTAAATTTCCTCGGCCTGGCGGCAGGCAGAAATGGGAGCCAGGTTAAATCCGATGAGGATCGTACCTAATTCCGGTTTCCCAGTCTCCCATCCAAAGCGCTCCTTGAGATAAAGATCGGCCGACCCCAGGGGCGAGGCCGAGGCAATTTCCTCAACGCCGGGAATACCTTCTAATTCAGGAAAGCTCAAGGCCCGAAAAACGAAAACCGGCCGTTGACCGGCATTTTGCTTTATTCTATCGAAGAAAACGGCAAAATTCTTGCCGATGACCTTAACCTTCTCGCTTTTTTTCATTGATTCCAGGCGCTCCTGGTCACAGACCTCCTCGCCGATGACCACGCCACCCATTACCCAGGAGAGGCAGGGCTCCGTGGCGTGCCTGAAGTCATTATTGTTCAAAACCACGCAGATCATCTGTCTAGCGAGAACAGTTAACACCCCTTCGTTGCAATACTTGCCTAATCCCCCCAGGCCTCGCTCCTGAAGCTCTTCTTCAAATTGCCTGAGGATTCCCCGATCGTTCTCATCAATCCAGCCAACAGCCAGTATCCCTCTGGTGTTATGCAACGCTTTTTCTACGCTGGGCTTACACCTTTCCGGGTCATAGCAGCAATTACCAGTATGCATGTCAAAATCCGATTCGAACAGGATAAATATCAGGCCGAGCGCTAAGATTTTTATATCGAGGCATCTTTTAGAGGGATTATATAATCTAAATTGATCAAATTAGAAAATCCTTTTTCCTTTTAAATTAGCCGATCATAGCAGAAGCGGCAACCTTCATTGAAGGCCAAACGGCTCCCGGGAGTTGCCCGCCAATTTATAGGGGGCGGGGTGAATCCACCCTGCTCCGGAGTCACATTCTCATCCGGCCACGAGGCCTATTTCGGTTGCCGAACCTGGAAGAACCGGGTTCCTGGAGCAATTTTCAATCCCTGGCGGGAACAGGTTTCCTTGGCCGCCTTAAATGCTAAAATGGGAGTGGAGTGATTCCGGTCCAGGGACGCTCCCATGTTTGAAAGGGCTCCGCGGGCCTGAGCGGCAATATGGGAACTACCGGAAAAAGCAAACCAGACCCTCCTCTCCTGAAGGCCCTCGCTTTTCTGATCATGGCCATGCTTCTGGTCGTTCTTCTCTTTCTGGCGCTGGTCCGGCAGGACCGTCAGCCTTGGAAATCCTATCAAGAAGCCCACCGCCTAAACCAGGCCCAGAAACTGGCAGAATCGTTGCGAGGTAAGGTTCCGGAAGCGGAGGTCCGGGACAGATGCAAAACCATCACCCAGGCGCCTTTCCGGGTGAAAGAACTGAGGCCGATTATTACCGGCAAGGAGGAAAGATGTCTCACCTGCCATGATGGCCTGGAGGAGGTTAGCCCCTCCCATCCGGTGGAGGAATTCGGTTGCGTAATCTGCCACGGGGGTCAGGGAATTGGGGTGACGGTGGCCGTTGCCCACCAGGGCCTCAGCGGCGGCCGCAATCCCTCGGACCTGTCAGTAGCAAGCCAGACCTGCGGCGGCGCGGGGGGGCAATGTCATGCGGGACGAAGATTGGCAGCCCAAAATGAGGTGACCCGGGTGCGTTGCGGCGTAATGGCGACCATGAGTGGAGTCATAGCCAGCCTGCGTTACTCGTGGGCGGCTCAAACCTCGGATGAGGCCCGCTATGCTTCCGTAGGAGTCAAAAATGCTGCTCCCCCGCCGGGCACTTTAGCTGAATTATTGACGCTTCCCCAGATGGGGCCGATATCTGGAAATAACCCTGCCGGTCCCGGGGGACTGGTCCCAGCCTCTTCGGGAGAGCTTGCCGCCGATCATTGGCGCAAGCTCTGTGCCTCATGCCATCTTTGGAATAAGAAAGAAAGCGGCCCCTCGGCCCATTCCTCAGGCTGCGCCGCCTGCCACGCTCTCTATAACCCCAAAGCGACTTACGAGGGCGCTGATCCGACTCTGCCCCGGGGGCAACCCGGCTATTCGAGCCTGCACCGCCTGACCACCGCCATACCGGTGAGCCAATGTCTGCGGTGCCATAATCGCTCCGGTCGTCTCGGAATTTCTTACACCGGCCTGGAAGAGGCGGACGGTTACGGCACCCCTTACCGGCAAGGGCGGCCCAACCTGGAGGCCCTCTCGGGAGGTAGAGATGTGCGCCATTTAGTCCCTGACATCCACTTTGAACGAGGAATGGCCTGTATAGACTGCCATTCCGGGAAGGAAGTCATGGGCGATGGCAACATTTACAGCCACATGCGCCAACAGGTCGAAATTAGCTGTAACGATTGCCATGGCAGCTTCGGCCGGCCTCCCCGCACCAAGGTCTTGGGCGCAGAGGATGAAGAGGCCCTCTGGAGAGCCAGAGCCCTGGGGCTGGGCGATCTCCGGGGCCGGGAGGTGGGAATTACCCGGCGGGGGACGGCTATTTTGAATCTTCGCAAAGAGAATGGCAAGATGATCCTCTCCAGCAAACTGGACCGGAAAAATCACCTTTGCCCGACCATTACCGCTGACCCGGATCATGCTATTCCCGGCCATGGCGCGGATCGCATGGAATGCTCGGCCTGCCACTCCCGCTGGGCGCCCCAGTGTTATGGCTGCCACGACTACCGGCATCGCGGTGAAATTGCTCTGGATCACCAGACCGGTGTCAAAACCGAGGGATTATGGCAAGAAACCAGGGACTATTATCGGTTTGACAAGCCCACCCTGGGAATTGATTCACGCCAAAGGGTATCCGTAACGGTGCCGGGCTGCCAGGTGGTCTATACCGAATTGGCTCCAGATGGAACGGTGTTGGCCGGTAACGATAAAAGGGTATTCAGGGGCGCGGGCCTGGGCCACGGCATCGTCTCGACCCCCATCTCGCCTCATACGACGCGCCCCGAGGTTCGCTCCTGCCAGGAGTGTCACGCCGATCCGAAGACCCTGGGTATTGGGCAGGGTTTGTTCCAGGCCGGCAAGAGATGGAAAGAAAACACTTTCGTTTCCTTGGTGAAACCGGATATCAACCCACTGGGTTTTGCCTGGGAGAGCCTTGCCGATCCACAGGGACGCCCTTTGGCATCCACGACGCATGTCGGGGCGCGCCCTTTTAATGCGGAAGAATTGAGACGCATTCTCGGGGTGTCCCCCTGCCTTCCCTGTCATGGCCGTTATGATGATCCGATCTGGTCAAATCCGGCGGCGGCCTTCGCCAGGGCCAAATTGCCTTACCATCAGCGGCAGGTGGGCCGCTGGTTGGACGGAACTGGAAAATGAAGATTCCGGTAGGCCTAAGATTGGCGATTGCTCTCTGCATCTGGGTTGGAGGCGTATGGGCTTCGCCCTGCCTCGGTTTCCCTGCCCCGAGTCCGGGGGCGGAGGCGGGTCATTCTCCAGCGGGCATTGCGTGTCCCGATGGCCCTAAAGACAAATCGGATTGCCCCTGGGCGCCTGGGGGGCTCATAAGCAACCCTGCTGATTTAACTCCTGCTGCCCATACCTGCGGCCGCTGCCATGAAGATCAGGAGCGCCGGGTAAAGCGATCGCTCATGGCCACCGCCAGCGGGATCATCAACCAGACCCGGTTTCTCTGGGGAGCCCAGCTGGATGCAGGGCCGCGCTATGCGGCTGCGGCAATCGCAGGGTTGCGACTCCTGCCCACCCAGGAAGCCTCAGGGGCCCTGGTGGACGACCTGCTCCGACGCCGCTGCCTGCGCTGCCATCTCGGGGCCTCCGACCCGATGGGTCCTGAAGAGGCCGGAGGTGATGATGGGTCGATGGGCGGATCAGCTTGTGCGGCGTGCCATATCGTGAACGAGAGCGAGAGAATCGGGCCAGACCAGAAAGTGCCCGGGAATGGAGAACAGCCAGGGTCTTATCGCCTGACTACAGCCGTGCCCACTTCCCAATGCCTCCACTGCCACCTCGGGAATCACGCCGGCGCCGATTACGCAGGACTTTTCGAGCGGGATCAATCGCTATCCTATAACTTCGAGGCCACGGACCCCGGTTTAGTTCCTCAGCTCTATGGCAACTCGTATCACTTCCTGCTGCCTGATATTCATTACGAACGCGGGATGCATTGCATCGACTGCCACCCGGTGGAAGAAATCATGGGCGAGGGAACCATCCACTCCCAATCTCAGGAGCAGGTTGGCTTGCGGTGCACGGACTGTCACGGCAGCCCGGGGAAACCGCCCCACAGCCGCCGGGTGACCCTTGGCGACCAGCGGGCCTTGCGGGCGGCCCGCGCCAATCCCCACTACGATCTCCAACCCGGCCAAAAGGTTCTGGTCACCTCAAAAGGCTATCTGCTGACGAACACCCGGGAAGAGCCAGGAGGCAGGTTCCTGCTGGTATCCAAGGTTGACGGCAAAATACACCAGATTCCGACTCTATCCCGGGAAGGTCCGGGGAAAGGGCCGCTTGACCATCGCATCCCCGGCCACCTGAATAAAATGGAGTGCGCCGCCTGCCATGCCGCCTGGACTTTCCAGGATCTCGGGTTGCACTTGCTGCGGCTGGACGCCGCCGATTACCAGCCCTGGATCTGGCTCACCCAGCAGGATGATCCGCAGGTTAGACAGATCCTCAGGGAAGAGCTGGTGAAGCCGCCGGGACAGAGAAATTTGCCGCAATCTCGAGACTATCTTACTGGCAAAGCGTCGCCTGGCATCTGGTTGGCAGGCTACTCCAGGCGCAGCTGGGAGGGGATCATTTTGGGCGTCGATTACCGGGGGCTGGTAAGCGCCTTTCGACCTCAATATCAGTATTGGGTAAGCCGGATAGATGCCGGAGGGCGGGTGCTCCTCGATTCTGTCACCCCGACCACGGCGGACGGGCGGGCGGCGCTTGCCTGGAACCCTTATACCCCCCACACGACCAGGCGCCAGACCCGTGCTTGCTGGGACTGCCATGGAAATGCGCGCGCCCTGGGCTTGGGCCAGATGTTGATCCGGGCTAAAGATGGGCAGCCGCTAGGGCTGACCAGACCGACCGCCGACGGTCTGGGCATAGGGTTCGAGCTGGATCAGGTGATTGATGGGCGGGGCCGGAGCCTGCAGATCACCACCAGGCCCGGAGCCGCATTTCTAGATCAGCAGCGGCTTAAGCGGCTAGACGCCAGTAATCCCCTTTATGTGAAATACCTTTTGGAGTATTATGCGAACAAGGAAGCCTATGGAGATCCCGCGGGTTTCAAAGACCCCAAAAAGTGAGTAGGGCCAGGGTGCCTCCCATGGCCAGAAGAATCGCCAGATGGATGCTGAAGCGGTACCGTGGCGCCGCAGAAGAATAGGCGGCGCCGGGAAGCCAGGGCAGGACAGCGATCAGGCACAATGAGGCGAGAGGGATAATCAGTCCCGCCCAGAGGGCTGGCAGGTAGCGCAGCAGTACCTGTAGCCAGATAATGAGCCAGGGAGCGGTTATTTCGCCCACGCCTCGATGCTCCGGAGTCACCGTGGAATAGCCTGGAGGCCAGAGCAAGGCCAGCCCCAAAAGAATCAAGGCCAGGAGCAATCCGGCCAGCAATTCTCTGACAATTAGTTCTTTGCGCCTGGCAAATCTGGAACGGCTTTCCGGCATTATACCATCTTGCTGGGCAGGAGTTTTCAGTTGGGCAGTGTGAAGACCTTAGCAAACTTGTTAGCCGATTATATGTTACCAATTGGAAAAAACAAGCATCCCGAGTCTCGCCCGGGACGCCGCAGATTTGTGCTTTCCCTGGGATGGTCCCTGCTGGGGCTGGCATTTGCCGGGGTGACCTGGATGACCGGGGGTTTCCTCGGTGGGGCTCGGGCCCGCTCAGATCCGGAACCGGCTAATTTCGGTCCCCCCGACGCTTACCGCATCGGCTCAGTGGTCAAATTGGGCAGGATAGTCCTTTTGCGAGATGCAACCGGTTTCTGGGCGGTAAATGCCGTCTGTCCCCATTTAGGCTGCCAGCCTGACTTTGATGAGAACCGGCGGCTATTTGTATGCCCGTGCCATGGAAGTCAGTTCGACCCGGAGGGGCGTTTCCTGGAGGGGCCCGCTAAAAGAGGCATGAGTCTGGCCGCCTTGCGTTTGGACAGCCTGGGGGCGCTGGTCGCCTATCCCCAAGAAAAGGTCAAGGCTGGCGACAGGTTTAAGCCGTGAGATTCGATAAGTTTTTAGAGCACATCCATCCATCTAAAATTTCGGAGGACCGCATCCGCATAAGCTCCACGTTTTGTCTGGGAGGCGCGGCGTTTTTTCTTTTCATTGCCTTAGGCGTTACCGGCCTCCTCCTCGCCATTTATTATCTGCCCAGCGCCGCAGGGGCCAAAGTAGGGATTCACGATCTGACCTATGTGATTCCATTCGGCTGGCTCATCCGCGCCCTTCATTTTTGGGCCGGCCAACTTATGCTCGTGGCGATTCTTTTGCATACCCTGCGCGTGGTGGCGGCGCGGGCCTACCTACCCCCACGGCAGGGAAATTGGCTGATCGGGGTGGCGCTCTTGCTCATTGCCGGCGGCCTCGATTTTTCCGGCTACGTGCTGCGTTGGGACTCGCAAACCTTTTGGGCGGCTCAAGTAATGTCCCAGCTTCTGGAGCGGGTGCCGCTAATCGGCCCCGAACTGCAACAAACCCTCCTGGGCGGATCTCAAATCACCGAGTCCGGACTCTTGCGTTTCTATGCCTTTCATTGCCTCTTTGGACCGGTGCTGTGCTTATCATTGATCATGTACCATTTTTGGCGGGTCAGGCGTGATGGGAACCTGGGAAAATCGCTCTGAAAACCGGATAGATCCCCGGCCAGATAGCGTCTGGCCGCCGAGGTCAAGTTGACATTCCGCTCAAATTTGCGTTACCATCCCCTCGACGGGAAAATTGGGCGGCGAGAAGAGGACCATTTGGGAGACTTTTCTCGGGCGAAAAGGCTTCAAAATCTCGTTGGGCAGAAATAACTATGAATGTGGCATAATCCCGGTTAGGAGGGTTAGCATCATGGCCAAAAGGATCATAAGTCTCCTGGTGTTGATAATTCTTTTTATGGCTTTACCCATTGCCGCGGTAGAAGTATCCTCTGAATTCAAACCTGGTTCAGAGCCGGATGGTTTCAGGGGCATAAAGTGGGGAACCGATATATCCACATTGAGAGGGATGGAATTAAGAAAAGACGATGGACCGGAGAAATATTACCAGAAAAAAGACGATAATATGACCCTAGGAGCTTCTCAACTTAGCGAGATCACCTATGGTTTTAAGGATGGGAAATTTGAAAGCCTAATAATACATACAAAAGGTTATGTAAATTATGGTCATTTAAAAGATGCTTGTTTCGAGAAATATGGAAAAGGGGTAAAAACGGAGGCTGGTGAATCATTTGCATGGGTTGGGAACAAAACCTGGGTGAAGCTTAAGTTTGAGAAGGGCAAAGATGAAGGAGTCCTGATATCTTCGGTAATCCCACAGGGAGGTTGTTAAAAGAGTCCGGTAGATAAAGGTCGTTTAGGCCTCGGTTAGGGTTCGATCGAAGCTCTGAAAAGGAACTGTAGGACAAAAACCGACCAGCCACCGTAAGTACATCCTATGAAAAAATAGGACTATGGCCGATTGCGGTCCGAGCCAGGCTTAGGCATCTAGTAAATAACAAACTAATAGAGACCGTCGGTCAGAGCGGCGTTTAATGTTTATGTAAGGAAAGGAGCGAATAATGAGGCTGAGAAAGGTTATTTTCATCGGATTATGTCTGGTTTTGAGTTCAGGGCTAATCGTCCTGAATGTGGGGATCTGTCAACCAACCAAGCCAGATGAAACGGGGACCAAACTGCCTGCGGCTACGCCCGCAGGCAAGCCGCCGGCTCCCCAGGCTCCCTGTAACACGCCTGCCAAGGCACCCGGGGAGGTCAAACCAGAAAGCAAGCCGGCAGCCCCGGCGACACCTCCGGCAAAGGAACCGGCCAAGCCTGAGGGTAGTGAGGGATGTTAGCCCCGCGCTTGTACACCCTCATCTGAAATCGCGAGCGTTGGCACTTCCTGGACTCCCGGTGATAGTCCCAAGAGGAACCCATCCACGGGAAGGGACGTCCATGCTGATATGGAAGGCTCGCCTTGGGCGTTGTCCTGAGCTCAGGGCCCGGGTTTAATCCTCATTTTGATTTTAGAAAACCTGCCTCGGCAAGCGCCAGACCAGGCTTTTTGGCATTGCCCAAATAATAATTCAAGTTTTGCAGTAAGTATTAATGGGAGCGGAAAAGGGATTCAATTCCTGCTGACCCTCACCTTTGCGGGAGAGGGGATAAAGCTGGAATCCCTTTCAGGCTCCCTTTAGCGCCGCACCCCCCGTCCCCTGGACGGCCGCCCCCCCCATAAAGTAGGACAGATACCGACCTTGTGATGGCAGAACGTCCTATAAGATAATCAGACTCATGCGGACAATATTTCCCCGGCGTTTATGCTTATCTAGCAACTGGGAAGGAACGGGTTCTTTGAGGTTTTCCTAGTAAAAGGAGGGCTGTGGCCGGAAGGGTGGGAGCGGCTCTGCTGTCATGGGAGTTCGCAGCTAAAAACTTATCCGAAAGGGAGGTGCGAGGCATGAAAAGGGCAATGGTTTTCGGTTTCTTCGCAGTATTGGTGGCAAGCCTGGCCTTGGGCGCAGGCCCCGTATTGGCGGAGGAGAGTTTCACGGTGGGCTGGCAACCGTATTACATTGACAGTTACACGCCCGCGATTATTCAGGAACTCCATTTGACGGATAAGTACCTTCCCGGGGTCAAGGTCGAATACCAGGAAGGTTTACACACCGCCCTGTTTGCGGCCAGAGTTCTGGCGGGCCGGATCCAGGTGGGGTACGGGGAAGCCAATCCTTTAAACATCGTATGCAGCAATCGAGCCCAAGGCGAGGTCCGGGAAGTGGTCTGCACCAGCAACTCACCCGGTCAGCGCTGCGCCTTGTTGTTGACCAGGCTCGATGCTCCCGACTTCAAGACGCCCCAGGATGCGATGCAATGGCTGGATGGCAAGATCGTCGCTTCCCCGTGGGGCAGTTGCGCTGACAAGTTCATGCGTGTAGCCATGGATAAGGGGGTAAAGCCGGCGCAGTATCTCAATCAGAGCATTGAAATCATCAGCACCAATTTCAAGATCAAGAAGATTGACGCCGCGGCCGTGTGGGAACCGACCGCCTCGAGGGTAGGCACCCTGGCGGGCCTGGGAATCGCCAAGCTTGCTGCTACCGGCGAGGTCTGCGGCGATAGAGATGTCGGGATGATGATGATGCGCGGCGATTTCATCGATAAACATCCCGATCTGGCGAAAGGTTGGCTCAAGTGCGAACTGGAAGCCGAGCGCTTCATGGCTGATCCCCAGAATTGGCAGAAAGCCGTGGCTATGATCGCCAAACACGCGGTGGGAATGCCCGAGAGGGCCATCTGGTTCGGTCTCTACGGCCTGATCCCCCAGAACGTTGGGGGAGTTAACCCCAAAACGGTCATGCCCTTTGTCGTCGATGCTGAGCTCAACAACTACATTCATGACCTTTATAAATTCCAGGTTGAGCATAAGGAGGTTTCTACCGCAACTCCCCCTGCCAACCTCATCGACGACCATCTCGCGGTGGAGGTGCTGAAGGAAGCCGGCCTGACGTCGCCTATCGGCCAGATTAATGCGCTTCCGGCTGATCAAAATCCCTTCAAGCAGTAACGGCTTTTAAGTTTTGGCGCCATACTCCTCTGGCCTGGATAACGGAGGGTTTTCAGGCCAGGGGAGGCCGTATGCGAACCAAGTCATTTTAGAGACACACTGAGAGTGCCAATGGAACCGGAAAAAATGCTCCACTCAGAAGAAGCCCAGGCTCTGGCCGAGCAGGGGCAACCCCCTATGCCTGAAGAAGAAGAGATGCAGCCCCTGACGTGGGAAATAACGATGGCCCGCATCCGGTATGCCCTTCGAACTTCGGCGCCGTACCTGGGGGCATTGGGATTACTGTCCACCCTGCTCGCCTATTGGCTGCTGACGGAAGTCTTTAAGGCGCCGCTGTTCGCCAAGATTCCCGGTCCGGTCGCAGTGGCGGACGAATGGTTTTCGCATCATCCCATGTTCGGCATATCCATTTACAGCAGCGTCTATTACCGGCACATTTGGGCAAGCTGCTGGCGGATTATCCAGGCTTTTCTCCTGGCGACCGTGCTCGGGGTGCCGCTCGGATTGTTCATGGGGTGGAAAAAGGTCTTCAAGGATTATACCTTTCCGCTTTTTGAATTGCTGCGGCCTATCCCCATGCTGGCTTGGGTGCCGCTGGCGATTCTGATGTTTCCGGGCTATGAAGCCAGCGTTATTTATGTGACCTTCCTGGGCTCCTTTTTCGTCACCACCCTGAACACCCTTCTCGGCGTCGAATCAATCGATGAGGCCTACTTCAGGGCGGCGCTCTGCCTGGGGTCCAAGCCGCGGCATCTCTTTTTTCACGTTATCGTGCCCGGGGCCCTGCCGTTTATCTTCACGGGGCTGCAAATCAGCATGGGCTATGCCTGGTTTTGCCTGGTGGCCGGAGAGATGATCGCCGGCAGCTATGGCCTGGGTTATCTTATCTGGAACGCCTATATGGAGTTCCAGGAACCAGTGCTGATAATCGCCATGATCACCCTGGGATTCTTGGGATGGTTCAGCAGCGCCTTGATCCGCATACTGGCTAGGCGCTTGATGCAATGGCAAGTAAGGGAGATGGCTTGATGATACTCAGTCAAACCCTAGGGAACGATGGCAAGGCGCTGGCGAAAAAACCGGCAATCTCCTCCGAAGCCACGGCAGGAAAGATCAGCATTCGCGACGTGTCCATCGTTTACGACCCGGAAGGGACCCACGTTGTCGCAGTCGATAGCTGCTCGCTCGAAATTCCGGCCGGAGAGTTCTGTGTCGTCGTGGGGCCGTCCGGCTGTGGGAAGACGACGCTGCTCAATGCCATCGCCGGGTTCCATGGGGTCACATCGGGCGAAATCTATATGGACGCTGAACTGCTCTGCTCGGCGGAGAAGACGGCTAAGCCCGGAGCCGACCGCATCGTGGTTTTTCAGAACGGCGCGCTCTTCCCATGGAAGACGGTCCTGGATAACATCATCTACGGACCGCTGATCCAGGGCAAGATGGACCGCAAGGAGGCCATGGCTGCCTGTCATGAACTTCTTATCCAAATGGGGCTGAGCGGAATTTCCCACAGGTATCCGAGCGAGATCTCCGGCGGCATGCGCCGCCGGGTCGAGATTGCCCGGGCCATGATGAACGATCCCAAGGTGTTGCTGCTGGATGAGCCCTTCCGGGCCATGGACGCCCTGACCAAGACGGTGGTCCAGAAATACCTCCTGGATGTCTACGATGTTTCCAATAAGACCGTCTTTTTCATCACCCACGACCTGGATGAGGCCATTTTTCTGGGTAGCAGGGTCATCGTGGTCACCAGCCGGCCAGCCCGGGTCAAGAAGATTATCAATATAGAAATACCTCGGCCACGCGACTTCCGGGTGCTCACCTCCGAATATTATCGGCAACTGAAGGAGGAAACCCTGGAAGCGGTCCACGAAGAGGCCCAGAAGGCTTTTGAGGCGGGCGAACGGGAGATGGCTTAGCACGGAGATGGGATTGCAACTGGCGGCTACGCCAGTTAAGAGGGGAAGTCTGATATGTCGGCGCCACCTAAAAAATCCACGAATGGCAGCCCAGGTAAAAAGCCCCAGAGGTTCCTGAGGGATAGGTCAGCCTTCCGGGGATGTTTTTCTATCATCGTATTCCTGCTCATCTGGGAGTTAGGCACCAGGTATGGCCTGCCCATCCTCAAGGCTATTCCGCCTCCGAGCGCGGTTCTGAGTGCTTTCAAAGAGTCGTTCGTTGACCCGGCGTATTGGGGTGACTGGGGGAGTAGCTTTATACGGATTGGCCTCGGCTTCATTTTGGCCCAGTTAATCGGCATTCCCATGGGGCTGCTCATGGGAACCAGCCGCTTCTTTCGGGAATTGAGTCTGCCGGTATTCGAGGTGTTGCGGCCCATCCCGCCCCTGGCCTGGGTTCCAGCCTCGGCCCTTTTCTGGCCGACTCCCGAGATGAGCATCGTTTTCGTCACCTTTTTGGGCGCTTTTTTTGTGACGATCCTGAACATCGTGGGCGGGGCCCGGAGTATCGACGCCCGCTTCATCCGGGCGGCTGTTTCCCTCGGGTCCAGCCGCAGAGATATCTTCTGGCGAATCGTTCTTCCCGCGACCTTGCCCAGTATCATCGTGGCTTTGACGGTGGGCATCGGCGTCTGCTGGAACACGGTGGTGGCAGCCGAGATGCTCGCCGGCCACTCCGGCCTGGGTTTTCTGACCTGGCGCGCCTATGTGACCTTCACCTATCCCTTGATCGTGGTCGGCATGATCAGCATCGGCATAGCCGGCTACATTTCCAGCGCGATTATCCGGGTTTTGGGAAGTCGTATGACGCCGTGGCTCAAAACCAATTAATGCCGGTTACCCTAGTAGAGGATGACTGAAATGCCGCAACCAATTGTCAACGGGCAGAACGGCCACTACCATGTCCTGGCGCAGGCCGCGTCGGCCGAGATGACTGTAGAGAATGTGCGTAAGAGCTACGGGTTCCACCCGGTGGTTAAGGTACTGGACGATTGCTCCCTGGTGCTGGAGAACCGTAAGCTCACGGTTTTGATCGGTCCTTCGGGCTGCGGCAAGAGCACCCTGATCAATATCCTGGCCGGCTATGATATGCCGGATTCAGGAAAGGTCACCATTGACGGCCAACCGGTCAGGGGACCGGGGCGCGACCGCCTGGTAGTCTTTCAAGAAACCGCTCTCTTTCCCTGGATGACCACCTTTCAGAACGTCAGTTACGGGCCCAGGGTTCGGAAGGAAATGGGCAAGGAAGCTCTGCAAGCTGAAACGATGAAGCTGCTTAAGCTGGTCGGGCTCGAAGCCTTCGCAGACAAGTATCCCTCCCAACTTTCGGGCGGAATGATGCGAAGGGCCGAATTGGTCAGGGCCTTGATTAACCGGCCCAAGGTCATGCTCATGGACGAACCGTTCCGGGGACTGGACGCGATGACCCGGGAACTGATGCAGGAGTATTACGTCCGTCTCTTCGAGACCAAACCCGGGACCAACCTGTTTGTTACCACGGAGATCGATGAGGCCATTTTCCTGGCGGACCGGCTCGTGATCATGAGCAACCGGCCAGCCAGCATCAGAAAGGTCATCGACATCAATCTGCCCAGGCCTCGCAAGTTCCAGATGCTCACTTCCAAGGAATATCTGGGATACAAGAGGGATGCCTTGGAAATACTTCATGTGGAAGCCATGAAGGCCTTTGCTAAGGGAAAGCAGGACGCCGCCGACTTTATGGAGGCATATTCCAAGACCGCAGGCAATCCTTGATGATGGCTAATTCATCCCAAAATATCTTCCGGGTACCGGAGATGAATCCGGGCGTGAGCAACAGGCTGATGTTGGCGTCTTGGGTGGCATGCCGTCAGGCGACCCCCGGCATTTAAGTTGACTTCATTATTCGATATGTTTATAATTTAAAACGTATAGATGTTATTTAATCCAGTAACCTGGCAATAACTCAGGGTTTCTGATCTCCTTTCGGCATTAGACCCAGGACATTGCCTGCAGGAGATTTGTCATGGCGGTTAACTCTCCATTGCTCAAGGAACTTAAGAGGGGCTATAGCCTTGTCTTCGAAAAGCAATGGCCTCCACTTGTGGGAGGGTTATTGATAGGGCTTCTGGCCATAATGATTGAGGCCTGGTCGCGGCCTTGGGGCATTGTGGCAGGAATCCGCAATTGGGCCGATTGGCTTTTTTATGGAGTGGGCCTGTACGCCCAAAAGCCGGATAACCCCTTCCTCTTTTCCCCATCCGTGATGGATCTGGGCCTTATCCTGGGAAGCCTTGCCGCGGCGCTCCTGGCCAAAGAATTTGCCTTGCAAAGGCCTCCGAAGCTCGAAGCAGTTAAGGGCCTGGTGGGGGGGCTGTTTATGGGAGTGGGCTCCTCGCTGGCTCTGGGATGCAACGTCGGGGCTTTTTTCTCTCCTCTGGTCAACCTGTCCGCCAACGCTTTTTTGATGATGATCGGGTTAATCTGCGGCGCCTATCTCGGTCTTCGCTACATCCTCTGGGAAGTGGAAAACCTTCCTTCCCCCAGTCCCGCCTTAGCCGCAACTTCTCCCAAGCAGACCCCAGCGGTCAATTGGAAGATGGCTCATCCCTATTTGGGCGCCCTGGTCTTGGTTGGTCTGGTGTTGGCGGCCCATCTCTATGGCAAGTTTTCCTATGCCGAAGCTGGGGGATTGCTGCTCTTTGGAGCCGCTTTCGGGGTCGTGATCCAGCGCTGCCGTTTCTGTTTTGTGCGCGCCTTCCGGGACCCCTTCATGACCGGTGAATCCGAGATCGGCAAAGCCGTGGCCATCAGCATTATCATTGCCGTCATCGGTATTGCAATACTCAAGGCGACCGGCCTCAGGAGAGAGACCATGTATGTGATACCAGCCTTCGGCTGGGGCTCATTGGTGGGAGGAGTCATATTTGGCATCGGCATGGTCGTCGCCGGAGGCTGCGGTAGTGGGACCCTCTGGAGAGTGGCCGAAGGGAATATGAAGTTATGGATTGCCTTGTTTGCTTTTGCCACCTCCAACTCCCTTATGACTGAATGGCTGCGAGCCTGGGGAATTAGACCAAAACTGGGATCAGCAGTCTTCCTACCCTACTATTTAGGTTGGGAAGGGGCCGTCTTTTTGGTCATTGGCATTGCTCTGATTTGGTTAGTGGTTCTTGCCTGGAATGAACAGACCAACAAATTCACCGTGGAACCCTGAGGTCGCAGCGTATCGGGTAACTGCGCCGTGCCGGCTGCCAATTGGGGATGTTACCAAACCATAAGGGGGAACTCGCATGGATGACCTCAAACCCGACGAAGTTCTGGATTGCAGGGGCCTTAGTTGCCCTATGCCGATTCTCAAGATTAAGAAAGCCCTAGCAAACTTGAGCGCCGGCCAGGTATTGGAGGTCCTGGGAACCGATCCCGGCACCAGGAACGACCTCCCTGCCTGGGCCAAACGGACCGGGAATGAGTATCTTGGCGAGAAAGAAGGAAGCGGTTTCATTCACTTTTTTGTTCGAAAAGCCTAGTTGCGGCTGCAACCAAGGTCCTCTGATCCGGAAGGGGAATCATGGCAGAAACGTTGGGAATATTGGTAGCCACGCAGGATTCCCTGGAACACCTGCTGGGATTGGTGGCCGCGGCTGAAAAGAAGGGATTGCGCCTGGTTATTTTTCTGACTGCGGAGGGAGTCTTGCTCTCCCAGGATCCCCGCTTCGGGGAACTTGCGGGCCGGGCCGAGATATCTTTGTGCGATGTCGGTTTCAAAGGCTTTGGACTGGAAGGGGAGGTGCCTGGTCTGGAGAAGAAGGATTTCGCTACCCAGGCCAAGCACGCGGAAATGCTGGCAGACTGCAAATATTATGTCATGTTGTGAGGTTACTTAAACATGCCTGCGAAAAAAGTAGCGATCCTGGCGCGCCACCCCCATCGCCAGTATGAGGCATTGCGGTCCAGCTTGGGGTGCCTCCTGGAAAACCATGAGGTGACTTACCTGGTGCTGGATTACGAGGTAAACCAGGACAATACCTATAGGGAGAACCTCGAGTTTTTGGATGAAATGGAAGGGACCCGCTTCAGCAATCATCCGGCCAATGTGGAGAAGCATGGCTTCGGTTATCTCGACCTGACCCAGATAGGGGAGTTGCTGCGAGAGCAGGACATCGTCATTCCTTTCTGAGAGGGCATATGAAGATTTTACACGTGTTTCGGCATCCGCCGGATGAGATGGTTCTGGAATTGGCGGCGATCATTTCCCGGGAGAGAGAGGCCGCCGAAATTGCACTGTATCAGGATGGGGTTGATTATGATCTGCTGTTGGAGTTGATACTCAGCAACGACCGGGTAATTACCTGGTGGTAGGACGAAGCAATACAAGCCCATGCCGGAGGAAAAAAATAGTTCATCTTCCGCCATTTCCCGATAGATAAGCTATCCGCTCAGAATCATAGCCTCATTAGCCGAAAGCCTTTAGCCATTTGAGCAGACTGGGGTATTGAATAGCCTCCAGTGCGAGGGCGCCGGGGGCAGCTCCCCGCCATTTTAAAGGGGCGCGCCTGGTTCCGCCGGCACGCCAGGTCTGCCTCAGCCATACCCGTTGGCGTTGACCTAATCGCCATTCAGCGGCATGACGTTCATCTCCGGGGCGCCGGTCTCATTCCCCTTCTACCCATTTTCGGATATACAGAGCCCTCAATTAATCAGATTTTTCCTTAATATCAAAGTAGATAGATGAGTGCAGCGTCTGTTCTGATATACTTTAAAAATAATTCCGGCCCAGGAAAAACCCTCGATGACATATACACGCATAATTATTCTGTTATCGCTAACCATGATTTTATTTGCGAGTAATTCCCTGCTATGCAGGGCCGCTCTCAAAAGTACCAGCATTGACGCCGCCAGCTTTACGACCATTCGCTTAATTTCCGGAGCGATTATCCTGTGGGTGATAGTGCGAACGGATCACGGCACTAATGTCGGTGGGGGCAACTGGCCGTCGGCTTTTATGCTGTTCGTTTATGCAGTCGGATTTTCTTTCGCCTATATTAGCCTATCTGCTGCAACCGGTGCCCTGCTGCTCTTCAGTGCCGTAGAGGCGACCATGATCAGCCATGGGATTTGGATGGGAGAACGTCTGCGCCGAGTACAGCTTCTCGGCCTCGTCCTCGCCTTCGGTGGATTTATCGGTCTGCTGCTGCCGGGGCTCACGGCCCCTCCCCTGGGCGGTTCCATATCGATGTTAATCGCCGGGGTGGCTTGGGGTATATATTCCTTGCGCGGGAGAGGGGCGAGAGATCCCATCAAGTCAACCGCAGGGAATTTCCTGCGCGCCGTCCCCATGGCGATAGCACTGAGTATATTGAGCTTTAAAGGCGCCACTCTCGATAATGCCGGAGTCGGTTATGCGGTTGCGTCGGGCGCACTGGCTTCTGGAATCGGGTACTCCATTTGGTATATGGCATTACCCGCATTAAAAGCCACCAGCGCAGCCATAGTGCAACTCTGTGCCCCGGTTATTGCGGCCCTGGGTGGCCTCGTCTTACTTGGTGAGCCTATAAGCCTGCGCTTGGCGGTGGCCTGTGTAGCTATACTAGGTGGGATCGCCCTGGCAATTCTGGAGAAGCAAAATGGTAACTTCGCCGACTAGACCATTCCGGCTGACACCCCGCCAGGAGGCGTTCGCTTAACGGAGCGCCATGCCACCAACAGTTTTCGGAACCATTCTGCAATGGTATAATGGAAAAGTCGCCCCCGCCAACGCTACGATTTAGGCCCCGCTTTCCTGATTCTGGCGCTGGGGGATTATTGCCCCGATCATGGCTTTCGTGCTCCGCCGCTTTCCACAGCCAAGGCTGAGGTGCGGCGGGAAAATGTGAGACGCCGGGCATAAGGTCCGGTTGGCAAGCAACTGCAAAGGCGAAGCCGGTAATGAGTCCAGCCATTCGTATCCTTGGCCGTCAAAATCCGATAACCGTTGAGGATGGTTCGACTCTTTTGGATGCGCTGGTTGCGGCAGGATTTTCTGTCGCGGCCGATTGCGGCGGCAAGGGCAAATGCGGCCGCTGCAAGGTCAAGGTTCATAAAGGGGCATCGCGTCTGCCGCTCGCGAAGGCGGAGACCAAACGCCTTGGGGACGCGGAGGCCGCCCAGGGCTTGCGGCTGGCCTGTCAACATGCGGCTGTTGATGGGCTGGTTTTAGAAGTCGTCGAAGAGTCGTATCGGCAGGAAGTCTACAAGAGGCTTGGGATTGGTCTTGGCCGGCCTTTGCCGTCGAGCCCCTCTATCCGCATGGTTCCTCTTCCCGGTGGGGAAATTGAAAGTGCGTTGGCGGCAGTAGGGCTTCTCAAGGATGTCGACTGGCCGGCGATCCTGCCGGACGCCGGGCGCTGCCAACCTTCTGCAGGTGAGAGACCTGCCGTGTCCGCTGGTCTTCCCCCATCGTGCTGCTCCGCTCTGGTAACCGAGTTTAACCGGGTGATCGGACTGGTGGCGCCCTCTTTTGCGCCTCACGGGATCGCAGTCGATTTGGGGACCAGCACCATAGCCGTCTACCTGGGCAACCTGCAAACAGGAGAAGTCCTCGGCATCGAGAGCGCCCGCAATCCTCAAATCTCCTTCGGAGCCGATGTCATGAGCCGGATCACGGCTTGCAGGGATCCCAAGAACGCGGAAACCATGAAAGAGATGGCCCGTGGGACCATATCTGCCTGCATCAGGACCCTGGCTCGGCGCTATGATCTTCCTCAGGAAAGCCTGGTGGACGCGCTGGTCGTTGGAAACTCCACCATGATCCACATTCTCCTGGGAGCCCCAGTGCACGGCCTGGGAGTCGCCCCCTATCGGCCCCTATTTCATGAAAGCC
Source organism: uncultured delta proteobacterium (assembly GCA_963697965.1). GTDB lineage: Bacteria > Desulfobacterota > Desulfobaccia > Desulfobaccales > 0-14-0-80-60-11 > JAPLJC01. The sequence goes on from OY969108.1 coordinate 1,663,310, forward strand.
TCAAAGTTCGAGCGCCGGAAATAGGATTTCCGCTTCATGCGGGCGCTTGCGTGCAAACGCTCCCTCTGCCCGCAGCCTTTGTAGGCGCCGATACGATGGCCGCCTGGTTGTGGGTGGAGCGGACTGTGGATGAAGGCCCGACGCTGCTTTTGGACCTGGGGACCAACGGAGAGATGGTGCTTTCCGCAAACGGTCGCCTATGGGCCACCTCCTGCGCCACCGGTCCCGCCTTTGAAGGCGCCACCCTCAGTTGCGGAATGGCCGGAATGCCCGGCGCCATCGAGAAGGTTTCCTTCCTGGATGGGGCTCTGGAACTGAAGGTGATCGGGGACTCCACAGACCCTGCCATCCGCCCGCAGGGCCTTTGCGGCTCCGGCGCCATGTCGGCACTGGCGGCTCTGCTGGCGCGCGGCATTATTCATCCTGACGGGAGATTTGAGTCTAATTTGCATCATGAGTCTCTGCGGCGTATGCCTACAGGAGTCGAATTCATTCTCGCCTCCGCCAAACAGGCTGCCAATGGCCGGCCTGTCGTAATGCGCCAGAAAGATGTTCGGGAATTACAGCTTGCCAAGGGCGCCGTCGCCACCGGGATTAAGTTCCTCTGTAAGGCTGCAGGAATCAGAGCGCCGGCACGCATACTGCTGGCCGGAGCCTTTGGCAATGTTATTGCACCAGAGGATGCCATTACTATTGGCATGGTCCCCAGGATCGCTGCCGGCAGAATCGCCGGAATTGGCAATGCTGCCGGGCTGGGGGCCGCACTGGCCCTCTTGGATATTCGGGGCCGCCGGCGTGCGGAGGCGCTGCTTCACGAAATGGAGGTGGTAGAAATGGGCGGCGCCCCGGGTTTCAGAGAGGCTTTCTTTGCAAGCCTGGCTTTTCCGGAACGCCGGCAAGCGGACCAAGAGCTTTAAGCTATGAGTCGTTTGCTATCATTACTTGCACCAAAACTCCGCAGCCGGTTGGTGCTTCTTGTGCTCCTGGCTGTCCTGCCATCTCTGGGGCTGACGTTCTACATGGGATTGGAAGAACATCAGATACAATCGGCTGACCTGGAGATGAACACCCTGCGGCTCACTCGCCTGGCAGCCGGCCACCTGAGCCAGGCTATCGAAGGAGTCCGCCAGTTGCTCACGGGGCTTTCCCAACTGCGCGAGGTCCGCGAGGGTAATTTCGAGGAGAGCAGAGAGCTCTTTGTAAATCTACTCAAGCAATTTCCATATTATGTGAACCTGGGCATGATTGACGACAACGGCGTTATCGTCTGCAGCGGGCGGCAATCCGAGAAGCCGGTCCATTTGGAGGACCAGGCTTATATCCAGCGCGCTTTGAAGACGGGCGATTTTGTGATAAGCGGTTTTCAGATCGAGAGCTATACGGGAAAACCGGTAATCTATTTCGTTTATCCGGTAAAGGGTTTGGTGTCCGAGGTTTATGCCGCTCTCGACCTCTCCTCGATCAAAACTATCGACATAGCGGCGCAACTCCCAGCCGGCGGAGTGTTTCTGGTCCTCGATTACAATGGCGTGGTTCTGGCCCGGTACCCGGATCCTGAAAAGTGGCTCGGCCAACTTATGCCTGCCGATTGGCCCTTTTTGGGCTATTGGATGGTCCCTTTCGAGCCGGTGGTTGAAGCCGGTATGGGTGAAAGCCGGGGCTCGCTCGTGGCCATTAATGGCCGCGACCTGAAAGCGGAGCGGCTTTATGGGATCACAACGATTCATGCCGCTCCGGAGACGAACATCTACGTAAGCATCGGTATGTCGAAGGAAACGGCTTTCGCCGCGATTAATCACGTTTTTGCCAGGAATGTTGCAGGTGTGGCCCTGGTTGGTATTCTGGCGCTGCTGGCAGCCTGGATAGGCGGCGACGTCTTTATTTTGCGCCGCCTGCAGGATCTCGTCGGCGCCACCAAACGCATGGCTTCCGGAGATCTGGGCGTGCGGGTCAGGCCGTTTGGCGATCGTGATGAACTTAGCATATTGGCTTCCTCGTTCAACGAAATGGCCGAATCGCTCGACGCCCGCACCACTCAGGTGCGCCAGGCTGAGGCCAAGTACCGCACCCTTGTAGAGCAGATCCCGATGGTCACTTACACCGCGCCCCTGGACAAGGCCCGCGGCGCCTCCTACATCAGCCCGCAGATCGAATCGATCCTGGGGTACTCTCCTAAAGAGTGGCTGGCTGACCCGGGATTGTGGGTCAAGCTACTCCACCCGGAGGATCGGGATCGGGTTTTGGCGGAAAGTCAAAGAGACCCGCTCGATTCCAAAGGGGCAGTATTTCGGTCTGAATACCGTATACTTACCAGAAAAAGCGACGTGTTGTGGCTCCGCGACGAGGCCACGGTGGTGAGAAGTGGACTGGATGAGCCTGAGTTTTTACAGGGAATCATGTTCGATGTCACGAATCAAAAAAGGTTTGAAGAAGAACTTAAGAGTTCCCATGAAAGAATGCGCGAGCTTGCCGCCCACATAGAAGGCGTGCGGGAAGAAGAAAGAACCCGGATTGCCCGGGAGATCCACGATGAACTGGGCCAGGCGCTGACAGGTATCAAGATCGACCTGGCCTGGATGAACAAGAAACTCCAGGGTCCTGATCGAGCCACCCAGACAGACTTGCTGTTAAAGAGGATAACCGGGATGAAGGATACCATCGACGCCACGGTGCAAGTTGTGCGAAAGATCAGCGCCGAACTCAGGCCGGGGATCCTCGATGGTTTCGGTCTGCCGGCGGCCATCGAATGGCAGGCCTCGGAGTTTCAGGACCGTACCGGCATACAGTGCCAAATCAGCGCCATTCCTGAGGATCTGGATCTGGCGGAAAGGCCTTCTTCAGCAATTTTTCGGATTTTCCAGGAACTTTTGAATAACGTCGTCCGCCACGCCAACGCCAGCAAGGTGAGTATCAGCTTGAGGAAGAGGAGGGGATTGCTGACCCTGGAGGTTCAGGATAACGGCAGAGGAATTTCCGAGAATGAAAAATATAAGGCAAATTCCTTCGGGCTTTTGGGAGTCCGGGAGCGAGTGGCGATCCTGGGTGGCAAGTCCAGCATTAAAGGCGTCCAAGGGCAAGGGACGATTGTCACCATACGGATTCCCCTTCCGGGCGAATCAGGAGTTAATAACCACATCAAATCATAGCCTTAGCGGAGAAGCCGATATGGCCAGAGTATTGGTTGCCGATGATCACGCCATCATGAGGCGTGGTTTGAAGCACATCCTGGAGGAAGAATTCCACAGTATTGTGTTTGGGGAAGCCAGCAACGGTCAAGAGGCGCTCGATCTGGCCTGGAAGCAGGAATGGGATATTGTGATCCTCGACATCACCATGCCCGGCCGCGGCGGACTCGACATATTGAAAGAGTTGAAACAGTTCCGACCGAAACTTCCGGTGCTGGTCCTTAGTATGCACTCAGAAGATCAGTTTGCGGTGCGCGTGTTGAAGGCCGGCGCCTCAGGCTATATGACCAAGGAAAACGTTCCTGAGGAACTGGTCAAGGCCTTCAAGAAAGTACTGGCAGGCGGGAAATACGTCAGCGCCTCTCTGGCGGAAAAATTGGCTCTCCGCCTGGAAACCGATGACGAGAAGCCATTATATGAAAAGCTCTCCGATCGCGAATACCAGGTACTGTGTCTTATCGGCTCGGGGAAAACCGTCAAACAGATATCCGAGCAATTATCGCTCAGCATCAAAACGATCAGCACCTACCGCACCCGGATCCTGGAAAAGCTCCAAATGACCTCGAACGCGGAACTGACCCATTATGCCCTGAAACACAAGTTGGTGGATTGTGACCTTTAGGTGTGCTGGCAATGGCTCGGTTAAGAGAACCTGAACTGAGCTTGAAATGACCGACCTGGGGGGAGGACGCTCATGAAGCTCAACAAGAGATGGGGCATGACCCTGGCGGTGCTGCTGGCTGTCTCCCTTGCTCCTGCGGCCTGGGGACAACTGAGAATCCAATCGGGGGCCTTGACCGACGCCTTAAGGGATGGCATCCGGCACCCCCGGAAATTGGAAGAGCTGATCTTCCGGCTCACCAACGAAGCCCGCTGCCAGAACGGTCTCCCCGACCTGGAGCCGGATGAGGCGCTGTCGGAGGTGGCCCAGAATTACAGCGACGAGTTGCTGAAGGGCAACTTCTTCAGCCATAAAGACCTCCAGGGCAGGGGCCCCCAGCAGCGCCTGGATGAGGAACAACCGGCAAAACAGGCGTATACTTATCGCGTGGGCGAGAATATTGCAGGGTTCTCTAAACTCGATTATGCTGACACGAAAACCATAGCCCGGATGATCATGGATGGCTGGATGACTTCCCCGGGCCATCGGCAGAATATTCTCCAGCCTCTGTACACCCATTTGGGGGTGGGGGTGTCGATCCAGGGAACAGAGCTACGGGTCACTCAGGAATTTGCCAGAAGGACGGCCCTGAGATAGCTGAGGCTCGCCATCAAGAACGGTTTAGCCTTGCCGTCAAATCTCCCATCCACCTGTCGCCCTGAGGGGAAGGGAAAAACTCAAGTGGAAGCCCCTGAGATTGAGACGTCCAGAGAGTAATCCCTCAGGGCCCCTCTCAAACAACTGCCTGGAACCGACCCGGAAGATTAGCGAATCGAAACTGAAACATTAGGTTAAATCAGTCTCATGCTCAGGAAACCGTGCCATTCAAACGAGGCGCAACCGGCCAGCGCGGGGCATCCGGCGAAAGCACTGGATACCCGACTGAACGAATTTCTCACGAAGTGCCGTTCAGGACGTACACCCCGCGAATGCCTGGTCTGCCAGAAAAATTGTGAATTCCTGCGCAGCACCATGACTCCCAGACAGCTGGCTGAAAGGCTGAAAGAAGATTATGGCTTTGACGCTACCATTCCCTTTTCCTGCAACCTTTGCAACCTGTGTGGCGAGCTATGCCCTGAAGGTTTGGATGTCGGTGGTCTCTGTCAGGAAATCAGGACATACCTTTCCTCTCAAGGCATGTCCCCTCTGCCCCAGCACAAACCGGTTATCAGCCATCAGCGGTGGGGCTCCTCCAGGGTTTTCACGTTAGCCAAGGCAAATCGCCTGAACCAGGCAGACACTCGACAGGTTTTTTTCCCGGGATGCAATCTCGCTGCCTATTCACCTGACCTGGTGGCGAAAACCTTTGAGCATTTGCGCAGCAAATTGCCCCATACCGGGATCATCCTTAACTGCTGCGGCGCTCCCAGCTATCTCCTAGGTGAAATGACTCTATTCCAAAGCATCCTGGATGGAATCGACCGGCAGCTGAAAGCCCTGGGGGCCTCGGAAATCATAACGGCCTGCCCCGAGTGCTACCAGGTTCTCAAGGTTCATGCCCCTCAATGGAAGATCCGCGGCCTTTATGAGGTGTTAGTTGAAGTCGGACTACCGGAGAGGGACTTTGGGACCGCGGCAACTATTTTTGCCATCCATGACTCATGTGCGGTTCGCCATGAGGCGGAATTCCGGCAGTCCGTTCGGGAGGTGCTGCAGAAACTGGAGTGCCGCACCGAAGAGATGGAGTTCAGCGGGGAAAGGACACGCTGTTGTGGCGGAGGGGGCATGATCGCCGCGGTAAATCCTGGGCTCGCCGGGAAAATCGCCCGGCTGCGAGTGGAGGAAACCCCCCATGATATCGTGACTTACTGTGCAGGATGTCGCGAGAACTTCGCTCGCCAGGAAAAGGGAGCACTACATGTGTTGGACTTGGTATTTAATTCCAACTGGCGGCAGGACAGAACGAAATCGCCTCGCGAGGGCCTTAAGAAGTGGAAAAACCGCTGGGACTTAAAGCGCCGGTTAAAGCGGAGGTAAACCTTGGCGGGAATGAATGGTCCAACCGCAAAGCGCCCTGCCAGCAAAGTTTTGGAAGGGGGTTTGAGATGGAAGAACCGCTGGAAAAAGAGTTTTGCCTGAATAGCAGGCGCGGTTTCGTCAAGGGAATCTTTGGAGGTTGCGCGGCGGCGTTACTGTCCGGTGTGGTCGTCCCTTCTGCCTTCGCCGCTCAAGCGGGACCGCCCCGGCCTGGGAGCGATGCCAAACTGGCGGAATGGTCCAAACAACGATTTCTTTTTCACTGGAACTGCTCCCAGGCGGTCTTGGAGGCCCTTGGTCCCAGGTATGGGCTCGATTACCATTTGGCCGTGAAAATCGCCTGCGCCTTCGCCGCGGGTGAATGGAAGGGTAAGACCTGTGGCTCCTTCACCGCTGGTTACATGGCGATCGGTCTTGCGCATGGGGCGATCCCGATGCAAGAAGACCATTATGACGTTAAGCCAGTCCATGAACGGCTGGTGCGATTTGACCGGGCCATGCTGGCCGCCTTCGGCACCCTGGACTGCAGCGCCTTGCTGGGTATGGACATGGGCACTCCCCAAGGGATAAAAGAGGCGGCCGCCAAGGGAATGTTCACCAAGGTATGTCCCAGAACCGTAGTGGCGGCGGTGACTGAAATCCTGAAGATCAACGTCTGAGGGTGTTCGTGGGGCGGGCCTCCGTGCCCGCCATCAGTAGCACAGGTTTAAAACCTGTGCCACCACCAGGGACGGCCGCCCCCCCAACCCAAGCGTAAAATCAAAGCCAGGCCCGGCGGAGAAAGGCAGAAGAGATGAGAAGAACGAAGAGAGAGCAAGCACGGGAATTGACCGTTTCCCTGGCGGACACCCCGCTGGGGGGAATTATTCTTTACTTTACCCCCAAGGGGTTGGCAGCCCTGGATTTTGCCGGAGAGTCCGGCGAGATAGACCTGGAGCGCTCCTCCCTTTCAGACTCGCCTGATCCCATGATCGGGAGGGTGGTCAAGGAACTGCGCGCCTTTTTGGCGGGAGCGCCTACGGATTTTCATAACCTGCCCCTGGACCTTCAGGGCACGCCCTTCCAACTCAGGGTCTGGCAGGAATTGCGCCGCATTCCCTGGGGCGGCACCATCTCTTACCGGGAATTGGCTCGACGGGCCGGCTCCCCCAAAGCGTTGCGGGCCGTGGGCCAGGCCAACGCCGTTAACCCCATCCCCATCATCATTCCCTGCCACCGGGTCATCTCGGCTGACGGCACCCTGGGCGGCTACAGCTCCGGCCTGTGGCGCAAATGCTGGCTCCTGAAGCACGAAGGCGTTAGGCAAAAGGGTTGTAGGTAAAAATAGTGGTGGGCCCCAGCGGCGCCCAGTGCCCACCTACGCGCTTACCTGGCCCTGCACCTGGTAACCCTCTTGCTCAAGCTTCACGGCGAAATAGGGAATGGTCTGCTTCAGTCCCTGCTCCAGGGAAATCGCGGGTTGCCAGCCCAATAATTCCCTGGCCCTGGAAATATCCGGGCGGCGCCGCCCCGGGTCGTCGGGCGGCAGAGGCCGATGGCTGATGGTCGAGGAGCTTTTCACCATAGACCGGACCTTGCTAGCCAGCTCCAGGATGGTAAATTCATCAGGGTTGCCCAGGTTAACCGGATCATGCACCCCCTCTTGGTTCATCAGGCGCACCAGGGCCTCTACCAGGTCGGAGACATAGCAAAAGGAGCGGGTCTGTTGGCCCTGGCCATAGATGGTGATCTCACCGCCGGTCAAGGCCTGGACGATGAAATTGCTCACCACCCGGCCGTCATTAATGGCCATCCGGGGACCGAAGGTGTTGAAAATGCGGGCGATGCGGATATCTACCCCATTCTGGCGGTGATAATCCATCATCAGGGTTTCCGCCACCCTCTTGCCTTCGTCGTAGCAACTCCGCACTCCTATACAGTTGACGTTGCCCCAATATTCTTCTTTTTGGGGATGGACCAGGGGATCACCGTAGATCTCGGAGGTGGAGGCCAACAGGATGCGGGCCTTGACCCTTTTCGCCAGCCCCAGCATGTTCAGGGTCCCCAGGACATTGGTCTTGATAGTCTTCACCGGGTTGGATTGGTAGTGCACCGGCGAGGCGGGGCAGGCCAGGTGATAGATCTGGTCCACCTCCAGCATGATGGCAGTGACCACGTCTTGGCGGATCAGCTCCAGGCGGGGATTGTCCCTCAGGTGGTCCAGGTTCTTCTTGGAGCCGGTGAAGTAATTGTCCAGACAAAGGACTTCATGGTTCTGGCCAAGAAGCCGCTCCACCAAATGGGAGCCGATGAATCCTGCTCCGCCGGTTACCAGTACGCGGGCCATAGGCGCCGTTCTCCTTCCCTCGAGTCGTTGCTTCCCATTGTAACCCCCCCGGAGCGCCAGGTAAATTCCAGATTGACAGCTATCCCAATTAACTGAGAATATACGGGTAGAGGACGATGCCGCTTATCCTTATTTAGCGTGGGGTGAAACTATGCTTGGGCGCACGGAACGGCTTAGCTTTTTAGGGTTGCGGTCCTGGGGAAAACCCTTCTTGTTTCTGGCGATGGCGCTGCTGCTGGCCGGCTGTAACCAAGGATCCAAATCCGCTGAGGAATTGCGAGGCGAGATTCAGGATCTCAAAAAAGAAGTCAAATCGATGCAGGAGAAGTTGGACAAATTGCAGGCCGGCCAACAGGCCATGCTGGCCCTCCTGCAGAAACCCATCCAGCCGCCGCCAGCCGCGGAGGCGGTTCAGCCGCCGCCTCCGCAGGTGCTGACGGTCAGCCAGTTGCTGGCCAACAAGGACCGCTACCTGGGGGGCCGGGTCACGGTGAGGGGCAATCCGGGACCGGTGATTATGCACCACAAGTCCTTGCTCCTGCTGGCCCCGGAAGGGATGGTGGAGGTCCTCCTGGGCAGCCTCCCGGATGAAAAATTGGTGGTCCGCCTCACCTCTACCCCCCTGGAGAAGCCGATAACCGTAACCGGGGTTGTGGGCCTGCCGCCCCCGGGTACCAGCGCCAAGCTGCAAATCACCGCCGAGGCCGTGGATTTCTGAGGAGGAATGAGCCCCCGGTGTCGGCCTGGCGCACCATAAGCCGGCGGCTGCTGAGGAAGAAGCCGGTTGCCACTGGCAGCGGCTTGACCCTGAGCCGCAGCCTGAATCGTCTGGACCTGATGGTCATGGGGATGGCCCAGATCATCGGCGCCGGCATCTTCGTCATCTCCGGGGTGGGGATCCGGATCGCCGGGCCGGGCCTGCTTCTCTCCCTGCTGCTGGCGGGAACCGCCTGCACCCTGGCGGCCCTGTGCTATGCCGAGTTGGCGGCCATGATGCCCCTGGCCGGCAGCGTTTACACATACGCCTACGGCATCTTCGGGGAGTTGGCCGCCTGGATCATCGGCTGGGACCTGATCTTGGAATACGGCATGGGCGCGGCCACGGTGGCCTCCGGCTGGTCCAGCTACCTGCAGGACCTGATGCTGGGATTCGGTTGGCGCCTGCCTCAATGGGCCAGCGGCCCGCCCTTCAGCCAGCCGGGCCGGGTGCTCAACCTGCCCGCGGCCCTGGTCGTCGCCGGGTTCGCCGTCCTGCTCATCCTCCGCACCCGCATCAGCGCCCTTGTTGCCCGCGGCTTCGTAGTGGGGAAACTGGCGGTGCTGGCCTTCATTATAGCCTTGGGCGCAGCCTTTGTGCGGCCGCATAACTGGCTGCCGCTGATGCCCCATGGCGTTGGCAGCATTATCGGGGCCTCCGCCCTGGTCTTTTTCGCCTACCTCGGCTTCGATGTGGTGGCCATCGCTGCCGAAGAAGCCCGTAACCCGGACCGGGATGTGCCTTTCGGCATTATCGGCTCCCTGGTCGTTTGCAGCCTCATCTACCTGGCGGCGGTATTGGTGCTGCTGGGCATGGTTCCCTACGGCCAGGTGAACCCGGGCTCTCCCTTTTCCAGCGTCTTTCGCCAGGTGGGCCTGCCCTGGGCCGCGGCCCTGGTGGGGGTGGGAGCCATAATTGGCATCACCGGCGTCCTCTACATGCTGCTGTGGGCCCAGCCGCGGTTGCTGTTCGCTATGGCCCGGGATGGCCTCCTACCGCCATGGGTGGCGGCTCTGCACCCCCGCTTCCATACACCTTACCGCTCGACTATTTGCTGCGGCGCCGGGGTGGCCCTGGTGGCCTCCCTCACCCCCATAGAGAAACTGGCCTATCTCTGCAACATCGGCACCCTGTTCGCCTTCTTTTTGGTATGTCTGGGGACCCTGATCCTGCGCCTGGTCCAGCCGGACCAACATCGCCCTTTCCGCTGCCCCTGGGGCAAGACCGTGGCCGTCGCCGGGGCCCTGGTGTGCCTGGCCTTGATGCTTTCCATGCCGGCCAGTTCCTGGTGGCGATTAGGGCTGTGGCTCCTGGCGGGATTGACGGTCTATTTCCTGTATGGTTTTCGATGCGGCCACTTCCGGGAGGTCGAGGCTCGGGGCGATGAAGATTAACAAGGGAGGGAATCCCAGGGAGAGACCCGGCGCCAGCGGCCCCGGTCCATTGATGATGGACCCGCCATTGAGCCTTGGGGGCGCCGGTCTTGCAAAAATTACCCCAAAGCCTCGGGGAATCTAAGCCGGCTTATTCACCAGCAGCCAGTAGAAGCCCATCTCCGCCACGGTCTTGGCGAAGGACTCGAATTCCACCGGCTTGACCACGTAGCTGTTCACCCCCAGCCGATAGCACTCCTCTATATCCCGGTCTTCGTGGGACGAGGTCAGGACCACCACCGGAATGGTCCTGGTGCGCTCGTCGTCCTTCAGCCTCTGGAGCACCTCCAGACCGCTCACCTTGGGAAGTTTCAGGTCCAGGAGAATCACCTTCAGGTGGTTGGCCTGCTCGGCAAACGAGCCGGTGGTGTTGAAGATAAAATCGAGGGCCTCGGCCCCGTCCTTGACCACCTGCACCCTATTGGCCAGATTGTGTTTTTGCAAGGACCGCAAGGTGAGTTCCACGTCGTGGGGGTTGTCCTCTACCAGCAGTATCTCCGCATCCTTATAATTCATGGCGTTTCCTCGTTCCCAATACGGCGCCGGTCTCGTCCCTTAGGGGTTTTTTAGATCAGCCAGGGTAAACAGCGCCTCAACCTGGGGGACGGCCGCGGCCACCGCCTCCCGGCCCCCTTCCTGCCGGTCCACCAGGATCAGGACCTTGACTACCTGGAGACCGAAGTCCCGGGCCGCGGCAATGGCCTTGAGCGTGGACGCCCCGGTGGTGATGACGTCTTCCAGGATCACCACCCGGTCTCCGGGCTGAACGTCACCCACCAGCAGTCCGCCGGCGCCGTGATCCTTGGCCTGTTTGCGCACCGAGAAGGCGCCTACGGGCAGGCCCTTGAGAAAGCTGGTGAGGGCGACGGCGTGGGCGATGGGGTCCGCTCCCAGGGTGAGGCCGCCCACTGCGTCCACCTCAAGGTCCCGGAGCATCTCCCAAAAAATCTCGCCGACGAGGAAGAGGCCCTCAGCATTGTGGGTCGTGGGCCGGCAGTCGATGTAATAGGGACTTTCCCGCCCGGACACCAACCTAAAGGGTTGCTGGGGCCGGTAGTAATAAGATTTTTGCCTGAGGAGCTGCCGCAATCTTTCCTTGCGCAGGTCTGTTTTGCCTTCCCGGCTGCTCATAACTATCCCGTCTCCCGGCCCGGCTTAACAAACGGGCCCGGTTCCCATCTAATTAAACAAATTGGCGCTGCCGGCCTTGAGTTGGCCGGAGAGCGCCGCCGCCCCTTCAGCAGGGTAAGACCGAGCTGAAGGGCCTGAAGGGGGAAACGATGGCCCTGGGAATCTTGGTCTATTGGACTTCACTCAGTTACCTCTACCTCAACTTGCTCGTCTGGTGGGCTAACAGATAGGTAAGCCGCCAGGCTAACGGCCCCGGAAACCTGGGCCGTCGGCAAAGGAGCGGAGCCCCGGCCCGGGTCACTGCAACTACCGTTCACCCCCAGCCCTGAGCTTAAGGAGGAAGCAATGAGAGTCCTGGCTAACAGAATCGGGATTTGGATGTTCGTGCTTTTCGGTCTCATTTGCTTGGTGAGCCTGCTTCAGAAGAATTTCGTCTACTGGTGATCCCCCAATTCCTTGAGCCTGAAATATTCGTCCAGGGTGCTCTTGGTGGCGCGGAAGGGAATCTGGTCCCAGGGGATCTCGCCGTCGGCAAAGACCCCGATATCCAGGACTTCTTCCCCCGCGGCCATTTGCCCTTCCAGATATTCGGTCAGGTAGGCGACCACCACGGTGTCGCTGTCCTTGTAGGAGTAAACCCCCAGGAGCCGGTCCACCCGCACCTTTAGGTTGGCCTCCTCCTCAACCTCACGCACCACCGCTTCCTCCAACAACTCCCCCACATCCATGAAGCCGCCCGGCAACACCCAGAGGCCATAGCCCGGGTTCACGCCGCGGCGCGTCATGACCACCCCGCCATCCTTGGGGACCACGGCAATGACCGCCACCTTGGGGTCTTCATATAGGACGTACTGGCAGTCATGGCATACCAGCCGCTCCGGGCCTGAGGCCTTAATGATGCGCCTTTCCAAAGGCCCGCCGCACTGGGGGCAGTACTTGTAGGTGCCGGTCGATTTAAAAGCCACTTCAGTTGCCTTTTTCTAGTTGAGACTTCTTCTAGAATTAAATTTGTCATCCTGAGCGAAGCGAATGATCTCGTATTTATTCAAGTATTTATGAGATTCTTCGGTCGCTTCGCTTCCTCAGAATGAAATAACGGGGACTTTCGCAGAGGTCTCTAGTTAGAGATCAATCCGAAGGTCAAATGAGCCTCGTTAAACCAGCCTAGGTGCCCGGTTTTCCACGGCAACCCGGCGTGCCGCCCCGGTGGGGCCTCTTTAGGAAAGGCGACCGCGGTTGACTCCCATTGCCCGGTGGCGGCCTTGTTGGCCTGGATCACCTCGCTGTTTGGTTCATTACTGCCGGAAACCACGCTGAGGGGCGCGGGGCAAAAGGTCAGGGCGAATACCAAAATGGTGAAGAAGCCGAGCCAGCGTCGGCGTGCGTCCAGGGGCAACCAATAGTAGGATGGCTGGGGATGGCGCCATCCCAGGAAGCTGAGCAGCACGGCCCATATCAACCAACCATACCAGAAAATGAGTCCGCAAGCCACCAGCAGCCCGAGGGCGCCCAGGGAAATTCGGCGATGGTATTCCGGGAACAGGGCATAGCTGACATGGCCGCCGTCCAGTTGGCCCACCGGGATCAGGTTCAGGGAGGTGACCAACATCCCGATCCAACCGGCAAAGGCCACCGGATGCAGGATGACCTGCGCCTGCGGCGACAAATTGCCGAAGGCCAGCCAGCTCAGGAACTGGTATAAGAGGGGCTCGCCCAAGGCCAGCATTTCATGGCCGCTTTGCATCACCGTGATGGTGGAGAGTTTTAGGCCCACCAGGGTCACCGGGATGGAAACCGCCACTCCGATCAACGGCCCGGCGCAACCCACGTCCATCAAGGCCTGCTTGTCCTGAATGGGGGAACGGATGCGGATGAAGGCTCCAAAGGTGCCGATGAAGAAGGGGACGGGTGGAGCCGGGATGAAGTAGGGCAGGGTCACTGTTAGCTGGTGGCGCCGGGACACCAGATAGTGTCCCATTTCGTGGGCCCCCAGGATCAGCAGCAGGGTGAAGGAAAACGGCACTCCCCGGTAAAGGAGCCCGGGGTCGGTCAAGGGGTTCACCCCTTGCTGAATGGCCCCGGCGGCGATGGTCGTAGCCACGGTCGCCAAAAACAATGCCAGGGGCAGGGCCAGCCGCCGCGGGCTTAGCGGCCCAGGCGCCCGGGGGCTGGCCGGGCCGGCCCCTTCTCGCTTCGCTTCCGGCGCCTGCGGGGGCCAAAGGGTGGGGTCCGGGGTCATTTCAGCCCCACTATTTGCCTTAAGGCCGCCATCTCCGGCGCCGTCAGCAGGCGATAGCTGGCCCGGGCCAGCCGTCCCAGGCGCAAAGGGCCGAAGCCGATGCGCTTCAGCTTCAACACCGGATGCCCGATCTTTTCCAGGAGGCGCTTCACCAGGTGATGGCGGCCCTCCCATACCGTAAGCTCTAAAACGGTCTTATCCTCCTGCCGTTTAATGACCTCCACCTCGGCGGCCACCTGCCTGTCGTCAATGGAGACGCCCGCTCTCAACTCCGTCAGGGCCCGGCGCTCCACCTGTCCGGTTACCGTCAGCCGGTAGCTGCGGGGCACCCGGTGGCTGGGGTGCGTCAGCCGGTGGGCCAACTCCCCGTCGCTGCTGAGGAGCAGCAAGCCGGTGGCGTCATAATCGAGACGGCCCACCGGATAGAGGCGGCCCCGGAGATCTTCCGGCAACAAATCCATCACCAGCCGCCGCCCCTGGGGATCCCGCCGGGTGCAGATATAGCCGTAAGGCTTGTGCAGCACCACGGTCAGCGGCGGGGCTGCCGCCGAGACCGGGTGGTCGTCCAGAAGCACCACCTCCCGGTCCGGATCCACCTTGGTGCCCATCTCGGTAACCACCCGGCCTTTGACCCTGACCCGGCCGGCCCGGATCAACTCCTCCGCCGCTCGCCGGGAAGCCACCCCGGCCCGCGACAGGAATTTTTGCAGACGCTCTTCAGACATAAGGCAAAAGTAAAAAGTAAAAAGTAAAAAGGGAAATTGTAAAAGTAAAAAACAAATTCGGTTTCTCTGCGTACTCTGCGCCTCTGCGGTGAGAAATAAAGACGGGATGCACCGCAGAGACGCGGAGGATGCGGAGTCCAAAGCCAAAATGAAACTTATGGGTCTTTTTTGCCTTTTGCCTTTTAACTTTTGCCTTTTTGACACGGCAGGTTGAAGCCGATCGCCTCTCGCACTTCGGCCATGGTTTCTCTGGCCTGTTCCCGGGCCCGTTTATTACCCTCTGCCAGGATGTCCCGGACTTCATCCAGGTGGGCCTCGAAGTGGCGCCGCCGCTCCTGAAGGGGAACCATATTCTCCAGCAAGGCCTCAGCCAGCAGCTTTTTACAATCGACGCACCCCAGGGCCGCGCCCCGGCAATCCTCTATAATCTCGGCGAGCCTTTCCTTGGGCAGGTTGAGGCGATGAAAGGGGAAGGCCAGGCAGCGGTCCGGCTCCCCGGGGTCCCGCCGGAAGGGGCGCAGGGTATCGGTGGTCATCTGGCGCACCTTCCGGGCCATCTCCACAGGGGGGTCGCTCAGATAGATGCAGTTGTCATAACTCTTGCTCATCTTGCGGCCGTCGGTACCGGTGAGTTTGGGAATCTCGGTGAGCAGGGCCTCCGGCTCCGGGAAGATGGGGCGATAGAGGTGGTTGAAACGCCGGGCGATCTCCCGGGTCATCTCCACGTGGGGCACCTGGTCCACCCCCACCGGCACCCCCCCGGCCTTGTACATCAGGATGTCGGCGGCCTGGAGCACCGGGTAGCCCAAAAACCCGTAGGTGGTCAGGTCCTTGTGGGCCAGTGCCTCGATCTGGTCCTTGTAGGTGGGATTGCGCTCCAGCCAGGGCACCGGGGTAAACATGCCGAAAATGAGATAGAGCTCGGCGTGTTCCGGAATGGCCGACTGCACGAAGAGGGTCGATTTATTTGGGTCGAGCCCGGCGCTCAGCCAATCGATGATCATCTCCGGGATGAAGCGGCTGATGGCCTGGGGGGCCTCGTATTCCGTGGTGATGGCGTGCCAGTCGGCCACGAAATAATAGCAGCGGTAATGCTCCTGGAGCTTGACCCAATTGTACAGGGCGCCGTAGTAATTTCCCAGGTGCAGCCTGCCGGTGGGGCGCATGCCGCTGAGGATGCGCCTCTTGCCTGAGCCCGCGGCTGGTGGTTCGGAAGAAGCCTTCTCTGCCAATGCCATTAGTGATCCTTACTTAATTCGGAATTTATGTTCATCCCAGGTTTCCCCTGGGGCGCCGCGGTCCGCTATTCCTTGCCTGGCATATGCTACTAGTCTTGGAGCGACTCGAGGTAAAAACTTAGGGAACTGACAGTGTGGCCCGGCTCAACTTCATCCCCGGAACGGAGATCGTGGATGGCCACCCGTACAGGTTCCTCCAGGGTGCCGGGAAAGCTCTCCCCGCTGGCGTCGTTGATGGTAATGTAGGCGCGCTTCCCCCGGTATTTTATCCATTTCGTATAAGATGCTTTCCCGGCGCAACTGGCCGAGAGATTGAAACCATGACTTTGCATTGTTTCTTCGAGAGTCATCGTTTTTACCTGACCGGATAGCGAAATTTTCCCGGCAGCTCTGCAGCTCAGCGCCCTCGCCACTCCGGGGTTCTCTTCTCCAGAAAGGCCTGCACGCCTTCCTCCGCATCCATGGTGCAGCAAAGAGCGGCAAAACGGTCGCTCAGCATGTTCATGGCCTGGCCGTAAGGAACATCTTGCATCCCATAAATTCCGGCCTTGCCGGCCTGCAAGGCCAGGGGGCTTTTGGCGGCCAATTTTTTGGCCAGTTCCAGGGTGGCTTCCTCCAGTTTATCACTGGGCACTACCCTGTTTACCAGTCCCAATCTCTGGGCCTCGGCCGCGGTGATGATATCTCCGGTAAGCACTAACTCCAGCGCCTTTTTGCGGCCGACATTGCGGACCAAGGGCGCCGCCGGCCCCAGGCAGATGAGGCCGACATTGATGGCGGTGGTCCCGAATTTGGCGTCTTCCGCGGCCACCGTCAGGTCACAGGCAAAAGACAGGCCGGCGCCGTTGGCCAGGGCATACCCCTTGACCGAGGCGATGACCGGCTTTTTCATGCTGGCGATGGTGTGGTTGTGTTCATCCATCAACCGGATGAACTCGCGGTATTCGTGATTGCTTTTCCCCTTGAATTCCTCCAGGGCAATCCCGGTGGAGAAATGTTTGCCATTGGCGTCGATCACCACTACCCGGATACCGGGGTCCTTCTCCATTTCCCAAAGGGCGGCATTTAGCTCCCGGGCGAAAGGAACGTTGAAGGTGTTCATGGCCTGCGGGCGATTCAGGGTAATGATGCCGATCTGCTCCTGCCGGTCCACCAAAACGTTGGAATATTCCATAATCCGTTCTCCTTCCTCTTCCAAGAGAAATCACTGTTCAGTTTTTGGCGGCGCTTTTCTCAAAATATCGCGGGAAAAATCGAGTTGAAGAACGCGGCCAACGGGTGGGATCTCGGGAAATGATTAATCCGACCATACTGCTATTTTCGCTCAAAACGAGTGATTTGCAAAGATATCCATGTGGTTTGGTTTCCTCGCGGAAGCTTTAGAAAAATATTCCTCATAGAAATACTTCAATGAATTTCCTAAGTTCCTCCAGCAACCGCGCCGGTTGGCGCTGAGTGTGCAAACGCAGCAGGGGCTGGTCCTCGGGGCCCGGGGGGTCAAAATCCCTGGCCTGGGCCTCGAACAGCTCCACCCGGCCGTCGGAAACCGCCTGGGGGTCGGTGAGCCTGATCCCCAGCCGCCGGCGGGCCTCCTCCGGGGGGCAGGCGCAATAAACGAAGAGAACCGGCTCCTGATGCTCCCGGGCCAGTAGCCGCGCCCGCTCCCGGTCGTAGGCCCGCTTAAAGGAGGCGTCCAGGATAACCCCGCTTCCCGCGGCCAGGTGCCTTGCTGCCAGGCGGAGCATCTCCGCGTAGGTCCGGTCCGAGAATTCCTTGCCGTAAATCCCCTGGCCAAAGGGCAATTCGGCCCGGTCGCCGGGAGCTAACCCCGCCAGGGCCTTGCGCACCCGATCGCTCTCGATGACCGGCCATCCCCTGGCCTGGCCCAGGGCCCGGGCCAGGGTGGTCTTCCCGGAGCCCATCAGGCCGAAGATCACCACTAGGCCAGCCACCGCTCCCCTTCCTCCGCGTACTCTCCGGCCAACCGAAAATAGGCCCGGGCCACCTGCCGGGCCTGGGTCCTGGCTTTCGGGGACAGTTCCGGGTCCTGGGCGGTGAAGGCGGCGATCTTGCCCCTGACGCAAGCCCGGTAGCACTTGTAAAAATCGAGCATCAGCAAGAGATCAGGGTCGTTGGTGGTCCGGGCCAGATGCTCCACAAAGTGGCGGCTCAACTCGCGGAAGCCGTGAAAATCGAGGTCCATGGCCAGGAAATCGACGTCCGCCGCCACATCACCATATCTGAATCGGGGATTAAATTCAATGCAGTCGAAGATATATACCTGATCGGCCAGGCAGATGTTCTTCATGTGCAGGTCGCCGTGGCAGTCGCGGATGCGGCCTTCCCGGATGCGCTGTAAAAACAGGGCCCGGTGCTGTTTCAGGAAAGAGACGGCAAATTTTTGGATGCGGTCCAAAAGCTTCCGGGAAATCGCAGAGCCCACCAGATTCTCAATGCGGGCGAAATTTTCCTGGTGGTTATAGAGGACGATGGCCGGCTCCCCGAACTTGTCGATCCTGTGGTTGCGGGCCGCCCGGGCGTAAAAGGGCGCCAGCCGGGCGGTGATGGCGTCCAGGTGTTCCCGCAAGAGCTCCCCCCGGTCCGCCACTTCGTCCATCATGCGTTCCTGGGGCAGGCGCGCCATCTTCAAGGCGTAATCGAGGGGCTGGCCCCGGCCGCCCAGACGCACCATTGGCGCCAGGCCGCGGGAAGCGGTGATGGGCAGGACCTCCAGATAGATATCCGGACAGAGACGGCGGTTCAGGAGCAGCTCTTCGTGCAAATAATGGTGGCGACGGCGCAGGGTGGTAAAGTTCAGAAACTCCAATTCCACCGGCTTCTTCACCTTGTAGGCGAAGCGGTCGGTGAGGAAGACATAGGAGATATAGGTCTGGACCAGCAGCACCCGGGTGGTGGGCTCCGGGTAGGCCGCGGGATCCATTAAGGCCGCCGCCAGGTTCATGTTCTCAAGATAATCACGGAACCGGCGGCGGCCAGGGGATCATCCGCTGGGAGCATGCCGTCAGTAAGCAACCCTGAAGGGAGGGAGAATAAATCAGGACCAGAAGGCTGGATTGGGCATGTTAAGTCCCCCTTTGAAAAAGGGGTATTTAGGGGGATTTCAAGAGGTTATACTAAATCCCCCCCTACCCCCCTTTTGCAAAGGGGGGGGTAAAAAGTCAGTCTTTTTAAATGGATAATCAATTACGGACCAAACCGCTAGTTTTGGAGAGGCTCGAGCCAACGGCCCCAGGATTACTCTTAGAACATTTTTTCCTTTACTTCTTTCAAGGTCTTTGGCGATAATCAATATAAGTTAGGGTATGAAACCCTGGAAACCATAATCATCAGGTTAGTGAATTGAATGGCCACGAAGGCTTGGGCGCTCGAAGGCGCCGGGTATTCGCGGCTTTTTTTATGGGGTTATTTTGGCGAGATTCCGAGGCAATGTTGCTTCGGAACGTTGAGGAGGATTAGTCATGCACATTCCTGACGGGTACTTGAGTCCCTCGACGTGCGTGAGCTTCGGCCTGGTCATGATCCCCGCCTGGGTGGCGGCGGCCCGGAAGGTGAAGCACTGGCTCAAGTCGAGATACGTTCCCTTGATGGCCATCGGGGCGGCCTTTTCCTTTACCATCATGATGTACAATGTGCCCATCCCCGGCGGCACCAGCGCCCATGCGGTGGGAGGCGGGCTGCTGGCGGTGGTGCTGGGACCGTGGGCCACCCTGATTTGCGTTACCATTGCCCTGGCCATCCAGGCCCTGCTCTTTGGGGATGGCGGCATTTGGACCTTTACCGCCAATTGTTTCAACATGGCGCTCGTTCTCCCTTTTATTTCCTATGCCGTGTACCGGTTGAGCAGCGGCAAAGCAGAGCTCAATGCGAAACGCCGCTGGGTCGGAGCAGCAATAGGAAGTTACCTGGGGATCAATGCCGCGGCCCTGTGTGCGGGAGTGGAGCTGGGACTGCAACCCCTGCTGTTTCATAGCGCCAATGGCGTTCCGCTCTACTGCCCCTACCCGCTCAGTGTCGCGGTCCCGGCCATGCTGTTTGCCCACCTGGTTCTCGCCGGCCCTCTGGAGGCGGTGGTGACCGCACTGGTGGTCCGCTACCTGCAAGCCTACAACGTAGATCTGTTGAACATACAGGCATTGCCAGCCGCTCCCGTTCCGGCAACCAGCCTTAGCTACCGGAAGTTCTGGTGGGCGCTGGGAGTCCTGATCGTCTTGTCTCCTTTGGGGTTGCTGGCCTCCGGCACGGCGTGGGGAGAGTGGGGAGCCGATGAGTTGCAGAAGATGCTCGGTTACCTTCCAGCCGGCATGCAACGCCTGGCTGACACCTGGTCACATGCCCCTTTCAGTGACTACTCCCTCCCCGGTTTCGCAAGTTTTTGGTCTTCCGCCATCATCTACATTATTTGCGCCATTATCGGTGTCGGCGTCATCTCTCTGCTCACTTATCTATTCTGGCGATTCCAGCTTGCAGAGAGCGATGGGCAGAATTGAGGCAGAGGAAGTGCTGAATTGAAAGCCGGATTGGGTTCGGTGCCGTCATGGCTGCAAGAGAAAATACCACCGCCTGGGCCCCAGGCGGTGACCAGGCGTTCTTCTAGACGCGGTTTCCTGGAAAAGACCTTGCAGGCGATTGCCGAAGTCATCGAGAATGAGGTCTTTTCCGAATCCCTGGCGAGCCGGCCGGGTCTTTTGCAGGGGTTGGATCCACGCGCCAAACTGCTGACGATTCTCTTTCTGATCGGTATCGCGGGATTGTTCCAGCATATCTTCTGGTTGGTCTTGTTCAATCTCTGGCTTTTCTGGCTGGCGAAGAGCTCCCGGATACCGATGGGAACATTCGCAAAAAGAGTGTGGGTGGTGGTCCCTCTGTTTACCGGGATAGTGGTCTTGCCCACACTGTTCAATGTGGTGCGTCCCGGTACCCCGCTGCTGGTGTTGTTTCATTTGAGCCAGCCGCTGAAAGTGGGTTACTGGACCATTCCGCGGGAGGTGGCGATAACCAAGGAAGGGGTTGCCGCCGCCGTGCTGCTGGTACTGAGAGTGGGCGCCTCCGTTTCTCTGGCCGTGTTGCTGACCCTCACCACCCGCTGGCAGACGCTGCTGAAAGCGTTAAGCGTACTCAAAATTCCCGCGGTATTTCTCACGGTATTGGAGATGACTTATCGGTATATTTTTCTCTTGCTGCTTGCGAGCACTGACATGTTCATGGCCCGCAGGAGCCGGCTCGCAGGCCGGGCGAACTCCGGGACGGAGCGCCGGTTTGTCACTGCCGCCATGGGTAATCTTTGGAGCAAGACCGCGGCCTTGAGTGAGGAGGTCCATAGCGCCATGCTGGCGCGCGGCTATGACGGGATGCCCAAGTCGCTGCTCCGGTTTCAGATGAAGCGCAGCGATTGGGTCTGGATTGGTTTGGTGCTCGTTTTCGCCATGGTGTTTGTGGGAGGGGACCGTGTCCTCGGCTGAGACGGCCAGAGCGCCGGTCTTTCAACTCGAACAGGTGGGTTACCGGTATCCTGGTGGGGAAACCGGGGTTCGGGACCTGGACCTGCTCGTCCGCGAGCAGGAGCGGATTGTTCTTTTGGGCGCCAACGGGTCGGGCAAATCGACCTTGCTTAAGGTTCTGGATGGCCTGTTTTTTCCTCAGGAAGGGGTCGTCAAGGCCTTCGGCCAGGTGTTGGCGGAGAAGAGTTTGAACGACGAAAGATACAATCAGGCCTTCCGGCGGCGGGTGGGATTCGTTTTTCAGAACCCCGAGGCGCAACTCTTTTCAGCCACCGTGTGGGATGAGATTGCCTTTGGTCCCCTGCACCTGGGCCTGGCCGAAGCGGAAGTGCGGCAGCGCGTTGCGGAAGTCCTGGAACTTTTTGACCTGGAAGGGCTTAAAGACCGGCCGCCTTTCAAGCTGAGCGGGGGAGAGAAAAAGAGGGTGGCATTGGCAGCGGTTGTGGCCACCAATCCAACCGTGTTGCTGTTGGATGAACCTACGGCGACTCTCGATCCGCGCACCCGGCGGTGGGTGATCGACATGCTGGCTCAGTTTGGAGCGTTTGGGAAAACGCTCATCACCGCTACCCATGACCTCGATATCGTTGAAGAGATTGCCGATCGCGTCCTGGTCTTCGGTGAGGACCATCGGGTGGTGGCCAATGGGACGCCCGAGGAGGTCCTTTCCGACAGAGATTTGCTCTTCCGCGTAAACCTGATCGATCCGCGGTTTCACAAACACGCTCACGATGGTGAGCACCGCCATTATCACCTCCATGACTGAAACCAGGGGCGGGCGCGCCGAGCCACGGGTCCGCTAAAAAATAAGCCACGCAGGTGCCGTATCTGGTCTGAAGACCGGATGAGCGTTCGTGGCTTTCCTTTCTTTAGCCCCCGTTTTTCTAGCCGCTAAGCCGAACCAAAGGGGACAGGGGCCGCAAACAACTTCGGTCCCTTTGCGCCACCAGGAGTTTGATATCCCCATAACCTTTGGTAAACAGGTGATGCCAGGCATCGTCCACCTCAAAGAATCCTTCTCTTAAGCCCACCAGTTCCACTTGATCGGCCGGGAAGCCGATTTCCTTACAGCAGCCTGCCAGATCAAAGCCTTCCGGCAATTCCCCCTCACCCACGAGATAGACGATCAGCCCACTCCTCATATCCCCTCCTTTGATTTTTCCAGAGCCCGGGTCAGATGTTCCAGATAAGTATTCACGAGCTCTTGCTGTTCTCTCCGCCATCGTCATGACCTGATTCATGAAAAACTTTAAGGTTACCGGTCCTGATCCCGGTCGGGTATAACCTCCAGGGCATTGCTGATGTGCTCCTGGTAAATTTTAATTACTCCCGGGTAATGCAGCAGGCCGGTGGCGTCCAGGGTGACGCTCAGGCCGGCGGCTTGCAGCGCGGTTTGCCAGGAATCGTTAGGCCCGGCCAGATCTTCCTGGAAATGCCTCCCGGCCACCAGCATGAGGGGCAGCAACCGTACCCGCTTCAGGCCGGATTCGAGCACCCGGGCGATGACCTCCTGCCGGGGTGGGTGGCCTTCCAGGACGCCGATGTGGACCAGGTGGCCGAATCGCCCGGATAACAGGTATTGCAGCGCCGGATAGGTGGCCCAACTGGGGTGATCGCTGCCATGTCCTACCAGGATGATGCCCTCCTCGGGGTCCAGCGCCTCCACTTTAGGCGCCAGGGCATTAAGCAAAGCGCCATAATCCTCCGGGGCCGAGAGGAGCGGCAATCCCATGGCCGTGCGTATCCCGCAGGCATGCACCTCTTCCACCAGACGATAAAATTCGTGCCCGGCCAAAAGATGCACAGCCTGCACCACCGCCCACTCAAACCCCCGGCCCCGCAATTCCTCCAGCAGTTCTCCCGGACCTTTCCACCTGCGCCCCCGGCGCTGTTGGTCAAAGTCTCGCACCATACGGGAAGAAAAGGCCCAATGGACTTCGTGGTCAGGGAAGGCCGCCCGGATGTGTTGGTCCAGGAAGGTATACGACTGCCGGGCTGAGGTGGTGGTGCCGAAGGCTGCCAGAACTATGGGGACTTTCCTGATTTCATCCCGATGATCATCTTCTTCCCGGCGCCCCGTCATGCTATCCTCTATTAGCCCACTCATTTCGAACGCTTACCCATTGAGGTCCAGATTGCCTTTCGCTTGTCCGGGCCATTAAGGCAGCAGGCTTTTTCCAGCACCCGCCTTGCTTGCCCGATGGTGAGGGGAAGTTGTTCCGTTTGCAGGCAGCCTTGCTTGCTGAGTATTTCAATCAAATGGGCAACCCTGGGCAGGCGCAGGCCGATCTTGCGGATAATATCCTTCTGGGCGAACACCTCCGCGGTGCTGCCCGAGAGGACGATTTCTCCTCTGTTCATTACATAAACCCGATCCGCCAACAGGGGAATGATATCCGTATCGTGGGAAGAAAAGATCAGCGTCATGCCCATTTCCTCATTGATTTTGTTGAGCAGCCCCACGAGACTGCTCGCTCCTTCGGGATCGAGCGCGGCAGTGGGCTCATCCAATACGAGCACATCGGGCTTCATGGCCAGAACGCTGGCCAGCGCCACTCTTTTCTTCTCCCCCTGGCTCAGATTGTGAGGGCTCTTCTCGCTGTAGCCACAGATGCCGGCGGCCTCGAGAGCCCAATTGACCGCCTGTTCCAGTTCCTTTCCGGTAACCTGCATATTCATTGGCCCGTAGGCTACTTCCTGCCTGACGCTGGCATTGAAAAGCTGGTCATCCGGATCCTGGAAAACCATCCCGACCTTGGCGCGTATTCGATACAAGTTCTTTTTTTCAACCAAGAGTCCGTCAACATAAACCCTGCCGGAAGACGCCTGGAAAAGCCCATTAAAGAGGTGGAACAGCGTAGATTTGCCCGCACCGTTCGGTCCGATCACCGCAACCCGCTCGCCTTTTTCGATTTTCAGGCTCACTTGCCGGAGTGCCGCGAATCCGCCCGCATATGTGTAGCAGACCTCCTGGACGTCAATAATGCTCATGGCGGTTTCCACTTTTAAATCAAATAGTTGATTGTCAGAACCATAAGCGGCAAGGCCGTCATCAGCAGGCCCAGGCGCAAATCCCGGGAGGGAACCGGTCCGGTGAAATAGGCCGGAGCCTTATTCTCCTCGCTGTAGCCCCGGGAGACCATGGCATGGTATATTTTAATGCTGCGGTCCAGGGATTTGGTTATGACATGGATGGCGATGTTCCCGGCATTGCGGATCTTTTCCATCCAGGAGAGCCTGCGAGTTGTCCTGCACATCTGGGCATGTTGCATATTGCGAGCCACTTCTCCCATGATGAAAACATAGCGGAACATCATGTCGGCAATATCGACTATGATGCCCGGAAGTTTGAAGAGGCGCAAAGTCTCCAGAATCTCCACCATGGGCGTGCTGCAGGAAAGCACGCAGGCCATCGTCACGGCGGCCATAATCCGCAGCATAATCAATATGCCCCGCCAGATACCCTCGGAATAGATCACCAGAGGAAAAGGTTTACTGAGCAGAGTCGCCACCGGATGGCTGCCATTGGTAAAGAGCAGGGTAAGGAAAACCAGCCAGGCGACTCCGAAGGGGATGAACAGACGCAGAGCCAGGAGGCGCCAGGGCAGACGCAGCGTAGAGAATATGGCCAGGGCGGCCACCCATAAGGCGGCTGCCAGATACCAATGATTGACAACAGCTGAAACAATGATGCCAACCAGGAAAAACACCGTCTTCATACGCCCGTCCAGGCGCCGCAGCGGCGTGTCCAGAAGGCCCACCGATTTGAAAAAATCTAAGTCCATCGCTATTACATACCTTGGTCCGGCGGGGTTTCCTCTTTCCTGCCATTTTTACCGAACAGCACGGTCCACTGGTGCCCCACAATCAATCCCACGAAAAAATTGGCGATGGAAAAAGCTCCCACCTCGGCGTCCCCCGGAAGCTCAATGAACGGATGGGATTTGGCGCCGGCGGCCGTGGAGGCCAGCGCATTGACGGCGTCGTCGGTGCCGCTGCCTTCCATCTTGTGACTGGACATGTACTTGCCGGATATGAATATCCCTGCCAGGAAAATGAACATCACCACCAGCATCGTTTTGGTGAAGCCGTCAAACCATTGAACGGCAGGTTTCTGGGTCTGCATCGTTTCAGCTTGCATGCTGCTCACTCCTTTGAATCGATTTCTCTCTCTCCATCAAGACGCCGGGAAGCAGATCCGGGCGCCTGGCGACCATCACCTGAATAATGAGCGCGGTGAAGATCGCCTCCACAATTGCCAGGGGAAGCTGGGTGGGGCCGTAGCCCATAAAGAATATCATCCATTGCTTCACGAGCGGCACATTTCCGTGCAGGCTGATGGCAAGCTCCAAGGCGCTGACCAGATAGGTGGCCAGGTCACCGAAGAATCCCGCCAAACCCGCGGCCAGCCAAATCGGGGAACCAAACATCCTGAAGAGTTTCCAGACGAAGAAGCCGATAAACGTACCCGCAATTCCCATGGAAACGGTATTGGCGCCGATCGTCGTGATCCCGCCATGGCCAAGAAAGATCGCCTGGAAAAAAAGGACAATGGCGGAAATTACCACGGTGGCGAAGGGGCCTACAATGATCGCGGCCAGCGGAGTGCCGCAGGGATGAGAGCACGATCCGGTCACGGGTACCGGCAGGTGCATTGCTGAAATCACAAACACGGCTACTCCCACCATGGCGAGAAACGGCTTATAAAATAAATTTTCTTTAACCCTTCTCTTGATTTCCATGACACCGGGCACCATCATGGCTGCGGTGGCCGCATAATAAGCGACGCACGCCTGCGCAGTTAAGATGCCATCTTCAATGTGCATTTTGCTCCTCCATTCCCATCCTCATTTTTAGCAGGAATTTCCACGCCCGCCAGTTCCGGCAAACTATCCAGCCGGACCTGACGCTCCACGAAGCCGCCCCCATATCGGTTTTTTACAAAAAAAATCCTTAAGTCGCCATGGACTTAAGGATTGCACCCAGCTTCTTGATCCTTAATGCGGCTTACCGCCCGTATACCTCGTAAGGGCTTAAGCCTTCATCCGGGCAGGTCTTCTGACTTCCGGTTCTTCCTAGCGCCTGCGCCTTCCCATCCCCTTGAGTGAGACAGTGGCCTCATGCAGGCTTCGTCCCCGGTTACAGCGGCGGGACCATGCCGGACTTGCACCGGCTTCCCTATTATGCCCTATATGGGCACCCGAATTATTTAACACACTAGATATAGGATTTCTTCCTGCCTGTCAAGGAAAAACTCCCCCTGGGCCACGGACGAAAGCAGCCGTTGATTCACCTCTAGGCCCCTTGGGCAATCTCTTCCAGGGTGCGGCCGCTGAGGACCGATTCGGGCCGGGTCCGCAGCAGATCGGCGGAGGCCTCCGCCTCCTGGTCGTCGGCCTTCACCAGCAGCCAGGCCTCGTCTTTGCCCGTCTTGAACCGGGTCAGGGCATAGCCGCCCTTGAGCTTGCGCCCCTCCAGCCAAACCTTGAGGTGGCCGTGGGCCAGGGCCTCCGGGAGGTCAAGGGCCACCCCCTTCTTTTCCGTGATATTGTGGAAATTCCCGGTGTCCCAGACCAGCACCACGCCGGCGCCGTACTCTCCTTCCGGGATGACCCCTTCAAAACCGGCGTATTCGAGGGGGTGGTCCTCGGTGGGCACCGCCAGCCGTTTATCCTGGGGATCGGTGGAGGGTCCCTTGGGGATGGCCCAGGATTTCAGGACCCCGTCCACCTCCAGGCGAAAGTCGTAATGGAGGCGGCTGGCGTCATGTTTCTGGACCACGAAGATGGGTTCCGCCGACCTCTCCCGCCCCCCCGGCGAAGGCTCCGGGGTGCGGCGAAAATCCCGTTTGGCCTGGTAATCTTTTAAGGTCCTGGCCGGCATGGCATCCTTCTTGGTAAAAGTTTCGTCCTTAAAATAAACATCGGTTGGGGTCTGTCAATGCGGCCGCAGAGGACCGGCTTGAGAAGGGGAGGTGAGGAAAGGGAGGGGCGTTGGTGGAGAAACCCAAGGGAATTATATTTTTTCAGATAATTAGGTGCGTACCTATTGACAAAAATAATATATTTAGTATATAAATTAAAGATTTTCTATGCTCTGAAGGAGGGCTACGTCGATGCACTGCGTTAGTGTTAAAGCCGGGGTGGATTGCACCTTTATGACCAAAAAAGGCTGTTCGTTCAACGGCGGCCAATGCAAGCCCGTGGTGGACGCCTGTGGCGGCTGCGCGCGGACTCTTCCCTTTGAAAACGCTAGCTTCTGCGGTTCTTTCCCCGATCCTGAAGCCAAATGGCGCCGGGGCCCCTGTAATCTGGCCACCCACGCCAAAAATGGCAAAAAAGAGACGGTTCAGAAGGTCAATCCGCTGAAGGCTTCCAAGCGGCAGGCGGCCGGCCGCTAAATCTTCTTCACCTGCGTTGAACGGACAGCGCGGCTCGACCTATCTTAAAAAGAGTCGCGCCGCGCTGGCCTCTATTCTTCCCCCACCTGCGCTGCCCTTACTTCCCTAACTTCGCCAGGGCCTCCTGGATCCGGCTCAAGCCGGTGGCTATCCGCTCCCGGGAGGTGGCATAGGAAAACCGCAGGCACTGGTCTTCCCCGAATTCATTGCCCGGCACCGCGGCCACGCGGGCCTCGGTCAGCAGGTATTCCGCCAGGGCCTGGGAGTGGGTCTGCCCCGTCCCGGGCTTAAGCTTGGGGTAATAAGCGGAAAAGTTGGGGAAGAGGTAAAATGCCCCTCCCGGCTTGGTGCACTTGACCCCGGGGATCGACAGGGCCCGGCGGTAAATGTCGTCCCGGCGCCAGGCGAATTCCGCCGCCATGGCGGCCACCGTCTCCTGGGGGCCGATAAGGGCCTCCACCGCGGCCTTCTGGGAGATGGAGGTAGGGTTGGAAGTGGACTGGCTTTGGAGATTGGTGGCCGCCGCGATCGCTTCCTTTGGTCCCGCCAGGTAGCCGATGCGCCAGCCGGTCATGGCGTAGGTCTTGGACACCCCGTTCAGGACAAAGGTGCGGGCCTTCAGCTCCGGGGCCACCATGGCGATATTGGCGAAGCTGGCGCCATCGAAAATGATCTTGTTATAAATGTCGTCGGAGATCACGTAAAGACCATGGGAAAGAACCAGCTCTCCCAGCTCTTCCAGTTCCTGCCGGCTGTAGACTCCGCCGGTGGGGTTGGATGGGCTGTTGATGACCAGGGCCTTGGTGCGGGGGCTGAGGTGTTCCTTTAATTTCGCGGCGCTGAGCTTAAAACCGTTGGCCTCCCGGGTAGGGATGATCACCGGCACGGCCCCGGCCAGCAGGGCCATGGGCACGTAGGAGACCCAGTAGGGGGCCGGGATCACCACCTCGTCCCCGGGGTCGAACAGGATCTGGAAGAGATTGTAGAGCGCATGTTTGCCGCCACAGGAGGCCATGATCTCCCCAGGCTCGTAGGAGAGGCCGCAGTCGGTGGCAAACCTCTGGATAATAGCCTCCTTGAGCTCCGGAATGCCTGACACCGGGGTGTAGCGGGTGAAGCCCTCTTTAATGGCCCGAATGGCGGCCTCCCGGATATTGTCCGGGGTGTCGAAGTCCGGCTCCCCTACCCCAAAGTTGACCAGGTCGACCCCCTGGGACTTGAGCTGGTTGGCTTTGGCGTTCAAGGCCAGGGTAGCGGAGGGCGGAATCTGGCGGATACGTTTGGCGAGTTGCATTAATACTCCTTTTCGTTAAATTGAGGCTCAGGCGCCCCAGAGCAATTCATTGAAAATTAACGAATATTATGTTAATTGTCAACTCGGGAGGCCGAGTGAAAACGCTCGCCATTATCAGCAAGAAGCACAAGGCCGACGCCTGGCAGGCCGGCCAGGCATTGCAGGCCTGGTTCACTTCCCGGGGGCTGGCGGCCCTTCATCTGGAAAACGAACCGGAGCAGGACATCTCGCCCCTGCCCCCGGGGACGGAGTTTATCGTGGTCCTGGGGGGCGACGGCACCATTTTGAGCGTCGCCCGCCATTACGGGCGCCTGGGTCTGCCCATCCTGGGGGTCAACATGGGGGGCCTGGGATTCCTCACGGAAATCTCATTAGAGGATCTCTACCCCTGTCTGGAAGACCATTTCTTGCCGGGAAAATTTGAGGTGGATGAACGGATGATCCTGTCCGTCAGCCTCATCCGGGAGGGAGAGACCGTCTGGCGGGAAAACGTCCTGAACGACGCGGTGATCAACAAAGGGGCCCTGGCCCGCATCGCCGAACTCACCACCTGGATCGACGCTGAATACCTTACCACTTACCGGGCCGACGGCTTGATCGTCTCCACCCCCACCGGTTCCACCGCCTACACCTTGTCCGCCGGCGGGCCCATCGCTTACCCGACCCTGGGGACCATCATCCTGTTGCCCATCTGCCCTCACACCCTGAGTAACCGGCCCATTATTCTGCCGGAGACGGTGACCGTGGCCGTCACTCTCGAGGAAAAGGTCCAGGACCTCTACCTGACCCTGGATGGCCAGGTGGGCCGCGTTCTTGAGGCAGAGGATCGTCTGGAAGTGCGCTCCGGCGACTACCATGTCAAGCTGGTGAAGCATCCCAGGCGCAGCCACTTTGAGATCCTGCGCACCAAGCTGGGCTGGGGAGAGCTGGGGGCGACCTACCGGTAGGAGAGCTGTTTTCGGTTTTCTGTTTTCGGTTTTCTGTGAAAGGCAAAGGCAAAATCAAAAACCCCTTAGCAGCCAGAAAACGTAAAACGGAAAACCGAAAACCGACAACGGGACTAACCAATGCGCCGTAAACTTGAGGATTATCATGATGGGGCCCAGGACGGCCTGACGCCCCTGGCTTCACTAAACCTTAACGCCATCGAGGATTTCGATGAACTCCTCAGGGCCATGGGGCGGACCGCCTTCGGCGGCCGCAATCTGGGGGAGGCCGCCGAGGTCCTGGAGGCTATGTTGCGGGACCCCGACTGCACCGTGGTGGGCACCTTCTCCGGGGCCATGAGCGTGGCCAAGATGGGCCTGCTCATCTGCGAGATGATCGACCGGGGTTGGCTTAAAGTGATTGTCAGCACCGGAGCCCTGATCGCCCACGGCTTTATCGAGACCCTGGGCCGGGTGCACTACAAGTATCCGGAGGGGGTTTCCGACCGGATGCTGTTCCAGCAGGGTTACAACCGCATCTTCGACACCCTGGAGATGGAGGCCAACCTGGACTATGCCGAAGACGTCTTCCGGGAGGTGTTGGAGGGGTTGGATCAAGGATGCGTCTGGTCCTCCAGCACTATCTGCCGGGAACTGGGGAGATACCTGGCGGAGCACAGCGAGGCCCCGGGAATCCTGAGAAACGCCTACCTGAAGGAGGTGCCGGTATTTATCCCGGCCTTCACCGACTCGGAGTTGGGTCTGGACCTGGCGGTTCACATGGTGCGCCAGGCACTGGCGGCCGGACACCCGCCCTCTGAGGCCATAGCCGCGATGTCGCTTAAGTTCAATCCCTTCCTGGACCTGGCGGCCTATGCCGGGCACGCCCAAAAGGCCAGGAAACTGGGGATTTTTACCATCGGCGGGGGGGTGCCCCGCAACTGGGCCCAACAGGTGGCCCCCTACCTGGACCTGCTCCAGTCCCGGCTGGGGCTCGACCTCCCCGAAGTGCGCTTCCATTATGGGGTGCGTATCTGCCCGGAGCCGGCCCATTGGGGCGGCTTGAGCGGCTGTACCTTCAAGGAAGGGGTTTCCTGGGGGAAATTCGTCTCGCCGGAAGACGGCGGCCGTTACGCCGAGGTCCTGAGCGACGCCACCATCGCCTGGCCGCTGCTGATCAAAGGGGTAGCCCAGCGCCTGCAGAAGAACCCGGGGAAGTAGAGACCCCGCAACGGGGATCAGGGGCGCGGCGGCGGGCCGCAGCCGGCGCAGGTGCAAAGGTTTTCTTCCTTCACGGTGCGGCCTTCCTATCTGACCAAGAAGCGGGCAATCACCTGTCCGAAAATCCCTTGACAAAATTCCCGGCCTTGCTAAGATTTTATATGTGAATTTTTTCTCATTCTTCCATTTATCCGAACCTAACCTTTAACGGCAGGGAGTGATAATGCGTACTATTACATTGGGAGAAAAGAAATATTCGGTTGACATGGAAGAATACCTTTCGGCTTTCAACGACTGGGATGAAAACTTCGCGCGGGGGATAGCTCCTAAAGTCGGTATCATCAGCGGATTATCGGAGGACCATTGGCAGATTATCAACTTTATCCGCGATTATTTTAAGCGAACCGGCAAGTGCCCCTTGGTCTATGAAACCTGCCGAACGAACCGGCTGCCCTTACGGAAGCTGCAAAAGCTCTTCCCTGCAGGATACCTTCGGGGGGCCTGCAAAGTTGCCGGCGTTACTTACAAGGAAGGTTACTACGCCCCGACCCGTTCCCATCTGCTTGATCAACCCTTCCAAGAGAAATTGGCGAAGGCAGCCACGACCGGAGATCAAGCGGAAAAAACCTTCGAGGTTGATATTCAGGGATTCCTTATTAACCCCCGGGAATGGGATAAGAGGTATGCCATATACAAAGCCCATGAGATGAAAATGCCCGAACTGACGGACAAACACTGGCAAGTCATTAATTTCCTTCGCCAGAGCTTCGAGAAAAACAACGTGGTGTCCACTGTATATGAGACCTGTGAAGCCTGCGGTATCGACTTGGAGAAACTTCAGAAGTTGTTTCCCGATGGGTATCATCGTGGTGCAGTCAAGATTGCGGGGTTAAAGACACGATGAGACTCAGCCTGGGCGGGTGAAAGGGCCACTGGACAACGAAGGCCAGGAACCCTCTGCCTGCTACTGCCTCTCCTCCAGCGGACTCACCCCAGGAAATACCCGAGGATATAACGCAGGGCCAACCCGGAAACCAGCAGCCCCAAGCCGGTGCGAATCACCTTGCCGGAGAAATATTTCTGCAGCCGGGCCCCCAGGTACATGCCCAGGAAGCCGCCGGCCCCGAACAAAACTCCCAGCAGCAGATCCGGGGCGACCCCCAGGGAATAATAGATACCCACCCCCACCACCGAAGTGACCAGGGTTCCCAGAAGGGCGGCGCCGGTGGCGGCGGGCCGCAGCCGGCGCAGGTGCAAAGTTTCTCTTCCTTCACGGTGCGGTGTCCCTCTCTGACCAAGAAGAGAGCAATCACCAGGCCGAAAATAGGGTCCGCCTGCCAGAGGCCGTAAAGGTAATTGAGTCCCAGGCCGATGAGCAGGGCCACGGACAGCAGGCCGCAAGTTAGGGTCTGCCTGGGGCGATGTTTAAAGAAACTTACGAAGAGATTGTCTTTCATAAATAGCTATTACCTGGACTATCTCCGGAATGAGGCCCATATACGGACCTCATTCCGGATTTGACAGTCGCTCTTGGCCCCATGGCGCTAAAGAGAATTATCTGGGGTGATTGGCCGGCGGCGCTGTTGCCGGGCCGCCGCTCTGGACCGCACCACCCGGGTGGATCGAATCATCCAGGGTCAAAACATAAGTGCCTATGGCCCCCAGCATGAGGGCGATAACCAGCCAGGTGCGCCAATCCTTGTGGAGCCCGCTCAAATCAATTTTGTGGTGGGAATTTTTATCTTCTTCTTCATGAGCATGTTTATGGCCGTGTGATGTCATGTCCAACATCCTTCCTGGAAAGCGTTTGCTCTCAAGGCAAAAGATAAATTAATCTTAGAGGCGAGGAGTAAGCCTCTTGCCTCACCTAATAGTTCCTTAGCTGAGAATTTGATGACTGTTCTCGGCATAATTTATGATCATTTCCCAAAGGAGCCGAAAATTATTCACCCGACTTTTCCGCAGGTTGCTCGATTTCCTTCTCTTTGTTTGCGCGCTCCTGGCCCAATCCCATGGTCAAGGCTGTCAGCCCGGCAAGACCCCCTAGTTGCATGGTATCCACGGCCGTGCTGGGTACAATTACGATCGTGGCGTTCGCCTTCAAACCCTCATAAAGCATGTTCATAGCCCTCAAGTGAAGGGCGACAGGATTGTTGGTATAGGTCTTGGCCGCTTCTCCAAACTTCTCCGCCACCTGTCGCTCCGAATCTCCCAGAATCACCCGGGCCTGACGTTCTCTTTCAGCCTGGGCCTGCATCGACATCGCATCCTCCAAAGCCGGGGGAATAA
Source organism: uncultured delta proteobacterium (assembly GCA_963697965.1). Taxonomy (GTDB): domain Bacteria; phylum Desulfobacterota; class Desulfobaccia; order Desulfobaccales; family 0-14-0-80-60-11; genus JAPLJC01. The sequence goes on from OY969108.1 coordinate 1,696,631, forward strand.
GTACATCCTTGACTTCCACCGAAATAACATTAATGCCCCAGGGCTCGGTGCGCACATCAATGATCTTCTGCAGCTCGTCACTAATCTTCTCCCTGCCTTCCAGCATGTCCGAAAGCATGGTCTTGCCGATGACATCACGCAGAGCCGTCTGGGAGGCCCAACTTATAGCGCTTTGATAGTCGGCTACATCCAGGGCTGCCTTCTTGGGGTCCACAACTTTCCAAAATAGCACTGCATCTACATCCACCGGCACCGTATCTTTGGTAAGAGTCTTTTCTGCCTTGAAAGAAGCGGTGATTACGCGGGTGTCAATCCAGTAAGGTATCATGTCGAGGATCGGGATAATGAAAAACAGTCCCGGTCCCTTGAGGGAGCGGAACTTGCCTAACCGCAATATCACCACCCTTTCCCACTGATCCGCAACCTTAATTGATAGAGAAACAACGAGGGCGATAACAAAGGCAATGGCTCCAATCGATTGGCTTTTCATGGCAAACGCTAACCCTCCGCCAATGCCAAGAATTACGATGAAGATCAATGATGCAAAAGAGCTGCTTTTTCTCATTTCGATTACCTTCTTGATTTAGGCACCTGAATAGGAGCCGTTTCTCGAGTTGACCAGAGCTTCCCCCCAGCGGTTGGACGGTTCCGGCAGTAGAATAAGTTAATGATGGTGCATCAGGGAAACCGCGGCGGTGTGCCTCTTTCTCACCTGGCGCCAGCGTAGCACGTCAGCAAACCGTCCGCGTTATAATTGAGGTTTTTGCCCTGCGTGGAGGAAGATAATCATCGCAGAAGGAAAAACAAGTTTAACCCGAATATTTAGTCCAGCGCAGTTCAAACGGTATCCGCTGTTATGCCGCATAAACTGGGCAGAAGGGGTGCCGGGCGGGTGAGAGGGCCCGGACAACGAAGGCCAAAAACCCACTGACCGTTACTGCCTTTCTCCCAGCGGACTCAAAAATATCCCCTATGATTTGTGAACTAAGTCTCCCGATAAAATCAGTTAGAACAACAATGCTCCCAAAATCCCTGAGCCAATGATGATTAGTGATGGATCGATTTTGGTAAAGGTAAGCAGCGCAAAGCTGATCACGGCGATGCCTGCGGTAAGCGGGTTGATTATGGAACTGTGGCCCAGAAAGATGAGCACTGCGGCCAACAACCCCACCACCGCCGGCTTGATCCCTGCGAAGCTGGCCCTAACCGCCCATAGCTCTTTATAACGGAGGTAATACTTGGTGACCAGTGTGACAATAATGACGCAGGGCAGATAGCTGGCGACCATGGCCACCAGCGCCCCGATCAAACCGCCCACCTTAAACCCCAAAAAGGCATTCATCACCGTTAGCGGCCCGGGAGTCACCTGGCCGATGGCAATGGCGTCGAGGAATTCCTTATTGCTGAGCCAGTGATAATGATTGACGAATTCCTGCTGCAGAATGGGGACCATGGCGTAGCCGCCGCCGATGGTCAGGGCGTTGGCAATGAACAGGATGGCGGCCATTTTTAGCAAGGCCATTTAATCCCTCCGGTACAAGACCAGCCCCAAAGCCCCGGCGGCCAGCAGGATGCCGATAGGATTGACTTTAAAGATAGCCAGAGATAGAAAAGCGGCCATAACCAACGTGGCGCTGCGGTAATCCGTAACCAGCTTGATAAACATCTTATAAATGAAAGAGGCGAGCAGACCCACCACCGCCGCGGCTACCCCTTTCATCACCGATTGCAGGAGGGGGTTGTCTTTCATATGGAGATAAAAGGCCGCCAACAGAATAGCCAGCACCGTGCCGGTAAAGGCCTGGCCCACGGTGGCGGCCAGCGCTCCCCTCAATTTATGCAGCTTGTAGCCGATGGCGATGCCGGTATTGATTATGGGTGGTCCGGGCGCCATCTGGCCGATGGCGAGGCTCTCCACGAACTCATCGTGGGTAATCCATTTCCGCTTAGATACCAACTCCCTTTCGAAGAAGGCCACCATAGAATAGACGCCGCCGAAAGAGAAGGTGCCGATTTTGAGGAAGACCAGAAAAATCTTTTTTAGGGTTACCATGGTGTTCTCCACTCAAATAGCCTAGGTTTTTACCATGATAGGGTAACCATCCGTCAGCGGGCTGGTGAGGGGGCCCCTGGACCACCAAGGGCAATAACCCTCTGCCCGTTGTTGTCTCTCCCCCAGCGGACTCACGCCAGGAAATACCCGAGGATATAGTACAGGGCCAGGCCGGAAACGATCAGCCCCAAGCCGGTGCGAATTACCTTGCCGGAGAAATATCTCTGCAGCCGGGCCCCCAGGTACATGCCCACAAAGCCGCCGGCCCCGAACAGCACCCCCAGCAGCAGATCCGGGGAAACCCCCAGGGAATAATAGATACCCACCCCCGCCACCGAAGTAACCAGGGTTCCCAGGAGGGCGGCGCCGGCGATGGTGTACATGGGCAGCCTGAAGATGGCGGCCAGAAAGGGGGCGATGATGGCGCCGCCGCCGATGCCGTAAATGCCGCCGATGAGGCCCACCACCAGGGCCAGGAGGAAGAGGGCCGGCACCTTGAAGGTGAAGGTCTCCCCCAGAAATTCGTAAGAGACCTGCTTCCATGACCAATGGACCGTCCGCACCCGGGCCGCCGCCGGCAGGCCGTGGCCTTCGGTCTGGCCGGATTCCCGCAGGACCTCCCGGAGGCGCTTTTGAACCTGGGCCTCAAATTCCTGAATCCCGGCCTTTTTGCGCTTGGCCCAGGGCGTCTGTTCGTAAAGAAGGCGCAGGCCGATATAAAGCAGCACACAGCCCACAAAAAGCTTGAAATGTCTAGGATCGGGCAGCCAGGCGGTTCGGATCAGCGCCCCAAAATAGAGGCCGGGCACGGTGCCCAGGGTGGTGATGCAGGCCACCGGCCAGTTCATGCGCCCTTCCCGGATGAATTGGTAGACCCCGCTGGGGATGGCGACGATGTTATACACCAGATTGGTGGGACTCACCGCCGGGCTGGTAAAATTGAGGATGCTCACCTGAAAAGGCAACAGCAGAAAGCCGCCGGATACGCCTCCCATGGAGGTGAAGGTGGAAAGCACCAGGGCGATGAGGGGGGGGATGAAGGGGTTGACCTCAGCCCCTGAGACGGGAAAGAACATTTAACAGCCCTATTGTTAAATTATTCACAATATTATGACCGAGTCTTTCGCATGTCAATGGAAAATTGGGCACGAGAAGATCGACGGGCTCCGGAAGGATCCGGATGCCAGCCTGAAGAAGACGGAAAGAGAGGGGTTGGCCCCGGAAAGGTCCCCGGTGGCCAAGTGATCGGCTTAGCCAACCTCCAAACAAATGTAGGGGCGGACCCGTGTGTCTGCCCGTATCTCTCCTAAAAACGTAGGGGCGGGTTTTAAACCCGCCCCTACATCGCATCGCTCTCCGAGTTTTCCGGATTTTGCTACTCCCAGGAGTCTTCCACCGCGGTGAGGACCCCCAGTTTCAGCGGCTGGATCTTACGGTAAACCTGGTCCGGGGGACGCTGGCTGCCGTCCACGGTAAGCAGGTCGCGATCTATGGCGATGTCGAAAAGGCGCTGGTTTTCCAAGAGATAAGGCAGAATCAGGTTCCAGTCGGCGTCGGTGAGGGGGACGATCTCGCCGCCGTTTAACTGCTCCTCCACCACCTGCTGGTAGGGGTCGCGGATGTAGATGGCCCCCCCCGAGGCCAGGGAAAAGAGGTTGGAGCCGGGATAGGGGGTCCGTTGCGGCCGCAGGCGCCCCCGGGGGTCGTATTCCAGGCCGTTGACGATGACAAAGCCGCCGCCCTTAAAGACGTCGCCGGCCATGAAGGATTCCGCCAGAAAGTCCAGGGCGGTGCCGTTGATTACCACCCGGGGCCGGCCCACCGCGTTGATCAGGGGCCGGCCGGCGGCGTTGCCCAGAAGGTAAACCTCACCGCCCTTGGCGCCGTACATGAAGGTCTGGCCCACGTCGCCGTACACCACCAGCTTCCCCTGCTTCAGGATCTGCCCCAACTGGTCCTGGGCATTGCCGTGGACCTGGAGGGTCATGCCGTCGATACCTGAGGCCAGGTAGTCGCCGGTGCTGCCGTAAGCGTCGATGCGCACCTCCTGGGTGCCGGGCCCGAAGCCGCAGCCCAGGAAACGCTGGCCCTGGTAGCCGTAAGTGATGAATTGCCGCCACCCCAACGTAAAGGCCTGGCACAGGAGGCGGGCGTCACAATCTTCCCCTTCCGGGGGAAAGCCCGCGGCATTGAGAACCAGGACCGAGTCCGCCCGGGGGGGGGCCTGCAAAAGCTCCCGGTGGTCCCAATCGAGCCGGCGGTAGCGGCTGGGATGTTTCTTCCCCACCAGGGGCGTATCCTGGAAGATGCGGATCAAGGCTTCCATGAGAAGATGAAGAAGATTGCTGCGCTTCTTGTCCCCCGGGTCGTAGCGCCGGTCCAACAGCAGGGTCAGGCCGTTCATGGCCGCGGCCTTGACAGGGTCGCCCGTTGCTGCCTGCTTCACCACCGCCTCCAGGATTTCCCGGAAGCCGGCGTAGGAGATGGTGGCGGCGATTTCGCTGATGGCGTTATAGAACTGCCGGCCGCTTTGGTCCTCCAGGTTGGCCACGGCCAATTGGGTCGCCTTGGAGTCCTCCTGGTAGCCCAAATCCAGCACGGTGCCGTCCCAAGGGCGCTGATGCCAGGGCACGGTCCGGGGTTTTCCGAACTTGTCGTGGCAGGATAGCACCCGGCGGCCGTTATGGGGTTCCAGGGAAAAGATGAAGGCGCCGCCGTCGGTGGCGCTGCCGCCCCGGGCGTTCCAGTAGAGGTCGGCCACGGGGCAGATGCGGGGATCCTCCTGGGCCAGGCTGGCCAGGGTGGCGTCGATGGCTTGCTTCTCCGAACAGATGAGGCCGATCTGCACCTCGCCATCCTGGAGGGCAAAGACCTGGGGCCGCAGCATGGAGGTGTCGGTGATGCCGATTAGATCGAAGCTCCGGCGTTCCGGGTCGTTGCGGGCAATGATGAAAAACCAGGGGCCATCCGGGGAACCGTGGATATTGGCCGACTGGAGCTGCCGGTAGACGTGCTGGCGCTCCGGAGGCAGCAGGTCGAAGTCCCGCTCTGTGGTGGGGGCCATGGACTCGATGACGTATTCCAGGGAATAGCCGTAGAGCCGGTGCCAGAGGTCGAAGATGAGCACCGCCACCTCGGTGTCCGTCAGGAACTGGGGGAAGAAATGGCGCTGGCTCAGGTATTCGCTCACGGAATAATAATTGGCGAAGTCGCCGTTGTGCACCAGGGCGGTATTGAGGGCTGCGAAGGGGTGGGCGCCGCCGGGATGCCACACCCGCCCCCGGGTGGGGTAGCGCTGGTGGGCGATCCAAACGTGGGCCTTGAAGTCCAGCAACTGGTAATAGTAAGCGACTTCCTCGGCGTAGCCCACGATCTTCAGGATCAGCATATTCCGGCCCTGGGACATGACAAAGGCCTTCTTCTCCCCCAGGGAGGCGTAAAAGGCCCCGTTCAGCTTGTAGCAATTCTGGGCCACATACTCGTCTTCCACCTTGCGCCAGGGAATCCCGTAGAGCTTCTGCTGCTGGATGAAATGTTGCAGGACTTCGGGCTTCACCCGCACGAAATACTGCCAGACGTCGGGGGGCTTAACCACCAGGCCGGGGATATCCCGCCAATCATCCACGGTGGGGAGACGGCGGGCGTGGTCCACCTTAAAGACCGGGGTGATGAACTGGGCCTCCACCTGGGGCCGCGCCTCGATGTCCAGATAGGCGATCTGGATGAGGTAATCGTCGTCTAAGATCTCCTGGGAGACCCCCAGGGAGGCCGGGTCCAGGCCCACCGCGGCGATGCCGCCACCCTTGCCGTTTCCCCTGTTGTGCATCTGCACCGAGGGGCAGACGATGTGACGGCCGGCCACCGGTATGCTGGCGGCAAATCCGGTGACCCCGCAGCCGCCTTCATCGGCGGTCTTGTGGATGCGGCTTTCGCCAAAGGGATTGGCGAACTCCCGGCGGGTGTCCAGGAGTCTGAGCCCCGGATGGCTATGATTTTTGGGGTTTTGCATAGGGTCACCAATCAAAGTTCAAGGTTCAAAGTTCAAAGTTCAAGGTTCAAGGTTCAAGGTTAAAAAGACAAATCGATGTTCAGAAATTTATTGAAATTTGCTGCCCTTCTTATCAGAGGCTTTGAGGTACCGCAAAAAGCCGGCAAGCAAACGTGAGGCCTCATCGGCCAGTCCCATAATGCGTTGAAATTGGTCGGAGGAGGTCAGGCCGGCATCCAACGAGACAAATAGCAAGGCTTTTACCTCTCCCACCGAACCCTTGGCCATAGCCAGGAATTGCCGGAATTCCTTGTTGCCCTCGCGTTCAAAGCCTTCGGCAATATTTGCCATGATCGACACTGAGGCTCGACGGAGTTGGTCCTTCAGTGAAAAGTCCGCAGCGATTTTTCCTTGAGCAGTTACTTCATAAATAATTTTGGTCAGCTCCCGAGCTTTCTTCCAGGCGTCGATATCCTCAAAGCGCTCGATCTTACCCATCATATTAGTTCAAAGTTCAAGGTTCAAAGTTCAAGGTTCAAAACCTGCAATCAAGAACTGCTAATGCTTTAGTGGGGTTAAGAAAACATTATTCCGCTGTGCAGTAGATACCATCATTTCCACATCGGTATCAGGCATTGGTAAAGTTTCGCCTTGCTTTAATTCTTTAATCAAATAGAGCCTTTAACTTTGAACTTTGAACCTTGAACTTTGAACTCTTAACGCCGCAAATCATCATCCACCGGGCGGTCGAAGTAGTCGAGGTGGGCCAGGGTGTCGGTGCGGCCCACCAGCTCCCGGATGCTTTTGAGGCCCAGCCGCCGCAGGATCTCCTTCAGAATCTTGCTCCAGGAGTAGTACATATTGCTGATCCGGTTGCTCCCCCAATCGATGGTCATCAGGTCCACCAGTTCCGGGTCGGTGGTGGCGATGCCGCGGGCGCAGCCGCGGCCGGATTCGCAGTTGTGGCAGCGCAGGCATTCCAGGGCCACCAGGTCGGCGGTGCCGATCTGGACTCCATCGGCCCCCAGGGCGATGGCCTTGGCCACGTCGAAGGCGCTGCGGATGCCGCCGGAGGCAATCAGGGTCACCTGGTCCCGGATGCCCTCGGCCTTGAGAAACTGGTGCACCTTGGGAATGGCATATTCCACCGGCATGGCGATGTTCTTCTTGGCAATATCCGGCGCGGCCCCGGTGCCGCCATAGCTGCCGTCCAACTGGACCACATGGGCGCCGGCGTAATAGCTCCCAACCGCCACCATGTCCACGTCGGTGGGGGTGGAGACCTTCACCGACACCAGGGCCCGGGGATTGATCTCCTTGATCCAGTCGATGTGTTTCTTGTGATCTTCCACGGAATAGACGCTGTGGAAGGGAAAGGGGGAGAACAGGGAGCTGCCGGTCACCGACTCCCGCATGCGGGCCACCGCGGGGGTCACCTTGTCCCCCAGCAGGTGGCCGCCCAATCCGGGTTTAGCCCCCTGGGCGTATTTGAACTCCACCATGCGCACCCGCTGGATGGTGTCTTCCCGGACCCCGAAGAGGCCGGTGGCCACCTGGGTGACGATATTGTCACTATAGGGGTAGAGTTCTTCGGGAAAGCCACCCTCGCCGGTGGATACCATGGTATTAAAGCGGATCGCCGCCCGGATCCGGGAGAGAATGGTATTGATGCTCACCGAGCCGAAGGACATGCCGCCGCCGTACCAGGGCACTGCCAGCCGCACCTGGGGCCGGCCGTCTCCCCGCCGGTTCAGCTCCACCTCCAGGGAGATGTCGTCCTCGGTCAGCTTGAAGTCCGAATGGTGTTTGGGAAAGAGAAAACGCAGTTTATCGAAGCCGCCGCCGGAGTCTCCCAGGCGATATTCGAGGTCGGTATAGGGGAGGTTGCCCCATTCCGCCTGCCACCAGGTGCTGAGGAGCAAATCCGCTGGCCAGCGCCGGTCCCCGAGGGTGCCGTACACCGGGTGGAGGCTGAGCCGCAGGGCCTTGGCCGGGCATTTGGCCACGCAGAAAAATTCCTTCTCCCGGCAGGCAAATCCCAGGCAGAGGTGGTTCCGGGGACGCCGCAAGTAGCCGCCGGACATGGTGTGAACCCCATAGGGGCAGGCTTCGACGCAGCCCCCGCACTTGATGCAGGCGGATTCGTCACGCCCCACCAGGTACTTGCTCAAGGGGGTGCGGAAGCGGGACGGGGTGGGAATCGGCTGCCAGGGCCCGTCTTCGCTCCAGGATTCCAGGGGAATGATGGGAACCGTTTTTTTCTTCGCTTGCGCCATTTTTTAGTCTTTTTCTGATTTTAGTCGATTTAACTTTGAACTTTGAACCGGCCACGGGGTGGTTTGGCGTTCATTTGCTTTTAAGTGGTAGCCGCAGGTTTTAGCCTGCGTTCGCCTTTCGCCGAAAACCGGTTATCGGTTCGGTGGGGCGGGCCTCCGTGCCCGCCATTTAGAGGCGGCCAGGGACGGCCGCCCTACGGGTAACTCCTTCTATTCGCCGACCCTCCTGGTTTCACCCTCCGGCCGGGCGAAGAGCGGGGCAAAGATTTCTCTATCCAGGTCCTCCTTGAACATGGCCCGGCCCACTTCCCCTCGCAGACGGCGCACCTCCCGCATGCCCATGGCGCCCAGGACCTCCAGAAGCTGGTTGTTCCAGGCGCCCAGGAGGTTGACCATCCGCTGGGCCCCCCGCGGGACGCTGAGGCTCCCCAGGTCGATGGGGCAGGGCTGTTGGTTCTTCTTATCAGCGCCGCCGGGACACTCGGGGCACAGCCGGCATTCCAGGGCCAGGAGCAGGGAGAGGTCGGCCATCACCCCATCGGCGCCGGCGATGATAACCTTAGCCACGTGCTCCGCCAAAGCGATGCCGCCGCTGACCAGCAAGGTGACGGCGTCCCGCAACCGGTCTTCCACCAGCTTCAGGTGGCAGCCGCGCACCAGGTCCTTCAGGTGCGCGGTTCCGGCGTCCTTGAGGCCCCGGGCCTTGTCGGAGCCGGCCAGGTGCAAAACCTCGGCCCCCGCCGCGGCTAAGGCCGCCACTCGCGCCGCGGCCTGGCCGTCGGCCGGCACCCTGATCCAGACGAGCAATTGGGGGAAGCGTTTCTTGATGGCCTCCATTTGGGCCATTACCCCGGGATGGTCCGGGATCTCCACCGCGGGCACCTGGCTGAGCAGCGGCGCATCCTGCTTCAGAGGCTCTCTGGCCGACAGGATGGGCACCAGGCGAGAGGCGGCCGGGGCCAGGTCGGCGCCGATGTCTTTCCGGTGCAAGAGCGCCAGGGTGCCCAGGTTTTGGGCGGCCGCCACCATGATCTGACGCAGCCGCGCCGGGTCGGCGCTCCGGGATGGTTCCGCCAGCACCACCGGTAAAGGGATTTCCAAAAGGCGAGGTGGGGTGATCAGCATCTCCTGTTGTTCGTTGAAGGCCAGAAACATGGGTTTGCGGCCCAGGTCGATGGAGGTGCTGATATATTCCCGGCCGTGGATGCCATCCCGGGTGGGCCGGACGATCTCCGACATGTCGGTCCAGCAGGAGTCGAAGCCCTCCCCGGAAAAGGGCCCGCCATAGCCCGCTCCGGAAACGGGGATCTTGCCGGTTTCCGCCTGGCTCCAGGTGACCGCGATGATCTCCGGGGTCCAATAGTCGTCCCCCATCTGCCGGTATTGGGGGTTCATGGCCTTGAAGACTAGCCCCCGGGGACAACCCTGGACGCAGCGGTAACAGTCGCGGCAGACCTGATCGATGGTGTCCACCAGCTGCTGCCGGTCGAAACCCCGCTTCCGGTAAGCGTCCACCGGACAGTCTTCCTTGACGCAGCGGGCGCAGCGGAGACAGCCCTCGCCCCAGTCCATCACGGTGCTTTTGGCCAGAGGGGTGAAACGGGGCGGCACCCGGCGCATGTGGATGTGATATTTGGCAGGCAACCCTAGTTCTCCTAAATGAGACAGTTTAATAAAATAAGGTTCACTTAAGCGGTTCTTTTCTATGGGATTGGTGGGCAGTGCCCACCCCACATTTTTTTGTCATGCTGAGCGAAGCGAAGCATCTCGTATTTAGAAATTCTGTGGCCGCCCCCGACTCCCTCAGAATGACAAAGGAAATGACTGCGCGTCGGCTCCTGGTCCTTAAATGAACAGCATTAGTCCTAAACCTTGGCCTTGAGGGGGCTTGGCCCCAGGGCCTGCAGACGGGCCTTAACTTCCTTGACGATCCCGGCCAGGGCCGCGGCATCGCCCGGGGTGACCAGGGAATAGCCCAGCCGCCCCGACTCCAGCCCGATTTCTTCCAGATAACCCTGGGAATATTGCACCCGGCCTTCCAGGCGGCGGCTGCCATCCTGGTAGCGGCAGAGGGTCTTATCGCAGCCGATGACCCATACCAGGTCCACCGGAGTTCCCAAGGCGCGGAGCAACTGAAAGGCCTCCACTTTACTGCTGCAAGGCTCCGAAAGCACCCGCCAGCGGTCCCCCCCCTTGCTCAAGGAGACCAGCAGGGCCTCCGGGTCCGGCACCGCTTGCTGACAGGCGAAGATCACCGCTTCGGTTGACATAGGTCTCTTGCCCCAAAAGGCCGGGGAGACGCCCCAGCGAAATGCAGGCCAGGAAGGATAGCCTCCCTGGCCGCGAGAAATCAATTTATTTTGTCATGGAAAAACCAGAAATGCAATAGTTTAGGGAGGCCGCCCCCCCACCCTGCCAGAAGGGGGATGGCCGGAATGAAGGGGGGAAACTATTTGGCGGTGACCTCCTTCCTTTCGTCAATGTCCCCGGGATACATCACCGCGTCGTGCCCCCGCTCCCGGGTGCGGATGCGGATCACTTCCTCCACCGGGTAGACGAAGATCAGGCCGTCGCCGGCCATGCCGGTATAGGCGGACCTGAGGATGGTCTGAATGGTATCTTCCAGGTTGTGTTCGCTCAAGACGATGTTGATCTGGATCTTGGGCAGCAAATCGACCCGGTAGCTGCCTGTACGGCCCGTCAGGCTGATGCCTCCCTGGCGGCCGTGGCCGCGAATTTCGAAGAGGTTCAGGCCCACGATGCCCATTTCCTTCAAGGCTTCCTTGACATCGTTGAGCTTGTCTTCCCGAATGATGGCTTCGATCTTTTTTAGCATTTTCGGTTCTCTCTTATTGAGGATCTATAGAAGAAACGGTAATTTGGCTGACCGCTCTTAAGAATAGGCCCGCTCGCCGTGGGTGCTGATATCCAGGCCCACCTCCTCTTCCATGGGGGTGACCTTGAGGCCGATGCTCATATCCAGGATTTTGGCTATCACAAAGGTCATCCCGAAGGCGAAGGCCATGGTGACTACCGTAGCCAGGGCCTGCAAAGCCAGTTGGCCCGGGTTTCCGAAGAACAGGCCGTTGGCCCCGGCCGCGTTCACCTCCAGGGTGGCAAAGAGCCCGGTGGCGATCATTCCCCAACTGCTGGCCATGCCGTGGCAGGCCCAGACGTCCATGGATTCATCCCAGGAACGGTTTTGGCGGAAGCGGATGGCATAGTAGCAGAGAGGCGCCGCCACTGCGCCGATGACCAGGGCGGCCCGGGGGGTCACAAACCCCGCAGCCGGGGTCACCGCGGCCAGGCCCACCACCATGCCGGTGGCGATCCCCAAGGGGCTGGGCCGGCCATCCAGCCATCCCAGGATCATCCAGACCAAACCCGCAGTGGCCGCCGAGGTGTTGGTGGTCAACAGGGCGTTCACCGCCACCCCGTTGGCCGCCAGGGCGCTGCCGGCATTGAACCCGAACCAGCCCACCCACAGGAGCCCGGCTCCCAGGATGGTGAGGGTGATGTTGTGGGGCTCCATGGGAAACTTGCCGAACCCCTTGCGGGGGCCGATGACCAGGGCGAAGGCCAGGGCCGAATAACCCGCCGCCACGTGCACCACCGTACCGCCGGCGAAGTCCAGGACTCCCAGTGAATTGAGCCAGCCGCCGTGGCCCCAGACCCAGTGGGCCAGGGGGTCATAGACCAGGGTGACCCAGATGAGGCCAAAAAGCAGGAAGGACTTGAAACGCACCCGCTCCACGAAGGCCCCGGTGATCAGGGCCGGAGTGATCACCGCGAACATCATTTGGAAGGCGGCGAAGAGCCCCTGGGGGATGGTCTTGGCGTAATCGGGATTGGGGGCCGCGCCCACCCCGGCCAATCCCAGGTAGTTGAGGCCGCCGATGATTCCCCCGATATCCCGCCCAAAGGCCAGGGAGTAACCGTACAGCACCCACTGGACTCCCACCAGGAGCATGAAGGCGAAGCTCAGGGTCAGGGTGGAAAGGACGTTTTTCCGCCGCACCATGCCCCCGTAAAACAGGGCCAGGGCCGGGGTCATCAGCAGCACCAGGGAGCAGCACACCAGGACCCAGGCCGTATCACCTGAATTTATGGGATTAGCCATTCACCCTCCAATTTTGTCAACATTTTTGTTAATTACTAACCAGACAAAACTAAACGCCAGCCGGGAGTTTTCCTCTGACGGGCGAAAGTGGCCTATTCTGCCATGGGAAAACGGGATTTGCAACAGGAAATTATTAAGAAGTCCAGCCAGCCGTTGCGCCGCCAGAGCGAGTCCCCGGCGACGCTTTCGCAAGGGCGGGTTTTAAACCCGCCCCTACCAAGACCCACTGCCTTGTGCGGGGCCGGACCTGGCCGGGTCAGCCCTTGGCCCCCTGGAGCCGTTCGGTGACCGTGGGGAATAGTTCCATCTGGGTATGGGGCAGGAAGAGAGCGGCGATATACTGGTTCATGTAGCCCGGGGTCTCGGAAAGTTCGAAGTTGGTCATCATATTCGCCACCCGGACCTCCTCAGCCAACAATTCCCGGGAGAAGGCCAGCAAGGAGGCGCCCTGGAGAGAGGCGTTGCCCACGAACTGGAAGCGCTCCCGGGGCAGGTCCGGCAGCAGGCCGATGGCAATGGAGTTTTCGATGTTGATGAAGTTGCCGAAGGCCCCGGCCAGGATCACCTGCTCCAGGTCCTGGAGCTTGAGCCCGACGCTTTCCAGCAGGGTGAGGTAGCCTGCGAACATGGCCCCTTTGGCCCGCATCAGGTTGTCGATGTCCGCCTCACTGATGGTAAGGTCCTGGCCGCTTTGGGTTTCGGAGGCGAAGACCAGGACGTACTCCCGGCCGCTGTCCCCCATGCGGATGCGGGGGGTGTCCAGGTCTTCCCGGAGCTTGCCGTTGGGTGAGACGAGGTCCGCCTCCATCATGGCGGCCAGCAGGTTGATCAGGCCGGAGCCGGCGATGCCCTTGGGCTTCACCATGTCGATGGTGATCAGGGTGGGTTCAAAGGTTTCAGGATTGATGATGACGTCTTCGATGGCCCCGGCGCTGGCCCGCATTCCGAACTTGATGCCGCCTCCTTCGAAGGCCGGCCCCGCGGAGCAGGCGGCGCAGGCCAACCACGCCTGGTTGCCGATGACGATTTCGCCGTTGGTGCCGATATCGATGAACAGGGTAAGCTTGGGGTCCTTGTAGATCCCGGAGGCCAGGATCCCGGAGACGATGTCGCCGCCCACGTAGCTGGACACCGAACTGACGCAGAAGATGAAGACGTGCTCAGGCACTTCCAGCCCCAGGTCCCGGGCCCGGACCAGGGGAATGCTGCCGGCAGTGGGGATGTAAGGCGACAGGCGGATGTATTTGGGATCGATGCCATAAAAGAGGTGGGTCATGGTGGTGTTGCCGGCTACGGTGATATGGGAGATCTCCTCCACCGACAGATTATGCTGCTTCAGCAGCCGATGCATCACCTGGTTGACGGTGGCCACCGCCGATTTCTGCAGTTTTTGCAGCCCCTGCTCTTTCTGGCAAAAGACGATGCGGGAGATGACATCATCTCCGTAACTCATCTGGGCATTATAATCAGCGGCCTGGCCCAGGATCGCCCCGTTAGCCAGGTCCAGGAGCTGCACCCAGACGGTGGTGGTGCCGATATCCACCGCCACCGCGAAGTGGCGCTGGGTGGTGTTGCCGGCCTCGACGTTCAACAGGAAGGGGGAGCGGTAGCGGCGCCGGGAGAAATCGAGGGTGGCGGTGACCCGGAAGTCTTCCTGGCGCATCACCCGGGCCAGCTTGCGCAGCAGGAAAAAGTCCAGGGTAAAGCTTTCCACCGCGTGCTGCCGTCCCAGGCCCTGCTCCAGGCGGGCCAGGTCATTGGTATTATCCCCCAGGGTGGGGGGCGCCAGTTCCACGAATCTCTTTTTGAAGGCAGGGTTATAGAGGCCTTCGGCCCTCAAGGCCGCCAGGTCTATGGGACTGGGCCTGAGACCGATGCCGCCCGGGCGCCGGGTCAGGGTGCGGCGATCCAGGAGGGATTCCGGGGGGATGCGCACCACCACGTCGGAGAGCACCCGGGACTGGCAGGCCTGGCGGTAGCCCAGGTTCCATTCTGCGTCGCTCAGCAGCCCGGAGGAAAGGCTGTCCAGTTCTCCTTCTTCCAGGAGGATGCGGCACTTGCCGCAGACGCCTTCGCCGCCGCAGGAGGCGTTGATGTGCACCCCCGCCTGCACGGCGATCCGCAACAGATTCTCGCCCTCCGGCACCTCCACGACTAGATCATATGGTTTGAAAACGACGCGTTTGCTCAAGATTCGGTCCTGTTGTCAAGCAGGTCGAGATGGGGAGTCAAAATCCGCCTGCCACGGAGCGGTCTTCGCCCCCGGCCGGGCGGCGCCCCTGGAATTTTCCGCTTCAAGAGGGCGATTTGGGCATTCTATCACAGGCCCCGGCCAAAAAAAATGCTAAAATAGAAGCCAGACTCCGGCTGGGGCCACATCCACCCGCCGGGGCTTCCCAGTTCGAGGAGACCCATGACCACCGCCAGGACGGGCAAATTGTTGCGGGAGCTTTACGAGAGATTGTATCAGGCCTTCGGCCCCCAGGGTTGGTGGCCCGGAGAGACGCCCTTTGAGGTGGCGCTGGGTGCCATCCTGACCCAGAATACCAACTGGAACAATGTGGCCAAGGTGATGGCGCGGCTTAAGGCGGAAGACCGCTTGACCGCGGCAGCCTTGACGGCCCTGCCTGAAGCGGAGCTGGCCGAACTCATTCGGCCCTCGGGCTATTACAATCTCAAGGCCCGGCGGGTCAAGAGTTTTTTGACCTTTCTCCAGGAAGAATATCAGGGTTCCCTCAAGCTGATGATGCGAGACTCCCTGGAAAAGTTGCGGCCCAAACTTTTGTCGGTCAAGGGCGTCGGCCCGGAAACCGCAGACAGCATTCTCCTCTATGCCCTGGAGAAGCCCACCTTTGTGGTGGACGCCTATACTTTCCGCATCTTGAGCCGGCACCAATTGGCCCCGGAGTCCTGCGCTTACGAGGACCTGCGCCGGCTCTTCATGGACCATCTGCCCGCGGACGTGGGGCTTTATCAAGAATACCACGGCCTGCTGGTGCGTCTGGGGAAGGAATGGTGCCGCCCCCAGCCCCTCTGCTCATCCTGCTTCCTGGAGGGCTGGCCGGAGCAAGGGCCAAAGTCAAAAGGTAAAAGGTGAAAACGGGAAAAAACGAATTTCTTTTGCCTTTTTACTTTTAACTTTTGCCCTTCCTGGGAATGGTGGTAAGATTTCCCGGTAGGCAACCATAATGGAGATTATCACCCTCGAGCGCCATTCCCAGGAAGAGTTGATCGCCCGCCTCCGCCAGGTGCCCCTCATGGACCGGCCGGAGGTTAGGGTTTATGAGCAGGCCTTCATCAGCCTGGAGCAGATTCACACCGATTCCCTGCACCCGGCGCAAAACTACCTGTGGCTCAAGGAGCTCCGCAAGACCCAGGATGTAGGCTGGAGTCTGGCCGAGCAGGGGGTGGACCTGTTCCACCTGGACGGCTTTATCACCTATACCGTGCGGCAGGACGACGGTTCGGAGGCGACCTTCGATCTTTATCCTCCCATCGTGGAGGAGTCCATCGAGGCCGACGGCACCCTGGCCCTGATCATCAACGACGGCATGCACCGCCTCTACCTGGCCAGGTTGGCATGGCTGGTGCCCCAGGTCACTTACATCCGTGGGGTTCCCAAGGACTACCCCTACTATGCCTACCCCCGGCGGCAGGGCTGGGAGGGGCTGGACCTGCTGGCGGACAACCCCGACTCCAAGGGTTACCTGAAGAAATGCCACCGGGTGCGCCACAACAAGAGGCTCTTCCGTGACTTTCAGGCGGTATTCCAGAATGTGGGCGGCCCTCGGAGCCGCCTGCTCAACAAGTGACTCTACTTGAGTGATCGAGGGGAGGGGCGGGGAAAATGATTGACAAGCTCGAGGGCAGGACCTATCTAAGGACTAGGGGGCGCTGGCTTGGACTGGTCTTAATCGCCAGTTTCTTGGGGGTTTTTCTCCTTCTAACCCTGAGTGCCCCGGGTCTGGCGGGTGAGGTGCGGGAGGGCAACGCCGGCCGGGAGGGATCTGCGGTGGCTCTCCAGACCCTGCCGGTTCAGGGGAAGGTCACGCTGGTCGACTTTTTCAGCCCCTTTTGTCCTCCGTGCATGTACCTGGCGCCTTTATTGAAGCAGTTGGCGCAGAAGCGGAGGGACCTGGAGATTATCGAGCTCAACATCAATCGTCCCGAGGTGCAGGGCAGGATCGACTGGCAGTCCCCCCTGGCCCAACAGCTTGGCCTCCACTCCATTCCCCATTTCCTGATCTTTGGCCCGCAGGGGAGGCTGACGGCCCAGGGGCCCGAGGCGCGTCAGCAAGTAGTGGACTGGCTTAGGGAGGCCGGCCTTATCAAGCAATGAGCGGCGGGCGGAACTTAACTCTTCCCCGGCCTGGGTGGGTTCCTGGGTGGGGGGAGAACCGGAATCTATGTGGAGGAGCGGGGACATGAAGAAGCTCTCAGGCTGGCGGGGCCTTTGCGGGTTGTTCCTTATGATGGCCTTCTGGTGCGGATGCACGGCGTCACCTTTCGCAGCACCGCCCCCGCTGAGCGTGGCCGCGGCCCAGAACACCCTGGATACCTGGAATCCCGGCTATTGCAAGGTGGCCGAGTTCTATGGCTTTTATCAGCCGGAGTCCGCCAACACCCGGATAGCCTATGTCTCCATTGTCAACCCCGGCGCCCAGGCCCAAAAGGCCGAAGTATTTGCCGCCACCTTTCAGCTCCTCAGCCGCCCCGATGGCCGGCAACAGTGGTTTTTGACCGGAGTGGTCACCATCGGCTCAGGGATTTTGACCAAGCGGCAGGGCTGGGACAACCTGTTGGTCCCGGTACAGGAGGCTTCCCCGGGGGCGGTCCAGAAGAAATCATGAGCCGCGGCAGCCGGAGGGCAAGCACAGCCCCCGGCTCCCGGAAGGTGAGCCTTGGGGATTTAAGCTCCGGACCCTTTACCTTCGACCCTGCTTGAGTAGTTCCCGCAGTTATTTACGATTGCATCTTCGGGGTAAACCGGGAGAAGCCATAAAGGCTGACCGTTTGCCCAACTCGCCACTGCGGCCCCGATCCTCTCATGGCGTCCTCGTGCTTTAGGCGGTGCTGGTATCTTGGGGGAGAGAGCTTCGGGGCCGAAAGCAAAAGCCCTCAAAGCATGCTTTGAGGGCTTTTTTTTAAGAGTGTCGGTTAAGCCGGATTCCCTGTAAGGACAGGGAGGTTGGGATCAACCACCACCCGCCTCAGGCGGGGGTCCCGGCAGCGGCGCCAGCGTCGGAGCCATCTTCTGGTAATGCATGCCGAAAGCCCGGGTTTCGAAGGCCTTGGGATTGAAGGCCTTGGTCAGTTCCACCTCTTCCGGGGTCAGAATGTGCACTATGCCGTATTGATCTACTACCGCGAAGCGCTCCCCCTTCGCCAGGCACGAGGCGACAGTCTCTTGTCCCTTCAGATCCTGCTTGGAGACGCAGAGCAACTTGGCGCCGCCCGCCGCCACTGCGGCGGTGCTGATGAAAAATACCGCCACCAAAGCCACCATCAACCCTACCAACAATTTTGAACGCATACTCTCCTTCCTCCTTGCGCAAAGGTTGACATCCGGCTTTCCCCCCCCTTGTGGAGTCTCGAGAAAAAGCCGCAACTCCTTTCCGCCCAATAATATATGGCAAGCGACGTGAATGTCAACTTAATTATATAAAAAATCGCAACCCCTTGGCAATGGAAAAAGTTAAGTAAAAACCTGCCCTCCCGACGCTTGTGGAAGGTTAATTTTGTCCCAGCCGCGATCCCGGGGCCGGAGCAGGGGAGGGGCGATGAGGTACTCGCAAAATTGAGGTGGCGGTTGCCGAGAGGTAAAGGATACCAGGGTCTGGCATTATGGCAGAGCGTCAGAATTTCCAAAAGACGCGTAAGGGAAGATGCGCCAGCCGCGAGTTTGCCAGGGGGCTTAAGGTTTTTCCTCCAAAAAATTCTAGAGCTAGACATTTTTTTGGACAAATGTATGAAATTAGCATAATCTTTTTTTTGGTAAAATTTTATGGTTGTGCGTTCCCAACCAAAGGAGAAAAAATGAAATCAGTGGTGACAATCCTTTTAGTGCTGTCGTTGGGAATTGCGGGGTCAGCATGGGCTCAAGGCGGTTCCGCGGATAATGGCAAAGCCCTGGTCGAGACTAAACACTGCGCCCTGTGCCACAAGGAAGGCTCCACCCAGGGCAAGCCCATGGATGCGCTGGTCGGGACCCATGATGACGCCTACCTCAAGGGATCGCTCAGCGACCCCAAGAAAACCATCGGGCCCACGACCAAAATGCCGGCATACAAGTTGAGCGATGCAGAAATGGCAGACGTTATCGCGTATCTTCGGTCCGTCGCCAAAAAGTAAAGGGTCTGAGCGGCTGCATCCGCTCCTTTAGCATCGATTTGGAACTCCTTCATGAATGGGCAAAAGGCCCCGCGTCCCAAATTCGTCTCCGCCCTGTTAGGCAAGCCGGTTGGCATCTTCGGCCTGGTGCTGGCCGTATTCAGCCTGTTTGCCGCGCTTTGCCCGATAGGATATGACTGCCCCGCTAGCACTCCACCCGCCGTGCCGGGAAGCAAACCATGAAAACGCTGCTGCGAGCGGCTGGTTTATTGGCGCTATTGCTGATGGTTGCCGGTACGGCGCGCGCGATAGAAAACTCGGATTGTTTCGCCTGTCACAGCGCCAAAGACCTGACTAAGACCGACAAGGCCGGCCAGGTGGTGTCGCTGTTTGTGGATGAGAAGGAATACGGGGCGTCCATCCACGGCAAGAATCTCTGCACCAGTTGCCATACCGATATCACCGCGCTGCCGCATCCGGACGGTTATACGCACAAGCCGGTGGCTTGCAGCGCCTGTCACCGGGTGGAGACGGAGATTTACCTGAAAAGCGACCACGGTCAGGCGGTCGCCAAGGGCGAATCCGAAGCCGCCTCATGCAAGGATTGTCACGGACACTCGCATACGTTGTTGAACTTCCTGAACCCGCTGTCGCCGGTCAACCGCACGAACATTCCGCAGACCTGCGGTCGTTGCCATGGCAATTCCGCGGAGATGAAGAAGTTCAATCTCTTTCAGCGCGCGCCAGTCGCGACGTATGAGCTCAGCGTGCACGGCCTGGCGTTGAAACGCGGTATCACGCAGGCGGCGGTCTGCACGGATTGTCACGGGTCGCATGATCTGCACAAGTCCACCAACCCGGCCTCGAAGCTCTACTGGCAGAATATTCCCGGCACGTGCGGCAAGTGTCACGAGAACGTCAAGAACACCTACGAGCACAGCGTGCACGGCAAGGCGGTTGTCCGTGGCATTCGGGACGCCCCGGTCTGCACGGATTGTCACGGCGAACACACGATTCAGGCAGTCGAACTAGCCAGTTCCAAAGTTTCTGCGGCGCATATTCCGGAGACGTGCGGGCAGTGTCACGGCTCGGAACGCATCGCCAGCCGGTATCAGTTGTCGTCGAAGGTCGTGGAGACGTACATGCAAAGTTTTCACGGTCTGGCGCTGCAGTCTGGCGAATTGATGGTGGCCAACTGCGCGTCGTGCCATGGATTTCATGATGTGTTGCCTCCGAGCGATCCGCTGTCGTCGGTGAACCCGAAGAACCTGCCGCAGACCTGCGGCAAGTGCCATGCCGGTATCGGCACACGACTCGCGAAAGGTGAGATCAAGATTCACAACCTGCCGGGCGCCGAGAAGGGCAAGCTGTGGCTGGTGAACTTTATTAGTCTATTTTACATCGTCATCATCGTGCTGACGATTGGCGGCATGTTGGCGTTCACCGCGTTGGACTACATCGCCAAGACGCGGGCGCACCTCCGGAAAGTCCAGGAGTCGGCTGACAGCGAAGTGCGCCTGACCAAGTGGGTCCGGTACCAACACCTGAGCATGATGATCCTGTTCATCATACTTGTGTATACCGGCTTCTCCCACAAGTATCCCGATGCGTTTTTCAGTTGGCCATTCAAGCTGCTGGAAAATGGCGGCATTAGCGGCATTCGCGGCATGATCCACCGCATCGCGGGCTTGGCGTTTACCGGGCTGTTTTTCGTCCAGCTGGTGGCGCTGTTCTGGACGCCGCGCGGACGCGCTTACGTCAAAGAACACTGGTTCCGGTTCTACGACCTGAAAAACGCCGTCGGCCAACTGCTTTACAACATCGGCCTGACCAAGACCCCGCCACCGGCACGCCGTTGGAACTACGCCGAGAAGATCGAGTATTGGGCGCTGATGTGGGGATCGGTCGTCATGATCGTCACCGGTGCGATGCTGATGTTCACCGAAATCGTCCTGCGCATGTTGCCGAACATCTGGCTCGACGTGGCTCAAGTCATCCATTTCTACGAAGCCGTGCTGGCCACGCTGGCCATCCTCGTCTGGCATTTCTACTGGGCCATCTTCGACCCGAACGTATACCCGATGAACCCGGCCTGGCTCATTGGCAAGAAACCAGCCCACGGCGAACCCGGGAAGGAACACGGGGCCGCTGATGAAAATATCAAGACCGGGTAACACCGTCCTCGTTGCCCTTTTGCTCGCCGGCACTCCCTTGTTGCTGGCGGAAGAAGACAAGACGTCTGACCGCTGGGGCGTCTGCAACGGATAAGAAACCAAAGACCGTGAAGCCTCAAAGCACGCCCGCAGGTCCAGCCCGGAGGGTAATAAAACTTCCAGTGGGACCAAGAGGAAAAGTAAAGGGCCGAGCGTTACGGGATCATAGGCCCGGCCATAGGCCCTGCAACCTTTTTTACCTGGCGTCCTAGCGGTGACCGCCGCCGACCATTAAGTAACCAACGCCCACATGGGGGGATGCGCCAACCCCGCTGATCGCCCCCGTACCAGGCGCTCTAGTTTATTTTTCCTCTTTCGGGCCCAAAAGCGAAACCGGGGGATACCACCCACGTCCCCCGGGGAAAGACTAGCCCTCCTGCGCTCCTGGAAGGCCAATTTTGTCTAAGCCGCGGACCCGGGGCCGGAGCAGGGGAGGAGAGCGAGGTGCTCGCAAAATTGAGTTGACGGCTAATAGGATACCATGGTATGGTATATTGGGTCTTGAGAATTTCAATCCAACAGGACGGGTAAGGAAAGATGCTCTAGCCGCGGGTTAGGCATGTCGGCAGGGATTTTTCCTCCAAAAAATTCGAGACCTAGACATTTTTTTGGACAAATGTATGAAATTAGCCTAATCTTTTTATGGTAAAATTTTACGGTTGTGCGTTCCCAACCATAAGGAGAAAAAATGAAATCAGTAGTGACAATCCTTTTAGTGCTGTCGTTGGGAATTGCGGGGTCAGCATGGGCTCAAGGCGGTTCCGCGGATAATGGCAAAGCCCTGGTCGAGACTAAACACTGCGCCCTGTGCCACAAGGAAGGCTCCACCCAGGGCAAGCCCATGGATGCGCTGGTCGGGACCCATGATGACGCCTACCTCAAGGGATCGCTCAGCGACCCCAAGAAAACCATCGGGCCCACGACCAAAATGCCGGCATACAAGTTGAGCGATGCAGAAATGGCAGACGTTATCGCGTATCTTCGGTCCGTCGCCAAAAAGTAAAGGGTCTGAGCGGCTGCATCCGCTCCTTTAGCATCGATTTGGAACTCCTTCATGAATGGGCAAAAGGCCCCGCGTCCCAAATTCGTCTCCGCCCTGTTAGGCAAGCCGGTTGGCATCTTCGGCCTGGTGCTGGCCGTATTCAGCCTGTTTGCCGCGCTTTGCCCGATAGGATATGACTGCCCCGCTAGCACTCCACCCGCCGTGCCGGGAAGCAAACCATGAAAACGCTGCTGCGAGCGGCTGGTTTATTGGCGCTATTGCTGATGGTTGCCGGTACGGCGCGCGCGATAGAAAACTCGGATTGTTTCGCCTGTCACAGCGCCAAAGACCTGACTAAGACCGACAAGGCCGGCCAGGTGGTGTCGCTGTTTGTGGATGAGAAGGAATACGAGGCGTCCATCCACGGCAAGAATCGCTGCACCAGTTGCCATACCGATATCACCGAGGTGCCGCATCCGGACGGTTTCACGCCCAAGCCGGTGGCTTGCAGCGCCTGTCACCGGTTGGAGACGGAAATTTACCTGAAAAGCGACCACGGTCAGGCGGTCGCCAGCGAATCCGAAGCCGCCTCATGCAAGGATTGTCACGGACACTCGCATACGTTGTTGAACTTCCTGAACCCGCTGTCGCCGGTCAACCGCGCGAACATTCCGCAGACCTGTGGTCATTGCCATGGCAATACCGCGGAGATGGCGAAGTTCAATCTCTATCAGAGCGCGCCAGTCGTGACGTACGACCTCACCGTGCACGGCCTGGCGTTGAAACGCGGTATCACGGCGGCGGCGGTCTGCACGGATTGTCACGGGTCGCACGATCTGCACAAGTCCACCAACCCGGCCTCGAAGCTCTACTGGCAGAACGTTCCCGACACGTGCGGCAAGTGTCACGAGAACGTCAAGAACATCTACGAGCGCAGCGTGCACGGCAAGGCGGTTGCCAGGGGCGTTCGGGACGCCCCGGTCTGCACGGATTGTCACGGCGAACACACGATTCAGGCAGTCACTGTGGCCAGTTCCAAAGTTTCTGCGGCGCATATTCCGGAGACGTGCGGGCACTGTCACGGCTCGGTACGCATCGCCAGCCAGTACCAGATGTCGTCGAAGGTCGTGGAGACGATGGAGAGTTTTCATGGTCTGGTGGAGCAGTTTGGCGAGACGACGGTGGCCAACTCCGCGTCGTGCCACGGATTTCATGATGTGTTGCCGCCGAGCGATCCGCTGTCGTCGCTGAACCCGAAGAACATGCCGGAGACCTGCGGCAAGTGTCATGCCCTTGTCGGCACACTCACGAGAGGTGAAATTCACAACCTGCCGGGCGCCGAGAAGGGCAAGCCGTGGCTGGTGAACTTTATTGCTCTATTTTTCAATGTCATCATCGTGCTGACGATTGGCGGCATGTTGGCGTTCAACGCGTTGGACTACGTCGCCAAGACGCGGGCGCACCTCCGGAAAGTCCGGGAGTCGGCTGACAGCGAAGTGCTCCTGTCCAGGTGGACGCGGTACCAACACCTGGGCGTGACGATCCTGTTCATCATACTCGCTTATACCGGCTTCGCCCATAAGTATCCCGATGCGTTTTTCAGTTGGCCGTTCAAGCTGCTAAAAAATGGCGAATACATGCGCGGCATGATCCACCGCATCACGGGCTGCGCGTTTGCCGGGCTGTTTTTCGTCCAACTGGTGGCGCTGTGCTGCACGCGGCCAGGACGGGCTCACGTCAAAGAACTCCGGTTCCGGTTCCACGACCTGAAAGACGGCGTGGGCCAACTGCTTTACAACATCGGCCTGACCAAGACCCCGCCACCGACACGCCGTTGGAACTACGCCCAGAAGGCCGAGTATTGGGCGCTGGTGGGGGGATCGGTCGTCATGATCGTCACCGGCGCGATGCTGATCTTCAGCGAAACCATTCTGCGCATGTTGCCGAACATCTGGGTCGACGTGGCTCAAGTCATCCATTTCTACGAAGCTTTGCTGGCTACGCTGGCCATCGTCGTCTGGCAATTCTGCTGGGTCATCTTCCACCCGAACGAGGTCTGGTTCATCGGCAAGAAACCGGCCCACGGCGAACCCATGCAGGAACATGGTGCCGCTGATGAAAAGACCAAGACTGAGTAGCACCGTCCCCCTTGCCTGTTTGCTCGCCGGCATTCCCTAGCTGATAGCGGAAGAAGACAAGACGTCTGACCGCTGCGGCGTCGGCCACGACCAAGAAACCAAAGACTGGGAAGTCTCCAAGCACGCCCGCAGGTCTATCCCGGAGGGTAATATGCGGAGTCGATTAGCGTGGGGGAGTTACACCCTCACGCCCTCTCAGATCCGGAAGTGAACCTCTCGGCTCATCCGGCTCCTATCGACCAGCCAGGGTTCCTTCCTCCAGTTAGACCCCCAAGGGCCGGCCGGTGACCCCGGTTACTTGGATCTTCACCTGACCGTAGCCTCGGGAATCATGGCCGGCCAGGGTGTCATCAGCCATGGGTCAGGCAGGGCGGCAGGAGTTTTTCCTTCCAAACGCAGACATTTTTTTTGGACAAATGAAGAAAATTAGCATAATCTTCATTGTTGGAAAATCGTTCGGGATATTTTTCTCAAGATAGTGCTTGTTGCTAAATCCAACAAATATTTTAGGCGAACTGGATAGATTTGCGCCGCAAGGCTTAATTCTTAGTGAATATCTTCACATAAATCACCGGTTCCTTCTCAAGCAGAGGGGTCCGATTTTCCGGTTTATCCAAGGATTGGATTTATGGTGAAAGGAAGACGACTCTTAAGCTGGGCGGGGATCCTGTTGTTGAGTGGCGCCGCCTCTTTCTATGGCATCCAGGCCCAGGGTGAGAAGGAGCCGCGGCAGCCCGCCAAAACCCAGGCTCAGGTTGAGAAGGAGCCGGTCCCGGCCGCCGAGACGGGGCGCCCGGATCTGATCAAGATCGGCATCCTGGCCGCCTCTCAGAAGCTGGAGCTGCCGCCGGCCACCTTCTCCCATGACAAGCATACCGAGGCGCTTAGCAAGGAAAAGAAGGATTGCACCACCTGCCACCTCCTGTCCTTCACCGCCACCGCCTTCACAGGCCGGTTTTATTTCAGCCGCGGTCCGGGGGCCGGAGCAAGAGAAATCTACCACGCCAACTGCATCGGCTGCCACATGAAGGATGCCGCGGCGGGCAAGAAGACCGGCCCCCTGGACGGGGAATGCCGCTCCTGCCATAACGCCCAGCCAGAGATCGCCGCGGTCAGGCTGGATGCCGGGTTCAACCTGGCATCACACTACCGGCACATCGCCTCCAAGGCCATACCCGCCTATCAGAACTATAAGGACAATTGTGGCCGCTGCCATCACCAATACGACCCTAAGACCAAAAAGACCTTTTACGCCCAGGGCAAGGAGGATGGCTGCCGCGACTGCCACCTGGCCAAGGAGGAGAAGGACGTAAGGAGTCTGGAAGAGGCCGACCACCAGCAGTGCATCCTCTGCCACATCGACCTGGCTAAACGGGGGGCGAAGGAGAACCTCCCCATCGACTGCGCCGGCTGTCACGGGGCGAAGGCCCAGGCCCTGGATGCCAAAAATAATCAGGAGTGGGTGGCCACGCTCCCGAATAAAGAAGTGCCGCGGCTCAAAAGGGGACAGCCGGATGCGGTCCTGATCACCCACGCCCCCCAGTGGGGGGAGGACAGGGCCGGCAAACCCTTCTTGATGGATCCGGTGGCCTTCGACCACCAGGCCCACGAGAAGTTCAACGACACCTGCCGGGTTTGCCACCATTCTTCCATGGATGCCTGCGAGAAGTGCCACACCCTGATGGGGGCCAAGGATGGAAAGTTCGTCTCCTTCGAGAAGGCGATGCACTCTCTTTCGAGCCGGGCGAGCTGCCTGGGTTGCCATAACGGGCTGCAGGCCCCGGCGGAGTGCGCCGGCTGCCACAACCACCTCGGCAAGTCCTGCCGCCCCGATGACGCCGGTTGCCGGCAGTGCCACCTGCAGGCCGCGGAAACTGCCATTCCCGGGGGCGCCAGCCCCAGCAAGATCTGCGCCTTGGAGCCGGCGCAGAAAACCGCACTGGCCCAGACCCTGCTCAAGGCTCGCAACCTGAACCCGGGGACCTACCCCCTGGAGGAGCTCCCGGAGACGGTTACGATCAGTGCCCTGGCGAACCGGTTCCAGCCGTCCGAGTTCAGCCACAAGAAGCACCTTGAGGCGCTCCTGAAGGGATCCAAGGGCGATACCGTGAAGGGAATCAAGGGCGATACCCTGGCCGAATATTTCCACAGCGATCCGGGCACCCTCTGCCAGGGTTGCCACCATCATAGCCCGCCCGCCAAGGAACCACCCCGCTGCAGCAACTGCCACAGCGGCGAGAGCCTGCAGGCCAGGGAGTCGAACCGCCCGGCGCTGCTGGCCGCTTTGCACCGGCAGTGCCTGAACTGCCATACGGACATGCACCTGAAAAAGCCCGCCTCCACGGCGTGCAGCGAGTGTCATAAGGAAAAGCAGAAGTAGCCGGCAGGGGCCGGTTAAGGAGCACGTTCATGTTGCGAAGAACCTTTCTTGGCCTGCTGGGAGCCGCGGGACTGGGCGCCGCCTTGGGCAAGCCGGCCCGAGCCGCAGGCAACCAAGAGTTTACCGGATATCCCGAAAGCTTCGGGGTGTTGTTTGACGCCACCCGCTGCATCGGTTGCCGCAGTTGCGAGGCCGGGTGCAATAAGGTGAACGAGCTGCCGCCTCCACCCGAGCCTTTCGACGACCTGAGTGTCTTTAAGGTGAAGCGGCGGACCCATTGGTGGACCTATACGGTGGTCAACCGGTATGAGATCCCGGGCGCCCCCCGCCCGGTATTCAAAAAGTGGCAGTGCAACCACTGTCTGGAGCCGGCCTGCGCTGACTCCTGCTTCGTGCGGGCCTACACCAAGACCAGCCAGGGGGCGGTGATCTGGGACGGCACGGTGTGCGTGGGCTGCCGTTACTGCATGATCGCCTGCCCTTTCGATATTCCCACCTTCGAATACAACGAGCCTCTGACCCCTCGCATCATGAAATGCACCATGTGCTACCCCCTGATCACTTCGGGCAAGCTGACGGTGCCGGGCTGCGTGGGCGCCTGCCCGGTTGAGGCCCTGGTTTACGGCAAACGCCGGGATCTGCTCCAGATTGCCCGTGAGCGTTTCCAGGCCATTCCGGGCCATTACCTGAACCATATTTACGGGGAGCACGAAATGGGAGGCACCAACTGGCTCTACATCTCGGGAGTGCCCTTCCGGACCCTGGGCATGCGTGAGGACCTGGGGGTGGTGCCGGCCCCGGAACTCACCTCCGGGGCGCTGGCTGGGGTGCCTCTGGTGGCCGCGGCCTGGCCGGTGCTCTTGACCGGCATCTATGCGATTTCCAAGCGCAAGGATAAGATTGCCCAGCAGGAGACGGCCCAGGCGGTGGCCCGGGCTGTGGCCCAGGCCCAGGCGGAGGCCGAGGGCAAGCTAAAGTCGGCCATGACCAAGGTCGAGGCCGAAAAGAAGGCCGCCATCGAGCGGGAGGTCAAGAAGGCCCTGGCAGAAGCCGCCAAGCCTCAGACCCCGGAGGGCGAATAGCATGGCCACTGAAAACCCTGCCATGAAAAAATCCCTGTTGACGCCTTTTAACGTGGTGGCCGGCATCATCTTTCTGGTCGGCGCGGTGCTCACCATCCTGCGCTTCACCAAAGGGCTGGGCGCGGTCACCAACCTGTCGGACAACAATCCCTGGGGCATCTGGATCGGCTTCGACCTGCTGTGCGGAGTGGCCCTGGCTGCCGGCGGTTACACCACCTCGGCGGCCTGTTACGTCTTTGGCCTGAAGCGTTATCACTCCGCGGTGCGGCCGGCGATCCTCACCGCCTTCCTGGGCTACTCCATGGTGGTGGTCGCCCTGCTGTACGACGTGGGCCGTCCCTGGCGGCTGCCCTATCCGTTCTTAGTGCGGTCCGGCACCACTTCGGTGCTCTTCGAAGTGGGTCTGTGCGTCATGCTCTACCTGACCACCCTCTTCGTGGAGTGGCTGCCAGCCTGCTTCGAGTGGCTCGGCTTTAAGAAACCCCGGGACCTCATCATTAGGATGACCATGGCCCTGACCATCCTGGGGGTCATCCTTTCCACCATGCACCAGAGCTCCCTGGGGGCCCTTTTCCTGCTTGTGCCCTCCAAGGTCCATCCCTTGTGGTACTCCGGTTACCTGCCGGTCTTTTTCTTCGTCTCCAGCATCGCCGCCGGCCTGTCCATGGTCATCTTCGAGGGGACCCTGTCGCACCATTACTTGCATGGCCAGATGGATGCGACGTACCTGGCCGAGCACAACGGCGTGATCCTGGGCTTCGCCAAGGGAGCGGCCATGGTGCTGGCGCTCTACTTCATGATCAAGGTGCTCGGCATCGCCATCGACAATAAATGGAGCTATCTGCTGACCGGCTACGGCGCCTGGTTCCTGGTGGAACTCCTGGGCTTCGTGGGCCTGCCCGCCTTCCTCTACGCCATCGCGGTGCGGGAGAAGAACCTGAAGCTTGCCAAGTGGACTGCGGTGCTCACCGTGCTGGGCATCATCCTCAACCGTTTCAACACCTCCCTGGTGGCCTTCAACTGGCAGCTGGCGCCGGCGGACCGCTATTTCCCCAGTTGGATGGAGATCGCCATCTCCATCTACCTGGTTACTCTGGGACTCCTGGTCTTCCGCTTCATCGCCACCCGGATGCCCATATTCTACGAAGATCCGCGCTACCGGCAGCACGCCCTCCATGAAGGTGAGGAAGAAGAAAGGCCGGAATTCGTCGAACACAAACTCCATAGCCACCCCCAAACCTTTGGGCATTGAGGAATAATGCCATGGAAAACCATTTTTATACCCTGTTTGACTTCCTGGTCTACACCAAGGGTGCAGCTTACATCCTGATGGGGCTGACGCTCCTGGGCATATTGGGGTTCTGGCTCTACCTCACCGGCAGGGACGAGGACAAGGAGATCCATTAGCACAAAGGGCCGCACCGCGGCCTTGGGGAGAACTTGCGCATGCCGCGATTGTATGAGCTCATCACCGGCCCACTGCTGTGGCTGTCCTTCGGAATCTTTTTCGTCGGGCTGACTTTCAGGGTGGTGCGTTATTTCCAGGGCCTTGACTGGCAGTTGGACCGGGTGGCCTACCGTGCCCATCCGGGCCTGGGCCTCAAGGGGGCGCTGCGTTCCATCGTCCACTGGCTGGTGCCTTTCTGGTCCGAGGGTTGGCGGGCCAAGCCCTTGTATACCTTGATTTTCTTCATTTTCCATGTCGGGTTGGTGCTCACCCCCCTGTTCCTGCTGGGGCATGCCGTCATGTTCAAGGAGCGCTGGGGAGTGAACCTTCCCACGCTCTCCATGGGATTGGCCGACGTCCTGACCATCGCGGTCATGATCACTGCCGTCTGCATCGCCAGCCGCCGCCTCGGCTTGCCCGAGGTCCGCATAGTTACCACCTGCTATGACTTTTTGCTGCTGCTGCTCAGCGTCGCCCCCTTTGTTACCGGATTTCTGGCGGTGCACCAGGCCACCCACTATCAACTCTGGCTTTACTCCCACATCCTGAGCGGCGAGCTCCTGCTCATCGCCATTCCCAGCACCAAGCTTTTCCATGTGGTGGGCTTCTTCCTCTCCCGTGGCCAAATCGGCGCCGACTTCGGCATCAAACGCGGCTATAAGGGAAAAGGCTTTGCCTGGTGATTGGTATGGAACAAATATGGTATAATCTAAGAAGAAAAGTTTTTGAGAATACCAAGTCACGAACCTAAGGCCATTGCCGGCGCGGGTGGCCTCCCCAGCAAAGCGGGACATATTTTAAGGAGTGAAGAGACATGCCGGAAGGAACCCTTTGCAACAAGAATACCGTAGACGCCAAGGAGTATCTAGATGCGCTCCTGGCCGACAAGAGCGGCAAAAAATATTATGAGGAGATGACGCGTCTCGACGTGGACCAAGAGAAGCTTAGGAAAACCTTGGCGGCCACCCTGAAGTCGCGCCTCAGCACCTGGCTGGAGATCTGTTCCCATTGCGCCTTGTGCGCCGACACCTGCTTCTTCTACCTGGCCAACCAGCGGGACCCTACCCAGGTGCCGTCGTACAAGATCCAGTCCACCCTCGGGAAGATCGTCGAGCGCAACGGCGACGTGGACAACGCCCACATGCGCTATTGCATGGACGTGGCCTGGTCCAAGTGCACCTGCTGCAACCGTTGCGGCTCCTTTTGCCCTTACGGCATCGACATGGGCGTCATGTTCGGCTACCTGCGGGGCCTCTGTTTCTCCCAGGGTTTCGTCCCCTGGGAGCTGAAGATCGGCACCGGCATGCACCGCATCTACCGCGCCCAGATGGACGTGACCTCCGAGGACTGGGTGGAGACCTGCGAGTGGATGGCTGACGAACAGCAGGAAGAATGGCCCGGCCTGGAGATCCCGGTGGACAAGGAGGGCGCCGACCTGATGTACACCTTGAACGCCCGGGAGCCCAAGCACTATCCCGAGGATATCGCCGAGGCCGCCATCCTCTTCCATATTGCCGGCGAGAACTGGACGGTGCCCAGCGAGGGTTGGGAACAGACCAGCCTGGCGATGTTCGCCGGGGATTGGGGCGCCTGCAAGATGATGGTGGAGAGTGTTTATAGCGCCATGGAACGGCTCAAGCCCAAGCGGGTCGTGGGGACGGAATGCGGCCACGCCCACCGGGCCACGGTCATCGAGGGCCCCTACTGGGCGGGCCGCCCGGACGGCCGCCCGCCGAGGCCTTACCTGCACTATACCGAGTGGGTCGCCGAGGCCCTG
Organism: uncultured delta proteobacterium; assembly: GCA_963697965.1. Lineage (GTDB taxonomy): Bacteria > Desulfobacterota > Desulfobaccia > Desulfobaccales > 0-14-0-80-60-11 > JAPLJC01. The sequence continues at coordinate 1,727,417 of OY969108.1, forward strand.
CGCACCGGCAAGATCAAGATCGACCCGGCCAAACGCCTCAAGGAGCCGGTGACTTTGCAGGATTCCTGCAACTATATCCGCAACTACGGTTTGGGGGACGTCACCCGGGAGATCATGAGCTACCTGGTGGAGCCGGGCTACTTCGTGGAGATGAATCCGAACCGGGAGTACAACTTCTGCTGCGGCGGCGGCGGCGGCTTAAACGGCATCGGCATCTACCGGCAGCAGCGCAACATCGGCCTCAAGGTGAAAAGGGACCAGATCCTGGCCACCGGCGCCAAATTGGTGGTCACTCCCTGCCACAACTGCTGGGACGCCATCCGGGATCTGGAAGAGGTGTACGAACTGGGCATCAAGCAGACCTTCCTGAAGCCGTTGCTCATCAAGATGGCTATCATCCCCGAACACCTCAAGCCCAAGGCGGAGGAAGAGGGAGAAAAAGAGTAACCTTCCCCTTTTCGCGTGAGGGGCGGGGTTATCCCGCCTGAAGCGGCCTGGCAAAAAAACGAGGCGCCTGGCTTCCCAGCGGAGCCAGGCGCTTTTTTGTGTGCCGGGCAGGTACAGCAGTTTGGAGGTGAGACCCCTGCGAAAATCCGTGTACCTGTCATTCTGAGGGAGCGCCGAGACCGAAAAATCTAGTAATTACGTTTAAATACTAGATCCTTCGCTTCGCTCAGGATGGCAAAAAGGATTTTTCGCAGAGTTCTCGAGGTGAAGGTCCTCTCCCCAACCGGACGGAGGTGAGTCCTGATAGAGGAAGCCGCCTATCAGCCCCGGCTCCCCTTGCAGGTTGTAAAAATCTTCTTAGCTTATGTAATAAAGGCTCCCGGCAGGGGAGCCCTCATACCGTCCCAAACCTTCTGCTACCCTCTCCGGAAAAATAGGGAAGAGTATGGAATCGAAACCCTCGGGTCCCGATGCGGTTACCGACAGCGTTAAGCAGGTCAAAGAAGAGATAACCGCTGGGGTCACCGGATATATAGGGATCGGTCCCCCCGGGGCTGACCGGAATGCCTATTTGGTTTTCCTGGCCGCCTCCGTTCTGGTTTCCCTGGGGATTCTCTTGCTGCTGGGGTTTATTTATCTTTGGCCGCTGTTTAAACCATACTACTCCTTCATTTCCAATAAAGAAGAATTCGGCCACCTATTAAGGGCTACAGGCCATTGGGGTCCTTTCGTCTTTATTTTCCTGGTGGCCGTTCAAGTCCTCACCATCTTTTGGCCGGTGCCCTTGGAGATCGCCGGGGGTTTTCTCTTCGGACTGCCCTTGGGGGGGTTTTATTCCATAATCGGCCTGACCCTGGGGTCAGTGTTGGCTTTTCTTTTTGGACGTTGGCTGGAGGCGACCTACCTCCGCCGCCTTGTCGATCCTCAGACGTTGCAGCGATTCCATCAAATCATGAAGAGGGAGGGGACTCTGGCGGCTTTCCTAATTTTCTTAATTCCCGGGCCAGCCAAGGATTTTGTCAGTTATATTCTGGGATTTACCTCTTTGCCGTTGAAACTCTTTGTGGTGGCCGTCGCCCTATTTCGGTTGCCCGGTACTGTTCTCCTCGCCCTGGAGGGGTCTCAAGTCGCCCAGGGCCATTACTGGTTGTCCATGGGGCTGATGGGCTTTAATTATTTCTGTGCGGTCTTGATCTTTCGATATCGCGAATATTTATACCGATGGATCAAAGCCTGGAATTTGGAAGGATTACCAAAATGACCCTTACTGCCACTCAGGGCTGATGTTGAGACCCTGGTCTCCCAGTCTAAGACTTGCCCCTTTCTGCTCTGTCTTCAGGTTCAGCAGCACCCCTTTGGAGTTTTTGATTACCAGCCCGGCCGACTCTTTGATCAGGGTAGCGCCGCCCTCGACGCCATAATAAGTGCCGGGGAACTCGGAAAGAGACTTCATATTGTACACCTCCCCTTTGGCCCTCAGGGTAGTGAAACCCAAGCCGATCAAATTTAGACCCTTGACCTTAAATTTATATTCCTTCCCTTTATACCTTAGGGTGCCATGACCCCAGGTGTAGCCAATCCCTAAAGACACCCGTTCAGTTCTAATGGTCACTTCGCCCACAGGGTAGGATTTCGCCTCTTTTTCTCCAAGGGAAAATGAAGTTACCGCGGCAACAAGGAACACCGCCGTTATCAGGCTCAGTAAGATGCGCTTCGGCGCCATTAATTTTCCTCCTTGCACAACTTAAAAGCAAAGGCTCCCGAAGAGAAGGAGCCGATTAGAGGGCCCGTTCCAGTTTGATGTAAAAGCCGTTCAGCCCAACATTCAACGGCAGTCCTTCCTCTGTGCCCGTCAAGAGAATGCTCACGTCCTTGCTGTTATTAAAGGCAAACATCGCGTTTCCTGTCCTGGCCGGCAAATAGTGCCCGGCGAAATCCCCAACATCCAAAAGATTATAGACATCTCCCTTGACGTGCACCTCGGAATTGCGCACCGCTCCCGCCTGGATACCCTTAATTCCAAAGGCGTATTTTTTCCCATTAAAGAGGAGTACCCCGCGGCCCCATTCCCAGCCCGCTCCGGCGCGCACCGTTTTGAAGGTGATTCTCACCTGGCCCACGGGATAGGGGTTGGAAAAAGATTGCTGGGCGGCTGCGCCAAAGGCGGCAAACAGAAACAAGGCGATCACTGAAAGGACAAGAACAGGTTTAAACCAACGTGCCATGACTCTTTTCTCCTCCAAGGACAAGATAATCCCCGATCCAAGATTTGAAAGATTTAACAAAAAATTAAGGGACTATTTCCGCATGTCAATGCTGTGATTATCCGATTATTTCTTCCCTAGTCTGTGGATCAGTTTTTGGGGGTCAGGTCAGGTTAGTAGGGCCGAGCTTTAGGCGCCGCGGCCCTCGATACCAGGCAACTCCTCAAAGAATTCGCTTGACAGTCAAGCCGGGAGTGTGCTAACGAATTTGCCATCCTAATATCAGGCGTAAATGCGGTGGTCGGGGCGACAAAGTTAAGACAATGACGGTATGGCGGGAGCCGGCCGTCTTTTTTTTGACTTGCGCCCCCTGGCCGCCGCCGGCACAGGAACCAAGGTCAAAAGGAGTGAGAAATGGCGAGCAATAACGGTACGGTGAAGTGGTTCAACGAAGCCAAAGGCTACGGTTTCATCAAACGCGAGGACGGCCCCGACCTGTTCGTCCACTACACCAATATTGCCGGCTCCGGCTTCCGCACCCTGAAAGAGGAGGACCCGGTGGAATTCGAGATAAGCGAGGGCCCCAAAGGACTGCAAGCGATCAATGTCAGCAAGATCGGCGCAGACACCGCCCCCGCCCCCGCCGAAGAAGAATAGTGCAACTCCTTTCAGGCTGGCCGCACCGGGGAGACATCGCCTAGTGGTCTATTATGCAATTGAGTTTCCATTGGAAATGACTGGTTTTTAACCCCCCCTTGGAAAAGGGGGGGTAGGGGGGATTTAATATAGCACCTTGAAATCACCCTAAATCCCCATTTTTCAAAGGGGGACTTAACCATGCAAAATCCAGCGTTCTAGTCCTGATATTATGTCCAGCTAATTATGGAACACTCCACCAGTTGTGACGAAGCGCGGAAGGCTATTTTGCAGGAGTTAAGGTAGTCAAATAATTAGTCATCTCACTCAAAAACAGGGGCGCGCCCGTCACCTGCTTCCTGCCGGTGACGCTGCCGCCCCTGATTTTTTTTGGGAGGAGGGGCGGCCCGCCCAAAAAATTCAACCCACCCCGATCTCCTCATCCGTCAGGTAACAAGCGGGGTCAGGGGCCCAGAGGTCGCCGCTCAGGGCCTCGGCCCGGACCCGGAAGTTGCCGGCGCAGACGTCCAGCCAGCGGCAGCGGGCGCAGCGCCCGCCCACATAGCGCTTTTTGTCCTTGAGCCGGGCCAGGAGAGGGTCCGTCAGGTCGGTCCAGATCTCGCTGAAGGGGCGCTTACGCACGTTGCCGAAGCTATGGTGGCGCCAGAACTGGTCGGCGTGCACCTCCCCGTCCCAACTGACACAGCCGAACCCCCGTCCGGAACTGTTCCCTTCGTTCATTTTGAGCAATTCCAGGACCTCCGCGGCCCGGCGCGGGTCTTCCTTGAGCAGCTTCAGGTAGATGTAAGGGCCGTCCGCATGGTTGTCCACCGTGAGCACTTCCGGGGCGCTCCCGGAGTCGAACAGGCGGCGGGTGCGGGCGCAGATCAGGTCCACCAACTCCCGGGTCTGGGAGTGGCTCAAGGCCTCGTCCACCAGCTTGGTGCCCCGGCCGGCATAGACCAGGTGGTAGAAGCAGATGCGGGGAAGCCGGTATTCCTCCACCAGGTCGAAAATGGCCGGCACTTCCCGGTAATTGAGGCGGCTGACGGTGAAACGCAGCCCCACCTTGAGGCCCTGCTCCTGGCAGTGGCGCACCCCGGCCATGGCCGCGGCAAAGGAGCCGGCCTGGCCCCGAAAGCGGTCATGGACTGCGGCGGTGCCGTCCAGGCTGATGCCCACGTAGGAGAGGCCCAGGTCCTTCAGGCGCATCGCCAGGTCCCGGGTGATCAGGGTGCCGTTGGTGGAAATCACCGCCCGCATGCCGTGGGCCACGGCCCGCTCCACCAGCTCCAGGAGGTCCGGCCGCATCAGGGGTTCGCCCCCGGAAAACAGGACCACCGGCGCCCCGAAGTCCTTCAGGTCCTGGAGCAGATTCAGTGCTTCCTGATGGCTCAGCTCATCCGGGGCCGGGCCGGCGGTGGCCCGGGCGTAACAGTGGAGGCATTTGAGGTTGCAGCGCCGGGTGACGTTCCAGACCACCACCGGCTTTTTATCCGCCGAGAACTGCAAGAGATGGGATGGCAGCTCCTGGGCCCGGCGCCCCTGATAGCGCAGGAGGTCGCCGGCTTCCACGGCGCCGCAATAGAGTTTGGAAACTCCTACCATATCCTAAGGTTATTCCTGAAAGCGGGTCGCCTGGTACTGATCCCGGATCAGGCGATTGAGATAGGAGTCGAGATCGTCCAGGGCTTCCCGGGGCAGGATGAAGTGGTCCCGGGAGGTGCGGTCCCGAACCAGTTTCAGGGCGTAGGACAATTCGTCGGAGAGACGCTCGCAGACGGCTAAGGCGGAAGTGCCGCCCTCCAAAGCGCGCCGCAAAATTTCATCCACCGCCTCTTCATCGAAATGGAGCTGGATGGCGTGCTCCTCAAAGAACCGGTCCTCGAAGGCCCGCACCTGGTCATGGAGCCGGCTCATCTCCTGAAAGCAGGTCTTCAGGTCGCAGTCCCACCGATGGTAATGCGTGACGAGCAACTCCACCCGCTGGTCATTGAGGGGCAGCCGGTAGCTCCCCCGTAAATCCTCTTCCTGACGCCAGATGAATTTTTTGAGGAGGTCTCGTTCGGCCCCGGCCGCTTTCTGATAGCGCTTGCGGATCTCCGGAGCACCCGGATCGGCCATAAGCCTCTTGAGCTCTTCCTGGGGTTCCCGCACCAATTCCGGGGTGACCAGCAGTTCTTTGATGTCGGTGGAGGGCAGCCGCTTTTCGAACTGGAGGAGGACCCGCTCGATGACGCTCACCAAACCCCGGGCCCCGGTCTTTTCCAGGGCCGCCCGGTCCGCCAGCAGCCGCAGAGCTTCGTCCTCGAATCTGATGTCAATCCCATAGGCCCCAAAATCCCGTTTCTTGCTGGTAAGGATGGGGTTATTGGGGTTGTGCAGGATTTCGTAGAGGTCATCGGCACTGAGTTGCTCCAACACAGCCACCACCGGCAGACGGCCAACGAACTCCGACTCGAACCCGAATTGAATCAAATCTTCGGCGGTGACCTGCTTCAGGAAGGTCCGCTCCTCCTCCCGGGTGGTAATCTTGCCATGGAAGCCGATCTTTTTCTTACTGAGGCGCTCCTTGACAATCTTATCGAGGCCGTTGAAGGCGCCGCTGACAATGAAGAGAATGTGGCGGGTATTGAGGGTGCGCTTTTCCTTCTTGCCGGTGCGGCGGTAGTGTTCGATGGCCTGGATCTGGGACACCGGGTCGTGGGCCACCTTCAGATCCACCTCGGTCTCTTCCATGGGTTTCAGAAGCGCCCTCTGCACCCCGGTGCGGGAGACATCCGGCCCCCCCCAGGTGTGCGCCGCGGAGGCGATTTTGTCGATTTCGTCGATATAAATGATGCCGTATTGGGCCAGTTTCAGGTCGTCGCCGGCGGCGTACACCAGGTCCCGCACCAGGTCTTCCACGTCACCGCCCACGTAGCCGGTCTCGGAGAACTTGGTGGCATCCCCTTTGATGAAGGGGACCCCGATCTTTTTGGCAATAAGTTTCACCAGGTAGGTCTTGCCCACCCCGGTGGGGCCGATGAGGATGATGTTATTCTTGATGGAGCCCACCCCCGGTTCCGGTTCCCGGCCCTGTTCCAGGGAATGGCGGATGCGATTGAAGTGGGTGCAGATCTTGGTGGCCAGGATGCTCTTGGCGAGATCCTGTTTGATGACGTAGCCGTCCAGGTAGGCTTCCATCTCTTCGGGCTTCAGGTCGAAATCGATCTTGGCGATCGAATCCCCTTTGTCCTTGTCTTCCCCGTCCGCCCGGGATTTGGTGATGAGCTGGGGGGCCAGGACCTGGATGCGGCTGCCATATTTCTTGGAAAGGTAGTCGCTCAGCTCCTTCTCGAGTTCCTTGGGATCCGGGATCTTTTCCATATCTTTTAGGGTCTGACCAATAAATTTTAATTATTTAGAGTTAACGGCACTTATTCACGTTCAATTAAATTATATCCACATATGGACCGGCTTGCAAGGTGAGCGGGGGATAAGATATTAGTTCAAAGTTCAAAGTTCAAAGTTCAAAGTTCGAGGTTCTCAGAAAAATTTTCTTGGCCCGGCGCCATAAAGGTGATACTCAGCTTCTCGGGGTGGTTTCCCCTTAGCGAGGGTGAGATGAACTCATTCCTGAAAGAGCTGGCCAAGGCGCAGCCCAACCCGGGAGGCGGGGCGGCCGCCGCCTTTGGGGCCAGGTTAGGCCTGGCGTTGCTGGAAAAGGTGCTGTGCCTGGAAGGCCAACGTCCAGTGAACCCCAAGGGTTATCAGGGGCTCGCCTGGGAAGAAACGCTGGCCCGGCTGCGGCGGCTGGCGGAACTACTGCGGGAGCTCCAGGAGCAGGATGTTCAGGCCTATTCCCGGCTGACGGCGGCCCGGGCCGCGGGGGACGCCGGGCGCCTTACGGCCGCGGCGCAGGAAGCGGTGAGCTGTCCCGAAGAGATCGCCCAGCAAGCCGCTGAGGCCCTGAAACTGCTGGCCTGGGCCGGGGAACGCTGCCGGTGGCACCTGCTCTCCGACCTCCTGGTGGGTTGCGAATTTCTGGGGGCGGCCCTCCGGGGGGCCCATCACATCGCGGGCGCCAACCTGCCCCTGGTCGGCAATGAAGCATCCCGGCAAGGCCTGGCCCGGCAACTCCGCCAATCGTGGCAAAGGGATGAGGATTTATACCGCCGGGTGCAGGGGGCGCTGCTGGCCCGGGAAAATGGTCTTGTCTGAGTTAAGTTTCGAGTTTTGAGTTTCGAGTTTTAAGTTTTAAGTTCGCAAGTGAGATGAGGGGGAGGAGTTCATCTTTTCCAGGAAAAAGGTTAAAATAAGGTTAACTGGCTGCTTTCAGCAAATTTAGTTTTGTTCCAGGTCCGAGGCGGTTTTTTCTCGAAACTTGAAATTGGGCGACCCGGCGGGTCGCCCCTACAAGTCAAAACTGGAAACCGGGCGGCCCGATCACAGGCTGGAAGCCTGTGCCACTGTCGCCCCTACCCGGAGGTTCGTATCCATCACCCGTTTGGCAACCTGACTGGATTAAAATCCCACCAGTATCGCCAATTGGAGCGGCTCTACCGCCGCAAGGTGCCCCTGGCCTCCCTCCTCACCCCGGAGCTGGCCCGCCAACTGGCAGAAATCTCCCGGTCCCTGCACCGGCAGGTAGGGGTGCTTCTGGATCGCCAGGGGGTGGTGAGCCACGTCCTGGTGGGGGACGCCAAGGGCCTGATTATTCCCCCTCTGCCCCGGGAGCGCGGCGTCAAGGGCCGCCTCAAGGGCCTCCGCCTGATCCATACCCACCTGGACGCCAGCCCCCTGACCCGGGACGACTTGATGGACCTGGCCTTGCTGCGCCTGGACGCGGTGGCCGCGGTCAGCGCCGGCGCCGACGGGCAGGCGGGGGCTATCCAGGTGGCCCACCTGCTGCCCCGGCCCCTGGACGGGCATAACTGGGCCATTATCGAGGCCTCCCACCCCGGGGCCTTGAACCTCGATTTTGCCGCCCTGGTCGCTTCCCTGGAAGAAGAACTGGCACAGGTGGAGACGGCCGGGGAGGAGGGTAGGGGCCGGGAACGGGCCATCCTGATCGGGGTCACCGGCAATAACCGGGTGGCCGCGGAAGACTCCATGGAAGAACTCTCTGAACTGGCCAGGTCCGCCGGCCTGGAGGTGGCGGCCACCCTCATCCAGCGCCGGCCGCGCTTCGATCCCCGCTTTCTCATGGGCAAGGGCCGTCTTTCGGAACTGGTCGTCCAGGGCCTGCAACAGGGTGCGGACCTGCTGGTGTTCGACTCCGAGCTGAGTCCGTCCCAGGTGCGTTCCATCACGGACTTCACCGAACTCAAGGTCCTGGACCGCACCCAACTGATCCTGGACCTGTTCGCCCAGCGAGCCCGCAGCCGGGAAGGCAAGCTCCAGGTGGAGATGGCCCAGGTGAACTACCTGCTGCCCCGCCTGGTGGGCAAAGGAGACGCCCTCTCCCGCCTGATGGGGGGCATCGGCGGCCGGGGTCCGGGGGAGAGCAAGCTGGAGATGGACCGCCGCCGCCTCAGGGACCGCCTGCACCGGCTGCGCCAGGAGCTGGCCCGGGTGGGGGCGGAACGCCGGGAGCGGCGCCAGCCCCGGCGGCGCCAGGGCCTGCCGGTTCTTTCCATCATCGGCTACACCAACGCCGGCAAATCCACCCTGTTCAATGCCTTGACCAAGGCCGGAGTGCTCTCCGAGGACCGCTTCTTCGCCACCCTGGACCCCACCAGCCGCCGCCTGCGTTTTCCCCGGGAGCGGGAAGTGATTATCACCGACACCGTGGGTTTCATCAAAAACCTGCCCAAGAACCTGCTGGAAGCCTTTAAGGCCACCCTGGAGGAATTGGCGGAGGCCGACCTCCTCATCCACGTGGTGGACCTGAGCAACCCCCGGTTCGTGGAGCAGATGGCCGTGGTGGCAGACATCCTGGCCTCCCTTAACCTGCAGGAGAAGCCGCTCCTCACGGTCTTTAACAAGGCCGACCTGGCGGACCGCAATCTGGCCGCGCTCCAGTGCCGTATCCATGGCGGGGTGGCCATTTCGGCTATCGATCCGGGGAGCCTGCCTCCCCTCATCGCCCGCCTGGAGCGCCAGGTGGATGAACTGGCCGCCCGGACCGATTGGGGCAGACTGCAGAGGGAACTTTAGAGTGGCGTCATTCGGGGTGTGCGGCTTCCAGATTTTGATGAACAACCTGGTCTTCTGCCAATTTATCCGGCAAACTCTGCTTTTTGACGACCAACGTGCCGGCCATGATGTCGTGCAGGGCCTGTTTCTTGGCGGTCCAACCGGCCATCATAAAGCCGATATAGAGAATCAGCTCCGAGACAAACTTGCCGAAATATCTGCCGGTGGCCCTGCCGAAGGAGAGACGTTCCCCCTTAAGGTCGGTAACATTGAGGCCCAGGGCCATCTTGCCCAGGGTTGCCTGGTGGGAGGAAGACTCCATGAGGGCCCAGTAGAGCCAGGGGACTACCATGATGATCAAAAATATCAGGGGGCGGCTCCTCCTTAATACTTCAACCCCATATCTTCCGGCACTGAGTCCGGCAGGCACTCCCAGGAGCACTCTCACCTCGGTGACGATGGTTACGGCGCCCAGAGTCACAATGGAAATAAAGATGGCATCAATAATAAATGCCACCAATCTGAGCCAAAAGCCCGCATATGCAAAGGGGACCAGTTGTCTGGCACCGGTCCTCTGGAGCTGCGGCCCTGGGGCTCCCCAATTGAGGGTTTGGCCGCAGTTTTGGCAGAAATTGCTCGATTCCGGCGCCTCTTGGCCGCAGGCTGGACAGAACATTTACTCCCTCCCCTAAGGATTTACCTTTAAATTACCAAACTCCCTTGGTGGACGGCACCCCTTCGACCCGGGGTTCAGGCTGGGTGGCCATATCCAGGGCCCGGCCGGCGGCCTTGAAGATGGCCTCCAGGATGTGGTGGGTATTGTCCCCATAGGGCACGCTGATGTGCAGGGTCAGGCCGCCATGGACGCAGACCGCCCTCCAGAACTCCTTGACCAACTGCGGGTCCAGGCCGGCGCCCCCCGAGGGCAGGGTCGCATCCAGATGCAGGAAGGGGCGGTTGCTCAGGTCGACTGAGACCTGGGCCAGGGCTTCGTCCATGGGTACCCGGGCCTCCCCGAAACGGCGCACCTGGGGGTGGCCCTGCAGGGCCTCCCGGAAGGCCTGCCCCAGGCAAATGCCGATATCCTCCACGGTGTGGTGCTGGTCCACTTCCAAGTCCCCGCTGGCCTTGACCTTCAGATCGAAATAGCCGTGGGCCGCGAAGAGGTTAAGCATGTGGTCCAGAAAGGGAATGCCGGTGGCGATCTCCGTCCGGCCCCGGCCATCCAGCTCCAGTTCCAGTTCCACCTCGGTTTCCCGGGTCTGGCGGCGGACCTTGCTCTTGGGCGACATGACACTGTTCTCCTTGGGGTTGGTAACCGATGCGCTGGGTGTCCTGGCCCCATAATAAAACTTTTCCCCGGCGACGGCAAATGGTAAAATCGATCCTGGATTTCCTCCCGGAACCGGGGGAGGCGGCCCCCTGGCCGCTTAATGCGGCTAAGGCTCCTTACTCTTGGAGGGGAATTCCCTAAAAAATTAGCAATTTTTATCACGGCACTCCGGCTCTTATTGCAGAACCAGCGGGAAGGCGCGGATCGATGAGCTTTTCCCTGGGTTTTTGTTAGCCCAATCACTGCGGGCGAATACGCTTGCCGGCGAGAGAAGGAGCAGAGGCGGCTCCATTCCGGATTTGATATCTAAATCAAGGGAACCGGGCTTGGCCCCATCCCCTGGCCTGAGGTTACCAATGATTCAGCAGAGGCAGAAGCGCCCATTTATCACCCTCACACGGAATACCCAAAATACCCAAAATACTCAAAATGGAAAAACCGTCTGGACCTGGGCGGTCCTGGTCTTTTGGACCGTCCAGTTCTTCCTCCCCCAGGCCTTGCTGGGGGCTGAAGCGGTCCCCCGGGCCACGGTCACGGAGACCAGCCATGATTTCGGACAAGTATTTGAGGACCGGGAGCTAAGCCATACCTTCGTAATCCGCAACACGGGCCAGGCGCCTCTGGAAATCCTGGACGTGAACCCGGAATGCGCCTGCACCGTGCCCAGCTATAACAAGACCATCCCACCCGGCTGCCAGGGTGAGATCACGCTGAGCATCAAGCCCTATTCGGTGATCCACCAGTTCCATAAGGATACCACGGTCACCACCAATGATCCGGAGAACCGGGAGTTCCATCTGGTGCTCACGGGAGACGCCCTGCCTTTCATCGAAATTCAGCCGAGCCACATTGTGCGGCTCAGAGGAAAAACGGGGGAAGACGTGCGGGGGAGTGTGCGGTTTATCTCCCACCTGCCCGGGCCGTTTAAGATCTCCGGTTATCAAACCAATATCCCGGATAAAATCGAGATAAGCCTGAAGGCGGTGGAACCTGACCGGGTCTATGTCCTGGAAGTGACGAACCGCAAAGCCAATTCGGCGCCTTACGCCGGCCTCATCATACTGACCACCAATTCGGCGCAGCGGCCCCGGCTCATTGTTCGGGTTTTTGGAGAGATTTACCTGCCTTCGGCGGTGGGCCGGTAAGGAGAAGTTCGTTCAGCAGGTGGAAGGCGCAGGTCCTGGCCGCATAGGTTAACAGCAGTTCCTTTTCCTTGGGGGCCGGCGCTCCCGGATTGACCGGGGAGCTCAGCTTGATGCGATCCTGGAAGGCGAAGAGGATTTCGGACCCCCGGCTAATCCGTCCCTCAACCGTGAGCGCCGCGGTGATGCTGCCGGTGAGCCACCTGAGGGATTCTCCCTGGATCTCCACCCGGGAGATCGTGCCCCGGAGCACCGTGTCGCTGTGGGGGTCGGCCTTGAGGCCGTTGGCCTGCAAGGCACGGGAGATCTCCTCCTGCAACAACGCCTGAAAGGTCTCCGGGGCCACCCCCCGGGCGTTTTCCACCGTGAAAGGCGAAAGGGCGTAAGCAGTTCGGGCCGCCGACCAGCCGGGGGCCCGATAGGAGGCGGTCACATAACTGCCCGGTTGAAGCGTGATACCATCTATGGTGGGGGCTGGCTGGGGGGCGCAGCCCCCCAGGAGCCAGACCCCCGCCAGCAGGGCCGCCATCAGCCCTAAGGAGTTGGGTTTCTTTATCCGCATGGCCAACTGATTACCACAATCGGGTTCCATGTGCCAAAAAAATTAACGACTTTCTTGGGGAAATTAGGTTTTGAGAAGATAGCGGTCTGTTACGCAATTGATTATCCATTGAAAATGACTGATTTTTTAACCCCCATTGGAAAAGGGGGTAGGGGGGATTTAATATAACATCTTGAAATCCCCCTAATCCCCCTTTTCCAAAGGGGGACTTAACCATGCAAAATCCAGCGTTCTAGGCCTGACATTATGTCCAGCTAATTGTGGCATTTACTCCACTAGCAGGTATCAGCTAACCCTTTTGATCCAAAAGCTGAAAGCTAATGGCTGAAAGCTGAGAGCCATTTGGCGATTTCTTTCCGGCCCGGCCCGCCTTTTTGTGGTAGGATATTTGCGGTTGGCCAGCGCTCGCCCGAAGATGTTATGGACCAGTTCAAGATTCCGGTAATTCACAGCCAGAGGACCGGGTTGATCACCTTCCGGCGCATTTTGATTTTGACTGCCGTCCTGCTGGGGTTGCTGCTTTTTGGGAGTCTGGGCTTTGTCTGGGTGGAAGGCTGGAATTTCTTCGACGCCCTGTATATGACGGTGACCACCCTGTCCACCGTGGGCTATCAGGAGGTTCACCCCCTTTCGCCAGCCGGGCGGCTGTATAACATGGGGCTGATCCTGGTGGGCATGGGGACCCTGGCCTATATCATCACTTCCCTGGCCCGGGTGGTGGTGGAAGGCGAGATCAGAGAGGTCCTGGGGAGACGCAGCTTGGTGAAGCAAATCCACAAACTGAAAAACCATTATATTATCTGCGGCTTCGGCCGCATCGGCGAGATTATCGCCCGCCAACTGCGGGATCGGGGCGTCCCCCTGGTCATCGTGGAAAATAAGCCCGAGAACCTGAACCGCCAGGAGGAGGCCGGTTATTACGTCGTCGCCGGCGACGCCACCCGGGAAGAAGTCTTGTTGGAAGCGGGCATCGACCGGGCCCGGGGCTTGGTGTCAGTGGTATCCACGGACGCCGACAATGTCTATATCGTCCTGTCAGCCCGCAGCCTCAATCCTGCCCTCCACATTGTGGCCCGGGCCGATGAGGCGGAGGTGAAACAGAAGCTGCTGCGGGCCGGGGCCGACCGGGTGGAATCGCCTTATGAAATGGGGGGCCGGAAGATGGCCGGCGCCATCCTGCGGCCTACGGTGACCACTTTTATGGAGCTGGCCTTTACCGATGAGTTGGAGTGGAGCATGGAGGAAATCCAAGTCGGTGCCGGCTCGTCCCTGGTCGGGGTGGCCCTCAAGGACTCCGGCCTCCGCCAGAAGCTGGACCTCATCCTGGTGGCCATTAAACGGATGGACGGCGAGATGCTCTTCAATCCCACCTTGGAAACTCACCTCCTGGCGGGGGATACCATGATTGCCTTGGGGATGCGCCACAATTTGCAGGGCTTGGAAGAGCTGGCGAAATAGAAATAATGTGGGGGCGGGGTTAAAACCCGCCCCTTCAACTTGCTTCAGGGAGTGCAAATGCGCCGCCGCAAGCGCTGGCAGCTACATCCGGAGAGGCCGGAACAGGTTCAGGAGCTCAGCGCCCGCGTGGGGTTGCCGCCCCTGGTGGCCCGTATCCTCTTGAACCGCGGCCTGGAGGGGGTAGAGGACATCCAGGCCTATCTGGACCCCACCCTGGAGCGCCTCTATCCGCCCTTCGGGCTGGCGGACCTGGAGACGGCCGCCACTCGCCTGGGCCGGGCGGTGCGCCAGGGAGAACCCCTGGCTATCTACGGCGACTACGATGCTGACGGCATCACCGCCACCTGCCTGTTGCAGCAGTTTTTCACCGCGCTGGGGCTCACCTGTCACAGCTACATCCCCGATCGCCTCCGGGAAGGCTACGGCCTGAAGATGGGGGGTCTTAAGGAGCTGCTTCCCAAGAGCCGCCTGCTGGTGACCGTGGATTGCGGCATCAATGACATTGAAGAGGTAGCCTGGGCCGGGAGCCAGGGGATGGAAGTCATTATTACCGACCATCACGAGGTCTCGCCGGAGCTGCCCCCGGCGCTGGCCGTGGTCAATCCCAAGCGGGGCGGCCCCGATTATCCCTTCCGGGACCTGGCCGGAGTAGGGGTGGCCCTGCTCCTGGCCCTGGGGGTGCGGGCCGAACTCAGGGCCGAAGGCTGGTTCCGGGGACATCCGGAGCCCAACCTGAGGCCCTATTTGGACCTGGTGGCCCTGGGCACCGCGGCCGACGTGGTGCCCCTCCTGGGGGAGAACCGCATCCTGGTGCGCCAGGGGCTCAAGGTCCTGGAAGAGAGCCGCCGGCCAGGCCTGGTGGCCCTGAAGGAAGTGCTCAGATTGTCAGGCCAGCCCATCTCCTTCCAGGACCTGGTCTTTCGCCTGGCGCCCCGGATCAATGCCGCGGGGCGTTTGGGCCAGGCCCGCTGCGCCCTGGAGCTGCTCCTTTGCGGGGACCTGGCCCAGGCGCGGCTCCAGGCCAACTATTTGCACCAACTGAACCGGCAGCGCCAGGCCTTGGAGGAAGCCGTGCTCAAAGAGGCCGACGCCCTGGTCCGCCGGGAAAAATTACATGAGCGGGCCGTAATGGTGCTGGCCCAGGAAGGCTGGCATCTCGGGGTGCTGGGTATCGTGGCGGCCCGGCTGGCGGAGGGATATCACCGCCCGGTGGCCCTGGTGAGCCTGAAGAACGGCAGCGGCCGGGGGTCGGCGCGCTCCGTGGAGGGTTTTCACCTGTTTCAGGGGCTGCAAGCCTGCCGGGAGGTCCTCAGCCGCTATGGTGGCCATGCGGCGGCCGCGGGCTTTGAGGTGCCGGCGGAGAACCTGGCGTCCCTGCAGGAAAAACTGGAGGAGGCCTTTGAACAGCAACTGGGTGACGGCCCGCGCCTCCATCCCACCCTGAAGGTGGATGCCCAGGTGGAGTTGGCGGAGCTGAACCCGGAATTCTTCGGCCACCTGGAACGGCTGCGCCCCTTCGGTCCGGGCAACCCGGCGCCGGTGTTCGTATGCCGGGAAGTGGAGTGCCTGGGATCCCGGGTGGTGGGGGAGAGGCACCTGAAGGTGCAGTTGCACCACCGGAATTGCGTCATGGAAGCCATCGCCTTCGGGCAGGCGGCCCATCATCCGCTGACCGGAAAACTGGAGGTGGCCTTCAGCACCCGCCTCTCCAACTTCCAAGGCCGGTCGAAACCGGAGTTGCTGTTGCTGGATTGGGGAAGTCCCTGAGGAACGTTTCGATTCTAAGATAGAGGGAAACCATGGCTAAAGTAACTGAGCGTATCAAGTCCGCAGCTTTTGATTTGCTAGAGCAACATCCCGAAGGATTGCGCTATTCCGAGCTACATACGAAGATTTTGGCTATTGATAGTGGCTTCAATTCTAACACTGTAAATGGCTGCATCTGGAATCTCGATACAGCCTACCCAAGTAAGGTTTACAAACCATCAAAAGGGTTATTTCGCCTTCTGAAGTACAAACCTGCTGAAACAGAAGTAACTGAAGAACTTCCTGCAAGTCAACCGTCCATTGCTAAGATCAAGGAAGAGGATTTTTACCGTCCCTTTGCTGACTGGTTAAAAAATGAAATAGAAGACGTAACCGACGTCATCGAACTTGGCCGCAATGTTTTCAAGGACAAATGGGGGACTCCAGATGTCATTGGCAAGCGAGAATCCCGCCGGAGTGATATCATCAAAGGAGCAACAGAAATAGTATCTGCCGAAATAAAAACAGATACAGCGCAGTTAGTTACGGCGTTTGGTCAGGTTTGCGCATACAAGTTGTTTAGTCACAAGGCATACCTTGTTGTGCCCCGCCAATCCATAAAAGAAGAAATTTCGCGCCTTGATTCACTATGCCAAATTTTTGGAATTGGCCTCGTCATCTTTGATGCCAACTCTCCGGAAACCCCGGATTTTAGCATATTAGTTCGCCCAGGTCGGCATGAGCCTGATTTGTCCTACACCAACAGGTATATGGCCCTAATTGAAAAGCAACTTTTCTCTTAGACCCTAATATTTTTTCACTCGTTCCCAAGCTCTGCTTGGGTGAGCTTTGCCTGATATTTACCTGCAACTTGAGACCCCTCCCAAGTCCCCATTTTTGTCATTCTGAGGGAGCAAAGCGACCGAAGAATCTCATAAATACTTAAGGAATAACGAGATCCTGCGCTGCGCTCAGGATGACAAATTTGCCTTTCGCAGAGGTCTCAACATGATGTCCTGTTAGCAAAGCGGAGTGGTGTAGGGTGGGCACTGCCCACCAATTCCTTTAAAATTCCTTGAAAATCTATTGCCCTATCCCTGCCAGGCGGAGCCTGGCCAAAAAAGGGTTCCCAAGCAGGAGCTTGGGAACCAGTAACTAAAGCGGGCCAGGGAACGAGGAAAAATGGGCGTCCCAATCTCTGTGCTTGTAGGGGCGGCGTCTCGCCGCCCTGGGCGGGGAAACCCCGCCCCTACGGAAATGGTGGGCAGTGCCCACCCTACACTCACCGCAATATTTATCCGCTTCCCAAGCAGGAGCTTGGGGATCCGGGTAAATGGGGAGGGGAAGGGGGCGGCGTTCACTCGGTCGCCCGGCGCTGTTCCTCCATCCGCTGCAAGAGATAATCGAAGGACTTGGTGCGGATGACCCGGCCGAATTCATCGCGGTAGTTCTCCAGAATGCTTACCCCGTCCACCGCCACGTCATAAAGGAGCCAGCCCCTGGGGGCGGAGTGCATGAGATAGGTCACCGGGATGATATCGTTGGCCCGGACCAAAGTGGTATCCAGCCTGGCCTTGCCGCCGCTTTCCTGGCGTTCCTGCCCGTATTTGATGTTTTGCTGCTTGAGAAAGTTGAGAACCATGCGGGTGTAGGAATCCTCGAACAGGTAATCGAAGGTATTGTTGAATTGCTGTCGTTGCCCCGCGCTGAGCTGTCCGTAGGTGGCCCCCAGGGTGTCCTTAGCCATCATGGGAAAATCGAAATTTTGTTCAATGATCTGATGGATGGCGCGGGTCCGGGCCTGGGTGTCAGGTGCAGGATTATTCTGGATCGCCATGGTCTTGTCCATGATCCCCTGCACAAAGGCGGTGGGGCTCTCAGCCGCAGCCGGGAGGACCCCCATCCAGATTACCGCCAAAAAAGCCAGGCTAATGATCGAGAGTCGTTTTTTCATAGGATCCCTTCCTCAAGTAATGGCGCAGCCATTGCCTCAAACCCAGATAATGGGGCAGGCGTAGCTGCTTCGGTTCATAATCCTTCTCCCACAGACGGAGAAAGGCCGGCAAAATGATCAGGGAAGCGACCAGGACGCTGAGGCTGCCCACCGTCGCCAATAGCCCCAGGCTGAAGATGCCCTCATGTCCGGAAACCATTAAGCTCCCGAACCCCACGGTGGTGGTCAAGGCCGCCAGGGCCACCCCTTTGGCGGTGCTGGCTGGCAGAGCAATGGCCCGGGTCGATTCCTCCAACTGCCAGCGGGTCAGGATGATTATCCCAAATTCGACTCCTTCCCCCAAAATTAAGGGCAGGAAAAGCACATTGGCCTGATTGAAGGAGAGGTTCAGGGCCCACATCAGGATCAAGGTTAAGCCGGTCCCCACCACCAGGGGAATAAAGGCCAGTAGCGCCAATATCAGGCTGCGGTAAAATATTACCAGCACGGCGGCAATGGCCAGCACGGCAATTCCCGTGGCGAAGAGGACGGAATTGCGAAAGTCCCTGGTAAAGACATAGAGGAGCACCGGATCCCCCACCACATTGGGGTCGACGTCCCAAAGACTCTTCACGAACAGTTTCAGGGGGTCATAATTCCAGATATCCTGGGAAGGAAACACCTGGAGCAGGTAGGCTCCTTGCGAGCTGATGAGTCGCTCCCGCACGGACCGGGGCAGATTCGCCTGGGTGGGCGGGGCGGAGTTTAGGGCTGATTTCGCATAACCCCGCAGCAGGTCCCATTTGTCTTTTAGGTCCACGCCAAATTCGTGATTGCAGCCGGCCAGGCGCGCCGCGGCCTGGGGATTCAGGTCCGCATTAAGCATGGGGCTGATTTTATCGATCAGCTCATGGGTTTCTGCTAGCTGCTGTTTAGTGGCCGCCTCTTCTGGCCCGGCATTTTTGGCGGCTGCAGCCACCTTAAAATCGATCCGTCCTAAAATGGCGGCCAATTCTCCGGGGTTGGCGGGCCTGGTCCCGGCGGCGGCAAAATTTACCGAGTTCAGGACCCCTTCCATCCCGGTCAAAATCCGGCGCTTCTCCCCCACCCGGGCAGGCAAAAAGGAGAGCACCGATTCCACATGCGAAACCGTGGACAGCTTTGCAAACGCCTCACCCTTGGCCTCCAACTCCTTTAGGGTCGGAATGAGCAGGGCGCCGTAGGACGAGGCATTGGCACCCTCAAGTAGCCGGTTTTCCCAAACCACCGATTCGGTCTGGGGATTTTGCAGATGCAGGGGATTTAAATCGAAGTGAACCCGCAGCAGACAGACCCCGCCCAGAACCGTAATCAGGACTCCCAGCGCCATGATCAAATGGTAATGGGTCCAATGCAATTCCAGGAAAGGGCTGGGAACCGCGGGACAGTCGCCGGGAATTTTAGCCGGGTCGCATCCCTCAGTGACCATGACCAGGGCCGGTATTAGCAACAGAGAGGCGACCAGCATGGCCACCACGCCCATGACCATAATCAGCCCCAATTCGGCCAGCCCCTTGAAGTTCACAAAGGCCAGGGGCAAAAAGGAAAGTATCGCCGCCCGGCCCGCATAAATGATGCCCGGGGCCGACCTGCGGAAGGTGCACTCCAGGGCTTCGCTGCTGCACCCGCGGCCTGCTAACTCTTCTTCCAAACGGCAGAACCAATGGATGCCGTAATCGATAGTGAGCCCAAGGAGAAGGGGTGCAAAGACCAGCGACAGGATATTCAGATGCCCCACGGCCAGGGTAACCAACCCGAAAGTCCAGCACAGACCGATAACCATCGCCATGCCTTCCACCAAGGTCCGCTTCAGGCTCCGCAGAAAGACGATGAGCAGGACCAGCTGGCCTACCAGGGATAACCAGGTGGCCAGGGTCACAGACATCATGGCGCCGCTCATTTCATCCGATTGCAAGGCGTCCGGGCCGGTCACCCCCGCCTGGATCCCCGGGAATCGGCGTTTAACCCGAGCCAGCGCCTTCCGCAGGAGTTCCACCTCATTATGAATGGTGTGGAAGTCGCCGGGCTGCCCGGTAACCATGAACAGCAGGAACTTGTTATTCCTCGTAAAGAAGTAGCCCTCTTGGCTGACGTCGTTCAGCTCCTTGGGATAAAGGGCATTCAAGGGAGAGACGTAGGGGTGGTTCCCTTCCAGGCTGAGGCGCAATTCTTTGAGGCTGGCGTTTAAGAGGTCCAGGTTGGGCTGCTCCGGCCCTTTCTCTGCCGTCAGAAACCCGGTGAACAGATTGCCGATCATGGAGCGGGTCATCTGTTCGTCGACCAACTTGTAAAAAGTCATCAGGTCCGGGTCGGCAGCCAGTCCGGACAGCAGATTTTTCTGACCCGCCAGGTTGTCTTTGAGCTTGAGCAGGTCATGGGTATCCAGGTAGAGCAGGGCTGAGCGCCTGAATCTCTCCGGGTTCACGCGATAATAGAGGTCGGTAAACTGTTTGGGATAGCCGCGCAACTCGGCTGCCAGGGCGTCGGCGAATTTAATGGTCGCCTCATTGCCGCGGTTTTCCACCACCACCACCAAGCCGTCCCGGCCTCCGAAAGCCCGATCCATTTGATGGGTGAGCTTAAGGAGGTGTTTATTGCCAGCCACCAGGTCATTCCGGCTGGTGCTGATGGTCAGGCTATGAACGGTATAAAAGACCGCCAGCCCGGCCAGCAGCACGGAGACTGCGATGATGGGCCAGGCGCAGCCTTCTATCGCCTTTAGAAAAACTTTGATCCGTCGACTTAAGGTATTCTCGGGAAGCAAGCTCGTCCTTTAAGGGCAAATTCGGTTTGGGGGATAAAAGGCCAATAACCGGCTTAAGGAGGCGGGCACGCCTGCTTAAGTCCGCCGGGCCTTCTCTTGCAGATAGGATTCTCCCCCAAAATAGAAATCAACATAATCATCTAAGGACCAGATGATAAGGTTGAGATCAGAAAAAATCAAATTAAAAGGGGCCTTTCAGTCAATGTTCTCCGATTTGCCCCTTAAAATCCCAACTCAGAATTCATGGCGAACTCTCCATCTTTTCTAGCAGGGACCGGGCTTTCCGGTGATCTTCCTCCAGTCCCTGCGGGCTGATGGCGTAGCGCCGGGCCTGCAAAGCCTTCTCCAGTTCCTCCCGGGCCTGGGCGTTCTCTCCCATGGCCAACAGGGTTTCCGCCAGATAGAGGTGGTTAGTGCTGTTGTCTGGCGCCAGGCGCACCGCGGCTGTCAGTTGCTCCAAGGATTTTTTCCGGCTTCCCACCGACAAGGGCCAGCCCGGCGCCTCAAAATAGATGCGCCCTAATACCCGGTGGGCCCCGGCCTGGTCATAGGTTTCATCCAAGGCCAGAGACCGGTTGAGTTCGTCCATGATTTGCGGCAGCAGTTTAAGGCCGCGGAGGCGGTTGACGTCGGCCAGACCGCTCAAATTCAAGGCCTTCCAGTAATGGCCGGCGGCCTCGTCAGGCTGTTGCGCCAGGAGTTTTTCGGCGTAGGTCAGACCTTTCTCATAATAGCCGGCCCGGGAGGCGTCGTCGGCCGTATCCCCCAAAACGAAGCAGGTGTGGGCCAGCCGGGCCCACAACGACGGGGACCCCGGCAGTAGCCCTTCGTAGTCGGCCAGGGCCTGCTGTGCCTGTTGGTAATCCAAAGCAGGGCTCTTCATCAGAGCGTCGGCCTGGGCCATCTTATCCGGCTGTGCGGCCTGGCCGCCGGAGGCGGCCAGGAGCAGCGCCACCGCGGCCACCAAACTGATGAGTGAGTTTTTCATCCAGGTTGCCTCCGGAAATTTTTGCCGTGGTCAGCAGTATCCGGCAAGTTTTTTGCAAATGAAGTAACCGGGAGCCTTTTGGATAGCGGACTCTGGGCCTCCGGCGCCAATGCTCCCAGACTAAAACCCGAGGTTGCCGAATTGTTTTCCTCAGTATGATATGTGGATAGCGATGAAATTACAATGGGCTAGAGCTTAAGGGCAGGGTGGGGTAAGTTTCAGCAGACATTTTGGTCGGCGGACACTCTCGAAATCTTCAGGCGGTGATTGCCGGGGAGCGGTCAATTGGCGGCGGCTGGCCGCCCTCCCGAGGGATAAGCCCTTGCCCGCTCGCCGGTTCTGTGATAGAGGATGAACTATACCTGCGAGGCCTAAAGGAGGAGCCATGGCTGGGGTCAATAAGGTTATCTTGGTGGGCAATCTGGGGGCGGATCCGGAGATGCGATTCACTGCAGACGGTACGGCGGTGTGCAAGTTTTCGCTGGCTACCAGCCGCAGATTCACAAGCAAAGATGGGCAGAAGCAGGAAAAGACCGAGTGGCACCGCATTGTGGCCTGGCGCAAACTGGCGGAGATTTGCGGCCAGTATCTTTCCAAGGGCAAACAGGTAGTGATCGAGGGCCGGATCGAGTACGGATCGTATGAAAAAGACGGGGTGAAGCACTACACCACCGATATCATCGCCGAAAACATGCAGATGCTGGGGGCCGCGGGCGGCGCGGGCGGAAACCGCCTGCAGGAACCGGAGCCGTCCTTTGAACCGCCTCCCGGAGGCGTCCCGGAAGACGATATCCCCTTTTGAGTCTTTGGCATCGCAGGGATGGGGCTCCTTGCCGGGAAGGGGCCGAACCCGGGCGCCTTCATCTGCCTGGGCGAAGCCGGGCGGCAGCGTCTTTGGGAAGACTTGGCGCCTGGGGAGACTTGGCCACAGGCTGGAAGCCTGTGTCACAGGTGAGCCTTGGCAAATCAACGGGACCTTAGGGAACAACTGCGGAAGCTGCTCCGGGAAGCGGATTACCAGGAGGTGTTGGCCCTGGCGGCCACCGACCGGCGGGTCGGGGAGATCCTGCTGCAATTTCTCTATGATCCCCGGGACTTGCTGCACTGGCGGGCCCTGGAGGCACTGGGGCTGCTGGCCGGGGCCCATCCCCGAAGTGTGCGGAAGCTCATCAACCGCCTGCTGTGGCTGCTGAACGAAGATTCCGGCAGTTTCGGCTGGGGGGCGGCCGCGGCCCTGGGAGAAATCGGCAGGCACCAGATATCCCTGGTGAACGAGATTATCCCCATGTTCGCGGGTTTGCTTGACGAAGAGTTTTCCCGGGCCCCCATGCTCTGGGGCGTCGGCCGCCTGGCGGAGAGGCACCCTGCACTTCTAGGGGAAATTTTGCCGGCGGTTGTGTCTTTTCTCACAAGTACCGACTCGCAAATTCGGGCCCTGGCGGCCTGGGCCCTGGGGAAGGCTGGCTATTGCCAGGCCGCCGCGGAGCTTAAGGCTCTCACGAATGATGAAAACCCGGTGATCATTTATGACCGCGCAGAGCTGCGCCAGGTCACCGTGGCCCACTTGGCCAGGGAAGCCCTGGCCTCTCTTAAAGGGCGGGGCGATTGCCAATCCGGCTAATGCCCTCCGTGCGGTCTGCACCGGTTAATCTCGAAAGGAAAGGATGCTCCCATGTTTTTAATGATTATAGGCTTTGCCATCGGCGTTTACGTGGGCTACGCCCACCCGGGGCAGGTGGATCAGACGGTTGACTTCACCAAAAAGACGGTTAACGATCTGAAGAAAAAGTTTGGCAAGAAGGACGGCGGGCAGCAGTAAAGCTTTTAAAGTGCGCGGGGATCAGATTTTGAGGGCGGCGACCGTCCCCTGGCGGCCGCTGACCCGTTCCCGGCGGTAAGAGAAGAATTGCCTGGCCTCGCACCTGGTGCAGAGGCCGGCGAGATCGAGACGCGACTCCTTGAGCCCGGCCGCCTGCAACTGATCCAGGCTGAGGCGCCAGAGGTCGAAGTAGTAGGGTTTGATTTGGTAGGGCAGGAATTCCGGTGGAAATTCCTGGCGGAAGTTCCGGAATTCGGCGCAGCAGGGCCCCAGGCTGGGGCTGATGGCGGCATACAGATCCGCCGGCTGGCAGCCGAACTGCTCCCTAAGCCGGGCTACCGCGGTTCCCAGGACATTCTGCACCTGGCCGCGCCAGCCGCAGTGGATGTTGGCCAGCACCCGGCGGCCCGGGTCGTAAATGACCACCGCCTGGCAGTCTGCCTGTTTGATCAGCAGCCCCACCCCGGGTTGGCGGGTGAGCAGGATATCGGCGGCCTCCAACTCGCCGTCGGGCCTGGGCCGGGGCTCTCCGGTAACCACGACCTCCCGCCTCCCGTGCTTCTGACTGGCGCTGGCCAGGACCCTGAGCCCCAGCGCCTCCCGTACCCGGCGGCGATTCTCGGCTACGGCCCCCCGGCGATCCCCCACTTCGAAGCTGAGGTTCAGACTGTCATAGGCCCCGAGGCTGACTCCGCCCCTGTGGGTGAAGAAGCCATGGCTCAATTCCGGAAAGGCGGCCAGCAGGGGGCTTTGGTAGCAGGGCAGGCCGCCAGGCTCCAGCAAAATTGCGCGCACTGATGAGTTCATGGTTAATATCTACTGCGTTGGCGGGCAAAAGGCTATAAGCTTTTGACTCCTGCGCCCCTGGGCCCGGGCCTCCGGAATAATCTTCAGATTCGAGGAAGAGAGACATGGGTGGGCAGAATTTTTTGATAGTACAGCATCTGGACTGGGAGGCCCCCGGGGAGCATCTGTTGGCTGCCCTACAGGCGGGCGGGGTGAACTTCCGGATACTGGAGGCCTGGCATGAGCCGGTGCCGGCGGTGGCCGGATTTGACGGCCTCATCGTCCTGGGGGGCTCCCCCAACGTGGATGAAGAAGAGCAGTTTCCCTACCTGGCGCCCCTGAAGGAGGCCATTCGGCAGGCGCTGGCCCTGGGTAAGGCCTACCTGGGATTTTGCCTGGGGCACCAGCTTCTGGGCCACGTCCTGGGCTGTCGGGTGGGCCCTCTGCCCAAAAAGTCGGTGGGCTTTATGGGCGGCGAACTGACCCGAGCAGGGCTGGCGCATCCGGCTTTTCAAGGGTTGCCGGCCCGCCCCCAACTCTTTAAATGGCACGGCCAGGGGGTATTGCCGCCCTTGCCCGGGGGGATTGACATCCTGGCCCGCTCGAGGGCGGCGCCGGTGGAAGCCCTGGGCCTGGCGGCCTCGCCCAGAGTGGTGGGACTGCAGTTTGACAACCACGTCGGCATGGCCGACATCGAGAGGTGGCTGCAATTTGACGCGGCCTGGGCCCTAACCGGCTCCGGGGCCGATGCCCCATCTGTCCTGGCCGCGGCCCGAACCCAGGAAGGCGAGATGGGGCGGAGTTTTCGCCACTTTATGAGCAATTTTCTGCAACTAACGGTGGGCCAGTGAAGGCGGTTTTCGTTTTTCCGCCTTTGTCAAGACCCTTTTAATTGATTTTGCCTTTAACAGAAAACAGAAAACTAAAAACGGTATTTTAGAAGCTTGACGGCTTTTGATTGACGGAACCTGCCATGATGTATATCTTAGGGTGCAATTCAACCAGGGTACAAGGATAAAACATGTCTTGGCTCTATCTCCTCCTGATTCTGGGAATGTTTGCGCCTGGCTGCGGTGAGTCGGTGCTCTATCAGAAATTCAGTAAGCCCATGTGGGCCAATTTCGTCCATCTCCAAGACGTGAAGCTGGGCATGAATAAGGCGGAGGTGACGGGGATCATGGGCCAGCCCGGAATCAAGGAAGAGGGGGATTACAACACCGGCCACTATACCGTCTATTTTTATCTGACTCACGACATGGATTTCGAGGATTCCAATACGGTGCGTGGAGGCTATACTCCCCTGGTTTTTAAGGGAGACCGCCTGGTGGGCATCGGCAAGCGGGATTACCGCGGGGACGTGGACCGCCGCGACGAGGGACCCTTCCCCGGACTCCCCTGGGAGGGGGTTAAGTGAGTAGTAGTCAGTAGCCAGTGGTCAGTAATCAATAATCTTTAATCAGTTATCAGTAAACAGTAAATAAAAACAGACCCTGGGGACGGATAATCCCCGGAGAGTGAAAAATAATGTGCAAGGGCGGTCCGCGGGCCGCCCTTGCTTTTTAGGGGGTGCGATCCTCAGTCCCGCGTTCCCGCCAAATGGCCGCAGGCGGCGCCGATCTCCAGGCCGCGGCTCTCCCGGATCAGGACCGTATAATTAGAGGCTCGCAGGATCTCCTGAAACTCCAAAAGGCGTTCCCTGGAAGGCGGGGAGAAAGGCAGCCGGGGGTGGGGATTGAAGGGGATAAGGTTGATCTTGGCACGGAAGCCCTGGAGCAGCCGGGCCAGTTGCCGGGCCTGGTCCGGGGTATCGTTCAGGCCTTGCAGCAGGACGTAGGCAAAGGTGATGCGCCGGTGCCGGGGCAGGGGGAAGCTCTTGCAGGCCGCCAGGAGTTCTGCCAGGGGATAGCGCCGGTTGACGGGCATGAGCCGGTCGCGGGTGCGGTCATCCGCGGCGTTTAAGGATACGGTGAGATTGGCCCGGGTCTCCAGCCCCAGGAGCGGGATCAAGGGGGCCAGTCCCACGGTGGACACGGTGATGCGCCGGGAGGAGAATTTGAGCCCCCAGGGCGCGGTGATCATGGTGAGGGCCTTGATCAATTGGGGAAAATTGGCCAGGGGCTCCCCCATACCCATGAAGACCAGGTTGGTGAGGAGAGGGGAGAGGGCCTCCGGGAGTTTTTGGTTGAGGAGGCGCTGCACCGCCAGCACCTGGCCGACGATCTCCCCGGCCGTAAGCTGTCGCACCAGGCCGCGCCGGGCCGTCAGGCAGAAGCGGCACCCCTGGGCGCAGCCGACCTGGGTGGACAGGCACAGGGTGTAATGGCCTTCCTCGGGGATGAGGACCGACTCCACCAGCGAGCCGTCTCCCAGGGCGAAGAGGAACTTCCGGCAACCGTCGGCGGCCTCCAGTTCCTGCTCCACCCGGAGCTGGCCGATGACCGCCCGCCGGGCCAGCTCCTCCCGGAAGCTCCGGGAGACGTCGGTCATCTCTTGAAAGTCGCAGACTCCCTTGTAGAGCCACTTGAGGAGCTGGCGGCCCCGGAAGGCCGGTTGGCCCCAAGCGGCCGTAAGCTGCTCCATGTCGCTAAGGGTAAATTCTTTCAGATCGATGGGGGGGGACATGGGAAGGACAGTAGTCAGTAGTCAGTAGCCAGTAGTCAGTGAGCAGTGAGCAGTAATTAAAGTTAATTAGTAATCCGGTTTTGTGTAGGTGTAGTCAATCTATTTAAATATTATGCAATTCCAAGCACATGTGCTCAAGCAACACTATGCAGATACCGGCAATTTCAGTCTATTTGTCTAGTAACGGAAAAATTCCTATATGCATGGGGTTCTAAGATCATCTTCACGTCCCGGATACTTATCTGTCAAATAAGTGGCATTTTGGCCCATAGTTACCAATATCTAACCACTAACCACTGACTACTGGCTCCTGGCTTCTGAGTACTGACTACTGCTCTCAATGGCCCTTAGCCCGCTCCAGGGCTTCTTGCCGGGACTTGCAGCCAATGCACATGGTGGTCACCGGACGGGCGATGAGGCGTTTCTCGCTGATCTCACCCCCGCAAATCTCGCAGTGGCCATAGGTCCCGTCATCGATGCGTTCCATGGCCTCCCGGATCTTGGTGATGAGCTTGCGTTCCCGGTCCCGAATCCTGAGGGTAAAATTGCGGTCGGTCTCCAGAGTGGCCCGGTCGGTGGGGTCAGGAAAGGGGGCCACCGCACCGGTCATCTCGGTCCTGGTCTTGTCGGCTTCCCCCAGGATCTCCTCGAGTCGCTCCTTTAAGAGGAGGCGATAAAATTCCAGACGTTCCTCATTCATCAATCATACTCCGGCCATATCCAATTAACTCGAGATTTCGCGGGGGGCCTGCGGCTGGTGGTAATCGCCGCTAGCTCCGCCGCTCTTTTCCAGCAAGAGCAACTCACCGATCACTAAGCCGCGATCCACCGCCTTGGACATATCGTAGATGGTAAGAGCAGCCACTGCCGCGGCGGTCAAGGCTTCCATCTCCACCCCGGTGCGGGCCTGGGTCTCGACCCGGGTCTGGATGCGCACCGCCCATTCCTGGGGTTCCAGGGTAAAATCGACCTCAACGAAGGCCAACGGCAGGGAATGGCACAAGGGGATCAATTGAGCCGTGTTCTTGGCGGCCATGATGCCGGCAAGTCTGGCCGCCGCCCAAACATCGCCTTTGGGAAGGCGGCCGGCCTGGAGCAGGGGAAAGACCTTGGGACCCACGATGATGCGGCAGGCCGCACTGGCGCGGCGCCGGGTTTCGGCTTTATCGCCCACATTCACCATACGCAGTTGCCCGGTCTCGTCCAGGTGGGTGAATTTACTCATGTCCTACCCCGGTGCGCTCCTCGTTTCCCAGGCTGGACCGCTCTCTGAACCGCTGATTCTGTCCAATCTGGAAGTCCTCGGCTGGGTTGACCACGATCTCCATTACCTGATCGCCCGGGACCCCTCGGGGTCCGCCGGGGGCTCCGGCTCCAGGGAAGCGGAAGACCCAGCCGCTCTGAGCGTCTTGGGGGAGCTCCACCGCCCGGTAGCCGTCCAAAGTGGGAACCAGGATGACCCCGCCCCGGGCCGCTTTGGCGCAGGAGACCCGCACCTGGCAATGGATATCATTGCCAATCCGGGTGAAGAAGTCATCCGGGGCCACATGAATGGCTACCTCCAGGTTTCCCGGTGGGCCGTTTTGAAAACCTGGCCCTCCCTCACCGTCGAGGCGCATGCGAGCGCCGTCGGGGATTCCCGGGGGAATGCGCAGCCGATAAGCCCGTTTGCCGGGAGTGGCGCCCCGGCCATGGCAATGATCGCAGGCCTGGTCGATAATCTGGCCGCTGCCGCCGCAGTGGGGGCAGTGCGGCCCGAAGCGCAGCATTCCCGGTCCGTAATAAGTGCGGCCGCAGCCCCGGCAGGCGGGGCAGGAGGCGTAGCTGCCCCCCGGCGCCAGACCGGTGCCCCGGCAGGGGCGGCAGGCAAAGTTGCGATCCACCTGGATTACCGCCTGGGTGCCGCGCAAGGCGGCCGCAAGGGAGATCTGCAAATCGTAGCGAAAGTCGGCCCCGGCAGACTGCCGCAAACGGGCCGGATTGCCTGCGATTCCAAAAAAGTCTTGAAACCACTCATCATCTTCAGGAAACCTGGGGCTCCTGAGATTTTGAGTGGCGCCTCGAGAGCGGCGGCGGGCTTGCTGGATAGTCTCGTAAGCCTCCGCCAACTGCCGGAAGCGGAAAGCGGCCTCGGGATCGTCCGGGTGGTGGTCCGGATGGTGTTGGCGGGCCAAGGCCCGGTAGCGCCGGCGAACCTCTGCCAGGGGGGCGTTGGCGGCTATTCCCAGAATGCGGTAACAATTCCGGATAATCATGGTCAATGTTGATCTGGCGTCTTTTCCGTCTCTGAGCCGGATATCAGTGCTTCCACCATTCCGGCCTTATCCGGGTCACCGGATAGCTCATAGGCTCGCAGGGCAAAGCGTAATTTTCCCAGTTCCTGGGCCCGCATTGCTAATCGCCGCCAGGTGGGCGGGTCCTGGGGAACCCTCAGCCGGGCCAGCAGGTAGGCGTCCCCTGTTTCCAGGGAGTGTTCCTTGATCTTCTCCAGTCCTGAGGAATCCTGGCACTTTTCGAAAAATGCCAGGGCGTCCTCCCACCAACCCAGGGCCAGAAACTTTTCGCCATACTCCCGGCAAGGTTCCGTTTTCAAATCCGGGTCATTCAGGAACTGCCATTTATTTAGGCAGCCGGGCACTCCCTGGGGCAGCACCCGGTTTGGCTGGGATGACTTGGACACCGATTTTCTCCGTTTATCTTTCATTTATAAAATATCTCCCCAGGCTTGTAAACCGCAATTTTCCGGGGAAGCTACCCCCGGCCCCGTCAACCCTGGAAATGGTTTGACTTTCGGCGGCGCATTGAGTAAGGTGAATCTACATTTTTAGCGCTGCCCGGCGGTCTTCCGCGCCGCCTGGGTCGAGGTTGAGGTGGCGCTCCTGCCAGAGGCACCCGCTCAGGGGGTCCAGAGGTTAGGCGGGGTTTAGAACGGTGAATCTGAAGAAGGACCTGCATCTCCTTTAAATCATGATTAAATGGCTACTGGGACGGTTTCGCCGGGAACCGGGCCTGCTCAAGGCCACGGTCAAAATCGATTTTTACCCCCAGGACCAGGTGACCCCGCACATCTTCTGGCTCCGCAGCCAGGACCCGGAGGCCGACACCATTCCGGTGGTGGTTTACGTCTACGCCCGCATTTTGTTCGAATTAGCAGAGATGAACGAGGTCCGGGTAGCCCGGGAATTGATGACCTTTCTGGAACAGGTGTGCCAGCGGGTGCTGAGCAGCGAAGACCATCCCCGGCGCCCTCGCCTGCCGTTGGGGCAACTGCGTCTGGTGAACGATCAGGCTCTGCCGGCCCTGCGCACCTATGAGCTGGATCTCTTCCAACTTCCGGCGGATGGTTACCGGGTAGAATATCGGGGCAGCCTGGGGAAAGAGGGGTATTACCTGCCCGGCGCCTTTCTGGCCTTGCTGCAATCCTGCCTGGACCACCTGGGGGACCAGTCCCTCCGGCAACTGGCCAGCAGACTGGTCCGGCTCCATGGCTACTACCGCCAGCGCCGGGATTTCTGGGATGGGGGGGCGCTGACCTCCGGGCCGGAGTACGCCATGGGCAAGAAAGAAATTGAACCGGAGCAGCCCGTGCCGGAGGTTTAAGCCGGGCAAAATTTCGTATGGTCGACCCAGTAGGGGCGGGTTTAAAACCCGCCCCTACAACCACCATTTCGTAGGGGGCGCACACATGGGTGCGCCCCTACAAGACAGATTTTCTAGGGCGGCCTGGGCCGCCGCTTTTTTGGGGCCAGGACACTGCGCCGCCAACCCTGCGTTCCTTAACCCCCGGGAAACTAAAAAGGCGGGCACAGCCCGCCCTATTTACTTATTGAAAGATCGGCTCCCGTCCTTCGAGTCTGATCCAGCTCCCTAGGCAGAGACCCTTTGCAGCAGGCTGGCCTTGAGGCGGTCGAATTCCTCGGCGCTGATCACCCCTTCGTCCCGCAGCCGCACAAATCCCTCCAATTCCTCCCGCAAGCGTTCGGGCGGCAGCCAGGGACGCATTTCTTCGGCCTCGGCCTCCAGGGTCAGGGGGCCGGCCAGGGCCAGGGAGCGGGGCCGCCCCGGCAGGGCCGCGGCCAGATTGTCGGCCCCGTGATAGCGCAAGGTGAAGGCGCCGTTGAGCAGGGAGATCTCCATGTTCTTGCCGTTCCTGGCCGCCTCCCGCATCAGGTCGTGAAATTCGCTCCCCTGAGCGGACATCCTGTTCATAGCCGTCCGCCACCAGCGGTAGAGGCGCCAGCCGATATAGGCGCACAGGACGGCAAAGCCGGCGAACAGCCAGGAGCTCATGCCCAGAAAGCTGGTGAGCCACACCAACAGGACAATGAGAATAAAGGGAATGGCAATGAGAAAGATCAGGAGGCTATAGAAGCTGGTCAGATTTCCCCAGGTGGAGATGGAGGCATCCGGGGGATCAGGCTTGAATCGATCAAAGAATTTACCCATCTGAGATAACCGGTTTTAAGTTTCGAATTCCAGGGGCGACAGTGGCACAGGCTTCCAGCCTGTGGACGGGTCGCCCGGTTTCGACTATCGAGAAAAGTTGTTTCTTACCACATTTAATAATCTAAAGATAACCACTTTTTTCCTGATTTGCAAGGAAAGCGCCCGCCGGGAGACAGTCAATCTCCTCTCCCCTAGCCGTAGGGGCTGGGTTTCCCCGCCCGGGCAAACCCACAGGCCAGAGGCCTGTGCCACTGAGATGCCGCCCCTACCAGCGGGGCTAGGGTTAGGCTGAGGGGGAATTAATCACTGGCTCCCGGTATCCACAAATGAGAATTGCCGCGTGGGCACTGCCCTCTTTAAATGAACCTTATCGCTCTTGAACCCTCTCACAGAAAATCTACCTCCCCTTAGCCCGCCCCGAAAAAGGCCCGGTAGGCCTTGAAGGTCATGTAGAGGTCGGCCTTGGAGCCCACCTCGAAGGGGGAATGCATGGAAAGCAACGGGGTGCCGCAGTCGATGATCTCCAGGCCGTGGACGGCCAGGAACTTGGCGATGGTGCCGCCCCCGCCTTCATCCACCTTGCCCAACTGACCTGCCTGCCAGATGACCCCGTGCTCATTAAAGACCTTGCGGAGCCAGGCCACATACTCGGCGTTGGCGTCGCTGGTGGAATACTTGCCGCCGCTGCCGCCGTACTTGCTGAGCCCCACCCCGTAGCCCAGACGGGCGGCGTTGCGCTTTTCAGAGACTTCGAGCCAGTCCGGGTCCAGGGCCCCGGTGACGTCGGCGGAAATGGCCCGGGAGGCCATCAGCACCCGGCGCCGGCCTTGGGGGCTTTCCCCCCGGCTCTCCAGGAGCAGTTCCACTATCTCTTCCAGGAGGCAGCTCCTGGCGGAAGTATTACCATCGGACCCAGTTTCCTCCTTGTCATAGAACAGGGCCACGCAGGTGTGCTCCGGCTCTTCAAGGTCCAGGGCCGCCGCCAGTTCGGCGTAGGCGCAGGCCCGGTCATCCTGGCCGTAAGCCCCCACCAGACTGCGGTCCCACCCGAGGTCCCGGGCCGGGCCCGCGGGCACAATTTCCACCTCGGCGCTGGTGAAGTCTTCTTCGTTGATGCCGTAGCGCTCTTCCAGGAGTTTCAGAAAGTGCAGTTTGAAGCGCTCTTTGGTCTCGGCATTCCCCAAGGGCAGAGTGCCCACCAGGACATTGAGCTTTTCACCCTCGAAGGCGTCGGACACCTTCTTTTCCATTTGGGCCTTGCGCGCCAGATGGGGCAGCAGGTCCAGCACCGTGAACACCGGGTCCGCCGGGTCTTCGCCGATATTAAGGTCCACGCTGGCGCCGTCGGCCTTGAGGACGACCCCGTGAACGGCCAGGGGCCGGGTCAGCCATTGGTATTTCTTGATGCCCCCGTAATAGTGGGTTTTTAGAAAGGTAAGGTCCGTGTCCTCATAAAGGGGATAGGGCTTCAGGTCCAGGCGGGGGGAGTCGATATGCGAGGCCACCAATCGCAGCCCGGAGCTGAGCGGCCTTTTGCCCTGGACCACCAGGGCGATGCTCTTGCCCCTATAATTATAATAACCCCTGGGACTCGGGGTCCGGGAGTTGAGGTCCGTAAAGCCTCGGGCCTGGGCCTGGCGCACGATCTCCTGGACCGCCTCCCGCTCGGTCTTGGCCCGGTCCAGAAAGGCCTTGTAAGGGTCGGCGTAGGCAAAGATAGCCGCCAGTTCGCCGGCATCCACCCGGTCCCATACCAGCCTGGGGGTTATCGCCAGGCGCTCCCGTAATTGCTTAAATTCATCTTTTTCTTTTTCTTCGACTGCCATGGTTGCATCCCCTTTATGCGAGTTAAGCCCCTCCGATCTCGAACCTTAGCAATAAAATTAATAACAATTCCAATTGTAATTAATCATGCAATGATGAAAACACCTGCGCCAAGTCTTGGACCTCCGGAGGGCTTTTTGACGTTTAGAAGGTACGGGAGACCTTACCCAGGCGAATAAGATTTGACATTCCCGGTGATTATGCCTCCTAGTGGGTTATTTTTCTATATATTTTAACCGCCATTACCTTTAAAATAGTATCCGGATGCTCTAAAGCGGCAGGCAGCCCTTAATTCATAACACGAAATTCTGGGGGAGACAACGGGAGCTGCTCAATCCCCGAGCGCAGGCGGTATCGCTTGACTTGGAGAGGGAAAGTAAATAAATTTATCTGGAGAACCGGCGAGAGTGGCGGAATCAGGCAGACGCACTGGATTTAGGTTCCAGCGGGCAACCGTGGGGGTTCGAGTCCCCCCTCTCGCACGCCCTGCGGGGGAGGCCGGGCCTGGTCACCAACCCGCCTGCGCCGCCAATTCTTGACAACTTTTTGGGATAGTCAGGCAGCGGCCTGCGGCGTTCACTAAAGAGATGAGCAATTACGCCTGGTTGGGGTGCGCAGGACGCACCCTGCTTGCAGACCTTGAACTTTGAACTTTGAACTTTGAACTCTTTTGAGCAGAGAGATGAGACGATGACTGAAAGCGCAGTAAAAGTGGAGATGGAGAACCTGAGCGAAGTCAAACGGAGACTCTCGATCGAGGTGCCCTTAACCGAGGTGGCCGAGGAAGTGGACCGGGCCTATCGGGACCTGGGCAAGCGGGTCAAGGTCAAAGGTTTCCGTCCCGGCAAGGTGCCCCGCGGCGTCCTGGAGATGTATTACCATAAACAGATCGACAAAGACGTATCCGATGCCCTGGTACGCCGTTCCCTGGATGAGGCCTTAAAGGAGAAAGACCTGAAGCCGGTGCATCTGAGTTGGCCGGAGCCGCCCCCGGCGGTGGTGGCTGGTGAGAATTACCGCTACCAGGTGGAGCTGGAAGTGACCCCGGAGTTCAAGGTGGAGGATTACCTGGGGCTTACGGTGTCGGCCCCAGCGGTTGAGGTGACCGACGCCGAGGTGGAGGCCGGGATCGAAGAGATCCGCCAATCCCATGCCCAGCTAAATCCCCCGGCCAAGGGCCGCGGGGCCAAGCTGGGCGATTTCGTGAAGCTCGATTACCAGGCCTATTACGCGGGCCAGGCGGCGGAGGGCGGCAAGGCGGAGGGCGTTTATTTGGAGGTGGGCAGCGGCAAGTTTAACGCCGAGTTCGAGAGCAACCTCATGGGTCTTAAGGAAGGGGCGGAGAGCCGCTTTCCAGTGAACCTGCCGGATGACTTTGCCAATCCTTTGCTGGCAGGCAAGTCGGTGGAGTTCGAGGTGAAG
Source organism: uncultured delta proteobacterium (assembly GCA_963697965.1). Classification (GTDB taxonomy): domain Bacteria; phylum Desulfobacterota; class Desulfobaccia; order Desulfobaccales; family 0-14-0-80-60-11; genus JAPLJC01. Next base: position 1,761,708 of record OY969108.1, read on the forward strand.
ATTCATGAAGTCAAAGAGAAGGTGGTCCCGGACCTGGATGATGACTTTGTCAAGGGCCTGGGAGGGAATTTTCAAGGGGTGGCTGACTTGCGTGAGGCCGTGAGAGAGGATATTATTAAGATGAAGGAGCGGACGCGGCAGGCCAATCTGGGAAACCAGGTTAAGGACCAGTTGCTGGCCCGGACCGCTTTTGAGGCGCCGCCCTCGCTCATCCTGGAGGAACAGGAGCATCTCTTCCGGGAACAATGGAACCGTCTGAGCCAGTACGGGGTAAAGCCGGCTGACGTGGACCAGGCCAAGATGCTGGAAGCCATCAAGCCCCTGGCGGAGCGGCGGGTAAGGGTCAATCTCCTCCTGGAGCGTATTGCCGACCAGGAGGGCCTTAAGGTGGACGACGCCGAGGCGGACGCCGCCCTGGCCAGCATAGCGGCAAGCCGCGGCCGGGAATTCGCCGAGGTCCGCAAGTTCTATCAGGAGCATGACCTCATGGGTGCGCTGAAGCGGCAATTGCTGGAGGATAAGACCATGAAGATGTTGCTGGACCAAGCCATCCTCAGTGAGACGCCCCAGCCGGCGCCGGAGGCCGAAGAATAATATGCAACTGATTCCCATGGTAGTGGAGCAGAGCAGCCGGGGGGAGCGGGCCTATGACATCTATTCCCGGCTCCTCAAGGACCGCATCGTCTTTCTGGGCACGGCCATCAACGATGACGTGGCCAATCTGGTCATCGCCCAGCTCCTCTTTCTGGAAGCGGAAGACCCGGACAAGGAGATCAATTTTTACATCAATTCCCCGGGAGGCATGGTGACCGCGGGGATGGCCATCTATGACACCATGCAGTACATCAAATCCCCGGTGGCCACCCTGTGCATGGGGCAGGCGGCCTCCATGGGGGCCCTGCTGCTGACGGCCGGCACTGCGGGGAAGCGCTTCGCCCTGCCGCACGCCCGGATTTTGATCCACCAGCCGTTGGGCGGCTTTCAGGGACAGGCCACCGACGTGGACATCCAGGCCCGGGAGATACTGCGGCTCCGGGAAGAGTTGAATGGAATCATGGCCCATCACACCGGCCAGCCCATTGACCAGATTCACCATGACACCGAACGCGATTTTTATATGTCCGGCGAACAGGCCAAGAAGTACGGCTTGATCAACGACGTCATCAACAAACGGGAAGAGGGCAAACTCTTCTCAGGACGGCCTCGGGAATAGGGTCCCGGGACTGAAGGTTCCGCCGGGAAATGACGATAACATCCTTTAAGGCGGAGCAGCTAGGATAGCCAAACCCGGTAAGCGAGTAGCGCCAGGTTTGGGGAGGTCTAACTTTATGACTAAACGCGGCATCGACAAGAATGCTGACCTTTTGTGCTCCTTCTGCGGCAAGAGCCAGGGCGAGGTGAAGAAGCTCATCGCCGGCCCCGGGGTCTACATCTGCGATGAGTGCATCGAACTGTGCAACGACATCATCGCCGAGGAGTACGAAAAAGACGAAGCCAGACACGTCCGGCTGGCCATCCCGGAGCCGGCCACCATCAAGAAGCAGATCGACGAATACGTCATCGGCCAGGAACGGGCCAAGAAGATCCTGTCCGTGGCCGTCTATAACCACTATAAACGGATCAACGCCGGCACCGACCTGGACGGGGTGGAACTCCAGAAGAGCAACATCCTGCTCATCGGCCCCACCGGCTCCGGCAAAACCCTGTTGGCCCAAACCCTGGCCCGCATCCTGAACGTGCCTTTTACCATCTCCGATGCCACCACCCTGACGGAAGCCGGTTACGTGGGCGAAGATGTGGAGAACATCATCCTCAACCTGCTCCAGGCGGCGGATTACGATGTGGAGAAGGCCTCCCGGGGCATCGTCTATATCGACGAAGTGGACAAGATCGCCCGCAAGACCGATTCCCCCTCCATCACCCGGGATGTTTCCGGCGAAGGGGTGCAGCAGGCCCTGCTGAAGATCATCGAAGGCACCCTGGCCTCGGTGCCGCCCAAGGGGGGCCGGAAACACCCCCAGCAGGAATTCATCAAGGTGGACACCACCAACATCCTGTTCATCTGCGGCGGCGCCTTCAATGGCCTGGAGGACATCATCGGGGCCCGCATCGGCCGGAAGGCTATGGGCTTTGGGGCTGACATCCAGAGCCGGGGGCAGAAGCCCCTGGGGGAAATCCTGGTGCAGGTGCAACCCCAGGACCTCCTGAAATTCGGGCTCATCCCCGAGTTTGTCGGCCGCCTGCCGGTGCTCGCCACCCTGGACGAACTGAATGAAGAGGCCCTGGTGCGCATCCTCAAGGAACCGAGAAACGCGTTGGTGAAGCAATATCAGAAGCTGCTGGAATTGGACCGGGTCAGCCTGAAGTTCACCGAAGAGGCCCTGGTGGCGGTTGCTAAAGACGCCCTGAAGCGCAAATCAGGGGCACGGGGCCTGCGGGCCATCCTGGAGCGGGCCATGCTGGACCTGATGTACGAACTGCCATCCCTGAAGGATGTCAACGATTGCCTGATCACCGAGGATTTCATCAGCAAACATGCGGCCCCCATCCTGACCTACCAGCCGGAGGAGGAAGGGGAGCCCTGGGATAAACCTGGGATGGCGGTGCAATCATGATCTTTCGCATTCCCAAGAACCGGATGCCGGGGGAGCCGGATCGGCTCCATCAGGTTAGCGTGCCCATGCTGCCCCTTAGGGACATCGTCATCTTTCCCCACATGGTGGTGCCCCTGTTCATCGGCCGGGAGCGTTCCATCCATGCGCTGGAATACGCCATGGGTCTGGAGAAACATATTCTCCTATGCACCCAGAAGGACCCGCGCAAGGATGAGCCCCGGGAAACCGAGGTTTTTAAGCTCGGCACCCTGGCCTCCATCTTGCAGCTCCTGCGCCTGCCGGACGGCACCGTCAAGGTTCTGGTGGAAGGGAAGGGGCGGGCCGTTATCCGCCAGTTCCTGCAGAGTACCCAGTTTTTCCAGGTGGAGGCTGAAGAACTTAACGAGTTTTGGGAAATCACCCCGGAAACCGAGGCGCTGCACCGCACCGCCGTTGCCGGCTTTGAGAGTTATGCCAAGCTCAACAAGAAGGTGCCCCAGGAGGCCCTCCAGAGCCTGGCGGGCCTGGATGCCCCCGGGCGTCTGGCCGACCTCATCGCCGGGCACCTCTCCGTCAAGGCCGACGAGAAACAGGGGCTCCTGGAAGACCTGGACGCCAACCACCGCCTGGAGGCCGTCCTCACCCTGGTTAACCGCGAAAACGAAATCCTCCATATCGAAGGCCGCATCAAGAATCGGGTCAAGAAACAGATGGAAAAGACCCAGCGGGAATACTACCTCAATGAGCAGATGCGGGCCATCCAGAAGGAGATGGGTGAAAAGGAGGACATGGCGGGGGAAATCCGGGAGTTGGAAGGGCGCATCCGCCGCAAGAAGATGAGCGCCGAGGCCACCACCAAGGTGAAGCATGAGCTCAAAAAGCTGAAACTCATGAGCCCCATGTCCGCCGAAGCCACGGTCTCCCGGAATTACATCGATTGGCTGCTGTCTCTGCCCTGGTATGAGCGCACCCGGGACAAGCACAACCTGGAGGAGGCGGAAGTGATCCTGCACGAGGATCACTACGGCCTGGATAAGCCCAAGGAGCGCATCCTGGAGCACCTGGCGGTGCAGAGCCTGGTGAAAAAGATGAAAGGCCCTATCCTCTGCCTGGTGGGACCGCCGGGGGTGGGGAAGACCTCCCTGGCCAAATCCGTGTCCCGGGCCCTGGGACGCAACTTCGTGCGCCTCTCCCTGGGCGGGGTGCGGGACGAAGCGGAGGTTCGGGGACACCGGCGCACCTACATCGGCGCCCTGCCGGGAAAGATCATGCAGTCCCTGAAGAAGGCCAAGAGCAACAACCCGGTCTTCTGCCTGGATGAAGTGGACAAGATGAGCACCGATTTTCGGGGCGACCCCTCCGCGGCCCTGCTGGAGGTGCTGGACCCGGAACAAAACTTCGCCTTCAACGACCATTATCTGGATGTCGATTACGATCTGTCCGAAGTGATGTTCATCACCACCGCCAACAACCTCTACTCCATCCCGCCGCCCTTGCAGGACCGCATGGAGATCATCCGCCTGCCGGGGTACACCGAGTTGGAAAAGCTGCTGATCGCCCAACAGTTTTTGATCCCCAAGCAGTACCTCGCCAACGGCCTGGACGCGCAGAACATCCAGTTTTCAGAAAATGCCATCCTTACCATGATCCGCCATTATACCCGGGAGGCGGGGGTGCGCAACCTGGAGCGGGAGATCGCCGCGGTCATCCGCAAGGTGGCCCGGGAAGTGGCCGTCAAGGGCAGGGGGCACCAGGTAAAGGTGAACAGCCAGGTGGTGGCCAGGTACCTGGGGGTGCCCAAATACCGGTTCGGGCGCACGGAGGAGGCCGATGAGATCGGTCTGACCACGGGGCTCGCCTGGACCGAGTTCGGCGGGGAACTGCTGCAGACGGAAGTGGTGGTGATGCCTGGACGCGGCAAGCTGCTGATCACCGGGAAATTGGGTGAAGTCATGCAGGAATCGGCCCAGGCGGCCCTGAGCTACGTGCGCTCCAAGGCCCCCAACCTCGGGTTGCCGGATGAATTTTACCGCGCCATCGATATTCACGTCCACGTGCCGGAAGGGGCGATTCCCAAGGATGGTCCTTCCGCGGGCATTACCATTGCCACCAGCATCGTGTCGGCCCTCCTGAAGATTCCGGTTCACCGGGAGGTGGCGATGACTGGGGAGATCACCCTGCGGGGCCGGGTGCTGCCCATCGGCGGCCTCAAGGAGAAGATCATCGCGGCCCACCGCCATCAGATCAAGACGGTGCTCATCCCCCGGGACAATGAAAAGGACATCAAGGAGATCCCGTCCCGCATCTTGAAGACGGTGGACCTGGTGCTGGTGGATCATATGGACGAGGTGCTCAAACGGGCCCTGGTCATGGAGGACCCGGAGAGCCTTTTCAAGGCGCCGCCGCCGGTCCCGGAGCCAGCCGCCTTCCTGCGCCCCGAAGTGCCCGCGGGGGAGGAGATCCAGGCGCATTGAGGTAGGGTGCGCACTGCGCACCATCTCTTATGCACTGGGCACCCTGAATCGCTGAGAACCGGGGGGAGGGCAGGGCGTGCCGGTAGTATATGCCTCTGGCCTGTGATCTGGCAACTGCTCGCCGACGACTGCTCCCGGCTCACTTATTGATGTTAGGGTCCCTTAATTATTTCTACTACCCCGCTGGGTAAGCGGCCCTTGCCTTTTACGGAAAACGGAAAACGGTAAACCGTAGTCCGCTATTATCCCCGCTCCTCCGGTGGGGTAGAGAGTTCGGGTGAGGAGGAATTCAAACCCGTTTCCGCTCCCGTTAATTACTATTGACAGCCGGGGCGCCATGGGTGACTATTACCGGGGCGGGCGGATAGCTCAGCTGGGAGAGCATCGGCCTTACAAGCCGGGGGTCACAGGTTCGAGCCCTGTTCCGCCTACCAAGTTTATTAGTTCAAGGTTCAAGGTTCAAAGTTTTAGTTGGGAGCTGTGGATCAGATTCCTTGACTTTGAACTTGCAACTTTGAAGTTTGAACATATGCCGCCGGGGGCGTAGTTCAGTTGGTTAGAACGCCGGCCTGTCACGCCGGAGGTCGCGAGTTCGAGTCTCGTCGTCCCCGCCAATTAAATCAAGGGGTTAGGCCAAACTGACCTGCCCCCAGTATTTGTACCAAGTTTTAAGTTAGTCTGGGGGTCAAGTCAAGCCAGAGATGCTGGCGGAGCCTAGCGTAGCCAGGATCTCTGGGCAGCACCTGGATGGTCTCGGGTGCGGATGGCCTATAACCCAAGGCACTGTGAGGCCTTACCGTATTGTCTTCCCGCCGCCAGCGCTCTGTCAGGATCTGGGCCTCCTTCAGGGTGTAGAAAATTTCCCCGTTGAGCAACTCATCACGCAGTTTACCATGGAAGCTCTCGTGGTAACCGTTCTCCCAAGGACTGCCAGGTTCAATGTAGAGCGTTTTGACTCCTACCCGGCTTAACCAGTCCCGAACCGCCCTGGCCGTAAACTCCGGCCCGTTGTCCGACCGGATCTAGTCTGGCGGGCGCCGTGACACAAACAGCTCCGTCAACCGAGACCACACCGCATCGGCATCAAAGCGTCGGGACACCTCGATAGCCAGGCATTCCCGTGTGTACTCATCAATAATGGTGAGCATCCGGAGGCCCTTGCCAGCGTGTGTCCTCGCCATCATAAAATCGTAGGACCAGACATGGTTCGGCCAGCAGGGACGGAGACGGATACAAGATCCGTCGGTTAGCCACAATTTGCCCCGCTTTGGCTGCTTCTGGGGCACCTTCAGCCCTTCCTGCCGCCAGATGCGTTCCATGCTCTTATGGTTCACCAGCCAGCCGTCACTTCGCAGGAACGCCGAGATGCGACGATAGCCGTATCGTCCATACCTGGTGGCCTAGCCAATGCTGGCCGCGGTCAGCCCCACCTCGTCATCAGGCTCGGTAACGCTGGGTCGCAGGCGGTTGCCCAAGCACCCCGCAGACGCGGCGTTCCGACACTGTAAGAGCCTTCCGGACAGGCTCGCTGCCTTGCCGGCGACGGGTCGGGCTTAGAAGTTTCCCCTTACCGCCTCCTGGAGAATCAGTTTATCCAAGGTGAGATCCGCCACCGCCCCTCTCAGCCGGGTATTCTCCTGCTCCAGGACCTTGAGCCGTTTGGCCTGTTCAACCTTTAAACCACCGTACTCCCAGCGCCTGCGCTAGCAGGTCTGTTCGGCAATACCCAGGGTACGCCAAACCTGGGCCGCCGTCTGACCCTGGGCCAAGGCTACCTCTGCTTCCCGCAGCTTCCCGATGATCTGCTCCGGTGTCTAGCGCCTCCTGCTCATCTCCTTGACTCCCTTTAATCCACCACTCTAACTTAACAGGTGGATCAGCTTTTGGGGGGCAGGTCATGAGAAGGGTTATCGGAAGGTAATTTGGGATTGTTTAGATGGCATATCAATAGCAGTAACCTACAATTGATGTCACGCTTTTTTGGCGCCAGCTTTCCTCTGGTTGACCGATACCGAGCGATATTGCCCTGAGGTTCTTAAGCACAGGCCAATGATATCTGGCCGCCGATGGTCGGGTAAGCCCAAGCCCAAAAAATATTGATTTTTCAGAAGATTATGAGGTATCATGCTTGCGACAGGAAGCGCTGCCCTGGAGAGATGGGCTTATCAGGGGTTAAACTCCAAAATCAAATTTAGGAGCATGATTTTGGACCGGCACCGATAGCCGGCTGGATAATCTCGGTAAAGTTTAATTCTCACAGGAGGTCTCGTTGGTACGCTCGGCTTCACCTATGACTCTAACACGCACCACAATAGCCGCCTTGGCGTTCGCTTGCCTGGCAATGGTCTTCTTGCCGACAACGGCGCGAGCGCAGCACAGTGATTGGCTACTAGGCACATGCGGTCTTAACGGCGCCACACAGCTGCCAGAGGGTTTCTACTATCAGAACATGTGGTCCTACTATCACGCCTCGGGGAACCTTTTCATTCAGACGGGACCCTTGATATCCGGTCCTCGGGGCAGCCTTAGTCTCAATTTAAGTGGAAGCGGCAGCCTCGACCTCTTCGTCGATCAAAACATTATCGTTTGGACCACGCCGTTTAAGATCCTGGGTGCCAACTACGGGTGTGATATTGATATTCCATTCGCAATTGCTGACGCCAGCGGAGCTGCGAGCCTCCAACCCGTCCTGAATCTACCGGGCGGCACAGTAACGCTGCCTTCACTGCAGAGGTCCGGAGGAACAACGAAGGGCAGCATAGGCGATATATATGTCGAACCAGTCAATCTGGGTTGGCACTTCAGGTATCTCGACGTCATCGGTTCTTCCGGATTCTTCGCGCCTACGGGACCGTACAACCCTACTGCGAAGGTCAATATTGGCTTCGGGCACTGGACAGGAGTCTTTGGGCTCGGAGGCGTCGCATACGCCGACGCTGAGCACACGTGGTCGCTTTCGATTTACTCTCATTACTTGCTTTACGGATCGCAGCTGGGTAACAAGTACGAGCTTGGTGATGTGGTTCCTTTCGAGTGGGGTGCCGGAAAGACCTTTAATCTGAACAATGACATTCTAAAGCAGATCACTATTGGTGCCGTAGGCTATGCACAGTGGCAGGTAACCAACAACCAGATATATTCGACCCCGGCAAACGGGGTCGAGAATTCACTGGTGAATCGGTTGGAGCATACCAGGTCGCAGATCTATGCGGCTGGACCGGGGATCAGTGCCCTGACCAAGTATGGCCATTTTACCCTGAGTTATTACGAGGAGTTCGGAGCGAAAGCCACTCCGTCAGGCAGGCAATTGATGTTCAGCGCTGCCTTTTGATGAATCGCGGGAAAGTCCGTAGACTTCGGGATTAGCTTGTAGCCGTCCTGCCGGTCTGTCTTGGCGCGGTTGATAAGTTTCCAGTCTTAACAGCAACTGGCATGTTCAAGCTGGAACCCGTATTCCCCGCTCCTTCATGCAACCGGCAGAAGAAAGTCAGTTCCTACTTCTTGGCCTGGCGTTTCACGATAAGTTCACTGATTCGCAATCCCACCAGCATGGCGACCACTACGACCAGGAATAATTGGCCCAGAATTGCCTCCACCATCGCTAATGACTTGGTTATCCCCCACGCCGGGGCGGCATCCATATACCCCAGGGTCGTGAGCGACAGAAAACTTATATTCCAATAGGGCACGACAGAAAATGTCCCGCATTGAAAGGGACTGATCTGGGTAAAGGAACCGGGGTGCAGCAGGTCAATAGTGGCGAACAGGAAACCACAACCAAAGCCCAATAGCAGGTACGTTGACACGGCCCCGTAAACCACATTGCGATTGATGGAAGACTCCCAGGAGATTGTCCTGAGGATGGTCACATTCAGAAAAAAACACAGTATGGCGGTAGCAATACATTGCACCAAGGCGGCCAAGGTGGAACAGAAGGCGTACTCCCACCACAGGGAGGTGAGGGCAATGGCCACCATGACAGTGACACAGATTAACAGAGGTTTGGAATTAATATGAGTGTAAATAATGGCAAAAAATATCATGCTTTGGAGAGCTGCACCGATCTCTTTTCCCAGAACCCATTCATGGATAATGGGAGAAAGCAGCAATAATAAGAGCAGGCCCCAAAAAAGAAAGATAAATTGTTGCTCACTTTGGAATCTTTTAATTCTCCCGCGGAAGCCATGTTCTTCTGGTGCCATAATCCCAACTCCTAATATACTTCAGAGCCTGAAGCAATAATCTGATAGAGGCTGCGTTCGGTATTCTCGAATTGATACAACCCCTGCGCTCCTTCCCTATTACGGGACTTCCTCGCTACTACGGGTTGTTCCGCCACTGTGCCCCGCCTCGGTACTCTCCCACTTGTGGGTCCTCCACTTGGGCTTCTCCCTTATCATCGGGACGACAGTTGCCCACGTTCCGCACGAGAGCCTGATTCAGACTCACGCCACCTTTATGCCGGACTCCGCCCAGGCAGTAAGCAGGTTCCTCCAGGACTTGTCCTGGGATCAAGATAGCCCCCAGTTTCAACGTCGTCTCATTTGTTTCGACACCTCATCAGTGGTTCGCTGCTGCTCGTCTCCCTGAACCCCACCTACCACGATCTTTTGTCGTGACTTTTCCTTAACGCTCCCCACCCTGGCTCTTTACCAGCGCAGCTTAAGGCGGTTTGGAGCCTGCTCCTGTAAGCCGGCTCCTGGGGGCTCGCCCCCATCTCTCGCACAGTTGCGCACGCCTTCCCTCTAACACCAAGCGCGCTCCTGGCGCAGCGAAACGCCGGCCATGCGGTGCTTTTTCATGATGGGCATATTGATCAAATACGAGGCCCGCACCAGCGCATTGCCGATGGGACGAGGGCTGCTGGTCCGGCCGGACTGGTGTTGTAAGTCTTGTCGCCGGGAGGGAGGCCGTAGGACTGGGCCACCCCCTTCAGGCGCTCCCAGAGAATGGGATAGTTCTTCTGGATGTATTGGTTATTGGCCTCTGCATAGAGCGGCCTCGCAAACTTGGACAGCTTGACGTTCAACCATTTTTGGGCAATGTCCCCCAAGGCCTTGCCGATTTCCTGGTTGCTCCCTTTGCTGACGATGTGCCGCACTTCCATGGCCTAGTTCGGCGTCTTGGGGATGAGCACCTCATCTTTCACCAGCGGCTTCGCCAACCCGGAGGCAGCGGTAAAGATGACTATAACGGCTAAGACTTCGAAGGTACGGATTAATTTTTTCATGTCTTTTCTTCTCCCAGATAATCATGGGACCTTAGATGAATTTAAATCAGCCTGGGGCTCTTACTTGGCCGTACCGGTGACATCCGGATAGTCAGCCGGGACTTCCAGAGAAATGGTCTGAATCCCTTTGGCACCCTGCAAAGCTTTCATTAAATCGACATAACGCCAGTTCTTGTTATCATGGGTGCGGAAATAATATTTTTTCCCGGCTAAATCCGCCACCACAGCCCATTGAGTGATATCGTAGATCATCCCTTTTTCAGTCTTATCCCGCACCACGCCTTGGGGGATGTCCACATTGTTGATGATGGTCATGGCCAGGTTCAAACCCGCCTGCGGCCCCTTGACGGGCAAGGCCGCCTGAGTAAAAGCCACCATGCGCACCAGGCGGGAAGGCGGGGAAAAGTCTCCCGGCAAGCCGACCAGCCCCGATCCCTGGCCGAATTGTTTAATGACCACGCCGCCTAAGTCTATCTGGGGCACGTTCGTCGCCGAGAGGTTCACAAAATTGCTCAGATAAGTGATCATCCAATCGAAAGGGGGTGAGTTGGTCATGACTCCGAGGGGGTTGTCATAAATGTGCAACTTACCCTTGACGTATTCGATGACCAGGGAATTCCCCTGGGCGTCGTGCACCGCAAAATGGACGGGCGCGAGGACCTCCTTGGGACCCTGAACCACCCGTACCTGGCTCATCGCCTGTCGGACTTCCGCCACTGTGGCGCAGGTGGACAACAACCAGGTGGCCACCTCAAATTGAGACAAGGTGATGTTGGCCTTCCCGGGGTCGAAGGGCTCATAACCGGCATAATCTGGGAAGAACAGGTTTCCCACCGCCAACCCCATCTCATTCATCCCATCCGTCATGAGCGGTGAGCCCCAGGCATTCATGCCGACCAGGCCATATTTGACGGTCCAGGTGAGCCCCTTGGGGGTCTTGTCCGGCAGGGTCCCATGATAGATCGTGCCTTTGGGAACCACGGTTACCTGGCTTTGATAGTCGACGGCGCCTTCCATGCTGCGCGCGTAAAAGACCAGGCCGTCCTCGGTTTTGATCCGAATACTGGTACAGGCATCGGCTGCCTGAACCATAAACAGGATCAGCACCAGGATGCCCATGAACGATAGAGACTTCGACATGACAGAAACCTCCTTAGAGCCAGAGATTATGGGTTTTCCACCAGCAGGGCATAATTCTCTTCGCTCCCACTGCGGATTCCTCATTGAGGCCCATTATCCTGCGTATCGGCCTGGCAAGCAATGAGAATTAATCACAGTCAACAGGGGGACTATTATTTTCATTTTCGCTTCCCTGGATCAACCACCTGTGCCAAGATGGGAACGATTTTCCCGCTAGGACTATTCCTTGATTAACAGTGACCGGGGAATAGACCGGGCCAGCCCGGGGGAACCAACGGCGCGGTAAGGAGGCGAAGGAGAGGAAGATGCGGAGGTGGTTGCTGATCTTACTTGCGGTGGTACTGCTAATCCCGGTAATGCCCTGGCAGGTTATGGGAAGCACCGGCGAGGTCCAAGAAACTACTCAAGAAATAAAATACCCTTACACCTTCGGCCCCATTGTTACTTCCACCGCCATTCCCCTTGCCAAAGGGAAATTTTCCCTCCAACCTTACTGGTATCTGTATTGTACGAACTCAAAGTTCAGCCCTAACTGGCGGCGGATCAATGCCGACGGCGATTATGCCTCCTTTGAAACGGTTCTGCAGCTGAACTACGGCTTATGGGATGACCTGCAAGTCTATGCGCTGGTTCCATTTATTCAGAACTGGGCCAATGGCGTTAATAATCCTGGGCCGAATGGCGAGCGGTCGGCGGATTTCGGGGGATTGGGGGACGTTTCTTTATCGTTTAAGTACCGCGTCATTGCCGAGACCTTCGTGGTCCCTACGGTCAGTTACTTGTTGACCGTGGGGTTTCCCAACGGGCATTTCAGCTACTTGAATCCGGGCCGGTTGGGAACCGATCGCATAGGGAACGGCTCATACGCGTTCACCACCGGCGTCAATCTATCCAAGCTGATATCGCCGCTGATTGTTTATGCCAACCTCTGGTATACTCTGCACACCGATTTCACCACGGATGCGGCGACCACGGCGAGGGGGGGGGCGGGCGCTGCCGTTTCGGGGACTAACCATCCCCCGGACCGGGTGACGATTAATCTGGCGATGGAATGGCCTTTCTCCGGGAAATGGGTGGCTTTAGTGGAACTTTTTGGTTATGGTGACGCCGGCCGCTTGATTGGACCCCAGGCCAATCAGGCCCCCAGTGACAGGATTACCATCCTGCCGGCCATGGAATACATGGCCACCACGCAGTTGTCCTTTGCCCTGGGTCTGGAAATCGACCTGGCCGGAAAAAATGCCAACGCCAATTATACTCCCGTGCTTTCCCTGATTTATGCCTTCTGACGCCGGCTTGGCGGGCTGATATTTTACGGCGCCGCCGGCTCTCTAAAGTTCTCAATCGATTTTAATCGAATATCGGTTTTTTAATCAGAGCCGGCACCACCGGCTTGAAGACAAAACGGATATTGAAGCGCTGGCCGAAATCATCGGGATGCCAGGCCATCCATTGGCATTCGAGGCTCGTTTGGATGGGGAGGCCGCCGATTCTAAAGGTCTTGCCGACGCCCAGACCGAGGGGAAAGGTGACCTGGTTTCTGCCGTCGGCTCGCCAATCCACCAGGATATTGGGAGCAAAACCCACCTGCCAGGCGTTGGGCAGCATCCGAAAGAGAAAATATTGCAGGTTCATCTGGTTGACCACCGGGGTGGAGTAGCCGCCGGCCAGGGACCACCAGTTTTGCACAAAGACCCCGCCGACCCATTGCTTGGTGAGAAAGCCCAGCACCACTGCGGGACCCAATTGCAGCTTGCCCGAGCCCAGGCTGGTGGTGCTGGCGGTCGGCAAAACTAGGGACGGCCCAAAACCAAGAATCAACCAAGGCTTCAAACTGGGAACCAGGAGGGGGTCCAGGGTAATGTCGCCCATCCCGTTGGTGCGGGTCCAATCGATGGCATGATTGGGTAAATCGAGACTGCGGACGTAGGGGATGGATTCAAGGGGAATCACCGGCCGGAAGACCAGGCTCCATTGCGTGGTCAGCGGGATGGGTAGCACCGGCTGGAAATTCATGACATACTCGCCGCGATAAGCGCCGGAGGGGAGACCTTTCAGAAAGTAAAAGTTGTTCTGGGTGACGATGTTCCACACCGGGCCCACGGGGTTGTTCAGGTGCCTGGCTAAATCCGTCAAATCCCCGGATTCCCCTTCGACCGGAAGGCCTCCGGGTTTGGTCTGGATTTCGTCCTCCCCGGAGGCCCGAATGCTCGGAGCGAAAGCGGTCAACGATAAAGCCAACACGAAAACGAGCCATTTCCACCCTTTTCTTGACATTGTCCTTATCCCCTCAAAGTCTTTGGGTTTATTAAAATTTTGGTTATCATAAACGAGTGGTGTTCTCAATTCAAATAAATTTTGATCGTGTAGGGTATCTTCGATCACCGATAAGGTAAAATAACGCAGTCAATCAAGTATAATTCTTCGGAAGGAGGGAAATTATGAGAACAATGATTTCTTGGGGGTGGTGCATTCTGGCGGTCTTCCTCTTGGTTGCCCCCGTAGTCGGTTTCGGGCAGGAAAAAGCGCCTCCCCTGGTCGCGGCCCCGGCCCCTCAGGCGACCACAGCGCCGGCGCCTACCGCCCCGGCCGCAGAGGAGGCGGTCCCAGACCCGAAGGAAATATTCCGTCAATTTTGCGATTTTCTCAAGAATCAACCACAATTCTCCTTCAAGGCCGAGGTTACCAACGACAGGGTCTATGCCGGGGGCAAGAAGCTGCAATTCGGCATGGAGGTTAAGGCTGCCTTCCGGCGTCCGGACAAGCTCCGGATCGATGGGGACGGCGACCTGGATAGCAAACTGCTCATTTTTGACGGCAAGGCTCTAACCCTCTATGACAAGAATAGGAACCATTATGCCAGCATTGACGTTGCCGGCGATATCGACGCGGCCCTGGATAAGGCCTACAACGATTATGGCCTGAAGGTGGGGCTGGCCGAGCTGGGCAGCACCCAACTCTGTAACCGCGCCCACAAGGACCTGGTCAACGCCCTTTACGTGGGTTTGCACAAGGTCCGAGGGGTTCCCTGCCATCATCTGGCCTTTGACCGGAAAGATATTCATTACCAGGTCTGGATCGAAGCCGGGGATAAGCCGCTGTTGCGGAAAATCGTGATCACCCAGAAGAAGCTGCCTGATTCGCCCCAGTGGACCGCTTATCTCTCCGATTGGAACCTGGCGCCATCATTAGGGGACGACCTGTTTGTCTTTACGCCGCCCGCAGGCGCCCAAAAGATAAAATTTATGCCGGTGAAAAAGACCGAAACCCCGGCTTCTAAGAAAGGAAAAGCCAAGGAGAAAGGAGGTCAGTCATGAGGCTATCTCAATGCATTCGTCTGCTGGCGGTAGTATTCCTGACCGGCTCCCTGGTGGGCTTTCCCGTTCTCTCCGGGGAAGTTTTAGCCCGGGGCGGCGGCGGTGGTGGCCGCGGCGGTGGCGGCGGTGGCTACCATGGAGGCGATGGCGGCGGTGGCTACCATGGCGGCGATGGCGGCCATGGCGACTTTGGCGGCGGCAGCTTCAGGCCGGAACCGGCTCACCCGGTGGGCCCACATCCGGGACCGGGGCCTTATCATCCGTATACCCCCGGCACCAACGGCGGCGGTTCCGGCTGGGGGGCATACCACGGTGGCGGATGGGGCGGCGCGGCCGCCGGGGCTGCGGCCGGTCTGGCTGTGGGCACCGTGGTGGGGGCCTTGTCAGCTGGAGCCCAGCCGCTGGTGGTGGGCGGTCAGACTTACTACTACGAAAATGACACCTACTACCAGTCCTGTTATCAAGGCAGTGATTCAAGCTACTGCGTGGTCCAAGATCCCAATCAGTAGCCCGGCAAGAACGGCATAATCCAGCTAGCCAGGCCCTCCGGTGCACAATGGTCGACAGCCGCCGACCTCTTGCCGGAGGGGCCTGGGCGCCTCACGTCTCTTGCCCAGGAGGTCACTTCAGGTTGCCGGTGACGTCCGCTACTTCATTGCCTCCCTGGATGTCCAAGGCTTTCTTTGGGGCTCCGGGCTTCATATCGAGCTTGTTCAGGTCAATGGCGCGGAGCATAAGGTTCTCGTAAGTCCGGAAATAAACGATCTTGTTTTTCAGGTCCTTAATCGTAATCCACATCGTGTAATCACTGTCTTTAAAGGTATTGTCCGCGGGCCGGATCGCGCCCAAGGGGATATCCACGGCGTTGAGGAGGTGCGCGGCCAGGTTGACTCCTGCCGCGGCATTTTCCGCCGGCTTGGCGTAGCGCTGCATGAACCAGGCGCGCACCAAGCGGGACGGCGCGGCCCAATCACCCGGCAGGCCATGGCCGCCGCTCCCCTGGCCAGGCGGGGCCAACACGGCATCGCCCATTTTTACCGGCTGCACTTCAGCCGCCCGGATATTGAGATAATTACGGATATTGATGAGCTGCCAGTCAAAGGGCGGGGAGTTGGTGAGTACACCGAGGTCGGCGTGATCGTAGATGCGCAGACCTTCCTTAACCCATTCGATGACAATGCCGTTCCCTTGGGCGTCGTACACCGAGATGTGCAGCGGGAACACCTGATTTTCGGCTTCTTTAAGAGGCTTGCCCCAGACATAGATTTTTTGGACCGCATCCTTTACCTGGGCGGCAGTTTCAAAATTACCGAGCATCCAGGTGCAAACGTCCAGAATGGCCAGGGCCGCGGCGGGATGTTTCGCCGCCGCTTCATCCTGATACTTCGTGAAGCCCGGGAGGTAAAGGGCGCCTATGGACAGGCCAGCCTCATTCAGGCCATCCACCCCGCTACCGAAGGCCTCAAAAGCCAGAAAGCCATATTTGGAGGTCCATTTAAGCCCGGGTTTGCCGCCGGGGGCGTCAGTGCTGCCCTGCTCGCCGCGGGGATGGACCACGGCTTGATATCCAGGATTCCAGCCGAATTCCAGGGACCGCCCGATAACGAAGCCGCCGTCCTGGGCTTTGAGGATGAATTCGGTGCAGGCCGACGACGGATGTATCTGGACCGTGACGAGGGCCAATGCCATAAGGACCACTGCAAGACTTTGGGCTTTCCGCCTCACCATCTTCTCCTATGCTTCAATATTGTCAATAACTCACTATCATTAAATCAATTTTTTCCCGGTTTCAAGAATTATTTAGCAATTTGGCCATTCCTCTGGCATACCTAACATCTTAATCACTCTTTAAGTTTAGTGGCTTTTGTCTTTAAGAGGCGTAGAGGGGCAACGATTATCTCCTATGTGCAAAGTCAAGAGAGTCGAGGCGGTGCGGTATCCGGTTAGAATCCAAGCCAGTCTCCTATTCGTGGTTCCCCCCTCAGGTGAGAACGCAATTAATTAATCCGGGGTTATAGGATGGAGGTCGATGCGCACTATCTTGCCAGGAGCACAACTTATTGGCGCAGAGGTAAAAGTTCCAGATATGACCTGGATATGGGAAGTTTTGGGAGCCTTGATAACTCTCGGATGATAGGAGTACTTGACACTTTTGCCCAATTGAATCCTATGGCAAATCTCTTTATGTTGGGTTATCGGGGCGACGGGGAAGGGATGGCCTCATGGGTTCGGGATCAGGGATGGGAGGTTTAACTGCCTGGAAGACAAAAAAGGCTTGACAAGATGAACCCACATAGAAGCAGCTATCTTGAAGGCTATAAATTGGGGATTACCGAAGAAATCAGATGAGTAAGAAAGACTAAGGGGTATCTAAGACCGATGCCAGGGTGAAATTCAGATTAAAGGGGGATATCCTGACGATGGTAAAGTGAACGAGAATTAGACCTTCGGATGGAAAGATTCCTGAAGGAGGTCTGTTTTTTTTTAACTTTTTTATACGGCCGATTAGTTCAGAAAAGACCGCATATCAAGCAGGCGCAAATGCTTATCCAAAACCACGGCAGGGAATAATGATGATGAAAGCAAGGCAAATTCGTGGCGTCCGTTGGTTAGACGGCGGATCTCTTCATCGAAAGGCGCAAAAAAAGGGCAATCCACCCGGTCGTCCAGGGTCTTGCCAAAAAATTTCGGGACCCTACGCTCCAGGGGGACGAAAAAACGGCCTCCAGCCAGAAACTTCGGGGTGAAATGGCGGTCGTCCACCACCAGGAAAGAGACTCGGTATTTGCGGCAGAAGGCTATGACCTCCTGGGGGTCGGCGGCATAATAGGCGGCAAACAGATCTTCCAGGCGGGGCTCGATCTCCTGCCAGAACCCTTTGCTCCAGGGATGGGCCAGCTTGTAGGTCACCAGGGCCCGCCGCCGGGCGAAGGTAGGGACGTTGTCCATCAGGTTGGGGTGGCCGGCGATGATGGCGTCTTTGGGAGTGGCGGCCAGGGCGGCGTAAACCGGCTGGTAGACGGCATAATCCTTGAGGCCCACATTCCAAAGGCGCCAGACCCCCAACCCGGCGGCGACCGCCAGGACCAGGACGCCCAGGGTCCTGGGCCACTGCTCCACTTGCAAAAGGGCATGCAGGCTCAGGGCCAGGATCAGACAATAAGCCAGATTGAGGATATAGATGAGATAGCGGTCCGGGATGAACAGCTTGAGCAGGAAGATGCGGGCCATGAAGTAAACGACCAGACCGGCCAGCAAGAGATATCCAAGGGGTTGGAGGCGGGGCGTTAGGGCCCTGAAGGGCACCCGGCTAAGACCCCAAAGGGTGGCGGCACCCAGGACCACGCAACCCGCAATCCCGCCCAGCAGTCCCAAATCCCGGAAGGGGGCTATCCATTCCCAGGGGCTGATCAGCTCCCAAAAAATGGAGGGCAGCGGCAGGATGGCGTAGCGGCCCCCGGCATAAAACTCTGGCCGGTTAACCATCTCGGCGTAGCTTACCAGGGGCCCGAAGCCAGAGGCAGCAAAGCGGTAGTCCATCAGGGCCACCAGGGCGGCCCCGGCGGCCAGGAGGAGAGCATGGGGCCAGTGGGCCGGGAAGGGCGGGGGCCTAAGCGAGCCCCAGCGGCCAGCCAGCCAGGAGAGCGCCACGGCCACGGCGCTGGTTATAAAAATGTAGGGAATAAACAAGGCCTGCAAAAGGAGGGCGGCGCCCATTCCCCAGGGCCGCTCTTCCTGCCAGCAGAGCCAGAAAAAAGCCAGGAGGGGGGTGGCAAAGGCCCGGGCCAGCCCTCCGGCCATGCGGTCCAGGAAGAGAGGCATGAGCCAGTAAACCGCCACCATGGTCCAGGCCAGGGTGCGGCTTCCGATTTTCAGGCCCAGGCGGTACAGGCAGAGAGCCAGGAAGATGAACAGCAGCCCGGGCAGGAACTTGGAAAACGGAATGGGGTCGGTCACCCAGGTGGCCAGCCAATAGAGGCCCTGGACTCCCCAGGGGACGTAACGGCGGGCATATTCCGCCAGGAGATCGCCCCTAAACAGTTGCGGGTCCAGCCACTGCTGCATCCAGAAGATCTGCTGCCTCACGTCGTCATTGATGACATAAGGACTGGACCATGCCTTCAGGTGGGCCAGGAAGAAGACGACGGCGGAGAGGACCCCCACCATCAGCAAGTTAAAACCGAGATTATCCGGCAGCCTTGGCCACCGCAATCCAAAAAAGGTTTTTGGGACCTCTTTGCCCGGGGAAAATCCCGGAAGGTTTCTGTTCTTGGGGCCGAATCCTCTCATCAGCCGCATGATTCCCAGATTTTTGGCATACCACCCCCTTTTGAGACCTAATAATGAGCATGAAGTTGGAACGGTTTCTCCTGATCCTTTATCTGGGTGGACTGTTTTTCAACCTTTGCTGGTGTTCTTTGGTTATTCCCGCCGCCCCGCTCCTGGGAGCCGCCCTGGCTATGATACTGACCAAAGGCGGGGTGGCAATCCTGACCATCACCTTTTGTCAGCGGCGCTTGCGAATGATTCCTGGCCAACCCCTTGCCCAATTTACCGCCGCGGCCCTAACAGGAATCTTACTTTACCTGTTAGCCAGTGGACTCCTACCCAGAGAAGCCGCCGAAGCCCTAGCCCTGACCCCCGCTCTGAGTCTAACCTGGCATTGGTGGCGGACAGGGAGGTGAGATGAAAAGGGAATTACCAGGATTTTCCCCTTGGACGCCCCCATCATATTACTCATCCTCTCTTGGTGAATTTCCCCTACCAGATAACCTGAAATGCCATAGCGGCAAAGATTGATTCGTCCATGTGCAGGCTTCCATCAGGGAGTTGTGATGGGTATCTCTTATGGGCAGATTTGCTTTTCCAGGCAAGTTTTTAGCAGAGCATAATTTTTCTGGGAATCGAACTGTTTTTTCACAAGTTCCCGTCCTCGTTGGGCACGGCAACGGGCCTCAGTCGGATCAGCCAGCGCCTCGAGAATAACCTGTGCCAGAGCCTTTGGATCACTCGGGGGGGCCAGCCAACCCGTTTCACCCGGCCGTATGACCTCAGGAATACCGGAAACATCAGTGGCGACCACCGGCACCTCATGCGCCAGGGCCTCCAGGATAACCGTGGGGATGCCGTCCCGATCTCCAGATGGGGTGATGACGCTGGGCATGATGAAGAGATCGGACTCCCGGAACAGTTGGGGCACCTCCCGATGTGGGACGAAACCCGGAAGGCTCACCCGGCTTTCAATCCTCGCCTTCCGGATTACCCGGCTGAGGTGGGAACGCTGAGGGCCGTCACCGGCCAGGGTCAGGTGGAACTCAAATCCCTGGGCGCTGAGTATGCGGCAGGCTTCGATAAGCGAGGCAAAGCCTTTTTTGGCCACCAGCCGGCCCAAGGCCAGCAGGCGGTAGGGAGGCCTGGTGGGCAGAGGCACCGCGGGCTTGCTGGCGCCCACCAAAGGATTGCCGATGGGGATTTTGATGATCTTGCCGGTTTCCCCAGGAGCCAGGGACGCCAGATATCGCCGGTTAGCCTCCGATATAGCTCGCACCCAGGTGGCCGCGGTCAGCTTCTCAAGCAAGGCGCCGTCCGGGGGATAAATGTCATGGGCGTGGGCCGCAAAGCTGAAGGGGATGCAACTCAACCTGGAAGCCACCCAGGCTGCGGTGGCTGGCCCATCGGCCCAGGGAGCATGGATGTGCTCAACCCCGTCGGCCAGAAACTGCCGGGCCAGGTGAACCCCTGCCAACGCGGCCCAGAGGGCCTCTGCGGCGGTCTCCGGGCTGCGCCAGCGGCGTACCAAGACTCTTCTTAAAAAGGGCGCGGCCTGCTGCCCCCAGCGGCTCAAGCTGCCCAGGTCTCGCCATAAATCTCCCAGGGCGGCGGTCCCCAGATGAAAGACCGGCGCCAGAGGCGACGCCAGACCAGCCAGCCGCCAGCGAGGGCGGGGTCCGTAGAGGGTATAAACTTTTACATCGAGGCCCTGCCCACGCAGCGTGTTTATTTCATCGAGAATGAAAGTCTGGGAAGGTTCGGGAAACCACAAGAGCACATAAGCCACCCTGAAAGCCATCCTCATTCCCCCCCAGCTGGCAATTCCCCGCCCCGACGGCCCTTCACCAAGCTCAAGAAGACCTCCTCATCGAGCGCGCACCATGGCCTCCAGGGAAAAATCCCGCATCGCCTGTTCGCGGCCGGCCCGACCAAAGGCCTGACAGGTATCCGGGGCAGACAGCAAGTGGCTGAGGGCGGCAGCCAGGGCCGGCACATTCCGGGGAGGGACCAGCCACCCGGTACGGCCCGGCGCCACCACCTCCGGCAACCCTCCTACCCGGGTGGCCACCACCGGCAGGCCTGAAGCCATGGCCTCCAGGACCACATTGGGCAGTCCTTCCGCCTGAGAACTGAGGGCAAAGACGGTGGCTTCCTGAAATAGGGGGCGCAGATTCGTCCGTCCAGGCAGGACCTGCACCCGCGCCGCCAAGCCATGCCTGGCTGCCAGGCTACTTATATTCTCCCGCAGAGTGCCGTTTCCCACCAGGCGTAACTGCGCCTCCGGGTGTTCGGCGGCCACGGAGCGAAAGGCCTCAATCAAAACCTCCTGGTCCTTCTGAGGTTCTAACCGGCCCACGGACAAAATCACAGGCGTGCCTGAACGTCCGGCCCTGGGCGGCTGAAAATACTCCGTGTCCACTCCGTTCAAGATCACCGTCACCCGGTCGGACGGAATCTCGTAAGAGCCGGTCAAAATGGCTGCCTCGGCCACGCTGTTGGAGATAATATGATCTCCCAGTGGCCATAACCAGTCTTCGTGTTGCCGATGCGGCGCGCCTCCGCGGCAATTGCTGACGATGATGGGCACCCCGGCCAGACGGCCCAACGGTTTGCCCCAGATGTTGGGAACCGCGGTCAGGAGCAGCAATAGGTCGACCGAGCCGCCCCTGAGCCGCCGCCACAGGTTCACAAGGCTCAGCGGGCCCACCCGTTTCTGGCGGGCCAGCCAGACCAGGGGGATACCCCATTTACGGGCCACGGGCACCAGGTCGTCCCCGGCCATCAGCATCCAGACCTCCGCCTGGAACCTCCTCCGGTCCAGCCGCCGGGCCAACTCCAGGGTCTGACGTTGGGTGCCGCCGAATTTCAAGTCTTGCAAGAGAAAAACGAGCCGGGCCGGACCATGGCTGAGAGCTATGTTTATCGATCTGTCCATTGAAGCAGAATTAGTTATTTGCAAATTGAGCGAAGTGAATCCCAGATAACTACAGCTGTATAACTAAAAAGAAGATTTAAAGAAGAATTATCTCAGATCCTGAGATCTAGTTTATAAACCCCACACGAGGACGAACCCGGCGCGAAGGGGGAGATTTTTTGGATTGAACGAGAATGATTTTCATCTGGAGGATGGACAGGGCGGCATGGGTGCACCAGAAACTCTGCCCCGACCCTGGGGAGATGGAAAAATTATTTGTTTGGAATTAAGCAAGCAAGAGTAACGGATCACTTGCCAAGATCGGCGCCTATCAATGGGGCGGGAAAAATTGCGGATATGATCTAGATAAGGGAAGTTTTCAGGGTCTTGATCTCGTTTGCCCATTTTGTCTCTCTATCTCCCCTATCATGACCGGTCATAATCCATGATTTTTTCTCTCTTGGCCTTGGCTATTTTCCGAATTGGTAATAGGCCGCCCACACTTCGTCCTTCTTTCTTGGTTCCGGTCGCAGAAAGATCCAATTATAGTGGCCTGCGTTGTCAAGCGGGGTCTGGCTTCACGCCAGGCCCCCGGCTCAGCCCCCACCAGCACCTAAGGCCCCGCTTATTCCGCCAGGACAAACTTGCCATCTTGCACCTGGATCATGACCATGGAATCGACGCCCAGGCCGTTGTGATCCTCAGGAGTCAGATTATAAATTCCGGAAACCCCCACATAGCCCTTGGTTTGTTCGATGGCGTCTCTCAGGGCCTTGGGGTCGGTGCCGGCCTTTTTCATGGCGTTGGTCACGATATAGATGGCGTCCCAGGCATATCCGGAGTGGGTGTTGATGGGGAACTGTTTGTCGTAATGATACACGTCCGTATAGAGATGGATGAATTCCTCGATCACCTTTTTCTGGGGGTCCGAGTCGGGCAGCTGGGCCGCAGCCATTAACTTGGTGGCAGGCATGCGGTCACCCTCGGAAGCCTTGCCGGCCAGTTCGATGTACTTGGGATCCGGCTGGCCGTGGCATTGGAACAAGGGCAGCTTAATGCCCAATTGGGCTTTATTCTTGGCCACGATGGCTCCGGCGGGACCGATGGTCCAGACCACAATGGCATGAGGAGCGGCGTTTTTAATCTTGGTCAATTGTGCGGTCATATCGGTGTCGCTGGGGCTGAAGGACTCCTTGGCCACCAGGGTGATGCCGAAATCCGGCGCCAGCTTCTCCAGCCACCCCAGGCCGTCCTTGCCGAAGAGGTCGGAGGCGGTGAGCAGACCGACTTTGGTCAGCTTCTTATCCTTGAGATAGCCAAGAAGTTTTTTCACCGCGGTGGAGGAGCGCTGGGGCGACTTGAAGACATAATTGAAAGGACCGAACTTCCCCCCCATGATGACCGGATCGCCGCCCACGGTCATGAAAATGGGCACGCCGGCCTCCTCCACGATCTTCTTGACGTTCATCCCTTCGGCGGTGGAGGTGGGCCCGATGATGGCCGCCACTTTGTCGGTGAAGATGAATTTCTTGGCGATGCTGGCCGCCTTGGCCGGGTCGCTCCCGGTGTCGGCGATGATTAACTCGATGGGCCGGCCGTTGATGCCGCCTGCCTTGTTAATCTGGTCCACCACCATCTCGGCCACCAGCTTGGTGGGGGTGCCGACGTCGGCGGTGGGCCCGGAGAGGGCGAAGAAGGCGCCAAGTTTGATGGGCTCCGCGGCCTGGGTCCACAGGGGCGTAAGGCAAAGCAAAGCCGCAACCAGGAAAATTCCTGCCAGTCTATTCTTCATGAGACCTTTTCCTCCTTGGAGTTGGAAGCAACCTAGCCAGTAGTCAGTAGTCAGTGGTCAGTGCCGTACTCCTTGGACCAGGTATCGCCTAAGTAGTTGGCAATGGCCATTATGTTTTCACGCACTTCCAAGCCGACGCAGTGGTGATAACTGCCTATCATAGCCAAACTTAGCCGCACCCGCGCTAACGCGGCCCTCGCATCTCTTAGCAACTTTTCTGCGTCCTTGGGCCTTTCAGCCTCGGTTCCCATTTACTTTGCCTTTACTGGCCCCTGGCCACTGATCACTGGGCACTGGTGGGCACTGCCCACCCTACACGCCGCCGAGGGCGGCGGCGCTACTGGCTACTGACTACCGGCTACTCTCAGGGTTGGTATTTAACATCTTTAGATCAGCTTGGGGCACCTGGTGTCCTCATGGTGAAAATCAAACCACCGAATCGGGGTCCCGGGTATCAAAGAGGCGCTGACTTTTACGCTCCGAGCGCGGCAGGGAGCCGTAAGCCACCACTTCCACCTCGGGGGTGACCATAAGCTTGTGCCGGATGACATAAAGGACCTCCCGGCCCAACTCGTCGGCCCGGCCCGTCTCCACGCCCTCGCCCCGCTCCACTTTCAGGTGCATATGGTCCCGTCCGGCTTCTCCCCGGGTCAGGTGGATCTGGTACTCGGAGCCCAAACCCGGAATCTCCGAGAGGATGCTGTCAATGCTGGAGGGATAGATATTCACCGCCCGGAACTTGAACATGTCGTCGGTGCGCCCCCGGAGACGGGAGTGGCGGGGCAGAACCGCGCCGCAGGTGCACGGCCCCGGGATGATGCGGGTGATGTCCCGGGTGCGGTAGCGGATCAGGGGCGCGGCCTCCTTGCTCAGGGTGGTGACCACCATTTCACCCCACTCGCCTGCGGGCACCGGCTGCAAGGTGTCGGGGTCCAGGATCTCCAGGATATAGTAGTCGGCCCAGTAGTGGATGCAGTCGTGGTGGGGACATTCAATGCCGGTGCCGGGCCCATAGAGTTCGGTCATGCCGGGGATATCAAAGAGCTCCACTCCGCCTAAAAGTTCGGAAATCTTGCGCCGCATGGAGACGGACGATCTTTCCGACCCGTAGATGACCTTTTTGAGATTGATCTGGTCGGCGAGGCCCCGCTTGTTGACTTCTTCGGCCATGAGCAGGCCCATGGAGGCAGTGCAGCAGAGCACGGTGCTTTGCAGGTCTACCAGGAATTCGCAGTGCATGTCCACGTTTCCCGGCCCCAGGGGCACGGCCATGGCCCCCAACTGCTCCGCCCCGGCCTGGAAGCCCGCGCCCGCGGTCCAAACCCCGTAGCCCACCGCGATCTGCACCCGGTCCAGGGGGGTGACGCCGGCCATTTCGTAGCAGCGGGCGAAGAAATGGCGCCAGTCGTCCACGTCTTTTTGGGTATAGCACAGGATCTTGCGTTTGCCGGTGGTGCCGCTGGAGGCGTGGATGCGCACGATCTGCTCAAAGGGCACGGCCCGGAAGGGGAAGGGGTAGCCGTCCCGCAGGTCGTCCCCGGTGGTGAAAGGCATCTTGCCCAGGTCAGCAAGTTCCCGGATAGCGTCGGGGGAGACCCCGGCCGCGTCCAGGTGTGCCCGGTAAAAGCTGGAACCTTCATAGGCGTGGCGTAGGGTCCACTTGAGGCCGGCGAGCTGGTGGCACTTAAGCTCCTCCTCGGTTTTGAAAGGCGGCATAAAGGTTTGCTTGCTCAAGTTCGGCTTCTCCAGTCTGATATTGGTTAATCCCGCGGCGCCCAGGCGGGACGCCGCCGGGTTCTGGGCGGAACCCGCGCCCAGAAAGGCGCGGCGCAGTTCCGGGTCCACCAGGAGCTGCTCACTTTGGCCCTGGCCCACGATGCGGCCGTTGGCCAAAAGATAAGCGGAGCCGGAGGCGGTCAAGGCCCGGGCGGCGTTTTGCTCCACCAGGAGGATAGTCACGTGGGCCCGGGTGAGCCGGTGGATGATGTCGAAAATCCCGTCGGTGATGAGGGGGGCGAGGCCCAGGGAAGGCTCGTCCAGCAACAGGAGCCGGGGTTTGGCCATGAGTGCCCGGCCTATGGCCACCATTTGCTGCTCCCCGCCGGAAAGCGTATTCGTGCGCTGGTTGACCCGCTCGCCCAAACGGGGGAAGCGGGCCACGACTTCCTCCAGGCGGCGGGCCATTTCCGGGCGGCCGAGGCGTAAGGCCAGGGCGCCCAGCTCCAGGTTCTCCCGGACGGTGAGGTCGCCGAACATCTCCCGGCCCTCGGGGCAAAGGGCCACCCCCAGGGCGGCCATGGCCGCAGGGGACTTGCCGGTGACCTCTTGAGAGTCCAGGAAGATGCGGCCGCCGGAAGGAGGGACGAGGCCCATGATGGCCTTGAGCAGGCTGGTCTTGCCCGCGCCGTTGGCGCCCACCAGGGCCACGGTCTCACCCGGGGCCACCTGCAAATCGAGTCCGAATAGCGCCTGGGCGGCGCCGTAGTGCACCGTCAGGTTATCGATACGGAGTAAGGGAACAGGGGTTGTTGGGGTCATGACGCAAAAGAATTATAGATGAATCCCGGCCACTTGAACAGAGAGATTGTTGACGCCGGCTTTTTGACCGGAAGGGGGTTGGCGGGCCGGCTATTTTAGCCTTGATAGAGGGTGCCGAAAACTGGTATCCAGTATGCCAGGGGGAAGGGAGGATTCCCGGGGCGCGGCGGCAGCCGGGTCTCCTGAGGGAGAGGCGGTGGGATGAGTAAGAAAAAGCGGAGAAAAAAAGGGGAGAAGGCTCCGGGGGTCCGGGGGCGCCGGCCGCGGCAGGCGGAGCCCGGGCCGGGTGGATGAAAGGGTGGCGCGGCTTACCCGGGATAATGTCCGGGAGATCGCCGCGGGTGGCATGACGCCGGCCAAGGCCCTGGAATTGGCGGGCGCGGCGCATTTTCTGGCCGGGTACCTGATCGGGCAGGTGGAGGCCATAAACCCGCTGACCCAGGCGGTGGCGTGCCGGGAAGGCTGCGATTGGTGCTGCTACAACCAGGTGGAAGTGACCGCGCCGGATGCCTTGCTCCTGGGGCATTTTGTGGCGGCGAATTTCTTGCCGGCAGAAAAAGAATCATTGCTGGAAAGAATCATGCGCACGCAGGCCCTCACCGCGGGACAGGATAAAGTCGCCAGGGCGAGGAGGCGCCGGGAGTTACCCTGTCCCTTGTTGGTGGCGCGGCACTGCGCCGCCTACGGGGTGAGGCCGCTCACTTGCCGGGCCATGCACGCCCTGGACGAGGCGCAGTGCGAACCCGAAAAGATCTCCGGGGAGCTCAAGGGCAGCAGCTATTATGCGCACCGGCAGGACATCACCGTGTCGGTGGCGGCGGGGTTGCGAGCGGGCTGCCGGGACCTGGGGTGGCAGGACGGCCCGCTGGACCTCGAAAGTGCCCTGCACGATTTTTTCACCCAGGAAAATCCCGTGGCGCGGTGGCTAAAGGGGGAGAAGGTGTTTGGGGGGCATCGCTAGCGCCGGTGGTTGCAAAGGGTCAGAAGGAATCTAGTGGTCTGTTCCGCAATTGATTATCCTTAATTAAGAAGACCGATTTTTAACCCCCCTTTGGAAAGGGGGGGTGGGGGGTATTTAGTATAACCTCTTGAAATTCCCCTTAATCACCCTTTTTCAAAGGGGGACTTAACATGCCAAATCCAGCCTTCCAGTCCTGATATTATGTCAAGCTCATAATGAAACGCGCAACTAGATTTCTAAAATAGGCAGTTACTTTGCCAAGGCTGCGGCGGGCAGATCCCCTGCAGTTTAAGATGGCCTCAGGCGGTGAGGCTCAGGCGGCCCAGGTAGGCCTCCAGGACTAAGGGATTGTGGCAAACCTCGTCAGGGGTCCCCCCGGCGATACGGCTGCCGCCGTCCAAGACCACTACCTGATCCGAGACCCCCATGACCAATTCCATGTCATGTTCCACCAGGATCATGGTGTTTCCATAGAGGCGCAGCTGGCGGATGAGACCGGCGATCTGGGCGGTCTCATCGGGGTTGAGGCCCGCCACCGGCTCATCCAACAGGGTGAGCAGGGGTTGGGAGACGAAAGCCCGGGCCATCTCCACCCTTTTTTTGTCGCCATAGGGCAGCGCCCCCGCGGGCAGGCCGGCCTTGTCCGCCAGGCCGAAGGTATCCAGGGCCTCCATGGCTGTGAGCCTAAGGCGACGCTCCCGGTGACGCAACCCGGGGGGGCGAAGCAGGGCCTGGAGCATGGAGGCCCCGGCCTGGACGGTCAGGCCGCAGAGCACATTGTCCAGAACGGAAAGGCGCGGGAAAATGCGCAGGTTTTGGAAGGTGCGGGAGATGCCCAGGCGGGCGACGCGGTGAGGCGGCACCCCGGCCAGGTTGGCGCCCGCGAAGAGGATGGCGCCGGCATCGGGTTGGGTGACCCCGGAGACACAGTTCAGGAGGGTGGTCTTGCCCGCGCCGTTAGGGCCGATGAGGGCGGTGACTTGACCTCGCTCCGCCCGGAAAGAGACATCCGCCAGGGCCGGCAAACTGCCGAAATGTTTGCTGACCCCAGATATCTGGAGGAGCGGTTGGCTTCGGATGTTTTCCATAGTCATAATTAACTGCCAAGAACCCGTGGTGAATATTTTCTAATTTTCCTAGATTAGCTTCCGGCCGCCAGTTGGCGGCGGGCCAGACGGGTTTTGATGAGATCCAGCATCCCGGAAACAAATCCCTGGGGCAGGAAAAGAAGAATAATGACCAGGATCACGCCGTGGATGATGTCGTTGTACGTTGCCAGGAAGTCCAACATATGAGGCAGGAGGGTGATGAACGCCACCCCGAAGAGGGTGCCCCAGATGGAACCCATGCCGCCCACTACCACCATGATGACCAGGTCCAGGGATTTGAAGATGCTGAAGGTGTCCGGGTTGACGTAGTTGAAATAATGGGCGTAGAGGCTGCCGGCCACCGAAGCCAAGACCGTGGACAGGATGAAAACCCGGATTTTCTCTCGTTTCACATCCACCCCGAAGGAAGCGGCGGCCACCTCGTCTTGGGCCAGGGCGGCCAAACCCCGCCCCACCCCGCTGCGCACTAGATTGAGGCATAAGGTCAGGGCCACCAGGGCAAAGGTCCAGACCAGGTAGTGAAACTTAAGGTCGGTGTTGAACGAGACCCCGAAAAGGGATAGCGACGGCACGCCGGAGAGGCCGCTGGGCCCGCCGGTGACCTCACCCCACTGCACCAGGATGCTGCTTATGACATAGTTGAAACCCAGGGTGGCCATGGCCAGGTAATGGCCGCTGAGCCTGAGGGTGGGAACGCCCAGGATCAACGCTATTAGGGCCACGGCCGCGGCGGTGAGCGCCATGGCGGGCCAGGGGGGGAAATGATAGGTGGCGGTGAGGATGGCCGAACCGTAAGCCCCCAGACCGAAGAAGGCAGCGTGCCCCAGGGAAATCTGGCCGGTGTAGCCGATGAACAGGTTCAACCCCAGGACCACGATGACATAGAGGCCGATGAGGTTGAGGATGCCCAGGTGGTATGGGTTGCGGACCAGGAGGGGGGTAAGGACCAGGATTAGTGAGAGGAGACAGACCAGCAGGCCGGTGTGGTGGCGAACGGCGAAGGTTTTGACGGTCTCAAGGGTGGGCAAGCCGCGCTGCCTCCACGCCCGCGCCAAAGGCCCGGAAGTTCGATTCCCGGAAACGGGCCGGGGACCAGTCGGTGATGACTTTTTCCATGAGTTCAGGGTCGCAGAACAAGGCCCCTCGCCCCACGGCATACCCGAGGAGGATGAGGTTGGCCACCACGGGCGCCCCCAGTTGCTGCGCCAGGGTCCGGGCATCGAGGTGCCAGTAGTCGCCTGAAGTGCCGGAATTGACGAAGCGAGCCGCCTCCGGCTTCAGGTAGAAACCGTGGATGGCAAGATTTTTCAAGGTGAGGAAGAGCCCCACGTCCGCGGCGCCGGCCAGAATCAAGGGACCCCGGAAGGGACCCACCTTGACCATGGAGATGACGGTGCCACCCCGTTGGGCCATACCGTGGGTCTCGGAGGTCAAGACCGGGAGGCGGGCGGCAAAGGCGGCTTCCGCCAGCAGGCGGGTGAGGGTGAGGGCGCCCTGTCCTCCCAGGCCGCTGACGATGATCTGCTGTTTCATGGCCGCTCCCTGGGGGAAGCCGTGATGGACCCGGCCGGGCAGACGTGGACGCAGAAGCCGCAACCGCTGCAGCGCTCGCCGTCGATGACCACCTGGTCGGTGGCCTCATTCAGGGCCAGGCCGGGACATTCAAAATCGTCCAGGCAGTGCCGGCAACCGGTGCAATCCTCGGTGACGCACATCTCGTAAGCCGGCTGGGTTTTTCTGGCGTCCTTGTCCAGGAGGCAGGGATGCCGGGCAATGAGCACCGCCACCCCGCCGGCTTCGCTCCGGCAATACTGGTCAGCGTCTTTTAAATGGGAGGCGAAGGCCGTGAGGTCGTAAGGATCGCACTCCCGCAGGAAGCGGACGCCGCTGGCCCGCACCAGGTCGGCGATGAAAACCTTCGGCGCCGGCTCACCCCCGGCGGTGAGGCCGAGCTCCGGGGTGGGCTGGTGGCCGGTCATGGCGGTGGTGGCGTTGTCCAGGATGACCAGGATAAAGCGGGCCCGCTGGAACACGGCGTTAATCAGGGCCGGGATGCCGGCGTGGAAAAAGGTGGAGTCTCCGATGGTGGCCACGATGGCGGGCAAGTCGCCGCCAGCCGCGGCGTAGGCGTGGTAAAACCCGGCGGCCTGGCTAATGCCGGCGCCCATGCAATGGCAGGTGTCCACCGCTCCCAGGTTCACCCCCAGGGTGTAGCAGCCGATGTCGCTGGGGAAGATGCCGTGGGGAAAAGTCTCCCGGATAGCGTAGAAGGCGGCCCGGTGGGCGCACCCGGCGCACAGGGTCGGCCTGGTCAGTTCTCCCTGGGGACTGCCCGGGGCCGGTCTGGGCGTCAGCGACAGGGCGCGCTGCAGGACTGCCTGGATGACTTCGGGAGTGAGTTCCCCTTCATTGGGTACGGCTTGAGAGCCCCTTCCCTGGACCGCGGCACACGCCAATTGGGTTTCGATGACCGGATAGGTCTCCTCCAGGACCAGGACTTTTTGGTACTCGGAGGCAATCCGCCGGATAAATCCCCGGTTGAGGGGGTAGGGCAGGGTTACCTGGTAGCAATCGATGCGGCCCAAGAGCCCCAGCTCCATGAGGACGTCCCAGGCATGGGCGAAGGCCACGCCCGCAGCGATAAGGCAAGTTCCGGCGTGCGATCCGTCCCCGGGCGTCAGGATGGGGGCAAACTCCTCTGCGGCCGCGAGCTGCCGGATTTTTTCATTGAGGAGACGGTGCAGTTCCCGCAGGTGTTGGGGAGTGGCGCACCAGCGCCGGGGATTCTTCTCGAAGCGGGCCGGCCGCGCCAGGGCCTCGGTAAGCTCCAGGGGCACGTTCTGGCGGGCGTGGCAGACCCGGGTGGTGGGGCGGAGCATCACCGGCAGTTCGTATTTTTCGGAGATCTCAAAAGCCCGGCGAACCATTTCTTTGGCTTCCCGGGGGCTGCTGGGGTCCAGGACCGGCACCTTGGCGAACATGGCAAAGAAACGGCTGTCCTGCTCCGTCTGGGAACTGTGGGGGCCGGGATCGTCGGCGGAGATGACCACCAGGCCGCCCTTGACGCCCAGGTAAGCGGAGCGCATGAAGGGGTCCGAGGCCACGTTGAGGCCCACCTGCTTCATGGAGACCGCGGAGCGGCGGCCGGTGTAGGAATTGGCCAGGGCCACTTCATAGGCTACCTTTTCGTTTACCGACCACTCGGCGTGTAAGGGCGCGCCGGTCTCCTTGGCAAAGGCCACCAGCGCCGAGAGGATCTCGGAAGCCGGGGTGCCGGGATAGGAGGCCGCCAGGGTGACGCCGGCCTCGATGAGCCCCCGGGCGATGGCTTCGTTGCCCATGAGGATGCGTTCGGGGTTCTGCTCGGTAGCCATAGTTCCGCGTCAATCCTTTAGGTTAAACACGCATATTAATGGAAAGCTTGCTTGGTTACGTATCCTTCACGGCGTCTCGGCCCCCGGCCCGCGGTCAAAAGTGCTGGGTCATCCCCTTTAAAGCGCCGGTTAGGCCTCTCCCCCCATGAGACCCCGGGGGCGGATGAACAGGACCAAAAGGAGCACGACAAAGGCGATGACGTCCTTATAGGCGCTGCTGATATAGGCGGCGCCCAGGCTTTCCAGGAGCCCCAGGAGCAGCCCGCCGGCAATAGCCCCGGGAAAGGAGCCGAACCCGCCCAGGATGGCGGCGGCGAACCCCTTGAGTCCCAGCAGCACCCCCACGTCATAGCTCAAGGTGGTGATGGGGGTCACCAGGCAACCTGCCAGCCCACCCAGGGCGCCGGCCAGGGCAAAGCTCAAGGCCTTGACCTGCCCGACTCTAAGGCCCACCACCGCCGCGGCTTCGGGATTGGCCGCCACTCCCCGCATGGCCAAACCCAAAGAGGTCTTCCGGAAGAAGAGAACCAGACAGACGATGGCCACGGCAGTAAGCGCCAGAATCCATAAGGTTTGGGGGAGGATCGTAGCGCCGAGCCAGCGGACCGGCTCTTCTCCCGACAGCGACGGCACGGCCATGCGGTTTTTGCCCCAGATGAGTTCCATGGCTCCCCGCAAGATGATGGAGAGGCCGATGGTCAGGAAGGTCAGCACCAGGTGGCTCTGGGAGCGGGCTGGCCGGAGGCCCAGGACCTCGACCCAGCAGGCTATGAGCGTCACTCCCGCCACGGCCACGGCCAGGGCGGCGGCCATGGGCAGCCCCGCGGCAAACAGGGCGCTGAACAGCAGCATGCCGCCCAGGGAGACGAAATCGACCTGGGTGAAATTGACGATCCCCATGGTGTTGTGCACCACTCCGAACCCCAGGGCCACCAAGGCGTAAATCGCCCCGCCGGTCAAGCCGGCAAAGATGAACTGCACGAGATCGCTGAGAGTCCCCATGGTTAAGGCTCGAAGATGGCGCACCCCCTGAGGGGCATCAGGCGCCGAGGCTGGTTCTTAGAAATTCTAAACTAACCGAAGGTGGCGGGGCTGTCAACCATCGCCAAAGCAAGCCGTCCTGGGACGAGAGGCATTAAAGTGATTTAATCGTCAATGGAAGGGGAGGTAAGCATTGCCGGGGCGGAAGCAAGACTGGAAGGCCGGCTGCTGGCGGGAGGCGGCGGCTGGGGGGGTGAGACACCTTTCCCTGTTAATATGTTGTTCATTCAATCCATTGAACATTAAGATAATCAGGCCCACCTTCGACAGGGTAGCCTCCAATCAGATTCCCCTTAATTGTTACCTTTCTATCGATATATTTATCAAGATTTACATTATCACTTTTAAGGGCATACAATGTTTTCCCACTATTATTGACCAAAACGTGTGTTCCATACATATATGTAGTTATGCCTTGTTTTTTTATGATACCGGCAGATGTTATTTGATAACTCTTGTCCATATCACCAGCATAGGCAGCGCAGTTAAAAATTACCGTTATAGTCAGGATAGTTGTTAACTTTTTTAGAAACCTGCGATAAAGAGTCATTTCAAAGCCTCCTTTCGCCTTAAGTGGGGAATTTTTACCAAATTATTTAATTTTGGTCTTAGGTTTTTCACCGATTGCCATAGCTGGAAAGCTTGCGCCCGCCGGTGGGGGGAACCGCACCTGTTCATGCGGTTATGGCCGGCGGGCGGTGCCCATCCGCTACCGCCTACTCGATTTTGACTTTCACCCGTAAATGCTTCACGGCCTTGGCTCTTCCTTCCCACGACCGGAAATAATCGAGGGCAAGCTGGGATTCGCCCACCTTCAGGGTTTTTAGCCAGCAGGTCATGAGAACCGGGGCTCCAATGGGCTGATTACCCACTGGCTTGGTTTCCGTCTTCAGCAAATCGAAGTAATTCTTATCAAGGTGGTCGAATTTCCACGAGTAGCCTGCGGAGCCCAGTTCTTCCAGGGAAAGCTCGATAGTGGTTCCCACCTTAACCTGAATCTCTTGGCCATTGTCTTTTTCCGTGACAACCTGCGCTCCGGAGGCTGACGTCAGGGGCACTCCCCCAAGAAAAATGAGCAGGAAGAAAGACATGGCGATCAGCAGGGTCTTCACCGAAATTAGACGGCCCGCTTGACCACCGCAATAAGAAAACGGTTTGGCGATCTCTCTCAAAGCGTCTAACCTCACCATGTTTCTTCCTTCTGGAGCAGAATTTTCCAGCGGCTGCGACGGCAGTAGCATCTCGTTTAGCTTCAGGAATTTTTCCCCACATCTAAACCCCAGTGCAGATCTTTTCAGCCATAGTTTCAGACAGTTTCATCACGTCCTCTTGACTTTTGACCTCACCCAATTCACGAACCCCGAAGGCGCGGATGAAATGGGTCTCGGCAAAGCCGTAGGCTTTGAAAAAGTAGTCGAATTTTTCGAAGATATCGGGATAGCTGCTTCGGTCCGGATTGCCCTGGGCCAGAATGAAGACCAGCTTCTTCCCCGGCGCCAGGCGGGATTTCTGGGGATTGGTAATGAAATCGGGCACCAGGTATGAATAGGTGCGATCCATGAAGGTCTTGAGTTGACTGGAGATATCCCAAAAATAAACCGGGGAGGCCAGCACCAGGACATCGGTTTCCCGAACCGCATCCAGAACTTCGGTGAGATCGTCCTCCAGCACACACCTGTCGAGCTTGGTCTTGCAGGCCATACATCCCTGGCATCCCCGGTATTCGAGTTTGTTCAGGATATAGGTCTTCACTTCCGCACCCAGTTTCTCAGCGCGGCTGCAGAAGCGATTGGCGATGGCAGCGCTATTCCCTTTTTCCCTGGGGCTTCCGAGCAAGCAGACGATTTTCATTGCACCCTCCCGAGACGTAATAACCACAAAAAAATTATACCTCAGCCTCCGCCTCTTTAGATCGAATAATCGAGGCAAAATCTGATTATTCTAAAGAGCAGCCCGTGAAATCAGAACTGCCGGTGACCACCACCTCCAGGCCGGAGATCACCACCTCAATCACTTTTAAGAAATGCTGTCTTCCCCTGGCTATTGAAAACCTGGATTAAAGGATTTATCATTTGACCATCGACCCGGATGCGGACAGGTTCGCAAAGGGATTAGATGCAGATAGGGGATAGTTGATTGTCCAAGTATAATATTATATTGGCGGAAGATCACGTTCTGATGCGGAAAGGCATCAAGAAGATTATTCAAGAAAACCCGGAACTGAAGGTGGTCGGTGAAGCCGGCGATGGCCTGGAGCTCCTGCAATTGCTGGAAGAATCCACTCCGGATATGGTGATCCTGGATATTTCCATGCCCAGGTTCAAGGGCATCGAAGCAATCAAAATAATCAAGGGATTATACCCTGAAGTGAAAATCATGATCCTGACGATGCACAAAAATAAAGATTATCTCTATCGAGCCATGGATAACGGTGCAGATGGATATGTACTTAAAGAGGATCCACCTGAATCATTTCATTCGGCCATAAAAACCATTCGGACTGGCAAAACCTACGTTTCCCCTCTTCTTTTCGGATAATTCCTCTTGATTCGGCGATTCCCTTTCTCAACCTGGAAGCTATTGCATAACCTGATTCCACTGTCATCCTGAACGGAATCTAAGGTTACTAAAAATACGAGATTCTCTGCTTCGCTCGGAAGGGCATTTTTGGATAGAGCGCGGTTTGCCAATAGCTGCTAGTGTCGGAACCAAATTGGGTGAGATAACCAGGAGATTGCAGATATTAACCAAAGGGAAGCGGCTTCCAAAGGCCTCTATGCTCCCTCGATTTGAAATATTTAAAACCCAAATTGGTTAAGAATTCCGGGTGAAGTGGTTCTTCCAAATGTTCTGCAACGAAAACCGCCAGGGGAAAGGGGTAAAGTTGCCGGCAAAAGAGCGTTTTCTCTTCACCCTCCTCACTATAAACCGTGACCTGGATGCCGTGGCCGTCAACTACTACCGCGGCAAACCAACCCTCATGGCAGGGCGGCGCCATCTTTACCCGGGCGAACATGGGGACTATTTCACCAAAAAGCTCCTCGACACGGGGGAAGCGCTTGAATTCGGCTTTGCCAAACCTGGTTAATTTCAGCATCGTTCATCCCCTTTTGCCCTTGTCATCATGCCGGGTCCCCTCGTCGCCGGCGGCTCAAACCACGCCTTCCTGGCGCAAGGCGTCGATTTCCTCCTGAGTGTAGCCGAGGAGGGTGCAGAGCACCTCTGCCGTATGCTCGCCCAACAGCGGCGGATGCCTTTGGATTTGGCAGGGAGTTCGGGAAAATTTCATCGGGCTGGCCACCAGCTTCACCATACCTGCAGTGGGATGCGGCACTTCTACCACCATTTCCCGCTCTTTAACCTGGGGGTCGGCGAAGACCTTGTCCAGCGTGTTGATCGGGCCGCAGGGGATTTTCAAGTGGTCCAGTTGCTGCAACCATTCGCCGCTGGTCTTCTCCAACATCTTCGCGGCGATGATAGGAATAAGCTCTTCCCGGTTAAGCACCCGCTGGGGGTTGGTGGCAAAGCGGGGGTCCTGGGCCAGGGGCTCGAGTCCGGCCAGAGAGCAGAAGTCACGCCACTGGCGGTCGTTTCCCACTGCCAGGGCGAAGTACACCCCGTCTGCGGCCTGGAAGGGTTCGTAGGGCACGATATTGGGGTGGCCGTTGCCGTACCGCCTGGGCAACTCCCCGGAAACCAGGTAATTGCTGCCCACATTGGCCAGCCAGGCGAGCGTCGCATCCAGGAGGGCGATGTCCAGGTACTGCCCCTCTCCGGTCAGGTCGCGGTGGCGCAGAGCCGCCAGAATGGCGCTCGTGGCAAAGAGGCCCGCGGTAATGTCGACGATGGCCACCCCCACCTTCATGGGAGGGCCGTCCGGCTCTCCCGTAAAGCTCATGATTCCCCCCATCCCCTGAATCATGAAGTCATAGCCCGGCTTGTCCTTGTAGGGTCCATTCTGGCCGAAACCGGTAATGGAACAGTAGATGAGGCGCGGATTTTCCCGGCGCAAGTCCTGGTACCCCAGGCCCATTTTCTGCAAGGTGCCGACTTTGTAGTTTTCGATCAGCACATCGCTCCTCAAAGCGAGCTTTCTGATGATCTCCCGGCCTGGGGCCGTCTTCATATTCACGGTCAGGCTGCGCTTGTTGCGGTTGAGGCAAAGGTAATAAGCGGCTTCTCCGCCTGCTTCCGGGGGACCCCAGTGGCGCGTGTCGTCACCCGCTTGCGGAAGCTCCACCTTGATGACCTCCGCCCCCAGATCACCGAGCATCATGGAACAATAGGGCCCCGCCAGGACGCGGGAGAGATCCAATACCTTGATGTCGCTTAGCGGTTGCCGGTTCGCGGGCATGTCTTTATTTCCGGGTGGCTGATTTGGGCTTAAGGGCGCGGCAGCCCCTGGTTTGGTTTGCCCGGGGAAAATCCCGGGAGGTTTCCGTTCCTGGAGCCGGACCCTCTCATCAGCCGCATGATAGCATGAGTTTGCCTGAAAAAACACATCTACTCGGAAATTTTGGCTTATCAGCGCCTTTTCAGCAGAATCTTCCCGGGCGGGCCGCCTTTGCCGAGTTCCAGCGGACCCTCCAAGCTGGCGCGGAAAAAAAAATAATCCGCTGGAAAAAATTTTGTTGACAGTGGTCCAGGAGGTGTGCTACCCAGGGATTAACGTCAAGGCGCGGGGGGCGCAGGAAAATAGAACAGGGCGGCTTGGCGGCCTGATTATTCAGTGACACATTCCGGATTGTTGTTTACCAAGGCCCCTCCCGGGCCGTGGGCCCGGGCTGAAGGCGCTGGAAAACGATCCAGCACCACCAAGTTTCAGGAACGGGCTTTCCAGGTGGCGCGCCGGCGCACCCGGTCCCTGAACCACTGTTTTACCGATGAGCCCAGTTTTGATCGTATCTTGTTCGGCACAACCCGAAGGCTCG
This sequence comes from uncultured delta proteobacterium, assembly GCA_963697965.1. Classification (GTDB taxonomy): domain Bacteria; phylum Desulfobacterota; class Desulfobaccia; order Desulfobaccales; family 0-14-0-80-60-11; genus JAPLJC01. The sequence goes on from OY969108.1 coordinate 1,799,395, forward strand.
GCAAAAACTGGAGAAGACCCCGAAGTAAATTTACACAATTTTACGGAAATCACGGGGGGGGGCGATGCGCAAAATTTTCATACCCGCACTGACTCTTGTCTTTCTATTACTGGTTTTTCTTCTCGGTTTCTCAAAAGCACCGGCAAAAGCGGAGGACAAAAAGGGGAATGAAGGGTATGTAGGCGCGGAAATCTGCCAAACCTGCCACGCCCAAGTGTATGACAACCTCGCCAAGACGTCTATGGGGGTCCTGTTTTTGAAGCACCCCCAAAACGCTGAGCAAAAACTTGGGTGCGAAACCTGCCATGGACCGAGCGCAGCGCACGTCGCTTCCGGAGGCAAATCCCACGTGGGGCAGATTCGATTCACGCAGGGGACGACAACCCCGGCTTCCGTGCAGAACGGGGTCTGTCTCAAGTGCCATGAAAAGAGGGAGCGGCTTTTCTGGTCGGGCAGCCCTCATGACACCAACGCCATCACTTGCGTCAAGTGCCACGCGGTCCATACGGGACCGGGAGCACTGGTCAAGAATCAACTGGCCCGTATGACCGTAGAGGATACGTGCGCTACCTGTCATAAAGAGCAAGTGCGCGCCGAGATGAAGTTTTCGCATCATCCCCTGCGCGAGGGGAAAATGGACTGCACCAGTTGCCACAACCCGCACGGGACTACCTCGGACCATCTCATCAGGGGGCTCACCAATAAGGAACTGTGCTTTAGTTGCCACGCCCAGTACCGGGGCCCGTTCATTTTTCAGCACCCTCCCGTCATGGAGGATTGCTTCAACTGCCATCAGCCCCACGGCAGCAACTTTCCCACCCTGCTGAAAGCTCCTGTCGAGAGGTTGTGCCGGGAGTGCCACATTACCTTCCACGAGCCCAATTTCCTGGTGAATGGGAAGCCGAGGATAGGGATCATGGTCGGGGGGGCGTGCATCAACTGCCACCGGAACATCCATGGCAGCAACAATATCAACGGCAACTTTTTCTTTCATTAAGGGGGGGAAGATGAAGATTAAGAGAGAAATCCTGGCCTTTTTTCTCGCAATCATGCTTTTCCCTCTGACCTGCGGGTTCGCATTTGCTGACCTGAACGTGGGGGATTACTCGCTGGGGGGCTATCTCGAAATGGGCGGCGGCTTTCTCGCCAATTACCCCAACGCCAGGAACCGGGGATATTTGACTGAGTATCTTCCCTTCCCAGTGGGGCCTCTGGCGAATGCGAATTTAACGCTGAAGAGCAAGGACGAGCTCGAGTATTTAAACTTCCGGATGAGCAATCCGGGATTAGTAGGAGATCAGGATTTCTTGCTCGAGATGGGCAAACTCGGGGTCTGGCATGCCCAAGTTGAGTATGACCAGCTCCAACACGTTTACAACACGACGAATAACTATAATAACGATATAGGGATCCTGGTGCAGAGACTGCGGTTCAGCGGCTACTATGAGATCACACCCTGGCTCGACCTGTTCGCCGAGGACCAGTGGCTGCGAAGAACCGGCCAGCAGCCGCTCACCTATGAAGAAGGCCCTACCAATGTCTATGAGTACACCGCCACCGTTCTCAGGCCGATCCGCTATACGCAAAACGACCTGAAGGTTGGAACGGAAATTGACAAGCCAACGTATCAGTTTCGCGTGGCCTATCATTTATCTACCTTTGACAATGGGATCTCAGAGTTGCAGGCATTGACCACCTCGAGTACCTCCTATGTATCCCTGCCCCCCAGCAATATGGCCAATTACATTACCGCTGAGGGGGGATATAACCTGCTTGCCTACAAGACCAGGATCACCGGTTCGCTTTCCTACGGCTGGCTCACCCAGAACGACCAAGTATACAGTGAGTATGGCACCGCATACCAAGGTGCCGCCGGTGGTGCTCAACTCGGCGATGCCGGTCTCAGCGCCTCGACTGTGGCCGGGAATATTTCCGGCGTAACCCGTCCCACTGACCAATTATCCTTCAGGTATGGGTACAATGCTTATGGTTTTGACAATAATAACATAAATAATAATAACCTTTTGATGTACCAAGCCTTCGCCGGTGCGAGCCGGGTCCTGCTTGAACAAGAGCAATATTCCTATTTGAAGCAGACTATGAAACTCGGCACCGACTATAAAGTGAACGACCTGGTGGCCTTAGATCTCGCCTATGCTTATTCAACAGAAACCCGCACCGAAAACATGGGCAATACCTCAAGTAACTCGCCCCAGTTCGGCATCAGGCTGTTTCCCACTTCCTGGCTGAACCTGATAGCCAATTATGCGTACTCGGAGCGGCTGGGGAATGATTTTCTGAGCCTGTCGCCGACCAATATCCTGACCTACAAATTCTACGCGGGAGACGACCGGCGGAACACCGCCAATTTCGTGGTAGAGGCGTTCCCCGTGAATAATCTCACCTTCTCCGGCAATTTCACGCTCCACAACGACAGTTATAATGACTCCAATAGTTACGGCTTGACCAGCGATCTAGGCTGGTCGGCCGGAGGGGATGTGAGCTGGACCCCGACTCCCCGGGTCGCCTTGAGCCTGGGATACGACCACGAGCAAGACAACACTAAAGAACTCGCCTCCATCGCAGGCGTAACTTCACCCACAATTCCGTACACCGCTACTCACGTCATAGGTGATTTGGGCCCCGTTTTGAACACCCTGGATGCATATGACACGGTCACCGCCAAGGCTGACTTCAAGCTCATTCCGGACAAGCTGAAGCTGACGGCCGGCGCCAGCTACTCCTTTTCGAGCTCGCATTTCCAGACCGGGCTCATGCCCGACCTGAACGAAGCCTTCGCCGATATCAGCGCCGCTCTCAGCTACACGTTCGATCAACACTGGGGTGCCAGAGTGGGGTACCAATTTGAGATCTTCAACATGAGCAAATCGTACCAGAACCTTTACCAGGAAGGAGCCACGGGGACGGGATCCTCCTCGGCTTATAATCAATCTTTACAAACCCTGGACGGGTTCTACCGGAACGGCACGGCGAGTGTGTTTTCGGGATATGTACAGTACAGATTCTAGCTTGTGCTGACGAGTCAGGAGGCAAGAGGGGCTCAACCGAGGCCCCTCTATTTTTAGCTTGCCCCTAGCATGCATCAGGGGTAAACTGGGTATGGTGGTCGGGTCGCCGTGCGTGTTGGCCCCGGCCAAAAAGGTGAAGGGAACTGCGGTTGGCGCCATCAGACCAAGGTTCGCAGGTTAACATCGCGATCACGTTCACGACCACCGAGACGGCAACGAGGTAGTGAACAACTTCCGGGCGCCTGGGTAGGCCCCGGTGTCCTTCTCTCTTCCTGGAGCCGGCCGCATTGGGCGGGCCAAAGCCGGCTGTCTGATCACAAACCAAAGGAGCCAAAATGAAAACTTTAGTGACGGTCCTTTCTTTGCTGTTGATTGGAATTGCGGGGTCTGCATGGGCTCAAGGCGGTTCCGCGGACAATGGGAAAGCCCTGGTAGAGGCCAAACACTGCGCCCTGTGCCACAAGGAAGGCGGCAACCTGGGCAAGCCCATGGAGCAGGTTGTCGGGAGCCATGATGACGCCTACCTCAAGGGGGCGCTCCTAGACCCCAAGAAAACCCTCGGGCCCACAATAAAAATGCCGGCATTCAAGTTCAGCGATGCAGAAGTGGCGGACGTTATCGCGTATCTGAAGTCCATCAAAAAGTAAAGGGTCGGAGCGGCTGCGGCCGCTCCTTCAGCATCGAATTGGAACCCATTCATGAATGGGCCTAAACCCCCGCGCTCCAAATTCGTCTCCGCCCTGTTCGCCAACTGGGTTGGCGTCTTCGGCCTGGTGCTGGCCATCAGCAGCCTGTTCGTCACGTTTTGTCTGATAGGATTTGACCTTTTTCACGGCTTCCGACAGCCCTACATGGGCATCCTGATCTTCCTGGTCCTGCCGTCGTTTATCTGGATGGGCATCGTCTTAGCGGGCCTGGGAGTATGGCTGGAATTCCGGCGGGCCAAGAAACCGGGGGCTGAGGTCCGCGATGAGGCAAGGGAAGGCAGGCGCCAGCGGCAACTGGTCCTGGCGCTTTCCTGCGCCTTCGGTTTTTTTATGCTCACTTCCTTGGGAAGCTACCAGGCATTTCAGGTGACTGAATCGCCGCAGTTTTGCGGCGCTTTGTGCCACACGGTGATGAGGCCGGAATTCTCAGAGTACAAAACCTCTCCCCACGCCAGGGTACCCTGTACGGAATGCCATATCGGCCCGGGCGCCTCCTGGTTTGTGCGCTCCAAGATTTCCGGCCTCTATCAGGTCTATGCAACCGTTCTCAACGTATATCCGCGGCCCATTCCAGTGCCGGTCCAAAACCTGCGGCCCGCGCAGGAAACCTGCGAACAGTGCCATTGGCCGGCGAAATTCTACGGGTGGGTGGACCTGCGCCACCAATTCTTCCTGCCTGACAAGCAAAACACTCCGTGGAACATAAGGATGCTGGTGCATGTGGGAGGGGCCAATGAGACCACGGGGCCGGTGGGAGGCATCCACTGGCATATGATTTTGTCCAACCGCATAGAGTACATAGCCACGGATGAGAGCCGGCAAACCATACCCTGGGTGCGGGTGACGAATCTAAAGACCGGCGCCGTGGACGTCTACGAGTCAAAAGACTCGCCCTTGACCCCCAAACAAAAAGCTCTTGCCACGCGGCGGCTCGACTGCATCGACTGCCACAATCGTCCCACCCACATTTTCGATTCTCCCTACAGCGCTCTGGATGTTTCCATGTGGCTCGGTCGTATCGATCCTGCCATTCCTTCCATAAAACTGAATGCGGCCAAGGCCCTGGTCAAGGCTGCCGGGGCCGTTTCGCAGGCACCTGGGATCACCATGGTCGCTGAAGAACTCTCGAAAGAATACTCCGATTACCAGGACCAGCCAAAGATCCGGCAGGCGATCGTCGAGACCCAGAGGATCTTTGAGGACAATTTCTTCCCGGAAATGAAAACGGACTGGAGAGTGCGGCCCAACAATATCGGGCATTATATTTGGCCGGGTTGCTTTCGCTGCCACGATGGCTCCCATGTCGACAAGGCAGGCCAGGCCATCTCCAATGCCTGCGACACCTGTCATACCATCATCACGCAGGGCGCTCCGGGAAAACCGCAGACTGTGAACCTGGAGGGGTTGAAATTCGACCACCCGGGAGGAGAAATCCCTCCCGATATCCTCTGTAACCAGTGCCATACCGGCGCGCCCTAACCTGTCGAGCGGATTCTTTGCCTAATCCTCGCCTCTCAAGGGCAGCCTCACTCACTCCTTAGGTAATGATCCCAGTTTTGTTTCCCCCCTGCTCTTAGAGCACTATTCCCAGATTATCTCAATTCAAATTATCAGGCCGATCCCGGCCACCAGGATGACCAGGAACACGATATCACGGAACAACTCCGGGGGGACCTTCTTGTTCAGGAAGTTACCGAAATTGCTGCTGACGATGATGATGGGAGACATGGCCAGCATGATCAGGGTGGAATGCAGGCTTAGGATGCCGATTCCCCAATAGGTGAAGATTTTAAGGAGATTGCTGAAGGCAAAGAGGAGCAGGAGCGTGCTGACCAAACGGCGCTTATCCAGGTTCCGGCCCACATAGTACATGGACCACACCGCGCCGCCGGCATGGCACAGGACTGTAACTACGCCGCCCAGAAAGCCGACCACCAGCGCGAGAATCTTACCGCCCTGAAGACTGGTTTCGTTTAGGGAAGGGGCCTTAAGGGGCCGAAGACGGAACCGGGCCCAGGAGCTCTTAATCAGATGGTAGAGGGAAAAGCTGATGGCAAATATCCCGACCCCGATCTTAAAGAGGTGGTTGGGGATAATATTGATCAAGAAGGAGCCCAAAATGATGCCCAGGGTGGCGGCCATGAAGAAGCGCAGCAGTTGGCGCCACTCCCCCCACTCACCCCAGTAATTTCTGATGCCGGCCACATTGGAGATGAACATCAGCGGCGCTCCCAACCCCAGGGCGACCTTGGCCGGGAAAGCCAGGGACAGGACCGGCAAGAGGAAGATCCCGGCGCCGATGGCGACGCCGTTGGAGATGATCGCGGAGGCAATGGTCGCCACCGCCAGGATGAGCAACTGGTGGAAGTCCACGATCACCCTTTCAGTACGTCCGCGGATTGGGCCCGCTCTTCAACAAGCCAACCGGGTGGCGCCGAAATCAGCACTGATAGAACTCTGGCTACCGAAGCCTCACCACCTCGATTAGCACCAACTTATCCCGAGAGCTTAAACGTTTCAACTTCCTTGATTGATATGCTTGGTGGCGCTCTCAGAGGGCTTCAAGCCAATCAAGTAGTAGGCTGCCATCATGGCCGCGATGGCCACCAGCATTTCCCCCGGGAAGGCATAGTGGGCCATCCATTTCAACTGATCCAAGCCCAGGATTGCTTGCGGGGAAATCATCATCCAGGCACCGACGGCAAACAGTATCCAACCCAGAATCTTGGACATCTTAAAGTACCTCCTCGACTTGAGGGTGAACCAGGGGTTTATCACCCCAGATAAAGCGGCCAAAGACGTCCTGCAGGAAAGCCCCCACCACGCCATCATCCGTGGTATTGCCGGCCGTGCTGAACATGGGGACCAGGCCGCTGTACACCGCTATGAAAGTCGTGACAAAGACACTCATATTGGGAGCTCCCAGCAGCACGCCAACTATGGGTGACATGAAATAGCCGGCGCCTCCCGGGATGCCGGGCGACTCCAGTCCCAGGATCATCACCGGTGCGATCATCATGACGAGTTCCGAGAGCGAGAGGGGGATATTGAGCATCCGGCAGACTGCGATGGTGACGGCGAACACCGACATGGTGGCGCAGTTCTTATTGAGCACGGTGCCGAAAACGATGGAGATTTCGGCGATCTCCTGGTGCAAACCCAGGTCATGTTCGGCTGAAACGACGTTGACCGCCAGGGTGTCATAGGAGCCGCCGGTGCCGAACCCGGTGGGCCATACGGTGGCGTAATAGGAAATGACTTGCTTGAAAGTCCGCTTGGTGAACAGCAAGGTGATGACAATCATGAGCATGGACCAGATGCAGGTGACAATGGCGATCCACAGGACGGCCTGGGCATAGAGAACCATGCCATGGGTGCCAAATTTCATGGGAATGCCGATGGCCAGGCAGCCGATCATGATCGGGTAGTACCAGATGACCTTTTTGAAGGCCCAGAGGATATAGTCCCCAACGGCGATGAAGCCATAGGCGATGCGATGCAGGGCCGGGACCCTGGCGCACAACCAGCCGAAAAACATAGCTCCCGCCAGGGCCTGGAGGAGGGGCTGTTGGGACATGACATGGGTAAAGGTGTGGCCAATCTCCAAGATCCAGGCCAGGGCGCCGGGTACCACGACCCCGGGGAGGCTGGAGGGCAGATGGGCCAGGAAGTGGAGCCAGACCGTGACGTAGATTAAGGAAATCCCTCCCATGAGCACATACATGGCCAGGATGATGCCGAACAACCTGCCGGCTTTTTCCTTGTGGAAGAGGCTCAGCTTGGCCATGCCCCCGGCCAGGAGATTAAAAATCAAAAAGGCGCATAAGGTTACGACGGTCTTGGGGAAAATGGTCCCGCTGATGAACACGTAATGGATCAAAGTACTCTTGGGAAAAGCGAGCCCCAAGGCAAAACCGACAATTAAGAGACCCACGACTCTGATCGGCAATGGCAGGTGTAATACTGAAAAACCTTTTTTGCCCATATGGTCCTCCGGTTTTTGCGTCTAAGATGAAATGGACCAGCAGACCTTCCCTTGAATCACCTAGGTTATTTCCGTAAGTTTTCCCCCTTGGCGTTTTATTGAGTGACCCTATTCCCGGTTCCCGGGTATCGACTCTGCTCGGCCTGGATTATCCTTTTGAACCCTCAGTAACCCAAGGATTCCCCCACGATAATGACCGAAAAGGTGCCGACGCCCTTGGTTTTGCGCTCCAGGATGGTGGTTGCCCGGCAGAGGCGGTGGGGACTGTCGCAATCTTCACATTTGCCGGTGACGGCACAGGGGGTGTTGTCCCCTCGCCGCCGGGCCACTAACGGCGTCACCGTGTCCTTGATTCTCCGCAGCGCCTCATCGACGTCGGCAACGATTTTGTGCTTTCCGGCCACCACGATCACCTGCTGCGGTCCAAAGATCATGGCAGCCACCCGGTTGCCGGTATTATCTATATTGACCAGCTTGCCATCCAGGGTGATGGCGTTGGTGCTGGTCAGGAAAAAAGGCGAGGTGATGTGGTGCAACTTGATCTCCCGGATTTCCCCGGGACTAAGCCCCTCCTGCCAGTGGTCATATACCTCATGGCCCTGCTGGCGCAGGGTCTCGATCAAATGCAACTGGCGGATGGTAACCGACCCCCCGACCCCGACCGCTGCGCCCGGAGAGATCATTCCGAGGACCAGGGCCTTGGCGTCGGCCCCGGTTTCCACATACCGGGTCTGAAAGCCATTTTTGATCAAGTTTGCCATCGCCAGTTCCAACATCGGCATATCCTCTCTGCTTTTTCCGGGGTGTCATCAAACACCCAGCTTTTGGTAGATCTCCGGCAGCCTCCGGAGGGCCTCGGCCTTGATTTCCTCGTAGAGATTGCGGCCGTGGCTATCCATGGCCACGGTCAGGGGTCCGAAGTTCTTCACCCGGAATTGGTAGAGGGCCTCGGGGTGGAGATGCTCCCAGTAGACTGCTTCCACCGCTTCGATCTGCTGGGTCTCCAGGGCCGCGGCGCCGCCGACGATGGCCAGGTACACGGCGCCGCACTTCTGCATCGCCTCCAGGCTGCCCTGGTACAGGCCGCCCTTGCCGATGATGGCCCGGACGCCGTACTTGCAGATCAATCCCGGTGTGAACCGCTCCATACGGGTGCTGGTGGTAGTCCCGATGCAGATTTTCTCCCACTTGCCATCCACCTTACGGAGGCTCGGGGCGGTATGGATGCAGGGCGCCCCGGCCAGGCTGACCGGCGGATCGTGGTGCTGATCGAACATATAGATCTGGGTCAGGTCGCGGATGCCGAAGAGCAGACCGTCGAAATAGACGACGTCACCAACCCTCAGTTGCCTGATATCCTCTTCGGTGAAAGGGGAATTGAGATGGTATTCCTTCATAGCTCGGTTCTCCTCGAGGCTAGTAGCCATATTCGACCTCCCCGTTGGGATGGATGATGGCTCGGGACCGCCTGGCCGGCCAACACTGGGTGTTCACCGCCACCGGATTTTGGGTGATATGGGTGTAAGCCATCTCGATGTGCACCGCCAGGGTGGAGACGTCCCCACCCAGGCCCATGGGGCCGCGGCCCGTGGCATTGATAGCATCTTCCAGTTCCACTTCCATGGCCGCAATTTCGGGATCAGGGTGGCGCTGCCCCACGGGGCGCAAGATGGCGTCCTTTGCCAGCTTCATAACCAGGTCGGCGGTCCCGCCGATACCGACTCCGATAATGCCCGGAGGACAGGGGTTGGCGCCTGATTCCACCACCGTGTCCAGGACGAACTTCTTCAGCGCCGCCACACCGTGGGCCGGATAAAACATCTGCATCTTGCTCATATTTTCGGAGCCTGAGCCCTTGGGCGCCATCAGGATGTCCAGACAGTCGGAGTCCTCGGTGAAGTCGTAATAGATCACCGGCAGCCCCGGGCCCACCGAGGTCTGGGGATTTACCCGGGTCAGGGGATGGGTGGAGCTGCCCCGGAAGGGGAATTCCACCGTGGCTCGCCTGGCGCCCTCGTAAAGCCGGGTCTTGATCTGGTAGCCGTTCCAGCAGAATCGGGAGCCGATTTTGACTTTATAAATGGGCAAGCCCGTGTCCTGGCAGATGAGGGTCTTGTTCCGATCAGCGATTTCGATAGTCTTGAAGATGGCCTCGAATACAGCCCGGGCCGTAGGTTGGGTCTCCCGGGCGTAAGCCTTTTTAAGGGCCGCCCGAACGTCCGGCGGCAGATCGCACAACGCCCGGATATAGAGCTCTTTGGCCGCCTCTTCCACGATTTGATAGTCGAAGTTGTTCATCGTTTCTTTGACTCCTCTCATCTGATCTCCGGAGCGCCGGGCCGCAATGGCGTCTGCTGAGTCCGGACCGGGGCCGGATACTTGGGAACCTCGTCCCGTTTCAAGATTTTCATGGGATACCTGCGAAAATCGAGGGCGAGGATAAATTCAGCCAGGTCCCGCCGGTCTTTTTCAGGAAGGTTGTATTTGGGCATGATGGAAGTGGAACTGACCGCCTGCGGGTCCTTGAGAAACTTGACCAGATAATCCACATCTCTGCCTTTGGCCAAAATGTTGGAGAGGTCAGGTCCAACGCGAAGTCCGCCCCGGCCCTCGATTTGGTGGCAGTAGGCGCACTCCCGGTCCACGAAAAGGGACAGGCCCCGGGCCTCGCCCTCCGTCAAGGGGCGCTGGGGCACGGGAATGATCTGGCCGTAGGGCAGGGTGCCGACGAACCCCATGACGCTCAGATAGATGATGGCGATAACTGCCGTGACCCCCACAGCCGCGGCCAGCGGCCGGTTGGCCAGGCCGCGCCCCGTTCCTTTACTCAGGAAGGGCAGGGCGAACAGAACCACGACGCCGACAACAGGGATGACCAGACTTCCCACCGTCTCCCAGGCGCCCGCAAAGAAAGTCAGGAGCTGGAACAGCCACATGAAGTACCATTCGGGCCGGGGCAGGTAGGATTCGATGAAGGTGCCGGCGATTTGCTCCCGGGGGATACGGGCAAAAACCGACAGGCCGATGAGGATCAAGAGCACGCCAGAGAAGACCAGGGCGCTGCGAAAGGCGTGCTCGGGAAAGAAGCGGTAAGTCTGCTGGCCGGCTGCCGCCCTGGCAGGTTGCTTCTCCGGGTCTTCGGCCAAACCATGGAGGCGGACGAAATAGATGTGCAGGAAGGCGCAGCCCGCCAGCAAGGCCGGCAGCAGCAGCGTGTGGACCGCGTAAAAGCGGGTCAAAGTGAACCCCGACACGGTCTGTCCGCCCAGCATGATTCCGGTGCTGAACTTGCCGATCACCGGAAGGTGCCGGGGAATGTTAGAACTGACCACGGTGGCCCAATAGGCCTTCATGTCCCAGGGCAGGAGGTAGCCTGTGAAACCCAGCCCCAAAGTGATCAGGAACAGGCAGACGCCCACGACCCAGGTGAGCTCCCGGGGAGCCTGATAGCTCCCGGAAAAGTAGGTGCTCAGCAGATGCAGGAATACCACCAGGACCAGGGCCCCGGCCCCCCAGTGATGGAGGCCGCGCAGGACCGCGCCCAAGGGCACGTCCTTCATGATGTAGTCGATGGATTGGTAGGCCTTGTCCGGCGAAGGATTGTAGAACATCGCCAGAATGACGCCGGTTACGGCCATGAGCCCGAACAGGAGCAGGGAGAGCGATCCCAGGGTCGCCGACCAACCCGTGTCCGGGGGCAATTCCTTGAACAGGAAGGGCCGCAGGTACTTCTCCCAACCGATACGGTCACGAAAATTCGGGCCGGCCATGTCAACCCACCTCCACGAGCAGGTGGCCGGAGTCCACTTTGAACCTGTAGCGGTCCAGGGGCCGGGGCGGCGGGCCGGCCAGGACGCTGCCGTCCTGGTCAAAGACGCCGCCATGGCAGGCACAGCGGAAGCGTTGCAACTGGCTGTCCCACTTGACGATGCAGCCCAGGTGCGTACAACTGGCGTTGAAACAGATGATCTGGCTGCCGGTCCGGGAAACCAGAACCGGGGCTGCCACCTCCTGGGTGTACAGGCCGTTTTTAAGGTCGTAGCGCATCATGATGGTGGTGATGTCACCCTCAGGTATCCGGCTCAGCGGCGCCACCGGCACCCATAGCTTGGAAGCCCTGAGCAGGCCGGGACTTACCGCAGTGGTGGCGGCTAGGCCTCCCAGGGCAATTATCGAGGCGGCCCCCAGAATGCCAACCCCCATCTGGCGCAGGAAGGTTCTCCGGTCCGTAGCAGTCACCGGCGGCGTCTCCGGCACTGCCGCGGGCGTCCCGGGGCGAGGCTTGTCTTGGCAGTGGATGAGGCCCAGCCTTTGGATATACTTGATAGCCCTGGTGCTGCTGATGCCTTTGGGGCAGACCTCGGTGCAGTTGAATTCGGTCCGGCAGTGATAGCAGGAGGCTAAAATCCGGTCCAGGCGTTCCGCAAACAGGCCGTCCCGGCTGTCGGCCAGGAGAGTGAAAGCCCGGTTCAGAGCCGCGGGGCCGGCGTAGTCTTGGTGGTAGTGCACCATGGTGCAACTGGAGACGCAGCAGCCACAGGCGATGCACTCGGTGGCCTCGCGGCCGATATCCCGGCGCTCTTTCGAATCGGGGCGGATCTGGGGCGGCTCGGCGAACTCTTCCCGGGGCTCATAGAAGGACAGCGTCTCCTCGTACTTCTGGAAAAAGGGCTCCAGGTCCACCACCAGGTCCTTGATGACCGGGAAGTGGTTCAGGGGCCTGAGGGTGATGTCCTGGCCCGGGGGCAGCTGCGAGACGTTGGTCTTGCAGGCCAGGCGTTCCTGGCCGTTGATGACCATGCCGCAGGAGCCGCACATGTTGACGCGGCAGGCGTAGCGAAAGGCCAGGGTCGGGTCCTGCTCCCGCTGCAACCTAAGGAGCACGTCCAGGATCGTGGTGATAGACTCGTCGGGGATCTCCAAAACATAGTTTTGGAAATGACCCGAGCCACGCTTTTGCGGGTCGTAGCGAAATATCTGGATAGCGCGTACGCTCCCTGAGGTTTCTGACATCTTCCTCTACTCTCGCCTGTTGCTCTGCCGGGTCTCCCGGGAAACGTCCTAGTAGATCGAATGCCAGATTCTGGCCACGATGAGCAGCCCCAGGCCCACCAGACCCCAAATGAGCAGCCGCTGGTATTTGACCCCCACCAGGTTGAAATCGAGCAGGATGACCCGCAGTCCCAAGGCGGCATGGAAGGTTACCACCAACAGGAGCAGGAATTGAATGATTGGTTTGTAGGTCAAAGCAAGGTGCAGGGCCAACAAGACGATGATGGCCAGGGCCGAGATACGCTGCCACAGCCAGGCCCACATGCCCACCTGGGTCCCCTCCCGGCGATGGGGGTCGTACTCCCCCCAGGTCAGAGGTTTCCGGTATTCGATGGGTATATCTTGCGCCATTAAATGACTCCTTCACTGCCCAAGAGGCGTCGGGCTGCCATCGCTTATTTTCTATACCCCTGGCACTCCTCCAAAGACTTGTGTTTGAAGACCACGGGCTCCCTCCGGGCCAGGGGCAGTCCGTCCTCGCCCCGGCTCAGGTAGATATTGAAGAGCCCGTAGTCGTCACGCTGCTCCGGAAAATCCTGGCGGAAGTGCGCCCCCCGGGTCTCCTCCCTCAACCTGGCCGCAAAAGCGGTCATCCTGGTGGTGTCCACCATGCTATTAAGGTCCAGGAAGGTGTTGTACATCATGTTGTAGGCCGTGCCGCCGGTGACGCTAACGCGATCTAGTTCTGCGGCGATGGCCTCAATCTCGTTTAGGGCCTCGGAAAGATCGGGCTCCCGGCGGGCCACCCCGACCTTGTTCCAGTTCAATTCCTGGATCTGCTTGCGCAAGACGAAGGGGTCGGGGCCGGAGGCGCGGCCGAAAGGAGCCTGGAGCCGAGCCATGGTTTCCTCCACCTGGCCGCGCCGGGTCTCTTTGATGGTGCGGTTGCCGTTAGCCAGGTACCGGCCCAGGGCCTTGCCGGTCAGCCGGCCATAAACGCAGGAATCGCAGATGCCGTTGCCGCCCAGGCGGTTGGCGCCGTGGACGCCGCCGGAGTCTTCACCGGCCACAAAAAGCTTTTCCGGGGTGGCCTTGCCGCCGGTGTCGATCACCGCGCCGCCCATGTAGTAGTGCGCCGTGGGGCCTACCGGAACACGGCCCCCGGCCAGGTCGTAATTGAACTGCTGGCAACGTTCGGCCATGCCGGGGAAATTTTCCAGGACGAAATCAGATCCCAGATGGGAGGCGTCAATGTGCACCCCGCCCTCGGGGCAGGCCCGGCCGGCCATCATTTCCAGGTAGGAAGAGCGGCTGACGACATCGCGGGTGGCCCGCTCGCCCACTTCGGGGGCGTAGCGGAGCATGTAGCGCTCGCCGACCCCGTTATAAAGGTAGGCTCCGGCGCCCCGGAGGCCCTCTTCCAGGAGGGCCCCCGCCACCACGCTGCCCGGGACGATGAGGCCGGTGGGGTGGAACTGGAGCATCTCCATATCCCGCATCAGCGCCCCGGCCCGGTAAAGCATGGCCAGGCCGTCCACGGATTTCTCCGGCCCCGGGGCATGGAAGCGGTAATGAGTGGGGCCCCCGCCGGTGGCCATTAGGGTGGCGGCCGCCTCGGCGACGATGAACTCGCCGCGCCGCATGTTTAGCAGCAGCGCCCCCGTGACCATCTCCCCCCCCTCATCCAGGAGCAGTTCGACGGCCCGGCACTCCTCCAAGACCGGGATGCGGCGCTTCATGACCTGCTCGGTGAGGCGGCTGATGATCTCGATACCCGTGAGGTCGCCCTTGTGAACCGTACGATCGAAGACCTGGCCGGCGAAGGCCTTTTGATGGATGGTGCCGTCGGGATTGCGGTCGAAGAAGCAGCCGAATTTGGTTTCCATCTCCTTGATGGTGGGGGTGGCCTCTTCCACCAGGGTCTTGGCCAGGTCCTGGTCGTTGAGGTACTGGCCGCCTTTGAGGGTGTCCATGAAATGTTTCTCATGGGAGTCCTCAGAGTTCAGGACCACGTTGAAGCCGCCCTGGACCATGCGGCTGCAGCCGCCTTTGCCCCTGAGCGCCTTGGTGACGATGAGGATGTTCAGGTCCGGATTGTGGTCCTGGGCATAGAGCGCCGCCATTTCGGCCGCGGCCCCCATGCCGATGATGAGCAAATCGGCCTTGACTTTGGTTACCATACGCTCCTCGGGCCTACCCGGGATTTTGGGGCAGCGAGGGTTTGGGTCTTAGACCTCAGGTGCTGTAATCGGCCTGGGGCTGCCTGCCACCGGGGGTTGCAGCCGGTGCCACCCCAGGCCTTCAGGTTAATGAGGCGATCAAGCGCTCCGGTAAAGCTTGGTAAAGACAAACTCCCGGTGCCCCAGAGCCTCGGTGGCGGTCAGGCGGCCGTTGGCGGTCCGCCGGGCCATCTCCAGAAGCCGGTCACCCGACTGATCCAGGGTCAATTCTCCGCGCAGGATGGCCGAGCAATCGTAATCGATGTGCTCGGACATGGTCTTCACGGTCAAGGGGTTGGCGGAGAGCTTGATGACCGGCAGGATGGGGTTGCCGCAGATGTTGCCCTGGCCGGTGGGGAAGAGGTGCACCACGAAACCGGCCGCGGCCCACAAGGTAACCGCCTCGGCCGCGGCGGAAGAAGTATCCATGAACCAGAGTCCGGGGCCGCTGGGGGTTTCGGCCGGGGCCAGCACGCCCACGTATTTAGACTTCTTGCCGATCTTTTGGAGGTTCCCGAAGGCCTTCTCCTCAATGGTGGTAAGGCCGCCCCGGATGTTGCCTTTGGTGGGCTGGGAACCGGAGAGATCGTCGGTCTTGTTGGCCTGGATGAAGTCGTCGTAATCTTTCCAAATCTGGTAAAACTGCTCTCCGATGGCCGTGGTGGCGGCGCGTTCCTTACAAACCATCTCGGCGCCGGTGATTTCGGAGGTCTCCCCGAAAGAAGTAGTGGCGCCCGCGGCCACCAGTTTGTCGATGGCGTTGCCCACGGTGGGGTTGGAGGCCAGACCCGAGGTGGTGTCGGACTCGCCGCATTTCACGGAAACCCAGATCTCCGACAGGTCCACTTCTACACGTCTCAGTTCCGAGGCCCACTGCAGGTATTCCTTAGCCTGGCGGCTGGCTGCGGCTATGGTGGCGAGGTCTCCGTGACGCTCGATATCAAAGCCGGTTACCGGCTTTCCCGTCTTTTTTATGCCTTCCACCACGACGTTGGTCCACTCGGGCTCAATACCGATGACCACCGCGGCGGCGACATTGGGGTTGGCGCCCATGCCGATGACGGTGCGAAAGAAAAGCCGCAGGTCTTCCCCAAATTGGAGGCGCCCATAGGCGTGCGGCAGGGCCAGGGTACCCTTGATATTGTTGGCCACGGCCTCGCAGGCCGCATTGGAAAGATCATCCAGAGCCAGGATGACAACATGATTACGGACGCCCACCCGGCCGTTTTCACGGCGATAGGCCAAAACTTTGCCTAAACTCATCTTACCACCTCTTCGTCTTCAGATTGTGGATATGGACATGGGCCCCCTTGGAGAAGGGGGCGGAGACCACGCCGATGTCATGGCCGTATTTGATCACCGTATCGCCCGGTTTCATGGCCGCAAGGGCGATCTTGTGGCTCAGGGGGATGTCCCCCAGGGCCTTGACTTCCACCGGCTCCTGGTTGTCCATGTACAAGCCTTTGATGGTCTCGTTCGCCTTGATGTCCACCGTCGCCACGCCGACTGTGTCACCCTTTTCATGAACCAGAAATTGAATCATGCACGCGCTCCTTGGTTTGGTTAGGGTTGGGTTCTGCCATACCGGCAGCTAATTAATGGGGCGGAGGAGGATAGATAACCTCAAAAACCCCGGACCGGGTGAGCAGCGAGTCCTCAGGCAGGAAAATTGCCTTGGCCACGACTCCCGGCTAGATTGTTGTGAGAAGATGATGCACAGGCCATGCCATTGGTTGCTAAACAGGGGAACCGCTCTGGTGGCGTGAATTATGGCGGATTTGGCCTCCCGCGCCCCAGGCCCAAATGAGACCAATATTCGGCTCTGAGCCGACTATTAGGCTCGGCGGCATCTTGGCCTTGTGGCGCCTGAGCGCGCGAGCCAAACGAGCCAATTAATTTTGCAGATTGGGCGCATTTTTAGGCCCGGGAGAGTTTAGGGGCGGTTCAAGGTGTATCAGCAGGGCAGGGGCGCCTACCAACCCGGGCATGGCGAAAGAGCCGCAAGGTCTGCCGCACGGTGGCCGCCAACCGGAAGCGGCCTGGGGGCGCGAGGCTGTTGGCGGCGGCGTCGCAGAGGCAGGCGCCGAAGGACAATCTGGATATGCCGGCGGCCATGGCCCCCAGGATATCCCGGGGAGCGAGCAGGCTGGCATCGTGGAGGGAAAGCCCGCCGGGCACGCTTTGGCGGAGCCGTCTCAAGAGTTCCATATCCAATCTGAACCCTCGCCTGGCGTCCAGGGGCAGGGATACAGCCAGGGAGCCGATACCGGTTTGCAGGACAAATTTAGCCGCCAGAGCGCAGATGAGGCATTGGCCCGCGGAGTCCTTACCGAAATCGGAGAAGGCTCCAATCGCCCCTTCCAGGGGGATCCGGGCTCGCGCCGCCAGGTCCACCGCTCTGGCCGTCAGGTTCACGTTGCTCGTAAGTGGCAGAAAAGAGCCGTCGAACATAACCGTGGAAAAGCCACAATCGAGGGCTATACTCACCAGGTCGAGGTTGCGGGCATGGCTCAGGATCACCGCCACCGGAACCGAGGCGCGTGCCGCCACGGAGGTGGCTACCCCGCTGAGAACCTTGATAGCCGGCGGCGCCACCAGATCGGCATTGACGCACAGCGCCACCGGCGAGTCCTCTTCCTCGGCAGTGGCAACGACAACCCGGATACTCTCCTGGTCCTTGACGCTGAAAGCCCCAAGGCACCCCTGGCGGCGGGAAGGTCCCGTTAGTGCCTGGACGCGGTCGCCGTCCTGCATGTCGTCTCCTCCTGAGGCGGCCGCAGCCGCGCCGGGAAACCGCGGCGACGCGGGTTCCCAACGCCCAATCATTCAATATTCGTGCCAGCCAGGCCACAGGTAAAACGGGGCCGCACGAGTGGACGCCCCCGAAGAGACTGCGCCAGCTTAAATTATTGGGTAAATTTATGAGGGTTGATGCCGTGGATGCGGAGCCTGTATTGGAGAGTGGACTTGGGCACATCCAGGATGGCGGCGGCGCCGTGTTTACCACCGACGACCCCCTTGGTCAGGGAAAGCACCTTGATGAGGTGGGCGCGCTCCATTTCGTCCAGGGTGGGGAGGGGAGAGCAGATCTCACCCTGCTGGAGGTTGAGCAGCGGCTCCAAATCCCGGCGGGTTACCGTCTTGCCGCTGAACACAATGATCAGACGGCTGATGATATTTTTGAGCTCCCGCACGTTTCCGGGCCAGGAGTGCTGTTTCAGCAAATCCATGACTTCGCGGGATAAAAAGGGAGGAGCACGGCGAATGGACTCGGCCTGGGCCTGGGTCAGATGGCGGACGAGGGGCTCGATCTCTTCGACCCGCTCCCTGAGAGGCGGGAGGTGGAAGGAAACCGTGTTGAGCCGGTAGAACAGGTCGGACCGGAAGGTCTTTTCTCTAATGGCCATCTGCAGGTCATTATTCGAGGCCGCGATCACCCTGAAATTCACATCGACGGGACGGCTGTCCCCCACCCGCTCGAAGCGCTGGTCATGCAAGACGTGGAGCAGTTTGGCCTGGAGGGGCATCGGCAGTTCGGCGATTTCATCCAGGAAGATGGTGCCGCCGTCGGCCATCTCGAAGCGGCCGACCCGCTTGCAAGAGGCACCCGTAAAGGCTCCCTTGACGTGTCCGAAGAGTTCGCTCTCGAACAGGCTGGGCGACAGGGCCGGGCAATTGACCTTGACGAACAGGTGGTCCCGCCTGCCGCTCAGGTAGTGCAGGTAGCGAGCGATGCAGTCCTTGCCCGTCCCGGTTTCGCCGGTGATCAGCACGCTGGCGTCGCTGTCGGCGATGATCTCCACCTGCCGCATAATTTCCCGCATGGCCGGACTGGAATAATAGAAATTATCCGGGTTGTACTGGGGCGCCACCTGTTTCAGGAGGTAGCGCTTCTGTTGCTCCAGGCTGGCATTCAGGCTGATCAGCTTGAGGTGGGAGAGCATGTTGTCCACCGCCAAGGCCACCTGCCCCGAGAGTTCAACCAGGAACTGAGCCAGTTCGTCCAGCATCCCGGGTGGTTCCTTAAAAGAAAAGTGGAGAGAGCCCACCACCTGGTCGCGGACGATGAGCGGAAAGGCCATGGTCGCCCGCAGGCCGGCTGCCGCCATTAGCCGAATGGTGTGCCAGTGGCCGTACTGGGACATATCCGGGATAATCAGCGGCTGCCGCGAGGTGACTACGGCCCGGGCCACGGGCCCCTTGTCCAGGGAGCGGGAGACGTCATCCATGCCCTCGACCAGAATGCCTTCAGCCATGGCAAACCAGCTCAGGGAATTGGAGTCAGGTTCGTAGATGTTGATGCTGAAGCGATCATAATTAATGATCTTGCGAATCTCCCGGGCCATACTCCGGAACAGATTCTCCTGGGAGGTCTGATTGACGATGGCATTGTTGATTTCCAGAAGGACTTTATAGCGGGAGGCAGGATTCCAGACAATCTTGGGGCAATTGCGGTTAGTCTGCGGGCGGCGGCTCCTAGCTTTGAGGTCCTGTTTCATGCTGCTCAAAAGAATCCTTTGAATAGCGCTTATGTCTGGGTAATTACATAATTTATAACCCGAAGGCGGTATATATTCAACGGGAATTAGCGGGCGGGTAGTGGGTCATTTTCAATCCTTGATTACCGCTTTGAAGGCTTATTACCATATGGTCCCAGGAACCGAGGTCCGTTGAAATGGATCAAATGCGATGGTGAATCCGCAACCCAAACTTCCGTTTCCCATGCTATTTTGCCGAGATAGCGTGTCATTACCGAGCGGGAAGGAAAGGCCGTAACATATAGCAGTCCCGCCTTTGTGCCAGCAAATAACCGCGAAAGCTCTGCATGGCGTTTTGCATCAACTGGGGCGTGACTGGTTACGGATTCCACTAGTAATAGCCAATCTTTTTCGGGGTAATAAAAAACAACATCCGGCATTTTTCCATGTGAGTCCACCTTCCCCCCCAGCCTAACCAACAGTTCTTCATCAAAATAGCCCCATTTTTCGCCGGTGTCTCCAACATAGACCAAGACCGCTCCGGGTGCAAAGCGCGGGGCGAAGTTTTCAATAATTCCCTTAATAAGCTCGCTATGTTCGCCAGGGCTGATATTGATTTCCTGGCCGGGAGCAATCGTTACTGGAGTCAACTTTTGCTTACGTTCTTTAGCGTAAATTTGCGAGAGAGTCTTATTTGTTGAAAGATAATGTTTTAATGAAGCCTTCCATCGCTTTGTGCCGAAAGTTTTCAACAGCGTCAGGGTTTCTGGGGAAACTTGGTATACAGCTTTTGGGCTGTTAACGGGTCTCTCTGGTCTGTCTGGATTGTAAAGCGCTATCCCGGCTTGAACAAACTGGTGGATGGTCTGACGCCGAAACGTTTCACGCGTATTCGGGGCGTACCCCTTGGCGTAATGCTTCCGGCTAAACTCCATCATGGGGGTTATACCGACAAGGGGATTTTGCGCTTGCACCCATGTCTTTTCAGGAGTCAGATTTAAAAGCCCCAGTAGGCAAAGCGCAGAACGCTCGTTTCTTTGTTGTCGCGGAAGCCCAAGGGTTTCAAGGATTTGAAGAGCATTTTTTATATTTTCGTTTTCTTTCATCCGAGGCTTTCAATTTTCTGATCTATTTTCCATTGAGTCAGTTCGCCTTGGTCCTTTGCCCAAACCCCTAATCGAGTCAGGACCTCACGGCTCGGATATTTAAGCAACCGCAAGTCGGTTGCGTTAACCTGCGTATGACCGCTAAAAAGGCGGAATCGCTCATCAACCGCCGTGGAATTGAGGAAAACTACCAAGCCTCGGGCAAAAAATTCAGGAATCCCTTGTTTGCCGGAATGGAAGACATTAAGGTGATTTTCAAAACCAAGCATAGGACTACCATTAAAGGCGTCTGGAAAAACAACACTTGCTACAACACGGCGCTTTTCTTCCTTAGATGAAAACCGCCTGACCACAACATAATAGCCGTTCGGATAAAGCCATTTTTCGGTTTCGTGATTCTTTAGAATGGCGTTCGGTTTTTTTGCTCCCGGCTTCGGCCAATCAATCCCCTGTCCAGAAAAATGGCCTGGATAAAGAAGGGGCATTGTGCCCTGCTCCGGCATTTGTCTGAGATGGGGCCTTGCCCTGAAGTCCACAACCGGCCCGGTAGAAACTTCAAGCCCAAGATCACCAAGGGAAAAACGAATAGCCGAGGAAGTCTCAAGATGATTGCGTTCAGTGGAGGTGGGAATATTTATGAAGGTCCCCGGATCATCTGGAAAAACGATCCGGTCAAACGGGTAAACATTAGTTTCTATGTCGGTAAAACTATCATCTGTTGACGTAGAGATGGTAACGTTCCCCTGCATGGCGTCGCGTTGAAGCAAAATGATGATATTTTCCTGTAAGACACCGTCATCTCTGAAAGCACGGTTGCGAGCAACGAATAGGTGAATGTATTTAATCGCAGTTTTGGCAAGTATTAGCTCACGAAATGCACGATAGTAAGGGCCGTTGCAAAAGCTGCGGGGCATAATTGCAACAATTTGGCCACATGGCTGCATGAGTTCAATTATGAGAGCAACAAAGGCGGAATATAAGTTGACGGTTTCAATCCCGATCCGGCGAAGCAAAAACCGATGACGGGACGCACTATGAATTTTTTTATAAGGCGGGTTCAAGATTGCATGGGTAAAACGCTCTTCGCCTTGAAAAATCAGCTTTACTGCTTCTTCGATAAAGTCGCCCCTTCGAAAAGAAATATCTATATCAAAGCGGCCTTGATATTTTGCCAGTGTTTCGGATAGAAGCTCCCGTAATTTGGGGTCAATCTCATAGGCCACAACTTGAACATGTTGAAAAGGGAAATCTTCTGCTGCGAAGCGATCCAGAGCGGCCCCTGATAGCGCGCCCATTCCTGCGCCAGCATCTAAAACCCTGGCTGTTTTCAGGGTCGAAGGCAAGAATAGGGTGGCCATAAAGCGGGCAACCGTTGCAGGGGTCATAAATTGCCCCAACTCGGCTTTTCTTTTCTGGCTTATCTGCTGCCCGACCTCCTTGCGGGCAGTCTCAGCTTGTTCAAGCAATTGGCGCATACTCTCCCTTTTATCGTAACCTTCAAGCATCTCGGCTTTGAATGAATGATAGCACAAATTTAGTGGGCATGGTCAGGATTTTAGCTTACCCTTTATGCGGGTAAGGGCCATCAAAATGACCCACTACCAGCGGGCGACAGCCCGGCCAGGGTGGGGAGAGCCCTTAGGGGGAGCGCCGGCCGGCGGCCAGTTCTCCCCTAAACCTGGTCCTTATCTCTTTTGCAGGTCCTCGAGGGAGAAGGGGATGCCGAACTCACCGCACAGAGCCTTAAACTCCGAGATCGTTTCAGCACCGATGGGTATGCCGAGCCTTCGGTTCTCCTGAGTCTTTCTGATTGAACGCTCGCCGGGGACGAGGATCTCGTCAACTCCCGGGAGCCTCTCGCAGCCCTTGATATGGTCCAACAGGCCATTTATCCGCTCTTTAAAGAGGGCGATATCCATGAAGGCGGCGATATTGAAAAGGCAGAAAAAATGGCCGATGTTTTGGGTGCGGGAAAAATCCTTGTAAAGGGAGCCCACCCCGGGCCCGATATCCGACCCGGAGAGCACCCCGGCCAGAACCTCTATCATTAACGCCAGGGCGTACCCTTTGTGGCCCGCCATGGTGAGGACGGTCCCGGCCATGGCCTTATCGGGATCGGTAGTCGGGTTGCCCTCGGGGTCCAGGGCCCAACCCAGGGGAATGGCCTGGCCCTGGCGTTGGGCGGCTATGATGTTGCCCCGGGCCACCACCGAGGTGGAGAGATCGATTTTTACAGGATAGCCTTGGCCGGTGGGGAAAGAGATCGCCAGGGGATTGGTGCCAAAGAATGGCGAACGCCCGCCCGCAGGAGGCATGGCCGACTCGACGTTGGTCATCGCCAAAAGGGCCATGTCATCTGCGGCAGCTTTATTGGTGAAGTAAGAAAGCGCTCCGCAATGGTTGGAGTTGTGGATGGCGGCGGCGGCACAGCCCGATTCCCTGGCCAGGGGAATCAAGAGTTGGAGCGTCTTGTAGGCCTGGACCTGGCCCAAGCCGTTGTTGGCATTGATGGTCAGCGCGGCCGGCCGCTTCTTCTCGATGGTGATTTCCGCCTTGGGATCGATGAGGCCTTGCCGCAGCCGCCGGGAGTAGATGCCTACCCGGGAAACTCCATGGGTGGAGGTCCCCTGCAGGTCGGCTTCGACGAGCGAGTCGGCCAGAATCAGCGCCTCGGCTGCCGGCACCCCGGTGCTCTCGAAGATTTTGGCTGCCAATTCTCTTATCCGTTCTGGATGAAAGCGCACCATTATGAGATCCTCCTTAAGCATAGGTCGATGGATTCCCCTGATAAAAAGGAAGCAAAGTTCGAGCCAGCGCCAGGATGTAAAAGTGAAGCTACAAATTTTTCGGGATAAGTTGGTCTCGCCCAGCCAGCCCTGGAAAAAGGCGCATCCACAGCGCGGCCACGAATAAGGTGCAAATACCGCCGATTACCACCGCCGGTACCGTGCCGAACCAGGCGGCAGTGACTCCGGATTCGAATTCTCCCAGTTGATTGGAGGCGCCGATAAAGATAAAATTGACCGCACTCACCCGTCCCCGTTTTTCATTCGGCGTCTCCAACTGCACCAGGGTCGAGCGAATGACCACGCTGATCATGTCGGTTGCCCCCAGGACCGCGAGCGCGGCCAGTGACAGCCAGAAAGACCGGGAGAGACCGAAGACAATGGTGGCAATGCCAAACCCGGCCACCGCGGTGAACATGATGCTGCCAACCCGATGTTTGAAGGGGCGCCGCACCAGATACGCCGACGTTACCAGCGCTCCCACCGCCGGCGCCGCCCGCAGCAATCCCAGCCCCCAGGGGCCGGTTGCCAGAATGTCCCGGGCATAGATAGGCAGTAGAGCCGTAGCGCCACCCAGCAGTACTGCGAACAGGTCCAGCGAAATGGCGCCGAGGATATCGGGCTTGCTCTTGATATAGGCGACCCCCTCGAAAACCGATTTCAGGGTCGGCGGTTCCCGGCGAACCGCAATCGGGGGCGAAGAAATGCCGGAGTAAAATAGCGCCGCCAGACAATAACAGGCGGCAATAGCGGTGTAGGCTGAGCCGGCGCCGGCGATGTAGATGAGGCCGCCCAAGGCCGGGCCCAGAATGGACCCGAGCTGCCTCCCCGTAGCGCTCAAGGCGAGGCATTCCGGCAATATCTCCGGCTTTACCAGCGTAGGCAAAAAAGCCTGCATGGTCGGGTTCTCGAAGGCTCTGGCCGCGCCGAACAGGAGTATACAGGCCAGGATCAGGCGAGGGCTAAGGGCGTGGGCAAAGCTGCCGGCGGCCAGCCCTGCGGCCAAGACGCATTCAATGAGCACACAAGTCGAAATAATCCGCCGCCGGTCGTAGCGATCAGCCACATGTCCCACCAGCAGGGTCAGCAGGAATTGAGGCAGGAACAGCGCCAGGCCGATGAGTCCCAGGCTGAGGGCACTCCGGGTCAAGTCGTAAATCTGCCAACCCACGGCAACCGATAACATTTGATAGGCAAGAACGGAAGAGGTTTGAGCAGCGACAAACCGCTTGAAGGCAGGAATGCTGAAGAGATGAAGTTGGCCCGGCTGCATCATCATGTGGCGCCAGCCCCCTTTACGCGTGGATAAGCGTGAGTGCGGGCTAAACGTCTTATCTAACCCAGAATCACCCTTGGGACAAGGAGGAATTTGGGCGGCAGCCTGGGGTTAAGCCCGGGAGCAGCCGGTTTGGGCCAATAACCGGGAAAAATAGGGCGGGGGTATAATCCCCAGGTGCCCTTGACGGCCCGTCATGATATATTGCTAAATCTAAAAAGCGCCGGGAGCCCGGGAAACCAGTGGGAACCCGGGTGCGCCCGGCAGGAAACGGTTTTAAGACCGGCTGCCGGCCAGTCAGCCCCAGGGTGGGGCAGCGGGAGATTCCTCATGTCGGCCAGGGAGAAGATCGACAAGATTCTGATCGCCAACCGCGGGGAGATCGCCCTGCGCATCATGCGCTCGGCCCAGGAGCTGGGCCTCAAGGTGGTGGTCGTCTATGAAGAGACCGACAAGGACGCCTACCATATCATGCACGCCGATGAGGCGGTGTGTATCGGCGCCGGCCCTAGGAAAGATTACCTGGATATCGGCAAGATTATCGAAGCGGCCAGAGAGACCGGGGCCCAGGCGATCCACCCGGGCTACGGCTTTCTGGCGGAGAATGCCAATTTCCCCGAGGCCTGCATCGACGCCGGCCTGGTGTTCGTGGGACCGCCTCCGGAGGTGATCCGCAACCTGGGGAGCAAGGTGGTCGCCCGCCAGATCGCCCAGGAGGCGGGAATCCCGGTGATTCCAGCCACCGCCAGCCTGACCCCGGGCCCCTCGGGGGAGCGGCAGGCCCTCGAATTCGCGGCGGCCCAGGGTTATCCCCTGATGATCAAGGCCGTTTCCGGCGGCGGCGGCCGGGGGATTCGGGACGCGGTTGATGAGAAACAATTGCTGGCCGGCCTGGAACGATCCCGGGCCGAGGCCCAGATGTCCTTCGGGGACCCGGCTATCTATCTGGAAGTGCAGATAAACCGGCCGCGGCACGTGGAAGTGCAGGTGCTGGCCGACAGCTACGGCAACGTGGTGCATCTCGGCACGCGTAACTGCTCTATCCAACGCCGCCACCAGAAACTCATCGAGGTCGCCCCTGCCGGGCTGGCGCCGGATTTGGTGGAGGAGATCTGCGCGGCCGCAGTGCGGGTTGTAAAGAGCGCCAATTATCTCAGCGCCGGCACGGTGGAGTTTCTGGTGGAGCCCGAAGGGGCTTACTACTTCCTGGAAGTGAACACCCGGTTGCAGGTGGAGCACACCGTTACCGAAATGATCACCGGCATCGATATAGTCCGGGAGCAGCTCCTGATAGCCATGGGCGAGCCCATCAGCTTTAGCCAGGAGCAGGTCGTGGAGCGCGGCTGCGCCATCGAATTGCGGATCAATGCCGAAGACCCTAAAAACGACTTTCTCTCCAGTCCCGGGGTGGTCCAGGTCTACCAGTCACCCGGCGGCCATGGGGTGCGGCTGGACGGGAACATCTACCAGGGGTACGAAATTACCCCCTATTATGACTCCATGATGGTGAAGCTCACGGTCTACGGCTTCAATTGGCGGGAGGCGGTGGATCGCATGTCCCGGGCCCTCAATGGCTTCCTGATCATTGGGGTGAAGACCACCATCCCCTACTTTCAGCAGATCGTCCAGGAGCCGGACTTCATCGCCATGAAGCTGGATACCGCCTACATCGAAGAGCACCCGGAACTCCTCGATTATCGGGAAGAGGAACGCGAGGTGGACAAGGTCGCCCGCCTCATCGCCGAGATCAACGCCCATGGCAAGAACCCGTATGCCCAGTGAGAAGGAGTTCAAGGTTCAAGGTTCAACTCTCGAAACTCAAAATTGGGTGACCCAATCACAGGCTGGAAGCCTGTGCCACTGTCGCCCCTACAACTCGAAACTCTTTTGAGGCATGAACCCATGGAGCCGCGCATCAAAAAAGGTATGGAGCCAGCGGCCATCCTCGAGACCCTGCGAGGGGTGGATGGCTATTACCTGTGCAACAATGAGCGGGATGTCTCCCAGTCCGACTTCAAGAACCGGCAGATGCCCATGACCAGTGTGCGGGTGGCCCCCGCCCGCGAGGCCGCCGGTTTTTTCTCGGTGGAGGTGAGCGGCGGCGCCTCGGTGCACGTGGACCTGATGCGGCGCCAGGTGAATCCATTCCAGCGGCTGCGCATCATCCGCAAGGCCATGCCCGGGACGCTGTTGCAGACGGTAGTGCGGGGGTCTTCCCTCTTCGGCTATCGCCATTACCCGGAAAAGGTCATCCGTCTGGTGGTCCGGGAGTTTGCCCGCTACGTGGACGTTTGGCGGGTCTACGATTTTCTTAACCATGTACCCAACCTGATCCCGGTCTGCGAAGAGGTGCAACGGGCCGGGCGGCTGTTGATGCCCAGCATCTGCTTCTCCACCGGCAAGGAGCATACCGACGCCTACTACGTGGCCAAGGTGCGGGAAATCCTGGAGGTCACCGGCCCGGACGTTATCGTCTCCATCAAGAATTACGCCGGATTGGGGACTCCCAAGCGCCTGGGCGAGTTGGTGGCGGCCCTGAGCCAGGCCTTTCCGGGCATCATCCTGCACTACCACGGCTGCAACACCGACGGTAACGACATCGGGCGCATGAGCGCCGCCATTCTGGCGGGGGTGAAGATCGTGGATGTGGCGGACCACGGTTACGGCGCCATCTACGGCCAGGCGCCGGCCCTCACCTTGATCCAGGCCCTGGAGGACTACAACAAGAAGGCCGTGGGAGTGGACCTCCCCTCCCTCATCGAGTCTTCCAACCTGCTGCGCCAGGAGCGCAAGATTTATGAGCCCTTTGAGAGCCCTTTCCGGGGCCACGATCCCACCGTGGCCTACTATAAACTTACCGGCGGGGCGCTGACCAGCGTCTTTGAACTGGCGGACCGGGGCGGTTACCTGGAGCGAACCCCCGAGATTCTGGAAGAACTGGCCCGGGTTCAGGTGGAGTTGGGGAACTGGTGGGCGGTAACCCCGGGCTCCACTATCCTCTGGACCACCGCCATGAATAATGTCCTCCATGGCCGGTACCAGCAGCCCTCCCTGGACTTGCAGAACCTGCTCCTGGGCCGCTACGGGCCGCTGCCTTTCTATGAGCCGGAGCCCTGGATCTATGAAAAAGTCCTGGAGTACCAGCGCCATGACGGCAAGAAATGGCAGCAGATCCTGGAGGAGGAGGGAGGCCTGGTTCCCCTGCCGGAACCAAACCTGGAGCGGGAGCGATTCTGTTTAGAGAAGGAATTGGGACGTCCGGCCACCCCGGAGGATCTGGCCCTTTACCTGTTGTTTCCCTTTGATGCCACGTCGTATTTCAAGTTTGAGGCCCGATACGGCAAAACCTGGCTGTTGTCGCCGGAGGCCTGGTTTCGCCGGGGCGGCTTTAAGGACGGAGAACACTTGAGCTTCACCGACGAATACGGGGTGCCCCATGATATCGAGGTCATCGCCACCCGGCGGGAAGGAGGCAACGTTCTCACCACCCTGCTGGCGGACCATATCTTGCGGACCTTCAGCGTCCCGGTGGAAGGCGGGGAGAGTTCCGCAGCGGCCGTTTAGCAGGCTGGTGAATCCTAAAAGTCTGGCCGGGAAAAAACCGCAGAATTGTCGGGAAGGGAATTCTTAAGAAGCAAAAGATCTGTGGTTCTAGGCAGGAGGTTGCGGCTTCGAAGAGGAGAATTGATCCTGGTGAGAGAGCGCCCTCTCTCTCTCCGGGCTTAACCTCGAAAAAGTTGCGGTATCTCAGGAATGAGGCCCATCTCTCGACCTCATTCCCAAGATTCGACCATCATTTTAAGGAGCCAGGTGTCGGCAGGTTCACTTAGCCGCCGCCTTCCTCTTCCTGCTTCCCTCTTTTCCAAATCCTCTATCTTTGGCCATCTGACTCCGCTTTGCCGAATATTCCCTGCACACCAGAGGAAACTTTTTCGGATCGAGCCCATATTGTTTAAGGTATTCTTTTGGCAATAATCCGTGGGCTTTCTTGATATGTGCTTTCAAAGTCCGGCATTTTTTGCCGCACTCCAGACAGACCACATGTTTATCTGTAACGATTTCTTTCAAGGGTATCGACGGTTTCTTCACCAATGAGGTTGCTGGAGCAGAACCCATGACCTCCGGAGCCATACCTGATTCCAGAGAAGACAAGACGCCATAGATCTCTTTAATTTCGTCGACTAATTCCTGGGTGGATAATTCGGTCATAGATGCATGGGAGATGATAACCTCTGCCGTTAATTTCAAAATTTCACTGGCCATAGAATTTCTCCTTTCACCTTGGCGTAATGGATGAATCAATGTAATAATGTTATTAATTTTATATGTTCGTTTTGTCAAGGCAGATATGCCCATATTTCTAAAAAAATAATTATATCATTGCGTTTTTTTGAAAAATATTGGCATTGGCGCTATCGGTGTGCACAGACAATTTGAATTCAAGGGAAAACCGGGGCCAACCTTGTTGGGGGTGCGATGTTAGGTTGAGAAGTAAGGGATTCTCCTGCAGGTAATCGAGGGCTAATATCAGCCGGTAGTATCCCGCGGTCTTTCCGGGTTTGCATAAAGTGCAAACGCAGCTCGATTTTTCCAGGCCCAATTAACATTCGGCCCTGAGATTCAATCCAACAATTTAAAGCCGCAAAAATTATGGAAAGAATGGTCCGGACCAGAGGCGGCGAGTCAAACATATCTATCATGACGATCAGGAGGATTTAAAATGAGGATGTGGAACAAGGGAATGTTGGCAGCCGTGATCATGGGCAGTCTCCTTTACGGCGGCATTCCGGCCCTGGCGCAATCAACGAACGATCCACGCATCGACGCTCGGGAGCAGCGCCAGCAACAGCGCATCCAACAGGGGATCAAGTCCGGCCAGTTGACGCCGGGAGAAGCTAATCACCTGGAGGGCCAACAGGGCCGGATCGATGCCACCGAGGACCGTATGAAGGCCGACGGCAACCTCACCGGACGAGAGCGGGCCAGACTGACCCGGATGCAGAACCGGGCCAGCCGGAATATTTATCGGAAAAAGCACAACAACCGGACGGTTGCCAGCAGCCAATAAATGCGGAGTGAGCAGATGTCAGAACCAGCGGGGGGCCAAGGCCCCCCATTTTTTTGTGGGGGGGAGGGGAGCCCATCAGGCCCGAGTCAACGGGTGGCTGCCAGGTTGTTTAACCTGCGGGTGGCTGATGTGGCGCATTGGGCCTTGCACGGGGGCGGCCATAAGGTCCTCGAGGCCGTGGCCCGGGAATTGGATTTACCTCCGGAAAAACTCCTTCCCACCCGGGAAACCCTGGCCAGCTTCGGCAACATGTCGTTCCCTTCGGTCCTCTTCACCCTCGGGGACATCCTGAACAACGGCCTGCGGCGCCGGGACTGGATCATGATGGCCTCCTTCGGCGCCGGCCTTTCGGCCCATGCCCTCCTCTTGCGGTCATCCTGAAAGGGAGCTCGCTGGGGGGCTGGCCCAAGAACGTCACTGCCCCGGGGATAAAAAAATATGGTATTATTTACGCATAGACATTATAATGTATATTAAAGGTGAACGATTAAGTTACCCCCTTCTCCTTGATTGATTCAACCCTTTCGAGCAAAGTGGACTGGCCGGGGGGCACCCCTTCCCCCGGCCAGTTTTTTGTGAGCCACCTGAGATACGGGCGAAGCGGGGTGTCCGCCCCTGGTGGCAGGCAGCCCGAAGAGCGCCTCCGCCCGGAGCCATCCGGCGGCCGCGCTCATTCCGCCCCGGGGCTGGGCTCGCCGGTCTTGACTGCCTCGATCCTCTGAAGGCAGTCTTCGGCACTAAGGCGGCCGTGGAAATAATCCTGCAGGGCCTGGAGGAAGGGGTTGGCCGCGAAAAACTGCTGAATTCCCAGCCGGTCTCCCAGGTCGGGGAGCGGCAAAGGGATTTTGAAGTAGGTGGCAATTTCCCGGAAGACTTCCAGTTGTTGGATCTCAGCCTGGCGCATCTGGGCTTCCACCTGGAACAGGAGTTTCCGCAGGCGCAGCAGATAATCGTCATTTTCGCGGTATTCCCGGACTTTGTGCTTCAGAAAGTTAAGTTGGTGCTGTCTGGCCAGGGTGCTATAGGAGATGACTTTGCTCATGGGTGGAAGCCTTCCTCTGCTAAATGATCTACGGGTGGGCCAGGGATCATGAGTGACTATAGGAAAAATTATCATCCAACCTTGCAGATTCAAGGCAAAAAGGTTAATTTCGTCAGATATGAAAAGCACGGAGATACCAGACTTTGCAAAAATGGGGGGCTTGGTGCCGGCCATTGTCCAGGACGCGGCCAGCGGCGAGGTGCTGATGCTGGCCTTCATGAATGAAGCGGCCTGGGTCGAGACCTTGAAAACCGGTGAGGCCCATTATTTCAGCCGCAGCCGCAACGAGCTCTGGCACAAGGGCGGCACCTCCGGCCACGTGCAGCGGGTCAAGGAGATCTACCTCGATTGCGACAATGATACGATCCTCCTGAAGGTGGAGCAGGTGGGGGGCGCCGCCTGCCACACCGGTTACCGCAGTTGTTTTTACCGCCGCCGCCGGGGGACCGGCTGGGAGGTGGTGGGCTCGCCAATCTTTGATCCCAAGGAGGTGTATGGAGGTGGCTAAACTGCGACTGGGGCTCCCCAAGGGCAGCCTGGAGAAAGCCACCCTGGAGTTGTTTCGCCGCTCCGGCTGGCATATCCAGGTGAATGGCCGGAGTTACTTTCCGGACATCGACGACCCGGAGATCACCTGTTCCATGTGCCGGGCCCAGGAAATGAGCCGCTACGTGGAGAACGGCACCCTGGACTGCGGCATCACCGGCAAAGACTGGACCATGGAGAACGACTCCAAGGTGACAGTGGTGGCTGACCTGATGTATTCCAAGACGAGCCTCAACCCGGTGAGCTGGGTGCTGGCGGTGCCCGCGGATTCAGAGATCAAGTCCCTTAGGGACCTGGCGGGCAAGAAGCTGGCCACCGAACTGGTGAACTACACCCGCCGCTATTTTGAGCAGCGCCAAATCCCGTTAAGTGTGGAGTTTTCCTGGGGGGCCACCGAGGCCAAGGTGGCCGCCGGCCTGGTGGACGCCATCGTAGAGGTGACCGAGACCGGCAGCACCATCAGGGCCCACGGCCTCAAGATCATTCACGAACTGTTCCAGAGCAACACTCAGTTTATCGCCAACAACCAGGTGTGGGAAAACGACCCGGTGAAACGGGAGAAGATGGAATCTCTGGCGGTCCTGCTCCTGGGGGCGCTGCGGGCCGAACGCATGGTGGGCCTGAAGATGAACATCCCGGAAAAGCTATTGAAGAGCATCGTGGACCTGCTCCCCAGCCTGCTGGCCCCCACCATCGCCAGCCTCTACGAAACCGATTGGTATTCGGTGGAGGTGGTGGTGAACTCCTCCGAGGTCAGGAACCTCATCCCCAATCTAATCCGGGCCGGGGCCCAGGGGATTGTGGAGTATCCGCTGCATAAGGTAATTTGATTCACCCGTTCAGCGTAGGGCGGGAAAGCGAAGCGCATCCCGCCTTCGGTGCTAAACGCCTTCCGGCTCTCCTTGGGCCCCAACTTCAAGCTGCTCCAAATAATCTCATATTAAATTGAACAGAGGCGGCACACTTCGGCGAATTCCTGGGACAGGGTGAGGGCCCGGGACTCGCTGGGCAGGCTCAGGACCTGGCCCGGTTTGGAGCCGTAGCGATAAACCGTGATGCCCCTGAGGTCCAGTTGGTAGGCCAGCCGGTAGGCCCCGGGCCATGTCCGCCACGGTGGCGTCCGGAGCCAGATTGATGGACTTGGAGACCGCGTTCTCCACATGGGTCTGGAAGGCGGCCTGCATCCATACCTGGTAATCGCTGATCTGGGGCAGGGTTCTATTAGGTTATCTTTGTTATTGACCCACCATCAACTCCGGTAACTGGCGTTAATCCGAATGTAGTCCTCGGTGAGGTCGCAAGTGTCGTAAAAGTCGGAAAAGGTCCCCTGGTGCAGGTGGATGGTCAGGTTGAAGGCCCCGCTGAGGATGATCTTTTGGGCCCGGGCTTCCGCCTCCGGCCCCAGCCCCTCTCCTTTCTGCACCACCAGGGAGTCGCCGTAGGAAATCTCCACGCTATGAGGGTCGAAACGGGCGCCGGAGCGGCCCAGGGCCGCCATGACGCGCCCCCAATTGACGTCCGCCCCGGCCATGGCGGTCTTCACCAACGGTGAGAGGGCCACGGTGCGGGCCGCCTTCAGGGCCTCAGCCGCGGTGGCCGCACCCCGCACCTCCACCCGGTAAAAGTGCCGGGCTCCCTCGCCGTCGGCCACCACCTGGGAGGCCAGAGCCGCCATCACCTGGTTGAGCATCTCTCCCAGGGCGGCCATGGCTGGCCCCTCCTCCCGGACCAGCGGGTTCCCGGCCAGGCCGCTGGCCAGCAAGAGTATGGTGTCGTTGGTGGAGGTGTCGCCATCTATGGTGATGCGGTTGAAACTCAAGGGCAGGGCCCGGCGCAGCAGTTTGGTGAGGATTTTAGGGGATACGGCCGCATCGGTGAACAGGAAGACCAACAGGGTGGCCAGATCCGGATGGATCATGCCGGCCCCTTTGGCCATACCGGCCAGGGTTACCTGGCGGCCGCCGATCTCCTCCCGCAGCAGGGCGGTCTTGGGACGGGTGTCGGTGGTCAGGATGGCCTCGGCCGCTTCGGGGAAACCCTGGGGGTGCAGCCGCTCCGCCAGCCCGGGTAAGGCCCGGGTGATCTTGTCCAGCGGCAGGGGTTGGCCGATAACCCCGGTGGAGGCCGGCAGCACCAGGGGTTCCGGGATCTTGAGTAAGGCGGCGGCAACCCTGGCGCTCTCCCGGGCGTCCGCCAGCCCCCCGGGACCGGTGCAGGCGTTGGCGTTGCCGGCGTTCACCAGGATGGCCTGGGCCTTGCCGGACCTGAGGCGCTCCCGGCTGAGGAGCACCGGGGCCGCCTTGACCAGGTTGGTGGTGAAGACCCCGGCCGCGGCGGCGGGGGCGTCCGCGGCCATCAAGGCCAGGTCCAGGCCGCCGGTCTTTTTGAGGCCGGCGGCTGTGGCGGCAAAACGGAATCCGGGAATAATCACGGCTCACCTCCCACGAAAATTTACCACAGGGCGTTGGGGAACCAAGAGAAAAAATGGCAAAGCGGCGGGCGGCCTGAGCCACGAACGCGATAAACCCCAGGCAACCTGTGCCAAAGGTAACGCCGCCAAATCTTAGGCGGCAAAAGAGGCGAAAGCAAGATCCGGTTCAGTCTGGAGAATCCCCTCTAGCGGGTCGGGGAGCGCAGCCTGCCAAAATAGGTGGCTAGCCAGACTGCGGCGATTAAGACGCCCAAGCCCACCAGGATCCAACCAATCCCTGCTTCGGGCCCATGCGGAGTGAAGAACCAGAGAAGGACAAAGGCTACCCCAAAATTGGCAAATCCCCAAAGAGCGTTGCTCAGGGGCGAGGATTCGCCGACCCCGGGCGGCGAGGCAAAGGGCGACTGAAAACGGTGGCCGCTAATGCCTTGAACGAAATGAGGGACGCCGTTCGCCAGAAACAGTCCACTGACGAATTCGAGCAGGTAAAAATACCACGCCATTTCAGTTTCCTTTCAGGAAATCCTGATTGCTCGCCCTTCACCAGCGTCCCTTCCCGAAAATCACTTCCCGCAACACTTTTTGAATTTCTTGCCGCTGCCGCAGGGACAGGGATCGTTGCGGCCGGTCTTTTTTTGCTGCCGCTGCTTGGGTTCGGGGGCGGCGCCGTCCCCGCCGTGGCTGAAGAACATGGGCTGGGCGGCCGGCTGGGCCTCCTCCGGCAGTTCCCGGTGGGGGTTGACCTGAATGTGGAAGAGGGAGCCCACCATCTCCGCCTGCATGCGGTGGATCAGGTCCATGAACATGTCATAGCCCTCTCTTTGGTATTCCCGCAGGGGGTCCTGCTGGGCGTAACCCCTCAGACCGATCCCATCCCGCAGGTGGTCCATGGAGAGAAGGTGGTCCTTCCACTGGTTGTCCACGATCTGCAGCATCACCCGCTGCTGCAGCCAGGGGAAGAGCTCCGGCCCGATCTCTTCGCCCCTTTTGGCGAAGCGCGCCTCCACCTGTTCTATGAGATATTCACGCAGATCGCCGTCCAGGTTGGCCAGCGGCGGAGAGATGCCGAACTGCCTTTGGAAACTTACCCCCAGGCCCTCCAGGTCCCATTCTTCCGGGAGCTTGTCGCCGGTGTATTCCTCCACCATCTCCTCGACCAGTTCCCGGCACATATCCAGGAGGTCCTCCTGGAGTCCCACTCCGGAAAGGATCTGGCGGCGCTGGGCGTAGATCACCTCCCGCTGTTTGTTCATGACGTCATCGTATTCCAGGAGATGTTTGCGGATCTCGAAGTTATGGCCTTCCACCCGCTTCTGGGCCTTCTCAATGGCGCTGGAAACCAGGCGGTGCTCGATGGGCTGGCCATCGTCCATCCCCAGGCGGCCCATGAGGCCCTTGATACGGTCAGAGCCGAAGATCCGCAGCAGGTCGTCTTCCAGGGACATGTAGAATCGGGAGGTGCCCGGGTCGCCCTGGCGGCCCGAGCGCCCCCGCAACTGGTTGTCGATACGCCGGGATTCGTGGCGCTCGGTGCCCAGGATATGGAGCCCGCCGGTGGCCACCACCCCATCTCCCAGGACGATATCGGTGCCCCGGCCAGCCATGCTGGTGGCAATGGTCACCGTACCCAGTTGGCCGGCATGAGCCACGATCTCCGCCTCTTTTTCGTGCTGCTTGGCGTTCAGCACCTCATGCTTGATGCCTTCCCGTTTCAGATGGCGGCTCAAGTGCTCGGATTTCTCGATGGAAGTGGTGCCCACCAGTACCGGCTGGCCCCGTTGATAGCAGTCCCTGATCTCTTCCTCCACCGCCCGGAACTTTTCCTCCTCGGTCCGGTAAATGACGTCGGCATTGTCGTCGCGGATCATCTTCTTATGAGTAGGGATCACCATCACATCCAGGTTGTAGATGTTTTTGAACTCCGCTGCCTCGGTGTCTGCGGTGCCGGTCATGCCCGCCAATTTTTGGTACATGCGGAAGAAGTTCTGGAAGGTAATGGTCGCCAGGGTCTGGTTTTCATTTTCGATCTTGACTCCTTCCTTGGCCTCCAGAGCCTGGTGCAGACCGTCGGAGTAGCGGCGGCCGGGCATGAGGCGCCCGGTGAACTCGTCCACGATGAGGACCTGGCCTTCTTTGACAATGTAGTCCACGTCCCGCTTAAAGAGGTTGTGGGCCTTGAGGGCAGCCTGGAGGTGGTGCAGGGCTTCGATATTACCGGGGTCATAAAGATTTTCCAGGCCCACCAGCTTCTCGGCCCGCGCCACTCCATCTTCGGTAACGAGCACCGAGCGGGCCTTCTCGTCCACGGTAAAGTCCCGGTCCTGCTTGAGCTGCCGGGCCACCCGATCCAGGACGTAGTAGAGCTGGGTCGATTCCTCGGCGGGGCCGGAGATGATCAGGGGGGTGCGGGCCTCGTCAATCAGGATGGAGTCGACTTCGTCCACGATGGCATAGTGGAAATCCCGCTGGACATAGTCCTCCAGGGAGAACTTCATGTTGTCCCGCAGGTAGTCGAAGCCGAATTCATTGTTGGTGCCGAAGGTGATGTCCGCGGCGTAGGCATGGCGGCGCTGTTCATCGTCCAGGCCGTGGACGATGGTGTCCACCCGCAGCCCCAGGAAGCTGTAAATCTCGCCCATCCAGCGGGTGTCACGCTTGGCCAGGTAGTCGTTTACCGTGACGATGTGCACCCCTTCGCCGCTGAGGGCGTTGAGGTAGGCGGGCATGGTGGCCACCAGGGTTTTGCCTTCACCGGTCTTCATTTCGGCGATTTTACCCTGGTGCAGGACGATGCCGCCGATGAGCTGGACGTCGAAGGGGCGCAGTCCCAGGACCCGGGTGGAAGCTTCCCGGACCGCGGCAAAGGCCTCGGGCAAGAGATCGTCCAGAGATTCGCCCCGTTCCAGGCGTTCTTTGAACTCCGGGGTCTTGGCCTTAAGAGCCGCGTCGGAAAAAGACCGATACTTCGGCTCCAAGGCGGTGATCGCGTCCACCAGAGGCGCCAGGCGCTTCAGCTCCCGCTCGTTTTGGCTGCCGAAGATTTTTTTAAAGATAAGCTGGAACATATTGGTTTAGATATTATCCATCGAGGTATTAGGTTTGCCTGGGGCAAATTAGATTATTTACGACGCATCCTTTAATAACGCGAGAAATTCTTCTCTAGAGATTCCCGCGGTTTTAAGATTATTTTTAATAATGGAAACCGGCACTTCATCATAAGTTGGAATTACGACGGGCCTGGAAATGCCGGGTTTCACATAGGCTCGATGACTGCCTTCTTGACGCGCAAATTTGAATCATTTAGTCACGAATATCTTCTCCAGTACCTTCCAATGGACCGGCGCTATCCTGGTCATATATCAGATGCCGACCACGGCGGAATGCCTTTCAATCGATACCCAGGGAGGACTTTTCCAGCTTCCCTGGATCAGTTCATACCCGCATTCCCGGAGGACTTCCGCAGTTGTCTCCATATCATCAAGGGTAAGCAGGAAGACCTTGACGGCTTCATCGAGCGCCTTGCGGGCTGCTTCCGGGGTAGGGCCTGAACTCATGACGTCCAGGGGCAGGGCATGAGCAATAAACTGATGGCTTTCTTGCCAAATATATAAGGTATATTCAATAGTTAATTCGGATGGCATAATTTATTCCCTTAATCTAAAATAGTTCCCTTATCCAGCTCCAGGAGCATGGGGACTTCGTCGCAAAAATCCGGATATTTGATGCAGTCCTTACACTCGCTCCAAATATGGGGCGGCAGTTGGTCCTTAGGAAATTGTTGAAAGCCGATTCTCTTGAAGAAATCAGGGCGGGTGGTAAGTGCAAAAATCTTTTTCAACCCTATGGCTCTTGCCTCTTCCAGACATTTTTTAACCAATTTGGAACCCATCCCCTTGTTTTGAAATTCCGGCAAGACCACCACAGAGCGAATCTCACCGCAATCTTCCCAATATATGTGCAGGGCGGCGACGCCAATTAAAGGGGACTGGTCAAGGCGATAGACGAAGTATTCCCGTAGCTGGCTGTAAAGATCAGCTTTAGTCCGGGGCAAGACATCCCGATCGGCGAACTCGTGCAACATCCGCCAGATTTCCGGGACTTCGTGAATTTGGGCTTTGCGAATCATTTTGGGTTAAAAGGGTTACGGTAACATTTCCGCTAAGTTATAATCTTTAAACAGTGCCGATTTTTAGGCCGCCGAGTGTGTGGCGGACGGGGCGCCTGCCTACCAGCACATCATAACAATTATATCATCTTTTTGAGGATTAGGAATATATGACAGTCATCGCCAAAGATCGATACGTGGTCCTGGAATACCGCATGCGCACCGATTCCGGGGAACAGATTCGGGGCAACGCCGAAGCGCCGGCCTATCTGCAATTCGTGGCGGGCTACGGCGAGGTCCTGCCCGGGTTGGAACGCCGTCTTTGGGGTCTCAGGGAGCAGGAGGCGGTGGAGTTCATAGTGCCCGCGGCAGAGGCCTTCGGCGCTTATGAGCCGGAAAACATCCAGGTTTGGAGTCCCAAGGTCTTCCCGCCGGACATGGAATTGCGGGTGGACCAGAAGGTGCTTCCCGCCAATCTGCCCTTCCCGCCGGAATATCCGCTGACCGTCAAGGAAGTGAGGGAGGACGCCGTCATCCTGGATATGAACCACCCACTGGCCGGCCACGATCTGCACTACATGGTGCGAGTGCTGGAGGTGCGGCCGGCGACCGAAGCGGAATTGGAGTCCCTTAAGCAGTGCAAGTCCTGCAAGGAAGCGACGAATTGCGGAACTGATGGCGGCTGATTGCCCTTGCCGCGGTTAGCGGGATTGGGAGAGGCGCAGCTCCCGGCCGGGCGCAGCCGGTCGGGCCGAAACGTCTTCCAGGGCCGGGGCTTGCCGCCGGTACTCCCGGGCGCACCGCACCAGACCCGGGGCCCATTGGGGCGATCCCAAGGCGTGGAGGTGGGTGTAAGTGGCCAGGACGTTATCACGGATGAGGCCTTCCCGCTGCCCCGCCATACCGGTGCCCCGGGTGAGCCGGAAGGCCATGGCGGCCTCGGCTGCCGGTTCCGGGGAAATTTGGGAGTAGTGGAACTCGTGGCCCCGGAGCCGGGCGCCCAATGGGAAGAAGGGGTTCTCCCGGACCACTTCCAGGGTGGTGTAACCGTGGCCCTGGGGTCTTTTTTCCATGACAAAGTCGTAGGGGAAAAGTCCCACCATGGGGAACCTTTCTCCCCGGACCTGAATGTGCTTCCCCAGGTACATGAGACCGCCGCATTCAGCATAGATGGGGAGGCCCGCGAGGGCCGCGGCCTTGACCGCCTGGCGGAAACTGACGTTATCGGCCAGACCCTGGGCGTGGGTCTCGGGAAAGCCGCCCCCGATGTAGAGGCCGTCAAGTCCGGGAGGCAGGAGGGGATCGTCCAGGGCGCTGATCTCCACCAGCTTGGCTCCTTGACGCTCCAGCGCCTCCAGGTTTTCCGGATAGTAAAATTGAAAGGCTGAGTCCCGGACTACCCCGAGGGTTACCGGCGTTCCCCGGCTGGCCAAAGGAGTGAGGTGGAGGCCGGATTGGGGCGGCAGCGGCGGCGCCTCGGCCGCCAGGCGCCAGAGGCCCTCCAGGTCCAGGTAACGGTTGGCCAGCTCCCTGGCGGTGCAGATGGCCTTGAGGGCCGTGGCATGCTCCTGCGGGGGGACCAGGCCCATGTGGCGTTCCGGAAAGACTTCACATTTGAGACGGGGAATGGCCCCCAGCACCGGAAGGCCGCAGTAGCGTTGGATGGTGCTCCGCAGCATCTCTTCATGGCGCGGCCTCGCCACCTGGTTGAGAATCACCCCCTTAAGTGGGACCTGGGGGTCGAAGTGCTGGCAACCCAGGACCAGGGCGGCGGCGGTGCGGGTGGTCATGGTGCAGTCCACCACCAACACCACCGGGGTGGCCAGAAATTTAGCCAACTCGGCGGTGCTGTAGGTTCCCTGGGCATCCAGGCCGTCGTAAAGACCGCGGTTGCC
The DNA here is from genome assembly GCA_963697965.1 of uncultured delta proteobacterium. Taxonomy (GTDB): domain Bacteria; phylum Desulfobacterota; class Desulfobaccia; order Desulfobaccales; family 0-14-0-80-60-11; genus JAPLJC01. Next base: position 1,839,060 of record OY969108.1, read on the forward strand.
TTCGATGAGGAGGGCGTCTGCGTGGTTGGCGTGGCGGGCCACCATGGCCATAATCTGGTCCCCTTCCATGAGGAAGGGGTCCAGATTGTGGCTGGGGCAGGCGGCGGCCAGGGCGTGCCAGGCCGAGTCGATGTAGTCGGGACCCTTCTTGAAGGGCACCAAGCGCCGTCCCTGGTCGCGCCAGGCGGCCAGGAGCCCCAAGGTCACGGTGGTCTTGCCCGCCCCACCCCGAAGGGCGGCCAGCAACAGGCGGGGACAGTTCATTATTCTCTCTTCGCTGCGCCTTCTTCGTGGGGAATCTCGATGAAGCTCCCACCGAAGTAAGTGTAAACGCAGCGAGCGCTGTCGATCAGTTCCTTGATGGCGAACTTCACCATGGTCTTGTCCTGGTCAGGATGCGCTTTGAGAACGGCCTTCTGCAGGTCCATGGCCTTGAGCTGTTTCTTGCCCTGGGCCGTTTTGACCAGGTCGTAGATGAATTCCACCAACTCTGGTTTGGATAGTGCCATTTATCCCACCTGCCTAGAATTTAAAATGCATCGACGTCCGATAGGTATCATAAGCCCAACGGTAGTCGTCAATGTGCTGGAAGGTGAAGGGAATGTCGCAAACCTCGAAGAACTTCTCCCAACCGATGCGCTCCACCCATTCGCCGACGCGTTCCCACTTATTGGCGCCTTCGGCGTACTTGTTGATGATCTTGCGGACCGCCTGCACCACCTCCGGCCAGCGGGGCGGGTTGTTGGGCAGATAGGGTACTGCCAGTTTGGAGAACATGGGCGGGGTCTTGGAGTTGGAGACCTTGCCGCCCACCAGCAGGGCGACGCCGCCTTTCTGGGCGTCGAACACCGGCAAGGCCGGGCACATGGTGTAGCAGTTGCCGCAGTACATGCAGCGCTCTTCGTTGATGACCACGCTCTTCAAGTTCTTGTCCGGATGGGGCCGGATGGCGCCGGTGGGACAAGCGGCGATGGTGGTGGGAATTTCGCACAAATGGCGCAGCCTATCGTGATTCACCTTGGGCGGGGTGCGGTGGATGCCCAGGATGGCGATGTCGGAGCAGTGCACGGCGCCGCACATGTTAAGGCAGCAGGCCAGGGCGATGCGCACCTGGGCCGGCAGCTTGTGGCTCCCGAAATATTCGAACAGATCGTCCATCACCGCCTTGACGATACCTGAGGCGTCGATGGCCGGGGTATGGCAATGGACCCAGCCCTGGGTATGGACGATATTGCTCACCGAGTGGCCGGTGGCGCCGATGGGCACGCCCATCTTTTTGCAGGCATCCTTGACGCCGGCAATCTTACTCTGATCGGTGAGCAGAAACTCGACGTTGTTGCGGCTGGTGAAGCGCAGATAGCCGTCGCAGAATTTCTCGGCAATGTCGCACAGTTCTTTGACGAAGTCGGTGGTTACGAGCCTGGGTGACCCGCCCCGGACAGAAAAGACCTTGGCTCCGGATTCGGATACGTGCACCAGCACCCCGGGTTCCAGGATCTGGTGATATTTCCATTTGCCGTAGTTCTCTTTGATAACGGGAGGCAAGAATTTATCAAATTTCGGTGGTCCGATATCAGTAATACGCTCAGCCATTGTCTTAAATCCTCCTTATCTAATCGCCCCTAAGTCAGCAAAGGACTTCCCTGGGCGCTGATCTTACAGTTTGATGTATTTGCGGCCCTTTGCCTCGGCCTCGAAATCTTCCGCGTGCCAGAAGAAGAAGGGGTTGGCCCGGGGGGTCCGGATGGTCTGCCGGGGCGGTTCCAGGCCCACGGACTGGAAGAAATTCCGCATGCCCAGGCGCAGCATCAACTCACCGGTGCGCTCCCGGTTCTTGCCGTGTTCCGACCACCATTCATGGATTTTGCCCACCAGTTCCATGAACTCGTCATAGGGCGCTTCCATGGGCATGAAGGGCACGATCACCCAGCTCATCTGGGCGCCTTCCAGGATGGGGGCGTGGGAGCCCAGGAGCAGGCTGGCGCCGGTTTCGGTGCCGATCCGCAAGGCCTGGGGCATCAGGCTGATGCAGTGCATGCAATGGTTGCAGTTCTTGTTGTCGATGGTCAGCTTTTTGCCGTCATAGTTCATGCAGATAGTGGGGCAGAGGTCGGTGACATCGGCCTTGATATCCAGCTTGGCATAAGGAGTGCCGCCGGCCCGGGGTTTCAGTTCGCCGGCCGCATAAGCCGCCACCGCAGACTGGTCGATGCGGATGTCGTCCTTCCAGACGCCGATGACGCTCATATCAGCCCGGGCCACCGCGGCCACGCAGTCGTTGGGGCAGCCGGAGCATTTGACCTTGAACTTATAGGGGAAGGAGGGGCGGTGCATATCGAACTGGAAGTTCTGGGTGACCTGGTTGCACAGGTCCATGGTGTCATAGCAGGCGTATTCACACCGGGCCTGGCCCACGCAGCAACTGGGGGTGCGCATGGCAGAGCCGGAGCCCCCCAGGTCCCAGCCCTTGGCGGTCAATGCCGCAAAAGTGGGTTCCAACTCATCGGTGGTGGTTCCCAGGAAGACCAGGTCGCCGGTGGAGCCGTGCACGTTCAGGGCGCCGGAGCCGTGCTCGTCCCAGATGGCGCAGAGCTCCCGCAAGGCTTGGCTGGTGTAGAACCACCCTGAAGGCTGGTTGATCCGAATGGTATGGAAGTGCGCCACACCGGGGAATTCGTCCGGCAGGTCGGAGTAGCGGCCGATGATGCCGGAGCCGTAACCCAGGACGCCCACGATACCGCCGTGCTTCCAATGGGTGATCTTGTCTTTATAGGAGCGCTCCAACTGCCGTAGTAAGTCCCGGGTTGCCGGCTTTCTGGCGGCCACCCGCTTCAGGTCCTTGACAAAGCTGGGCCAAGGTCCGGTTTCGAGTTGATCCAACAGCGGGGTTTCGGACATTAAAATCTCCTCCCTCTTGTAATGGTCCCCAAAGGGCTTATTCTTTTTTTCACAAAATCAATCCTATCTCATAACATCAGGAGACATTTGTCAACTAAAAAAATTGGAGTCTAGGACGCCTCCAGGAATTGCACGGGTCCCAGTTCCTGCAAGGCCTCGGCGCACCGGGCCGCCGGCCCCATCACCAGAACGACCAGGGACTCGGGGTGCAGATGCTCGTCAGCCGCCCGGGCCGCGGTCTTCAAGGAAACGCCGCGAATTTGCTCACAATAACCCTTAAGGTAATCGAGGCCCAGTTCGAAGAGGTCGATGGACAGCAGTAGGTGGCTGATACCATTGGGGTTCTCCAGACCCAGGGGGAAATGGCCCACGAAATAACTCTGGGCCTCCTCCAGTTCCTGGGCAGTGAGTCCCTGTTGCCTTACGTCCCGGACCACCTGGCCGATTTCCTTCACCACCGCGGCGGTGTTGGCCGCCGGGGTGAAGGTGGAGATGATGAAGGGACCCGGGGCCCGGCGAAAGGAGAAGCTGCTCTGGATGCCGTAAGTGAAGCCCAGATCCGAGCGAATACGGGTCATGAGGCGGGAGGAGAAGCCGCCCCCACCCAGGATGTAGTTTACCAGCTTCAGAGGGAAGTAATCGGGGTGCGAGCGGGGCGGGCCCAGGTGGCCGACCCGAATCTCGCTCTGGGTCAAATCGGGCCGGTCCAGGAGATAGATGCCGGGGGAGCAGAGCTTATCAGGGGCCGCAGTGAAGGCCTGGCTGGCGGGGCCGCCGCCGCGAAAGTTTCCCCAGAGGCGCTCCGCTTCCCGAACCAGGTCGGGGAAAGCCACCATGCCCACCGCCAACAGGGTGGCGGTTCCGGGGGTGATTTGGCGCTGATAAAAGCCCTGCAGATCAGCGAGCGAGAGGGCCTCCAGAGTCCTCAGGTCGCCCGCCGACTGGTGGCCGTAGGGCGAATCCCCGAAGAACAGACGCAGGTAGCGCAGGGTGGCCAGTTCCCGGGGGTCTTGCAACTGTTGCACCAGCTCGGCGCGGCGGCGCTCCCGGATCAGGAGGAACTCCTCATCCGGAAAGGCCGGGGTCTGGACGACCTCCGCCAGGGTGGCCAGATGTTCCTCAAAATCCTCGGCCAGGCCTTCCAGTGAGACCAGGGTGGCGTCAAAGCCGGACTGGCCCGAGAGGCTCGCTCCCCGGGCTTCGATATCCTGGGCCAATTGCAACTGGCTGCGGCTGGAAGATCCGAGGGTGAGGAGCTCCGCGGCCCAGTCGGCCACCCCGGGCTTGCCAGGCGGGTCGGTCTCGGAGCCCCGCTTGGCCATGAAGGTGAGACTCAGCCAGGGCGCCCGGGCGTACTCCACTCCCAGCAGGTTCATGCCGTTGGCCAGGGTAGCCTGGTGGATTTCGGGGATATAGTTTGGCATATCGTTTCCTTTCAGTGAGCAGTTAAAGACGAGTAGTCAGTAGTCAGTAGCCAGTAGTCAGTGGTCAGTAGGGTGGGCACTGCCCACCATTAATAAATTTAATATTCCTCAATATCGCTCAGGAATTGCTTTTTAAATAATCTTTCTCAGGTTCATAATCTATTCTTATAGGGCGGCCTATGGCCGCCGACCCGGGGCGCCCGACCCCCCCCCTCTGCTTTGGCTTTTTCTGCTCACTGCTCACTGTTCACTGACACTGTTCACGCCAGCGGCCCCAGTTTGGCGCTCTCCTCCGGTGAGACCGGCTGCAGGGTGACCACGGTGCGGTTGTCGGCGCGCAGGTAGGCCTGGGCCACCCGCAGGATATCCGCCTCGCTGACCGCTTCGAAGGAGGCCAGGATGCGGTTGGCCCGGGAGGCGTCGCCGGTCTTCAGGTGAAAGAGTCCCGCCAGCAGGCCCCGGAAGAAATTGTGGGAAAGGCTTTTAACCATTTGGGACCGGACCAATTTTTTGGCCCGGGCCAACTCCAGGGATTCGACTCCGTCTCGGCGCAGACGCTCCAGGGACCTCCACATCTCCTCTTCCAGGGCCGTCAGGGGGACACCCGGGGCGGCCACCGCCACCACCACCAGGAGGTCGGGATCCTGGGCCGAAAAGGGCAGGGGGGCCAGTTCCACTTCCAGGGAGGCGGCCTTGCCGGGGCGGATAAACTCCTGGTGAAAGCGGGAGGCCCTGCCGCCGGTGAGGATGACGGACAAGAGCTGCAAGGGATAATAGTCCGGATGCCCCATGTCCACCACATGGTAGCCCGCCAGCAGGGCCTCCACCTGGGAGACCTTCTTGACCACGGAGCGGCGTTCGCCCCGCTGGGGGGGCTCGGTGAAGGGGCGCGCTGGGCTCGTCCCGGGGTTGGGGATGGCCCCGAAGTAGCGGTCCACCAGGTCCCGGGCCTGCCCGGGGTCGGCGTCCCCAGCGATGACCACCGTCAGCTTGCCCGGGTGATAATGGCTGCGGTAGTACGCCAGGCAATCGTCAAGGCTCAGGTGGTGCAAGTCCTGGTCCCAGCCGATCACCGGCCACTGGTAGGGGTGCTGGGTGTAGGCGGTGGCAAACAGCTCCTCCTCCACCAGCCCCAGGGGACTGTCCACGCTACGCAGTTTGCGCTCGCTGATTACTACCTGCAGCTCCGGGGCGAAGGTGTCATTATTCAGCTTCAGGTGCAGCAGGCGATCGGCCTCCAACTGGAGGCCCAACTCCAGGTGCTCGGAGGGCAGGTTCTCGAAGTACGAAGTATTATCCCGGGTGGTGAAGGCGTTAATCTCGCCGCCCCGGGACTGGAGGATGCGGGAGAACTCTTCGGGCCCCCGGGTTTCCGTGCCCCGGAACATCAGGTGTTCGAAGAGGTGGGAGATGCCGGTGATCCCCGGCAATTCGTTCCGGGAGCCTACCTGATAATGGAGCTGCAGGGAGACGATGGGGAGACTGGCGTCGGGCAAGACCAGGAGGGTGAGGCCATTATCCAGTGTGTCTTGCACCATCTCGATTCCCGGCTGCCAGTCTGCCGGCGCGAACTTGGGGGATGGGGTCACGGGTTCCTCCTGCGGATTTTTTGCCTTCCCTCGCTCAGCAGGGGAGGCGCTTGGATATCTAGAATTTTCCCCCATCCTGTTCCCCAATTACCATCCGGTGAGCAGATCGGAACCAGATCGGAGGGATCGTCAAAATTCCTCCTAGTGAACAGAGGGAGGGGGTGGATAACCGCTCCAGCGGCGCAGCAGAGTCTCATCCACTTCCATGGTTACGGGTGTCATTTGGGCAATGGGAATGGTCTTGGGGGACTCGCCTTGGAGGACCCGCCGGGCCAGGGCGGCGGTGTCCGCCCCCAGGCGGCGGTAGTCCAGGATCAGCCACAATAATGCCCCCCGGTGCGACCCTTCGGGATAACCGCTCACCACCATGACCTTGAGGCGCCGGCCCCAGTCCAGCACCAAGGGGGCGTAGCGGCCGGCGCTGGCCGCGGCAGGGAGATAGATCACCCGGGCGCCGCCTGCCAGGAGGCGTGTAAGGCCGGGGCGGTCCGTAACCGCGGCGCTGCTGGCTTCGATCAAGGGTTTGATCCCCAAGCGGGGAGCCAATTGGCCAAATTCCCGGGCCAGGTCCGCGGCCACCCCGTCGGTGGGATCGTATAAGAGTCCCCAGGGAGCGCTCCCCAGGAGGCCGGAGCCCTCTTTCAAGGCTGCTTCCAGGGGGGGGGGCGAGGCGATGCCAGTGATGTTTTCCTGGTGATCCCCGGGATGCTCCGGCGCATAGGCGGCCTTGGTGAAATAGGGATTGGCCACCAGGCCGAAGACCACCGGGGTGCTCTTGACCACCGGTGCCACCTGCAGCAGGGCCGGGGTGCCCAGGACCACCAGCAGCCGGGGCCGGAGCTGCCGCGCCCGCCGCAGTTGCTCCCGGATTTCCGGGTCGGAGGCCGGGGCGCACACCACTTTCAGGGGAAATTCCTTGAGGTTTCCTTCCAGGCCCGCAATGGCCTGGCGCATCCGAGGCGAATCCGGGGAGCAAAAAATGACCACGGGATTCTGCCGGGAAGAGCGGCAGCCCCAGGTGGCCAGGGCCAGGACCAGGGACAAGAATAGGAACAGAAGCTTTCGGTTTTGGATTTTCGGTTTTCGGTATTTGCATCTCTGAATTGGAGGGCTGGTGTGATGCTTCATAATTGCCAGGACGTTTCAAATTACGAGTTTAACCCCTGCACAAGGGGACCTCAAGACCCTGGACTTGTGGCCGGATACTATTGGCCCAAGAGAGCAAAACGCCTCTCAATGGATGATTTTTCCTATCCGGTTCCAGCGCACCTGGAATTGTTGAGTGTCCCAGGAATGGTGGCGAATCAGCCCACCCAGTCCCTCCAGGAGGCTCTGGACGAATTTTGGTTCCCCGGGAGGCCCCTTCCACGAGAAATAGATGATCGTGGCCTTACCCTTGAAAGCGCTCATATTGACGAAACCCCAAAAACGGCTGTCGAAGCTGCGGTCCCGGTTATCGCCCATGCAGAAATAGCAGTTCGCAGGGACCACCACCGGGCCGTAATTATCCCGGGGCGCCTGATCGGCCGGGATAAATTCGTCGGGGTCCTTGAAGATGGCCTGGGGTGTTAGGTATTGCTGGCCGTTAATGTAAACCTTTTTATTGATAACCTGCAGCTTATCCCCGGGTAGGCCGATGACCCTCTTGATATAGTCCTTGGGTTCGATATAGGCCGGGTTATCGCGGTAAGCACTGGTTGGCGGCTGATTGATATAGCCTTTGCTGGGATCCAGGGTGAAGATGAAGACCACCACGTCGCCCCGCTGGGGTGTGGCCACCGGGACCAATACCCTGTTGGTGAAGGGGTTGCGGATGCCGTAGCTCGATCGGTTTACCAGGAGGTAGTCGCCCACCAGCAGGGTGTTTTCCATGGATCCGGAGGGAATGGAAAAGGCCTCGAAAAGAAAGGCCCGGATGACCAGGGCCAGGATAATGGCGATGCCCAAGGCCTCGCCATACTCCCGGAAGATGGATTTCTCCCGTGGACGCGTGCTGGGGGCGGATCCCTGAAGTTTGGCAAACAACGTTTTTATGTTCCTTGGATAATGGTAGTGGGCCAACGGGCGTTGGGCAGCGCCGGGAACCCTTTAATCCATGGGTGTGAATTGATCCTGGGGGGCGCCGCACACGGGGCAAACCCACTCCGGGGGCAGTTTTTCAAATGGGGTGCCGGGAGCGACGCCATTGTCTTCGTCACCCTTGGCGGGATCATAAATGTAACCGCAAATCTGGCACTGATATTTCTGCATGGTGAACTCCTTTCTCAGGGGTGTGCGACCCGGTTGAGTCTCCGGATCAGGGCAGGTGCAGCCGCGAAGGACTCGAGATGATGCGTCGCCTGAAGACTGGGGTTGCGGTAGGCCACCAGGGACACCCCGGCATTGGCGGCAAAGGCATGGTCCACCTCAGAGTCCCCGATATAGATGGCGTCCCGGGCCTCGAGGCCGAAATGGCCCAGGATGCGTTCAAATGATTCCGGATGCGGTTTGGGGCGGGAGACGTCCTGGGCCGAAATCACCAGGTCAAAGCCCTCCGTCAAGCCGTGATATTGCAGCACCGCGCCGGTGGTGGTAGTGCGATTAGTGGCCAAGGCGGTGAAACAGCCGGGGCGCAAAAAGTTCAGGAATTCCCGGAGGTGCGGCTCTTCCACCATCATCGGGATAAAGGGCCCGTAATTGTAACTGCGGGCAAAATCGAAGACCGCCTGCAGGCAAGGATTGCCCTTAAAGAGATACTCGAGGGATTCCTGGACGGTATGGCTGTGGACATAATCCGCGGCCTGGGTGCTCAAGCGCGGGCGCTCAAAGCGGGCCAGAATGGTATTATAAAAGGCGATGTTGGCCTGCCGGGAATCGAACAAGACCCCATCGCAATCAAAGGCTACCAGCTTGATCAAATCAGGTGTCCCGAATCAATAGAAATGGAGGCGCCCCCGCTGGCGGCGGGGGCGGAAACCCTGCCCAAAATTCAATACCTAATTATACTAGATTAATTTTTATTGTCCGGGTTGTCAAGAGCCCATCTGCCTGGCGTAAAAGGGTAAGAATGGGGGCAGGCTGCCCAGGCTTGAGGCCCATGCCGCCAAATGGAGGCAGCCCAGGCGTCCCGCAGTTCTATTTTCAGGCCCCGCCTCCCCTTATAAAATGCTTTTCCCTTGAAGTGTCCGGCAAAGTTTTCGCTATGAGGCGAGAGCAGGGATCTGTTTGCACTTGGTTGCGTACTGGTAGCCGCAGGCTTTAGCCTGCGTATGAGATGCCCACTATCTAATCAATTCATCCAATATCTAAGCTATATCCCTCTACCCCCTTGGGGGTGTTTGGACCGGGCAAAGGGTAGGGTAGGGTGGGGGGGGGGTATAAATGGTCTTCTAGGGGCGCACTCATGTGTGCGCCCCCTGCGAAACTGGGGGCAGTAGGTAGGGGCGGGTTTTAAACCCGCCCCTACGAAAAACCAGGCAAAGCCACCCCTCGCCCGGTGTCGTCCACTTGCAGGGGAGCGGGGATTAAGTTGCTTGCTTTTCCCTTGATTTTTAGCGGGGTTTTTCCCAAAATACAGGAATGCCTGATACCTCCGAAAGTTTGCGGCTCCCGGCCTTGAGAGACCTGCTGTCGCCCAAAGACTTAGACGCCATCCTGATCTCGGGCCCGGAGAACCGCCGTTATCTCAGCGGCTTCAGCGCCGACGATCCCGACTGGGGAGTGCTTCTCATCACCCAGGCCGCGGCGTTGCTCATCACCGATTTCCGCTACCAAATTTGGGCCCGGCAGGAAGCCCCGGCCTTTCGGATCGAGGTTTACCGCCAAGACTTGGGGCAAAGCCTGGCGCAGTTTTTTAAGGAGTTGGGAGTGCGCCGCCTGGGCTTCGAGGCGGCCCACCTGAGCTACCGCCAGTACCAGCGGTTGAGCGCCGCCGCGGCCGCGGCGGGCCTCAGGGTGGAGTGGGAGCCCGTGGAAGGATTGGTGGAAGAGCTGCGGGAAACCAAGTCCCCGGATGAAATGGCAGCCATACGCCGGGCCCTGGAACTAAGCGAATTGGTCCTGCGCCGGGTTGCCGCGGCGCTGGCCCCGGGGCAGACCGAGCGCCAGGTGGCCTGGGAGATTGAAAAGGGTCTCAGAGAGGGGGGGGCGGAGACCCTGGCCTTTCCTCCCATCGTGGCGGCGGGGACCAACAGCGCCCGCCCCCACCACCAGCCTGGCGACCGGGTCATCTGTGCCGGGGAACCCATTATCATCGATATGGGCGCCCGGCTGCACGGCTACTGCGCCGATATCACCCGCACTTATCTCCTGGGACCTCCGGATGAGCGCTTTAAGGAGATTTACACCCTGGTGCGCCGGGCCCAGGCGCAGGCGGAGAGGGGGCTTAGGGCCGGGATGGACAGCCTGGCGGGAGACACACTGGCCCGGGAGGTGATCTCCGAGGCGGGCTACGGCGAGGCCTTCGGCCATTCCCTGGGTCACGGGGTGGGCCTGGCGGTGCATGAAAACCCCTCCCTGAACCCGAACCCGGAGCGCCACTCCTTGCTCAAGCCCGGCAGCGTCTTGACGGTGGAGCCAGGCATCTACCTGGGAGATTGGGGCGGGGTGCGCCTGGAGAATATGGTGTTGCTGGAGCGAGAGGGGGCTGAGGTCTTGAACCGTTATCAGGAGTTTTATAGATGGTGAAGGGTGCTATCCCGGCCCCTCAATATCTAGATTTTGCGCCAATCAGGAAAACTATCAGACAATTATTTTCAGTGGGGGCGCACCCAAATTCATCCTGACCAGAACCAGATCCCCAAAACCCTCTTCGTTGACATTTCCTAAGATTCTGGTAATTTTGGCCCCACATGGAACCCGGCACCATTGTGGAATTTTTCGAGGAAAAGCGCATCCTTTGCGGCGTGGTCTTGGAGCTCAAAGGGGAGCGCTTGCATGTCCTGAGCCAGACCGGCCGGGAACTTACCCTGCCCTCCAAGCGTCTCTTGCACGCCGGGCCCTCTCTACCCCTGAACCGATTAATCCGCCAGGAGTTGCTGAAACGTCTGGAGGAAGCCGCCTCCCGGCGGGAAGCCCTGAAGGCCGACATTAATCTGGAAGAGCTTTGGGAACTGCTGGCCCCGGAGGACCATACCGCTACCGTGGCGGAGTTGGCCGAACTGTGGTTCGGTCGCGCCTTTCCGGATGAAGTGGCAGCCACCGGCAGAAGGCTGCGGGAAGATCGGCTCCTCTTCAAGCTCAGAGACGAGCAGGTCGAGGCCAACCCGCCGGAGCTGGTAGCCCAACTGCGGCAGCAACAGGAACGGGAATCGGCTCGGCGACAAGAACTGGTGGAGGTGGGCGCCTGGCTGCAGGAGGTCTGGGAGGGTCGGGAGCTTTCCAGGCACTATCCCTGGCGGGAATCGGTGGTGGCGCTGCTGCGCCGGATGGCGGTCAGCGGAGCTGAGGCTCCGGATTATGAACAGGGTAAGGTTTTTCTGGACCACGCCGGCCTGACCGCAGCCGCGGCCCCTTTCCGGCTTCTGGTGCGCCTGGGGATCTTTTATGAAGATGAAGACCTGGAATTGCACCGCCTGGGAACGCCGGTGGAGTTTTCCCCCGCGGCCCTGTCTCAGACCCGGCAACTGGTCAATTCACCTCCTGCCCCGGACCTATACGCCGCCTGGCGCCGGGACCTGACCAACCTGCCGTTGATCACCATCGACGGGGAGCACACCCGGGATTTCGATGACGCCCTCAGCCTGGAAGAGCTCCCGGAGGGCTGGCGTCTCGGCATTCACATCTCCGACGTCTCGACGGTGGTCCAACCCGGCGCCCCCCTGGATCAGGAAGCCTGGGAACGGGGCAGTTCCATCTATCTGCCGGAACGGCGCCTGCCCATGCTGCCGGAGGAGATTTCCGAAGACCTTTTGAGCCTCCTGGCCCACCGCCAACGCCTGGCGTTGAGCTTCATGGTGACTCTGAGCCCGGAGGCGGAGGTCCTGGACTGGGCCATCGAACCGAGTATCATCAAGGTGAGCCGCAGGCTGACTTACCACGAGGCGGAGGCCCTGATTCAGCAGGAGCCAACCCTGGCGGTTCTCTCCCGGTTGACCAGGAGGCTCAAAGAGGAGCGCCTGGCCCGGGGGGGCTATGAGCTGCAACTGCCTGAGGTTTGGGTGATTTTCGGCCCCCAGGGGGAGTTGCAGGTGTCGGTGGAGAACCAGGATACTTCCAGCCGCCAATTAGTGGCGGAGGCCATGGTCCTGGCCAATTCCCTGGCGGCCCGCTTTCTGGCCGACCGCGGCATCCCCGCGATCTATCGCAGCCAGCCGGAGCCCCGGGAACCTATCCAGCCAAAGGAGCACAAGACTCTGTTGGAATTATGGCGGGATCGGCGCAATCTCAGCAGGGTGGTGATGGGCCTTTCGCCCCAGCCCCACTGGGGTCTGGGGTTGAACTGCTATACCCTGGCCACTTCTCCCATCCGCCGTTACCTGGACCTTTTGACCCACCGCCAGCTACTGGCGGCCCTGACCGACACCCCGCTCCCTTATCGCCGCCAGGACCTGGAACAAATCCTGCCGGTGCTGGAGCCGGCCATGCGCCGGGGTGGCAGGCTTAAGGCCCGGCGGCTGCGCTATTGGCTGCTGAAGTACCTGGCCGCCCGCCTGGGACAGAAGAAGGAGGCCCTGGTGCTGGAGTCCTTGCCCCACCGTTACCGCCTCATCTTCCCAGACCTGTTGCTGGAGCTGTTTATGGCGGTTCCGCCCGGTCTGAGGCTCTCCCCCGGCGACACCGTCCTGGTGCGGCTGGACCGGGTGGCACCCCGGGAGGACCAGATCAAGGTGTCGCTGGCCTAAAGGGCCGGCAGTTTTTGCTGAGTTCCTGCAATGCCGAAGTTAACTTATTTTTCCCGCCCCGAAGCCCTACGAAGACCTTCGAGAAATTTCGGGTCGATTTTAGCGCCCAGACTTTGGGCCTTATTTACATCCGCCCAGGCTTTGTCGAAGTCTTTTTTGGCGTAAAAGGCCGCGGCCCGATTGTAATAGGCATTGGCATAACTGGGGTTGAGTTCCAGAGCGCCGTTGAAGTCGGAGATGGCCTCGTCATTGTGGCCTATCTCTCGATAGGCGCCCCCCCGGTTGTTGTAAAACTGAGCCTGCTTGGGGTCGATTTCCAGGGCCTTGTTGTAGGCGGCGAAGGCGTGGTCATAGTCTTCTTTTTGCAGATAGATAATTCCCAGGTTGTTGTAAGCCCAGGCAAGTTTGGGGTCGAGTTCCAGGGCCTTGGTGTAGTCGGCGATGGCCTGGTCCAGGTTGCCTCCTTTCAATTGTTCGTTCCCTTTAACCAGGTAGTCTTGAGCCGTCCCCGCCTCAGCAGTCCAGGCCTGGCTGGCCGATAGCAAAGCGGCTATTACCACGAGGATAAAAATGAATTTTTTCATAGCTACCCCTTTTCCCTTTAGTAAAAGGCACGATAGCACAGATTTCGCTGAAAAAGCAAAAAAGACCTGGGTCACTTACCCGGAATTTCTCAACCCACCCGTCCTGATTTATTTTTTGGGGGTTTCGGAGGTCAGTTCGTCAAACTCTTTTTGCAGGCTAGCCGCGGTTGCATCGATATCGGATTTAAAATTTTCCCACGCCTTGCCGCTGGCGGCCTCCAGGTCCTTCAGCTTTTTGTCCAGGTCGTCGGTCTTCTTCTGAAGAGCACTTTCTGCATTATCGAGTTTAGCCTTGAGATCGCCTTGAGCATGGGCCGCTTTCTCTTTCAAATCGGTTAATTTGTTGTGAAACTCCGCCAATTCTTTATCCATTTTGGCTTGATACTCGTTTTTCTCCTCCGCCAGATTTTCTTTTCCGGCTACCGCTTTCTGCTGTACCTCGGTTTTGGCTTTTTCTTTAGTCTGCGCCGGTTGTTCCTGCTTGCCGCATCCCATCACCATCAGGAATAGCGCCAAAGCCACCAAAATAAACGGGATGAGTTTTTTCATATCTTTCCCTCCTGGTTCAACCTTAGGTATTCCAAATTACTTGTCAAGGAACCCGGGAAACTTTCGAAAGCCCGGCCACCGGGGTAACCTTAGTTGGCAAAGGCTCCTGGCTCACTTTGAACCAGCGGCCTCGACGCAGTCCCATCTTGCTTTTTACAGGTCTCATAATTAGTCTTAAAGATGAAAATTTTAGGCCATCCCAAAATTCCACCATTTGTTTGGGCGGCATCTGCGTAGGAAGCCTGGTGCCGGGGCTATAATCGGAGTAGAGGGAGAGCTTATGGCTAGCTGGGAAGAGATGAACATGCCCGAATTTGAGGCGGCCCGGGATCAGGGGCAGCCGGTGCTGCTGCCGGTGGGATCCCTGGAGGAGCACGGGCCGCACCTGCCCCTGGGAACCGACGCCTTGCACGCCCTGGAGGTAGCCCGGCGGGTGGCGGCCCTGCGGCCGGCGATAGTGGCGCCACCGGTCTTTTACGGCCTGTGCCGCTCCACCCGGGAGCACCCGGGAACCGTTAGCCTCCAGGGAGACACCCTCCGGGCCCTCATCCGGGACCTATGCCGGGAATTCTACCGCCAGGGCCTGCGGCGCCTGGTTATAATCAGCGGCCACGCCGGCGGCACCCATATCTCCGCCCTGCTGGAGGCCGGGGAGAGCCTGATGGAGGAGTTGGCCGACCTGCGGCTGGCGGTGGTCAATATTTTGGACCTGCTAAAGGAGGTGCTGGCCGCCAACCCGCACCTGGTGGCCACCCGGGGAGACGCGCATGCCGGGGAGGTGGAGACCGCAGTGATGCTGGCTGCTTATCCCGGCCTGGTCCAGGGCCGCGCCCCGGCGGAATGGCCCACTTTCCCCAAATACCGGCTGGTGCGGGACAAACGGCGTTACTGGCCGGGCGGGGTCTGGGGTGATCCTGGCGCCGCCAGCGCTACCCAGGGCGAAGAGATCCTGGCCGCCGAGGCTCTGCGGCTCTCCCAACTGCTGGACGAATTATTGTAGGCCCCCCCCCCGCCAAACCTTCCCGGAAGCTATTAATAAACCTGATGTTTTTTTCATGGGGGACAGAATGCAGGATCTCAAGTACCTGAAAATACAAGATCATTAACTTTGCCCGGAATGACCTTCTGGCATACCGAGGTTTTGCAAGACCTTCCAGATTTTTTGATTTTTGCCCTTGAATTAATTTTCTTGAGATGATAAAAGGGAACTCGCTGGAATTCACCTCGCAAGGAAACGGGAAACGTTAAGATGATTGAGGAAGCCCTTGAGCGCTTGGCTGACCGGGTTTTGGCGTACGAAGAAACCGACCTTACCTCCCTTCTCAATCACTTCAAGACGCGTATCGAGCAACCTGAACCGACCCCGGAGTGGGAACGGGCCGTCATCGCTTATTTCCTTATTAATGGGGTCAGGGTGAAAAACGTCCTGAAACATGGCAAGTCTCATCAAAGGGAACCGATTCCCGGGAGCCGCCCGGCCCTGCGCCTGGTCAAATAACTTCTGCGGCGGCATCTCAAAAATCCACCTCTATTCTTCCCATCCCCGCTGCTTCCCAGAGGAGGCCGGCAGTAACCCGAACTTTCTCGGCGGCAAGCCCCCTTTCTGAGAATTATCCTGTTGAAGCTATTGCAAACCCTCAGTCTGCCCCAAGATGTCACTTGAGATCCTTCACTTCGTTCAGAATGATACCGGGTGAAGGGTGGCTTAGCATAGTTTTTCGTAGGGGCGGACCCACGTGTCCGCCCTGTAGGGGCGGATTTAAACCCCGCCCCTAACTGCTGCCCAGAATTTCATAGGGGCGCACACATGGGTGCGCCCCTACAGGACCATTCATACTCCCCCCTCACCTTGGCCTCTCCCCCATTGAATAATAGGGGAAAAAGCAAGATAATCCAATTAGTTAATCAAAGACGGGGATTTGGCAGCCTGGATAAACACGGCAGATTAGAAAAACCCTGCCGGATACTATTGTGGTTAGAAGAGTTTCACGGGATTTTGGCATACTCGGGCCTGGAGGAGATAGCACCTCCTTGCCAAAATGGGAGCAAAATCTGGGGTTTTTAATGGCTAATCTTTGGGGAAGGCCGCTGGCGGCGGTCGCGGCCTTTGAGGAAGAGGCGTACCGGGCAGTGGGGAATGGCCAGACGCTCGCGCAACTGCTTCACCAGAAAGCGGCGGTAGGAGTCGGGCACTCCCAGGGGGCTGTTGACAAAGACAATGAAAGTAGGGGGATGGACCTCCGCCTGGGTCAGGTAAAGGAATTTGACCGGCCGGTCCCGGTAGCGGGGCGGCGGCACCCGGGAGGTGATCTCCTTGAGGATCTCGTTGAGCTTCCCGGTGGTGGCTCGCCGGCCGCTCTGCTCATAGAGGTCGCCCAGCAGGGGGAAGACCTTCCTAAGGTTAAAGCCGTTCTTCACCGAGACCGGCAGCACCGGGACATGCGGCACGATCGCAAGGCCCCCGGTTACCTGCTCCAGGGTCTCCTTCTGCAATTCCACGGGCTTTTTTGGTAACAGGTCCCATTTGTTCACCAGGATGACGCAGATTTTGGCCTGATCCTCGATGAGCCCGAGGATGCGCAGGTCTTGACCGGTCAGGCCCTCTTGGGCGTCCAGCAGCAGCAGCACCGCCTCGGCCCGGGAAAGGGCCTTGATGGTCTTCAGCACCATCAGCCGCTCCAGGCTCTCACGCCGCACCTGGCTGGGACGGCGCAAGCCGGCGGTATCTACCAGGATATAATCGGCCCCTGCCACACTCAAGGGAATGTCGATGGCGTCGCGGGTGGTGCCCGGGGTCTCGCTCACCAAAAGGCGCTCCTCCCCTAAAAAATGGTTGATGAAAGATGATTTGCCCACGTTGGGCCGGCCCAGGATCGCCACCCGGAGACCGAGGGGCGTCTCGGGCGACGCCGCCACGGGGGGCAGGTGTTGAAGCACGGCGTCCAGCAGCGAGGATATGCCCAGGCCGTGGGTGGCGGATATCGGGAAGAGGAGAGGCAAGCCGAAGCGGTAAAATTCCGCTACGTTGGCTTCGAGACTGGCTTGGTCGATCTTGTTTACCGCCAGCAGCACCGGTTTACCGGTGCGCCGCAGGTAGTCCACCACCAGGGCGTCCCCGGGCTGGAGGCCTTCCCGGCCATCGGTTACCAGGATGATGACGTCGGCTTCGGCCACCGCCTCCTCGGCCTGGAGCCGCACCTGGGCCCCCATTTCGTCTTCGCCTCCCACCAGACCCCCGGTATCCACCAGGAGAATGGTGCGGTCCGCAAGTTCGACGCTGGCATAATGACGATCGCGGGTGACCCCGGAGATATTGGCGACCAGTGCCCGGGAGGAGCGGCTGAGACGGTTGAACAGGGTGGACTTGCCCACGTTGGCCCGGCCGATGATGGCCACCAGGGGCAGCCCCTGCGGGGCCGCCGGTTTCCGGCTTTCGCTTTGCGGTTTTCGGGGACCGGGAAGAGACATTTCTTTGATTCCCCAGGCCGGGGCTAAATCAACCGGGTTTTCAGGTTAAATTAATTTAAGATAGTCAGGAAGCGCGGCAGGGCAGAGCAGCGACGATCTGCAGCAACCGGGAATGGTGCTTATATCACTTTGGAAAAGGGGAAATAATTAATCAGATAATCATCCCCCCTAACCAGGAAAAGGCTCCCCGGTTTTAGCCGAAAGCCGGAAAACGTAAACCAGAAAAGCGCTCTTTCAAGGCTTCCCGGCCAGCGCCTTGGGAGGCCAGTTGCGCAGCAATTCCACGGCCCGTTTCAATTGCGGATCTTTATCGAGTTCCGCGGCTGAGATGGGCTCGTTCCAGGGTTTATCCGTCAGCCCTTGCTTGAGCATGTGCCGTGCCAAGACCTCATCCCGCAGACCTTGGAGAGACTCGTCTTCGGGCAAGGGTTTATCAGCCACCACCACATCCGGCTCGATTCCCTTGTCATTGATGGTGATGCCGCTGGGAGTGTAGTACAGAGAGGTGGTAAGCCGGAGGGCCGAGTCGTCTTCCAGTGGGATAATGGTCTGCACCGAGCCTTTGCCAAAGCTCTTGGTGCCTACGATCAAGGCCCGCTTCTGATCCTTCAGGGCCCCGGCCACGATCTCCGAGGCGGAGGCGCTGCCCTCGTTAATCAGCACCACCATGGGAATGTTGGTAAATTTATCCGGTCCGGCAGTGGCGTAGAAACGGCCGGTCTGCTGGCGGTTGCGCCCTTCGGTGTAAACGATGAGTTGGCCGGATTTGAGAAACTCATCGGCGACCCGCACCGCCTGATCTAGCAACCCCCCCGGATCGTTGCGCAAATCGAGGACCAACCCCTTGAAGGGGACCAGCCGTTGTTTCATCTTATCGAGATAGGCATGGAGGTCCGAGTCGGTCTGGTCCTGGAAGTTGGTCACCCGGACAAAGCCGATGCCCCCTTCCAGGATGCGGGCCTTGACGCTGCGGATGGGGATGATTTCCCGGGTGATCACAAAATCCTTCGGATGGGCGAAGCCCTCCCGGTTAATGGTCAGGGTCACCTTGCTGCCCTGGGGGCCGCGGATCACCTTCACCGCATCCGCCAGGCTCATATTTTTGGTGGGCCGGCCGTTGATCTTGACGATCTGGTCCCCAGGTTTAATTCCCATCTGGTAAGCGGGGGTGCCTTCAATGGGTGAGACCACCATCAGGACCAGGTCCTTCATGGCGATTTCGATGCCGATGCCGCTAAATTTCCCCTTGGTTTCGATCTGCAATTCCTTGAGGTCCTCCGGGGTCATAAAGGAGGAATGAGCGTCAAGGGTTCCGACGGCGCCCTGAATAGCGCCGTAAACCAGGTCCTTGGTGGTCTTGGGCTCGGCGTAATCATCTTGGATAAGGGCCAGGGCTTCGGCAAATACCTTCAAACTGGGGAAGTGCGGCAGGGTGGCCGTATCGTCCGGGGAGGAAGCCTGACCTGGGGGGTAGGTGGATTCGGCGGCGTGCAGGGCCAGGCCCGCCGAAAGGACCAGCGCCAGCAGCAAAGCTCCAATAACCAACAGCCATGATCTACGTGACATAATATTCGTTCCCGTAAAGCGTATTATCGAGGGACTGGGGTCTCCTCCGGGGCACTAGGATCGTTATCCTCAGGTATTGGGGGCCGCCTGGGGCTTAGTGCCGCCTTTTAAGACTGCCACCGCCTGCAGCACCCAAGGATCCTGCTCGGGGGGGAGTTTCGTCATGGCGGCTTCCTTCTGATTTTCTTTTTCCTTAGACTTGAGAGCCTGGCCCTGGATAGCCGGTTCCAGGCCGACGCCCTGGATTTTCTGGCCATTAGGGGTATAGCATTCGGCGATGGTCATCACCAGGGCGGAGCCGTCGTCGAGGGGCATGACCTTGGTGAGGCCGCACAGTCCCAGGGTCTTGGCTCCCAGCAAGGTGGCGTGGTATTGGTCGCGCAAGGCGCCGGCCACTATTTCCGCAGCACGTGCGGTTCCTTGATCAACTAAGACTACGGTGGGCAAGGGTGCCGGGGCCTTCCAGACGAGATCCCGGTCCTTGCCCTGAAAGGTTTCCTGGCTGCCAGAAGTCCGTCCCTTGGCGGTGACCACGTCCTTGTCTCCCAGGAGCAGCGAGGCGGTGCGGACCGCCTGCTCCAGAGACCCCCGGGCGTCATTGCGCAGGTCCAGGACCAGGCCCTGCAGCGGATGCCCCTGTTTTCGCAAGGATGTCAAAGCGATGGCAAATTCTTTGGGGGTGGCGTCGTTGAAATAGCGCACCCGCACGTAGCCATAGGAATCATTGAGGATCTGGGAGGTTACGGTGTTATCCCCCAGGGGCTTAAGGGTCACGGTTATTTTCAGGGGCTTGAGGGCACCGCTGCGCAGTACCTCCAATTTAACTGTTTCGCCGGGGGTTCCCCGCAAACGGGAAGCGGCCTCCTGGGTGGTCAGGTCGCGCAACGACTGGCCGTTAATCTTGAGGATATGGTCGCCGGGTTGCAGGCCGGCCGCCGCCCCGGCGCCGCCATCTATGACCGCGGTTAAGGCAAGGAGGCCATCCTTAATAATACAATCGACCCCGGCTTCCGCGGTCGCCTCATTGTGGCCGCTGCGGTAATTTTGATATTCTTCGGGGGTGAGGAAGGCGGAATCGGGGTCCAGTGAGTTCATCATGCCCCGGATAGACCCGTAGATGATATCCTTGTCGGGTTTCGCATAAACGTATTTTTGGGTGATTTCGAAGAGGGCCTCGCTGAACAGGCGCAAGGAATCGTAGGGCGAAGACGCCGCGTCCGCCGCCAGTAACGGCTTGGAGGCGAAAACCAGCAGCAGCAGCATAAGCAAGGCGCGGCGCCCCAGGTGACGCCCAGCGGCCAGCTTTTCAGGAAATCCCGGATTTTTCACTTTGCTAAAATATCTCCCGGATAATGGTGGTGGGTGGAAACCTGACTTGGAGCCAAGCCTTTTAGCCCATATCTATACAACTATACTTTATATAATTTGCGCTTGCAAGCGGGGGTGAGCGCGGCAGGTATTTATCCCCAAAAGGGAGCGGGTCATTTCCGGGCCAGCACCTGGCGGGCGGCGGCGGCGACGTCGGCGGCGGTGAGCCCGAAATGCTTAAGGAGGCGCTCGGGTTTCCCCGAGATCCCGAAGGTGTCCCTGAGGCCGATGCGCACGAGCGGGACCGGGAAGTGTTCTGCCAGGACTTCGCTCACGGCGCTGCCCAGAGCGCCGGTGACCATGTGCTCCTCGGCGGTGACCAGGGCGCCGGTTTCCCGGGCGCAGGCCACCAGCAGTTCCCAATCCAGGGGTTTCAGGCAGGAGAGGTTGACGACCCGGGCGGCAATACCCTCCTCGGCCAGCAGTTGCGCGGCCTCAAGACAGGCGGGTACCATGACCCCCAGGCCCACCAGGGTAACGTCACCCCCCTGACGTAATATGGAGCCGCGGCCCAGTTCGAAAAGGCAAGGTTCGTCATGGATCACCGGCAAAGGCATCCGTCCGGTGCGCAGATAGACCGGCCCTTGATAGGCCGCGGCCCACCTGGTCATGGCCCGGGTTTCGGGGCCGTCCGCCGGAACCAGCACCACCATGTTGGGGAGGATGCGCATCAGGGCCAAATCTTCCACGGCCTGGTGGGAGCCTCCGTCTTCTCCCACGCTGACGCCGCCGTGGGAGGCGACGATCTTGACATTGAGGTTGCCGTAGGCGATGGTTTGGCGGATCTGCTCCCAGGCCCGGCCGGTGGCGAACATGGCGAAGGTGCTGGCAAAGGGGATTTTCCCACCCAGGGCCAGCCCGGCGGCGGTGCCCATCAGGTCCTGCTCGGCGATGCCCATGTTGAAGAAGCGCTCCGGAAAGGCCTTGGCAAAGTAGCGGGTCTGGGTAGAGCCGGACAGGTCCGCATCCAGGACCACGATATCCGGGTTCTCCTTTCCCAACTGCGCCAGGGTCTTGCCGTATTCTACGCGGGTGCTCTCTTGGTCGGCCACGATTTTCTCGATCCTCGATTCTAGATCTTCGTCCCGGGGGCCGGGCAACCACGCCCCTGGGAAATTAACGCCCAGGGCGCCCGTTGTTCATCAAGCCCCCAGCTCCTTCAGGGCCTGGCGATATTCCTCTTCGTTGGGGACCACCCCGTGGTATTTGGCCTGGTCTTCGAAAATGGAGACCCCTTTGCCCTTGACGGTGTGGGCGATGATGACCTTGGGCCGGCCGCGGCTGGCCCGGCAGGTCTTCAGGGCCGCCAGCAGCCCGGGGAAGTCGTGACCGTTGGTCTCGAGGGTTTGCCAGCCAAAGGCCTGCCATTTCCGGGCCAAAGGTTCCAGGTTCATGACGTCGGCGGTGCGGCCGTCGATCTGCAAGCGGTTGCGGTCCACGATGGCCGTAAGGTTATCCAGCCGGTAGTGGGCGGCGCTCATGGCCGCTTCCCAGATCTGCCCTTCCTGGATCTCGCCGTCCCCCAGCAGGACGAAGATGCGGCTGGGGAGCCGGTTTAGACGGGTAGCCAGGGCCAGGCCGTTGGCGATGGAGAGCCCTTGTCCCAGGGAGCCGGTGGGAATTTCCACTCCCGGGGTGCAGCCGGAGTCGGGGTGTCCCTGGAGGATGCTGCCGAATTGGCGCAGGCTGGCCAGCTCCGCCCGGGGAAAAAAGCCCAGGCGGGCCAGAACCGCGTAGAGGGCCGGAGCGCCGTGTCCCTTGGAGAGGATGAAGCGGTCCCGCTGCGGCCAGCAAGGGTCGCCGGGCCTGGCGCGCATTTCGGCAAAAAACAGGGCCACCAGGATATCGGTGGCCGACAGGGACCCCCCCAGGTGCCCGGAACCGGCGCGATATAGCATCTCGATGATGTCCAGGCGCACCAGCCGGGCGATTTCCTGCAGACGGCTGGGGTCCGGGGCGGCTGGGGGCTTGGCGGTTTTTGCTGTTTTCATTACCCTTGGCTTCTGAGAGGGATGAGAATCGTAATATCCTGCCAACCTTCTTCAATATCCGTAATAACCGTAACTCATTAATGGAAATAGGATAAACTGGTGGCACAGGTTTTCAACCTGTGCATCAACCATCATTTTCATAAAGCCAGGGGTATTCTTCTGGAATAATGGTCAGACCTGCCTTCACTGGGTTGTTTCTTATATAATTCCACTTTTCTAAAAATTCTCCTTCATCCCGAACAATTCGGTCAAAACGCTCATCTTGCCATAGGGATCCTTGAACTCCCCTGGCCTGGTTAACCTTTCGGGCGCTGAAGCGCTTGATGCTGTGGAGAATCTCGGTTAGCCCAAAAGTTCCTTCTGTGGGCTGATTTAGGGGTTGAGCCAAGGCATGGACATGGTCAGGCATGACCACAGTCGCATATAGCACCCATTTTATTCCGTGCCAGTGTCTGATCGCATTAAGGGTAACGCTGCGCTCCTCCGGACTCAAGATGTTGCCAGTCAGACAGCGCCAGGTAATAAAATAGACGCTTCCAGGTATTTGCCAATGGGGCAGGTTTCTCTTAGTATACTTTAATGCCTGCACAGGTTGGAAACCTGTGCCACTTGGTTTTTTGAGCTTCCCTTGGCTCAACTGGGTCAAATCCCCTTAACCAGGAAGCTGGCTTCACTTTGTAGTAAATAAACCATAAGCGAAGCGTTTTGGCAAAATTATTTCGCGGCGCGGCGCAAATTAAGATGGTGAAGAGCCGGAGCACCGGAGAGCGCAAGTGCCGGCAATTCACTCTGGATCATGGCGAGGTGCAATTTATCTTTTCATCCCGGCCTTGGCCGGGTTATATAATAAACCGTAGCAAAGGCCTCTCCGGCCCTGAGAGCCGGGGGAATTTGTGGTTTTTTTGGTAAGGGGAGGTTGGCCCATGGCCCTGACCCGGGAGGAAGTGCTGCACGTGGCCGAACTGGCCCGCCTCAGTCTCAGCCCCGAAGAGATCGAGCTGTTCACCCTGCAGCTAAACGAGATCCTCGAATACGTGGAGAAGTTGCAGGAACTGGACACCAGCGGGGTGGCGCCCTTGGCCCACGTGATTCCCTTAAGCAACGTCTTCCGGGAAGACCAGGTCCGGGAATGCCTGCCGCTTAATGAGGCCCTGCAAAATGGACCGGCCCAGGAAGACGGCTATTTCCTGGTGCCTCGGATAATCTAACTGCGAGTTTCAGGTTTCGAGTTTCGAGTTTTGAGATGCAGGGTGCGCACCTAGTGGTCTGTTACGCAATTGCTAATCCATATGAAATGGCTAATTTTTAACCCCCCTTTGAAAAAGGGGGGCAGGGGGGGATTTAATATAACTTCTTGAAATCCCCCTAAATCCCCCTTTTTCAAAGGGGGACTTAACCAAGCAAAATCCAGCGTTCTAGTCCTGATATTATGTCCAGCTAATTATGGAACAATCTACATAGTAAATTTTGCCTTGTCCTTCACAGAAAACAGAAAACAGAAAGCAGAAAATCAGGAAACAGCCTTAAATGACCGAACCTTGGCATAGCATGAGTATCAGCCGGTTGGCGCCGCTCCTGGCCCGGCGGGAAGTCTCCCCGGTGGAGGTGACGGCCCAACTCCTGCAGCGCATCCAGGAGCGGGATGGGGAGCTGCACGCCTATCTGCTGTTGGATGAGGACGGGGCCATGGCCCAGGCCCGGGACGCCGAGGCCCGCCTGGGCCGGGGGGAAGGCACACCCCTTACCGGCATTCCCCTGGCCCTGAAGGACGTCATGCTCACGAAAGGGCTGCGCACCACCTGCGCCTCCAAAATCCTGGAGAATTTTGTGCCCACCTATGACGCCACGGTGGTGGCGCGCCTCAGGGCTCAAGGCGCGATATTTTTGGGCAAAGCCAACATGGATGAGTTCGCCATGGGCTCTTCCACCGAAAACTCGGCTTTTGGCCCCACCCTGAACCCCTGGAACCGGGAATACGTTCCGGGGGGCTCCTCTGGGGGCTCCGCGGCGGCGGTGGCCGCGGACCTGTGCCTGGCGTCGCTGGGCTCCGACACCGGTGGCTCCATCCGGCAGCCCGCCTGCCACTGCGGGGTGGTGGGTCTGAAACCCACCTACGGCCGGGTCTCCCGCTACGGCCTGGTGGCCTACGCCTCTTCCCTGGACCAGATCGGTCCCATTACCAAAGAGGTAAGGGATGCGGCTTTGCTTATGGCGGCCATTGCCGGCCACGACCCCCAGGACTCCACCTCGGTGCCCCAGGCGGTGCCAGACTATGCCGCGGCCCTGGGTGGGGATCTTAAGGGGCTGAAGATCGGGGTGCCCCGGGAATATTTCGGTCCCGGCCTGGACCCGGAAGTGGAAGCGGCCATCAGGTCCGCCCTTAAAACCATGGGCAGTCTGGGGGCGGAAATACTGGAGGTGAGCCTGCCCCACACCGAATACGCCGTGGCCACCTATTACCTGGTGGCGGTGGCGGAGGCCTCCTCGAACCTGGCCCGCTATGACGGGGTGAAATACGGCTTCCGGGCCGAAGGGCGCAACCTCATGGAAACCTACCTCAACACCCGCACCGAAGGGTTTGGGGCCGAGGTGCGCCGGCGCATCATTTTGGGCGCCTATACACTGTCCGCCGGCTACTATGACGCCTATTACCGGAAGGGCACCCAGGCGCGGGCCCTGATCCGGGGCGATTTTGACTCGGCCTTCCGTGAGTGCGCCCTGATCGCCTGTCCGGTGTCGCCCACCCCGGCATTTCGACTGGGAGAGAAGCTGGCCGGCCCCCTGACCATGTACCTGTCGGACATCTTCACCATCTCCGCCAACCTGGCCGGTATCCCCGGGATCTCGGTGCCTTGCGGCGTAAGCACCCGGGGGCTGCCCATCGGCCTGCAACTCCTGGGGCCGCCTTTCGCGGAGTCCGAAATATTCAGGGCAGCCTATGCCTTTGAGCAGGCTACCGACTTCCACAGCCGCAAGCCGCCGTTTTAGCGGTGAGGGGGGCCGGCGGGACGGAAAGTTTCGTTTGCCGGGAGGAAAGCCTGGAACCGGGCCTTGGTTCAAGGTTCGAGGTTCAAAGTTGAAAGTTCAAAGTTGAAAACCATCTCTACCAGAGGCCCGCAGCACTGAGCCTCTCTTTGAAGTCCCGTGGCGAGACGAAGATCCAGGCAGTCAGGCCCTGGGGCCGGGCCGCGGCCACAAACTCCTCCTTGTCATCGATATACAAGATCCGAGCCGGCGGCAGCCCGGCCTCGACTAACAGGGCCTGAAAGATGGTGGCCTCGGGCTTGCGGCTGCCCACCCGGTAGGAGAGGATCAGGGCCCGGAAATGCGTGAACAGCGAGGCAAAGCGCTTCCTGACGAAACGGAAGTGCAGGGGATTGGTGTTGGAGAGCATGTAGAGGGGGTAGCGCCTCGCCAGGCTGGCTACCACCTCCTGCATCTCTTCCCAGGGCTCGAACATATCGTTCCAGAGATCTTGAAAGCGGGGAAAGGGCAGGTCCAGGTGGAAGCGGACCTGGAGGCGCCGGTGAAATTCCCGGGAGGAGAGGCGGCCGCGGTCGTAGCCGGACTCCAGGCCGCTCTGAAACACCGCGGCGTAAATCTCCTGGGGCGTCCCACCGGCCAGTTCAGCCAGACCCCGGCAAAAACGCAGGTGGTCCACTTTGATCAGGACATTGCCCAGGTCGAAGGCGAGGGCGGCGATGGGAGGAGAGCTGGAGGTCATAGCCAAGAAATTAATAGCCTAAAAGCCCTAAAAAGACCATAATCTTCTAGAGCGGATTCATGAGGAGCGCGGATTGAGGCGGCGGGCCTGGCCCGCCCTCTGAACAGGTAGATTGAGGGGATTTTCCAGGGCAGCCTTGCGGCCGCCGCTTATTTAAATTTAAATGATTTCCCAGAAAACCAAATGCCCGACATGCCGCGCCATTTTGCTTTAAGGAAAGGACCGTCCCGGTGCTGAGCCGCCGCCTGGTTGCGCAGGACCTGGCCTGGGCCGGCGTTATCCTGCTTTTGGCCGCGATTGTCGGGATCGGGCAGCAATGGCAACTGGTGCGACACTCCTTAAACGGCACCCTGGCCTCCCACCTGGACGAGCAGCGGCAGCAACGCCGCAAGGTGGAATTTCAGGGGGTGCAGACCCTGAACCTGTCCCAGGCTTACGCAATCTTCCAGGGGGGGCAGGCGCTGTTCGTGGATGCCCGGGACCCTGAAGAATACGCCGAACTACACGTTGCCGGGGCCGTCAATCTTACCCCGGATCTCCTAAAGCGCCAGGGGAACCCCGCCTTGCAGGGCATCGCCCGGGACCGCCGGATCGTGGTCTACTGCGGTGTGGCCAGTTGCGATAGGGCCCTGATGGTGGCGGAGAAGCTGCAATCCCTGAAGTTCACCAATGTGAGCGCCTGCATGGCTGGGTTCCGGGCCTGGGATGAAGCCGGTTATCCGGCAGAAACCAATAAATGACCGGGGTCTCTTTTGACTGGCTCAAGTTTCGCACCCAGAAGTCAGTACAACGGCGGGACGCCTGGCTACCTGGACTTGGTAGCCTAGGCCTCTGGCCTGGGGGGAATTAAATCTCCTTTCCCATCCCATTAATATTTGGTGGGAAACTTGATTTACCTAAGCCCGATGAACCTATGTATCAAGGAAGGTTAACATTAGTTTGCGCCCGGAATCCCAAGCTATCTTGAGGAGACTCCTGGAGATCATCCTGGGAGTGCTCTTTGTTTACGCCGGCTGTCTGAAGCTGTTCCACGCCGACGAATTTGCGGAAGCGGTGCTGGCTTACCAGCTCCTGCCGCCAGGCCTGGTGGGGCTGGTGGCCGCGGTGCTCCCCGTGCTGGAGTCGGCGGCGGGCATTTTGCTGGCCCTGGGGCTCAAAAGGCGCAGTTGCCTGATGTTGCTGGGGTTGCTCTCCGGCATCTTTTTATTGGTCATGCTCATTACCCTGGCCCGAGGCTTGCAGATCGATTGTGGTTGCGGTCTCTTTTTTAGCAGGCAGGTGGGCCTGGGGCCAATCCTGGAAGACGGCCTCATATTGGTCTGGGCCGCGGGCTTGTACTATTGGGAATTAATGGTGGCCGCAACCGAACCGCCGTTGGGGGCAGCCGCCCGCCTCGATTCTTGACCGGAACCGCAATAAATTGAAACTGGAAGGTAAGGGCGAACACCTGGGTCCGCCCGGAAGGCGGTGCGGGCGGGTTTTAAACCCGCCTCTACAGGGAGGAACACCTGGGTCCGCCCCAACAACTGGGCGACCCAGCGGGTCGCCCCTACTCGAAACTCAAAACTCGAAACTCGAAACCTAAAATGGCCAGATTCTTCAATTTTTACGATCCCCTGGAAAAACGTTATGTTTTCAATAGCTTCCTGGTGATAGTGGCCCTGGTTGAGGTCCTCATCCTGGTCTTTACGGTCATCTGGAAGATCGACTTTCAGGGGATCTTTGCGGACCAGGCCAGGACCCCGGTGCCCTTCCCCTGGAAGCCCTATCTCCTGGCCAGTTTCGCGGCGCCCCTTGCCCTGCTCTTCCTGTTCGGCCTCATCATCCAGGGCTTCGAGATTCTTTGCCAATCACCGGGAGAGACCCCGCCAAGCGCCATTGGCTTGGGTGGGAGGCGCCGGCCGCTCTGGTACCTGTTGGGCTTGCTGGCCTTCATGGCCTGCCTGGCTTCGCTCGCCTTCCTGGGCTGGGGCAAGGCGGTTGTCGCCCTGATCGCCGGTGGCATCAAGGGCATGGGATTGGGTGGTTCATATCTCCTCATCGCCTTGGTGGCCCTGGCCCTGCTCTATCTGCCCCTGAGATTGGTGCTGCGCTATCGTCTGGAGAAAAAGGCGATGGAATACCAGTATCTCCTGTATCTGGCCCAGCGCCACGGGGTGCTGGTCATAGACCCCAAGGATCATCCCGAATTGGCGGCCAGGCTGGAGGGGGATAAAAATCTGACGGCCCCGTCCCCGAGCGCCAGTTTACCCTCCCCGGATTCCCCTCAGGACCACGAGTTGCCCTAAAAAACAATATAGATTAAAACTTGTGAAAAATTTCCTTTACTTCGAGTGCCAATTTAGGGTATGAATTGTCATTCGGCCCCTGAAAAGGGGAGGGGTGGGGAGATTTTTCCTCAATCGGCGGAATTACCTTAAAATAATTTAAGGAAATTATTTCTTAATCAGGAGGATGGCAGACAGATGGATATTATGACTTTTGCCTTGATCTGCGGTGCGGTGGGCGTGGTCTATGGCTTGATCACCACCACCTGGGTCCTGAAACAGGATCCGGGGAGCCCCCGGATGCAGGAGATTTCCGCGGCGGTGCGGGAAGGGGCCAATGCCTTCCTGAACCGGCAGTATAAGACCGTGGCCATGGTGGGCGTGGTGCTGTTTGCCCTGCTTTTCGCCTTGGGCAAATACACCGCTATCGGTTTTGTCCTCGGTGCCGTGGGCTCGGCTATGTGTGGATACATCGGCATGTACGTGGCCGTGCGCGCCAACGTGCGCACCACCCAGGGAGCCTATACCAGCATGGCCCACGCCCTGAAAATCGCTTTTCGGGGCGGCTCGGTTACCGGCCTGCTGGTAGTAGGCCTGGCCCTGTTGTGCGTGGCCGGCTACTTCAAGTTTTTGATGCACGTTGCTCCTGAACAGGCCATGCACGCCCTGATCGGTCTCGGCTTCGGCTGCTCTCTGGTATCGGTCTTCGCCCGGCTGGGCGGCGGCATCTACACCAAGGCCGCGGACGTGGGCGCTGACCTGGTGGGCAAGGTGGAAGCCGGCATCCCGGAGGACGACCCCCGGAACCCGGCAGTCATCGCCGACAACGTGGGCGACAACGTGGGTGACTGCGCCGGTATGGCCGCCGACCTGTATGAAACCTACGTGGTCACTCTGGTGGCCGCCATGCTGCTGGCCCATACCATATACGGCGCCGGGTCGCCGGCCATCCTCTTCCCCATGGTCATCGGCGGGGTCTCCATCATCGCCTCGGTGATCGGCACTTATTTCGTCAGGTTGGGGAAATCCGAGTACATCATGGGCGCCCTGTACAAGGGCCTCATCGTCTCCGGGGTGCTGGCCGTCGTCGCCTTTTATCCCCTGGCCAACAAGTTCATGGCAGGCGTGGCCTCCAAGGCCGTGGAGGGAGCCGCGGGTTATGTGATCCCGCCCTTTAACGTCTTCCTGCTGGCGGTTATCGGCGTGGTCCTCACCGGCTTGATCGTGGCCATCACCGAATACTTCACCTCCAAGAGCTTTGCCCCGGTGAAGTCCATCGCCCTGGCTTCCACCACCGGGCATGGCACCAATATCATCCAGGGCCTGGCGATTTCCATGAAGTCCACGGCTCTGCCGGTGCTGGTGATCGTGGCAGCCATCCTGGCGGCCTTCCATCTGGGCGGCGGCGAAGCCCACGCTGGGACCGGCCTCTACGCCATCGCCCTCACCGCGGTGGCCCTGCTCTCTATGACTGGCATGGTGGTGGCCATCGACAACTACGGGCCCATCACCGACAACGCCGGCGGCATTGCCGAAATGGCCGAGCTGCCTGACGAAATCCGCAATATCACCGATCCCCTGGACGCGGTGGGCAACACCACCAAGGCGGTGACCAAGGGTTACGCCATCGGTTCCGCGGCTTTGGCCGCCCTGGTGCTCTTCGCCGAGTACTCCCGGTCCTTCCCAGGGGTCATGTCCTTTCAGCTTTCCGATCCCCGGGTGCTGGCCGGCCTGTTCATCGGCGGCCTGCTGCCCTTTCTCTTCGCGGCCCTGTGCATGCAGGCCGTGGGCAAGGCCGCCGGCAGCGTGGTGGAGGAAGTGCGGCGCCAGTTCCGGGAAATCCCCGGCATCATGGAGGGCACCGCCAAACCCCAGTACGGCACCTGCGTGGACATCGTCACCAAGGGCGCCCTGCGCCAGATGATGGTCCCGGCCCTGATCCCGGTGCTGTCTCCCATCGTTGTGGGCTTCTGCCCCGGGTTGGGTCCCGTGGCCCTGGGCGGTATGCTCATCGGCTCTATCGTCACCGGCCTGTTCGTGGCCATCTCTATGACCTCCGGCGGCGGCGCCTGGGATAACGCCAAGAAGGCCATCGAAGACGGCCTTTACGGCGGCAAGGGCTCCGACGCCCATAAAGCCGCGATCACCGGCGACACCGTGGGCGACCCTTACAAAGACACCGCCGGCCCGGCCATCAACCCGATGATTAAGGTGGTCAACATCGTGGCCCTGCTTATCGTGCCTTTGCTGGCCAAGTACGCTCGTTAATCGTTAATTATGAAAGCCGGCTCCTTGCGGGGGGCCGGCTTTTTTTATTTATAATTGGCACTACTTACGCCCAGTCATCAAAAATGTGGTAAGATGTTTTTCCATGGACTCGGCCGCTCTTGAGGAAGCAATTCGATGAATCTGGAAGAAATACGGGAAAAGCGGGAGGAGATTCTGAAAATCGCCGCCAAGCACGGAGCTTATAACGTCCGCATATTCGGCTCGGCGGCCCGGGGTGAGGCCAGGCCTGAAAGCGACATCGATTTCCTGGTAGAGGCAGGCCCTCAGCGAACCCCATTCTTTCCCGGCGGCCTCTTAATGGACCTTCAGGAATTCCTGGGCTGCAAAGTACACGTGGTGACTGAAAAGTCAGTACA
Source organism: uncultured delta proteobacterium (assembly GCA_963697965.1). Classification (GTDB taxonomy): domain Bacteria; phylum Desulfobacterota; class Desulfobaccia; order Desulfobaccales; family 0-14-0-80-60-11; genus JAPLJC01. Next base: position 1,869,954 of record OY969108.1, read on the forward strand.
TTGGTATATCCGCGATCGAGTACTCGAGGAGGCCAAACACTTATGAAAGACGACCGCCTCTATCTGATCCATATCATTGAGTGCATTGAGCGCATCGAGAGATTCGTCTCAGGAGGCAATGAGTCTTTTATGGGTTCTGACCTCATACAAGGCCAGTACTTCGGAATTTGCAAGTGATGGCCTAATCGGCGCAGCGTCTTTCCGAACCCCTCAAAGCCAGGAAACCGGAAGGGGAGTGGAGTAAGGTGGCGGGATTCCGCAACGTGCTGGCGCATGATTATCTCGACATTGATTTGGAGCTAATCTGGGCCCTGGGGCTCGTCGACGCGGCCCCGGCCCAGGACAAGAGGAAGGGGGCGGACCGGGGCGTGGACGGGGTGCTCTATTTTCAGGAAAAGGCCGACGGTGCGTATCAAAAGATCATTGTCCAGGTGAAAAGCGGCCACGTCAACGCCCCCATGGTGCGCGACCTGAAAGGCGTGCTCAGCCGCGAGAAGGCGGCCGTGGGCTGCCTCCTGACCTTAAAGCCCCCCACCCGGCCCATGAAAGAGGAGGCTGCGGCCGCGGGTTTCTATGTGCCGGAGCAGTTTCCGGAGTCTCGCTTTCCGCGGCTGCAAATCCTCACCATCGCCGAATTGTTCGCGGGCAGGCAGTTGGAATACCCCCACTGGGCGCTATCCAAAACCTTCAAAAAGGCGGCCCGCCACCACAAAGGCCTGACGGACGAGGAAAAACAGCGCGGCTTGCTATAAGAATACTCCAGACTTTTTACCCCCTCCCCCTAACCCCCTCCCACCAGGGGAGGGGGAAGTGCACCCTTTTCCCTCCCCCTGGATGGGGGGAGGGGGTTAGGGGGAGGGTGGCAAAAATGGCGAAAACTTCAATAATACTCGCCAGATCCTTGAGGAAAAGGCAGACGGATGCCGAGAGACTATTATGGCGGCATTTGCAGAGCAAACAGTTGGAAGGATTTAAGTTTCGCAGACAGGCGCCTATTGGTAAGTACCTAGTAGATTTTGTCTCATTTGAAAGGAAATTGATTGTAGAAGTTGACGGCGGCCAACATGCTGTGGAAATAGAAAAAGATCAGGAGAGGGAAAACTGGTTATTTACTCAAGGATTTAATACGGTGAGATTTTGGAACAATGAAGTTTTGCAAAACCTCGAGGGAGTATTAGAGGCAAGAAGAGACGGTATCGTGAAGATTTAATAAGAGAAAATAGTTGAATAACCGGAAAGCGAAAACCGCAAAGCCAAAAGCCTTTACATCGGAATGGCCCTTTCTACTGGTGCTGATCCTCATGGGGCTAGTGCTGTTTGGCTACCGGCTGGGGGTCCCGGGACTGATGGACCCGGACGAGGGCCGCTACGCCGAAATTGCCCGGGAGATCCTGCTGCTCCGGGATTGGCTCATCCCCCACCTGAACCTGTTCCCCTACCTGGAAAAGCCGCCCCTGGTCTATTGGCTCACCGCAGCCAGCTTCAAGGTTCTGGGTCAGAGCGGGCTGGCAGCCCGTTTGCCGTCGGCCGCCGCCGCCCTGGGGGGGGTGTTGCTGGCCTACGGATTGGCCCGGACCCTGTGGGGGAGGGGACCGGCCTTTATGGGCGCCACGATCCTGGCTACCTGCTCCGGCTACGTAGTTCTGGGAAGGCTCCTCACCCTGGACATGACCTTTGCTTTGCTCCTCAACCTGGCCATCGGCCTGGGTTACCTGGCGATGCGCCGGGAACAGTCCCGGCTGTGGCCCTGGGCTTACGGGGTCCTGGGTCTGGCGGTGCTCAGCAAAGGGCCGGTGGCTTTGCTGCTGGCCGGCCTCATCTGGGGGCTCTGGCTGTTTTTGAATCGAGCCGCACCCCAACCCTTCCCCGTCCAGGGGGAACGAGTCCTGGCAAGGATATCTCCACGGCTGCGGGCGCTATATCAGTGGGATACCTGGCAGCCGCTGGTCCAGCCCTTAAGCTGGCTCCTGCTGGCGGGCCTGGCCCTGCCGTGGTTCGGGTACGTACAATGGCGCTATCCGGTATTTTTTCACTATTTCATCATGGAGCAACATTTCGGCCGTTTCCTGACCCCGGCGATCCACCCGGAGCCCGTTTATTATTACGGGCCGGTGTTGCTGGGCCTGCTGCTCCCCTGGAGTTTCCTCCTGCCCTGGGTCTGGCTCCGCCGACCCCGGGACCCGGACCAGGTCTTTCTGATGATTTGGGCGGGGGTGGTGGTGGCCTTCTTTTCCCTCTCCCGGGGGAAACTGGCTCCCTACATTCTGCCGGCCCTGCTGCCCCTGGCCCTGCTGCTGGGGCGGGCTCTGGCGGATCTGGCGGGGAGAGGCCTAGACGAGCGGCCAGAACAGGGTTTCAGCATCAGCCTGTGGGCGTGGGCCGGCGCCGGGTCGCTCCTGTTTATTCTGCTTTTCTTTTTGAATCTAAACCAGGACTGGCCGAGCCTCAACCTGGCGCGGCCCTATTTGTTGGTGGTGGCCGCGGTTTTCACCCTGACCCCAGCTTTTGCCCTGCTGGACCGGCGTCGGGTCCTCCTTTTTTTGGGAGCCGGGGCCCTGATTTTTAGCATCCTGCTGCCGGTGGGGATGGAGCGCTTGAGCCGGGAGCGTTCGCCCAGGGAGATGGGACGTCTGCTAAAATCCCTTTGGCAGCCACACGCCGCCCTGGTGGGAGTGTACCTCTATTCCCAGGGACTCTCCTTCTACAGCGGCCAGGTCTTTCACCTCGTGGAGTTCCGGACTGAGCTCGATTTCGGCCGTAAGTTGGCTCCGGAACAGGAGCGCAGACTCTGCCTGACCGGGGTCGGCGACCTGGTGAATTTTGTCCAAAACCGCCCTTTGGTCTTTTTATATATGAAGGAGCGGTACCTGGAAGGTCTGGAAACCCGGCTGCCGGGGAAGCTCCGGCTTTTGAACCGTCAAGGGGATTGCCTTTTGCTGGCCTATGAGGGAAAATAAGGGGCGGCGAGCTGTGGGGGCGACTGCGGCGAGGGCTTCCAGCCTCTGATCGGGCCGCCCGCTGAATAGTGAAATGATCGCCTGACCAGGCAAGCCGGGCGCAGACTGAACCAGCCGGCGCCTCTATAATAATGAGCACCCCGGATTATCCGCCACCCCATGCCTGCAATCATCTACCGCTACCTCCTCCTGGAAATCCTGCCGCCCTTTGGGGTTGGCTTGCTGGGCTTCACTGCCATCGTTTTTCTGGGACGTTTGATGAAGATTACCCAGATGATTGTGGTGAAAGGAGTGGGCCTGGTGGAAGTCTTACAGACCTGCCTCTACCTGCTCCCCTATCTGCTGGTCTTCACCCTGCCCATGGCGGCCACGGTGGGGATATTGCTGTCGCTGACGCGCCTCAGCGTGGATCGGGAGGTAATGGCTCTGAAGACCGCAGGGATGAGCTTCATGCAACTGTTGCCGCCCATCCTGGCCTTTTCCCTGGCGGCAGCGGGCGTTACCCTGATGCTCACGGTCTTCGGCAGCCCCTGGGGCCAGCAGGCCACCCGCGACCTCCTGGCTAACGTGGCCAAAAAGCGGGCCGACCTGGGTCTCCAGGAACAGGTGTTTAATACCGATTTTCAAGGGCTGATGCTGTTCGCCAACCAGGTCTCCTCCCGTGGGGGGGGGCTGAAAGGCATCTTCGTCTATGACTTCCGGGACCAGGAAAATCCCAGCACGGTTTATGCCCAATCGGGACAGTTGAGCTACGATGAGGCCCAGGAGAGCATGATGATGGAGCTCAAGGACGGGTATGTGTTCCGCTGGGGAGAGGAGGAAAAGGATCTGAGCCGCTGGCAGGTGGTCGATTTCAAGAGCTACCGACTGCCCTTACAGATCTTCAGTTTTGGCCTAAAAGGAGGCGGCCGCTCCGAGTCCGAGATGTCCTTAAGGGAACTGGTTATAAGGCTCCGCCACGAGCCGGCGGGCTCGGACCTTTATAACCGGGCGATGGTGGAGCTTAACCAGCGCTTCGCCATGCCGGTGGGTGCCCTGATCCTCTGCCTGATCGCTATGCCCCTGGGGTTGAGCCACCGGCAGCAGGGCCGGACCTGGGGCTTGATTGTGGGACTGGCCTTGTTTCTCGTGTACTACATCATCTTTACCGCCTCCTGGCGCCTGGCCGTCGGCTTTAAGATCAACCCGGCCCTGGCCCCCTGGACCTCCGATTTCCTGTTCATCTGGGTGGCGCTTTTTCTTTGGTACCGCAGCGTCAAAGAGTTGCCCCTGTTGCCAGGCGCCTTGAAATGGTCTGGGTTTTTTAAGACATGAAAGGGATCTGGGGGAGGCGGTAGGGGCGGGTTTTAAACCCGCCCCTACAGGGCAGACACCGTAGCATAGGCGTACCGCCTGTTTACCCAATTCAGGGGTGCGAAACTTTATCCCAACATCGACAGGATTTCTTCGGTCTTTTCCCGGAGCAGGACCGGATCGCCCCGGGTTTCCACGTTGAGGCGCAGTACCGGCTCGGTGTTGGAGGGGCGCAGATTGAAGCGCCAGTTGGGAAACTCCAGGCTGAGGCCGTCGATGTGCTCCTCCTTGAGGGCGTTAGGGCGGTAGAAGTCCTCCACCCGCTTTAGAGCCGCTTCCGGGTCCGGGAGACGGCGGTTGATCTCGCCGCTCACCGGGAAGCGGGCCAGGCGTTCCCCCACCAGGGCCGACAAAGGCTGGCCGCTTAAGCTCAAGAACTCCAGCACCAGCAGCCAGGGGATCATGCCGCTGTCGCAGTAGGTGAAATTCCGGAAGTAGTGGTGCCCGGACATCTCCCCGCCGTATAAGGCATTTTCCAGCCGCATCCGCTCTTTGATGAAGGCATGGCCGGTCTTGTTCTGGATGGGCCGGCCGCCGGCGGCCAATACCTGCTCCACGGTGTTCCAGGTGAGCCTGGGGTCGTGAATAACCGCGGCCCCGGGGTGGCGGGCCAGGAGGATTTGGGCCAGGAAGCCCACGATATAGTAACTTTCGATGAAGTTCCCCTGCTCATCGAAGAAAAAACAACGGTCGAAGTCGCCGTCCCAGGCCAGCCCGATATCGGCGCGATGGGTGCGCACCGCGGCGCTGGTGGCCTGGCGGTTCTCCGGCAAAAGGGGATTGGGGACCCCGTGGGGAAAGCTGGGGTCCGGCTCGTGGTTGATCTTGATGAACCTGAAGGGCAGGTGTTTTTCCAACCGGTCCAGCACCGGGCCGGCGGAGCCGTTGCCGGCGTTGACCACCACCGTGAGGGGTCGGAGGTGGGGCGGGTCCACGTAGCTGAGCAGGTGGGCGACGTAACTCTCAAAGGCCTCGGTGGGCATTAGGGCCCCCCGGGGGCCAGGAGGCCGCGGCGGGAATTCGCCGGCCGCGGCCAGGGCCTCCAGGTCCCTGAGGCCGGAGTCGCCACTCAGGGGGCGGGATTGCTCCCGGACCAGTTTCAGGCCGTTATAGTTCGGGGGGTTGTGGCTGGCAGTGATCATAATGCCGCCGTCCAGTTCCAGGTGGGCGGTGTAGAAATAGACCTGCTCGGTGCCGCACAATCCGAGGTCCAGAATTGCCACCCCGGAGTCGCTGATCCCACGGCTCAGGGCCCGGGCCAGAGGCAGGCTGGAGGCGCGCACGTCCCGGCCCAGGGCCACCCGGGAGGGGCGCAGGAAGGCGGCGTAGGCCCGGCCGATCCGGTAGGCCAGGTCTTCATCGAGTTCCTCCGGGACCCGCCCGCGGATGTCGTAAGCCTTGAAGCAGCTAAGCTTTCCCATAATCTGCAACTGATTCTTCTTATAAGGGGCCAGGATAGCACAAATTTCCGAGTTTTGATAGGATGGGAGGCAAATGCCGCGATCTCAGGGAAAAGGCAGGAGAGCCTCCCCGGATTAGAGGCGAGTTGGAGGTGGGATATCAGCAATCTTTCTTCTCTTAAGGGCGCCCGCGTCCTGATTACAGGGGGCGCCGGCATGATCGGCAGCACCATCGCCCATCTGGCGGTGCAGCAGGGGGCACGGGTTACCATCCTGGATGCGATGTTGCCGGGTTATGGGGGAAATATCTTTAATCTGCACGGGATTTTCGATGCCATCCAATTCGTCCAGGGGGATATCCGGGATCCGGCCGTGGGCCAAAGCCTGGTCAAGGAAACCGATTATCTCTTCAACCTGGCCGGACAGGTGAGCTATGTGGACAGTAACACCGATCCGTTTCTGGACCTGGATATCAACTGCAAAGGGCACCTGCAGATGCTGGAGGCCTGCCGCCAGGTTGGCGCTAAGGCCCGGTTGGTCTTCGCCAGTTCGAGATTCGTTTATGGCAGGATCGATTACAACCCGGTGGACGAGAATCATCCCTTCAATTGTCTGAGCATCTACGGCATCCATAAACTGGCGGGGGAAAAGTATTACCGCTTTTATCAGGAAGCCTATGGCCTTGATACGGTGAGCGTGCGCATCGCCAATCCTTATGGTCCCCGGCAGCAGATGAAACACAGCAAATATGGGATCCTCAATTGGTTCATCCGCCTGGCCCTGGAGGGGAAGCCCCTGACGATTTTCGGCGAGGGGCGGCAGAGCCGGGATTATATCTTTGTGGAGGACCTGGCGGAGGCCATGCTGGCATTGGCCCTGTCTCCCGGAACCGCAGGCCAGGTTTATAACCTGGGCTCCGCCACCTCCACGCCGTTTGTGGAAATGGCGCACTTGGTGGCCGCAGCCGTGCCCGGCACCGAGGTGATCCAGGTGGAGTGGCCGGCGGACCGTTACTTCGTGGAAACCGGGGACTATGTCAGCGACATTGGCAAGATCAACGCCGCCGTCGGCTGGCGGCCTCGAACCACGATCCAGGAAGGGGTCTCCAGGACCGTGGAATATTACCGTAAATACCGGGATAAATACTGGTGAGCGAGTTGTTGGCGGTTGCCAATAACTCTTGGAACAACTCAGGCGAGTGAGGTAAAATAATCCTCATGGCATATTCAGAACTTGCGGGCGCCTATCACCTCGGGAGCAGATGAGGCCTTAAGATGCAAGATTCGGCAGGCAAGGGGGCCGCGGCCCGGAAGGGGACCGGGGCCGCAGGCTGGAAGGGCATAATTTTGGCAGGGGGGGCCGGAACGCGGCTCTATCCCATCACCCAGGTGGTCAGTAAACAGCTCCTGCCGGTCTATGACAAGCCCATGATCTATTACCCCCTGTCAGTCTTGATGCTGGCAGGCATCCGCCGGATTCTGGTCATCTCCACCCCGGAGGATCTTCCCAGGTTCCGGAACCTCTTGGGAGACGGCTCCCAACTGGGGTTGCAATTCACCTATGCCGAACAGCCCCGGCCCGAAGGCCTGGCTCAGGCCTTCATAATCGGCCGGGACTTTATCGGCCGGGACCGGGTCTGCCTGGTCCTGGGGGATAATATTTTTTACGGGCACGGTTTTCAGAAAATCATCGGCAGGGCCATAAAGCAGGCGTCGGGCGGGGTCATCTTCGGCTACTGGGTGCAGGACCCGGAAAGATACGGGGTGGTGGAGTTCGATGATGGCCACCGCGTCATCGGGTTGGTGGAGAAGCCTGCCAAACCCAGGTCGAACTTTGTGGTTCCCGGTCTCTATTTTTACGATAATAGCGTGGTAGAGGTCGCTGCCGCCCTCAAACCCTCACCCCGGGGGGAACTGGAGATAACCGATATCAATAAGGAATATCTGAGGAGAGGGTCCCTGCGGGTCGAGATCCTGGGAAGAGGCTTTGCCTGGTTGGATACCGGCACCCACGAATCACTCCTGGAGGCGTCCACCTTCATAGAAACCATCGAGAAACGGCAGGGCCTGAAGATTGCCTGCATCGAAGAGATCGCCTACCGGATGGGATATATAGACGCAAAGCAACTGCGGGTCCTGGCCCGGCCGGTGTCGAAAAATAGTTATGGCGAGTACTTATTAAGGGTGCTGAATCAGCCGATTTAATATTGGGGAAAAGATGACTGCTGAAAACCGTGTTCCGATAACCGGAATAATCCTGGCGGGGGGGCTGGGCACCCGTTTCTGGCCTCTGAGCCGCTCCCAATATCCCAAGCAGGTGCTGCGCCTGCTGGGTTCGGACTCCATGATACAGGCAACCATCGGGCGCTTGCTGCCTCGGATTCCTATTGAGCGCCTGGCGGTGGTGACCAATACTGCCCAGGCTGAGGTTATCAGCCTGGAACTGCGCCATAAAGGTTGGCAAGACATCAGGATCATCCTGGAGCCGGAGGGGAAAAACACTGCGCCTGCGGTGGGCCTGGCTGCGGTCTTGCTGGGGGCCGCCGACCCCAAGGGCCTGCTGGCGGTCTTTCCGGCGGACCATTTCATTGCCGATCAGGCGAGCCTGCTGGCGGTTTTAGACCGGGGCGCGGTCTGGGCCGCGGCCGGCTATCTGGTGACCTTCGGGATACCCCCCAGCCGCCCGGAAACCGGCTATGGCTATATAAAACAAGGGCCACCCCTTGACCCCGCCGGAGGCGGGTTTCAGGCCGAGCGCTTCATTGAGAAACCGAATGCCTCCCAGGCCCGGGCCTTTCTGGACGAAGGTGGCTATTACTGGAACAGCGGCATCTTCCTGTTTCGCCGGGATTCCTTGTTGGAGGCATTTAAGCAGTACTTGCCGGAAGTTTACCAGGGCTTGGCCGCTATCCAGGAGGGGAAGGCGGGCCCTGATTTTCTCGCTAAGGTTTACCGGGACTTTCCCAACATTTCGCTCGATCACGGTATTATGGAGCATGCCGCCCGGGTAGCCGTGGTGCCGGTGGAGATGGGCTGGAACGACGTGGGCACCTGGGGGGCCTTGCAAGAGATCTTTCCCCGGGACGCCCAAGGAAACGTCCTCCTGGGCCGGGTCCTGGACCGAGGCAGCAAGGACTGTACCTTTTTCGCCCAGGATCGGCTGGTGGCCACCATCGGCCTGGAGAACACCATCGTGGTGGATACTGAGGACGCCACCCTGGTATGCCATAAGGAACGGGTTCAGGAAGTAAAAGACCTGGTGGCGGAGTTGCACCGCCTGGAGATGGCGGAGTCGGTGCAGCACCCCACGGTGCAGCGGCCCTGGGGGCATTACACCGTGATGGTCGAGGGCCCGGGGTATAAAGTCAAGCAGATCGAGGTGGCGCCGGGCGGCCGCCTTAGCCTGCAAAGCCACCAGCACCGGGCGGAACATTGGGTGGTGGTGCAGGGCATCGCCCGGGTGACCATCGACGCGGAGACCACAGCGGTGGCCAGCAACCAGAGTGTTTACATACCCGCCCAAACCGCGCACCGCCTGGAAAACCGGGAGAGCCAGCCCCTGCGCCTCATCGAAGTGCAGACCGGCTCCTATCTCGGCGAGGACGATATCCAGCGCCGGGACGACGATTACTGCCGCGTTTAGCGCCGCATTTTAAGGACATCCAAGAACCCACCCGGGGCAGGAGCAGCCATGTTCCTGCCCCGATTTTTAAGGGGAGTATACCTGTCGTCTCAGGGGTTAACCCTGGCAGGGGCTGCGTCCGGTGGCACTGGTTTAGAACCTGCGCTGCTGCCGCCCGGTGCGGGGCAACCCCGCCCCCGCGCAGTAACGCCAAGGGCGTCCAGTTATGTTTCCAGCAAATATTCCCCCGCCCTTTTTGTTTGGGCAAACAATGCCGCGCCGGAATCTCCAGCCAACCGGGTTTTAATCAATGAAGCCACTGCTAAGTGACTAAAATTCTCAGAAACGACAGAGGAGATGGATGTATGAAAGCTTTTGGCAAGAGATCGTTGCTGTTGGCTTTGACCCTGGTATTGGCGTTAGGCGTGGCGGCAGTCGTCTGGGCCGAGGCCCCCAAGGGGATGGCCCAGGGGGCGGGACCCATGATGATGGGGCATGGCCACCATTGTTGGCACCACGGACACCTGAATCTGACCCCGGACCAGGCGGGTAAGCTCTTCGACGCCAAGGAAAAATTCCGCACCGACACCGCGGGGCTGCGCAAGCAGTTAGTTGTGGGCAAGGCGGAATTGGCGGCCTTGTGGAAGGCTGAGACCCCTGATGCGAATGCCATCGTGGCCAAGATTAAGGAACTCAGTCCCCTGAAGGAACAGCTGATGGAGAAGAAGGTGGCTCTCCGCTTAGAAATTCGCAAGATCGTCCCCAAACCCATTATGAAGGCGGGGATGGGTGAGGGTGGCAATCCGGGCTCCATGGCCATGGGCCCCGGGTCGCCGGCGATTGCCGAAGAATAGCGGGACCAGTTAACCCCTTAGCGCTGAAGGGCCGGACCGGCCCTTCAGCAGCACCTCCGCCCAACTCAAATTCCTGGGCTCTGGCTGCCCGATACCTCTCCGCCGTCCCCGGCCCTTTTATCCCGCCTCATAATTTCGTTGCAGCCGCTTCCTCAAACCCTTGAAAAATTGCCGGAATTGCCGTAAAGTTAAAGTAAGAAATTACTGGAGGATGATTGGAAAACTGAGGGCCATGGCAGTCCTGCCTATACGTAAATTACCCGACGCGGCGCTGCGGCAGCCGGCGCGGGAGATCAACGGGATCAACGACGAGTTGCAGGGTCTCATCGATGATATGGCCGAAACCATGTACGCCGCGCCGGGCCTGGGGCTGGCCGCCAATCAGGTGGGGGCACTGCACCGCCTCATCATCTTCGACGTGGCCCACCGGGAGGGCGCGGCCAGGGACCTCAAGGTGATCATCAATCCCTGCATTACCCACGCGGAGGGAGAGCTCACCCACGAGGAAGGCTGCCTCTCGGTGGCTGACTTTAGCGCCGAGGTGCGGCGCCACGCCCGGGTGAGCGTCCGGGGCCTGGACCGGGAAGGGAAACCCGTAACTATTACCGGGGAGGGATTGCTGGCGGTGGTGCTCCAGCACGAAGTCGATCACCTGGATGGTATCCTCTTCATTGACCGCATCAGCCGGCTGAAGCGGAGCATCTATTTAAGGCGGCTCAAGAAACAGGCGGCGGCCAAGTGAAGCACGGCCCCTGGCGTTTAATCTTCATGGGCACCCCCAAGTTTGCCCTGCCTTCCCTGGAAGCCTTGATCTCCCATGGGGAGGAGGTGCTGGCGGTGATTACCCAGCCGGACCGGCCCCGGGGACGGGGGCAGCTAGTTTCCCCTTCGCCGGTGAAGGAGTTGGCCCTCTCCTGGAAGCTGCCGGTGCTGCAGCCCCGGAGTCTCAAGGACCCCGGTCTGGCGCAGCAGCTTAAGGCGTTGGAGCCGGAGTTGGCAATCGTGGTGGCTTACGGGCGTCTTTTGACCCATGAGCTACTGGCCGTGCCGGCTTTGGGTTTTCTCAACGTCCACGCGTCGCTCCTGCCCGCTTATCGAGGGGCCGCCCCCATCAATTGGGCCTTGATCCGGGGAGAGCGGGAAACCGGGGTGACCATTCAGTGGGTGGTTCACGAATTGGATGCGGGGCCCATCTTTCTCCAGGAGCGGGTCCCGGTCCTGGAGAAAGACAATTTAGGCGCCCTGTCCGGGAGGCTGGCGGAGAGGGGCGCAGTGCTGCTGGTGGAGGCCCTGGAGAGGCTGCGCCGGGGCGAGGCCGCCAGGATGCCCCAGACCCAGGAAGGGGTCACTTATGCCCCGCCCATCTCCCGGGAGATGCGCCGCCTCAACTGGCAATTGCCGGCCCGGGAAGTGGCCGGCTGGATTCGGGGGCTCGATCCGTCTCCCGGGGCCTATGCCCTGTGGCGGGGAGAGGTCTTGAAACTGTTTGCCGCCAGGGTGAAGAAATCAGAGGGGGGGGCCGCGGTCCCGGGCACGGTTTTGGGGCTTGGCTCCCGGGGGCTGGAAATCGCCTGCGGCCAGGGCAGCGTCCTGGTGCAGGAATTGCAACTGGCCGGACATAAACGCCTGACGGCTCCTGAGTTTCTACAGGGCCAGCGTTTGCTCAAAGAGGTTTTAGCCTAAAAGGCGCGCCGAGAATGGAGGAACCGGGCAAAATTCTGAACGGCGGCAATGCCCTCCGGCCCCAGAAACGCATCTTCCTGGGATTGCTGGCGGTCACCTGCCTCTTGTTCACCATCCTCCTGGGGGTGCTGTGGTACGTGCCCTATGTGGGCCTCAGCAACCTCAATACCCATTTGCCCTTGATCCTGGGGGTCTTGTTCGCGGCGCTGCTGTTCTTCCTGGTGGGCGGCCTGCTGCTCCTGGCCCTGACGGTGATGCTGGGCCGGGACCTGTTCTTTTCCAAGAAACTGCGGGGTGCGGTCATCAAGCTGCTGCTGCCCTTGATGAGCGGGGTGGGCAAACTTTGCGGCGTCTCCAAGGACCAGGTGCGCCGCTCCTTCATCGAGATCAACAACCAACTGGTGCTGGCCCAGCACTCCCGCGCCACCCCGGACAAGATGCTGTTGCTCATGCCCCACTGCCTGCAGTTTCATGAATGCCAGTTCCGCATCACCGGCAACAGCGTCCACTGCAAACGCTGCGGCCAATGCCCCATCAAGGGGCTGGTGGAACTCTCGGAGAAGTACGGGGTGGGGCTGGCGGTGGCCACCGGCGGCACCCTGGCCCGGCGCATCATCGTGGAGCGGCGGCCGCGGCTGATCATCGCGGTGGCTTGTGAGCGGGACCTGAGCAGCGGCATCCAGGACAGCTACCCGCTCCCGGTCTTCGGGGTGCTCAACTCCCGGCCCCATGGCCCCTGCTATGACACCCTGGTGGATTTGGAAAAGGTGGAAGAGGCGCTGAAGACCTTTCTGGAGCCTGCGAAGGAATTGGTGGGCAGTGCCCACCCTACATTAACTGCGGACCCGTCCGGCGGCTCAGAGGATGGCGCCGGGGAAGGGAATGCTCTTAATCAGGGCCTTAAATAGATTGCATTTTAATCTAGTAGCGGCGAGCCTTGGCTGGCGCAGGCTGAAGCCTGCGGCTACGGTTGACGCAGGGTGGGTGCTGCCCGGCAATTCCTTAAATTAAAGCCGGTTTTCGGTTAGCGGTGAAAGGCAAAATCAAGGTCGTAACGTAGGGTGGGCACTGCCCACCAACTCCTAAAAAATCTCTAGTCCATTCCTTATCCCCTCTCCCCCGATGGCGGAGAGGGTCAGGGTGAGGGGGAATCAAATCTCTATCCCGCTCCCCTTGATAAGTATCATCCACCGGAATATTTTCATAACCTTTAAGGGCCGGGAATAAGCGCGATGTCCAAGATGGGCTCCATAAAAACCGCCCGCAAGCTCTTGCAAAGGCATGAACTTTCCGAGCTGCGGGCTGCCATCAACTACATAAATGCCTTTTCCGGAAAGCGGTTTGTGTTAAAGGTTGGCGGTTCCATCCTGGATGACTTTAGCCTCTTACCGGCCCTGGTCGAAGATGTGATTTTTTTGAAAAAAGTGGGGATAGATGTAGTTCTGGTTCATGGTGGCGGCCGCCACCTTAACCAGGCCATGAAGGAGAAGAATCTAAAAATCAGCAAGATTCGGGGATTGCGGGTAACTTCCGCGGCAGTGCTGGAATTGGCAGCCCAGGTCTTCGCTGCAGTTAGCCGGGAAATCAAGACCGGGATCGAAAGGCGCGGCTACCATGCGATTATCTTGGGGCGGGAGACCGGCCTGGTAAAATCGGAGCGGATAGGTAATCCGGAGTTGGGCTTTGTGGGGGTTCCCCGGGCCGTTGAGGTTTCGTTGTTGGATAACCTGGCGGCTAAGGTCATCCCCATAGTCTCCGCGGTGACTGCCGGGACCAGGCCTGGCGAAGCGGGCTTTAATGTTAATGCGGACGACGTGGCCGGTATCATCGCCTCCAGCCTCGGCGCCGAAAAACTGATCCTGATGACCGACGTGGAAGGCGTTCTGGATGAAAACGGCTCGCTGCTCTCGACCCTGACAGTCAGTCAGGTTGAGGCCTTGATCGCCAGGAAGATCATTCATGGAGGCATGATCCCCAAGGTGGAAACCTGTCTTAGGGCCTTAAAAGGCGGCGTCCAAAAGTGTCATATTGTCAAAGGCAGCACCCACTCTTTCATTGATGAGATTTTGACGGATGCAGGGGTGGGGACGGAATTCGTCCAGGATGATCTGGCCAAGGAGGCCGCCAGGTAGGCGCCTGCCAAAATCCTCCTCACTCTGACCCTCTCTCCCGCGCCGTAGCGGCGGGGTTTCCCCGCCCGGGCGGCGAGCCGCCGCCCCTACCGGCGAGGGAAGAGGGTTTTAAATGAAACCTTCATAATTAATCAATTTTCTGCCCCATAGTAATAACGTGCTGCCCTGAGGAAATTTTGAGCAAGAGGCCCCAATCCGAGGAGGGCCGCGGCGCCCGCGCCCTGGCCCTGGACATCCTGGCCGCGGCCTCGCGGCCGCAGGGGAAGTCGGTGGAGGAGCTGTTGGCGGCCACCCTCAAACGGCAGCCCCAACTGCCCCGTACGGAAAGGGCCTTGCTCCTGGAACTGGTCCAGGGCGTGAAGCGCTGGGAACTGAAACTCGACTATTTCCTTTCCCAGCTTGCGGCCCTGCCGCTTAAGAAGCTGCACCCCCTGGTCCTGTTGATCCTGCGCCTGGCCGCCTATCAAATCCTGATGCTGGACCGGGTGCCGGCCCGGGCCGCGGTCCACCAGGCCGTCGCCGAGGCCAAGGCCCGGCGCTTGCCGGCCGCCTACGGAGGTTTCATCAACGCGGTATTGCGCCGTCTGGCCGCGGGCGAGCTGCCCCCGCTGCCGGAGCGCCAGGCCGGCCTGGCGTTCGCCCTGAGTGTCGAATACTCCCACCCCGCCTGGCTGGTGCGCCGCTGGCTGGAGCGCTACGGCCCGGAACAGACCGAAGCCACGCTCGCCGCCAATAACCGCCTCCCTCCCCTGACCGTCCGGGTTAACACCCTGAAGACCGAGCCCTTAACGCTCGTCTCCCGGTTTGCCCGGGAAGGGGTGGAGGCCCGGCCCTGCCTATTGTCTCCGGTGGGGCTGCATTTGTCTGGGCTTAAGGCGCCGCCGCTGGAGCTCCCCTCTTATCGAGAGGGGCTGTGGCTGTTTCAAGATGAGGCGGCCCAACTCGTCGGTATGCTGCTGCCGCAGGCGACGGGGCGGCTGCTGGAATTGGGGGCCGGCCGGGGGGGCAAGACCACCCATCTGGCCGAATTGTCCGGCAATAACAAACTCATCCTGGCGATGGAGCTGCACCAGGGAAGGCTCCGGGAACTGCGGGGTTCGCTCTCACGTTGGGGGGCGAGCGCTGTCCACCCTATCCGGGCTGACGCCGCCTGCGACCTGCCCCTTAAAGATGGGGTCATGGACGCCGCGGTCCTGGACGCACCGTGCTCCGCCCTGGGTATCCTCAGGCGCCATCCGGAAATCAAGACCCGCCTTAAGGAAGCCGATCTGGCCACCTTTCCGCCGCGGCAGCGGGCCTGGCTTGCGGCCGCGGCCGCGGCCCTGAGACCCGGCGGCCACCTGCTCTATATCACCTGCACCCGGGAGCCTGCCGAAAACCAGGAGTTGATCGAGTCCTTCCTGGGAGCCCACCGGGAGTTTCGCTTGGGGACCGACCCCGGGCTGCTGCCGGCTGCCGCCCGCCACCTGGTGCAGCCGCCGGGGTGGTTCTCCTCCAGCGGCGCCGGCGATCTGGACGGTTTTTTCGCGGCGCTGCTCACCAAACACCAGTAATCGCAGGCTAAAGCCTGAGGCTACCTGGACGTCGACTCATAGGGCGGGCTGTGCCCGCCGAATTTGCCTGAGTGAGCGGCCCCCAGGGGCCAGGCGTATATTTATTTAGGGCGACCCGGCGGGTCGCCCCTACGCTTGTTTAAATTTTCGCCTGCGCGGGGCATCATAAGACTTTTTCTCAGGCTTCCCTTAAGGTATATTCGCTTCAATACGCGCGGTTAATGGGGAGAAAAAATGGCGGTTCGCTTGGAAATCGGCTGGCGGCCGGAGCTGCCGGACGCAGAAGGGGAGGGGGTGCGCCGCCAGGCGCAGGAGTATTGCGGCCTGGAAATCGACCGGGTCCGGGTGCTGAGGGTCCTGATGCTGGACCTGGACTTGGATCCCCGGGAACTGGAGGAGGTGCGCCGGGAGGTCTTCACGCACCCCATTACCCAAACCTCCGGATTCCGGCCCCTGGCCCAGGCCTTCGACTGGGCGGTGTGGGTGGGCTTCAAGCCCGGGGTGCGGGATAATGCCGGGGCCGTGGCCCGGGAGGCCATCGAGGCCTATCTGAGACGCTCCCTGGCACCGGCGGAGACGGTCTATACCTCCAAGCTCTTTCTCTTTTCCGGGGAGAACCTGGATCGGGAGCGCATGGCCCAGGTGGCCCGGGAACTGCTGGCCAATGACATGATCCAGGAGTTCCGCCTCTTCTCCCGGCAGGATTGGGACCCGGAAACGGGGGTGGGCCTCATACTGCCCCGGGTAGAGCTGGCGCACTCCCCGGAGGTGGAGGTCTTCGACCTCAGTTCCCTGGAGGCCCTGCGGGAGTTGAGCCGCCAGCGCTATCTGGCGCTCCGGGACGCGGACCTGCCCATCATCAGGGATTACTTCCGGCGCCCCGAAGTCCAGGAGCGCCGGGCCGCGGTAGGATTGGGACCTCCCACCGACGTGGAGCTGGAGTACCTGGCCCAGGCCCGCAGCGACCATTGCAATCACAACACCTTCCGGGGCCTGTTCCACTTCCGCGATCCCGAAAGTGGAAAGCACGAGGTCGTGGACAACCTGTTCAAGACCTGCATCGAGGCGCCCACCCGGGAGATCGCCTGGAAGAAGTCGTGGGTGGTCTCGGTGTTGTGGGACAACGCCGGGGTGGGACAGCTCGACGATGAATTCTCCTATGTCATCAAAGGGGAGACTCACAACTCTCCCTCCAACCTGGAGGCTTACGGCGGCTCCCTCACCGGGATCGTCGGGGTTTACCGGGACCCCATGGGCACCGGCAAAGGCGCCCGGCTCATCGGGGGGATGTACGGCTTTTGCGTGGGCCCCCGGGACTATCCCGGCCCGCTCAGTCCCCGGCTCCACCCCCGGCGCCTGCTGGACGGGGTGATCGCAGGGGTCAAGGACGGCGGCAACAAGAGCGGCGTCCCCACCCTCAACGGCACCCTCTATTTCGATGAGAGCTACCTGGGCAAATGCCTGGTATTCGTGGGGGCCGTAGGCCTGTTGCCCAAACTGCTCATGGGCGAGCCGGCGTCCAAGAAGGCGGCTCAGCCCGGCGATCTCATCTTTATGTGTGGCGGCCGGGTGGGCAAGGACGGGATCCATGGGGTCACGGCCTCCTCGGAGGTGGCCTCCCCGGGCACCCCGGCGGGTCACGTCCAGATCGGCGACCCTTACACCCAGAAGAACATGCAGGATTTTCTACAAGAGGCCCGGGACCAGGGTCTCATCACCTTCATCACCGATTGCGGCGGCGGAGGCCTCTCCTCGGCAGTGGGCGAATCGGCCATGATGGCCGGCGGCTGCGAAGTGGACCTGTCCCGGGTGCCGCTTAAATATGAGGGTCTCGATCCCTGGGAAATCTGGATTTCCGAGTCCCAGGAACGCATGGTGGTCGCGGTGCGCCCGGAAAACGAGGCCCACTTTAAAGAGTTGGCCCGGAAACACGCGGTGGAGGCATCCGCCATCGGCGCTTATACCGACCGGGGGGTCCTG
The DNA here is from genome assembly GCA_963697965.1 of uncultured delta proteobacterium. Classification (GTDB taxonomy): domain Bacteria; phylum Desulfobacterota; class Desulfobaccia; order Desulfobaccales; family 0-14-0-80-60-11; genus JAPLJC01. The sequence goes on from OY969108.1 coordinate 1,887,487, forward strand.
GAGGTGAAGCACCAGGGTCGGGTCTGCGCCTATATGGACTTCTCCTTGCTGGAAGAAGAGTTTCCCCCCTGGGAGTTTGACTGCGAGTGGCAGGCCCCTGCCAACCGTCTCAGCGAGCCGGTGTTGGGCAACCCCGGGGATCAGCGGGGGCTGCTGCTGGCGATGATGGCGCGGCCCAATATCTGCTCCCGGGAGTGGATCATTCGCCAGTATGATCACGAGGTGCAGGGGGGCAGCGTCCTCAAACCTCTGGCGGGACGCATGATCCAGGTGCCGGGGGACGCCGCCCTGATCCGCCCCAGGCCCCAATCCCCCCGGGGCCTGGCCGTGAGCCTGGCCCTCAATCCGGCCTACTCGCAAATCGACACTTACCACATGGTCGCGGTCACCATCGATGAAGCGCTGCGGCGGCTGCTGGCAGTGGGAGGCGTCCTGGAGCACATCGGCGGGGTGGACAACTTCTGCTGGCCCAACGTGGAGTATCACCCGCAAGACAACCCCGACGGCAAGTACAAGGCGGCCCAATTGGTGCGCGCCTGCTGGGCCCTTAGGGACCTGTGCCTGGCTTACGGAATTCCCCTGCTCTCCGGCAAGGACAGCATGTACGTGGACGGCCTGGTGCCAGGGCCCTTCGGGGAGACGCACCGGGTTTCGGGGCTGCCCACCCTGTTTTTCACCGCGGTGAGCGTCCTTCCGGAGATTCGCCGGGCTATGACCCTCGAGTGGAAGAAACCGGGCGACCTCATCTATCTATTGGGCCACACCCGGGCGGAGTTGGGCGGCTCCGAGTTCTACGAACTTATGGGCTATGTGGGGCTGAGCGTGCCGGAGGCCCGGCCGGACGAGTTCCTGGCCTATTACCATTTGCTGGAGCAGGCCGGACGGGAGGAACTGCTGGCTTCAGCCCACGGGGTTTATCGAGGCGGCCTGTTGGTGCACCTGGCCCTGGCCTCCATGGCCGCGGGCCTGGGGGTGCAGGTGGACCTGAAGTGCGTAGTTCCGGAGGCCCCGGCTTTCGCCGCCGCTTATAGCGAATCCGCTGGGCGTTTCCTGGTGAGCATCGATCCAGCGCGGCGGAGCCGCTTTGAAGAGCTGTTTAAGGGCCAGCCCGTCTTTCTGGTGGGAGAGGTGCGGCAAGAGGGGCTGCTGCAAGTAAACCGCGGCGCTGGCATGTTGGAGGTCTCTCTGGAAGACCTCAGCATCGCCTGGAAGGCGCGCTTCGGTAACTTGATTTGAGGGGGATGGGTTTTCTGATATAATAACGCCTAAAGCCGGTTTCTGGGTCAATGACCCTTTGCAGCCGGGAGCTTATATCGAATCCGGAATGGGAAGAGAGGCAGCAGGAAGGAGGAAGTAGCATGAAAAGATTGGCTATCATGGGATTGTTAGCGTTTCTAGGGATCATATTGGCCGTGGGCGCCCTCTCGGCCCAGCCTGCCGCCCAGCCTGCCGCTCCGGGTAGCGGCGCCGGGGCCTGCCCCGTGGTGGGCAGCGGTCCGGCAAAGGGCGCCCAGGGAGGACCGGGAGCCGGGTCTTGTCCTTATATGGGTCCGAAGACAGGTCCTTCGGTGGTTAAACCCGGAGAGCCGCTGACCGCGGATCAGGCTAAGGCCCTGGTCCAGCAGGAAATTGGCCGCAACCCGAACTTGAAGGCGGATAAAGTTATTGAGAAAGGCGGCAATTATGAGGTAGAGGTGGTCACCAAAGAGGGCTCCCTGGTGGACAAAATCGAGGTGAACAAGCAGACCGGCTCGGTCTGCTCGATCTATTGATGGCCACTTGGGGACTCTACGAAAATTGAGGGATTTCACCTACCCAGGGTGGGACAGGCGCGGGTATGACAGTCGCGAGCGGCTGCCCCGCCTGGCGCCTCCACCCCATTAACAGGAAGAAACCATGCACGCCGAGATGTTGGTCCTGCGGTTCAACCGGGAGGTGGTGGATCAACCCATCATCTATCGGCTGGTTAAAGACTTCGAGTTGGAATTCAATCTGCTGAAGGCCACCATCTATCCCCAAAAAGAGGGGTTGATGGTCATGGAGCTTCGGGGCCATCCCCAGAACTTCCGCCGGGGTCTCAAGTATCTCCGGGATTCGGGAGTCCAGGTGAAACGGGTGGCCCGGGAAGTGCGGCGCAATGAAGAGCGCTGCTACCAGTGCGGCGCCTGCACCGCGGTCTGCCCCACCGGCGCCCTTTATCTGGAGCGGCCGGAGATGGCGGTGTTGTTTGACGCCGGCAAATGCAGCGCCTGTGAGCTCTGTTGCCCGGTTTGCCCGGCCCGGGCCATGGAAGTGGAACTGGACCGCAGCGCCCTCTAACCAAAAAATTCGGCTGCCGGCTTGCTGCCGATTTTTATCCGCGTTTACCCTGCGGTCGTCTCCTACCTCGACTTCCTGCTGCCCTTTTCTTTGCTGGGCGGCCTCAACCAGTGGCGTCCGGAGCGGGCCTGCTTTAGACGATCTGCAACCGCGCCCATAATTTCTAATAAAATAATTTAGGCGCCGGGACCGTTAACGCAAATGAAACATAACCTATGCTATTATCAGGGTCGCAAGAGACTCAGCCACAGAAGACTATCCTGGTCGGGGAGCTTAATGCCATGAAGCGGTTTAAACTGGCGTTGGTTTTCGCAGCGGTTATGTTGATCGTCAGCTGTTGGACCGCAATGGCAGAGCAGGAGCGGGGCTCAAGATTATCGGAGCCCGACCAGCCAGGAGAGGAGGATGTTCTAAATCGGGAGCTTTGGCGGTTTGCCAAGGGGACCCCATACGCAGAAGCCGAACGCCACGTAGAGGAGATGCGGAAAACGGAGCCGGCGCCGCCTGCGGAGGTCGTCCTGCCAACCGGTTGGAAGATCGCTCCGGCAGGCAGACAGTTCCCCGTGGGAAGGTTGCCTGAGGAGGCCCTCTTCTATAATAAGCACATTGTGGTGCTCAATACTGGGTATTATTCCAAGGAGCCGCAAGAGATTTCCATCGTGGACCCGGCCTCCGGGGAGGTCAAGGTACTGAGCCCCGGCTCCTTGTTTGTGGGCGCCGCGGCCGGTTTGGACGGAGACCTTTATGTGAGTGGAGGCTACGACCAGGCGGTCTATCGGTACAACCCCAAATTCAAACTTGTGCAGAAATATCCGGTGCGGGGGTACGCCGCGGGACTGGCGCCCATCGATCCGGACCACCTGGCCGTCGTCTACCTGGTGGTGGGCAGCGAGCCGAAAGCCGAAAAGAGCGTCACTTACGGAAAGGGCAAGCTGGCAATTCTCAATACGAAGACCGGAAAAATCGAACATGAGGAAGAGGCGGGGTACTTTCCGCGCACGGTCTGCTATTTTAACAAAAAATTATACGTCACTATCCTTGGCGAGGATAAACTGAAGGTCTTCGACTCCCAGGGCCATTTTCAGAAATCCCTGGTTGTGGGAAAGACCCCGCAGGACCTCTGCCCGGACTTTAAAGCCAACCGGCTCTACGTGGTGAACACCGGCTCGGATAATCTAACGGTGGTCGATGCCCAGAAAGATGAGGTCGTATCCGAGATCGACGTTGGCAGCCCCGGGAAGGGTTTCGGCTACGCTCCCACCTCGTGCGCCGTCGCCGGCGACCGGCTCTTCGTTACCCTGGCTTACAGGAACGCGGTGGGGATATTCGATAAACGGACGGGCCAGCCCCTCGGCTTCATTCCCACCGGCTGGTATCCGACCAAGGTGATAACCGGGAAGGAGTGGCTGGCCGTTCTGAGCGCCAAGGGAATCCGGCCCAAGAGACCGAACGTCAGGAATGAATACGTATTGACTCTATTAAAAGGGACGCTGGGGGTAATTCCCCAGGATCAGATCGAGGCGAACCTGCCTGCCTGGACGCGGCAGGTGGAGGAGGGAGCGCCGATATACGGTTTCCAAAAGGGTAATCTGCCTGCCATCCGGTACGTTTTTTACATCATCAGGGAGAACCGCACGTATGACCAGGTGCTGGGCGACCTGGGCCGGGGTAATGGCGATCCGTATCTGACGCTTTTCGGGGACCAGATCACTCCAAACGCCCATAAACTGGCCAAACAGTTCGTGACCCTGGACAATTACTATGCCGACGGAGAGATCAGCGTTCTCGGCCACAGTTTCACCACCAGCGGCTATGCGAGTCCCTTCCTGGAGTCGCTGGGCAACCTGTCATACTCGAACAGATACGCAGGCTATCCGTTCGGATGCGTTCCGGCGCTATATTCGCCCAAGTACCTCTGGGATGTGCTGGAGAAGAAGAATATCGATTATCGTATCTACGGGGAGAATTACTTTCTCTATACCAGGGCGCAGCGCCTCATCAAGGAGAGCTTTGAGGCGAATCCCCCCCTGGCTAAGGAATTTTATGAAAAATTCTACGCCCGCATGATGGTGCTTGCCAACGCGACCGACCGCGGCGAGGGATTGTATGCCCATGCCGCCTTTTTTCAGCCGCAGCCGGACTCGGTGGCTAAGGCTAAGGAACTCCTGAAAAATAGACCTGAGGTGGCCCAGGTGCTCTCGTTTTACCTGCTGGGGGATAATAGCCTCGTCCCGCAGTTAGGGACCAATGAGAAACTCCGGGACGGAGTTGCCGGATATCTCTACCACTACCCCATCGACTATCCCTCCTGGGACCTCAACATTTCGGACCTCGATAGGGTTAGAGTGTGGAGAGCCGATTTCGAAAATCAGGTCAACCATCACTCAGTGGCGCAATTTCAATATATCTGGCTTCCCAACGACCATACGGCCGGGACCGATCCGCACTCCTCTCCGCCCGACGAGTTTGTGGCCCAAAACGATGCAGCCCTGGGTATTATCATCAACACCATCTCGCATAGCCCCATATGGAAAGAAAGCCTAATTCTGGTAACGGAAGACGACGCCCAAAACGGGCCGGATCACGTGGATGCCACGAGGACCGTGGCCCTGGCGGTAGGCCCCTGGGTCAAGAGGGACGCGGTGGTGAGCGACCGCTACGACCAACTCAGCATGCTGCGTACGATCGAGATGCTGCTCGGTTTTGATCCCATGAACCAAAACGACGCCCTGGCGGTGCCGATGTTCAGCATATTCAGCGAACATCCAGACTACACGCCCTACGAACTGACGCCGCCTTCCAAGCAAATGGCTGCTGCCGACCAGACCCGGTATATTCGATTACTGGAAGGCGAAAAAGAGAAGGCGATGCCGGCAGCAAAATAGGTGGGGCGGCCGTCCCTGGCCGCCCGGAAGCAGGCGGGCGCGTAAGCCCACCCCCAGTAGTGTCCGCCAAGCTTACTGCTAATCTCCGTTGTAATCTAGGCTCCAAAATCTTCTTTGATTAACTTATGAAGTTCTCTCGCTTTCTACCCTTGCCCCCGATGGGGGAGAGGGTGTTTTGGCGCTTCCGGGTTGCCCCCGTCTTCTCTGGCTTAAGGCTTGCGGCTTCATTTTCCAATATTCATTCGCCGGTCCTCGTGTAAAATCTCTGCCGGTCACTACTGGCCCGCCCCACTGCTATTTGCGGAGGCGTTGCAGCAAAGCCGTGGTGGAATAGCCCGGGACGAAGGGCAGGGTTAAGACCTGGCCGCCCCGGGCCAGGACGACCTCCCGGCCCACAATTTGGCTTAATTGATAATCCCCGCCCTTTACCAGGATGTCCGGCTTCAGAAGGGTGATCAGCTCAAGGGGGGTGTCCTCAGCGAAGAGCGCCACCCGGTCCACACAGGCCAGGGCCGCCAGGACCCGGGCCCGGTCGCCCTCCGGGGTGAGGGGCCGCCCCTGGCCTTTGTTTAGGCGGCGCGCCGAGGCATCGGTATTCACCCCGACGATGAGAACCTCCCCCAGTGAGCGGGCCTGCTCCAGGTAGGCCACGTGGCCGGGATGGAGGAGTTCGAAGACCCCGTTGGTGAAGACCACCCGCTGCCCCTGGGCTTGCTGCTCCCGAACCCAGCGAGCCGCCGCCTCCCGGGTCGCCACCTTGTGGCCGCTGTCGCAGTCAGGCAAAAATGTCCTCCCAAAAAGATCGTTATTCCTGCTTCACCCGGGCCACCGTGAGGACCTCGACCCTGGCGGCCCCGGCCCGGCGCAGCGCCAGGGCGCATTCCTTGACTGTGGAACCGGTGGTGTAAAGATCGTCAATGAGGAGAACGTTCTTTCCCTGGACCTCTTCGGGGTGGGAGACGCTGAAGGCGGCCCGGACGTTGGCCCGGCGCTCTTTGGGCTTGAGCCCCACCTGGGGCACGGTGTAGCGCACCCGGGTGAGGACCTCCCGGCCCAGGGCCGCGCCCTTGAATCCCCGGGCCAAAAGCCAGGACTGGTTGAAGCCCCGGGCCTTGAGGCGGCGGGGGTGCAGCGGCACCGGCACCAGGAGGTCGGCGCAGGCTACCATCTCCAGGCACTCCGGGTGGTTCAGCCAGCTTTGCAGAACCGGCAGGAAGGTCATCTGGGCGGAAAACTTGAAGCCCTTGATGGCCGCAGCCACCGGCCCCTCATAGAGAGCAGCGGCCCGGGCCCGGTCATAGGGGGGTGTCTCTGTGGCGCAGTCTCCACAGAGGCGGTCATCGCCCTCCCGGGCCGTAAAGACCCGGCCGCAGCAGAGACACAAGGGGCTCTGCACCCACTCGATCTGGGCCTCGCATTCCGGGCAGACCGCCTGCGCCGCGGCCTCCCCCACCGCGGCCCCACAGAAGAGGCAAAAGCGGGGCAGAAAGAATCCCAGCACGTTTAAACTGAAGCGCTTGAGATTGGGCAGGGAAAGGGGCGCCACCGGATGTTCTCCTGCAAATATTTTATCTAATTACGCCGCCTATTGCCATATCAAGCTTTTCTATGGAAATTTTGCCTTTTTTTTAAGCGGGGGTGGGAATGGAGACCTGTGCAAAAAAATATATTTTGAGGGAACTTTGTGCTATCCTCGCCGCACAAGATCTGAGAAATAATAGTCCCTTAACCAAATCTTAGTGAAGGAGAAAAGACGATGAGCAGTAAACGCGGTCCAAGTATTTGGAAGGCCAGGAATATTGTGTCCGTGATCATCGGTGCGGCCCTTGCCATCGCGCTCTGCCTGTCCGCCTTCGCACAATCACTGAATCCCCGGGCGCCCACCCCGCTGCTGGCGGGTGAGAACCGTGGCAAGCTCGATTGCATGGTGGGCCCGAATTACTGGTCTTTCAGATACAGAAAAGGCCCCGGCAAGCTCAGCGTCGGTTTTACGTCCATGGGTCTGTTCGGCAATCCCACGAACTGTACGGTCGAGGTGATCATTCACGGAAACGGCTGGACTACCTCACGCACCCTGACCTCCAATGGCACCCTCGCTCAGATAGTGATGCCGGCAACCTTCCCAGGCCCGGGATCGGCAGTATTAGAGCTTCGTGTGAACGGGACCTGCCTCGTGCGCATGGGGGGCGACTACACCGTGAGCGCCAGCGGGGAGGGGTTCGACTTTGGCGGCGCAGCCGCCGGGCCCCGCTCAGACCCCATTGTCGGCACCTACGCCGTGATGGTCTATCCTCCGGACTGGAACTTTAATAACAATATCTCGATTCACCTTGCGGCCAACGGCACCGTGCACACCTCGGAAGGTCAAAGCGGAACCTGGAAGGTCTTCGATCCGGAGGGCATGATCTATTCGGTGGTCATTGGGGCACATCGCTGGAGCCTGAAGCTGACGCCGGGGTTGGGCCTGGCCAACACGAGCGATCCTTCCGTCTTGGTGTTTCAGGCGGTTCGCTGATCCGGAGCCATCGAGGCGGGGCGCAGGCAGGACGTCGGGGGCGCCAAATAGCTATTTTTCCGGAAGGCGGTTTGGGGGAATCTCGCTTTTTCTAGAAAAGCGGGGTTCCCCCAAATCATTTTATTGGGGGATTACCTACTCCGCCGCCAGACGCTGAGCCAGGTCTTGAGCGTCGGCGAAGAGGTTGCGGACGGCCGTCTCCGTAAGGCCGGCGCCCCGGGCCAGCCGTTCTGCTTGCTGGCGGCTGATGAGGTCTCCGGGGGCGTGGGCGTCGGTATCGAGGATCAGGGAAGCGCCCACCTCCAGGGCGATGCGGGCCACGTGGCCGTTGGCCAGGCAGTGGCCTTTGCGGGCTGAGATCTCCAGGAAAACGGAGCGTTCCCGGGCCAGGGCCGCCTCCTCCGGGGTGATGAGGCCCGGGTGGGCCAAAATGTCGATGTCGGCCTCCAGGGCGGCCCGGTTGGTCCCCGGAGCCACCGGCTCCGCCAGGGTCTCGCCGTGCACCACGATGAGCGGGACCCCCAGGGCGCGAGCCTGGGCGGTCAGGGGGCCGATGAGGGCAGGGGGCAGGTGGGTGAATTCCAGGCCGGGAATAAGGATGGGCGCCTCCCCCCGGTTGAGGCTCCGGGCCGCGGCCCTGAGAACGGCGAAGACCGCCTCGAAGTTGGAGGCGTCCACGTGGTCGGTGATTCCGAGGTAGCGGTAGCCCATAACCTGGGCCCGGCGCCATAATTCCGCGGGCAGCAGTTCGCCGTCGCTGTTCAGGGTGTGGGTGTGCAGGTCGATCATAAAAAACGGTTTTCAGTTTTCGGTTAATGTCAGGGCCGGAATCAGAACTCAGAAATCGAGGCCGGACACTTGGGTGCGCCCCCACAATTCGAAGTTACATCTTGTATTTGCCGAAGTCTTCGGGATCCAGGCTCTCCAGGATCTCGGTCCATTTCTTGGCGTCGTCGCTGGTAATGGCCTCTTTGGCCGAAAGGTCGACCCGGCGGGCCTTTTGAATCACTACCTCCGCCACGAAGATGGGGGCCTTGGAGCGCAAGGCTATGGCGATGGCGTCGCTGGGGCGGGCGTCGATGGTCACTTCGCTGCCCCCCCGGGAAAGGTAGATGAGGGCAAAATAGGTATTGTCCCGAAGGTCACAGACCTCCACCTTGCTCACCTGGGTCTCCATGAGCTCCATGATGTTTTTCAGCAGGTCATGGGTCATGGGGCGGGAGAATTTGATGTTCTCCAGCTCGCTGGCGATGGCCGTGGCCTCCAGTAGTCCGATCCAGATGGGGACCGCCTTGTCCGACGCCACATCCTTGAGAATCATGATGGGGCTATTGGTGAAGGGGTCAATGGTCAATCCGGAAACGGTCATTTCCCTAAACATGTTGCCTCCTGCGATGGGTATGCCTTAGACATCCGCCCCTGCTCCCAAGAATGGCCCTGGGTCCAAGAGCCTGTCAAGGAATGGGGGTGGGAGCAGGTGATGGCAACCCGGGTCAGTTGCCCCGTCAGGTGCCGGGGTCCGCTAAAATTTACCACCTGATTGGTCCTGAGGCGGCCGCAGAGCTGCTGCTCTGGGCTCCTTTTGCTGGCACCCTCCACCAGGACTTCCTTAATCTGGCCCAGCAGGCGGGCGTTGGCCGCCTGGGTGAGTTCATCCTGGAGGGCCTGCAAGCGGGCCAGGCGCTCCGCCTTGACTGCCTCCGGCACCTGGTCCGGGAAGTCCGCGGCCCGGGTTTGGGGCCGGGGGGAGAACTTAAAGGAGAAGGCCTGTTCAAAGGCCGCCTGCCGCATCAGGTCCAGGGTCTGGGCAAAGTCGGCCTCGGTCTCCCCGGGGAAGCCCACGATCAGATCGGTGGAGATAGCAATCTCGGGGCAGGCGAAACGTAGGCGATCCACTCGTTCCAGATAGGCCTCCCTGGTATAACCGCGGTGCATGGCCTGGAGGATGCGGTTGGACCCGGACTGCACCGGCAGGTGCAGATGCTCGCAGAGCGGCGGGAGGGAACCCAGGGCGGCCAGCAATTCATCGGACAGGTCCCGGGGGTGGGAGGTGGCAAAGCGCAGCCGGGCCAGCCCCGGAAGTTGGGCGAGGCGGCGCAGCAACCCGGTAAAGGTGATGGGAGTGGGCAGGCCCCGGCCGTAGGAGTTGACGTTTTGCCCCAAAAGGGTGACTTCCAGGCCGCCGGCGGCTAAGAATCCGGAGACTTCCGCCACGATGGCCTCGGGGGCCCGGCTGGCCTCCCGGCCCCGGACATAGGGAACCACGCAATAGGTGCAGAAGTTGTCGCAACCCTGCATGATGGTCACGAAGGTCTGGGCCGGCCCCCGGGACCAGACCCGGACAGGCGGCTCAGGGAGGCCTCGCGTCAGCTCCAGCGCCGCGGGACGCTGGCCCAGGGTGGCCCGGCGCACCAGCTCCGGCAAACGCCGGCTCGTCTGGGTGCCGAAGACCAGGTTCAGGTGCGGCGCACCGGCCAGCAGGCGTTCCCCTTCCTGTTGGGCCACGCAGCCTCCCACCCCTAAGATGAGCCGGGGGTTCCTGGCTTTCAGGAATTTCAAACTCCCCAGCAGGCTCTTCAGCTTTTCCTCGGATTTGCGCCGGATGGCACAGGTATTTATAAGATAGAGATCCGCTTCTTCGGCCCGGCAGGTAACCTCATATTCCGGCGCCAGATACCGGGCCATCTGCTGGGAGTCGGCGTGGTTCATCTGACAGCCGAAGGTGCGGATGTACAGCTTCTTTTTCGATACCGGCATACCATAATGTTTATTAGAAACCCTGGCCCTTGTCAACTACGCGGCCGCCGCCCCTGGACAGGCCCGTCTCGCTGGAGTAGAATGGGGCGTGCTTTAGGTTCGGGCGGAGGGATTTTGCCCGGCTCATCGCCAAAACCTTGCTGGACACTGCTGATTTTGGGATTTTGGTTTTTTCGGTAAGGGCGGGATGCCTTTTGCCTCCCCCGGCCCCTTTGCCTAAAAACTATTATTGGGTCCCACGGAAACGTTACATAAAGGCTTTGCCTTTTTCCCTCCCCCTTGAGGGGGCGACACCGGGTGGGGGTGGTAATTTATCTTTCATTAACCATATGTTGCCACCCTCCCTCCAACCCCCTCCCCTCTCAGGGAGGGGGGGTTATCTCAAATCTTTTGTTAAGATAATTGTGGGGCATCACACTAGAGCCCCGGAGCCTTTATGCTATTCCCCATCCGCGGGGCGCCGGCACTGCGGCACCAGCCATGGGTTACCCTGGGTCTGATCGCCGTCAACGTGGCGGTTTTTCTCTATGAATTGCGGCTGGGCCCGCAGGGGGCCGCGGCCCTCATGCAGCACAAAGGGGCGGTGGCGTCCCAACTGAGCCAGCCGCTCTTGCTATTTTCACACCAGGGCCTGAGCGCCCTGCCCACCCTGTTCAGTTCCCTGTTCCTCCACGGGGGCTGGGTCCACCTCATCGGCAATATGTGGTTCCTCTGGATCTTCGGAGAGGCCCTGGAGGATGACCTGGGCCACGGGCGCTTTCTGGCCTTTTTTTTGTTTTGCGGGTTCTTTGCCGGGATTTTCCATGTGTTGGGGTGGTCGCAGCTGCGCGCCCCCTTGATCGGGGCCAGTGGCGCCATCGCTGGGGTATTGGGCGGCTATCTGAGGCGATTGCCCCAATCCCCTATCCACACACTGATACTATTCCGCCTGCGGCCGGAGATGGTGGCCATCCCGGCCTATGCCTTGGTGGGGCTGTGGCTGGTCCTGCAATTTTACGGCCTGCGGCAAGGGGGGCCGGTGGCCTGGTTGGCCCACCTGGGGGGCTTTTTCATCGGCCTGGTGACGGTCAACTATTTTACCCCGGTGCAGGCCGAGAAACAGCAGCCGGCCCGCAAATCCAGCCGGAAAGCTAAAATCAGGAAGCCGGTCAGGAAACCGGTCAAGAAGCCAGGTTGAAGAATTTGTGGCAAAGCCGGGTGGTCTTGCCTGGGGGCAGCCCGGCTCAGGGGCGCCAGCCAGGGTCCAGTCTGGGAGCTTGGCTGGGAGTCCCATGGAACATCACGATAAGGAGATAATATGCAATTCAGCGAAGGGCGGCTGGGACGTATCTTCGTTTTGCGATTGGAAGAGGGCGAGCAGGTTAATGACAGCATCGAGAAATTTGCCCGGGAGCAAAAGATCGATCATGGACTGGCATTCTATCTGGGAGGGGCCGGGGATGGCAGCCGGTTGGTGGTGGGACCGGAAGCCAACCGGGAAGGCATCGTTCCCATGATCCATACCCTAAGGGGCGCCCAGGAGGTTTTGGCTTTGGGAACCCTGATCCCCAATGAGGCGGGGGAGCCGGTGCTGCACATGCACGCCGCCACGGGACGTGAGGGGCAGGGCACGGTGGGCTGCACCCGGGCCGGGGTAGCGGTATGGCTGGTGGGGGAGGTGGTGCTCCTGGAGATCCTGGGAACCGCCGCCTCCCGGAAGAAGGATCCGCAGACCGGGTTTCAGTTGCTAAAGGTCGATTGAAAAAGCGGTCAGCGTTCAGCAATCAGCAAATGCAAAACCCGGTTACGGCTTATTAAAGTGTAGGCTGGGCACTGCCCACCATTTCTCTTTTGAGAACGGAAATTAATACGGCGATGGGCAGGCTTTCTGGCCTCGCAGAAAAGGGGCGCTCTGGTGGAAATGAACAACGATATGTGGGAGCAGCTAGTCAGTACCGGGCGGCAGGCGGCCCTGGCTGCCGGAGCCCTGTTGCGGCTTAATTACTCCAAACCCCACCGGATAACCTACAAGGGGGCTATCGACCCGGTCACCGAAAGCGATCTGCAATCCCAGGAGCTGATCGTGGCCCTGATCCGCCGGAGTTTTCCGGATCATGGCTTCCTGGCGGAGGAAACGGCAGCCGCAGGAGGGGGCGAGGGATCTGCACCCCAGGCGTCCCCGCCCCCGGCCTCAGAGCCGCGGCCCTGCCGCTGGATCATCGACCCCCTGGACGGCACGGTCAACTTCGCCCACGGCTTTCCGGCCTTCTGCGTGTCCATCGCACTGGAGGTGGAGGGACGCCTGGAATACGGGGTGGTCTATGACCCCATGCGGGATGAGCTCTTTGAGGGGAGACGTGGCCAGGGCGCCCTGCTGAACGGCCGGGCCATCCAGGTTTCCGGCATTGACCGCCTGGACCGGGCCCTGGTGGCCACCGGCTTTCCCTACGACATCCGGGAGAGGCTGCCGGAGACCCTGGCCCGGCTCTCGCGCATCCTGGGGGCGGTCCAGGGGTTGCGGCGGGCCGGCGCCGCCGCCCTGGACATGAGTTATCTGGCCTGCGGCCGTTTAGACGCCTTTTATGAAGAACACCTCAAACCCTGGGATACCGCCGCCGGCCTGCTGCTCATCAGCGAAGCCGGCGGCCGCCTCACCAATTTCAGCGGCGGGCCTTACGACCTCAGCTCGCCCAATATTTTGGCAAGCAATGGGATTTTGCATGACCAGTTATTAACTTGTCTGAAGGAAGGTCAATAATTCGGGGAACAAAGGAAGGTCAGACATGCGGGGAACAAAGGAAGGGGTAGGTGAACCGTTTTTTGTCGGCGCCGACGGTTGCAAAGGAGGCTGGTTTGCTATCCGACTTACGAAGGGCCGTGAATGGGATACAAAGCTTTTTGCAAGTATTAGCGAACTTTGGGAAGAATATCAGGATGCTTCCCTAATTCTCCTCGATGTACCTATTGGGATGAAAGAAGCGGGACCTGATGAGCGTCTTTGTGATAAAGAGGCAAGGAGAAAACTCGGGCGAGAGAGGGGGTGCGCTGTTTTTCCTGTCCCGGTTCGGCCGGCAATTTATGAAGGAACCTATGAAGAAGGCAAGGCTACCAATAGAAAGTTATCCGGCAAGGGTTTGTCGGTGCAAACATGGAGTATCGTCCCAAAAATAAAAGAGGTGGATACATTTTTTTTTAAATCATGAAAATGCCAGGGAACGCATTAAGGAAATTCATCCGGAGCTCTGTTTTTGGGCATTGTCAGAAGGTAATGCGATGGAACATAGTAAAAAAACCCCATTAGGTTTTTGTGAACGTCTCAATATTTTGTGCAATCGTTTTCCTCAAGCAAAAGAAATTATTTCGCATGCTCTGAATAATTTCCGACGCTGTGATGTATCGAAAGACGACATCCATGACGCCTTGGTTGCGGCGGTAACTGCTTTTTTAGGATTCGGTGCCTTCCCCAATCCAACAGAGTTTGACGAAAAAGGCCTGCCTATGCAGATGTTGCATCTTCCCAGACAAGGCCGATGTCCAACCGGTTCAATCTAAATTATTCAACAGTTCTTGGAACGGTTTCAGACAGCGAGATCGAGGTTGAGCTCGAGCGCGCACGGCCAGGCACTCCTTGATCGCCTCATTGATGTTTCTTTCCGCCTCCACTTCCGTCAGTCCCTGGCTGACGCAGCCCGGGATGGCAGGGCATTCGGCGATATACATGCCGTCTTCATCCTGGGATATGGTAATGAGAAACTTCAATCTTTTTCTCCCGATTTTTGATGGTAATTAGTTTCCTTTTCAGGGAACCTATTGACAACCATCAATGATTTGAATATACACTTTTCAGAGAAAAGAAAATGAAAAATTTCGGTTCAAAAAACTGGTGCTGGTGGCGGCTGATGGCGGTCTCGTGAGGTGCGTCTCCGGCAAGTGAGAGATATTTGGGGGCCCCTCGCAGAGGGGCCCCGGCTTTTTGGCGCTTTTAAAGCCGTGGCCCACCAGGGGCACGGCTTTTTTATTGCCGGGGCCGACCGCCGCTTGCCATTGCTGAATGGCTGCCGTCAGGCAAAATACAAAAATAATTATTTTATCTCTGGTTTACGGCGGTTATCTGGATTAAATATTAAATCATAGACGGAGCGGACATGACGCAAACGGATTTTGCCACCTTCAGCGACCTGGCCCGGCAGGGCAACCTCATTCCGGTCTACCGGGAAATCCTGGGGGACCTGGAGACCCCGGTTTCCGCCTATAAGAAGTTGCGGGGCCACGGGTGTTCTTATCTGCTGGAGAGTGTGGAGGGCGGCGAGAAGTGGGGACGCTTCAGTTTTCTGGGACTCAACCCCTCGGTGCTCTTTCAGGTGCAGGACGGCCGCGTCACCATCAGCCGCCAGGGGCGGGAGGAGGTATTGCCACTTGAGGCCGGCGCCGGTCCCTTTGAGCACTTGCGCCGGCTGCTGGCGGACTTGCGGGCTGTAGCCGCTCCGGGACTGCCCCGTTTTTGGGGGGGGCTGGTGGGTTATCTGGGCTACGACATGGTGCGCTATATCGAGCGGCTGCCGGAGCTGAACCCGCCCGGCCCCATGCCTGAAGCCCGGCTGATGTTAGCCGACAATCTCCTGATTTTCGACAACCTGCGTCAAACCATCAAGGTTATGAGCCTGGTGCGCCTGGACCCGGAGGTTTCCCTGAAGTCCCAATACGAGGGGGCCTTGGCGGCCATCGAGGTCCTCATCGAGCGCCTGGGACAGCCGGTGCCGCGGGGCCTGCCTTCCCCCCCAAAGCTTTCGGGAGCGCTCAGTTCCAACATTACCAGGGAGAACTTCGAGGCCATGGTGGTGCGGGCCAAGGAATATATCGCCGCCGGAGACGTGATCCAGGTGGTGCTGTCCCAGTGCTTTCAGACGCCGTTGCGCCACGATCCCCTGGACCTGTACCGGGCCTTGCGCATCATCAATCCCTCACCGTACATGTTCTACCTGGACCATGGGGACCTACAGCTGGTGGGGGCTTCCCCGGAGATTCTGGTGCGCCTGGAGGAAGGCCGCATCACCTATCGGCCCATCGCCGGCACCCGCCCCCGGGGAGCCGACGAGGCGGCGGACCGGGTGCTGGAGGCGGAACTGCTGGCAGATCCCAAGGAGCGGGCCGAACATCTGATGCTGGTGGATCTGGGGCGGAACGACGTGGGCCGGGTGGGGAAAATCGGCAGCATCCGGGTGCCGGAGCTTTTCAGCATCGAGCGCTACTCCCACGTGATGCACATTGTCTCCCAGGTAGAGGGCGAGCTGGCCCCGGGCTGCGACGGCCTGGACGTCCTCAGGTCCACCTTCCCCGCGGGCACCGTCGCCGGCGCTCCCAAGGTGCGGGCCATGGAAATTATCGAGGAACTGGAACCCACCCGCCGGGGGCCTTACGCCGGAGCGGTGGGTTACCTGGGCTTCGGGGGCAACCTCGACTTCTGTATCACCATCCGCAGCTTTGCCGTCCATGGCGGACAGGTCTATTTGCAGGTGGGCGCAGGCATCGTGGCCGATTCCGACCCGGGCCGGGAATACCAGGAGACGGTGAATAAAGGCATGGCCCTGATGCAGGCCCTGAAGCGGGCCGACGAGGGGCTGGCATAGGAAACAGTGAGCAGTGAGCAGTATGGTTTTCAGCTCAATCGTTATTGTTCATTGCCTAAGGGAATGTGATAAGTAAAGAAAATGATCCAAAGGTCTGATCAGTTTGCGGTCAGCGGAGAGAAGTTGCATTTTCTGCTCACTGCTCACTGCTCACTGCTCACTGAGCCGCATATGTTAGTAATGATAGATAACTATGACTCTTTCACCTATAATCTGGTGCAGTATTTCGGCCAGTTGGGAGAGGAGGTCCAGGTCTTCCGCAATGACCAGATAGACCTGGAGGGAATTGAGGCGGTCAAGCCGGACCGGCTGGTAATCTCCCCAGGACCCTGCTCTCCCACCGAAGCGGGGATTTCCATGGCGGCCATCCTTCATTTTGCCGGACGGATTCCCATCCTGGGCGTGTGCCTGGGACACCAGGCCCTGGGCGCGGCCTTCGGGGGCCGGGTCATCCGCTCCACCCGGCTGATGCACGGCAAGACCTCCCTCATTTATCATGACGGGCGGGATATTTTCCAGGGCGTTCCGTCTCCCTTTGAGGCTACCCGTTACCATTCTCTCATCGTGGAGCGGGAGAGCCTGCCCCCCTGTCTTGAAGTTTCGGCCCAGACCGCGGTGGGGGAGATCATGGGGCTGCGCCACCGGGAATACGCCATCTTCGGAGTGCAGTTTCATCCCGAGTCCATCATGACCCCCGAAGGCATCAATCTGCTGCGTAATTTTAAGAAGCGCAGCCGGGGCTGAGGGCAGTATGGTTCCCCGGATTTTTGGCAATTAGGCAGGCACTAGGGAATGGATATGGATAAGGATTCGCAAATCGAGGCAAATCAGACCTTAGAGTCTAAGAAGGGGCCGGCCGGACTGGAACCTCCCGAAAAGCCCCAGCCGCAGTATGAAATCGACATCTTTCGGGACTGGTGCAAGTCCTGCGGCATCTGCGCCGCCTTTTGCCCCCGGCAGTGCCTGGAGATGGACGCACGGGGGGCGCCGCGGGTGAAGAGTCCTGAGCGTTGCAACGGCTGCCGCTGGTGCGAACTCCATTGTCCGGACTTTGCCATCTGCGTCAAGGAGCTGGTTGCCAAAAAGGCAGTGACGGAGGAAACGGAATGACTTTGGCGAGCTGGATGGGAGAGAAACCATGAACGGCGGAACCCCCGGCAAGGCCAGACTGCTGCAAGGCAACGAAGCCATGGTAGAGGGCGCCCTCTATGCCGGCTGCCGGTTTTTTGCCGGCTATCCCATCACCCCGGCCACGGAGATCAGCGAAGTCATGTCCTACCGTTTGCCCGCGGTGGACGGCACCTTTATTCAGATGGAGGATGAAATCGCCTCCATGGGAGCGGTTATCGGCGCCTCCCTGGCCGGGGCCAAGGCCATGACCGCCACCAGCGGCCCGGGGTTTTCCCTGATGCAGGAGAACCTGGGGTTCGCCTGCGTGGCCGAGGTGCCCGCGGTTATCGTCAACGTCATGAGGGGCGGGCCTTCCACGGGACTCGCCACCCATGTCAGCCAGGGGGACGTGCAGCAAGCCCGCTGGGGCACCCATGGGGACCACCCCATCATCGTCCTGGCGGTCTCCACCACCCGGGAGTGCTTCGAGCTCACGGTCAAGGCCTTCTCGTTGGCGGAAAAATACCGGACCCCGGTGATCATCTTGAGCGATGAAGTGGTGGGCCACACCCGGGAGAAGCTGGTGCTGCCGCCGGAGACGCCCCTCGAGGTGGTAGACCGGGTGCGTCCGGACATGCCGCCGGAATGGTACCTCCCGTACGCCGACACCGCCAGCGGGGTGCCCCCCATGGGCATCTTCGGGGACGGCTACCGCTACCACGTTACCGGTCTGATCCATGACGTGCGGGGTTACCCCACGGAACGCCCCGACGAGATCGTGCCTTTTTTGGAACGCCTGTTCCGCAAGATTACCCAGCACTTCCACGACATCCAGATGGTTAAGGAGGAGCAGACGGCGGACGCCGAGATCCTGGTGGTGGCCTACGGCTCGGTGGCCCGCAGCGCCCGGCGGGCCGTGATCGAGGCCCGGGAGCGGGGGATCAAGGCCGGACTGCTGCAACTCATCACCCTCTGGCCCTTTCCCCGGCGGCATCTGGAGCCGCTGCTGCGCCAGGTGCGGGCCGTCCTGGTGCCGGAGCTCAATATGGGCCAGATGTCCCGGGAGGTAAAAAGGATCAACCAGGGTCTGACCAGGGTGGAGGCCCTGAATCGGATCGACGGCAATCTGATTACGCCGGACGAGATCATGGAGCGGCTAGTGAAAATGTAGCGTCGAGTTCCTTGGGGTCTCTAGGAAGGCATAAAGGGAAGTACCGGCGATGATAGATAGAAGCCGGCCAGGGTTGATAATAACGCTGGCGGCAGTCCTGAGCCTGTGCATAATCTCCGCCGCGAGAGCCGAGGTTTCCGGAGTCTATGAACTCCGGGAGAAGGGCAATCTGCGCCGCCTGTCAGTCAACGAGTTGAAAGGCGTCGGAGCACTGCAATTCACTCTCTATGTCGAGGAAGGTGATTTCAACGGCTCGATGATGGGCGTGGCTGATTTGCAGGGCAAGACAGCTACCTATCAGACTGGTGGCTGCAAATTGACGATAACCTTCTCAGGCAATAAGGCGCTTATCCGCAATGCCGACAGCCAATGCCGGGATTACCTGAAGCCAGGGGTGCTGCTGGATGGCAATTACCTGAGGATACCATAACTGGTGGAGAAGCAGCGCCGGCTAAAGCCTGCGGCTACCATGACACAAGGGAATGAGATCTGAAAATGGCCGAAGATGTCACCAAACTGATTCACAAATACCTGCGCCACGAGAAGAAGTTCCCCCATGTCTGGTGTCCGGGGTGCGGCAACGGCATCGTCCTGGGGTCCATGATCCGGGCCATCGACGCCATTGGCTACACCAAGGATGAGATCGTCCTGGTTTCGGGCATCGGCTGTTCCGGGCGCATCAGCGTGTACGTCGATTTCAATACCCTGCACACCACGCACGGCCGGGCCCTGACGTTTGCCACCGGCGTCAAGCTGGCCAACCCCAAGCTCAAGGTCATCGTGGTCATGGGGGACGGCGACGCCACCGCCATCGGCGGCAATCATTTCATCCATGCGGCCCGGCGCAACCTCGACCTGACGGCCATTATCATCAACAACAATATCTATGGGATGACCGGCGGGCAGCATTCTCCCACCACCCCTTACGGGGCCTGGTCGGCAACTGCTCACTTCGGGCATATCGAACACGCCTTCTCCATCAGCGAGATGGCGGTGACCGCGGGCGCCGCCATGGTGGGCCGGGGCACGGTGTACCACGTCACCCTGCTGGACCGATTGATGGAACAGGCCATCAGGAAGGGGGGCTTTGCGGTGGTGGAGGTCATCAGCCATTGCCACACCCAGTTCGGCTCTAAGAACAAGAAGGGCGGCCCGGTGGAGATGATGCGGGCTCAGAAGGAGATGGCGGTGCGGGTGGAGAAGGCCGCCACCATGAGCCCGGAGGAACTGGCGGGCAAGATCACCATCGGCGTCCTGGTGGACCGCGAGCTGCCCATCTATACCGAGGAATACCGGCGCATCCAGGTCGCGGCCCGGGCGGCTTTAAGAGGGAAGCCTAAACCGCAACCCTCTAAACTCAAACCGCAAATCTTTGAACCTTGAACGTTGAACTGATAACCTCGACCTTTGAGCCCAAATTATGGCAATGCGCTATGAGATTCGGCTGGCCGGCTCCGGCGGCCAGGGGTTGGTGCTGGCTGGGGTAATCCTGGCGGAGGCCGCCGGGATTTATGACGGCAAGTTCGTCTGCCAGACCCAGAGTTACGGCCCCGAAGCCCGGGGGGGCGCCTCCAAGGCGGAGGTGGTCATCAGTGACGCGGAAATCGATTACCCCAAGGCCATCCGGCCCGACGTGCTGCTCGCCCTGAACCAGAAGTCCCTGGACGTTTTTCTGGGTGACCTGAAAGAGGGGGGGGTGCTGCTGGTGGACGCCGACCTGGTGCGGGAGGTGCCGGAGTCGGGGGCGCTCTCCATCCCCTTTACCCGCCTGGCCCGGGAGGCTGGCAGGGAATTGATGGCCAACATCGTGGCCTTGGGGGCCCTGGCGGCCATCACCGGCGCGGTCTCCCGGGAAGCCCTGAAGGCCGCGGTTCTGGCCCGGGTGCCGGCCGCCAGCCGGGAAATGAACGAGCGGGCTCTGGAGGCCGGACTGGCCGCGGGCGCCAAGGTCTTGGCCGAGAGGGCGGCGGCGCCTTTCGAAATCGGACTGGAAGATCGAGAGTGACGGCTAGGCGCTGGCCTTGAGTTGCCTGGCACTCGATTTCATAAATCCGGTGCCATATTTATTTAACCGGGGGAGAGAGCGATTAATTCCCTCTCACCCTGGGTCACCCCCTCGCCGGCAGGAGGGGCGGGCCTCTGTGGGGCGGGCGTCCCCGCCCGCCAACCTAATTCCGGGCGGCCAGGGACGGCCGCCCCACCATAAAAAGATTTGCAAAAGCAAGTATTTATAAAAAGATAGAATCCCCATGGACCCGAAAACTGAAATAAAACTCAGCGACGGCTCGCCCCTCACCCCGCAGGAGCAGTTTGTCCTGAAACAGGCGGCCGCCGGGGAGATTGCCGACCTGGAGCAGGAGTTCGGCGGCGCGGAGGAAGGGCGGCGCCTGCGGGCCAGGTTCCTGGAAGAGC
The DNA here is from genome assembly GCA_963697965.1 of uncultured delta proteobacterium. Lineage (GTDB taxonomy): Bacteria > Desulfobacterota > Desulfobaccia > Desulfobaccales > 0-14-0-80-60-11 > JAPLJC01. Next base: position 1,908,262 of record OY969108.1, read on the forward strand.
TGTTAACCGGGGATTTGCCGGGGGCGCAGATTCACCGCCGGGGGTTGCGGATAAGGCACGCGGTTATCGAGGAGCCGCTCGACCTGGAGAATGCCCAGATGGCTGTTGCGGTTGCGTTTCACGACTGTATGTTCCAAGAATTTTTTGTCATTAGGGATGCCTTTTTCAATTATCATTTGTCTGTAGATGGCTCATATTTTCTTAAGGGCGCAGATTTTCAGCGTTTGCAAGTTGCGGGAAGCATGTTTTGTAGAGATACGGTATTTAGCGGGCTGGTGAATTTTGCTGCTGCCGGCATCGACGGCCAATTCGCTGCGCAAGGGGCCAAGTTCCTGGCTGAAGATCAGGGAGCCGACTTTAGCGGGCTTCGTGTGGGTGAGGGCGCTTTTTTCGATGAAGCTGAATTTCACGGGCCGGCGGATTTTGGCAGCGCCGACATCAAGGGCCAATTCGTGGCGCAGGGGGCGAAGTTCCTAGCTCCCAACCATAAAGTCAGCTTTATCCGCATGCAGGTGGGCCATGATGCCTTCTTTCAGGGCTGCGATTTCCATGGGCTGGTGAGCTTTGTCCTCGCCAAAGTGGCGGGGGATTGTTACCTGGATCCCCTGGAAAAATCCGGCCACCAACTGGCTGCTACCTTTCGCAGCGGCGTCAATTTTCGGGGGGCGGTGATCGGCGGGGAGCTGCGGGCGGATAAGGCCCAATTTTTAGGACACATCAGCGATTTCGAGGCCGTGCAGGTGGGCCGCAGTTTCCACGCCAGCGGTGCCATTTTTGCCGGATCGGCGTATTTCACCGGAATGGAGGTGAAGAAAAACTTCTTTCTCGATCCCTTCGGCGGGCTCAAGTCCTTTAAAACCTTGTTTATAGGTCCGGCCAATTTTACCCGGCTGGAGGTGGGCGAGGTCTTTAATGCCGACCAGGCCATCTTTAAGAGCGAAAGCACTATTTTCACCGGCCTCAAAGTAGGGCAGGGGGCCTTCTTCATTGGCACCATTTTCTTCGGCGGGCTGGTGATGAAGGAAGCCCAGCTAACCGACCTGGTAATTCGGGGCCTGCACCCGCTCTCCGTCGGCGGTCTGCCGCTGGAGGAGATTGTCCTGAACCGCACCAGGATCGCGCATCGATTAACTATTTTAAATATTGAGATAAAAAGATTTGAAGCGAGGAGTTTGCAGGTCCAAGGCCCGTCCCAGTTGGTCAGGTTGGCCATCAAGGATGAGGCCGATTGGCGCGACGCCTCGCTTTACCATCTCCAACTCGTAGAACCTGAATGGCCGCCATCGCTGGACGGCCAGCAAAGAGTCTATCTGGATGGGCTGACTTATCAGAGCCTCACCACCAGGAGAGACCCCCATAAGGCGGAACAATGGAGGGAACTGCTGGATTGGCTGAGCTGCAGTCGCTTCAATGCCCAGAATTACGGGCACCTGGACGCCTTTTTTGAGCGCGGCGGCCTGAGGAAATGGGCCGACAAGGCATTTATCACCGGCAAGCGCCGGGAATTGGGAAAGCTGCCCTGGTGGCACCCGGGCAGGTGGCTTACCAAGATTTTTTGGGATTGGCCGGCGGGCTTTGGCCGGAAACCCGCCCGCACCTTGTGGCCGGCCCTGGTCCTGGTGCTGCTGGGCTGGCTGCTCTTCCACGCCGCCGGCCAGCCCTTATGGGATGGATTGGCCGTAAGTCTGGACCGGTTTCTGCCCGGAGTCGATTTGGGGGTGGCCAGGGCTTTCCAGCCGGGCATTTCTGCGGACTCTGTCTGGGCCTATTGGCACCTGGAAAAAATCATGGGTTGGGTCCTGGCGCCCATCGCCCTGGCGGCCATTTACACCAGGATAAAATAGCCCCTTACAGGACTAAAGGATGCTGAAAGAAGTCATTTACCAAGTGGTTCACGGGCACGATTTGAAGGAAGCGGAGATGACCCGGGCCATGGAGATTATCATGAGCGGCGAGGCCACCGAGGCCCAGATCGGCTCCTTTATTACCGCGCTGCGCATGAAGGGGGAGACGGTGGCGGAGATCACCGCGGCGGCCCGGGTGATGCGAACCCAAGCCACCCGTATTCCCATTTCCGACGGTCTCATCGGCCTGGACCGGGACGAAATCAACGTGGATCGGGAGACGGTGGTGGATACCTGCGGCACCGGCGGCGAAGCCACTTCCACCTTCAATGTCTCCACCACCACCGCCTTCGTGGTGGCCGGGGCCGGGCTCAAGGTGGCCAAACACGGCAACCGGGCCGTCTCCTCCCGCTGCGGCTCCGCGGATGTCGTCGAGGCCCTGGGGATCAATCTCTCCCTCACCCCGGAGCAGGTGGCCTGGTGCATCCTGGAGGTGGGCATCGGCTTTCTCTTCGCCCCGCAACTCCATGGGAGTATGCGCTACGCCATCGGCCCCCGGCGGGAGATCGGCATCCGCACCATCTTCAATATCCTGGGGCCGCTCACCAATCCGGCCAACGCCAACGTCCAGGTGCTGGGGGTCTACGAGGCCCGGCTCACCGAGCCGCTGGCCCAGGTGCTGGGGATGCTGGGGGGCAAGAGCGCCTTTGTGGTCTACGGCGAAGGCTCTTATGACGAAATCAGCATCGTCGGCCCCACCCGGGTGAGCCAGCTCCGGGACGGCATGGTGCGCACCTACGATATCGCGCCGGAGGACTTCGGCCTTAAACGGGCCACCCTGGCGGAGATCAAGGGCGGCGACGTCTTTGAGAACGCCCGCATCGTGCGCGCCGTGCTGGCAGGGGAGGGTGGACCCCGGGAAGACATGGTGGCCCTGAACGCCGCCGCGGCCTACATCGCCGCGGGTTTGACCCAGGATTTTCCCCAGGGCCTCGAACTTGCCCGGCAGACTATTCGCTCCGGCAAGGCCCTAAAAAAACTGGAGGACTTGATTGCCAAGAGCAGGAGCTTTGAGGCGTGAGGGGTAGGAGGGCGACGCAGGCGCCAATAATGGCGCGTGAGACTCCGCCCTGCGCCTGGCACCCGGTATGGTGTACCTGGGGCACCGGATAAAGCACAGGCGGGACGCCTGTGCCACCAAGGCTGCCTCGATTTTCAGGCTGAAAGCTGACCGCTCTCTGCTGATGGCTGAAGACCATGGATTTTCTGGCAAAAATCGTCGAGATGAAGCAGGCCGAGAGCCAGCGCTTGCAGGAAGCGGGGGGGATTACGCAATTCCGGGCGGCGATTGGGCGGCGGCCGGCGTGTTTCAGCCTGCAAGCGGCCCTGGCGGGCCGCCCCGGTCCCGCCATTATTGCGGAAGTGAAGCGGGCATCGCCTGCCAAAGGGGAGTTTGCCATGCACTGGGACCCGCGGGAGTTGGCCCTAAGCTATCAGGAGAACGGGGCGGCGGCCATCTCCGTGCTCACCGAGGTCTCTTTTTTTAAAGGCGATCCCGAATTCATCCCGAGCCTGCGGCCGCTGATCCGGCTCCCCATCCTGCGCAAGGATTTCATTTTGGAGGAGATTCAGGTTTACCAGAGCGCCGCCCTGGGGGCCGACGCCCTGCTGCTCATCGTCAGCCTTCTGAGCCCCGAGGGGCTTCGGGCCTTGCTGGCCTTGACCCATTCCCTCGGGTTGGAGGCCCTGGTGGAGGTGCACACCGTAGGGGAGATGGCCGCCGCCCTGGACGTCGGGGCCAGGGTGATCGGGATCAATTCCCGGGACTTGCACACCCTGCGCATGTTCCCGGACCGGGCGTTGGAGCTGGCGCCCCTGGCGCCGTCGGGGGTGACCCTGGTGGCTGCCTCGGGCCTGAAGAGCCGGGTCGAGGTCGAAAGATACCAGGCTGCGGGCATCCACGCCTTTCTCATCGGGGAGGCGCTGGTCACGGAGACCGACCCGGGGGCCAAGTTGCGGGAGTTCCTGGGGACCGCCGGCTAAAACCAGGCGGCGGGCGCAGCCCGCCCTATGAAAGAATTTATAGGGCGGCCTGTGGCCGCCGGGTTATAAAAGCATGGTTCGCATCAAAATCTGCGGCATCACCAACCCTGAAGACGCCCGGCTGGCGTCGGAGTTGGGAGCGGACGCCCTCGGGTTCATCTTTCATCACGCCAGCCCTCGCCGGGTGGCGCCGGAGGCGGCCCGGGAGATTATCCGGCAACTGCCACCCCTGGTCCTGAGCGTCGGGGTCTTCGTCGACGAAGAAGCGGCAGTGGTGCGGGAACTGGCGGCCCGGTTGGGCCTCGATTGGGTCCAGCTCCATGGCCGGGAATCTCCGGAGTATTGTAAGAGCCTGGGACGACGGGTGCTCAAGGGATTCCGGATCGAAAACGAAAGCTCCCTGGGGGCACTGGCAGCATACCGGGGCGTGGTGCAGGCCTTTCTCCTGGACACCTACAAAGCCGGGCAGGCGGGGGGCACCGGAGAGACCTTCGACTGGAAACTGGCCCGGCGGGCGCAGGACTTCGGCCGCATCGTTTTGGCTGGCGGTCTCACCCCGGCCAACGTGGCCCGGGCCATAGAGGTGGCCCGGCCCCAGGCGGTGGACGTGGCCAGCGGGGTGGAGGCCGCCCCGGGGAAGAAGGACCCGGAGAAGCTCAGGGCCTTTTTTGAAAAAGTAGTCAGTAGTCAGTAGCCAGTAATCAATGGTCAGTCGAACCAAGGAGGCAAACTTGTTACCGGATCGGCATGGCAGATTTGGGCGGTATGGGGGCCGGTTTGTCCCGGAGACCCTGATGCCGGCCCTTTTGGAGTTGGAGGCGGCCTATCATCGGATCAGCAGGGAACGGCAATTTCGGGAGGAGTTGTCCTGGTATCTCAAGGATTACGTGGGCCGGCCCACGCCCTTGTATCACGCCCGGCATCTGACCGAAGCCCTGGGAGGCCCCCAGATTTACCTTAAACGGGAGGACCTGGCCCATACCGGGGCCCACAAGATCAACAACACCCTGGGCCAGGGGCTGCTGGCCCGCCGCATGGGTAAAAAAAGGATTATTGCCGAAACCGGGGCCGGCCAGCACGGGGTAGCTACCGCCACGGTGGCCGCCCTGCTGGGGCTGGAGTGCGACATCTACATGGGCACGGAGGATATTCGGCGGCAGCGGCTCAACGTGATCCGCATGCGCCTCCTGGGCGCCCGGGTGATCCCGGTGGAGTCCGGCAGCCGCACCCTGAAGGATGCCATGAACGACGCCATCCGGGATTGGGTCACCAACGTGCGCCACACCCACTATGTCCTGGGCTCCGTGGGCGGGCCGCACCCTTATCCCATGATCGTCCGGGATTTCCAGGCCGTCATCGGCCGAGAGGCCAAGGCCCAGTTGCACAGGCTCACCGGCTGCCTGCCCCAATGCCTGGTGGCCTGCGTGGGCGGCGGCAGCAACGCCATGGGCTTGTTTCATGCCTTTAGGGACGACGCGGTGCGCTTTATCGGGGTGGAGGCCGCGGGCCACGGTCTGGGCAGCGGGCAGCACTCCGCCACCCTGGTGGCCGGCAGCGTCGGGGTACTGCATGGCGCCTTCAGTTATCTGCTGCAGGATCCCTGGGGCAACATCCAGGAAGCCCATTCGCTGGCGCCGGGGCTCGATTACCCCGGAGTCGGCCCGGAGCACTCCCATTTCAAGGATGCGGGTCGGGCCGAATATGTGGCGGTGACCGATACCGAGGCCCTGGCGGGTTTTCAACTGCTCTCCCGGACCGAGGGCATCCTGCCGGCCCTGGAGAGCGCCCACGCGGTGGCCTATCTGAAGCGGTTGGCGCCCGAATATTCCCCGGATGACCTGATTATCGTCAATCTCTCGGGCCGCGGCGACAAGGATGTCGAGGCGGTGGCCGAGGCCATGGAGGTGTCCGGTGACGCGGATTGATCGGGTATTCAAGCGGCTTAAGGCCAAAGGCGAGGGCGCCCTCATTCCCTTCATCACTGCCGGCGACCCGGATTTGGCCACCACCCGGGCCCTGGCCCTGGAGATGGCGGCCAGAGGCGCCGACCTGCTGGAGTTGGGGATTCCCTTTTCCGACCCCCTGGCGGACGGCCCCGTTATCCAAGCGGCCAGCAATCGCGCCGTGCAAAGGGGCGTGCACCTTCAAGAGGTCTTGGAGGTGGCGGGGGCCTTGCGCCGTGAAACGGAAATACCTCTGATCCTGATGGGATATTACAATCCCATCCTGCAATACGGATTGGAGCGCACCGCCCAGGAGGCCGCGGCCCTGGGGGTGGACGGCTTTATCATCCCGGACCTGCCGCCGGAGGAGGCGGAACCCTGGCGGCAGGCCGCGGCCCAGGCCGGGGTGGCCGCTATCTTCCTGGCCGCACCCACCAGCGGGGACCGGCGCATTCAAAGGATAGGCCGGCTTACCCGGGGGTTTCTCTACTATGTTTCGGTGACCGGGATCACCGGGGCGCGGCAGGAGCTGCCGCCGGAGCTGATCGCGGCCTTGCGTAAAGTTCGCAGCCTGGTGAAATGCCCACTGGCAGTGGGTTTCGGCATTTCCAGCCCGGAGCAGGTGGCGTGGCTGGCCCCTTACGTGGACGCGGTGGTGGTGGGCAGCGCCATCGTCCAGCGGGTTGCCAGGCTAAAGGGTCAGGAACTCATCGAAGAGGTGGGTGACTTCATCGCGGCGCTGAAGGAGCCGCTGCGGAGGCAATGAATCGAGGCAACGCGGTCAGGAGGGGTTTCAACCCCGCCACTGGCCAATGGCGGCTGGAGCCAACTCTATTGAAAAATTGTCGTGTCGATGGCCTGGACGAGATCCTGAAAAATCTCAATGTTGGCAATGATCAGGAGATACGTAAGCATGATCAACAAGGCCGCGATGTTGGCGAGATTTTCTTTGATAAACATGAACATTTCAGTCTCCTCCGGAACCTCTGCAAAAATCCCTTTTTCTTTCTAATAAATATTAAAACTATATTTCAAAAAAGCAAACTTTTTATCAGGGGAAATGAGGTTCTTGCGGCGTGAGCCCACAGCCGCCAGTTATCGAGTGATTTATCATAGATAACCTTTAATCAATAAATCCGCTCCAACTCGCCGGATTGCCAAATCCCGGGCCTGGGGGGCGTCCTTAAGGTGAACAATGCCCTCACCCCCCAGGACGCCGGGGGCCTGGCGGCCACCCAGGAATTTAGGGGCGAAAAAGAAGAAGAACTGGTTCACCAATTTCTGCTCGAAGAAGGCGCCCAGGACCTCGGCGCCGCCTTCCACCAGCAGGCTTTGCACCTGCCGGGCGCCCAGAAGTTTCATCAGGCCCGGTAAGGGCACTCTTCCCGAATCCCGGGAATGGCCCGGGAAGATCAGGACTTCCGCTTCCAGTTTCTTCAGGGCCCCGATCTTGTCAGCGGGAGCCGCGTTGGTGCAGGCCACCCAGGTGGGGGCCGGCGACTTTAGGTGCAGGAGGCGGGAAGCCAGGGGAATCCGCAAGGTGCTGTCCAGGACGATGCGGATGGGGTCCTGGCCCTGGCGGGGCAGCCGCGTGGTGAGCTGGGGGTCGTCATGAAGGACTGTCTCGATTCCCACCAGGATGGCGTCCACCTGGTGGCGCAGACGGTGCCCCCAGGCCCGGGCCGGCTCACCGGTGAGCCACTGGCTCTGGCCACCGGCAGTGGCGATCTTGCCGTCCAGGGAACAGGCAGCCTTGGCGATGACCCAGGGGCGACCGCTTTCCAGCCAATGAAACCAGGCCTGGTTCAGACTCCGGGCTTCCTCCGCCAGCAGTCCCACCTCCACCGTTACCCCCCGGGATTGGAGTAATTGGGCACCGGCCCCGGCGACCTGGGGATTGGGGTCAGGGGTGGCGATGATTACCCGAGCCACGCCAGCCGCCAGGATGGCCTCAGTGCACGGCGGGGTGCGGCCCTGGTGGTTGCAGGGTTCCAGGGTAACGTATAGGTCGGCTCCCCTGGCAGCGGCGCCGGCCTGCTCCAGGGCCGCGACCTCGGCGTGGGCCGCGCCTGCCCGGCGGTGAAAGCCCCGCCCCACCACCCGGCCCTCCTGGACCAGCACCGCGCCCACCATGGGATTGGGTGAGACCCAGCCAGCCCCTTTGGCCGCCAGACGCAGGGCCAGTTTCATATGTGCGGGATTAATTTCGGTCATGGGATGGCAAGATTGAACCGGAGAACCGTGTAAATGGCATTTTATCGTCTCGGCCTGTTCCGAAAAGCTGTCCTACCCAAAGAAGCTATTGCAAGACCTGATTTTCTTGTCATCCTGAACGAAGTGAAGGATCTCTAGTCATTCAAAATCCAGGCTGCCAAATCCCCATATTTGATTAACTTATAGATTCACTTGGTTTTTACCCTCTCCCACAATGGGGGAGAGGGGGTTTTGGCGCTACCGAGCTGCCCCGTCGCCTCTGGCTAAAGGTTCTGCAGCCACATTTTTCAATTTTCATTCGGCAGCCCTTATGCAATGGCCCTGCCGGACCCTACTGCCTAAATCCCCCTTTTTCAATGGGGGATTTAACCATGCCGAATCCAGCCTTCCAGTCCTGATATTATGTCAATCTAATTATGAAAGACGCCACTAGATTCTTCCCTTCGCTCAGAATGACGTTTCTGGGCAGACCGAGGTCTGGCAATAGCTGCTGGTGTTATGTCCCACAATTATCTTAACAAGAAAATTGAGACACCCCCCCCTCAAGGGGGAGGGAAAAAGGCAACGCATTTATGCAATGTTTCCGTGGGACATAATACTAGCTCCCCTGGCGCAGGCGCCGGGTCTCCCCCACCCTCACGGTGGTGCGGGCCGAATCGAAGTATTCGAGAAGGGGGATGGTAAATTTGCGGGAGGTCTGGGTGAGATCCTTGAACTGCGGTACGGTGATCTCCCGGTTGTTTTTGAGGAAATCCACCAATTGGACCTTGATCTGATCGATGGCCTCCCGGTGAAAATAGAGGTCCTCTTTGACCTTGACCAGGCGTCCCTGGTTCACCAGCAGGGTCAGGAGCTGTTTGAGCTTTTCCGGGGGAACGTTAAGGGCGGCGGCGGCTTCTTTGAGGGTGGGGGGCGAGAGGGTGCCTCCGCGGTAGAGGGCGGCCAGGCGGTTGATGTGCTCCTCCTGATCGCCGGCCAGTGTGACCCGGTGCCCGGCCAGACGCACCAGGTCTTTTTCCATGGCGATCTTACCCTGTTGCGCCAGGTCGTTGAGCAACTGGTTGAAGAGGCGCACCTCCATCTGGGGTGGCAACTGACGGCGCAGCTCTTCCTTGGAGAGGCCAAGTTTTAAAGGGTTTTGGCGGTGGTAGGCGGCCAGGGTGCCGGTGATCTCTCCCTTCAGTTTGTCGGCGGTGGCCGCCAGGATATATTTCTCCTTTTCCGGGTCGTAATTGAGGGCTTGCCCCTGTTTGCTGAAGCGGGAGAGTAAGGCCGACAGGTCGCCGGGGTCCCAGGGGAGAAGGGCTGCAAGCTCGCTGCGGCTGAGGCCGGCGGCCCCGGCCTCTTCCAGGTAGAGCGGCAGGACCTCATCTGGGGCGCCCTTCTCCAGGACCTCCAATCTGGCCAGCACTTCCGCCTGGCGCCGGCGGTGGCGGGGCGGATGCACGTGGAGAATCTGGCCGCCCCCCCAGGTGAAGGCCGGGGAGAAGCTGCGGATCACCAGGCGGTCCCCCGGCTTCAGGGCCAGGGGCTCCCGCAGGAAAAACTGCACGTAGCCGGAGGACCCCGGGGGCAGGTCATCGGCGTCCAGGAGGAGCGGCATGGCCAGGCGCTCGCTGGTGCCGGTATGAAGGCGCACCGCCCGGCGATGTTTCAGGGGCCGCGGGGCGCTGGCCAGGATTTCCAGAAAGGCGTCCAGGCGCCGCGATGGCAGGAGCGCATCCGGCGGCGCCAGCACCATGCCTCGCTGCAATTCTTCCTTTTCCAGTCCCTGGAGGTTGACGGCGGTGCGGTTGCCGGCCTGGGCCTCTGCAACCGTTTGGCCGTGAACCTGGAGACCCCGCACCCGGGCCTTGAATCCCGGGGGATAAACGGCTACCGCCTCTCCCACCCGCAGCCGGCCGGAGATGGCGGTACCGGTGACCACGGTGCCGAAGCCCCGAATGGTGAAGACCCGGTCGATGGGCAGGCGGAAGATGCCCTTGGCCGGTTTGGGCGGCACCCGCTCCGAAAGCTCCGCCAGGGTGGCCAGGAGCTCCGGGGTGCCCGCCCCGGTGACCGCGGAGAAGCGCACCATAGGCGCCGCCTCCAGGAAGGTGCCTTTGAGGGCCTCCCGCACCTCTTCCGCCACCAGTTCCAGCCAGTCTTCCTCGACCAGGTCGATCTTGGTGAGAACTACCAGGCCAAGCTTTACCTGGAGCAACTGGCAGATCTCCAGGTGTTCCCTCGTCTGGGGCATGACCCCCTCATCCGCGGCGATGACCAGGGCTACCAGGTCCATGCCGGTGGCGCCGGCCACCATGTGGCGCACGAAGCGTTCGTGGCCGGGGACATCGACGATCCCCAGATGCCGGCCATTGGGCAGGGCGAGGTCCGCAAATCCCAGTTCAATGGTGATGCCCCGCAGCTTTTCCTCTTTCAGGCGGTCCGGGTCCACTCCGGTGAGGGCCTTGATGAGGGAGCTCTTGCCGTGGTCGATGTGGCCGGCGGTGCCCAGGATGATGGGAGCAGTGGACATGGTTAATTTCCGGAAGGGGCCATGGCTGTTATTTCAGAAAAGGTTGCCGTCCAGAGTGCGATAGCGTTCAAGATCACGCCTTCCTTGCCTGGAGCCGCAACTAGTGCGATGCTTCTACCCACCATAGCATAAATGCACGAGAAAATCTTTTTCCTAACCACACTCCGGTGAGCAGCAATCGCCGGACCCGGATGGTGCGCAGTGCACACCCTACAGGACCGAGATGTTGCGCGGTGAGCGCCCTACAGGACCCAAATGGTGGGCAGTGCCCACCCTACAGGAGCGCCCGGTATGGTCAGCAGTGGTACAGTCTTGCCCTGGTAGCCGCAGGCTTTAGCCTGCGCTGGGAGGTGCGCCGGCTTCCAGCCGTTGGTACACAGGGCGGAGGCCTGTGCCACTTATCCCTACTACAATTCAGGTAATCCCGTCTCCTCGCCCGCCATTTTCAAAATGCGCAGTTCCCGGCTCTGATCCTCGGTCAGATGGAAGATCTGGGACAGTGCCTCGCTAACCGTAGGGTTGTCCTTCTCCCGGAGACGCAGGTGCAGTTCCAGGCGGCGGGGGTTGGCCACCACAAGGCTCGCCACCAGAGGGCGCAGGTCCAGGGCGCGCTCTTCCCGATTGGGGCGCCGCCGGACCGCCGGGAATTCCTTCCGGGCCAGAAATTCTTCGGCAATTTGCCGGGAAAAGACGTCTTCCGAGGCCTCCACCTGGTAAACCGCCATTTCCCGGCGGGGCGGAGGCAGCCGCTGGGCCAAGAAAGCCGCGTCCACAATCCGAAGGCCCGGCGGCAAGGCCCGGTTGAGCGTTTCCTGAAGGAGCGGGGGCGTGAGAATGGCCGCCAGTTGCAAGTCCAAAGTCTCCTCCAGGGACTCCATCCCCACGGGCAGGGCGCCATGGAAAGAGACGCGGGGGAGGGGGTGAAAGCCGGCGGTATAGACCAAAGGCAGCCCGGAGCGGCGCAGCGTCCGGTAGATGGCGGCCACCAGCTCCAAATGGCTCAGCCAGCGGGCCTGGCCCAGCTTGCTATAAGTGAGCCGGTACCTTGACGGGGGCTCAGGTGAGGCGGCGGGCGCGGCGGCAGCAGGGGTTGGGGAAGCGAGGGGCCGGGGGCCAGGTGGCTGCTGCAACCGCAGGGTGATCCTTTCCTGGTCGCAGACTCCGCAGTCCTGGCAGCCCTCCTGGCGGCAGTCGGGGGTCTCCAGCCCTTGGTGGGCCCGCTGCCGTTCCTCCAGTAAAAATTCCCGGCTGACCCCGCAGGAGAGATGGTCCCAGGGCAGGACCTCATTGAGGTCCCGTTCCCGCAGATAGAAGTCCGGGTCCACCCCACTCTCCCGGAAGGCCTGGCGCCAGTGTTCCAGGGACAGGTGCTCGCTCCAGGCGTCCAGACGGCAGCCCAGGCGGTGGGCCGCCAGCAGCACCGGGGCCAGGCGCCGGTCTCCCCGGGAAAAGACGCCTTCCAGCCAGGCCTGGGAGGGAGCGTTCCATTTCGCCTGAACCTGGGAATGGCGCAGCCCGTCCTTGACCCGGTGCAGGCGATCCTGGTATTCCTCCAGACCCAGTTGCCGCTCCCACTGGAAGGGGGTGTGGGCCTTGGGAATGAAGCACCCGAGGCTGACGTTGAGCCTGGAGCGGCGGTTGCCGGCCCGCAGGATTTGCACTGCCAGCCGGGTGATGGCCTCCCGATCAACAGTGTCCTCCAGGGGTAGTCCCAGCATGAAATAGACTTTCAACAGTCCCCAGCCCGCGGCGAAGGCCTGCCGGGCCGAGGCCAGGATCTCTTCATCCGGCAGGTTCTTGTTGATTACCTGGCGCAGACGTTCGCTTCCTGCCTCCGGGGCCAGGGTCAAGCCGGTGCGGCGGACCCGCTTAATCTGCTCCATGATTTCCGGTGTCAGGGTATCGGCCCGCAGGGAAGGAAGCGAAATGGCCACCTGCCTTGGGGCGACCTGATCCATCAGTCCGGTGAGCAGCCAGGTGAGGGGCCGGTAATCTCCGGCGCTCAGGGTCAGCAGGGAGATCTCTTCGTAGCCGGTGGCGGCCAAGGCCGTTTCGGCCCAGCCCAGAACGTCGGCGGCCCGGCGCTCCCGCACCGGCCGATAGATCATACCCGCCTGGCAGTACCGGCAGCCCCGGGTGCAGCCCCGGGCGATCTCCAGGTTAAGGCGGTCGTGGATGATCTGGCAAAAGGGCACCAGCGTCTGAGGAGAAACGGCTATGCGGTTGAGATCGTCCAGCACCCGCTTGTGGATGATCCGGCGCCGCCCCCGGGGGAGAATCTCCCGCAATCGCCCCTGTTCATCGAACTCCATGGAGAAGAAGGCGGGCACATAGACGCCCTCTATCTCTTCCAGTGCCCGCCAGAGCTCGAGGCGGCCGCCGCGGCCAGCCTTCCAGGCCGAAACCGCAGCCGCCACCTCCAGCAGCGCCTCTTCTCCGTCGCCCAGTAAAACGGCGTCCAGGAAGGGGGCCAGCGGCTCGGGATTGAAACAGGCAGGGCCGCCGGCAATCACCACCGGATCGCCAGGCCCGCGCTCGGATGCCATAAGGGGCACCCCGCTCAGGTCCAGCAGGTTGATGAAGTTGGTATAACCCAGTTCGTATTGGAGGCTCACCCCCAACAGGTCGAAGGACCCCAAAGGGGTGCCGGACTCCAGACTGGTGAGGGGACGGCCGCGCCGCCTGAGTTCATATTCCAGGTCCGGAGCCGGGGCATAGGCCCGCTCCGCCCAGATAGTCTCTTCCCGGTTGAGGATGCCATAAAGGAGGCCCAGACCCAAGTGGGACATGCCCACTTCATAGAGGTCGGGAAAGAGCAAGGCCACCCTCAGGGAAACGGAGCGGGGGTCCTTGTGGACCGCGTTGATCTCCCCGCCCAAATAACGGGACGGACGCCGGACGCGGCTTAAGTAGGAGGGCTCAGACAAGGTCTTAAATCTAAATCCCCCCGCCCCGCCTTTGGGCAAATGGGGGATTAGGGGGATTTCCTTTGGCATCTCAGGGCGATCCCCAGGGTCGCCGGACTTTCTTTTTTAATTATAACAGTTAACCCGCGTGATCGTCTGGCTGCGCCAGCAAGATGGCTTCCTTAAGGTCGAGGCTGCCGTCGTAAAGGGCCCGGCCGGTGATGACCCCCACCACTCCCAAGGGCTCCAGGGGCAGGAGGGCTTCGATGTCCGCCAAGGAACTAACCCCTCCCGAGGCGATGACCGGCAGGTCCACTGCCTGGGCCAGGGCCCGGGTGGCTTCGATATTGACCCCCCGTTTTACCCCGTCCCGAGAAATGTCTGTATAAATCAGGGCTGCGGGCCGCAAGGGCTCCAGGGATTTAGCCACTTCCAGAGCGGTGCGGCGGCTGCTCTCGGTCCAACCCTCCACCGCCAGCCAGCCGTCCCTGGCATCGAGGCCGAAGGCGATGCGCCCGGGAAAGCGTTCGCAGGCCCGGGCCGTTACGTTCGGGTCTTTGAGGACCGCGGTGCCCAGGATCAGCCGGTCCAGCCCCAGGTCCAGATAGAAGCTGATGGTCTCCAGGGTGCGGATGCCGCCCCCCAGTTCGATGGGGATGGTGAGATTTTCACGCAGGCGCCGGATGGCCTCCAGGTTTTGGGGGCTGCCGGAAAAGGCCCCGTCCAGGTCCACCACGTGGAGCCAACGGGCCCCCGCTGCCTGCCATTTGAGGCCGGTAGCCACCGGGTCGTCGGAGAATACCGTCATCTCTTCGGCCCGTCCCTGGCGCAGGCGCACGCATTTGCCTCCCCTCAGGTCGATGGCCGGAATAATCAGCATATGGAAATTTTAACCCAATTTAAACATGACTTACAAGCAGGTGCGCAGGACAAAACCTGCGGCTGTCGAAACCATTGGGGCTGGCCCACTGTAAGGGACTGGCAATCACCTTGAAAATTTAGGAAAATCATACTGACCTCTAGGCAAGAGTGAGCGCCGCGCGCGTGAGCTGGCGCCAGTGGAGGCGGGCCGTGGCAGGGGTAAGGATATCAACGAGCGCAGGCTCGTAGGGGCGGCGTCCAGTGGCACAGGCCTCTGGCAATCGTGGGTTTGCCCAGGGCGGGGAAACCACGCCCCTACGCCTGCGGCCACGGGATCAGATAAAGGTTAAGAAATTGTCCGATTTGGCCCGTTTTCTTATCCTCGTGGGCGTCATCCTGGTAGTGCTGGGGTTGGCGTTGCTGCTCCTCCCCAAGATGCCCTGGCTGGGGAGGCTTCCTGGAGATATTGTCATTAAACGGGAGCATTTCACCTTTTACTTCCCCCTGGGGACCTGCATACTGGCTAGTCTCATCCTGAGCCTGATTTTCTGGCTTATGCGGCGCTAATCTTGCCGGCCCTGATTTCCCCCGCAGCCGCGGTCACGGCTTCACAATCCCCAATCCCCTGGACAAGGGCGGGCGGAGACTTTATCTTCTAAAGAACGCAGGCTAAAGCCTGCGGCTGCCAGAAAAGGTGTCATCCTGAACGAAGTGAAAGATTGGCGACAGGTAACGCACGTGAGCCGAATGCGTTTGCAAAATTCCCGCTGGGAAGTATACTGGGGGGCATTCCGCTGCCGGACTTGGATGCCAGAAAAAGCGGGAGGTCCCTTGGGCTTAACCCGCGGGATTTTGCAGGTGAACTAGATGCCGGAACTCCGTAAAGACCCTATAATCGGCCGCTGGGTGATCATCTCCACTGAACGCGGCAAGCGCCCCCACGATTTTGTGGTGGAACCGGAGGTGACCAAGGGCGGTTTTTGCCCCTTCGATCCGGGTAATGAGCACACCACTCCTCCGGAAATTCTTTCATATCGTGAAGATGGCAGCGCGCCCAACACCCCGGGCTGGCTGCTTAGGGTGGTGAACAACAAATTCCCGGCCCTGTCCATGGAAGCGGTATTGGAACGGCGGGGCGAAGGCATGTTCGACAAGATGAGCGGGGTCGGGACCCACGAAGTCATCATCGAAAGCCCCGATCACCAGGTAACCCTGTCCACCATTTCCCTGGAAGGTTTCATCCGGGTGCTCACCGCCTACCGGGACCGGATCGCTTCCCTGAGCGAGGACCCCCGCTTCAAATATGTCCTGATCTTCAAGAACCAGGGGCGAGCCGCCGGGGCCTCTCTGGAACATAGCCACAGCCAGCTCATCGGTCTCCCCATCGTCCCGGAACTGGTCATGGAGGAGCTGAGCGGCGGCAAATTCTATTATAACTACAAGGAGCGCTGCGTCTTTTGCGACATGGTTCGCCAGGAATTGGACCAGGAGGTGCGGGTGGTCCTGGAAAACGCCGAATTTGTCACCATCTCTCCCTTTGCTCCCCGCTCTCCCTTCGAGACCTGGATCCTGCCCAAGGCCCATCATTCCTCTTACGTCGATCTGCAGGAAGGCTCCTGCCGCCTGCTGGCCGAGGTCTTTTCCAAGACCCTGAAAGGCCTGGAAAAGGCATTGGGGAAGGTTCCTTATAATTTTATTCTGCACACCTCGCCCATTGGTGAGCCGGAATTGGCCCATTACCACTGGCATTTCGAGATCGTGCCCAAGCTTACTCTGATCGCCGGTTTCGAGTGGGGGTCGGGGTTTTACATCAATCCTACACCTCCGGAAGATGCAGCCCAGTATCTCCGCGAGCTGAAGCTGTAACCTGAGAGGGATAACAAATGCGTATCCTGATGGTTACCCCGGAAGCCAATCCCTTCGCCCACAGCGGCGGATTGGCGGAGGTGATCCATGCCCTGGCCCAAACCCTGGTGAGGCTGGGACACGAGGTTGATGTGGTGCTGCCCCTCTACCGGCAGGTTCAGGAATCGGGCCGCGTTCTCACCGACACAGGCCATACCCTCTCAATTCCACTCTCCTGGAAAACTTTGCCGGCCCAGATCTTCACCGCAGAGACGGAGCCCCATCTTAACTTCTACTTCATCGCCCAGGACGCCCTGTTCAACCGGGACGGCCTCTACGGCACTCCTTACGGCAATTTCGAGGATAATGCGGAGCGCTTCATCTTCTTCAGCCGGGCAGTGGTGGAAATGGTAGAAGAGCTGAAGATGGACCCCGACGTCTGCCATTGCCATGAATGGCAGACCGGCCTGGTGCCCGTCTATCTGCGAACTCTTTATGCCGGCCGGCCGCGGTTGCAGCGGCTGGCTATGGTTTACACGGTCCATAACGTGGGCTACCAGGGCCTTTTTTCTTCCTATGACCTGCCTCTTACCGGCCTGGGGTGGGAGCTGCTCTCCCCCAAGGCCCTGGAGTTTTATGGCCATCTCAACTTTATGAAAGGCGGTTTGGTGTTCGCCGATCTGATCAATACGGTGAGCAGCAAGTACCGGGAAGAGATCCAGACTTCGGAATTTGGTTTTGGACTGGAGGGCCTCTTTAAGGAACGGGCCCGGGAGCTTTACGGCATCCTGGAAGGGGTCGACTACCTTCGCTGGGACCCCGGCCACGATGCCTTTTTGGCAGCCCCCTACGACCGGGAACACCTGGAGGGGAAAAAGGCCTGCAAGATCGCGCTGGAAAAGCGCTTTGGCCTGAACCTGAAGCCGGATCAGCCCTTAGTGGGCATGACTACGCGATTTTTCGAGCGCAAGGGCATCGACCTGGTGGAGCAAATCCTGGATGACTTGACGGCGCTGCCGGTTGGCTTCGTTATCCAGGGTACCGGGGAGGAGCGCCACCAATACCTGCTCCGGGAGATCGCCAACCGCCATCCCGAGAAGATGGGCCTGGATATCGGGTACTCGGCGGAGCTGACGCACCATATTATCGCCGGATCCGACATCTTTCTCATGCCCTCCCGCTTCGAACCCTGCGGGCTGGACCAGCTCTACTGTCTGCGTTACGGCACCATTCCGGTGGTGCGGGCCACCGGCGGCCTGGATGAGACGATCCAGGAATACGATCCCAAGAGCGGGAAAGGCTCCGGCTTTAAGTTCTCGGGCTATACCCCGGCGGAACTCATGGCTACGGTACGCAGGGCCCTGGCCCTTTATGCAGACACTCCGGCCTGGGAGGCGTTGATGCGGCAGGTTATGGCCCTCGATTATTCCTGGATCAATAGCGCGGGTCCCAAGTATGTTGAGCTGTACCGTCTCGCCGTGGAAAAACGGCAGCGCTTGTTAGGGGGGTAGATTTCCATGATTTCAGAGCGCGCTGCCTTTTTGACCCAGATGGTGGAGGTGTTCACTTCCACCGTCAGTTTTGGGGAGCGGCTCAACAATATGGTCCATCTTCTGGCCCGCCACCAGAATTTGGACCTGGCCCTCTATTTTAGTCTCGATAAGGCCAAGGAGACCCTGGTTCTGAATATCAGCAGCCAGGGACCCGTGACGCCGCAGCAGCGCCTGGAATTTGCGATGGGAGTCGGTCTGGTGGGGGAGACGGCCGCCAGCCGCAAGGTCCGGGTGGCCCGCCGCCAGCAGCCGGGGGTCGCCGAGGTCAACGCCGACCTGGAAAAGTTGGCTCCCGCTTACCAAACTCTGGCCGCCTTCCCGGTGTCCGACGACAATTTTCTCTATGGCGTTTTGCTGCTGATGGACCGGGGAGATCGGCCCATCACCCCGGTGGAGCGCCAGAACATTCAACTGGTTTGCCTGATGCTGGCGGGCACCCTGCGCCAGGCCATCGTCCAGGAGGACGCCAAGAAGCGTATCGCCGAACTTTCGGTGCTCTTCGAGGTGGGCAAGGCCCTGAGCTCCACGGTGGAGCTGGATGAACTGCTGGAGCGCATCGTCAGCACCACCGCCAAGGTGATCACCGCTCGGGGTGCGGCCCTGGACATCATTGACAGCGCCAGCGGGGAGATCAGGGTCTCTTCGCGCTACGGCAACATTCCGCATGAATGCCCACCGTTCTCCCTGTACCCATCTGAAACCGGCGGGGCCGGACAGCCGGACTACCTGGAAGGGCAGGCCCCCAGCGCCGATGGCCGCACCCACTATTACCTGGCGGTGCCCCTGACCTTCAAGGGGCCGCTTCGGGGTGGCCTGTGCGTCTATGACAAAGTGGTCCCCGGCGGCCAATTCGCTTCCTTCGATCCGGAAAACCGCCAGCTTCTCTATACTATGGCCGGGGTGGTGGTCAACGCCATCGAAAACGCCCTCACTTACCAGCAGGTGGAGACCCTGGCCGCGAAAAACGAACGCATGGTGCGGAACCTTACCACCGTACAGGAAATCTCCCAGGTCTTGCTCTCCACCGTGCAGCAGGAGC
The DNA here is from genome assembly GCA_963697965.1 of uncultured delta proteobacterium. Classification (GTDB taxonomy): domain Bacteria; phylum Desulfobacterota; class Desulfobaccia; order Desulfobaccales; family 0-14-0-80-60-11; genus JAPLJC01. The sequence goes on from OY969108.1 coordinate 1,927,028, forward strand.
GGCTGCTGGAGATCATTCTCCAGGGGCTGACCCTGGAGCAGGGGTTGGGGTTTGCCCGGGCCATCGTCTTCATGGTGGATGAAGAGACCCAGACCCTGAAAGGGATCAAAGGGGCCAGCCGGGTCGATGGGGCGTCCCAGGGTTTCCGGGCTCTGCTGGCGACGCCGCCATCGCCTATTGAGGTGGCTGATTGGGAGATCCCCCTCCGGGCCGACCAGGGTCCCCTGGCCCTGGCGGTGCTCCGGAAACAGCCCTTCCATTACCGCGGCAAGGAGCCCGGCGTGCCCGCTTCCCTGTCGGGAAAATACGCCCCGGGAGAATTCTTCGTCGTCCCTCTGGTGGTGAAAGACCGGGCCACCGGGGTGATCGTGGTCGACAACCAGGATACCGGGCGCCCCCTGGAGGCGGAGCCCTTGCACGTGTTGCAGATGTTCTCCAACGAGGCGGCCCTGGTCCTGGAAAACGCCCAGCTCTATTCCACGATCGAAGCCAACAATCGGGAACTGCTCCTCATTCGGGAACGGATGCTGGAATCGGACCGGATGGCGGCTTTGAGCAGCCTGGCATCCGGGATGGCCCACGAAATTCGCAATCCCCTGGTGTCCATCGGCGGCTTCGCCCGGCGCATCGGCAAGCTGGTGGACCCCGACTCCCCCCTGCGGGGCTACGTGGAGGTCATCCAGGAGGAAGTGAGCCGCCTGGAGAAGCTCTTGCGGGAGATCCTCGATTTCACCGGGGAAAACCTCTCCTACTACGGGGACTACGAACTTTCCAAGCTCATCGAGGACACCGTGGTCCTGGTGAAGCGGGACCTGGACGCGGGCAAGATCACGGTGGTAAAGGAATTCGCTCCCATGCCCCGGCTTCATTGCGATGACCGGCAGTTAAAACAGGTCTTCTATAATCTTCTGCAGAACGCCGTCCAGGCCATGCCCCACGGCGGCACCCTGACCATCCGCACCCATCTGTTGGAACGCTCCGACGGCCTTTACGAGGCGTTGGCCATCAGCGACACCGGCGGCGGCATTCCCCTGGAGGTGCTCCACAATATCTTCAATCCGTTTTTTTCCACCAAAGACTACGGCACCGGCCTGGGGCTGGCCATCGCCCAGCGCATCGTTTCCCGGCATTACGGCCAGATAGAGGTCAATAACGAAATGGGCAAAGGGGTGACCTTCATCGTGACCCTTCCGGTGGCCAAATATTGTCTGGTGAAGGAGGCTGCCCAGGAGGGGGTTTCGGAGGGCGACTCGATGACATCCAGTGGAGGACGGCGATGAAAAAGATCCTGGTGGCTGACGATGAAATGAGCATTCGCCTCCTATACAGCGAAGAACTCAAAGAGGAAGGGTACGAGGTCTACATGGCCAGCAATGGGAGGGAGGCCCTGGAAGTGGTGGACAAGATCCCCCTGGACCTGGTGATTTTGGATATCAAGATGCCGGAGATGGACGGCATCGAAGCCCTCAGGCAAATCAAGGAGAAGCGGCCGGACCTGCCAGTGGTGCTGAGCACCGCCTACGGCGAATACCGACAGGATTTCGCCACCTGGGCCTCGGATGATTATCTGGTAAAATCCTCGGACCTGGAAGATCTAAAAGCGGTGGTGAGGCGCCACCTGAAAGAACAGAGCGAAGAGAGGCCCGCATGAATAAACTCAAAATGGTCCTGTTCGTCATCCTGCTCGCGGTTTTGGTGGACTTCGCCCTGGAGAACCGCGGTTCGACCCAAGATCTGAAACTCTTCGGATTCACCCTGGGGCAGGCGCCCACTTATCTCCTGGCTTACGCCAGCGTGGCCGTGGGGCTGGTGTTGGGCTGGGTGGGCCACGCCTTCCGGGCTAGAAACAAACGGCGCCGGGCCGCCCAGGCGCCGGCCCGGGAAGAGCCGCCCCAGCCGGGCCCGCAGATGCAGGGTCAGGATAGCTAAAGGCAGTTTTCTGTTATCGGTTTTCTGTTTTCTATGAAGAACAAAGGCAAGGTCAAGGGCAAGTGCGGTTAGGAGGGACAGCAACCAGCAAGACTTATGTAGGGTGGGCACTGCCCACCAATTCCTAATAAAATTCTTTTTCCTGATAATTCTAACTGATTCGGCGCCTCTGGCGTCTCCTTTCGATTTCCTCCTGAACTTCCTTGGGGTTTGCCAGCCCGTACCAAAACAGCTCCGGCCCGCCGGATTTGTCCTCGATGACCAGATTGCCCACCCTCAGCAGCGATTGAGTGAGCCCCCGGCGCAACCGGACGTTTCCCAGGTTCTCCCAGGTGATTTCCTGACTACGGGGCGACCGCCAGCGCCATTGCGTCGCCAACCCCTGCTGGCTGATGCGGTATTCCCGGCCCAACTTCAGATAGACCACCAGGGCGGCGAGGGCCAGTCCCAGGAGCGTGCCCATCGCCGGGGAAAAATGGAATACCCCGAAAAACCGGACCTCAGGATTGAGCCGCGGTCCCAGCAGGAAGATGACAATGGCCACATAATAGACAAAAAAGGCCCGGCTGCAGGGAACCAGGATATGCTCCGGGGCCGGCCCCATTTCATTTTCCGACATATTTCCCCCCACTAATGTCGAATTTCTGCTCAGGCGGGCCGCCTAAACTGCCAGGTAGCCTGGGCCTCTGGCCGCTGTGACGTGAACTCGCAATCCCGCCCACAGGTGGGACGCCTATGTTACCCAGACGCGATATCGTAGGCCTCTGGCCTGTGAGACTCCTGGTGATTTTGAACTGTTCCACAGGCGGGACGCCTATGCTACCCGGACGCGGTAGCATGGGCCTCTGGCCTGTGTGAACTAAACTCTCGATCTTGCCCACAGCCGGGACGCCTCATCAATAAACCATGCGAAAATCCAACAGGTCTCCCAGGTGGGGCTGCCACTCCTCCTCCAGGCGTTCCACGTAAGCATAAGGCGGACCCTGGCGGCACCAGGCCAGCATCTTCTCCAGCGCCGGCCTCTCACCCTCGAAGAGCGCCTCCACCCGGCCATCCGCCAGGTTTCTGACCCAGCCCGCCAGCCCCAAGGTCCTGGCCTCGTCCCGGGCGGCGGCCCGGAAGTAGACCCCCTGTACCCGCCCCTCAATCAGGACATGGAGCCGCGCCTGGTCCGCCATTACGGCCTCCTGCGGATTAGTTCCGCAAAGGCCGCCTCATCCAGGATCGCCACCCCCAGCTCCACCGCTTTGGCTTTCTTGCTGCCCGGATCAGCCCCCACCACCACGTAGTCGGTCTTGGCCGATACCGCGGAACTCACCTTGCCGCCGCGGGCGGTCACCTGGGCCTTGGCCTCCTCCCGGGAGATCTGGGCCAGCCCCCCGGTGAAGACGAAGGTCTTGCCCGCCAGGGGGCCGGCCGCCGGCGCCTCCGGCGGCAGTTCCTCCACTCCGGCCTCCCGGAGCTTGCCGATAAGTTCCCGGTTGCGGGAGTTGTCGAAATATTCACGGATGCTGGCGGCCTTGTTAGGTCCTATTTTTTCCACTTCTTCAAGATGTTCGTCACTAGCTTTCATTAAGTCTTCAAGTTTTTTGAAATTGTTAGCAAGGATTTGAGCTTGAGTTTCCCCCACCAGCCTGATCCCCAGAGCGTTGATCAGCCGCCAGAGGGGGCGATTTTTGCTTGCCTGAATGGCGCTGATGATGTTCTGGGCTGATTTTTCGCCAAAGTGCTGCAGGGGAATGAGATCGCCTTCAGTCAGACGGTACAAATCGCTGACGTCCCGCACCAGGCCCGCGGCCACCAATTGGAGGATGATCTTTTCCCCCAGGCCGTCGATGTCCATGGCCCCCTTGGAGGCGAAATGCATGATGGCCCGGGTCCGGGCTCCGAAACAGTCGGGGTTGGGGCAACGGGTCACCTTCTCGCCTTCGGGCCGCACCAGGGGGGTTTCGCAGGCGGGGCAGCGTTCCGGCATTTTGGTAGACTCGGCGCCTTTAGGACGCTCTTCCTCGATGACTTTGACCATCTCGGGAATGACATCCCCGGCTCGTTGGATCAGGACGGTATCCCCCACCCGCACGTCCTTCTTAGCCATTTCGTCTTCGTTGTGCAGGGTGGCCCTGCTGACGGTGACCCCGCCCACCTCTACGGGCTCCATCACTGCCATGGGGGTGACCGCGCCGGTGCGCCCGACATTGAACTCGATGGCAACCACCCTGGTGGTGGCCTGAGTGGCCGCAAACTTGTAAGCCAGGGCCCAGCGAGGACTGCGGGCTTTGGCGCCCAACCTCTCCTGCAGGGCCAGGGAGTCCACCTTGATCACCATGCCGTCGATTTCGAAAGGCAAGCTGTGGCGTTTCTGCTCCAGCCGGTGGTGGTAGGCGATGGCGGCCTCGATGCCCTCACCTCGCTCGATGAGGTCCGAGACCCGAAACCCCCAAATTGTTAAGGTCTGCAGCACCTCCCAGTGGGAGGCGAAACTGCGGCCCCGCAGCGAGCCCACGCCGTAACAAAAGATCTTCAGGGGCCGGGAAGCGGTGATGCTGGGGTCCAATTGGCGCAGGGAGCCCGCGGCGGCGTTGCGGGGGTTGGCAAAAGCCGGCTCGCCCTGGGCCAGGCGCTGCTCATTGAGCTTCTTGAACTCATCCAAATCCATGTAAACTTCCCCCCGGACCTCCAGCAGCTCCGGGGCCGGCTCTTCCCGGGTGAGCATTTGCAAGGGGATGGTGTGGATGGTCTTCAGATTCTGGGTGACGTTTTCCCCCCGCACTCCATCGCCCCGGGTAGAGCCCACGCGGAAACGCCCCTGTTCATAGACCAGTTCAATGGCGCAGCCATCCACCTTGGGTTCCATGACGTATTGGAGGGGCCCCTCACTGCGCAGAAAGCGATGCAGACGCTCCTCGAACTCCCGCACCTCGTTCTCACTGAAGGCATTTTCCAGGGAGATCATGGGCAGCCGGTGGCGAACCGTCTCGAATTTTTCCAGGGGCGCGGCCCCCACCCGCTGGCTGGGGGAATCCGGGGTCAGCAACCGGGGATAGCGCTCCTCCAGTTCGGCGAGTTCCCGGAGAAGGCGGTCGAATTCCGCGTCGGAGATTACCGGGTCATCCAGGACATAGTAGCGGTAATTGTGGTAATTGATCTGCTCCCGGAGCTCCCGCACCCGGTCCACGGCTTCCTGGGGGATATCTTGCTGCGCCATGGCTGCCCTCTTTCCCGATTATGATAGGAAGTTTTCCTGGCGTTGGCAAGGCGGAATCGGAGGCTGGCTGTGTCTTGACAGAAGGACTCCCTCCGCATAAAACAGGAAGGGCGCCAACCATTGCCAACCAGAATGGGAAGGGTGGGCGCTGCCCGCCCAAGCGCAGGGGCAACCCGACGATGGAGAGAAGCCAGTGTATTGGGATCGGACCATTGAGACCCTCAAGCGCCCCGCTTTGCAGGAACTGCAGCTCCAGCGCCTGCGGCAGACGGTCAGCCGGGCGGCCCGCAGCCCCTTCTATGGCGAACGCCTGGCCCAGGCCGGGGTGAGCGCCGAGTCGATCAAGAGCCTTAAGGATATTCGCCGGATTCCCTTCACCGGCAAGGACGACCTGCGGGCCCGGGGGCGGGACCTGTTAACCGTCCCCCAAACGGAAATCATCAGGCTGCATGCCTCTTCGGGCACCACCGGCCAGGCCACCGTGATCTATTATACCCGCCGGGATATCGAGACCTGGGCCGATCTGGTGGCCCGCTCCATGTACATGACCGGGGTGCGGCCGGGAGACGTCTTCCAGAATATGATGGGCTACGGCCTGTTCACCGGCGGGCTGGGGTTCCACTACGGCGGCGAGCGGCTGGGGGCCCTCACCATTCCGGCCGGCGCCGGGAACAGCGCCCGGCAGCTCCAACTCTTGCAGCAGTTCGGGACCACCGTCATTCATATCATCCCCAGCTTCGCCCTCTATCTTTTGAAAAGCTTTGCCGAGCACGGCCTGGACCCTCGGGATCTCCCCCTCAGGATCGCCTTTATCGGGGCCGAACCCCATTCGGAGCATATGCGGCGGCGCATCGAGACGGCCTATGGCCTCAAGGCCTATAACTCCTATGGCCTCTCGGAGATGAACGGCCCGGGGGTGGCCTTCGAATGCCCGGAACAGAATGGCATGCACCTCTGGGAGGACGCCTTCCTGCTGGAAGTGGTACACCCCCAGACCCTGGAGCCCCTGGGGCCCGGTGAGACGGGGGAACTGGTATTCACCAACCTCAGCCGCGAGGGTATGCCCCTGCTGCGTTACCGCACCCGGGACCTGGCTTCTTATGAAGACGCCCCCTGCCCCTGCGGCCGGGCCTGCCGGCGTCTTTCCCGCATCCAGGGCCGCACCGACGACATGCTCATCGTCAAAGGGGTCAATGTCTTTCCCCTGCAGATCGACAGGGTGCTGATGGCTATGCCGGAAGTGGGCAGCCACTACCTGGTGGAGGTGACCCGGGAGGATTTTAGCGACCTGCTGCACGTCAAGGTGGAAGTGCAGGCCAATTTTTTCCAGGAAGACCTAAAGTACCTGGGCAGCCTGAAGAAACGCATCACCGAGGCCCTGAGGAGCGAACTCCTGGTAACTCCCCGGGTGGAGCTGGTGGAGCCCCACAGCCTGCCTCGCAGCGAAGGCAAGGTCCAGCGGGTGGTGGATAAACGTCCCCGCTAGAGGACCCCGGCGCCCCCGGCGGCGTCCCTTCGAAACGGCCAAGTTGACATCCCCGGGAGCGGATGGTAAAAATTTGGGGCGGGAGGGATGGCCGAGTGGCTTAAGGCGGCGGTCTTGAAAACCGCAGACCTTCATGGGTCCGGGAGTTCGAATCTCTCTCCCTCCGCCAGGGAAAACTGCGGTTTTCAGTTTTCTGTTTTCAGTTTTCTGCGGAATCAAAGAAAAAATCTAAAGATTAAATGCAGCAATCAGCTACCGGCCAGGATAAGACGGTGGGGGGGGAAAATTTAATTTCACTTTTCGCTCTATTAAGAATTGCAAATAATAAATCGCCATCTTATGTAATCTTAACTTGGGTTAGCAAAATCTGAAAACAGTAAACAGGAAATAGAAAACAGCAAACAGTTTTTTTAAGTACGGAGAGATGACCGAGTGGCCGAAGGTGCTCGCCTGCTAAGCGAGTGTGGGGGGAAACCTCCACCGAGGGTTCGAATCCCTCTCTCTCCGCCATTTTTGGGGTGCCGCCGGTCGGGCTTGAGGCACCCTTGACCTGTATCATCCCCCAGCACCGGCGCCGGAGACCGGTTGCACCTTCTCCGGGGTTCCTTTTTTTATTGTTACTTGCCTTTTCGTCTTCCCTAAGGCTTCGGCCCCCAATTGCCAGTGGCGTCATTATAGACCATAGTCTGGCCGTTCACCTCGCACAGCCACTGATTGCCGACTTTGCGCACGTTTCTGGCTTCAGAGGGTGCAACCGGCGACATTTCATTGGGCGTTCCCACCGCGCTCCTCATTTGGCTGCTCATCGGGGATTGTGCCGATGATGATGATGAGGCGCAACCACCCGCCAAGATGAGTAACAGGGAAGCCGCCAGAGCCATTTCTGAAAGATGAATCTTCGACTTCATTTCTTTAACCTCCTGAGCTGGGTTTTTACTATCTACAATTCCCTTGACAAAAATCAGCAATCAACAAATTAATGCTATACTTGCATCGATTTTTCCACTTGTCAAAAAAAAAGGGGGATTATCTTTTGTAGGGGCGGGGTTTCCCCGCCCAGGGCAAACCCACAGGCCAGGGGCCTGTGCCACTGAGACGACGCCCCCACGGCCGTGATGGAATCGGGGGTCAACTAGATAATTGAGGAATGCAAATATATAATTCCCCAAAAAAAGGAGAACGCCGCGGGCAATAGAGCGAGGTGCCGCTGACCTGCAAGGCCCTGGCTGGGACTTCTATAAATAAATTCGAAATATGGCAAAGCCGGAGATAACCTGATTCAGTTCAATACACCCCACTGCCACCACTTGCGGCAGGTGCTCGCGGCAGTCTTCCGGGCTCTTTGCCAGCCGCGCTCCCAACAGACGCCCTGGTCCAGGTCGCTTGCGTATTCGATTGCGTTTCCAAACTTTGACAGTTGGCGCGGGCCGGCCCAATACTCGCACGCTAAACAGGTTCTCCAGGATGCAGGCTTGTTCTTAAGTATATTTCCCATGGCTCATCTCCCCAGGAAGAGCTAATTAGTCAAACATAAATTTCAACAAAATCATTATTGCAAATTTATCGATATGGATCAAAATAATAATTCCCAAGCGCTGATCAGGGTTTGGCGCCTACAAGAAAGAGTTCGCCATGAGCGATTGGTTTAACCATTCCGCCGGGCCGGCTTTGGCGCTCGTGGGGTTCGTCGTCTGGCTGGCCCACAAATTAATGCGGCGCCGCGCCGGGAAAGACAGCAGAGGCGCCCGTGGCCTCTATCAGGCGTGGCTGCGCTGGGGGGACTTGGCCGCTTTTCTGGTAATTCTGGCGGGGCTGGCGCTCATGTGGCACTCTCAAGGCGCGCCCTGAGCGGCGGCCGGCCCAGACCCGCATACCCAAATCTATGGCTTCGCCCCATCCGGCAGGAAACAACAATTGAATGGACCCGCACCCCAACCCCCTCCCCAGTCCCCAAACCCCCAACGGGAGAGAGGGGATAAATGTCGCCTTCAATCCTTTGGATTTTCCTAGAATTTGGACAAGGGCCGGGAACAATAAACGAAAGGCGCAACCATTGAGGTTGCGCCTTTTAATTAACCGAGTGGTGCCGAAGCGGGGATTTGAACCCCGACGAGGAAACCCCCACTGGACCCTGAACCCAGCGCGTCTACCAGTTCCGCCACTTCGGCTTGATACCAGGCTACTGCCTGGCGTTTTTCGAATAATTAATTTATTATAACCCATTAGACTTGTCAAGGTGGTTGGCTCCCACTTAGGCGGCCTATGGCCGCCAACATTCGGCGGGCACAGCCCGCCCTATAAATTCGGACACAGGCTGGAAGCCTGTGCCACTATCTGAGGCAAAATTGAAACGAAACCCAAGGCAGAGGAGGCCTAGGTGAGGGTTCTTGATGATCTCCCCCCGGGGGAATCGCCCTTTGGGCCAACGGTCGCTACCATCGGCAATTTCGACGGGGTCCACCTGGGACACCAGGCCATCCTGGGCCGGGTATGCCGGCGGGCTCGGGAATTGGGAGGCCAGGCGGTGGCCGTCACCTTCGACCCCCATCCCCTGAAGCTGCTGCGGCCGGAGATGGAGCTGCCGCTGCTCACCACCCCGGCCCAGAAACTGGAACTCCTCAAGGGCTGCGGACTGGACGCGGTGGTGGTCCTCCCCTTTACCCGGGAATTTGCCGCCCTGCCGGCCCGGGACTTTGTCAGCCGCTATTTCTGTGAGCGCCTTAGGGCTCGGGAAGTGGTGATCGGCCACGACTACTGCTTCGGGCGAGGCCGGGAAGGCAATGTCGACCTCTTGAGAGAGATGGGCCAGGTTTGCGGGTTCACGGTCCAGGTGGTTTGGGCCGTGGAGAGTGACGAGGCGGTGGTGAGCAGCTCGCTGATCCGGGCTCTGCTGCGCCTGGGGAAGGTGGAGGAGGCCCGCCGCCTCCTGGGACGTCCCTACGGAGTGGCAGGCCAGGTGGTCCGGGGCAAGGGCCGGGGGGCCAAACTTCTGGGAGTGCCCACCGCCAATATCCGGCCGCTGAACGAACTGCTGCCGGCCTCGGGCATCTACGCGGTGCGGGTGCGCCGGGGCGCGGCAATACTTCCCGGAGTGGCCAACATCGGCACCTGTCCTACCTTCGATGGCTGTGCCTCCTCCCTGGAAGTGCACCTGCTGGATTTCGACGGCGACCTGTACGGCGAGGACCTGGGAGTCGATTTCGTGGCCCGGCTGCGGGAAGAGCGGCGCTTCCCCTCGGTTGAGGCCCTGGCCGCCCAGATCCATGCCGATATAGCCGCAGCCCGGCTAATTCTGTAAATCGGTTGCAGAGTTCCGGCAGGCCCAGGGTGGTTACTACCCGGCATTTAGGCTAGCCGCCGCTCTCTACCACAATCACCGCTTGACTTCTTCCAGTAAATTTAATAAAAATACACGTTGGGCGGGCATAGCTCAGCTGGTAGAGTACAAGCTTCCCAAGCTTGGTGTCGCGGGTTCGAATCCCGTTGCCCGCTCCAGCCTGGGGACCGATAAGGCTTATGGGTCTTATCGTTTTGCCGGAAGACCCGCTTCCCCCATCGAGGTGGCTGGCAGCAAGGGGCAGGATGGCCGGCTTACTTTGAGGGCGGAGTTAAGTAGTTGCTCTGGGGCGCCCCGAGATAAAACAACGTCTTGGAATTTCCCGGAAGTGGGCTACAGGCCCACTTTTTTTATGACGCAAGGGCAGGAGAGGGCGGTAAATGACACCATTCACGCCAGCTGAATATTTTTGGCTCATCGGACTGGGGACGGCAGTGGGGCTTTTCGGCACCCTCATCGGCGCGGGGGGCGGCTTTGTGTTGATGCCGATAATGCTGTTGCTGTATCCAAAGGCCAGCCCTGACGAACTGACGGCCATTTCCCTGGCGGTGGTCTTTTTCAACGCCCTGGCCGGCTCCCAATCCTATGCCTTTATGGGCCGGATAGACTATAAGTCGGGCCTGATGTTCGCTGCAGCCACCATCCCCGGGTCGATCATCGGGGCGCTTAACACCGCCCTGGTGCCCCGGCACTTGTTCAACGGCATCTTCGGGATCCTTTTAATAGCCGTGGCCGTCTTTCTGATACTCCGCCCCGAAGTCAAACCCCGCTCCGAACTGCATACCCACCGCGGCCACACCTGGCGCATAGTAACTTCGGCCGAAGGAGAGAGACATTATTACACTTTCAATATCTACGTGGGCGTAGGGATCAGCTTTCTGGTGGGCTACCTCTCCAGTTTTCTGGGGATCGGCGGCGGCATCATCCACGTGCCGGTACTGATTTACTTCCTCGATTTTCCGGTGCACATCGCCACGGCAACGTCCCATTTCGTTCTGGCCATCATGGCCTGTACCGGAACGGGGGTGCATCTCCTTGATGGTTCGTTTAATGCGGCGGGGGTAATTAGGCATACCTTGTGCCTGGCCATTGGGGTTTTGTTGGGGGCGCCCATAGGGGCGCAACTATCCAATCGCATACAGGGACCCTGGATTGTCCGCAGCCTGGCGCTGGCCCTGGGGCTGGTGGGAATACGCATCCTGATCATGTATTTCCAACATTAGAGTTGGAGAACCCGAAAACCGGGTGCGTGGCCATAAGTGGTGTAATTTGTTAACAAAATTAGAGATGCAAACTAAAGAAGAGATCGTCGCCCGGGTGCAGGAGCTGCTGGATCCGCTCCTTGAGGCTCAGGGAGTGGAGCTGGTGGACCTGCAATACGCCCGGCCGCGCCGAGGCCGGTCCACCCTGCGCCTGTTTCTGGACCAGCCCGGCGGCATCTCCCTTGAAGTCTTGACCCGGGTCAGCCGGGTGGTGGGAGGACTGCTGGAGGTTCACGACGCTATTCCCGGGTCCTACCACCTGGAAGTCTCGTCCCCGGGCCTGACCCGGCCGCTTAGAAGGCCAGAGGATTACCGGCGCTACTCGGGGCGGCTGGTGCGCCTCACTACCCACCACCTCTGGGAAGGCCGCCAGGTTCACCGGGGCATCCTCCTGGGCCTGGAGGGAGACGCGGTTTGCCTGCGGATGGGGGAGGAGACCTGTTGCATCCCCTGGCAGGAAATCGCCAAGGCCCGGCTAGATCTGGATCTGAAAAATCATCGCAAGGAGGGCTAGCACCTCAAATGAACCTGGAATTAAAACGGATCATCGATCAAGTCAGCCGCGATAAAGGCATCGACAAAGAGGTGCTGATCAGCGCCATCAAGGATGCCATCCGTTCCGCGGCCAAGAAGAAGTTCGGGCCCCGCCTGGAGATCGAGGTGGAATACAATGATGACACCGGAATGATCGAGGTCTTTCAATACAAAGAAGTGGTGAACGAGGTGGAGGACCCCAGCCAGCAAATTTCCATGGCCGAGGGCCGGGAATTGGATCCGGAATGCGAAGTGGGGGACAGCCTGGGGATCAAGATGGACGCCTCGGCCTTCGGTAGGATCGCCGCCCAGTCGGCGAAACAGGTGATCATGCAACGCATGAAGGACGCGGAGCGGGACCTGGTTTTTGAAGATTTCAAAGACCGCAAGGGCGAGATCATCAACGGTATCGTGCAGCGGGTAGACCCCGAGGGCATTATCGTCAATCTGGGGCGCACCGAGGCCCTGCTGCCCCCATCGGAGCAAGTGCCCCGGGAGATGTACCATAAAGGTGAGCGCATTCGCACCTTTCTCCTGGATGTGAAAAGGCAGACCCGGGGGCCCCAGGTCATCCTTTCGCGCACCCACCCGCAATTTCTGATAGCTCTCTTCGACGCCGAGGTCCCGGAGATTTCCGAAGGGATCGTCCAGGTGTTGGGGTGCGCCCGGGAACCGGGAAGCCGCGCCAAGATCGCGGTGGCCTCCCGTGAATCCGACGTTGACCCGGTGGGCGCCTGCGTGGGCATGCGCGGTTCCCGGGTTCAAAGCATCGTCCAGGAGCTTCGGGGTGAGAAGATCGACATCATTCCCTGGCACCCGGATCCGGCCAAGTTCGCCACCAATGCCTTGTCACCGGCTCAGGTGAGCCGCATCATCTTAAACCAGGTCACCCAGTCCATGGAGGTCATCGTCCCGGACGACCAGTTGTCCCTGGCCATTGGCAAACGGGGTCAGAATGTACGGCTGGCTTCCCGGCTGGTGGGCTGGAAGATCGACGTCAAGAGCGAGTCCAAGTACTCCAAGTCTTTGAAGGATGGCTATCTCTCCCTGCTGCGGATTCCCGGGGTGGGGGAGATTACCGCCAATCTGCTGCATGAGGGCGGGTATAACTCGGCCAGGGAAGTGGCGGAAACGAGTTTGGAGGAATTAATACAGGGGTCCGGCCTGAGCGAGAAAAAAGCGGGGGTCTTGATTGCCTCAGCCCAGGAAATGGTACGAGGCGCGGCCGAGGAGGAGACCGGCGAGGAAGCCGCTCCCCAGGAAGTCCAGGAATGATAAAAGTCGATCTGAAGCGCGGGCAACGAAATCAGTTTCGGGGGAATGGTTAGTTTATGGCGAAGATCAGGATTGCCAATTTGGCAAAAGAACTAAAGCTGGACGTCAAGGAGCTGATTCAGCGCCTGAAGGACGATATGGGGCTGCAGGAGCATTTCACCTACCTCAGTTCCCTGGATGAGGCGACGGTGGCTCGGGCGCGGCAAGTCCTCAGCGCCGCCACCACGCAGATGGAAGAACTGCGGGTCGGGGAAAATGTCAAGCGGCGCCGTCGGGTGGCCTCGGCGCCGGTAACTGCGCCGGCCCCGGAGCCAGAGCCCCAGGTCGAAGAGGCGCCGGCCGCTGCTCCCCGGGAGGAGGTCAAGCCGCGTAAGCCCAAGGAAATGGCCCGGATCGTAGCCTTACCCCAGAAAGAGAAAGGTGCGGAGGAAGCTGCTCCGCCTCCTGAGGAAGTCGAGACCGTCCCTGCGGCCGCGGTCGTGGCCGTGGCGCCTAAGGGGGCGGGCGAGGCCTCGACGGCCGACTCCGGAACTGCCCTGAAGCGCCAGCGCGGCAAAGCCAGGAAGAAGGAGGTTCCCGCCCGGATTATCAGTCTGCCCAGCGAAAAACCGGCGCCGCCTGCACCGCCGCCCTCCAAAGAGGGACCCCGGGGTGAGATGCGGCCGCGGACCGCCGCGGGCAGGCCCGGCCCCGGAGCAGCCAGACCTGGCGCCGGCATAGCCCCATCGCTACCCGGTGCTGTCAAGCCCGGGATGCCCGAAGAGAAGAAAGAAATCAAAGGTAAGAGGAAGAGCAGACGCCCGGGAACTCCTGACGCCCGAGAGGCCAAGCCGCTGAAGAAGCGCGAAGTGCGGGAACGGGCGGATCTCTACAGCGTCGCCGAAGGCGAAGGCCGCGGCCCCCGGCGCCGAGGCATGAAAAAGGCCATCAAGAAGGTTAGCCGGGCCGAACTCACAGTGCCCAAGGCCATCAAACGCCGCATCAAGGTGGGGGAATCCATCACCGTGGGCGAACTGGCCAAACGCATGGGCATCAAAGGCAGCGAAATCATCAAGCAGCTTTTGCAGATGGGGGTTATGGCCACCATCAACTATGCCATAGACTTCGATTCCGCAGTGATCGTGGCCGGCGAATTCGGTTATGAAGCGGAACATGCCAGCATGCAGGAAGAGGACCTGCTGGCCGTGGCGCCGCGCCAGGAAGGGGCGAGCAAGCCGCGGCCGCCGGTGGTCACCATTATGGGCCACGTGGACCACGGCAAGACCTCTCTATTGGATGTCATTCGCCAGACCCGGGTCACCGAAGCGGAAGCCGGTGGTATCACCCAGCACATCGGCGCCTACCATGTGAAGCTCCCCGGGAGCCAGGGCGAGGTGGTCTTCCTGGACACGCCGGGCCACGAGGCCTTCACCGCCATGCGGGCCCGGGGCGCCAAGGTCACCGACCTGGTGGTCCTGGTGGTGGCCGCAGACGACGGCGTCATGGAACAGACCGTGGAGGCCATCGATCATGCCAAGGCCGCAGGTGTGCCCTTAGTGGTGGCGGTCAACAAGATTGACAAGGCCAATGCCAACGTCGAGCGGGTCAAGCGGGAGTTGGGGAACCATGGGGTGGTTTCCGAGGAATGGGGCGGCGATGTCCTGTTTGCCGAGGTATCCGCCAAGAAAGGTATCGGCATCCAGGAGTTGCTGGAGAAGATTCTGCTGCAAGCGGAAATTCTGGACCTCAACGCCTCTCCGGAGGCGCCGGCTTCCGGCCGCATCATCGAATCCCGGCTGGACAAAGGCCGGGGGCCGGTGGGCACCGTCCTGGTGCTGCAAGGCACCCTGAAGGTTGGCGACTACTTTGTTTGCGGTTCCCAGTACGGCCGGGTGCGGGCCATGTTTGACGACCGGGGCCAGAAGCTGGATGAGGTGACTCCGGGGCTGCCGATAGAGGTTCAGGGATTCAATGGCATCGCCGATGCCGGCGACGAGTTCATGGTCCTGGAGAATGAGCGCAAGGCCAAGCAGATTGCCATGATGCGCCAGCAGAAACAGCGGGAGGCCACCCTGGCCCACATCAGCCGCGTGACCCTGGAGAAGCTTTACCAGCAGGTGAAGGAAGGGGCGGTCAAGGATCTCAGGATGGTGCTCAAGGCCGATGTGCACGGTTCCATCGAAGCCCTGGCCAAGGCCCTCTCGGAACTGGGCTCCAGTGAGATCAAAGTCAACCTGATCCACACCGGCATGGGGGAAATCACCGAAAGCGACATTATGTTGGCTTCCGCCTCCGATGCCATTGTGGTGGGCTTCAACGTCCGGGCCAACCCCAAGGCCATCGCCCTGGCAGAGGTGGAACAGGTGGACGTGCGCTACTATGAAGTGATTTACAACCTGCTCCAGGATATTCATGACGCCCTGGAGGGCCTGCTGGAGCCCCTGGTCGAAGAAAAGATCCTGGGCCGGGCCGAAGTGCGCCAGGTCTTTTCCGTCAGCAAGATCGGGGTCGTGGCCGGCTGCATGGTGCTGGAGGGTACGGTGGAACGGAACACCCTGGCCCGGGTGCTGCGAGGCGGCAAGCCGGTCACCGAAGGCGGCCGGATCAATTCTTTGAAGCGCTTTAAGGAAGACGTCAAGGAGGTCCAGGCGGGCTACGAATGCGGCATCGGCATCGACCGCTTTGACGACTTTAAGGTGGGAGACGTTATCGAGGCCTATGTCCAGGAGAAGGTGAAGGCCGTCCTGGAAAGCCTGCCCGTCCGGGGCCAGAAAGAGGAATAGGGTAGGGGACCCGGCTCAGGGGCACTGGCTTTTGGCCTGTGATCCTTAGCGGTTCAGGGAGGTAATGATGATCGTCGCCGCGGCCCGCCTGACCTTGATCATCCCGGAGAACGACTCCTTAAAGGGCAAGCGCAAGGTGGTGAGGAGCCTCATCGAAAAGGCCCGGCACAAGTTTGACGCGGCCATGGCGGAAGTGGGAGACAACGACCTGTGGCGCAAGGCCCAAGTCGGGGTGGCCCTGGTGGGCAACGATCCCCAACTGCTGGAGGCCCGGATACAGCAGATCATGAAATTCATCGAGAACCAGTACGTAGTGGAGATCATCGATAGCCAGATGGAACTCTGCTACCTGAAGGATGAGTGAACGATGCCGGCGCGCCTTGCCAGCGGCCGCTCCCGGCGGGCGGCGGAACTGCTGCGGGAGCGTCTGGCCCTGATTTTACTTTACAAGTGCGCCGATCCCCGGCTTCGGGAACTCACCCTGACCCGGGTGGAGATGACCCCGGATTTGAAGCAGGCACGGGTCTATTATGCGGCCCGCCCCGAGGTTGATCCCGAGGGGCTGCGCCGGGCCCTGGACCGGGCCCTGGGGTTCATCAAGCAGGAAGTGGCCCGGGAGAACCTTTTCCGCCTGCTGCCGGAAATCGGTTTTTTGCCGGACACGGCTCAGGATCAGGAGTCCCGGCTGGAGGAGTTGTTTCGGGAAGCGGGAATTTCCTCAAAATCCGGGGAACCGCCGAAGGAATAAATTGACGCGTATCCCTCTGGAAGGAAAAGCATCATGCAAAGAGGCCCAGAGCAAATCCTCAAGATTATTGAAGCTCATCGCCAAGAGATAAAAGGCTTCGCGGTGCGCCGTCCGGAGCGAGGCCACAGAAACTAGTGATTTGGATTTTTTGATGGAGATGGAGCCTAAGACTTTCGACGCCTATATGGACTCGAAGGAATTTTTAGAGCAATTATTCGGTTGTAAGGTTGATTTGGTCGTGAAAGATGCCCTTAAACCTCGCTTGCGGGGACCGATATTAAAAGAAACGATCTATGCCCAAGGATTATAAAGTCTCATATGATCTCCGGCATCCTGCTCATTGATAAGCCCGAAGGAATCACCTCCTTCGAGGTGGTCCGCCGGACGCGACGGGCGCTGAATTTGCGGAAGATTGGCCATCTGGGGACCCTGGACCCATTCGCCACCGGGCTCTTGCCTCTTTGTCTGGGGGAGGCCACCAAGCTGGCGCCTTATTTGCTGCCGGGGCCCAAGAGCTACCGGGCCACCTTGAAGTTGGGGGAGGCCACCGACACCCAGGACCTCACCGGGCGGGTGGTGTCCCGTACGGAGAAGCTGCCGTTGCCGGAGGAGGTGCGCCGGCTGGCCGCCACCCTGGTGGGCGAGATCCTTCAGACGCCCCCCATGTACTCGGCCCTCCACTATAAAGGGGAGCGCCTTTACCGTCTGGCCCGGCGGGGAGAGACGGTGGAGTTGCCGCCCCGGGCGGTGACTATCTACCGCCTGGAGGTGGAGAAGATGGAGATGCCCCGGGTCACCTTTACGGTGCAGTGCTCCCAGGGGACCTTCATCCGCACCCTGGCCGCTGATTTGGGGGCGTTGCTTGGTTGCGGCGCCCATCTGGAAGCCTTGCGGCGCTTGCAGGTTGGGGCTTTTCGGGTGGAGGCGGCCCTGACGCTGGCCGCCCTGGAAGAAGCCGCAGCCGCCGGGCGGGACGCCCCCGCCGCATTGGCGGAGATGCTGGTGGCGCGGATTATTCCTTTGAGCAGTTGTCTGCCGGGAGTCAAGCAGGTTGCCGCCAGCCCCGGGGAGGCCGCCAAATTGCGGCAGGGGCAGGAAATCATCCGGCCGCCGGAGGATTTCACCCCCGAGGAGTTGGTGCAAATCCTGGCCGCCGGCCAGTTGCTGGCTTTGGCCAGGGTTCGGCTCCGGGGCGCCGGGGTGGTATTGGCGCCCATCAGGGTGTTTGCCGCCATCACGGAGGGAGCAGCCAGGGATCAGAACGGGGATGGGACGTGCGGCGCCGGGATCGAGGCAGGCGAGAGGAAAAATTTATGAGGTGCCAACCTGGCAGCTTGGCTGCTGCTGGGAAAACCAATCGGATAATCAAGGTTGCCTTGGGCATTTTAGTTTTTTAGAGGGACTCAGGTTGAGGAATCATCCTGCAATCCTTGGGCTGAGCGCTGACTGCTGAAGGCTGACCGCTAAAAAGGAGGAAGACGTGGGCTTAACAACTGATCAGAAGCAGGAGATTATTGACCGCTATCGGCTGCACCAATCCGATACCGGCTCACCGGAGGTGCAGGTAGCCATCCTGAGCGAGCGGATCACTTACCTGACGGACCATTTCAAGACGCACGCCAAGGATCATCACTCCCGTCGGGGTTTGATCAAACTGGTGGGCCAGCGCCGGCGCCTCCTGAACTACTTGAAAAATAAGGATATCGAACGTTACCGGACCCTGATTGAGCAATTGGGGTTGAGAAAATAGGAGGCTCATCTGACGGCTATGCCCAAAATATTTAAGGTGGAAATTGGAGGTCGGGACCTCAGCTTCGAAACAGGACGCCTGGCCCAGCAGGCCAGCGGCTCCGTTTTGGTTAGATACGGGGAGAGCACGGTTCTGGTGGCGGCGGTCATCTCGGATGATACCCGCGAGGGCATCGACTTTTTGCCCCTGACCGTCGATTACCTGGAGAAGGCCTATGCCGCCGGGCGGGTTCCCGGAGGCTTCTTCCGCCGCGAGATCGGCCGCCCCAGTGAGAAGGAGACTCTCACTTCCCGATTCATCGACCGGCCCTTGCGGCCCTTGTTTCCCAAGGGACTTAAAAACGAGATCCAGATCATTGCCACGGTGTTGTCCGGCGATGTGGAGATCGACCCGGATATCGTCGCCCTGAACGGGGCGGCGGCAGCCCTGGAAATCTCGGACATCCCCTTCCAAGGCCCGGTGGCCGCGGTGCGGGTGGGCAAGATCGGGGGCCAACTGGTGGTCAATCCCACCAACTCGCAACTGAAGGAAAGCACCCTCAACCTCATCGTGGCCGGAGCGCCGCAAGGATTGGTGATGGTGGAGGCCGGAGCCGCGATGATCTCGGAAGACGAGGTGTTGGAAGCCCTGTTTTACGCCCAGGAGCAGTTAAAACCCATCCTGGAGCTGATTACCCGGATGCGCAGGGAAATCGGCGTGCCCAAGCGGCTTCCCCCGGAGGCCCCGGATTATGGCGACCTGGCGGAAAAAGTGGCGTCCCTGGGAAGAGATCGAATCCTGGAGGCGGTGAAGCCCCTGGAGAAGAAAGCCCGCAACCAGGCCGTGTCGCAAGCCTTCAAAGAAGTATTGGCCGAACTGGGAGAGGAGGCCCTGGGAAAAGAGAAGCTGGTGGCCAATCTCTTCAAGGAGACCCAGAAGCGGGTGGTGCGGCAGATGGTGCTGGACCGGCAGCGGCGCATCGATGGCCGCAGCTTCAGCCAGGTTCGGGAAATCAGCGGAGAAGTCGCCATGTTGAGCCGCACCCATGGCTCGGCCATCTTCACCCGGGGGGAGACCCAGGCCCTGGCGGTGACCACTTTGGGCACCCCGTCCGATGAGCAGAAGATCGAGACGCTGGTGGGAGAAACCTTTAAATCCTTCATGCTGCACTATAATTTTCCGCCCTATTCGGTGGGTGAGACCCGGCCGCTACGGGGCCCGGGACGCCGGGAAATCGGCCACGGCGCCCTGGCGGAGCGGGCCATCTCCCAGGTATTGCCGTCGGCGGAAGAATTCCCCTATACCATCCGCATCGTCTCCGAGATCCTCTCCTCCAACGGCTCCTCCTCCATGGCCACGGTCTGCGGCGCCTCCATGGCCCTGATGGACGCCGGAGTGCCTATCAAGAGCGCGGTGGCCGGGGTGGCCATGGGCCTCATCAAGGAAGGGGACCGGGTAGCGGTGCTCTCGGACATCCTGGGGGATGAAGACGCCCTGGGGGACATGGACTTCAAGGTGGCCGGCACTGCGGCTGGCATCACCGCCTTGCAGATGGACATCAAGATGACCGGCCTCACCCGGGAGATCATGGGCCAGGCCCTGACCCAGGCCCGGGAGGCCCGGCTGCATATACTGGGAGAAATGGACAAGATCATTGACGCCCCCTCTCCCGAACTTAAGGAGCATGCTCCCAAGATCATTGTCATCAGCATCAACCCCGACAAGATCCGGGATGTCATCGGACCCGGCGGCAAGATGATCAAGCAGATCGTGGCGACCACCGGGGTGAAGATGGACGTCGAAGACGACGGCCGCATCCACATTTCCTCTCCGGACCAGAAGGCCGCCGACGAAGCCATCCGCCTCATCAAGGAGATCACTGCCGAGGCGGAGATCGGCAAGGTCTATCACGGCAAGGTGAAGAAGATTATGGACTTCGGCGCCTTTGTGGAGATCATCCCGGGCACCGACGGTCTCGTGCATATCTCGGAACTGGCCTACGAGCGGGTGAAGGCCGTCACCGACATCCTCAAGGAAGGCGATGAGTTGGATGTGAAGGTCCTGGACGTCGACCGCCAGGGCAAGATTCGCCTGTCCCGCAAGGCCCTGCTGCCGGTGCCGGAGGGGTATACTCCTGAACCGGAGAGGGATAGAAGACCACCACGCGGCCATGTACCGAAAAAGCGTTTTGACTAACGGCCTGCGGGTCGTTTCTGAGGAATTGCCCCACTTCCATTCGGTGGCCGTGGGGGTGTGGCTCAACGCCGGCTCCAGGGATGAGACCCTGGAAGAGAACGGTCTCAGCCATTTCCTGGAGCACATGGCCTTCAAAGGCACCCCCAGGCGCACCGCCTTGGAGATCGCCCGGGAGATTGACCAGATCGGCGGCTCCTGCAACGCCTTCACCGGTAAAGAGCAGACCTGCTTTCACGGCAGGGTGTTGGCGGAGCATCTGGACCGGCTGGTTGACCTGCTGGGCGACCTGTTCTTAAACCCCATTTACTCCTCCCAGGACCTGGAGCGGGAGCGCCAGGTCATTCTCGAGGAGATCTGCGCCCAGGACGACAACCCGGAAGACCAGGTGCAGATTGCCTTCAGCCGCCATTTTTGGGGGGATAGCCCGCTGGGCCGGCCCATCCTGGGGGAGGCCGGGCACATCGCCGAGGTGAACCGGGAAGAGTTGCTGGCCTACCGGCAGGCCAGTTATCGCCCGGAGCAGACGGTGGTGGCCGCCGCGGGCCGGGTGCGGCACGAGGACCTGGAGAATCTGGTGGCCCGCCATTTTGCGGATTTTGCCAATGGCCACCCCGTTCGGAGTCGCCCTGCCGCCAGCCATCATCCCGGAGTCAACGCCTTACCCCGTGACCTGGAGCAGGTTTACTTCTGTTCCGGCACCCAAGGCGTGGCCGCCGGCGACTCCCGCCGCTTTGCCGCCACCCTCCTCCAGATAATCCTGGGGGGGAATATGAGTTCCCGCCTCTTCCAGGTGATCCGGGAGCAGTTGGGACTGGCTTATTCCATTTTCTCGTTTCACAGCTTCTTCCACGACACCGGCCTGCTGGGCATCTCGGCGGGGGTTAGCCCGGCGAAGCTGGAGGCCCTGCTAGCCGCCATCAGCCCCGAATTAAAGGGGCTAAAAGACGCCGCGGTCCCGGCGGTGGAAGTGCAGGCGGCCCAGGATTATCTAAGGGGATCTATCTATCTGGGCGCCGAAGACGTGGACCACATGATGATGCGGCTGGCCAGGAACGAGATCCATTTCGGCCATTATATTTCTTTGGAGGAGATCGTCGAAGGCCTGATGGGGGTCACTGCGGCCGAAATTCAGGAACTGGCCCGGGAGCTGTTCCACCCGGAAAAATGGGCAGCTACCCTGATGGGGCCGGTGGCGCTGGATATTAGCGGCGCCCTGACTTTCTAATCGCGGCCCGTTAAGTCGCGCCCGTAGGGGCGGGTTTTAAACCCGCCCCTACACAGTAGGGTCCGGCAGAGATATGGCAGAAGGGCCGGCCCATGAAAATTTGAAAAATGTGGGCTAATTCCGGGAGATGACCATAGAAAAGGAAAAGACCATGGATATCGATAATATGACCCTCAGCAAACTGGTCAAGGAACTGAAGCTGGCCGCGGAAAATTGCCCCAAGTGCGCCGGGACTCGGGAAACCGTCTTCACCTCCCGGGGCCGGGACAATATGGTCAACTGCCTGGAGTGCGAGCCGCTTCACAATCTCCTGGCGACCCTGGAATCCGCCCTGGAATATCTAAAGCAGGGGCAATAAGCCTTCGTATGCATTTTTCCCTTGCCTGTGGCTACTAGGGAGGGACAGATGAAATCCTGGAATACGCTCACCGCATACGTAATCGGCGTTCTTAGCGTGTGGGCGGTGATCTTCGCGGTTGGCTACTTTCTCCATGGCAGTACCCCTGGCCGTCCAATTCTCCATGTCTTTGGCGGTTTTCTATTGGGTATGCTCTCTATGTACATTGCGACGCGTGTCTATCCTTCCAAGGGGAAGGATCACTCTTAACCCATTTAGGTTTGCTGGCCTTCGTATCCATTTGTTCCCTTGCCTGTAAGATTTTATCCCGACAGACAGCCGCGGTTGGTTATCAAACATTGACAATGATTGATAACATATCTATCTTAGAGATAGCCTAAACAGAAAAGGGAGGGTGTCGCGGCTGATGAACGTCAATTTAACCCCCCAGCTTGAGGATTTGGTCAAGAAAAAGGTGGCGTCCGGCCTCTATAATTCGGCCGGCGAAGTTGTCCGCGAGGCGCTGCGCCTCATGGAGGCACAAGACCGTGTGCTCGCCGTCAGGCTCGAACAGTTGCGGCAAGATATTGGCGACGGACTTAACAGCGGCGAACCGACGCCATGGGACCCCAAAGAGATTAAGAGGGAAGGCCGCAAGAGGAGAGCCGACCGGGTGAACGCCAGCCGCGAGGCGTAAATGTCGGTCATCATTAAACGCCCTCTATCCCTAAGAGACCTCGCCGAGATATGGGATTATATCGCGGATGATAACGAAGCGCGGGCAGATGCCTTTATTGACAGCATTGACCAGAAATTGCAGACACTGGCCAGCCACCCTAACATGGGACGTTCTCGTGAAGAATTGGCAGTCGGTTTGCGGAGCTTTCCCATTGGCAGGCATGTAATTTTTTACCGAGTCATACCGGGAGGTGTCGAGATCATCCGCGTCCTGCATGGTTCACGAGATCTGAACCCCATTTTCCATCCCGATGAGGGTGATTGGTGATCAAAGCATGGAGCCATGGCGAGATTAGAATTTAAGGTGGAAGGCATGATGCAGCAGGGCGGGTTCGTGTGACAGGGTTGTCCGGACGCCGTGGGCGCCGCCATACGAATTCTGCCGGGAGTCGGGGACGTCCATTACGACCCGCAGCAAGACCTGTTTTCCCTCACCTATGATCCACAGAGGGCCAGAGTCGAAGATATCTTTGCCGCGGTGGTGCAGGGGGGCAAGCACATGGGCCGGGAATACCGTCCCAGGCCGATGCTTGGAGGTAAGTAGGGTGCGTCTTACGCACCAAAAAGAGGCGCGTGAGACGCGCCCTACGTCTGGAAATTCGAAACAGGGACAATAAACTGCCGATATGCGTAGGGTGGGGACTCAATTCGTGCAATTTTGTCATGTTAGGAGGAAAAAGGGAGATGCCAACCACAACTTTTGAATATTGCTCGCTCGACTATCTAAATCAGTGGTTCAGCAATGACATGGGTTACTGTCAGGCATTAGCCAATGGCAATAAGAGCGAAAAGCTGGACGCATTAAAAAGTGCAGGTAGCTTCTATAAGGTTGCGAGAAATTTACCTTCCAAATATGACGAAAAGAAAGAGCTTGAAAGATACGCCCCAGTTTTTGAAATTATTGACCCTCTAAGACGAGACCAATTTGAGAATGACCCCGTTAAACAAATACGTGAAATTGAAAAAAGAATAGCTGAAAAATATGGAAACAAAAGCCTTTTATCGCTCACAACCAAATTTCTTTGGATAAAAATTAAGCAACCAATCCTAATATATGATTCGCGGGCGATGGATGCATTAGGTACAGAAAGCGGGGACTTGGAGGCTTATTATAAAAAATGGCGCGAAGAATTCAAAGCTAACCAGAAGGAAATCGTTGAGGTATGTTCCAAATTAGCAGATATGAATAAGTATGCACTAAATCAAGAGGTCGGGACAAAAAAATATATTATGGAAATATCAAATAAGACGTGGTTTCATGAGAGAGTTTTCGACAATTACCTTTGGAATAAAGGAAACCTCCTATAACACGATAAGGGTCTTTGTATGAAATACGTCGAGTTCTACGAATTGAAAGACGCCAAATACGAGAAGATCGGCGAAGTTCGGCTGGTGGGTATCGGTAGTGATGTGAAGTTAGAGTTTCATGGGTCCAAAGCCGATGTCCTCCGTCATACGCTGGAAGAAATTCCTGTATACGATCACAGTGTGATGCCTAACGTCCCCTACTATCCGTCCACCGACGACAAGGAGAAGTATCTCAGTCTCCTGCCGCAAGGATTCTGTGGTTCTTACTTTCGTGCATCCGCAGTATTAACGAGATAAGGGGGCGTTCAGCATGGCGCTATACGATGAAGTCCTGCCAAAGACACAGGCAGATAACGTAGGCGGGCTCCAAGCCCTCCAGTGCCTAACAGTATATATGTGTAGGGCGGGCACTGCCCACCAAAACCTAAAGATAGCCTGGAGGGCGACCCAGCGGGTCGTCCCTACGGCAAATCTGGCGGTTCAGGCCGGGCCCCCAAGTTATAACCTCTTAAAATTCCTCCCCCTCCTCTAAAATAGCCTTGTTGATGAATTTATAGAGGCTGCCGATCCATTCCAGTTCGTTCTCCAACTCAGAGTTGGCGAAGATCCACTCGCCCTCGCGGTCTTTGGCAATAATGACGATCTCTTCGATGTCATCCAGGTCTTGATAAAACTTCTCCACCACCTCTTTCACGGATCGCTGCGCCTTGGCAAAGGGAATAATGTTTTTTGTCATGTCGGTATCCGGTTTTTCCTGTAAAGGAGCCTGTTGCCCTGGGATTTTGAAATAAGGGCTTGCCCCTGCCTTAATTGTTTAATGAAGCGGCCCAAAAATCAACGATAATTTTGGGCACCGGCGCTGAGGCCCTCCTTCCGGGGGGAGTCCCCACCTTCGGGGCAGGTCGAGCGGAGACCGCTTTTAGGGGCGGGCAGTCCTGGGGAGAACCACCGGAAAGGGGGTCCCATGTTGCACACCTTCCTCCACCCGTTGATAGCGTTCCCGCAATTCCTCGATCAGCCGTTGTCCCCGTTTCAAAGATTCCCAGACCCGGCGCCGGGAGGGGTTCTCCGGCGGCTTGGGTCCGCCCAGCTTCTTGAAATAGGGCTGGTTCAGGAGTTCTTCCCAGAGGCTGAGGCATTTGGCAAACAGGTCGGGATAGAAGTAGGCCAGGTCCCCCTGGTTTTCTTCCAGAAAGGCCACCGCCTGGCTCAGGCGCCGGGCGGGGGAACCCCGGTGTTTCTCATCAACCTGGGCCAATCGCTCCAGGACCTGCAACTGTTGGGCCTGGGTGAGATAAGTCAATAGCTTCAGCACCTCCAGGTGCAGGTCCGGGTGCTTGACAAAGGCCTCGCGGAATTCCCGATTGAGCAGGTAGCTGTTCAGGAGCTTTTTGGCGGCGGCGAAGGTCTCGTGACTGTAGCGCCCCAAACGGCGCATGTTTTTCAGAAGCCAGGCCGACAAAAACTTGAGGCGCTCCTCATGGGTCTTGGTGGTGGTGATGAACTCGCTACGCTTGTAGGAAATAGTGCCACTGTGTTCGCCCCGGATGATGTCAGTCAGCTCCTTCAGGCTCCGGCGGGTGTCCTTGAGGATGTTGGGGCTTGCTTCCCGGCGGCCATGCACCGGGTGGATGAGTTCCTGCTTGACCACCGACAGGGCCCGGTCCTCCAGGACATTGAAGCGGTTGTATTTGTGTTGCTGATAAGTGACCTTGAAGATCACCACCCGGCGCCTCCGGTCCAGATAGAAGCCCTGGTCCCGCAAGTGGGGGTTGGCCTTCACCATGGGCTGGGGGAGAGTGATGAGGGCAATCTTTTCGACCAATGGATATTGCTTCTGCTCAAAGCCGGAGAGGCTGGTAATGGTGCGGTCCGAGGCCCCTAATACCTTGATGAGGTACTGCTCTTTCAGGTGGCTCAGCTTGCGGGCGAACAGGGCGGCGGAGGTGCGGCGCTCGGCGGCGATGGGAAAGCCGTAAAGTTCCATGAGATACTGGTAAACGAATTCCCGTTCCCGCTCGTAGGAGGCGCTGTCCTGGTCTTTGAATTTTCCCAACCTGAAGCCAAAGGATTTAAGTTCGGTGTCCAGATCCGAGGGGAAGGAGGCGTACACCCCCAAAAGGCGAAAATCTCCTTGGGGCGCCTGCCGGGCAATGACCTGGCCCCGGTCCATGCGGAAGAGAAATTCCACCAGCTCTTCATAATGGCTCAGATCAGTAAGATCCCGGGAAGCTAACCGAGATTTAAAGACGGTGCGGCGGTCCCGATCCAGGTGTGGCAGGATTTTGTCGATGTTTTCCCGGGCGACGCGGCGTTTGCCATCGTCCCAGGGATGCAGCAGATCGAACTGAAAGATCTCTTCCTGGTAGGAGAGGGGCCGGTTGAAGGCCACCAAACTGAAGCTGGGAAGGTGATTGTATTCGGCAAAATTCTTCTCGAAAGAAGGCAAAAGTTCCCGGGGCTCTACCAATGGATAGGCGGCGTCGTAAGCCTCCAGCAAGCCTTTCTTGATGTGGACGTATTCCAGAAATTCCTTGAGGATGGTGCGGTCCCGGAGGGCGGCCTGGCCCAGCCGGACATCTGTCAGGGAGCAGCCATTCAACCTCACCTTTGCAAAGAATGTCTGGCGCGGCATCAATCCTCCATCACCTTGAGGTGCAGACGCCGGGAGCGGGGCCCATCAAATTCACAGAGATAGATCCCCTGCCAGGTTCCCAGCACCAGGCGGCCGCCGCTAACCATGAGGGTGAGCTGCGGCCCCAGCAGGGAGGCCTTGACATGGGCCGGGGAATTGCCTTCCAAGTGGCGATAAGGCTCCTGATCGCTGATGATCTTGCTAAGGACCATGAGAATGTCGGACTTGACGCTGGGGTCGGCGTTTTCATTAATGGTGAGAGCCGCGGTGGTGTGGGGCACGAAGAGGTGGCAGAGCCCTTCGCGGACGCCGCTTTCCACGACGGCAGCCTCGATTTGCCTCGTGATGTCCAGAAATTCGTTGCGGCTGTTGGTGGAGAGCGTCAGGGTCTTATGCATGCTACCTCCGGATGAGCCCGGATTTTCCTGGCAGGGTCAGCAATCCGCCGGGTGCGGGGGCCTCTCGGGTTTTGCGGAAGTCCTCCAGGGCCAACATGAGGGCCGCTGACACCAGTCCTGTCAAGAAGGGGTTTTCCCTGGCCAGGATGCCGCCCTGGGGGTCGCCCAGGGCAGCGGCAGCGGCCCCGGCGATCCGGGCCTTCTCCGGGCGCTGGCTCAGTTCCAGGTAATAGGCCGTGGCCAGCAGCCGGTGGCGCAGGCGCCCCCGGCTTTCCAGGGGATAAAGGGCCAGGGCGGCCTCCTCCACCAGTGCGTCGGTGCGCCCCTGCTTCTGATGATCCGATAGGACCAGCGGACTTTCCAGAATTTCCTGGAGCTTATGGAACCAGGGTTCGATCTCCTGATAACCGGGCAACCAGTAATGGAATATGGGCTCTTCGGCTAATTGCCGGGATTGCGGGAGAAGCCGGCTCCTCTCGGCCGGGTCCAGGTCCGTCAGGGTTTGCTCCAGGTCCGGGGCCGCATCCGGCCGGCCCCAGTATTTCCAGATACGCTCCCGGAGATTCGGATAACTGCCGGCGGCGGCCGCGTCCCGGCGAGGTTGCGCATAGGCCTCTTCCAGGAGGCGTACCGCGTAAGGTCCCGGCACCGGAAACCATTCAGCCAGGCCCTGCTCCCGGTAGTGATCCCAAAACTCTTTTTGTTGTTTGTTATTCAGCGAGAGCAGCTGGCATTCCTGGAATCCCGAGGCGTCGCTAAGGAAGGCCACCAGGAAGTTGCCCCCCAGGATTTCCTTGGGGGCCTCAAGGACGACAACGCTGTCGCCGTTTCCCATGATGGGCGAGACCCGGGTCTGGGTCGCCGGGGGCTGCTCCTCCCTAATAACCGGCTCCTCCCTGGGAAGCGCTTCTCGAGGGACGAGGACTCCCCGGGTCTTGAGGAGGTGCAGCGCCCGTTTCAAGGCCTTGCGCCTGGAGGAGTCCGGGCTGCTGCCGAACATCTCAGCCAGGAGAAGCGGAATCAGCGGATTGGGGATATTTGCCAAATTGGCCATCAGGTGCAGGTCCCACAGCAACTCCTCCGGCGAGGCCGAAACCAGGCCCTTGAGGCTTTCCAGTTCCGCACCCTGCCGGCAAGCCGCAACCAGGGCCTCTATTTGGGATTGGAGGGCGGCAGCCGCCGCGGGCGGCAAGGGGGCCAGGGTTCGGCCCAGGCGGGATCGGGCCTTTTTCGCCCCTGCCATCACGGCCTCTCGGGGGGGCCCGACTCGATGGCCACCGCGTCCTTGCGGCCCATCTCCCTCAGATAGACGTTGACCCGTTGACCGGGAGGAAGCTTTATGACCTGGCCCACGAAGTCCGCCTGAATGGGCAATTCCCGCCCGCCCCGGTCGATGAGCACCGCCAGTTCGATGCGCCGCGGCCGCCCGTAGTCGATGAGGGCGTCCAGGGCGGCCCGCACAGTGCGGCCGGTGAACAGCACATCGTCCACCAGCACCACTTCCTGGTCGTCGATGGAGCCGGGCAGCTCCGTCTTGCCCACCAGTGGCTTGTGGCTCAATTGGGTCCAGTCGTCCCGGTAGAGGGTGATATCCAGGACCCCCACCCGCAGGGGCTTCCCGGTGCGCCGGCTGATGGCTGCTGCCAGGCGCTGCGCCAGATGCGCCCCCCCGGTGCGGATGCCTACCAGGAGCAGGCAGTCCGTATCCAGGTGTTGCTCCATGATTTCGTCGGTGAGTCGCTCCAGGGTCTGTTTCAACTCAGCTGCGGTCATGGCGGCGAGCTTCTTGGAAGTCATATCGGGCCTGGTCCTTGTTTTCTTTAATCATTTGCCGGGCCGGAGATAAACTCCTGGTCCCCACCATTGGGACAGGTCTCCGGACTGTAATCAAATAATGTTTAAGTTAACACGCACGCCCCGGAAAGACAAGCGGCATCAGGATTTCCCCGGTGCTCCGGTAAGGTGTGCGCCGGTAAGGTGGCATGTTCATGGATAAGGGCGCATGGAAGGCGCCGGCGGAGTCGCCGGAGCCACAAAGCCCGGCATTTGCCCCGGGGCGGAAAGCCGGATATAATATAAGGGTATATTTGTTAGCCACGGTCTTAAAGGGGCGAAAGTATGACCTTGGAGGAAGCCCGCCAATTGTTGGAGCTGGGCCAAAGAGCCAGCCATCATGAGGTGCGGGCCGCCTATCGCCGGGCGGCCCGGCGTTGGCATCCGGACCGGGCCGCGGCTGCCCAGGAAGCGGAATATCGCCGCCACATGCAACAGCTTAACACCGCCTATCAGCGGATACTCCAATTTATCGAGGGCTATCGCATTGAGCTGGTGGAGGGGGCTCCCCAGGAGGACCTCCTGAAGTGGTGGTTCAACCGCTTTGCCACCGGCTCCTCGAGCCCGCCGCCCCCGGGTGACCCGGGGGAGGGTAAGGAATGATGGCAGTCATTGGTTTTTTGATCTTGATGTTCCTGGCCAACCTCTTCTGTCCGGCGGCAGGCCTGGCTGAGGGTGCGGCAGGGAGCCGGATGGAGG
The DNA here is from genome assembly GCA_963697965.1 of uncultured delta proteobacterium. Lineage (GTDB taxonomy): Bacteria > Desulfobacterota > Desulfobaccia > Desulfobaccales > 0-14-0-80-60-11 > JAPLJC01. Next base: position 1,956,664 of record OY969108.1, read on the forward strand.
AGTTGCAATATCGCCTCGATTTGGGGGCTGTCCATGATGTGGCGCTGGTGCATCTGCGCCTTACGGAGGTGGGGCCGGAGCGCTACCGGGCTGAATTCGCCGGCGCCGCCCAGGGGGCCTGGAGACTTTTGAGCCGCTGGTTGCCGGAGCGCTATGAGACCGAGATGACCCTGGATCAGGGAAGGCTCAAACCCCTGGTCTATCGGGAGGAGTTCGAGGCCGGGGGACACCACGTCTTAAAGGAATACCGATTCGATTATGCCCGGAGGCTTCTTACCGTCTGGCGGGGCCAGGATCACCAAGAGATTACGGAGAGGTTGCAAGTGCCGATGGAGCAGCCGGTGTATGATCCCTTGACCCTCTTTTACAACCTGCGCCTGGGGGCCTTTGGTCCGTTAACCGGAGGGAAAACCCTGAAAGTGGCCCTGGTGCCGGCGCCGGAGCCGCGGGAACTGGTCTTGCGGCTGGGGCCTGAAACCCCCCAGGGACAGAAGATCATGGTGGCAGTGGCGGGTCCGGGGAGCGGTGGGCAGCGGGCCGACACCTATTTTCTCGACTGCAATTCGCATGGGGTGCCCCTGCAAGTCTGGACCCGGGTCCTCGATTTCTGCAAGCTCTCCGGGAAATTGGTATCCGGGGAGAGTGCCCCGGGGAACGGCTGCCAGTTTAGCCTAAATACCCCGCAAGTCGGTGTGGCGCTGCGTAAATAGCACGGGATTAGATCAAGAAAAGCCAAGTTCCAACGGTATTGAAGTCCCCCTTTGGAAAAGGAGGATTTAGGGTGATTTCAAGGAGTTATTTTAAATCCCCCCTGCCCCCTTTTTCAAAGGGGGGGTAAAAAACCGCAGTTTATAGTGTCCTAACAATTATAAGCATCACACAGGAAGAAACTGAGTGAAAGAATTTGATTCCACCTGTTTAGCTAAGAGGCGCCTGAGAGCCGGCGTTAAGCCACACCTGCGCCGCAGCTTTTGGAGGCTCGCCGTCCTGGCTCTTCTCGCCGCCCTGGCCCTGCAGGCCTGGCCGGCAGCGCCGGCTCCGGCCGCGGTGGTCCAGGGACAATTGCTGGAGGATTTGAATTTCCGGGTGGAATTTCTCCTGTGGAAGGATGTGGCCCGGGCCCGGTTGACCTTGACCAGCCTGGGGCCAGGCCGATACCAGGTGGAACTCTCCGGGGAACCCGAGGGATTGATGAAGACCTTTACCGGCCCGCGCCGGGATAGTTACCAGACGGAGATGATCTGGCGGGGCGGGAAGCTAGTGCCTTTGGTTTACCGGGAGGAGTCCCGGAAAAACCATAAGCGCTATCTGAAGGAATACCGCTTCAACTACGAGAAAGGCGAGTTGGATTTGTGGCAGTGGAAGGAAGATAGGGGCGTTATGATGCTCAAATGGCATACTGCTCTCAAGGGCCCCATCCAGGACCCGCTAAGCGCCTTCTACAACTACCGTCTGGGCCTCCTGGGACCGGTCAAGGAGGGTGAGACCCTCAGATTGGAGGGGATACCTTATCCCAAGCCGGAAGAAATCGAGGTTAGGATTGGTCCGAAGACCGAATGGGGGCGGAAGGTGATGGTCTCCATCAACAACCAGGCCTTTGCCAATGATCGGGGCACCGTGTTCGCCTACCTGGACGCCTCCCGGGTGCCCACGAAGGCCTGGACTGATGTCCTGCGTCTGGGCACCATCAGCGGCGAGCTTCTCCCCGGCGGCAAACCTCTGAATGGCGCTCTCCCGGAAATGGCCAGGACTGCTGCGCCGGCAGCCGGCCGGGATGATTAACCCACGATTTCGCCATAATTTCGGAAATATGGCGATGAATATGGCTGGCTTCCGTCCCGCCCCGGAACGGCCCACTTTTTCCCGACCCTCCCCTTGACTTTCCCAAAATGATGATTACTTAATAATTAACAGCCTGAGGACCGGAAAGTCTGCCTCCGGCCCCATAAAGCAATGCTTCTGCAAGGGGCGCGATGCGGGGGTTGCAGTCCCGCCAGGCGATTTGAGAAAGGTCATGTCCCTAGGGGGCATGGCCTTTTTTACTGTAGGGGCGGCGTCCCAGTGGCACAGGCCTCTGGCCTGTGGGTTTGCCCTGGGCGGGGAAACCCCGCCCCTACAGAATAAGAAATCAGGCCACCTTCCGGGGTGTTCCCCTGGAGCCAGATAGCCCCCAAAGAAATTTACGATTCCATCATAGCTCCGGTAAGCGCTATAATTCAGGGCGGCCCGATTACCGGCTGGCGGTCTGCGCCACTGCCGCCCCGACGCTAGTCGAGGAAATTTTCTTTGGTAAAGTGTAGGCTTGACAAAATCTCCTCGACCTGGATAATAGTGTTTAGAAAGTGTTAAAGGGAAAGATGATGGCAACGGCTGGTTATCTTAACTGGAGGAAGAGCGGGTCGCACCTGGTAGCCGTAGTAGCGAGGCGCGGCCGGCTGCCTGTCTGGCTCGGGTCCGCCGGGGCTAAGGAGGGTTGCTCATAATTGACGCTCACCCCCCCCGGTTTTAGAGACTCCCAGGCAGGGCCGCAGGCGGCCCTTTTTTATTTTTGCGGCCGGGCGACTCTGAGTAGCCCTGGCAGCGCCCCTTCCCGGGGGATTTGGCGGTAAGTCCGGCTGCCGGTAATTGACAAATATCCCACATTATTTTAGCATCTTGGGTACCTTGGAGAAAAAACCAGAGGCAAGGGAAACCATGGAGAAAGAAGACTTGGAGTTGATAGAGCGGCTGAGGGAAGAGGACCCGGAATTAAAGAAAATCTGGGACGAGCACCATGATTATGAGCGTCTTTTGGATGGGTTCAACCGGAGGCCGTACCTCACCGCCGCGGAGACCCTGGAGCGCAAAAGGCTGCAGAAGCTGAAGCTGGCCGGCCGCGATAGGATGGAGCAAATTCTGGCCAAATATCGCGGCAAGGAACGGATGCCATGAAATTGACCGGAGCCCAGATCCTGCTTAAATGTCTGGAGCGGGAAGATGTCAAACACATCTTCGGTTATCCCGGCGGCGTGGTTTTGGATATCTACGATGAATTGACCCGCACGCCGCAGATCAGGCATATTCTGGTGCGCCACGAACAGGCGGCGGTGCATGCCGCCGACGGTTACGCCCGGGCCAGCAGCAAGGTGGGGGTGGCGCTGGTGACCTCGGGCCCCGGGGCCACCAACACAGTGACCGGCATCGCTTCGGCCTACCTGGACTCCATACCCATCGTGGTCTTCAGCGGCCAGGTGCCCACCGCCCTCATCGGCAACGATGCCTTTCAGGAGGTGGACATCGTCGGCATCACCCGGCCCTGCACCAAGCACAATTACCTGGTGAAGGACATCAACCAGTTGGCCCATACCGTCCACGAGGCCTTCCACATCGCCCGCTCCGGCCGCCCCGGTCCGGTCCTGGTGGACCTGCCCAAAGACGTCATGCAGGCCAGCATCGTGCCCAAGTTCCCCGAAGCCATCAAGATCAAGAGCTACAACCCCACTTACCACGCCAATCCCCGGCAGGTGAAACGGGCCCTGGAGTTGATGCTCAGCGCCAAGAGACCGGTGCTCTACACCGGGGGTGGCATCATTCTTTCGGATGCCTCGGAGGAGCTGGCCAAATTCGCCCACCGCTTGCAAATCCCGGTTACCAGCACCCTCATGGGCCTGGGCGGCTTCCCCGGGGACGACCCCCTGTGGATGGGCATGTTGGGGATGCACGGCACCTATTGCGCCAACATGGCGGTCTCCCAGGCCGACGTCCTCGTGGGCATCGGGGCCCGCTTCGATGACCGGGTCACCGGCAAGCTCTCGGACTTTGCGCCCCATGCCAAGATCATCCACGTGGACATCGATCCCAGTTCCATCAGCAAGAACGTCCACGTGGACATCCCCATCGTCGGCGACTGCCGTGATGCCTTGCAGCAGTTCAACGACCTGCTGCAAGAGGTGCCGGCCCAGGATTGGACCCAGATCAGGGGGCCCTGGCTGGAAACCATTGCCGCCTGGGAAAAGGAACATCCCCTGACCTATACCTGGAGCGATACCGTCATCAAACCCCAGTATGTCATTGAAAAGCTTTGGGAGCTGACCAAGGGGGACGCCTTCATCACCACGGAGGTGGGCCAGAATCAGATGTGGGCGGCGCAGTTCTACAAGTTCAGGAAGCCGCGCCGGCTGATGACCTCCGGAGGCCTGGGGGTCATGGGCTACGGCTTCCCCGCGGCCATGGGGGTGCAGGTGGCCCAACCGGAGGCGACGGTCATCGACATCGCCGGGGACGGCAGCATCCAGATGAACATCCAGGAACTGATCACCGTGGTGGAAAACAAGCTGCCGGTGAAGATCGCCATCCTGAATAACTCTTTCCTGGGCATGGTGCGCCAGTGGCAGCAGCTCTTCTACGAACGGCGCTACAGCTCCACCCCGCTGGCGGCCCCCGATTTCGTCAAACTGGCAGAGGCTTACGGGGCCGTGGGGCTGAGGGCTACCAAGCCCCAGGAAGTGGAACCGGTCATCAAAGAGGCACTTAATACCCCCAGGCCGGTGATCATGGACTTCCGGGTGGAGCCGGAGGAATGTGTCATGCCCATGGTGCCCGCGGGTAAGGCCATTCACGAAATGTTGCTGGCCTAGGGAGGCGAGATGGAACCGAGGCATACCATTTCAGTCTGGGTGGACAATCTTCCCGGGGTGCTGTCCCGGGTCACCGGCCTGTTTAGCGGCCGGGGCTTCAATATCGAAAGCCTGTGTGTGGCCGAAACCACGGACCCGGAGGTTTCCCGGATTACCATCGTCTCCACCGGGGATGAGGCCATCACCGAGCAGATCCTGAAGCAGTTGCACAAGCTCATCAATGTCATCAAGGTGGTGGATTTTAGCGGCACGGAACACGTGGAGCGGGAGATGGCCCTGGTGACGGTGCGGGCCGAAGGCGAATCCCGGGCCGAGGTCTTCCGTCTTGCCGATATTTTCCGGTGCCGGTTGGTGGACGTCAGCCCCACCACTTATACCCTGGAGATTACCGGCAACCACGCCAAGATGAAGGCGGTGCTGGACAACCTCAAGATACACGGCATCCTGGACATAGTGCGCACCGGTTCCCTGGCGATTCAGCGGACCAGGAAGGATTAGCGGCCAGATAGTAGCTATGGTCAGTTTCGTAGGGCGCGTCCCACGCGCCTCTCGTGGTGCCTCAGACGCACCCTACATCACTTGCAAAGGAATAAGCAGCCATGAAAATGTATTATGATGCAGACGCGGATTTGTCGACTTTCAAGGGGAAAAAGATCGCCATCATCGGTTTCGGCTCCCAGGGCCACGCCCAGGCCCTCAACCTCCGGGACAGCGGGGTGGATGTGGTCGTGTCCGAAATGGCCGGGACTCCCAACTACGATCTGGCGCTGCAATACGGCTTTAAGCCGGTGCCCGCGGCCGAGGCCGCGGCCAAGGCCCAGGTGATCCAAATCCTGACGCAGGACCATGTCCAGGCCTCGCTCTACGAGAACGACCTGAAGCCCAAGATGAGCAAGGGCAAAACCCTGCTCTTTTCCCATGGCTTTAACATCCATTTCGGGCAAATAGAGCCGGCGCCGGACCTGGACGTGATCATGGTGGCCCCCAAGGGTCCCGGGCACCTGGTCAGGAGCGAATATGAGAAAGGCGCCGGGGTCCCCGCCCTGGTGGCGGTGGAGCAAAACCCTTCGAAGAAGGCTATGGCTACCGCCCTGGCCTATGCCAAGGGGATTGGCGCCACCCGGGCCGGAGTCTTCGAGACCACCTTCCGGGAAGAGACGGAAACCGACCTGTTCGGGGAGCAGGCGGTGCTCTGCGGCGGGGTTTCGGAGCTAGTCAAGGCCGGTTTCGACACCCTGGTGGAAGCGGGCTACGCTCCTGAAATCGCCTATTTCGAGTGTCTCCACGAACTGAAGCTCATCGTCGACCTCTTCTATCAGGGCGGCATCAGCTACATGCGCTATTCGGTGTCCGATACCGCTGAGTACGGCGACTACACCCGGGGAAACCGGATCATCAACGAGGATACCCGGGACGAGATGCGGCAGATCCTTTACGAGGTGCAAAGCGGCGAATTCGCCAAGGAATGGATCCTGGAGAACCAGGCCAAGCGCCCGGTATTCAATGCCAGGCGCCGACAGGAGGCGGCCCACCCCATCGAAGCAGTGGGCAAAAAACTGCGGTCCATGATGGGCTGGCTTAAGCGGAAATAATCTCAGACACGGGTCAGCCGCGGAGCACCACGGGCGCCTAAAGTCCCCCTTTGGCAAAGGGGGTGGGTTAAAAAGCGTGGTTTGAAATGACCTGGAAGCTATTGCAAAATCTCAATCTGCTTAAATATGTCACTTGAGATGCTTCACTTCGTTCAGGGTGACAATGAAATCAGGCTTGGCAATGCCTCTGGTAATTATGAAGGATCAAACTAGTTCCTGAACTCCTTATGCAGCCACGAATTCATCGGGGGCCCGGCTCATGAGCCGCGGGCTCATCGCCTCACCCGGGTATTCCTTCCTCGCCTCCAGCAGTCTGTTGATTCTTCTGGGCTGGCTGCTGCACTGGGGCTGGCTCTGGTGGCCGGGGCTGGTGGGCCTGATCTTCTTCGGATATTTCTTCCGGGACCCGGAGCGTCGTATTCCCCCGGAGCCTGAAGTGGTGGTGGCGCCGGCGGATGGCAAGGTCATTCTGGCTGATGAGGTCATAGAAGAGCGCTTCCTGAACGGACCGGCCCGGAGAGTGGCCATTTTCATGAACGTCTTTGACGTCCACGTCAACCGGGCGCCGTCTGCGGGCACGGTGCAGGTGGCCCAGCATAGGGATGGCTGCTTCAAGGCGGCCTTCCGGGAGGAATCCAGCGCCGTCAACGAGCAGATGGCCCTGGTCCTGGAGGAAGGCCGCCGCCGCCTGCTGGTGGTGCAGATCGCCGGGCTCCTGGCCAGGCGCATCGTCTCCTACGTGCAGCCGGGCCAGCACCTGGAAAAGGGAGAGCGCCTGGGGATGATCTGTTTTGGCTCCAGGGTGGACCTCTACCTGCCGATGCAATCCCAACTGATGGTCAAGGTTGGGGACCGGGTCCAGGCCGGCAGCAGCATCGTGGCCCGCTGGACTTGAATTCTGAAGCAGGGCGCCCCATTTTTATGTTATGATCACAAGCAGTAATTGAGCGCGGGGTGACCGCGCCCATGGTGCCAGAGCCACGGAGGGTTGGCCAGATGGCCTTCCGCAGAAGACGCAAAAAAAGGGATCGCCGCCGCCTGCGGGGCGTATTCCTGATCCCCAACCTGATCACCACCGCCAGTCTGTTCGCCGGCTTCTACGCCATCGTGGCCACCATCGACGGCCACTATTACCACGCCGCCTGGGCGATCTTCATCTCCATGGTGCTGGATGGCCTGGATGGCCGGATAGCCCGCATTACCTCCAGTACCAGCGGTTTCGGGACCCAATACGACTCCCTCTGCGACCTGGTGGCCTTCGGGGTGGCCCCGGCCCTCCTGGTCTATCTCTGGGCCTTGAAACCCTTTAAACAATTCGGCTGGCTGGCGGCCTTTCTCTACCTGGCTTGCGGGGCTTTGCGCCTGGCCCGCTTTAACGTGCAGCAAGGTTCCCAGGACCCACGCTACTTCAACGGCCTGCCGATCCCGGCGGCCGCCATGCTCGTCGCCGCGTCCGTCGCCTTTTATCATCAAGTGGGAGATTGGTTCCCGGGGAAACACATCTACATCCTGGCGATGATTTATGTGCTTTCCTTTTTGATGGTGAGCAATATCAAATACGCCAGTTTCAAGAAGATGGAGGTCTTCCGGCGCCACCCCTTCCAAAGCCTGGTGGGCCTGGTGTTGCTGTTTGTGGTCATTGCCGCGGCCCCCGATATTATGGGGTTCGTGGCCATACTCTTGTACGTGGCTTCCGGACCCCTGAGCACTTACATATATTATCGCCGGCCGTCCTGGACGGATAAGGGAGAGGGCGAAGCCCCCGCCCCCAAGCCATCCAACCCGTAACCGGGTGCCTCAGTGTGTCGCTTCTAATTGCCATGATTTTGCCGGCCGCTGCTATCAAACTCCCCTTTGTAAAAGGGGGACTTTAATGCCCTTGGAATTCGGGTTTTCCTGATTAATTGCCATCCTATTTTTGATGCGCAACCATCCGGCCCTGACCGGCGGCGGCGTTCATCCTGGCGTCGGCCAGCGGGTTGGCAAAAGCTTTTTGAGTTGAACACTTGCTCATTTGTGGGCGCGGGGCCGGTTTGATACAGCCGGTTATGATGAGGGAATCGATGCGGCAGGCATTACTTAAAATTGTCAGCATCATGTTAGGCCTGGTGGTCGCTTTTGGAATCGCCGAAGTGGGCATAAGGATCTTTTGTCCGCAAGAGGTGGCTCCGATTCGCTTTGCCTTCGACCCCCAACGTGGGGAAATTCCCACGCCCAATCAGAGGGGCCGTCATATCATGCCCGGGGCCTTCGATTTCACCTATAGCAATAATTCGCTGGGCCTGCGCGGCAGTAAAGAATATGGATTTAAGAGGAGTGGTGAGCACCGGATTCTGTTTTTGGGCGATTCCTTCACTTACGGATTAGGGGTGAATGACGACCAAACCTTTCCCTACCTGATCGCAAAACACCTGAACTCGGAGAAGATGTCCGTGGAAGGGATCAACGCCGGGAATCCGGGCCGGGGCACTGATTATGCCTTGAAGTTTTTTCAAGTCCTGGGAGCTAAATTTAAACCTGACCTCACCGTATTTAGCTTTCTGGGTAAGAATTTTGTCGATGACTCCCGGGGCGATTATTATTCGGTTTCTCCGGAAGGGGAGCTTACCCCAAAACGCCTGCGCGCCGGTAACAGTTTTATGAAGGACCTGCTATTTCATCTTCCCGGCTATAACTGGCTGGTTTCCTGGTCCCAGGCGGCCAACCTGGTTAAGCAAGCGGGCATCCGCTGGTATCTTGCCAGGAGTGGTGCCAACGCCCAGCGGCGGGACGACCTGGTGATTTCCTATCCGGAAAGGGAGAACGGATACGGTGACGAAGCCAAATTTAGATTAACCCGGATCTATGTGAAGAATCTAATCACATCGGTTGAGGCCAGCGGCAGCTCCATAATGTTTTTTTATCTACCCATGGCCCCGGAGATCGAACAATATCGGAAAAATGGCACCATATCCATTGATGAAGCCGCGTTTACCGAAATCCTCAAGAAACAGGGGCAAGAGCTAAAATCGTTAACCCCGGTACTCGCCGCATCGAGAGAGGCGTTGACCAAGTTGTACTTTGTCCCCCGGGATGGGCACTGGACGGCCCTGGGTCAGGCCCTGGCGGCTGAGTACATGGGCGGAGAAATAGAAAAGCGCCTTCAACAGGGCCAGCAACCCGCATCCGCCCATTAAACCACATCATTTTCCGCCGCCCCCGCAGGTTTGCCCGCCTGGGCAGCGGGGCCCATATTTTTGGCTTGCTTTTGCCTGATTTTTATATAAAGTCATGCTATCCTTTGAGGTAGACTGTGAAAATGAGCGTTTTCCGAGACAATCAGCATTCTCGCCAGGCCCTCCAGGGTTCCACCCTGCTGCTATTGCTGCCTGCCTAGGCAGGCAACCTTTCTCCTACTCTCAAATTCTGCAAAATCTTGTTTTAACTGCTTCTTTTTGAATAGAGCAGTGGTATAATATCATTGCCTTTTCCGGCCCTCCGGGGCCAGGAGGTTCACATGTCTCAGAAAATTTATATTTTTGATACCACCCTCAGGGACGGGGAGCAAACGCCGGGAGCCAATCTCAACGTCGATGAGAAATTGCAGATCGCCCGGCAATTGGAACTCCTCAACGTAGACGTCATCGAAGCGGGATTTCCCTTCTCTTCACCCGGGGATTTCGCCGCGGTGCAGGCGGTGGCCCGGGAAATCAGGACCCCCCAAATCGCCGGTCTGGCCCGGGCCTTTGCCAAAGACATCGACGCCTGCTGGGAGGCCATCAAGGAGGGCACCAATCCCCGCATCCATACGTTCATCTCCACCTCCGATATCCACTTGCAGCACCAGATGCGCAAGAGCCGGGAGGAGGTCCTGGAAATGGCGGTGGCCGCGGTGAAGCATGCAACTCGCTATACCTCCAACGTGGAATTCTCGGCCATGGACGCCTCCCGCAGCGACCTCGATTATGTGGCCCGGGTCTTCACCGCGGCCATTGAGGCCGGGGCCACTACCCTGAATTTCCCGGATACGGTGGGCTACGCCCTTCCCCAGGAGTTTGGCGACAAGATCAAATACCTGGTGGAGCACATCCCCAATATTCAGCGGGCGGTGATCTCGGTCCACTGCCATAACGATCTGGGATTGGCGGCGGCCAACACTCTGGCGGCCATCATGAACGGCGCCCGCCAGGTGGAAGTGACCATCAACGGCCTGGGAGAACGGGCCGGCAACGCCTCCCTGGAGGAGGTGGTGATGGCTCTGGCCACCCGGAAAGATCATTTGGACTACTATACCGACATCGTCACCCAGTATATTGCCCCTGCCAGCCGCCTCACCAGCAAACTGTCCGGGGTGCCGGTGCAACCCAACAAGGCCATCGTGGGGGCCAACGCCTTTGCCCACGAGTCGGGGATTCACCAGGACGGGGTGCTCAAGGAGGCCAGCACCTTTGAGATCATGACGCCCACGGCGGTGGGCATCAAAAAGAGCCTCCTGGTCCTGGGCAAGCTTTCCGGACGCCATGCCTTCAAGGACAAGCTCCAGGAGATGGGTTACCACCTGCCGGACGAGGAACTGAACCGGGTCTTTTCCCGCTTCAAGGACCTGGCGGATCGCAAAAAGAAGGTGTTCGACGAAGACCTGGTGAGCCTGGTGGAAACCGAGGTCGTTTACAAATCGGTGCCGGAGTATTTCCGGCTGCTGGACCTGGTGGTGGTCAGCGGCACCACGGTAAAGCCCAACGCCACCGTGAAGCTCTCGATAGGCGGGGAGGTCAAGACGCTGTCTGCCTTTGGGGACGGCCCGGTGGACGCCGTTTACCGGGTCATCACCGACCTGGCCAAATCGAGTTGCCGCCTGCTGAAATTCGCGGTGAGCTCCATCACCGGGGGCACCGAGGCCCTGGGAGAGGTCTCCGTGCGCCTGGAGGAAGACGGCTACGTAGTCACCGGCCAGGGAGTGGACCCCGATATCGTCACTGCCAGCGCCCGGGGTTATATCAACGGCTTGAACCGCCTTCATTTTTTGAAGGAGATGGGCCACGGCCCCAAGCAAAAGCCGGAGAAATTGTAAGAAGCCGGCGGCTGTCAGCGGTTGCTTCTTTAAGGTCGATTTTTGGTACCAGGAGGCTTTAATATCGTCTCCTAGAAGTAATAGCCAAAGGAAAATTAGGTAAAATCCCCCCCTCCCCACGGTGGGAGGGGGTTGGGGGAGGGGGGGGACATGAGCAAAGAGATTCGATTAATTAAAAACTACGCCACCCCCACCCGGTGTCGCCCCCTCAAGGGGGAGGTAATTAAATGCAATCGAAATGGAAACTAATATGTCCAAGCCTCAAACCATAACGGAAAAGATTCTGGCGGCCCATGCCGGCAAGGAATTCGTGGAACCCGGAGAGCTGGTCCTGGCCGGGGTGGACATCGCCCTGGGCAATGACATCACCGCGCCCCTGGCCATCATGGCCTTCCGCGAGGTGGGAGCCCAAAAGGTCTTCGACCGGGAGCGGGTGGTGATGGTGGCGGATCACTTCGCCCCCAACAAAGACATCGCCTCCGCCATTCAGGTGCAGATAGTGCGGCAATTCGCCCGGGAGCAAGACCTGCTGCACTATTACGAGGGCGGGGAGATGGGCGTAGAACACGCCCTTCTTCCGGAAAAAGGGATCGTGGTTCCCGGTGACCTGATCATCGGCGCAGACAGCCACACCTGCACTTACGGGGCCCTGGGGGCCTTTGCCACCGGGGTGGGCTCCACCGACCTAGCCGCGGCCATGGTCAACGGCAGCATCTGGCTCAAGGTTCCGGAAAGCTTGAAGTTTGTGTTCACCGGAAAGCTGCCCCCGTGGGTCGGCGGCAAAGACCTGATCCTGCACACCATCGGGGATATCGGGGTGGATGGGGCCAACTACCGGGCCATGGAGTTTACCGGTGACGCCATTGGCCGTCTCTCCATGGCGGACCGTTTTTCCATGGCCAATATGGCGGTGGAGGCCGGCGCCAAGAACGGTATCATCGCCCCGGATGCCATCACTCTAAAATATGTCCAGGGCCGGGCCCTGCGGCCTTTCCAGGTCGACCGTCTCTTTAGCGACCCGGATGCGGCGTATAGTTACACCAAAAGTTACGACGTTTCCCGTTTGGAGCCCCAGGTGGCTTGCCCGTCCTCGCCTGGTAATGTCAAGCCCGTATCCCAGCTGCAAGAGGTGAGCATCGATCAAGCGGTGATCGGCTCCTGCACCAACGGCAGGCTGGAAGACCTGCAGCAGGCGGCCCAGGTCATCAAAGGACGCCACGTGGCCAAAGGGGTGCGTCTAATCGTCATTCCCGCCACCCCCCTGATCTACCGGCAGGCCATGGATGAGGGCCTGTTGGCCATCTTTATGGAGGCCGGAGCGGTTATCGGGCCGCCCACCTGCGGCCCCTGCCTGGGCGGGCATATGGGCATTCTGGCGCCCGGCGAGACAGCCATTGCCACCACCAACCGAAACTTTGTCGGCCGCATGGGCCATCCGGATTCGAAGGTCTATCTGGCCAACCCGGCGGTCGCCGCGGCCTCGGCGGTCACCGGACGCATCAGCGGACCGGGGCAACTTTAGAAACCGGGGTCTGCGAGCCGCGGCTGCCCTGTGCCTGGCATCGGGGCGGGACTGGGGGAAGTCAGGGCCCGGGGAAGATGGATTTGGCCGCTCCGCGTGGCCGCCTTGCCGGGTTGTGGCTGCTCCGGAATCCTGGTGGGAAAAGTGGGAAAGAACGGGCAGACGGAAACGCATCCCTGGGTACCGCCGGCAAAAGGAGCACCTGGGATCCGAACCCACTAAAGGAAGACGAATCTTCCACTATGTCAAAAAAATAGTTGACTTTTCGATGTAAGTATGGCTTTTTATATGGCAATTTTATTGGGCAACCGACTGGCGCTAAGAAGAAAGAGATGTCTCGCAGAAAAACATACGGGAAGTGGATCGTTGCTTTGGCCCTCCTTGCCGTGCTGGCGGGGGGATGCAACGGTGTCATCTATCAAAAACAAGCGGATAACGGCCAGACGGAACGCCTGATCATTGACAAGGGGGGCGAAGGCTGGGACAGCTATAACATCACTCCCCGGGATTACAGTCAGAAGGATAATCAGGGCGGCTATTGCATCATGCTGAGAAACGAGCGTACTTTTTAATCTAAACGCCGCCCCCGCAGCACCCGGGGAATCCCCTGATAATCCGCCAGCGTTTCCAGTCCCCGATAGGCCCCGGTTTGCCGCAACAGCTCCAGAACCTCGCCCGCCTGGCCTTCACCCACTTCCAGGGCCAGGCAGCCTCCCGGTCTTAAATAGCGGTGGGCCTCCTGGGCCAGGGTGCGGAGAAGCTCCAGTCCATCTTCTCCGCCCCGAAGGGCCTGTTGCGGCTCAAAATCCCGGATCTCCCGGGGGAGTTTTTCCCATTGGGCCCGGGGCACATAGGGGAGGTTGGCCACCACCAAGGCGAAGCGGGGTCCGGGATGGAGCCCGGAGAGGAGGTCGCCCCGGATCAGGCGCAGGCGGTCGGTGACGCCGTGGCGCCGGGCATTGTCCCTGGCCACGCTGAGGGACGTCTCCGAAAGGTCCAAGGCCAGCCACGCCATCTGGGGCAGCTCCCTGGCCAGGGCCACCACCACCGCGCCGCTGCCCACCCCGACTTCCAGACCCCAGAGGGCGGTTTTCTCTCCTGTTGCGGATTTCTGAGGTTCCCCGACCCCAAGTTCGAGACCGGTCATAGTTCGGGCCGCCTCCAGGGCAGAGGCCACCAGAATTTCGGTTTCCGGCCGGGGAATCAGGACGCCGGGGCGCACCTGGAAATCGAGGGACCAGAATTCCTTGTGGCCGGTGAGGTAGGCAACCGGCTCACCTTGGCGGCGGCGCAAAACCAGGGCCTTGAAACGGGCCAACTCTTCCGGGGAGAGGGGCTGGTCGTAGTGCAGGTAGAGGTCCAGGCGGCTCAGGTTAAGCACGTGGGTTAGGAGTACTTCGGCGGAGGCCCGCGGTTCCGAAACCCCTTTTTCCGTGAAGTGAGCGGTGGTCCACCGCAGGAGTTCCACGATGGTCCAGGCCGGCTGGGAATCCGCCTTCATTTAGGCCTGTTCCAGGGCCTGGGTGCGGTAATGGCTGGCCAAACCTTGCAGGAGTTCGTCCAGGTCGCCGTCCAGAATGGCTTCCAACTTGTGGAGGGTGAGCCCGATGCGATGGTCGCTGACCCGGGCCTGGGGGAAATTATAGGTGCGGATGCGTTCGCTGCGATCGCCGGTGCCCACCTGGGATTTGCGTTCCTGGGCGATTTGCTGCTGCTGCTGCCGCTGTTTCAGGTCCAGCAGTCGGGCCCGCAACACCTTCAAGGCCTTGGCCTTGTTTTTGTGCTGGGACTTCTCGTCCTGACAGATGACCACCAGGCCGCTGGGCAGATGGGTGATCCGCACCGCGGAGTCGGTGGTGTTGACGCTTTGCCCCCCGGGTCCCGAGGAGCGGAAGACGTCGATGCGTAATTCTTCAGGGCTGATCTGCACCTCCACATCCTGCGCCTCGGGCAGTATGGCCACGGTCACCGCTGAGGTGTGGATGCGTCCCTGGGACTCGGTCACCGGCACCCGTTGCACCCGGTGCACCCCGCTTTCGTATTTCAGCAGACTATAGACCCGCTGGCCGGAAATGGAGGCGATGATCTCTTTGAGACCACCGATGCCGGTGGCGGAGTGGCTCAAGATTTCGAGCTTCCAGCCCTGGCGCTCCGCCAGGCGGCTGTACATGCGGAAGAGATCAGCGGCGAACAGGCCCGCTTCCTCGCCGCCGGTGCCGGCCCGGATCTCCAGCAACACGTCCTTCTCGTCGCTGGGGTCCTTGGGCAGCAGCAGCAAGCGCAACTCTTCCTCCCGAGAGGCCGCCTCCTCCCTAAGGGTCTGGATCTCATCCCGGGCCAGGGATTTCAGCTCCTCATCCGTTTCTTCCTTGAGAATGGTCTGACTTTCCTGCAACTCTTTCTGCGCCTGCCGGTAGCGCCGGAAAGTCTGGATCAGGGGGTTAAGATCGGCGTGCTCCTTGCGGTATTTATGATAAAGCTCCTGATCCCGGATGACTTCAGGATCGGAGAGCCGTTGCTCCAAGTCGATAAATTGACTTTCAAGTTTTTGCAGTCTGGAGTTCAACATATTGTTTAACGAAGGCCGGGGCGCCGGCCCTCGATGCCCGGCCAACCTCCGGCCCTCCTGATAGTTCCCTGATTTTTGGCGCCGCTCTAGCCAGGCGGGAGACGCGTCTCTTTCAAACCTTAACAATTAATTATAAAGGAAAATTCGTCCCAAGGCAATGGACCTCAGAAGGATTGGAGGAAGTCTTGGGCCTGGTATTGATTGCGGTTATTATTTCTCGTTCCCAAGCTCCAGCTTGGGAACGCACCATTGGCGCCAAGCTCTGCTTGGCCTGAGCCAACTTGCCCCCAGGGCGAACCGGCTCCTGAGCAAAGCAGGAGCTTTGCGTTAAAATGGGTTCCCAAGCAGGAGCTTGGGAACCAGAGGAGAAAAAACGTCCCAGGGCAATGAGGTTTGGAGGGTTTGATTCCCGCCATGCCGCCAGGTCGGATAGGCCAGGGTCACGACTCCGCCAGGCGGCGGATGATTTCCGGGATGGTGCGGGTGGCCAGGTGGGAGAGAGAGCCGCCCCCCAGGACCACCTGCAAGGGCACCTGCGCCTCCTCGGCGGCCGTGATCATCAGGTCGCAGACTTCGTAGTAGGCGTCTTCGGTAAGACCCAGGGAGCCGTAGTCTTCCAGGTGGGTGTCGAAACCGTAATACCAGATGAGCAGGTCGGGCCGGAAAGGTCCGATAAGCGGCGCCTGTTCCCGGACCAGGTAGAGGTAGCGCTCGTTAGGGTCCCCATCCCCCATGACAGGCTGGACGTTTACGTCCACTTTGCTGCCGTCCGGGGAATGGTAATCGAGACCGCAGAAGCAGATGTGCAGCACCTCCGGGTCTTCCCCGAGCAACTGGCGGGTGCCGTCGGCGTGGTGGGCGTCGGTGTCCACGATGGCGAAGCGCCGGAAGCTGCTGATCTGCCGGACGCGGGTCAAGGCGATGACCACGTCGTTGAAACAGCAGGCGCCCCAGAACTGGCGGTAGCCGGCGTGGTGGCCGCCGGCCCCGATGAAAGAGAAGGCCCGCTGGAGCTCTCCCCGGGCCAGGGCCTCCATCCCCGCCACCACCGAACCCACCGACTCATAGGCGGTGGCGCAGAAACTGTCTGCCGCCACCTGGCCCAGGATTTCCGGGGCGTGCACCTTGAGGATCAACTCCTCGGAGGCGCGGGGGGCCTGGAACATCCTGACGTTAGCCTTTTTGAGCAAAGGTTCCAAGGCCTCGGGAAAATCCCGCAGCCGGTTGCCAATGGTGAGATAGCTTTTGCGGCTGAAAGAGGGATGGTAGAAGACGCCTACTTCCTTCATCTCGGGAAACCCCCCCATCGTCAACTGCCGAACTTATCTCCCGCCTGCGGCTGTCTAGCGGCAATAAATTCGGGCGCCTTCACCTTTCCCAGTTCCTTGGTGCGGAAACGGCCGACCACAATGGCGCCGCCGAACACCGCCAGCTTCAGGCCCCGCTGGCTCACCTCCAGGATTTCCCCGGCCGCGGCCTGATGAGATTCTTCCAAAAAGGCGGCGGTATAAAATTTGACCTTTTCGCCCCGGAAGGTGGTGGTGGCCCCGGGTTGGGGGTCGCAGCCCCGGATGAAATTGAAGACCGCGACACCCGGCTGGCGGAAGTCTAGTCCGGCCACCCGTTCGTCGCAGGGTGGCTCGTAGGTGCTTTGGGAATGGTCCTGGGGAATCCGGGGGGCCTGGCCCTGGGCCACTAACTCCACTGCTTCCAGGAGCGCCGCCACTCCCAGGGGATAAAGCTTGTTGAAATAGACCTCGCCGGTGGTCTCGGCAGGGCCGATCTCCACCGTCTTCTGCAGGAGGATGTCTCCGGTGTCGATCCCTTTGTCCACCCAGAAGATGGTGAGCCCGCTGTGGGTATCGCCTTCGATCACCGCCCAGTTGATGGCGCTGGAGCCCCGGTGGCGGGGCAGAAGGGAGGGGTGATAGCCGATGGAGCCCAACTTCGGGGCGTTGAAGACCTTCGGCGGAATGATATCGGTGACAAAGGCCAGCACCCCCAGGTCGGCCTTTAATTCGACCATGGCCTCGTAGGCCTCCGGGTCTCGCAGGTGGGCGGGCTGGAAAACCGGCGCCCCGGCGGCCTGGGCCGCCTCCTTAATGGGGTCGGGTCTGGCGCCCCGATCCGGCGGGCAAAAGACCCCCGGCACCTCGTGGCCATGCTCCAGCAACCCTTTGAAGACGTCGGCGCCGAAAGCAGCCTGACCTGCCAAGGCGATGCGCATGGCAGCCCTCCGCTGGCAAATAGTTCAAGGTTCAAGGTTCAAGGTTCAAAGTTCAGAGTTTTAAGATGAGACCTTTGCGAAAGTTCACGCTCTTGTCATTCTGAGGGAGCGAAGCGACCGAAGAATCTCATAAATAAAAGGAAAGCCGAGATCCTTCGCTTCGCTCAGGATGACAAATTGGATTTCCTGGTTAAGTCCCCCTTTGAAAAAGGGGGATTTAGGGGGATTTCCAGATGATATATTAAATCCTCCCGAACCTCCCTTTTCCAAAGGGGAGGTGATATCTAGTCATGTTCAATGGATAATCAATGATGGTGCCCGTCGCGGCTCTTTTTCGGTTCCAGGGTGGAGGCCCAGAATATGAGGCCGCAGGCGCACAGGATGGCGCCCACGCTCACCGGGGCGCTGCCGAAGAAGATGGCGACAGCCAGACAGGCGAAGACCAGAAGAACCAGCAGGGCCTGTTTTTTGCGATAACCCTGATTGTTTTCCTCCATATCTGAAAAACCTCCTTGGAGATGGGACGAATTATACGCCGGACGCCTGCAATATCCAGGCATATTTCAGCGCTCGCCTTCAACAAAGCTGATGGCCTGGGCGATCCGGCGCAGGGTCACCGGCTTTCCCAGAATATCGATGATCTCATAGAGCCCGGGGCTGGCGGTGCGGCCGGTAAGGGCCAGCCGCACCGGCTGGGCCAGGTTGCCCATAGAGAGGCCGGTCGCCGCCGCCAGGTCGTCAAAGAGCTGGTGCAAGGCGGTCTCGGAAAAACCCGGCAGACCTTCCAGACGCCGGGCCACCTCTCGCAAAGCCGGCAGGTTCTCCGTGTTCAAAAACTTTTTCGCCCCCTTCTCTTCATAAGCGCTGGGGTCCTCAAAATAGAAGCGGGCCGCCTCGGCCATCTCCACGAGGGTACGGCAACGGGCCGCCAGGGTGGCAGCGACCCGGGCCAGATATTCCTGATCCGTGGACTCGATGCCCAGCCTGGCTAAAAAAGGAGCCAGTTCCCGGGCCAGCCGGGGGGGGCTCAGGGACATCAGGTGCTGGCTGTTGATCCACTTGAGCTTTTCTTCGTCGAATATTCCCGGGGAGGTGGTGGCGTGCTCGAGATTGAAGCATTGGATGAGCTCTTCGAGGGTGAAGATCTCCTGATCCCCGTGGGACCAGCCTAGGCGAGCCAGGTAGTTCGCCAGAGCCTGAGGTAAATAGCCTTGCTCCCGGTAGTCCAGGACTGATCTGGCGCCCCGGCGTTTGGAAAGCTTGCCCCGATCCGGGGCCAGCATCAGGGGCATGTGCGCAAAGCGGGGATGGTCAGCCCCCAATGCCTGGTAGATGAGGATCTGCCGGGGGGTGTTGGGAATGTGATCCTCACCTCGGATCACGTCGGTAACCCTCATGCTGATATCATCCACCACCACCGCGAAATTATAGGTGGGGATGCCGTCGCTCCTGAGGACCACCAAATCATCGAGTTCCCGGTTGTCGAAGGCGATGGGGCCTTTGATCAGGTCGTCCCACCGGGTGACGCCGGTGTCGGGCCCCCGGAAGCGCACCACGCAGTGGGGCCCGGGTGCCAGGCCGCGATTACGGCAGCGGCCGTCATACTTGGGCTTGTCGCCCCGGGCCAGGGCCGCCTCTCGGCGCGCCTTGAGGTCTTCCGGGGAGCAATCGCAGTAATAGGCTGCCCCCCGGGTCAGCAAGCGATCGATATATTCCCGATAGACCGACAGGCGCTGCGACTGGCGAAAAGGGCCTTCGTCCCAATTGAGTCCCAGCCACGTCAGGGACTCCAGAATTTGCTGAAAGAATTCCTCTTGGGAACGCTCCTTATCGGTGTCCTCGATGCGCAGGATATAGGCACCACCGCAATGGCGGGCGATAAGCCAGTTGAACAAGGCGGTATGGGCCCCGCCCAGGTGCAGGGAACCGGTGGGGCTGGGAGAGAAACGGGTCCGCATTTTCGGCTTCAGTGGCGGCTTAGAAGAGATGGGCAAAATAGGCAAAACCCCTTGAGAGATGCTGTTTTTTTATCATAACTTCGCCGCCGGGGCCAGGGGCAATATTTTCTATCTCTGCCTTGATTGGTAGCATAGGGCTCTGGCATGTGTGAATTTACATCACAATTTCCTACACAGGCGGGACGCCTAGCTACCTGTGCTTGCGTCCTGCCTGAACCTAAAAAAAAGGGCGGTAGCCAACCCGCCCCCGGAGTGTATATGCAGCCCAGCGTCCTGGCGGGCGCCTGATCAGAGGGGCCGGCCCCGCTCTCCCCAACTAATGGTTATCCGCGCCGTCCGGCAAGGCGAAGAAGAAGGTGGCGCCCTCATCGACCTTTCCTTCGGCCCATACCCGCCCCTCATGGCGTTGCAAAATCCGCTGGACGATGGCCAGCCCGACGCCGGTGCCTTCAAATTCGCCGATGGGGTGCAGCCGCTGAAAGACTCCGAACAATTTGTCCCGGTAGCGCATATCAAAGCCGATACCGTTGTCTTTGACATAATAAATCGTTTCGCCGGCAAGGCGCTCGCCTCCCACTTCGATAACGGCTTTCTCGGTGTGCTGGGTGAACTTGAAGGCGTTGGCCAGCAGATTGGCCAGAACCTGCGTCAGCAGGGAAAGGTCCCCGAAGGCCGGCGGCAGCTTCTTGATCTTCAGCTCCAGAGCGCGCTGCGGCGCCGCCGCCCGGAGTTCCTTGACGAGCCTGGCGACCTCAGGCGTCAGGTCGATGCGGGTGGTCTTCCGGACCTCTTGGCGTCCCAGGCGGGATAGGGCCAAGAGGTCATCTATGAGGTGGGCCATGAAGGCGGTATTCCGGCGCACCACCTCCAGCAGCCGCAGGCCTTCGCCATCCAGTTGGGCGGCGTGCTCCAGCATCAGGATGCGGGAGAAGCCGTCGATGGCCCGGATGGGGGCCTTAAGGTCGTGGGACACGGAATAGGCGAAGGCATCCATCTCCTTATTGGCCGCCAGCAACTGGACGGTGCGTTCCTGGACCCGTTCTTCCAGTTCCTGGTTCAGTTTTCTCACTTCCTCCTCTGCCTGCTTGCGAGCCGTGATATCGACTTTCATCTGGAGGACCAGGTGGGAGCCGTCCACGTCGACGAAGGGATAATCATAGACATGATAATATTTGTCGTCAGGACCTTGCCATTCCCATGACACCGGGGTTTGCGCCTGAAACACCCCCAGGGTCTTGCAGCCCTCGCAGGGAGCGTCGAGGCCGAAGAAAAATTCATAGCCGTGCCGCGCCCCCGGTTCTCCGTAGCGCCGGATGAATTCCTGGTTGACATAGGAGAATTTACAGTCAGGGGAAACCAGCATCACTATGGCTGGGATCCGATCCAGGACTTGATAAAAACGCTGGCGCTCGCTTCTAACCCCTTCCTCGGCCTCCTGGCGCTGGATTACTTCTTCCCGTAATTGCGCCACCGCCTCACGCAGCTCCTGGGTGCGCTCCTGGACCCGCTGCTCCAGTTCCTCATTGAGCCGGCCCAAGGCCTCCTCGGCCTGCTTGCGCGCGGTGATGTCCCGGGCCACGTGGACGCTGCCCATAATCTCCCCTTGCTTGTCCAAAAGGGGCGTGGCCGTGACCAAAAAATCCCGGCCAAATTCACGGAGTTCGGCGGTATGCCCCTGGCCGTCCTGCAACAGCAGACTATGAGGGCAAACGTCCGGGGGGCAGGCGCTACGGTGCATTAATTCATAGCAGGGTTTACCCGTAAGTTCATGGGGCTCCGCTCCCAGGGCCGCGGCCATGGCCCGGTTGACCCGGACCAGACGATGGCCGGTGTCCAGGATGGCGACCAGGTCCGGCACCGCCTCGAAGGTGCGCTCCCACTCTTCATAGGCCTGGAGCATGGCCGTCTCGCTGCGTTTGCGCAGGCTGATGTCGATGCCATAGAGGCGGATGGTCCGGAACGGCTCGACGTAGGAGATGCTCTGAAGATAAACCCTGTCCTTGACTTGCACCTCCCGTTGGAAGCTGGTCTGTCCGGTCCGCTTCATGGTCAAAAAAATCTGCTTAATGTCGGCGGGCAGAAGGTCCCTCAATTTAGCCGGAGGCCCCAACCCGGTCACGACCTCCCGGGCCGCCTGGTTGGAATAGGTGATGCGGCCGGAGGTGTCCACCTCCACGATGGGGTTGGGGTTCAATTCGGGAAAAGAGGCCAAGCGCTGGATCTCGCGTTCCCGCTCCTTGCGGCCGGTGACGTCGCTGTAGGTGCTCACCCCCGCGACGATTTCCCCGTGGAGGTTGCGCACCGGTGCGGCGCTCACCTGGACGACCCCCTGGGACCCGTCGCTCCGGAGAAACCCGAACTCCTCTTCGGAAACCGTCTCTCCCCGGGCGAGGCAACGCGCCAGGGGATAATCCTTCCTGGCAAACGGGGTGCCGTCGGCATGGCGGCCCAGTAACAGGGAACTGTGTTCCAGGCCGTCGTCCTGGGATAGCGGCCGGCCCAGGATGGCTTCCATCTGCGGATTGCCCAGGAGCAGCTTCCCGGAAGGAGCTGCGACGATCAGCCCCGCGGGTATCTGCTCCAGCACCGTGCGCAACAAGGCCCGCTCACCATCGAGTTCCCGGTTCACAAACTGCAGCTCATCCCGCTGCACTTCCAGTTCCTCAGCCTGGGTGGCCAGTTCTTCGGCTTGCGCCTGGAATTCCTCGGCCTGGATTTGCAGCTCTTCGTTGGCCGCGGCCAGTTCCTCCAACAGGGATGATGAACTAGCGTGGCCAGATGTCATTCCTCTGCGGTTGGGGGAAGGAGAGTCCGCGGCGGCGGCCCATCCGCCGGGGAGTGCCGCGTTGGTCTCCCGGAGGCGTTGTTCCAGCTCGGCCACCCGCCGCACCAATTCTTCCTTGGTCGGTCCTGGTCTCTTCATCTAAGCACCCGTTTCAGGTCTCAATTGCTCTGTTATTTGGGACCCGGCGCCTTCCTCGGGTTCGCGCTCGAGAAAGTGGAGGACTAAAAAATTACGATATTATAATCAATTTAATCGAAATCGGCGAATATGGAAAGTATCCGGCGTAGAAGGGTAGGGGGGAACCTCGGTGCCGCTCTTTTAGAACGATTTGCTGCGCCGGCGCTGGCTTAAAAAAGCTCGTCCCGGTTCCCGGCCATATCATCCAGCCAGGCGACCACGAAGGCCGTCAGGCTGGCCCGGGCCCGGTCGGCAACTTCCCGAAGGGGCGAGGTTTTCCATAATTTTTTTATTTCGGTTTTAGAAGCATTAGCGGGCTGCGGCAGGGTCAGGTTTAGCGGGTCCAGGATGGACCGCACCACCAGAAAGGGGAGGGTGGCGGCCTGGCAAATCTCGGCAAAGGCGACGCTCTCCATGTCCAGGGCCAGGGTCCCGGGCCGCGTCCCGGCGGCAGCCTTGTCCTCGGGGGTAGGAGCGACCCGGGGGACGGAGACCAAGGAGCCCAGGCGGCCGGGGAGGCCCGTTTGCCCAAGAATCCTGGCGGCCCTGGCCACTATCTCCGGCGCCACCTCAAAGCCCCGGTCCGTAAGAGAATCGATGAGGTCGGTTGCAATCACCAGGTCTCCAGGGCGCAATTCCGGGAGAATTCCGCCGGCATACCCTAGGAGCAGGCATAGGCCGGAAAAACCGGGCGCCAGGGCACGGCTCAGGGTACGGGCCATGGCGGCAGGGCCCATCCCGGAGCGGACCAGCAGCAAGGGGAGCTTGCCCCAGGCCCCCAGGGTGATCCGGCCGTCCGGGTCGAGGGGGGATTGGTTAAGCACCCGCAAACGCAGATCGCGGATCTCGTCCTCCAGGGGTGCGATCACCATCAGGGGAATTAAAGCCATGGCAGAACCCGACGCAGAGGTTGGGGGTTTGGGATCCGGTGACAGCATCATACCAAAAGGAGCCTGCCATTGAAAGAAGACGCCGCAAGCTGTATGATAGAGGGGAATCCGAAATCAGGGATTAGACGCCCTGGAGCAGTTCATCTTATGACGAGAGGGAATATTTCGTGCGCCATCGCCTCTTAGGGAAAACGGGACTGAAGGTTTCCGAGGTTGGGTTCGGCTGCATCCCTATCATCCGCCTGAGCATGGACGAAGCCATCCGGGTGCTGCGCCGGGCCCAGGAACGGGGCATCACCCTGTTCGACACCGCTAATGTCTATCTGGACAGCGAAGAGAAGATCGGGCGGGCCTTTGAGGGCCTGCGGCCGCAAGTGGTCCTGGCCACCAAGAGTATCAAGCGGGACCGGCTGGGACTGGAGGGAGATCTGGAGCAGAGCCTGCGCCTCCTGAAGACCGATTACCTCGATCTGTTTCAATTGCACCAGGTTTCTCAAGAGCAGGATTTTCAGGCCCTGTCCGCGAAAGAAGGGGGCCTGGAAGGGGCGCTGAAGGCCAGGGAAGCCGGCAAGATTCGGCACCTGGGGTTTACCAGCCATAATCTGGAGATGGCCAAGAAGCTGGTGGGCACCGGTCTCTTCAGCACCGTCCAATTCCCTTTTAACTTCATTGAGACCGCGGCGGCTGTGGAACTCCATCCTCTGGCGCGCAAGGGAAACCTGGGTATGCTGGCCATGAAACCCTTCTGCGGCGGCCTGGTGGACAACGGCCGGGTGGCCCTCAAGTATCTGCGCCAGTTTCCCGACGTCATTCCCCTGCCCGGCTGCGATTCGGTGCCCCGGGTGGATGAGGTGGTTGACCTCTATGAGAGGGATGCAGCGGTGACCCCGGAAGACCTGGCGGTTATGGAGGGGTACCTGGCCGAATTGGGGGATACCTTCTGCCGGCGCTGCGAATATTGTCAGCCCTGCGAGCAGGGGGTGATGATCACCCCGGCCATGCTTTACGGCGTCCTGGCCCGGCGCATGGGTCCGGAGAAGGCCGCCGGCTTCGCGGTCAAGTTCATGGAAACGACGCGCTCCTGCATCGAATGCGGGGAATGCGCCGAACGCTGCCCCTACGGGTTGCCCATTCCGGAGACGCTCAAGGCCCATCTCGCCCTTTATGATCAACACCGGCAGCAGGGAAAGGGCGCCAAAGAATAGTTATGGTTAGGATTGGCTCGGTTTCACCAGCCAGCCGGCCCCTCGACTTTTCGGTAAAACGGGAAGGCGGGAAAATCTTTCTCCAAATGAGGATATGCCGTGCCTGAGGTCGAACTCCCTAAACCGGAAGAGTTGGAAGAGATCAAGGCCAAGTCCTTTCCCCGCCGCGTCGCCTTGATCACCGGCATTTTTGCGGTCATTCTGGCCATCAGCCACCTGGGGGGCGACATGGCTACCAAGGAGATGCTCATGGCCCAGCAGCAGGCTTCGGACCAATGGGCCTTCTTCCAGGCCAAGAACATCCGGGAGCATATCGATCGGAACCAAAAGACCATCCTGACCCTGAACCTGCTGGAAAAAGACGCCCTCAAGCCCGAGGTCAGGCAACGCTACGAAGAGGAGTTGCGGCAGGTTACCGCAGCTGAGGGGCGCTACGCGGCTGAGAAGGATGAGATCGAGAAGGAGGCCAGACACTTGGAGCAGGAGCGCGACCTTTACCGCAGCAAGGACCCCTACTTCGAGTATGCCGAGGTGTTGCTGGCGATCGCCATTGTCATGTCCTCCATCGCCATTCTGGCCTACTCCCGGATGGCCCTGTCCATGGCCCTGGTCTCCGCCGGTCTGGGAACCCTGCTGGCCGCCAACGGGTTTCTACTGATAGTGCGCCTGCCTTTCTTCACCCCCTAAAATCCTGAGAACACCCGAGGCCCCTAAGGTTGCCCCGGGCCTGATATTCCCGCCGGACTCCATTGACAGCGTACTTGATCAGGGGTAAATTTAATTAATCACAAGGGAACAAAGGATGAGCCGATATGGAGATCAGAGATTACTGCGATTCCATGTATGCGGAGTTGACCAACCAGAAGGCGCGGGTTTACGACATCCTCCGGGTGATAGACCAGATGCCGGTGGAGGCCAGGGCCAAGATCAGATCCCAGACCGATGAACTCCACATCCTGGTTGGAGATTTGAGCCGGAGAATCGACCGGCTCATGAAGGAATGTCCTGCCGACTGGAGCAAGGCCAAGATGGAGATTGAGGGTCTGAAGGGGCAACTGCAGGAAAAGATCGACTGGTGGGATGCCAACCATATAGCCGGGGGTTACGTCGGTGGGTAATCCCTGGGCAGTAATCGCGGCTCTACGGGCGCAGTAGATTTACTATTTCCGCGTCGAGGTGGCCCCCCTGCACCCGCAGCAGGGCCATGGTGACGGGTAAGGTGAATCTTCTGGGCCCGGCCGAGCCAGGGTTGAGGTAAAGGACTCCGTCTCGGCATTCCAACCGGGGTTGGTGCGAGTGTCCATAGATAACCGCCTGGAATTGAGGCCGCGAGGGTAAGCTCTGGTCAAGGGCCTGAAGATCGTGCAGAACAGAGAGACGGGCGCCGCCCACCTCCAGCAACAGGCTCAGGGGCAGCCTCCGGGCCCATTCGCCTCGGTCGGTATTGCCCCTCACCGCCTTAACCGGGGCGATTTCCTCCAGGGCCTCTAATACCCTGGGATGGCCGATATCCCCGGCGTGGATGATGAGCTCCACCCCCCGCAGGGCCTGGGCCGCCTGCGGCCTTAGTAGCCCGTGGGTGTCGGAGATGACGCCGATGAGATGTTGGCTCAAGGGCACAGGTAAGCAACCCCATTCACAATCCCCGGCTGGGCGGCGCCAATCCGCCAAAGAGCGGGAATAACCTCAACCCCAAACTTACGACTCTGGGTCACTTTACTTCGCACACCACCGGGCGGTCCCCGGGTCCCGGGGCGCAGAGGTCCTCTTCGAAGCAGGTCTTGGAGAAGGCGGTCTCCAGGGGAACCGGATAGGAACCGTTGAAGCAGGAGAGGCAAAAGGCGTCGCGCCCCATTTCGGTGGCGGCTACCATGCCGTCCAGGCTGAGATAGCCCAGGTAATCGAGGCCCAGGAAATCCCGAATCTGGTCGATTTCCTGCTGGGCGGCGATCAGTTCCCCCTTGCTGGAAAAGTCGATGCCGTAAAAGCAGGGGAAGCGGTGGGGCGGACAGCTCACCAGCATGCTCACCTCCGTGGCCCCGCACTCGCGCAGCGACTTGACCCGGGAGCGGGTGGTGGTGCCCCGGATGATGGAGTCTTCGATGACGATGACCCGCCGGCCCTTGAGGAGTTCCTTGACCGGGTTGAGCTTCACCCGCACCGAGAAGTCCCGCATGGTCTGGGAGGGCTGGATGAAGGTGCGCCCCACGTAATGGTTGCGGATCATCCCCATCTCGAAAGGGATGCCGGTGGCCGCGGCATAGCCCAGGGCCGCGTAGGTGCCGGAGTCGGGAAAGGGCATCACCAGGTCGCCCTGGAGGGGATGTTCCCGGGCCAGGGCGGCGCCCAGGCGCTTGCGCACCTGATAGACGCTTTTCCCGAAGATCTGGCTGTCGGGGCGGGCGAAATAGATGAATTCGAAGATACAGCGCTCGGGAGGCGTCGGCGCGAAGGGCTTATGGGAATGGAGGCCGGCCGCGTCCATGACCACGATCTCTCCCGGCTCCACTTCCCGCCAGTAGTCGGCCTCCACCAGGTCCAGGGCGCAGGTCTCGGAGGCCGCCACCCAGGAGCCGTTCAATTGGCCCAGGACCAGGGGGCGGAAGCCGTGGGGGTCCCGGGCGGCGATGACCTGGTCGGCGGTGGCCAGCACCAGGGAATAGGAGCCCTTGAGGTGCTCCAGGGCGTTGATCAGCGATTCCACCACGTCGGCGCTCCGGTGCCGGGCCATCAGGTGGACGATGATTTCGGTGTCCATGCTGGACTGGAAGATGGAGCCGGCCTCTTCCAGGCGGCAGCGAACCTCCCGGGCGTTGGTGAGGTTGCCGTTGTGGCCGATGGCCAGGGTGCGGCCGCCGTGCTGCACCACGAAGGGTTGGGCGTTGATCAGCAGGGTGGAGCCGGTGGTGGAGTAGCGCACGTGGCCGATGCCCAGGTGCCCCGGAAGCCGTTCCAGGATCTGCTGGTTGAAGACCTCGGGCACCAGGCCCAGCCCCCGGTGCTGGTTGACGTGGGTGCCGTCCCCGGTGATGATGCCGCAGGACTCCTGGCCACGGTGCTGAAGCGCATAAAGGCCGAAGTAGGTGAGGCGGGCCGCATCCGGGTGGCCGTAAATGCCGAAGATGCCGCAGTGCTCCCGGGGATGGTCGTCGTCCCAGGGGACCACTTCATTTGCCATTTGCCGATTTCCGTTTGCCGTTTTCACATTAAAACCTTGCCGGAGCGGCTAAAAGGTTTGGTAGCCGCAGGCTTTAGCCTGCGCTTTTTATTGACGACTATGGACACAGGCATCCGGCCTGTGGGCTTTTCATTCTTAAGACTCGTTTAATAATGATAACAGTTTTCCGCGTAAACGGCTGGCAATATCAAGGGCGTGTGCGGCTTCCTCGCGATCGGCCGATTCGCCCGGATAACGGAAGACCACTGCGGCCCGAGTCAAAAAACGCAGATCATCCGAAAGCCAGGACCATTTCGGACATACTGGAGTCAATAACTGATCGAGAAAGGAGAGATCATGAGTTTTAGTGGGGATAGCTCCCAGGTGGATCAATAAAGCCTTCATCAATTTTTCGATACATTGCTGGGCATGGAAACAGACGGCATCGTAATTCGGCTGTTCCTTCGCGGCCAGTTCCCTTTTGGCGGTGGCCAAGTCCCTTTCCGCCTTTTCGATCCATTCTTTAACGGTGTCGTTCATATAACACTTGGCCGTGGTCTAGAGCTTCCCTAATCAAGGGGTCGCCTTCCCGATAGCGGCGTTGGGTGTCATCGGGGCGCCGGGCCAGTAGATCAATGGGAAACCGGGGGTTGGTCCGGTTCAAAATTTCCAGGGATTTGCGCAAATTTTTCCCTTCAAAAGGCAGGACCACCAATAGGTCGACGTCGGAATCCGGGGTCGGGTTGCCATAGGCATAGGAACCGAAGAGAATGATGCGTTCAGGTTGGAACTCCTGGACGATGAGGTTGCATAATTCTTGGATGGTTTGGTTGTCTACCATGGCAGTCTCAACTAGTTGGAGGGACACTATCTGCTTGCTCTATAGAACGTTCCTTTTCAATGCGTTCTAAAATTATTTTCTGGAGCCCCTTCTCAATTGTTGATTCAAATGTCTTGCCTACCGATGTAGATACCTGAATTTTAGTATATTTCACCCTAGATTTAGTGTGATGCTTATAAAAGTCTTTTATAAAA
Organism: uncultured delta proteobacterium; assembly: GCA_963697965.1. GTDB lineage: Bacteria > Desulfobacterota > Desulfobaccia > Desulfobaccales > 0-14-0-80-60-11 > JAPLJC01. Next base: position 1,985,447 of record OY969108.1, read on the forward strand.
CCTTCAAGCCATTTTCTTTCCCCACCCAAAGGAATGTAATAGTTGGCTTGTTCCCCGTCCCTAAGGCACACCGGCAAAGGACTTGACAATCCATTTGGTTCTGTTACTTGAATAGCATATTGCCTTTGATTTTTAAAAAAACCAACCTTCCATCCAATATTTGTGATTTGTGCTTCCCTATGACCAATGTTAACAATATGTATCACAAGATATTCTGGATGAGGCCCTTTTTGTCCTGGAGTAACGATTAGCCGATGTCCAGCACTGACATCTATCCTTAACCGCTTATCTTGACGAGCAAAATATATGGCTACCCAAACCGCCGCAATAGTACCAATAGCCGAGAGCCACGGCGCAAAGGTGTTTATGAATTTAAATGTTTCTTTGTCGGAAATGGCATTCTCCATAGTAGCAAGACGCCTTCGCCACCCAAAATGAAACTACCCCTTCGCCGCCCGCAGTTTTAGGGCCGTGGATTCTTTCACCAGGGCGTGGTATTCCTGGAGGCTCTTCACCGTCAGCTTGCCCCGCTTCATGGCCCGGATGGCGTCCAGGGTGGCCCTGGCCGCCGCCAGGGTGGTGGTATAGGGAATGTTGTATTCCAGGGCGGCCCGGCGGATGGAGTAGGAGTCCGCCGGGGTGTAGCGGCCCTCCGGGGTATTGACCAACAGGGCGATCTCGTTGTTTTTGATGTGGTCGATGATATGGGGCCGCCCCTCCCGGATCTTGCTCACCGGGGTCACCGGCAGGCCGTGCTCCTTCAGGTAGTCGGCGGTGCCGGCGGTGGCGTAAAGGGGGAACCCTTCCCCCTGAAAGCCCCTGGCCAGCTCCAGGGCCGCCGGCTTGTCCGAGTCCTTGACGCTGAAGATCACCCCGCCGGAGAGAGGCAGGACCTGGCCGGCAGCTAACTGCGACTTGGCGAAGGCCAAGCCGAAATCCGTGTCCAGGCCCATCACCTCTCCGGTGGAACGCATCTCCGGCCCCAGCAGCGGGTCCACCCCGGGGAAGCGCCGGAAGGGGAAGACCGACTCCTTGACGGCAAAATAGGGGGGCTCGACTTCCCGGGTAAAACCGAGCGATTCCAGGGAGTGGCCCAACATCACCTTGGTGGCCAGCCTGGCCAGGGAAACCCCGGTGGCCTTGCTCACGAAGGGCACGGTGCGGGAGGCCCTCGGGTTAACCTCCAGGACGTAGACCTCATGGTCCTTCACCGCAAACTGGATGTTCATCAGGCCCACCACCCCGAGCTCCGCCGCCAGGGCCCTGGTCTGGCGCCTGATTTCCTCCTGGATATCCAGGGAGAGGGAATAAGGGGGCAGGACGCAGGCCGAATCGCCGGAATGGATGCCGGCCTCTTCGATGTGTTCCATGATGCCTCCGATGACGGTGAGGCTGCCGTCGCTGATGGCGTCCACGTCCACTTCGATGGCGTCCTCCAGGAACTTGTCGATGAGGATGGGGTGGTCTGGAGAGGCCTTCAGTGCCCAATTCATGAAATTAACCAACCCCTGGTCATCGCCCACGATTTGCATGGCCCGGCCCCCCAACACGTAGGAAGGCCGCACCAGCACCGGGTAGGTGATTTCATGGGCTATTTGCAAGGCCCGGTCCACATCGGTGGCGGTGTCGTTGGGCGGCTGTTTCAGCTTAAGATCGGACAGCAGTTGCTTGAATAATTTGCGGTCCTCAGCCCGGTCGATGGCGTCTGCCGAAGTCCCCAAGATACGCACCCCGGCCCGGCCCAGGGGCACCGCCAGGTTCAAGGGGGTCTGGCCGCCGAACTGCAGGATCAGGCCCTTGGGGTCCTCCGCGGCCACAATGTTGAGCACGTCCTCCCGGGTCAGGGGCTCGAAATAGAGCTTATCCGAGGTGTCGTAGTCGGTGGACACCGTCTCCGGGTTGGAGTTGACCATGATGGACTCGACCCCCAATTCCTTGAGGGCGAAGGAGGCCTGGCAGCAGCAATAGTCGAATTCGATGCCCTGGCCGATGCGGTTGGGGCCGCCGCCCAGGATGACCACCTTTTCCCGGGAGGTTTTCCGGGCTTCATCCTCCCATTCGTAGGTGGAATAAAAATAGGGGGTGTAGGCCTCGAATTCCGCGGCGCAGGTATCCACCAGCTTATAGACCGGGGTGACTCCGTGCTCCCGGCGCAACGCGGCCAGATGCTCCTCGCCGCCGCCCCAGAGGTGGCCAAGCTGCACGTCGGAGAAACCGTATTCCTTGGCCCGGCGCAGCATGTCCGGCAACTGCTCCTGGCCCCGCCCCTGGCCCAACAACTCTCCAAAGACGGCCAACTCACCGGAGAAGGAGACCAGGTCCCGGATCTGGTGGAGAAACCAGGGGTCGATCAAGGTGAGCTGGTGGGCTTCAGCCACGCTCATCCCGGAGCGGAAGGCCTGCAGCAGGAAGAAGAGACGCTGGGAGTTGGGGACTTGCAGCCGCACCCGCAGCTCGTCGGTACCCACCTCCGGCAGGTCCTGGCCATCCGCGCCCAGGCCGAAGCGGCCGATCTCCAGGGAACGGATGCCTTTTTGCAGGGCTTCTTTGAAGGTGCGGCCGATGGCCATCACTTCCCCCACCGATTTCATGGAGATGGTGAGGAAATCCTCGGCGCCGGGGAATTTCTCGAAGGTCCAGCGGGGGATCTTGACTACGCAATAGTCGATGGTGGGCTCGAAGGAGGCGTAGGTCTCCCGGGTGATGTCGTTGTGGATCTCATCCAGGGTAAAGCCCACCGCCAGCTTGGCGGCGATCTTGGCGATGGGGAAGCCGGTGGCCTTGGAGGCCAGGGCCGAGGAGCGGGACACCCGGGGGTTCATCTCGATGACCACCATCTCCCCGGTCTGGGGATGGATGGCGAACTGGATATTGGAGCCGCCGGTCTCCACCCCGATTTCCCGGATGATGGCGATGGCCGCGTCCCGCATCGCCTGGTACTCACGGTCCGTAAGGGTCTGCGCCGGGGCGACGGTGATGGAGTCGCCGGTGTGCACCCCCATGGGGTCCAGGTTTTCAATGGAGCAGATAATCACCACGTTGTCCCGGAAGTCCCGCATCACCTCGAGCTCGAATTCCTTCCAGCCCAGCACCGATTCTTCCAGCATCACCTCGCTGATCATGCTGGCGGCCAGGCCTTCCGCGGCCTGCAGCCGCAAATCTTCCAGGTTATAGGCGACGCCGCCGCCGGTGCCCCCCAGGGTGAAGCTCGGGCGGACGATGACGGGATAGCCGATCTCCGGCGCCGCGGCCAGGGCCGCATCCAGGGTGCGGACGATGACGCTCTTGGGCACCCTGAGCGAGATCCGGGCCATGGCGTCCCGGAAGAGTTCCCGGTCTTCGGCCTTCTTGATGACCTGGGGGTTGGCCCCGATCATCTCCACCCCGAGGCGCTCCAGGATGCCGGTGTCCGCCACGGCTACCGCGCAATTGAGGCCGGTCTGGCCGCCCAGGGTGGGGAGTATGGCGTCGGGGCGCTCCCGTTCGATCACCTGGCAGACCATCTCCGGGGTGATGGGCTCGATGTAGGTCCGGTCCGCGGTCTCGGGATCGGTCATGATGGTGGCGGGGTTGGAATTGATGAGCACCACCTCATAGCCCTCCTCCCGGAGGGCCTTGCAGGCCTGGGTGCCGGAATAATCGAACTCGCAGGCCTGGCTGATGATGATTGGCCCCGAGCCGATGATCAGGATTTTTTTCAGATCGGTACGTTTCGGCATAATTTGTCGCTGGCTATTGTGATGCTTCGCAAATACGGTGGTATTGAAACGACTGAGAACCTAAGTCCCGGTGGTGTCTCAGTCCCAATGGTATCAAAGTCACCCTTTGGAAAAGGGGGATGTAAGGAGGTTAATTTAAATCCCCCCTGCCCCCTATCGTGTCCGGCAAGATTTTTGCTTATCGCCCCTTAATCTAAGCCAGCAAATCTCCATCTCTTTGATTAACTAATGGAGTTATCATGGTTTTTCCCCTCTCTCTCACTGGGGGAGAGGGCAGGGTAAGGGGGAAGTATTCAGTCCTCGAAACCACCTATGCCATCGCCCCGGCAATGTAGGAGATGGCTTAATCTCAGGTGAATAGGCGGTCCCAAGGCCGCCGCGGCGATGCGCTTCCCCGCCAGGCCTTTCAAACCTGGCCCACCATCTTGAGAAATTCCTCGAAAAGATAATGGGCGTCATGAGGCCCCGGGGAGGCCTCCGGGTGGTACTGCACCGAAAAGGCCTTGAGCCCCTTATGGCGCAGCCCCTCCAGGGTGCCGTCATTCAGGTTGACGTGGGTCGACTCCACCCCGGGGTCGCGAATGGACTCCAGGTCCACCGCAAAGCCGTGATTCTGGGAGGTGATTTCCACCCGGCCGGAGAGAGCGCTCTTTACCGGTTGGTTGGCGCCCCGGTGGCCGAACTTGAGCTTGAAGGTGCGGCCGCCCAGGGCCAGGCCCATTAGCTGGTGCCCCAGGCAGATGCCGAACATGGGGACGGCGCCCAGACACTGGCGCACATTGTCGATGGCGTAAGTGACCGCGGCGGGATCCCCAGGGCCGTTGCTGAGGATGAGGCCCGCGGGTTTGAGAGCCAGCACCTGCTCAGCCGGGGTGGTGGCCGGCACCACCAGCACCTGGAGGCCTTTTTCGAGTAAGTTACTGATTATATTGAACTTAACTCCATAATCATAGAGCACCACCTTCCTGCCGGTACGCTGGGACCACAAGGTCTTTAGATCGGTGTCGTCGGTGTCCGCGGCAAACTGCGGCCACCAGTAGGGCCGCCGGCAGGTAACCAGGGGCACCAGGTCCAGGCCATCCATGCTAGGCAGCTCCCGGGCCCGGCGCACCAGAGACTCGGGGTCCAGGTCCCGGGTGGAGATGAGCCCCCGCATAGCCCCCACTTCCCGGAGGCGCTTGGTGATGGCCCGGGTGTCGAAGCCCTCCACCCCCAGCTTGCCCGCAGCCCGGAGGTAATCGGCCAGGTTCCCCTGGGACCGCCAGTTGGAAGGGTAGGGGTGGTACTCTTTGACAATGAAGCCCTCCACCGCTACCCCCCGGGATTCCACATCTTCGGGGTTGACCCCGTAATTTCCTATCAAGGGATAAGTCATGGTGACGATCTGGCCCTTGTAGGAGGGGTCGGTGAGCATCTCCTGGTATCCGGTCATGGCGGTGTTGAACACCACCTCGCCGCCGGATTCCCCCTCGCCGGTAAAGGATCGCCCCCGCAAGACCAAACCGTCTTCCAAAGCCAATAACGCCTGCAAAGTGATGACCTCGTAGCCGGGGTAATTTTCTAGAAAATTATAACATAATCCATGGCTGGGCGTCGGCTAAATTTTCCAGGTACAAACCCTAATTTGAGGGGCCAGAGGCCGTGCCCTAAGGAGTGAAGGTCCAGGAAATCCAGGCGGGACGCTGGCCCCGTAGACCGGCTGCATATAAAGCCCCTGGCGAGGCGATTGGCAGCCAGGCAAGGCTAAACCCTTGCCTGACTCCAAGGAACGTCCGCTGAGTCCGGTAAAGTTTTTGCTTGGAGGTAGGTGGTACGGGCACTGCCCACCAAACCCCGGGGGCTGTCGTCACCCAGGCACGTCCAACCTGGGAGTTTGACCGCTAAGTGCGGCGCTGCCCCAACCTGGCGGCCTGCTTTCGCCAAAGCCCGGCGATCAGCTCCGCCTGGCGTCGGGCCGCGCCTTGATGGGGGACCAAGGTCGCCTGGGCTCTGGCCCCCAAATCCCGGCGGAGTTCCGGGTTTTTCAAAAGCCGGTCCACCGCGGCGGCGAGCGACGCGGCGTCCGCCACCCTGATCCCGGCACCGGAGTCATCAGCTTCCAGGATGTCTTGGGCCCAACGGAAGTTGGAGAGGTTGGGGCCATAAAGAGGTGCCCGGCCCCAGGCCGCAGCCTCCAGGATATTTTGGCCCCCATGGGGGACCAGGCTGCCTCCCACAAAAGCGACGTCCGTGGCCCCGTAGAGGCTGAAGAGGTCGCCGATGGTGTCGATGAGCACCACCGGCTGGGTCCGCACTTCTAATCCCGCCTTCAGCCGGCTCCAGAGATGGGCAGGCAAACGGTACTTCGCTCCCACCAAATTATCCCGCAAGCCCGGGGCGCGCTCGGGATGCCTGGGCGCCAGCACCAGGAGCAAGGAAGGGTAGGGACCCAGGAGCTCCTTGTAGGCGGCCAGCACTATTTCCTCTTCGCCGGCATGGGTGGAGGCGGCCAGCCAGACCGGCTCGCCCCCGGAAACTTCCTGGCCGCCGTGCAGCAGCCGCTGAAATTGGGCGGACTCTGCCTCATTCCGGTCCTGGAACAGGCGGTCGCACTTCAGGTTGCCGCTGAGCCGTATTTTGGCCGGGTCCAGGCCCACGGCCAACAGGCGTTGATAATCGAGGGGTGTTCCAGGAATAATAAGGTCGTAATGATTAATTAATTCATTGGTGTACCGACGATATCTAAGGTATCTTCTGAAGCTTTGCCCGGAAACTCGGGCGTTGGCTAGGGCCAGGAGAACGCCGCGCTGCCTGGCCAGGTTAAGAAAATTAGGCCAGATCTCCGATTCCAGGGTAATGACCAGATGAGGCTCCAGTCTTTCCAGGTAGCGCTGCACCGTCCAGGGAATATCCAGGGGAAAGTAGCAGACCCTGGCCCCCAAAGGCGAAAAATATTTGCGAGCCAGGGCCTGGCCGGTTTCAGTACCGGTGCTGACGATGAAGGCGGCCCCGGGGAGCAAACCTTGCAGTTCCCGGACCAGGGGCAGGGCCGCCAGGATTTCTCCCACGGAAATCCCGTGCAGCCAGAGACGCGGCTGCCCCGGAGGAGGGCCGCCGGGGAGGTCCAGACCCAGGCGGGGGCGAAAGCTCTCGCCCCGGCCCCTCGATTTCAGGTGCCAATAAAAAAAAGGCCAGCCAAATAAGCCGACCAGGGTGCTCAAGCCCTCATATGCGAGGTTAATCAAGGTATTATCAGACATTTCTAATGTATGTTCTTAAGTTTAGCCAACCAGTGGCGGCGTATCTGAAGGTAGTCGGCCAGAATGGCGGCGTGATCGAAGGCCATCTCCTGGGGTAAGTCTTTCAGGCCAAAGATCTCCAGGCTCCGGGCATCGTCCGCGGCCTGGGGTGTCCCCAGTGCCCGGGCCACGAATACGGTGGTGATGTTATGCCGTCTCGGGTCTCGCCGGGGATCGGAATAGGTGTGCAACTGGCCGAGGAGTTCCACCTTAAGACTGGTTTCCTCCACGGCCTCGCGGCAGGCGGCGGCCTCCAGTGATTCGCCGTAGTCCACGTAGCCGCCGGGCAAGGCCCATCCCAGAGGCGGATTGGCTCTCTGGATCAGAACGATCCCCTTGAGGGGAATCTCGATAATGATGTCGACCGTAGGGGCCGGTGATCGCCGGGCCGGGAGGGTCTGGCCGCATTTAGGACATTTTTCTGACATCTTCTTGTGGTAGTTTACATAATATATATTATCAGACGTATCTTATTAGGTCCCCTAAAACTCCCGCTTAGCAAATTTCTTTAAATCTTGATAATTAACCGCGACAATTTGCCAGGTGCCCCTCTTAGGTTGCCGCTGCATCTGGAAATGAAACGGCTCTTTGGTCTTGGGGTCCACCAGGGTCACTCGGGCATCATCCCCCTGGACTTCGATCTGCGCCGTGGTAGCCGCGGTGGCAATCGCCAGTATTTGCCTATTATCCAGATTTAGCAGATATTTCTCCATCATCTGGCGGATCTGCTTTTCCAGGGCGCCGGACAGGTTGGACAACACTAATCGGGCCAAATGCCGCCCCATTTCCTGCGTTTTCCGGTCCCAGGGGGCTTCTGAGCCCCCTTTGTCGTCGTCGGAATTGGGGAGAGCTGATTCCGCCATATTATTGGCAATTGCCTTTATATTCACATACTTAAATAACTGGTCCATATTCCTGGTCTTAAGATCCAGGGCCATACGCTGCAAGGCGTAACGGGGCGAGGCGATCCAGCTCCGGTAAAGGCCGGCGCCCAGGACCACAACCAAAATCCCCGCGATCAGGCAGACCAACAAGGTCCGACGCCGCATGAGACCAGACCTCCCTATAGTGAGCTTGGCTTCGCCATGCTTTTCAGATAGATATACTATAACCTGAAGGGGGAATCGAGGCCACATTGCAGGACGCAAGCCGCGGCGCCATTGAGCAAAGCCGCTTACCACGGGACTTTACGAGGACGAATGCATATAAAGCCCCTGGAGGGGCGATTTTTCATCAGGCAAGGGTTTTGGTTAGGGGCTGTTTTCCATTTTCCATTTTCAGCTCATCCAGATTTGTTTTGTATAAAACCGAAGACTGAAAAGCAAACTGAAACCTGAAACTAGAAACCAAAAGGCAGAAACCAGAAATAGAACAAAAAATAGAAAATGAAAATTCGAAACTGTAAACTGAAAACGGAAAAGGGAAAACGGAAAACACCAAAAAACGGGCATTGACCCAACACGAGAAAGAGACTGATTGATCATGGAATACTGGGACTCAGGCGGGACAAGATTGCCGGTAGTGCGGATCAACGCCAAGGGCCTGCGCTGGCAGCGCCGCGGCCACCCCTGGCTGTACCGGGACGACCTGGACGGCGAGGTCGCGCTTCCCTCCGGGGAGTTGGCCGCGGTAGTGGCGCCCGGGGACCGTTTCCTGGGGCAGGCCTTTTATAGCGCCAAGTCCCGCATCGCCCTGCGTTTGGTCAGTTCTGGCCCGGAGCCGGTGACTGCAGCTTTTTGGGAGGAACGCCTTCTCAGCGCCCTGGCGTACCGGCAGCGCCTGGTCCGGGACAGCGACGCCCGCCGCCTCATCTACGCCGAAGCCGACGGCTTCCCAGGCCTGGTGGTAGACTCCTACGCCGGCCACCTGGTGCTGCAGGCCAACCACCCGGGTCCGGCCAGGCTCCTGCCGGAGACCTTCTTGCCGCTGCTTACCCGGCACCTGGCCCCCAAATCCATCACCCTGCGCCATGACGGCGAGGCGCGCTTGCTGGAGGGGTTACCCCAGGAAGTCCAAACGGTGTCAGGAGAATTGCCTGACCGGGTGGAGGTGCGGGAAGGTGAGGCGCGTCTCTGGGTGGATATCCGGGGCGGCCAGAAGACGGGCCTTTTCCTCGATCAGCGGGAAAACCGCAGCCTCGCGGCAACGCTGTCCAGGGGCCGGGTTCTGGATGCCTTCGCCTACCAGGGGGCCTTTGCTATGCACCTGGCTCCCTTAGCCGACGAGGTCATCCTGGTGGAAAGCTCCGCCGCGGCCCTGGCAATGGCCAAGCAAAATGCGCTTCTCAATAACCTGAATAATATCGAATTGGTGCGGGAAAACGTCTTTGCCTACCTGAAGGCCGCGGTGGCCGCGGGCAAACGCTTCGACTGCATTGTCTTGGACCCGCCTGCCTTTGCCAGGAGCCGGGGGGAGCGCGCCGCGGCCCTCAAAGGCTACCGCGAAATCAACCGCCGGGCCTTTCAGCTACTCTCCCCAGGCGGGACGCTGATCACCTGCTCTTGCTCCTATAACCTCAGCGAGCCGGATTTTCTCGGGATAGTCCGGGAGGCTGCCGCTGAGGCCCACCGCCAGGCCCGTATGGTGGAGCGCCGGGGCGCCGCCAGGGACCACCCTGCCCTCCTCTCGCTGCCGGAAAGCCTCTACTTAAAGTGCCTGATCCTGGAAGTGCTTTAGGCTGGGCCTGTTTCCATCAACGTGTATTAAAGTCGTGGGTTTTATACCGAATTAGCTGTTAGAATCTTTGTGGATATTTGTGTTATCATTTCTTTTTTTGACGGTAAAAGCACTGAAGGGGCAAGGTAGCTTCTATGGATGACACTGAAATATTTGATAGATTCTTGAAATCTCGTGGTCTTGGAGAGCGCTTTCCTCGAAGTGCCATGCCCGAAGAACTTTGGAAGAAATCCTACGGATTTATCACCTATTGGGCGGAAAGCCTGATTGCCAGTGCGAGAGAACTCGTCCCAGGCCTACCGCCTATCCATTTTGATTTTGTTCATAATCAAAACATTAATGCAGCCGCATTCAAAGCGGAAGGAAGATATTTCATCGCTTTTAATACTGGCACCCGGTATATGCTTGAATTAATTTTATTTCGAATGCTCTCGGACTCTGGACTATTCGATTTTGTTCCAAGCCCTGCTGGCGAAGATAGCACCTTGCCTCCACTGAAATACACTATACGGGCCGAGGATATGTATCAAGCGGGTATTTTGCCTGTTCCTCCCAAAACAAAAGAACGGAGGTCCTACGCCACTATGTTGCTACACCGCGCGTTTATGTTCCTCATAGGTCATGAACTTGCGCATATTACTTTTGGACACGTCGATTATGTGCTTTCAAAAAATGGTAGCGCATTTATACCTGAACTTGGGTGGAATCTTTCAACCCAGGAAGCTATACTTGAAAGACAGGCTATCGAGGCTGCCGCTGATATGCGATCCGTTTATAGCGCTATCGGCTCCGCCCAGCTCCTTCACGAAGCACCAATGCCTGACGAACCGACCTGGATTGACACTCGCCGATCTGTAAAGGACTTGCTTTTTGATTGGTCTTTTGCGATTAACGCTACCTGTCGAATCTTCGGTGACGTAGAAGTTGAAGAATCAGACCTCTTGGAATTAAGCTACCCACCTTGGATTCTTCGCCGGTTTATGGCGGAATTGTATGCAGGTGTCGCTGCATCAGGTGTATGGAAACCGCCTGAAACAGCAGTTGAAATCGCCAAAATGCTTAGGGCCGGCTCAATTTATGCTGAAAAAGCGTTTTTGAGGGTTATGAATCAAGAGTATGGAGCAAAGGGGTTGTACCAAATAACAAAAACCCCCGTTGGCTTAGAATACTTCAAAAAGATACACGAATACTTAACTACTACGCTATCTGCCAAACTTGAGCCGTTCGCGTACGAAAAACCTTTTTTCTTCGAAGAAGGGCTGTAGACCGGAAAAAGCACAGGTGGTGGTGCCGGAGATCACCTCCCCCCTGCCCCATCTCATCGCCTTTCCCGGTCATTGACTCTACTCTCCTCTTCCCATAAAATCATAGTAATGCGCATTTATGTTTTGGGATTCATGGCCCTCGTTCTCCTGGCAGGAGCCCGGCCCGCGTTAGCCGAACCTGCCCCGCCCCCGCCGCATCCCCGCATCCTGGAAGCGACCCAGGCCCCCCGGGCCGCCCGGATCATAAGCCGGGTACCCCTGGCCTACGCTCCGCTCATGTCTGAGCCGCAGCGGCGCCGCGACTTTCTCGAAGAGATCGAGCTGGCCAAACGCCTGCTGGGGGTCCGGCGCCTGGTGGAGATCCGCAAGGAGACCCTGGCCATGGTCCCGCCGGGCATGGAAGTCTCCTGGGAATACTTGAGATGGCGCCACTGGCCGGACGGCGACCGGGTGGGAGTCACCCTGAGCGCGCCGGTTTGGGTCCCAGCCGGAGCCCGGAAGGTTCAAAGCTTCTGCGCCTTTGAGAAAAAATGGCAGACCGTGGCCCAGACCCCCAGCCGGCCGTCAGGCTACGTCTGGTTCTCCCCCAATCTGGCCGATATCAACGATAAGGCGCACTACCGCGCCGAAACCATCCAGTTCGAAGTGAACAGCAAGTTCGCCCCCATGCTGGGCCTGCTGCTGGAGTACATCTTCCGGGAGGGCTACTATGACCCGTCCAAACGTCTGCCCCTGATGGACGTGAGGGGCGCCGAGGACACCTACGCGGTCAGCGCCCGGAGTGCGCCCCTAGTAGCGGAATGCCTCAGTTTCCCGGACAAGGAGAGCGGCAGCCTGGAGGCCAGCGTGGTCCGGCGCCGTTATGACAATCTGGCCGAGATCTACCACGGCCACCACGCTCCGGTATCCAACCATCGCCTCGGTCTGGCCTTCGACCTCAATGACTTCAATTACCCCGGGGCGGTGGACGGCGCCCCCAATCCCGTGAGCCGTTCTTTGCGCCAGTTCAACCGGGATGCCATGCACAAACTCGACGCCCGCCAGATTCCGGAATGGGTCTATCAGGCCGCCCAGTCTTTAGGGTTGCGCATTCCCCAGGAATGGACCTACGAGGGCGGGGATACCGACTGGGAACATATGGACGTGGGGACCAGGTGAGAGTGGCCAGTGGCCAGTGATCAGTGGTCAGTTTTGGTAGCCGCAGGCTTTAGCCTGCGTGAGCATATTTCATCTCGTTCCCAAGCTGAGTAAAAGACAGTCACCTAGGCCGGCCCGTAGTCGTCATTGGGGTGCAATGCACGCCCTATAATAGCATTTACGGCGCAGGCTAAAGCCTGCGGCTACATAAAATTGCCATGATTTTCCCAGCATTTGGTTTTCACCGAAAACCGAAAACTGAAAACCGGAAACTGTGTTAAAAGATTTCATCCAACAATTGCAAGAATCCGCGGAATACCGCGATATCATAAGTCATTACCGCTACTTGCCGGAAGTGGCGGCGGACTATGCTCCTAAAGACGCAGGTCTGCCGCCAGAGCTGACCGCGGCCCTGCAACGCCAGGGGATCTCCCGGCTCTATCGCCACCAGGCCGAGGCCCTGGCGGCCATCCGGGCAGGCCGGAACGTGCTGGTTGCCACCCCCACCGCCAGCGGCAAGACCCTTATTTATAATTTGCCGGTGCTGGAATCGCTCTTGCAAGACGGGTCCGGTCATGCCCTCTACCTTTTTCCCCTGAAGGCCCTGGAACAGGATCAATTAAAGGCCCTCAAGGAACTGGACGCCGCCCTGCCCTCCCCTTTCCTGCGGGCGGCCATTTATGACGGCGACACCCCGCCGTCCCAGCGCCAGGCCATCAAGGCCAATCCTCCTCAGGTGCTCATCAGCAACCCGGACATGCTGCATATGGGATTGCTCCCCTACCACGCTTCCTGGTCCGGGTTTTTCTCCCGGCTCCGATTCGTGGTCATTGACGAAGTGCACACCTACCGGGGCATCATGGGCAGCCACATGGCCCAGGTGCTGCGGCGCCTGCGGCGCCTGTGCGCTCACTACGGCTCCAGTCCCCGCTTTATCCTGTCTTCCGCTACCATTGCCCGCCCGGAAGCCTTTGTCGCTCAGTTAACCGGGCTTGAGGTGGAAACCATTGCCGCAAGCGGCGCTCCCCAGCCCGGCCGGCACTATCTCTTTCTCAATCCCCCGGGCGGGGCGCCCTCCGTCGCGGCCCAGATCTTTGCCCGGGCCATCCGCCAGGGCCTCAATACCATTTGCTTCACCCAGGCCCGCAAGCTCACAGAGCTCATCCATGTCTGGTCGCTGCGGCTGGCGCCGGAACTCAAGCGCCACATCAGTTCCTATCGCGCCGGGTATCTGCCGGAGGAGCGCCGCGAGATCGAGCGGGCCCTGGCCACCGGCAAGATGCGCGGAGTGATCTCCACCAGCGCCCTGGAGATGGGCATCGACATCGGCGGCCTGGACGTCTGCATCCTGGTTGGCTATCCCGGCACCATGGTCACCACCCGGCAACGCGCCGGCCGGGTGGGGCGGGCCGGCCGCGACTCCCTCATCGTCCTCTTGGCCCAGGCCGATGCTCTGGACCAGTATTTCCTGAAAAACCCGGACGAATTCTTTGGCCGCCCCCTGGAGACCGCGGTGGTGGACCCGGACAACCCCTACGTAGTCAAGGCCCACCTCCCCTGCGCCGCCCAGGAGCTACCTTTGAGGCTCCAAGGGGAGGTCTATTTCGACCTGGCGGTCCACGAGGCGGTAATTGCTGACCTGGTCCGGGAACGCCGCCTGCTCCTTGCCGCCGATGGCAATGCCTGGTTGGCCCGGGACCGCTTCCCCCAAAAGGAGGTGAATATCCGGGGCATAGGGGCAAGCTTCGCCATCTTCCAGACCGGCCATAAACGTCCCCTGGGCTCCATTGACGGCCACCGGGCCCTGCGGGAGTGCCATCCCGGAGCGGTCTATCTCCACAAGGCCCAGACCTGGGGGGTGGAACGCCTCGATTTAGAGCGGCGCAACGTTTGGGTCAATTCCGTTGAGCCCAACTACTTTACCCGTATCCAGACGGACAAGGAGACGGAAATCCTGGAGATCCTGGAGACCCGCCAGGCGGCTGTCTTCACCGCGCACATTGGCCGCCTCAAAGTAACCGAGCATATTTTGTCCTACGAGAAACGGCGTCTGCCCGGACAAGAGCTTATGGGAACGGTAACGCTCGAGCTGCCGCCCCAGATATTTGAAACCGTGGGTATGTGGCTGGAAATCCCCGATGCCGTCAAAGACGCCATATATGCCGGCGGGGGGCACTTTATGGGCGGCATCCACGCCCTGGAGCACGTCCTCATCAGCATGTTTCCCCTCTTTGCCCTGGCGGACCGCTATGACATCGGGGGCATTTCCCATCCGGCCCACCCCCAGGTGGGCCGGGCCGCCATCTTCATCTACGACGGCTACCCCGGAGGGGTGGGGCTGTCGGTGCGGGCCTTCGAGATTCTGGAAGAACTGCTGCGCCGCGCCCGGGAAGTCACCGCCGCCTGTCCCTGCGAGGACGGCTGCCCCTCCTGCATCCATTCCCCCAAATGCGGCTCGGGCAACAAGCCCCTGGACAAGGAGGCAGCCGTGAGCATCGCCGCCATGCTCCTCGGGTTGGAAGAGCCAGGGCGGGAAGACGATATTCCCTATCAGGAAACCGCCGCCGTCCCCATCACGGCCGCCGAGCCGCCCGCCGGCGACACCTGGCTGGCCCGGCGAAAACTGGGATTTCTGGACCTGGAGACCCGCTGTTCCGCGGCCGACGTGGGCGGCTGGGGGCAATGCCACCGCATGGGCGTTTCCCTGGCGGTGCTGCACGAGACCAGCAGCGGCGAGGCCAGCGTTTACCGGGAGGCCGACCTGGACCGTCTTTGCCAGCGGCTGCAAGGGTTGGAGCTGGTGGTGGGCTTCAATATCAAGCGCTTCGACTACCAGGTGCTGCAGCCTTACACCCAGCTAAGGCTTAAGGATTTACCCACCCTGGACATCCTGGAAGAGGTTCAGGCCGTCCTGGGCCACCGGCTCTCCCTTAACCACCTGGCGGAGAAGACCCTTAACGAGTGCAAATCCGGGGACGGACTTCTGGCCCTGGAACTGTACGCTGCCGGCCGCTGGGAAGAACTCGAATCCTACTGCCGCCAGGACGTGGCCCTCACCCGCCGCATCTTCGAATTCGGGGTAGAGCACGGCTTCCTCATCTACCAGCACCGCCAGGGCGCCCTGGTGCGGTTGCCTCTGGACTGGCGGGAGGAACGCTTTTTTGGTAGCATGGGCCTCCCGCAGGTGTAAGAAATAGGTTTTCTTTGACTCGCCGCGGCCACCTCGCCTTCCACAACACTTGTCCCGAAACTCAAAACTAAAAAGTCAAGACCCAAAAGTTAAGATTGCCCTTTGGCCGCAATTGCCTTATAATTCTAAAAAATCAACCCGTTGTTCCCCGCTTAAGGCTTGGGAACGAGGAGACCGAAAAGGAGGTTATGATGAATTCGACCAAAAAGGGCCTGGCCCTCGGTTGTTGTCTGGCACTGTTGCTCTGCTTTTGGGCCTCGCCGCTGTTGGCGGAAGAGGCGGAACCCGCGGTGGGCCAGGTGGTGGGCACGGTAACCTTTGCCGCGCCCATGTCCGACGCGGACGCCAAATATCTGGGCCTGGCAAAGGCTGGCCCATTCACCCTCAAGGACGTCAAATCGCCGTATGTTCTGGTGGAGCAGTTCAATGTCTCCTGTCCCCATTGCATGCATGAGGCTCCGTTCCTGAACCAGGTTTTCGAACAGGTGCAGCAGGATCCCAATCTGAAGGGCAAGCTGAAATTTCTGGCCGCGGCCCAGGGCAGTGATTCGGGCCCCGTAATGGCGTGGAAGGTCATGCAAAAAGTTCAGTTCCCGTTAGTACCGGATCCCAACAGCACCTTGGGCAAGGGCCTGAATTTCACCCCCTACCCGGTCACCATGCTCGTGGACAACCAAACCGGCAAGATCGTTTGGGTGCAAATCGGCGCCTTCGATGACGTAGCAGAGGTCATGCAGGGAATTAAAGCGGCAGTAAAATAGAAGTTATCATGGTGTATGGCGTCGCGGCCTAGCCCCTGAGGGCAGGCCCAAGCGCCTTGTAGGGGCGGGTTTAAAACCCGCCCCTACGCGCCTACGAGAAGCCAATCTCTTGGCAAGAGCGAAACCAAGATTTCCGATCAAAATGGGTTCAAGAAAATCGATGAATCGAAAAGTTACTAGATTAGCTTTGTTAATCTGTGCGGCGCTGAGCCTGGCCCTATGCTCCGCCCTGATGGCGGCGCCGCTTGGGGTCGGCTTTCAGGCTGGAAATCTAAAGTTCGGCGAAACCATGACACCGGCGGATCAGGCCTATCTCGGGCTAAAGAATCCCGGGAAATTCGCCCTCAGGGATATCCAGGCGGATTATGTGCTGGTCGAAGTCCTCAATGCCAACTGCCCGTTCTGCATGAGCCAGGCCGCCACCCTGAACCGGCTTTACCGTTTGGTGGAGGCCTCTGAGTTCAAGGACCGGATTAAGTTTATAGGGGTGGTGAGCAATTCCGCACCCGAGGCTGCCAATTGGAAAAGGGCTTATAAGGTGCCCTTTCCTATAATTGCCGATCCCGAATGGGTGATCGGCAACGATATTCTCAAGATCACCGGGACCCCCACCACGGTGGTGCTGGATAAAGAGGGCAAGGTCATTATTTTCCATGACGGCCTCTTTGCCGACGCCGATAAGGCCTTCCAGGGGCTGCGCGCCAGGATAAAATGACGGAAAAAGGGCCTTCAGCAAAGACGTCAGCCACGGGTCTGCAGGCTGTGCTGGTGGCCACGGACTTTTCCCAGCGCGCCGCGGCAGCCTTGCAAATGGCCCAAATCCTGGCCCGGCCTTTCAGCTCCAGGCTGATTCTGCTGCACGTCATCGATCAGCGGATGTTGGAGCAAATTTCCGGCTACCTGGGGGAGCCTGCGGATGCCTTGCTGCCCGGCTTCCGGAGGCGGGCCCAGCAGCAAATGGACGAATTCCTCCGGGGGGTCAAGCCCGGACCCCTGGAGGTGGAAACCCTGGTGGCCGTTGGGCTGCCCTTCCAGGAGATCGCGGTGGTGGCCAGGGATCTGGCGGTGGATCTGGTGGTCATGGGCGGCTACGGCCGGGGCGGGCGCGGACCCCTGGAAGAGGTCTTTTTCGGGTCCACCGCGGAAAAGGTGGTGCGCCTCCTTCCCTGTCCGGTCCTATGCGTGCCAACGGCTGCCGCCGGTTCAGAGCCCCCGGATCGCTCTCACACTTAGCCGTAGGGTGGGCACTGCCCACCAAATCCTTGTGGTTTTAATTTTTCGTTGCCAAGCTCCTGCTTGGGGACCAGGGTTCATGGTTAATGTGGGGCGGGCGCCAACCCAAAGGGGGACTTTTGTAGTATTGGTGCTTAGATTTTCTTGATTTAATGCCATACTATTCGTAAAGACTTGTCATAGATCTATTGGGCGGCCTGGGACCGCCGGTTATCCGGCGCCATCAGTGGCCCCAAGAGGAAAAAGAACCATGCGACGTCTCCTGCTTGTTATCTCGATTTGCCTGAGCTTGTGGATACCCTCCCAGGCGAGGGTAGCCTGGGCGGAGCCCCAGGTGGGTCAGCGCTTCGGGGGCCTCACCTTCAGCGGCACCATTTCCGAAGCCGACCGGCGCTATCTGGGTCTGACCCGGCCCGGTGCATTCACCTTGGATAATATCCACGCCCGCTACCTGCTGATCCAGATTTTCTCCGACGCCTGCCCCCATTGCACTGCCCAGGCCCCGGTAGTTAAACGGCTGTTCCAGGAGATTTCCGCCAACCCGTCATTAAACGACGGCACCCTGAAGATGGTGGGGCTCGGTTATTACGGCACCCCGGCGCTGATGGAGAGATGGCGGGAAAAGTATGGGGCGCCCTTCCCTCTCATCCCGGACACCGGGGGCCAGATCTTCAGGACCATGGGTATTCCCGGCACCCCCACTTACGTGGTTCTGGATAGCCAAGGCACGGTGGTCTTTGTATCGGTTGGGGAGATCGCCGATACCCGGAGTTTTATCCGGGAGTTGCTGGCCCATCTGGCGCATTAAAGGCGGTTTTCGGTTTTCGGTTTTCGGTGAAAGGCAAAATCCAAATCAAAGGCCCTTGGCAAAAACAGAAAACAGTAAAATCACAGGCTGTAGGGTGGGCATGAGTCCACCAATTCCTTAGAAAAGAACCGCTTAAGCGAACCGCAGACTGTTTTCACTTCTCGTTCCCAAGCTCCCGCCCCATTCCTCGTTCCCGAGCTCCTGCTTGGGAACGTCAATTTTAACCCAAGCTCTGCTTGGGGACATCTTGATATCACCCCCAACCTACTGATACTTCGTGATATTTTTTGCCAAGCAAACTGTAGGGTGGGCACTGCCCACCAATTCCTTATAGTATTTAAAGGGGAAAATCTACTTTGATCTTGTAGATTTCCTGGGCCGGCAGGCTCAGGACTTCCACCCCGGAGGACCCGGAGATCTCGGCAAGGATCTGCTCGAGACGCGCCGGGGATTCGGCGATGAGGGTGAACCAGACGTTGAAGTGGTGTTGCCGCAGGTAGTTGTGGGTCACCCCGGGGTAGCGGTTCACCACCTCTACGAAGCGCTCCAGCCGCTCCGGCGGCACCCGGGCGGCGCACAGGGTGCTCGGTATATCCGAGCTTGCGGGAGGTGAAATTGGCCCCCAGGCGGCGGATGACGCCGCTCTCCATCAGGTTCCGTACCCGGCCCAGGACCTGCTCCTCGTCAGCCCCCACCCTGACGCCCACCTCGGCATACGGCCTGGAAACGATGGGAAAACTCGACTGGATCTCGTTTAAGATGGCCCGGTCCAGGTCGTCCAGGGATTCAGGAACCGCTTGCGGTTTTGGGGTTTTCGGAGAGTCCATTATTTATTGCTTGGCTTGTGGCAAAACCAGTTTTGCCCGGGTCCAGTCGCTACTAATGCCGCGCTCGTCCTCATCTTCGGCCACGAGCCGTTCCAGTTCAGCATCCCTTGGCGCGTCAACCCGGTCCAAATCGGTGCGGCTGTGCGCCCTCCTGGCCTTAAGCTCTGCCGCTGTATAGCTCTTGATATTTTTTTCTCTCTTCATGGCGCGCCCTCCGGGTGCGGCGAGCTTTTGTGAATATGGACAGAATGCGTGATTTTGTCCAGTTTTTTCAACCCCATCCAAAGTTGGCCATCGCCGTTTTAATGCTCCGTTTTCATTTGTCTTCATTGGATTTTTCTTCCGGTATTATCCCTCATTGTCTTTGGCAAAAAGACAAATTGCTGCGGTATGTTTTAATTGTTTTAATTGCTTTTCATCATCAGGAATATCTTTTACTTTATTATAATAATACCATTGCTTCTCCGGTGATAGAATCTTAAATTGATTCGTTAATTGCCGGGGGCACTTTGGCTTGAATTTATCAGGTAAGTTATCAAATAGGTCGCGAAAGCCAGAAAAGGGTATCATATATTCATCAAACCCTATGTCCTTATACCGCTTCTTGGTCATTTCTATATATTTCCATACAATATTGTTGAGTGAATAATTCATGATCTCACTAGCAAAATATTCCCATGCCTTTTCATCTAATAACCCTTGTGTCTGGAAATAACTAAGTGCATCGAACAGAGTTAAACTCTTGTTCATTAAATTTTCGTCGTCTTTGCTTTCCAAATCAATTTTCTCTCCGTTTTTAATTCTTTCGTAAAACCCGTACAAATCGTCTTTCATGAAATTATCAAATATCCCTTTTATTAATTCCCATTTTCTAATTGAATTATTGCTTCTATAAGTCTTTAGGGCAATAAATGCCGCAATAATCCCGATAACTGTAGCGCAATTAGCCAAGAAAGCGAAAAAAGGATAAAGGTCGTTCATTTCGCCATCCGACGTTACTATGCTTTATCAAATTTTCCTAACTGGACAAAATATCATGAATTGTCTAGCTAATAGGGCGGGCTATGCCCGCCGCCCTAAGAATCCATCCTAACCCATGGGTTCGTAGGGGCAGATGGGGTCTGGCCCCAGGACGTCGCCGCTCTCGGCATAGGCCCGGGCCCGGCAGCCGCCGCAGACCTTGCGGTATTGGCAGTTGTGGCACTTGCCCCGGTAGTCGTCCACCCGCCGCAGTTTTCGGAACAGCTCGGAGGTAGCCCAGATCTCCGGAAAGGGCGTCTCCCGGATATTGCCGGCGGGCAGCTCCAGATAGCCGCAGGGCTGCACTTCCCCGCGATAGGAGACAAAGGCGAACCCCTGCCCTCCCAGGCAGCCCTTGGTCATGGCCTCCATGCCGTGGCTCGCCGCGGTGATCGCCTCTCCGCGGGCGGCGGCGTCCTGGCGCCAGAGGCGGTAGTACTGGGGAGCGCAGGTGGGCTTGATGAACAGCCGCCCTTCTTTCTGCCAGGCCAGCAGCCGCTCGAGGGTCTCCTGGTATTCCTCGGGCTGCAGCAATTGCTCCCGCAGCTGCTCGCCCCGGCCAGTGGGCACCAGAATGAAGATGTGATGAGCCGCGGCCTCAAGTGCGATGGCCAAATCGTGAATGGCGGCCAACTCCCCCATATTGGCCCGGGTGACGGTGGTATTGATCTGAAAAGGCAGGCCCGCCTCCCGGCAGGCGGCGATGCCCGCCAGGGCTCCCTCATAGGCCCCGGGCACGGCCCGGAGGCGGTCGTGGGATGCGGCTGCGGCCCCATCCAGAGAGATGCTCAGCCTCTGTATTCCCACCTCTTTGAGGTGGCCGGCGATGGGCGGAGTCAGCAGGGTGCCGTTCACCGCCATCACCATGCGGTGTCCCCGGGCGGCGCCGTAGGCCGCCAGCTCAAAGATGTCCTCCCGCAACAGGGGTTCGCCGCCGGTCAAGATCACCACCACCTGGCCCAAGGTGGCGAGGCTGTCCAGCAGGGCCATGCCTTCCTCAGTGCTCAGCTCTCCTGGATAAGGCCCGGAACCCGCCGCGGCCCGGCAGTGGAGACAGGCCAGGTTGCAGCGGCGGGTAGTCTCCCAGGCCAGCAGCCGCAAAGGCGGGACGGAATTAGGGCTGGATTGCATATTTTTCATAGGCGGTGCCGGATTGGTTTTTCGTAGGGGCGGACCCAGGTGCCCGCCCTCTAGGGGCGGGTTTTAAACCCGCCCCTACATTTGAGCTTTGCTCTGGTGGCACAGGCTTCCAGCCTGTGCATCATTCACCCCTTTCATAAAGCCAGGGACATGCTGCCGCGGTCTCGCTCAAGCCGACTTTAACTGGATTATTCCGGATATATTGCCACTTTTCCAGTAATTCTGCTTCATCCCTCACAATGCGGTCATATCTTTCATCCTGCCAGATAGTTCCCTTGATTCCTCTGAGTTGGCTAATTTTCAGAGCGCTGAAGCTTTTTACGCTGTGAATTATTTCTGATAGATCAAAAAACCCTTCTCCTTCCCGGGAAAGTGGTTTAGCAAGGATATGTGCATGATCCGCCAAAATGACCGCGGCATAAACTAGCCATTTTTTTTCGTCCCAAAATCTTACAGCTTCCAGGGCAATGCTGCGCTCTTCTACATTTAGAACCACACCATCTTTGCTTCTCCAAGTGATGAAGTAGACACTGCCAGGTTCTTGCCAGTGGGGCAGGTTTTTTTTGGTAATCTTAAAGCCTGGCACAGGCTGGAAGCCTGTGCCACCAGGTTTTGGCATTTTAGTTTGCCCCTTCCATGCTTAAGAGCACATAAATTTACGAAGGGGAAATGGGCAATAGGCCTCGAGCTGTCTTCTTCGGCTTTTACCCTATTTCAGCAACTTGGCCGCCTCTTTGGCGAAGTAGGTCATAATCAGATCAGCGCCGGCCCGCTTGATGGCGGTGAGGGATTCGAGCATCACCGCCTCCTCGTTGAGCCAGCCTTTCTGGGCGGCGGCCTTGATCATGGCATATTCCCCGCTCACCTGGTAGGCGGCAATGGGCAGATCGAACTCCCCGGCCAGTTGGGCCACAATGTCGAGATAGGGCAGAGCCGGCTTCACCATCAGGATGTCGGCCCCCTCCTCCACGTCCAGGGCCGCTTCCCTGAGGGCCTCCCGGGCGTTGGCCGGGTCCATCTGATAGGAACGGCGGTCGCCGAAGGCCGGGGCGCAGTCCGCGGCCTCCCGAAAGGGCCCGTAGAAACTGGAGGCGTATTTCACCGCATAGCTCATGATGGGCAGCATTTCGAAACCGCGCTCGTCCAGGGCCTCCCGGATGGCGCCCACGCGGCCGTCCATCATGTCGGACGGAGCCACCATGTCGGCCCCGGCCTCGGCGTGGGACAAGGCCACCTCGGCCAACGCCTCCAGGCTGGCGTCGTTGTCCACCTCACCTTGATGGATGAGGCCGCAGTGGCCGTGGGAGGTGTAGCCGCACAGACAGACGTCGGTAATCACCAGCAGGCCCGGCGTCTCTTTCTTCAAGCGGCGCACCGCCTGCTGCACCGCTCCCTTGGGAGAGGCGGCCTCGGAGCCGGTCTCGTCCTTCTTTTGGGGCACCCCGAAGAGCAACACCGCGGGCAGGCCCAGATCAGCCACCTCCCGGGCCTCTTTCACGAGCTGGTCCACCGACAGCCGAAAGACCCCCGGCATAGCGTCCACCGCCTGGCGGACCCCCTGGCCCGGGGCCGCGAACATGGGATAAATGAAGTCCTCCCGGCGCAAATGGGTCTCCTGCACCATCTTCCGCAGGGTCTCCTGGCGCCGCAGCCTCCGGGGACGAAATATCAGTTCCATAATGAGCACCCGCGCTTAAAATTCATTTTTTACAACCGTATCATAATATTAACATATGAAGCCGGGCTGCCTTTACAAAAAAACCGAACCCTGCGATAGTGGCCGCACCCCTGAATAATATGCCAGGCCGCGGCTCCCCGAGAACCCGCGAAAATCGCAGTTGGCCCCCCCGCCTTAAAAAGGGTTGACGCTGCTTCCGGGTATGGGATACTAAATTTTTGGAAATCTGGGGATGGGAGGCGGAATGCGGAGCAGCGCTTTAATGGGCCTCTGTCTGGCGGCGATGCAGTTGGTGGTCGCGGCGGGTTGCGGGTCGGGGTCGGCTTACCATGCGGCGCCGGGGGCCGGCTACCAGGGACCGCAGCCCTCGGGAGGTGAGCAGGCCAGGCTCAAAGACGCCCTGACGGGAGGACAGATGACCCCGTCGGAGGTGGCGGACATGACTTCCCGTCTCCTGGCCGACAGCACGACGTTCAACGACCAGAAGACCATGGCCCGGCTGGAACTGCTCCTTCTGATGGCCATTAAGTCCCCGGACAAGTCGGCTCAAGCCGCGCTCTGGCGGAATCTGGGCATCCTCCACTACCACCAGCAAAAGTACAGGGAGGCGCGCCAGGAGCTTCAGACCTCCAACGAAATTAACCCCAAAAGTGCCCAGACCCATTTTTACCTGGCCCGCCTCTTCACCCACGAGGGCGAGATCTACGAGCGCCAGGGGCAGCAAGGCAAATCCCGGCAACAATTCAAGCGGGCCGTCATCGAAATGGAGCAGGCCCGGAAGATTGAACCCGGCAATCCGTTATTTCGCCAGGACCTCAAGCAAATGATCGGCACTGAATAGGTGGTGGCGTCATGAAAATCTCCTGCCCCTACTGCGGCAACGATGCGGATTTTTTTGAAGTGGCGGAAGGCGTCACCATCACCACCTTTTACGAGCAAAACGAAGACGGCAGCTTTTCCACGGTGAGCGACGACTCCAAGATCCAGGGAGAGGTGCGGTTTTTTTGCGGCGAATGCCACAAGGAGCTCAAGGAGTACCACGACCACTTCCTGGACATGCTTTTTTAGTTTCGATTGTCGAGTTTTGAGTTTCGGGTTTGAGTTTTTAGGTTTTGGATTTTAGTTAAATTTGGAGGTGAGTTATGAAGGCTCGTTTAGAAATTAAAGCTGATATACTAACAGCATTCATTAAAGAGGACAGAACCGAAATCCGGATAATTCGAGATAGAATTATGAATACTACTTCATCGATAGTAGTAGCCTCGTTTGCTATAACCGCCTTCTTCTATAGCAGACAAGACAATACGTTATTAAATAACCTACGTAATTACGCATCAGTGATTGATGTTGGTCTTATAGGCTTAATCTTTGCACTTTTTATAGTTATGAAGCGCAGTTTGTATTACGGCAGGAAAGCATTGATGGCAAGACAGAAGTTATTAAATGATCTTAATTGTGTTGATGATATTGACTTAGACCCTTTTTTGGTCCCAGAAGATACTGAAGTTAATATCACTGATAATGATTTATCAGTGTTAGTGGGATTTGCTTTATTAATTTTAGTCGCAAAAGTAATCTTTGTGTAACCAAAAATAGTGCCATAAACCCAAAACCCTGGGCGGACACATGGGTCCGCCCCTACAACTCGAAACTCAAATGCCCGAACTTCCCGAAGTAGAGGTAATCCGGCGGGGACTGGCCCCCCATCTGGTGGGCCGCCGCTTCCTCCGGGTCTCAGTAGGGGAAAAGTCCCTGCGGCGCCAATCCCCGGCCCTGGAACTGGAAGGCCTGCTGGTGGGCCGCAGACTGGCGGCCCTCCGCCGCCGGGGCAAATACCTGGTCTTTGCCCTGGAGGACGGCGGCACCCTGCTGGTGCACCTGGGCATGACCGGCCACCTGCTCCTCGGTTCTAACAAAAAGGCGACGCAGAGCCTGACCCACGTCCATCTCACCTTCCAACTGGAAGGGGGGCTTAATCTCATCTACCAGGACATCCGGCGCTTCGGCCAGGTGCTGGTCTTTCCGCCGGGCGCGGCGCCCCCGCCCCTGAAGGAGGTGGGGCGGGAACCTTTCTCCCGGGGAGTGACCCCCCAGTGGCTGCGGGCCCAGGCCAGGGATCGCTCCCGGCCCATCAAGACCTTTCTCCTCGACTCCCGGATAATGGCCGGGGTCGGGAACATTTACGCCTGCGAAATCCTGTTCGCCGCCGGGATCCATCCGGCCACCCCGGCAGGCGCCCTCACCACCGACGACTGGGGCCGCATCCTCAGGGAAACCCGGCGCATCCTCAGGGCGGCCATCCGCCAGGGCGGCACCACGGTGTCCAATTTCCTCAACAGCCAGGGAGAAGCCGGGCTCTTCCAGGTTCGGCTGCTGGTCTATGGGAAGAAGGGAGAGCCCTGCCCAGGCTGCGGCGCCCCCATCGTTCGCCTCAAACAGGCGGGGCGCAGCAGCTTCTGCTGCCCGGCGTGCCAAAAACTTTTGGCATAAAGACCAGAGCCCCGCATATTCGCCAATCCAATTCTTTCTAGAAAAAAGGGGGGTTCTCCGCCGCCTCTTCCCAGCCGCGGCCCTGTCCTGTTTGAGCCCATAGGGCGGGAATCAGTAGCACAGGTTTCAAACCTGTGCCACCAGGCTCATCCCGCCATTAGCTTCAAAAAAGTTGTTGAAACCCATAAACCCATCAAATATAATTAGATAATATAACTATTAGTAAGGCTAATTATGTTAGCTTCACCAAACGAGTGCGCCCGGCAATTATTGGAAGCCATTCCCATGGTTATGCGCGCCATCCGCAAAGAAATGAGGAATTACCGGGGATTCGACCTTTCGGTGCCCAAGTTTCGGGTCCTGATTTTCTTGAATCGCCATGAAGGCGCATCGCTCTCGGAAATTGCGGAGCATATGGGGCTCGCCCTGCCCTCGATGTCCAAATTGATAGATGGCCTGGTAGCCCGAAATATGGTCCTACGCCAAATGGACCCCGGAGACCGCCGCCGGGTGACCCTGGCCCCCACTGCTCTTGGCCGCACCGCCATGCAATCGGCCCTGGAGGCCACTGCGGCCCGGCTGGCCGAGCGCCTGGCGTCGCTACCGTCATCCGGGCGCCGCACCATCCTGGAGGCAATGCAGATTTTGGAATCGGCCTTTGGGTGCGGCCGGACGGCAAAGACTGCTTTGGAGAAGTAATTATATGGCTATTTTGGAGACGAAGGCCCTCACCCGCTGCTTCAACGGTCACCCTGCTGTTTCGGAGCTGACGATTGCGGTGGAGGCCGGGGAGATTTTCGGTTTGCTGGGTCCCAACGGCGCGGGTAAGACCACTACCCTCAAGATGCTCACCACCCTCTTGCCGCCGACCTCGGGGACCGCGTCCGTCGCCGGCTTCGACATCATTCGGCAAGCCCGGGACGTGCGCCGGGTCATCGGCTACGTGCCGCAGTTGGTTTCCGCCGATGGCAACCTGACTGGTTATGAGAACCTGTTGATCTTTGCCAAACTTTACGATATCCCCCGCGCCGAGCGCCAGGAGCGAATACGCGCCGCACTGGCCTTAATCGATTTAACCGAGGCGGGGGACCGCATGGTGCGGGAATATTCCGGTGGCATGATCCGGCGGCTGGAAATCGCCCAGTCCATGTTGCACCGGCCCCCGGTGCTTTTCCTGGATGAACCGTCAGTTGGCCTCGATCCGGTGGCTCGCCGGGCCGTCTGGGACCATATCGAGGAATTACGCCGCAAGTTTGGCACTACCATTATGATGACCACCCACCTCATGGAGGAAGCAGACCACCTGTGCCAGCGGGTGGCGATCATGCATCTGGGCCGGGTGGCCGCCATCGGCACGCCCGCGGACCTCAAGGCGTCGCTGGGCGGCAAAAAAACGACCTTGGATGACGTCTTCGTTCATTATGCCGGTGGCATAGTCGAATCCGGGGGAGGCTACCGTGAAATCTCGAGAACCAGACGCACGGCCCAACGGCTGGGCTAGAGAGTTTCTGCGGCAGGTGCCCTCTCCAGTGAAACGGGTCGCCGCCTTCGTAAGCAAGACGCTGGTCATTGCCGAATTGGAATTGCGCAAAATTCGCCACGACCCCACCGAACTGCTTACCCGCGCCATCCAGCCGGCACTGTGGTTGTTGGTCTTCGGGCAAGTATTTGGCAGGGCGCGGGCCATCCCCACCGGCGGCCTGCCTTATCTCGACTTTATGGCCCCGGGCATCCTGGCCCAGAGTGTCCTTTTCATCGCCATCTTCCACGGCATCGCCATCATCTGGGAGCGGGACCTGGGGCTGGTCCACAAACTCCTGGCCACCCCGACCCCGCGCACCGCGCTGGTGCTGGGCAAAGGTATTTCGGCAGGCGCCCGCGCCTTATCGCAGGTGGCCATTGTTTATGTATTGGCGCTGTTGCTCGGCGTCAGGATAAACTGGCATCCCTTGGCGCTGGCAGGCGTGCTGAGTATCGCCATCCTGGGCGCGGCCTGTTTTTCCATCCTTTCCCTGATCATCGCCTGTTGGGTCAAGACCCGGGAACGCTTCATGGGCATCGGCCAGGTCCTGACGATGCCCTTATTCTTCGCCAGCAACGCCATCTACCCGATCTCCATGATGCCGGAGTGGTTAAAGGTGGTATCCCACCTCAATCCGCTGACTTACGAAGTGGACGCCCTGCGGGCTTTGATGCTGGCCGGGGGAACGAGCGTTATCGGCCTGGTACCGGATTTGGGGGTGCTGCTGATGGCAACATTGGTCCTGGTCATTATCGGCGGCTGGATGTATCCGCGGATCGCCGTTTGAGCCATTAAATGGATAATCAATTGCGGAGAAACCGCTATCATTAGCTCATCAATGAGCGGGAAGGCAGCGTGAGCAGCATCGAGCCAGAGGCCATTGCGGGTACGGCCGGCGCGGAGACCGCGGGCAAGTGGACCGTCATGGGGATCATGGCCATCGGCCTCTTTATGGTGTGCCTGGACTCCAGCATTGTCAATATCTCGCTTCCCAAGATCAGCCTCTCTTTTCAGGTCCCTCTCAGTGGTCTGGTGGAATGGGTCATCATTGCCTATCTCATCGTTATAGCGAGCCTCCTGCTGACCTTTGGCCGGCTGTTGGACATGGTGGGGCAGAAACTCCTGTGGCTGCTGGGACTCTTCATTTTTACCATAAGCTCCGCCATTTGCGGGGCGGCTCCGTCGCTGCTGCTCCTGGTCATTTCCCGGGCATTTCAGGCAGTGGGGGGCGCGTTGATCATGGCCATCAGTCCGGCCATGATAGCCCGCGCCTTTCCGGCCACCGAGTGGGGGCGGGCCTTGGGTATTCTGGCCCTGGTGGTGGCCGCCGGCACCAGTGCCGGCCCCGCGGTGGGCGGTCTCATAACGGAAGCCTTCACCTGGCGCTGGATCTTTTACGTCAATGTCCCCATAGGGATAATCGGCATGGCCGCGGCCCTGCGCCTGCTGAGGGAGCCCATGCGCCTGAGCCGGGGGCAACAGCGATTCGACCCTATCGGCGCCTTTCTGCTTTCGTTCAGCCTCGGCTGCCTGATGCTGGGTTTGAGCTTCGGCCAGGAAGCAGGCTGGCGTTCATTCACCATTGTGGGGCTCTTCGTGTCAGCTTTGCTGCTGTTGGCGGCCTTCATTATCCACGAAAAGCACCATTCCCAGCCCATTGTCGATTTTTCCCTCTTTCGCAACCGCCTGTTCTCCGCGGCGATTGTCAGCAGCTTTCTCGCCTTCTTGTCGCTGTTTGCCGTGATGTTCCTGATGCCCTTTTACCTGGAGGAACTGCGGGCGCTGCCGATCCATGT
Organism: uncultured delta proteobacterium; assembly: GCA_963697965.1. GTDB lineage: Bacteria > Desulfobacterota > Desulfobaccia > Desulfobaccales > 0-14-0-80-60-11 > JAPLJC01. The sequence goes on from OY969108.1 coordinate 2,013,987, forward strand.
GGCAGGGCTGCTGTTGACCGCGGTGCCGCTCACCATCGGGGTGGTGGCCCCGTTAAGCGGCAGGCTTTCTGACCGGTTCGGATCGCGGCTTCTCAGTTCCTCGGGCCTGGCCATCGTCTGTCTGGGGCTTTGGTTTCTCAGCCGCCTGCAGCCAGGGAGTTCTCTTTTTGGCATTGTCTGGCCGCTGGTGGTTACCGGCTTAGGGCAAGCGCTTTTCCAACCGCCCAACAATAACGCCATTTTAAGTTCAGTGCCGCCAGAGCGCCTGGGAATTGCCTCCGGGTTTTTAAATACGGTGCGGGTGCTGGGCCAATCCTCCAGTGTTGCTGTCTCTGGGGCAATTTTCGCATCCCTGGGCGGCGCCCAGGCCGGTGCGGCGCTAAGCCAGAAATTGGTCCTTCCATCCGCTCAATTGCAAGCGGTTTTTACCCACGCCTTTCAGGCAGCTATGCTCACCTGCATGATCATTGCCAGTATCGGGGTGTTCACTTCACTGATGCGCGGCCCCAAGGGCAGCAGCTACCGCTGACCGCGGCCAGGAAGAGGGAGACTTTTTATGGGAACCGGCAAGAAGATTTTGATGGCGGTGGACGGATCTTCCTACTCACTGGCGGCCATCAATTATGTGGCCGCCATGTGCTCGGGATCGAAGGTGGAGGTGGGTCTTCTCCATGTTCTGCCCATGGCGTCCGAAGAACTGCTCTGGCAGATCAACGTGGATGAAGACTTCAAGTCGAAGATCAAAGAGCGATACGAACGCTTCAACGCCGAATGCCAGCGAGCGGCTGAGAAATTCCTGGACCGGGCCAAAGAGATCCTGGTGGGCTCCGGCTGCTATGTTCCGGACCTCATCATAACCATGCTGCGGCAATGGCAATCGGGGATTGCCAGAGATATCCTGGCCGAAGCGAAGAAAGGTTATGACGCCGTGGTCATTGGCAGAAGAGGGATCGGCATGATCGAAGGCCTGATGCTGGGAAGCGTCTCCGCCCAAATCGTGCAGGCAGTCGATTGGCTCCCGGTTTGGGTCATCGGCGGGGAAACCGTTTCCGGTAAAATGTTGCTGGCCGTGGATGCTTCGCTGAATTCCCGCCGGGCGGTGATCTACGCCGCCCCCTATGCGGCGCAATCCGGGGCTGAGATTACCCTCTTGCACGTGCTGCGCAAATTCTTCCCTGGAGGAACCCCGTATTTGACCACGGCTGGGGCGGACGGAGCGGAAATCGAGACGGCGCTCAATGAGAACCTGAAACCGAAGGTTCAGGAAATGTTTGCTGATTACCGGGGCTGCCTGGAAAAGGCGGGCGTGGCGCCTGAGCGGATTAGCAGCAAATGCGCTCTCGGCAGTTTTAGCCGGGCGGCCAGTATCCTGACTGCCGCCAGAGAGGGGAACTACGGCACCGTTATCTTAGGCAGGAGGGGAATATCAGCGGTACGCGAATTCATTATGGGCCGGGTAACCACCAAGGTGTTGAACGGGGCCGAAGGCCTAAACGTCTGGATTGTCCCTTGAAGGATGTGGATGCGGCTTGCCCCCAGTATTGTGCCCCACGGAAAGATTGCCTGGATGCTTTGCCTTTTTCCCTGGTCCTTGAGATGGCGACAGGTGGAGGTGGTAATTTATGGTTTATTTCCCATATGTTGCCACCATCCCCCCAATCCCCTCCCCTCTCAGGGAGGGGCTTATCTCAAATTTGTTAGTTAAGATAATTGTGGGATACAACACTAGCCATCCGGGAGCTGAGCAATGACTTTTGAGCAGAGGTTCGAGAAGGTGCGGGAATTGACCAAGGCGCTGGGCCAGCGGCGGGAGCAGATGATCGCCCAGGCTGCCCTTGATCTCCAGTTTGCCGCTAAAGACACCGACCATGAGGTGGATCTGGCCATGGACCGGTTGGGGAACTTTCTTGAGGTCCGGGAGGCATTAGATTCCAGGAGACCTTTGGGGGGGCCGGACTCCTGGGTGGCCGTGGCGCTCTCTTATAACGGCAGCGCCTGGCTGAACCTGGTGATCACCGCAGCCTATATGGCTGGAAACCAGGTCCTGGTGAAACTTTCCTCCAAGGGGTCCGGGCTCTCGAGCCTGATGGAGGAAATTTATCAGCCTATCTTTGGAGACGCCATCACGTTTTACCGGGACCGGGGCCGCAGCTTCATGGAGGAAGCGCTAAAGAACCCCAAGATCTCCGGGGTGGTCTTTTTCGGGTTTGACCAGCACGTGCTCCCCTACCAGGAAGCCTTCCGCCAGAGCGGCAAGAAGTTCATTTTTGAAGGACCGGGATCAGACCCGTTCATCGTTTTTCCCGACGCCGACCTCTCGCAAGCCCTGGCCGATCTGATGGCCGCCAAGTTTGCCTATTCCGGGCAGACCTGCACAGCGCCCAAGAGGATCTTTATCCATGAGGCCGTCTACGAGCAATTCCTAAAAATGATAGCGCCTGAAGTTGAGGGCCTGCGGGTGGGCGATCCGACAGATCGAAGCGTGCAGGTGACCCCGCTGGGGAGCGGCCTGGCCGTGGCCGGCATCAAGGCGGCCTTGTCCGAGGCGGAGGCCAGGGGCGCCCAAATCCTGGTGGGAGGTAAAATCGCGGGGAACCTGGTCTATCCCACGCTCATCCGGGATGCCACCGATGACCTGCTGGGCATGAAAAATGAGATCTTCGGCCCGGTCTTATTCACCAGCAGTTTCTCCGAGCGGGAGGTGGTGGTGGCGCGGGCCCAGAATCACCAATATGGTCTCCGGGCCGCGGTATATGGCGGAGAAGAGGCCGCCCTCACCGCCGCGGCTTTGAGGGGTGAGAAATACTGCCACCCGGTGCCTGATTATACCTTCGGCAAATTCGGCACGGTTTCCTTAAACGAACCCCGGGCAGAGTCCTGGCGGGGGGCCCTGGTGACCAAGGCGGTGGGTGGCTACGGCTACTCCGGCTGGATCTGGGAGACCGTGGAGGGGCGCTTCCAGATCAAGCAAGGCCCCAAACTGATCCACCTGGAGACGTCCCTTCCGGCTTAGGCGGATCCCCCTAAACTCCTGGGCTGCTCCCCAACGGGGAAGTATTTGGATTCTGAGGGGTAGATCATGGCTCCATCCATTTTCTATGTGCTATTTGTTAATTAATGTTTGCTAATGGGGGCAAAGTATGCTAAAGGGATTCTAATAGACTGTAAGGTGGAAATCATGATTAAGCTCGAAGTTAAAGAAGGATTCCTCACGACCCGTGAGCTCGCAGACCTACTGAGAGTGTCGGAAATGACCGTTCATCGCATGGTCGATCGTGGCGCTCTCCCCTGCTACCAAATTGGCCGGGGTAAGCGCTTTAGGTGGGAAGATGTGGAGAACTTCCTGGAACGGTCTAAATTCGTGGGAAGGGAAAAAAAGACTCCTATGGAGCGTGGGCTTTTTAACGGTTATGAAGAAGAAAACCGATAGATGAAATAGGGGCCAGTAATGCAACTATATATTCAGGACCCGACAGACCCGCAAGCGCCTTTTCTTCATGAGCAGATACTGGAAAAATGCGAGGGAGCGACACACGGGGCCGGAGCATTTGCCTTTGTGACTTTCGAGGGTGTAAACCTTTTACTTAACGATGAAATATTTAGGAGATTTGCCACTGGAGGTACTTTTTATCTAATTGTCGGTGTTGACGGAGTGACAAATGTTCGGGCGCTGATTGCACTTCAAAATGCGAGTCGTGAGCTACCCGGCTTGACGGTAAGGGTCTTTTATCATGATCTATTCCCACAGTCGGTGTTTCACCCTAAATTTTGTTGGTTCAGGCACAGCACAAGGGGGTTTCTTATCACTGGTTCCGGCAACCTCACTGCAAAGGGACTGCGAGGGAACTGGGAAGCATTTGCCATCGGTGAGCTTGGAGTCGATGCCGCTGATGCTTTGGAAGCTCAATGGAAACAATGGGTTGAAGTGCATACTACGCACTTGAGACTTTTAGATGATGAGAATGTGCTCGCTCGAGCCGCGCTAAATATACAGCAGCGAAGGCCGCTCGCTCCAGTTTCCCCACCTGAGGAAGCGGGGCTTGAAGCTGTGAAAGAGCCCCCGGCTTTACCGCCTCAATTTCTTCGGGTGTTGGTTGCAGAGATACCACGTGGGTCATACCGATGGAACCAGGCGAATTTTGATCTAAACAGCTTCCGTAACTTTTTCGGTGCCGAACCCGGCAGGGTACAGAGAATAGTATTGCAGCAAGTTGACGAGAACGGAGTGCCTAGGAAAACTAGAAAGTCGCCCAAGTGTAGCGGTAAAGAGCCAGAATTATCGGTTCGAATTAGAGGCTGCGGCTGGATTATCGTATCCAGACGCAGGTCGCCCAATTGCGGTTTTCATTGAAATTGCGCCACGCACTTTTAGATATCGGCTCTTGATGCCCGATGATCCCCAACATGGGATTATGAATGCCTTCTTGGATAGCACGTGGAGGGGGCGGGACGACCGGCTGCGCCGCGTGATCAGAGATACGGATGTGCTCCGGCAGGCATGGCCAAATTCACCGCTCTGGCAAATGCCTTTAGAGGTCGAGGATTAGAATGCAGCGTATCATGAAGAATAGACAGATTACCTTCACCTTTGATGATGTGGCCGAGACCTCCTTACCACAAACCTGTCATGGGCCGAGAGTAAGCGTGCCCTTGCGCCCTATCCATTATTTGGGAAGCAAGCTTCGCATTGTGGACTTGGTTCGAGAAGTCGTTGACAGGGTTGATGCCTCGGGCGGCCCGGTATGCGATCTATTCGCTGGCTCAGGTACTGTTTCGCGGGAACTTTCCACTTTTCGCTCAGTCGTAGCGGTGGACATTCAGGAGTATTCAAGGGTACTCTGCTCTGCCCTGCTGAAACCTCCTTGCGTCAAGAAGGATGATGTGACGCAGTTCTTGAATAAAGCACTTTCATCAGAGCACGCTCGTCGCTTGTCTTGGGCAATCGAACCGATGGTAAGCTATGAGGCGAGTTGTCGGCATCAAGCCGAGATCGGGAATGTTGAGCCACTCTGCCAGTTGTTCGAATATGCCTCGATCATTTCATTCGAGCATGGTGCCGGACATTTTAAAGACGCGGTGCTGAGTTCGGCCTTGAACGAGACCGTTAGTCGATTGCGGAAAGCCAGCTTGGTGGACACACCAAGCGCTATGACAACGCGCTATTTCGGCGGGATTTATTTCTCATACCTTCAGGCGTCGCAAATAGACATGCTACTTGAAGCGGTGTCATCACTCTCTCTTTCGGAGAGAGATATATTCTTGGCGGCAGTTTTGAGCACGGCAAGTGAGGTGGTGAATACCGTGGGCAAACAATTCGCGCAGCCAATTCGTCCACGATTTGCAGATGGTAGGCCCAAACCGAACTTATACAAACGCTTTACTCGCGACCGAACGATAGATGCTACTGACGCATTCACAACGTGGATAGCCCGATATCTGGCAGTACAGCCCTCAGTTCGAGAACATCGCGTGATCAGGAGCGATTACGCAGACGCTTTGGATAATATGGAAGGTCAAGTGAGCGTCGTATATGCAGACCCGCCATATACTCGTGACCACTATAGCCGGTATTACCATGTGCTAGAAACTCTTTGCCTCCGCGACTGTCCATCTGTGTCAACGGTTCGCATCGATGGCGATGATCGGATGAGCAGAGGTATCTATCGAACCGGACGCTATCAGTCTCCATTCTGTATTAAGTCCAAAGCTCCATATGCCTTCTCCACGCTCTTTGCAAAAGTGCGATGCTTAAAAGTGCCACTCGTATTGTCCTACTCCCCGTTTGAAAAAAAGACGGGTGCGAGACCGCGATTGATGGCTATTAAGGATATTGTGGAGCTATCCCGCAAATCATTCAGTTCCGTCGAGGTCATACCTGCCGGACGGATATCTCACAGCAAATTGAACCGGTCGGATATGAATAAGGCTGTCTCTCTCGGTGCAGAGACTTTTATAATCTGCAAACCATAATCTACGTATATGAAAAAAGAAATCGTCAAATGGTTTTCATCCAAACAGGCTCGCAATGTTGCGCGGTTCGTACATATGCCTGACCTGTCATACGGAAGGCGGGGCACCGGTAATGTGATTGCGCAGGGTGATAATATCGACGCACTAAAGGCGCTCTCGGCAGTCGCTTCTGGGCAAATTCGCTGTATTTACATAGATCCTCCTTACAATAATCGAGAGCGCTACAACCATTATAGCGATGACCTCAGTCATGAGGCATGGCTTGAGAGCATTACTTTGCGTTTGAAGTACTTCGCAGAATTGCTGAGTGAGGACGGTAGTCTATGGATTTCGATCGATGACAGAGAGGTGCATTATCTAAAAGTCGCCGCCGACAAGATTTTGAATCGACAGAAGTTTATGTCCACAATTATCTGGGAGCAACGGACGACTCGTGAAAATCGCAGAGCATTCTCAAACAACCATGAGTACCTGCTTGTTTACGCGCAGAATCCAGTCGTGTTTCGGGAAACCCGCCATCGGCTGGACTTCACAGCCGAGGCGATAAGTCGCTATAAAAATCCCGATAATGACCAACGAGGACCTTGGCAGTCAGTCTCAGCAAACGTGCAAGCTGGTCATGCCACACCTAGCCAGTTCTATGAGGTCATTTCCCCGAACGGCCGGCGTTACACCCCCCCGAATGGAAGATGTTGGGTCTACGACCGCGAAAGAATGCAAGAAGAGATTCTCAAAAATAATGTTTGGTTCGGCAAAGATGGGAATGGTGTACCACGATTAAAGGTGTTTCTCCATAATGGTGGAACTGGCCTAACCCCGCATACCCTCTGGCTGGCTTCCGAAGTTGGAACAAGCAAGTCTGCGAAGAAGCATTCACTACAGATGTTTCCACGTGACCCGGTGTTCGATACCCCTAAACCGGAACACCTAATCCATAGAATCCTCAATATCGCCACCGATCCGGGAGATTTGGTTCTCGATGCATATTTGGGTTCCGGAACAACAGCGGCAGTCGCTCATAAGATGGGAAGGCAATACGTTGGGATTGAACAGGGCGACCATGCGATTACACACTGCGCCCATCGACTCCGTCTGGTCGTTGACGGCGAGGAAGGGGGCGTATCAAAGCTAGTCGGGTGGAATGGGGGTGGTGGATTCGACTTTTTCAGATTAGGTTAGAGAAAAGGCCTTTTGGCCACAAGAAAATCTCATCTACTGACACAACCTTAAGCCCGCAGTGCCAAAAACCTGCCGAACACTGCTGAGGCTCAAGTAATCGCCAGGGCCGCCTCCTCGCTCCCCTCTGGACTCAGGTCTAAGGTTTCTTCTCCGCCACCGCTTCTTTTAGCGCTGCCACTGGCGACGCCTGTTCCCAGCCCCCGCCCAGGGCCTTGTAGAGGGCGATGAGGTCGGTGGAGATGTTAGCGTTGCTCTGCACCAGGGCGTTTTCGGCGGCGTAGAGCGAGTTCTGAGCGACCAGTACGTTGAGGAATTCGAGCATCCCTTCTGTGTAGAGCTGCAACGACAGGTCAAAGGCTTTACTGTTGGCGGCGACGGAGTCTTTGAGCGACTTGTAGTGTTCCTGTTCCTTGGCAAAGGCAATCAGGGCATTTTCCACGTCCTGAAAGGCGCCTAACACTGTCTGGCGATAGTTGATGAAGGCCTGGTCGCGCAGCGCTTCCTGCACCCGTATATTCGAGACGACGGCGCCTCCCTGGAGAATCGGCCAGGTCACCGAGGGGCCGAAGGAACCGGTGCGGCTGGCAACCGTCCACCAGCTATTCAGCAGGTTGCTCTGCCAGCTCACGGCGCCGGTCAGGGAAAACTGGGGGAAAAGATCGGCGGTGGCGACCCCGATCTGGGCGGTGGCCGCGTGCAATTGCGCCTCGGCCTGGCGGATGTCGGGACGGCGGCGCAGCAGGTCGGACGGCAGACCAGCCGGAACCTGCGCCGGCACGCCGGGGATGTTGCCCGTCGGCGTCAACTGCTGCAGCAGGTCCGCCGGAGGCCGGGCCAGCAGTATGCTCAAGGCGTAGATCGACTGCCTGGCGGAGGTTTCAAACACCGGGATTTGCGCTTCGGTGGTGGCGACACTGGCCTCGGCGTTGGCGACGTCCAGGGCGCTGGCAAACCCGGCCCCCATTTTCTGGCGGGTGATCAGCGCCGTGTTTTGCATGGCCTTCAGATTTTTGCGGGCGATGGCTATTTGCTGTTGATAACCCCGTAGTTGCACATAGTCGAGCGCCACCTCGGCGGCGATGGTGACCTGGACGTTGCTGATGCCTTCGATGGCGGCCTGGACATTGGCGCTGGCTGATTCCACGTTGCGCCGCACCCCCCCGAAAAGGTCGAGCTCCCACAACGCATCGAAGCCCGCCTGATAGAGATTTTGGGACTGGCCCGCGGGAGCCGCCGCACCTTTCGAAGGAGAGGTGACGCCGGAGGTGGTTTCCCGCAGATATTCGCCGGAGCCGGTGATCACCGGCCATAAACCTGCAATGGCGATGCCGCGGGCGGCGCGAGCCTGCCGCAGATTAGCCACGGCCAGTTCCAGGTTGAGGTTCGTTTTCAGGGCATCTTCCACCAGTTGAGTCAACGTAGGATCATGAAAGCGTTTCCACCACTGCGCCAGTTCGGCCGGTTGCCCGGAGGCCACGGAAGTTGGCCGCGGCGCCGGCGCCTCCGTCACGCCGGCCCAGACGGCGGGCGCCTCCGGATGCGGCGCCTGGTAATCGGGCCCGACCATGCAGCCGCTTAGCGGCAAGAACAGGAAACCGCAGGCTGCCAGCAGGGCCGGTATGCAAAACAGAGGCCGGTTCGTTTTCATGATCCCCATTTATTCATAGCGCAGCGCCTCGATGGGATCGAGCCGGGAGGCCTTATAGGCGGGGTAAAAGCCAAAGGCGATGCCGACGCTGGCCGAAACGAGCACGGCGGCGACGATCGCTCCCACCGAAACCGCCGTCGGCCAGCCCAACACCAGAGATACGACATAGGAACTGCCGCGTCCCAAGAGGATGCCCATGGTCCCGCCCAGCAGGCACAGCAGCACGGCCTCGGTCAAAAACTGGCGCAAAATGTCACCCGGCTCCGCACCCACCGCCATCCGCAACCCGATCTCCCGGGTCCGTTCGGTTACCGAGACGAGCATAATGTTCATGATGCCGATGCCGCCCACCAACAGAGAGATCATGGCCACGCACAGCAGCAGTTTGGTCATCATCTCCGCGGTCGCACTCATCGTCTTGGTAATCTCGGTCATGTCCCGAATGATGAAATCATCCGGATCGGTATCGCGCAGGCGGTGCCGCTGCCGAAGCAAGTCGCTGATCTGTGTGATTGCCGGGGAAACCTGATTGGCGGCAGGCGCGGCAGTCAGGATTTGGTCGACGTTGGCGAATCGAATCGGCTGGGCGGTGTCGGTCTGTTCCGTGGTCGATGGCACCGGATAAAGATTTTGCGCCGTCTCCGGGTAAATCGTGTTGAGCGTATTGACTTCTGCTGTGTTGGCGGCGTTTATGGAGCTCTGGTTGCCGGCGGCCAGCGTGGCGGCGACCACGCGATATTTGATCGTCGTCCAGGGGGCCAAAAGGATATCGTCCTGGTCCAGACCCATCAGGTTGGCGCCTTTCTTGTGCAAGACGCCGATGACCTTAAAATCGACGTTCTTGATGCGCACGTGCTTGCCGATGGGCGACTGGCCGCCAAAAAGCTCTCTGACCACGGTCTCGCCCACCAGGCAGACTTTGCTCGAGTTCAGGACTTCATGGTCGCTAAAGGCTTCCCCTTCAGCCATATCGGTCCAATCGCGTATATCGAGAAATGCAGGCGCGGTGCCATAGACGTAAGTCGGCACCCAGTTTTGATTGCCGTACACCACCTGGGCGCGGGCGCGCACGATGGGCGCCGCGTAGGCCACGGCGGGGCATTCTTTCAGGATCGCCTCCACATCCTCCGGGGTCAACGTCATCATGGCGCCGGAGCCGGTATTGACGCCTGCTATGTTCATGGCCCCCGGCAGGATCACCACCGTGTTGGCGCCCATGCTGGCCATGGTGCGCTGGATGGCCGCCTTGGCTCCATTGCCGATCTCCATCATGGTGATCACCGCGGCCACGCCAATGACAATGCCCAGGGTCGTCAGCGCCGCCCGCATGATGTTGTGGCGCAGCGCCAGAGAGGCCATCTTCAAGGTGCGGACAAACTTCAAGAGGCGCCTCCCGCACTCTGAGGTGCGCCCCCGCCATCGATGACGCCGTCCTTGATGAGGATGATCCGCTGCGCATGTTGAGCGACGCCAGGATCATGGGTCACCATGACCAGTGTGATGCGGTCCATTTGGTTAAGCTGCTGAAAGGTGTGAAGGATTTCCTCGCTAGTGCGGGAGTCGAGATTGCCGGTGGGCTCGTCGGCGAAAAGCACTTGCGGATGGTTGATCAGAGAACGGGCGATGGCCACCCGCTGCTGTTCACCTCCCGAGAGTTGCGACGGCCGGTGATGCATACGGCCCGCTAAGCCGACTTTTTCGAGCAAGGCGGCGGCGCGCCGTTCCATCTCGGAGTCACTGAGATTATCCCGGCAATACATGAGGGGCATCAAAACGTTTTCAAAGGCTGTCATCCGCGGCAGCAGGTTAAAACTCTGAAACACAAAACCGATCATGCGGTTACGTAAACGGGCCCGTTCTTTGGGGGTGAGCCCCGAGATTTCACGGCCGTCGAGCCAGTATGCACCCGAAGTGGGGTGATCGAGGCAACCCATAATGTTCATCAGGGTGCTCTTGCCGGAACCGCTGACCCCCATCAGCGCCACGAACTCGGACCGGGCGACCCGCTGGGAAATCCCTCTGAGCACCGGCAGATCAAGTTCTCCCAGGTGGTAAGTCTTGCAGATGTCGTGGAGTTCGATGAATTCCATATCCGGCATACCGTGGCCGAGTTTAGTGGGGGCCGCCGGGAGGTGGTTGATGCTGCCCGCCGCGAAAGTGCCCAAATTGGGGTATGAATGGACTGGCCCCGGCACTTTGACTGCCCTCCGGTTCCCGCTTGCCTTCGGCGCTGACCACCGGCAGACCCTCGGTCAGCCCCTTGCCGCTCACTTCGGTCCAGACGCCGTCCGTCAAGCCAAGGTGGACATGGATGGGCCGAACGCTATCGCCCCGAGGGACCCAGACAGTTCCGCGGGATTGAGACGCGCCGCTCCCTCTGGCGCGCCCCTCCTCCTTCCCGGAGCCAGCGGCCCCAGCTTCGGGCACCTCCGCTGATGCATAGGCCCTGCGGCTGCCCCGGGGAGCCCAGCGCAACGCCGCGTTCGGCACCAGCAGCACGTTCAGGCGGCGGCCAACTTCGAATTGCAGGTTAGTGGTCAGATAGGGCAGCAGTTTGCCATCGGAGTTGTCGCAGTTGACCTCCACCGTGTAGGTGACCACGTTCTGGGACATGGTGGCATTCAGGCGAATCTTGCCGACAACGCCATGAAAAACCTGATCGCCAAAGGCGTCCACCGTAAAAGTCACCTGCTGGTCAGGGTGAATATTGCCGATGTCGGCTTCGTTAACCGAGGCCCATACCTGGATGCGCTTGAGGTTCACGGCGATCAGGAACAGGCTGGGGGTGGTCGTGCTGGAGACGATGGTCTGGCCAATATTGACGCGGCGGTCAACGATGACGCCATCGACCGGCGAAGTGATGGTGCAGTAGGCGAGGGTTTCCTGATCCTTTTTCAGGGTGGCTGCCGCCTGCGTCACAGCCGCGGCCGCCTGCTCCACGCTGGCCTGGGCCAGCGCCACGTTCGCCTTGGCAACCAGGTAATTGGCCTTGTATTGATCATACACGGTCGCCGCCAATGCCTGGGATGGTCCGAGCTTTTGGGCGCGATTCCAGTCCACCTCAGCCTCCCACAGCTTGGCCTGCATCTGCAGAACGTTGGCTTTGGCGTTAACCAGGTTGGCCCGGGCCTGTTGCAAGGCGGCCTTATCGATGGCCACCGCGGCCACATAGAGCGTGTCGTCTATGTGCGCCAGCACACTCCCCCGCTTCACGACCGACCCATAGTCGACGAGTTTACCGTTGGCGTCCCGGCCGAAGGAAAGAATCATACCGGCAACCTGGGCGCCGATGTCGATGACCTGCTCCGGTTCCACCGTGCCGGTGGCGCTGATCGTCGCCAGCAGGTCGCCCCGCTTCACCGGTACCGTGCTAAACCCGTTGGACCTGCCGCCGCCCTCGAGCAAACGTCCCAGCAACAAGAGGGCGGCAACCAGTCCCACCAGGAATAGCAGCTGGAGGCGCTTGTCGAGCCGCTTCAATTTTTCAATCCAATTCGTTATGGCCACGTTGGCGCAACCTCTGGATGGCCTTTCCCGACCCTCATGAAACCTGCCCAGGGAAAAGGGGCGGAACAGAGACGAGCAAGGTAGTTTAGGCCCGTAATGTCCGGCAACAAAATTGCAGGGAGCATGGTTTTTCGTAGGGGGCGCCCACCTGGGTGCGCCCCTGCAAGACCATTCATACCCCCATTCACCCTGCCCTTTCCCCCTGTTTGGACCGGGGAGATGGGTAACAAGCAAAACCCTGTCAGTCTGACCAACAATGTTACTATTAGTATATTAACCGATTTACGAGCCGATCTCGGCGTTCCTGGAGCGGTCTCCCGATAATTGCTGGAAGCCCTGAAAGAAATAATAGGTGATCAAGGGATGGGATCGGGGAAGGCAGAGGCAATAAAACATTCTTTCAAGCAAATAAACCACGTAGCGGCGGGTTTTAAACCCGCCGCTACGGAGCGGACACCTGGCTCCGCCCCTACGCAAAACCATGCTCGGATATTCCACAGGAAGCGAAAAAAACTTAGATGCAACCCTCAGATTCCCGGCGGAGAGAAAGCAACGGCAACGGTTCCGGCGGCGATAACGGCAGGAGGATTTTTTTTCCGTGGCTTTTGGCAAATATTGGGTTAACATTTATAATTGATTTGGAAAAATGAGGTGGAACGGAGTTATGAAAACAGCCATTCATCCCAAACTTTTGAAAACCACGGTGGGCTGCGCCTGTGGCAATGAATTCGTCACCGGTTCCACCAGGGACAAGATCCGGGTGGAGATCTGCTCCAAGTGCCATCCCTTCTTCACCGGCAAACAGAAACTGGTGGACACCGCCGGCCGGGTGGAACGCTTCCGGCGAAAATACGCTCACCTGGAAAAGCCCGCTGCCGAAAAGGCCGAATGAAGCCTGCGGAAACCCAACTGGCGGTGGGCGGCCAGGCGGTGCTGGAGGGCGTGATGATGCGCTCCCCGCATGCCCTGGCCATCGCCGTGCGGCGTCCCGACGGCTCCATTTGCCTGAAGGATGAGCCTTACCAGTCTCTGGCCGACCGCTTCCCGGTCATGAAGCGCCCCGGGCTGCGGGGCCCCTTGATCCTTCTGGAGGCCATGGTGACCGGCGTCCGGGCCCTCAGCTTTTCAGCCCAGGCGGCTCTCCAGGAGGAGGAAGACGACGAGCCGCCCCTGGGCTGGGTCAGTATCTCCCTTACCCTGGGGGCCGCTTTCCTCCTGGCCTTCCTCCTCTTCGGCTTTCTGCCCCACTGGCTCAGCGGCATGAGCGGCCGTCTGCTGGGACGTCCCCTCACCCCGGCGGACCTCTCCTTTCACTTGATCGACGGCCTCATCAAAGCGGTCTTTATCCTCTTATATATCTGGGGCATCTCTTTTTTCCCCGATATCCGCCGGGTCTTCGAATATCACGGCGCCGAACACAAGTCCATCTGCACCTTTGAGTCGGGCCAGCCCCTGGAAGTGGAGTACGCCAGGCGCCACCCCACCGCCCATGCCCGCTGTGGCACCTCCTTCATCCTGGTGGTGCTGCTGGTGAGCATCTTCATCTTCGCGGTCTTCTTCCCGCTGTTTCCGGCTTTGACCCACAAGGGCCTGGCCAACAATCTGCTCCAGGTGCTCGTCAAGGTGGTCCTGATGCTCCCTATTGCCGCCCTGTCCTATGAAATCATCCGCTGGGGAGGGGAACACCGGGACCATTTCCTGGCCCGCTTCCTGCTCTGGCCGGGGCTGGCCACCCAGCGCCTCACCGCCCTGGAACCCGACGATTCCCAATTGGAAGTGGCCCTGGAAGCCTTGAAGGCTGTGGTCGTCCGGGAACAGTTGCCCCAAACCGTCGGGACCCCGGAGTTGGCTTCTGATACCTGCGCCCAATGTCAACACTGATTCCTGACCAGGAGCAGATACGGAATGGTGAACAGTAAGCAGTAAGCAGTAAGCAGTCTCCCCCTACCCTGCCGCGGCCTTACGGCCGCCCGCCGGCGCTAATCTTAAAGACATTTTTTAGCGGACGAAAACCAGAGGCAACACGCCGGCAAAACCCCTTGACAGCAGCCTGGGGCCAAGATAACAATTAACCGATATGTCCAGGAAAATTTTGGCCCTTTCCCTGCTACCTGCCTTCTCGCAGGTTTCGGCGCCCACCGTTGCCGGCGCTAACCGGGGTCTGAAGGCGGACCCCTTCATCAAGCTGCTGGTGCCCCTGCTGCTGGTGGTGACTTTCTGGATGGCCTACGAATGGGGCTCCCTGGGCGCCTATTGGCAAAGGCTCAGCAGCCACCCCTCCGGCTCCTTGTTGCTGGGCCTGGGCAGCGTTTATTCCTTGATGCTGCTGACCTTGCAAATATTGCGCACCATTTTTTGGGCCAGCTATCGCCCCTACCCGCTGGCAGAGGGCCCCTGGCCCACCCTGAGCGTCATCATCCCGGCCTATAACGAAGGCGCCATGGTAGAGCAGGCCGTGTCCCGCGTGGCGGCCTCCGACTATCCCGCTGACCGCCTGGAAATCATTTGTATCGACGACGGCTCCACGGATGATACCTGGGAATTTATCCAGCGGGCCTGCCGCCGCTATCCTCTCCTGGTCAAGGCCATCCGCTTCCCGGCCAACCGCGGCAAGAAAGAGGCGTTAGGCGCCGGCTTCAACCAGGGCCGCGGGGAGGTTTTCATTACCGTGGACTCCGACAGCCTCATCGAGCCCGAGGCCCTGCGCCACCTGGTTTCACCCCTGATGGTGGATGAGAAGATGGGCGCGGTGGCCGGCAACGTCAAGGTCTTCAACCGCCACCAGAGCCTGATGGGCAAGATGCAGGGAGTGCGCTTTATCAACCTCGACTACCTGCGGGCCGCCCAATCCTGGTATCGCACCGTGATCTGCACCCCGGGGTCCCTCTCGGCCTACAGGCGCGGCGCCCTCATGCCCATCCTGTCCGCCTGGCAGCGGCAGACCTTTCTGGGAGCCCCCTGCCGCCACAGCGAGGACCGGGCCCTGACTAATTTTATCCTGCGGGCCGGCTACTATACCTGCTACCAGCGGACCGCGGTGGTCCACACCCTGGTGCCCGAAACCTACCGCGGGGTCTGCAATATGTACCTGCGCTGGGAGCGGGGCAACGTGCGGGAATCCTTCGTCCAACTGAGCTATCTCTTTACCCGCTATCGCACCGAACATCGCCTCCTGCCAGTGGTTGAATTTTTTCTGAGCCAGTTGGAATATCCTCTGGCCTTGCTCTTCTTCGGCCTGCTGCTGGCCGCCATCGCGGCTCATCCCGGGCTGATCCTCAATCTGCTGTGGCTGCTGGCGCTCGGTTCTCTCCTGAATTTGATCTATTATCTCTGGCTGGAGCGGGACCTCGATTTCGTCTATGGCGTCATCTACAGTTTCTATGCCTTTTTCCTGCTGCAATGGATCTATCCCTACGCCTTCGCCACCGTCCGTGACTGCCATTGGCTGACGCGCTAGTATTGTGTCCCACGGAAACGTTGCCTAATTTTTGCCTTTTTTTCTCCCCCTTGAGGGGGCGACACCGGGTGGGGGTGGTAATTTATTGTTCATTTACCAGATGTTGCCACCCTCCCCCCAAGCCCCTCCCCTCTCAGGGAGGGGGGTAGGTCAAATTTTTTGTAAGATAATTGCGATAATTGTGGGAAATAGCGATAGCAGCAATGGCAAAACTGAGATTTTTGGGCGGAACCATCCACGAAGGAGCCCTGCCACCGTTTGCCTGGCGCCGGTCTTGCTAAAAGATGCTAAAAGATTCTCCGCATTCATGAAAATTTAATAACCATAATTAAACTCACAATATCAGCGTCCGCTTGTCTAATCTAGTGAAACGAAATTATCCCGTAATTCATTGATAGGCAGGTGATGAACGTGGAATTCCCCTTGTTTGCCATGATATCTTTTTCCGGCATCTATGCCCTGGGCTGTTGCGTTTTCTGCCTTTTAGACAAATCGCACCGGGGCCAGGTGCTCTACCGGCTCCATAAGTGATCGCTGCTTAGGTTATTCCTGGAATGATAGGGGTTTGCCCAGGCGGCGCCTGACAAAATCGGGCCGCAGCGGTGCGGCCCGGTCTGGTAAAAATCCGCAACCAAGGCCGGGCCGGAAAACCCCTTCACCCCGCCGGCCCCCGGGGTAGCCTGCGCCCGCTGTCTCCAGGGCTAGACTGCGCCCGCTGTCTCCAGGGCTAGACTGCGACCGCTGCCTCCCGGGCTAGACTGCGACCGCTGCCTTAAGGAGAAATTGGTGGGCAGTGCCCACCCTACATGGGCAGCCAGCCGCTGGCGGCGGTCTGCCGCCCTCAGTGAGATTTCCCTTCTAAAATACCAGCAGCGCGAAGGCCCGGGTCAGGAGGGCCAGGCCGGTGGCCAGGACCAGGGTGCTTCCCACCGCTACAGCCGCGCCCTTCCAGCCGATCTCCCGGCCAAGCGCGGCGATGGTGGCGGCGCAAGGGATGTAGAAGAGCACGAAGATGGTGAAGGTGAGAAGCTGCGCCAGGCTTAGGGCCTGGGTAATGTGGGTGGTGCCCAGGGCCTCGGTGAGCATGATGAGCGATAGTTCCTTGCGCATGATGCCGAAGAGCAGGGTGACTCCCACCGCCGCCGGCAGCCCCAGCAGGGCGGTGAAGGGGAGGCAGGCTTCATTCACGTAAGGCTCGAGGCCGAAATATTTCAGCAGGCTCAGGGCCAGGCTGCCCAGGATGAGGATGGGCCAGGCCACCACGATAAATTCCTTCAACCTGTGCCAGCACTTGTGGCCCACGTTAACCCAGGTCGGCATCCGGTATTCGGGGATCTCCATGAGCAGCCCCGGAGAGACCTCCGGCAGGATGAAGGTGGATAGCCGTCCTAATATGGCGATGACCACCAGGTTGAAGAGATAGACCCCCAGTGCCCAATACGGCCCCAGGGCGTAGGCCACCAGGGCGAAGATAATCACCGAGCGGGCCGAACACGGGATGAGGATGGCCAGCATGGCCACCACCAACCGGTCCCGGGGGCTCTCCAGGATGCGGGTGGACATCACCGAGGGCACACTGCAGCCATAGCCCAGGATGAAAGGGATGATGGACTTGCCATGGAGGCCCATGTGGTGCATGAGGTTATCCATCAGGAAGGCCACCCGGGGTAGATAGCCGCTGTCTTCCATGACCGCCAGGCCTATGAGGAAGGGAACCAGGTAGGGCAGGACAATAGCCACCCCCCCGAAAATACCCATGAGCAGTCCATCGGCGACGGTGTAGGCCAGGGTCTGGCTCCCCAGCCAGGCATGCCCCAAAGCCTCCGCCACATCCAGATAAGAGGTGAGATAGTCTTCTAAGTACTGGCCCACCTTGAAGACTCCCTGGAAAAAAAGGCCCAGAATCAAAACCAGCAACACGTAGCCCCAGACGCGGTGGGTGGCGACCCGGTCCAGACGCTGGCGCCAATCCGGCTTTGTCGCGGGCTTGACCACCGCCACCTGTTCGAAGACATTAGTGCTCAAGGCGTGGCGTTCCGAGGCGATGACCGTTTCCGGGGGGCGGCCGTGGCTGTCAGCCAGGACCTGCTGGTGCTCCCGGACCGCCTCCAGGCATTGGGGGTCACGCCGGCCCGCCTCCTCCATCAGATAAGGGTCGTCCTCCAGGAGTTTGACCAAGAGAAAGCGGCGAGGCAGGTCGAGTACACACGTGCGCTCGCGGTCCAGGCGGTCGCTGAGCGTGGCGATCTCCTGCTCTATGTCGCTGCTGAAAAGAATCTGGGCCGGACGCACCCCGGTATGCCCGGCCTGCACTGCCCCCTCCAAGAGCTCGGTAAGGCCCCGGCCGGCTGCGGCCACGGTGGGGGCCACCGGCACCCCCAGGAGTTCCGAGAGCTTCCCGGCGTCGATGGTGATGCCCTTGCGGTCGGCTTCGTCCATCATGTTCAAGGCCACCACCAGGGGTCGTTCCAGACTCATCAGCTCCAGGGTGAGCTCCAGGCTGCGGTTTAAAAGAGAGGCGTCGATGACGTTGATAATGACATCGGCCTCGCCGGATAGCAGGTAATTCCTCGATTCCAGCTCGGCCTGGTCGGTGGAGGTGAGGGAATAGACCCCGGGCAGGTCCACGCAGGTGATGGCCTCACCCTGGAACACCACCTGGCTGACGGTATATTTCACCGTGGTGCCGGGAAAGTTGGAGACCGCAGCCTTGTAACCGCTGAAGTAATTGAAAATGGTGCTTTTACCGCAGTTGGGCTGTCCTATGAAGGCAATTTTCATTTTTTTCCCATAAATGTGGGGTGGGCACTGCCCACCATTTCCATTATGAAGCTGGTTAAAAAGGGTGTTGCGAAGGCTCGGGAGAGGGCGCCAGGGGCAAAGGCCCCCTGCCCTCCCCTCAAAAACAATCTCACCAGAAAGCCTGGGGGCCAGCGTTTCGAGGTACGGGTATGCGACCCCCTGCCTTCAGGAAAATGGTCTATCACAACTGCGACTCAATTGCAAAGTAATTTTCTAATCGGCTCATTGCCATTTCCCCGAAAATCTTGACACTATGATATATTTCTTTATATTTAATAGTTTAATAATCGTGGCCAAACCTTGTTTGTCCTTGTTGGCCGAACTCTCATGAAGACCCACAAGACCCTGCAAATATCCGTCAAATCCATTCCCGAAACCGGCAAGGAAGTGGGCTTGCAGCTGGGAAAGGAGTGGTTTGACCGATGGCGGGAGGAAGATCCCGGATTGGAGTTCGCCCAGGGGAACATCCGCGGCGCGGTGACCCTGTCCAAACACGGCCAGGACATCCTCATCCGGGGGCTTCTTACAGGGAGCCTGGGGCTCTCTTGCGGCCGCTGTCTGGAGCCTTTCGCCGCCCCGGTGGCCACGGAGTTCGAGGTCCTGCTGGTGCCCGCCCCCGCCAGCCAGGCTCCGGATGAGCAAGAACTGTCCGCCCGGGAATTGGACCTGGATGTTTACGCCGGAGAGACGGTGGACCTGGAGGCCCTGGTGCGGGAACAGATCATCCTGCTGGTGCCCTTGAAACCGCTGTGCCAGGAGGATTGCCGGGGCTTATGCCCCGCCTGCGGGGCCAATCGCAACCGGGAAACCTGCTCCTGCAAGCTGGAAAGCGCTCCTGCCCCGGCCCGGCTGGCGAAGCTCAATGAATAAGTTCTTGTAGGGTGCGCACTGCGCCCCATTAGATTGTTAGAAGCAGCAAAAATTCGGTGCGCAGTATGCACCCTAGAGAACGCTGACAACTATCATAGGAATAGGGAGAATCACCGTGCCTTTACCCAAACGCAGGAAATCCATCGCCAAAAAGAACACGCGCCGGTCCCACGACCATCTGGCGCCGCCGCAGCCATCCAACTGCCCCAAATGCGGCGAGGCCCGTCTACCCCATCACGTCTGTCCCTCCTGCGGTTTTTATAAGGGCCGCCTGGTGGTGCCCAAGGAAGCGGAGTAAGGAGCGCCATGGACTACCTGCTCACCGAGGAGCAACGGATGCTCCAGGATCTGGCTCGCCAGATCGCCAGAGAGCGCATCAAGCCCATCCGGGCTCAACTGGACGAAGAAGAGAGCTTTCCCTGGGACATCCTGGCGGACCTGGCCCGGGCCGACCTCTGCGGCACCGTCATCCCCGAGGCCTACGGCGGCCTGGGGATGGGTTGTCTGGAGAACTGCCTGGTCCTGGAGGCCCTGGCCGAGGCCTGCGTGGGGGTGGCCACCACCTATGCCGCCAGCTTCCTGGGGGCCTATCCGTTGCTGCTTTTCGGCTCCGAGGCGCAGAAAGCCCGCTATCTGCCGCCCATGGCCCGGGGTGAAGCCCTGGGCGCCTTCTGCCTAACTGAATCCCAGGCCGGATCCGACGCCGGGGCCATTGCCGCCACCGCGGTGAAGGACGGCGGCCATTACGTCCTCAATGGCACCAAGCAATGGATCACCAACGCCGGGGAGGCCGAGTTTTACACGGTCATCGCCCTCAGCGACCGCTCCAAAGGGGTCCGGGGCGCCAGCGCCTTTGTGGTGGAAAAGAACGATCCCGGCATCTCCTTCGGAAAAAAAGAGAAAAAGATGGGCATCCGGGCCTCGGTCACCCGGGAGGTGGTCCTGGAGGACTGCCGCATCCCCGCAGACCGTCTTATCGGCAAAGAGGGCCTGGGCTTCATTGTCACCATGAAGACCCTGGACAACGCCCGCCCCGGCGCCGGGGCCCTGGCGGTGGGGCTGGCCCAGGGCGCCCTGGACGAAGCCGCCTCCTTCGCCAAGGAACGCCACCAATTCGGGGCCCCCATCTTCTCCTTCCAGGCGGTGCAGCACCTGCTGGCCGACATGGCTACCAGGATCGAGGCGGCCCGGGCCCTGGTCTACACGGTGGCGCGCTATCTCGGCAGCAACCCCAAGGATTATTCCAAGGAAGGGGCCATGGCCAAACTCTTCCCCACCGACATGGCCATGCAGGTGACCGTGGACGCGGTGCAGGTCATGGGCGGCCACGGCTACATGCGGGAATACCCGGTGGAAAAGATGATGCGGGACGCCAAGGTCCTCCAGATCTACGAAGGCACCAACCAGATCATGCGCAACATCATCGGCTTGGCCTTGAATAAAGAATACTCGCGGAAGAAATAAGTGGTCAGTAGCCAGTAGTCAGAAGCCAGTAGCCAGTGGTTAGGGATTAGGGATTAGAAAGGCAAAAGGAAGAAGTAAACTCTAAGGCAGATAATTTTCGCCTTTCCTAAAATGTAGGGTGGGCACTGCCCGCCATTTCCACTTTCCTGTAGCCGCAGGCTTTAGCCTGCGCCTTAATGACATCAATGATGCTCAAGATACTCGTCTGTATCAAGCAAGTCCCCGACACCCAGGAAGTGCGCCTGGACCCGGTGACCCATACCCTGAAGCGCGAAGGCGTCAAGGCCATCATCAATCCCTTCGACCTCTACGCCCTGGAGGAGGGGCTGCGGGTCAAAGACTCCCGGGGCGGCCGGGTCACGCTGCTCACCATGGGTCCGCCCCAGGCCGAAGAGGCCCTGCGGCAGGCCTTGGGTTATGGCGCCGACGCCGCGGTGCTCGTCTCCGATCGCGCCTTTGCCGGCGCCGACACCTGGGCCACCGCCTTGACCCTCGCCCGGGCCATCGACAAGATGGGCGGAGCCGACCTGATATTTACCGGCAAGCAGGCCATCGACGGCGACACCGCCCAGGTGGGGCCCATGCTGGCCGCCATCCTGGATATCCCTTACGCCTCCTGGGCCCGCAAGCTCAGCTTCCTGGACGACGGGACCTTGAAGGTGGAGCGCCTCCTGGATCACGGCTACGATGCCGTGGAGGTCAAACTTCCGGCCCTGATCACCGTCGTCAAGGAGATCAATGAGCCCCGGCTGCCCTCCTTCAAGGCCAAATTGAAGGCGAAGAATGAGGCCATTCCGACCTGGGGCCTGGCGGACCTGAATCTGAGCCCGGAGGCCGCGGGTCTGGCCGGTTCCTTCACCCAGGTGGTGAAGGTCTTCCCGCCGCCGGCCCGGGGCCAATCCGAGGTCTGGACCGGGGAGCCTGAGGAGTTGGCCGGCCGTCTCTGGCCGCGGCTCAAAGAAATCTCCAAAGCCGCGGTCTAGGAAAACGCGGCTCTAAGCCAGTCCGAATTGGGAGTCATACCCGTCCCTACCTTGAAACCGACTGCTGCTGGTCATCTCAGAATTCGAGATGCTCTCTCGGTAAGAATGAAATTCTGGGCAGGCCTCGGTTTTGCGATGGATCTTAATATTTAAGAAATAGGAATGGGATGACGGATATGGAAAAATGCAATATCAAGGCCTTGGCGGTGGCGATTGGGGCGCTTTGGTCCTTTTCGGTCCTGCTTCTGGCCTGGATGGCCGCATTCGGCTGGGGCAGGGAAATGGTCACTCTCCTTGCTTCGCTTTACCTGGGCTATGCCCCCACTTTTCTGGGCGGAATCATTGGCGCGATCTGGGCTTTCATCGACGGCGCCATTGCCGGGGCGATCATCGCCTGGGTCTATAATAAGGTCGCGCCGAAATAA
Source organism: uncultured delta proteobacterium (assembly GCA_963697965.1). Classification (GTDB taxonomy): domain Bacteria; phylum Desulfobacterota; class Desulfobaccia; order Desulfobaccales; family 0-14-0-80-60-11; genus JAPLJC01. Next base: position 2,036,292 of record OY969108.1, read on the forward strand.
AATCTGTGAAAATTATTATGATTACTAGCTTCCCCTAATGGCGCTGCAAGAAGAGTTCGAAAGCCTCGGCAACCGGTTTTTCCGCTGGCGGAGTTACCTGCCGCTCTGCATGGCCCTGGTATTTCTGGCGGCGTTGTGGAGCCAGCCCCATGCCGCCTCGCCGGGACACCCCGGCCGAGCCTGGCAAACGGGTTGCCTGCTGGTCTCGCTGGCCGGCCTGGGGCTCCGTTTCTTTACCGTGGGGTTTGCCCCCCGGGGCACCTCGGGCCGCAACACCCAGGGCCAGGTGGCCGAAACCCTGAACACCACCGGGATCTATTCGCTGGTGCGGAACCCCCTTTACCTGGGCAATTTCTTGATCTGGCTGGGTTTGTCGCTACTTATCAAGGTCTGGTGGTGCACCGTAATCGTCATTCTCTGCTTCATTTTATTCTATGAAAGGATCATCTTCGCCGAGGAAGCTTTTTTGCGGGAAAGGTTCGCAGGGGCATTCATGGACTGGGCGGCGGGCACCCCCGCCATCATTCCCTGTTTCCGGAACTGGAGGCCCCCATCGCTGCCCTTTTCCTGGAAATCGGCATTGAGGCGGGAATATTCGTCCTGGTTCGCCACCATCACCTCTTTTACGGTTTTGGCGATCCTCAGGGACAGCCTGCAAAACGGGCGGCTCATGTTAGACAAGAACTGGCTGGTTATTTTCGGCTGCACCCTGGCAATTTATCTGGGCCTCAGGACGCTCAAAAAAAAGACCCAAATCCTAAGTACGGTTGATAGATAGAAGACATTTGAGGGTGGGGCGGCCGTCCCTGGCGGTGGCACAGGTTTTAAACCAGTGCTGCTAATGGCAGGCACCGAGCCCCACCCCACCACTGAAAACTAAAAACTCGAAACTCGAAACCAGAAACCGGGCGACCCAGCGGGTCGCCCCTACTCGAAACTGGGCGACCCATTCACAGGCTGGAAGCCTGTGCCACCGTCGCCCCTACAACTCGAAACTTGATATGAGCCTCATCTTTAACTCTGAGAAATGTATCGCCTGCGGCCAGTGCGTCGAGGTCTGCCCCTTCGGGGTCCTGAACCTTACGGCCGAGACCCTGGTCATTGGTGAAGGCTGCAATCTCTGCGGCGCTTGCGTGGAGATATGCCCGGTTGAGGCCCTGTCTCTGCCTCTCGCGCCCGGCCCCGCTCCCCGGCCCGAGACGCCGCCGGATGGGGTCTGGATCTTCGCCGAGCAGCGGGGCGGGGTCCTGGCAGCCGTGACTGCGGAACTGCTGGGAGAAGGACAGCGTCTGGCGGAAGAGCTTGAGACCCCTCTGGCTGCGGTCCTCCTGGGAAATCGGGTGGCCTCCCTGGCCCCCGAGCTGCTGGCCGCCGGGGCTCACAAGGTCTACCTGCTGGAACATCCGATCCTTGAGAATTTTCTGGAAGAACCCTACGCCACCGCCTTGTTCGAGCTGGCCCGCCAGTTCCGGCCGGAAATCATCCTGGCCGGGGCCACCTACGCCGGCCGGGCCTTTATCCCCCGGGTGGCCGCGGCCCTGCGTACCGGCCTCACCGCCGACTGCACCGCCTTCGCCATCGACCTGGAAAAACGCCTGCTGCTGCAGACCCGCCCCGCCTTTGGCGGCAACATCATGGCCACCATCATCACTCCCCGCACCTTTCCCCAGATGGCCACCGCCCGCCCCGGGGTCTTCAAAGCCCGGCCCCGAGCGGCAAAGCCTGGGGCCGCGGTGATCCCCGTGGACGCCTCCTTTTTGGACGGCGACCGCCGCAGCCGCTTTTTGGCCACGGTGTCCGAATTCAAAGAAAGGGTGCATTTGGCCGCGGCGGAGGTGATTGTCGCCGGCGGCCGGGGCCTGAAGGAGGCCGGGAATTTTGGGCTGCTGGAAGAACTGGCGGACCTGTTGGGCGGCGCGGTGGGCGCCAGCCGGGCCGCGGTGGACGCGGGCTGGATCGACTACGCCCATCAGATCGGCCAGACGGGCAAGACCGTGGGCCCCAAGATTTACATCGCCTGCGGTATTTCCGGCGCCACCCAGCACCTGGTGGGCATGCAGTCCTCAGATTTCATCGTGGCTATCAACAAGGACCCCCACGCCCCCATCTTCCAGGTGGCGGATGTGGGCCTGGTGGGCGATCTTTTTCAGATCATCCCGGCTTTGATCCAGGAAATCAAGCGGGACCGGGGATGAGCGCCGCGGGCAGCCGCCCGCCCACGGCTGGCCATTACCACATTGCCCAATTTTAATCGCCCCCATGTGAAAAAAAGTATGATAAATATCTTTCATTTTGGTGATTTTCTGTTTATTTAATTAACCCAGCGCCGTTTGGCACCCTATCCCCAGCCGCGATGGGTGCAGTGCGGCTTAACTATTTGATTTTAAACGGTAACCGATTATGGAGCAGATGGTATCAGTAGCCCTGGTAACCGGCGCCGCCCGCGGAATTGGCCGGGCCATCGCCCTGGTCCTGGCACGCCCCCGATTGACCCTCTATCTCAACGATATCGCCTTGGGAGAAGAGGCTGTAAGGACTCAACAGGAGGTTAACGGCAAGGGGGCCCAGGCAAAATTGATCGAATTCAACGTGGCCGATGCCGGGCAGGTGCAGCAGGGTGTGGATGAGATCCTCAAAGAGAGCGGCCGTCTGGATCTTCTGGTGAACAACGCCGGCATCACCAGGGACAACCTCATCCTGCGGATGAAGGAGGCGGAATGGGACGCGGTGCTGGCGGTGAACCTCAAAGGGGCTTATAATTGCATGCGGGCGGTGAGCAAGGCTATGGTTAAGCAGCGCTTCGGACGCATCATCAACATCAGTTCGGTGGTGGGGGTGATGGGCAACGCGGGCCAGGCCAACTATGTGGCCTCCAAAGCCGGGTTGATCGGCCTGACCAAGGCGGTGGCCCGGGAGCTGGCCTCCCGCAATATTACTGTGAACGCCGTGGCCCCCGGCTTTATTCAGACGGAAATGACCGAATCCTTACCGGCCAAAGTTAAGGAAGAGATGCTGGCCCAGATTCCCCTGGGCCGGTTCGGCACTCCTGAGGAGGTGGCTCAAGCGGTGGCCTTTCTGGCCTCCGACGCCGCGGCTTACCTCACTGGCCAGGTGATTCACGTTAATGGCGGCATGTTGATGATTTAACAGAAAATAGGAGGTTTTGTCGATGGGTGCAACTGAAGATAAGGTGATTGACATAATCGTGGACAAATTGGGGGTGGAACGCTCAGAGGTCACCCCGGAGGCGGTCTTTGTGGATGACCTGGGGGCCGACTCGCTGGATCTGGTGGAGTTGATCATGGCCATGGAGGAAGAATTCGGCATGGAAATCGCCGATGAGCAAGCGGAAAAGTTGAGGACCGTCCAGGATGTCATCACCTTCGTCAAAGCCCATGCCGCCGCCTGAGCGCGGAGGCGTCATCGCCGTTGCCTGCGACCACGCCGGCTTTGGCCTGAAAAAAGAGATCGTCGAACTGTTGTGCGAACTGAAGGTGGAGGTCTTGGACCTCGGCTGCGCCAATGCCCAGCAATCGGTGCATTACCCGCTGTTCGGAAAAATGGTGGTGGACGCCATGTTAGCACGGCCCGGAAGCCGGGGCATCCTGATCTGCGGCACCGGCCTGGGGATGAGCATCATGGCCAACCGCTTTCCGGGCATCCGGGCGGCCCTGTGCCACGACCTTTATGCCGCGCTGATGTGCAGACGGCACAACGACGCCAATCTCCTGGTAATGGGCGGCCGGGTTATCGGTCCCGATCTCGGCAAAGAAATCGTGCGCACCTGGCTGGGCACCCCCTTTGAAGGCGGCCGCCACCAAGAGCGCCTCGATCTGTTGGAGCAGTTGGCCCAGGAGAAACCCCGGGCCGGAGCAACCCCGTAATGGATCAGATGGATGACTTGGCCCGCATCGATCCTGCCATCTACTCGGTCATCGAGCGGGAGCGGCAGCGGCAGCTCCAGAAGCTGGAGTTGATCGCCTCGGAAAATTTCGTAAGCAAGGCGGTGCTCCAGGCCCAGGGCTCCATCCTGACCCACAAGTATGCCGAAGGTTATCCGGGGCGGCGCTTCTACGGCGGTTGCGAATTTGTGGACACCGCCGAAAACCTGGCTTTAAGCCGCGTGAAGGAGATCTTCGGCGCGGCCTACGCCAACGTCCAGCCCCATTCCGGCACCCAGGCCAACATGGCCGTCTATTTCTCCTTCCTCAAGCCCGGGGACACCATCCTGGGCATGGACCTGTCCCACGGCGGTCACCTGAGCCACGGAGCCCCGGTCAACTTTTCCGGCCGCCTCTATAAGGCAGTAACTTACGGAGTGGATCGCCAGAGCGAAGAAGTGGACTTCGCCGTGGTCCGGGAACTGGCCCTGAAACACCGCCCCAAGATGATCATCGCCGGCGCCAGCGCCTACCCCCGCATACTCGATTTTTCCAAGTTTGCCGAGATCGCCGGGGAGGTGGGGGCCTATCTCATGGTGGACATGGCCCATATCGCCGGTCTGATTGCCGGAGGGCTGCATCCCAACCCCCTGCCGGCCGCGGACTTCGTCACCTCCACCACTCACAAGACCCTGCGCGGCCCCCGGGGCGGCCTCATCCTGGCCCAGGCCAAATACGGCAAGGCCCTGGACAGCCAGATCTTCCCGGGGATTCAAGGCGGCCCCTTGATGCATATCATTGCCGCCAAGGCCGTGTCTTTCAAGGAAGCCCTGGCGCCCTCCTTCAATCGCTACCAGGCGCAGATAGTGGCCAACGCCCGCACCTTGGGGGAAGCCTTTACCCACCGGGGTTACCGCCTGGTGGCCGGCGGCACCGACACCCACCTGCTGCTGGTGGACCTGAACGCCACCGGCCTCACCGGGCGCGAGGCGGAAGAGGCCCTGGACCGGGCCGGCATCACGGTCAACAAAAACGCCATCCCCTTCGATCAGCGCCCCCCCACCATCACCAGCGGCATCCGGGTGGGCACCCCGGCCCTCACGACCCGGGGCATGAAAGAGAAGGAGATGGAGGTGGTGGCCGACTTCATGGACCAGGCCCTTAGCTCCCCCATGGATACCCATCTCCTGGCCAGGCTGGCGGACCAGGTGCAGGACTTCTGCGCCCAGTTTCCCCTGTTTGCCGAGGAATGGATCGGGGTCTGATAACCCCGTGCGTGGGGTGGGCGTCCCTGCCCGCCGGCGGCAAGGCCCCAGAAAAGATGACGGGCGAGACCTGCGCCTTTCGCCGTTGAGGCGCTTCGGTATCAGATAATAACTTAATTTGCCTGTATTCTCTAAGCGAATAACATATAAGGCTCCTGGAGAAGTCATATCAATGGCGAAATCAAGGTTATTGACTTGTTCCCTCCCCCTCGAGGGGGCGACACCGGGTGGGGGTGTTGTAATTAGTTGCGTTTTATAAAATAGTTAACAACAACTGACGCCCCCCTCCCCCTAACCCCCTCCCACCGTGGGGAGGGGGAAAAGACGCATCAATTTGTCGCCCCTAATTGTATTTCACCATGCGCTGCCCTTACTGCCACAGCACCAACATTAAAGTGATCGATTCCCGCCCCAGCCGGGAGGCCAATGCCATCCGGCGCCGCCGGGAGTGCCTCCACTGTGAGCGGCGCTTCACCACCTACGAACAGGTGGAGGAGAGCATGCCGCTGGTGGTGAAGAAGGACGGCCGCCGGGAACCGTTTCAGCGGTCCAAGTTATACGAAGGCATCATTAAGGCCTGCGAGAAGCGGCCGGTCTCGATCGACGCCATCGAGAATTTTCTGGACGGCCTGGAACGGGAGATGCTGGAGGGCGGCCAGCGGGAGATCGCCTCTGGTTGGATCGGCGAACGGGTGATGGCCCAGATGCGCCAATGGGATGAAGTGGCCTACGTGCGCTTCGCCTCGGTTTACCGGCACTTCACCGACGCCACCGACTTCATGGAGGAGATTCGCCGCCTCCTGGCCTCCCGCAAGGAAGAAAAAAAGGCGTAATTTGGAGTGAATGCCAAGGAGATCACAGGCTGGAAGCCTGTGCCACCGGCCCCTGCCCTACCCCCGCCCCCTCCCGATCCCATGAGAAAAGGTGAAGATAATTATGAGTTGGAAGATTTTTTGGGTAACTTTCGGAACCATTTTCCTGGCGGAAATGGGTGATAAGACTCAGCTTGCAGCTCTGACCTTGGCTGCCGACACCAGGATGCCCCTGTCGGTGCTGGTGGGAGCGTGCGCCGCTTTCTGCCTGGCCATTCTCCTGACGATAGTTATCGGGAGCACCGTGAATCATCTGCTCCCCGAGGGGATTCTGAAGAAGCTTGCCGGTACAATATTCATCGTTAGCGGGGGGCTGATCCTCTGGGGTAAATTGTGATCTTGCCGCGGGTTGATACAGGATTGGTTAAGTATGCAATCGCCAAAGAAAAAGGATTTGTGCCAATTCCCAAGGCGCGCTTGGAAACGCCAATTATCCTTTTTAACCCCCCCGTTGCCAAAGGGGGGCAGGAGGGGTTTAAAGTAAGTTCCTGAAATTACCCTAAATCCCCCTTTTCCAAAGGGGGACTTTAACAGCCTTGGAACCTACCGCGGCCCAAAAGTAGGGGCGGGTTAAAACCCGCCCCTGCGCCAAATCCGATAGCAATTCCCGCCGCCCTACATCACCAGGATCTCTTCCAGGCCATCCTTCCAGCCATCCCAGAGAAAGGCGTCCAGCCGCCCCTGGGCGATGACCCGGAAGGCATAGCGAGCCTGGGACGCATAAAAGTCGCAATTGGGCGCCGGGGCCTCGAGCCGTCCGTTGATGGCATAGACCTCCGCAGGACAGGGGGCCCCGCAGAAGTGGCGCACCGCGCATTGTTTGCAGGGGTCCAACTGCTCCACTACCCGGGTGGTCACCCGTTTGAAGGCCGGGGTGGCCAGCAGCTCGGCGACCGGGGTCTCAAAGAGGTTGCCGCCGTGGAACTCCGGCAGCCCCAGGAACTCGCTGCACGGGGCCACTTCGCCCGCGGCCCCAACTGCGAAGAAGCAGCGGCCGCCGCCGCAGGGGGAGATGTCGCACATGAGCCGCCGGGCCCCCGGCGCCACCAGCCCCAGGAGCAGGTTGGCGAAGTTGCCCACCACCAATTTCCGGCCCGTCTGTTCATAGAGCTCGTAGCTCCGGTCCAGGGCCCGGAAAAAGAAATGGGCCAGTTCCTCCTGGTCCGGCATCAGCGAGCGCCCGCCGCTCTGGGTGCCCCGCACCGGGTTGAGCAGGACGTTGGCCGTCCCCCGCTCATGGAAAAACTCTACCAACTCCGGCAGGTGCCGGACATTTTCCTTGGTTACCGTGGTGATCACGTTGAGCCCGGGGTAGTCGTGCAATTCCTCCAGCACCTTGACGGTGCCGGCGAAGACGCCGCGGCCGCCCCAGGTGTGGCGGCTGCGATCCGCGATCTCGGCGGTAGGCCCGTCCAGGGAGATGCCGATGCCGGCCCCGTGAGCCACCAGGAAATCCCGGGCGTTTTTGTCCAGCAACACCGCGTTGGTCTGTACGCCGAAGCGAAAATAATCGCCGTATTGGGCAATGCCCTGAAAGACCGCATCTTTCGCCAGCAGCGGCTCGCTGCCATGAAAAACGAGTTGCGGTCTGGCGCCCTCCGGCAGTTTTTTCTTAAAGAATTCTGAGAGCACGGAGAGGCCCTCCAGCACTTTGGCCGGCTCCATGTCGCGGCCGGTCCGCCGAGCCTCCCGGGGCAGGTAACAGTAGCCGCAATCGAGGTTGCAGCGCTCCGTGGGGTTGAAATAGACTGCGGAGGGCAGCAACCCGAAGCGGACATTGTGCAGGTCGGATGCCAACCTGGCCTCTTTTTCCCGGAATACCTTGGGCAGCTCGCCCCCCAGCAGGTAATCCAGGGCCTCCTCGCGAGGCGAGAGCACCCAAAAGGCGGTGTCCGCGTTAATCAGGGCCACGTAGTCCGGGTGGCCCACCTCCAGGACGTCGAAATGGGGCCCGGCCCCGGCGTTGACCGTTGCCAGGGACGGGCCCTCGAGGTTTGGGGTTTTGGTCGCCATAGCCCTACTTGGCCTTTTTGGCGTCCGCCATCAGGTAGTGGGACAGGCCCACCTGATCGCCGTTGGGGGCGCAGGTGTAGCGGATACTGATGGCTTTCTTACAACTCGGTTCTTTCTGCATATAGGGGTCCTCCTTCCTCGGTGGTTTACCGGCCAGGCCAGCGCATAAGCGGCCGCCGGGGTGACATCCGTGTAGAACCGCCGCCCTCGGCGGTTCTGGCGCCGTCGCAGCGCCGGTGCTACATAAAAAAAGAAGTGGTGGCACAGGCGCTGCGCCTGTGCTTACGTAGGGTGGGCACCGCCCACCCATTCCTCTTGAAACAAAAACTGTCCCGCTCTTCATCTTGGGCGACCCAGCGGGTCGCCCCTACCAAAACAAAAAAGGGCGTCCCATCAAGATTGATGGAACTCCCTTTACCATCAGGAGCAATCGCTAATCACCACCAGGCAGGTCTTCTGGCTCTGGGATCACCCGAAGAAAGCAGCCTTCCCGCCGGGGTTAGTGTTGCCTCCCCGTCAGTGGCCGGCGTTAGCCTTGCTTCCTCCGTCCCCCATCACAGCGGCGGGACCGCCCCGGATTCGCACCGGGTTCCGGATTGCCTGGAAGTTCTTATTGAATGTATGATTAGCACGCCATTGGGCCTTTGTCAAGACCTGAAGCCGGGAATTGTCAATAAGGACCAGGCCAAACCCAGCGCCTCGGTAGTGACTCATTTTGAATCCAGGAGAGCCACAATATCCTCAATCTCCCAAAGGCGATCTGTAACCCCTGCTTCCATCGCCGGGGTCACTCTCAGGCTCTTATGAATCCGGCAAAAATTTTAATGCATATAGTGAAGGGCTACATGGTGAGCGTGGTTTTCAACCTTCTTTGAAAAACCATTGGTGAGGCGGGTAAACCGGCGCATGGACATTCTCATGGTGAGGTTCTGCCTCTCCGCATAGCTGGTGGAAATATTCTTGGGGTCGGGGTTGCCGGTCATAGCCTCTTTTCTACTGGCGATAAACTTCGGTGGGCTATACCGCTTTTGCATCTTGGCCTCTGGACTCTCGCCATACATTTTAACCAGCATAGCATAATCTATGTTTATGCCGAAAGCCCCATCTACCGCGTCTATATAAGCCTTTAAACCATCGGTGGTGAGTTGAACCCGGTTGGCAAGGCGGGAAGCCAAATCCTCCATAAAAATGTTGGCAGTTTCGGCATCCCGGTTCCCCACAAGCCAGCAAGGGACCAGTTTACTGTCGGCGCAAATGGCTACCCAAGTCCATACATCCCCATAGCCAAATTGCCCCTTCTTCTCATCCGGGACATTCTTGGCCTTGGCATAGCAGAATGACCATATCTCATCACATTGGAGACGTTTGCAACTCAGGTTACGGAATACCCGGTTTTGATACTCCGCGCAAGCCCTACCGATCTCCGGCACAAACTTGAGAACAGTATTAAAGGCTACATCGCATATTCTCGCCGTGGCGCGAAGGGAATTACCTTCCACCAGAACCGAAAGCATTTGCGCCTGCTTTTGCCTACTCAATCTGTTCATGCTCATATTATATGCTTGAGCCGCTCAAGCTGTCAAGATAAAAATTGACTTTCACAAAAAAATAATTAATTATCAGGGAAAGGTGGGCCGGGGCGGATTCGAACCGCCAACAAGGAGCTTAGTAGGCACTTCCTCTGTCCATTGAGGTACCGGCCCCAAATGGCTTACCGCTACGGCCACTAACCTCGGCGGTAGGCCATTTTTATTGGAATATAATAATATTATTATATTCTGCTGTCAACCGTTTCCCTCTTGATTTATAATATTTTTGTTATATACTATGACTATAAACGGCCATTACCAGCTTTTCGACTACCTTGATTCTCGTGACAGAAATGTGATGCAGGGGTGGGCTTCGGATTTTGATGAAGAGCAGCGTGGCCGGTTGGACCTTAGAATTGAGGTATTAGAGAGAGCAAAAGTGGGGGAAGACCTGCCTCCCAAACTATTAACGCCCACAAGCGGGAAACCGAGACAAAGACATATCTTGGAAATGCCAATGAAAGGCCAAGTAGCTCTACGCCCCATGCTATGTCGTGGGCCTATTGATATGGGTGGCGAATTTACATTTTTGGATGGGGCAGTTGAGCGCGATAGAAAATATGTACCTTTAGATGCCCCCAGAAGGGCCGAGGCAAATCGACAAGACTTAATTGAGCGAGGAGAAATTGGGCGTGAAAATCATAAGCGATTTAATATACAAGGTGAAAGAAGCTTTTAAGTCTAAAGAGTATCGACATGCTTATGTCGATGAATTTTTAAATGTAAGCATTGCTACGCAGATAAAGGTGCTTCGAGAACAACGTGGGCGTGAATGGAGCCAGAAAGACCTAGCAGATAAGGTTGGCATGAAGCAGCCGCGAATTTCTGTTATGGAGAATGTAAATTACTCGTCTTGGAGCATTAACACATTGCGAAAGCTGGCTAAGGCTTTTGATTTAACATTACGGGTTTCTTTTGAAAGCTTCGGCGAACGGATAAAAGAAATTGACCAATTTAATCGCGAGGCATTAGAGCGGGCTTCATTTGAAGAAGACCCCTATTTCAAACCTGAGCCTATCGATATTCCAGTACGAGTGGGGATGCTCCTAGGGGCTTCTTTTTCCTTAGAATCTCCAGAGGTTAGTAAAGAAGTTGAGGATAAGACAATGGGTCGATTGTTTTATTTTGATGTGAAACAAAAGACTTCAAAAAATAAGATGGATGCATATCAAGAAGAAAAGGCTATGCCACGCTACGAAAGGCTATTGGAAACTAACCAAAAACAGGCGGGGGCTACTCAATGAAATTACTGTCAGTTAATTTAGCAAAATCACTTTGGGTTGGGCGCACTCAAGACTTAAATCCTAGGGGAATAAATTTATACCCAATTATAACTCCTTTATTAATTGATTCTTATAAATTCGTAAAAATCCCATCAGCAATAGAAGCCCTCGATGACTCAAAAGGGATTACATATGGAGGAGGAGAATTTATAAATAAGGAAGGTATCCCAATTTTCGTAACTTTGACTATTTTCTCTGGTATGTTAGTTGCGGATACACGCTCATCTACTAAAGACTCTGATGATTTTTTGGATGATTTACTAACAACATTTTCAGAAAAATTCAACTTGCCTCATTATAAAGATATACTAACACGAAAAAACTATGTTAGTCAACTCCATGTTAAGACAGAAAAATCTCTACAGTCGATTAATCCTGCATTAAAAGAAATCGCCGATTACCTAACAGAAAATGTATCAGATTTGGGAACGGTTCATTTTGAAGTTGGGGGAATACATTTCTGGCCTGAGCAAAATATTTTAATGAAACCAGGCGTGTTTATTTTTGAAAGAATGCTAAATGTTCCCTTTGAAGAAAAGACTTATTATTCAGGTGCTCCATTACAAACAGACAAGCACCTTGAATTACTAGACAAGTTAGAAATGCTCTTGTCGAAATAATTAGGTCGCTTTCTTCGCCCACCTTGCCTTAGCCGCCTTCTTGGCGATTTCCTTCCGTTGCTCCGGGGTGAGCTTCTCTGCCCTGGCCTTGCCGCCCTTCAGCCCGCCCTTGCGCCCGATCTCTGACAGATATTGAGAAACGGGCGATCTTTCCTTTTTAGGTTCTTCCTGAACGGGTTCAGGTTCTTCCGTAGACATGCGGACTATTTCATAGGCCAACTGGTTAGGGTCTTTGGGGAGCTTTTTGCTTGAACGCCTCATGCATTCAATATGGCAGAGATTGGGGGGTGAGTCAAGGTAGAAAAAAATCAAACTGAGTCACTACCAGCGCCTCAATCGCCTTGACAACAGGCCCCCCGGCAGGTTAAATTTTCTTTTTGAAATAGGTTTCACAAAGGCAAAGGCGATGATCAAGGCGATTCGGGGCATGCGGGACCTGCTGCCCCCGGAAACGGCCCGGTGGCAAGGGGTGGAGAGGATAGCCCGGGAGGTCTTCGCCCTCTACGGCTACCGGGAGATCCGTCTGCCCTTGCTCGAACGCACCGAGCTCTTCGCCCGCTCCATCGGCACCGACACCAACATCGTCGGCAAGGAGATGTACACCTTCCTGGACCGCAAGGGCGAATCCCTGACCCTGCGCCCCGAGGCCAGCGCTTCGATGCTGCGGGCGGTCCTGGAAAACGGCCTGGACAAGGGCGGTGGGGTCAAGAAGCTCTACACCCTGGGGCCCATGTTCCGGTACGAACGTCCCCAGAAGGGGCGCTACCGCCAGTTTTACCAGATCAACTGCGAGGCCTACGGGGTGGAGGCGCCGGAGCTGGACGCCGAAGTGATCCTGCTCCTGCTCGATATTTTAGAGCGCCTGCAACTGGGCGAATGGCGCTTGTTAATCAATTCCTTGGGCTGCCCGGAGTGCCAGGTGAAGTTCAAGGCGGCCCTGGGCCTGTTTCTCATCAGCCGGGAGGGTCTGTGCGAAGACTGCCAGCGCCGCCGCACCACCAACCCCATGCGGGTCCTCGACTGCAAGTCGGCGCATTGCAAAGAGATCCTCAAGGACGCGCCGGTGATCCGGGATTATCTGTGCGCCGACTGCGCCGCCCATTTTGCCCGGGTGCTTTCGCTGCTGAAGCGCTTCGGGGTGGCTTACACGGAGCAACCCCGCCTCATGCGGGGGCTGGACTACTATACCCGCACGGTCTTTGAGATAGTGGCGGAGGGCCTTGGGGCCCAGGACGCGGTGGCCGGAGGCGGCCGCTACAACGGCCTGTCCCAGCAACTGGGCGGCCCCTATCTGCCCGCCCTGGGCTTTGCCATCGGCCAGGATCGCCTTTTGGAAATCCTGCCCCGGGACCTGGGGCGCCGGGACCGGGAGTACAAGGTGTTCCTGGTGGCACTAGGCGAGGCCGCCAAGGAAAAGTGTTTAAACTTGTTGCAGAAACTGCGGGAAAACAACCTGGCCACGGAAATGGATTTTGGCAACCGGTCGCTAAAGGCCCAGATGTCCCAGGCAGACCGTTTGGGTGCAGCTTGCGTTATTATCATCGGAGAAATGGAGTTAAAAGAAGGGAAGGCGCAAGTCCGGGACATGGCGACAGCCCAGCAGCAACCGGTTCCGATTGACGAAGTGCCTGACCATGTTAAACGGTTGCAGGCCAATACCTTGGCGGAGACCAATGTTTGATATTTTCTCTCGTTCCCAAGCAGGAGCTTGGGAACGAGAAATATGAAATTTGGCAGAGACAAATGCTTTAATCTTTCTGGATCAGCAGCTCCGGTTGATGTAACATTCCTTTTAAAGAAATAGGCGGGCGGGCGCCCACCCCACATTTCTTGTCATGCTGAGCAAAGCGAAGCATCTAGTATTTTCTGGTTCCCAAGCCCCGGCTTGGGAACCCATTTTGATGCAAAGCTCCAGCTTTGCTCAGAAGACGGCTTATACTGACGGCAAGCCGGCTCTCGCCAAGCGGAGCTTGGGAACGAGAGAAAATACGTTGAAGTAAACGGTCCTTTTCAAAGGAATTGGTGGGCGGTGCCCACCCAACATTTTTTGTCAGAATGACAATCCTGAAAATCCCCAGGCTCCTCGGAAAGGGGATGAAGAAGGAACACCAGTGTTTGATACCATAGAAGGTCTGGAACGGACCCACTCCTGCGGTGAATTGCGCCTGGCGGACGCCGGCCGCGAAGTGGTGCTGATGGGCTGGGTGCAGCGGCGCCGCGACCATGGCGGCCTCATCTTCGTCGACTTGCGGGACCGCGACGGCCTCACCCAGGTGGTCTTCAATCCCGAGGTCGACCCTGAAACCCATAACAAAGCGGGAGTGCTGCGGGACGAATTTGTCCTGGCGGTGCGGGGGGTGGTGAATCCGCGGCCTCCGGAGATGATCAACCCCAATCTGCCCACCGGGGAGATCGAGGTCCGGGTGAGCGAGCTTAGGCTCCTGAACAGCGCCAAGACCCCCCCCTTCGAGTTGGAAGACTACCGCGTGGACATCTCCGAGGCCCTGCGCCTGAAGTACCGGTACCTGGACCTGAGACGGCCCAGCGTCATGAAGAACATCCTCTTCCGGCACCGCGCCGCCCAGGTGGTGCGCCAGTTCCTCAATGGCCAGGGGTTCATCGAGGTGGAGACCCCCATCCTCACCAAGAGCACTCCCGAAGGAGCCCGGGACTACCTGGTGCCCAGCCGGGTGCAGCCGGGGCAGTTCTTCGCCCTGCCCCAGTCGCCCCAACTCTTCAAACAGCTCCTGATGATAGGCGGGCTCGATCGCTATTATCAACTGTGCCGCTGCTTCCGGGATGAGGACCTGCGGGCCGACCGCCAGCCGGAATTCACCCAGATCGATATAGAAATGGCCTTCATCACCGAGGAGGACGTCTTCCGAGTGGTGGAGGGGATGATGACAGCCCTCTTCCGGGAGCTTTTGGGGATCGAGTCCCCCCTGCCGTTCCCGCGCCTCACCTACCGGGAATGCCTGGACCGCTTTGGCCTGGACAAGCCGGACCTGCGCTTCGGGCTGGAGCTCCAGGACCTCACCGACCTGCTGCGGGACACGCAGTTTCGCCAGTTCCGGGACGTGGTGGAACAGGGCGGGGTGGTGAAAGCCCTGAACGGCCCTGGCCTCTCCAGGCTCAGCCGCAAGGAGCTTGACGAACTCATCGACCTGGCTGGGGTTTACGGGGCCCGGGGCCTGGCCTGGGTCAAGATCCAGAAAGACGGCTGGCAGTCTCCCCTGGCCAAATATTTCCCGGAGCCCGTTAAGGACGCCATCAACCAGCGCCTGGGAGCCCGGGAGGGGGACCTGATTCTGCTGGTGGCAGACGCGCCCCTGGTCGCCTGCACCGCCCTGGGGCAGGTGCGCCTGCACCTGGGGCAGAAAGAAGGGTTGATCCCGGAGAATGTCCATCGCCTGGTCTGGGTCTTGGACTTCCCCTTGATGGAGTATGACGCCGGCCTGGGACGCTGGTCGTCCATGCACCATCCCTTTACCGCGCCCGTGGACGCGGATATGCCGCTTTTGGCCACCGATCCGGGAAAAGTGCGGGCCCGGGCCTACGACCTGGTGCTGAACGGGGTAGAGATCGGCGGCGGCAGTATCCGCATCAATCGGCGGGATGTCCAGCAGCAGGTCTTTCAGGCGCTGGGCATCGCGCCCCCCGAGGCCGAGGAGAAATTCGGCTTCCTGCTGGAGGCCCTGGAATATGGGGCGCCTCCCCACGGAGGCGTGGCCTTTGGCTTCGACCGGCTGGTAGCCCTCTTCTGCGGGGCCAAATCCATCCGGGAGGTGATCGCCTTCCCCAAGACCCAGAAGGCAGCCTGCCTGGTGACCAAGGCCCCGAGCCCGGTGGACCTGGAACAATTGCTGGAGTTGGGATTGAGGCTGGAATGAGGCAGTAGTCAGTAGTCAGTGAGCAGTGAGCAGTGAGCAGTGAGCAGTGAGCAGTAAAAAACCTCAGTGGGGATTTGGCGGGTAGCCCGGCGAATCGCCCTACGGAAAATAGAAAACAGGAAACGGGAAACTTAAAATGGTACGCTGGAACAAGGACCGCCACTTATTGGAACACGAGCACTCCTCCTTCACGAAATACCGTTTGCAGGAAGTGGAGACGCCCAACCTGATGCGGGATATCTTCCCTTACACCGAGGTGGCCCGCATCGATTTTGATTATAAATTCGTGATGCCCTCGCCCCCGGAGGAGATGCTGATCACCGACACCACCTTCCGGGACGGGCAACAGGCCCGGCCCCCTTATACGGTGCGCCAGATCGTCGATATCTTCGACATGTTGCATCGCCTTTCCGGGCCCAAGGGGATTATTCGCCAGAGCGAGTTTTTCCTATACAGCGACAAGGACAAGGAGGCGGTGGAGCACTGCCGGCAACGGGGCTACGCCTTTCCGGAGATCACCGCCTGGATCCGGGCCCATGCCAAGGATCTGGCCCTGGTGCAGGAGATGGAGCTCACGGAGACCGGCATCCTCACCTCGGTCTCCGATTATCATATCTTTCTCAAGCTCAACTGGGACCGCAGGCGGGCCCTGGACGAATACCTGGGCATCGTCAAAACGGCGCTGGGCATGGGGATCAAGCCTCGCTGCCATCTGGAAGATGTGACCCGGGCCGATATCTACGGTTTTTGCGTGCCCTTTGCCATCGAGCTGATGCGCTTGCAGCAGGAGAGCGGCATCGACATCAAGCTGCGCCTGTGCGACACCATGGGATATGGAGTCCCCTATCAGGGCGCCGCCCTGCCCAGGAGCGTCCCCAAATTGGTGCGGGCCATGATCGACGACGCCGGGGTTCCGGGCCACCTCCTGGAATGGCACGGCCACAACGACTTTCACAAGGTCATGGTAAACAGCGCCACAGCCTGGCTTTACGGCTGCGGCACGGTGAACGGCGCCCTCCTGGGATTCGGGGAGCGCACCGGCAACGCTCCCATCGAGGGCATGATCATGGAATACATGTCGCTCAGGGGCACCACCGACGGTATGGACCCCCGGGTGATCACCGAGATCGCCGATTACTTCGAAAAGGAGCTGCGCTACCACATCCCCGGCAACTATCCCTTTGTGGGCAAGAACTTCAACAGCACCAGCGCCGGTATCCACGCCGACGGCCTGCTGAAGAACGAAGAGATCTACAACGCCTTTGACACCGCCAGGATCTTGAACCGGCCCATCCGCATCACCATCACCGATAAATCCGGCAAGGCCGGCATTGTCCATTGGATCAACTCCCGGCTCGAATTGACCGGGGAGCGGGCTGCGGACAAAAACCACCCGGGGGTGGCCAGGATCTACAAGCGCATCATGGAACAATATGAAGAGGGGCGCTGCACCTCCATCTCTAATGAGGAGATGGAGAAGCTGACCCGCAACTACCTCCCGGAACTCTTCGTCTCGGAGTTCGACCAACTCAAGGCCAAGGCCCACACCCTGGCGGCCCACCTGGCCGAAGAGCTGGCCGGGCGGCCCGAGATCATGTCCATGAATCCGGAGGTCCTGGAGCCGGTGTTGCAAAAATCCTTGGAACTCTTCCCCTTTATCCAGTTCATGTACGTCACCAACACGGAAGGCCGCAAGGTTACCCGGAATATCACCCATATTGTGGACCGGGCCAAATACGCCGAGATGAAATTGGACGAAGACTTATCCAACCGCCCCTGGTTTATCGAGCCCATTAAGAGCGGCAAGGTCTTTGTCTCCGATTTTTACACCTCTCGATTCACCGGAGCCCTGTGCATCACGGTGAGCGTGCCGGTGCTCAACGACCAGGAAGAGTTCCAGGGCGTCCTGGGGCTGGATATCCGCTTTGAGGCCCTGGTCAAACTCGAGGAGGAGGAGGAAAGCTGAATTTAATAGCGGTCAGCTCAAGCAAAAGACCAGGCAGGTTTTGTTTTAAGCTGATAGCTAAAAGCTAAAAGCTGGTAGCTGACTGCTAAAAATGACCCTTCCCTGTAAGAATCTTTTTGACAAGAGAATCACAATTCCCTGGATTCTCAGCCTGGCGGCGATTCGCTATACTGAACCATTACCATGGCTGGGTCCGGTGGCGGGATCGGAGAATGAGTGAAAATTCCTCTGTCCCCAAGAATGGTTTTCTTATCATCCCCTAGTGAGGTGGCGGCATGAGCGATCCCCAAAAATTAGAAGAAGTTAAGGCCGCTAAGGCCAAGTATGACGAGACCGTGGCCAAGGTGTTGACCAAGATTCCGGAGCGCCAGGCGGATTTTGTCAATACCTCCGGAATCCCCATCGCCCGGGTCTACACCCCTCTGGACATGGCGGATTTCGACTACCTGCAGCAATTGGGGATGCCGGGCCAATACCCTTACACCCGGGCAGTGCAGCCCACCGCCTACCGGGGCCGCTATTGGACCATGAGGCAATACGCCGGCTTCGGCTCCGCCGAGGAGACCAACGAACGCTACCATTTCCTGCTGAAGTCTGGCCAGACCGGGCTCTCGGTGGCCTTCGACCTGCCCACCCAGATCGGCTATGACTCCGACGCCCCCCTGGCTCGGGGAGAGGTTGGCAAGGTGGGGGTTTCCATCGACTCGCTCCAGGACATGGAGCGCCTTTTTCAGGGCATTCCCCTGGACCAGGTGTCCACCTCCATGACCATCAATTCTCCCTGCGCCGTGCTGTTGGCCATGTACCTGGCTATGGCGGAAAAACAAAAGGTCGCCTTCGGCCAGTTGCGGGGGACGGTTCAGAATGACATCCTCAAGGAGTATTCCTCCCGGGGCACCTACATCTTCCCGCCCCGGCCCTCCATGCGGCTGATTACCGATATCTTCGCGTATTGCACCAAGGAAGTTCCCCAATGGAACACCATCAGCATCAGCGGCTACCATATCCGGGAGGCCGGCTCCACCGCGGTGCAGGAGATCGCCTTCACGCTGGCCAACGGCATCGCCTACGTGGAGGGGGCCATTAAGGCGGGCATGAAGGTGGACGAGTTCGGCCCGCGGCTGTCCTTCTTCTTCAACTCCCATCTCGATTTCCTGGAGGAAGTGGCCAAGTTCCGGGCCGCCCGGCGTCTGTGGGCCAAGATCATGAAGGAGCGTTTCGGGGCCAAGGACCCCCGCTCCCTGATGCTGCGCTTCCACACCCAGACCGCCGGCTGCTCCCTGACGGCCCAGCAACCCTTGAACAATATCATGCGGGTGGCCTTCCAGGCCATGAGCGCCGTCCTGGGCGGCACTCAATCCCTGCACACCAACTCCTTCGACGAGGCCCTGGCCCTGCCCTCTGAAACTGCGGTGCAGGTGGCCCTACGCACCCAACAGGTCATCGCCTACGAGACCGCGGTGAGCGACACCGTAGATCCGCTGGCCGGCTCCTACTATCTGGAGAACCTGACTGACGCCATCGAAGTCAAGGCTCAGGAATACATCGACCAGATTGACCGCATGGGGGGAGCCGTGGCCGCCATCGAGCAGGGGTTCGTGCAGCGGGAGATCGGCGCCAGCGCCTACCGCTACCAGCAGGAGATTGAAAAAGGCGAGCGGGTGGTGGTGGGACTGAACCGCTTCCAGGTGAAAGGCGAGGAGAAGATTCCCCTCCTCAAGGTGGCCCCGGAGATGGAGGATAGACAGAAGGCCCGCCTTAAGGAACTGAGGCAGAACCGGGATAACGCCGCAGTGACCCAGACCCTGGCCCAACTCAAGACTGCGGCCCAGGGCGCCGACAACCTCATGCCCCCCATCCTGAACGCGGTGAGGGCCCTGGCCACCCTCGGGGAAATTTGCAATACCCTGCGGGAGGTCTTCGGCGAATACGAAGCCCCGGCCCTGGTCTAGGACTTAGTTCAAGGTTCAAGGTTCAAGGTTCAAGGTTTGGCGTTCAAAGTTCAAAGTCTAGGCATTAAGATTTTGGTTCAGGTCTAAGGTTCACAGTTTCCGGTTCAGGATGCGAAGTCCCAGCGCCAAGGGCCAAGGATACTAACCTTGAACTGGAGACCTCTGCGAAAGTCCCCATTTTTGTCATTCTGAGGGAGCGAAGCGACCGAAGAATCTCATAAATGACAAAGTTGGTTTCCCCGGGGTCTTAACCTTGAACCTTGAACCTTGAACCAACCATAAGGAGAGTTGAGATGCCGGAAGAGAGAAAAATCAGGGTGCTGGCCGCCAAACCCGGATTGGACGGACATGACCGCGGAATCAAGGTGATCTGCGCCGCCTTGCGGGACGCCGGGATGGAGGTGATTTACACTGGCCTCCGCCAGACCCCGGAGCAGATCGTCGCGGCAGCCGTCCAGGAGGACGCCGACGTCATCGCCATGAGCGTCCTGTCCGGGGCCCACAACCATCTGTTTCCCCGGGTGATGGAACTGGTCAAAGAAAAGGGCATCCAAGACGTCCTGGTCATGGGGGGCGGCATCATCCCCGATGAGGACATTCCCTCCCTGAAAGAGGTGGGGATCGCCGCGATCTTCACCCCGGGCACCAACACCAGCGACATCATCAATTTCATCCGGGAGCACGCCAGAAAAAATTAAGCGCAAATCCTATTAGCTATCAGCGATTGAGAAACTCTTGAAAAAAAAGAAACGGGTCTTGGTGATAGGCCTGGATCCGAATTTAGTCGATTTCAGCCACATTCCGGACCTCAATGCAGAGAAGGTAATGGCGGCACTTGAAGCTGACCAGGCAGAGTTAAATGCCTTGGGTTACGACGCTCAACTGTGCTTGACTGATCTGGGCAGGACGGCTGAATCTGTAGTTTTGCAGAAGCTTTCAGAGAGCATGTTCGATTGTATCTTGATTGGCGCCGGCATTCGTACCATCCCCACAAACTTTCTCTTGTTTGAGGAACTGATCAATGTGGTGCATCTAAACGCACCTAAAGCCAAAATCTGCTTCAATACCAAGCCCAGTGATACGGCGGTAGCTATGCGTCGCTGGGTCTAGCTCTTCGCACCAGTGGCCGGCCTCCGGCCGCCGCCTAAAATCCCTTTGTTTTGTGCTGCGTAAATAATCTCGCATTGAATCAAAAAACCCAGGTTCCAAGAGTATTAAAGTCCACCTTTGGAAAAGGGGAATTTAGCGTGATTTCAATGGCTTATTTTAACCCCCCTGCCCCCTTTCTTCAAAGGGAGGGCAAAAAAACCGTAGTTTGAAAAGTTATAGCACTTATGAAGTATCACCCTGGCCCTACCCCCCTAGGGCGGGCCGTGCCCGCCGCCTTGCTCTTCCCAATGCTAACTTGCCTTTAAGCAGCCTCAGCATTAAGAACTCAGAGTTTTGTTGCAACCGCTGGCTGCTATCCGACACTGTGTGGCACAACCATTGCATGCTTATGAGTTATCGTCAGCCGCTAATTAGCCGCTTAGGCACTTTTGCCTAAGTATAAATAGGCACTTGTGCCAATTGCACAGGAAGATCGGTGAATCTATTATACAGTCAGAAGGAGCCCGTATGTTCTGGGCAGGAAATCTGGAATTGACTCCCTCTGGTCTTTCTTCCTAATGGGCAAGGCTGGATAATACTAAGGGTGGCGTCTTATGAATACCCCGACACGTTTTTGCAGAATATCCCTGGCCGCGGCCATTTTGGCGCTGCTGACCTTTAATCCCCTGAGTTCGAAGGCCGAGCCGCGGCCAGACGCCTCGTCTGACCCACAGACCCAGGCCAGGCAAGTGGACCACCTCCGGGCCGCCAAAGTCGAGGACCAGGACCGCCAGGATAAAGATAGCCAAAGGTTTGTAGTACTCGAAGCGCTGATCTATGGCAGTCTCATGATCCAGTACCAGAGAATGGATGGTATTGCCGACCTCGAATATCGGCCTGATAAAGATTAGCGGCAGCCTCCAACCGTCTACCTCACTCCTGGATCCAGATCCAGGCTTCCGCCAGATATTCCCGCAAGAAGGTGCGCACCTCCCCGGGCATGAAATGGGCGAATAACCTCAGCAGGACGTCGGCCCACAAGGGGGCTCCCACCAGCGCCAGCTTTTCAAAGTCGCCCCGGGTTTCCAGGCCCAGTTTGAGGTCCTCCCACCCCGCCGCCGGGGTCCAGCCCTGAAAATCCGGGGCCAGATGAAACAAGAGCCGCACCTTGCCGTGCTCCCGGATAACCGTGCTCAGGCAGGGAATGAAGACCTCCCGGTAATCCCGGGCACTGAGCCGCCCGCTCGCCCGCAGCCATAGAAGCGGGCCTTGGCTTTCCGGCATAACCTCGAGCATAAGGACCCTCCTAAGTTTTTTTATCATCCTGAGCGAAGCGGTGTATATAGTCGGCTGTTCAGCAATTGATTATCCATTTAAAAGGACTGATTTTTAACCCCCCTTTGGAAAAGGGGGGCAGGGGGGATTTAGTATAATCTCTGGAAATCCCCCTAAAATCCCCCTTTTTCAAAGGGGGACTTAACATACCAAATCCAGTCACGCAGGTGGGTCTGCCCCTCACTCTGCCACCGGCGGTCAACTTATGTGGGGGAGCGCTTACACTATTCGAATAAACTAATGAGCCCGTGTCAGAAAGTCAATTAAACGCTCCAAGTCAGGCATCCCTCCCCATTTTTATCCCCTTCCCACGAGAGGGTGGCGCCGGGTGGCGCGCTCATTTTTTTGTTAATCTTACGTTAGCGTCCTCTCCATACCCGCCCGAGTACCTGAACGCCTTGATTTCTATGATTTCTATGTCTATAATTTTATATTAATGTCCACGGAACCATCCATGACCCCTGAGCAACTGAAGGCGAAAATCCGCCTCGCGGCTCCCCGGGGCAAAATTGCCTGCGCCGCGGCCTTCCGCCTGGCCGGGGAATTGTCCATTTCCCCTGAGGAAATGGGAAAGCTGCTGGATGAACTCGAAATTAAAATCAAGATGTGCCAGTTGGGTTGTTTTTAACGATGTCCCGTTCCCATCTATTCGGACCGGTGCCTTCCCGCCGCCTGGGGCGGTCGCTGGGGGTGGACTTGGTTCCCCGGAAAACCTGCCCCTTTGACTGCATCTATTGCGAGGTGGGGCCCACCAGCAACCAGACGGAAACCCGCCTCGATTACGGGGCCGAGGCCATAGTGGCGGAGCTGACCGCCTACCTGGAGGGCGGCGCTCCCGAGCTCGATTTCATCACCCTGGCCGGCAGTGGCGAGCCTACCCTCAACCGGGGATTAGGAAGCATCATCCGGCGCCTGAAGGAGTTGACGGCCATCCCGGTGGCGGTGCTGACCAACGGCGCCCTGCTCCACCTTCCGGAGGTGCGCCGCGAGCTTAAGTATGCGGACCTGGTGCTGCCATCCCTGGACGCGGCCCGGGAGCAGGCCTTTAAGTATGTCAATCGCCCCCTGCCCGGCTACCCTCTCAGCCGGCTGTTAGAGGGACTGGAAGCCTTCCGCCGTGAATATCCGGGCCGCATCTGGCTCGAAGTGCTGTTGCTTAAGGGCCTCAACGACTCTGAGGAGGATTTGGAGGCCCTGCGCTCTGCCTTGCGGACCCTGGCCCCGGACAAAGTGCAGCTTAACACCATGGTGCGCCCGGGGAGTAGCGGCCAGGCTCAGCCGCTAGCTTTCGAGGACCTGGCGGCCATCGCCTCAAGCCTTGCGGGCGAGGTGCAAGTGATCGCCTCTTACGAGGGCCCCGGCCAGGCGGCCGCGGCCGCGGATGACGCAACTCTGGTTGCGATGCTGGCCCGGCGTCCCATGACCGCCGCCGATCTGGCCGGGGTTCTGGGCCTGCCCCTGCCCCTGGTGCAAGGTCAGCTCCAGCGTCTGGAGCAAGCGGGCCAGATCTCTTGCAACTACTTTCATAACGAGGATTTTTACCAGGTCCCGACGCCGGGGTGAGACAGAATTTCTGAGGAGCCCTAACTACCTCGATTTTCCTGGGCCTCCCGCGGAAGAGCTTAAGGTCAACCCGGCCTGAAGGACATTTGATAGCAATAACCATTTCAAGAGCAACGATCCGCGCCTTCGGGGGATGCGAATATGGCTGATAGGTTCGATTTGGGAATGGACGTCGGTTCGGTTAGCCTCAACGTGGTGGTGCTGGACGCCCAGGGGCAGGTGGTTCTGGAAGAGTACCGCCGCCACCTGGGGAATCCCTACAAGAGCGCCCTCGACCTTCTGGAATCCCTGGAAGACCGGTTTCCGGCCGAGCGCTGCCGCCTGGCGGCCTTCACCGGCATGGGCGGCAAGGGACTGGCCAAGACACTGGGCGGCTCCTTCGTCAACGAAGTCATCGCCCTCGGATGGGGGACCCACCATTTCCTGCCTGAGACCCGCACCATCATTGACATTGGCGGCGAGAGCGCCAAGATGGTTCTGGTAACCGATGTCAACGGCCACCTGGTGATCGAGGACTTCGCCATGAACACCATGTGCGCCGCGGGCACCGGCTCCTTTCTGGATCAGCAGGCCCATCGCCTGGGCTACAGCATCGAGGAATTCAGCGAACTGGCCCTGAAGTCCACCACCCCGCCCCGAGTGGCCGGGCGCTGCAGCGTCTTTGCCAAGACGGACATGATTCACCTGCAGCAGGGGGCCACCCCGGACTTTGAGATCATCGCCGGCCTCTGCCGGGCCATGGGCCGCAATTTGAAAAGCAACATCGGCAAGGGCAAGACCATCACCCCACCGGTGGCCTTCCAGGGAGGAGTGGCCCACAACCTGGGAGTGCGCCAGGCCTTCCGCCAGGTCTTCGGCCTGGATGAAACCGGCCTCCTCATTCCGCCCCACTTCTGCAGCCTGGGCGCGGTGGGCGCGGTCCTGGTGGCCCGGGACAACCCGCCGGCCCATTTCACCCTGGACCTTAGGGCCCTGCGCCGGCGCCTGGAGGAGGAATCCGAGTCGACCCGGCATCTGCCGCCCCTCTCACCGCCGCCGCTGTTGGGTCCGGAGCACTACCGGGTGGAGGAGATCCCGCCAGGCGAGGTGGCGGAAGGCTACCTGGGTGTTGACGTGGGCTCCATCAGCACCAACGTGGTGGTCATCGACCCCCAGGGCCGGGTCCTGGCCCGGGAGTACCTGATGACCGCGGGCCGGCCCCTGGAGGCGATCACCGAGGGTCTGCGCCTGGTAGGCGCCAGGATCGGAGACCGGGTGCGAATCCTGGGCGCGGCCACCACCGGCTCGGGCCGCTACCTCACCGGGGACTTCATCGGCGCTGACGTGGTGCGCAACGAAATCACCGCTCAGGCCACCGCGGCCGCGGCCATCGACCCGGAGGTGGACACCATCTTCGAAATCGGCGGCCAGGACTCCAAATTCATCTCCCTGCGCCACGGCGCCATCGTCGATTTCATGATGAACAAGGTCTGCGCCGCGGGCACCGGTTCCTATCTGGAGGAACAGGCGGAGAAACTGGGCATCTCCATCCGGGAAGAGTTTGGCAACCTGGCCCTGGAATCTCAGAGCCCGGTGCGCATGGGGGAACGCTGCACCGTATTCATGGAATCGGACATCGTCCACCACCAGCAGCGAGGCGCCGCCAAGGAGGACCTGGTATCGGGCCTCTCCTACTCCATTGTGCAGAACTACCTGAACAAGGTGGTCGAGGATCGCCCCATCGGCAAACGCATCTTCTACCAGGGGGCCACCGCGGCCAACCGCGGCATAGTGGCGGCCTTCCAGCAGGTCTGCGGCAAGCCCGTCGCCGTGCCGCCCCACCACGACGTCACCGGGGCCATCGGCGCGGCGCTGTTGGCCATGCGGGAGCGGGACTGGGAAACCTCCAAATTCAAGGGCTTCGACCTGGCAGATCGGAAATATGTCATAACTTCCTTTGAGTGCAACGGCTGCCCCAACCACTGCGAGATTCGCCAGGTAAAGATCGAGGGGGAACAGCCCTTGTTCTACGGCAGCCGCTGCGAAAAATACGAAGTCGCCGCCACCAGCAAGAAGGTGGACCTGCCCGACCTGCTGGCAGAGCGGGAAGCCTGGCTCTACGGGACCGAGCCCCCGCCGGAAGGCAAGCGCGGCGCCATCGGCCTTCCCCGCACCATGGTCTTCCAGGAACTCATGCCGTTTTTCCGGGCCTTTTTCGAAGACCTGAACTTCACCGTGGTCTATTCCCAGAAGACCAACAAGTCAGTCATCAATGAGGGATTGGAGGCTCTGGCGGCGGAGCCCTGCTATCCGGTGAAGGTGGCGCACGGTCACCTCCTGGACCTTCTCAAGGCCGGGGTGAAGCGCATCTTCCTGCCCAGCGTCATCGACATGCCCCATCCGGACCCGGAGGTGCGGGCCGGGGTGGTCTGCCCCATGGCCCAGTCCCTGTGCTACACCGCTCCCAGCGCCATCGATTTTGCCTCCTACGGCGCCAAGGTTCTCACCCCGGTGCTCTATTTCGGCCGGGGCGAGAAACGGCTGCGCCAGGGACTGCGAAGTCTCGGGAAAGACTTGGGAGTCTCCTCCTTCGCGGTGAATCGGGCCATGAAAAAGGCTATTGCCGCCCAACAAGCCTACTATAACCATCTGAGCGCCCGGGGCCAGGAGATCCTGGAGTCGCTGCCGCCTGACGGCCGCCTCATGGTTCTCATCGGCCGCCCCTATAACGCCTTCGACCCGGGAATGAACCTCAATCTGCACCGCAAGCTGCGGCAGTTGGGCGTCCTGGCCATGCCCATGGATTTCCTGCCGGTGGACCAGGTCCAGGACCTGGAGGAAATCAAGCCCATGTACTGGCGGTTCGGCCAAAAGATCCTGGGGGTTGCAGAACACATCCGCCAGGATCCGCGGCTTTACGGTATCTTTATCACCAACTTCGGCTGCGGCCCCGATTCCTTCATCCAGCACTTCTTCAAGGAGCGCATGCAGGGCAAGCCCTATCTGGAGATTGAAATCGACGAACACTCCTCCGACGTGGGGGCCATCACCCGCCTGGAGGCCTTTCTGGACAGTCTGAAGAACGTCAAGGTGGAGCCGGCTGTAAAAAAGCACTCCCCCTACCGCTACCGCGTTACCGGCGAACTTAAACGCAAGATTTACCTGCCACCCATGGCCGACCAGGCCCTGGCCCTGGTGGCCGGCTTTCAGGCCTGCGGCGGAGAGGCCGAATCCTTGCCGGACTCCGACGATGAGACCCTGGAGCTGGGCCGCCGCCTCACCTCGGGCAAGGAGTGCTACCCCCTGATCCTCACCACCGGTGACCTGGCCAAGCTTCTGCGCCGCCCTGATTTCGATCCCGAGCGCAGCGCCTTCTTTATGCCCGCGGCCAACGGCCCCTGCCGTTTCGGCCAGTACCACCGCTTTCACCGCCTCATCCTGGACGAGCTCGGCTTCCCGCAGGTCCCGGTCTATTCTCCTGATCAGAGCGAAACCATGTACCAGGAAGTCGGCATGGTGGGCGAAGACTACGCCCGGATCGTCTGGAACGGCATAGTGGCCATCGACCTTTTGGAGAAGAAGCTGCGGGCGACCCGGCCCTATGAGCGTAATGCCGGCGAATCCGACAAGGTCTATAAGCACTACTTGCAAAAAACCTATGAAACGGTGCGGGACCGCCAGGACCTGCCGGCCGTGCTCCGCCAGGCCCGGGGCGCCTTTGAGGACCTGGCCCTCAAGTCCAACGGCCGCAAACCCATCGTCGGCATCGTGGGCGAAATCTATACCCGGGCCAACCATTTCTCCAACGAAGACGCAGTGCTGGAGATCGAGGCCCTGGGGGGCGAAGTCTGGATGCCGCCCATCGGCGAGTGGCTCCTCTACGTTACCCACTCCTCGCGCCATGATGCCTGGAACGCCCGGCATTACCTCCGCTATCTGAAATTTTCCCTGGAGGATCGGGTCCAGAAAAAGGTGGAGCACGAACTGGAAGAGATCTTCCAGGGCTGCATCAATAACCTGCGGGAGCCCTCCATCGCCGAAATCTTCGAGATGGCCAAAGATTACCTGCACCCCTCCTTCGAAGGCGAGGCCATCCTGAGCATGGGCAAATCCCGGGATTTCGTGCAGAAAGGGGCCGCAGGGCTGGTGAACATCATGCCTTTTGCCTGTATGCCCGGCACTGTGGTTAACTCCCTGTTCAAGCGCTTCCGGGAGGAGCACCACAACATCCCCTTCCTCAACCTGGCCTATGACGGCCAGGAACAGAGCCAGACCCGCACGCGCCTCGAGGCCTTTATGTACCAGGTGCGCCAATTCCACGAACGGCCGCAGTAGCCCCGATCCGCTGGCAGACCCGAGGGCGGGCTTGAGCCCGGTTTTCGGTCCACGGCGGCCGCGGGCGTCCCTAAGCGGAAGCGCAGGCTAAAGCCTGCGGCTACCAAGATGGGGAAACCCGATTTCCTCAAGAGCTACTGCTATTCGCAGGGTTGCGGCGGGTTTGAGGTGGAATCCAATTTGGCGGTCAATTCGGGAAAGTTAATCTCTTCAGGCCTCTCAGTGGCGAGGCGCAGGAATTCGTTGGCTTTTTCCTGGATATAGGGATGTTTGGCAAAATCATCGACGGTTTTAAGCATCAGGTTTTGAAAATCCGCCTGCAGGTCCTTTACGGAAGCGATTTGGCCCTTTAAATAGGCCACCATCGCTGACAGGTTGAGCATTCTTTGCTCCACCCCATAGCGCCGAAAGCTGTCCTTGATATCATCCCGAACCCGATCGATGGCTATTTCCCGGAGGAAATGAAACGGGTTGGCCCCGCTGAACAGGGAAGACCAGGCGTAGCGCACATGATAGTATCTTTTGCCGCTGTGCCATACCTGATGGATCAATTGGCAATCCTCGGGCTTTTGGGTCATCGAGCTCAGGGCATTATGGTAAGGCCGCAACAGGCGGGCCAGGAGCAAATGGTAGAGCAACACCATGTTGACGATGAACATGCCGAAGATACTGATGCCGGTCAGGACGGGCTGAACGGAGCTGGACCAAACGAACATCAGGTACAGGAAAATCAGCACCAGGCCCAGGAGGCGCACCATCTTGATGCCGGTAATTTCCAGGCGGGGATCATTCCGGTATCTTAAAAAGGCGAGTAGCAATATGATTAAGATGCCTATTTCGACAAAGGGGCTGGCCATGGTGTAGATTATCTTATCCAGCATGTCTTCTCCTCTCGGGCCGGCCGCCGGCTTTAGCATGGGCGCCGGCGAAACGCCCGGTCCGCCGGCTGCTAAATCTTATCACAACCAAATGGATTCCGAACCCAGCCTCAAATCCGCCGGGCATTATCTTGCGGATAGCGGTATTCCATGTGCCTCGCCGTGGCCCGGGCCACGCCCTCGCCGTAATAACGCGCCACCACCTTTAAGGCCAGGTCCAGCCCCGCGGCTATGCCCGCCGAGGTGATTAGGTTGCCGTCCTCCACCACGTGCAGCCGTTCCTCCACTGTCACCCGCGGGAAGGATTCCCGCAGCAACTGGAGGGAGCGCCAGTGGGTGGTGGCCCGGCGCCCATCCAACAGTCCCGCCTGCCCTAACAGCAGGGCGCCGGTGCAGACCGAGGCCAGGGTCCCTGAGGAAATAACCTGGCGGCCCCTCTCAGCGAGCCAATCCATGAGGGTATCATTCTGGAGCTGCCGCCTTGTGCCCCAGCCGCCGGGTACCACCAGGATATCGAGCGCAGGGCAGGCGGCCAGGGCGCAGTCGGGGAGCACCCGCATACCCGCGGCGGTGGCGATCGCCTCCTCCCGCTCCGCCATCACCCACACCTGGAAGGGGGAGGGATCTTCCCGGCGCCTATCCTCATCCAAACGGGCGGCGGTAAAGACCTCGTAGGGTCCGCAAAAATCGAGGACTTCCACCTCCGGAAATATGAGGATGCCCACCTGCCGGCGCTGCATCTGCTTACCTCTTTTAATTGAGGCCTGGCTTCCTGGTACGCCCTCCAGGGGTGGGTTTAAAACCCGCGCCTAGAAGGTCATCCTTCCTTTTCACTTCCCCCGAAAAACCGGCTTCCTTTTCTCCAGGAAGGCCTTCAGCCCCTCCTGATAGTCCCCACTGTCATAGACCAGCCGCCGCAGGCCCTGGATGCGCTCAAAGGTCTCCGGGCTGAGCGGCAGGGCGTTGGCCAGCAGGCGGAACTGCTCCTTGATCACCGAGATGCTGAGGGGGGAATTGGCGGCGATCTCCCGGGCCAGGTTATAAGTGAAATCCTCCAGTTCTGCGACCGGCACCAGGTGATTGAGAAGGCCGACCCTGAGGGCCCGCTCCGCCGCCACCGGCTGGGCGGTGAAAAACATCTCCCGGGCCAGGTTAAGGCCTATCATGTTGATGATGTGCAGGATGCCGGTGGGATTATAGGGAACTCCCAGGTGGGCCGGAGTTATGGCGAAGGAAGTCTTCTCAGTGCCGATGAGGATGTCGCAGACAAAAGCCAGCTCGCAGGCCCCCCCCCAGACGCTGCCTTCCATCATGGCGATCACCGGCGCCGGGCAGCGCTGAATGGCGCGGATAGCCTGCTCCAGTGGATCGTTATAAGAGAGCGGATCACGCCCCTGCTTAGGTAATTCGCCTATGTCGTGGCCCGCGGACCAGATCGCCGCCCCGGGGTTGGCCCGCAGGATGACCACCCGCACCGAATGGTAGATCATCTCATTTAAAGCCTTTATGAGTTCATGGATGAAATCCCCGCTCAAGGCGTTGCGCTTGCTATCATTGTTGAAGGTGATGGTGCCGATGGTCTCGGATTGGAAATCCGCGGAAACCAGAGCCATGTTTAACCCTCCCTGAAAAACCCGGCGGCCGTCCTGAACTGCAGGGACACCGCTCCCCGAAAAAATTTGCCATTTGCTCCTATAACTGATAGCATCGCGAGCGGCTCAGGTAAACAATTTAATCATCAGAAAAGGGCTATCCCATTCTCCGTTGCCCCTATTGCGGTCAGGAGATGCTGAATACCGGCAGTGTTTGTCCCAACTGCGGGCAGCCGCCTCCGAATCCGCCCGGCGTCTCCGCTGCCGCCGCCAGACCTGCCGCTGCCTCTCTGCCCCTGGAGAAATACCTGAAGACGGGCTGGGATCTGTTTAAACGCTTCCCCGGAGGGTTTATCGGTTTCTCCTTGTTCTATTTCCTGATGCAAGCCGCCTGCAACTCCGTCCCCTTGCTGGGCTGGGTGGCCGGCCTGGCGCTCCCGGCGCTGCTGATGGGAAACTTCATCGTCAGCGCTAAATTGC
This sequence comes from uncultured delta proteobacterium, assembly GCA_963697965.1. Classification (GTDB taxonomy): domain Bacteria; phylum Desulfobacterota; class Desulfobaccia; order Desulfobaccales; family 0-14-0-80-60-11; genus JAPLJC01. The sequence continues at coordinate 2,066,874 of OY969108.1, forward strand.
TCCAGGGCGTGAAGCCCCATTTCGGTGATTTCTTCCTGGGCTTTCGCTTTTTCCTGCCCCTGCTGCTGGCGTTCTGGTCGGCCGCGGCACTCATCGCCATCGGCATGTTGCTCATCATTCCCGGCGTCTATTTTTTGGTGAGTTACGTCTTCGCCGCTCCCCTGGTGGTGGATCGCCGCCTCACCTACAGGGCGGCCCTTAGGTTGAGCCGGCGCACCGTCAAACAATTCTGGTCCAACATGTTTATCTTCTGCCTGCTGCTGTTGCTGGTCAACCTGTTCAGCCTGGTGGTCTTCTTCAATCTGCTGAGGCTGGCCATTTTCGCCCCCATCGTCAACCTGTTCGGCCCCTATGCCTATGGCCTCGGACTCCTGGCCAGCCTGCCGGTCAGTTGCTGCGCCGTGACCGCCGCCTATGCCGACCTCTTCGGCTGGCAATCCGATTATTCCGAGGGTTTCCCGGACAACCTCCCGGCGGAACAGGAAATATCCGCCCCATGACCTTGCCGCCGGCTCTCCAACGGATAACTAGGCAAACCTTTTCCCAATTTTCCTATGCCTCCAGCCCCTGCCTCCGTTAAGACCGGTCCCGAAGCCGCCGATCTCTGGGAAGTGGCGGTGGCCCTCCCCATAACCCAGACCCTCACCTATCGGCTGCCGCCGGAGCTGGGGGCCGCGGGGGTGGGAAGCCTGGTGCAGGCGCCGGTGGGCCGCCGCACGGTGACCGGCTACCTCCTGGCCCCGGCGCAGGAAGCCCCGCCCGTTAAGCTGCGGCGCCTCCAGAAGCTGCTGGACCCCGTACCCCGCTTCGGCCCGGATATGGTGCCCCTGTTCCGCTGGCTCGCCGACTATTATCAGTATCCCCTGGGGGAGGCCTTGAGCCGCATCATCCCCGGCGGGGCCCGGCCCTCCGGGGGCCGCCAGGAGACCTGGGTTGCCCTGGCACCCCAGGCAGCCGCGGAGGCGCCCACCTCACGCCTGGGGCCCCGGAGCCGGGCACTGCTGGCCCATTTGCAGGAAGCTGGGGCAGCTGTTGCCGTAAGCAGTCTGCGGCCGCATTTTCCAGGGTGCTTGCCGGTCCTGCGCCGCCTGGAGGCCAAAGGCCTGGTGGTTCTCTCCCGGCGCCTCACCTTGCAAGACCCCCTTAAGAGCCACCCCTCGATTCCGGATGAAGCCCCTCATCTGCCTCTGGCGCCGGAGCAAGAGCTGGCCCTCACTGCCATTATCGAGGGGATCGCCTCCGGCTCATTCTCCCCATTTCTGTTGCACGGCGTCACCGCCAGCGGCAAGACCGAGGTTTACCTGGTGGCTGCGGCCCAGGCCCTGGCACAGGGGCGACAGGTCCTGGTGTTGCTTCCGGAGATCGCCCTCAGCCACCCGGTGGCCCAGGCCTTCCGGCGCCGCTTCGGGCCTCGAGTCACGCTGCTGCACAGCGGTCTCTCCGAGGCCGCCCGCCTGGACCAGTGGCGCCGCATCATGCTGGGCGAAGTGGACGTGGTGGTGGGGGCCCGCTCCGCGGTCTTCGCCCCCTTGCCCCGCCTGGGCCTGGTGGTGGTGGACGAGGAGCAGGATGCCGCCTACAAGCAGGAAGGGGGCCTCCTCTACCAGGCCCGGGACGTGGCCCTTTACCGGGCCAAAATGGCGGCCGCGGCCGCGGTGCTGGTCTCCGCCACCCCCCAGATATCCACCTATCACCTGGCCCGGACCGGCAAATATCGCTATCTCAACCTGTCCCGCCGGGTCACCCCCCAGGCCTTGCCGGAGATTCACTTAGTCGACTTGCGAACACAGCGGGGCGGGGGACGGGCCTTGAAGATCATCTCCCGGCCGTTGCTGACCGCCCTGGAAGGGGTGTTATCCCGGGGGGAGCAGGCCCTGCTCTTCTTAAACCGCCGGGGCTATGCCCGGGCCCTTTTTTGCCTGTTTTGCGGCCATGTCTTTCAGTGCCGCCAGTGCAGCGTGGCCATGACCCGCCATCAAGCGGGTGAGAACCGCCTGATCTGCCACTACTGCGGCTTTAGCCAGGAGGTGCCCGAGAGCTGCCCCCAATGCCAGTCGACCGCCATCAAGCAATACGGGGTGGGGACCGAAAAGGTGGAGAGCGAGTTGCTGCGCCTGCTGCCCGGGGCCCGGGTGGGCCGCCTGGACCGGGACACCGCCCCCCATAGCGGCCGGGCCCTCGCCGTGTTGGAGAGTTTTGCCGCCGGAGACCTGGACCTCCTGGTGGGCACCCAAATGATCGCCAAGGGCCACCATTTCCCCGGCGTCAGCCTGGTGGGGGTGGTGGCCGCGGATTTGAGCCTCTTTTTCCCCGAGTATCTCGCCGGCGAGCGCACCTTCCAGCTCCTCTCCCAGGTCGCCGGCCGGGCCGGCCGCGGTGAGACCCCCGGCAAGGTCCTGGTGCAAACCTTCCATCCGGAGCATTACCTCTTCCAAATGGTGCAGAGCCAGGATTGGGTCGGATTCTATGATCGGGAAATCGAGCTTCGCCGCCGCCTGGGCTATCCGCCCTTTACCCGTCTGGCCCTGGCCCGAATCGACGGCCCCTTCGAAGCGGCCGTGGCCCGGGAGGCCCAGCGGCTGGCAGCGGCCTTGAAGAGGGAAGTGGAGCAGGACGGCGACCTGCGGTCCCGGGTGCAGGTGCTGGGGCCGGCCCCGGCGGGATTGGCCCGCCTTCAGGGCCGCTACCGCTGGCAGTTGCTCCTGAAAAGCTACGGCCGGCCAGCCCTGGCCACGAGCTTGGGCCACCTGCGCCGCCTCTTTTCCCCTCTTCCCCGCACCCGCCTCAACCTTACTCTCGACATCGACCCCAATAACCTCTATTAATGGCAGCCCCGCGGGCCGCTCCGAATGCCATAAAACGGTAGCCGCAGGCTTCAGCCCGCGCAATAGTAGTCAGTAGCCAGTAGTCAGTAGTCAGCAGTCAGTTCCAAGATTGGACATCGACCCTTATATCCTTTAACAAGTTATTAAAGGCGACCCGCGGGCCCCTCCTAGTGCCACAAACCCGGTAGCCGCAGGCTTTAGCCTGCGCAAGCTCACCTTGAGACTTCTGCGAAAACCAAAAGTTGTCATCCTGAGCGCAGCGCAGGATCTCGGATATCCTTAGAATCTATGAGATTTTTCTGTCGCTTCGCTCCCTCAGAATGACAAAAGGGGGGACTTTCGCAAAGGTCTCACATCGCAGCTACCGCTAAATTATTCCTGGCCCGCGGCCTGCCCCCACCCCATTTTCTCTATTTCCGCCAAATACTCGGCATATAGGTCCACGTCCCCACTCCTGGCCAGCTGCCGGTCTTCATAAGGGACCGCCAGCCTCCGGTAAAATTCCTGACCGAGGTTGGTGAAGATGCCGCTCAGCATGGCGATCAGCCAGTAGCGCATGCCGCCGTAACGGCGGCGAACGACCTGCAAGGCTAGGCGGGTGCAGGCGTAGTTCAACAGCCCGGCGAAGGCCCCCTCCCCGCCGTCCTCCCGGGCCAGCCCGTTGAGGCAGCCTGCCAGCTCATCGATCAGTCCATCACAGACCTTTCTCTGTGCTACCGGAATGTAGGGCATGACGACTTCCTCCTCGATTTTTTTTGCACCGGCCAGGCAGCCCTGGTTTATGGTCAATTAGCCCCAGCGCTTTAAGGAGCGGGCAATGTAGTGTTTCGTATATAGTACGCCATTAATCACCTGAAAACCTAAAGTTCCCATGGTATTCTAGTCCCCCTTAGAAAAAGGAGGATTTAGGGGGATTTCAGGAGGTTATTTTAAATCCTCCCTGGCCTTCCCTTTCAAGTTGCGGTTAAAAACCGTTCTTTGAAATCTCATAAGCATTATGAAGATTGCCCCAGGGCCCAGCCTATTCCGGACCTCTCCTGACCCCTCGCCCCTGATCCCTGACCCATTGCCCCTGACCCCTCGCCCTTGACCTTTGCCCTGGTAGAGGTTATAAAATTTTGGTCAGGGGCCGGGGAACGGCATCTGGCAATAAGGTTAATGAGTGCGCTCGTAGCTCAGCCCGGATAGAGCAACGGACTACGAATCCGTGTGTCGGAGGTTCGAATCCTCTCGAGCGCGCCACCAACATCAAGGGTTGGGCTAATTAGCCTGCCCTTTACCTAATTCCCGGCGGCCATGTTGCAGAATGGCCATTGAGAGCGCCAGGGCGAAATTAAGGGCTCGACTGAAGGCTTACGGGGGTGGGAAAATTAGAGACATGTTCTGGATATGCGTAGTTTCCGGGCCTTGATTAGCTTCGGACCCTAGCAGATAACGCCACTTCAGCTTCCCGCAGCTTCCCTATGACGCCGCAGGCTATATCAACGTTACCCTGCCTCTTTTATCCTCCCTCTCCGTGGAGGATGAAAACCGCCCAGAAAAAGGGCTCGGGGTATTTGGCTTTGATGGCCTGGCGGGCCAGTCGCAGGGCCTCGGCGCGGGATTTGCCCTCCTTAAGGTGCCCGTAAAACAGGGTCATGTATTCTACTGCCGGGTCGGAGGCCACCTCCCAGAGGCTCACCACCACGCTCCGGGCCCCGGCGTGCTGGAAGGCCCGGGCGAAGTTGGCCACCCCTTCCCCTTCCATGACCTTTCCCCGGCCGGTGTCGCAGGCGGACAGGACCACCATCTCGGCATTAAGCTTCAGGCCCAGCACCTGGCTCATGGTCAAAAAGCCCTTGTCCCCGGGCTGGTTCCCCACCTGGCCCAGGAGGATGAAGGGCTCCATGATCCCCTGGACCTTCCCGAGGTAGGCGTGGGTGGCGAAGTGGAGGTACCGGTAGTCCTGCAAGGGGGATTTTTTCAATTGGGTCTCGTTGGCCTGGAGGTCCAGGAGGACGTCCGGGGGCGCCGGTGCCACCCCCATAATCCCGGCAATGGCCCGGACCTCTTTTTGCGTTTCCTCGAGAGGGGGGAACCCCAGCTTCCGCCCCTCGCTGCTCCGGACCCAGAAGATCCCCCCCTGTTGGTTGAAGACCGGGTCACCCAGGGCGAAGAGGGGGCGGCTGGCCGGCTCTTCCTGCAGGCGCCGCTTCAGGGCCAGAACCGCGGCGGACTGGTAATAGGTCAGATTGTACTTGTCTCCCACGAAGACGCTGTCCTGGAAATTCTGGCCCTGCTTCAGAACCAGGGCCTCGAAGGGCAGGAGGCCCAGGATGCCATCCGGGACGATGATCACCCGTTCGCTCTCTTTGACCTCGGCCAAAACCCCGGCCAGCAGCAGGTCATAGAGTTGCTTGGCCTGGGGCAGGGAAAACGCCTCGGGGTGCAGGTACCCCTCGCGGTCCTTTTTCAAAAAAGGCTCCATGAAGGCGTTGACCTTCTCCTCCAGCGCCTCCTGGCCCATGGCGATCTTGACTACTTTGCTGACGCCCCCCTTCCGGACCACCATGATGTAGCCCGCACCCTCTCCCAGGGCATACTCCAGGAGGACCTCGTTCTCCCTCAGGGGCAGGTCCGCGGCGGGGACGGGCTCAGGGTAGTGGAGCGCGGCGTAGAGGGGATATTTCTGGCGCAATTGCTTAATCAGGTCCTGGAGTTCACCGCTGAGGCGGGCCTTTTTCTCCTGCACCTCCTTGACGGCCGCCTCCCCGCCTTGCAAGGCCTTCTCCCATTGGGCCTCCAGCGCGGCCAACTGGTTCAGGAGGCTCTCTTCCTGTTGATGCAGTTCGGGGGGAATTTCTGTCCGGGTCTCCTTCCGACCCGCGGCGGCCATGGCCTCCAGGAGCACCCGGCCCTTGGTGTCCTCGGCGAAGTAGAAGGCGGCGGACCCCGGGTCGGGACCATATGCCTTTAGCTCCGGGGGCAGGGCCTCGGGTTTCAGGGCCATCTCCCCCAGCACACTCACCAGTCCCCGGTAGGGCCGGATATTGCCCCCAAAAATCCCCCCCTGGAAGAAACCGGCCTTCTCTCCAGGGGTACGCAGGCGAAGCTCCTCCGCCTCCTGCACCGCCTGGTCCAGGGCCAGGGCCGCCTCCCCCAGGCGCCCCACCCCTGCCAGGGCCAGACCCTGTTGGGAATGGTACTGCACGTTGTATAGGGGGGTGCTTCTCCAGGTGGGGGCCTGGTCCTGGAGCAGCTTCAGGGCCTCTGCCGGCTGTCCCCGAGCCAGAGAGAGTTCCACCAGGCCCCCGGTGGACTTGCCCTGACGGAAATAGCTCTCAGCGTCCGGATAGTCCTTTTGGGCCAGGTATAGTGACCCCAGGTTTTCGAGGCTGTCAGCGGTGTAGGGGTCCTTCGGGCCTAAGACCTTTTCCCTGATCTTTAGGGCCCGCTGGTACAGGGGCAGGGCCTGATCATAGGCGCCCATGTCCTGATAGAGCGCGGCCAGGTTGTTGAGGCTGAGGGCGGTGTCAGGGTCCTCAGGCCCCAGGACCTTTTCCCTGATCTTTAGGGCCCGCTGGTACAGGGGCAGGGCCTGATCATAGGCGCCCATGTCCTGATAGAGCGCGGCCAGGTTGTTGAGGCTGAGGGCGGTGTCAGGGTCCTCAGGCCCCAGGACCTTTTCCCTGATCTTTAGGGCTCGCTGGTGGAGGGGCAGGGCCTGCTCATAGGCGCCCATGGACTGATAGAGCAACGCCAGGTTGTTGAGGCTGGTGGCAGTGTGGGGGTGCTCCGGGCCTAAGGCCTTCTCGCAGATCTTCAGGGCCCGCTGGTAGAGGGGCAGGGCCTGATCATAGGCGCCCATGCTCTTATACAGCAAGGCCAGGTTGTTGATGTCAGTGGCAGTGCCCGGGTTCTCCGGACCCAGGGCCTTCTCGTCGATCTTCAGGGCCCGCTGGTACAGGGGCAGGGCCTTATCATAGGCGCCCATGCTCTTATACAGCAAGGCCAGGTTGTTGATGTCAGTGGCAGTGCCCGGGTTCTCCGGACCCAGGGCCTTCTCGTCGATCTTCAGGGCCCGCTGGTACAGGGGCAGGGCCTTATCATAGGCGCCCATGCTCTTATACAGCAAGGCCAGGTTGTTGATGTCAGTGGCAGTGCCCGGGTTCTCCGGACCCAGGGCCTTCTCGTCGATCTTCAGGGCCCGCTGGTACAGGGGCAGGGCCTGATCATAGGCGCCCATGGTCTTATACAGCACAGCCAGGTTGTTGAGGCTTTCGGCGGTGTCAGGGTCCTCAGGCCCCAGGGCCTTTTCCCTGATCGCTAAGGCCCGCTGGTATAGGGGCAGGGCCTCCTGGTAGCGGCCGGCTTGATAGAGCTCCACGGCTTTTTGGTTTAAGGCGTTGGCCTCCTCCACGGGGTCATCCGCGCACACTGCCGGGGCGGCCAGGAGCACCATGAGCAAGCACACCAACCACAGCCGGCCTCTTGGCATGACAGACCTCCCGGGGTTTCCCGGACCCGGGCCGGAGACGCACTGAGACAGTGGATGGGGCTAGAGTGCCACAAGCTGGTAAGACTTGGCAATCACTATTTCAGGGTGATGCCATCCCGGCAGCCGCGGTCTCGCCAAGATGCCAGTCCAGGCGGTAGGGCTGTTTATCATCTAGATGCTGGAAAATTTCAAGAAGAAGATGCATGTATTTTTCCAGGGGATCCCCAACAATACCAGTTACCATCTGGAATTGAGGACAGATTTATATTTGAGAGATCGGCTATTCGGCGATTCTAGTCACCTGTCGTAGTACCCATAGTTGGCGCCGGAATCTTGAGGGCCCGTTGGCGCAGGGGCAGGGCCTTGTCATGGGCCCCCATGGCTTCGTAGATATTGGCCAGGTTGTTGAGGCTGGTGGCGGTGTCGGGGGCCTCAGGCCCCAGGACCTTTTCCCTGATCGCTAAGGCCCGCTGGTACAGGGGCAGGGCCTTCTCATACTCGCCCATGGCCTGGTAGAGCCCGGCCAGGTTGTTGAGGCTGGTGGCGGTGAGTGGATGCTCCGGCCCTAAGGCCTTTTCCCTGATCGCTAAGACCCGCTGGAACAGGGGCAGGGCCTTATCATAGGCCCTCATGCCCTTATACAGCGCGGCCAGGTTGTTGAGGCTTTGGGCGGTGTAAAGGTCCTCAGGCCCCAGGACCTTTTCCCTGATCTCCAGGGCCCGTTGGGCCAGGGGCAGGGCCTCCTGGTAGCGGCCGGCTTGATACAGCTTCTCCACCTGCTGGTTTAAGGCCTTGGCCTCTTCCAGGGGGTCGCCCGCGGCCAGCGCCGGGACGGCCAGGAGCACTATCAGTAATAACACTAACCCTAACGGCCAACTTTTTGACATAGCGGACCTCCCGGCGTTCCCGGACCCGGGCCGGAGACGCATACGTGATATTCCCGGATGGCCTCGGGGTGGCTATTCTTTGATGGCAATCCGTCTGCGCTCCATCATTGCACCGGCAAGGTTAGCAATGGCGTTCCCTGGCTGGTGCCGGTCTCAAACATGGATAAGAATACTTCCGTTGAAGTAAACATATCTTTAGTAGCAAAGTCTGAGTCCTTGATATAGAACCAATAGCCATGTTGCTTCACAGCGACAAAGGCATTACTCGGGTGGCTTTTATCGGAGTAAACGATGAACTTTTTCTGGTTCTTTCCTTCTTGTCCATTCAATGATTTTGTAACCAAGCTACTCGGGCTCGCACTTCCATCGCCAGTGGCCGGAAGTTCCTGAGAAGGCATATCGATGAACATGGAGAGCATAGTTAGGGTTTCGTAAATTGAGCGGGTTTGCAAGACAATTTTTTCACAGTCCGGGTCTTGCGGAGGGTTTTGGTTTCCATCGATGATTTGGTATACATCGAAACCTTCACAGATTTCTTTAACCCGGGGTGGAGAATCAGGTGACCACAGAAGGTCCTTGAACCGTTGAATCATATACTTAAATGTTCTTTTATCTTCTTTGTCCCCTTCAGACAAATAATAATCGGGATTTTTATCCAACTCTACAGCGCGCTTGGTATCTATCACCAACTCACCAACTACTTTATCCTTCGTTTCATCACCGCTGGCGCTGTCCTTCGTTCCCTTATCTTTCTGAGAAGTCGTCTCCCCTGTTTCCTTCCCCTTTTGGGGTCTGTTGCCGGCCTGCATGGCCGGTTCCTCTCCGGACACGATCTTTTTCTTCCCTGGCCCGGTCATATTCAGGGTGATTTCATATTTTTCCGGCACTTTCGTTACCTTGGCTTCCTTCGGTTCCTTGATAGCGATCCGAATGACGCCATATTTCTTGAGATATGCAAATAGCCAAATAACTTCCAAAAAATTAGGGTCCTCTTTAATTTTTCCTGTTGAGGTGCCGTTGTGAAGATTATTGATGGCTCTGACGCAGCAGGGGAAGATGTAATCCCCTGCCCAGCCGGTCTGGAGACTTTTTAGAAGTTTGGCGGGGGGTATCGGCTCGATCATGGTTTTCGCCAGGGCCTCGCCCCTCATGGGGCTGTAGGCAATGGAAGGATGATCCTGGTAAGTTACAGTGCCGCCGAGCGTGAGCATATTGCGGAATCCATCCACCCAATTACCTTGCGGGTACGTCGAATGAAGGGGATCCCAGCTTATCGGATAATTAGCGGAAAGATTAGAATCCAGGGCATAAGTCGTATTGATGGAGGTCATTTCGAGGGTGGTCAAGGCGTCGCCGTAGCGCAGTCTAACCAGATTGGTGAGCAGCTGTTCCTTCCAGGAGGTGGAGACGGCATCCAGATAATTTTCCCGGTCTATGGGGAGTTTCCGCGGAGGCACCAGAACGCAGCCGGCGCCGGCCAGGACGATCACTAAAAAGAGAAGAGCTCGTCTCCACATAATACGATCCTTTTTTGATGCGCAGGCATTATGGGTTTGCTGATACCCCTCAATAAGGCACTAGGAGCCCTGGGTCCGGGAAATCAATCCCAACAGCAGGACCGGAGAGTCTGAAGGGTTTTCAGCAAGAAACCAGGTGCATTGGGATTCTAGTCACCTGTAACACCACCCCTGGTTTTATAGATCTTTTCTTCCTTCTCTCCGGATTCTTTCTTCTTAAGGTCCTGTGTGCCAGGACCCTTAGAACCTTTAGTTTCAACCTCTTCTTTCTTCTTTGCGGATTCTTTCTTCTGGAGTTGCACCTGTCCTTCAGTTTTCTTCTCTCCGGATTTCTGGAGTTCCCCGGTCTCGTCTTTGCCCTGGCCCAACGCGGGAACCACCAGCATCGCACTCAATATGGTACAGAGCGCCAGCAGCTTAAAATTGAACTTAGTGCTCATGGTTATCTTCTCCTTTGGCCTGAGATTATGCGGCAGCCTTCGCTGGAGTAGTCAAAAACCGGCTTTTCGGGACTCTTTCACCGATTAACCCCGGGACGCTTCCTCTTTGGTAGCCAAATTGTCTTGCGGAGGGCATGTTAGCACAAATTTCTGGAGAATGGCATCTTTTTAAAAATTGGCCATACCCTATCCCTAACGGCAAAGTAGCCGCTATTACCGAATAGCTATTCTCCCAAGTTTTTCGACAGCTGGCCAGTTGCCACTCCATAGGGGGCGTGGCCTCTCTTTCCCCTGGCGCCTAATTACCGGATGCTGCTGGCTTGAGCTTCTTAGACCGTCACCCCGTAAAAATCTGCTAACCAAGGAAGTGGTATCTTCAAAATCTACAAAAAGGATTTAGTTTGAGGAAAACTTGTGCTATCTTGCGTTCAATAAGACGATGGGGCCACAAAAAGGCGAACTTCATCGGGATATCCTCCCCGGACGGCAGGTTCCAAAACCATTTTTGACCGCCGTGGCCAAGGCTGCGGCCTAACCCCGGTTTAATTTTTTGGGAAAAAAGGACTGTCTTTTACCATCTTACTTTTGTATATATAAACTAACTTCCCAAACACCAGGAGTACCAGACATAGCGATCCCCGCGATCTTGTCCCTTAAAGCCAAATTCTATATCCACGCACACCCGGGAGGGCGGTATGAACGTTTACGGTCTGGCAAGATTTTTCGTGGCGGGGCTGGCGCTTCTGGCCATCGCGGCCTGCGGCGAGAGGCCCATCGACGTGGAGGCTCTGGAAAAACAGCCCAAGAAATACGTGGGTTCGGATACCTGCAAGCTCTGCCACCTGGAGCACTACGACTCCTGGAAGATGACCCTCCATTCCCGCGCCCTCCAGGACGCCCAAATGAACCGGGACGTCATTGTCGCCCCCATCGATGAAAAGGTAATTCGCGCCGATTTGGCTAAGGAAAAGCTCAAAATACCGGTTGACCAAGTCTACATCCCCAAAGAAGAAGAAATACTCTATACCATGGGCAGCCAGTGGAAACAACGCTACCTGGTGAAAAAGGCTGGGAAACTATACATTACCCCCATCGAGTACAATATTGAGAGCCACCACTGGATGCCTTATGCTGAAGGGGACCCCGATTGGGATAAGAAACCCTGGATCACCAAATGCGGCGGCTGCCACGCCACCGGGGTAAATATCGAGAAAAACACCTTTGTCGAGCCCGGGGTTGGCTGCGAAGCCTGTCACGGCCCGGGTTCCTGGCACGCGGCCCTGCCCAAGACCGCGGTCTTCGAGAAACGCCAGACCATCATCAACCCGTCCAAGCTGACCATGGGAGTGGCGGTGCAGATTTGCGGCTCCTGCCATACCCGAGGCGAATCCACCCTGGTGAAGGGCGCTGACTGGGCGGTGGGCTACCAGCCCGGCAAGGCCATCGGACCTTTCTTCAAGGAGCCCACCATTGCCGCCGGCGACCCAGTGACGGCCTATGCCAACGAGTTTACCAAAGGCCACCATCAGCAATATCTGGATTGGAAGCAATCTCTGCATTATAAAGAAGGGGTGACCTGTACCTCCTGCCACTTTGTGCACCAGATCGGCATGCCCCCCACCCGGTCCCAAACTATCCAGGCCGGCTCCAAGCAGTGCCTCACCTGTCATGATATCATCAACAGAAACCTGGGCCATTCCATTCACTCCTTCGGCAACTGCGTGGGTTGCCACATGCCCAGGATTGTCACCAGCGCCGAATCCGGGGATATGCACAGCCATACCTTCGTCTGTCTGCTGCCCAAGGATTCCATTGCCAACCCGGCCCTCCCCAATTCCTGCGAGGGCTGTCATATTTACAGAGGAGAAGGTCTCGACTACCTGGCAGCTGCCTGGGATGCCCTGGTTAAGCTGCCGGTGCCGGTGGGCCAACCCGTGAAGATGTCGATCCCCGAGTCTGAGGCTCCGCCAGCGACACCTGAGAAACCGAAGGCCGCCAAGGAGTCACCGAAAAAATAGGGGAAGCTCAATGACGCGGCGGATTCTCAGGCGAAGCATCCTGTGGATGGTACTGGGAGGGCTGGGACTGGTGCTGGTATTACCCGTGGTGGCCCCGGCCCAGGAGGAAGTGACCACCTCTCTAAGGCGATACCAAGACCGTGAGACCTCGACCGGGTACTATGAAGACTCCGAAGTCAAGCCCTTTCCTTTTAGCTCTTTTTTGGGCGGCCCCGGGGTGGTGCGGTCCCCCTTCGCTTATAGCCCTGAGGCCCCACAAATCCCCCACACTTACCTGGCCGATGCCCATCGGGCCGTCCAGTTTTACAATGTGCAGACCTGTGTGGCCTGCCACGCCGAGGAGGCCAAGAACATCCACACTATCCGGGGCAACATTACCTGCCGCCAGTGCCACGGCGGTGAGCCCATGGCCTCCATCGCCCATTACTTCTCCCCTCTGAATCCCGTCCGGCGCTACGCTTACGTGTGCTCCAAGTGCCACGAGGGTGCCAGCGCCTCCTTTGCCACTTACGTGGTCCATGAACCCAACCCCGGGGCTTTGGAAACCCGGAAGACTTTCTCCTCCCTGTTTTACTCCGACTGGTTCATGTATCTCCTGATTGTCGGCACCTTGGGCTTCTTTGGGGCGCACACCGCAGTCTGGGTGAGCAAGGAGCTTTACCACGTCTACACCGAGAAAAAAAGAAAGCCCGAAGATGAATGACCAGGTGCGCATAATCCGGTTCAATGTCATCCATCGGCTCTTTCACCTGTTCGTCATGGTCACTTTTCTCATCCAGGCCGTTACCGGTCTCTGCCGGCTGCTTTACGCCACTGCCTGGGGCAGAGCTCTTACCAATTTTTTGGGCGGTTACGAGTCCGTCACCACCATCCACTACCGGGTGGGCGTGGCTATGCTCCTGGGCTTTGCGGTCCACATCGTCTATATCCTGCTGAAAGTGGAGTGGAAATCGCTGCGGCAAAGCCTCTTTCACCCGGATTCCCTGGTGCCGCAGCTTCACGATGTCATCCACCTGGGCCAGCAAGTCCGCTGGTTTTTCGGGCTGGGCCCGCCCCCGCCCTTTGACCGCTGGACTTACTGGGAGAAGTTTGACTACATGGCGGTCTTCTGGGGGATCCCCCTCTTGGGGGTTACCGGCCTCCTGCTCATGTACCCCCTGTTCACCAGCTATTTCCTGCCGGGCTGGATGCTCAATGTGATCCTCTTATTGCACCGGGCCGAAGCGCTGCTGGCTATGCTCTATATCTTCATCATCCACTTTACTGTGGGCCATCTCCGCCACGGCATGTTCCCCATGAATGAATGCATGTTTGCCGGCAGTGTGGAGTTAGAGGAGCTTCGGCAGGAAAAGCCGCTGTGGATCGTGCGCCTGGAAGAAGAAGGAAAACTGGTGGACGCCATAGTCCCGGCGCCAGCCCCCTGGTTCCGGGTGGCTTATTTCATCTTTGGCTTCCTGGCCTTGTCCGTGGGCCTCTACCTGTTATTGATTCTCTTAATTTACCACAATTACGTGTAGTGGCACTGGAAGGCAGAAGAAAAAGGCAGTTATGATACCCATCGTGCCTTAAGCGACGCCAACAGGCACATGTAACCGAATGAGGAATGGGGTTAGGGAAGCTAAAATGGAATCTTATAAAATCGACTTGAGCGAATCGGAGATGCCCCAAGAGTGGTATAATATCCTGCCGGATCTACCCGCGCCTCTGCCGCCCTATCTCCATCCGGGCACCGGCGAGCCCCTCGGCCCCCAGGACCTGGCCGCCATCTTTCCCATGGAACTCATTCAGCAGGAATTGAGCCCCGAGCGCTGGATCCCCATTCCCGACGAAGTGCGCCGCATCTATCAATTATGGCGGCCCAGCCCGCTGCACCGGGCCCGCAATCTGGAAGCCGCCCTGGGCACCCCGGCCCGCATCTATTATAAGAACGAGTCCGTGAGCCCCGCCGGCAGCCATAAACCCAATACCGCCGTGGCCCAGGCTTATTACAACAAGGCGGCCGGCATCAAACGGCTCGCCACTGAAACCGGCGCCGGCCAATGGGGCAGCGCCCTGGCCCTGGCCTGCAACTTTTTCGGACTCGAATGCACCGTGTACATGGTCAAGGTGAGCTATCAGCAGAAGCCTTACCGCCGCTCCCTGATGCATATCTGGGGAGCCAGCGTCTTTCCGTCCCCCACGGACCGAACCCAAGCGGGCCGCCAGATCCTGGCCCGGGACCCGGAAACTTCAGGCAGCCTGGGCATGGCAATCTCCGAAGCGGTGGAGGACGCCGCCAGCCATGCCGATACCAACTACTCCCTGGGCAGCGTCCTCAATCACGTCATGCTGCATCAGACCATCGTCGGCCTGGAGACCCAAAAGCAACTGGCCCTGGCCGGAGAGGAGCCGGATATCCTCATCGGCTGCGTGGGCGGAGGCAGCAACTTCGCAGGCTTCTGCTTTCCCTTTGTCCGGGATAAACTTCAGGGCAAGGACCGGCGGTTCATTGCGGTGGAGCCCACCGCCTGCCCCACCCTCACCAAGGGAACTTACACCTACGACTTCGGAGACACGGCCGGACTCACCCCCCTGATCATGATGTACACCCTGGGGCACTCCTTTGTGCCTGCGGGCATCCACGCCGGCGGCTTGCGCTACCACGGCGACGCGCCTTTGCTCTGCCTGCTGGTCCATGAAAAGGTCATCGAAGCCCGGGCCTACGCCCAGAACCCCGTGTTTGACGCGGCCCGCCTCTTCGCCGCCACCGAGGGTATTATCCCGGCGCCGGAGACGGCCCACGCCATCAAGGCGGCGGTGGACGAAGCTTGGGTGTGCAAAGAGACTAACCAGTCTAAATGTATAGTCTTCAATTTCTCGGGGCACGGCCACTTTGACTTGGCAGCCTACGACGCTTTCCTGGAAGGGCAACTTAAGGATATCGAGTTGGACCCCGACGCCATGATCCAAAAGGCACTGAAGGAGTTGCCCAAGCTGGCCGGGAAATGAGGCTGCCCCGGCAACGGCTGCTCGGGAACCCCGGCAAACCCTGAGCCGCCAAAGGCACTTTAATCTGGAGAATTAGATACTGCGCCTTACCGGCGAGACGCCTGTGCCAGCCAACCATGTCCGTCTGCCGCAAACCGGGCGAGAATCCCTTACCGAAAACCGAAAACCGAAAACCAGTTCCTGGGCGGGCTGTGCCCACCGCCTTAATTAGTGCCACCTGGGCGCCGGCTCCGTATCTGGCGCCTTTTTCTTCTAATGAACTCCCACCGTCCATCCGATTCTCTCTAGACCCCCCTCGGCATCCAGGACAGTTCTGGTATCTCTCTTGCATTGAAACTTTTTGACAATAATTTTCTCATCCGGCGAGAAATTATTACCGATTCTATTCTTAGCGGCCCGGATGTTCAAAAGGTTTCTCGTCTAGGTGGTCTGATTTCTAATCGGGCCGGTTGCTCAGACAGATCCTCGCGCCGATGCGCTTAAGGAATTTCAATGGTGCCCACGAATCTGGAAGTCGGTTATGGAATGGCCAAAGGAAAGGATGCCGAAACGGTTGGCAGGAAAGCCACCCGCCAGGCCCTTAAGGCCATCAAAGAACACCCCCTTTCCCTGGTCCAGGTTTTCGCCTCGCCCCAATATGACCCGGAGGCCTTGCTCCGGGGGGTCCACCAGGTGATAGGCCCGGATTCGCCGCTCATTGGCGCCAGCACCATTGGGGAAATCTTAAACGGCGTCCAGCAACGGGCGGTGGTGGTGGTGGTGGCACTGGCCTCCCCTTATCTGCAAGTGAAAGTGGCAGTGGGCCGCGGGGTCTCCCAGGACTGGGAGGGGGCGGTGATTGAGGCGGTCACCGCCCCGGACATCGCCCCTTATTTCACCGCCCCGGAGATCGCCATTTGGTCCCTCTTGAGCGAACAGGGAGAGTCGGCATTCGCGCTCCTTTTTTCCCAGGGGGCCGGTCGCACTGCCGATTCCGGCAGCTTCCAGGTCCTGGAAACCCTGGAGCGCCTTTCCCAGGGACGTCTTCCTATCTTGAGGGGCGATGCCGCGGCTACTAGGCGCCCGGAAGGCAATTTCGTCATGGCCGGCGACGAAGTTTACCGCGACAGCATTCTGGTGGCGGTCTTCGAAACCAGCCTCACCTTCGGCATCTCCCGGGCCCACTGCTTCCAACCCATCTCGCGGCGGACCACGGTAACCCTGTCCCGGGATCTAGATGTCCTCGAATGGGACAACCAGGCGAAGGCGACCGGTGGCGAAGCCCTGCGCCAGGCTCTGCTGCGCGGCTCCATCAAGGACCCGGGACTGGCGATGGTCTTTTCCAGTGGGTTCAGGGGTCGTGCCTTGGGATCACGTCTCGGCAAGGAGATCTCCGGCATGATGGACCAGGCCCCCCACGTCCCCATGGTGGGTTTTTGCAACTGCGCCCCAGAGGAATTGGCTGACCACGGGGTCAATGGCCACCCTGATGAGGAAATCGCCGTACTGGCCCTGGGCCGCGATCTCACCCAGACCGCCCAACTGGCCATGGAAAACGAATCCTTGCGCGCCGCTCTGGGACGCCGGGACATGGTCAACGCAATCCTGCAAGGCGTCTTCAAGGCCGCACCCATCGGCATCGGGTTTTTTGAGCGGCGGGTCATTACCTGGGTCAACGAATATTTCTCCAGGATGACCGGATACGCGGCCGATGAGTTGGTCGGCAAAAGCTCCCAGTTGTTCTATGAGGACAGCCACGAGTATGAACGCGTCAATTTGAAATATGAGGAGCTGATACGAAAACACGCTAGAGGCGCTATCGAGACACGCTGGCGCAGCAAAGACGGCCGGCTAATCGAGGTGCAGATGAGTTTCGACCCGGTGAACCCAGCCGAACCCGGTGGCGAGCTAATAGTCACTGCCCAGGACATCAGCCAGCGCAAACAGGCCGAGGATATCTTCAAGTCATTGATTTACATGGCCCCCATCGGCATTTTCATCGTCCAGGACGGGAAGTTCACGCTGGTTAATCCGGGGTTCACCAAGATCACCGGTCATGATGACCATGACCTGCTGGACCAGGACTCCTTGATTTATGTCCCCGAGGGATCTAGAGAGGAGGTGCGGAGTCAGGTTACCCAGATGCTTAAAGGTGAGAGAACCACCCCCTGCGAATTCCAGGTAATGAAAAAGAGTGGGGAGATCACCTGGGTGCTGGAAACCGTTACTCCCATCCAATACCGGGGGCGGAGGGCGACTCTCGGTTTCTTTGTAGACATTAGTGAACGCGTCAAGCTGGAAGTCCAACTGCTGCAATCCCAGAGATTGGAATCGGTGGGCAGGTTGACGGGGGGAGTGGCCCATGACTTCAACAATATGTTGACTGCCATCATGGGCTACAGTGAGCTTGTCATGATGTCTTCCCGGGAGGACGATTCCACCTCCCTCCACCTGGAAGGAATCAGAAAATCGGCGGACCGGGCCGCCGCCTTGACCCGCCAACTCCTGGCCTTCAGCCGCAAGCAAATGCTGCAGCCAAAGGTAACCGACCTCAATACGGTGATTACCAACCTCGAGGCGATGCTGCGTCGGATCATCGGCGAAGACATCAACCTGGTAATCCTCCTCGATCAGGCCCTTAAGTTAGTGAAGGCCGATCCGGGCCAGTTGGAACAGGTCATCATGAACCTGGTGATCAATGCCCGGGACGCCATGCCCATGGGGGGCGAAATTACCGTTCAGACGGCCAACGTCCATTTGAACGAAAACTTTACCTGCCACCACCCTGATCTCAAACCCGGTCCTTATATCCAGGTTGCGGTGATTGACCACGGCCTGGGAATGGATCAGGAAACCCTAACTCATATCTTCGAACCTTTCTTCACCACCAAGTACCCCGGCAAGGGCACCGGACTGGGGCTGTCCACCGCCTACGGGATCATCAAGCAGAGCGGCGGCCACATCGAGGTCTCCAGCCAGCCCCAAGGGGGCACAATCTTCGAGATCTACCTGCCCCAGATTGAAGATACCCTCGAAGATTCGGCGGAGCATTGCGCCTTTAAAGGCACACCCCGGGGCAGCGAAACCGTTCTGGTGGTGGAAGATGAGGAGCTTCTCCTGTCCTTGATCCAGGAGGCCCTGGAGATGCACGGCTATCACGTGCTGAAGGCCGGCAACGCCATGGAGGCCCTGGAACTGGTCAAAGGTCATGACGCCCCCATAGACCTGTTGTTGACGGATGTGGTGATGCCCCACCAGAATGGCCGGGAATTGGCAGACCTCTTATCGCCACTGCACCCGGAAATGAAGATCCTCTTTATGTCGGGCTATACGGAGGACGCCATGGTGGTGCGCGGCTTACTGAAAGAGGCGCTTCCCTTTATCCAGAAACCTTTTCCTCCCGTGGACCTGGTTGGTAAGGTCCGGGAGGTTATGGAAAGCCCAAGGGTTTAGCAAGTTATGGCAGCCAGCCGAAACCCGAACCAATCCTCGATTGTCTGGGACGCTGACAGGCAGGAAACCAGTTTTTTCTGAGGAACGTTGATGGAAAGAGCATCCACTGCAAGCGTTTTGATCATCGACGACGACCAGATGTTCAGGGAGATGCTCTCCGAAATGGTGCAAACCCTTGGACAGGAGAGCCTTTGCGCATCAACCCTGGCGGAAGGTTTGCGTATGGCCTCCGTCGGGGGATTCGACGTGGTCTTCCTCGATGTGCGCATGCCCGACGGTAGCGGCTTGGAGGTTTTACCGCAGCTGCGGCAAACTTCTTCCGCTCCCGAGGTCATCGTGATCACCGGGGCTGGCGATCCCGATGGGGCCGAAACGGCCATCATCAAAGGAGCCTGGGATTACATCGAGAAGCAATCCTCCATTAAACAGATCTCCCTGCCTTTGGTGCGAGCCTTGCAATACCGGCAGGAAAAACGGTTCAGAAAACCTCCGGCGGCTTTGAAGTTGGACGGACTTGTAGGACAGAGTCCGCAGATGGCGGCCTGCTATGATTTAGTGGGCCAGGCTGCCGAAAGCGACGCCCATGTACTGATCAGCGGCGAGACCGGCACTGGCAAGGAGCTGTTCGCCAAGGCAATTTACCAAAACAGCCCCAGGTCCGGCAAAGCTTTTGTGGTAGTGGATTGCGCCGCCCTCCCTTCCTCCCTGGTGGAGAGCGCCCTCTTCGGTCATGAAAAGGGGGCTTTTACCAGCGCCGATCGCTCCCAGGTGGGCCTTATTAAGCAGGCAGATGGGGGCACCCTCTTTCTGGATGAGGTGGGCGAACTCCCCATGGAGATACAGAAGGCCTTTTTGCGGGTGCTGCAGGAACGGCGTTTTCGACCCGTAGGCGGCAGATTCGAGAGTGAGAGCGATTTCCGCCTGGTAGCCGCCACCAATCGCGACCTCGATGAAATGGCCGCCAAAGGCCAATTTCGCCGTGACCTGCTTTTCCGTTTGCGGGCCATTACCCTGGATTTACCGCCTTTGCGCCAACGCTCTGGCGATCTTAAGGATCTGACCATGTTCCACATCGCCCGCATTTGCGAAAAATGGGGTATTGGACCCAAGGACTTTTCCCCGGAATTTTTGGCCGCCCTCCTGGCCCATGATTGGCCGGGGAATGTGCGGGAACTGTTCCATACCCTGGACCGGGCTTTGGCAGAGTCGCGTTATGAACCTACCTTATTTCCCAAGCATCTACCCAGCCAAATCCGCATCAAGGTAGCCCGGGCCGCGGTGGCCAAGGAACCCGCCGCCGACACCGCAGACGGTAATGGCAATGGAGTCAGGACCGCGGCCAAGACTCTGCCCAGGTTACATGATTACCGTCAAACCGCCATCGAGGAAGCAGAAAAAGACTACCTGCTTGATCTGATGTCACTGACGGCTGGCAATGTCCAGGAAGCCTGCCGTATATCCCAATTATCCCCGCCCCGCCTCTATGCCCTCTTGAAGAAAAACAGCATTTCCAGGAGGCCATAGTGCGGTTTAAGACCAAAGTTCGATGAGGATGGTACAAGATGATGGAACGCACACCCAACAGACCCGCGCATTTGGATCTGCACGCTTTGATGGACTCACCCTTGTATTGGACGATGAACGTCAAGGAGAGGTTGGCCCTGATTAGAAATGAGGGGAGTTCCCGGGATGATGGAGCCGCCACTTTGCGGGAAAGGATACTGGCCTGGATCAAGACAGGGATATGAGCCGGGATAACAATTGATGAAATTTGACGAATCTAACATGAGGATCCTATAGCAGGTTATTGCCTACTGTCTCCTGGCCTGGAGCGTTCCCCTATCCCAATTATTGCCACCATCTGCAATCTCCTTTTCCATCTTCACTCAAATCTTATGCAAGATTGCCTCGGCCCCCAGAGCCGGATTTCTCAGTTCACAATAATTTTCTTCTACACCAAGACTTTACCCATACTGCATCGACGGGATAGGCCCAATTATCGAGTGCGATAAATATTAACTGATTGATATTTCAGTGGATCTATAACTTTCACGGTTTGGCATGTTTATTGATAGTTACCACCTCGAAGCTTGCCATTACCTCTCCCGGGAATCGAATTTCTCTCGGGAGAATGGAAAGAAAGGAGGTGGTCAAAAAAATTGTCGAATGAGAAGATCGAGCGC
The DNA here is from genome assembly GCA_963697965.1 of uncultured delta proteobacterium. Lineage (GTDB taxonomy): Bacteria > Desulfobacterota > Desulfobaccia > Desulfobaccales > 0-14-0-80-60-11 > JAPLJC01. The sequence continues at coordinate 2,087,641 of OY969108.1, forward strand.
CGTGGAATTCGGGTTGTTGCCAGTTCTGGTCGCCGTAGTGAGCCTCACAGCGGTGACTACCCTGGGGCCAACCTGAGGGATTAATGCCAAATAGCAGCCGTTGCCTTCTCACAGTTGCAACGGCCAGCGGTTAACCGTCGGGCAAACCCCGCCAAACCAAGGATACGAACGCCTTGTAACTTGAGAGAGGATATGCAAATGGGAACAATCAAGCGGTTTTTGAATGATGAGAGCGGAGCTACCGCAGTGGAATACGGCCTGCTGGTGGCCCTGATCGCGGTGGTGATCATCACTGCGGTCACCACCCTGGGCAACAACTTGAGCGCCAAGTTCAACACTGTGGCCTCCCAAGTTGGCGCCAGCTAAAATCAATTTAAACCTCCAGGGGATTTGACCCTTTAGGGGGTCTGTCCCTGGAGATGATCGAGCGGTTTTTCCGTTCGTAGGCCATGACGGGTGAGTGTCACGGCAGCCGTCTTCTGGAGATTAACCACCATTGGCACCCGGGTCACCCTGGCGGCGAACCGGGTAGAAGGAACAGATCATGAATATATCCAAAGGGGCCATCTTCATGGCGATTTCCGGGTTGGTGGGACTGGCCGCCATGTATGCGGTTCATCACTATATCTTTACCCAAACCCAGTTGGCCGCCACACCAGTAGCACAGGTGATGATCGCCGCCGCGGACATCTTCCCGGGCGCGGTCATCACCAAGGAGATGGTCAAGAGCGTCACCTGGCCTCGGGAATTGATTCCTCCCAAGGCCGCTGTCAGCCCAATCCAACTGGAGGGCCGCATCACCAACGCGCCCGTGAGCGCCGGAGAGCCCATCTTGCTTACCAGATTGGCGCCCAAGGGAACGGCCGCCGGGTTGGCGGGTATGCTAACCGACGGCAAGCGGGCTCTCTCGGTGCGGGTCGATGACGTGTCGGGAGTGGCCGGCTTTATTCATCCCGGCGATCACGTGGATGTCCTCATGGAAATGGCCAAGCCCGGTTCCGGTGAACACTTTTCCAGAATCATCCTGCAAAATATCATGGTTTTGAGCGCCGGCCAGTCCTGGGAGCAGAGCCGGGACGAAAAACCCGCGGTGGTAAACACCGTAACTCTGGTTTTGAATACGGAACAGGCAGAAATCTTGAACCTGGCAAGCACCCAGGGCAAGATCCGCCTGGCCTTGAGAAACCGCAACGATTTGGCAGAGCAGGTGACCCCGGGGGTGGATATTTCGGATCTCCTCGGCACCAACGTCGCCAAGAACGAAGCTCGTAAGGTCGCGGCTCCCAACCGAAAGAGTGTGGAAGTGATCAAAGGGCTGCAGCGTTCCCAGGTCAACCCTTAGTTATCAGGACGCCTCACTACGCTCAGGCGGTTGCCAAGAGGCCAAAAGGCGATGGACGCGGATAAACTTAATATCTCAATTATTTCCGGTACCGGCCTTTCTTTCCCCCCGCTTGTGGATATGCTGAATACCCTTCCCCTGGTTGAGGCCACCGAGCAATTCCTCGATATAACGGCATTCCTGAGCAAGGCCCCGGAGACCCCTCCGGACTCCGTGCTGGTCTACCTTAACGGCCTAACCACCCCACCTCAGTGGATCGAGACCCTGTGCCGCAAGTTTCCCCAGGTCCCGGTGATGGCCTGTTCCGAAAGATTGGAGCCTCAATTTTTGATGCGCGCCATGCAGTTGGGGGTCCGGGAGTTTCTGCCGTTGCCCCTGAGCCGGGAGGACCTCGAAGGAGCGCTGCAGCGGGTCCAGTTCTCCAAGCGGCAACAGGCCAGCGGTCACCCCCAGGGCGCCGTAGTGGCGGTTGCCGGGCATAAGGGCGGCAGCGGCACCACCTCCCTAGCCATCAATCTGGCGGTGGCCCTGAAGGATCTGAGCGGGGAGCGCTGCGCCCTGGTGGATCTGGGCCGCCCCTTCCCGGATATCGGCAATTTCCTGGACTGTGAAAACACCTACGACCTGGTCGATGTAATCCACAACCTTGAATCCCTGGACTACTCATTCTTCCAAAAGATTATGCAACCTTACGGGAATAATCTGGATATCCTCCATGGCATCTCGGACTTTAAGGAGCAAGATAGCCTGGCTCTGGAAGGCGTGGAGAAGATCTTCAGCATGCTGCGCGGCGTTTACCGGCATATCGTGGTGGATCTGGGCCATCTATTTGATGAATTGTTTTTCCGCGTGTTTCAGGAAGCCGACCTGGTACTGATGTTGACCGAGCTCAATGTCCCCAATTTCCGCAACCTCAGGAAACTTTGGCCCACCCTGAAGGATTGGGACAAGGGTCAGAAAAAACTCAAGGTGGTGGTTAACCGTTATGACAAAGGCAATGAGTTGGGGATGCGGGAACTGGAAAAAATTATGGATGAACCTCCCCTGGCCATCCTCCCCTCCGATTACCAGCCATTGATCAAGGCAATCAACAAGGGAGTGCCCCTGGCGCAGGTGGAACCCCGTTCCAAGCTCTATCTGGGCATAGAAGACCTGGCCCAAAAGATCATCCGCCTCCACGGAGGAGAAGCGAAAGGCGCTGCCGGCGCGTCGGCGCGTCGGCGATTCTGGATATTTTAAAATTTTTGGCACTTGGATAAGGGAATAGAACAATGTCACTGATGATAATTCGCTCGGCAGGTCAGGCACTGCCGGCAATCAAGCCCGGAACCGGATTGGCAAGCAGCTTGGGAGCGGGGCGGGAAGCCCGCCTCTATGCGGTAAAGACCCGGATACACCATCGCCTGCTGGAAAGGCTCGATTTTACCCAATTGGAGAGCCTGAACAAGGTCACGATGACCCAGGAGATTCGCCAGGTATTGGACCTCTTCTTGGAAGAAGAGACCGAGCCGATGAACCTGGCTGAAAAGATCCGCCTGGCAGAGGAACTCGAATTTGAGATCCTGGGGCTGGGCCCCCTGGAGCCCTTGCTGAAGGACCCCACCATCTCGGACATCCTTGCCAATCGGTATGACCAGGTATACATCGAAAGGCACGGGCGGTTGGAACTCACCTGTGTGCGGTTCCAAGACGACGAGCATTTACTGAAAATTATCAACAAGATTGTCTCAAACGTGGGGCGCCACATCGATGAGTCCACTCCCATGGTGGATGCCAGGCTCCCCGATGGCTCCCGGGTCAATGCCATCATCCCGCCCCTGGCCCTGGATGGCCCCATGTTGTCCATCCGGCGCTTTGGGGTCCAACGGCCCAAGTTGGAGGACTTAATCGAAAAGGGCAGCCTCTCCCCGGAAATCGGTGAAGTGCTCAAGACCATTGCGGTGGCCAAACTGAACATTCTCATCTCCGGGGGCACGGGGGCCGGCAAAACCACCATGCTCAATATTATCTCAGGGTATATCCCGTCCTCTGAGCGCATCATTACCATCGAAGATTCGGCGGAGCTGCAACTGCAGCAGGAACATGTCTGCCGCCTGGAGACCCGCCCGCCTAACGTGGAAGGCAAGGGAGAAATAACCCAGCGAGACCTGGTGCGAAATTCCCTACGGATGAGGCCGGACCGGATTATCCTGGGTGAGGTGCGGGGACCGGAAGTGATCGACATGTTCCAGGCCATGAACACCGGCCATAAAGGCTCCATGACCACCGTCCACGCCAACACCTCCCGGGACGCCCTGCTGCGTATGGAAACCATGATTTCCCTCTCCGGCGTCACCATCCAGGAAAGGGCCATGCGCCAGATGATCTCCTCGTCCTTGAACATCATCATCCAACTGGCGCGCCACAGCGACGGGGTTCGCCGGTTGGTAAGCCTCTCTGAGATTACCGGAATGGAGAGCGGCATGATCAGCATGCAGGATATCTTTGTCTTCGAAAGGCAAGGCTTGGACCCAGAGGGCAAGGTCCTGGGAAGACATGTGCCCACCGGGGTAATGCCCGGCTTTGCTGAACGCTGCCGGCTCTATGGGGTGCCGCTGCCTAATATCTTCGACCCCCCGGAGGATCCTTCTCAGTTCAACTCAACGAAGACCTGATCAATCTAATGAACCCTTCTCCAGAGACTCAGTATATCTTCGTCATGTCCAGCGTCTTCGCGGGATTGGCCTTCTTTCTATCCGGGTTCTATCTCTCCTTCGTGCGGCCCATGGGCCGAAATGAGATGAACAAACGCCTCTGGGGGAATAGTAGGAAAGGACTGGTTGAAGCCCGCCTCTTCAAGATTCACGGCGAGTCGCGGGCAGGAGTACTGCTTTTGATGTTAAAAGCGGTGTTGGGCTGGGCCAAAGTGGAAAACTTGCAGCGCACCTTGTACCAGGCCGACATTTTTTGCTCTCCCGAGGCCTTCCTCAGTGTGGCGGGAATTCTGGGCTGCGCCGGTTACCTGGCCGGGTCCTTTCTTGCGGTTTTTTATTGGCGAATCCTCCTGGCCGGGTTGCTGGGGGCGGCGCCCTACCTTTACCTGCGGATCAAGAGGAAACGCAAGGCCTCCCGCCTGGAGAGGCAGATGCCGCAAGGCATGGAGCTGCTGTCCCGCTCTCTGCGGGCCGGCCACACTCTCCAGTCTGCCATGGAAATGGCGAGCGCCGAGATTGGCTCTCCGCTGGGAGTGGAAATGAAGATCGCCTTCGAGGAGCAGCGCCTGGGGCTTTCCCTAAATAAAGCCTTGCACCGCATGTCTGACCGGGTGGCCAGCCAGGACCTGCGCTTCTTTGTTACCGCCGTCTCGATCCAGAGCGAGACTGGGGGCAATCTGGCGGAGGTCCTGGAAAACATCGGCAAACTTATCCGGGCCCGGTTGCAGTTAAGGGGCAAGATCCAAGGTCTTACCGCGGAAGGGCGCTTTTCCGCCCTGTTTCTGGCGATGCTTCCCGTGGGCATCTTCCTGATTCTCTATTTCGTCAACCCGGGTTACATTATAGTGCTGCTGACCGATACCACGGGAAACCGGTTGCTGATGGGCGGGGTCGTGAGCATGCTCATAGGAATCCTCTGGATGTCTAAAATGATTCAAATCAAGGTGTGATAACGGAAAAGACCATGGATCAACAGATCTATCCTTATGTGATGATGGGTGTCACCTTCATCAGCTTCGCTTTGCTCACCTATGGACTGGCCAGCTATAACTACCAACGCCGAACCATGAGGGAGCGATATCGCAGCGCTGATGGAAAGAGCTGCCCTCTCCCGCTGGGGAGAACCGCCGCTGCTCTTTCCCTCAAAAGGCGCTTCCTGGATTGGCTATCCAATGTCGGGAAGTTGTCCCTGAAGGACAAAACCCAGAATACCGAACTTAAATCTACCCTTTATCAAGCCGGCTTCTGTCACCCCAATGCCCCGGCCATCTATTTCGGCCTACGGACCCTCTGCACCTTCCTGCTGCCCCTGCCCTTCATGTTTCTCAATATCTGGCGCGGGCGGGGAGCCATCATCAGCTTGATGCTTGGCTGCCTCCTGGCTGGGACCGGCTATTATCTGCCTTACTATATTCTCCAGGTTTCGCTGCGCCGGCGTCAGGATCGCCTAGACCGGGCCTTACCTGATGTCCTGGACTTGATGATCGTCTCCATGGAAGCGGGGTTGGCTTTGCAGGCCACCCTGGTCCGGGTAGCCGAGGAGGTCAGGTCCATATCCAAGGAACTCTATAAGGAACTGCAATTCACCAATGCCGAGCTGCGCACCGGCAGCTCCCGCGATACGGCTTTGAAAAACCTGGCGGAGCGCACCGGGGTGCCCAGCATCAAGTCTTTAGTGAGCCTGATACTGCAATCGGAAAAGATGGGGACCAGCATTGCGGAAGCCCTGCGTACCCATGCCGATTTCATCCGGGTGCAGCGGGCCCAGAAGGCTGAAGAGATTGCCGCCAAAATGCCGGTGAAGATACTGTTTCCTATGATGCTCTGCATCATGCCGGTCCTGTTCATAATCATTATCGGGCCGGGAGCCATCAGGATATCCAGGACCCTTCTGAAATAGCCGGCGGGAGCACAAGATGCGAATTATCCAGGGCCTCATTTCATCCAGGCAAAAGAAGGAGCGGGCACCGAGGTCGCACCCCGAGGATGGCCCTGGAAGAATCTCCTCCGTCGCTCCCAGCGGGCGAAGTTGGCGCCTTATGAGATTAATTCGACAGGGCCAATTATGGCAACCGGCAATATAATTGTCAATGGCACGTCGACCATCAGCGGCACCAACCAGGTCTTACTCTATTCATCAGGAGGCCAAATTACCATTAATGGCCAGGATGGTTTTGGGAGCGGCACTTCCAGTGTAATCTGTTATGCCCCTTCTGCTAATGGTTAATAACCCTTAATGGGTCCAGCACCATTAATGGAGATGTAATAGCAAATTCTATTGACATTAACGGTGGGGAAAATATCGATGGAATTATTAATCATAATGTTTATCATATTACATCGGTAGACTTAGGTTATCATGCTAAATTAATTGATTAGAGGCCACGGCGAAACCGGTGCCTTAAGAAGGCAACCGCTGATTTCAAGGGAATATCCTCATGGCTAACGTTTTGATCATCGACGATAATGAGATGTTTTGTGAAATGCTCTCCCAAATGGTCACGGACCTGGGGCATCACGCCTCCTGCGTCCACACCCTGGGAAAGGGCTTGGAAACCGTTACTTCCGGAAAATATGAGGTAATTTTTCTCGACGTGCAATTGCCCGACGGCAGCGGTTTGGAAATCCTCCCCAAGATTCGGGAGATTCCTGACAGCCCGGAAGTCATCATCATCACCGTGGGGGAGGACCAGGACGGCGCCGAGCTGGCCATGAAAAACGGCGCCTGGGACTATGTAGTAAAACAATCCCCCATCAAACAGATGATGTTGCCCCTGCTGCGGGCCATTAAATATCAGGAGGAGAAAAAGGGCAGACGGTTTTTCCAGGGAACCCAGCAACTCAAGAAGGCGGGAAAGATCATCGGATTCACCGGCGCCAAAGGCGGCGTCGGCACCAGCACGGTCGCCCTGAACATTGCCGCGGTGCTGGCCGGACAGAACCACCAGGTGATCGCCGCGGAGCTCAAGTCCGGCCGGGGCACCTTCTCCCTGATGTTAAACCAAAATCCGGAGTCCAATCTGAAAGAGTTGTTGGAGCTTGCGCCCGATTCCCTGACCACCGCCGATTTATCACGGTTTCTCTATAATTCCTCCCCCGGTTTGCGACTCCTCTTCGGGCCGCAAAAGGCTGAGGATTTCACCGAAATCGACCCACTCCGGGCTGCGGCCCTGATCCAGATGCTGGCGGGTTTGGCGAATTATGTCATTCTCGATTTACCGAACTACCCTTCTGAGGCCTTCAGCACCGCCATCCGCCTTTGCAATTATGTAGTTCTGGTCAGCGAACGGGAGCAATTCTCGGTGCGCGCCGGTAAGGCCCTGCTGGAATTATTAAAATCCTATGGCCTGGGGGACGCCAATATCGGGGCGGTCATTACCAACCGGATCGTCCTGCCCATATCCATGAAACTGGAAGATATCAAAACGCACCTGAATTGCGATATTCTCGGAGCGGTGCCTTACTCCGAGGAAGCCTGCTCCATGTCCCAGATTGCCGGACAACCCATCGCCCTTTTCCAACCCAATAATATCGCCGCCGTGGCCCTCATCGCCCTGGCCAACAGGCTCGCTTAAGGGAGATCCTCAGCAATTGTTAATCTCGCGGCATTTTTGGATGGCTTCCCTGGCGAGCCCGCATCCAAAAAATTATTATTAGTCACCCCGCTCGCCCTGGCGCCCAGGTGCTAAACAGCGCGAGCCGGATGATGGCGACTCCTTGCAAGGACTTTATAACAATTTACCAAGACATCATTAATGACCTCATTAATTGGTCACTGGGAGCGAACCTTGAAACCAAAAAAATCTCTTGATCCTGCCAACCCGGTTGGCAAAGCTTCCCGCATTCTCCTGTTGCTTGCCGACCCGGAACCCCGGGCGCTCCTCAGGCAATGGTTGGCCCCGGATTATCACTTGGAAGTCCCTGAACAGGCGGTTCCGGAGCCCCCGGCCTTCGATCTGGCCATACTGGACTCCCCTCATCTGGGACGCCCAGAAGTGGGGCTGGGGGAGCGGAAAAAATTGGAGCAGCCGGTCTTTCTGCCCGTTCTCCTCATTGCCTCACCCGGGGACCCAATCCTGCGCAGGCCCCATCTCCCCGAAGGCGTGGATGAGATCATCCTGGCCCCCCTCAACAAATTCGAGTTGCGGGTGCGGGTGGCCAACCTGCTGCATACCCGGCGTCTTTCCAGGGACTTGGAGGACTACCGGGAGCATCCGCCAGGCTGGGTGGCGGCAGGCCCCGGGGAATTGGCCAGGGTCAATGAGGACCAGGTCCTGAAGGCGAAGCTGCTGGATCTGGTCACTGAGCCTATCTATGTCTCCGATTTTGAAGGCAATTTTATCCTGGTCAACGAAGCCGCCTGCCGAAGCCGCGGTTACCGTAGGGAAGAGTTGATGGAATTAAATTTGCGACAGCTCTTTACCCCGGAACTGGCCCGGTCCTGGCAACAAAGACTCAAGGAACTGCAGGACAAGGGCGAACTCTTTTTTGAGTCCAGAAGCTTTTGCAAGGACGGTTCCATCCTGCCTTTGGAAAACCACGGCCGGGTCATTGAATTACAGGGCCGCAAAGTCATCCTCAACATCGCCCGGGGCATTTCAGAACCTAAACGGAGCCCAGAGATCCAGGCCAAAATGGCGGCCAAATTTCGCCAGGTGGCGAAGTTGGAGGCCCTGGGCACCTTTGCCGGCGGGATCGCCCACGAGTTCAACAACGTCCTCGGGGCCATGATAGGCTACGTAGAGCTGGCCTGCATGGCCCTGAACACAATGCCGGGGGCCGAGCAGATTAGCAGTAAATTGGAAGCCTCCTTAAGGGCTGGGGACCGCGCCCGAGACCTGGTCAAACAGATTCTCGCCTTCAGCCACCAAGATGAGCCGGAAATTAGGCCGCTGGCGATACTGCCCATGGTCAAGGAGTCGCTTAAGCTGCTGCGGGCCTTCCTGCCCGCCACTATTGAGATTCGCCAAAATCTGGACCCTCATTGCGGCCTGGTGCTGGCCGATCCGGCACAGATTAGCCAAATCTTGATGAATCTCAGCAGCAACGCCTTTGAAGCCATGCGGGAAACCGACGGAGTTCTGCAAATCAACCTGGAGACGTTGCTCCTGGGGGCCAGTCCGGCCGAACCCGGCGTTGAGCTCAAATCCGGGCCTTACCTTAGACTCACCGTGAAGGACAGCGGTCGCGGCATGGATCAAAGGACCCTGAAGCGCATTTTCGATCCCTTGCTCACCACCAGACCAATGGATGAGGGCACCGGCTTAGGCCTGTCCGCAGTCCACGGCATTGTCCAGAGCCTGGGCGGCGCCATCGGGGTAACGAGTGAGCTGGGGAAAGGCAGCGCCTTCCGGGTCTATCTCCCCAGCCATCAAAGCTCCGCAGCCGCAGAAGCTCCCATTACCGATCCCATCCCCCGGGGCACGGAGCATATTCTGCTGGTAGATGACGAAGCCGACATCGTCCAGATCGGCAAGGAGTTTCTGCAAAGCCTGGGGTACCGGGTCACCAGCTTTACCAGCGGCCCCGAGGCCTTGGAAGAGTTCCAGGCTCAGCCGCAGGCCTTTGACCTGCTGATTACCGATTTGACCATGCCGTTGATGACCGGGCTCGGCCTGGCTGAAGCCGCCCTTAAGCTTCGCCCGGACCTCCTGGTTCTTCTTACCTCCGGTTACACCGAGGAGAGTATTTGCGCCAAGGCCAAGGAGATCGGAAACCTACAGTGCCTGCTGAAACCTCTGGTCTTACGCCACCTGGGTTGGACCGTGCGGTGGCAATTGGATAGAAGGGTTTGACCGGGACGGTAAGGCTGCCATGTACCAGTGTCTCGATTATTTGAAGGGGAAAAACATTTTCTTGTTAAGGAATAAAAGAATTCTCCCGCCGGCAGCCAGCGTCCCGGGGAGGTTGATAGTTAACCCTGATTCCCGGACGCCAGCCGTTCCCGGAAGGTGTCCACGGCCCGGGGGATAAGCCTCCGGATGAACACAACCCGGTCGAGGTGGTTTAGTCGGGAATAGGCATGATAATCCGGGTGGTCCGCGGACAATCGGGGAATCTCCCGGGCAAATTGCAATTGCCGGCGCCAGGCCTCTTGCACCAGTTGCATGATGGAGTGCTCCCCCCGGGGACCGCCTCCACCCAGCCCAGCCGGCGCATCAGCTCAAACCTCACCCTATCCACCAAGGCGAAGGCAGTGTCCATTATCTTTAATTTGACGGCGTATTCGAGGTCATCCAGGCGAAAACGCAGCGAGCCGCCCAGGCCCCTGCTCCCCATGATTAGATCGAAAAAGACGTAGAGGTTATCTTCCCCGGGGCTGGCCAGATACAGGAGGGTGGTGGGACTCAAATCCTCAAAGCGGGTTTCTGGGCCGAATTGCTCCTTGAAGCGGCCCAGCCAGGTACGAAAGCCCTGGTCCGCCGACACCCTGGCCCGGAAGCGCTCCAGATCGATAACTTCAGCAACCGTCATCCTCGCGGTCCTCAGCCTGTTGGGACACCAGTTTGAGCCCCCCATAGATGTAGTGAATCCCGGAAAAGGCTGTCAGGCCGGCGGTGATATAAAAACAGGCGGTCAAAATACCAGTTGGCAGATGGCATAATTTAGCCTTTGCCAGCAACACCATGCCTACAGTTAGCAACTGGCCGGTGGTGGTACATTTCCCAGCCAGCGACGGCTTGATCACCAAGGGATAATCCGTCAAGACCAGGATGAGCACCCCCAGTCCCAGAATGACGTCCCGGCTGATGACCATCACCGTCAGCCAGGAGGGGATTACCCGGAAAATGCTTAAAGTCACGAAACTGGTGGACATCAGGAGTTTATCCGCCAGGGGGTCCAGGTAGCTCCCCAGACGTGATTTCTGCTGCCACCAGCGGGCGATCAACCCGTCCGCCAAGTCGCTCAACCCGGCCAGGATAAAGACGATAAGTGCCTGGCGATAGCGGCCCTGGATCAAAAAGATGATGAATAAGGGCGTAAGGATAATCCGAGTAAGGGTGATGAGGTTGGGAATGGTCAAACGGGCTTGGGAAAGGGGCGGAGAAACCATGATGGAGTTTTAATTTTCGACTCTGGATTGGCGTTTTTCCAGTTCGAATTTTGGATTTAGCAGTATGCTAACATAGATTTGGACAGATAACCATTGGTTTAAGAGGGTGCGAGATTTCCCGGCGAACCGGTAAAGAAGCTAATATGGCGAATTTCCTATTATAGGTATCTAATTTGAGGCCGGGGTGGGCAAAATGAGCGCTGCGGGTTTTTCCTTCGACGGATTGCGAAATTATTATAGATTATCAGCAGCTATTTCCCGGACCCTCGGAACCTTGCCAAGCCATGTCTTCGGAACTCCCGGCGGCAGCCCTCAACCATAGGTTTACACGAGATACTGCCTGTGGAAAGTCAATACTTGAAACTCGGGAGGTTGCCATGCGGGCTGTGGTACAACGTATAGGGGGATGAGAGAATAAGGTCTTGGAAACGCGAGAAATGGAATAAAAAAGATGGGGATTTTTTGGGGAGAGAGTAAAACGGAGAGAGAAAATCAAACGAGTGTTGGATTTTCAAGGAGGGGGATTTTTGGGGCGCAACGAGGCGCCTTTTTCATTTTGTTAATTCCCAGCTATATTTCTCCCGGTTCCCGCAGGTTTGGCAGCGGACGGGGTAAAAAGGCAGAAAGAGCAGCCAGAAGCCAAGAGTACAAATGACCGCGAAGAAGGTGCCCCAGCCGAATTGCCTTTTATAACCGGACTTCCTGCCGCAATTGTCGCAATATAGAAACCTCATATGATCCTCCTAATCCACCCGGCGCGAGGTCATTTCCCGCGCTTGTTTTCCTCGACGTCTGGAATATCTGGCTTACTTCCGGCAGTGAGCCCGGTATCCGCTTCAGAGGCTCCATAATTTGAGGAATAGCTTTTAACTATGCCATTGGGACCGAAGGTCACCATATACATCTGATGCTGCACGTCGGCCCCTCCGGCGAAGGCCCCGACTATGGGAACAAAATTGATGGGCTTGGCGGTGGCGCGCGTGTAGTTATAGATATAAGTGGTATCCCCATTGCTGCTGCGGCTGATGGACTCAGGCGAGCCAATGAGGGCCACCACCTGCTCCTTGGTGGTCTTGCCCTTTTCAATTTGATCGGCGGCGCCCTGGTCAATCTTGCGTCCGGAGGTGGCGCAGCCCACCAGGCCGGCAACCAAAAGAACAACAACTAAATTACCAACTCTCTTCTTCATGGCTTCCTCCTTAATCTACCCGGCGCAGGAATTCCACAATGTCGGTCTGGTCGGGGATGCGGCCGGTGTCCTGCCAGCTATCATAAAGGAGCGAGAGCAATAATGCCTTCTTTACCGGCTTAATAGATTTCTGGCGTTTTCGCAGGTGGTCCTCCACCGCCTCGATGACCCGGGTGAGGGCACTGATGTCGAGGCCGCCGACGATACCGGGCTGAGACAGGACCGAGACGTGCTGCGGCGACTCGATGGCGAAGGCCAGCTCCGGAGGCGGCAGCAGCTCCTTTTGGTCCCCGGTCAAAAGCCATTGTACCGTGACTCCGCCATAATCCGCAATTTTTTTCTGACATTCTCCGTCGGGAAGAATGGTCCCATTTTCATATTTATTAATTGTTCCCTGGCTTTTCCTGAGCAGTTTGCCAAATTCGGATTGACATAGGTTTACACGAGATACTGCCTGTGGAAAGTCAATACTTGAAACTCGGGAGGTTGCCATGCGGGCTGTGGTACAACGGGTCAAGGAAGCCTGGGTTCGGGTGTCCGGAGAGGAAGTGGCCAGGATTGGCCAGGGCCTCCTGGTCCTGGCGGGGGTGGCCCTTGATGATGGCCCCAGCGATGTGGACTATCTGGCTCAAAAGCTGGCCCATCTAAGGGTCTTTCCAGGGGCGGACCGCCTCCTCCACCTATCCCTTCTGGACACCGGTTTCGAGGTGTTGTTGGTCTCCCAGTTCACCATCCTGGGGGATTGCCGCAAGGGCCGCCGCCCCTCCTTTGACGCGGCGGCGCCTCCGGAGCTGGCCGAAAGGCTCTACCAGGATTTGGCCGCCGGAATATCTGGCCACGGTCTTAGGGTGGCTACCGGCCGCTTCCGCCAGATGATGCAAGTGGGCCTCATCAACGACGGGCCCGTCACCCTGCTGCTGGACAGCAAAAAAATCTTTTGAGGCGCCCCGGGTTTGACGAGGCTGTAGGTGCGGACCCATGTGTCCGCCCCCTTGAGCAAAAAAAATCTTCTGGGGCCTCCGGGGTTTGACAATATCATTAATACAACTTATGGTGTTCCCAGATTATGCTGCCTATTTACTCGAAAGAGCACGATTTTTCCACTCCTGAAGAGCCCATTTACTACCTCCTGACCCGGCAGGGTCTCTTTCTGGTGAAACGTACCCCCTTTTTCGAGGCAACGCTGCCCGCCGCCGGCATACCCTGGCTAGCTCCCCAGGAACCTGAGGTACGCCTTTGCGGCCCCCCGTTGCCCGCAGGGCTGCTGCTCCAGGCGGTGGCTTTTTTCCGGGCGGTGTATACCCGTCACCAGAGCGAAGCCGTGGCCCTGCTGGCCTGGCGGCAGGAAGCCTCCTCCTATGAACTGGTCATCCCCCACCAGACAGTGGGCGGCGGCCATTGCGACTACATGGTTCGGGATTTCCCAACCGGCCTCCTCCGCCTGGGCACCATTCACAGCCACGCCGGCCTTGAGGCCTTCCACTCGCAACGTGATGAAGCCGACGAGCGGCACGAAGACGGCTTTCACCTCACCGTGGGCAACCTCGACGGTGACCTGAGCCTTTCCTGCTCCGTGGTAGTGCAGGGATACCGCAGCTATCTGCCACCGGAACACCTCATCTCCCCCTATCCCATTCCCTGGGCTGAGGCGCCTCCGGCCGGGGATTGGGCGGCAGCGGTGGAGGACAAGGTAACCCCCCTGCCCCGTCCCATCGAGTTCGGCGCCTGAAGGGGCGATTTGGCGTAATTTGCACGGCTCTAACGATATTAGAGCCGGCGCCGGGAGAAACGGAACTTCAGATGGTCAACACTACCGAGTTCAAGGCCATAGGCATCGGCGGCATCGGCTGCGCCTTGCTGCCCTTCCTCTGCCGCTACCTGCAATATTTCGGGGAGAGGACCCGCCTCACCCTCATCGACGGCGACCATTTTCAGCAGGCCAATGCCCCTCGCCAGGCCTTTAGCCGGCCCGGCAACAAGGCCGAGGTCAAGGCCCAGGAGCTGGCCCGGGAGTTCGAGGGAATCTTCCTGCGCGCTGTGCCTGAATACGTGACCGCCGCCAACCTCCACCATCTGATTAGGGAGGGGGATATCGTCTTCCTGATGGTAGATAATTACGCCTCCCGCCACCTGGTGGACGGCTACGCCGCGGCTCTCCAAGACCTCACTCTGATTTCCGGGGGCAACGATTACGAAGACGGCAACGTCCAGCTCTACCTCCGCCGCGCCGGCCGGGATTTGACCCCCTCCCTGGGACGCTATCATCCCGAGATCGCCCAGCCCGGGGACCGCAACCCGGCCGAGCTCTCCTGTGAAGAACTCATGGCCGCGGGCGCCCCCCAGCTCCTGTTCACCAACCTTATGGTGGCCAGCCTGATGCTCAACGCTTTCTATACCTTGCGTCTGGGGTCCCCGGATTACGGCGAAGTCTACCTGGATATCCGCCAAAATCTCTGCCGCCCCGTTTCCCGGCCGCTGTAATACCAGCTTGCCTTCAAAAGGTTCTTTCGGCCTAAGGGCGGACAGTGGCACAGGCTTCCAGCCTGTGATTGGGTGCGCTCCTCTCAGGTGGCCCGACAAAAAAACGGGGGAATCCCATCGGGCTTCCCCCTCAAAATCAAAGATAGCGTATCTGATTGCTTGAGCTTTCCCTATCCCACCACTCTTATTTTTCTTGCCCTTCTCTTAAGCTTCTTCCCGGGGTAGCCCTGCACCCCCTCCGGTTTCACGATTTCCGCCATGAAATCATATTTCTGACACATGAAGGGATAGGCTTTGGGCTTGGCGTGGATATTCAGGCAGTAATAGGGCTTGCCGTCGCAGTAGATCGTCAGACCGAAGGCCCCGGTCCAGGAGATAAATTCTATCCAGCCATGTGCTGGGATCGTGAGTGTGGCATCGCTATTTCCCGAGGGTACCGACACGTCACAGTTGGTTTTATTTTTAATTATTCCAGTATATTTCCGGGGGGTCTCTTTGAACCGCCGCGGTATGGGAAGGTCACGCATTTCCGGCAAGAACGACTCGTCCGGGAGAGGTTCAAAATACACCCCCTGCTGTTCTGTGCCAGGTACTGAGCCATTTGGGCCAGTTTTAACGACTGGCGCAGAGGGAGCCATTTGCTCAGCCGCCTGGGTTCGGTCGATGGCGCCCGCCAAACCCAAG
This sequence comes from uncultured delta proteobacterium, assembly GCA_963697965.1. Classification (GTDB taxonomy): domain Bacteria; phylum Desulfobacterota; class Desulfobaccia; order Desulfobaccales; family 0-14-0-80-60-11; genus JAPLJC01. Next base: position 2,103,084 of record OY969108.1, read on the forward strand.
CAGATTACTGCCACCAAGCAGATTATTTTCTCTTTCATGATCCCACCGCCTTACTATTCAATCGGTTGGTGGCCAAAGGCCGAAGGCTCTTGAGCTTTTGGCGGTGCATACGCGCTCCTCATCGACATCGGCCCAGGGTTAAACTCATATTCAATTATCCCGCCCGTTTCATCGTATTTTATCGAACTCAATCTCTTGCTGTAATTAATCATCGCAATGGACCTGGCAAAGGGCAGCGGGTCGCCTTGCGTCGGCGCCGGATTGACCTTTAAGCCCGCCATGCCGCCCCCAACACTCCCGGAATTGGTATTGGATAAAAGGGGGCCGATGGCTCTCGAAGCGGCGGCGGCGCCGGCGCCGCCTCCCCCGCCATAGATGCCGAAATCGGCCACCTGCCCACGGTGCGTATCCCGATATTGACCGCTGGCATAGCCTTGTTGGTCAGTATCGATAAGGGTGGTATTGTCCGCCGTAACGCATCCCCAAACCCCCAGGGCCATGATGAGCAGCAACCAGCCGATTTTTTTCATCACCTTCCCCCTCCCTATGATTTCCCCTCAAGCCAACCTATATGCCGAATTTTGAAGGAAAAATCCAATTAGGTTCTTACGTTCAACCTTTAGTTATTCTATAAATTTTTGTCAAGAAAAAAATTAAAACTTTATGCTTTTTTTTTACATAGGGGAAAAACTAAAACTAATTAAACCCTCAAATAGACTACTCTGACATTATTACCTCCAATGAAAAAGCAAATAAGGCAATTCCTGGTTTTAGGGTGGGAAATCCCTGATTTTTAATGGGTTCAATTTCTGTGTAGGAATAAATATCCCCCCGAGAGGCTATCTCGTTTACGGTGGGAAGGGGATGCGCAGGATCAACGGCTCGATGATAACCGGCCGCTTCTGGTGCAGAATCCGTAAGGGTCTTTATAAAAAGCCTTTTCAGCCCGGCATGGCTAATGCCGGGTTTTGACGCGGCCGGCAGCGGCTCAGGACCTTGCCAATCCTTCCTACGGCAAATCCACCACCTCACCGGTAAGGGCCGCCACTTCCGCAAGCAGGGCGCGCAGCAGTTCTTTCTCCGGGACCTGGCGCAGTTTGCGGCCCTTTTTGAACAGGACCCCCACCCCGGCGCCTCCAGCTATGCCGACGTCCGCCTCCCGGGCCTCCCCCGGACCGTTGACCACACAGCCCATGATGGCCACTTTGAGGGGGGTGGTCACCGCCAGCAGGCGGCGCTCCGCCTCCTCCGCCAGGGAAAAGAGATCCAGGCGGCAGCGGCCGCAGGTGGGGCAGGAAATCAGTTCCACCCCCCGCTCCCTGAGATGCAGGGCCCGAAGAATCTCGTAGGCCGCCCGCACCTCTTCCACCGGGTCCCGGGTGAGTGAGACCCGTATGGTGTCGCCGATGCCCTGGGCCAGCAGCATGCCGATCCCCAGGGCGGACTTCACCGTTCCGGCGATCAGCCCCCCGGCTTCGGTCACCCCCAGGTGCAAAGGATAATCCGTCAGGCGCGAGACCTTCCGGTAGGCCGCCACTGTCACCAAGACATCGGAGGATTTCAGGGAAATCTTGAAATCGAAAAACCCCCAGTCCTCGAACTTCTTAACCCAGCGGAGGGCGCTGGCCGCCAGGGCCGCGGCAGTTGGGGCCCCAAACTTTTCCAGCAGGTCAGGCTCCAGGGAGCCGGCATTTACCCCCAGGCGCAGCGGCACACCCCGTTGCCGGCAGGCCTCCAGCACCTGGCGGGTCTTCTTCTCCCCTCCCAGGTTGCCGGGGTTGATGCGGATGGCGTCGGCCCCCTGCTCCAGGGCGGCCAAAGCGAGACGATGGTTGAAATGGATGTCAGCAATCAGGGGCAGCGGGCTCTCTCTCTTGATTTCCCCCAGCGCCTGGGCCGCCTTCTGATCCGGCACCGCCAGCCGGCCCACCTCGCAGCCGGCCGCAGCCAATCTCTGGAGCTGGGCCAGGGTAGCGCCCACCTTCCTGGTGTCGGTATTGGTCATGGACTGCACCACCACCGGGGCGCCGCCGCCGATCTGGACCCCACCGATCCGGATGGTCCGGGTAGGTTTGCGTTTAATCTGCAAGGTTTTATCTTTCTGAGACATATGTTTCATAAATTTTAGCGGAATCGGCTCGCAGACGCAAGTCGTGGCCCCAGTCCCAGCCGGGACGGACCTTAGAAGACTGTTTTCCGTTTTCTGTTTTCCGTTTTCCGTTTTCCGTTTTCCGTCTCTTGGGCCATCAAGCCCTACTGCAAACTGGCGGCCCAGTCTTTCAGCCTGTGCTTGAACTTACAGGATGAGCTGTGCCCGCCGAATCTTAGCGCCCACAGGCCGCCTATACAACTGTTTTCTGTTTTCTGTTTTCTGCCTCTTGGGCCGCCCTGCCCTCATGCGACCTGTTGGTCCAGGCTTCCAGGTTGGGTCACAATTCATAGGGCGGGCTGTGCCCGCCGAATCCTGGCGGCCGCAGGCCGACCTATGCTTTATTAGCCGGTGGCACAGGCGTCTCGCCTGTGCGGAGCAGTTTCAGATCCAACCGGCTATTTTTCCGTCCATAAAAGATGAGCTGGTCCATTTCGACGTTGCCCATGAAGGGGATGGCTGCCTGGATGGTCTCCAGGCGCCGCACCTCATAGCCCGGAAATTGCCCCTTTAATTCTTGGGGAGTGGGGAAATGGTGTACCATTTTGCCGTCGGGAGTAGCGATGTCCACCAGGGTGCCGGGCTCCAGTCTCCTGGTCCCGGGCAACATCACCCTGGCCGCGAACGTAAGGGGTGAGACATAAATAAACAGATGGGCGCCGACCTTCAAGACCCGGTCCAGCTCCCGGCAATATTCCCGAAAAGCGGCCGCGTCCCCGTGATTGATGACATTGATGCTGACCCCCAGATCAAAGCAGCCCGTTGCTACGGGCAGACGGCGCAGGTCGGCCAAGAGCAAAGGAGCAGATAAGGCGGCGGCTTGGAGACGGCCCTTAAGCACCCGGAGCACCGAGGCCTCCCGGTCCACCCCCACCACCTGAAAGCCCTCCCGCGCCAGGGGCACTAGCTGGCGGCCCACGCCGCAGCCGGCATCCAGGACCTGCTGGCAGCCTGCCAGTCTCAGCTCCGGCAGCAGGGCCAGGAACTCCGGGTTGGGCTGCAGTTCTTGCATTTTGGGAGCCGCGAAGATTTCTCCCCATTCGGCCATTTCGGTCTCTCGTGAACAGGTTGTGGATGCCCAGAAAGGTATCTATTCAAATTCGCCCCGTCAATCCTCTTTTCTTGTCTGGGACTTCCGTTTATAATCACGGAGCACCGACTTGTAAAGAGCGGAAAGTTTCTCTGAGGTGAGACATGATTCCCCGATACAGCCGCAAGGAAATGGCACGCATCTGGAGCGAAGAGAACCGGTATGCCAGTTGGCTCCAGGTGGAGCTGGCGGCCCTGGAGGCCATGGCCGAGTGCGGCCTCATCCCCCGGGAAACGCCTGCTCGCGCCGCCGCCAAGGCCGCCTGCGACGTGGACCAGATCCTGGCCCTGGAAGAAAAGACCCATCATGACGTGGCCGCCTTTGTGGACCAGGTGGCCGCCGGCCTGGGGGAGGACGGCCGCTATTTCCACTTCGGGCTCACTTCCTCGGACGTACTGGATACCGCCCTGGCCCTGCGCCTGATGGAAGCCGCCGACCTTTTGCAAACAGACCTCGAAGAGTTGCTTAAGGTCCTGAAAGAGAGGGCCTACGAATTTAAGGATTTGCCTATGGTGGGCCGCACCCATGGGGTGCATGCCGAACCGACTACCCTGGGATTGAAATTCGCCTTGTGGTTTGCAGAGTTCCAACGGCAACGAGTCCGTCTGGCGGCTGCCCGCCAAACCATCGCGGTGGGCAAGCTCTCCGGCGCGGTGGGCACCTTTGCCCACCTGCCCCCGGAGGTGGAGGCCAAGACCTGCGCCCGCCTGGGACTTGCCCCGGCGCCCATCTCCACCCAGGTGATTCAGCGGGACCGGCACGCCGAATACTTTCTCACCCTGGCCTTGATCGGCGCCAGCATCGAGAAGGTGGCCCTGGAGATCCGCCACCTGCAGCGCACCGAGGTGCGCGAGGCCGAGGAGTCTTTCGCCGCCGGCCAGAAGGGCTCTTCCGCCATGCCCCACAAGCGCAACCCGGTTCTCTCCGAGAACCTGTGCGGCCTGGCCCGGCTGCTCCGGGGTAATGCGCTGGCGGCCCTGGAAAATGTGCCCCTGTGGCACGAGCGGGACATCAGCCATTCCTCGGTGGAACGGCTCATCGCCCCGGACAGCACCGTGCTCCTGGACTTCATGCTGGCTCGCCTGACCCGCCTGCTAAAGAATCTCACGGTTTATCCGATGAATATGACCAGAAACCTCAACCTCACCCATGGCCTGATCTTTTCCCAGGGCCTGCTGCTGGCGCTGATTGACAAAGGTCTGACACGGGATACGGCTTACCGGTTGGTGCAGCGCCCGGCCATGCAGGTCTGGGAGCAGGGAGGCGAGTTTCCCGCGTTGGTCCAGGCGGATGCCGAGATCACCCGGTATCTCACCCCGGCGGAGCTGGCCCCTATCTTCGACCTGGGCCGCTACCTGCGCCACGTCGATGCCATCTTTGCCCGGGTGTTTGGGGGATGTGAATAGTAAGCCTTGCACGGCCCCGGCCAGGAATGGGCGCGGTTCCGCAGCCGCAGGCACTACCTGGCGCGGCTGCCGACCCAGCGGCCAGACTGGTAAAATACTAAAATATTTTCTAGGAGTGGGGCCCCAGTTAAATTAAGATGGGGATGGGTGGAGGCAAATGGCAAGCAATAATCTTCCCGAAAAATTCGGCCCCGGTCGTCTTCGGAATCTCCCTTTTCTCATAATCCTTTTGTTTTTTTGCGCCTGTTCCGCCAAGGAACCACCCTTGAGTCCCGGCGCGGCCTCTTTTAAGCATGAGGCCCAAGACTGCATCCAACGGCTAAAGGCGTCGCTGGCGGGAGTGGTGGCCCGGCAGGATCCGGCAGCCATCAATATGGCTCTGGCAAAGGCCGAACCGGGGATTAAACTCTGCCGCATGTGCCCTTTCCAGATCGGCGTCGTGGACCCGGAGGGAGACATCCTGGCAAGGTATCCCGAGAAAAAAGAGGGGTTGCTTAATTTCTCCGGCTACGGTTTTTTTGATCAGGTCCTGAAAACCCGCAAAATCTCCCAACAACGCTTCTTTTTGCAGGACGGCTCTAAGATTTATATCATTGCTGTCCCGCTCCTCCATGATGGGCAGATGGTGGGGATGCTGGGCTTAAGCCTGGACGCCACGGAGGCGTTCCACAGGTGGGATCTGACCGATAAAGAGTTCCTGGCTCTCGATTTTAACAATTAGCTCAACCCTTACCAGATTCGCAGGTCCAGAAGAGTCAATTGGCGGGTTTGGCGAATTCCGGGATGTTATGGACCACCCCCCCCACCCGAATCGGAACTTCAGCTTAAAAGTAGCCGGCCAGAAAGGCCGGGAACTCAATCTCGCCATCTCCGGCCGCATCGCCCTGGAAAATTTGAGCCTCTTTAACGAGGAAGTCGCGGCCCTGCTGGCAAGAAAGGCCCCCGGCAAACTGACCGTGGACCTGGCCGGAGTGAAATATCTGGACAGTGCCGGGGCCCTGGGGCTCCTGCAGCTTGAGAGCGAGTCCAAAGCCAGGTCCGTGCCCCTTCAGTTTGTCAATCTTAGCGAGAAGGCCAAGGGTATCATGGGCCTCATCGACCCCGAAGCCCTGAAGATCCCTCCTTTGATCAAAGAGCGGGGAAGCGCCAGTTTGGTTGAGCAACTGGGTGAGGGGAGCCAGCGGTTCGCTAAAGATCTGGTGGAGGTAACCGTTTTTCTGGGAGCGCTCCTCATCAGCCTGATGCAAGCCTTGCTCCACCCTCGTTCGGTCCGCTGGCAGGACGTAGCCTATTACATGAAAAGAGCGGGTGCGGACGGACTGCCCATAGTGGGCCTCCTCAGCTTCCTCCTGGGACTCATTATCGCCTTCATGTCTTCGCTGCAGCTCAAACAATTCGGGGCCAATATCTTTGTGGCCTCTCTGCTGGCCATTGGCATGGTCAAGGAACTGGGCCCCATCATGACTGCCATTCTGGTAGCCGGGAGGTCGGGATCCGCCTTTGCCGCAGAAATAGGCACCATGAAGGTCAATGAGGAAGTGGACGCCCTGGTGACCATGGGTTTCGACCCCATCAATTTTCTGGCGCTCCCCAAGGTCCTGGCAGCCATAATAGTAGTTCCTATTCTCACCGTTTACGCCGATATCTTCGGGATCGCCGGCGGCCTGCTAGTGGGGGTCTTAGGCTTGGACCTGACCCCTTACGCTTACCTGAAGGAGACCCAGACCAGCCTGGCCTTGTTGGATATCATCCTCAGCCTCTTTAAGGCCGGAATCTTTGCGGTGCTCATTGCCGGCATCGGCTGCCAGCGGGGTTTCCAGGTACGCGGGGGGGCTGCGGCGGTGGGTTCGGCCACCACCTCGGCGGTGGTGTCAGCCCTTTTTCTCATCATTGTCACCGATTCAGCCTTTGCCCTGGCCTTTCAATATTTGGGAATTTAGCCGAGGATTCAGCAAAATCGGTTTGGGGTATATTGGCTCATTTTCGTATCTCTGATTAGGGTCCGCCCAAGGAACACCTATTTGGAAAACGCCGGTCAAGAACCCATCATCGTGGTGGAAGGACTCACTGCCCGCTTTGGGGAGAACACCGTCTTCGAACGGGTCAGCTTCCGGGTTAACCGGGGTGAGATCCTGGTGATTCTGGGAGGAAGCGGCTGCGGCAAATCAACCCTGCTCAAACACCTGATTGGCCTCTATCCGCCCACGGCGGGGAGAGTGCTGGTCAATGGCATCGATATTATGACGGATGACGAGAGCATGCTGCATTCCTTAAAAACCGGAATCGGGGTACTCTTTCAGTCGGGGGCCCTCTTCGGGTCCATGACCCTGGCTCAAAACGTGGGCTTGACCCTTCAGGAATTTACCGACCTGAATGAGGAGACCATCGATCTCATTGTGAGGATGAAACTGGCCCTGGTTAATCTGGCCGGGTATGAAAACCATCTCCCGGAAGAGATCTCCGGAGGGATGGCGAAAAGAGCGGGACTGGCCCGGGCCATGGCGCTGGACCCTGCAATCCTCTTCTTCGATGAACCCTCGGCGGGATTGGATCCCGTAACCGCGGCGGAACTGGACAACTTGATCAAAAGCCTCAATGCCGGGATGGGCACGACCATGGTGGTGGTCACCCATGAACTGGAGTCAATCTTTGCTATTGCCCACCGGGTGATAATGTTGGATAAGGGCGCCAAGGGAATCATCGCTGAAGGAGATCCCCGGGACCTCAAGGAGCATTCCCCGGACCCCCGGGTGAAAAACTTCTTTAACCGAAAGCCTGCCAGCAGCGATCAGCTTAAGGGACCATAAACATGGCCAAAAAATCTACCGACTTTATTCTGGGGCTCTTTGTAATCCTGGGATTCTTTTTGGCGGTGGCCGGCATCATCTGGGTGGGAGCCAGCAGCTTCTTTCAGCAGGGGAAAGACTACGTCTCTTACTTCGACGAATCGGTGGAGGGCCTGCAGGCGGATTCCAGCGTCAAATACCGGGGCGTAGATGTGGGCCGGGTGAAGGAGATTGAGGTGGCGCCCGATGGTAAACTGGTCGGGGTGGTCATGAAGATCAACCTGCGGGGTAATTTACCCAAGACCACCATAGCCCAACTGAGGACGGCCGGCATCACCGGGGTAAAATTCATCGGTCTTGACCGGCCCTCACCCGGGGAGCAAGCCTTGTCGCCTAAAATTGACTTCCCTTCCGAATATCCTATAATTCCCACCCGCCCTTCCGAGATCCAGCGTCTCCTTAACGCCGCCAACGTCATTTTGGATAAGTTCCAACAGATTGACACGAAAGGCATTTCCGACCAGGTCGTGCTCACGACCAAGGCTATGCAAAACTTCTTGCAGGGCAAGGAGATGACCGGAATCCTGGCGAGACTGCACGGCACTGCGACCAACCTGGATAAGTTCACCGGACGGGTCAATGATACGGTCAGCGCCAAAAAGCTGGATGAGATTCTGGCGGAGAGCCGGGATTCCCTCAAGGAAATCCATGCACTCGCTGCCAATGTCCAGAAAGAGTTGCAGGCCATGAAGCTTCCGGAAACAGCCTCCCGATACCGCACTGTCGCCCAGGATGCGGCGGCACTCACCGACAGTCTCCAGCGCGCCTCGGCCTCCCTGGACCAGTTCCTGCAACGGGTCAAGGAGCGGCCACCCGATCTTTTATTCGGCAAACCGCCTCAAAAGAGATGGAATGAATAACCCAAGGTGAACGGATGAAAAAATTTGAACCCTGGCCGCTGCCGCTCCAAACGGGGGCAACCCTGATGCTCTGGTTGTCCCTGACTTTCCTGTTGTCGGCATGTGGAAAACCGCCCCTGCCGGTGGAGAAATATATCCTGGAATACTCCTCTCCAGAGATGGGGGCCCGCCCCCAGCTCGACCAGAGCCTCATGGTGGAGCAGTTCGCAGTGGCGCAGGCGTTTAACAGCAGCGATATGGTATATCGGCCCAGCCCCTATCAAAGTGAGGTTTACCGCTACCACCGCTGGCGGGTCAACCCCGGGTACCTGGTAACCGACTACCTCGTCAGAGACCTGCGGAACTCCCGGCTGTTCCGGGGAGTCTTTCTGGCTCCCAACTCCGGGAACAGCCGCTATCGGTTGGAAGGGGCGGTGGAAGATTTAGAGGAAGTCGATGAGCCAGATGGCTGGAAGGCCTCCCTGGCCATTAACGTCACCCTCATTGATACGCAGCAGGAGCTTTTGCCGCAAAGGGTGGTATTCCAGAGAAATTATCGGGCCGTGGAGTCAATGCTCACGAAGACGCCACAGGGCCTGGCCCAGGGGATGAGCCAGGCCATGAAGAGCATATCGGCCCAGGTCATCGAGGATGTTTACCGGGCCTGCCGAAAGAGGCCGCCGGTTAAGGAAAAGTGAGGCGTTTTTAAAGAGATCTGCCACCCTCTCAGCTTCCGAGCCGCGGCTGGCATTCAGTCCCACCTTAGACAAAAGACGGCGTTGGGCAGCAGACTGCCCCACCCGGGACAGGGCTGGGCCCTCAATGCCACGCCCGTTTATGGTCGGGTCCGGATTTCGTCCGGGGTTTGGTGGCTTTTCTGGAGAAGCGCCGGCAGGAAAAATAAGCAAGTTAACTTATTCAGGATCATGGTCATCTAACCTATCAGAAAAGGCATTCCGACAACTAAAGACAAATTGCGGGGGTACCTATGAAAAGGTCAATTATTTTTTTGCTGCTGGCAGTCGTGCTGGCTGGAGGCGCGATCGGCGTGACGTCCGGACCTTGTTCCGCCCAGGGCTATTACCCGGTCCAACCTGTTGCTATGACGCCGTATGTTGGGAACAATACGCCCTGGACCTTCTACAAGGGTGATTGGTTCCTGAATGGGGTCCTGAATTACTTTTTCGGCCCTAAAATCGGATTTGCCCCTTATTACGCCTATCCTCAGGTCTATATCGTCAGACCCGGAAACTGGTATGCACCGGGGTGGAATGCGTGGTATCAGGCCCGTCCCCAATACTGGAATAATTTTGAGCGGCAGTATCCTCAATGGCGCGGACACCAGATGGGCCGGCACTATGACGAGAATTTTTATAACCGCTACAATCGCGGCCAGGGGGGAGGTTGGAATCGAGGATTCCAGGGCGCCGGGACCACCGGTCCCGGGTATCATCCCCAGGGAGGCACCACTCCGGGCTATCATCCTCAGGGAACTGCCAATCCCGGGTATCGTCCCCAAGGCGGTACCGGTACCGTTCCTGGGTATCGTCCCCAGGGAGGCACCACTCCTGGATATCATCCCCAAGGAGGCGCCACTCCGGGGTATCATCCCCAGGGAGGCACTACCCCTGGATACCATCCCCAAGGGGGCGCCACCCCGGGCTATCATCCCCAGGGAGGCACAGGCACCACTCCTGCGTATCGTCCTAAGACCCCGCCCACCCCGACCGGCGGTGGTAAACCAGGGACACCTCCTCCTCATGATGAACATCATCAGCAGTAGTTAGTTATCCTGCCGCTGCCTGATCCCAGATCGCTCCAGCCGGGGCGGTCTGGGATTATTTTGAAAGCGAAATTTACTATACCCGCTTTAGGTGAATAGCCATCTGAGGCTCCTAGTGCGGAAGAACTAGGGATATATCTTCACTCTTCCTCTTGTTGCCAGTGAATGCACTGTACCGGACATTGGTCCACGGCTTCCTGGATCTTTTCTTCCGGGGCGCCATGGGGGTTAATCACCTCGGAATGCCCCAGAGATTCATTGAGTCGGAAGACTTCGGGGCAGACTTGCTCGCAATTGCCGCAGGCAATGCACTCTTCGATTTCTATCATGGGGAGTCGTCGAGCCATCTTTACACCTCATAGTTTTGGGTGGCCCTTACTCTTCCCAGTGAATACAGGACACCGGGCAGGTGTCCGTGGCTTCCTGGATTAGGTCTTCGGGGCCGCCCTCCGGTTTGATAACTTCTGCCTTTTCCTCACCTTCCTTCATCTGAAAGACCTCGGGGCAGATCTCCACGCAAGAGCCGCAGCCGATGCATTCTTCTTCATCGATATACACCGCCTTCGCCATGTTTTTCTCCTTTTCTGCAATTATTTATCCCGTGATCAAATGGGCGGGGCAATGGTGACCAGAAGTCGCAAATCGGTCTTGGCCCTGAGGCCGTGAGGTTCGGCAATCTCGCAAATCAGTACGTCTCCCCGGGCGGCGGGCAGCGTGGCCCCGTCTTTTCCGAGAAATTCCCCCTCACCCTCTAAGACCGCCAAACTCACCTGTCCCTCGATGTCGTGGGCATGCACCGGAAGTTCCTGCCCAGCTTTGAAATTGAAGTTAAGAATCTTGAAATAGGGAGAGTCGTGTACCAGCAGCTTTTTCATGCCTTTTTCGGAGAAATCGTTGGCCTCGAAGATATTGATCTTTTTCATAATTCTTCTCCTCTGGAAAAGTTTTTGCTTGAGGATACGAAGCCCCTTTGGCACGGGCAGATGCTCAACCGCCAACTCAATCCTCTGCCCGCTCATGGGCGAGCTGGTGGTACTTCTCGGGCACCCCTGCGCCGATTTTCTTCAGCTTCGTGCTTTTCAAAAGAACCTATTAACGCTTGGCCCCCAGGGAGGAAGCGCTTGCTCCCCGGGTGATGGTCCGGTAGGTTAAGGCCGCGGCCATTACCATGGGGACCACCCCCAGGAAAATGAAAACCAGATCGCCGGGCATCCGGCACCATTCGATGAAACGTACGTAGCTCCGTCCCGTGTAAGCCAGGCTGCGGGCGTGCCAATAACCGTTAATCAGGACGTCGTAAAACTGCAAAACCCCCCCGGGGAAGAGGTTGCCCACCACCATCAGGGCCAGGCCGATATTCAACCCCCAGAAGGACACCCGGATATATTTTTCCGGACGGGCCCACTGCTCGTCCGGCAGAACCTGGCGCAGGGCCATGACGGTCAAGGCCATGGCCTCCATGCCGAAGGCTCCCATCAGGGCGGCGTGGGCGTGGTTGAGGGTCAGGAGGGTGCCCACCTCAAAGTAGCTGACGATGGGCAGATTGATGAGGAATCCGAAGATGCCGGCTCCCACGAAATTCCAAAACCCCACGGCGATCAAAAAATAAAAGGTCCATTTATGGGGCATGGAGAGATTGACCCCGCAGACTTCGCACTCACCCTTGGTCAGCTTGACGAAATCCCAGGCATCCAGGGTTAAGAGGGTCAAAGGCACCACCTCCATGGAGGAAAACAGGGCGGACAGGGCCATGTTGAGTTGGGTCTGGCCGGTCCAATACCAGTGGTGGCCGGTGCCCACAATGCCGCTCCCCAAAAAGAGGATGGCATCCAGATAAACCACCCGGGCTGCGGTCTGACGCGAGACCACTCCCAATAAGAAGAAAGTGACGGCCACCATGGCGGTCACCAGGAGTTCCAAAAAGCCTTCCACCCACAGGTGGACGATCCAGAACCGCCAGTTGTCCACTATGGTGAAATTGGTGGTGCTTCCGAAGAAAAAGGCGGGCAGGTAGAAAACCGGGATGGCCAAGGCAACCAGCAGGAAGAGGCCGGAGATTTCCCGGCGCGCCGGGTTCTGGAAGGCCGGAGCCAGGACCCGGTAGAGAAGCAGCACCCATAAACCCAGCCCTAGGGCCAGCAAGAATTGCCAGGCGCGTCCCAGGTCCAGGTATTCCCAGCCCTGGTCCCCGAACCAGAACCAGAAGCGGCCCAGAAGTTGATTGATGCCCAGGATCTCCCCCAGGAGGCTGCCAGCCACCACCAGCACCAGTGCCCAGAAGAGCAGGTGAACGCCCCGCACCTGCCCCCGGGTCTCTTTCTCTCCAAGGGATGAGGCCAGGACCAGCCCGCCGGCGACGTAGGCAGTGACAATCCAGAAAATCGCCAATTGCAGGTGCCAGGTGCGCAGGATGTTGCTGGGGAACCAATAGTAGAGATTCAGCCCGTAAAAACTGCCCGGCTCCGCCCGGTTGTGGGCCGTGGCCGCACCCACCAGCACCTGGGCCAAAAATAGCAGGGTGACTACCAGAAAAAATTTGATGGTGGCCTTTTGGGTGGCGCTGGCCCGGCCCGGGAGCATCAGGGGATGCGCCGGAGCGCCGGTCCCCCGCCAGCCCAGGTAATCAAACTTGCCGAAGGCGAACAGGATGACCGCGATCCCGGCCAGCAAGGTGATGAGGCTCAGGGCGCTCCACAGGTAGACCGCGGCCGGAGGCGTGTTGCCCGCCAGGGGATCGTAAGGGAAATTGCTGGTGTAAGAGTAGTCCCGACCCGGGCGATCAGCCACTGAGGCCCAGGCGGTCCAGGCAAAAAAGGCAGTGAGCTGGCGTAGTTCCCGGGGGTTGTCGATATAATTAGCTTTCAAGCCGCCGTTTTTTTGGGGGTAGGCGAAATAGTCAGTCCATTGGCCGATCTGCCGCCGAAAGGACGCGGCTTCCGGTTCCGAGAACACCAAGGTCTGGGTTTGGGGGTTGTAGCGATTCTCTTTGAGCAGGCGCTGCACCGCGCCCGCCACCACATCCCGCTGGGTGCGGTCGAGCTCCGCCAGGGAATGGCCGTAACCTTGCCGGGCTTCCATGTCCCCGGCCTCCAGCGCCAGGTTGTGGAGGTAGGCGGCGGAAAAATCCGGCCCCAGATAGCCCCCGTGCCCCCAAATAGTGCCGTTTTCCATGAGGGCATATCTAAGAAAAACTTGCTGGCCCGCCAGGATATCTTCCCGGGTGAAAACGGTTTCACCCCTGGCATTGACTACTCTAAGAGGTATGGGCGGGGCGTAGTTGTAGGCATTTACCGCGATGAAGATCAGAACAGAAAACCCGGCGAACAGGGTGAAAATGACCCCTATTTTCCACCAAGGTGAGAGTTCTGAGCCGGTCTGCTGTGCTGTCGCCATCGGCAACGCCCTCCTTAACCGGGATTATGCCACATCCATAGCCGCTTCTGGAGGCTATAAGGCTCAGTCCATATTAAGGACTGGTGGAAGAAGGACAGACTAAACATTCTTTATCGAGCCTTTGATATTTTAAGGGCAGATTACGAGCGGATGAGAGAGCCTGCCTTAACCGCCTGCACCTTTCTGCGAAACAGAAGATTGCTTGGGAAATTCCAGGATGAAGGTGGTCCCAAGGCCTGGTTTGCTCATGGCTGACAGGTGGCCGCCGCCTTTCTCCAGCAAGTGCAGAGTCACCCGGAGGCCCAATTGGCTGCTCTCCGCTCCCTGGCGGGTACCCTTGCTAACCAGACTGCTTTTAATCACCTCCATCTCGATACCCGGCCCATTGTCCCTGATTTCCACCCTTACCCTGCCATTCTCTGCCGCTGCCTTTATCTGGATGAAGTCGCCGTACTGCATGGCGTTGCTCAAAATGTTCTGTAAGATGACCTCCAAGGTAACGGGATCGAAGGGAAATACCAGGGGGGCGCCGCAGTATTCATTCAGCGGGTCACCGTTGATTTCCACCCGAATCTCCTTTTCCCGGAAACGCAATCCCAGGAGATCCTGGACGGCATGCCGCAAGACCGGGAAAAAATCCTGGGGCGCCTGGGTTACGGGGCCGCTTTGCAGGGCCTTTAAAAAGCTCAACTCATCTTTCAAGGTATGGTTAAGGCGTTCCGAGGCCTCTGTCAGAATATTGAGGTTTTGCTCCAGGGCATCGATCTCGACCCTGAGATCGGCATCCGGCAATACGCAATCATCGAGCTGCGGCCGCAATTTTTCCAGTTTTCTTCTGGCTCGCCCCGAAAACCCGTTAATCCCTATGGCCAGGTTTTTGTAATGGTGCCGCAGGGCCGCCACTTGCATTTCGAATTCCTGGTGCAAATCATGAAGCCGTTGCTGGTTCTCCCTAAGGCGATAGAAGACCAACCCCAAGGCTGCCCCTAACATAAAACCGGTCAGGCTGTCGAACAGCGTCTCCCCCGGTTGGGCCAGACGAGCCACGGCAATGGTCAACCTGAAGGGATTTCCCCCAAAAATGTGCTCGAACAGGTTCCGGAATACCGCACCCAATGGCAGACTCACGAGCATTTCGAAGGCGGCGCCCAGGAGCGCCCCTATCACGAGATAGGGCCAGGGGCTGCTGCGGCGTATTGGGAGTTCCAGGCGTTCCGGCCTTTCCGGGCCATCCGTCATATCGAGCCTCCAGTCCCTCTAACCAGGCGCCAGGGGCGCCGAGGCGAGGGCCTCACCCCTGCCCCAGGCCCACGGCCATCAAGAAGCGCTTTCATCAAATTATAACTTGAAGCCAGAGAGGAAATGAGATATTTTAAGGTCACCAAAATATCCTAGCCAATTTCTGCAAATCCTGACCCTGGGCAAACTTCCGTCTCTTCGCCTTAACTTTTTGGCACCCAAGGAATTATGAGAGGCTCCTTTGGTGGGTCTCCCTCAGCAAAGAGACGGCGGGGGGCAGGGCCTTATGCGAGGCTTTAGATCATGAACGAAGAATTGACGGATCTCTTAGCGCCGGAAGTATCGTCCGCTAAAATATTTGAGTGCAGCGGCGCCAGATTGGAGCCGGAAGCTGCCGCGGATCTGTGGCCCAAGATTTTGCAACATAAATGGCTCATGTCCGAAAAACTCGCCCGCGATGTGGGCCTGCGGGTCGCCTGCATCGACTTCCTGGAAAATATGGAGCAGGCCCGGGAGGAATATCTCGCCTATCAACAGCAAAACCTTTTAAAGGAAATGGGCGCTCGGACCATCAACAAAGAAATCTGGGACACCATTGCGGATTCCCAACCGCCCAAGCAGATCGTGCAGAAAAGGATCATTCTGCCCTTGACCCAGGGAGATCTGTCCAAAAAGCACGGCGTCGTCCCTCCCAAAACCATCATTTTTTTCGGGCCTCCCGGCACCGGCAAGACTCATTTTGCCAAAGCCATCGCCGGGGCGCTTTCCTGGTGGTTCATCGAGATTGCCCCCAGCATGCTTATGGTTGACGGCGTCGACAAGGTGGGGGCCAACCTGCGCCAGGTCATGGAAAAGGCTCGAACCCTTAAGGAAACCGTCATTTTTATCGATGAATTTGAAGAACTGGCGGGTAATCGGGACGAGGCCAGCCGGGTGGACAAATCCATCACCAACGAATTTCTCAAACAGGTGCCCCTGCTCAAAAGCCAGGGCAACCATATCCTCCTGATTTGCGCCACCAATTACATCCGGCAACTGGACCCCGCCCTGCTGCGTCCGGGAAGATTTGATTGCATCATCCCCGTGGGAGGCCTCGACGAAGATGAGAGAGCCACTATCCTGAAACACTTTCTCTCCATGCTCAATACCGGGGAAATCGATCTGAAGCGGATCGTCAAGATGACGGCGCGCTTTACCCCCGCTGACATCGAATATCTCTTCCAGCAAGTGGCCCAGTTCGCTTTCGAGCAGGAACTGCTTGCCAAGCACGATTATCGCGTTACCACTGACACCATCTTCGAAATCCTGCCCAAAATCCGGCCCTCTCTCACCGAAGATGTCAGCGTCGAGTTCGAAAAAGACACCATTACCTATTCCCGCTACTAAAAGACCGTCATGCCTTTAACAATATCCACCGGTTCCGGTAGCCGCAGACTTTAGCCTGCGCTTCAGGATTTTCCCAATTCCTAAAATTTATCCTCTCGACCGACTTCTTTCTCTTGGATAGCTGACCCCCCATCTGCCGCGGTGAATCAGCCCTAGATGACCCCTGCCCTTTCCAGGGCTGCCAGTTGAGTCTTGCCCGTTCCCAGATATTTCAAGTAGATGAACTCGTTGTCGGCGCCCACGGGACGGCATATCCATTTGAGGCGAGGCGGGGTTTCGCTCATCTTCCACGCCGGCCCCTGAACCGTGAGTTTGCCGTAGTGAGGGTCGTCAATTTCCTGAAACACGCCCCGGTCCCACCAGTTCTGCTCTTGCAGCACTTCCAGCGGTTGGCTGACCTTGCCGGTGACCACCGCGGCGGCCCTACCCTTCTTTTTGGAAATGGCATCCTGAACCCGCTGAATCACCTCATCCACCGGGTAGCGCCCGCTCCATTCCTCGAGGAGATTTTGCAGCGCCTCTTCATTCTCCACCGAGGTGCGATTCAGAAAGGAGGAAAATCTCGGATCCTTGGCCATTTCGGGGCGTTCAATGATTTCCATCAGGGTTTCAAAGGCTTCATCGTTATAGGCCGCTAAAAAGGTGTAGCCCTCACGGCAGCGGACAAAGGTATAGGGGAAGACCGCAATATCGTAATTCCCCAGCCTCTCTTTGACCTTGCCATCCATATGGAACCAACTGAGATTGTAATCGATAAATTTCATCATGCATTCGGCGCCGGAGACGTCCACTATCTGGCCTTGGCCCGTATCGCTGCGGAAATTGAGGGCCAGGAGGATGCCGTAGGCGGCGAACAGGCCCTCGGCATACCAGCCGTACCAACTGCCCACTTTGGTGGGGACCCCATATTCCGTGGGCTCGCCATGGTCAGGTTCGCCATTGATCTGAACCAGGCCCGAGTAGGCCTGGTTGGTTATTTCAGAACTCGGGCGGCCGCTGCCGGCTCCCGGCCCGAATTGTCCATAGGCGCCTAAGGCGGCGTAAATCAGGCGGGGATTGACTTCCCGCAGTTGCCGGTATCCAATCCCTAAGCCATCCATGACCCCGGGTTGGTAAGTTTCGATGACCACGTCCGCATGTTTCGCCAGGGTAGTGAAAATCTCCGGGGATTCCGCCTTCTGAAGATCCAGGGTGATATGGTATTTGTTTCTTCCTTCCACGAGATACCCAAGCCCGGTATCTTGATGCATGATGCCGAAGGGGCTGAATTTCCTGGTTACATCGCCGCCGGGAGGTTCGATGCGGATGACCTGGGCGCCCAGTTCGGCGAGCATGGAGGAGCACACCGGCCCTCCCATATTCCCGGCACTCACATCGAGCACCAGCAAGTCAGACAATGCCTCTGGTTTCTGGGGGGCATGGGCCGGATCGGTCCGTTCCCTGGCCCAGTCATACCAGGAATTTCTGCTGTCTTTGCCATGTCTCATAGCGGCATCCCTTCATGGTTAAGTCCCCCTTTGAAAAAGGGGGATTTAGGGGGATTTCCAGATGTTATATTAAATCTCCCCTGAGGTGCTCCCCAACCCCCTCCCCTCTCAGGGAGGGGGGATGATCTCAAATTTTTGTTATGATAATTGTGGGGCATAACTCTACCTCGCCGATTACCCAGGGTGATTCCGTCTTCCCGGGGGGCGGGGCGCCGGGTCTCAGGGGTCGATGACCCCATCCCGGCCATTCCAATGGTCCGGGGGCTTGGCGCCGACGCGATCAGCCCAGGCGCCGATAACCCGCTTTTCCAGCAATTGCTTCATCCGTTCTTCGGTGAGATTAAGCAGGGTACGAAAGACATGGGAATTGTGAAACCCCACCGGTTTGGCGATCCATCTCATGCGTCCCGGGCTTCCCGAGAGTTTGGGGCCCGGGCCGTATTCTACCACCTTCCCATAAAGGGGATCTTCAAACTCGCAAACCGCTCCCCGCTGGCGGAGGTGTTCGTCATGGTAGTGGTCCCGGGCATTGACCACCCGGTGGGCCGCGAACCCATGGATACCCGCCAAATGTTCGATCTCCCCGCCCTTCTCTAATACAGCCCAATCTGCCACCGTCTTATATAGGGCCGCATTATTTTCTGCCACCAGGCGGGCGGCAACCGTATCAAACCTCGAGTCCGACGCCAGCTCCATCCGGTCCATCGCCTGGCAAAGCCCTGTAAACTGCTCATCATCAAGCGCGGCAATGGCGACAAACCCATCCTGGCAGCGAAAAATTCCCGAAGGAGAACAGGATATATCGCGATTGCCGTAAAGTCCGCGCTCCTTTTGCATTTGGGTTTGATAGAGCCATGTCCAATCGAGAATGCGGATCAGCCCCTCAGCCTGGGAAACGTCCAGGAATTGTCCCCGGCCGGTCTTCTTGCGATGGTGGAGCGCGGCCAAAATGCCAATGGCGGCAAAGAGAGCCCCGGTGCAATCGCCGATCCAGATACCGGTCTTGAGGGGAGTTCTACCCGGAAACCCGGTGATGGCCGAAAAGCCGCTCATGGCCTGGGAGGTGGCGTCATAGGAGGGCCGGTCTTTGAACCTGCTCCACTGGCCAAAACCACTGTTGGCCTGGTAAATGAGAGCCGGGTTGACTTGGCTGAGTTGCCGGTAACCGACTCCCCAGCGGTCCATGGAGCCGGCGCGGAAGTTTTCCACGAGGACATCGGATTTGGCCACCATGGCCCGGAGCAGATCGCTCCCTTCGGAGGTGCGAATATCGATGGCCACATGATACTTATTGTGGTTCATATGGGTGAAGGCCGGCGAAATGTTTTGCCAGTAAAAGCCTCGAGGCGCCACGTAGCGCATGAGGTCACCCATCCCCGGCAGCTCGATCTTGATGACCTCCGCCCCAAAGTCGGCCAATAGATCCGTGGTCACCGGCCCAAACACCCGGGTGCATAATTCGAGGACTCGCACGCCTTTCAAGGCTTCCGGTTTGCCGAAGATCTTGTTCACCGAGAACAATTCGTTGGCCCATTCGAGATAGCTTTGGTCTTCCATCTAAATCATCCTTCTTCAGACGGCCAGATATTTTCCCTTGATCTCCTCGTTGGCCAGCAGATCCGCCATCTCCCCTTCAAACTTCAGTGAGCCTTTATCTATCACATAAACCCGTTGAGATACCTTGGCGCAAAAGTGGAGATTCTGTTCCGCCAAGACGACGGTAACGCCTTCTTTACGGATTTCGAGGATCATGTCGGCCAGCAGGCTGACAATCAGAGGCGCCAGCCCCTCCGAAGGCTCGTCCAGCAACAGGAGTTCCGGATTGGTCATGAGAGTCCGGGCAATGGCGAGCATTTGTTGTTCACCTCCCGAGAGCTGGGAACCCAGATTTTTTTCCCGTTCCTGAAGACGCGGGAAAAATGAGTAAACCTTCTGCACAGTCCAGGGCGAGGACATTTCCTGCTCCCGTCTTGCCGCCACTTCCAGGTTTTCCCGCACGGTTAAGTCCGGGAAAACGCGCCGGTCTTCGGGGACAAAGCCAATCCCCCTCCGGCAGATCTGATAGGCCCTCAGCCCGTTTATCCGAGCCCCGTTAAAAACGATTGCACCCGTCTGGGGAGGGGTCAGCCCGATGATCGACCGGAAAGTAGTGCTTTTCCCCGCCCCGTTGCGCCCGATCAAGCTGGCCACCTCCCCTTTCTCGATGGCCAGCGACACATCGAACAAGACGTGGCTGCGCCCATAGTAGGTGTTGATGGAGCTCAATTCCAAAAAGGCCACGAAAGTTCCTCCCAGGCCGCTATCTCATCAGCTCATCACCCAGGTACGCCTTGCGCACTTCACTGTTTGCCTTGATTTCGAGGGCAGTGCCGGCCGCTATCACTGTTCCTTGATGCAGCACGGTGATTTCTTCAGAGATGCCGAAGACGATGTCCATATCGTGTTCGGTGAAAACCAAAGTTAAGCCCTGTTCAATGGAGATCTTTTTGAGAAGGCTTACCGTCTCGCGGCTTTCATATCTCGACATCCCGGCGGTGGGCTCATCCAGCAACAACAGCCGCGGGCGGGAGGCTATGGATATGGCGATCTCCAGCCGCTTTTGATCGCCGTGGGAAAGGACCGAGGCCGAAGAGGCCCGTTTTTCTCTGAGCCCCACCTGCTCGATTATTTCCAGCGCTTCCTCCGCGATGGCCGGAAATTTCCGGGCCAAAGCGAAAACCCGGGAAGATTTGCCATAATGAGCGAATAGCGCCACCTGCACATTTTCGAACACGGACATCCTGGGGAAGATGTTGGTGATTTGAAACGAACGCCCGACCCCCTTGCGGATGATCCGGTAGGGGGGCAGCCCCGAAATCCGTTCACCGTCGAAGAGCACTTCCCCTGCATCCGGTTGCAGCAGTCCGGTCATCACATTGAACAAGGTCGATTTCCCGGCCCCGTTCGGCCCGATGACGGCGTAAATCTCACCCTTGGCTACCGAGAGATTTACCTCCCGGAGCGCCCTAAGACCTCCGAAGTCCTTCGTGATGCCGTGGAGTTCTAGAAATCCCAGGTTCGCAGCCATCCGAGCCTCACCAGCAAATTACGCGCCTTTTCGTTGAAATAACCCACCGCCCCGCCAGGCAGGACCAGCACCATGGTCAGCAGCACCAACCCCAGGACCAAACCCCAGTTCTCGGTCCAGGCCAGGATGTAGGAATTCAGAGTGATGTAAATGGCCGCTCCTACGGCCGGCCCCGCGAAGGAATAAATTCCGCCCATAATGGTCATCAAGACCGGTTCCGCCGACTTGGTCCAGTGGATAATCTCCGGAGAGATCGATTTCTCCATGAGGGCATAGAGGCCCCCGGCCAAACCGGTGAAGGCCCCGGCCAAGACAAAGGCAGTCCACTGGTAGAGTTGGACGTTGATGCCCAGGTAGGAAGCCCGCTGGCCGTTCTCCCTGATGGCCTTCAGGGTCGCCCCAAATGGAGAAGAGCGCACCCTGTTCAAAATGGCCACCGCCAGGGCCGCCACCACGAGGACAAAATAGTACATGTCCCTGGTGGAGGAGATATCTAAGCTAAAATTCCCCAGGGAGATGGCCCGCACCGGGATTCCCTGGATGCCGTTGTCCCCTCCCGTGACGCTGTACCACTTGAAAGCCACAGTATAGATGAGCTGCCCGAAAGCCAGGGTGAGCATGGCAAAATGGATCCCGGAAAGGCGGATGCAGAAAAACCCTATGACGGCAGCCGCCCCTGCGGACATAACCAGCGCCAGGGCCAGGGTCGAAAGGGTGCCTACGGCTGTCTTGGTCAAGAGCAGTCCCACCGTGTAGGCCCCGACGCCGAAGAAGGCGGCCTGGCCGAAGGAAAGCAATCCGGTAGTCCCCAGCAACAGATTGAACGCAATGGCCATGAGCCCTGCCACAAAAATCTGCGTCAAGAGATACTGGTAATAGCGCCCGATAAAAAGCGGCAGAACCAGTAGGACAACCAGCGGGAGCAGCCGCAGCACATAGTGGACGGAAAAATGCACCGGCGAGATTTCCTGGGCCTCCATGCTTAGGTTTTTCTCGGACAGGGATTTGATCTTTACCGGCTTCCCGAAAAGTCCCCAGGGCCTCACTATCAGCACCAGCACCATCAGCAGGTAGATGAAAGCCATCTCGAACGCCGGGAAGACGATGATGCCCACCGTCTCCAGGGTGCCGATGAGCAGTGAGGCGACCAGGGCCCCCCAGAGGCTCCCCAGTCCGCCGATCACCACTACCACAAAGGATTCAATGATAACTTCGGTGCCTAAACCCGGGAAGACGGTGCGCACCGGACCGGCCAGGGCGCCGGCAAAACCCGCCAGCATGGCGCCAAAAGCGAATACCAGGGTGAATAGCGCCGACATATTGATGCCGAGGGCATCAGCCATCTCCCGGTCTGAAGACGTGGCCCGCACCACCTTTCCCGTCTTGGTCCGGTATAGCAGGTACCACATGGCGGCCGCGACCACGGGCGCCACCACCACCACCAGGGCTGTATAGACGGGGACGGTGCCGCCGAAAAGGACGAAGGACCCCGAAAGAAAATCGGGCTTGGCGATGGACTTATATTCGCCGCCGAAGATGATCTTCACCAGGTCATCGATGATGAGCACCAGGGCAAAGGTAAGGAGGAGCTGGTAGGTCTCTTCCTGGAAATAGATCCGCCGCAGCAGTCCTATTTCAATTAAAGCCGCCACTGCCGCGACGCCCAGGGGCGCCATCAAAAGGGCCAGGAAGAAACCGGCGGGGCCTACCAGGTAAAGGGTGATGCCGTATGCCAGGTAGGCCCCCAGCATATAGAGCGCCCCGTGGGCGAAGTTGATGATATTGAGCACCCCGAAGATGAGGGTCAGCCCGGAGGATATGAGGAACAGGAAGGCAGCCTGCCGCAAGGCGCTCAAGACCTCGACCGTCAGGAAAGAAAGACTCATGCTTCCCTCATCTCCGGCGCCCAGCCCGGATACCGGGGCTCAGTCACTAGCGGCTATTTGTTTTGGCTTTGCGCCTTTTCCCAATCTGCGATCGAGTAAAGGATCTCGTCTGCCGGAAAAATTTTTTGTTCTCCCGTTATGGCGAAAGGATATTCTTTGACAAAGGTCGTCTCGCCCACCATGAAATCACAAGAAAGCTGATGATCTTCTTTGCGCAGCGATTCCTTCCCCCGCGGCGCCTCCCTGGTCAGCCCTTCCAGCGCCGCGATGACCTTGTCGGTATCCAAAGAGCCCGCCTTCTTGATGGCTTCGGCCAGGAAATAAATGCCGTCATATCCCTCCGCCGCCCAGGCGCTGGGATAATCCCCGTAAGCGGCCTGGTAAGCCTTTACGAAATCCTTATTTGTCGAGGAATCGGGCCAATAGAAATAATACCTTTGATCCACGATCATTCCCTGCGGCATATCCTTCCCCAGGGCTTTGGTCACAGTGATGTCGCCTCCGGTGGCGATAACCCATTTCATCTTGTCAAAAAGCCCGTATGGTTTTGCCTGCTTGATAAAGGCCACGAGGTCCCCACCCCAGAAGGAGCAGAAAACCACCTCGGGTTTGGCGGCCAGGATGGCATTGATGTAAGGCGTATAATCGGCAGCAAAAAGTTTGGGCCACTGTTCCCCGATGAATTGGGCCTTGGGATTCTGCTGGGCGATCTTGGCCTTGAAAAGATCCCACATCGTCCGCCCGTATTCATAGTCGGGACCGATGTTGTAGAATTTCGTCAGTTTCTGGTCTTGGGCCGTATAAAGAGCCAGGGAATTCGCTTCTTGCGAATTGCAGGTTCCGGAACGGAAGGTATAGCGGTTCCACTTTTCCTTGGTAAGGGTATCCGTGGACCCCACCGTGTCCATGAAGATCACTTTCTCCTGTTTGGCGACCTGGGCCGCGGCCAGGCACCCCGCTGAACTAACTATCCCGAAAAGGAAATTGACATTGTCTTTCTGAACATAGCGGTTGCAAAGGGAAACAATTTCCTGCACGTTGGCTTTGCTATCCGCCATCTTGAGATCGAGCTTCTTGCCCAGCACTCCTCCCTTGTCGTTAATTTCTTTAACCGCCAGTTCCGCACCCTGTTTACAGGTGATGCCCAGGTCCGCCGCCCTGCCGGACAAAGGCAGCATCCCGCCTATCTTGATGGTGTCAGCCCCACGATTGCATGAGTTTGTCAGTATCAAAACCAGGAACACTGCCATTAGACCTTTTCTCATTGCTCTTCTCCTTTTTGCCTTGGTTTGATCTCTTTTACTGACACTCGCCGTCCAGGACGACCTTCACTCGGAACTATTACCATCTAAATTTGCTGACCAACCGATACCGCCGAGCATATTCATTTTTCCCGCAGACCCGGTTATTCCCGGATACATCTTTAGGGGAGATTCCGCAATAAAAAAAGATGTTTGCAATATGTTTCACATGGCCTGGGGCGCGGGAGAAGGGCGATGGACCCCCGGGCCTGGGCGCGGCTGGCCCAGGAGACCTCAGCACCAAATAACCATAGCCTGCCGCCGATTTTTCAGCTTTTTGGGGTTTTATCAGGGTAAGACGCGGTTAGCTTCCGATTCCAGGCCTGCTGAACGGGAGGCAGAACCCAAATTTCCGGCTTTTTTCCCTTCGGCCCCCAGACAAGAAGTTTTTAAATGATTATGTTCATTGGTTAATCGATTAGAGCAATCCCCGAACCCCGTAATTTATCCATCTCAGAAAGGATAACTGACATGTTATTCGGAAGACGACCGGATCTGCGCCGGCTGGCAGACATCGGCTGGAAATTGATCGTGATCCTTTCGCTGGCGGCTTTAGCAGGCTGTGGCCCCAGGGAAGAACACGGCTCCGTTTTGCGGACTACTTTGAGCAATGGCCTGCGCGTGGTCATTATCAAAGATCCCATCGCTCCCGTGGCCACGACCATGGTCAATTATCTGGTGGGATCAGACGAGGCTCCGGAAGGTTTCCCAGGAATGGCCCACGCTCAGGAACACATGATGTTTCGCGGCAGTCCCGGACTTTCAGCCGGTCAGCTGGCTGCCATCAGTGCAGGCATGGGTGGGGATTTCGAAGCCGATACCCAGCAGGTGATCACCCAGTTCGCTTTTACCGTCCCGGCCGAGGAGCTGGATGTGCCCTTGCATATCGAGGCCATTCGCATGCGGGACGTCCTCGATACCAATGAACTCTGGAACCAGGAGCGGGGAGCCATTGAGCAGGAGGTATCCCAGGACCTATCCAATCCTGAATATGTCTTCTATATCAAACTTCTGGCGACCATGTTCAAGGGGACGCCCTATGCCCTCGACGCCCTGGGCACCAAAGACTCTTTCGACCTTACCACTGGAGAGATGCTCAAGAAGTTTCATAATACCTGGTATGCCCCCAATAACGCCATTCTGGTGATCACCGGGGATGTGGACCCCGAAAAAACCCTGGCCAGTGTCAAAAACTTATTCGGGGATATTCCCGAGAAGAAGTTGCCCCCGCGGCCGGGGGTTCATCTGCAGCCGGTGGCAGCCGAAAAAATGGAGCTGAACACCGATCTGCCTTATGGGATGGTCGTTGTGGCTTTTCGCCTGCCCGGCTATAACAGCCCCGATTTTGCCGCTTCCCAAGTGTTGGCCGATGCCTTGGGCAGTCAACGGGCGGACCTCTATGGACTGGCGGCCGCGGGCCAGGCCTTAAGCACCGACTTTGAATTGAACACGCTCCCCGAGGCTGGCCTGGCCTATGCTTCGGCCGCATTCCCCAAGGGCGGAGATCCTCAGAAGTTGCTTCAAGAGGTCAAAGACGTCCTAACCCGAAGCGTTGGACAGGGTATCGCCCCTGACCTCGTGGAGGCCTCCAAAAACCTGGAGTTGGCCCAACTGGAAGAACAGAAAAATTCCGTTTCCGGACTGGCGGATGCGTGGTCCGAAGCCCTGGCAGTGGAAGGCCGGCAGTCTCCAGCGGACGACGTCCGGGCCATCAGCGCGGTTACGGTGAAGGACGTTAATCGCGTCGCCCGCCAATATCTGGATCTCAATCATGCGGTGGTGGCCATCCTTACTCCCCAGGCCTCCGGCCAACCCATATCCGGGAAAGGCTTTGGCGGCAAAGAATCCTTCAATCTGCAGCCTGGCAGAAACGTTACCCTGCCCGACTGGGCCAAGAAGTATTTGGAGCGGTTGTCCATTCCAACTTCCACCGTCCACCCGGTGGTGAGCACCTTGCCCAACGGTATTACCTTAATGGTTCAGCCTGAGTCTAACAGCAACACCATCAGCGTTCACGGCCATATTAAGAATCAGCCGGATTTACAAGACCCTCCAGGCCAGGAGGGCATTGCCACGGTACTGGACCAGCTTTTTTCATACGGCACTACCTCGCTGAACCGGCTGGCCTTTCAGAAAGCCCTGGATGATATTGCGGCGCAAGTCTCCAACGGAACCGCTTTTTCCTTACAGTGCTTGTCCGATCACTTCGAGCGTGGGGTGCAGCTCCTGGCGGATAACGAACTCCATCCGGCTCTGCCGGAGGACGCCTTCAAAATTGTTCGCTCTCAGGTAGCCGCGACCGTTGCCGGCCGCCTCCAAAGTCCGGATTATCTGGCGCGCCGGGCCTTTAAAACAGCTCTATTTCCAGAAGCCGACCCGGCCCTGCGCCAGCCCACCCCGGCCACCGTCTCCGGGTTGACCTTGGAGAATGTCAAAGACTATTTTTCGAAGGTCTTTCGACCAGACGAGACCGTTATCGTCGTTATCGGCAAGGTGACCCCCGCGGACGCCAAAGAGGTGATCGAGCGCTACTTTGGACAATGGCAGGCAACGGGTCCCAAACCCAATATCCTGTTTCCGCCGGTGCCGCCCAACACTTCCGCCACTGTGGCCGTACCCGATGCCAGCCGGGTGCAGGTCAAGGTCAACCTGGGAGAAACCGTGGGGTTGACCCGCTCTAATCCAGACTATTACGCCCTGGTGCTGGGCAACCATGTACTGGGAGGCGGTTTTTATGCTACCCGGCTTTACCAGCAGTTGCGGGAAAAGACCGGTCTCGTATATTTCGTGGACGTGGGATTGGACGCCAATCAGACCCGCGGCCTCTATGCCGTTGAGTATGCCTGCGATCCGGATAACGTTGCCAAAGTCCATGACATTGTGGACCGTAATTTAATTGAGATGCAGACCCAAGAGGTAAATCCCGACGAATTACGGCAGGCCAAATTGATGTTGCTGCGGAGAATCCCTTTGTCCGAATCGAGTTTGGGGAGCATTGCCCGGGGGTTGATCAGCCGCTCCATACTGGACTTGCCGCCTGATGAACCCATTACCGCCGCTAAAGACTATGTGGCGATGACTGCCGGGCAGGTCCAGGCGGCCTTTGCCAAATGGGTGAGACCGGCCGATCTGGTGCAGGTGACTCAAGGACCGCTTCCCAAGTAGAAATCGGCCCACTCTTAGGAAGACCATTGAGATGAACCCTTAACCTCTGGCAAAATGGAACCGAACTAGCAATGGCCCTGATGATCCTTAACGGCAAAGGTAGTTTTCTAGGCTCAGGGATTACGGGTTCCAGGAATGGATGAGAAAGTCCTATGCAGGCAGCAAAGACCCTGAGAAACGCGGCGCCTGTCCCCACCGGCGACCTGAAAACGAGAGTCCATGCCTACCCCCAGGAATTGGTCTCCTTTATCTTGGATCTGCAGAAAGACCCTCTTTTTATGGAGGGCTTCCACGCCAACGGGATCGTGCAGCCAGGTCTGCTCCCGGAACGGGCCGTTTTGGAGCAAGTCATCTCGGTCTGTTACCAGGCCAGCCTGTTGCGGGAAGAAGAACGGCCCATTATGTTTCGCCTCATCATCTGCGATCCGGAAATCCTGCCCGCCCACGAAGGACCTCCCACCGGCTTGCAACCTCTGAAATTCGCCAAGACGCGGCCTTTCAATGAATTCGAACTGCATCGCCTCACCCCGGCTGTAGATTTTTCCCGAATGCTGGTGGGGGTCTCTCTCGACCAGAAAAACACGCCCCAGATCTGGGGAATCATTAACTCGGGAAACCGGTGGCTGCAGGATGTATTGGGTGGCCGGAAAACCGGCCCCCCGCTGCCCCCAGTCCCCTTAATATACGTGACCGGTCCCGGACAGATCTCCGTTGGCCTGGGTCCCAAAGTGATAGCTTCCTTGAACGGCGGCCAGATAAACTATCCATCTCTGGATGTCTTTGAGGGCCGGTGGCTCACAGAGAGTTTTGCCTCCGTCCGCTCCGAGATGATGGAACTGCACACCGCGGCCAGGGCCAGGGCGAAGAAACCCTGGGCCAGGTTAGACCCGGGTTTCGGAAGAATGGTCGCCCAACAAGTGGTGCGGCGCATTATCAGCGTAATCCGCAATTCCCGCCACGGCGGCATGCTGGTCTATCTCCCGCCGGAGATGGGTCCTGAGCTCGAGAGCCCAAAGCGCTACCTCAGCATCAAGTACCATTTCCGCGAGGATGAGCCGCGCCAGCGGTTCCGCACCCTGATGCTGCGTATTATCAACACCAGTGCGGAGCTACTGGCAGATCCACATGATCCGGGGAAGGTCATCGGCTGGGAGGATTATGTCACCTGCCAGCGAGAGGAGATCGCGGTCCTCGATGAGGCCATTTTCGATCTGGCCTATTTCATCGCCAGCCTTTCTGCCATCGATGGCGCGGTGATTTTGACCAAACGCTCCGACCTCCTCGGCTTCGGCGGCTTTATCCTGGGAGATGTCGATGAGGTGCGGACGGTGGCCCGCGCCCTGGATACTGAGGGGGACCAGATCGAGACGGAGCTTAGCGAAGGGGTGGGTACCCGGCACCGGGCTGCCTACCGGCTATGCCACGAACTGCATGACGCCTTTGCCATCGTCATTTCCCAAGACGGCGATGTCCGCTTCGTCAAATGGCACAATGGTTCTGTCACTTACTGGAACCAGGCCCCCACCGGTATTCCTGGATAAGGGGCCGCTCTCCTATAAATTTCCCTGGCAAATTTATCTCGCAGTTAACCTCCAGGCCATGGTAAATTTAGCGACATCACCTTTTTATTGCGATGCCACTAAATCTCCCTGGGGATGGCGTTTTCAATCCCCAAAGCAGTTTTCGCCGGCAAATCAAGCGGCGGCACGAGCGTCCCTGTCTCCGAACAATTATTATTATAGTGGAGGATTAGATGAAATCATTAAAATTGGAGATCGCAAGTAGGATAATGGTGATCTTGTTTGTCATTTTGATATTTCCTATAAGCTATGTTTATGGGGAACAAAAGGCCGAAGACTATTATCTTGAAGGGAAGGATTATTATATAAATGGCAATTATGATCAGGCTATTGAATCATTTACTAAGGCGATAAAGCTAAATAATAATCTTGCCGATGCTTATTTAAGCCGTGGCCATGCCTATGCGGTAAAACCCAATCCCGATTTAAATCAAGCAATATCCGATTTCGATCACGCCATCAAAATCAACCCTTTGGAAGATAGCGCCTTTACTGGCCGGGGACTTGCTTATGCCAGGCAAGGAAAGCTAGATTTAGCTATTGCTGATTTTAATCAAGCAATCAAACTTAACCCACAAAATCCTTTGGCTTATGCTCTTAGAGGCATGGTATATTGCAATAAAAAGGATTACCCAAAATCTTGGGAAGATGTCCATAAGGTGGAAGGTTTGGGTGCCAAGCCCCCTCCTGAGCTGATTGAGTTACTTAAAAAATATTCCGGCCGTACCCGGTTAAGTTTTTTATCTTTTTCTGTTTCCATGTACCAAGTTTCCTGGCCGCAAAGATGGACGCTACGCCCGGCCGTGGAATTCTTTTTTTCTTTGACTCAAAAGGGCAACCAGGCCTGCGGGTTATGCCCTGGCCCGTAGCCAACGCCGGAAGCTATCAACCCGAAAAGGACCATCACCATGGCTGAATTGTTCGAAGTCACTTCCATCAACGGCATGAGGCTGGCCAACCGTTTTGTACGCTCTGCGACGTGGGAGGGTTTGGCGGACCGGGATGGAGCCGTTACCCCCAGGCTCATCGAGATGATGGCGGAACTGGCCAAAGGCGAAGTTGGATTGATTATCAGCGGCCACGCCTTCGTCAGTCCCGAGGGCCAGGTCGGCCCCGGACAACTGGCTGCCTTTGACGACCGTTTCCTGCCCGGGCTTCGGGAAATGGCCGGGGCGGTCCATGCAGCCGGAGGACGGATCGCTCTGCAACTGGCCCACGGGGGCTGCCGGGCGAATTTAGAGCTGAGCGGCTTGGAGCCTATCGGGCCGTCCGCGCCCGAGAAAAACGGCCGGCCCACTTGCCGCCCGGCTGCGAGTGACGATATGGCCAACTTCGTATCCGCCTTCGCAGTGGCTGCCCACCGGGCCCAACAGGCGGGCTTCGACGCGGTTCAGATCCATGCTGCCCATGGCTTTCTCTTCAGCCAGTTTCTGTCGCCCGCTTTCAATAAGAGGACAGATGCATATGGGGGCGATCTCCAAAACCGGGCGCGGCTCCTTCTCGAAGCAGTAGGGAGGATCCGGGAGGCGGTTGGACCAAAATATCCGGTTCTCATCAAAATCAACTCCGAGGATTTCCTGGATGGGGGCATGACGCGGCCGGAGGCCGTAGAGGTCTCGGGGAGGCTCGAGCAGGCCTCCATCGATGCCATCGAGTTCTCCGGCGGGACCGGGAACTCCCCCGAAAAGTTCGTGCCGGTGCGTCCGGGCAGGCTGAAGACCCCGGAGCAAGAGGTCTATTACCGTAAGGCCGCGGGGCTTTATAAGCAGAAAGTCGCCATTCCGCTCATCCTGGTGGGCGGCATCCGCTCCTTCGGGGTGGCCGCGGAGTTAGTCCGGGATGGCACGGCCGATTACATTTCCATGAGCCGGCCCCTGATTTGCGAGCCAGGGCTCGTCAAGCGCTGGCGGGAGGGAGACCGCCGCCAGGCGGCATGTGTTTCCGACAATGCCTGTTTCGCCCCCGCATTCGCCGGCAAGGGCGTTTACTGCGTAACCATGGCTAAAAAGAAGGGCAAAACCAGCCCATAGGATTGCTTCAACCTCGCCTAAAGGGATGAAAGATGGACCTCACGGAATTGCGGGAACGTGCTAAAGAAAAATTGCAGGGATATTGCCGGGTCTGCCCGGTTTGCGATGGGCGCGCTTGCGCCGGCGAAGTGCCGGGCATGGGCGGCGCCGGGACCGGCAGTGCTTTTACCGCCAACCTGGAAGCCTTGGGCCGGTATCGCTTCAATATGCGCACCCTGCATGATGTCAAGGCGCCGTCTACTTCCTTCGAGCTGTGGGGGGAAAATCTTTCCATGCCCATCCTGGCCGCGCCCATGACCGGCGTCTCCCACAGCATGGGCGGCAAGATTTCGGAAGAGGATTTCCTCCAGGAAATCATAGCCGGGTCCCTGCTGGCCGGCACCCTGGGCATGTCCGGAGACGGACCCGATCCGCGGATGTATGCCAGCGGTCTCAAGGCCATAGCCGATCATCACGGCAAAGGCATCCCCGTTGCCAAACCACGGGCCCAGGAGGAGGCCGGCAAATATCTCCAGGCGGCCGAAGCCGCGGGCGCCCTGGCGGTGGGCATGGATATGGACGGGGCCGGCATGATTATGATGGCCCTCGCAGGCCAACCCGTCAGCCCCAAGACCTTCGGGGAAATCAAAGAATTGATCGGATCTACCCGGCTTCCCTTTATCCTCAAGGGCATCATGACTCCTGAGGAAGCCGAGCTGGGCCTGGCCGCCGGCGCCGCGGCCATCGTCGTTTCCAACCATGGGGGGCGGGTTCTCGATCACACCCCGGGGGCGGCTGAGGTCCTTCCCGCCATCGCGGCCCGGGTCAAAGGTCGGCTGCTGATTTTTGCCGACGGCGGGGTGCGTTCCGGCGGTGATGTTCTCAAGCTGCTGGCCCTGGGGGCCGATGCCGTTCTCGTGGGCCGGCCGCTGGTTATCGGGGTTATGGGCGGCGGCCGTGAAGGGGTGGCCTTTTTGCTCAATAAACTGAAAAGCGAGCTGATTCAGGCAATGCTCTTAACGGGAACGGCGGATGTCAAATCGGTGTCCCGGGCCATCCTGTATGGCCCACGCTAATCTATCCTGGAAATAGTGAGCAGGGTCGCCGGGGCGGGATGAAAAACCGCCCCGAGGCATTTCCAGTGGAGGCGCCGGATGTGCACCCGTATTAGTAATGATGCTGCAGATTGCCGATTTCCCCTCGATGCCTCAAGGTCCGGATCAGATGGCTCAGGGGAATGATCAGGACATAATAGGGAATCATATAAAGGGCGGCCATCACCGACGTGAGGGGATCGTTGAAGTAAATGCCTATAACCAGGACCAGGATGTTATTGATCCAGCCCAGGGCCCCGGCCGCCGCGATCCTTTCCGGTGGCGGGCTGGACCGGAACAGGACCATCCCGGTGCCGGCCAGGAAAGCCGCGAGACCGAAACTCGCCAGCACGGCGAAAGCTACCTCAGCCCTATGAGCCCTCAAAAAGGGCGCATAGAGACCAAAGGCCCCCAGGTTAAGGGCCGCGAACAGGACCAGGGAGATGGGATAGGCGTGCGCATCCACCCAGTCCGTCAGCTTCAATGAGACCCGCCGGAGGCCCCAGGCGCTCACAAAAGGCACGAAGATCATGGCCGCCAATAATCCTGCCAGTCCCACCAGGTCGAAATGCAGTTCCCGGCCAATCAGGACTTTGACGATCAGCGGCAGGGTTGCCGGCAACAACAACGTGGTCACCACGGTCATGGCCAGCACCAGCGGAATACTGGCCCCGATCATACCGGCAAAAAAGGGGGCGGACAGACCCGTGGAGGCCCCGGCCAGCAGGAGCATAGCCAGGGCGTAAGCCGGGATAAGTTTGGCCACAGCCAGATAGATGATGCAGGGCATGATGATCAACTTGGCGAGTATTAACATGGCCAGCTTTACGGGATAGCTCCGCAGGGTCTTCCAAATGGCCGGCGGATTTACCTTCAGGAAGGCCAGGAACAGCAAACCCATCAGGAGCCATGAAAAGTAGGCTCCTAAAAAACTGGTCCAGGCGGGCCAGGCAACCCCGGCCACCATACTGCTGAAGACCACCAGCAACAGCACGATATCTCTGATTCTAAACATCTAGGCGCTTATTTTTCGTTATTATTCAAGAATAGGTTCTGGGTTATAGCTGCTTCTGCCGCCGGGAAAGCCAACCGGACTTGGTAGCATAGGACTCTGGCCTATGCGATCCCAACTCCCAATCCCGTCCACAGGCGGGACGCCCAGGCTACCCGGACTTGTATTTCCCATGCCTGAAATTACTTGAAGGAGGATATCATAATTGAGTAAATCTTACTCCCTTCAGATGGTTCCGGGCGAGCCAACGCCTCATGGACAAAGGATACCTGGCACTGGCTGACATGTAAAAACCCCGAAAGGAATTGTTGAATAGTTTACCAACTGTGGTAACCTGGGGCACCGGTAGGCCCCAGGTTTTTTGGCAAAATGGCGCACCTTTCCATTACCTGCGGCCACCTTCCAGCCGTTGGACCCAGGAGCTAGCACCCGCGAGCGGGCAGAAAGGAGCATAAGATGGCCATCGTTACTATTTCCAGGGGCTCCTACTTCCGAGGCAAAGAAGTGGCCGAATTATTGGCTAAAAAGTTAGGGTACGCCTGTATTTCCCGGGAGATTCTTCTGGAGGCGTCCGCAGAATTCAATATCCCGGAGATTAAGCTCATCCGGGCCATCGAGGACGCTCCCTCGATCCTGAACCGGCTCACCCGGCAAAAAGAAAAGTACGTGGCCTATATCCGCGCTGCCCTGTTGAAACACGTGCAAAAAGACAACGTGGTGTACCACGGGTTATTTGGGCATTTCTTCCTGCAGGATATCCCCCACGTTCTCAAGGTGCGCATTGTGGGCGACATGGAAGCCCGGGTGGCGGATGAGGTGAAGCGGGAGGGCATCTCCGCCGCCAAGGCCAGGGAGATCCTCGTCAAAGATGACGAAGAGAGGCGCAAATGGGCCCTCTCTTTATATGGCGCCGACTGGTGGGACGCCACCCTTTATGACCTGGTCATCCATCTGAAAACCATCACGGTGGATGATGCGGTCAATCTCCTCAGCCAGGTGGTGCAACTGCCGGGTTTCCAAACCACGCCCGAATCCCAGGGGGCTATCAATAGCCTGGTGGAGGCGGCGCGCCTGGAGGCGGTCCCGGTGTGGTGGGAGGGGTCTGAGGAAAAGAAATAACGGCTTAAGGTAAAGGCCACGGAGAATCAACCCAGAAAATCCAGGCAATATGGGCCATAAGCTCACAGAAAAGACGCATATCCTGGTCATCGGCGCCTTGGGGGTCGTCTTTGGCGACATCGGCACCAGCCCCCTTTACGCGGTCAAGGTATGCTTTAGCGGCCATTCAGCGCTGGCCCCTACTCCCCAAAACGTCATGGGGTTGGTGTCCCTGATTTTTTGGTCGCTCATCATGGTGGTGAGCATCAAGTATTTCATGTTCATCATGCGCGCCGACGATGAGGGGGAAGGCGGCGTCTTTGCCATGCTCGCCTTGCTCCATAAGAATATGGGGCCCAACTTAAGCCGGGGGTTGGTCCTGGGCGGGCTCTTCGGTGCGGCCCTGCTCTATGGCGATGGGCTCATCACCCCGGTCATTTCCGTTCTGTCCGCCCTCGAGGGCCTGGAAGTGGCGACCACCCAGGCCAAGCCCCTAATCCTGCCCTTGACCTGTCTGGTCTTGTTGCTCCTTTTCGGGGCTCAAAGACATGGGACCGCCCGCATCGGCAAATGGTTCGGTCCGGTGATGGTTCTTTGGTTTGTGGTTCTCGCCTGGCTGGGCCTCAGGGCCATGGCGAGCCAGCCCGGGATCCTGGCCGCGGTCAATCCCCTGCACGCCCTCCAATTTTTTCTCCACAGCGGCTTGCGTGGATTTTTCATCCTCGGCCTCGTGGTGCTCTGCATTACCGGATGCGAAGCTCTCTATGCCGATCTGGGGCATTTCGGAATTAAAGCCATCCGCATTTCCTGGTATTTCCTGGCGCTGCCGGCCCTGCTCTGCAACTATTTCGGCCAGGGAGCCCTCATTCTGGCCGATCCTCAAAGCGCCGCAGACTCTTTTTACCATTTGGTTCCCCGTATTCTCGTTTATCCCATGGTGGCCCTGGCTACGCTGGCCACCATTATCGCCTCCCAGGCGATTATTTCCGGCGTCTTTTCCTTGACCAGGCAGGCCATGCAATTGGGTTTCCTCCCCGGCATGCGGGTCCTGCACACCTCCAAAATGGCCGAAGGCCAGGTGTACGCCCCGGATGTGAATGTACTGATGATGCTGGCCGCGATTCTGCTGGCCCTTTACTTCAAAGAGTCCGAAAACCTGGCCGCGGCTTACGGCATTGCCGTGACTGGGACCATGTTTATCACCTCGGTGGTGTTTTATTTCATTATTACGCGGATTTGGCTGTGGAGGCCCGCTAAGGCCCTGCCCCTCTGCCTCTTGTTTTGGACCATGGACCTCACCTATTTCAGCGCCTGCCTGGGTAAATTTCTCTCGGGGGGCTGGTTCCCCCTGGCCGTGGCCCTGGTCATCGTGTTCCTCATGGTCACCTGGTGGGACGGCTGGAAAACTTTGGCCTTGAAGGTGATGACCATGACCATCACCAGAGATAAGTTCATTGAAAAGATCGCGGCCGAAAAACCGCTGCGCCTGCCTGGGACCGGGGTTTTCCTCTCCACCTTCCACAAAGAAGTGCCGCCCATGCTGCTCCGCTATCTTACCCAGACCAGCGCCTTGCCCGAAAACCTGGTAATCTTGTCCGTCCTCACCGCCGACGTCCCTGAAGTTGAGGAGGATAAGCGGGTGGAAACCCAGGGATTGGGCCATGGGGTTTACAGGGTTACCGGCCATAGCGGGTTTATGGAAACTCCAGATGTCCCCGAAATACTGGTAAAGGCCCACAGACAAGGCCTGCCCATCGACCTTGACAATGTGACTTATTACCTGGGCCGCATCAACCTCGTGCCGGCCCGCAAAAAAACTATGACCAAGTGGCAAAGGTTTCTTTTTACCTTCATGCTCCGTAATGCCGTCAGCCGCTCAACCTTACTAAATATCCCCCCGGCCAAGGTTCTGGAAATAGGAGTGCAGATGGAGTTCTGAAGATAAGATCGCTGCCACGGATTCTTGAAGAGGTTTCCAGGCAGGACCGTAGGGCGGGATTTAGTAGCGCAGGTTTAAAACCTGTGCCACCAAGCGCTTCCCGCCTTTCGCATCATTCCCTCTCCTGAGGGCGCACGTCCTCATCTCCCCCCCACTCACAACCATTAATACCGCATTGGGGCTTGATTGAGGTTTACCCCAATTGCTGACGGAGGGACATTCTTCGCCTTCTCGACCTAGGCGGTGCGGCCCAAGGGAATAAATTGGCCTGTGCTGTCACAAACTCCTTGACTAAGATTTTTCATCTGGGGTATAAATGTCAGGGTTGTACCAAAAAGCACAAGGAGCCGGCCTTGGAAATCCCGCAGGCCTTGAGCGATTTTTCCTTTGTCCTGGCCTTCCTGGCGGGGGCCGCCCTCTTCGCCCTGGGTCCCATCATCCTGGCCCACCTGATTGCCCCCCGGAGTTATGGAGCCGCCCGGGATGAAATTTATGAGTGCGGGATGCCGGCCATCGGCAGCGCCTGGATTCAGGTGGCGGTCATCTATTATCTGTTCGCCCTGCTGTTCCTGGCCTTTGACGTGGACGTGCTCTTCCTCTTCCCGGTCCTGCTGGCTTACGGCAAGGGCTACGCCTGGCTCGACTTTGTGGAAATCACCATCTTCATCGGCATTCTGTCCCTGGTCCTGGTTTATGCCTGGCGCCGAGGAGTCTTCAGTTGGAAACGAAAACAGGTGACCCCTTAATCCGCCTGGGCCTCCTGGAAGAAGCCCTGAACCTGGCCAGGGCCAACTCCCTGTGGCCCCTGACCTTCGGCCTGGCCTGTTGCGCCATCGAAATGATGGCCGCGGGCATGGCCCGTTTCGACCTGGACCGCTTCGGGGCCGGGGTCTTTCGCCCCTCTCCCCGGCAATCGGACTTGATGATCGTGGCCGGCACCATCTCCAAGAAGATGGCTCCGGCCGTGGTTCGCCTCTATGAGCAGATGCCCGCCCCCAAGTGGGTGATCGCCATGGGCAACTGCGCCATCTCCGGCGGCCCCTTTTACTACCCGAACCAATATGCCATCGTCCCCGGCGCCGACTTGATCATCCCCGTGGATGTCTATATACCCGGCTGCCCGCCCCGCCCCGAGGCCATCATCGAATCGATCCTCATGCTGGAAGAAAAAATCACCAAACGGGGCCGCCTCAGGAAGTTCAGAAATGTTAAAGGATAAGATCCAAGCGGCCCTGGCCCCCTTGAACCTGGCGCAGGTGAGCGACGGCGATTACTCAAAGACAGGCTATCACCTGGAGGTGGCCGCCGCACCCGGGCAGATGCCGGCGGTGGCCCAGGCCCTGCTTGAGGCGGGCTGCTTTCTCGAATCCCTCACCGCGGTGGACCTGCGGGAATCCTTCACCCTGGTCTATCACTTCGCCAGTTTTGATGAACTGTGCCGCACCGTAGTGCGCGCCTCCCTGGCGAAAGAGACCCAGGAGGCCCAGCCGCCCACCATCTCCCGGGTCTATCCGGGCGCCGATTGGTACGAACGGGAGGTTTACGATCTTTTCGGCATCAAGTTCGCCGGACACCCCAACCTGAAGCGCCTGCTGCTGCCGGAAGACGCCGATTTCCATCCGTTGCTGAAAGACTTTGGAGCCGAACCCAAAAATGATTGAGTTAGGAATAGAAGAAAAGTCCTATACCCTCAACCTGGGTCCGCAGCATCCCAGCACCCACGGGGTCCTGCGGGTGCTCCTGACGATGGACGGGGAGTACATCACTAAGGCCGAACCGGTCATTGGCTATGGCCACCGGGGCCACGAACACATGGCCGAGAATCGCAACTACCAGCAGTTCCTGCCCAACATGGGCCGGGTCGATTACCTCCACGCCCTGGCCTACAATCAGGGCTACTGCATGGCGGTGGAAAAACTCCTCGGCCTCACGGTGCCGGAGCGGGGAGAATTCATCCGGGTGATTTTGAGCGAACTGAACCGCATCTCCTCCCACCTGGTGTGGATCGGCGCCTATCTCCTGGACCTGGGGGCCTTCACCCCCATCCTCTATGCCTTCGATGACCGCGAACATATCCTGGACCTGCTGGACCGGATCACCGGTTCCCGGCTCACCTACTGCTTCTACCGCTTCGGCGGCGCGCCCCGGGACCTCGACGAGGAGTTCATCACTGGCGCCAGGGCCTTTATCAAGCGCCTGCGCAGCCGCTTCGGGGATTACGAGTCTCTGGTGACCAAGAACGTCATCTTCATCAACCGCACCCGAGGCGTCGGTGTGATCACCAGGGAGCAGGCGGTGAAATACGGCCTCACCGGCCCCACCCTCCGGGGCAGCGGCATCGCTTACGACATTCGCAAGAGCGAGCCCTATTCCGCCTACCCGGCCTTCGACTTTCAGATTCCCATCGGCAGCAAGGGCGACGTCTTCGACCGCTATCTCGTCCGCATCCTGGAAATGGAGCAGAGCCTGCGGATCGTCGAACAGGCGCTGGACAAGCTCCCCAACGGCCCCATCATGGCGGACAAGGTGCCCAAACGCCTGAAACCCGCTGCGGGTGAGGTCTATCAGGCGGTTGAAAGCGCCCGGGGGGAATTCGGCTGTTATATCGTCAGCCAGGGCGATATCAAACCCTACCGCATTAAACTGCGGGTGCCGTCCTTCGGCAATCTCAGCATCCTTCCCGAGGTGGCGGTGGACACCCTGGTGGCCGATCTGGTGGCCATCCTGGGCTCGATGGACCTGGTGATTCCGGAAATCGACCGTTAACTGACGGTTTTTGGTTTTTGGTTTTTGGTTTTCTGTTTTCTGTTTTCTGTTTTCTGTTTTTTATTTTTTATTTTTTACTGGCTACTGACTACTGACTATGGAACTATTGGCGCAATATTGGGCGACGGAAGCAGGCAGGATGATCATCGGCCTCATCGGGATCATCATGCTGGTTACGGTGAACGCCCTGTTTCTCATCTGGATGGAGCGCAAGGTCTCGGCCCACATGCAGCTCCGTCTGGGTCCCATGGAAGTGGGTCCCCACGGCGCCATGCAAACGGTGGCCGACGCCCTGAAACTCATGGGCAAGGAGCTCATCACCCCGGAAGAGGTGGACCGGCCCGTTTACCGGCTGGCCCCCATCGTCATCTTCCTGCCGGTGCTGCTCTCCTTTCTGGTGATCCCCTTTTCCCGGACCCTGATCATCAGGGACCTGAACGTGGGGATCGTGCTGATCCTCGCCTTTTCCACCCTGGCGGTCCTGGCCATCCTCATGGCCGGCTGGTCTTCCAACAATAAATACGCGGTCTTCGGGGCCATCCGTTCGGTGGCCCAAAATATCGCCTACGAAATCCCTCTGCTCATCACGGTGATGAGCGTGATCCTGATGGTGGGCTCCCTCAGGCTCTCGGACATCGTGGCGGCCCAGGGTTCTCACTGGTTCATCCTGGTGCAGCCCCTGGCGTTTATCCTCTTTATTACTTGCGCCACTGCCGAAACCAACCGCGCCCCCTTCGACCTGCCGGAAGCCGAGTCGGAACTGGTGGCCGGGTTCCACACGGAATATACCGGCATGCGCTTTGCCCTGTTCTTCCTGGCGGAATACACCAACATGTTCATCACCTCGGCGGTGGGCGCCGTCCTTTTCCTGGGCGGCTGGCAAGGCCCCATCCTGCCCGGGGTGGTCTGGTTTCTCCTGAAGGTCTACGCCCTCATCTTTCTGATGATGTGGTTCCGCTGGACCTTCCCCCGGGTACGCTTCGATCAGTTGATCACCCTGGCCTGGAAGGTCTTGATCCCCCTGGCCTTCGCCAATCTGCTGATCACCGCCCTGGTATTGAAACTCAGTTGAGAGGGCTGCTTACGGTTGACTGAGCCATGCTGACCTATTTTAGAGAGATTGCCTCGGGATTCTGGAGCCTGCTGGCGGGCATGGCGGTGACTATCCGTTATTTCGTCAAACCCGTAGTCACCGTCCAATACCCCCGCCAGAAGATCGAGATGAGCCCGGCCTATCGTGGCTATCCCCGCTTTCTCCTGGACCCCGAAACCCAGACGCATCGCTGCATCGCTTGCGAGATGTGCGCCCGCATCTGCCCCTCCCAGCTCATCTCGCTCTCTGGGGTCAAGCTGCCGGGAGGCAAGCAGAAGGTGCCCTACACTTACGTTCACGAGCACTATTACTGCAGTCTCTGCGGCCTCTGCGTCGAGGTCTGCCCCACCACGGCCTTGGAATATTCCCGGGAATACCGTCTGACGGGTTTTCGCCGAGAGGATGCAGTCATCGATCACCTGACCCTTTTGCAAGAGCGCCAGCAGGCCGCCGGTTTACCACTCACTCCCATCCCCACCGCGGCAGAGATAGCCGCGGCCGAGGCAGCCGAGGCGGCCGCCCGGGAAGCCCGGGAAAAAGAGGCTGCGGTTAAGGCGGCCCAGGCCAAGGCGGCCAAACCCGTCGAGGCCCCCGAGAAGTCCAAGTCGCCAAAGGCGCCGCCTGAACCTGAAGAGGTCAAAGAATGAGCGCCCTCTTAAGTCCGGAAAACCTGGCCTCCGCCGCCTTTATCCTGGTGGCGGCGCTCACCATCCTGGGCGCCTTGATTGCGGAGGCGGCCCGCAAGATCTTTCATAATGTCCTGGGGCTGGCCCTGGCGCTCTTCGGGGTGGCGGGCCTCTTCGTCTATTTAAACAGCCCCTTTGTGGCCCTGATGGAGATCCTCATCTACGTGGGCGCCATCTGCATCGCCATCTGCTTTGCGGTGATGCTTTCAGAACCCCAATACCTGCCCCGGCCTCCCCGGAACCCCTGGAAGATCTCGGCAGCCCTGGCTGGCGCCCTGGCGGTCTTCATCTTTCTGGCGCTGCTGCTGAAAAAGACCACCTGGGTCCCGGCCTCGGAGCGCGCCTCCGATTGGTCGGTCACCACCCTGGGGCATTACCTCCTGACCACTTATTCCCTGATCTTTGAAGTGGTTTCCCTGCTCTTGCTGGTGGCCATGCTGGGGGCTATGGTCACGGCCCGGGGCGGCCGCGGCCGCGGGGCTCCCGAGAGGTGATCGATGCTGCTCTTTAACCATTTGCAGACCTATCTCTATCTGGCCCTGGTGCTCTTCGCCATCGGCATTTATGGGGTGCTGGCGCGGCGCAATTTGATCGCGGTGCTCATTTCAGTGGAACTCATCCTCAACGCCGCCAGCATCAACTTCATGGCCTTCAACCGCTTTCTGGCTCCGCATCCGGCGGTGGGCCAGATCATCACCCTGTTCATCATGGCGGTGGCTGCCGCGGAAGCCGCCATCGCCCTGAGTATCATTATCGCGGTGTACCGCAGGCTTAAAACCGTGAATATCGATCAAGCCACGGAACTGAGGGGTTAAGCATGGGCTCGTTCGATCCGATCCTTTGGGGCTGTCTCCTGACGGTATTTATGCCGCTGACGGCCTTTGGTCTGATCATGATCTTCACCAGAAACAGGCATTGCCTCTCGCTGGCCATCTCCGCTCACGGCCTCCACTATCCCCCTCATTATTGCCTGGAGCTTTTTCTTCACGCTAGGGGGCCTGGAAAAGCCCATCATCTACAACTTCCACTGGCTGGTTTCGGACGTGGTCAAGGTTCCCTTCGGTTTCCTCCTGGACCCCACCAGCCTGGTGATGCTCTGTATCGTGGCCACCATCAGTTGGCTGGTGCAGATCTATTCCATCGGTTACATGGATGGCGACCCGGGTTTCGGGCGCTACTACGCCGACCTCTCCCTCTTTGCCCTGGCCATGCTCACCCTGGTGATCTCCAGCGGCCTCTTGCAGCTTTACATCGCCTGGGAACTGGTGGGCCTGGCCTCCTACCTGCTCATCGGCTTCTGGTATGAGAAATTCTCCGCCTCCGAGGCCGGGAAAAAAGCGTTTGTGGTCACCCGCTTCGGCGACATCGGCTTCTTCATGGGGCTGGTATTCCTCACCATATTCTACGGCAATTTGGATATCGCCTCAGTTAACGCCGCGGCCGTGGCCAAAACCATCCCGCCCTGGCTGCTCACCCCCGCGGCTTTGCTGATCTTTTGCGGGGTCATGGGCAAGAGCGCCCAGTTCCCCCTGCACGTCTGGCTGCCCGACGCCATGGAAGGCCCCACCCCGGTCTCGGCCCTGCTCCACTCCGCCACCATGGTGGCCGCCGGCATCTACCTCATGACCCGCATCTTCCCGTTCTTCTCGGCTTCGGCCACCGCCATGACCGTGATTCTGGCCATTTCCACCCTGACCCTGTTGATCTCCTCCACCATCGGCATGGTGGCTACCGACATCAAACAGGTGTGGGCCTATTCCACCATCAGCCAACTGGGCTTCATGTCCATGGGGCTGGCCGCCGCCGGACTGGCCTCCGGTACCATGTTCCCCGGCTATTACCACCTCACCACCCACGCCGCCTTCAAGGCCCTGCTCTTCCTTTGTTCCGGGGTCTTCATTCATCACTTCGGCACCAACGATTTTTTCACCATGGCCAGCAACGGGAGCCGGAAGCTGGCGATTCCCATGGTCTGCATGACCATTGCCGCTCTGGCCCTGGCGGGCATCCCTCCCTTTTCGGGATTCTTCAGCAAGGAGCTGATCATGGGCACCCTCGGCCATCTCCCTAACAAGCTCTGGCTGGCCATGGGGCTTTTGGGCGCCTTCCTCACCGCCTATTACTCCTTCCGGGTGATCTTTGTCATGCTCTTTCCCAAACCCGGCGCCTACGGCAAGGTCCCCGGCCACGAGGAGGCTCATCCCGGCCAAGGGCATGCACACGGCGACGCCACCGATGAACACCACGGGGTGCCCTGGGTCATGGTCTTCCCCCTCATCGTCCTGGCAGTCTTCACCCTGACCCTGGGTTTCGGCGAGGGCTACCTGCAGAAGTTTTTGTTGGGGGAAGCCAATCCCGAGGCGCTCAATTATTTCCTGATGGCCGGCGCCTTATGCTGCGGCGTGGGCGGCATCGCAGTGGCCTGGTTCGATTGGGGCGCGCAAGGCGCCAGGTGCCAAGGATTTATCCAAAAAGTTCCGTGGCTGCAGGAATTCTTCATTCGCAAATGGTACATGGACGACTTCTGGCGCTGGTTCCTCAACACCGTGATTTACGGCACTTTTTCCCGGTTATTTACCTACAATGACCGCCGGGTGGTGGACGGCGGAGTGGATGCGGTGGCCTTCTCCACCGTCGGCAGCGGCAGGCTGCTCTCTTTCGTCCAGACCGCCTTTTTGCAATACAATCTGTTCTTCATGGTTGTGGTCGTGGCCGGGGTCGGGATCTACCTCTTGATGGGTCGCTGATATGACCGAACACATGGCATCATTCCCCATTCTCTCCTGCATGCTGCTGGCCCCGCCGGCAGGACTGCTGCTCCTCCTGTGCCTGCGGGACGATCAGAAGTTCCTCATCAAGGCCGTATCCCTGGTGGCTGCGGGCATCTCCTTGGCCCTGGCCATTTACACCTTTGTGGCCTATGACCGGACCCTGGGGGGCTTGCAGTTCGTGGAGAAGTACCAGTGGGTGAAGACCTTCGGCATCACCTACCACGTAGGGGTCGAGGGCCTGAACGCCCCCCTGCTGCTGCTCACCGGCATCGTCATCTTCACCGGTGTCCTCACCATGTGGGAGCTGGAAAGCCGCACCAAGGAATACTTCATCTGGATGCTGGCCCTGGTCACCGGGGTCTTCGGCGTCTTCATGTCCTACGATCTCTTTATGTTCTTCCTGTTCTATGAGATCGCCGTGGTGCCCATGTACATTCTCATCCTGGTCTGGGGCTCCACCCGCAAAGAATACGCCGCCATGAAGCTCACCCTGTATCTGATGGCCGGCAGCGGTCTCATCATTCCCGGCATCCTGCTGCTCTATTCCTCTTCGGGCCTCCAGACCTTCGACATGATCCGGCTGCACGCCGCCCACTTCCCCTACTGGACCCAGAGGGTTGCCTTTGTGATGCTATTCTTCGGCTTCGGGGTCCTGGCCGCGGTCTGGCCATTCCACACGTGGTCGCCGGTGGGCCACGTGGCCGCCCCCACCGCGGTGAGTATGCTCCATGCCGGAGTGCTCATGAAGCTCGGCTCTTTCGCCATCCTGCGGGTGGCCATGTATCTCTGCCCGGTGGGTTTTCACTATTGGGCCCAGCTCATGGCCCTGCTGGCCACCGTGGGCATTGTTTACGGGGTCTTCGTGGGCTTGGCCCAGACGGACTTGAAGTATGTTATCGGCTATTCCTCGGTGTCCCACATGGGCATCGTCTGCCTGGGGCTGGCTACCGGCACGGTGGACGGACTCAACGGCAGTGTTTTCCAGATGTTCGCCCACGGCGTCATGACCGCCCTCTTCTTCTCTTCGGTGGGCTTTATCTATGACCGCACCCATACTCGGGACATTCACCAGTTGGGCGGCTTTTCCAAGATCATGCCGGTGGCCTCCGCCTTTTTCATCACCGCGGCCCTGTGCGGCGCCGGGGTGCCGGGAATGGCCAGTTTCTGGGCCGAATTGCTCGTCTT
Organism: uncultured delta proteobacterium; assembly: GCA_963697965.1. Lineage (GTDB taxonomy): Bacteria > Desulfobacterota > Desulfobaccia > Desulfobaccales > 0-14-0-80-60-11 > JAPLJC01. The sequence goes on from OY969108.1 coordinate 2,147,354, forward strand.
TATCGCCGCCGTCAAGGTCTACCCGGTGCAGGGGCTGCTGGCCATCGCCGCCCTGGTAGTGGGCGCCCTCTTCGCCTTGCGGGTGGTACAGAATACCTTCTTCAACGAGCCGAACCCCAAGTTCGTGCATTTTCAGGACGTCAGTCCCTTCCTGGGTTTGCCTCGCATGATCCTCATCAGCGTCTTGTTACTTTTCGGGTTTTTCCCGCAACTGATGGTGGGCACGATTAAAACCGCGATAATCCCCTTTCTCCAGGGAATGTGACCATGAATGTGACGCTGTTCGGACCTGAACTCTATTACTTGGGCCTGGCCCTGGTCTTTTTCTGCCTCAGCCTCAGGAGGACGCCCCGGGTCAAGACCGATTACCGGATCGCCCTGGTTCTGGCCGGGGTGGGGATGCTGCTCACCGCTTGCTGCCTCTTTCAACATGGTTATCTTTTCTATAAAGCCTACCGGGTTGACCTTTTCAGCCAGATCTTCAAGTTCGCCCTGGCCCTGGGCCTCTTCCTGGTGCTCACCATCTCCCATGACCTGGCCCACATTGAGGAGCGCCAGCAGGCTGAATTTTATCTGTTTCTCACCACCACTATTATCGGCATGATGCTGCTGGTCTCGGCGGTGGAACTCCTCACCATTTACGTGGCCCTGGAGCTCTCCTCCTATTCCCTCTACATCCTGGTGCCTCTGCGCCGGGGGGACGGCATCGACGTGGAGGCGGGCATCAAGTACCTGTTCATCGGCGCGGTCTCTTCCGGCTTCATGCTCTTCGGCCTGAGCTATATCTTTGGGGCCACCGGCACCACCTACCTGGCCGAGCTGGCGCCCAAATTGACCCAATTGACCCAAAGCCCCATCGGTCTCATCGGCCTGCTCCTGGCCATGTCCGGCTTCTTCTTCAAGCTGTCGGTCTTTCCCTTCCACTTCTGGGCCCCGGACGTTTACCAGGGCGCCGCCAATCAGGTGACCGCCTTCATCGCCACCGCCTCCAAGGTGGCCGCGGTGGCCCTGCTGCTGCGTTTCGCCGCCCTCGGGGCCGGCTACGGCTACGGCTTTACCAAGGCCCTCATGATTCTCTCCATCGCCTCCATGACCCTGGGCAACCTGGTGGCCATTATTCAGAAAGACTTCAAGCGCATGCTGGCCTACTCCTCCATTGCCCACGCCGGCTACTTTCTCATAGGGATCTTGACCTTGAGGGAGGCGGGCTACATCGCTGCCGTTTACTATGCCCTGGCTTACCTGGTGATGAACTTTACGGTGTTCATGGTCCTTTCGGAAGTGGCCGCGGACGGCCGGGATTTGAAGATTGTGGAGCTGGGCGGCCTCTACCAACGCAGTCCTTTGCTCAGCATGAACCTGATCCTGGGTATCTTCGCCCTGGCGGGAGTACCCCCCTCCATCGGCTTCACCGGGAAGCTGCTGCTCTTCACCTCCGCCATGAACTCCGGCTATTTTTGGCTGGTGTTGATCGGTGCGGTGAACGGCACCGTGTCCCTCTATTACTATCTGCGGGTGCTCTACGCCGCCTATTTCAAGGATGACCCCGGCCTGGGGCCGATAATCCTGAGCCTGCCCAGCCGCCTGCTGAACTACTCTCTGGCCGCGGTGATCATCGGCTTCGGCATCTTCCCGGACCGCATCGTGGAACTGGCCAAGACCGCGGTGCATTCCGTTCTCTGAGTTGTAGGGGCGGACCCGTGTGTCCGCCCTTATTTCCGGGTTCCCATAAAAAAGCCGCCTTTCCCGGAGGAAGGCGGCTTCACTTTTTGGGGATAACCATCAGCCCCGGCCCCGGCCAGGGAACCCGTCACCTTCAGGACGGGGCAAAGGGAGCGCCCCTCCGGAAATTTTCCAGGTCAATGTTGGCTGACCTGAGCCAGCGGTACGTGGTCCTGGTGCAGACCTCGAGACGCCGGGACAGTTCGGAGATATTGCCCTGCTCCTCATCAAGGAGCTCCACCAGCCGTCCCCGGCTGGGCCGGATGGCCGCCTTCACATCGCTGCCCCCATTGTGGCCCGGCTCCCCCGCAGCGCCGCGTGAGGGCAAATGAATATCCTCCCCACAGATGTAGCGGCCGCTGTGCAGCAGGACTGCCCGGGTGACCGCGTTTTTCAACTCCCGGACGTTGCCGGGCCAGCTATACGCTTCCAGGCGGCGCCAGGCGGCGGCGTTAAACTCCGGCGTCCCGGTGCGGCCTTGACGCCGGGCCGCCTCCCGGGCGAAGTGCCGGGCCAGCAGGGCAATATCCTCGCCCCGCTCCCGGAGCGGCGGCAGGTTGATCTCCAGCACCGCCAGGCGGTCGTAGAGGTCCTGGCGGAAATAGCCCTGGGCAATCCTTGCCTGCAAATCTTGATTGGTGGCGGCCACCAGGCGCACGTCCACCTTCACCACCGCATCCCCGCCCACCGGCTCAATCTCCCCCTGCTCCACCGCCCGCAGCAACTTGGGTTGCACCGACAGAGGCAACTCCCCGATCTCGTCTAAGAACAGGGTGCCGCCGTGGGCCTGTCGAAACTTGCCCAGCCGGGAGCTGCGGGCGTCGGTAAAGGCCCCCCGCAGGTGGCCGAAGAGTTCACTGCCCGCCAGGGTTTCCGTCAGGGCGGCGCAATTGATTAGCTGGCAAGGCCGCCGCTCCGGATTCAGGGCGAAGATGGCCCGGGCCACCAGTTCTTTCCCGGTCCCGGGTTCTCCGCTCAGCATGATGGGGAGATCGAACCGGGCACAGGCAGGAAGCCGGGAAAGGATTAGAAGGAGAGCAGGGTCCTGGGTGATGATCTCGGATAATTCCGGCGGTTCCGGCCGTGGATTTGCTGCCAGGCCCAAATGCAGAGGAGCATTGGTCCTTCTCATGGGATTAGCACCTCCTTGTGCTGATCTCTCCGGCTGCTGGAATGGACCGGAGAACCCCCCTTCATCCCGATGGCCGCCATGGGGGACCGGGGGAGCCCTTCTCCGACTCCCCCTTGTTTATTAGACCATTAATAAAAGCTGTTAAAAGAAAAAATATTATTTTTTAGTTATTCCCGACAGTATCTCCTCGGCGGTGCGCCGCACCTCCCCGTGCTGGCCGGTGAGGGCCAGGACCTGCAGCTGGCCCTTGAACCCCTGCTGCTCTACCCGGCTGCGGCTCCCCACCTGGGACGCCATGGCGCCCAAGACGTCCTGCACCACCGCGGGGTCCGGATAATCCAGCAGCCGGGTCAGCGCCCCCCACTCCCCCGGCAGGCCGTATTCCTCCAGGAACTTCCTGGCACAGGAGGCAAATCTCTTGGTACCATGGCTTGCCTCCAATTCCCGCAGGTCTTTTTGATACTCCGGCTTGGCCCGCTTGCCTTGGAACAGGGCCTCGGCCTGGGCCAATGCCTGCAGGCGGATCATTTCCGACTGCTTCTCCGGGAGACGGGGCTCCCGGCGGGGCCGCGCTCCGCCCGACCGGTCCCGGCGCTGGTCTATCTCCCTCCAACTGGGGCGTTCTCTCTCGTCATCTGATGGAGGACACATGTTCACTCCTTAATCTTGCCAATGATGATTCTCCGAAAACCGAAAACCGCTTCTAGAAGGTCCAGTTGGGGTGCCGGGCGGCCACTTCAAGAAGATAATCCCAGATCCAGTCACGGATAGCCGGGGCCAGGTAAAACTTGGGCCATAATAAATTATCCTCAGGTTTTACCACTCCTTCCTCCAGAGCCAGGCGGTGCAGGGGGAGCCCCGGGTGGATGCGGATGCCGGCCTTGACGCTCACCATCCTCGGTTGGAAGGCCTCCAGGAAGGCGACGCTCTCCTGGACGGTCTCCCGGGTTTCGCCGGGGCCGCCCAGCAGCAGGAAGCAGGTGAAGGGGAGGCCCGCTGCTTTAAGCAGTTTCAGGGTGCGCTCCACCTGCTTCAATTCGAATCCCTTGCCCAGGCGGTTCAACATCAGTTCCGAGCCGCTTTCGTTGCCCACCTGCACCATGACGCCGCCCGACGCCCCGATGAGCTCGAACAATTCCCGATCCGGAAAGGCCGGATTGATCAGGCAGCCCCATTCCAGGGGAAGCCGTAGGGCGGCGATGGCCCGGCAGAGGCGCCGGCCGTAATCCACAGGACAATTAAAGATATTATCCACGAAAAAAAAACGATTCAGACCCCACTTCCCATGCCAGGCCGCCAGCCAGGAGGCCACCTGCTCCGGCGCCCAGCCCCGGGTCCGGGCCCCTTCCAGGAGCGGGGTGCTGCAGTAGATGCACCTCATGGGGCAGCCCCGGCGGCTCTGCACCGGGATCATGCCTGGCAGCCCGGCGCTTCCCCGGGTATCCTGATACCGGCGCGGGGTAAAATATTCGAGGGCCGGAGACGGCAGCAGCTCGAGCCTCCGGACGGGCTGGCGCCGGTTCAGCTTGGGGCCGCCCTCCTGGCGCCAGATCAAGCCTGGAACCTGGTCCCATTTCTTTTCAGGAAAGGACTCCAAGAAATTTACCAGGAATTCCCCTTCCCCCACCATGCCGAAATCGGCCCCGGTGAAATCCATGAATTCCAGGGGCGCCACCGAAAAACCCGCCCCTCCCAGTATCACCGGGGCCGGACTGATCCCCCGCAAGTGTTGCACCAGGTCTCTCACGTCGGGGAAATAGCTTTCCGGCTGGCGGCTGTCCTGGTTGTCAATGTTTCTGACCGAGATGCCGATAAGTTCCGGACGCAGCTCCGCCACTGCCCGGTCCACCTGGGTCAGGGGGGCCTCGGCAAACATGAAATCGAGAACCCTGACTTCATGCTCCGAGCCCACGGCGGCCACCACTGCGGCCAGGCCCAGGGGCAGCGGCAGGAAGACGAGGCGGCAGCGGTTGCTGGAAATGAACAGGAGGCGCATTCTTTGGGTGGCCCAGGCGTCTCGCCCAGTGGCACAGGGGTCTCGCCTGTGCCTCAATCATTTAATGATTCATTAACCGGGATGAAAAAAGCGGTCCAATTTTTAACTAGCCTGAAACCCGTGCAATCTTAGGTTCATTACCTGCGCCCTCAAAACTAGTCGGTGACTGGCCGGTCTGTCCGGAGAATCTCCTTCACCACCAGTCCCATGAGGCCCAGCACCGCGTCCAGTTGCCAGAAGCGATCCAGATGTGACGGCACCGTAAAGGACACCTGGGCCGGAAATTCCTCATCCGCCTCCCAAAGGATCACTTCCACGGTCAGTCCCGGAAAGGGATGGAAGGCCAAGGCTCCGTCACTGCTGGCGCGCCTTTCTGCACCCAGGAGGCGTCCGGCCCCGAGGAATCCGGATAGATCCCTACCAAACCGTTCTTCCAAGGGGGCGCTGGGAATCGCATGAGGCCCCTGGCTTTGGAAAAAGGTGGTGGCGCCAGGCAGTTCCAAGGGGCTGAGGGGCGCCCCCAGCTCCGCGGTATCGACATAAAGCAAATAAAACAAGGTAATCAGGCAGAAGCGGAAGCCGGGTTCCTCCTCCGCTGCGGCCGCCCTAAACACCCGTTGTCGATCCATATCCACCACGGCTTCCTGATTAAAGAATGGGAAGCGGAAGACGTTCTGGTGGCGCCGGACACCGGTGCGCCGGGCAATGTCCTCTTGGTCGGCATGACGCAGGTCATGCCAAAATTCCTCATTAACTGCGGCGCATTGGTTATAGAGCATGCTTGAATCTCATTGGCCCATGATCCTAATCAGTTAAATCAGAGGGCTCGCCGTGAAAGAGGTTCTGGGCTGCGGCCCGCCCTTCCCGGACCAGGGTGTCCACCGCCCGGGCGGCCCGCTCGATGAAACGGGCCACGTTTTCCGCGTCCGCCGCCGGGAAAGGGGACAAAACATAGCCCTCTCCGGGCATCGCCGCCGGCGGCCGGTCGATGCCCATCTTCACCCGGAGGAATTCCTCGCTGTGCAGCCGCTCGATGATGGAGAGGACCCCCCGATGACCGCCGGCGCCGCCCCGCTCCACGATCTTGAGACGCCAGCGCGGCAGGTCCAGGTCATCGTGAATCACCACGAGGCGGTCCGGGGTGAGTTTAAAGTAGGAGAGCAGGAGGGAGACCGCCTGGCCGCTGAGATTCATATAGGTGGTGGGTTGGGCCAGGACCACCCGCTCCTCCCCTACCCTGCCCTGGCTCCAAACCGACTCCAGGCTCTTCTTATTCAGGGGAATCCCCCAGTATTCCGACAGGTAGGCCACCACCTGCCAGCCCAGGTTGTGCCTGGTCCAGGCATACTCCCGGCCGGGATTTCCCAAACCCACGATGAGGCGCATATCAGTTTTTTATAGTGAGCAGTGAGCAGTGAGCAGTGAGCAGTGAGCAGTGAGCAGTGACAACCTAAACCTGTCCCTGCCATAATACCATTAGGGCAAATCATGTTAAAGAGCGGAGAGCATCTCAACCAAAAATATGATTCTTTCTAGCTGATGGCTGAAAGCTGACGGCTGATAGCTACAATAGAGCAGTGAGCAGCGACAAACTAAACCTATCTATGGCATAACAGGCTTGGGAAAATCATGTTAAAGAGCGGAGAGCATCTCAACCAAAAATATAATTCTTTTTAGCTGATTGCTGAAAGCTGAGAGCTGATAGCTCTTTATACAAACAGAGAACTGACTGAATCAAAGTCGTGGATGCGCTTGATGGCTTCTCCCAGGAGAGGCGCCACTGACAGAACCCGGATCTTATCCAGGGCGGCAGCCTCCGGGCTCAGGGGAATGGTGTCGGTCACCGCCAGGGACTGGACCAGAGAGCCCTGGATGTTGCTCACCGCGTGGCGGGACATGACCGGGTGCGTGACGCAGGCGTGGACGGTGCGCACCCCGTGGCGTATCAGCAGTTCCGCGGCCATGGTCAGGGTGGCCCCGCTGGTGATCATGTCGTCCAGGATGATGGCCTCCTTGCCCCAGACGTTGCCGATGAGGGTCATGGCCTTGATGGCGCCGGCGTCCCTGCGTTTGTCGATGATGGCCAGGGAGGTGTTGAGGCGTTTGGCGAAGGCCCGGGCCCGCTCCACCCCGCCGGAGTCCGGGGAGACCACCACCACATCCGGGCTAAAATTCTCCCGGATATACTCGAGGGTCACCGGCGCCGCGTACAGATGGTCCACGGGGATGTCGAAAAATCCCTGGATCTGGCCGGAGTGCAGATCCATGGTGAGCATCCGGTTGGCCCCGGCGGTGGTGATGAGATCGGCCACCAGCTTGGCGGAAATGGGGGTCCGGGGCGCGGTCTTGCGGTCCTGGCGGGCATAGGCGAAATAGGTCACCACCGCGGTGACGCAACGGGCCGAGGCCCTCTTCAAAGCGTCCATCATGATCAGCAATTCCATGAGGTTCTCATTGCAGGGCATGGCGGTGGGCTGGATGATGTACACATCTTTGCCGCGGACGTTCTCCTCGAACTCCACCGAGATCTCCCCGTCGGAGAAGCGTCGCACAGTGGCCTCCCCCAGGGGAATCCCCAGGTAGCTGCAAATATTTTCCGCCAGAGGCCGGTTGGCGTTGCCCGTGAAAATTTTCAGGTCATCCATAGACGACGCTCCCTGGCGTTATCGGTTTCCAGGCCGGTGAGACCCTGGGTGGCCGCCAGCCATCCCGGAAACGACCGGCGCAATACCCGGGCCGCTTCCCGAGCCGCCTCCCAGGTGGCGAAGATCCCGAAGACGGTGGGTCCGCTGCCGGAGACGGACTGAGTGACAGCTCCCGCTTCCCTCAGCCTGGCCTGCAGTTCGGCCAGCTCCGGGAAGCGGCGGACGGCCACCTCGCCCAGGTCGTTCTCGACCCAGTGCTCCGGATGCTCCGGGTCCCAGGACTGGGGTAGCGGCGCCTCGGACAATCCGTCCAGGTCCAGGTTTTCATATACCCAGCGGGTGGAAAGGGCCACGCCGGGATTGACCAGCAGATAGTTATAAGGCGGCAAACTCAGGGGGCTGAGTTCGGTGCCGATGCCCCGGCCCACCGCCGGCCCCCGCCCCAGGAAAAACGGCACGTCGACCCCCAGGCGGCATGCCAGCGAGTGCAGCCGCAGTCCCTTAAGGGGGGAGCCGTACAGGAGGTTCAGGGCTTGCAAGGCGCCGGCCGCGTCACTGGAGCCGCCCCCCAGACCCGCGGCCACCGGAATCCTTTTTTCCAACTCAAGGCGCGCCGCCACCCGTATCCCGGTCTCCTCCTGGAAGCCTTGGGCCGCCCGCCACACCAGGTTCTCCGGCCCCTGGGGCACGTCCGGGTGGTCACAAACGAAGCTCAGGGTGTCGCCGCCTAAGGTGACCGTCAATCGGTCTCCCAAACTCAGCGGCTGCATCACGGTCACCAGCTCGTGGTAGCCGTCGGTCCGCCGCCCCAAAACCCGGAGATAGAGGTTGATCTTGGCCGGGCAGTGCACCCGCACTCCTCCCCCCGATCCCCTAATCAGCCCACCCCCTTGATATATGCCATGCGCAGGTCATAAAGAAGATGTTCAAACAGGTTATCCTCCTCCTGGTCCAGATTGTTCCGGGTCTTTTCCCGGAGCACCCCCAGAAGGTCAATGGCCTGTTTGGCCAGGGGCAGGTTTTTTTCCTGCTTCCCGGTGTTGGGGTCGGGAATGGCTCCCAGATGCATGAAAGCCGTGGAACTGAGGGAGAAGATCAGGGAGGCGAAAGTGACTTCCGGGCCGGCGGCCCCGCCGGCAGCCTTTTGGCCCGCCTCTTGAAAGGCCTGCTCCTGGGAACTCCTGGCCTCCTGCTCCTTGGCCTTCTCTTCCTCACTCATCTGGTGAAAACGCCGATCCTTGACGGTATAACCCTTATCTTCGGACTTATCTTCGGAATCAGGCATGGCCACCTCCACCATAGCGTCATGTCCAAGATCGGCTACAACTCCAACTGGAAGGCCTGGGCCACGTGCTCCAGGGCCCGCACGTCTTCAAGACATTCCGGGGTAACCGGGGTATCGGTGGTGAGCAGGATGATGTTCTGGCCCCGCTCCCGCTCCTGGCCCACGGTCATCCGGGCAATATTGATCTTATGTTTGCCGATGGTGCTGCCGATGGCACCGATGACCCCCGGACGGTCGGTATTGTAAATGAACAGCATGTGGCCCTCGGGGGAGGCCTCCAGGCGAAACTTATTGATCCGCACTAAGCGGGGCTCATATTTTCCGAAAATAGTCCCGGCCACGGTGTTTTCTTCGTTATTGGCCCGCACCGTCAATCGGATGAGGGTGGAGAAGTCTTCGGCGGAAGCCGCCTTCTCCTCGCTGACGTGAATACCCCGGGCCTCGGCCATGGCCGGAGCGTTGACGTAATTCACTTCGTCACGCATCACCGGGGAGAGCAACCCCTTGAGCACGGAATGAATCAGGGGCTTGGTTTCCAGCTTGGCCACCTCGCCGACGTAGGCGACCACCACCGAGGAGATGGCCCCCTCGCTGATCTGCGCCTGGAAGGCGCCCAGGGCCTCGGCCAGAACCAGGTAGGGTTTCAATTTGCCCAGGGCCTCCTGGGTCACGGAGGGGGCGTTCACCGCGTTCTTGATGGTGCCGTCCAGCAGCAGTTCCACGATCTGTTCGCAGATGGCCACCGCCACGTTGGCCTGGGCTTCTTCAGTGGAGGCCCCCAGGTGGGGAGTGCAGATGACCTGCGGCATTTCCCGCAATGGGAAATCCGGCGGCGGCGGTTCCGTTTCATAGACATCCAGGGCCGCGCCGGCCACCTTGCCTTCCTTCAGGGCCTCGAGCAAGGCCTCTTCGTCAATAAGTCCACCCCGGGCGCAGTTGATGACGCGCACCCCGTTCTTCATCTTTTTGAAGGCCTGCCGGTTCAAAAGTCTGGCGGTGTCCTTGGTCTTGGGTGTATGCAGGGTGATGAAGTCGGCCCGGGCCATCAGCTCATCCAGGGCCACCAGTTCCACCCCCAAATTGGCGGCAACTTCCTTGGTAATGAAGGGATCGTAGGCCAGGACCCGCATCTTCAGCCCCAAGGCCCGGTCCGCCACCACGGAGCCGATCCTCCCCATGCCGATAATTCCCAGGGTCTTGTTGAGGAGTTCGGTGCCCTGGAACTTCTTCTTCTCCCATTTGCCGTTCCGCATGGATTGCGCCGCCTGGGGGATGTTGCGGGCCAAGGCCATCATCAGCGACAGGGCGTGCTCCGCGGTGGTGATGGTATTGCCCCCGGGGGTGTTCATCACCACGATGCCCCTTTTGCTGGCGGCGGGAATATCTACGTTGTCGAGACCCGTGCCGGCCCGGCCCACCACCTTCAGCCGGGGGGCGGCGGCTATGAGTTCCGCGGTCACCTTGGTGCCGCTGCGGATCACCAGGGCGTCGGCATCCTTGATGGCCTCCTTAAGTTCCGCGGGCGTCAGGCCCGGCCGGTTTACCACCTCTATGTTGGGCTGGGCTTCCAGTACCGCTATTCCGGCGGCATGCAAGTTGTCGCTGATCAGGACCTTCATACCGCTCCCTCCTTGCTCAAGATCTCTTGGGCCGCCTTGAGCCCGACACCCGGCTGCACCCGGAATCCCAAGCCGTTGAGGACCTCCTCCAGGCCGCCGATGGTGCCCAGCAGGTCCACCGTGTCTATGAAGCCCATGTGGGCGATGCGGAAGATCTTGCCTTTGGCTTGGGCCTGCCCGCCGGCGATCCAAATCCCCTTTTTCCGCAGTTCGGCCACCACCTTCTGGCCGTCCACCGGAGACTCCACCGCGGTGAGCACATCCGAGGGGTTATCCTTGGAATAGAGCTTCAGCCCCATGGCCTGCATGGCCGCTTTGGTGGCCAGGGACAGCCGCCGGTTGTGGGCGAAGATGCGCTCCAACCCCATCGTGCGAATCTTCCCCAGCACTTCCTTGAGGCCCATGATCAGAGACACCGGCGAGGTATAGGGGGTCTGGTTCTTGGCCTGGGATTTGAGCTGCTTGGTAAAATCGAAGTAGTATTTAGGGAGTGTGGATGTCTTGACCAACTCCCAGGCCTTGGGGCTGAGCGCGGCAAAGGCCAACCCCGGCGGCAACATCATGGCCTTTTGCGAACCGGCCACCAACACGTCGATGCCCCAGGCGTCCATGGGCAGCGGATAGCCGCCCAGGGCCGAAATGGCGTCCACCACCAGGATGGTTCCCGGCCGGGTCCTGGTCACTGCCGCCAGTTCCTTAACCGGGTGGGCCACCGCGGTCGAGGTTTCGTTGGCCTGGACCATGACCGCCTTGATGGCCGGGTTGGCATCCAGCATCTTGGCCACCTTCTGGGGGTCCACCGCATGGCCCCATTCCACCACGAGGCGCTCCGCCTTGACCCCGTAAACACCGCACAGCTCGGTCCAACGTTCCCCGAACTTACCGCCGTCCACCACCAGGGCGGTGTCGCCGGCGCTCAGGGTATTGGCCACCGCCCCCTCCATGGCGCCGGTGCCGGTAGCGCAAAAGATCAGCACTTCCTGTTCCGTCTGGAACAGGTATTTCAGATCTTCCCGCACCTGGCCCAGGATCTCCATGAACTGCGGGGCGCGATGATGGATGATGGGTTGGGCCATGGCCAGTTGGGTTTCCGGAGCCACCGGGGTGGGGCCCGGAGTCATCAGGTACATTTTCATCTTGATCACCTTAGCTTAATCGTTTATTTTTCCAGGGAATCTTGGGGAATCACGTAGAATGTTAAAGTTTATTGTCTATGCCCATCGCTGTCAAGAGTTCTGCCGCCGCCTTAGTGAAAAAAGGCACGATGACCCGGGACTCCGCCGCCTTCAGGGCTCTATTTGACACCCTCCGGGAAAGCGGTTAGAATCGTAGCCATTAGCGCAAAGGAAGCAGCGTTGGCGGATAAATGGCAGTTCACCATCCTGCGCCAGGAGGCCCGCTCCCGGCGCCTCATTCTGGAAGGCCAGGCCCATCCCCCGTACGAGCGCCCCTACTACGATCCGCTCTTTTTTTACACGGTGGCCGGTCCCGATTATCTTTCCCTGGAGGTGAGCCGGGATTTTGACGGGGAGCGGCTTTTACAGTATCTGACCGGACTCCTGGGTCAACCGGCGGCCCCGCCCCGGGTGCAGGTGGGCGGCAGTCAACTCGACGAGGAAGGCGCCTTGGTTCTGGTGGAGTGGCATTTTCCCCCGGCCGGGCGTGGGGAGATGATCCGGCATCTGGGAGAGATTCTGGGGCGGGCCTTTTCATCTTATCAGGAGGAGCCATGATCCATCTGGGCGAATATGACCCCTTGCTTGAAGGCATCTGGTGGGTTGAAGAAGCGGGCATGAGCAGCAATGTCTATATCCTCAATGAAGGCCGCACTCTCATTGACGCCGGCAACTACTACGGTATCCTCCAGGAACTTAGCGAAGTCTTCGATATCTCCCTTTTGGAACAGCTTTTCATTACCCACTGCCACTACGACCACGTAGGGGGCATGGGAGAGCTTTTCGACTGGTGCAACCCTAAGGTTTACGGGCACATCGACACCCTGCCCTACATCAATTTCCAGTACGTCCCCTTCATGAAGATCATGGAGAAGGCCGGCCGGGCGGACCAGGTGGTGATCCTTCGGGGCGGCGAGCGCCTCCAGGCGGGAAACCATCTCCTGGAGGTAATCGCCACCCCAGGCCACACCCGGGGCGACATCTGCATCTACGAACGAGAACGGCGCCTCCTCTTCTCCGGAGATACGGTTTTTCCCAGCACCCCCACCGAAAATATCTTGTCTGACGCCGATAAGGGTTTGGGCAGTATGGACCAGCTCATCGCCTCCCTGGGCCGCCTGGTGCCTTACCAGGTCGATTTCCTGCTGCCGGGCCACGGCCAGCCTGCCTTCTCCGACGGCGAGGCTCACGTGCTCAACGCCTATCTGGAGACCCGCAAGTCGGTGGAGGACGACAAGAGCCGTCCCTACCTGGACGCGGCCCGGATGCTGGCGGACGCCGGCCGCCCGGAAAAGGCCCTGGAATGTTACAATATTGCCTTGCAACTCGATCCGGGCAATGTTGAAGCCCTGGTCTATAAAGGCGCCACCCTCACCGAATTGCAGCACTACGACGAGGCCCTGGTTTGCTTCGACAAGATTCTCAAACACGCCCCTGACCTGGACGAGGCCCTGACCGGCAAAGGCTTCGCCCTCCTCGGCCTGGGAAGGACGGAGGAGGCCCTTAAACTTCCCGGCTTTGCCGCCCGCCTGAAAACTTTGCTATGAATATTGCTTTCAGCGGTCGGCTTTCAGCAATCAGCCAAAAAGAATCATATTTTTGGTTGCCATGCTCTCCGATCTTCACCATGATTTTCCCTAGGCTTTTATGGCGGAGATCAGTAGTGTCCGGGTGAGATTTTGCCCAAGGACTGGCGATTCAAAATTGAAAAAATGTCGCCGCAAGCCTTAAGGCAGAGAAAACGGGGGCTGCCCAGAATCGCCAAAACTCCCTTTCCCCTGTGAGGGGAGAGAGGAGAAAGCAAGAGAACTCCATAAGTTAATCAGAGAAGATTTGGGAGCTTAGATTACAAAGGTAGATTAGCAAAAACCTTGCCGGCCACTGCTGGGCGGAGATAGGTTTAGTTTGTCACTGCTCACTGCTCACTGCTCACTATAAATAGCTGGCCGCTTTTATATCCCATGTCCTCAAAATGGCATATAATCCTGGACCGTGAGGAACAGCGCCGCAAGGTGGCGTTCCTGGAAGGGCGGGCCCAGGGCACCGGGTGTGCCGGCGACCCCGAGGAAGTGGAGTTCTCCCTGGCCCTTTATTCCGATCAGATATCCCTGAACGTACCCGCCTCCACCCTGGGCCGGGAATTCGTCGCGGACCTCACCGCCATCCTGGGTCTGCCGAAGCTGCCGCCCACCGTCAAGTGTAGCTGCTCCTGGGGGCAGGGGGTCGTGGGGGCCATGCTGCTGGTCCTCTGGGAGCTGCCGGCCCCCAACGCCGCCCGGCTGCTCCGGACCCTGCACGCCTTTCTGGGAAGCTCCCTGCCCTCTTAGTTTCATCTTTTATCTTCATATTCCGGTAGCCGCAGGCTTTAGCCGGCGCGCTGGGGGGATTCTGGTTCCCAAGCTCCTGCTTGGGAACCCATTTTTTGGTGCAAAGCTCCTGCTTTGCTTATAAAAGCTCGCTTTGGGGCGGGCTGGTTTTCGCCAGCAGAGCTTGGCGCCAAAGGTGCGTTTCCAAGCTGGAGCTTGGGAAGGAGAGGGTAGATTATTCGCGGCGTTTTCAATTACATTTAGCGGGAAGGGAGGTTTGAATACTTCTAATTCTTCTGGGATGATTTCTGATGGTTCTCGGAAGAAAAAGGAATCTCGAAGGAGATGCTGGCGCCCTGGCCCTCCCGGCTTTGCACGGACAGGTCCCCACCCACCATCCGGGCCCGTTCCTCCATGGCCACCAGTCCCATACCCCGGCCCCGGCGCCGCGCCTCCGCTGAATAACCTTTACCGTTGTCCTTGATGATAAATGAGACCCGGTCGGGCTTCCGGTCCATGGAAACTGCCATCCTGCTGGCCTGGGAATGTTTGCCGATATTGGTAAGACATTCCTGGAAGATGCGGTAGATGGCGACCTGCGCCTCCACGGGAAACAGGTCGTCAATGTCAATTTCCTGGAACTCGCATTCGAGGTGATTATGTTTGCAGAATTCTCCAAGCAGGTGTTGCAAAGCCGCGGATAGGCCCAGATCCTCCACGATCATGGGGCTCAGGTCATGGGAGAGGCGCCGGACCTTGTCCACCACCTGGTCCAAATTGGTCAGCATTCCCTCGCATTCCTCGTGAAGGTGCTGCGCCTCGAGCGGCAACTCCTTCTTGATCTCCCTGGCCTGGAGTTTCAAGACCAGCAAGGCCTGCCCCAGTTCATCGTGCAGTTCCCGGGAGATCCGCTTGCGCTCGTCCTCCTGCGCGGACATCAACTTGGAGGCCAGGTGGCGTAATTTCTCCTCCGACTCTCGCAACCGCGTCTCCGCCTCTTTTCTCTGGGTGATGTCCTCCGCCATGCCAGCCACATATAAGGGTTGGCCCTCGGGGTCCTGCACCAGGGAGGCGGTCACCCGGCACCATAAATATTGGCCGTTTTTCCGTTGAAAGCGCTTTTCAATCCGGTAGCTCTCCCGCCGGCCGGTGGCCACTTCCCGGAAAAGTTCCAGGCTCCTCTTCCGATCATCAGCATGGGTAAGCTCACTGATGGGCTTGCCCCGCAATTCTGCCTCCCCATAACCCAGCATCTCCAGAAAGGCATTATTGACGCTCAGGTAGCGCCCCTTAAGGTCGATGAGGCCGATACCCAGGGCGGCCCGCTCAAAGACGGCCCGGAAGCGCGCCTCACTTTCACGCAGCCGTAATTCTGCAATCCGGCGTTCAGTGATGTCCTGGGCTGCCCCCACCAGTCGCCAGGGTCTGCCGCGTTCGTCCAGAATGACTTCTTCCTGGGTATGTAGATAACGAATGGCGCCGTCGGGGCGAACAATGCGGCTGACCTGAGAGACAGCCCGTTCTCCAGCCAGGGCCCGCGCCAGGTCGTCTCGCACCCGGGCCGCATCCTCCGGGTGCGTCAAGCTCAAACCCGCTTCCAGCGACGGCGCGAAGCTCCGCTTATCCACACCGTAGATACGGTACAATTCTTCAGACCAGACCATTTCGCCGGACTTGGGATTCCATTCCCAGTAGGCCAGGTGGGCCAACTGCTGCGCCTTGGCCAGCCGCGACTCGCTCAGGAGCAAGGCCTCCCGGGTGGCCCGACGCTCACTGACGTCGTAGATCACCCCGATCACATGGTCGATCTGGCCGTCCGGCCGGAAGATTATTTGGCCCCGGCCCTCGAGCCAGAGAATGCGGCCATCCTTGGTGCGGATGCGGTATTCCCGGATAAATCGGCCGTCTTCCTTCAAAGCCTTGATAAATGCCTGCTTGTATTCGCCCCCAAGATCCTCCTCCAGGATGAGATCGGACCATTTCAGGCGGCGGGAGGTGAATTCCTCCTGCGGATATCCGGTAAGTGTTTCAATCTCGTCATCGAAGAAGTCGATGGACCAATCGGGATAACCCTTAAAGACCAGCGCCGGGATGGCGCGCACCAGCCAGCGGTATTCCCGCTCCTGCTTCCTCAGGTTCTCCTCCGCCAGCTTGCGCCCGGTGATATCGATGCCCAGAGTCAGGGCCAGGATAGTGCCATCCGGGTCCTTCAAGGGATAGTAGTACATCTGGTAGGTTCGCTGGCGCGGCGCATCGGTCCATTCCATTTCAACTTCGGCGCCGGTTTCGAATACCCTGAGGGCCGGGCAACCTGAACATGGCTCTTCCCTGCACGCCAGCAGCTCAAAGCAGCGTTTCCCCTCCCAATCCCCATATCTCTCCCGGAAGAAGCGGTTGCCGAAGCGAATGGAATAATCCGGGCCCGCCACGTTCACCATGGCCGGCATCCCGTCCAACATGGCATAGAGCCGCTGCCGTTCCGCCTCCGAGTCTTCCTGGGAGCGCTTCAGGGCCACGCCGCGCTTGATGGCCACCATCAGGGGGGAGATGTAAAGGAGTCCGGCCAGCAGCACCACCGAAATCGCCAGGGTCAGGCCGTCCTCCCAAAAGGAAAAGGGGATGGCCTTGTTGCCGGCCAGGTAGTAACCGAGCAGGACAATGCGGCGCATCGCCATGAGGCAGAAGGCCGCGGAGATCAACAGCCAAGCCGGGCTTCTGCCGGTGACCCGAACCAGCCTGAGGGCGCAATACGCCGCAGCGAGTTGGACCGATCCCGCCGCCACAAACAGCAGAATGGCAAGGTGGTTAGCCATCAGCCCTTCTCCTGGGAGCCGCCCTGGTGGCCGCCCGCCGGGCGGCCGGAACCGTCAATGACTGCAAGAAGCCCTCGGACCTGAACCGGCGAACTTTCTACAATATTGAAAAACTATTTAAAAAATTAAGCCCAAGCAGGGGCCGGTTTGAAGATGCTCAGGAGCCGGCCACCAGGGGCTTAGAGGCCCAACCTGCCAGTAATCCAAGCCGGATGCTAGACCAGTATGAGAAGAGTCCCCAAAGGGCGTTTAACCTTCCGCGGCCGGGGGCGCCTCCGGGATGGGGTGCACCACCGCAATCCAGGGAATACACAAGGCCTGTTTTTCCGAGGCGTAAGGGAACCCGGAAGGCAGATAGGCCCCAAAGGGACACTGGCCGCAAAGCTCCCCGGCCGTGCCGCAAACGGCCCGCAGTAGGGCGGCGTCCCCGATCAAGTGGCGCATGGCCGCCTGCAGTTTCCTCACATCTTCCAGTTCCGGATTCTCGATCTCCCGGATCATAGACTCCATCACCCGGGCCAATTCCAGGAGCAGAGGAGCCAGGCTGCTCTCTTCCAACTGCTGGAGCCGCCTCATAAAGTCATGGGTCTGGATGCCGCCGCTGGTCATATTGAATACTGTTTTGCCTCCCCGGCCGGCGCCGGGAAGTGGATATGAGAAAGCATCCCGGCGACGAGATAGATCTTATATAAGGTGTTGAGCCATTTATTGGGTTGGGGGACGTACTCCAGGACCGGCCGCCGCCCCTGGCTCCACTCTACCAGGAACTGGGTGAAGATGATCCACTGCATCAATTCATCCGGCTCCTGGATGGCCGATGGATAATAGCGAAACTCGATGGTGCCCCGGTACCAGTAGGAGTGCAGGTTGAGGCCGTGGTAGCGCGTGGGATGCATCTTGCGGCGCCGCGGAGTCTTGAGGTCATCCCGGTTCTGAGCGGAATACCAGAGGCTGCGCACCCGGGGGATCGGCTGGTCACAACCCTCCCGCTGGTACCAATCGCACAGATCCACCTCCAGAGGCCGGCAGGTTTCGGCCTGGCGCCGCTCCTCCGGCAATAACTGATATATATGGCCCTCAAAGATGGAAATGATCCGCAGCAACTGAAAGAGTTGGCGATTGCCGTAATGGGTCCGGTCCACCCCGTGATGTACATGGAAGCCGCAGCTTTCGTTGGCCAGGATCTCGGGAAACTCCTGGAGCAGTGAAAGCACCCGGTAAACCTGGGCCAGGCCCGGCAGGCCGGAAAGGACGGGGCTCACCAGTTCGCTGCCGCCGGCCCCCTTAATGGTGTCATCCAGGACGCAAGTCCACGCCTGGTAAGCCGGTTCATCATGGGAGAAGCCGTTCAGGACCAGGTCCTGGTCTTGAAAAACTTGGGGAAGCCGCCTCCCATCCCGGGTGCGGTTCATGATCTGGTAAGGTGGAATTACTTGGCGGTCGCCGGCGGTGATGGAATATTTCAGCCCGAAGATTTCGATCTCCACCCCGAAAGGCCGGTCACTAAAGTATCTCAGCATGGGGTGCTTCTCTTTGAGCCGGGTTTCCCACAAACCAGAGCCCCCCACCTTGGCCATTTCCCCCTCTCTTTAAAATACCGGTGACCGGAAGCGGATTCACCCCTGGGGGGCGGCCACTCGCCGGGGCCGGCATGCCCTCTAATGAAAATGTTCCTGAATACAAAATAGCGCAAAAGCCGGTCAGGAGCAAGCTAATTCCTGGGAGCTGGGCTTCAGCCCCGGCCCATACCGTGGCCACACCCCTGCCTCGCGCACCCTTCCCTCCCGGAAAGGCGCACCCCTTCCTTCCTGACAGATAATCCAGGGATTAAACAGTGGCAGCCGGATAGAAACGGCCGGCTCTTAGAGGGGGTTTAATACTTGGGGTACTGCACTTCAAAGACGCGTTTGGCCACCACGAAGGTGTCTTGGTAGTACTGCTCCCGCAAATCCGTGACTGTCACGCCGTTGCGCGGGTTGGAGGCGTGAATCATCTTCCCGTCCCCCAGGTAGATGCCGGCGTGTCCCACATGACCATCCCGCCGGAAGAACAGCAGATCCCCGGGAAGCAACTTGGAGAAATCCATATCGTGGGTCACGACCTTGCCCACCTCGGCCTGCTCGGCGCTGGACCTGGGCAGGTTGATCTTAAAACCATGGTAAATATATTGGACAAAACCGGAACAATCAGTGGCATTGCTGTTCTGAAAAGAGCAGCCGCGGGCGTAAGGGAAGTTCCGATAGTGCTCGGCCTCGGCCAGAACCAAATCCGAGAAACCCCAGGGCTCAAACCGGTTGAATTGGTGCTCCCCCTGCGGCAGGGAGCTTTGGTCCCGGTCCACTTCCGTATTGGAGGAAGGCTTGTTCAAGGCAGCCCCGTTTTTCTTGGGCCCTAAGGGTTCTAGGAGAAATCCGCCATCCCTTTGGGGGGTGACCTTCATCAAGGGGGTGCTATCGTAACTGCGGGCGCTGGCTTGCGGCACCATGGAAGATTCCACGGCCTCGCCGCTATCCTCCCGGTAATGCCTGTGGTGGCTGGGTTGGGACTTTTTGGTGTATTTGCTTTTTTTGCTGTCCTCTCTCTGCGAATTGGCAGAGCAAGGCTTCTTCTTGTGGACGCTTTTGGTGGGTAGTGAAAATGCCAGACTCGGTGCGAAGGCTAATGCCAGGGTGACTACCGTGCTCACAATTATCCGCTTTGCCATCCAGTACCTCCTTGGTGATGGGACCATTCGGAGGGGGCTATCTGGATCTTCAGCCCCGGACAATTGACTTCTTTGAAAAGAGCCCTTAGGTAAAACTACCTACGCATACCTAGGTAAACTTACCTAGATATTGAGGCGACTTTAAAACATTTGCAATCCGTTGTCAAACATTTTTTTCTTGCGGCTAGACGCTGTAACCAGGTTTGCCTTGCGTTATCAATAAAATAACTTGGGTAATTTTTTAGGCTGGGCAGAAGACCCAAGATTGGCAGAGCCAAGCGCTGCAGGTTTAGGGGGACAAGTCTCCTTGCCCCCGGGGCTGAATTTAATTTAGCTGGCCGCGGCCTTTTTGGCCTTGGTTTTGGCCTTGGGCAGCTTCTCCGGACGATCCACCAACTCGAGTATGGACATGGGGGCGGCGTCTCCCAGCCGCACCCCCACGGAAACGATGCGGGTATAGCCGCCAGGGCGGTCCTGGTAACGCTCCCTCAGTTCTCCGAAGAGCTTGGCCACCACCTTTTTGGAACGCACCACCGCCTGGGTCAGGCGCCGGGCATGCAGGTCACCCCTTTTAGCCAGGGTAATGACCTTCTCGGCCCACTGACGCGCCTCCTTGGCCTTGGCCCGGGTGGTCTCCACCCGCTCCTGCTCCAGCAGGGCGGTGATCAGATTACGCAGCATGGCCTGGCGATGCTCCGTGGTGCGGGAGAGGCGCCGGCCGGCTTTTAAGTGCCTCATGCGACTTCTTCCTTCCTTTCCGTGGTCTGATCCGGTGGGGTGAAGGTTTCCAACTTCATTCCCAGGTGCAACCCCATCTCCTGGAGAATCTCTTTGATCTCATTCAAGGACTTGCGCCCAAAATTCTTGGTTTTCAGCATCTCCTGCTCAGTCTTTTGCACCAACTCGCCTATGAAGCGGATGTTGGCGTTGCGCAGGCAATTAGCGGCTCGCACCGACAACTCCAGTTCATTGACGCTGCGATAGAGGTTCTCATTCAGGACGGGAGGCTCCTCCATGGCCTTCTCCTCCAGTCCGCTGGGTTCCTCTTCGAAGTTGATGAACATGATGAGATGCTCTTTCAGGATCTTGGCGGCATAGGCCACCGCGTTCTCCGGGGTGAGGCTGCCATCGGTGGTGACGTCCAGGGTCAGCTTGTCATAATCGGTGCGCTGACCCACCCGGGCCTGGGTAACCACGTAATTCACCTTGCGGATGGGAGAGAAGCTGGCGTCCAGCGGGATATAGCCGATGGGCTGATCCTCTTCCTTATTGGCTTCCGCCGGCACAAAACCCTTGCCGCTCTTGACCGTCATTTCCAGGCTCAGTTGGCCGTCCCCGGCGAGAGAGGCGATATAATGATCGGGGTTGAGGATCTCCACCATTCCATCCGTTTTGATATCGCCGGCCTTGACCTGCTTTTCACCCGAGGCCTCCAGGTGCAGGATCCGGACGCCGTTGGTGAGCATCTTCAGACGCACCTGCTTCAGGTTGAGGAGGATTTCAGTGACATCCTCGCGCACCCCGGGGATGGCGGAAAACTCGTGGTGCACATCCTTGATGCGCACTGCGGTAATGGCCGCACCCCTAAGGGATGACAGCAAGACCCGACGCAGGGCGTTTCCCAGGGTGGTGCCGAAGCCGCGTTCCAGGGGCTCAGCCGTGAATTTGCCATAGTCACGCCTGTGGCTCTCGGAATCCACCTCCAGGCGTTTGGGCTTGATGATGTCGCTCCAGTTTTTCTGGATCATGGTGCCTCGTTCTGATTACTCGGATTCATTAACTCTTAACGCCGGCTGCCAAAGAAAAAACCGGCGGCAGCCCCGTCTTATCTAGCAGCCGGGTGAGCCGATCTCCGAGCCATAAAGGATCATGATTCTCTATTTGGAATAAAGCTCCACAATGAGATGTTCTTGAATGGGCATGGTGATATCTTCCCGGTTGGGGAACAAGATTACCCGGCCCTGGGCCTCTTCCTTGTTGAACTCCAGCCAGGAGGGACAGCCTCGCCGGGCCACTGCTTCCATGGCATCGCGGATCAGCGGCAGGTTGCGGCCTTTTTCCGTGGCCTGGACCAGGTCCCCCTTGCGCACCAGGAACGAGGGCAGATTCACCCTGGCGCCGTTGACCAGCACGAGGTTGTGCCGCACCAATTGCCGGGCTTGGGAACGGGAGTTGGCGAAACCCAGCCGATACACCACATTGTCCAGGCGCCGCTCCAGCAGGACCAACAGGTTTGTCCCGGTCACCCCTTTCTGCCGTTCGGCCTTCTCGAAATAAACGCTGAATTGTTTCTCCAACACTCCATAGATGCGTCTCACCTTTTGCTTTTCCCGGAGCTGCGTGCCGTAGTCGGATATCTTGCTCCGCCGCTGGCCATGCTGTCCCGGCGGATAGTGGCGCCGCTCAATGGCGCATTTATCCGTGTAACAGCGGTCTCCTTTAAGGTAGAGCTGCATGCCTTCCCGGCGGCAAAGCCGGCAAACCGGTCCAATATATCTAGCCAATTTCGATCACCTCTTCGCTATACCCGGCGACGTTTAGGAGGACGACAGCCGTTGTGGGGAATGGGGCTGACGTCCCTGATCAGGTTGATGGACAGACCCGCGGCCTGCAAAGCCCTGAGCGCCGCCTCCCGGCCTGCCCCGGGCCCTTTGACGTAGACATCGACGTTGCGCAGGCCGTGTTCCATGGCCTTCTTGGCCGCGTCCTGGGCCGCCAGCTGGGCGGCAAAGGGAGTGCCTTTGCGGGAGCCCTTGAAACCCTGGACCCCGGAAGAGGACCAGGAGATCACGTTACCCGCGGGATCGGTGATGGTCACCAGGGTGTTGTTGAAGGTGGCCTTGATGTGAGCCACTCCGACGGGAATATTCTTCCGCTCTTTCTTTTTCTTGGTACGAACCGGCGCTTTGGCCATCCTGCCTCCTTAGGCCTTCTTCCGTTTGCCCACCACGCTGCGCCGCGGGCCTTTGCGGGTGCGGGCATTGGTGTGGGTGCGCTGGCCCCGGACCGGCAATCCCCGGCGGTGCCGTAACCCCCGGTAACAGCCCAGGTCCATCAGGCGCTTGATGTTCATCGACACTTCCCGGCGCAGGTCGCCCTCCACCTTACAGGTATGGTCGATCGACTGGCGGATGTTGGTGATTTCGGCGTCAGTCAAATCACCCGTCTTGGCGGCTGCGTCCACCCCGGCCTCCTTGAGCACCCGGATGGAGGTGCTGCGGCCAATGCCGAAAATATAGGTAAGGGCAATCGCGATCTGCTTGTTCCGGGGCAGGTCGATCCCTGCGATCCTGGCCAATTGTTCTCCTCCCTCTAACCCTGGCGCTGCTTGTGTTTGGGATTATCCTTGCAGATCACCCGCACCACGCCTTTCCGGCGAATAATCTTGCATTTGGCGCACATGCGTTTGACTGACGATCTTACCTTCATCTTTGGCTCCTATCTGACCCGGTAAACGATGCGCCCCCGGCTCAGGTCGTAAGGCGACAATTCCAGGATGACTTTATCCCCCGGGAGAATCTTGATGTAATGCATCCGCATCTTCCCGGAAATGTGAGCCAGCACCTTGTGCCCGTTGGGCAGCTCCACCCGAAACATGGCATTGGGCAAGGGCTCGATTACCGTCCCTTCAACTTCGATGGCGTCTTCCTTGGGCATATACCTTATCTTTACAGTTATTTCAAGAGGTTACTCTATGATAATCCATCATTCTCATAAAATCAAGGGTCGCGCGCCGCCCGAAGAGGCGGCTCGCTGTAGGGTGGGCATTACCCACCACTTCCTTAGTTCAGCCCCCGCCCCTAGAGGCGGCTCAAGATCAAGGGCCCCTCAGCAGTCACCGCCACGGTGTGCTCGAAATGGGCGGCGCAGGAGCCGTCCTGGGTCACCGCAGTCCAGCCGTCCTCCAGGATGCGCACCTGCCAGGCCCCCAGGGACGTCATGGGCTCGATGGCCAGGGTCATACCCGCCTGCAGCCGCGGCCCTCGTCCCGGCGCCCCGAAATTGGGGATCTGGGGGTCTTCATGGAGCGAGCGGCCGATGCCGTGGCCCACGAACTCCCGGATCACCCCAAAGCCGGCGTCCTCCACCATGGCCTGCACCGCATGCGAGATGTCCGTGAGGTGCCGTCCCACCTTGGCCTGGTTGATACCGGCGTACAGGGCCTGCTCGGTGGCCGCCATCAGGGCCTGGCACCGGGGATCCACTTCCCCCACCGCCAGGGTGAGGGCCGCATCCCCATAATAGCCCTGGTATTTCACCCCGAAGTCCAGGCTCACCAAATCCCCGGATTGGATGCGCCTGCTTCCCGGAATCCCATGGACGATCTCTTCATTTACCGATACACAGATGGAGCGGGGATAACCCCGGTAGCCCTTGAAGGCCGGCTCCACCTGGCGGCTGCGGCACATCTCTTCCGCCAGTTCGTCCAGTTCCCGGGTTTCCACCCCGGGTTGCACCCGTTCTTGCACCCCCGCCAGGATTTCCGCCACGATGCGGTTGGCCACTTCCATCTTGGCAAGCTCCTGGGGAGTTTTCAGCAGAATCATATATCCCGGCGAGACCTTTTCGCCGTCCCCTCACCGCCGCTTAGCAGCACTTGCAGGAACCTACCGAGGTGCTCCGGGGGTGGTCCAGGATAGTGACGATCTTATTAAAGATGTCCTCGATGCTTCCCACCCCGGCGATGGGCCGCACGAGGCCCTTCTTGCTGTAGTATTCGATAAGCGGCTTGGTGGCCTGGTTATATGTGGCCAGGCGGGAGCGCACCGTGGTCTCGTTGTCATCATCCCGCTGATAGAGTTCGCTGCCGCATTTGTCGCACACCTGGTCCTTCTTGGGCGGAGTGAACTTGACATGGTACATCTGGCCGCAAGCCGCACTTTTGCAGGTGCGCCTGCCGGTGAGCCGCGTTACCAGGGCCTCTTCGTCCACGTCTATGGAGACTACGTGGTCGATCTTGCTGTCCAGGCTCGCCAGCACCTTGCCCAGGGCCTCGGCCTGGGGCACAGTGCGGGGGAAGCCGTCCAGGATAAAGCCTTTCCGGCAGTCCGGCTGCGCCAGGCGGTCCTTGATGATGCCGATGACCACCTCATCCGGCACCAGTTTGCCGGCATCCATGTATTCCTTGGCCTTCCGCCCCATTTCGGTGCCTTCTTTAACCGCGGCGCGCAGGATGTCCCCGGTGGAGATCTGGGGAATACCGTACTTATCGATAAGTTTCTTCGCCTGGGTGCCTTTTCCGGCCCCCGGGCCGCCCAACAGAATAAGATTCATATCTTCTCCCCCCTCTCAGGTCACCTTCTCATCCGGCTCATGCGCTTTTTCATGAAACCCTCGTAATGGCGGGTGAGCAAATGCGATTCGATCTGGCTCATGGTATCCATGGCCACCCCCACCACGATCAAGAGGGCCGTCCCACCGAAATAAAAGGGGACATTAAACTTGCGAATCAAAATACTGGGCAACACACAGACCGCCGAAACGTACACCGCGCCCCCCAGGGTGATGCGGGTCAGAATGCGGTCGATATAATCCGAGGTGGGTTTCCCGGGCCGCAACCCAGGGACATAACCGCCCCATTTCTTCAAATTGTCCGCCACGTCCACCGGGTTGAAGGTCACCGCGGTGTAGAAATAGCAGAAGAAAAAGATGAGAACCACGTATACCAGGTCGTGGAGCGCGCCCCCGGGACTCACGGTATCCATGGCGTGTTGGACCCAATCAACGTGAACAAAGGTCTTGATGGTGGCCGGAAACATCAGGAGCGACGACGCGAAAATAGGCGGTATGACCCCGGAGGTGTTCACCTTCAGCGGCAGGTGGGTGGTGGTGCCACCCATCATGCGGCGGCCCACCACCCGCCGGGCGTACTGCACCTGGATGCGGCGCTGGGCCCGCTCCACAAAGACGATAAAGGCCACTACCGCGACCATGGCGATCACCAGCAGCACCATGAAAATAGGATAAATCTCCCCGGCGCTGATCAACTGGAAAGTACTGATAATGGCCGACGGGAGCCTCGCCACGATGCCCGCGAAGATGATCAGGGAGATGCCGTTGCCGATACCCCGTTCGGTAATCATTTCCCCCAGCCACATGATGAAGGTGGTGCCCGCAGTGAGGGTGATCACCGTCATCAGGCGGAAGGCCCAACCGGGGTGGACCACCACCGGCATATGGTTGGCTCCGCCCGTCATCTGCTCCAGGCCCCAGGCGATCCCCAGACCCTGGACGGCGCAGATTAGCACCGTCCCGTACCGGGTGTATTGCTTGATCTTCTTCTGGCCCGCCTCCCCTTCTTTATACAGCTTCTCAATCGACGGCAGCACCACCTTGAGTAGTTCGATGATGATGGAGGCGCTGATGTAAGGCATGATCCCCAGGGCGAAGACCGCAAACCTCTGCAGGGCGCCGCCCGAAAACATGTCGAACAGGCCGAAAATAGTGCCCCGCTGCGCCGCGAAGAAGGCCATCAGGGCTTGCGGATCGATCCCCGGGGTGGGAATATGGCAGCCCAGACGATAAACGGCCAGCATCAGCATGGTAAAGATGATGCGCCGTTTCAACTCGGGGATCTTGGTGATGCTGGAAAAGGCTGACACTTAGAGGATCTCCACCCGCCCTCCGGCTGCTTCGATGCGCGCCCTGGCCTGGGCGCTGACTCCCTGCACTTTGACGGTCAGAGGCACGGTCACTTCCCCCTGGGCCAAAAGCTTTACCCGCTTGGTCTTGGCTCCCACCAGGCCGGCCTCTTTCAGGACCCCCTCATCCACCACGCTGTCCGGGGCGAACCGGTTCAAATCCCGCAGATTGACAATGGCCCAGGTCTGCCGGAAGATGTTGGTGAAGCCCCGCTTGGGAATCCGCCGGGTCAACGGCATCTGGCCACCCTCGAAACCAGGGCCTTTGGGCCCGCCGGCCCGGGAGTTCTGGCCTTTGTGGCCCCGGCCCGCAGTCTTGCCCCAACCGGAACCCGGCCCGCGGCCGACCCGCTTCTTGCTATGCTTGGACCCCGGACTGGGCTGCAATTCTGACAGTCGCATATGCTACTCTCCTTCCGGGATCTGGCGCACTTCCACCAGATGGCTCACCTGCCGCACCATGCCGGCAATGGCCGGCGTCTCCTGGTGGCGCACCGTCTTCCTAATGCGGGTCAGTCCCAGGGTCTGCAAGGTCTTGCGGTGCTGCGGCGGCCGCCCGATGGGACTCTTTTTCAAAGTTATTTCCAGAACCATGGCAAAACTCTCTGCTTTCAGTTTTCAGATAGCTGAAATACAGCTATCCCATTATTTCCGCCAGGGAACGGTTGCGCCGGCTGGCCACCTCTTCCGGGGAGGCCAGTTGCACAAGGGCCTTCATGGTGGCCTTCACGGCGTTGTGGGGGTTGTTGGACCCCAGGCACTTGGTGAGGACGTTCTTGATGCCCGCCACTTCCACCACGGCCCGCACCGGACCGCCGGCAATGACCCCGGTGCCTTCCGAGGCCGGTTTCAGCAGCACCCGCCCGGAGCCGTATTCCCCCAGCACCGCATAAGGGATGGTGCTGTTGAGGAGGGGGATCTGGATCATGGCCTTCTTCGCCTGTTCCACCGCCTTGCGGATGGCCTCCGGCACTTCGTGGGCCTTCCCCAAACCGGCGCCCACCAGGCCCTGGCCGTCACCCACCACCACAATGGCGCTGAAGCGGAAGCGGCGCCCCCCCTTCACCACCTTGGCGACCCGGGCGATGTTTACTACTTTGTCGGTCAATTGCTGTTCCGGTGCCTCTGAATTGAACAAGCTTACCTCCGGGAAGAAGCTGTCTGCCTTTAGCTTTCAGCTAGCAGCGATCAGCTATCTGCTTTAAAATCTATTTCCCTTATTATTTAGCTGCCTGTTAAAATACCAACCCGTGTTCCCGGCAGCTCTCAGCCACGGCCTTTACCCGCCCGTGGTAGAGAAAACCGCTGCGGTCGAAGACCACCAAAGTGATGCCTTTCTCTTTGGCCCGGGTTGCCAGGAGCTTGCCCACTTCCTTGGCGGCCTCGGACTTTTTCAAACCGGCCAGCCTCTCTTTAAGGTCGGCGCTCAGGGTGGAAGCCGCCACCAGGGTCCGGCCCTGCCCGTCATCGATAATCTGAGTATAGATATGCCGGGAACTGCGAAACACCGAGAGCCTTGGTCTGGCCTCGCTGCCGCTGATCTTCCGCCGGATGCGCTGCCGCCGTTTCAGCCTTGCTGCCAATTTGGAGTTCATCTTCTCTCTCTCCTACCCTTAGCGGCCACCGGCCTTGCCCACTTTGCGCCGCAACACTTCGCCCGCATATTTGATTCCCTTGCCTTTATAGGCGTCCGGCGGCCGCAAGGCCCGAATCACCGCACAGGTCTTGCCCAACATCTCCTTGTCATAGCCCTTCAATTCGATGCGGGTGGCCTTTTCCACCTTGGCGCTGATCCCTTGGGGCAGGGGAAAATTCACCGGATTGGAATAACCTATGCTAAAGACCAGGCTGCCGGCCTTGCTCTCCACCTTGTAGCCGGTGCCCACCAATTCCAGCACCCGGGAAAAACCTTCGCTCACCCCGATGACCATGTTGGCAGCCAATGTCCGGGCCAACCCCCAATAAGAACGGCTCAAGCGGGAGTCGTCCTCAGGGGTCAGGGTGATCTCCTTGGCCCCGATATCGATTTTAATCCGGGGCGGCATCAGTTGGCTCAAGGTGCCCAGGGGGCCCGTGACCGTCAACCTCCCGTCCTTCAGCGCTGCCTTTACCCCCTGGGACAAAGGCACAGGTTTCTTTCCGATGCGGCTCATGGCATTACCCTTACCAGATCTCGCAGAGAATCTCTCCGCCCACTTGCAGTTTCCGCGCCTGGCGGTCGGTCACGACGCCCTGGGAGGTGGAGACGATGGCCATCCCCAGGCCCCCCTGGACCTTCGGCAACTCGGAGTGCCCGCAATATAGCCGGCGCCCGGGTTTGCTGACCCGCCGCAAGCCCTGAATAAGCGGTCTCTGGTGACCAAAATATTTGAGATAGACCCGCAGCAGCCCCTGGCGACTGTCCTTGATCACCTTGTAGTTCTTGATGAAGCCCTCCTCTTTGAGGATGCGGGCCAAGCTGATCTTCATGCGGGAGGCCGGGATATCCACCTTGTCGAAACGGGCCACTCCGGCGTTGCGAATCCGGGTCAACATATCAGCGATGGGGTCGGTCATGCTCATCTTTGGCTACCAACTCGATTTCGTTACCCCGGGGATCTCCCCCCTCAGGGCCATATTACGAAAACAGATGCGGCAAATGCCAAACCGCCGCAGAAAAGCCCGGGGACGTCCGCACAAAGGGCAGCGATGGTATTTTTGCACTGCAAACTTGGTGGGGCGCTTTGCCTTGGCTATCAATGATTTCTTGGCCATTCGCGTCTCCGCGGGGGGGCTAAACCGCCCCCGCCTTTATTTCCTAAAGGGCAAGCCCAATAGCTTCAAGAGAAACTTGCCTTCTTCGTCGGTGCGGGCATTGGTGACGATGGTGATGTTCATTCCCTTGACCTTGTCGATCTTGTCGTAATCGATCTCCGGGAAGATAATCTGCTCCTTGATGCCCAGGGTATAGTTACCCCGCCCGTCGAAGGCCTTCTCCGATACCCCCCGGAAGTCCCGCACTCTGGGAAGCACCACGTTCACCAGTTTATCCATGAAGTAATACATCCGCTCCCGGCGCAGGGTCACCATGCAGCCGATGGGCATCCCCTCCCGCAGCTTGAAGGCCGCGATCGATTTCTTGGCCCTGGTCACCACCGGTTTCTGTCCGGCGATGGCGGTGAGTTCAGCGCTGGCCGACTCCAGTATCTTGATGTTCTGGATCGCCTCTCCCAACCCCAGATTGATAACGATCTTCTTCAGTCTGGGCGCCTGCATGGGGCTCGCGTAGCGAAACTCCTGCATCATGCGGGGCACGCACTCGCTCCGGTAATAATCCCAGAGCCGGGCCTCGAACTTTTCGACCGGGGGAGCCTCCGCAACCTCCGCGTCCGGCGCCGCCTTGGCTTCACCCTTGCCTTTGCCGGCTTGCGCCTTGCCTTTGGCGGCCTTGGGCGCGGTTTTGGGCTCGGCTTTGGCCTCAGCCTTGGTCTCGGGGTTGCGCTCAGCCTTGGTCTCTGACTTCTCCCCGGCCTTGCTCTCGGCCTTAGTCTCGGCCTTGGCAGCGGTCTTGGCCGCGGTTTTGGTCTCGGCCTTCCCCTCAGCCTCCGGCTTGGCCTTCGGTTTCTTCTCTTTCTCTTTCTCAGCCATCAATCACTTCCTTGCATTTCTGGCAGACCCGCGTCTTTTTGCCTTCTCCGGTTAGGCTCAGGCCAAAGCGAGTGGCTGTGGCGCATTTGGGGCAAACCAGCTTCACCTTGGAGACGTGGATCGGACCCTCTTTTTCGACAATGCCTCCCTGCCCGGTGGTGGGACTGGGACGGGTGTGGCGCTTGATCATGTTGACCTTTTCCAGGAGCACCTGGTTTTTTTCCCGAATAACCTTGAGGATCTTGCCGGTCTTGCCCTGTTCCTTGCCGGACATCACCTCCACCAGATCGTTCTTTTTCAGGCGTATCCTCAGCGCTGGCTGCTTAAGTTTCCGGGACTTGGCCATCACAGCACCTCCGGGGCCAGCGAGATGATCTTCATAAACCGTTTGGCCCTGAGCTCCCGGGCCACCGGTCCGAAGATGCGGGTGCCGATGGGGTCGCCCGCCGGATTGATGAGCACCGCGGAGTTGTCGTCAAATTTGATGTAGGAGCCGTCGGCGCGGCGAATTTCCTTGACGGTGCGCACCACCACGGCCCGCATCACGTCGCCCTTCTTGACCTTGGAGTGCGGCAAGGCTTCCTTGACAGACACCACGACAATATCCCCCACCCGGGCGTACCGTCTGCGGGTACCGCCCAGGACGCGGATACAGAAGACCTTTTTGGCCCCGGAGTTGTCCGCCACCGTCATCTGTGTGTGCACCTGAATCATGGTCGTCTATCCATCTAGGTGGCAGCCGCTCATTGGGCCTTTTCCAGGATCTGCTTGATCCGCCAGTGCTTATCCCGGCTGATGGGCCGGGTCTCTTCCAGCAGCACCTTGTCTCCCACCTGGCAGGTGTTCTGAGGGTCGTGGGCCTTGATCTTGGTCCGCCGCCGGATGATCTTGTGATAGAGGGGGTGGGCCACCAGGCGCTTCACCTCCACCACCACGGTTTTGTCCATCTTGTCGCTGACCACCATACCTACCTGGGTCTTCCGGATACCCCGAGCTGTTTCCATATATTCCTAACCTTCCCGGCTATTGCTTGATTCCAGTTTTGGCCCTGAGCTCCGTCTTGATCCGAGCCAGGTCTTTGCGGGCTTGGCCCAACCTGGCGGTATTGTCCAACTGCTGCCGGCTGTGCTGAAAACCCAGGTTGAAAAGCTCCTCCGAGACCTCTTTCAGCTTGGCCTCCAACTCCTCGCCGCTCAGGTCCCTCAGGTCGGCGGACTTCATGACCCCGCCTCCGTTTCGGCGGTTGCAGCCGCCGCCTTCGGGGTGATAGGCCCGCCCCGCTCCACAAATTTGGTGCGCAGCGGCAACTTGTGGGACGCCAAGCGCATGGCCTCCACGGCCACGTCCCGCTCCACCCCCGCCATCTCGTAAAGTACCAGGCCCGGACGTATGACCGCCACCCAGCCCTCGGGTGAGCCTTTCCCTTTGCCCATCCTGGTCTCCGCCGGCTTCTTGGTGAAGGGTTTATCGGGAAATATCCGGATCCATACCTGACCGCCCCGTTTCACGTGGCGGGTGATGGCGATCCGGGCCGCCTCGATCTGTTGGGCGGTGAACCAGCCGCATTCCGTGGCCATCAGACCATAATCCCCGAAGGCGACAAAATTGCCCCGGGTGGCCTGGCCCCGCCGGCGCCCCTTCATGACCTTGCGATGTTTTACTCGTTTCGGAGCCAGCATTTTTAATATCCTGTTCCTAAGGTTCCCGCCACCTTGCAGGTGCAGGGAATTGCTTCGCAACCCAGTTATTAGAAGCTCATACCCTCTTCCGCGCCCAAAACCTCGCCGTGGAAAATCCAGGTCTTTACCCCGATGATCCCGTAGGTAGTCTTGGCCTCGGCGAAACCGTAATCGATGATGGCCCGTAAAGTGTGCAGCGGCACCCGCCCTTCCCGGTACCATTCCTGCCGGGCGATTTCCGCCCCGGCCAGGCGGCCCTTGCAGCGGATCTTGATGCCCTTGGCGCCGAACTTCAAGGCCTGGCCCACCGACTTTTTCATGGCCCGCCGGAAGGAGACCCGGCGCTCCAATTGCTGGGCGATGTTTTCCGCCACCAACTGGGCATTGATCTCGGGCTTGCGCACCTCCTGGATGTCGATCACCAGTTCCCGGCCCACCAGCTTCTCCAGGCGGCGCCGCAGCTCTTCGATCTTCTTGCCCTTCTGGCCGATGACCATCCCCGGCCTTGAGGTATGGATCTTGATGGTCAGCTTATTGGCCGCCCTTTTGATATCGACCCCGGCGATCCCCGACCCCTTGAGCTCCCGATCCTCTTTGATGAACACCCGAATCCTGCGGTCCTCCAGCACGAGCGTTGCGTAATCCTTCCGGGCGAACCACACGGAATCCCATTTACGGTAGCTCCCCAGGCGGAAACCGATGGGGTGAACTTTCTGGCCCAATCCCTGCCTCCTTGTTTCAGTTCCCAGTAGTTAAAGTAGCTACCCCAGCATAGATACTGGCGACTGGCAATTTTTCATCATTTCCCGGGCCCTTCCTTGAGGACCACGGTAATGTGGCTGCTTCTCTTGAGGATGCGGTTGACCCGTCCCTGGGCCCTGGCCTGAAAGCGCTTCAGGCTGGGACCGCCGTCCACCTGGACCCCTTTGACCACCAGGGTGTCCACATCCACCTGGGAGCGCTGTTCGGCATTGGCCACCGCGGCCACCATCACCTTGCGCACCAGCCCCGCGCCCCGCTGCCGCATAAACTGCAGCAGGGAGAGGGCGTCACCCACCTTCTTGCCGGGCAGCAACTCGGCCACCAGGCGCACCTTGCGAGGGGAGATGCGCAAAAATTTGGCGCGGGCTGTGATCTCCATGACTATTTCTTACCCACTTTCGATTTGCGATCCCCGGCGTGGCCGCCAAAATGGCGGGTGGGGGCGAACTCCCCCAGCTTGTGCCCCACCATGTTCTCGGTTACGTATACCGGGATGAATTTCTTGCCGTTGTGCACCGCCAGGGTCAGGCCGATAAAGTCCGGGGTGATGGTGGAACGCCGGGACCAGGTCTTGATCACCCGGCGATCCTGGGTCTCCCGGGCCTTGTGCACCTTGGCCTCCAGGCTGTCCTGTATGTAGGGTCCCTTACTAATTGAACGGGCCACGTCTCTCCCCTCTACTTCTTAGACCGATGTTTGATGATGTTGCGATCGCTGTCTTTGGGCTTTTTGCGGGTCTTGAAGCCCTTGGTGGGCACCCCCCAGGGAGTCACCGGATGCCGCCCCCCCGAGGATTTGCCTTCACCGCCGCCCATGGGATGGTCCACCGGGTTCATGGCTACGCCCCGCACGTGGGGCCTTTTGCCCAGCCAACGTTTGCGCCCGGCCTTGCCCAGAGCCATATTTTCCTGTTCGGCGTTGCTCAACTGGCCGATAGTGGCCCGGCAATCCACCGAAACCTTGCGCACTTCCCCGGATGGCAGCTTCAGATGGGCGTTCTTCCCTTCTCTCGCCATCAACTGGGCGTAGACCCCGGCGGCCCGGGCCAACTGCCCGCCCTTACCGGGCTTCAGCTCCACGTTGTGCACCAGGGTGCCCGTGGGTATATTGGCCAAAGGCATGGAATTGCCCGCCTTGATATCGGCCTCGGGGCCGGCCACCACCTGGTCGCCCACCTGCATATCCTGGGGAGCCAGAATATAGCGCTTCTCCCCGTCGAGATAATGGAGCAGGGCAATGCGGGTGGTGCGGTTGGGATCGTATTCGATGGCCGCCACCTTGGCCGCCACCCCCACCTTATTGCGTTTGAAGTCGATGAGCCGGTAGCGCCGTTTATGCCCACCGCCCCGGTGGCGGCAGGTGATCCGGCCGTAGCAGTTGCGGCCCCCGGTCTTTTTCAGGGTCCTTACCAGGCTCTTCTCCGGGGCGCCGCGGCTGATCTCGGCAAAATCGAGGGCCGTCTGATGCCGCCGCCCGGCGGAGGTTGGCTTCCGGGTAATTAAAGCCATTTCAATATTTTCCTTTTAATAATGTAAGAACCATTCTTAAATTTTTGGTTTTAATTTTTTACTGACCACTGACCACTGACCACTCTCTTTTCCTACTGACCCCTGACCCCTGACCCCTGCCTTACAGCCCCTCGTACCCGGGAATCTTTTCTCCGGGGGCCAGGGTGACGATGGCCTTTTTCCAATTGGAGCGGACCCCTTCTTTGCGGCCCACCTGTTTCTTTTTGCCTTGCATCTGGATGGTGTTCACCCCCAACACCTTCACTTTAAACAGGTCCTCGATGGCCTTGCGGATCTCAATCTTGTTGGCCTTGAGATCCACCCTGAGGGTCACCTTGTTGGCCGCCTCCTTCAGGGAATGCGTCTTTTCCGTAATGATGGGCCCTTTAATGAGCTGATAGTAAGGCTTCATTAGGCCAACCTCGCTTCGATGGCCGCCAGCGCCGGGGAAAACAGCACCAGATGGTCGTACTTCAGGATGTCATAAACATTCAACCCCATGGGCAGCATGACCTGGACCCCAGGCACGTTGCGGGCGCTCAACTCCAGGGCCTGATTCCCTTCGGAGTAGATGAACAACGCTTTGCCGATCTCGAAGGCCTTCAGAACCGCCACAAAATCCCGGGTCTTAGGCGAAGATTGAGGATAAGCATCCAGAACCAGCAGTTGGCCGTCCTTGAGCTTGCTGCTCAAGGCCATCTTCAGGGCCAGCCGCCGCACCTTCTTGGGCAAAGTGTAGGCGTAGCTCCGGGGTCTGGGACCGAAAGTGGTGCCGCCCCCTTTCCAGATAGGGGAGCGATTGCTGCCGGACCGGGCCCGGCCGCTGCCTTTCTGGCGCCAGGGCTTGCGGCCACCGCCGCTCACTTCGCCCCGGGTCTTGGTGCAGGCAGAGCCGCTGCGGCGGCAAGCCCGCTGCCAAGTCACCACTTCGTGGAGCACGTCGCCCCGCACCTCCACCCCAAAGATGCTATCTTTGAGGTCGAGCTCCCCGACCTTTTCCTTTTGAATATTGTAGATATCCACTGTGGGCATGGTCTCAGCCAACCTTCCGGATAAACACCAGGCCCCGCGAGGGGCCGGGCACCGCGCCCTTCACCAGCAGCAGGTGGTCTTCCGGGCGCACGTCGATCACTTCCAGATTCTTCTGGGTCACCCGGGCGTTGCCCATCTGCCCCGGCAGCTTCTTGCCCGGAACGACCCGGGAGGGATAGGCGCTGCAGCCGATGGAGCCGGGGGCCCTTTTGTTCATCGAGCCATGGCTCATGGGGCCCCGATGGAATTTCCAGCGCTTCACGGTGCCGGCAAAGCCCCGGCCCTTGCTGGTGCCGATGATGTCCACCCGATCCCCGATGCCAAACTGCTCCACGGTGATCTCCTGGCCTTCTGTAAAGGAGCCGGCCTCTTTAAGGCGCACCTCCTGGAGATACTTGAAGCCGCTTTTGGCGCCATGCTTTTGCAAATGACCCTTTTCAGGCTTGTTCAGCTTCTCCAAAGGCCGCCGCTCAAAGCCCAACTGCAAAGCCTGGTAGCCCTCCTTGGCGCCGGTCTTCTCCTGCACCACGAAGCAAGGGCCGGCTTCGATAACCGTGACCGGCACTGCCTGGCCATCGGAATCGAAAATCTGGGTCATCCTCAATTTCTTGCCTATTAACCCACCGGGCATTGTTAACCCCTGTTTGCTTTTATCTGTTTATCCGTTTCCCGGCTCTTTGAACTCCAGAAATGGGATAAACCAAAACCTGGATATATTTTGTTCTCTGGACTTCTGAAATCCTTTTCTCTCAAAATTACAGAAAGCCGCAAAACCGCCTTTATACCTTTATCTCCACATCCACCCCAGCCGCCAGGTCCAGCTTGCTGATGGCGTCCATGGTCTGCTGGGTCGGCTCCAGGATGTCCAGGAGTCTTTTGTAGGTGCGTATCTCGAACTGCTCCCGGGACTTCTTGTCAATGTGGGGCGACCGCAGCACCGTGTATTTGTTGATCTCCGTGGGCATCGGGATCGGACCCGCCACCCTGGCGCCTGTGCTGCGGGCGGTCTCCACGATCTCCAGGACCGATTTGTCCAGCAGCTTGTAATCGTAGGATCGCAGACGGATGCGAATCTTGGGTGTGATCATCTGTTCCTCTTATTCCAAAATCTGGCTGACCACGCCGGCGCCCACAGTGCGGCCGCCTTCCCGGATGGCGAAGCGCAGCCCGTCTTCCAGGGCCACAGGGGTTATCAGGGTCACTTCCAGGGTGACGTTGTCCCCGGGCATCACCATCTCCACCCCCTCGGGCAGGGTCGCCACCCCGGTGACGTCGGTGGTCCGTAAATAGAACTGCGGCCGGTATCCTGTGAAAAACGGCGTGTGGCGGCCGCCTTCCTCCTTGGTGAGCACGTAAACCTCGGCCTTAAACTTGGTGTGCGGCGTGATCGAGCCCGGCTTGGCCACCACCTGGCCCCGCTCCACCTCATCCTTCTTGATGCCCCGCAAGAGCAGCCCGACGTTGTCTCCCGCCTGGCCATAATCCAGGGTCTTCCGAAACATCTCCACCCCGGTGCACACCGTCTTCTGGGTCGGGGCGAATCCTACGATCTCGACCTCCTCGCCCACCTTGACCTGCCCCCGCTCCACCCGGCCCGTGACCACCGTGCCCCGCCCCGAAATGGTGAAGACGTCCTCCACCGGCATCAAAAAGGGCTTGTCCACGTCCCGCACCGGCAAAGGAATGTAGCTATCCAGGGCGTCCATCAGCGCAAAGATCGGCTGCACCTCCGCGACCTTGGAGTCATCCGCCTCCAGGGCCTTCAGCGCCGAGCCCCTGATGATGGGGATGTCATCCCCGGGAAAATCGTACTTGGAGAGCAACTCCCTCAGCTCCAGTTCCACCAGCTCGATGAGCTCCGGGTCGTCCACCAGGTCCACCTTGTTCAGAAAGACCACGATGAACGGCACCCCCACCTGCCGGGCCAATAATATGTGCTCCCGGGTCTGGGGCATGGGGCCGTCGTCCGCCCCCACCACCAGTATGGCCCCGTCCATCTGCGCCGCCCCGGTGATCATGTTCTTGATATAATCCGCGTGGCCCGGACAGTCCACGTGCGCATAGTGGCGCTTCTCGGTCTCGTATTCCACGTGCGCCAGGGCGATGGTGATGCCCCGCTCCTTCTCCTCCGGCGCCTTGTCTATCTGGTCGAAGGGCACGTACTGCGCCAAGCCCTTCTTGGCCAAATGCTTGGTTATGGCCGCAGTCAAAGTCGTCTTCCCATGATCGATGTGACCTATCGTTCCTACGTTCACGTGCGGCTTCTTCCGCTCAAACTTCTTCTTGGCCATTAGGACTTCCTCCTAATATCAGGGGTCATCATGCCCGGGCTTGACGCCGGCCTAAGATCTCCTCCGCCAGGGAGGCGGAAACGGGCTCATAGTGATCGAATTGCATGGTGAAGGTGGCCCGGCCCTGGGTGGAACTGCGCAAGGCCGTGGCGTACCCGAACATGGTGGCCAGGGGCACCTGGCCGTGAATAATCTGGGTGGAGCCCCGGGATTCGAGCCCCGTGACGCGTCCCCGGCGGGCATTCAACTCTCCCATCACTTCGCCCACGAAATCCTCGGGCGCCACCACTTCTATGTCCATGATGGGCTCCAGCAGCACCGTCCGGGCTCTCTTGGCCGCCTCTTTGAAACCAATGGAGCCGGCGATAAAGAAGGAGCGCTCCGAGGAATCGACTTCATGATAGGAGCCATCCACCAAAACCACTTCCACGTCCACCATGGGGTAGCCGAGGATGCCGGTGGCCGCCGCCTCTTTGACGCCCTTCTCCACTGCGGGGATATATTCCTTGGGAACCGAGCCCCCGACGATCTTGTTGCTGAAGACCACCCCGGCGCCGGCCGTCAGGGGTTTCACCTCCAGAACCACGTGCCCGTACTGGCCCCGCCCCCCGCTCTGCCGAATGAATTTCCCTTCCGCCCGGGCCTCCTCGGTGACCGTTTCCCGATAGGCCACCTGGGGTTTGCCCACCCGGGCATCAACCTTGAATTCCCGCATCAGGCGGTCAACGATAATCTCCAGGTGGAGTTCCCCCATGCCGGAGATGATGGTCTCCCCGGTTTCCGAATCAGAGTGCACCCGGAAAGAGGGGTCCTCGGCGGCGATGCGGCTCAAGGCCTGGCCCAGCTTGTCCTGGTCCGCCTTGGTCTGGGGCTCGATGGCGATGTCGACCACCGGCTGGGGAATATGCAAGGTCTCCAGGATCACCGGCTCCCGTTCGTCCGCCAGGGTGTCCCCGGTGGTGGTATTCTTGAGCCCCACCCCGGCGATTATGTCCCCGGCGTAGGCAGCCGGGATCTCTTCCCGCTTGTTGGCGTGCATTTTCAGCAAACGGCCGATACGTTCCTTCACGCCCTTGGTGGAGTTCAAGACCGCGCCGCCGCTCGTTAGCACCCCGGAATAGACCCTGATAAAGGTGAGATGGCCCACATAAGGGTCGGAGACCAACTTGAAGGCCAGGGCCGCCAGGGGCGCCTCATCCGAGGGGGGGCGCTCCACCACCTGGCCCTTGGGATCCAGCCCTTGCACCGGGGGAATGTCCAGGGGCGACGGCAGGTAATCGACCACCGCGTCCAGCAGTTGCTGGATGCCTTTATTCTTAAAGGCGGAGCCGCACAGCACCGGCACCAGTGCCAGGGTAATGGTGCCCCGGCGCAGGGCCCTCTGCATCAGGTCCACATCCACCGGTTTATCGGCCAGATAAAGCTCCATAAGTTCTTCGTCCACTTCCGCCAGGGCTTCCAGTAGCAACTGCTGCTGCTCCTGGGCCAACTCCCGGTAGTCCACCGGAATCTCTCCCACCTCGATGCTCATCCCCTTGCTGGCTTCGTCATAGACCACCGCCTTCATCTGGACGAGATCGATCACCCCTCGAAACTGGTCTTCCTCTCCCAGGGGCAACTGCACCAACACCGGGTTGGCCTTGAGGCGCTCCCGCATCATCTTCAGGCAGCGGGCGGTATCCGCGCCCACCCGGTCCATTTTGTTGATGAAGGCAAGCCGCGGGACGCCGTAGCGGTCGGCCTGGCGCCAGACCGTTTCGCTCTGGGGCTCCACTCCACCTACCGCGTCGAAAACCGCCACCACCCCGTCCAACACCCTCAGCGACCTCTCCACTTCGATGGTGAAATCGACGTGCCCCGGGGTGTCAATGATATTGA
Source organism: uncultured delta proteobacterium (assembly GCA_963697965.1). Classification (GTDB taxonomy): domain Bacteria; phylum Desulfobacterota; class Desulfobaccia; order Desulfobaccales; family 0-14-0-80-60-11; genus JAPLJC01. The sequence continues at coordinate 2,186,169 of OY969108.1, forward strand.
TGCGATGGTCTTGCCAGTAACAGGTGGTGGCCGCCGAGGTAATGGTGATGCCCCGCTCCTGTTCCTGCTCCATCCAGTCCATGACCGCCTGGCCGTCGTGCACCTCTCCCAGTCGGTGCGTCACTCCTGTGTAGAAGAGAATACGCTCCGTGGTGGTGGTTTTACCGGCGTCGATGTGGGCCATGAACCCAATATTCCGTACCCGGTCTAACGGGGTCTGTCTCGCCAAAGCATTTACCAACGATAATGGGCAAAGGCCTTGTTGGCCTCCGCCATCTTATGAGTATCTTCCCTTTTCTTTATAGTCGCGCCCCGGTTGTTGGCGGCGTCCGCCAACTCCGCTGCCAGCTTGGCTTCCATGGACTTTTCGCTGCGCGCCTTGGCAAAGCTGATGAGCCAGCGGATGGCCAGCGATACCCGCCGGTCGGCCCGCACCTCCACCGGCACCTGGTAAGTGGCGCCGCCCACCCGCCTGGACTTCACCTCGATCAAGGGCTTGACGTTGTCCACCGCCTGGTGAAAGAGCTTCAAAGAGTCGTCATTGCCCCGCTGGCCCAAAATCTCCATGGCGTTGTACAGGATGCGCTGGGCGATGCTCTTCTTGCCAGCGCCCATCAAACCATTGATAAAGCGGCTCACCAGCAGGTCTTGGTATTTCAGGTCGGCGATGGCCTGTCTCCGGGCCACTCCCCCTTTTCTGGGCATAACAACCTCGATTTTCCGTTCTTGCTTCTCGGTTTTCGGTTAAAAAAAACCTTTTATATTTCCATTTGATAGGGAATAATCGTTTTCAACTATTGGAAAGTACCCATCCTTATTATCGGTTTATGGTAGAGGTCTTCTGTTTTCGCTTTTACCGAAAACCGCAAACCGAAAACCCTCACTTCGGCCGCTTGGCCCCGTACTTGGACCGGCTTTGGCGGCGGTCCTGAACCCCAGAGGCGTCCAGGGTGCCCCGGATAACGTGGTAGCGCACCCCAGGCAGGTCCTTCACCCGGCCGCCCCTGATCAAGACCACCGAGTGTTCCTGCAGATTATGCCCCACCCCCGGGATATAGGTGGTCACCTCGATGCCGTTGGTAAGACGGACCCGGGCCACCTTCCGCAGGGCCGAATTGGGCTTCTTGGGGGTAGTGGTATAGACCCGGACGCACACCCCCCGCTTCTGAGGGCAGCTTTGCAGGGCCGGGGAAGCGCTATGCTTCTTCAACTTCTCCCGCCCCTTGCGAATCAACTGGTTAATGGTCGGCATGTAACTTCGCTCCTGCTACAGCCCGCCGTATCAGGCAGACCCACCAAAATTAATTATGTTAATCAATTTAGAGCAACTTTGTCAACATTTTATTGCTCAGGCAAACTCTCGGGCTCCAAACCGGCTTCCACCTCCGCCGCCATGGCCTCCGGCTCCGGCAGGACTGCAGCCATTTCCTCATCCGACATCCTGATATCCATTGCCCGGTAGACGTCCAGCCCGGTGCCCGCGGGGATGAGACGCCCCATGATGACGTTCTCCTTGAGCCCCCTCAAGTAGTCGATCTTCCCCTGCACCGCGGCGTCCGCCAGCACCTTGGTGGTCTCCTGAAAGCTGGCCGCCGAAATCCAGGACTCGGTGGTCAGCGAGGCCTTGGTGATCCCCAACAGCATTGGCTCGCCGGTGGCCGGCCGTTTGCCTGCGGTCACGGCCCGGTCGTTCTTTTCCTCGAAAACCCATTTTTCCACCTGTTCGCCCATGAGGAAATCGGTTTCGCCGGAGTCCACCACCCTGATGCGTCGCAGCATCTGCCGGACGATGACCTCGATGTGCTTGTCGTTGATCTTCACCCCCTGGAGGCGGTAGACCTCCTGGACCTCGTCCACCAGATAACGGGCCAGTTCCTTGAGGCCGCTGATGTTCAGGATATCGTGGGGGTTGGCGGAGCCGTCCATCAGCGGTTCTCCGGCCCGGACAAAGTCGCCCTCCTGCACGGCCACGTGCTTGCCCTTGGGGATCAGGTACTCCTTGGGTTTGCCCACCTCGGGAGTGACGATGATCTTGCGTTTGCCCTTGATGTGGCGGCCGAAGGAAACCGCCCCGCTGATTTCGCTGATTATGGCGGTTTCTTTGGGTTTGCGCACCTCGAAAAGCTCCGCCACCCGGGGCAGGCCGCCGGTGATGTCCTTAGTCTTGGTGGTTTCCCGGGGAATCTTGGCGATAATATCTCCGGCAAAGACCTCATCGCCTTCACTCACCATGAGGATGGCGCCCACCGGCATGAAGTAGCGGGCCGAGGCCGGGCTCCCTGGAATGCGGGCGGTGGCCCCGGTTTCGTCCTTCACCGAGATACGGGGCCTCAGCTCCGGGTCCCGGCTCTCGATGATGAGGCGGGAGGCCTTGCTGGTCACCGGGTCCACCCGTTCCTGCACGGTGCTGTTGTCCACGATGTCCCCGAACTTGATGCGGCCGCCCACTTCGGTGAGCATGGCGTTGGTGAAGGGGTCCCACTCCGCCAGCACCCGGCCGGCCTCCACCTGCTGCCCCTCCTTCACCTTGATGTGGGCCCCGTAGGTTAGCGGGTAGCGTTCCCGTTCGATGCCCTTTTCGCTGACCAGGACCAGTTCCGCCTGGCGGCTCAGATTCACCAGCTCGCTCTGGCGGTCGAGTACCATCTTCGGATTGTCGAACCGGACCCGGCCCCTCCCCCGGGACACGTGGAAGCTCTGTTCAACCCGTCGGGAGGCGGTGCCGCCGATGTGGAAGGTGCGCATGGTGAGCTGGGTGCCGGGCTCGCCGATGGATTGGGCCGCCAGGATGCCGATGGCCTCGCCGTTGGACACCGAGGTGCCGTGGCCCAGATCCCGGCCGTAACACTTGGCGCACACTCCCCGGCGAGTCTGGCAGGTCAGCACCGAGCGGATCTGCACCTTCTCCAGGCCGGATTCCTCGATCCGCCGGGAGGCCTCTTCATCGATCTCTTCGTTGGCCTGCACCAGCACTTCCCCGGTGTGGGGATCAACGATGTCATCCAGGCAGACCCGCCCTAAGACCCGGTCCCCCACCCGCTCGATGATTTCGCCGCCTTCCACGAGAGGAGTGACGAAGATGCCGTCGATGGTGCCGCAGTCCGCCTGGGTGATGACTGCATCCTGGGCCACGTCCACCAGCCGCCGGGTCAGGTAACCCGAATTGGCGGTCTTCAAGGCAGTGTCCGCCAGGCCCTTCCGGGCTCCGTGGGTCGAGATGAAGTACTGCAGCACCGTCAGGCCTTCCCGGAAGTTAGCGGTGATGGGGGTCTCGATGATCTCCCCCGAAGGCTTGGCCATCAGGCCGCGCATGCCCGCCAACTGCCGCATCTGATCCTTGCTGCCCCGGGCCCCGGAGTCGGCCATCATGAAGACCGGATTGAAGGAGGCCACCTCTTCCTCAATCACCACCTTCTTCCCGGAACCATCAGGAGCATCCTCTTCCCGGACCAGCACTTCCCGGGCCATTTCCGCCATCATCTCCGCGGCGACCTCGTCGGTGGCCTTGGCCCAGATGTCCACCACCTTGTTATATTTTTCCCCTTCGGTGATCAGACCTTCCTGGTACTGCTCCTCCACCTGGGCCACCTCGGCCTGGGAGTTCTTCAGGACCTCGGCCTTGCCGGCCGGAATCATCATGTCCTGAATGGAGATGGAGATGCCCGCCTGGGTGGCGTATTTGTATCCCAGATTCTTGAGTTGGTCCGCAAAGATCACCGTTTGCTTGATACCGCACTTGCGGTAGGATTGGGCAACGAGCTTGCGAATCTCCTTCTTGTTCATGGTCGTGTTGATCAGGTTGAAGGATAGGCCTTTTGGCAGGATTTCGCCGAGAATTACTCGGCCCACGGTGGTCTGGATAATCTTCCCGTCTATTTGGACCGGAATCCTGGCCTGCAAATGGACTTCCCCCTGATCATAGGCCACCCTCACCTCTTCCGGATTGGGATAGGGGACCAGTTCGGGATTCTGGAAGGGGTTAAAGTTTTCCAAATCTTCGATGATTTTTTCGCCTTTGGCGAAGGGGCGTTCCCGGGTCAAATAGTAGAGCCCCAGAACGATATCCTGGGTGGGAATGATGATGGGATCGCCGTTGGCCGGGGAGAGGATGTTATTGGTCGACATCATCAAGGTCCGGGCCTCGATCTGGGATTCGATGGAGAGCGGCACGTGCACCGCCATCTGGTCGCCGTCAAAGTCGGCGTTAAATGCAGTGCACACCAAAGGATGCAGTTGGATGGCCTTGCCCTCGATGAGGATGGGCTCAAAGGCCTGAATCCCCAGGCGATGCAGGGTGGGGGCCCGGTTGAGCATCACCGGATGCTCCCGCACCACCTCATCCAGGATGTCCCAGACCTCCGGGGTTTCCCGGTCCACCAGACGCTTGGCCACCTTGATGGTGGTGGCGTATCCCCGAGCCACCAGCTTGTGGAAGATAAAGGGCTTGAAGAGCTCCAGGGCCATCTGCTTGGGCAGGCCGCACTGGTGCAGCTTCAACTCCGGGCCGATGACGATGACCGACCGGCCTGAGTAGTCCACCCGTTTGCCCAGCAGGTTCTGGCGGAAGCGTCCCTGTTTGCCCTTGAGCATGTCGGAGAGCGACTTCAGAGCCCGCTTGTTGGGGCCGGTGATGGTGCGCCCCCGGCGGCCGTTTTCGAAGAGCACGTCCACCGCTTCCTGGAGCATGCGCTTTTCATTGCGAATGATGATGTCCGGGGCGCTGAGTTCCAGAAGGCGTTTCAGCCGGTTGTTGCGGTTGATCACCCGGCGGTAGAGATCGTTGAGGTCGGAGGTGGCGAAGCGGCCGCCGTCCAGGTGCACCAGGGGGCGCAGGTCCGGCGGCAGCACCGGGATCACTTCCATGACCATCCATTCGGGACGCTGGCGCGATTCCCGGAAGGCGTCGATGATCTTCAGCCGTTTGCCCAGCTTCTTGCGCTTGGCGTCGGAGGCAGTCTTGCTCATTTCGGCCCGCACTTCCTTGGACAACGGCTCCAGTTGCAGGACCTTCAGCATCTCCCGGATGGCCTCGGCGCCCATGCCGGCCTTGAAACGGTCTCCGAACTCCTCCCGGGAAGAGCGGTATTTCTCTTCGGAAAGCAGGCTCCCTTTGACCAGGGTGGTATCGCCGCCGTCCACCACCACGAACGACTCAAAATAGAGGATCTTTTCCAATTCCTTCAGGGTCAGGTCCAGGAGGTTGCCGATCTTGCTGGGCAAACTCTTCAAGAACCAGATGTGCACCACCGGGCAGGCCAGTTCTATGTGGCCCATGCGCTCCCGGCGCACCTTGGACTGGATTACCTCCACCCCGCATTTCTCGCAGGTGATCCCCCGGTGTTTCATACGCTTATATTTACCGCAGTTGCATTCGTAATCCTTGGCCGGACCGAAAATCTTGGCGCAAAAGAGGCCGTCCCGCTCCGGTTTAAAGGTGCGGTAATTGATGGTCTCCGGCTTCTTCACTTCCCCGTGGGACCAGGAGCGGATCATTTCCGGGGAAGCCAGGGCCAGGCGCACCGCCTCGATGACCACCGGGTCTTCCGGCCGGGCAAAGAGGCTGTTGAGATCTTCTAAAGCCACTTCTTTCATCTTGTTGCTCATATAACCTTAGTCCCTGCCCTTTTCCTTTTTCAGAAGCTCCACATTCAGAGCCAGGCTCTTGAGCTCCCGAACCAGGACGTTGAAGGATTCAGGTAAACCGGCCTCGAGATCGTATTCGCCCTTGAAGATCTTCTCGTACATCCGGGTGCGGCCGGCAACGTCGTCGGACTTTACGGTCAGAAATTCCTGCAGGGTGTAGGCCGCCCCGTAGGCTTCCAGGGCCCAGACCTCCATCTCCCCCAGGCGCTGCCCGCCGAACTGGGCCTTGCCGCCCAGGGGCTGCTGGGTCACCAGGGAGTATGGTCCGATGGAACGGGCATGAATCTTATCAGCCACCAGGTGATGCAGTTTCATCATGTACATCACGCCCACCGTCACACTGCGGTCAAACTCCTCCCCGCTGCGGCCGTCCCGCAATCTGGCCTGGCCGCCGGTGGGCAGCCCCGCCTCCGCCAGAAATTCCCGGACCTCCTCTTCGGTGGCCCCGTCAAATACCGGAGAAGCCATGTGGATGCCTTCCCGGTAATGTTTCTGCCAGACCTGGCGAAGGTCCTCAAGGCTCATCTCTTCGATCTCTTTGGCCAGGGCGGCGCCGGCCCCCAAGATCTTCTTCAGGCGGGTCTTGATGGCATCCAGGGCGTAAAAGCGATCGATCATCTCGCCGATCTGTTTGCCAAGCTCATAGGAAGCCCAACCCAGGTGGGTCTCCAGCACCTGCCCCACGTTCATCCGGGAAGGCACCCCCAGGGGGTTGAGCACGATGTCCACCGGGGTGCCGTCGGCAAAATAGGGCATGTCTTCCTCCGGCATGATCCGGGAGACCACCCCTTTGTTGCCGTGGCGGCCGGCCATCTTGTCACCCACCGCCAGTTTGCGCTTCATGGCCACAAAGACCTTGACCTTCTTGATCACTCCCGGGGGCAGCTCGTCCACTTTGCGGAGACGGCCCAGCTTGGCCTCAAAGATCATGTTCACCAGATGCAACTGCTCCAGGTAGCGGTCCAGCAGCACGTCTACCCGGTCTTCCAGGCCGGCTTCCTGAAAGGAGACGTGGCGCCAGAATTCCAGAGGTTGCCTTTTCACCAGTTCCGGGGGCACCGCTGCGGCCTGGGCCAGCAAAGTGGTGCCCCGCCGTTCATCTTCCAGGGCCTCCTCCACCTTTTGGCCCACCACCATTTCCGCCAGCTGCTGGCGGTAGCTCTGGGTGATGATGGCCACTTCGTCGGCCTGGTCCTTCTGGAGCTTGGCCACCGCCTCATCCTCGATGGAGCGGCTGCGGTCGTCCTTTTCCACTCCCTTGCGGGAAAAGACGCGGGCGTCGATCACCACTCCTTCGATCCCCGGCGGGACCCGAAGCGAGGTATCCTTGACATCGCCGGCCTTCTCCCCAAAGATGGCCCTAAGCAGCTTCTCCTCCGGAGTGAGTTGGGTTTCGCCCTTGGGGGTGATCTTCCCCACCAGGATGTCGCCGGGGCGGACCTCGGCCCCCAGCTGGATGATGCCGCTCTCATCCAGGTTGCCCAGGGCCTCCTCCCCCACGTTGGGAATGTCCCGGGTGATTTCTTCCTTGCCCAGCTTGGTGTCCCGGGCCATCACCTCGAACTCTTCGATGTGGATGGAGGTGAAGACGTCATCCTTGATGAGGCGTTCGCTCACCAGGATGGAGTCCTCAAAGTTGTAACCGCCCCAGGGCATGAAGGCCACCATGACGTTCTTGCCCAGGGCCAGTTCGCCCATGCCCGTGGCCGGCCCGTCGGCGATGATCTGGCCTTTATCTACCCGGTCGCCCTTGCCTACGATGGGCCGCTGATTGAAGCAGGTGTTCTGGTTGGTGCGCTGAAATTTGGTGAGCTTGTAAATGTCCACCGGCGAGCCGTCGCCGCCGCTGGCCGGCTCCGACGCCCGGATAACCACCCGGGTGGAATCCACGTCTTCCACCACGCCGGCCCTGCGGGCCACCATGGTGACCCCGGAATCCCGGGCCACCACGTTTTCCATACCGGTGCCGATGATGGGCGAGCTGCTGGTGAGCAGGGGCACCGCCTGGCGCTGCATGTTGGAACCCATCAGGGCCCGGTTGGCGTCGTCATGCTCGAGGAAGGGGATGAGGGATGCCGCCACCGACACCAACTGGTTGGGTGAGACGTCCATGTTCTCAATATCTTTGGGGTTGGCAATGATGAACTCGCCGCCCTTGCGGGCCTCGATCAGGTCCACCTTGAAACGCCCCTGGGCGTCCAGGGGGGCGTTGGCCTGGGCGATGACCCGGGATTCGCCGGGAGTCCACTCCGACTCTCCCTCCTGCAAGGCGCTCAGGTATCGCACCTCCCGGGTGACCCGGGTCTCGGTCCGGTTGCCTACCTGCTTTTTTTTCACCACCCGGTAAGGGGTTTCGATGAAGCCCAATTCATTGACCCTGGCAAAGGTGGACAGAGAGACGATGAGGCCGATGTTGGGACCTTCCGGCGTCTCGATGGGACAGATGCGGCCATAATGGGTGGGGTGTACGTCCCGCACCTCGAATCCGGCGCGCTCCCGGGTCAAGCCCCCGGGTCCCAGGGCGCTGAGGCGCCGCTTGTGGGTGATCTCCGAGAGCGGGTTGGTCTGGTCCATGAACTGGGAAAGCTGGGAGGTGCCGAAAAACTCCTTGATCACCGCCTGCACCGGCTTGGCGTTCACCAAGTCGTGGGGCATCAGGGTGTCCAGGTCCTGGATGGCCATCCGCTCTTTGATGGCCCGTTCCATGCGCACCAGCCCCACCCGGAACTGGTTCTCCAGGAGTTCGCCCACGGCCCGCACCCGCCGGTTGCCCAGGTGGTCGATGTCATCCACCGGGCCTTCCTTGTCCTTCTGGGTGATGAGTTCCTTCACCGCCAGGAGGATGTCTTCCCGCTTCAGGGTAGTCTGGTTGAGCGGCAGGCGCTCCTCCGGGGGCCTAAGCTTCAGGTCCAGCTTGAGGCGCCCCACCGAGGAGAGGTCGTAGTATTCCGGATTGAAAAAAAGGTTCTTAAAGAAGGTGGTGGCCACTTCCTCATTGGGACGATTGCTAGGGCGCAAACGCCGGTAGATCTCCAGAATGGCGTCCTTGGCAGTGGCGGTCTTGTCGGCGTAGAGGGTGTTGCGCAGGCAGGCGCTGACATTGACCCCGTCGATGAAGAGGAGGTCGAGCTCCTTGATCCCCTTCTGCTGCAACAGGCCAATCTTGTCCTCGGACAGGGCCTCGTTGCACTGAGCCAGGACCTCGACGCTCTCGGGGGCCAGAATATCGTGGGCCACCACGCGGCCTATCAGCTCCGAGACGTTCCCGGGAATGCTGGTGACTCCGGCCTTGTCCAATTTTTTCAGCAATACCGGGGTGAGCCGTTTCAGCTTCTTGACCACCACCTCCCCGGTCTTGGGATCCAGGATGTCGGCGGTGCTGGTCTTGTCCTGCAGCAATTCCGGAACCAGCGGGCGGCGTATGCCCTCTTCATCCAGAAAGATCCGTTCGGTCTTATAGAAGAAATTGAGCAGCTCTTCGGTGCTGTAACCCAGGGCCTTCAGGAGAATGGTCACCGGAAACTTGCGCCGCCGGTCGATGCGGACGTAGAGGATATCCTTGGGGTCGAACTCGAAGTCTATCCAGGAGCCCCGCAAGGGAATCAAACGGGCTGAGTAGATGATCTTGCCGCTGGAGTGGATCTTGGCCCGGTCGTGATCGATGAACAGGCCCGGCGAGCGGTGCAGCTGACTGACCACCACCCGCTCGGTGCCGTTAATGATGAAGGTGCCATTCTCGGTCATCAGGGGCAGGGTGCCGAAATAGATCTCCTGCTCCTTAATGTCCCGAATGGTCCGGGATTTAACCTCGGCCCCGGTTTCGTAAACCACCAGGCGGACCCGAATCTTCATGGGGACCTCGTAGCTCATGCCCCGCTGCAGGCATTCATCTACGTCATACTTGGGGGCACCCAGATCGTAGTCCACGAACTCCAAGGAACAGGCGCCGCTGAAGTCCTGGATGGGAAAGACGCTCCGGAAAACCCCGTGCAGGCCGTATTCGGAACGCGCCTCCGACGCCAGGTCTTTCTGCAGAAAGCGGTGGTACGATTCCTTCTGCATCTCGATTAGATTGGAGATTTCCACAATCCGCTCGATCTTGCCGAAATTCTTGCGGTACAACTTTAAGGGCGATAAGACGTTGGCCATGGATACTCCTTAATAGGATGGCCTGGAAAACATCAGGGTTCGTTAAGCCCGAACCCACCCAAAACTCCAGGAGTTTGCCGCTAATCCCCCAAAATGGCAAAGGAGACCGGAGAGGCTCCCCCGGTCGGCCTTTGCAGCTGTCACTCCTTTGGCCCCGAATCCCTGTGCCATCATTGGCGGGACCCGCAGCGTAGCACCCTATTTAACCTCTACGCTGGCCCCTTGGGCTTCCAGTTTCTTCTTGACCTCTTCGGCTTCCGCCTTGGAGATGGCTTCCTTAACGGTGGTGGGCGCGTTTTCTACCGCTTCCTTGGCCTCTTTCAGGCCCAGATTGGTAATGGCCCGCACTTCCTTGATCACCTGGATCTTGTTGGGACCGCAGGCGGTCAGAACCACGTCGAATTCGGTCTGCTCCTCGGCCGCCGGCGCCGCCGCCGCCATCCCCGGCATCGCCGCAGCCACCGCCACCGGCGCCGCCGCGGACACGCCGAACTTCTCTTCCAGCTCCTTGATGAGGGTGGAAAGCTCCAGTACCGTCATATTAGCCAGGTAGTCCACTACCTCGACTCGAGAAATGGCCATCGATCTTCCTCCTTGGGTAATAACGAATCTTTTACAGGGCTGTGGGCGCCGGCGGCTGCCGGCAGCACCACCCGCCTTTAAACCTCGCTGCCGCCCGCGCCGCCCTCGGCTGACTCGCTGCCGCCCGCGCCGCCCTCGGCTGACTCGCTGCCGGCCGTGTCGCCTTCGCCTTCGACTTCTTTGGCTTCGGCCCCCGCGGCGCCTTCAGCTTCCACGTCGCCGCCCGCGGCCTCTTCAGCTACCACATTGCCGCCCGCGGCGACTTCGGCTTTCGCCTGCTGATCCCGGTGAGCCACCAGCACATTGAGCAGCGAGCGGATCACTCCGGCCAACACGGTCACCAGGCCGGTGGGCACCCCCTGGAGCACCCCCAGCAACTGGGCCAGCAGCACTTCCCGGGCCGGCAGTTTGCTCAGGGTCTCCAGGTCTTTGGGGCTCAGGAACTCCCCGCTCAGCACCGCCCCCTTGATCTGCAGGAGCGGCTTGTCCTGGGAAAACTTAATCATGATCTTGGCCAGGGCCACCGGGTCGGTGAATCCCAGGGTTAAGGCATTGGGCCCGCTGATCTTGGGGACCAACAAGGCGATGGGCGAATCAGCCGCCGCGGCCCGGCGCAGCAGGGTGTTTTTCACCACCTGCAGTTCGGCCCCGGCTTCCTGGAGCTGACGCCTAAGCCCGGTCATCTCCTCCACCTTCAACCCCTTGAAATCCGAGAGGATGCCGATCTGGGAGCGGGATACCTTCTCCCGGATTTCCTGGACGATTTTGTCTTTTTCTTTGATTACCTGACGCACCACCGGACGAGACCTCCTTTACATCTGGCGCAGCAAATTTTTCACGTCGGAGCTGTCCACCGGGATCCCGGGACCCATGGTGGTGGAGACATAGATGCCCTTCATGTAGGCCCCTTTGGCGGTGGCCGGCTTCAAGCGGACCAGGGCATCCATCAGGGAGGCCAGGTTCTCCAGCAGCTTTTCGGCTCCGAAGGAGGCCTTGCCCACCGGGGCATGAACGACGCCGGCCCGGTCCACCCGGAACTCCACCTTGCCGCCCTTCAACTCATTGACGGCTTTCGCCACTTCGAAGGTCACAGTGCCCACCTTGACGTTGGGCATCAGGCCCCGGGGGCCCAGGATCTTGCCGATTTTGCCCACCTGGCCCATGATATCCGGGGTGGCCACTGCCTTGTCGAAATCGAGCCAACCGCCCTTGATGCGTTCGATGAGGTCTTCGGCGCCGGCGTAGTCGGCCCCGGCCTCCAGGGCCTCCTTCTCCTTCTCTCCCTTGGCAAAAACCAGCACTCGCACGGTTTTGCCCAGGCCGTGGGGCAACACTACTGCGCCCCGCACCATCTGGTCGGCGTGCCGCGGGTTGACCCCCAGGGCCACCGCGGTGTCCAGGGTTTCGTCGAACTTGCTGGAGGCCGTCTGCAAGGCTATCTCAATGGCTTCGCTAAAAGGGTAGCGGCGATTGCGGTCCACCTTGGCGGCGGCCTCCCGATATCTTTTGCCATGTTTGGCCATCGGTAGCACCTCTTAATTCAGGGGCCAGGCATCAGGGGCCAGGGGTCAGTATTTATTTTACCTGTACCCCTAATCCCTAATCCCTAACCCCTGCTATTCTATTTCGATGCCCATGCTCCGGGCGGTTCCGGCGATGCTGCGCATCGCCATCTCCAAGCTGGTGGTGTTCAAATCCGGCATCTTCTGGCGGGCGATCTCCTCCAACTGGGCCTGGGTGATCTTGCCCACCTTTTCCCGGCCGGCCTCCTTAGCGCCCTTGGCCAGTTGCGCCTTCTGCTTGATCAGCACCGCGGCGGGCGGCGTCTTGGTCACGAAGGTGAAGGAGCGGTCGGCGAACACCGTGATCAACACCGGGATAATGGTCCCTTCCTGGGCCGCGGTCCGGGCGTTATAAGTTTTGCAGAACTCCATGATATTGACCCCGTGCTGCCCCAGGGCCGGGCCAATGGGGGGCGAGGGGTTGGCCTGCCCCGCCGGAATCTGCAGTTTGATCAGTGCTATGACTTTCTTGGCCATCGATGTTGCTCCTTACTGAATACTCACAGTAGGCAAATAGTTTATTAACACCAGCGTTGGATAATGAGCCTCGCTCCTGTATTCAATGCAATACGCTGGGCGAATTGTTCGGCTTGCGAATAAGATTGAAATGAGCCAAACCAGCTTCCCTATGCAGGGTTAGTCCCTTGCCCCGATTTGCCTGCGCCATTCTGGCAACCACCCAAGGGGTCTCTGTGAATAACCGGCTCACTACCCTTCGCTTGCGATATTTTTTACTGCTCACTGCTCACTGCTCACTGGCCACTGCTAGAGCTTCTCCAGTTGCGTAAACTCCAGCTCCACCGGCGTGGGACGCCCAAAAACACTGATCATTACCCGCACCCGGCCCCGCTCCGGCCGCACCTCGTCCACCACCCCGGCGAAATTGGCAAAGGGCCCGTCGTTGACCTGCACCTTGTCCCCGGTCTCGAACTTGATCTTGGGCTTGGGCCGCAACACCCCTTCCTGCATCTGGGCGATGATCTTGGCCGCGTCCTCTTCGGGGATGGCCACCGGCTCCTCTTTGCTGCCCACAAAGCCCGTGACCTTGGGGGTGTCCTTCACCAGGTGCCAGGTGTCGTCGTTCAGTTCCATCTGCACCAGGACATAGCCGGGATAAAATTTCCGGGAGGAGAGCTTGCGCTCGCCCTTGACCATCTCCTCCACCGTCTCCACGGGCACCAGGACCGCGGGCACCAACTCCTCCATCCCCCGGGCCTTGGCCCGCTCCAGGATGGCGCCCCTGACCTTCTGCTCAAAGCCGGAATGGGTATGGATAATGTACCACTTCAGGTCCACAGCCGCGTCCTTTGCCTCAGTGGATAAAGCTCTGCACCAGATGGGACAGGGCGTAATCCACCAATCCTAAAAAGATGGCGATGAAGAGCACCAGTATCAGCGTTACTCCGGTAGTTCCTATGACCTCCTTGCGGTTGGGCCAGGTAGTCAGTTTGAGCTCGGTGACCACTTCCCCCAAAAAGGTGCTGGTCTTCTCTATATAGTTCTTTATGGGAGGCAGGCTGAACCGGGGAGCCCGCGGTTTGGCGGGCTTCAGCTTGACCACCTTGCCGGAGCCGCCGGCGCCGATTTCTTTGGGTTGCTTATTTTTGATCTTCTTCATAATCGCGTCGCTCTGGCGGCTGCCTGGCAGTGCTCTGAGCACTTAATACCGGAGCAGGCCGCCAACCCGCCTCCGGTCAACCATCCTTCCTCAGGGTTGCGGCCCCTCACTTCAGGCTAATCCCAAAATAGAATCCGGCAGCTCCACTAAACCGCCCCACCGCGCCTCACAACCCTTGGTCCCAAGACCCTCACCTCTTGATTGGCAGGCCAGGAGGGATTCGAACCCCCAACATCCGGTTTTGGAGACCGGCGCTCTAACCGTTGGAGCTACTGGCCTGTCTTCGCCCACTCACTTGCTTTCGCGATGAAGGGTATGCGTTCTACAAAAAGGGCAGAACTTTTTGAAGGCAAGCCGATCGGGGGTGCGCCGCTTGTTCTTGGTGCTCGTATAATTCCGGCGCTTGCATTCGGTACAGGCTAATGTAATGATATCTCTCATATTCTTATTCCAAAATCTGGCTGACCACGCCGGCGCCCACAGTGCGGCCGCCTTCCCGGATGGCGAAGCGCAGCCCGTCTTCCAGGGCCACAGGGGTTATCAGGGTCACTTCCAGGGTGACGTTGTCCCCGGGCATCACCATCTCCACCCCCTCGGGCAGGGTCGCCACCCCGGTGACGTCGGTGGTCCGTAAATAGAACTGCGGCCGGTATCCTGTGAAAAACGGCGTGTGGCGGCCGCCTTCCTCCTTGGTGAGCACGTAAACCTCGGCCTTAAACTTGGTGTGCGGCGTGATCGAGCCCGGCTTGGCCACCACCTGGCCCCGCTCCACCTCATCCTTCTTGATGCCCCGCAAGAGCAGCCCGACGTTGTCTCCCGCCTGGCCATAATCCAGGGTCTTCCGAAACATCTCCACCCCGGTGCACACCGTCTTCTGGGTCGGGGCGAATCCTACGATCTCGACCTCCTCGCCCACCTTGACCTGCCCCCGCTCCACCCGGCCCGTGACCACCGTGCCCCGCCCCGAAATGGTGAAGACGTCCTCCACCGGCATCAAAAAGGGCTTGTCCACGTCCCGCACCGGCAAAGGAATGTAGCTATCCAGGGCGTCCATCAGCGCAAAGATCGGCTGCACCTCCGCGACCTTGGAGTCATCCGCCTCCAGGGCCTTCAGCGCCGAGCCCCTGATGATGGGGATGTCATCCCCGGGAAAATCGTACTTGGAGAGCAACTCCCTCAGCTCCAGTTCCACCAGCTCGATGAGCTCCGGGTCGTCCACCAGGTCCACCTTGTTCAGAAAGACCACGATGAACGGCACCCCCACCTGCCGGGCCAATAATATGTGCTCCCGGGTCTGGGGCATGGGGCCGTCGTCCGCCCCCACCACCAGTATGGCCCCGTCCATCTGCGCCGCCCCGGTGATCATGTTCTTGATATAATCCGCGTGGCCCGGACAGTCCACGTGCGCATAGTGGCGCTTCTCGGTCTCGTATTCCACGTGCGCCAGGGCGATGGTGATGCCCCGCTCCTTCTCCTCCGGCGCCTTGTCTATCTGGTCGAAGGGCACGTACTGCGCCAAGCCCTTCTTGGCCAAATGCTTGGTTATGGCCGCAGTCAAAGTCGTCTTCCCATGATCGATGTGACCTATCGTTCCTACGTTCACGTGCGGCTTCTTCCGCTCAAACTTCTTCTTGGCCATTGGTTCTCTCTCCAGAAGGCATATCCCGGTCAGCCCCAGGACTAATGGGTCATCCCGGTCATCAGTGGCTACCGCGCAGTCTCGCCCTCTCCCCCGTCCAGATTCCCTTCAAGGTTAACCGCGCTAACTTCGCGTGCAGCTTCCCCGGCTCACCTGGGCTCCCTGACAAAAATGGAGCCCACGACCGGGATCGAACCGGTGAACCTCTTCCTTACCAAGGAAGTGCTCTACCAACTGAGCTACGTGGGCCCGATAACTGGAGCGGGAAACGGGACTCGAACCCGCAACCCTCAGCTTGGAAGGCTGATGCTCTGGCCATTGAGCTATTCCCGCTTCTGAGGGCAAATGGTGGAGAGGGGAGGATTCGAACCTCCGAAGGCTGCGCCGGCAGATTTACAGTCTGCTCCCTTTGGCCACTTGGGAACCTCTCCAGACTGAAAAAATGTCCTCCCTGGAGCTGGCGATGGGACTCGAACCCGCAACCTGCTGATTACAAATCAGCCGCTCTACCATTGAGCTACGCCAGCATCGCAAGCCCCACACCACAGGCCAGAACCGCTCAAATTATAACTTATAAAATTTATTTGAAGTCGGGACGTTTGTCAATAGTCTTTGCTCCGTAAAAAAACTTTTTCCCGGCCCGGACCATCCTTACCATTTGACAGGCCCGCGCCGAAGTGGCATATTTCGACCAGGCTGTTCATTGCGGGCTATCAACTAGGGAATCAAATTTAAATAACTGAAGACTGAAAACTCAAAAATCGAAACCCCAAAATAAAAACTTGCAACCTCTACGAAAGTCCCCATTTTTGTCATTCTGAGGGAGCGAAGCGACCGAAGAATCTCATAAATGACAAGGTTGGTTTTCGCAGAAGTCTCAACTCGAAACTCGAAACTGGGCGACCCAGCGGGTCGCCCCTATAAATCGAAACTCAAGGAGCCTCTCCCATGGACCCCGCCCGCGCCCGACTGCTGCGGCAACTGCCCCAGGTGGATGAATTGTTGCGCCACCCGCGCTTGCTAGCGGCGGTGGCCTCCCTGCCCCGCCCCCTGGCCGCAGCCGCGGTGCGCCGCGGCCTGGCGGAGCTCCGCCAGTTTTTATCCGAATGCCCCGCCGCCGACCTGCCGGCCGAACTGGACCCAACCGCTTTAGTGCTGGAACTCCAGAAAATCATGGAGGCCGCCAAGCTCCCCTCTTTGCGCCGGGTGCTCAACGCCACCGGGGTGGTGATCCACACCAACCTGGGACGGTCGCCCTTGGCCGCGGCAGCCCTGGCGCAAATCCAGGAGGTGGCGGTCCACTACAGCACCCTGGAATACGACCTGAATCTGGGCCAACGCGGCTCCCGCCAGGACCATCTGGAAGTGCTGCTTCAGGAGCTCACCGGTGCCGAGGCGGCCCTGGTGGTCAACAATAACGCGGCCGCGGTGCTCCTGGCCCTTACCTCCCTGGCCCAGGGAAAAGAGGTCATCATCTCCCGGGGGCAACTGGTGGAGATCGGCGGCTCCTTCCGCCTGCCGGAGATCATGGCGGCCAGCGGCGCCCTCCTCCGGGAAGTGGGCACCACCAACAAGACGCACCTCAAGGACTATGAGCAGGCCGTCAGTGATGAGACCGCCATGCTGCTGAAGGTCCATCCCAGCAATTTCCGGATCACCGGCTTCACCTCCGAAGTGGCCCTGCCGGAGCTGGTGGCCTTAGGCAGGCGCTACGGCCTCCTGGTGGTGGAAGACCTGGGCAGCGGCTGCCTGGTGGACCTGTCCCGCTACGGTTTGGAGCGGGAGCCCACCGTCCAGGAGACCTTGCAGGCCGGAGCCGACCTGGTGCTCTTTTCCGGAGACAAGCTCTTAGGCGGACCCCAAGCCGGACTGGCCCTGGGCTCCCGGGAAGTGATCTCCCGCCTGCGCCGGCACCCCCTCACCCGGGCCCTGCGACCGGACAAACTCACCCTGGCCGGTCTGGAGGCCACCTTGCGCCTCTACCTGGAGGAATCCGAGGCGATCTCCGCCATCCCCACCCTGCGGCTGCTCACCCGGCCGCTTAAGGAGCTCAAGAGGCAGGCCCGGTCTTTGGCCAGCCACCTGCTGCGGGTCTTGGGGCCGGGGGTCCAGGTGCAGGTAGTGGAAAGCTCCGGCAGGGTGGGAGGCGGCGCCTTGCCCCAGGTGAGCCTGCCCAGCCGGGCACTGGCCCTCCGCCTGCCGCCTCTCACCTCGGGGCAACTGGAAGCCCGCCTGCGCAGCGCCCGGCCCCCCATCATCGCCCGCATAGAGCAGGACACCCTGCTCCTGGATATGCTCACCCTGCTGCCGGAGGACCTGCCCGCCCTGAAAAAGGCATTGCAGGGGGCGTTGACGGAAGGCAAAAGTCAAAAGTAAAAAGTCAAAAGGCGCTTGGCATAAAATATGTAGGGTGGACACTGCCCACCAATTCCTCAAAAAAATGCCGCTTACCTGAGATTTCTTCTCGTTCCCAAGCGCCTGCTTGGGAACGGCAATTTTGGCCCAAGCTCTGCTTGGGCGACCTTTACAAATTCATGTGGTTTATTAAGGGATTCGTGAGGCGTGCCCACCCTACCCGGATGACAAATGAAATTTTATCCTTAATTTAAAAATTGAGTCTCTGTTTCTGCCGGCGGCTTCGACAATTTCAGCGAAAGGGGATTAACCATGACTTTGGACCAGGAAGGCGGTTTTGAACAGCTCATGTCCATGGCCCGGGGATTCAGCGCGGCCAAGATGCTCACGGTGGCGGTGAACCTGGCCCTGTTCGACTTTCTGGATTCACCCCGCAGCGCCGTGGAGGCCGCGGCCTGGCTCAAGGCCGACGCCCGGGCGGCGGGCATCTTCCTGAACGGCCTGGCGGCCCTGGGGCTGGTGGTTAAGGAGGTGGATTACTTCCACAACAGCAAGCTCGCCTCCCGCTACCTGGTGCAGGGCAAAGACGACTACCGCGGGGCCATTATCAAGCATCTGGAGCACACCTGGGAGCGAGGCTGGAACGCCCTCCAGAACACCGTTCTGACAGGCCATCCCCAGGGCGTGGAACCGGAGACCTGGGTGGATACGCGAGCCCGCCGGGACGAGGAGGGGGTCAGGGCCTTCATCTGGGGTATGCACGCCGTGGCCCGGGACCTGGCGCCCCAGGTGGCCCCTAAATTGCCGTTATCCGGAGTGCGCCGTCTTTTGGACCTGGGGGGCGGCCCGGCCACCTACGCCATCGCCTTCGCCCAGGCCAACCCGGAGTTGCGGGCCACGGTCTTTGACCTGCCGGCGCCCAGCGAAATTGCCCGGGAAAACATCGCTAAACACGGCCTCAGCTCCCGGATCGATATCCTGAGCGGCAACTTCCTCCAGGATGACATCGGTTCGTCCTACGATTTCATCTGGGTCTCCCAGATCCTCCACAGCCACGACCAGGAGCAGTGCCGGCTCATCATCCGCAAGGCCGCCGCGGCCCTGGCCCCCGGCGGTATGCTCGCCATCCAGGACTTCTATCTCAACCCCGACGGCTACACCCCCCCGGGCGCCGCCCTGTTCGGGGTGCACATGCTGGCCGTCACCCCCCGGGGGCGGGCCTACACCTACGGCGAGGTGGCGGAATGGATAAAGGAAGAAGGGCTGACGGCGCCGGCGCACATCCCCACCAGCCCCGAAACCAGCGTCTTGCTGGCGGCAAAGCCATAACAGGCCATAACAGGTGGAAAAGCCGCCTCTGCGGGCCGGCTAAGCCAGCAAATCTTTCAACGCCGGTTCGATGGTGGGGAAGTCGAATTTAAACCCGGCGTCCAGCAGTCTCTTGGGAATGACCCTTTGCCCGCTGAGCAGGGTGTCGCCAAGTTCTCCCATGGCCAGACGGATCATGAACCCCGGCGTCCGCAGCCAGGCGGGACGGCGCAGCGCCCGGCCCAGGGCCTGGGCCAGTTCCCGGTTGCGCACCGGGTTGGGCGCGGTGAAATTCACCGGACCGTCGATTTCGGGATGCTCGCCGATAAAGGAGAAGGCCCGGGCCAGGTCCACCTGGTGAATCCAGGAAAACCACTGTTGCCCGGAGCCCATAGGGCCTCCCAGAAATCTGCGGAACATGGGGGCCATCTGCCCCAGGGCGCCTCCCCCCTTCCCCAGGACGATGCCGAAGCGGGTGATCACCACCCTGAGCCCCAACTCCCGGGCCTTCAGGGCCTCCGCCTCCCAGTCCACCCCCAGCCTGGCCAGGAAATCGGAGTCCGGGGGGGAGTCCTCGGTGAGCACCTCATCTCCCCGGGGACCGTAATAACCCACTGCCGAGGTACTGCAAAAAAGCTGCCGCCGATTCCCGCCGGCCAGGGCGATCACCAGGTTCCGGGTGCTGCGGATGCGGCTCTCAATGATCTCCTGCTTGTAGGCCGGGTTCCAGCGGCCGAAGATGGAGGCTCCGGCCAGGTTGATAATCCAGTCGTGCTCCGGCGCCGCCCCCATCCAATCCCCCTCCTGGGCGGGGTCGCCAATGACCAGCCTGATCCCGGGCGCCTGCACGGCAGACGGCTGCTCCCGGCGACTGAGGATGGTGACCTCATGGCCAAGCTTGACCAGTTCCCTGGAGAGATAGGCGCCCACAAAGCCGGTGCCGCCGGTCATAAAGACTTTCACGCTATATTCCTCGTCTTCTGCGATCCCTTTAAGAAGAAGGCGTGGACCACGGGTATCTGAATATCCGGTTTTGAGCAGGATGAGTTACCAAGTTAATCACTCCGGGGTGAAGTGGCAAGGAGAGTTCCCAGTTACCAGTTGCCAGTTATCAGAAAAGGTAAAGTCAAAAACTGGAAAGTGGGATCTGCTTACTGGAAACCGGGAACTTTACTGGAAAAAGGAAGTGACCACCATCATCACGGTCAAGACGATCATAATCGCCACCGTGACCCAGGAGATGATATTGAAGGTCCAGTTGTTGACGTAAGTCCCCATGAGGTCTTTGTTATTAATCAAAATTAGCATGAAGATGAGGACAAAGGGCAGGAGCACCCCGTTGGCCACCTGGGACCAAAACATCACCAGAATCAGGGGCATATTGGGGATGAGGATCACCGCGGCCCCGATGGCGATGAGCAGGGTGTAAAGCCAGTAAAACACCGGCGCCTCTTTCCAGGAACGGTTGACTCCGGCTTCGAAACCGAAGGCCTCACAGACGTAGTAAGAGGTGGCCAGCGGCAGGATGGAGGCGGAAAACAGCGAGGCGTTCAACAGCCCCAGGGCAAAGAGCCATTGGGCCCACTTGCCCGCCAACGGCCCCAGGGACAGGGCGGCATCTTTCGCCGTTTCGATCTTAATCCCGTGGACATGGATGGTCGCGGCACAGGCCACGATGATGAACAGGGCCACAATATTGGTCATGAAGCAGCCCGAGATCACGTCCCACTTACAGTAGCCGTAATCCTTTACCGTAATGCCCTTTTCCACCACTGCCGACTGGATGTAGAACTGCATCCAGGGGGCGATGGTGGTGCCGATCACCCCCACCAGGATAGCCAGATAATTGCTGTCGAAGCTGAAATTGGGAATAATCAGCTCGCGCCCCACTTCTTTCCAGGACGGATGCGCCATGTATCCCGAAACTATGTAGGTGAGATACAGAACGCAAGCAGCCAAAAAGACCTTTTCCACGAATTTATAGGATTTTCTGATCACCAGCACCCAGATGCCCAGCGCTCCCAGGGGCACGGCGATATACTTGACCACCCCGAACAGTTCCATGCTGGCCGCCACCCCGGCAAATTCGCAGATGGTATTGCCCAGATCGGCCAGCAGCAGCGTCAACATAATGAAGGCCGTCCATCTCACCCCGGTGCGCTCCCGGATCAGGTCCGCCAGGCCCTTGCCGGTGACTGCCCCCATCCGGGCGCACATTTCCTGGACGACGATGAGGGCCAGGGTCATGGGGATGATGGTCCACAGGAGCTTGTAACCCAGGGTGGCGCCGGCCACGGAGTAGGTGGTGATGCCGCCGGCATCGTTGTCCACGTTGGCGGTGATGATGCCCGGCCCCAGGATCAACAGAAAAATCCAGAATCTCCTGGATAAATTGGCCAGCCTGGGGTTCATGCTTCCTTGCCTCCCTTAGCCGAGCGCTTGCTGACGAAGAAATTGGCAAAGGTCTCCAGGCTGCCCCGGTCCGGGATCAGCATTTCCAGGACGTCGTCCACTGTGATGATGCCTTCCAGCTTGCCGCCCTCGTCCACCACCGGCAAGGCCAGCAGGGCATATTTGTCGATAAGGTCCGTCACCTGCTCATTGGTATCTTCACAGGTGACCGAGATAATCCGGGTCTGCATCAGGTCCTGCAACCTGGTTTCCGGCTCGGCGACCAGCAGGTCCCTGAGAGAGACAACTCCCAGCAGGGTTTCATCCTCGCCCAGAATGTAGAGATAGTAGATGGTCTCCGCCTCCGCCGCCAGCTTCCGCAGCCGCGGGAAGGCCTCGGCCACGGTGAGTTCCGGCGGCAAGGCGATGTATTCGGTGGTCATCAGCGCCCCGGCGGTTCCTTCTGCGTGCCCCATGAGCTCCCGGACTTCCTGGGCCTCCTCCGGTTCCATGAGCTTCAGGAGTTCGTCCGATTTCTCCTCGGTCAATTCCCCCAACAGATCGGCGGCCTCGTCCGGGGGCATCTCCTGCAGGATTTCCGCGGCCTGGCGGCTGTCCAGGTGCTCGAGGATCTCCATCTGGGTGTCTGCCTCCATTTCCGCTACGGCCTCCGCTACGGTCTCCACGTCCAGGTCTTCGATGAAGTCGGTTCTCTTCTTGTAATCCAGGTCCTCGAGGATATCCGCCAGGTCGGCGGGGTGGAGCTTATCCAGTCGTGATTTTTCCGAGACCAGTTGCAGATTGGCGGTCTTTTCCTCCAGGTGCTGGATCGATTGCCACCAGACAAAATGGTTTTCCCGTTTCTTGAAAATAAACTCTATTCCCAATCGCCGGGCCAGGCCCCTGAGACCGATGTCCACCGCCACCGGCAGGAGATATTTGCGTTCCCCGCTCTTAAGCCAGAAGAGCTTGATGTCATTGACCCGGACCACCTTGGCCCCTTTGGTGTCGATGATCTGTTTATCCATCAGCCACTTGCCCATGTAAATCTCGTCGGGCTGCATGGGGACGAGCCGCTCTACTTCCAAGGTCCCTTTGAGTTTGACCCCCGTCAGTTTCACTTCCTCAATCTGGTCCACCGGGATAAGTTGCTGGATCCCTTTGGCATACTTGATGGCCGTAACTTTGGGGGTTTCCCCCTCCCAACGGATGGCCAGATCCCGCAACTCCCCCACCCTTTGCCTATCCCGGTCGTATACAGGGATTCCCTGGAGCTGGCTGAAGAAAAATTCCCCCAGTACCTGGACATGCACCTTGTTATTCATGCTGCCCCTCCTCATCCGGGCGGACGCCAAAGAAAAAGGGCCTCCCACGCCGCGGAAGGCCCCAGTAGAAACGCGTCTCTCGACCTTCCTCACTCGTGGAGCTTCGGCACTGCATAACGTAGAGCTATCGACTCAGCCACGTTAAGTAAAACCTTAATCCGGTGATACCTGTTCGGCCCGTTGGCATCTCTCGACGTTTCTGGGCAGTGGCTTGTGTTTATGCAGGAGCCTCACCTAACTGAGGTAGGTTCAGTTTATGCCAGGTAAAAATGGAAGTCAACTTGGCATGGCGGATTTTTCCTCAAGAGGATCGCATCATTTAAGCGAGATATATTGGCCTTCGTAAGAGCGGGGCGCGCCCCCTTCCCATAGCCGCAGACAGGCCCGGGAGGTCTTGTCCAGGAGCTGCATCCGCAATTGCTGACTGGTTGCAGCCGGAGCCTAAAGGCTGGAGGGAGGGCTGAAAGGCGGAAGGACTCGCCAATACGGCACCCGGGAACCCCTTCAGGAGAGCAGCCCGGCCTGGGCACCGGCCAGGATGGGCGCCGGGATCAATCCTTGAGAACGGAGATGGCCTGGACCTGGGCCTTGTGGGGGTGGACTTCGATGATCTTGGCCTTGATGCGGTGGGGGGCGTTCGGGTCATTTTGCTGAACCCCCCTGGCATTCTCCCTGGCGCCCTTTCTCATCCCCGGGGGGCCGGGCTTGACGTTGCCGGGGAGATTAGCGGCTCCCTGACCGCCCGCGTAGTATGGCGCCTGATTGAGGCCGCCGCGGCCGTAAGTCCCCATAACGTTGTTGACGTAAAGCTGGGTTTCCAGGTACGGCGGGATGGCGCAGTACCTGGCCACCGCGTCGGGCCCGGCATTATAGGCGGCCACCGCCAGGGGAACGTTTTGGCCGAACCGGTCCAGGCAGTGGCGCAGATAGC
The DNA here is from genome assembly GCA_963697965.1 of uncultured delta proteobacterium. Taxonomy (GTDB): domain Bacteria; phylum Desulfobacterota; class Desulfobaccia; order Desulfobaccales; family 0-14-0-80-60-11; genus JAPLJC01. The sequence continues at coordinate 2,209,672 of OY969108.1, forward strand.
GGACCCCTCCGGCGATGTTCTGTTCCGGGTCGAAGGGGTTTTGGACGCCCATGAGGGCAGCGGTGCCGGGCATCAACTGCATCAACCCCTGGGCCCCTTTTGGAGAGACCGCCATGGGATTGAAATCCGATTCGTTGCGCATCACGGCGCGCACCAGGGCCGGGTCCACCCCGTAAGCCCCGGCATACTTGCTGATCAACTGGTCTACGCTGGGGTCGAGACGGTTGCCAGGGGAACCCCGGTAAACAAAGTAACTGCGCCCCAGGGGCTGGGTCCAGGTCCGGGTGTGCTGTTTATAGATGAAGACCTGAACTTCCCCGCCCAGCAGGCTATAGAGCGTGTCCCCGGAGGGCGAGGCCTTGTGGGAATCCTTGGCGCCCTCCAGAACCAGGGAGCCGCCTTCCGTTTTTACCTGGGGGACCCCTTCTCCGCCAGCCGCCCACCCCGGTAATAAGAGGGCCAGGATCAGGATGATTAAACCTCTCCACATGGCCATAATTTATTCACTCTTTCCATGAATTTGTCAAGAAGAAAGAGAGGCCCGTGAGGCTCGCATCCAAGGCCCCGATAGCAGCCGCAGGAGCCATAATTTAACGGCATGTTTGCCAAATGCGATGATAAATTGTAAAATCAACCTCGTCCAAGTATTCGCTTCCCGGCCTGCCCCGTCCGGAGGGGATTATTTTGGCAAGCGGGCCACACCAAACCTTGCCTTAAACCGATTGGCCCAAGCCCTGCTGCCTGGGCCAAGATCGTCGTTGGCAGCCGCTAATTTGACCAGCGATAACTGCAAAACGCTACGGGAAAACCTCCTCCCCTTCGCCCGGCCCCTACTGCCAGTGGTCCTGGCCTTCGCGGCCGGGCTGGCCTCCCCCGCCTGGGGGTTGCACCTGCCGGAGCCCTGGTTGGCCGCGGGCCTCGCTTTCCTCTGGGCGATTCTGGGAGTCCTGTGGCTGGCCCGGCGTCCAGTCCGGCTACTGCCCCTGGCCCTCTTCTGGCTCATGGGGGTGGCCTTTTACCAGCAAGCCCTCCAACCCGTCTTTCCTCTAGACCATCTCGTTAATCTGCCCCAGGAGCAGGGACTCATCATCCAGGGTCGCCTGAACCGCCCGAGCAAGATAGGCTCGGGACGAACCCAACTCTATATGACCGCCCAGGCCTGGCTAAGCCCCCAGGGGTGGCGCCCGGCCGCGGGCCGGCTCCTGGTGAACGCCCCCGCCCTGGAACCACCGCCCGTGGGCACCGACCTGGTGGTCCGGGGCAGATTGCGGGTTCCCGGGATGTTGCATAATCCCGGCGCCTATGATTGGCCCCGGTTTCTGGCAACGGACGGCATCTTCCGGGATATGCGCCTCAAGGGAGATGGCGATCTGGTCTTCCTGGCCTCCGGGGCCAGCTATCCCCTGGGGGAGCGGCTGCGGGGGGGCATCCGCCAGTTATTGAAGCCCTTGCGGCCGGAATTGCGGGCGATCTACCTCTCCATGCTGCTGGGGGATCAGGGTGAGGTCACCCCGGCGATGCGCCGCAACCTGGCCCGATCCGGCACCAGCCACCTCCTGGTGGTCAATGGCCTGCACCTGGGGATGGTGGCTGCCGTAGTTTTCTTCTTATGCAGTTGGCTCCTCAGGCGGTCAGCTTGGCTGCTGCTGCGTCTCAATGTCATGAAAACCGCCACCCTCCTGTCCGGCGCCGCGGTGTTGGGCTACGCCTGGGTGGCGGGTGGGTCCCCTTCCACCCAGCGGGCCGAGATCATGGTCCTGGCCTATCTCCTGCTGGTCTTCCTGGGACGGCCCGGGGAGTTGTGGAGCGCCCTGGCCCTGGCGGCCCTGATCATTCTCAGCCTCACCCCCCTGCGACTCTTCTCCATCTCCCTTCAGCTTTCCTTCGCGGCGGTGGCGTTTCTGATCTACCTCATGCCCCGCATACTGGCCTGGGGAGCAGCCTACTCCTCCGATTCCCCACCCGGCCTGGGAAACCGCCTCTGCACCTGGGTGCAGGAGTGGGGGGCGGCCTCGGCGGTGGCCACCCTGGCCACCGCACCCCTGGTGGCCGCCTACTTCCAGGTCGTTTCTCTTTTGGGGGTCATCGTCAACATGGTGGCCATCCCCTTGTTCCTGCTGTTGGCCCTGCCTTTAGGGGAGGCTGCGGTCTTCGCCCAGGCCATCCATCTAACCTCGCTGGCCCGGGCCCTGCTTTTTCTGGGCCAATTTCCCCTATGGCTGGGTTGGCAAGCCATTACCCTGGGCGCCGCTCTGCCCGGCAGCGCCATCATCACACCCATACCCACCTGGCTGCAAATCGCCCTCTATTACCTGGCGCTCATCCTGGTCTTCTTTCCCCGCCGCAGCTTCTGGACCTGGGGGGGGGCCGGATTGGCCGGCGCAGCCCTGCTCCTGTCGCTGGCCTGGCCTTTCATGGGGTCCCGGGGAAGCCTGGAAGTGACTTGCCTCGATACCTACGGCGGCCTCAGCGGCCTGGTGGTATCCCCGGATGGTCAGCGCCTGGCCTTCAGCGCCCCGGCGCTCTCCTGGTCCGGGCACGCGGGCGGCGGCCCGGGGGAGCTACCCGATTACTGCCACTGGCGCCAGTTTCGCACCCTCGATGAGGTGCTGGCCCTCACCTTTTCTCAGGAGAATGCCGGGGAATTGCTCACCCTGGCCCAGCAGTTCAACGTGGGCGGAATTTGGTATGGGCACCGCGGTTCGCCGGGACCGGCTTCTTGGGACCTGTGGAAATATCTGGGGGACCGGGGCCAATCGCTCCGGCCTCTGGAACCTTGGCCGGGCGGGTCCCAACCTCCCGCCAGCCTGGGGAGCGCCCAGCTCGAATACTTGAACCTGGGACAGAAGGGGAGTTTCGCCTTGGCTGTCAGTGGCCAGGGGCGCCGGGTGCTCATCCTGCCGCCGGAGCGGCAGGATTTTTATGCAAGGGCGGCGCTTTCGATCCAGGGCGTCTCCATCAGCCCGGACCTGCTGGTCCTGCCTGCGGCCCTGGCCCGGGCCCCTGAAATCGAACCCTGGCTCGCCGAGCTTAAACCTCGCCTCCTGGTGATCTACGGGGGAGCAGGCGGGCCCGGTGATTACCAGCGCCTGGCCAACATCCCCTACCGCTTAACCAAGGACGGCGCGGTGAGCGTCTTTCTCGGACCGGAGGCGGTGCGGGTGCGGCAGAGGGAATACTGATCGGACGCATCCGGACTGCCCTGGCGGGGCCGGCGAATTTTAGAGAAGTGGGAAAGGTCAAAGGACAAAAATAACCTGCCTGCCTGCCTGCCTTGAATTACCAGCGATCTAGTGGTCTGTTCCGCAATTGATTTTTCATTTAAGAAGACTGATTTTTAACCCCCCTTTGGGAAAGGGGGAGAGTGGAATTTAGTATAAAATCTTGAAATCCCCCTAAATCCCCCTTTTTCAAAGGGGGACTTAAGATGCCAAATCCAGCCTTCCAGGCCTGATATTATATCAAGCTAATTATGAAACACTCCACTAGCTCTTCCGGGAGGTCTTGGCGATGAATTCGACCAACTGCTGCCTCACTTTCGGCGACTTGCACTTAGGGCAGGTGGCCTTGACTTCGCTAAACTCCTTGATGCTCGTGATGCGGTTGAACTCTTCTCCACACTTATCGCAGAGATACACGTAGGTAGGCATGGGGTTCTCCTTGGCTAAAAGGTGCAATCGGTCTCTAGATGATAATATCGAAACCCGGTCATGGCAAGGCTCTGAGTTATTAGCACTCCTATCTGATAACCGGTGAAGATCAGGCGCGCCAATGCTCAGGGGCGGAGCCTGGCCGCGGCCGCCGGGGGGTTCAAGGTCGGGGTCGGCACCAGGCTCCGGGCCGTCAGCAGGTTGCGCCAGTCATCGGCCGGGTGACGCTTGGGGGTCTCCATGATGGCCCCGTGGAGCTTGAGCCAGGGATGGGCCAGAAACTGGCGCAGCCCGTCCAGGCCCAGATGCCCCAGGCCCAGGTGCCAGTGCCGGTCCACCCTGGAGTTTAAGTCCGCCTTGGAGTCGTTCAGGTGCAGCATCTTCAGGCGTTCCAGCCCTGGCCCCCGGGCAATCTCCCCCAGGAGCTGGGATACCCCCGCGGGGCTTCTGAGGTCGAAGCCCGCGGCAAAGGCATGGGCAGTGTCCAGACAGAGCCCTAAATCGACGCCGCTCAAATCCATGATGCGTTGCAGTTGATCCGGGCGCCAGCCCAGTTCCCGCCCTTGGCCGGCGGTGTTTTCCAGGAGCACCAGGGGCGGCGGCGGCACCTGCGAGACCGCGGCGCCCAGAGTCCGGGCCACCCGCTGGAAGCTCGCCTCCGAAAGTTCACCATGGCCGGGATGGACCACCAGGTAATCGGCTTCCAGGGCCCGGGCCAGGGTCAGCTCCTGGGCCAGCCGGGCTGCGGTTTGCTGCTGGAGCAGCGGCTCTGTAGCCGCCAGGTTGGGCAGATAGCTCAGGTGTACCATCAGCGGGCCCAGGCCAGCCCGCCGCCGGGCCCGGATAAAATCCCTGACCTCCGCTGGGTCCACCTGGCGCCATCGCCAGACCCGGGGGTTCTGCACGAAGATCTGCAGTGCCTGGCAGCCCAGGCGCTGGGCTTGGGAAATGGCCCGCAGCAAGGAACCGGCGATGGACAGGTGAAAGCCGAGACGCATTATCTAGTTTCGCTTTAAGTATCACTAATTAACCAGGAATTATCGGGTTTGGGCGAGGAATTTTCCGCTCCTCAGCCCCGGCTTGAAAGTGGTCTTCCCTTCCCCTGCCCGTTTTTGCCTTCCTCGAATGAAAACCGCCTGTCATTCTGATATAACATCTCCATGGAAACAGCCAACCCTCATCTCAGGCCGCGCATCCTGGAAGCCTACGTGGCCTGGGAGTTTCTCAAACTTCTGACTCTGAGCCTGGCGGCCTTCGTCTCCCTCTTTGTCATTGTCGATTTCTTTGAGAAAATCGACCGCCTGGTGGAGGCCCATCTGGGGCTGTGGGACCTGGTATATTATGTCATCCTCAAGGTCCCCTTCGCCGCCGGCCAGGTGCTGCCGGCTGCGGCGCTGCTGGGTATCATGCTCACCTTCGGCCTCATGTCCCGCTCTTATGAAACCATGGCCATGCGCACCTCGGGGCTGGATATCCTGCAGTTGCTGCGGCCGACCCTGGTGGTCACCTGCGGGGTGATGGCCGTCATGCTGGCCTTGAACCTTTATCTGATCCCCTGGGGCCAGGAGAGCCTCGACAGGTTCTGGCAAAGCCGCGTGGAGAAGAAGCCGGCCCACAACCTGCAAACCATGGAGCACTTCTGGTACAAGGGAGACCAGGCAATTTATAACATTCTCCTTTACCGAAGAAATATTCAAACCATGGAGGGGGTCAAGATCTATCTTTTCGACCGGCAATTTCATTTAGTCCAGGTCATCGCCGCGGCCCGGGCCCAATTTCAGGGCGATCATTGGCGCTTTTACCAGGGACAGATCCAGACCCTGGGTCCCGGCGGCCCCACCGGAGGCGAGATGTTCCAGCAGCGGGACCTGGTCCTCACGGAGCGCCCCAGTGATTTCGCCGACCTGGAGAAGAAGGTTAACGAGATGGACTATAATGAACTCGCCAGTTACGTGAGGCGCCTGGAGCGGGACGGCTACAAATCGACCACCTACCGGGTGGAACTCTACAGCCGCCTTTCCCTGGCGCTGACCCCCCTCATCATGGTCGTTTTAGGACTGGCCCTGGCCTTGCGCCATAACCAGGTCCACCTCACCTCAGTAGTAGCTCTGGGAATGGGGCTGATGTTCATTTACTGGCTCTTCTTTGGGTTTTCCTCCTCCTTCGGCCAAGCCGGGCGCTGGCCGATCCTGTGGGCGGTAAGCTGCCCCCACCTGGTTTTCGGCGGCCTGGCCCTGGGTCTGCTGCGGCGGGTTACCAGATGAGGACCCGGCCCCCCTTCTTTGGCTGCCAGGCCCTCAGGCCCCGGCCGCCTTTAGGTTTGGTTTGCTGATTAGGAGGAAAATATTCACTATCGGTAATTTGCCATTATATCAATTAGTTATACTAAGAAGTCCGATTTTCAGCCCTTCCTCTGCCTCCCCATAACTCCAGACCCTCTTGCCAGCGGGTGAAAATCTGCTTATTAAAAGAGTAACCATGCAATAATTTTATTGTCATTCGCTTTTATTTTTGCTATCAAGGGGAAGCTGTCATGTCCAATGGCCTCTGATTGAGTAGCAGTCAGCTTGCTAGCCATCAGGACTGAATAGATATATCTTCATATTATTGAAGGGGGATGGGCGTCGGGAAACCCATTTTCCAGAAGTGGCCATGGCTGAAGGGGAATTGTAGTCAACCCATACCAGGAGAAAGGGAGAAAAAAATTATGACGAAGGCAGAATTGATCGCGGCAGTGGCGGAAGGCGCCCAGCTCAGGAAGGTGGAAGCGGAGAAAGCCATCAATCACTTCATCCAAACTGTTTCCAATACCCTGAAGAAAAAGGGCCGCCTGGCGTTGGCGGGCTTTGGCACCTTTTCGGTGACCCAAAGAAAGGCCCGTGAAGGCCGGAATCCACAGACCGGCAAGCCCATCAAGATTCCGGCCACCAAGGTGGTGAAATTCAAACCCGGAAAACAACTGAAAGAAAAAGTGAAATAAAGGTTTTCGGCCTTGTTTCTTGAGCGCCCCGGCCACGGCGCCCCGGGCTCTCTCGGAAATACCTTTTAATTAAAAGGCCGATGCCGGCGGCACATTATCCAGGCGCCGGTCGGGGGTGGGAGCAGTTTGCCCCTTCCCGCCTTTCAGTGCAGACGGACCGTGACCGCACGGCCAAAAGTGAATTAATAATTTCTGGGATTTTCCCTTGCACCGGCCTGCCCGGCGATTCTCCCCAACCCGGCAGCCGGGCGCAGCTCCGTAACGCCCCTGCGGCGCCAGGAGTGACGAGGGGAGGGCTTTTTGACGAGCCCTCCCCTTTCTTTATTTCAGGCTATCTCCTGGCCAGGTTCTCGGGTAAGGGCAGGTTTAAAACCTGCCCCTGCTCCCCTGGCTGCTGCCCCGGCGGCAGAACTCCTCCCGGATGCGCCCCAGGACCCGAGCCTTGTCCAGGCACCAACTGGGAGCCAGCAGTTCCTGAGGGTGCGGATCGCCGCTAAGACGGTGGATGACCAGGCGCCGCGGCAGGAGCTCCACAAAGTCCACTGCCAGACTGACGTAATCATCTTCCGGGAGGCAGGCGTAGGCCCCTTGCTGATAAAGGCTGGCCAGGGCCGAGCCCCGAACCACGTAAAGCAGGTGGATTTTTACCCCTTGTAAGGGCAGACTGGCCAGATAGTCCGCGGTGGCCGCCATCTCTTCGGGGCCCTCCCCGGGCAGCCCCAGGATCACGTGGGCCACCACCTCCAGACCTCGGGCTGCGGCCCGTTCCACTGCCCGCGAAAAGCAGGCCACATCGTGGCCCCGGTTCAGCGCCGCCAGGGTCCGGTCATGGGCCGACTGCAGCCCCAACTCCAGCCACAGCAAGCGCTCCCGGGCATAGCCCGCCAGTAATTCCAGCACCCCCTCCTCCAGACAATCGGGACGGGTTCCCACGCTCAAACCCACCACTTCGGGGAGTCCCAGGACTTCATCATAGAGGGCCTGAAGGCGAGCCACCGGAGCGTAGGTGTTGGAGAAGCTTTGGAAATAGGCGATGAACCGGTCGGTCTGGTAGCGATCTTTGAGGCGGGCCAGGCCCTGGCGGAGCTGCGCCGTCAGGTTCAGCCCCCGGGCCCAGGCGCCGGTGCCGGACCCCCGGGCGTTGCAATAGAGGCAACCCCCCTTCGACACCCGGCCATCCCGGTTGGGGCAGGTAAAACCCGCGTCCAATGCGATCTTTTGTACCCGCTGCCCAAAGCGTCGCCGCAAGTGGGTGTTTAGGTCCAGATAAGGGAGCCCCCCCATCAGGCCAGGTCCCCCCAGGCGCCCTGCACCAGGGCGAGGGCGGCCAGGGCCGCGGTCTCCACCTTGAGGCGCCGGGGACCCAGGCTGGCCACCCGGAAGCCCGCCTCCCGGGCCTGGGCTGCTTCAGCCGCGGAAAAACCGCCTTCGGGGCCGATGAGGAGGCGCACCGACCCGGGCCGCTCCAAACTGAGGCAGGATTGCAGCCCGCCGCGCCGCTCCTCTTCCCAGAAGATGAGCTTCATCTCCTCGGACCCCGATAAGACCGCGGCAAATTTCTCCACCGGGCCAATCTCCGGGAGCACCGCCCGCTGGCAGGACTTGAGGATTTCCCGGGCCAGGCGCCGCCAGCGGTCCTGCCGCCGCCGGGCCCGCTCCGGGGCCGGACGTTCCGAACGCTCCGAGTAAAAGGGGATAATCCTTTGCACCCCCATTTCCGTGGCCTGGCGGATCACCCCATCCAGGGCGTCGCCTTTAGCCAGCCCAATCCCCAGCACCAGGCGCAAAGGGGATTCTCCCCACCCGGCCAGTTCCCGGATCACCTGCAGTTGCGCTCCCCCGGCCTTAAGGGCGATCACCCGGGCTTCCACCTGCCGCCCCTGGCCGTCGCAAACCTCCACCAGCTCGCCCACCCCCAGCCGCAAGACCCTGGCCAGATGCCCGGTCTCCTCCTGGTCCAGATGCACGGTGTCATCCTGAAAGCCCTCGGGAGCGGCGTAAAAGCGATGCATAAGCAATCCCCGGTGCCCAGTTTCTGTCGTTAGTTGTTGGTTGTGCGTGTGCTGTTTCATCATTGCCATGATATTTCAAACTAGGGGTTTTAACCCCCCCCTTCGAAATAGGGGGGCAGGGGGATTTACAATAACCTCCTGAAATCCCTTTAAATCCCCCTCTTCCAAAGGGGGACTTTAATACCCTAGGCACTTATCCATTTAGGGTACGCCGCGCACCGGTATATTGTGGCTTCTTATAATAGCCTGGTGCGCTCTGAGCACCGGGACGCTCAGTTTCCCGATTTTTCTGGGGCTGGTCAGGCGCCCTGGTGTTTCTTGATCTCTTCCTCCAAGGCCGCCACCCGCTTCGTCAAAGCCTCCAGATCCGCGGCCCGGGCCGGTTTCGTCTCTGCCAGGGCCCTGGCCACCAGTTCCTTGACCTTGTCCACCAGGGCCGCCTGGGCCTCCTGGGCCCGGCCCAGGAGCTCCTTTACCGCCTCGGGGCTTTCCTGTTGGGTGATCTCCCCTCGATGCACCATTTCTTCCACCAGCGCTTCAACCTTGTCCCGGGTGAAATCGAGGAACCCCAGACAAAAGGACGATGCCTTCCGCAAGAAATCTTTCATGGTCTCCTCCTAGGGAAGTCTTTCGGAATTACGCTTAATAATATCTGCCTACACAGAAGTGTCCGGCAACGTTTTTGCTAAGCCGCCGTTGTAATCTGGGCTCCCAAATCTTCGTTTGGTTAACTTATGGAGTTATCTTACTTTTTACCCTCTCCCCCCATGGGGGAGAGGGGAGGGTGAGGAAGCCGATGGCCGCCGGCACGGCACGCCCGATCCTTCTAGGGTTTGGCTTTTTCTGCTCACTGCTCACTGCTCACTGCTCACTGCTCACCCTTCATGGCCGCCGACACGGCACGCCCGATCCTTCTAGGGTTTGGCTTTTTCTGCTCACTGCTCACTGCTCACTGCTCACCCTCCATGGCCGCCGATACGGCACGCCCGATCCTTCTAGGGTTTGGCTTTTTCTGCTCACTGCTCACTGCTCACTGCTCACCCTTCAGGGCCGCCGCAAAATCAAGGCGCCCCAGTCGTCCTGGGTGAGCAGCCCTGCCCTCTTGAGTCCCAATCCCAGGAAGCGGGGCGCGAGTTCCGGGAGATCGCTTTCCAGAAACCCTGAAATGATCAAGGCGCCGCCGCTCAAAAGATGTCCGCTCAGGGCCTCGGCCCCTTGCAGCAGGTCAGGGGTGGTGAGGTTAGCCAGGATCAGGGCGAACTGCCGGCGGATGGTGTGGAGCAGGGTGGGCTCCACCAGCACCTGCGCTTCCAGGCCGTTTAAACGCACGTTTTCCAGGGCGGCGGCCACCGCTTCGGGGTCCACGTCGATGGCCAGCACCCCGGCCCCCAGGCGGGCCGCAGCCAGGGCCAGGATGCCGGTGCCGGTGCCCACGTCCAGCACCTGCCAGGCAGCGTCGGCGTGAGGCTGCACCTGCTCCCAGACTTCCTCCAAGGCCCTGAGGCAGAGCCGGGTCGTGGCATGGCGGCCCGTGCCGAAGGCCATGCCGGGATAAATGGTGACCACCAGCTCCCCGGCCTCCGGCGCATAATCCTCCCAGGGAGGGCGGATCACCAGGCGGGAGGTGACTTTCTCCGCCTTGAAATGGGACTTCCAGGCCTCGGCCCAATCCTCTGCGGCCACCAGCCGGGTCTCCAGACCCAGGGGGGAGAGGTGGTGGCCGGCCAGCCGCTCCAGGTATTCCTGCAATTGCTGCCGCTGCCAGTCGCCGAACTCCTCGGGCCGAAAAAAGGCCCGGATGACCACCCCTTGCGGCGGCGCCCCCTCCTCCTCCAGGATCACCCCGCGGCCGCTGAACTCCGTGAAGAACAGGCCGGCCTCCTCCTGCATCCCCGCGGGTACCAGGATCCTGACCTCAATCCAGGTTTCCTTAGCCATATGGAAATGATAAAGACAAGCAGGCCCGATTGCAAGGACGCCTGGGAGGATTGTCTCAATGAAAGTGGAAGGCCCCCAAGAAAACCGCTAAACCTTATTCGACAAGGCTTTTAAAGGCTGCTTCAAATTCCGGCATCCTCTGGTCACTATTAAAGAACGGCATCCCCCAAACCACATATTTTTGGTCTTTCCATAGTTGGTCTATAGCCGCTTTGTCCTTCAAGCTGATAAGGAATTTTTCTTTCCAAGCGTCATCCGGGAGCCATGGCCGGCCCTTTGGTTCAATGAACACCTGATAATACATGGAGTCCCGCTTTTCCTTTCCTATGAGATACAACAGAAAGTCAGGCTCAAAGGCCCTGCCGTCATCAAAATTATATATCTTGAAATCCCGCTCATTGCGGATCAAATAGACATTAGTAAATTTCTTTTTCAGGTCATCATAGTGCTTGTCTATAAATTTAATGAGCAACTTTTCTTCCGAAGTCCCGTAGCAGTCATCAAACACGAACCAATCGCGCGTGCTCAAATCAAGATGGTGCGCCGTCTTGCTGGCGTCATTCATGGATTTCCCAAATTCCTTATCACCCTCGTCTGAGGAAAAATTTAGAGTTTTTTCTTCGGAGATTCTATCCTTGAGCATATAGGGCTTGAATTCCGGCGTGCCCGTATATTCCAGCCTGTCCGAAGTAATGCCGTCTGCGACTTCCAGCAAAACTTTTGCCGTTGCATGAAGTTTATCTTCGGGGGTCAAATCATTTACGCGCGCCGATGGGCCGGAAATTTCAATTTTAATGGGGCCAAGATAATGCTCCGAGGCCATGAATTCCTGTGCTGATTTTAGATTAGGCAAATGTTTTTTAAGGTTGTCAAATTGGTAGAAGTCTATGCGCTGCATCGCTTTTCGGATAACGGGAAAACCAAAATCGGTTAGCTTGTAATCCTTGGATATGCGGTCAATCGTAACTCTGCCGCCGTTGGTTTCTTCAAAAACGGCGCTCGTCTGGCTCTGGCCGCTGTGCAACTGAAAGGAATAGATTTTCTGTATCCGGGTGCTATCCAAACCAAAGATGTCGCTGCGGTCGTATTTTTGCTGGGTATTTAGAAAGAGGTGTCCGACCGTATAAAGTGCTGTCTTCTTGAAAGAATCTTTAAGCTTAATGGTTACTGGGCGCGTGTCTTTAGGCTTGATGCCTATTATATCCAAGGCCGTCTTCAATTCATCAATGTATCTGGGGTTATGGGCGCTGTGATAGACAAGCTCCTCGCAAATTCGCATCTCGTTCCCGAGGTCTTGGTCATATTTGCGCTGATCCAAGGGCTGGTCAGGCGTAAGACGGAACGGGCAATAACGTGCACCGCGCCCGATTAGTTGCGCTTCGCTCATGGTCGTTTTGCCAATTTTCCCGGCTTTGGCGTCACGGGTGTCATACAAGCGCACGATGTCAAAAAGGTTCAGAACATCCCAACCCTCGTTGAGCTTATCCACTGCAAACACGGCGCGGTATTCATTGTTCGGGGCTTCCAAAGAATTGACGTCCAATTGCTTCGCTTCGCTTTCCTCCTTACTGTTCACCACAATAAGCTTGTCTTCGGAAAAATCAGCTTTTAGCTCTATCGCAAGATTATCAAGGGTGATGCCCGTAGCGTCATAATAGGAAAACATGGCCGTGAATATATTATCCTTGCTGCTTGCCTGAACCTTAGCAAGGATCTTACCTGTCAGTGAAGCAATGCGGGTCTTGAATTCTTCAAAAATGGCTTTGCTTTCCACGATAGTTTTAGATTTGAAAAGGATAACGGGCTTGATAGCCAGCTTGTTTTTTTCAAAGATTTTTCGCCGGTATTGCGAAAGCAAGACGGCCTGCAAAGCGCGTTCAAACGGCGCCAAGTCGGCCTGTAACACCGTCACTTCCTTGGAATAGAGGTCTTTGCGAAACTCCTTGAGCGTATAATCAAAAATTAGTTTCGGTTTATATTTTGCGGAAAGGTTTGCGTCCGAAAAATCGACTGTCGCCGTGAATTCGAGCAAGATATTTTCAGGATTAGCCGTAAATATGCGATGCACCGTGCCTTCCCAGCTTCTCGATTCAAATAGTTCTTCTTGCGTAAGCTGATTGCCTTGTAATGTCTCAACGTTGATATGGTGTGCCTCATCGGAAATAAGGACAATTTTCCGGTTTTGAAAATCGTCATAGGTGAGGCTGTTTTCGCGGGGCACGTTCAGGAGCGAATGCAAGCCCTGAATCGTCGAAAACACGATGTTGAGATCGTCGCCATTGGATGATTGAAAATTGGCCACTTCCCTGACGGCAAAATGTCTGTCACTTATGCTTAATTGCGGAGCAAACAGGTATTTGCCGGATAGAGGGTTTAGAAAATTATTTCTCGTCTTGTCAATGATATTGGTGCTGTTTACGAAAAACAGAAAATTGCGATAGCCATGCGCATATAGATACTGCATCAATCCGGCCATTATCAGCGTTTTGCCGCTTCCTGTCGCCATATGAAACAGCAATTGATGGTTTTGACGCGGCTTGCCTTCAAAAACCTCCTGCCAGTAAGTCAAGAAAAATTGAAAAGTGCGCTCCTGATAAGGCCGCACCGTAAAGGAGGGATTCAGATTGCCGGTAATAGCGGTGGGCAACTCTGTTGTATCGATTGTCCTTTTCCCAAATTCCTCAATCAGAATTTGATGCAAGGTCTTAGTATCGCTCATTATCGCCCCGGCTTACTGCTTATTAAAAAAAAGATGGTTTAATTTTTTGTCTTCGGCGTTAATTCCATAGGTTTCATCGTCCATTTCACTCAATGGTACATACAGCATGTTTTTGTCCAGCACTTCGATCAAAAAACGCTTCTGGTCATCAAGGTTTAAGGCCATAAAATCGGTGCTGGCCGTGTCAATTGTTTTTGAATCAGCCCGAGAGCTTAAAAATGCTTTTTCTTGCATCTCATTCCAGATTGTTTGCAACGCCTTGCTATTCTCGGCGTCCTGTATTAGATCAACAAAAATCTGATTTGCCTGCATCAGTTCGCAGTATACAAAAGAACCGGCTCCATTATTTTTGATGACCTGGTGCACGCGATTGCGCGTTACCGTTTGGACATAGTGCATCTGCTCACAAAGAATAAATTTTCTATTTCCTTCATCTTGCGTATTTAATTCGAGTAAAGCCTGGGCAGTTGTTCCGCTACCTGCAAAAAAATCAAGAACGATGTCATTTCCTGCCTTCTCTGTAAATATTTCTATTATATCTTTCACCGCATATAATGATTTAGGGAAACTAAAGACTTTTTCACCTTCAAAAATAGCTTTGAGCAACTTAGTGCCGTGAGCCGAAGCATCATATTTGCTGCCAACCCAAACACTTTTTGGCCTGACCCCTTTTTTAATCTTGTCAATTATGTTAACTTTCCATCCCCCTTGTTTGTTTTTAGTAATTTTAATTTCTCCTTTTTCAACGTGTTGCATAAATGATTTTGGTGTTTTCCGCCAAACTCTTTTTTTGCCATCACTATCTATCGGTAATATTTCAAGGTAGTTGTTGCTCTCTTGTTTTAAAGAAATATTATTTATTTCTGGGTTGAAGTAAATTGGATAATAGGATTTGCGTCGTTCTTCTGGTGTTGAGTATCCGCCTGTCCGCAAAAAATCCCTCCATTTGAAGGAATTCTCTCCTTCGCCCTCCTTATATTTTTTCTTTTGTTCCTCTGGAAGCTCAAAAAAATTAATCTCCGGCATGTTTTGTTCTTTCGAATAAAACAATACGTATTCATGGCTTGTTGCAAAATAAGTGTCTGTTGTCCTGCCACTTGCCTTACTCTGTATGATAAGTGTGCCCATGTGATTTTCTCTGCCAAAAATTTCGTCACACAAAATGGCTAAATACGCTTGCTCCTCATCATCAATGGCTACAGCCAATACCCCGTCGCTTTTTAATAAATCTTTTGCTACCTCAACTCTATTTTTGATGAAAGTTAGCCAAGAAGAATGATTAAAAGAATTATTATACATGAATGTATTTCCATCCCCAGGTGTATTGAACGGCGGGTCTATATAGATCAGCTTTATCTTGCCCGCATAAACCTTTCTCAAGGTATGTAATGATAGAAGATTGTTGCCTTTGATGAGAAGACTGTCTTCAAGGGTTATATCTGTAACCTTGTGTTCGCCGTTTTTGTCATATTTCTTGAAGGCTGTGAGGACTTTGGGTGAAAGCAGACGGTCTATCTGGTCAGGGGCAAGCGTTTCGTTCCAGAACACCTCGTTGCGCTTAGCGTCTTCCCTTGCTTGGCCGCCTTCCAGAACACAATCCTTGTAAGGCCATGCCAGCAGCACTTCCTTGCTGTCGGTGAGATAATGGCTTTCCATGGTCAAACCAATTTTGTTTTTGAAGGCAGTATAGCTGTCCGGCAAAAATTCCTTGTTGCTCACGAATTGCTGAAATTTGATTTTATCGAACACGAGCACGGCGTCCACCTTGGCAAAGAAATGACGCCGGATGCCCTCATTCGATAACAGAAGGCGGATTAACCCTGAATCCATCCCTAAAGCCAATTCAACGATTTTATTCTTGAGCAACTGCCCTTCCACAACCAAACGATCGTCCTGCTCCAGCAGTTTCACAAGGTCTTGCAATAGATTCTGCATATTTTTGCTCCATCTCCGCTACCGCCAAAGTCTCTCAAACCTTGCCGAATTGACCGCCGTGTACATGACGGTGTGCTGAATGTTCCGATGCCCAAGATAGTCTTGAATGAGCCTCCTGTCTGCCACTTGATCGGCCAGGGCGGTTTCCAAAGATTGTAGATAGGTCTTAAAGGGATCGGTCATGCTATTCCCTGGGACGATTACCCCGGCCTTGCACCTGACGCTAACAATTCCTTATAGCACAAAACCGGGAATAAGGGGCGGAAATGGCCCGTATAAGACCCCAAAGAACCTTGGGGCCGTCCCCAACTTAACAGGCACGTTTTATGCAAAACAATGTTAAGAAAATGAGGCCGGGCCAGAAAAGGGGTGCGGTTTTGGGCCCGGACCGCCCGGCGTGCCGGCTTTAAGGGCTCGATCTCGGGTTTGCCTTCTTTAAAGGTCTTATGAAAATTATTGTAAAATTTTATGATTCTGCTACCGCGATCTTATCCAAGGCCACTTACAGCCGCAGGCCCCATTTGCTAGTTCAAATTGACCCGCTTATGGGCCAATTTTTTAATATTTAATGAAATTCCCCCCTAAAAATCAGGGATTCCCCGATTTACGGGGCTGGGAAAACCCACCAAGATAGGGGTAGACGCAACGAAATGGGAAATTACTCTCGTCTCACATCGCATCCTCAATCGGAGACCGCTATGGCCGTGAATCTAAAATCCATTGAGGAAATCGACCCACTTTCCTCGCCCACTTCCCCCCCGGGCGCCCCATCCCACTCTCAAACTCTATCCGGCCACCCTCTAAAGCTGAGGACGCGACCCGGGACGCCCGCATCCTTGAGATTTGAAGACCTGGTGCCCAAGGGAAATCCACCAGTAGTTTTGGAGGAGGTCAGGAAGATTATCTCCTTGATGTACCCGGCCTTCAATTTCCATCCCGTAGAGGATGTCTATAAGGACATGGTTAAACTTTTTCGCGGGGGATACCCCGGATACCGCGCCTGCAACACCCGGTACCATGACCTGAAGCATACCACCGACTGTTTGCTGACCATGGCCAGACTCATGCACGGGGGAATTGTCCAGGGGCTGGTGATGAACCAGAGGGACGCGGCCTTGGGATTGATCGCCGCGCTGCTCCACGATACCGGCTATCTTCAAACCCGCCAGGACCATGACGGCACCGGCGCCAAGTACACCATGGTGCACGTGGACCGCAGCATAGAGTTTATGAGAATATATTTCGCGCAGCACGGATATTCTCACGAGGATTTCCTCTTCTGCAATAATTGTCTGAAATGTACCGGCCTGGATGTAAAAATCGGGGAGGTCGAATTTGTCTCCCGCAGCAATGAAACCCTGGGGCAGATGCTGGGAACCGCGGACCTGCTGGGACAAATGGCGGATCGGACCTACCTGGAAAAACTTCCCTTTCTTTACCAGGAATTTAAGGAAGGCGGCGTTCCCGGTTACGCCGATGAACACGATTTGCTTAAAAAGACCTCGTCTTTCTGGGAGTTTACCCAAAAGCGGTTTGCAGGCGATTTGGGAGGGATGGACCGCCTCATGCGGGAACATTTCCGGGTACGTTGGGGCATCGACCAGGATCTGGAGCGGGAGACCGCGGCAAGAAATATCGCCTGTTTACAATTTATTTTGCTAAATCACCGCGACGATTATCAAAGATATCTGGGGGGCGACGGCCTGATAAAAATCTCCCAGGAAATGAGAAGACAGTTGCCTGCCCCGGCAGTTGCGCCAGATTTTTCCGATGAATTCCCTCAATATATTTAGCTGTCCTGATTCGGACTTGATCTGACAGTATCCCCGAGCTGGATTCCCTCCCGTACCCTGTTTCCGTTACCCTGCGGCTGTCCCCGTCGCCTCCGGCGAGCCTGGCCTGCCCCCCCCCAAACGGATCCACAGGTTATGTCAGAGTACTGGGTCGAAGGGAGGCCTAGAGATTAGCAGGAAGTGGTTGGGGCCGCAACGGATCATCGGGAAGCTGTTGGGAAGCCGAAGTGGCGTTATCTTCTGTGACCCAAAACTTATCACGAGGCCAAACCTACCTGGAAGATGTCAACCTACCACCGGCCGCTGGCCTGGGGAACCGCTTCTCCACCAGCAGCAACTTATTGACCAACTCCGGAATCTGGCAGGGGAGCATTTTAGAGGAGGCCCGGGCCGCTGGAAATTAAAACCTCCTCACCGGCCTACTCACCGTCGGCGGGGATATAAATCCTTGAACCGGAAACCCTTGGTATTGCTGGTGCCGGAGGCGAGACTCGAACTCGCACAAGGTTGCCCTCGGGGGATTTTGAGTCCCCTGCGTCTACCAATTCCACCACTCCGGCAGCAGAAATATTTTAGCCCCTTCGCTACCCGGTTGGCAAGAGGGGACGCTCAATTTACCATCCTCGAATTTATGCCCCCAAATCCTAAAGGCGGCGCCAGGAATCGTGCCGCCGCCTGCTCCCGGTTCGCTCTCCGGCTCAGGCAGCTTGAGCGCCGGCCACCGGGATGGCGTTCCCGATAGGTTTAGCACCAGTCCTGGCCGGTTCACCGCAGAGGCGCAGAGGGCGCCGAGAAAAGCGGCTGCGGCAACAAAGAGGGCGGACACCTGGGTCCGCCCCACCGGGAATGGCAAATAATTTGGTATTGAACCTCCGGGAGCAGGCACTCGCTTCTCCCGGGGTCAGCTGGCCGTTAACGGCCGGAGGGGTTGATTACCGGAACTTCCCGGGGGCCTCCCGGGGTAAAGGTTCCACCCTCCCCCGGACCGCCTCTCTTAACACTGCGGGCCTCTCTCATCAAGGATTGGTTATACAGGAGAAAGCGGGCCTGTTGCACCGGGGAGAGCAGGGCGTCCTCTTCCTCGCCCTGGCGGGTCTGCAGGTCCTGCATCTCCTGTTTCTTCCGCTTCATGTCGCTAAGGATGGCCTCCACCTCCCCCGGCGGCGGCGCCGCTTGGGACATGGCCTGCTGCAGGCGCTGGTAATCCATCCTCATACTCTGGATCAATTGACGCCGGCCTGGCTGATAGCGCCGTTCGATATCGAGGAGCCGGTCCACGGTTTCCTGATTTACCCCCAGGGCCGGTCCCATCTGTTGGCGTTTCACCTGCTGGAAGCGTTGCTGAAAACCGCCGCCCCCAGGCCCGCCTCCGGGCCCGCCTCCGGCTTGGAAAACCCCGGCGGGCTGCGCCAGGGCCCCGGGGGCCGAAGCCATCCCGCCCAGCATCAGGCACAGAAAATAGAAGAATAGCTTTTTAGGCATGATCCATCCTTTTGCTGCTCGCTTAACTTTTTCAGGAACATTTCCTTTTGCTGCGCCGTCATCCCGCTCAGGGTTGAGTCCAGATCGTCCCCCAGATCTTCTTCCGGAGTCGCCTCCTCGCCGTGGTTATTGGCCACAAAAAGAAAATTCTCGGGTCCCTGGCCGGCTGCAGGCTCGGGAGCTACCGCCAATTGCTCCTTGGGGGCCTTTTGTTGGGCGATCTGGGGCGGAGCCAGACCGGCCTGCCGGGGCGTCAGCTGGCTGACGGCCACCCAAAGGAGCAGGACCGCCAGGGCCGAGGCCCCTACCAGATAGGGAATCCTGCCCCACCCGGAGGAGCGGGCCGGGGCCATTTCCCCTTCCTGGACGGCCTGGACCAGCTTCAGGTGCAGCTCCCGGGAAAAGTCGCTCCAGAACTCCGGCCCCGGATCGGCCACCGGAGAGGTCCGGATGGCCTGGGCCACTTCCCTCAAGGCCGCCAGCTCCTGGCGACAGTGACTGCACCGCTCCACGTGAGGCTTCAGCCTCCTCAGCCAAAAGGCGGGCAGGTCACCGTCGGGGTATTCTGGTAGCCACCGCTGGAGAAGGGCGCATTGCCAATTCATCTTCTTCCTCGTTCTTCAGATATTTCTTCAAATTTTTCAGCGCCTGGCAGTAATTCACCCGGGCGGCGCCCGGGGTTCCTCCCAGGACTTCGCTGATCTCCTGGTAGGAGAGGGCCTGTTCCAACTTCAGGGTGAGCACCGCCTGCTGTTTGGGGGGCAGCTTTTTCAGGACTGCGTAAACCCGCTGGCGCTCACCCCTGGATACCAACTCCTCTTCCGGGGAGTCATCCTCCCCCACCAGCGCCACTTCGTCATAATCGACCGGCTCCCCAAACTTTTTCCGGCTCTTCAAAAAGTTGTAGCACTGGTTGATGGCGATCCGGAACAGCCAGGTGCGGAATTGGGCATCCTGGCGAAAGCTCCGGATATAGATGAAGGCCTGCATAAAGGCCTGCTGCGACAAATCCTTAGCTTCTTCCGGATCACTCACCATCCTGCAAGCCAGGCCGTAAATCTCCCGCTGGTACTTCACCACCAATTCTTCGAAGGCCTGCAGGTCTCCACCCTGAGCCCGGGCCACGAGTTCTGCGTCAGTCATGATCTCTCGTCGCCGGCTTTTAATAGGTTAGACCCGGCATAAGCCGAAATGTTAAATAGTAAATGCCGCATATCCCGATAATCATCCTCTGAGGGTGATATCCGCATTAAGACTTAGAGTTTCTACTTGTTACCGGTTGCTGCTGATTATTATCACCCATCCGGCCACCCGGCTCAACTTTATTGTGAACGAGCCTATCCCCGGCGCTGCTCCTGGCGCCGCTCCGCCAACCCGGTGGCGAAAGGCAGGGCCAGCACCGCGATCCCCAAAGCGGCCACCCCCGGCCAGCCAGCCAGGCCGTAGGCATGGCCGCTCAAAGTGATGCCCGCCGCCCCGCCCAGGTAATAGAACAGGATGTATAGGGAATTGGCTTGGCCCCGGCTGGAGGTAAGTTTGCGGTTCAGTGAACCGGCGGCCGCGGCATGAATGGAAAAAAATCCGCCGCATACCAGGATCAGCGCCGCCAGGATAACCACCAGTGATTTTATCAGGGTCAGGGCGATGGCCAGGGCGAAGAGGATCGACCCCAGGATCATGGTGCCGCCGTTGCCGATGCGGTTGCTCAACTTGCCGGACAGCGGCGCGGCTATGATCCCCATGAGGAAGGAGAGATACAGCAGGGTAATGAGGCGGGTAGAGGCGTGGAACGGCGCCCCGGAAAGATAAAACGGCAGGTAGTTGAATACCGAGGAGAAGACAAAGAAGCCGCCGAAGGATACCAGAAAAATGCGTCTCAGTTCCCCCTGGGTTAACAGGGTGAGGAAACCTTCGCTGCTGCTCTGTCCCTTATCCGGTCCCCGGCCCGGTGGTAACCGCCAGACCGCGATGGCGGTGGCCCCGGCCAACAGGGCGGCGGCGATGACGAAAATGTACCGCCAGTGCTGGGGTGGGACCATGCCGCCCAGCAAGCGGCTGCACAGGCCACCTGTGGTGGTGGCGGCCACATAGGCCCCCATCACCACGTTGAGCTTTTCCACAGGCAGGTTAGCGGAAAGGTAGGCGGCCAGGCAGGTGGTCAGGGCCGGCACGAACAGCCCCTGCAGAAAGCGGGCCCCCACCAGCAGGGGCAGACTGGATGTGGCCGCACAGCAAAGCCCGGCGGCGCATACCACCACGCCCCCTAACAGGATGAGGCTCCGCACCGGGACGCGGTCCGCCAGCCAACCGAAGGGCAGGTTGGCCAGAGCCAGCCCGAGGATCACCGCCGAGACGGTATAAGAAGCCTGGGAAGGGCTGACCCCGAATTCCACCTGCAATACCGGCAGTACCGGCTGGGTGAGGTAAATATTGCTGACGGCCGCGGCCACCAGGCCGAAAACCACCGCCTGCAGGCCCCAGGAGCCGCTTTCCAGGGTTGGCCTTCCGTGTTTCGGTAGCTGGTTCAGGGATAACACCGGTCGATGAGCCGCGGGAAAGGGATGGTCTCCCGTACGTGGTGCAGGCCGCAGATCCAGGCCAGCAGGCGCTCGAGGCCCAGCCCGAAGCCGCCGTGGGGCACACTGCCGAAGCGGCGCAGGTCCAGGTACCACTCCAGGGGCTCCCGGGGCAGGTTATGGGCCTCCAGGCTGGCCAGCAAGGTCTCCAGGTCGTCCAGGCGCTGGGAACCGCCAACGATCTCGCCGTAGCCTTCCGGGGCCAGCATATCCACGCACAGGGCCAGCCTGGGGTCCATGGGGTCCGGCTCCATATAAAAGGCCTTGGCCTGCCGGGGATAGCGGTGCACCAGCACCGGCCTGGAAAACAGCTGCGACAGAACGGTCTCTTCCTCCGCTCCCAGGTCCTCCCCCCAGGGGATTTTTTTGCCTTGGGCCTCAAGAAGCCCCAGGGCCTCGTCATAGCTGAGGCGGGGAAAAGGCCCGGCCGCGGCCTCCGCCAGGGGCTCGCGGTCCCGCTCCAACAGGCGCAACTGAGCCTCCTGGTGCTCCAGCACCCGCTGGACCACGAAGCGCACCAAATCTTCGGCGAGCCCCATGACCTCCTCCAGGGTATAGAAGGCAGCCTCGGCCTCCACCATCCAGAACTCCGTCAGGTGGCGCCTGGTCTTGGATTTCTCCGCCCGGAAGGTGGGCCCGAAACAATAGACCCGGCCCAGGGCCATAGCCGCGGCCTCCAGGTAAAGCTGGCCGCTCTGGGAGAGGTAGGCCTTGCCCCGATCCAGGTAGTCGGTCTCGAACAGGCTGGTGGTCCCTTCACAGCTAATGGGCGTCAGGATAGGGGTATCTACCAGGACGAAGTCCCGCTCATGAAAAAAATCGCGGCTGGCCCGGCAAACCTCGTCCCGGACCCGCAGGATGGCCTGCTGCCGGGGCGACCTGAGCCAGAGGTGGCGCCAGTCCATCAGGAACCCCACCCCATGCTCCTTCTGCGAGATGGGATATTCCGGGGCGATCTGAAGCGGGCGCAACCGGGAGACTTCCAGTTCATAGCCCCCAGGGGCCCGGGGTTCGGCCTTCACCTTCCCCTCCAGGATCAGGGAGGACTCCAAGGTGAGGCGCTCGAACTGCTGAAAGTCCTCCTCCGGCAGGTTCCCCTTAACGAGTACACACTGGGCCAGGCCGGCGCCGTCCCGCATCACCAGAAAGCGCACCTTGCCGCTGGAGCGCAGATGGTAAACCCAACCCCGGAGCGTCACCGTTTCCCCGACATGCCGGACCAGATTGGCGATATCGGCTACCGGGGGCGAAGTTTCTTTGGTCATGCGGTACTCCCCGACTGCGCTGAGAGAACTTTGCCAACATACGAGGGGCGGGTTTCACACCCGCCCCTGCTGCTGGAGCGATTCCTAATGGAACCGGCCTGCAATCTGCCAGTATTCTAGGGTTCGGGAGATAAAAGGTCCCCGATTTTATGGTCTGGTTAGTTATAAGACGCCGCCCGGGGTGGCCACCGGTCGCCTTGCGTCTCACAGCATGATCTTGATATGGGCGTTTTCCCGGAGGGTTTTAACCCATACGGAAAATTGCTTCTCCATCTCCTTCTGAGTCAGCATGCGGCGAATCTGCGGAGCCACCTCCTCATAGGGCTGGGCCTGACCGCTCCGGCGTTCCAGCAGCTGAATCAATTGAATCCCTTGCGGGGTTACAACCGGGGCCACCTCTTTGGGACTCAACTTCCCCAGAAATTGCGATAGCTTGGGATCCAGTTCGTTTTCAGGAACGAAACCGACGTCAGTTGCCGTCAGGGAGTATTTCTGGGCGGCATCCTGGAAAGTAGCGCCGCCTTTGACCGCATTGAAGATGTTTTCCGCTTGCTTTTTTACCTCTTCCTGCTGGGCTTCGGTGGCGCCCGGCGGGTATGGTATCTTGATGGTTAACAGGTGCAATTGGGTGCCGCCTGCCTTATATTTTTCATCGTAAAACTGGCGCACCTGCGACTCACTGACCACGGCCTTGAGGCCCACCGTCATCGATAAGAGCCGCTCCTGCGTTAACTGGTCGGCGATCTTTTCCTTAATCTCTGCGAGGGTGAGGCCGGCCTTGGTCAGGGCCTTATTAAAGGAGTCCTCGTCCGGCAGATGGTTCTGTTTCTTAAAATTTTCCAGGGCCTCATTCAGTTCCTTATCATCGACTTTGATTCCCCGGCGTTTGGCCTCGGCCTTGGCCAGCTTCCGGTCAATGAGGGTCTCCAGCATTTGGTGTTCGAGACCCTTGTCTTCTTTGCCCTTGGGAGAAATACCCTCTTGCTCCTCGATGGATTTGGAGGCCTTTTGCAGCTCCGACATGGTGATGACTTCATCATTGACTTCGGCCACAATACGATCCACCACTTCAGCGGAGCCGTTCCTGGCCGACAAAGCCACCAGCACACAGACCAGGGCCAAGGTCAGCAGCCCTCTGGATATTCTCTCCATGGTTTTCTACCTCTCCTCTTCTGCATTAACAAATGTCTCCACTTCTTTCAAGCAGTTTTGCAAACGACTCAGGGGGGGCCCGCCTTCCGGCAGCCGCACCCGTAAGGTTTGATCCTGAAAAAGGCGAAAGGTATCCGGCTTGCTTTTTAAAAGGCCCACCAGGCGCGGCAGGTTCAGACGCTCCGGCCGGGCAAACTGCAGCCGCACAAAGCTGTCCTGCACCTCCAGGCGCTTGAGGCCCAACTGCCGCAGGCGGTGCTTGAGGCGAACCACCTCCAGGAGGTTGCGCCCCTCCGGAGGCAGCGGTCCGAACCGATCCTGAAATTCCCCCTCGAGTTCCTGCACCATCTCCGGGGTCAGGCGGCCGGAGAGTCGCCGGTAGAGCGCCAGGCGCTGCTGGACGTCGGGGACATAATCTTCGGGTAGGTAGGCGGCCAGGGGCAGGCGGATCTCCGGGTCCGGGGCCAGGTCTTCAGGCTCCCCCTTGAACTCCCGAACAGCCTCTTCCAGGAGTTGCAGATAAAGCTCATAACCGACTTCCGCCACCTGGCCGGATTGGGCCTGACCCAGGAGATTGCCGGCCCCCCGGATCTGCAGGTCGTGCATGGCGATCTTAAAACCGGAGCCCAACTCGGTAAATTCCATCAAGGTCTTGAGGCGTTTTTGGGCCTCGTTGGAGAGGGCAGCCTCATCGGGGACCAGCAGGTAGGCATAGGCCTGCGACTGGCTGCGGCCCACCCGGCCCCGCAGCTGATAGAGCTGGGCCAGCCCCAGGGTGTGGGCCCGGTTGATGATGATGGTGTTGGCTTGAGGGATGTCCAGGCCGGCTTCGATGATCGCGGTGCACATGAGCACGTCCACTTCCTTGCGCCAGAAGCGCAGCATCACCTTTTCCAGCTCCCGTTCCGGCATCTGGCCATGGGCCATGGCCACCCGGGCCTCGGGCACCATCTCCTGGACCTGGCGGGTCCAACTGGCCAGGGTTCGCACCCGGTTGTGCACGAAAAAGACCAGTCCCCCCCGGGCCAGTTCCCGGCGGATGGCCGCCTGAATTACAGCCCGCTCCGGGCGGCACAAGTAGGTGCGCACCGCCAGGCGGTCCTCCGGCGGGGTGTTGATCAGGCTCAGGTCCCGCAGGCCCGTCAGGGACAATTGCAGGGTTCGGGGAATGGGGGTGGCGGTCAGGGTGAGAACGTCCACGGTACGGCGCCAATCCTTCAGTCTCTCCTTCTGCTTCACCCCGAAACGCTGCTCCTCATCTATGATGGCCAGGCCCAAATCCTTGAAAACCACGTCCCTGGACAGCAGCCGGTGGGTGCCGATGAGGATGTCCACCCGGCCCCGGGCCAGGTCCGCCAGTATCTGCCGCTGCGCCGCCGGCGTCTTGAAGCGGCTCAGGACCCGCACCTCCAGCGGATAGTGAGCCAGCCGCCGGCTGAAGGTTTCATAATGCTGCTCCGCCAGCACCGTGGTGGACACCAGCATGGCCACCTGCTTGCCGTCCATGGCCGCCTTGAAGGCGGCCCGCACCGCCACTTCGGTCTTGCCGTAGCCCACGTCGCCGCAGATGAGCCGGTCCATGGGCTTATCCGAGGCCAGATCCGCCAGGACTTCCTGGATGGCCTGTTCCTGGTCCGGGGTCTCGGCAAATTCGAAGGTGGCCTCGAATTCCCGGAACACCGGGTCCGGGGGCGAAAATTGGTGCCCCGGCAGGACCCGGCGCAAGGCATAGAGCTCCACCAGTTCCCGGGCGATTTTTTCCACCGCCTTCCTGACCCGCTTCTTGGTGCGATCCCAGGACTTGCCCCCCAGACGCTCCACCCGGGGTTCCACCCCCTCCACCCCCAGGTATTTCTGCACCAGGTGGAGGCGATCCACCGGCAGGTAGAGGCGGTCACCGTTTAAGTATTCCAGTTCCAGAAAATCATTGGCCTGGAGTCCCACGGAGAGCTTCACCAGTCCCCGGTAGATGCCGATCCCGTGGTCCAGGTGCACGATGTAATCCCCTTCCTGGAGGTCGGCCAGGGAGGTGAGGTCCTGGGGGGTGCGGCCCTCTTTGCGGCGCCGGCCTTCGGGGCGAAACCCGAGGGCCTCGTCTTCGGTGAGGACGATGAGTCCCTGGGAAAGGAGCCGGAATCCCCCGGAAAGATCGCCTACGGTGAGTTCCACCCGGCTTCCCGGCTCCCAGGTAGGGGAGAGGTTGAGCGGGGCCTCCAGGCCCTCTTCGTGGAGAAGCCGGGCCAGGCGCTCGCCCCGATGGCGGCTTTTGCACGCCAGCAGAACCTGAAACCCGCCCCGGCGCCATTCTTCCAGGCGGGCTGCCAGGGCCGGCACCAGCCGCCCGGCCTCGGTCCCGGCGGCGGCTAACTCCTGGGCCAGGCCCTCGTTTCTCTCCACCTGGAAATAAACGTCGCGCTCCGGATGAGGGTGGCCCCAGGGCATAAGCGGGCAGATGACGGTGCTGAACCGGCCCAAGCGGTCCTCCCAGGGAATTTGATCCAGCCAGCCCTGGGGTTCATGGGCCGTGTCCTCCACCATCTTTTTCAGCTCCCGCTCCAGGTTGAAGGGGTCCCAAACCACCACCACGGTCTCCGGCGGCAGCATCTCCCACAAGGTCTGGGGCTGCGGGTAAAATTCCTCGAGATGGCGCTCGATGCGGGGAAAGTGGCGGCCTTCCCGGACGTTTTCCCAGAACTGGGGGTCCTGGCGGCGTTTGCGCCGGGCCAGGGCGTGTTCCCGGGTCGCGCCGTCCAGCACCACTTCGCTGGCGGGCAGCACTACCAGCTCCTGAAGCTGGGCCAGGGACCGCTGGCTGGCCGGGTCAAAGCGCCGGATGGACTCCACTTCGTCCCCCCAGAACTCCAGGCGCACCGGCTGCTCATAGAGGGGCGGGAACAGGTCGATGATGCCGCCGCGCACACTGAACTCGCCCTTCTCCTCCACCACCGGACGGCGGGCATAACCTCCGTCCAGCAGGCTCTGGAGAAATTCCGGTCGGCTCAGGGTCTCGCCGGGGAGCACGTAGGCCAGTAAATCCCGAAGCCGCTGGGCCGGGGGGAGCTTCTGGCGCAGGGCCAGAGCCGGGGCCACCATGCGAAATGGGGACGTCGCGGTCACGGCCACATAGGCCGAGGCCATCCTGGCGCAGCTCACCTCGGAGTCGAAGCTCAGCTCCTGGAAGGGCAGGACTTCGTGGCCCGGAAAAAATAAAAGGCGCCGGGCGCCGCCGGAGTCGTCGTAGGGCTCTCCCAGGAAGAAGGCCAGGTCCTTCAAAAAGGTCTCATGGCCCTCACCGTTGGGGGTCACCAGGAGGAAGGGCCGTCCCAGTTGCCGAAAAAGGCTGGCCAGAAGGTAGGCGCCGCTGGCGGGGGTAAGACCTTGCAGATAGACCTGGCTGGGCTCCCGGGCAAGCGCCGTCAGGAGATCGGGGGATTCGATCCCCCTAGCCAAAGCAGAATGCATGCTTAATTTTATCTAGATATGGCGCGGTTTTCAACCAGGCTGCCAAACAGCATCGCCATCTAAATATACAAGTGCTTGAAGTTACAATGACTTTTAGAAAAGGGGGCGCCTTGACATCCTGAGGTCTATGCTTATTTTTTAGGTTCAGAGGAAAGGAAGGATGCCAGCCATGAAAGTTACCAGTGGTCTCATCCTGGGTCTATTTTGTTTGCTGCTCATCGCCCCCGCTAATCCTGCATCTGCTGCCCTGGACCAGGAGGCAAAAATCGTTTCTGAAGTGGGGTGATTTGAAGTCGGCAAGACAGCCTTGGAAAGGCTGCCCGGAGTGGTCAAGGTCGTAACCGGTTTTGTCCAATCTACGGAGATAGACACTGTTTATTATGATCCGGCGATGATTACCCCGAAGGCAATGGAAGATGCCTTAAAAAAAGCGGATACCTATATCAGCACCATCGGTAATTAGCCTTTCAGAGTAGACCGGGCATCCAGAATCCTCGGGTAACCCGGAGAATTAAGATGAGAATAATGCGTTATCGGAGCGACTTCGACATGATTGGGATTCTCTTGATAGCTCTGTTTCTGGCTGCCGGGGCCGGCCCGGCGGGGGCTCAGCCCAATGCGCCAATGACTGGCAAACCCTTGCAAGGGGGCAATATGGCGGAAAAAGATCCGAATCTAGCCCTGGCCACCTTTGCCGGCGGCTGTTTCTGGTGCACGGAACATGACTTCAGGAACGCCCCGGGGGTGGTGAACGTGGTTTCCGGCTATGCCGGCTGCCGCGGCGGCCATCCCACCTATGAAGACTACGCCGAAAAGGGCTGCGTGGAAGCGGTTCAGGTATTCTACGATCCCCAAAAAGTCTCTTATCCGCAACTCCTGGACTACTTCTGGCATCATATCAATCCCACCGATGGGGGGGGCCAATTCGTGGATCGGGGCCCCCAGTACCGGTCGGTCATCTACTACCATGATGAAGAGCAAAAGCGCCTGGCCGAGGAATCCAAGGAAAAGCTGGCCGCCTCCGGAGTTTTTAAGGAACCCATCGTTACCGAAATCGTCGAGTTCACCAATTTCTATCCCGCGGAGGATTACCACCAGGATTATGCCCAGAAGAATCCGGTGCGTTATAAGTATTACCGCTGGAACGCCGGCCGCGACCAGTTTCTGGAAAAGGTCTGGGGCGGAAGGCCCGCAGCCGCCGCCGATCCTCCCGGCGACAATTTTATCAAACCCAGTGCTGAAGTCCTCCGGAAGAAGTTGACCCCCTTGCAGTATGAGGTGACCCAGGAGGGAGGCACCGAGCCGGCCTTTCACAACGAATATTGGGATAACCACCGGGAAGGCATCTACGTAGACATCGTCTCCGGCGAACCGCTCTTCAGCTCCACGGCCAAATTCGACTCCGGCACCGGCTGGCCCAGCTTCACCAAACCCTTGGAACCCGGCGACATAGTGGAGCGCAAAAAGCGGGAGTGGCTTGGGGTGCGCACCGAGGTGCGCAGCAAACATGGCGACTCCCATCTGGGGGACCTCTTTGATGACGGGCCGCCGCCCACCGGGTTGCGCTATTGCCTGGACTCCGCCGCCTTGCGCTTCATTCCCAAGGAGGACCTGGAGAAAGAGGGCTACGGCCAGTATCTCTATCTGTTCACCCCAAAGAAGTGAGCCGCCCGTCCCTGGCCGCTCCTTAAATATAAAATACCTAAACTAAGATACCGGGTTAAAGCATTGAAGCCAACTGCAGCTATGGCGACGGGCGTCCCGGCGGCGGCCGAGACCGCCGCCAGGCCCGAGATGAGCCCCCTGGACACCTATAATGAAGCCCTGGTAGCCAATGTGCGGCCGCCGGACTGGGTGAATCCCGAGCCTCAACCTCGTTACCACCTGGTGGTCATTGGCGGGGGCACCGCGGGATTGGTAAGCGCAGCCGGGGCCGCGGGCCTGGGTGCCAAGGTAGCCCTGGTGGAGCGCCACCTTATGGGAGGGGATTGTCTCAATTACGGCTGCGTGCCCTCCAAGGCCATCATCCGCTCCTCTAAAGTTTACGCTGACATCCGGGATGCCGCCCAGTTTGGCTTGAAAATCTCCGGCGCGGCTGAAGTGGACTTTGCTGCGGTCATGGAGCGCATGCGGCGCCTGCGGGCGGAAATTAGCCCCCACGATTCCGCCCAGCGCTTCCGGGATTTGGGGGTGGACGTCTTCCTGGGCGAGGCCAGGTTTTCCGGCCGGGACAGCGTAGAAGTGGGAGGTAAGACCCTGCGCTTTCGAAAGGCGGTCATCGCCACCGGCAGCCGGCCCGTGAGCCCGGTGCTGCCGGGATTGCCGGAAGCCGGTTACCTGACTAACGAGACGGTCTTCTCTTTGACTGAGCGCCCGGCGCGCCTTTTGGTCATGGGCGGTGGGCCCATCGGCTGCGAACTGGCCCAGGCCTTTCAACGCCTGGGCTGCCGGGTGACCCTGCTGCACAAACATCCCCGCATCATGAATAGAGAAGATGCGGACGCCGCGGCACTGATCCAGAAGTCCTTCCAAAAGGAAGGCATCGGCCTGATCCTCAATGCCAAGGCTCTTGAGGCAACCAAAACCGGCAGCGGCAAGCTGGTCAAGTATGAAAGCGATGGCCGCCAGGGAGAAATCGAGGTTGACGAGATTCTCATCGGGGCCGGCCGGGCCCCCAACGTCGAAGGCCTCAACCTGGAAGCCGCCGGCGTCAACTATGAAGCCGGGAAAGGCCGGGGCGTGCTAGTCAATGACAAGCTGCAAACCAGCAATCCCCGTATCTTCGCCGCGGGCGACGTTTGTCTCCCCTACCAATTCACCCATCTGGCCGATTTCGCGGCGCGTATCGTCATCCAGAACGCCTTGTTCTTAGGGCGCAAAAAACTAAGCGCCCTGACCATTCCCTGGTGCACCTATACCGACCCGGAAGTGGCCCACGTGGGCTTGAATGAAGCAGAAGCGGCAACGCAGGGAATTGCGGTCACGACCTTTATCAAACCTTTAGGCGAGGTGGACCGGGCCATTTTGGACGGAGAAACAGAAGGGTTTGTAAAGATTCACGTCAAAAAAGGCGCCGACAAGATCCTGGGCGCCACCATCGTGGCCCGGCATGCCGGGGAGATGATCAGCGAGATCACCGCGGCCATGGTGGGCAACATCGGCCTGGGAACCCTGGCCGCGGTCATCCATCCCTATCCCACCCAGGCGGAGGCCATCCGTCAGACCGGCGACCTCTATAACCGCACCAGACTGACCCCCATGGTCAAATGGCTGTTTGCCCGGTTCCTGGCCTGGCGGCGGTGATTCCGAGGGATTATGGTGTTATCGAGTCCTTGGCAATAGGGATAATAAGTGGGACTCTTTTCGTTACTGCCGAAGCGCGTTCCCAGCTCCGGGCGGCGGCGCTCACTTCCCGGCTTCAGCCAAATCTGCTTCGCAATTCAGGGTCAGGTAGACCTGCCTGCCGATCCCGACCCCTCCCTGTCCCATCTCGTTGTTATAGGTTATGCCGAAATCCTCGCGGTTGAGCCTGGCCTTGGCCTGAAAGCCGAAGGTGGTGTAGGTGACGCCTTGATCCTCCAGGTGCGCCGGCCCGGCCCAGTGAACGTCCAACATCACCGGGCGGGTCACGCCATGCAGGGTCAGGTCCCCATGGACCCAGGCGTGGTCCAATCCTGCCGCCTCCACCCGGGTGCTCTTGAAGGTAATGGTGGGGTATTGCGCCGCGTCCAGGAAATCGGGACTCTTCAGATGCTCGTCTCGGTCCTCCACCCCGGTGTGTACGGACGCCGCCTCTATTGCCACCGCCACCGCGGAGCCCGCCACATTGAGCGGATCGAAATCGAGACTGCCGCTAATTTTGGGGAACATCCCCGCCACCCAGGTCACCATCAGGTGGCGCACCGAGAAGATTGCCGCGCTATGAGAGGTGTTGATCAGCCATTTTGCCATGCGTTGCCTGCCTTCCAGGAGAGATGCACTATTAATCCCGACTCCCCGCTTTACCCAGCGGCGCAGAAAAACCCGGCCCCCTGCCGCCCCGGGGCCTCGGGGCGACGAGGACCCTCAGCCACTTTTTTACGCCCCCCGGTCGAGGAAAAATGGGAAGAAAATTGCGATTTTTTTAACTTAAAATTAATATTAACTTAGTTATGATCCGTGGCATTGTCAAACGGCCAGGTTGGTGGGGAGGCTGCCGCCGCGTCCGCAGAAAATGAGGCTTTTCATAATTGGCTGCATCATTAGCGCCGCTCCCTGGACCCGACAATTTTTAGCGCTCCTGATCCGAAAATTTATATTTTTTCAGGATATGCCGATGATTAATCATGTATTCCTTGCAAGTTGATTGCGGCGCGACCGTCCTTCAGACCCGGAGTTCGGCGCGCCAGGAAACCGGGTGCCGGAGATTTTGCTCAGGCCGCCGCAATCCTCACTTTTCCTGCTCATAGCTGGCGATCGGGACGAAGGTTTGCTGATACTTACTCGCAAGGTTGGTGAAGGAGTCATTATCGGGGACGGAGTCCGGGTGGTGGTTCTGGCAGTCCGGGGCAGGCAGGTGCGTCTGGGGATCGAGGCCCCCATGGGCGTGGTGGTCCTGCGGCATGAGATTTTCGAGAGACTCATCCAGGAGAACCGGGAGGCAGCCGTCTTCGCCTTCAGCGACCTGCAGGCCTTGCAACAATTGGTGGGCCGTGATTTCCCGGCTGCCGGCCCCCTGCCCCCCTCCCCGCCGCACGTTCCCAGGTTGCGCCTCGATCGTAGCAAGTTAGGTGATATCGAGGTTCCGGAAGACCGGATTATCTTCTTTCCCCAAGGACTCTTGGGATTTGCGGAATTTCAGCGCTACGCCTTGTTGGACCCGGCGGACACCGCTCCTTTCTTGCTCTTGCAATCCCTGGAGCACCCGGACGTTGCCCTGCTGGTGGCCGAACCCTCCCGGCTGGGAGCCCCTTTTGCGATGGACCGCCTCCATTCCGCCTTGCAGGAACTGAAAGCCAAAACACCCGAAGAGCTTCAGGTTTTCGTCCCCGTGACCATCCCGCCGGGACGGCCTGCCGAAACCACCGCCAATCTGGTGAGCCCCATCCTCATCAACCCGGGCCTCCGCCTGGGGAGGCAGGTAGTCCTGGAAACCCCCGACTTCACCCGGAAACATTCCCTCCTTCCCAATTAGCGAACCATGCCGGCGGCTGCTGCCGGGCCGGAGGGCGATTCGCCGCTCATGATTCCAGCCTCTATCGAAGAATCTCGTATTTTTAGTGACCTTAGATTCTGTTCAGGATGACAGGCGCAGTTTCGCCTGGTTTTGCGTAGGGGCGGGTTTGAAACCCGCCCCTACCACTTGTTTCGTAGGAGTCGCGCACTTGGGTGCGCCCCTGCAAGACACCGCCAGGGGTGAGCGGGAAAAAGCTGGCCAATTCCCTGGCGTCAGTTCCATAGGCATCCCCTGGAATTTCCTGTTGCCTGGCCCTCACTTTGTGCTAATATGTACATGGGCTTATCCCCCCGGTGTTCGCCTGCCGGTGGCCCAGGCGTCTCGCTTGCGTAAGTGGAGCCTAAAGCCTGCGGCTGCCAAAATTTTAGATATTGTCTGCGCGCAACGCGGTTCGCCGACTTCAAGATGGAGGTACCTGTGGCATGAGCAAGGCAACTCTCACCCTTGATGGGAAGGCGGTAGAGTTTCAGCCGGGCCAGACCATTTTGGAAGTGGCCTGGGGGCATGGAACCTACACCATCCCCACCCTCTGCTATATGCGGGATACCACCCCCACCGGGTCCTGCCGGATGTGCATGGTGGAAGTGGAAGGCGCCCGCACCCTGTTGCCCGCTTGCGCCACCGCGGCCGCCCCGGGGATGGTGATTAAGACCGAGTCGGCCAGGATCGACGCCTCCCGCAGGATGGTTCTGGAGCTGCTGCTGGGCTCAGGCAATCATAACTGCCTGGTCTGCGAGGCTAACGGCGAGTGCGAACTGCAGGCCCTGGCCTATCGTTATGAGGTGCCCACCCCCAGCTTTGCCAATCCCCCGGACAGCCAATACTATTACGAAGACAGCAACAGCATGATCGTCCGGGATTTTTCCAAGTGCGTCATGTGCGGCCGCTGCGTCCGGGGCTGCAACGAACGGCAGGTGAACCTGGCCATCAGTATCGGCTACCGCGGTTCCCACAACAAGATCGTGGCCAGGGCCGATTACCCTTATATCGATTCTGACTGCGTTTTTTGCGGCGAATGCGTGCAATCCTGTCCGGTGGGGGCCCTGCTGGACAAGAACGCCATGCATCAAGGCCGCACTTGGGAACGCCGCCGTGTCCGCACCACCTGCCCTTACTGCGGGGTGGGTTGCCAGCTGGATCTCCACGTCAAGGGCGGCAAACTCATCAAGGTAACCGGGGCCCTGGCCCAGCCCAACGACGGCCGGCTGTGCGTCAAGGGACGGTTCGGCATGGGATTCGTCCAACATGACGACCGTCTCAAGACCCCGCTCCTCCGGAAAGAGAAGAACGGCGAGCTCCAAGAGGCCACCTGGGATGAGGCCCTCGATTTTGTGGCCCGCCGCCTCCGGGAGGTAAAGGAAAAACACGGCCCTGAAAAGATTGGCGGCTGGTGTTCGGCCCGGGCCACCAACGAAGAGAATTACCTGATGCAAAAACTGCTGCGCGCCGCGATCGGCACCAACCACGTCGATCACTGCGCCCGCCTCTGACACAGCTCCACCGTGGCCGGGCTGGCCGCGTCCTTCGGTTCCGGAGCCATGACCAATTCCATCGCCGAATTGGAGGATGCCGATTGCATCCTGGTGATCGGCTCCAACACCAACGAAAATCACCCGGTGATTGCGGCCCGCATCAAGCGGGCGGCGCGTCTCAAAAATAAGGATCTCATCGTCATCGACCCCCGCCGCCACGGCCTGGTGCGGCATGCCCGCCTCTGGCTCCGGCAAATTCCCGGCACCGATATCGCCCTGATCAACTCCATGATGCAGGTCATCATCGCCGAACAGCTCTATGACCAAACCTATGTAGCGGAACGCACCGAGAACTTTGAGGCCCTCAAGGAGACGGTGGCCAAATATACGCCGGAATACGCCGAAAAGATTTGCGGGGTGCCCGCCGCCGAGATTGCGGACGCGGCCCGCATGTACGCCCGGGCCGGGGCCGGCTCCATCGTCTATTGCATGGGCATCACCCAACACACGGTAGGCACCGACAACGTCAAGACCCTGGCCAACCTGGCCATGCTCTGCGGCAATGTCGGCATCCTCGGGGGAGGGGTCAACCCGCTCAGGGGCCAAAACAACGTCCAAGGGGCTTGCGACATGGGCGCCTTACCCAACGTCTTCTCCGGCTATCAGCCGGTCACCGACGCCGCTAACCGCAAGAAGATGGCGGAGGCCTGGGGCGTGGCCACCCTTCCCGATTGGCCGGGGATGGCCATGACCGAGATGCTCCCGGCCATTGCCCAGGGCGGCATCAAGGCCCTGTACATCATGGGAGAAAACCCGGCCCTCACCGACCCTGACTCCGACCATGCCATTAAGGCCATGCAGGCCCTGGAACTCCTGGTGGTGCAGGACCTCTTTCTCACCGAGACCGGCAAACTGGCCGACGTGGTCTTGCCCGCCGCTTCCTTTGCCGAAAAAGACGGCACCTTCTCCAACACCGAGCGCCGGGTGGCCCGGGTGCGCCAGGCCATTCCGCCTGTGGGGCAGGCCAAGCCCGATTGGCAGATCCTCTGCGAGATTGCCGGGCGCCTGGGCTACCCCATGAAGTATGCCGGGCCCGAAGAAATCTTTGAAGAGATTCGCCGGGTGACCCCTTCTTATGCGGGAATTTCCTATCAGCGCCTGGAGGCCGGCGGCTTGCAGTGGCCCTGCCCCAATGAGGGGCACCCCGGCACGGTCTATCTCCACAAGGACCGCTTTGCCCGGGGACTGGGAATGTTCTTTGCCATCGAGCACCGGGACCCGGCGGAGATGCCCGACGGCGAGTACCCGCTCTATCTCACTACCGGCCGCCTCCTGTATCAATACCATTCCGGCACCATGAGCCGGCGGGCCCCCGGCCTGGTTGAAAAGGCCCCGGAATGCCGGGTGGAAATGGCCGCCGCCGATGCGGACAAATATGGCATTGCCGACGGCCAGCAGGTGCGCCTCCGCACCCGCCGGGGCATGATCACCGCCAAGGCGCTAATCTCCGACAAGGCCGTCCCCGGCACCATCTTCCTCCCGTTCCATTTCGCCGAGGCCTCGGCCAATAAACTGACCAACGCCGCCCTGGATCCGGTCTCCAAGATTCCGGAATACAAGGTCTGTGCGGTGCAGATCGAGAAAGTTTGAGGAGGCTGACCATGACTGCGCTGACTAAAAATTCAGGATGCGCCTGCCAAACGGCAGCCGCCCTCAGCCCGGAAATCATTCATAAGGTGGATGAGATCGTGGGTAGGCATAAGGATCAGGCCGGGGCCCTGATGCCGGTCCTGCAGGAGGTCCAGGAGGCGGTGGGCTCTCTGGACCCCGCGGTGCAGGAGCGCATCGCCGCTGGCCTCAATATCCCGGGAAGCGAGATCTTTGGGGTGATGAGCTTCTATTCCATGTACACCTGGAAACCCAAAGGCCGTTATGTCGTCCGCATGTGCGAATCCCCCCCCTGCCACATTGCCGGCGCCGGCAATATGCTGCACGCCTTGCAGCAGGAATTGGGGGTCGGGGTGGGGGAAACCACCGGCGACGGCCTCTTCACCCTGGAACTCTCGGCCTGTCTCGGGGTCTGTGAAGTGGCCCCCGCCATGCAGATCAATGAAGTGGTCGTCGGCAACCTTACCCCCGCCAAGATCAAGCAGACGCTCGCCGACTACCGGGCCGGCCAGATTCCCGATTACCGGCAGTTGCCTTACAGCGTCAAGGATTTTCGCCAATATCGGCAAAGCCCCTTCGACCTGGTCTTGCTGGATCACGTTGGGGTCATCGATCCCACCCGGATCGAGGATTACCTCGCCAAGGGCGGCTATGAGACCCTGAAAAAAGTGGTGACCGCCATGACCCCGGAGGCGGTGGTGGAGGAAGTGAAGACTTCCGGCCTGCGGGGGCGGGGCGGCGCCGGCTTTCCCACCGGCCTCAAGTGGTCCTTCACCCGGCCCCTGCCGGCCACTCCCAAATACGTCATCTGCAACGCCGACGAAGGGGAACCGGGCACCATCAAGGACCGTTACCTCATGGAAGGCGACCCCCACAAGATCCTGGAGGGCATGGCCATCGCGGGCTTCGCGGTGGGCGCCTCCCATGGGTTCATCTATGTGCGGGGGGAATATTACCTCTCCCAGGCCCGTCTCCACCAGGCCATTGAGCAGGCCGCCGCCAAGGGCTTCCTGGGCCCGCGGCTCTTCGGCACGGACTTCTCCTTCAGCATCGAAGTCCGTTCCGGAGCCGGTTGCTACATCTGCGGCGAGGAGACCGCCCTGATGGAATCGGTCGAGGGCAAGCGCGGCTATCCCCGCATGAAACCGCCTTTCCCCGGGGTTGCCGGCCTGTGGCGCCAGCCGACCATCGTCAATAACGTGGAGACTCTGGCCAGCGTGCCCGCCATCCTCAGCAAGGGCGGGGCCTGGTATAAATCGCTGGGCACCGCCGACACCAGCGGCTCCAAGATCTACCAGATCATCGGCCAGGTTAAGACCCCGCAAATCGTGGAAACGCCAGCGGGCTTGACTTTGCGGGAACTCATCGATACCTATGGCGGCGGCCTGCTCCCCGGGCGCCAGTTCAAGATGTGCCAGACGGGCGGCGCCTCGGCAGGCATCGTCACCGCGGCGGCCCTGGACACCCCTATCGACTACGGCACCATGGCCAAGGCGGGCGGCGCCCTGGGCTCCGGGACCATGCTGGTGATGGACCAAAGTGTCTGTGTGGTCGATTTTATCCGCTCCGTGGCCCAATTCTTCCGCCACGAGTCCTGCGGCCAATGCACCCCCTGTCGGGAAGGCACCCCCCGCATCCTGGAGACCATGACCCGCATCGCCCAGGGCCGCGGCGCCATGGCGGACCTGGACCTGATGGAGCGGCTGGCCGGCGTCCTGGCCGACTCCTCCTTCTGTCCCCTGGGGCAGACCGCGGCTCAACCCATGCTGAGCGCCTTCAAGAACTTCCGAGACGAATTCGAGGAACACATCCGGGAGCAGAAATGCCGGGCCGGAGTCTGTAAACTCGGCTGAGGCTGTTAATTGGGCAAAAATTGAGGCCGCCCCGGCTTTGACCCCGGGCGGCCTCTTGTTAATCCAAAAACCTGGTATGTCCGGGATCAAAACTCTAACAAGAAATTTAAACGATCTCGCAGTTAACCTCTGTGTCACTATATTTTAACGATATCAACATATTAGATTGAGGCAAGCAAATAAGAGTGAGTGGTTGAGCTGCTCCCTAAAAATAAGGCTGTTATAATGAGAGGCCTCAAAAGCAGGAAAAACTTCCCATATCCAGACTATATCTGCAATTTTTAAGGCTTTGGGGATAACTGCATAGTTTGGCAAGATAATGAGCACGAAGCCTCTACCAAATGTTCCCTTGACCCCCCGCTTTCCTTGTGGTATTGTGAATTTCTGAAATATATACTGAAGTATAGACCTTCAAGGCGATTGTGTGCTCAAAGAGAGGCGGAAAAAGTGGGTTGCGTAAGAGCAACTTGGATAGATCGCACTTTTTAATCTAGACAATTCGTGGTATTTTGTCCAGTGAAAGGGGTAATCAAGGGTCAAAACTGAGGGGCAGTAATCAATGAGAAACATGGGTTGGAGGAAAAACAAAAATGGTTGAAGATTCAATTAAAGATTGTCCTATATGTAAGCTTGAAGATAAAAGTATCGAGGAAACATCTTCTCACGGGCCTGCAAAAAGTCTATCTATTAAATGTCCGAGATGTAAGAATTTCATTCTTGCTTTTGAAGCTCTGATTGCTATTGGAGGGATTAAACAGCCCATACCAAAACTATCGGCATGGATCAGAGATGTTAATGAAAAAGGGGCAGATACTCCAGTAATTTACGCCGAATCTTTTGAAAGAATTCCCGCGAGTATACCTGATTATAGTCCTCGGGAAAAACAAATAAGACTTCTTCAAAATATCGGGGGAAATACAAAATACCCAGGTGACTTAGTTACGCTAAATAATAAATATGATTTTCCCTTAGCTTGGGCCTCATCCGAGAATGAATTTGTTTATTATATAACTTCCTTAGAAGAGCGAGGTTTTATAAAGGTACGTAAGCGTAGTGCGCCAGGAAATTATCCTGTTACAATAACCTCTGCCGGATGGGATTATCTCGAACAACAGGAAAACAATATAGAAGAACGGACCCAAGCATTTGTGGCGATGTCATTTTCGAAGGATTTGACGTCCATTTGGGAAGGCCCGATATCCAATGCTATTAAAAAAGCTGGTTACAAGCCATATCGGGTCGATGCTGAACCTCACAGTGATCTAATAGATATGAAAATTATTTCAGAAATTAAGAATTCCCGTTTTCTTGTAGCAGAGTTTACGAAACAGAGTAATGGAGTCTATTTCGAGGCCGGATACGCGCAAGGAATAGGTTTGCATGTGATCCGATGTATTCAGAAAGATGATTTTGAAAACCTTCATTTTGATAAGAATCATTATAATTTCATAATATGGGAAACATCAGGGGACCTAGAAGATAAGCTTTATGACTTCATCTCTGCGATCATCGGTAAAGGGAAAGGAAGCTAATTCCCATTTAGATTAGACAAAATGTATCATTTTTTCTATTGATTAAAATGTAGTTATAGGAAAGACGCGGGTTTCCGCAGGTCTAAGACTCTAAAACTCTAGACAAAATGTGACCAGCCAAAAATTCCCCGCTTTTGGGGGGAAAGCTGACAATACTGGCCTTCCGATTACTGCCATATCTTCACACTTCCCTACCCTGCTTTTGCCGTGCTAATATGCATAACATAGCTGCCTCTCAGAGCCTTGCAGCATTCTCTTGGAAAATTTCAAAAAAAATTCCGTACAGATAATATTGGCCAGGAGGGGCCCGGAGTCCCATCTCCTAATTCGACTTCCCTGGCCGAAAATCTATATGGCCATCGATGGCGGCCGGGTCAGGGTGAAGGGTTCAGACATCATAGGGCGGGCTGTGCCCGCCGAATTTTGGCGGCCACAGGCCGCCCTATTCCTGAGACAGAAAACCCGGGCGGACGATCAGGCCGCGCCACCCCCATCTCATCAGAAATGATCCAGGGGGATGTCCAGGAGAATCCGGAGGAGGTCCTCGACGCACTCCTCCAGAACCTCCAGGTTATAGCCGCCCTCCAGAACCGCGATCAGCCGTCCCCCGGCGCTTTCCTGGGCCAGGTCCACGACCAGGTGCCCCATCTCCCGGAAGCCGCTCCGGGTCAGGTGCATATGGGCCAGGGGATCCTTGGAGTGGGCGTCGAAACCCGCGGAAACCATCACGAACTGCGGGGCAAATTCCCGCAACCGGGGCAGGCCCTCGTCCTGCAAGGCCTCCAGATATTCCTCATCGCCGCTGCGGGGTGGCAGAGGCAGGTTCAGGGTGAAACCTTTACCCGGACCCTTGCCCTCCTCCTGGCGGCGGCCGGTGCCGGGATAGCAGTACTGCGGATCCTCGTGCAGCGACAAGTAAAAGACCCGGGGGTCGGTTTCAAAGAAGTGCTGGGTGCCATTGCCGTGGTGCACGTCCCAATCGATGATGGCTACCCGCGCCAGATTGAAGTTTTCCAGGAGATAAAAGGCGCCCAGGGCCACGTTGTTGAAAAAGCAGAAGCCCAGGGCCCGGTCCTGCTTGGCATGGTGCCCAGGGGGCCGCACCGCGCAAAAGGCATTATCTACCTCTTTTCCCATGACGGCATCCACCGCGGCCAGCACCCCGCCCGCGGCCAGCAAGGCGGTCTCGTAGGATTCCGGGCTGATGCCGCAGTCCTGCACCTCAAAGATTTTTTTATCCCGCTGGCAGGCTTCCTGGAACCGCCGGATATAGGCCGGATCATGGAGGCGCTCCACCCAGGCCAGGGGAGCGGGGTAGGGTTTGAGCCGGGTCAGCAGTTCCAGGACCCCGCTATCCTTGAGGTTGGTCTGGATGGCCTTTAGCCGGTCGGGCCGTTCCGGATGCCACGACCCCGGATCGTGCAGCAGGTGGCGCTCGTCATAAACGTAGCCCGTACGGCGCATGTTCTCTCCTGGCTAACCAAACTGCCGCTGCTTGCCTAAAAAGTTATCCCCAGGGGATCAGGAATATAATCGATTTTTCGGCGGAAAGCGGGTGAGCTGTCGACCCCTAATTTGGTAAAGACGAAAGGGGCAGACGGCTCGCCGCGGCGGCGATCTTCCCGTCCACCCCCCCCTTGCCGCCCCTGCTCAAATCAGGCGTTGCTCCACAGCCTCGCATTTAAGGTTGTTGAAGAAAGCGGCGATGTAGTCGGCCCGCTTGAGGCCATAGTCGGTCATGTAGGCATGTTCGAAAACGTCCAGAATCAGCAGGGGATTGCAGCCCGCCGGGTGTCCCCCGTCATGTTCATTGATCCACTGGTTGATAATCAGGCCCGTCTCCGGGTCCTCGTAGGTGACGGCCCAACCGATGCCCCGCATGGCGGCCACCGCCATAAAATCGTTGGCGCAGGCCTCCACGGAGCCGAACTGGGCTGTAACCCGTTTGGTCAGTTCCGGGGCTTTTCCCCAGTCCCCGTCACCTCCCAGGTTGCTGAAATAGAGTTCGTGCAGGCGCATGCCGTTGAATTCCCACCCCAGGCGCCGCTTCAGCTCGGCAAACTCCGGGGTGCCCTGCTTGCCGTCCTTAAGCAGGGCCGCCAGCAGGTCCAGGACCTTATTGGTGTTGGTCACATAGCCCTGGTAGAGGGTGAAATGATTCTTGAGCAAGGTGTCACTGAAGCCCTTCATACCCAGCAAAAAAGAAAAATCCTTGGCGGTATAGCTCATGCTGATCTCCTTCCGGCCGCCGCCTCAAACCAAAAAAACGAATTAGGCGGCCACCATCTTTTTTAATTAAGATAGTGACGTGCGGAGGCCTGAGCAAGGCGGGGCCAAAAATTTCCGGCGCCTTGGGGAAAGGCGCCGGGGATAACAAAGGCTTTCGGTTTCCGGTTTCCGGTAGGAAAAACCTCTCCCAAATAGGTTATTCTTCTGGCCCCTGACCACGGGCCGACGCTACCCCGCCGCAGCCGCGCCCGCTTCGCCCACCCTCCCGGCCGCCGCGACCCTGCCGTCTTTTCGTTGCCTGGCCGGGCTAAATGGGGTATATATTAAGGGCGCCGGTTCATTCCGGGGCTTCCGGGTCCAGGTCTTCCGGGTCCAGCAGACCTTGCTTGAGCAAGGCCCGTTCCAGTTCGGCCAGCCCCTGCTTGAAGGCCGGATAAAGAGTCACGGCCAGGGAAATGCCTTTGCGGGTGGGGACCCATTCCCCTTCCTGCTCCCCGGGCACGTGCACCCGGATATCGATGAGGCGGCGGCCCTTAAACTCGGACAGCGACAGCAAGACGACTTCGCGGGCGTTTTTGGTTATCTTACTAACTACTTCGGACATAGCTCCCCCTGCGGCTTTCCTGCCAGGAAATTTGCTGGGGATTGACTTCGCTTATCTGGCCGACATTGTCAACCCCCTTTTTCGATGCAACTCTATAATACCTTAAGCAGACGCAAGGAAGCCTTCAAGCCCCTGACCCCGGGGAAAGTGGGATTTTATGCCTGCGGAGTGACGGTTTACGACGACACCCATCTGGGCCACGCCCGCTCCGGTGTGGTCTTTGAGGTCCTGGTGCGCTATTTGCGCCGCCAGGGGCTAACGGTCAACTGGGTAAGAAATTTTACCGACATCGATGACAAGATCATCCGCCGGGCCCAGGAAACGGGAACCTCCTGGCAGGAGGTGGCCGACCGCTATATCGCCTCTTTCCGGGAAGACTCCGCGGCCCTGGGATTACCCCCAGCCCCAATGGAGCCCCGAGCCACGGAGCACCTGCCCCAGATCGTCGACCTGATCCGCCGCCTGGAAGAGCGGGGTTTCGCCTACCGGGGGGCCGCCGACGTCTATTTCCGGGTGCGCAGCTTTCCCGGGTACGGCAAACTCTCCGGCCAGAACCTGGATGACATGCGGGCGGGCGCCCGCATCGAGGTGGACCCGCACAAGGAAGATCCCCTGGACTTCGTCCTCTGGAAAAGCAGCAAACCCGGAGAACCGTCCTGGCCCAGCCCCTGGGGCACGGGCCGCCCCGGCTGGCACATCGAATGTTCCGCCATGAGCATGTACTACCTGGGGGAGACCTTCGACCTCCACGGCGGCGGCCAGGACCTGGTCTTCCCCCACCATGAAAACGAGCTGGCCCAATCCGAGGCGGCCACCGGCCAGCCCTTCGTCCGCTGCTGGCTGCATCACGGACTGCTCACCCTCAACCAGGAGAAGATGTCCAAGTCCCTGGGAAATTTCTTCACCATCAAGGAAGTCCTGGCCCGTTTTCCCGCGGAGGTGGTGCGCTTCTTTCTCATCAACGGCCAGTACCGCAGCCCTCTCGATTTCTCCGACGCCGCCCTGGCCGAGTCCGAGGCCGCCCTGCTGCGGCTGTACACCGCTCTGGCTCGCGTCTGGGAGGTTTTAGTAGCCCATCCGGGTTTAGGGCCTGCAATAACCGGCGACTTTCAACCGAATCTCACCATCGAGGAACGAGCCCGCCTGGCTTCCCTGCGCTCCCGCTTTGAGGCGGCCATGGACGACGACCTGAACACCGCCCAGGCCCTGGGCTACCTCTTCGACGCGGTGCGCCTGCTCAACCGCCTGTTAGAGGAGCCCTCCGACCACCCCGATTATTTTACCATACTCATGGATTTGTATGCCTCCCTTAGGGAACATGGCGAGATTCTCACCCTGCTCCAGGCTGACCCGCAAAAAATGGTACGAACCCTGCGGCAGAAGGCCGTGGACCTGAAGATTGCCCCGGAAGAGATTGCCCGCCTCATCGACGAGCGCCTGCAGGCCCGGAACCGCAAGGACTGGGCCCGGGCCGACGCCATCCGGAAAACCTTGGCCGACCTGGAGATCGTCCTGGAAGATACTCCCCAGGGGACCGTTTGGCGCGTGAAATGATAGCAGTGAGCAGTGAGCAGTCAGTAGTCAGTGATCAGTGATCAGTGATCAGTAAAAGCAAAAACTGAAAGATAAGACTAAGCAAAAAACGGTAAAGGCTAAAAACTCAAAAATCCCATAGCTGATAGCTAACTAGCTGACGGCTAATAAAAAGGAGGTTTGCAGATGGCCACATTCCTGATGTTTGGCAAATACACGGCCCAGGCCATGCAGGAGATGAGCCCGGGACGCACCCAGAAGGTGCGGGACAAGGTCAAGGAATTGGGCGGGGAAGTGAAGGCGATTTACGCCGTGCTGGGAAAGAAGGACCTGCTGCTGGTGGTCAACCTGCCGGGCATTGAGGCGGCCATGAAGGCCTCCCTGACCCTGAGCAAGATGACCGGCATCTCTTTTACCACCTCGCCCGCCCTGCCGGTGGAGGAATTTGACAAACTGATCGGCCAGGTGTGATGTGATTTTTGGGGGAGGGCCCGGGCCGACAGCCCCTGCCCTCCCGCCATACCCCCCTCCCAACCCCTGGAATTAGCCGGGGAAGGCTGGCTGCGCCCGACTTCCCCGGCTTACTGAACTAGGGGCGACCCAACGGGTCGCCCCTACTATTATGGGGATTGGGGGTGGGGGCTTGGGGGAGGGGGAAACGGCCCTCGGCCCTTTGCCCCCTCCCCCAACTTTCTTATTCTTTTGGGGTGGGTGGCCGCCAGGCCACCCACCCCAAAAAAGGTTATAATCAAATTTACCGATATTAATAAACATGTCCGAGCAATTCCATCTAGTCACTTCCTTCCAACCCAAAGGGGATCAGCCCCAGGCCATCCGCCGGTTGATCCAGGGGGTGAGGCACGGGGAGCCCCATCAGCTATTGTTGGGGGTGACCGGCTCCGGCAAGACCTTCACGGTGGCCAACGTCATTGCCGCGGTGAATCTACCCACCCTGGTGCTGGCCCCCAACAAGACCCTGGCTGCCCAGCTCTACGGCGAGTTCCAGGAGTTCTTTCCGGAAAACGCGGTGGAGTATTTTGTGAGTTATTACGACTATTATC
Organism: uncultured delta proteobacterium; assembly: GCA_963697965.1. Taxonomy (GTDB): domain Bacteria; phylum Desulfobacterota; class Desulfobaccia; order Desulfobaccales; family 0-14-0-80-60-11; genus JAPLJC01. Next base: position 2,253,803 of record OY969108.1, read on the forward strand.
AGCCCGAGGCCTACGTGCCGCAGGCGGACCTCTATATCGAGAAAGACTCTTCCATCAACGAAGCCATCGACCGGCTGCGCCATTCCGCCACCCGCTCCCTGTTTGACCGCAATGATGTGATCATCGTGGCTTCAGTCTCCTGCATCTACGGGTTGGGCTCGCCGGAGGCCTACCACGGCATGCTCCTCTTCCTGGAGGAGGGTGCGACCGTGGACCGACGGGAGGTCCTGGCCAAGCTGGTGGAGATCCTCTACGAGAGGAATGACATCGATTTTCACCGGGGGACTTTTCGGGTGCGGGGCGACCGGGTGGAGATCTTTCCGGCCTACGAAGAGTCCCTGGCCATTCGCATCGAATTCTGGGGCGACACGGTGGAGAGCATCAAGGAGATCGACCCCTTGCGGGGCCAGACCTTGCGCCGCCTCAAAAAAATCACGGTCTATCCCGCCTCCCATTACGTCACCACCGACCTGGTGCGCCGCCAGGCCACGGCCGCCATCGAGGCGGAACTGAGCGAGCGCCTCGCCTGGTTCCAGCAGCAGGGGAAACTGTTGGAGGCCCAACGCCTGGGTGAGCGCACCCGTTTCGACCTGGAAATGATGAAGGAGTTAGGGTTTTGTCACGGCATCGAGAATTATTCCCGGCACCTCACCGGCCGGTCCGAGGGGGAGGCACCCCCTACCCTGCTGGACTACCTGCCCCGGGAATCCCTGGTGGTCATCGATGAATCCCACATCACCATCCCCCAGCTCCAGGGCATGTCCCGGGGAGACCGCTCCCGCAAACAGACTCTGGTCGATTACGGCTTCCGGCTGCCTTCGGCCCTGGACAACCGGCCCCTCAGTTTCGAAGAGTTCAAAACCCGGGTGGACCGGCTGATCTACGTTTCCGCCACCCCGGGCCCCTATGAGCTGGAGAAGGCAGGAGGCCGGGAGGTGCAGCAAATCGTTCGCCCCACGGGCCTGATGGACCCCAAGATCACCGTGAAGCCGGCCAGCCACCAGGTGGACGATCTCCTGGGCGAGCTCCGGGCCCGGGTGCAGCGGGGCGAGCGGGTGCTGATAACCACTCTCACCAAACGCATGGCCGAGGACCTTACCGAATACTACCAGGGCCTGGGTCTCAAGGTGCGTTACCTCCATTCCGACATTACCACCCTGGAGCGCATGGAAATCCTGCGGGACCTGCGCCTGGGGGTCTTCGACGTCCTGGTGGGGATCAACCTCTTGCGGGAAGGCCTGGATCTACCGGAAGTCTCCCTGGTCGCCATCCTCGATGCGGACAAGGAAGGCTTCCTGCGCTCCGCGCGCTCCCTGATCCAGACCTGCGGCCGGGCGTCGCGCAACGTCCGGGGCGAAGTGCTCTTCTATGCCGACCGGGTAACCCCCTCCATGGCCGCGGCCATCCAGGAGACCGACCGCCGCCGGGCCTTGCAGCAAACCTACAACCAACGCCACGGCATCACCCCGGAGACCATCCAGAGCCGGATCAAAGACGTCCTGGCCTCGGTGTACGAACAGGATTACGTCACCGTACCCATGGCCGCCGAAGAACAGGCCCCCTATCTGCTGGAAGAGGAGGCGTCAGCCCGGATTGCCCGCCTGAAGCGGGAGATGCAGGCCGCTGCCAAGAAGCTCGATTTTGAGCGGGCCGCGTCCCTGCGGGACCAGATCCGGGCACTGGAGGCTGGACGGCTCAAGTACGCCTGACTTAGGGGTGCATGGTTGGGATGGAAATTTATTAGGTGGGCTTCTTCCGAAGGAATGGCCTGGAGCCAATGAAACCACTACCCCTAAAGCAGCTCGATTTTTCAACCTCTGAAAATCTTACTAAGTAGTTCCGGCTTTAAACTCACCTCTTCTCCGCCGCCCTTTCCTTGGGCCGCTTGCCTTCGGGTTTGGCCTGCAATTTAAGAAATTCCTCCAACAGCCGCTTCTGTTGGGAGCCGAGCCGGGTGGGGGTCGAAAGGGCCACCGTCACCACCAGGTCGCCCCTCGATTTGCCCCTGAGGCCCGGAACCCCTTCCCCCGGGATGCGGAAGGCGGCCCCGGGCTGGGTGCCGGCCAGCACTTGCAGGAGTTTCTGGGAATTCAAGGTGGGAACAGTGACCGCGGCGCCCAGGGCCGCATCCACAAAAGAGAGGTGCGCCAGGTAATGGAGGTCTCGTTCCTTCCGGGTGAAGATGGGATGCGGGGCGATCTGCACTTCCAGGTAGAGGTCGCCGGCAGGGCCGCCCCTGGCGCCGGCTTCCCCCTCCCCCCGCAGGCGCAGGCGGGTGCCGTTGTCCACCCCTGGGGGAATGCGCACCTGGAGCTGCTTCTTTTCCTGCAGCGTGCCGCGGCCCCCGCAGTTAACGCAAGGTGAGGTGATGAGGGTGCCCGCCCCGAGACAATCCGGACAATTGTTGAAGATCTTCAGAAATCCCCGGGGCTGGCTAATCTGGCCCCGGCCCTCACAGCGCGGGCAGGTCTGCCGCTGGGTGCCGGGTTCCAAACCGCTGCCGCCGCAGCGCCGGCAACTGACTCCGCGTTCCACCTCGAGGCTGGTATCCAGGCCCCGGACCACTTGTTCCAGGGTCAGGACCACCCGCTGGCGCAGATCCGCTCCCGGTTGGGCTTCTTCGGCCTGGGCCGGCCGGTTTTTCCCGAAGCTGAAGAATTCTTCGAAAATGTCCCCAAAGGAGCTGAAGATATCCTCAAAACCGCTGAAGCCGCCGACATCCATGCCGGCCAGACCCGCCTGGCCGTACAGGTCATAAAGCTGCCGCTTCTCGGTATCCGCCAGCACCTGGTAAGCTTCGGAAATCAGCTTGAATTGCTCTTCCGCCTGCTTGTCCCCGGGATTCTTGTCGGGATGATGCTTGAGAGCCAGCTGCCGGTAGCTGACTTTAATCTCTTCCACGGGGGCCTCCCGGGAAACCCCCAAGATCTCATAATACTCTGCCATTCCGGCTGAACCACTCCCAGCCTCATCCCTTGGATGATTATTTGCCTTAATGGTTATCATCCTACCTCCTCTTGTCAAGAACGGCTGCGGACATGGAGGCAGCTCAAGGTTCAAAGTTCAAAGTTCAAGGTTCAAGGTTAGAAGTTTAGGCCTCTGCAAAGGTCCCCCTTTTTGTCATGCTGAGGGAGCGAAGCTACCGAAGAATTTCATAGATGAAAAGGTTTGGTTTTCACAGAGGTCTCAAGTTCAAGGTAAACCTCGAACTACGTTTGCCTTTAACCTTGAACTTTGAACCTTCAACTTTGAACTTGTTTTAGAAGTGCTTCCAGGCGCGGCTCTAGGTCCGGGGAGGGATCGTGGATTTCCACCAGCTTGCTGCGGCTGCGGGTCCCCAGGAGGCGGAAGGCGCCCTCGGGAAGCTTCAGGACCCGGGACAGGAAGGCCAGGAGTTCCCGGTTGGCCGCCCCCTTTTCCGGGACAGCCGCCAGCCGGATTTTGAGGCGGTCGCCATGCAAGCCCACCACCTCGGTGCGCCGCCCCCCCGGAGCCACCGTCAGCCGCAGCCGGTAGCCCTGGGAGGTGGACGAAAACCAGGTGGACATCCCCGGCCAGTCCTCAGCAGAGCCGGTAGGCCAGGTGCAGGAGACTGGCAATCAGAAAATTTTTCAAAAATACGATGGCCAGCAGCACCACGAGGGGGCTCAGATCAAGGCCGCTGTAAACGAGGGGCAGCCGCTGCCGCAGCCAGGCCAGCACCGGTTCGGTGACGTTATAGAGAAACCGGACGATAGGGTTGCAGGGATCGGGGTTCACCCAGGAAAGCAGGGCCCGGGCGATGATAACCCACATATAGATGGTGAGCGCCAAGTCAAGGACCCTGGCCAGAGCCACCAGCAGATTGTCCAGGACAAACATTCCCATTTCTCCATATTATTTAGAAAATTTAGTCTATTATGGCCGGGGCGCTAAAATTGTCAAGGAGATAAGGCCACGCCAACTGCCACCTGGGCAGCTGCCGCCTTTCAGCTTTTGGGGTTTTGGCTGCGCTGGTTTTTGGGTTTTCAGGTTATTACGTATTTTTTTTTTTAGTTTTTGCTTTTACTGACTACTGGCTACTGACTACTGTCAGCTCACTGCTCACTGCTCAAAAATACGCGGTTGCGCCGGCTCGAGGCATTCCTTAAAATAAAAAGATTAGCCAGCGTCTCAGATGAAAAGCATCGGAACCTTCAAGGCCCTGCGTCATCGCAATTTTCAGCTCTTTTTCACCGGCCAGCTGATCTCCCTCACCGGCTCCTGGATGCAGTCGGTGGCCTTCAGTTGGCTGGTCCTGGTGCTCACCAACTCCGCCTTCTATCTCGGATTGGTTGGGGCCCTGCAAACCCTGCCGGTGCTGCTCTTCTCCCTCCTGGGGGGCGCGGTGGCGGACTACGCCAGCAAACTGCGCCTGATGTACATTACCCAGACGGCCCTGCTGCTGCTGGCCCTGGCCCTGGGGCTGCTGGTGGACCTGCACCTCATCAAGATTTGGGACCTCTGCCTCCTCGTTTTCCTCTCCGGCACGGTAATAGCCTTCGACATCCCGGCGCGCCAGGCCTTCATCGTGCAACTGGTGGGCAAGCCGGACCTGCCCAACGCCATTGCCCTCAACTCCAGCCTGTTCAACGCCACCCGGGTGATCGGGCCGGCGGTGGCCGGGTTGGTGATCGGGGCCATGGGCATGGCCAATTGCTTCTATCTCAACGCCGCCAGCTTTCTGGCGGTGCTCCTGGCATTGGCGCTCCTCAAGCTGCCCCCCCCCCAGCCGGTGCCCTGGACGCCCCTGTGGCATGCCTGGAAGGAACTGGAAGACTATCTGAGGACCAAGCGAGAGCTGCGCTTGATCCTGCTGCTGATGACCCTGGTGGCGGTCCTGGCCATGCCCTATTACGTGCTGCTGCCCAAACTGGCCCGGGATACCCTGGGAGCGGGACCCAGCGGCTTCGGCATCCTCATGGGCGCCGCCGGCCTGGGGGCCTTTCTGGGCGCCCTTGTTTTGGCCCGCCGCCTGGAGAGCAGCCCTCCCATGCCCTCCTTCCTGACCGGTCTGGCCTTGTTCCTCCTGGGGCTGGTGGGCCTGGGGCTTTGCGGCTCCTATTACGCCGCCCTGGTCTTCATGTTTATTTCCGGCTTCGGCATGGTGACCCAACTCTCCACCGGCAACAGCCTGCTGCAGCTCAACGTACCCGATGAACTGCGGGGCCGCCTCATGAGCCTCTTCGGACTCATCGTCATGGGCTTCGCGCCCATAGGCAGCCTTGTTTACGGGGTGGTGGCCCACTTCGTCGGCTCGGGACCCACCATCGCCGGCGGCAGCCTCCTGGCCGCCCTGGGCGCCGGCCTCATCCTGCTGCGCTACCCGGAATTGCGCCGCCTCGATTTCACCGACCTGGGCCCCGCCGCCAGTGATTGACCTTGGTTGGCAGCTTGGGAAAATAGCCCCCTTGCCTTTTCGGAAAGATGGGTTGAACTAAAAAGGATGTCATATGACCTTTATAATAGTTCGCTTGACTAGACAGGGAATCCTTCTCGAAACGCCTTATTACCCCGCGCCAAAATATCTTGTGGCTTGCCGGTTTATCTGATATAAATATTCGATTTGTATTAAATTACTCACGCCCTGCCAGGGCGGGCCGGTGCCGGCGCCAGTTGCCAAAGGCGCGGTGGCCCCGCCGGCGGCGGAGCGGCGGACCAACCGGAGGAAAACCCATGTCTTACGTCACCATGAAGGAGCTGCTGGAGGCCGGCGTGCATTTCGGCCACCAGACCCGCCGTTGGAATCCCAAGATGGGACCTTATATCTTCGGGGCCAGAAACGGCATCCACATCATCGATCTGCAAAAAACCGTCCAGTTCTTCAAGACCGCTTACAATTACGTGATCGAGCGGGTGGCGGACGGCGGCCTCGTCCTCTTCGTGGGCACCAAGAAACAGGCCCAGGACGCCATCGCCGAAGAAGCCAAGCGCTGCGGCATGTTCTATGTCAACCACCGCTGGCTGGGAGGCATGCTCACCAACTTTTCCACCATCAGCCGTTCCATCGCCCGCCTGAAGGAGTTTGAGGCCATGAAGGAAGACGGCTCCCTCCGCCGCTTCCCCAAAAAAGAAGTCCTGATGATGGAGAAGAAGGCAGCCAAGCTGGAGCGTTCCCTCGGCGGCATCAAGAATATGGGGCGGCTGCCCGATATCGTCTATGTGGTGGACCCCCGCAAGGAAGACATCGCGGTGATGGAAGCCCGCAAGGTCCACGTCCCCCTGGTGTCCATCGTGGACAGCAACTGCGATCCCACGGAGATCGATTATCCCATCCCGGGCAATGACGACGCTATCCGCGCCATCCGCCTCCTCACCTCTCGCGTCGCCGACGCGGTGCTGGAAGGCAAAAAACTGGCGGAAGAGCGCCTCCAGGGACAGGTGGATAAGGAGGCGGCCGCGGCCCTGACGGCAGCAGCAGCGCCGGCCCCGGCCCCGGAGGCTGCCTTCCCGGAACCCCCGGAGGTTTCCCCGGCTCCGCCGGACGAAGTCTCCGCCGAGGAAGCGGCCGCAGCCAAGGCCTAAAGGGGAAGTAGGCCCACCGGCAAAGCGCCCCGGGGCTCCGGTTAATTAACCTGTTTTCATTTCCCGCCTGGCCGTTCCTCCATTTCCAGAATGGCCGGGTGGCGAGGAGAGATTACTTTGGAGATAACCGCCGAATTGGTAAAAACCCTGCGTGACCGGACCGACGCCGGGATGATGGATTGCAAAAAGGCCCTGAAGGAGACCGCCGGCGACCTGGACGCCGCGGTGGCCTACCTGCGCCAGAAAGGCCTGGCAGTAGCCAGCAAGCGAGCCGGCCGGACCGCCGCCGAAGGCTGCGTCTGGGCCCATGTCAGCCAGGATCATCGATCCGGGGTGCTCCTGGAAGTGAACTGTGAATCCGATTTTGTCGCTAAAACCGACTCCTTTCAGGAGTTGGGCTCCCGCCTGGCGGAGCAGTTGGCCGGGGCCGCCCTAGAAACGGTGGACGAGTTGCTGGCCCAGGGCTGCCCCCACGCTCCCGGATTGCAAGTGGCCGACTACCTGAACGAGGTCATCGCCAAAACCGGGGAAAAGTGCCTGGTCCGCCGCTTCAGCCGCCATGGCGGCGGCCTGGTGGCCGCCTACATTCACCACGGCGGCAAGATCGGGGTGATGCTGCAGCTAAGCGGCGGCGACGCCGCCCCGGAGGCTTACGCCGCCGCCAAGGACCTGGCCATGCAGGTAGCCGCCACTAATCCCCTGGCGGTGAGCCGGGAACAGGTGCCGGCCGAGACCGTCTCCAAGGAAAAGGCCATCTATGCGGCCCAGGCCCAGGAGAGCGGCAAGCCGCCCCAGATCATCGAAAAAATGGTAGTCGGCCGCCTGGAAAAGTTTTATAAGGAAGTCTGCCTCCTGGAGCAGCCCTTCGTGAAAAATCAGGAGCAGACCGTCAGCCAGTTTCTCCAGGAAGTGGGAAAGAAGATGGGGAAAGAACTCCAGGTCAAAGGCTTCAGCCGATTTCAGGTGGGTGTCTGACTTAAACGCCATGGCGCCTGAGACCCCCAAATATAATCGCGTCCTTCTCAAGTTGAGTGGCGAGACCCTGGCGGGCAGCAAAAAGTTCGGCATGGACCCCGCCACCCTCAAGGCCATCGCCCTGGAGATCAAGGCGGTGGTGGCGCTGAAAGTCCAGGTGGGCGTGGTGGTGGGCGGCGGCAACATCTTCCGGGGGCTGGAGGCCAGCGCCCAGGGGATCGAGCGGACCGTGGCCGACTACATCGGCATGCTGGCCACAGTCATCAACTCCCTGGCCTTGCAAGACGCCCTGGAAAAGGCGGGAATGCCCACCCGGGTGATGAGCGCCATCACCATGAACGAAGTGGCGGAGCCCTACATCCGCCGCCGGGCCCTCCGCCACCTGGAAAAGGGGCGGGTGCTGATCTTCGGGGCCGGCACCGGCAGCCCCTACTTCACCACGGACACCGCCGCGGCCCTGCGGGCCAGCGAGATCGGCGCCCAGCTAATCCTCAAGGGCACCAAGGTGGACGGCATCTACGACCGGGACCCGGTCATCCACCCCGACGCCCGCATGCTGCCCCGGCTCACCTACTTCCAAATCCTGGAAAAGTCCCTGCGGGTCATGGACAGCACTGCGATAACCCTGTCCATGGAACAGAATATCCCCATCGTCGTCTTCAAACTCCTGAAACCTGGAAACATGAAGAAAGTGGTGCTGGGCCTGGAGGTTGGCACCCTGGTGGAGAAACAACCCGATGAAAGATGACGTCCTCAACGAGACCAAGCGCAAGATGGACAAGGTGCTGGAGGCCATGGCCCGGGACCTCTCCCGGGTGCGCACCGGCCGGGCCTCCGTGGTCCTGCTGGAAGGCATCAAGGTGGAGTGCTACGGCGCCACCATGCCCATCTCCCAGGTAGCCTCCCTGGCCGCCCCGGAACCCCGGCTGCTCACGGTGCAACCCTGGGACCCCTCCTTGCTCGCGGACCTGGAAAAGGCCATCCTTAAATCAGACCTGGGTTTGACTCCCATGAACGACGGCAAGATCATCCGGCTGCCCATCCCCGCCCTTACCACCGAACGCCGCAAGGAGCTGGTGAAGATGGTGAAGAAGATGGAGGAGGAAGGCAAGGTGGCCTTGCGCAACGTCCGCCGGGATGCCAACGAAGACCTGAAGGAGATGAAGAAGGAAAAACTCCTGGCCGAAGACGAGACCCACCGGGCCCAGGAAGAAGTCCAGAAGATCACCGATGACTGGACCAGCAAGCTGGAGACCCAGGCGGCCGAAAAAGAAAAGGAGATCATGGCCTTCTGAACGGCCGGAGGCAACTCTTGCCCAATAATTCCTATCCTCTCGACTGCAATAAGCTTCCCCGCCATGTGGCCATCATTATGGACGGTAACGGCCGCTGGGCCCGGCGCCGGGGTCTGGTGCGCATCAAGGGCCACGTGGCCGGGGTGGAGTCGGTGCGCACCATAGTTCGCCTGGCCCGCAAGTTGGGCATCTCCTACCTCACCCTGTTCGCCTTCTCCGAAGAGAACTGGCAGCGCCCCGCCCTGGAGATCCGGGCCCTGATGGCCCTGCTGCGCCGCTTCCTGCAACGGGAACTGGCCGAGATGCGGGAAAATCAGATAGCCCTGAGGGCCATTGGCAACTTGGCGCAACTGCCCGCGGCAGTGCAGCGCGATCTGGCCCAAACCATGGCCGCCACCGCCCGCGGAGCGGAGATCAAGATGGTTCTGACCCTGGCCCTGAGCTACGGCGGGCGCAGCGAGATCGTCCAGGCGGTGCAGGCCCTGGCCCGGGACCTCCTGGCCGGCCGGCTGACGCCCGCAGAGATCGACGCCCCCCTCCTGGCCCGCTACCTTTACACCGCCGACCTGCCCGATCCCGACCTGATGATCCGCACCAGCGGCGAGTACCGCTTGAGCAATTTTCTCCTCTGGCAGGCGGCCTATACCGAACTTTACGTTACCGACACCCTGTGGCCCGATTTCCGGGATGATGCCTTCCGGGCCGCTCTGGATGCCTACTGCCAGCGGGACCGCCGCTTCGGCCTCACCCAGGAACAGATCCAGGGCCCGGACGCCTCCGGCCCCGGGCTTTGAGAAATTGTTGGGGAAGTTGCTATGGGCCGGTAGCACAGGCGTCTCGCCCGTGGGAATTCCTTCCACCTCCCCCAATCCCATAAAAATTGTTGGGGCGCCCCGGTGGGCAAGCCGGTAGCTTGACCTGTTGAAAAGTCGCCTGGCTTGACAAGATCTGCAGGGTTACACAATGAAGCTCATGGTTAAAAAGCCATGGGCTTCATTAATTGGTCCTTGACATCTTCCGACTATTCTATAACTATGAGGGAGTAGGAGAGGATGACAAGAGCTGCTAACCGGGAGAGGGCCGTGAGTGCGTTGGAGTTAGTGAAAGGCCAAAAACGTCAACCAATCTGCGTCAATGGTGCAAAACTTTGGCCCGGCGACTCAAAAAAACTCTGTGCTGAATGGGCTAGCCCGATGTGTATAATTGTGGATGGTCCTTATGGTCTAGGGAAGTTCCCAGGGGAGCCGAAAACGTCCGACACCCTTGACGAATGGTATGCACCGCATATTGCCGCCTGGTCTGAAAAAGCCACCTTTCAAACTACCCTTTGGTTTTGGTGTTCTGAATTAGGTTGGGCAATTGTGCACCCGATCTTAGAGCTTCACGGTTGGCAATATGAAGAATGCTGCATTTGGAATAAAGGCATCGCTCATGTTGCAGGTAACTGCAACTCAAAAACCATTCGTGGGTTTCCGGTAGTTACCGAGGTAGCAATCAGATATACGCGCAAGGTTATGCTGCCCACTGAAAAAGACGAGCACCTGCCTATTAAAGAATGGCTCCGCCACGAGTGGGAACGGTCTGGCCTACAATTTTATCTCGCAAACGAGGCTTGCGGCGTCAAAAACGCAGCCACCAGAAAATATCTTACTCAATGTCATTTATGGTACATGCCACCCCCCGAGGCGGCCGTCAACATGGCCCGTTACTGCAAAAAGCACGGCAAGTATACAAAACGACCCTATTTCTCATTAGATGGAAAAGTACCGATCACGGAAGAACAATGGTCTAAGTTACGGGCGAAATGGCACCATACACACGGCTTGACTAATGTTTGGCAGGAACCACCTGTTCATGGTGAAGAGCGGGTCCGTTGGGCTGGCGGCTACCTACACGCTAATCAAAAACCACTTTCTCTCATGGAACGGATAATCCTTGCTTCAACCGACCCTGGCGATGTTGTTTGGGAGCCTTTCGGTGGCCTCTGTTCCGGGACTGTCGCCGCCTTAAGACTAGGAAGGACCGCCCTGTCTGCAGAAATCAATGAAACCTATTTCAATGCTGCGGTTGAGCGACTCAAGGCTGAAGAGGAAAGGATAAAGCATGTTGTCTGAACCTATCCGAACCAGCGGCCCCCCTTCTAATTGGGAACATCGTGAACTTTATGATAATATAAAAGATGCAATTTATGCCCTGCCTGACCGTTTTAAATCAGATCTTTCTCTTTTCGGCATTTTAACTACCGACCTTTATACCCTTGCCAGCGCTTTAGGCGCATCCATTGAACAATCTGTCGTTGATAATTTAAACCTTTTGCGTACCGTCTGGGACATGGAAGATAAATATCACGCTTATCAATTCATCCGCCAGCCACAAGTATTTCCCGATGTCCGCCTTCAAGACCACAATGGCAATGTGATTATGGGCATTGAACTTAAAGGCTGGTTTGCTCTGGCCAAGGAGGGTGAGCCCTCATTCCGCTATTCGGTAAGCCCGAATGTCTGTTCCGCCGCAGATTTAATGGTTGTTTTTCCATGGATATTAAGTGAGGTTATTTCAGGGGTCCCCAGGCTACTCATGCCTTTTGTAGAAGAAGCAAAGTACGCAGCTGAATGGCGCAATTACTATTGGCAAATCATGAGAGGCAGGTCCGGCGATGAAGCCGAGATAATATTTGCCGAAGCCAATGCCCCTTACCCTAGAAAAAATGACCGTTTTAATGATTCTCCGAAAAAAGATGCTGGTAAAAATTTCGGCCGAGTATCCCGTAGCCGGATTATGGACGACTTTATTGAAGAAATGATGAAACGTCCTATTTCAGGTATCCCCCTGTTGGCATGGCACAAATTTATTAAGATATTTTCTGATCAGCAGACCGAGGAAAACATTGAACGAATACTAAACGCCATTGAAAAAGAATTTGAGAGCCAAATTATAGAGAAAGAGAAAGCCAAAGAAGCTTTTGAAAAGCTACGGGAAAGCGCCATTAATTTATTACACTCTCTGTCCTGATGCCTTTTGGGGTTCCCTAAACTCAGTAAAAGAAACATTTCTCCCTTAGGAAGATATCTTCCGAAAAAAGTAAAGGCCCCTTAACCAGCTAAGGTTAAGGGGCCTTGGTGTTTAAGGGGTTTTGGTTTCAACAGGTCAAGCTACCGGCTTGCCCGGTGGGGCGCCCCTTTTTGTATTAAAATTGCAGTTAGTGTAGGGTGGGCACTGCCCACCATTTCTGTAGGGGCGGGGGTTTCCCCGTCCAGAGCAAACCCGCAGGCCAGAGGCCTGTGCCACTGAGACGCCGCCCCTGCAACCGCAGGCTTCCACCTTGTGACCGGGCGCCCCTGTTTCCTGGCTCCCGGGGCCTATCTTTAGTTCCTGGTTCCCAAGCTCCGGCTTGGGAACGCGAAAAAATATCGATCTCAAATTTGGTTCAGATTTCGGGGAAAATAGATTCGAGGAATTGGTGGGCAGTGCCCACCCTACACCACGGGCAGGGATTATTGGTAGAAAATTCTCATTGTATTGCCAGACATTGCCCAAGCAGAGCTTGGGCCAAAATGCCCGTTCCCAAGCAGGAGCTTGGGAACGAGAAAAAAGCCTCACCGTAGGGGCGGGGTCACCCCGCCCCTGCCTCGCCTAACCGTGCTCCCGCAACCAATTTTGCACCTGTGCCGCCACCTGGCGATTTAACCCCGGAACCGCCGCCAGTTCCTCCAACGCCGCCGCCTGCAACGCCTCCAGATTGGGAAAATGCTGCAACAGCCTTTTGCGCCGGACCGGGCCGATGCCGGGGATCAGGTGCAAGACCGACTCCACCATCTCCTGGCGGGCCCGCCGCCGGTGATAGGTGATGGCGAAGCGGTGGGCCTCGTCCCGCAGTCTGAGAAGCAGCAGCCAGCCCGGAGAGTTGGCCGGCGGCAGCAGCGGGTTCTTCCTGCCTGCCAGGAAGAGGCGGTCCCTGACCTCCACCCTCCCCTGCTTCAGCCCGGCCTTGGCCAGGCCCACCACCGCCAAATTTCCCAGGCCCAGCTCCTTAAGGGCCTTCAGGACCACGTTAAGCTGCCCCTGGCCGCCGTCCACCACCAGCAGGTCCGGCAGCACTTGGCCCTGCTTGCCGTAATGGCGCTGCACCACCTCCCGCAGCATGGCGTAATCGTCCTGGCCGGCCACCCGCCGGATGCGAAAGCGCCGGTAACCGGACTTATCCGGGAGGCCGTCGCTGAAGGCGACCAAGGCCCCCACCGCTTGCTCTCCCTGGAGGGTGGAGATGTCCAGGCATTCCAGGCGGCCGGGCCTCCCGGCCAGATGCAGCCGCGCCTTAATATCCGCCAGGGCCGCCTCGGGCGAGGGCGGCGTGCGGCGCCGTTTCAGGGCAGCCCGGGCATTTTCCGCCGCCAGGTCCAGGAGCCGGGCCCGCTCGCCGGCCTGCGGCACCACCAGGCGCAGCGGCGCCCCTTTCTCTTCACGGAGCAGCGCCTCCAGTAAACGCTGGTCGGGAATCTCCAGGGGAAGCAACAGCTCGTCCGGCAGCGGCCGCCGCTCCAGATAATACTGTTTGACAAAGGCCCCCAGCAGGTCGCCATCCGGGGGCAACTCCGGGAACAGGTATTCCCGGCTGCCGGTTACCAGGCCGCCCCGCACCAGCAATACCAGGATCAGGGCCTGTCCGTTTCCCTGGGCCAGCCCCAGCACGTCTTGATCCTTAAAGCTGGGCCGGGCCATGTCCTGGCGTTCCAGGGTGTTGGTGATGGCCCGGATGCGGTCCCGCAGCCCCGCGGCCCGTTCGAAGTCGAAGTGCGCCGCGGCCTGCTCCATCTCTCCTTTAAGCTTTTTGATGAGCATGCGGCTGTGGCCCTTGAGAAACAGGACCGCCTCCTGTACCGCCTGGCCGTAGACCTCAGAGTTCACCATCCCGGCGCAAGGGCCCAGGCAGTGTTGCAACTGAAACTCTAGACACGGCCGGGAGCGGGGCGCCAGGCGGCGCTCCTTGCAGGTGCGCACCCGGAAAACCTCCTTCATCACTTTGAGGGTCTCCCGGGCCATGCCGGCGACCGTATAGGGACCGAAATAGAGAGCCCCATCGGGGCTGAAACGCCGTACAAACCGCAAGGCCGGGAATTCTTCCTTAAGGTCCAGGCGCAAACAAAGATAATTCTTGTCATCCCGCAGCATCACGTTGTAGCGGGGATGATGCTCCTTGATCAGATTGCGCTCCAGGATGAGCGCCTCCCGGCCGCCGGCGGTGATGATATAGTCCACCCGGTCCATCTTCTTTAACATCAAGGCGGTCTTGGGGTCGTGGCGGTCCGGCGCCCTAAGGTACGAGCCCAGGCGGTTCCGCAAGTTCACCGCCTTGCCCACGTAAAGCACCTTGCCGCCGCTGTCTCTAAAGAGGTAAACGCCGCTGTCCCCGGGTATATTCCCCAGGGCTGCAGCCAGGGCCGGATAAGGAGCGCTGGACTTTACTTTAGAGGCGGGCATCTTATCTTTAGAATAACAGGCGGCTTGCGCCTGTCAAGCGACGGAAACCTGCACAAAAGGCGCCAGCGAGGGAACTGATGACCCTGCCATTGCGGCCCCTAGGGCACACCGGCCATCAGGCCACCATCCTCGGCTTGGGTGGTGAAGGAGTGCTGCGCACCAATGACTTCGAGGAGCGGGCCCAGGCGGTCATCGCCGCGGCTCTGGAGGCGGGGATCAGGTACTTCGAATCCGCCCGGGCCTACTCGGGGAGCGAAGCCTATCTGGGACGGGGCCTGAAAGGCCAGCGGCAGCGAGTCTTTCTCACCAGCAAGTCCCACGGCCGCACCGCCAGGGAGGCCCTGGCGCATCTCACCGTCACCCTGAAAAACCTGGACACCGATTATCTGGACCTGTGGCAGGTGCACGATGTGCGCACCCTGGATGAAGTCGAGGCCCTGGGCGCGCCCGGAGGCGCCCTGGAAGCCTTCCTCCAGGCCAAAGAGAAGGGTTGGGCCAGGTTCATCGGGGTTACCGGCCACCACGACCCGGAGGTGCTCAAGCGGGCCCTCGACCTTTACCCCTTTGACACGGTGCTGCTGCCGGTCAACCCCGCGGAGCCGCAGCACTTAAGCTTTCTGCCCCTGGCCGCCGCGGCCCTGGACCGGGGCCTCGGGGTCATCGGCATGAAGGTCCTGTGCCGGGGACAACTGCCCCAGATGGCGGAGGACCCGGAGGCCCTGACCCGGGAACTGCTGGCCTATGCCTGGAGCCAGTCCGTTAGCCTGGTGGTCATCGGCGCCGAGACCCCGGAGCAGGTGCGCGGCCTCGCCGCCGCGGCCCGGGACTTCGTCCCCATGACCCCGGAAGAGAGGCGCCGCCTGGAGGAGGCCACGGCCCCCTTTGCCAGACAACTGATGTATTATAAGCCTTGACCATCCTTTTTTGCCGCCAACCTGCTCCGCACGTACCAGTCTATCTGCCGGCAAATGCCTTTGATCACCTGGGCCTCCCGGGCCCGCAGGCCGTGGCGCTGGAAGAGCTGGCGCACGTTGAACATCCAGTGCTCCGGATTCTGGTGGGAAATGAAATTGATCTTCAGCAAGCTCTCCTGGAGCATGGCGTACATCGATTCCAGTTCCCGGGTGTCGGCCAGGCGAGGCTCGCTCCGGGGCCGCGGCTCCGCCGCCGCCACGAACAGTTCGTAGGCCAGGACCATCACCGCCTGGGCCAGGTTCAGGGAGGAGCAGTCCCCGGTGGGGATAGTTACCAGGGCATGGCACAGGGGGAGTTCCGCGTTGGTGAGCCCGAAATTCTCCGGCCCGAAAAGCAGGGCGATGTCGTTGCTTGCCGACAAGGCTATGAGCCTGGCGGCCATCTCCCTGGGGCTGAAAAAGGCGCGGCGCACCCCGCCCAGGCGGGCCGTGGCGCCCACCACATATTGAAAAGGCGCCAGGGCCCCGGCCAGGTCGTCATGAACCTCCATGCGGGTCAGCAGCTCCACCCCCGGGCCGGTGGCCATCATCGCCATGCGCTCGAAGTCAAGGTCCTGGGGCTGCACCGCGATGAGGCGCCTGAGACCCATGTTGCAGGCGGCCCGGGCCACGGCGCCAATGTTTTCCGGGAGCCGCGGCCGGTAGAGCACCACCGCCACCTTGGGGAGCCGCACCCGCTCTTCCTGGTCCGGTCGTTTCTCTGGTTTCATGGCCCTAATTTAACATATCCGACCCGGTTGCCAAGAGAGAGCCAGGGAGCTGCCAGGCCTGCCGGGTCTTGCCACAGTAGTGTCCGGCAAGGTTTTTGCTAACCTGCCCTTGTAATATCTTTGGTCCCAAATCTTCTTTGATTAACTTATGGAGTTCTCTTGCTTTCTCCCCTCTCCACCAATGGGGGAGAGGGTCAGGGTGAGGCGGTATGAATGGTCTTGTAGGGGCGCACCCATGTATGCGCCCCCTACGCAAGTGTGGGCAGTGTAGGGGCGGGTTTTAAACCCGCCCTTACAGGGCGGACACATGGGTCCGCCCCTACGAATACCCGTGCATAGCCACCCCTCACCCCATCCCTCTCCCCTCACAGGGGAGAGGGGGATTTGGCTCCTCCAGGTTGCCCCCTTCTTCTCTGGCTTAGGCTTGCGCTTTTTTTTTTTACTTTTAATTCGCCAGTCCTTATGCCAATTCTCTGCCGGACACTACCGGCTCTTGCCAGGGTATTTGGTAGGGTTATAATTAATAGTAACGCAGGCGCAGTGAGCTAGCAGCGATCTGGAGGCGGCTATGTTCAGGAAATACTGGTTCATTTTAGCGCTCTGGGCGGTTCTGGCCGGGTGCGGTCCGGCCATTTCTACCTCTATGCAGCAGGAGGCAGGGTCCCAGGCAGTCTTTGCCGAGCTGGCGGCCCATCCGGACCAGTACCAGGGCAGGGTAGTGATTTTGGGCGGGGAAGTGGTTACGGTCCAGCCCCAGGGCCAGGGCAGCCTGCTCAGCGTAGATCAGCATCAACTCGACAGCCACCTCTTTCCCAGCGGCGACGCCTCCGGAGGCACCTTCCTGGTGGAGAGCGCCGAGTGGCTAAACCCCGCAACCTACCAGCCCAGGAGCAAGGTGACGGTAGCCGGGGTGGTGGCGGGCCGGAAAGACGGCCACCTGCTGTTGCAGGCCAAGCAGGTTTATTGGTGGGAGGGGCCCACCTGGGAAAAATGGAATCACCCCGTGCCCGCGTCGTGGTACGATCCCGGTATGGAGTACTTTTTTACCCCGCCTTATTTTGACCCCTGGCATGGTGGCGAGCGCTAGACCCTGGGAAGCGCTGCTTCGAATTTCCCCAATAAGGGTCATTTCCCATAACCTGGAGAACCTATGCACATCGACAGCTACGAATTCGGCGTCGTGATCATCGATGGCCAGACCTACCGGACCGATCTGCTCATCTGGCCGGGCCGCATCAAGCACGATTGGTGGCGGCAGGAAGCCCACCTGCTGCAATTGCCCGACGTGGCCGAGGCCCTGACGCCCGCCCCCCAGGTGTTGGTGGTGGGCATCGGCGCTCAGAGCCGGATGGAGCTGCACCCGGAGTTGGTATCTTACCTGAAGGAGCGGGGGATCGAACTGGTGGCCAGGCCAACCCCTGAGGCCTGCCAAAGCATCAATGAACTGGACGGCAAGCGCACCCTGGCCGCGGCCCTGCACCTCACCTGTTGAAGATCGCGGCTGGGCTTTTTTAAGATCAGCGGTGGCCGCGGTCTCTGCGGCCTGGGATGAAGATAAAAAAAGGGCGGGGTGACCCCGCCTTTAAAAATAATCCTGACCTCGCATTAAAGAAAGGGCGGCGGCTGGCCGCGGAAATATTCTTAGGCCCGCAGCATCTGGTCCTTCAATCCCTCCAGCATGGGCTCGAACTGATCCTGGAGACTGCCGTAGAACCGCCGCCATTCTTCCTGAAATTGAGGGACATGCTCCGACTCCATGCGCGCCTTCTGGCCGGTCTTGGCATCCATGGCCGGCCGCTGCATCTGGTTGACGCCTTGGGAGAACCTGGCCTTGAGCTGCTGCACCGCATTATTGCGGATCTGCAGGAACTGCTTCAGTATCTGGTCCAGTTCCCCCTTCAGGCGGGCCATCTCCCGTTTTTGCACCGCCACCAGCATCAGCCCGGCCAGGGCCCGATCCAGGCGCTCGTCCCCTTCCCCATTCTTAGGCAGGCCGATGTTGCGCAAAAAGACTTCCTTAATGGCGACTCGGGCCGCTTCCTGGGCCTGGGGCGGCAGGTCCCGGAGCTCCGCTTCCAGATCGCCTTCCCCCTTGAGGAACTTCACCGCCAGTTGGCGGCCCTGTTCCTGATATTCCGCCGCAGCCATCTCTTCCCGGGAGGCCTTGCCGTAACTCTCGGCCTTTTCCAGGGCCAATTCCAAGGCGCTCTTAATATCCGCCACTGCTGGCTCGCTTTCTCTCCCCACGGGGAGACTTAGCAGGTGTGTCACTTAATTTTTTCGGCGGAAGCGGCTTTTTCAGGCTTCGGGGCCGATTTGGCATCCTTGGACGCTTCCTTGGACTGGGCCGGTTCTCCGGAAGGGGCGGCCGCTTCTTTGGCTCCCTGGGTAGCATTGCCGGGGGCATCGCCGCTGCTGCGGCTGCCGCTATAATCCGTCGCATACCAACCGCTGCCCTTCAGATGGAAGGCGCAGGAACTGATAAGTTTACCCAGCGGACCGCCGCAGGCCGGGCAGGATTTGAGGGGCTCATCGGAAAACTTCTGCCATTTTTCCAGCACCTGCCCGCAGGCGGCGCATTGATACTCGTAAATCGGCATACTGCCAACCTCCTAACTTCATCTAGTTATAATAACTCATTACCGGAGTTAATTCGAGGAAATTCAAGGGCGCCAATATCTCTTGGGTCAGTTGGTGCACCCGGGCCTCTTCCTCGGCCTGTTCCTTGCCGCAAGCCTCGAAGAGCGCCAGGAACTGGCTGAAACGTACGACGTGCACCAGCTCGTGGGTAATGACATAGAGCAACAGGGGGAACAGGGAAATTTGCGGTCTCGCCTTCAAGGTCCTGAGGATATTGTGGTCCTGGAGACAGACCCGGTAAAAATCGAACCCTGCCGACTGCAGCGAGGAGTTTTGGGGGCAGCCCTCGTATTTGGCCACCAAGGCGTGGGCATGGGGGGATATCTCCTCCCGGCTCAAACCCTCCAGGGTGAGAATGTCGTAGCGGGCCCGGCGCCAGTGGGCCGGACTCAGCTTGAAAAAGTCAGAGGTCACCTCTTCGGCGATTACCGCCGCCTCATTCAGGAGCTCCTTGTGCTCCGGATGAAAATGGCCCTGACCCATATAACTAACTCTCTAACATGTTAATATAGCACCTTAAACTATCATTGTCAACTGCACGCGCTCTTCTTTTTACCTGTATTATGTCTTCTGTTTGAGGTATTCTGCAATTCTGGTCAGGAGTTCATGGTCCCTCGCGGCAGCAGGACCCTATTCATTGACTTGCAGAACGCCCCGGAGGCCAAGTGCCGGAATTCATGGGGAACGCTGCAAGACGGCGGGCATAGCCCGCCCTAGGGGCCATAGGAAGAGTCGGTTTTCTAGGGCGGCCTGTGGCCGCCGCTTATCGGCGCTAGGCCAAACTAGATGCGACTCTACCCAGGAAATTTTGGATTTCCTGTAGGCTGACATATAACCTAAAACCGGAAACCGGAAACTGCCTTTATGAAGCTCCCCCGGCAACTGGAGTCCCTGGCGCGGATGCTGGCCTATATGCTGGGGCACCATCCCGACGAGTTCGGCCTGGTGCTCTCGGAAGACGGTTCGATCCCCCTTAAGGAACTCCAGCAGGCCCTGATCCGCGAACCGGGCTGGGGGTTCGTCCGGCGCCACCACCTTGACCAGGTGGTCGGCCTGATGCAGCCCCCCGCCTTTGCGGCGGAGGGGGAGCGTATCCGCTGTCTTCAGCCCGGGGGGCTCCCCCGGCGCCGCCCGGGGCTGCCACCCCCGCCTCTCCTTTACCTGGCCATCGCTCCCAAGGTGCACGAGCGCGTCTGGCAGGACGGCCTCCAGGCGGCCGCCGGCCGGGAACTGCTGCTGGCCCGCACCCCCGCTGCCGCCCTGAAGCTGGGGAAGCGCCGCGCCCCCACGCCGGTTCTGGTCACTATCCAGGCCCAGGCCGCGGCCCAGGCCGGGCTAACCTTTACCGGATACGGGGAGGAGCTCTTTCTGGCCACAGGCCTGCCCCGGGAATTTCTGCAACTGCCGACGCCCCCGGCACCGGAGAAAAAGCCGCCGCTCCCCCAGGCCGCGCCGGCACCGCCCACGCCGGGAACCTTTCGGTTCGGATTGCCGCCGCCCCCCGGCGAACCGGCCCGGCGCTCTGACCGAAAAGGCAAAAAAGGGGAGCCCACCTGGAAGACGGGCGCCCGCGCCCTCAGAAAAGATCGGCGCCGCCAACCGTAAGCGCCGCGGCCGGCGCTTTTCTGAGGGCGACAGTGACACAGGCTTTTATCCTTTGGAGCCACAGGCCAGAGGCCTTTTTTGATAGAGGAGGGCCTTGCAAATGTCCGGCTAAACCGGATACCACGTCTATCCCCCCTCCCCACGGTGGGAGGGGGTTAGGGGGATGGGGGCATCAGTAGTTGGTAACGATTTGGATAGTGCCTTCCTATTCACCACCCCAACCCCGACCCTCCCCCCCTCAGGGGGTAGGGAACAAGTCAATAGCGTTGATTTCGCCATTGAATATGACTTTTGCAAAAGGCTCAGAAGTTTTCGGTTTTCCGTTGGCGGTTTTCGGATAAAATAGACCTGAACGGTCCTGGCGGCGAATGGGGCCACCGAGAAGGGAGCTTCCTTGTCACTATTAAAAATTATGGTGCTGGCCTTGGTCCAGGGAGCCGCCGAACTGCTGCCGGTTTCCAGTTCAGCCCACGTCATCGTGGCCGAGAAACTGATGCGGCTCGATCCCACCACCCCGGAAATGACCCTGCTGCTGGTGATGCTGCACACCGGCACGATGGTAGCGGTGATTCTCTATTTTTGGGGGGCCTGGAAGGAGAACTATTTCTCTTCCCGCCGGGTATTCCGGAATATTGCCGGGCGGCTGGTGGTGGCCACGGCACTGACCGGCGTCGTCGGCCTTTTCCTGAAGTTCCTGATCGAAAAATTCGCCCTCAAAGGCACTCCCCATGCCCAGATCGAACTCATTTTTGGGAACCTCTACCTGATCGGCCTCTCCCTGGCGGCGGTGGGTATTTTAATCATCTATGCAGGGATCCAGGCCGGGCGCCGGGACCGCCCCCAACAACCGGGCCTGCAAGGATCGTCCTTGATCGGCGTGATTCAGGGCGTCTGCCTGCCCTTCCGGGGCTTTTCCCGTTCCGGCGCCACCATTTCCGTGGGCCTGCTGCTGGGGATTGCCAAGGAGAGGGCGGAAGAGTTCAGCTTTGCCCTGGCCGTGGTTCTGACCCCGCCGGTCATTGGCCGGGAGGTCTGGAGGTTGTTGAAAGCCCAGACCGCGCCCTTAACGCACACCTCGGTCCTCAGCCTCTTTCTTCCCGGTCTCCTGGGCATGGCGCTCAGTTGTCTCGCCGGGCTGCTGGCCCTGAAATGGCTGTCCCGCTGGCTGGAACAGGGCCGTTGGCACTACTTCGGGATTTACTGTCTGGTTGCCGCAGCCGTGGTCCTGGTGCTCAACAAGGTTGGGTTCTGATCCCGGAGGGCCGCCATGAAAAAACCAGGCCCCCCGCCACCGGTAACCCAAAAAATCGAAAAAACCAAAACAGCCAAGACCGCCGGAACAGCCCCAAAAACCGTCCTCATCGTCCTGGGGGCCCGCCTCAACCCCCAGGGCCAGCCCGGCCGGGTGGCCCGGCTGCGCCTGCTCCATGCCCTGAAGCTCTGGCGGCAACGTAACCCCGGTTGTCATCTCCTGATTACCGGCGGTCCCAGACCCGGCGGCGCCATTTCCGAAGCCCGTTCCATGGCTGGGTGGTCCCTGGAATGGGTGGCGGCCAACTGGGGGCCCGGACTCCGGGAAGAGTTGGCTCCCTGGCTGATCCTGGAAGAGACCAGCCGCAATACCGCGGCTTCGGCGGCCAACACCCTGCCCCTGGCCCTGGATCTGGAAGTGGAGGCGGTGGGCCTGGTGAGCGACCGCCTCCATATGCACCGGGCCCATTATCTCTTCCGCCGCTGTTATCAGCGGCAGGGCATCGCCATTCAGCCACTGCCAGCCGCGGGGCTGCTTCAGCATTACTGGCGGCAGCGCCGCTATCTCCGCCTGGCCAGGATGCTTCTCAGGGAGGGCGGCGCCTGGCTGAAGGTCGCGGGCGGTTTGGTTCCCGGCCTGGGGCGCAGAAACCACTAGTCAGCGGTAGGTTCAAGGTTCAAGGTTCAAAGTTGAGACCTCTGCGACAGTCGCCATTTTTGTCATTCTGAGGGAGCAGAGCGACCGAAGAATCTCATAAATACTGAGTAAATACGAGATCCTTCGCTTCGCTCAGGGTGACAAAGTGGCTTTTGAAGAGGTCTCAAGTTCAAAGCTCAAAGTTAAGGGCGAGCGCGCCAGGGTGGGATAAGATGAACGGTCTCGTAGGGGCGCACCCAGGTGTGCGCCCCCCGCGGTATGCTGGACGGTAGGGGCGGACCCATGTGTCCGCCCTGTAGGGGCGGGTTAAAACCCGCCCCTACTATATCTGCGGGGAGTGCCCCGTTGGGCTCGAACCGCGGGCGCCCGGGCAAATCTCCTCACCCCGCCTGGATACTCCCAGTCCGAAACCGGCGCTAAAAAATGCTTGACAGAGATACGGATTGAGTTTAATAAAGTCGGGAGCAAGAGAAAACCTTCACAAGTAATCACCCCACGGAATCGATCATGCTGGAGATCAAACGTCCTGTCAGCTCCCCTTTAAGCCCCGAGCAGGTATCCGCCATCCAGGAAGCCCTATCCCGGCACAAAGCCGTCAAAGGCGGCTTGCTGCCGGCGCTGCACGAAGTGCAGGGGTTGTGCGGCAACTGGCTGCCCATGGAGGCCCTGCAACTCGTTTCCCAGGGTATGGATATTCCCTATCCCTACCTCTACGGGGTCATGAGCTTCTACACCATGTTCTCGCCTACTCCCAGGGGTAAGTACCTGATTCGCATGTGCGAGTCCCCTCCCTGCCATATCTGGGGGGCGGACGACCTCCTGGAAGGGCTCCAGGCCGAGTTGGGGATCAAGGTGGGAGAAACGACCGGGGACGGTCTCTTCACCCTGGAAGCCACCGCCTGCCTGGGGGTCTGCGAGGTCTCGCCGGCCATGCAGATCAACGAGGTGGTCTTCGGCCGCCTCACCCCGGAGCGCCTGAAAGGCATCATTGCCGACTACCGGGCCGGCAAGACGGTGGACTACCGGACCCTGCCCCGCACCACCAACCCCATGAGCGATTATCCGGTCAGCGGCGATGAGCTGGTGCTCCTGGCCAACGTGGACCGGATCGACCCCTTCAGCCTGGACGCCTACCAGGAACAGGGCGGCTACGCAGCCCTGAAAAAGGCCCTGGCCATGAGCCAGGAGGAGGTGGTCAACACCGTCAAAGACTCGGGGCTGCGGGGCCGGGGCGGCGCCGGCTTCCCCACCGGCCTCAAGTGGTCCTTCACCCTGCCCAATCCCAATTCTCCCAAATACATCGTCTGCAACGCCGATGAAGGGGAACCTGGGACCATCAAGGACCGCTATATCATGGAGGGCGACCCCCACCGGGTCCTGGAGGGCATGGCCATTGCCGGCTATGCGGTGGGAGCCAGCGGCGGTTATATCTACGTGCGGGGCGAATATTACCTCAGCATGTTCCGCCTCAATAAGGCCATTGCCGACGCCACCGCCAGCAATCTCCTGGGTGACAACATTCAGGGCAGCGGCTTCTCCTTCCACATCCAGGTGCAGACCGGCGGCGGCTCCTACGTGTGCGGCGAAGAAACCGCGCTCATCGAATCGATTGAAGGCAAACGGGGTAATCCCCGGGTGAAACCGCCCTTTCCAGGCGTCGTCGGCGTCTGGAACAAGCCCACCATCGTCAACAACGTCGAGTCCCTGGCCTCCGTGCCGGCCATCGTCAGGAACGGCTCCGAATGGTACAAGTCCAAAGGCACCGAAGACGCCAGGGGCACCAAGATCTTTCAGGTGGTGGGCCACGTCAATAAACCCGGCATCGTGGAGGCCAACCTGGGGATGACGGTGCGCCAGTTGATCGACAAGTATGGCGGCGGGGTGCGGGAGGGTCACAAATACAAGGCCTGCCAGACCGGCGGCTCCTCTTTCGGGTTCTTCCTGGATGAGCAACTCGACACCCCCATGGAATACAAGGCCATGGCGATGGCCGAAGGGGCCCTGGGCTCCGGCACCATGTTGGTCATGGACGACACCACCTGCGTCGTGGACGTGGTGAGGTCGATCCTCTATTTCTTTCAGCACGAGTCTTGCGGCTTCTGCCTGCCTTGCCGCCGCGGCACCCGGGCGCTTTACGAATTGATCTCCAAGGTGGCCGCTGGCCGGGGCAGCCGGGCCGACCTGGACCGGATGATCAGCCTGAGCCAGATCATGGTCGATTCCTCCAACTGCGCCCTGGGCATGAGCCCGTACTTCTTTATCAAGACCACCATCGAGCGCTTCGCCGACGAGTACCAGGCCCACCTGGACGGCAAATGCCCCCTGGGGGTCTGCAAGGCGAAAGAACACGCACATTAGTGGGGGCGGGGTTTAACCGCCCCTGCACCAAAAGGCGAGACGTATGCTGCTCAACTATCTGCCGGTATTGATTTACATCCTCATTTGCATCGGTCTGATCGCGGTGATCGTGCTCTTGTCCGAACTGCTGGGGAAAAAGAAGCACTTCGCCTCCAAGGACCTGCCCTATGAATGCGGCATGGATCCCATCGGTGACGCCCGCGGCCGTTACACGGTGCGCTTCTACGTCATCGCCATGTTCTTCATCGTCTTCGACATCGAGGGCATCTTTCTCTACCCCTGGGCAGTAATCTTCAAGCCCCTGGGGTGGTTCGGCTTCTGGGAGATGCTGGTCTTCATCGGCATCCTGGTGGTGGGCCTGGTGTACGTGTGGGGCAAGGGCGCCCTAGAATGGGAATGATAAAAGAAGGTTTTCGGTTTCCGGTTTTCGGTAATTGAAGAGGGCAGCCAGCCTGCGTCCAACCCAAAGACGAAATACGGTTTTTTGGAGCCTTACATGGGTATCGAAGAGCACCTCGGTTATAACGTCCTGACCACCACCCTGGAGAAACTGGTGGACTGGGGCCGCAAGAGCAGCCTGTGGCCCGCCACCTTCGGGCTGGCCTGCTGCGCCATCGAGATGATCTGCACCGCGGCCAACCGCTACGACATCGCCCGCTTCGGCATGGAGGCCTTCAGGGCCAGTCCCCGCCAGGCCGACCTGATCATCATCGCCGGCACGGTGTGCAAGAAGATGATGCCGGCCATCCAGCGGGTCTATGACCAGATGAGCGAACCCAAGTGGGTGATCGCCATGGGGGCCTGCGCCACCTCCGGCGGTATCTTCGACTCCTACGCGGTGGTCCAGGGCATCGATCAATACCTGCCGGTGGACGTTTATGTGCCCGGTTGCCCGCCGCGGCCCGAAGGTCTCCTGTACGGCATTCTGAAACTCCATGAAAAGATCATCAAAGATCCCTTCCTGACCGCCCAGTACCAGGAACGCCTGCAAGCCCGGCGCCAGGAGGCCGCATGAGCGCCGCCGTCAATCTGGTCCAGGAGCGGTTCCCCGATGAACTGCAAGAGGTGGTGGAGTTCCGGGGAGATACCACCCTCGTGGTCAGGCCGGAACGCCTGGTGGAGATCTGCGCTGCCCTGCGGGATGACCCGGAGACCTCCTTCCGGTATCTCTCCATGATCGCCGGCATGGACTACCTGCCCCAAAGCCCCCGCTTCGGGCTGGTCTATAACCTTTATTCGCACCAGTTTCACAACCGCATCACTCTCAAGACCCTGCTGGCCGATGACGCCGCCCCGGTGGCGAACTCGGTGACAAGTGTGTGGTCCACGGCCAACTGGCACGAGCGGGAAGTTTACGACATGATGGGGATTCGCTTCCAGGGCCATCCGGATCTGCGGCGCCTCCTCATGCCCTCCGACTGGGTGGGACATCCGCAGCGCAAGGATTACCCCCTGCGGGGGCAATAAATCGCGGTGGGGTTTTTCGTTTTCACTCAGGACCACTATCAGGACCACTATCTTGAGAAGGAAGGGAGGGTAAAAACATGAAATGGAAAGCCAATTTAATTGTAACATTGGTTTTAAGCGTTACCCTGTTCACGGTTTTTGCAATAGCGAGAGACACATATGCTGCTTCAGGAGATTTGCGAGGAACCTGGAACATAACCAGGAACCCTAATAGCCAGGGTAATACATTGTATGGGAGGCTAAAGATTGATGAACGGCTTAACTCATCACATTATATAGGTACGTTTTACAGAAATTCAAGTAATACTAATTGCGGTGCTATTGAAAAGGCAGATATTGTAGTTAATGGCAATTCCATTACCATCGTATGTACAGTAACATCTACTACATGTAGTGCCTGGTACCCTGAAACATACCATCTAACTCTTAATAATGATGTTATGGAAGGTAGTTATACTGATACGAATGGAACCACCGGCAATATAATCTTAAAAAAAGGGCTTTAAAGAGTCAGAGTGTGGCTTTTCCTTTGCGGACCGCGCCCCACGAATTTCGAAAAATGAGAAACTGGCTATGAAACAAGCTCAAACCATGCCGCGCACCGAAACCATGCAGCTCAACGTGGGGCCCTCGCACCCCAGCACCCACGGGGTGCTGCGGGTCCTGGTGGAACTGGACGGCGAGCTCATCATCAAGGCCGACCCGGATATCGGCTACCTGCATCGGGGCATAGAGAAGATGTGCGAGTACCGCACCTATCACAAGTGCATGCCCCTGATGAATCGGCTCGACTATCTGGCCGGGGAGGTCAACAATTTCGGTTTTTGCCTGGCGGTGGAAAAGCTCCTGGGGGTGGCAATCCCCAAGCGGGCCCAGTATATCAGGGTGATGCTGGCGGAGCTGACCCGCATCGCCTCCCACCTCTTTTGGCTGGGGACCCACGGCCACGACCTGGGGGCCATGACCCCCCTGTTCTACGCCTTCCGGGAGCGGGAACAGATCATGGACCTGTGCGAGATGGTCTCCGGGGCCCGGATGTTCCCGCTCTATTGCCGTATCGGCGGCCTGGCCGCGGATCTGCCCGAGGGGTTCCTGCCGCTGGCCGCCAACTTCGCCCAGGCCTTCCCGGATCGCTGGCGGGATTACGATAACCTCCTCACCCAAAACCAGATCTGGAAAGAACGCACCATCGGGGTAGGGGTCATGTCCAGAGACGAGGTTCTGGATTGGGGCTGGTCCGGCCCCATGGCCCGGGGCTCCGGGGTCGATTGGGACCTGCGCCGGGATAATCCGTACTCCAGTTACGAGGAATTCGAATTCGAAGTGCCCCTGGGGAAAAACGGTGACACCTACGACCGCTACCTGGTGCGGATGCGGGAGATGCTACAGAGCGCCCGCATCGTCCGGCAGGCGGTGGCCAAGATCGAGGAGACCGAGCCCGGGGACATCAAGTGCGCCGACCCGAGGGTGAGCCTGCCACCCAAAGAGCGGGTCTATAACGAGATCGAGGCCCTGATCCACCACTTCCTCATTATCCAGGACGGCATCCGGCCGCCGGTGGGGGAAGTCTACCAGTGCATCGAAGCCCCCAAGGGGGAGATGGGCTTTTATATCGTCAGCGACGGCAGCCCCAAGCCCTTCCGGGTCAAGGTCCGGGGGCCCAGCTTCATCAACCTGTCGGCCTGCGACAAGCTGGCTCGAGGAAGGCTGCTGGCGGACCTGATCGCTTTGATCGGCACCATGGACATCGTCCTGGCAGACGTGGACCGGTAAAGGAGCCGCGGCTCGCGGCCGGGCCGGGTGGGCCGGGCCCGCCCCCAGGCGCAGGCGGGATTCGGTCCAAAGGAAAATATGGCGTATCGCCAAGGCAAGATCGTCCTGAGTATGGCGCTGGCCCTCCTGCTGGCGGGGAGCGGTCCGGTTTTCGGCCAGGCCACCAGGACCTTTACCGGCAAGATCATTGAGATCGCCCGGGGGACCGAGCTTGACGTCGACCGACATGGCAATTTCTATATTTTGCATTTGGAGGAGTACCCCGAAACCAGCTTTCGCCTATCTCCCGAAGACGCGGTGAGATTCGGGGTGGTCGACCCCACGGGGATCACGGGCCTGCTGACTCCCCAAAAGAGCAAGGGCCTGGGCTGGAGGGTCAGGTTGACTTGCGAGGGTAAAGCTACCGGGGGTCCCAATTCCCCTACCTACCGGGTGCTCGACGTGGAGCGGCTGGAGAATTGAGGGGCCGAAGGTATTCAGGCTGGCCCTGTTTCTCTCTAAGGATTGTAAAGTAAAGTTGCCGGAGGCATCCGGCGCAGACAACAGGAACTGGCGGAGCACCGGGTCAAATCATTGGCAAGATGGCCCGATAATTAAAGAACTGGCGGCCTTGCCCGCCAGACCCGCTCGGGCTGAGGGCTGCCGGCTGGCAGTCCGCGGCCCCCACGCAGGTTTACACAGGATCGACTTATGGTGAATCTGACCATCGACGGCCGGGCGCTTCAGGCCAAAAAGGGCTCCACCATCCTGGAAGCGGCCCGGGAGCACGGGATCTTCATCCCCACCCTTTGTTACCATCAGGCCCTGCATCCCATCGGCTCCTGCCGCATCTGCGTGGTGGAGGTTAAACCAGGTCCGCCCCGGCCTCTGCCGGCTTGCGCCACCTATGTCAACGAAGGCATGGAAGTCACCACCACCTCCCCCAAGCTGGAGGCCATCAGGAATGAGCTGCTGCAACTGGTCCTGATCAACCACGCCCTGGAGTGCCCCATCTGCGACAAGGGCGGCGAGTGCGAGCTCCAGAATCTGACCTACGCCCTGGCCATCGAGAAAGTGGACCTGGAGGCGGTGCAACTCCCTCCCCGCTTCGACTACGAGTCCAATTTCGTGGAGCGCCACCAGGACCGCTGCGTGACCTGCGGCCGCTGCGTGCGCATCTGCCAGGAGCGGGTGGGGGCCTGGTCCTGGAACTTCGTGCAGCGGGGCTACTTTACCCAGCTTTCCAGCGGCGAGCTGCCCCTGGACTGCGAATTCTGCGGCTCCTGCATCGACATCTGTCCGGTGGGGGCCTTGATCAACAAGCAGTGGAAATACCGGGCCCGGGCCTGGGAGGTGGACAAGACCGAGGTGGCCTGCCCCTTCTGCGGCGGCGGCTGCTATTATCAGGTCCACACCAAAGACCAGCGCATCCTGAGGGTGCGCAACGAAGAGAGTGTGCTCCTTTGCGGCCGGGGGCGCTTCGGCTGGCCGGTGGTGGAATCCCCGGACCGGGTTAAGACCCCGTTAATCAGGGAAAACGGCAGCTTCAGGCCCGCCTCCTGGGATGAGGCCCTGGACCTGGTGGCCGCCAAATTCAAGGAAGCGGTGGAGGCCGGCGGCCCTAAGGCCATCTATGGGGTGGGGTCGCCCCGGGCCACCAACGAGGCCAACTACCTCTTCCAGAAATTCTTTCGGGCCGGCCTGGGCACCAACTGCCTGGACTCGACGGCCCGGCTCACCTACGTGCGGGCCCTGAAGGGCATCGCTGCGGTCTTTGGCCTGCCCACGGTTGCCGGGGTGGAGATCGCCCCGGGCCGGCCGGGGCCCTACCGGTCGCCCTTCAGCCTCACCCCCGAGGCCCAGGTGAGCGGCTTTCCTGCAGTGCTGGGCAAGTTGGCGGATCTGCCCAAGGCCGACCTGGTCCTGGTGCTGGGCGCCGACCTCACCCCGGAGCTGCCGCCCCTGGGCTGGAAGGTCCACGAAGCCAAGGAGAAGGACGGCTTCCAACTGCTGGTGGCCAATAACCGCCGGACCAAGTTCGATCGCTACGCCACCCTGTCTCTGCGCTACAAGCCGGGAAGCGAACGGCTGCTCATCGCCGGGCTGATCAAGGCCTTGCTCACTGCCAACCCCGACCTGACCCCGGCCGTGGAGGCCACCGGCCTGGATGAGCTCAAAGAGAGCCTCAAAAAGCTCACTCTGAAAGACGTGGCCGCCAAGACGGGCGTGGAGGAAGGCCTCATTAAGGAGGCGGCGGCCAAGCTGGCCCGGGCCCAGGCCCCGGCCATCATCTTTGGCTCCGAACTCAGCGGCCAGGATAAGGGCCTGCAAAACGCCGTGGCCCTGGCTGATCTCTTTCTGCTGGTTGGCAAACCCGGCGTTCCCGGCAGCGCCCTCTATCCGGTGGCGGAGAAAAATAACACCCGGGGAGTGTGCGAGGTCGGGGTCCTGCCGGACCGCCTGCCCGGCTTTCTCCCCCTAAATGCCGACACCGCCGGAATTTTCTGGGGCCAGAACCCGCCGCTTAGCGAACCCGGCCCTACCCTGGAAGAACTTCTGGACCTCCTGGAGAAGGGAGAGGGGGGAGTGGCGCCCCAGGCCCTCTATCTTCTGGGAGGCGACCTGCTGCGGACCCTGCCGCATCGGAGCCGGGTCGCCAACCTCTTGAAAAAGATCCCCTTTATCGTGGTGCAGGATGCCTTCCTCACCGATACCGCCCAACTGGCCCAGGTGGTGTTGCCCGTGGCCATCCATGCCGAACAGGAAGGCACTTTCATCAGCAGCACCGGGCAACTGGGGCTGCTGTCCCAGGCCCTGCCCGCCAACGGGGTGCGGCCCGACTGGCAGATCATCAGCCAGCTTGGAGTCAAGATGGGCTTTGCCATGAAATACGGCAGCCCCAAGGAGATCTTCCGGGAACTGGCTCAAAAGATGCCCCTCTGGGCCGGCCTGGCCCCCAGGCTCAGCACCCCCTGCCCGGATCTGAAGATGGACCTGAAGGGCAAGTTCGTGCCCTTCGAGACGGACATCAGCCTGCCGGGGCGCCGCCCCTTCACCCTGGTGGTGGGAAAATCCCTGCAGCACTCCGGCTCCTATACCACGCATCACCCCTGCGGCACCCTGTTGGTAACTCCCGGGGCCCGGCTGAAGATCAACCCCGAAGACGCCGCCGGCCTGGGTCTGGCGGAGGGCGAGGCCGCCAAAGTGATTTCCTCCCAGGGTGAGGTAAAGGTGCCTGTCACCCTGGCCCGGGACCTGCCCGCTGGCCTGGTTTTGCTGCCGGACCATTTTGCCGAGCCGGCGGCCCATGATTTGACTCTGAACTCCAACCTGGTGCGTGTGACCATCCAAAAGGGTTGAGAAGATGAATCTGCCCCTGTTGATAGTACTAAGCATCGTCAAAATCGGCGTGGTGATGTTGGTCCTGCTCACCGCGGTGGCCTACGCAGTCCTGATGGAGCGCAAGGTCCTGGGCTTCATCCAACTGCGCTACGGCCCCAACCGGGTGGGCCCCTGGGGACTGCTGCAGCCGGTGGCGGACCTGATCAAGCTGCTGTTCAAGGAGGAGTTCACCCCTCCCGGGGCCAACCGGATTCTGTTCATCATGGCCCCCATCCTCAGCGCCGTCACCGCCTTCCTGCCCTTTGCCGCCATCCCCTTCGCCAATACCATTTTACCCCCTGAGATCTCGCTGTTCGGGCACAAAGTGAGCCTCACCGCGGCAGCCCTGAACCAGGGGGTGATCGCCGACGTCAACGTGGGGCTGCTCTACATCTTTGCCGTCTCTTCCCTGGCGGTATATGGCGCGGTGTTGGGCGGCTGGTCCTCCAACAATAAATACTCCCTGCTGGGCGCCCTGCGCCTCTGCGCCCAGATGGTCAGCTATGAAATAGCCCTGGGGCTCTCGGTCATCGGGGTGCTGATGCTGTCCGGCAGCCTGAGCATGGTGAAGATCGTCGAAGCTCAAAGCTCCATGCCCTTCATCGTTTACCAGCCCCTGGGATTTTTTCTCTTCCTGACTGCGGCCTTTGCCGAATGCGCGCGCACGCCCTTTGACCTGATTGAATGCGAAAACGAGCTGGTGGCCGGGTTTCAGACGGAATACAGCTCCATGAAGTGGGCCCTGTTCATGATGGGGGAATACACCCACATCATCGTGGCCTCGGCCCTGACGGTGACCCTGTTCCTGGGCGGTTGGCACGGGCCGCTGTTGCCTCCGGTGATCTGGTTTATGTTAAAGACCTTTGTGGTAATCTTCTTCTTCATGTGGGTGCGGGGCACCTTCCCCCGCTTCCGTTTTGACCAGCTCATG
The DNA here is from genome assembly GCA_963697965.1 of uncultured delta proteobacterium. Lineage (GTDB taxonomy): Bacteria > Desulfobacterota > Desulfobaccia > Desulfobaccales > 0-14-0-80-60-11 > JAPLJC01. The sequence goes on from OY969108.1 coordinate 2,285,821, forward strand.
CGCTTAGGCTGGAAAGTGCTCGTGCCCCTCGGTTTGGCGAACATCGTCTGCACCGGGGCGATAATCTTATTTCTCAAGGGTTAACCCATGATTATGCCATTGCTCAAGGGATTGGCCACCACCCTGCGGATGGTGTTTACCAAACCCATCACCCAACAGTATCCCGAAGAGAAGCGGCCGATGTACCCCCGCTGGCGGGGGCAGCCGCAACTGACCGTCGATCCCGACGGTCATCGCCGCTGCGTAGCCTGCACCCTCTGCATGGTGGTCTGCCCCTCCAATGCCATCCGGGGCATTGTCGCCGCCGAAGGCAGCGAGCACGAAAAGTACCCGGTGCAGTTCACCATTGACCTGCAGCGCTGCATTTTTTGCGGCCTCTGCCAGGAGGCCTGTCCCAAGGGGGCCATCAAACTGAACAACGCCTATGAGCTGGCCCAATACGATAAGAACGCCCTGATTCTCAATATTGAGACGGCAACTCAGCCAGAATCCAACTTGCGTCTTAAGGATTGGCTCTAAAGGAGGCCTGGGGATGCAGATTCTGTTTTTCATCCTGGCCGCATTGGCCCTGATCTCCGGCGGCCTGGTGGTTTTTCAGCGCCACCCCTTGAGAAGCGCCCTCTGGCTCATCGTCAACTTCTTTGCGATAGCCGGTGTCTACCTGCTGGCCCATGCCGAGTTCATCGCCGCCATCCAGGTGATCGTTTACGCCGGGGCCATCATGGTGCTGTTCCTGTTCGTCATCATGCTTCTGAACCTGCGGCAGCCCGAGGAGGCCCCGGTAATTCCCCATATCGGCCAGAAGCTGCTGGCCGCGGTCCTGGCCGGCTTTACCGCCCTGATCATGATTTACGCCTACCGCCACGCCAGTCTGCCGGGGGGGCCGGAAGTCATCCCTGGCCTGGGGAACACCGAATCGATTGCCCGCAGCCTGTTTACCAATTACCTGCTGCCCTTCGAGGTCACCTCGGTCCTGCTCCTGGTGGCCATTGTCGGCGCGGTGGTCCTGGCTAAGAGTAAGTTGAAGTGAGAATCAGGGGAGAATGGACATGGCAGTGCCCTTGCATTATTACCTGGCCCTGAGCGTGGCCCTGTTCGCCCTGGGAGTGATCGGGGTGATTATTCGGCGCAACGCCATCGTCGTCTTCATGAGCATCGAGATGATGCTCAACGCCGTCAACGTGACCTTCATCGGGTTTGCCGACTATTTTAAGGCGGTGGACGGACAGATGTTTGTGTTTTTCGTCTTGACCGTGGCCGCCGCGGAAGTGGCGGTAGGCCTGGCCCTGATTGTCGCCATCTACCGCAACCGGGGCTCCATTTATGTCGACGACCTGAATATCCTCAGGTGGTGAGGCGACCCTCATGATGGATTATGTCTGGCTGATACCTCTGTTCCCCCTCATCGGCTTTTTGATCAACGGCCTTCTGGGCAAGAGATTGTCCAAGAATGTGGTGGGAACTATCGGCTCACTGGCCGTGGGCCTGAGCTTCCTGCTCACCGTGGCCATCTTCCTGGAATTTCTGCGACTGCCGGAAGGGTCCCGGGCGGTGGAAAAGACGATGTTCACCTGGATCTCCTCCGGCAGTTTCCAGGCCCAGGCGGCCTTCCTCATCGACCCCCTGTCCCTGGTGATGCTCCTGGTGGTCTCCGGGGTGAGCACCCTGATCCACATCTACTCCATGGGTTACATGCACGATGACCCGGGGTTTTACCGCTACTTCTCCTATCTCAACCTTTTCGTTTTTAACATGCTCCTCCTGGTGAGCGCCAATAACTTCCTGTTGATGTTCGTGGGTTGGGAAGGAGTGGGACTCTGCTCGTATCTCTTGATCGGCTTTTGGTATGAGCGCCGCTCGGCCAGCGACGCGGGCAAAAAGGCCTTCGTGGTCAACCGGATCGGCGATTTCGGCTTCCTGCTGGGCATCTTCATCATCTTCTGGAGCTTCGGCACCCTCAATTTCCGAGAGGTCTTCGCGGCGGCCGCCCCCCATTTCGCGGTGGGCTCCGTGGTGATCACTGCCGCTACCCTTTGCCTGTTCTTGGGGGCCACCGGCAAGTCGGCCCAGATTCCTCTCTACGTCTGGCTGCCCGACGCCATGGAAGGCCCCACCCCGGTCTCCGCCCTGATCCACGCGGCCACCATGGTCACCGCAGGGGTCTATATGTTGGCCCGTTGCAGCGCCCTGTTCGTGCTGGCCCCGATCTCCATGACGGTGGTGGCGGTGGTGGGCCTGCTCACCGCTTTTTTTGCGGCCACCATGGGCATGGCGCAAACCGATATCAAACGCGTCCTGGCCTACTCCACCGTGAGCCAGTTGGGATATATGGTAATGGCCTGCGGCGTGGGGGCCTTTGTCTCCGGTATCTTCCACCTGATGACTCACGCCTTTTTCAAGGCCCTCCTCTTCCTGGGCTCCGGCTCGGTAATCCACGGCATGCACGGCCAACAGGATATGCGCCACATGGGCGGCCTCAGGAAGTACATGCCCATCACCTATTGGACCTTCGTGGTGGCCACCCTGGCCATCTCCGGCATCTTCCCCTTCGCCGGCTTTTTCAGCAAGGATGAAATTCTCTTTAATACCCTGGTGGACGGCCACGTCCTCTATTGGGGCGTCGCCACCGTGGCGGCCTTAATCACCGCCTTCTACATGTTCCGGGCGGTCTTCATGACCTTCCACGGCAAGGAAAGGTTCGACCACCATAAGGTTCACCCGCATGAGGCCCCCTGGACTATGGCGGCGCCTCTGATAATCCTGGCGGTCCTGTCCGCGGTAGGCGGTTTTGTGGGTTTCCCCATCATCGAAGGGGCCCATAAGTTCAAAGATTTCCTGGCCCCGTCCATCGCCGTCCTGCACCCCGAGGGGCACCACCCCATGTCCTTCGAAATCTTCATGATGGCCTTCAGCATGGCCGTCGCCGGCGTGGGCATCTTCATCGCTTATAAGTGCTATATCAAAAACCCGGGATTGCCGGATCGGGTGGTGGCGAAATTTCCGGTAGTCTACGAATACATCTATCACAAATATTTTGTGGATGAGTTTTATGACGCCGCGGTGGTGGAGCCGGTCAAGGAAGGCTCCGACTTCCTGTGGCATGGAGTGGATGAAACGGTGGTGGATGGCGCCGTGAACGGCAGCGCCAGCACCGTCGTCTGGCTCAGCGCCCACCTCCGCAAGCTGGAAACCGGTTTCGTACAAAGCTATGCCCTGGCCATCCTCGTGGGGGTGGTGCTCATCACGGGCTATCTCATCGGACGTTAACCTGAGGGTGGCTCAATGCATCTACCAATCCTCTCCATCCTGATCTTCCTCCCCCTCCTGGGGGTGGGGCTGCTGCTGTTGTTGGACCGCAAGAACCACCAGGTCCTCAAAGGCGCCGCCTTCGGGATATCCCTGTTGGAGTTGGCCTTCTCCCTGCCCCTGTGGTTCCGCTTCGACAACGGCACCGCCGCCATGCAGTTCGTGGAGCGCCACTCTTGGATTCCCAGTTACGGCGTCAGCTATCATCTCGGGGTGGATGGCTTCTCGCTGCTGCTCATCCTGCTCACCACCTTTCTGACCCCGCTCTGTGTTCTGGCCACCTGGACCGACATCCAGACCCATGTCAAAGAGTTCATGATTTGCCTGCTGGCCCTGATGAGCGGCATGATCGGGGTGTTCGCCTCCCTGGACCTTTTCCTCTTCTACGTCTTCTGGGAAGTGATGCTGATCCCCATGTACCTGCTCATCGGTGTCTGGGGCAACCCGGCCCGGCGGGTCTATGCGGCCATCAAGTTCTTCCTGTTCACCATGTTCGGTTCGGTACTGATGCTGGTGGCCATTTTGGTCCTTTACTTTTACTGCGGCAAGACCACCGGCGTCTACAGCTTCGATCTGCTGAGGATGTACGGCCTGCCCATTCCTTTTCACCTGCAGTATCTGGATGTTCCTGGCCTTTGGCCTGGCCTTCGCCATCAAGGTGCCCATGTTCCCCTTCCACACCTGGTTGCCCGACGCCCACACCGAAGCGCCCACGGTGGGTTCCGTCATCCTGGCCGCGGTGCTCCTGAAGATGGGGACTTACGGTTTCCTGCGTTTCAATATGCCGTTGTTCCCCCAGGCGGCTCATTGCTTTGTCCCCCTCTTTTCCATCCTGGCCATCATCGGCATCATTTACGGCGCCCTGGTGTCCATGATGCAAAAGGACCTGAAGCGCCTCATCGCCTTCTCCTCCGTGAGCCACCTGGGCTTTGTCATGCTGGGGCTGTTCACCTTCACCATCACGGGGTTGCAGGGCGGCCTCATCCAGATGATTAACCACGGCATTTCCACCGGCGCCCTGTTCCTGCTCGTGGGCATGATCTACGAACGGCGCCACACCCGGATGATTGCCGAGTTCGGCGGTCTGGCCACCCCCATGCCCATTTTCGCCACCATCTTCATGATCGTCACCCTTTCCTCCATTGCCGTGCCCGGCACCAACGGCTTCGTTGGCGAATTTCTCATCCTTTTGGGCACCTTTAAGAGCAATATCCTCTATGGCGTCCTGGCCGCCACCGGCGTCATCTTTTCCGCTTGTTACATGCTCTGGATGTTCCAGCGGGTGGTCTGGGGGGAAGTGACCAACGTGAAGAACCGGGAGCTCACCGACCTCTCCTTGAGGGAGATCGCCATCTTCGTGCCAGTGCTCCTGTTCATCCTCTGGATCGGGGTCTATCCTAACACCTTCCTGAATAAGACCAAGGCCACCAGCGACAATTTTGTGGCCATGATGGAAAAGGCCCAGGCCCGCCAGGTCGCTCAATCCCAGGTCCCTAAGGGGGAGGCGCTATGACCCTCACCATCCCCGGTTTCCATCTGTACAGCATCGGGCCGGAGCTCATTCTGACCATCACCGCCATCGTCATCCTGCTGCTGGACGCCCTCTCCCCCAGCGGGCGCAAGGCCCACTTTCCCCAGCTCAGCCTCCTGGGCCTGGCCGCCGCGGCCGTGATGACCGTTTTCATGTGGGGCATCCGGGGCACCGACTTCGCCCGCATGATTTACGTCGACAACTTTAGCCTCTTCTTCTATCTGATCTTCATCCTGGGGACCGCCCTGACGGTAATGATCAGCAGGCAATACCTGGAGGACTATGGCAAAAACCTGGGCGAATACTATGCCCTGCTGCTCTTTGCCACGGTGGGTATGATGCTCATGGCCGCCAGCGCCCATCTCATCATGCTCTTTTTGGGCCTGGAGGTGATGTCCATCGCGGTGTACGTCCTGGCGGGCCTGTTCCGGGAGGATCCCCGCTCCAACGAAGCCTCCCTGAAATACCTGATCCTGGGCTCCTTCTCCAGCGCCTTTCTGCTCTTCGGCATGGCCTTCCTTTACGGCGCCGCCGGGGGCACCCTGTATCTGGACGATCTACCCAAGGCCCTGATGGGCCACACCTTCATGCAGCCCCTGACCCTGCTGGCCATGGCCCTGTTGCTGGTGGGCTTCGGCTTCAAGGTGGCCTCGGCGCCCTTCCACATGTGGACCCCGGACGTCTACGAAGGGGCCCCCACCTCGGTCACCGCCTTTATGGCGGTGGGGGTAAAGGCCGCGGCCTTCGCCGCCTTCGCCCGGGTCTTCTTCCTGGTCTTCCTGGCAATGAAGCCGGACTGGACCATGCTCCTCTGGATCATGGCGGTGGCCACCATGACGGTGGGCAACGTCACCGCCCTCGTCCAGACTAACATCAAGCGCATGCTGGCTTATTCTTCCATCGCCCACGCCGGCTACCTGCTGGTGGCCCTGGTGGCCGCCAGCCAATTGGGCGCGGTAAGCCTCCTTTACTACCTGCTGGCCTATACCTTGATGAACCTGGGGGCCTTCGGGGTGGTGATCCTGGTAGGGCGTAAAAAGGACAGCTACCTCAATATCTACGACTACTCCGGGCTGGGGTTCCAGCACCCGGCCCTGGCCGCGTCCATGGCTCTGTTCATGTTCGCCCTGGCGGGCATGCCTCCCACCGCCGGATTTGTGGGCAAATTTTACATCTTCTCCGCCGCGGTGCAGTCGGGCTACATCTGGCTGGCCATCATCGGCGTCATGAATTCCCTGGTATCGATGTATTACTACCTGAGAATCACGGTGCTCATGTACATGAAACCCGCCGAGGCCGACCTGGGTCCGGTGACGTTCTCACCCGGCGTCACCACGGTGCTGGCCGCCACCGCCGCCGGCGTGCTGCTGATCGGCATCTTCCCCGGCTATCTCTACGACCTGGCGGTAAACGCGGTAAAGATCTTTCCCGGCCTCTAATACCAAGTTGCCGTCAAAAGCAGAAGAATCTTTTGTAGGGGCGCACCCAGGTGTGCGCCCACCAGAGGGCGGACACGCGGGTCCGCCCCTGCACCAAAAAAAACATTTGACTTGGTATCACCGATTAAATCTCCAATAAAAAAGCAGGGCCCCGAGGCCCTGCTTTTTTTGGGGTGGCAAGGATCAGGATCAAGCCGCCTGGCGGCTCCGCTTCTTCAGGCGGTTGGCCTTCTTGCGCAGGATGTCGACCTGTTTGCGGGAGGCGCCCGCGCCAATGGCCTCCAGCTTCCGGGCCCGGAGCTGCTTGCCCTTTTCCTTCAAATCCCGCACGCTCAACACCTCCACGGCCTTCTTTTCTTCCTTGATGCCCTGCGCCTTTTTGATGGCGTTGAGCAGCTCCTCTTTGTTCATGCCGTGGACGCCGCTGATCTCGCCCTGTTCCAGGGCGTACTTGCGCAACTCCGTGGCGGTCATCTTATCCAGGGGCTTTTCTTTCTTCTCTTTAGATTTCTTCTCGGCCATGATTCCTCTCCCGGTGATAGTTCAAGGTTCAAGGTTCAAAGTTGAGACCTTTGCGAAAGTTCCCCTGTTTGTCATTCTGAGGGAGCGAAGCGACCGAAGAATCTCACAGATTTTAAGGAAATACGAGATCCTTCGCTTTGCTCAGGATGACAAAGTTTGGTTTTCGCAGAGGTTTCAGGTTCAAGGTTCAAAGTTATTAAGATCAACGTAGCTTCTGGGGAGACGAGATAATCCCGCCCCCAGGGGTATCCTTACGAACCTGCCGCTAAAAGGGACGCACCACGCGGTGCGGCGCCATATTCCCCCTAAATTTAACCAAAATCCCCGGTTTCCTCAACCCCAAAAGGTTACTGGCGAGAGTGAACAGGAATGAGAGCGCCCCAACTCCTGAACAGGGTCTTATCCAGTTTGGCCTAGCCTCGATAAGCGGCGGCCACAGGCCGCCCTATAAGATCCAATCTCCCTGGCCGCTCATGGGTCAGGCTGTGCCCGCCGACTTAACCAGCGCTCCTCTCTACTGATCCCCTGCCTAAGGCCCTGGCACCTGGGTCTCAAAGAAAAACGAAAACCGCCTATTTTTCCTCTTTATTCATCTTTTCCGCCAACTTGATGAAGGGCGTGATCAGGTCGATGGGGATGGGGAACAGGGTGGTTGAGTTCTTCTCGGCGGCGATCTCCCGCAGGGTTTGGAGATAGCGCAACTGCAAGGACATGGGCTCGGTGGCCAGCACCTTGGCAGCCTCGGCCATCTTGGCGGCCGCCTGGAATTCGCCCTCGGCGTTGATCACCTTGGCCCGCCGCTCCCGCTCCGCCTCCGCCTGCTTGGCGATGGACCGCTGCATTTCCACCGGCAGATCGATGGAGCGCACCTCCACCAGGGTCACCTTGATGCCCCAGGGCTCGGTTTGCTTATCCAGAATCTCGGCCAACTGAGTGTTGACCTTCTCCCGTTCGGACAGCATGTCGTCCAGCTCCATCTGGCCGCAGACGCTCCTCAAAGTGGTCTGAGCCAGCAACTGCGTGGCTGACCAATAATCCCGCACCTCAATGATGGCTTTCAGGGCGTCGATGACCCGGAAATAGACCACCGCGTTCACCTTCACTGAGACGTTGTCCCGGGTAATGACGTCCTGGGAGGGGACCTCATAGGTCGCCAATTGCAGGTTAACCTTGACCAGCCGGTCCACCATGGGAATGATGATGATGAGGCCCGGCCCCTTGGCCCATTCGAGGGCCCGGCCCAGGCGGAAGATCACCCCTCGTTCGTATTCGTTCAAGATCTTGATGGCGCTCATAAGAAACAGAAACGCCAGTGCGATGATCACAAAGCCAAAGGTCCCTATCATAGCCGTCTCCTTAAGATTTTGGGGTTACCCGGCGCACCCGGAGTTTCAAGCCCCGGACCGCCAGCACTTCAACGGGTTCCCGGGGGGCGATGGGCTCGTCGCTCGCCGCCTCCCAGTTCTCGCCGTGGATGAAGACTCGTCCAACGGGGGCCAGCGGGGTCACGGCCACCCCCTGTTCTCCCACCAGGCCCTCGGCCCCGCTCACGACGCGCTTCCTGTGGCTGCGGAAAACGATGCCCGCCACTGCGATGAAAAAGAGTGACACAGTAAAGACCGTGGGGAGCAATATTCCCCAAGAGACTCCCATACCGCCGCCGCCCGGCTCCCGGAACAACATAATGGCCCCCAATAATAGCGCCGCCACCCCCGCCACGGAGAGCATCCCGTAACTGCTGACCTTGAACTCCAGAACGAAGAAGACGAAGGACAGCAGGATCAGGAGGACGCCGATGTAATTGACGGGCAAGGTCTGAAAGGCGAATAAGGCCAGCAGCAGGCAGGTGGCGCCGACCACCCCGGGCAGCACCACCCCCGGGTGGGCCAGCTCAAAGTAGATGCCGGCCAGGCCGATCATCATCAGGACGAAGGCAATGTTGGGGTCGGCGATGTGCCCCAGGATGCGGTAGCGCAGGTTCTCGGGGATTTCCCGAAGCGGCGCCCCTGCGGTTAGCAGAACCTGCGGTTTGCCCGCTACCTGCACCCGCCGGCCGTTGACTTTGGCCAGCAGATCGTCCAGGTTGTCGGCCATAAGGTCCACAACCTTAAGTTTCAGGGCTTCGGAGGCCGAAATGGAGACGCTCTGGCGGATGGCCTTCTCCATCCAATCCGGGTTGCGGCCGTGTTCCTCGGCCAGGGACCGCCCGTAGGCCACAAAATCGTTGAGCACCTTCGTTTCCATGGTCTTGTCCATCTTGCCGCCCATCCCGATGGACACGGGGTGGGCCGCGCCGATATTGGTGCCCGGGGCCATGGCGGCCACCTGCGCCGCCTGGGTGATGAAGACCCCGGCGGAGGCGGCCCGAGCGCCGCTGGGAGCAACATACACGATCACCGGCACCCTGGCGTTGGAGATGCCCTGGACGATTTGCCGCATGGAAGTATCCAGCCCCCCGGGGGTATCCAACTGCACCACCAGGGCTTGGGCCTGCTGCTTCTCCGCCTTGTCGATGCCTGCCAGGATGAATTCCGCCATTCCGGGGTTCACAGTGCCTACTGCGTTAAGATAGCAAACGGGCGGCGGGGCGGCCCGGCAAACCGCGGCCGCAGCCAGCAGGGCGAGTAGCATGAGTGCCAAAATCTCTGAGCAGCGTTTCATTTTATTAGCCTTCAGCGGTCAGTTTCTTGGGCGACCCAGCGGGTCGCCCCTACAGCTCCTTGCTAATCTTGTTCATGTTCCCCCAGATACTCCATCACCAGTTGCATGTCCTCCCAGGTCTTTCGGCGCTCCTCGCGACATCTGAGGAGATAGGAGGGATGGAAGGTGGGCATCACCCGGATGTGGTCAAAGCGCTGCCAGTGACCCCGCATGAGGCTAATCGGTTCCTTGGAGCCCAGCAGGGCGTGGGTGGCCACCTTTCCCAAGGTGACGATCACCTGGGGCCGGATGGCCTTTATCTGCTTGACCAGATAGGGCATACAGGCCTCGATTTCGTCGGGCTGCGGGTCCCGGTTCCCCGGGGGGCGGCTCTTGACCACGTTGGTGATGTACACCTCTTCCCGGTCCAATTGCAGGTTATGGAGCATCTTGTCGAGGAGTTGCCCGGCCGGGCCCACAAAAGGCCTTCCTGCCAGGTCTTCCTCCGCCCCGGGGGCCTCGCCGATGAACATCAGGCGGGCGCTGGGCGAACCCTCCCCGAAGACCAGGTTCTTGGCCCCGGCGTAGAGCTTGCAGCGCCGGCAGCGCCCCATCTCCTGCCGGATTTCCTCCAGGGTTAAAACCTTCTCGGCCGCCGCCTCGCCGGCGGCAGGCGGCGCCGCGGCCGGCTCCTGGGGCAGGCCTCGCCAGCCCAAGCGCCGCTGGTAGCGGAGCCATTCCGTCAGGTGCTCCGCCAGGGCCGCCAATTCCTCCGCAGGGTCCTCAGGCATCCGCCCCCTTTACCCCTCTCCGCCGCTGGCCGCCAGCAGCTTCGCCACCTCGTCCAGGAGACGCTCCGCCACCTCTTCCTTGCTAAGCAAAGGCAGCCGCAGCGGCTCACCTTCACGGCGCAAGATGGTAACCTGGTTGGTGTCCACCGCGAAGCCGGAGTCGCTCCGGGTAACGTCGTTGGCCACGATGAGGTCCAGATTTTTCTCCTTGAGCTTTCTCAGGGCTTCGGCTTCCAGGTCGTGGCTCTCCGCCGCGAACCCCACCATCACCTGCCGGGTCTTGAGCCGGCCCGCCTCCCGCAGGATGTCCGCATTTTGCACCAAATCCACCTGGGTGGCGCACTTCCCCCGTTTGAGCTTGAGCCCCTGGAGGGTCTGCGGCCGATAATCTCCCACTGCCGCGGCCATCAGCAAGGCCTCCGCCCCGATAAACCTTTCCTGCACCGCGTCCAGCATCTCCCAGGCCGACCTGACCCAGACCCGTTCCACTCCGTAGGGCGCCGCCAGGGCGCTGGGACCGCTGATTAGGCACACCTGGGCCCCCCGGCGCCAGGCCACTCTCGCCAGGGCATAACCCATCTTGCCGCTGGAGCGGTTGCTGAGGAAGCGCACCGGGTCCAGGTCTTCGTGGGTCGGCCCGGCAGTCACCAGCAGCCGCCGGCCGCTGAAATCCTGGCGGCTTAACAAACGGGCGCCGGCCTCCACAATCTCCTCCGGCTCCGGCAGCCGGCCCAGGCCCACGGCGCCGCAGGCCAACTCGCCGCTGCCGGGCTCCAGCACCTGCATACCCCGGGCCCGGAGGCGGCCCAGATTCTCCTGGACCACCAATGAGCCCCACATGGCGACGTTCATGGCCGGGCACAGCAGCACCGGACTGGTGGCCGCCAGCATGATGGTGGTCAGCAAATCGTCGCCGATCCCCGCCGCCAGCTTACCGATGAGATTAGCGGTGGCCGGGGCCAGGATGATGGCGTCCACCTCCTGCCCCAGGGAGACGTGCTCCAAAGGCGCAACCGCCCCAGGCCCGAACATGGCCGCGGCCACCGGCTCGCCGGTCAGAGCCTGGAAGGTGAGGGGCGCCACGAATTCCCGGGCCGCCGCGGTCATCGCCACCTTAACCCGGGCCCCGGCCATGATCAGGCGCCGGGCCAGCTCTGCCGCTTTGTAAGCGGCGATGCCGCCGGAAACCCCCAGTAAGATGCGCTTGCCGGTGTAGATCATAAATTTGGCCTGTGGAAGGCAGTGAGCAGTAAGCAGTGAGCAGAAAAAAACTAGTAGCTGCTTGAAATCTCTGGCGTCCTCACTGCCTACTATTTTCCCGCCCGCCAGCGTCACCAGCACCCCGGTGCCAGCTTCATTTGACGGACGACCGTTTATTCCTCTCGACGCAGGCTAAAGCCTGCGGCTACATTGAATACCGCCGCCGAAAACTGGTCCCAAACCCCTAACCCCTGCCTTTTCTGCTCACTCCTCACTGCTTACTGCTTACTGCTCACTTCCCCCAAGCAACTCCTCAAAAGAACGGGTTAAACTTCCGTTCGTGGCCCACGCTGGTGACGGGGCCGTGGCCCGGGTACACCGAGTATTGGTCTCCCAGGGTAAAGATCTTGGTGCGCACCGCCTCGATGAGGCTGTCGAAGGAACCGCCGGGGAAGTCGGTGCGCCCGATGGAGCCGGCAAACAACAAGTCCCCCACGTACACGCTGGGCTCGCCTTCCAGGACCAGGCTGATGCCCCCCGGCGTATGCCCCGGGGTGTGCAGGACCTTTAACTGGTAGGGTCCGAAACTGATCAAGTCGCCCTCTTTCAGCAGCAGGTCCGCCTGGGAGGAGCGCAGGCGGTTGCCCGTGAAGAGCATGGCCTCCTCCGAGGGGTGATTCAGCATCTGGGCGTCCGCCTCGTGGATGGCGATCTGGGCCCCGGTGGCCTTCTTCAAAGGCTGGTTAGCGTCCACGTGGTCGAAATGGCCATGGGTGTCGATAATATATTTAAGATTGAGTTCCGCGTTCTTCAAGGCCTCCAGGATGTCGTCCTCGTCGCCCCCCGGGTCGATGACCACCGCCTCTTTGGTCTTCTCGTCCCCCAGGATATAGCAGTTGACCTCCAGCAAGCCCACCGTCAGGCCTTTTTGAATCATGGAGCCTCCCTTATCGAGTCAGTCAATAATGGCAGGTGCGCCCCCTAAGGGTTCAGAAAAAACTTCACTCCCTGGACGCCGAAATAGCCCCCGAAGCCTATCAGAAAGACGCCGCAGCCCGCCAGGAAACTGCGGTAGAGGCCGTCGGAGAGAAAGCGCCGCCCCTGGGACACCGCCCCCGCCACCAGGGTGTACCAGGCGAAGTCTGCCGTGATGTGCCCCAGGAAGAAGAGGGACACCCCGGCCAATCCGTATTTTCTGGAGAAGACCACGTACCCCAGGCCGATGGTAAGCCACCAGATGACCCAGTAAGGGTTGGCGGCGCTCATCAGCACCCCGGCCAGCACCGGGTTGGGGCCGGAGCCCTTGTCGGCCTCCAACGTGAGGCTCCCCCGGCGGGAGGTCTTCAGGGTCATCAGACCCATCCAGCCCAACAGGACTGCCCCCAGCACGCCCACCACCCCCAGGATCGGGGGACGATTCAGCCAAGTTCCCAGGCCCAGCAATAATAGCAGGACCAGGGCCGCCTCCAGAGCCGCGTGGCCTACGATGATCAGGGGCCCGGCCCAGAAGCCGCGGCGGGCCGACTCACCCACCGTCACCGTGAGCAGCGGCCCCGGCATCATGGCTCCGGACAGGGCCACGATAAAAGAAGTGGCGGCCACCCCCGCCAGCACCCAGGGATTCATGATTTTCCTTTTCTTCCCCTCAAAGCGCAAGTATAATCATGCTACCATAGCGGCGGCCTTAAACCAAGGTAAAATCAAGGGGATGGACGGTTTCGCCTGAAACGGTGGTGGGCGGAATTAGTTCCCTCCCCCTGAGCGGGGGCGACACCGGGTCGAGGTGGGCAACAATTTTAGCGTAGGAATTTGCCCACTTTTCACCCTCCCCCTAACCCCCTCCCCTCAAGGGAGGGGGAATTATAAGCCCGCAGAAATGACTAAACAGGGCGGCCTGGATCTGCCAGCAGTCGGCGTGAACCGCACGCCCCATGCCATTAAATGAAAAATTCCCCTTCCAAGAAGAAGACCCGCACCAGCGCCTTCGGCGCCCCGGGGCGCATCTCCCACGATTCCTCGTCCTTTTATGCCAGCCGCTTATATGCCCAAATGCCTTCAGAATGCGAGATTACCGATGAGGAGCAGGAAATTCCGGCGGAGTTTCTGAATCGCATTTTCTGCAAGTCCTCGGAAGACATGGCGGAGCTGCCGGATAACAGCGTCCACCTGATGGTGACCTCGCCCCCCTACAACGTGGGCAAGGAATATGACCAGGACGCCACCCTGGCTGAATATCTCGAGTTTCTGGGCCGGGTCTGGCGGGAGGTTTACCGGGTGCTGGCACCCGGCGGCCGGGCCTGCATCAACATCGCCAACCTGGGCCGCAAACCCTATATTCCCTTGCACGCATTCATTATTCAGGGAATGGTAGAAATAGGTTTTCTAATGCGCGGGGAAATCATTTGGAATAAAGCGTCAAGCGCCTCCCCTTCCACCGCCTGGGGTAGCTGGTGCAATCCCGCGAACCCAACTCTTCGAGATATACATGAATATATCTTGATTTTTTCCAAAGGAACCTTCTCACGAAAAAATCCCCATAAACGGCAACCCACTATTTCCAAAGAGGAATTCCTGGAATTGACCAGGAGCGTCTGGACCTTTCCTGCCGTTTCGGCAAAGAAAGTTGGGCATCCGGCGCCCTTCCCGCTGGAATTACCTTACCGGCTGATCCAACTATACACCTTTGACGGTGAAGTGGTGCTGGATCCCTTTATGGGAAGCGGCCAGGCGGCTCTGGCCGCTATCCAGACAGACCGCCATTACGTCGGCTATGAGATCGATGAAAATTATTCCAGGTTAGCTAATAAGAGAATCAATCAATTTCTATTAGAGCATAAGAATCAGGGGGTTTTAGACCTGGTAATCTCAACCTGACAGGGCAAATTCCTGAACCGCATGGGCATCCATCCGAAGCAGGGCCGTGGCAAAACCCTCGTCTTTGACATCAGCGAGTTTTTCGATAAGCTTTAATAATGGATAAAATCATCATCGAAGGCGGGCTGCCCCTGCACGGGGAAGTGCAGATCAGCGGGGCCAAGAACGCCGCCCTGCCCATCCTGGCCGCCACCCTGCTGGCCGCAGGGGAGCACCGGCTCTCCAACGTCCCGCCCCTGGCCGACATCCGCACCTGTAAAAGGCTCCTGGGCAGCCTGGGGGTGCAGTTTCGTGAAGAGGCCGCGCCCGAGAGCGGAATCGAGCCATCGACTCCGCATTCAGGAACCCTCGCCGGTTCTTCCTTACCCAAAATCCTCATCGCCGACACTCGAGAGCTAACAAGCTCCGAGGCCCCCTACGAGCTGGTGAAGACCATGCGGGCCGCGGTCCTGGTCTTGGGCCCCCTGGTGGCCCGGGCCCGCAAGGCCAGGGTCTCCCTGCCCGGCGGCTGCGCCATTGGGGCCCGGCCCATCAACCTCCATCTCAAGGGTCTGGAGGCCATGGGGGTAAAAATCCACCTGACCCAGGGCTACGTGGAGGCCGACGCCCGGCGGCTGCACGGGGCCGAGATCTACCTGGAAGGCGTCACGGTCACCGGCACCGAGAACCTGATGATGGCCGCCACCCTGGCCAAAGGCACTACGGTGATTAAAAATGCCGCCATGGAGCCGGAAGTGGGGGACCTGGCCCGCTTCCTGGTGGCCATGGGCGCCCAGATCGAAGGGATCAACAGCGAAATTCTCACTATTCACGGGGTGCGGGAGCTGAAGCCCGCCAGCTATGCCATCATGAGCGACCGCATCGAAGCCGGCACCTACCTGGCCGCCGCCGCCATCACCCGGGGAGAGGTCACCCTGACCAACGCCCCGGTTCCGCACCTCACCGCGGTGCTGGGCAAGTTCACCGAGGCGGGAGTGCGCCTCAGCGCCGAACCGGGCCGCATCAGCGTACACCCCGGCGGCGCCCTCACCGGGGTGGATATCCGCACGCTGCCCTATCCTGGCTTTCCCACCGACATGCAGGCGCAGTTCATGGCCTTGATGAGCGTGGCCGGGGGCGCCTCGCTGATCACCGAAACCATCTTCGAGAACCGCTTCATGCATGTCAGCGAACTGCGCCGCCTGGGCGCGGACATCAGCGTCTCAGGGAGCCACGCCATCGTCCGGGGCCGCCGTCAGCTCCAGGGCGCCCAGGTGATGGCCACCGACCTCAGGGCCAGCGCCTCCTTAGTGGTGGCCGGCCTGGCCGCCAGCGGGACCACCGAAATCCTCCGGGTCTATCACCTGGACCGGGGCTACGCCAGCCTGGTGGAAAAACTGGCGGCCCTGGGGGCGCGGATCCAAAGGGTGGCTACCTGAGGGCGGTTTGCGGTTGCCGGTTTTCAGTCTTCTGTGAAAGGCAACACCTGGGCCGGGCAAAACCTTGGGGGCGCGGATACGCAACCATTGGAACTCCAGCCGATCGCCTGCCAGGTGGATTACTCCTCCCTTGCTGCCGTTAGGCCTCGAAAATAATATCCCTCCACCTTGATTTTGAGAGTATCACACTTAATTTTAAAAGGAGCCGAGTTGGGCCCAGTTGGGTCGAGTAAACCCCCTTGCCAGGTACAGGCTTAGGGGGTAATTTATGGCTAAAGATTATAGTGAAACGGGAACCTGCGAAGGGAATTTCCCAACTGCGCCGGGAAATGGACCGGTTGTTTGAAGACTTCTTTGCCCCCCAGGCCTGGTGAGGCGGACGGCCTTGGGAAGGAGAATGGGTTCCCGCGGTGGATGTCGCGGAAACTCCCGAACAGATCACCATAAAAGCCGAACTGCCCGGGATCGACGCCAAGCAGATCGACATTTCCCTAGCCGGGGACATTCTCACCATCAAAGTGGAAAAGAAATCGGAACGGGAGGAAAAAAAGGAAAATTACCATCTGGTGGAGCGCAACTACGGCTCCTTTTCCCGGTCCCAGGCCCTGCCGGCTGCGGTGAAGCCGGAGAAGATCGACGCCAAGTTTCAAAAGGGGGTTTTAACTATCACCTGTCCCAAAAAAGAGCCGGTCAAGCCAAAAACGATTGAGATTAAGACCGCCTCTAAATCTAAATAAAACTACGGGAGAGGCAGGTCCGCAATCCTGCGTCTCTCCCGCGTCTAATCGCGGCGTTTCGGCCACTGACCGATCTGCCATATTATCGACGTGGTTTTGGCGTCTGGGAGTTTAATACGACAGGAGGTATTAGAGATGAAAGGCAATGAGAAGCTCATCGAGAAACTGAACAAGCGCCTGTCCGAGGAATTGACCGCTATCAACCAGTATTTTGTCCATGCCGAGATGTGCGACAATTGGAAATACAGCCGGCTGCACGAGGTGATCCGGAAGCGGTCCATCGTGGAGATGATCCACGCCGAAAAGCTCATCGAGCGCATCCTCTTCCTGGATGGGCGCCCCATCGTCAGCAACCTGAACGAGGTGTACATCGGCAACCAGGTCCCGAAGATGCACGCTAATGACCGCGGCGCCGAAGAAATGGCCATCAAGGGCTACAACGAGACCATCCGCCTGGCAGTCGAGGTAGGAGACAACGGCACCAAAGAACTCCTGGAAGCGATCCTCAAGGAAGAAGAGGACCATATTGACTGGATCGAAGCCCAGCTCGACCAGATCAAGCAGGTTGGGGTGGAGAACTACCTGGAGCAGCAGATCTACTGAGGCCTGAGGTGTCCTGAATTAAGCGAACTTTAGATTTGCCAATCGGGACCCAAGCCATCATAGACTTTGCCTCTCCGGGATCTTGGCCTGCAGACGAGTTTCCGGTCACAGCAGATAATTCTCCTGGGAGGATTGTTGGGGTTCTGAACCGTAGGATCGAAAAAAAACAGCGGTGTGTTGAACACCGCTGTTCCGTAATAATATAAGGAGTTTATTGCTGGTCCCCCTTGGGGGCCACCTATTCCTTCTTGCCCTGTTCCTTCTTGCCCTGTTCGGCCTTGCCCTGTTCGGCCTCCTCGGGCGCGGCTTCCTCTGCAACCGGGGCTGCCTCGACGCTGACCTCCTCCTTCCTGGGGGGAGCGGCAACGGCGATGACCTCATCCTGATCGGCCAGGATTTTCACCTTGTCTGAAAGGACGACATCGCGCACGTGTATGCCGTCGCCGATTTTGGCCAGGCCGGAGATATCTATCACGATCCGCTGCGGCAGGTCCTGCGGCATGCACTCGACCTCCAGGGCGGTCAGCCCGGTATGGATCAAGGCGTTGAAGTTCTTGACCGCCGGGGCCGCGCCGCTCAGCTCGATGCTGACCTTGGCGCGCATCTTCTCAGTGAGCGAGACGATCTGGAAGTCCACATGCAACAGGCTGTTCTTGAGAATATCGCGCTGCTTCTCTCGCACCTGCGTCAGGTACTGCTTCCCGTCCAGGTCGAGAGTCAATAGACTGGACGAGGTCAGGTGGGACAGCGTCTGCGTCCCCTCATAGGCATCCAGCATAATCGGAGTCGTCTCGATGTGGTGCCCGTAGAGCACGGCCGGGAGTTTGCCCTGGCGGCGCAAGGCTCCTACCTGTCTGCCGAACACGTCACGCCTGGTAGCTTTCAGAACAACTTTCTCCATCTTAATCATCACTCCTCGAGCGCCTCTCACCCAACGGACCCTGACAGGATCAACTCGTCGGATTACCTTCGCTCTTCTCCAAGGTGGATATCAGATGCTGTCAGTCCTTCAAGTCCATCTGGAAATGGTAACCCAAAATCTTCATAATTTCTTCAACATTATTTATTCTAGGAACCGTCGCTTTCCCGCCTGCGCCCTTTTGTCTTTTGCCTTTACTGGCTACTGGCCCCTAACCTTCCACCCCTCTTTCCCGCCTTTCCCACCGGCCCATCAGGATGGCCCGGGTCTCGCCGGCATACTGATCGGAGAGTTCGTACTCCCAATGCCGTTTGAGAAAGAGTTCTCTTACCTGGTTCCGATAGTTCAGGGGATCGACCATGAGATGAGTGATATGGGGCGCGATAGCTTCATAGAGTCTGGCCGGGTTCATGGGCAGGATAGGGGCGACGAATACCCAGGTGGAGATGCCGGCCTCGTGCAACTTGCTCAAGGCGCTTAGCCGGGCGCCAATGGGGGGGGCATGAGGTTCCAGCACCTTCCGGACCGCGTCGTCGTCGGTGGGGATAGAAAACCCCACGCTCACCCCAGGGGTTGCGGCAAGAAGGTCCAGGTCCCGGGTCACCAATGGCGACCTGGTGAGGATGTCGATCCCCCACCCCCGGTCCCTCAAGACTTCAAGACAGGCCCGGGTTAAACGGTATCGATTTTCCAGGGGCTGGTAGGGGTCGCAAACGCTGGAGAGCAGAGCCCTCCCCTGCCGTCTTTTCCGGTGCAGTTCGGAGTCCAAAACCTCTGCAATGTTGATCTTGGCCTCAACAAAGCTCCCCCATGGCAATTTTGGATGGTGAGAGTATTTCCGCATGAAGACAGCATAGCAGTACCGGCACCCATGCCCGCAGCCCAAATATGGGTTGATCACATAGTCCACGCCGGGAATCCTCGACCGGACCAGGGCGCTTTTGATCCTTATCTCCAGGACATCCATGACATCATGGGGAAAAGAGGAGAAAAGGGGGAATCTGCCGTTTCCTTAGCCCGGCGGCTTCGAAAGGTGGCGCCCTATTCTCAAGATAAGCCTTGATTTTTCAGGCGCTGCCCAATCCCCGGCGGGAAACCTGAGGCAAGATCAGGTTAATCATGCCCTACCAAAAGCGCAGAAACCCAGAGTAACCTCAAATCCACCCCCTATCCTGCCAGCGGCAGCTGCAAATCTAATTGTTGGGCCCGCCGGATGGCAAGAAAGATACTTGTGCTTCCACGAGCCTGGCCTGATTATAGGCCCGGATGACCTCACGTTCGTAGGATGGGGTGCAGGTAGCATTATATACGTGCAAGACTTTCCTGATATCCCCGTGGTATTTCTTCATCAGCCTGGCTATCACCGCCGCCCCGCCCATGATATTTTCCTTGGGGTTGTGCGCGTCGACCCCATACACTTTGGCGGTGCCCCGATCCAATTGCATCAGGCCATAACATCTTCCTCTTCCCGATGTCGCGTCCGGGTCAAATCTCGATTCGATGGCGCAGACCGCCTGGATGAGATAGGGCGAAATTTGGTAGCGCTGGGCTGCTTCCTTCATGTAATTCCAGTACTCCTGCTTCAGGTACAGGTTCCCTATTCTGGGAGCGGTCTGGGGCCAAAAGGGTTGGGATTCCGCCCAGGCTGTGGTGGTTAGGCACATTAAGGATAGAGATATAAAGAGAGTTTTCATGGGTAGATTGCCTCCTGTGGAACTTGTTGGTGGTTATCTTAGTTAAATCAGGCTTACGAGTTGGATAAGGAGATCCGGTAGCGTTCAGAAGAGCGAGTCGGCAGGTTCTCCCGCTTAAAACTGAGGTTTGCGGCATTTTACAGATTAAATTCCCGAAAGGCAACAAAAATCTATATTTATTAGTTATTCCAGATAGATGTTGGTGCCACTGGACATCATCAGACGCCCTTGCAGCCAACGAGGCGGAGTTATTCCGGAAAAAATTTTTTACAGGGTACTTGCATTCACGAAAACACTTATTAACAAATAATAAATATTGTCTGAATCATTTGGGGCTGGCCCCGGACCATCTCCAGGGATGCGCCTGTGAACAGCTTCCGCCGAAATGTCGAGGCCAAAAGAGGCAAAAGATGGATTAATCTTCTTCCGACCCGGAACTCTTCCCGGAGCGTATGAGTCCATCAAGGGGACGCGGTCCTTGACCGTCCCCTGTCGCCTAAATCCCTAAAAATGATATCTTGCTTAACCTTCCCCACCCAGTGAAATTAACCTGGAATGGGGAATAATCCAGGAGGATGAGGATGTGATGTCAAAACCGGAAGAGATGTGGCAGTGCCAGATGACCAACTGTGGCTATATTTATGACCCGGCCCACGGGGATAAGAAGGGTAAGATCCCTCCGGGAACCCGTTTTGAGGACCTCCCTGAAGACTGGAAGTGCCCATGCTGCGGGTCGACCAAGAAAATGTTCCGGCCCCTGGCAGGGCCCGGTTCGGTGGCCGAGCAGCCGAGCCATTGCGACACCTGACCCCCAACCAATCAAATGAGAAGGAGCAAAACATGACTGAGAAATTACAGGTTTACAAATGTCAGATCTGTGGAAACATTGTGTCCATGCTGCATTCAGGAGACGGCGCTCTGGTATGTTGTGGCGAGCCCATGAAACTTATGCTGGAAAACACAGTAGATGCTGCCAAGGAAAAGCATGTGCCGGTTATCGAAAAGACCGCCGCGGGCGTTAAAATAAAGGTGGGGAGCGTCGCCCATCCCATGGAGCAGAGCCACTACATCGAATGGATCGAGGTTATTGCCGACGGCAAATCCTACCGCCAATTCCTGAATCCGGGAGAGGCGCCGGAGGCCACTTTTGCCATCGAGGCTAAGAACGTGGTGGCGCGGGAATACTGTAATCTGCACGGTCTGTGGAAGGCCTAACCATTGAAGCAATGGTGGCGTAACCGCGATTTTATCCTGATTTCGGCGGTGCTGGGTGGGCTAGTGGCGGGGCAAGGGGCAAGCTGGACCCAGCCGCTGGTCCTCCCGGCCCTGGCGGTGGTCATGACCCTCTCGACGATGGGGGTTAGGACAGAGGTGCTGCGGTCCCCTCGGGAGTTGTGGCGTCCGGCCCTGGCCGGCTTACTCTTGAACTATCTGATGTTAGGCGGGATTCTCCTGGGATTGAGCTTCCTGATGATTCGGGAACCCGCCATGAAAGATGGATTCGTTCTGCTGGTGGCGGTGCCGCCGGCTATCGCGGTCATCCCTTTTACCGACTACTTGAGAGGCAATACCACTTTTTCTCTCCTGGCCACCGTGGCGTGCTATTTGGCGGCCCTGATTCTTACTCCGTTAATCGCTCTGGGGTTTTTGGGCTCAGGCTTCATTGAAACCCGCTCCCTCGTCATGGTGATCGCGGAGCTGATTGTGGCGCCGCTGCTCATCTCCCGGGTTTTGCTGCGGACCTCTCTGGCCACCCGCCTGGAACCCATCAAGGGCACCATCACCAATTGGGGCTTTTTTATCGTCATGTACACGATCATCGGGTTGAACCGGGAGTTAATTCTGGAGCAGCCCTTTGCCCTGGCGCCGGTGGCCGTCATCGCAGTTTTCAGCACCTTCCTGTTGGGCGCGGCGATCAACAGGTTAGGGAGGTCAATGGGGATTGACCGGGCGACGCTGATCAGCCTGGTGCTTCTGGGAACCCTGAAGAATTATGGCATCGCCGGAGGCCTGGCCTTAGCCCTCTTTAGTAAAAAGACCGCCGTCCCGGCCACCGTCTCCAGTGTTTTCATGATTGTCTATATTATCTGGCTTAATTTCGAAAAGCGCCGGGCAACTTATCCTCCCATCAGTTCGTAAAAGGACTCAATGGAGGGGAAGTCCGGGTGGGATGCGGCCTCCTGCCGGGAGCTCGATTTGGCCTTGAAGAAGAGGTGGCGGATGCCGGAAATCCGGGCCGCGGCCAAGGCCTCGGCATTGTCGTCCACCAACAAGGTGGAGCTGGGGTCAAATAGGAAACGATCCTGCAGCACTTTCCAGAAGTGCACCTCCTCCTTGGGGGTTCCCAGGTCGAAGGAGGAGACCACTTCATTGAAATAAGCGAGCAAGCCGGTCTGGTCCATCTTCAAGGCCAGAGTCTTGGTGTGGGCATTGGTCACCAGGGCCACCCTCTTCCCGGCCTTCCCCAGGAATTTCAGGAAATCTTCGGTGTCGGGGTGGACCTCGATGAGATGGCGGATGCCCTCTTTCAGCGCCGGGATATCGAGTTCCAGCTCCCTGGACCAAAAGTCGATGTCGGTCCAATTGAGGGTGCCCTCTTCCCGCCGGTAGCGGGCGAAGACCAGTTGCCGGGCCTCCGGCAAGGGGAGCGCTTGGCGCCGGGCATATTCCTGAGGCACCAGGGTTTCCCAGAAGTAGTCGTCAAAGTGTTTATCCAGCAGGGTGCCGTCCATGTCCAGGAGCACCCAGGTAATGGCCTGCCAGGGGAATACCATCGGCTATCCTTCCCAATCTCTCATTTTTCCTTTTATTTATAGATGATTCCGGCGATTTTTCAAGCGCGGCGCCCCTTGACTTCGGGATATGAGATGCTTACGAAATATATATAGATATGGATAGTTTAAACTAAAATTCAAAAAGGTGGAGGAGCATAGTTATGCCTATAATTTTTCGGGATCCGGGGCCAACCCAGGATCCCCTCCGAGAGCTGGAGCAACTGCAGCACCGCATGGACCGGCTTTTTCAGGGCGGCTTCGGCGTGGAGCGCTCACCCTGGCAGGTGGGTGTCTACCCCCTGGTGAATCTCTCCGAAGACCGGGATCATGTCTATGTGCGGGCCGAGCTGCCCGGGGTCAAGGCGGAAGACCTGGAAATCACTATCCAGGACAATAGCCTGATCCTCCGGGGTGAACGCAAGATCGCCTCCGAGGAAAAGCAGGTCAATTACCAGCGGCGGGAACGGGAATCGGGTTTTTTCCGGCGGGTGCTGGCCCTGCCTTCCCGAATTCAGCCGGATAAGGTG
This sequence comes from uncultured delta proteobacterium, assembly GCA_963697965.1. Taxonomy (GTDB): domain Bacteria; phylum Desulfobacterota; class Desulfobaccia; order Desulfobaccales; family 0-14-0-80-60-11; genus JAPLJC01. Next base: position 2,308,796 of record OY969108.1, read on the forward strand.
GAAGCCACCTGCAAGGACGGCATCCTGGCCATCAAGTTGGCAAAACCCGAAGAAGTCAAACCCCGAAAGATCAAGGTAAAGGTTGCCTAGGGAGGATTCATGGCTGAAAAGGAATTGCAGGCAAAGGCCAAGGCAGAGGCTCCGGCCAAGGGAGAGCGGGTTCGCCCCGGACGGGTCTTCCTGCCGGCGGTGGATATCTTCGAGACCCCCGAGGCCCTGGTAATGGTGGCCGACATGCCCGGGGTAGCGGCGGATAAAGTGACCGTGGACTTGCGGGACAACCACCTGGTTATTTCCGGTGAAGTGGCCGCACCGCTCGGCCAGGGCGAAACCATGGTGGACCAGGAATACTTCACCGGGGACTTCATCCGGGAATTCCATTTGGGCAGTCTCATCGATCAGGCCAAGATCAAGGCCATCATGAAAGATGGGGTGCTGCGATTGACGCTGGCCAAGGCGGCGCGGGCCAAACCCCGGAAGATCGCAGTGAAGGCCGCCTGAGCAAGGCAATATATGTCACCAGCCGCGGGGAAGCGGCAGTCCCGGAACGGCTTGGCAAGGGGAGAACCTTGAAGGCCATTCGCGTCCACTCATTTGGCGAGCCTGAGGTCATGCGCCTCGAAGAGGTGCCTGAACCCCAGGCAGGTCCAGGCCAGGTCCTGGTCAAGGTCCAGGCGGCCGGGGTCAATCCGGTGGATACCTACATCCGGGCCGGAGCCTATGCCGCGGCCCCGCCGCTGCCTTACACCCCGGGCCTGGATGCCGCCGGGGTGGTTGAGGCGGTGGGGCCGGGGGTCAGAGCGGTGGCCCCGGGCGACCGGGTCTACACCTCCAATACCGTGAGCGGCGCTTACGCCGAAAAAACCCTGTGCCTGGAGTCCCAGGTCCACCCTTTGCCGCCCCAGCTCACCTTTCCCCAGGGGGCCGGAGTGAACGTGCCCTATGGCGCGGCCTACCGGGCCCTTTTCCAGCGGGCCAGGGCTGTGCCCGGGGAGCTGGTGCTGGTCCACGGGGCCAGCGGCGGCGTGGGGGTGGCGGCCACGCAACTGGCCCGAGCCGCGGGCCTGACCGTCATCGGCACCGCGGGCACCGACGAAGGGCGGCGCCTGGCCTCCGAGCAGGGGGCGCACTACGTGCTGGACCATCGCCCGGAGGGCTATCTTCAGGAAGTTATGCGGCTGACGGATAATCGCGGCGTGGATGTCATCCTGGAGATGCTGGCCAACGTCAATCTGGGCCGCGACCTGGAGGTCCTGGCTGCTGGTGGCCGGGTGGTAGTCATCGGCAGCCGGGGTACGGTGGCCATTGATCCCCGCCTCACCATGGTCCGGGAGGCCTGCGTCCTGGGGATGTTCTACTTTGCGGCCACGGAAAAGGAGACCCAAAGAGTGCACGCGGCCCTGGGCGCCGGGCTGGCCAATGGCACCCTGCACCCGGTGGTGGGCCGGGAGCTCCCCTTGGCTGAGGCCGCCCGGGCGCATCACGACATCATGGAAACCAAGGCCTACGGGAAGATAGTCTTGATTCCCTGAGGTCGAAGGGCAACCGCCTGAGCCGCTAAAACTCGGGCGCTCCGCGGCGGGAGCCGCGGCTCCGGGAGCTGCGGCTCCCCTTTTTTTGGGGGCAAATGGCCAGCCGGCGCCAGGTTCCGCGGTCTGGAGCCCCTTGTTTCTCCTTTGGCGATGATTATCTTGGAAGCGAAGAACAGGAACCTTAAGCATAACCGGATCAGTTCGCTGACAATCCACACAATGGCAAAAAAAATGGAGGCGAGACCGATGGTGACCCAGGAAGATAAAAAGGAATGTGACCTGTGCGGCTATACCGCTTCCGGCAAATTCACCGGGGATATTTGTCCTCAATGCAATTTGACTTATTGGCGGTGCAGCAAATGCAACTTTACGATCAGCGCCACCAAGCCCCCGGAAGAGTGTCCCAGCTGTCACCAGAAATGCGAATTCCGGAATATCACCTGCTATACGCCGGATTGTGGCGGTCCCGGCCATATTGACCCACAACTGTAGTCCCTCGTGAAGGCTTATTAAGATTATGGAAACTTCCATTATCCAGGCCAGACAGGCTTGGGTGAGAGCCCTTCTTCTGCTGGGTATTTTGACGGCCTGGGGTGCGCTCCCCGGCGTGGCGGCAGCCTCTTTAAGCGTAGGTGAGCCGGCCCCGTTTTTTAGCGTGGATTCCGGAGATGATGAAAATCTGACGCTGGATATGCTCAGAGGCAAAGTAATAATCCTCTTCTATGAAACCCGGGAGGTGGTGGACAAGAACCGGGAGTTCAAGGATTATCTAAAGAGCCTGTACAATGACCTGCCGGAGGCTGTTCAGGAAAATGTCTTCAGATTGGTGGTGATCAATTGTTCCGAGGCGTCCTTTGCGACCAAGCCCATTTGGAGAATGAAGCTAAGGGAAGCCTCCGAGAGACAGGGGATGACCATTTACGGAGATTGGACCGGCGCCATGCTTGGAGATTACCAGATACAGGACCACGACAGTAATTTCCTGGTTATCGACAGGAACGGAATCATAAGATATGCGGCCACCGGGTTAATAGAAAATAGCCAGTTTGAAAAGCTTAAGGAGATGCTGCTAAATCTCGCTAATAATAAGGGATAAACCGCCCAATGCTACCGCGGTCAATTATTTCAAGGTCGGATGATGTTCCGCAATTGAGGGCATCCCTGCAATTCTTAAGTGGCGAACAGCGCCAATATCGATGCCGGTTTCGATGCTAATACGTAAGTAATTTCCTGGAAAACTCACATGTTAACGCGACTGTTAATCATTATGGCATCCGCCCTGCTGCTGGTCACGGACCTCATCATCAGAGCGGTGCGCCGAGGTTCTGCGCCCTTGGGGACCAAAGGGACGCATCTGTTGAAACCTCACGAACTCTATCCGGTTGTCATTGACCAGATCGAAAGCTTCCTCGATGAAAAAATTGAAAAGCTGATGGGCACCGTTGCCGAAATCGAAGCTCACGCCGGGCAATTCCAACAGGTGGGCTATAAGCTTGCCGAAGTCAGTCTTTATGCTAATCCTTTGCCCGGGCTCGCCCTGGAGCTGGAACCAGGCGTTTCGTCTGAAAATGCCGATTTTCAGGCATTGTTGCACCAACAAGAGGGAAGCAAGACTTTTAAACTGATTGTCAAACTGCTGGAACACACGGCCCGCTATCCACGCCAATACCAATTTCGCGGTCTCGCTTCGAAGAGGGTAAGCATCCGGTTGGACAAAGAACCCTCTGTCCAGATTGTTTATCAGCCAGTGCTCCAGGGAGCTAAACCTGCTGTTTAGGAAATCCGCCCCCCCCGCCGGGCTCCTGGAAAAGAGATTCACGGCATGTCGGCTGGAACCCAAGTTAAGCCTTTGGGTCAAATCTTAAGGGAGGTAAGCCTATGACCGCACCTGATACCTTCATCCACCCGTTTTTATCGGACATTCAGGGGTTGCAGAAAAACTGGGGCTGGCTGCTGGCACTGGGGATCATCTCGATTATCCTGGGCATCCTGGCTCTGGGTTCGTCGGCCTTTTTTACCATTGCCTCCATGATCTTTTTTGGGTGGATCTTGCTGATCATGGGGATCCTGGAGCTGGTCTATTCATTCTGGCAGCGGCATTGGGGCGGTTTTTTCCTGCATCTGTTAAACGGCATTCTTGCCGGCGTGGCAGGGGTGATATTGATCGGCAACCCGGCGGCCAGCGCCCTCATCCTGACGCTGATGCTGGCCATGTTCTTCATGGTGGCGGGCTTGTTCCGGATCATCGCCGCTCTTTATATGCGCTTTCCCACTTGGGGATGGCGACTGTTCAACGGCATCATCAGCCTGTTGCTGGGCATTTTGCTCTGGGCCCAATGGCCCTGGTCGGGACTCTGGGCGATCGGGATGTTTATCGGGGTCGAGCTCATCTTCAGTGGTTGGGCCAGCGTGATGCTGGCCCTGGTGGCGCGCCGCCTGCCGCCCCGGACTGCCTGAGGAGCGGATGCGGTATTTATCGAGATCATATTGACCGGGGGGACAGGAGTTTCGATCTCTGGTGATAGGCAGCCTAAAGATGATCGTAGGTTTGGCCCTGGTGGTTCAGGTAGGCGACGGCCCGCTTGATGCCTGCCAGGGTGAGGTCTTCCATGGGAAAGATCTTGCCGATGTGCCGGACTGTCAGGCTCTCGTGGGGCCAGTATTCCTTCCTGATGGGGTTGAGCCAGACACTTACCGGATATGACGCCCGCAGCTCTTCGAGCCACTCCTGGCCGGCCTTGCGGGCGCTGGTATGGATATCGATGGAGCCGCTGGCGGCCATCAGTTCGGACGGCGCCATGTTGGCGTCGCCGATGAGCACCAGCCTGGTGCTCTTGGTTTCACCCAGGAACCTTTCCCATGGCACCGGCTGCCGCCGCTTAAGATCTTTGTAAACTATGCCGTAGATGCAGTTATGGAAGTAATAGAACCGGATATCCTGGAAAAGATCCCGCAGCTTATTGAAGATCGTTCTTACCAAAGGGACATAGGCGTCCATGGAATAGCCGCCGTTGTCGAGTAAGACTATCAACTTCAGGCGGTTGCGCAATTCCCGTTCGAAGACCAGCTCAATTTCGCCCCCGTTTTTGGCGGTCCGGGCGATGGTGGCGTCGATGTCTAGTTCGGTTTCCGGACCGGTCGGCCTCAGACAGCGGAGACAGGCGAGGGCCTGCCGCAGGTTTTCGTTGGAGAGGGTCGATCTTTCACTGTAATCGAGGTAGCGCCGGGAATCGATGACCTTCTGAGCCGAACGGTGCAGGCTCCTGCCGTAAACCCGGATGCCGCCGGCCGTAAGGCCACTATGGCCATAGGGGGACCTGCCCCGGGTGCCCACCCAGGTGCTGCCGCCATGGTGCTGCGCCTGTTGGGCCAGAACGGTCTCCCAGAACCTGGCCAGCAGCTCTTCATTGCCGAAGGCGCGGATCTCTTCCGGGGTGATGTGGCCGGCGTCGATCTGCTCTTGGAGCCATTCCCGGAAAGGTTTGCCAGACAGCGCCTCCTCCCAGTCCCTCATCTTCTGCCACAGGCCGGATTTGAGGAAGTAGGAGGAGAAGACCTGCTCGAAAATATCGTAGTGCTCGACCCGCTTCACAAAGATGAGCCGGGCCAGCAGGAAGAGCTGGTCAAGATTCGAGGCGATGCCGCGCTTGAGCGCCCGGTAGAACTCCAGGATATACTGGACGCTTACCGGGACCCCGGCCTCCCGCAATTCATAAACGAAGCCAACCATGCCGTCACTTTGGCCGCGGGCTTTGATCCACTATCTAAAACCGCCCCGGCTTGGTAATCCCTTTGAATTTCAACAGGTCTTCGGTGCGTTTGAGCAGGGTGCCGATGTGGGCCAGGTTCCGGTCCGCGCCGGGGGCCTTGACGCCGGCGGCCTGCATGGAGCCTAACCAGTCCAGCAGTTCCGCCGTGGCCGGCGGCTTCTCGAAACCCTGCTCCCGCAAATGGTAAAAGTTGGTCAGAGAGTCCTCCAGAAATGGCTCCGGCAGGTTGGGGTGATGGAGATTGACGATATTGATCATCTCCTCGCGGCCCGGAAACGGAATGTAGTGGCAGAAACAACGGCGCAGAAAGGGATCCGACAGCTCCCGCTTGGCGTTGCTGGTGATAATGATGATGGGCCTTTTGAGCGCGGTCACCTTGTGATTGATCTCCCGGATCACAAAAGACCCGTCCTCCAGGACGTCCAGGAGGTTGTCCTGGGTGTCCGAATCGGTCTTGTCAATTTCGTCCAGCAGGAGGACGCGCCGGTCTTCGGCCAGGAAGGCCCGGCCGATGGGGCCAAAGCGGAGATAATCCCAAATGTTGTTGACGTCCCGTCCGGTGTCGCCGCTGCCGAACCGGGAGTCGTTCAGCCTAAGCACCGTGTCATAGACGTAGCAAAGCTCTTCGCCCTTGAACGTGGACTTGCAGCGGGCCTCTTCCATGTTCAGGCCGAGGGCCCGGGAGATTTCAAAGGCCAGTTGGGTCTTGCCGGTGCCGGCCTCCCCGGTAAGCAGCAGGGGTTTTTCCATGGCAATGGCGATATTGACGATTTCCCGCAGCTCGGGCGAGAGATAATAGCGGTCGGTTCCTGCAAACTGCATCCTGGCAACTCCCTTCCCAATCGAGTTAGGCAGGACGGGCCCAGATAAGGGGCGCCCCTGACCTCAATTTAAAATTTTATCAAATCCGCCTGCCGGCAGCAACCAGTCGATTGAGGCCGAAAAATCTGGTTAGGCCGCCCAGGCAACTTCCGGCAAAACAGTTTGCTGCTTGATTATCCCCTATCCTGCCCCTGCGGAGTCACCCAGTTCCCGACCTTGGTATACCCTGAAGCCACCGTCTTGAGTTCCGGGCGGCGCTTTAAGAACTGGTCCTTCATTTCCCGGAGCCAGTCGGCGTGCCGTTTTGCGTCCTCATAGCCCAGGAAGAAGGAATGTTGGCCCGGCTGCGTCTCCATTTGCAGCCGGCCTTCCTGCCAAACATAGGCGCCGGAACTGCTGCACAACATGCAGCGCACCTGGCCTTCGGGGAGAAAACGAAAGGTGTCCCCTCCGCAAATCGGACAGGCGGGCGCCAGGGGGAGCACCCTTTCCTGGCCGTCGTGCAGCGCCGCCGCCAGCCGCCCGGCCGTCTCCTGTCCTTCCTTCCGCAAAAATATCTCCCCTGGCAGGGCGCCATAGACTACGGCCGAGCCTCTCAAATCTCCCATGGTCAATTTAATGAAACTCTCTACATTCAATTTGGTGTAGCCTTCCATGCCGTCGATGCCGGCTATGGCCACGCCCACCGCCGGTTTTCCCCAAAGCCGGTCGATGTGGGCGTAAAAACTCAGTCCTCTATCCAAAAACCGCTTCAGGCTGGCATTAGCCCCCAGCAGATACGTGGGGGCCGCTACTACATAAGCGTCAGATTGGCTCAAGGTCTCCAGCACCAGGGCAAAATCGTCGTCCTGAAGGCATTTCTCCTCGCCGAACAGGCACTGGTAGCAGGCCTTGCAGGGGCGGATATCCATATCCGGCAGCCTGATGAGTTTTAGCTCCCAATTTCCCGGGAGTTGCAGGTAGAGTTCCTTGATAAAGAGCTCCGAATTGCCAAACTTTCTGGGGGATCCCACCAGGCCAAGTAAGGTTTTCGCCATTTGCCCCCCTCCTTTTTTCGATCTTGCCTACGGAAGTATTGGCTCATGAAAATATGACTTGTCAGGGTGCCTCGATCCCGACCTGCCAGCCATGTTACCACCACTAGGTGAAATAATCCTTGGGAGCCATGGTATTGATCCCCACAAATTTATTTACCCGGCCAGTCCCATATCTACCGCCGAACCGGAAAAGGCTGGACACATCGCACCTCTTTATGGGGATTGCGTCTCGCCACCTCTTCCGCCCGGCTGCCGGTTGCCACGTAGACGGGCTCAGGCCTCTCTTTGAGGGGTTTCACTAGCTGCCGGTAATAGGTCTTTTTATCGGATAGGCAATCACCTTTGACGTCTTCCCCTGCCGGGCAGACCCCCATGCAGTATCCGCAGCGGTCGATGCGGAACATGAGGGATTGCCACAAGGCGGCCGTCTCCCGGTCCTGGAAGCGGGCCCGATAGGCTTCCATATCGGCAGATGAGATGACAGCGTCGATCCAATCCTGAAAACCCATCATGTTATAACGGTAACTGTGAGTGCTGCAGGCCCTGAAGTCAAAGGTTCCATCTTGGCTGATGGCGCCCACCGGGCAGACATCCACGCACAGGCCACACTTGAGGCAAGGGTTGTCTGCCAGGGGCTCATCATATTGATCAACGACTGCCCCATGAAGGTCTCTCCTGCTTTCGAGGCCTCTCATTATAACAGTCTCATTTTGGGGGAGCACCTCATAGCCACCCCTCACCCCATCCCTCTCCTCTCACCGGGGAGAGGGAGTTTGGGCGCTTCCGGGCTGCCCCCGTCTTCTCTGGCTCAAGGCTTGCGGCTACCTTTTTCAATTTTCCTTCGCCAGTCTATATGCCAAATCTCTGCCGGACCCTACGGAATTTGGTCTATTTTTTGCGTGAGATATCCATGATATGAAATTGCTGGCTGTTGATTGAAAACCGAAATTGGCCTGAGTCTCTCATCCTTTTGATACTCCCCAGATCGGGAACTGAATGGCTAACCAGCTACTTTAATTATGGGAACTATGACTGGAGCACCCATGACCCAATCTGAGCAATTCCTCATGGCGGCTTTCGCAGGCGAATCTCAGGCCAACCGCCGGAACCTGGCTTATGCCCCGGGTTAGTTCAGACCGGCTTTCGCCCACGGTTGGCGGCGGGCGTCCTCCGGGGTAGAAGATTGACGAGCAGGTTCAGGGCCGCGACCAGGAGGGCCGCCGCAAAGGCCCATTGGTAGGGCGCCAGTCCCGGGTAGGCTTCCTGCCCCAATAGGGGCGGGTGGTGCAGCTCCAACCAGCCAAAGACCGTCACCATCAGGGTGATCCCGGCCAGGGACCCGAGGTTTTTTAACACCGCATTGGTGCTGGCCGCCAGACCCACCAGGGACGGCCGCACCCCCCGGAGAATCTCGTTGAGATTCGGGGCCTGGAACAGACCCAGGCCCAGCCCCAGGATGACGAACCTAACCGCCAGGCCCAGGGATGTGCCGCCGGGCCCGGCGAACATCAGGGAGGCCAGGCCGCCCAGCATCAGCAGGCAGCCGCTCCTGAGCACCGGCAGATTTCCCCAGCGGTCCGCCAGGTACCCCCCCACTCCGGCCACCGCGGCGTTGGTCAGGGCCAGGACACCCAAGAGCAGGCCCGCTTGACCGGGGGAGTACCCGAAAACCTGCTCCAGGAAAAAGGGCAGCAAAAAAAAGGTCCCCATTACCGCGGCGAAGGTCAGAACCACCGCCAGTGACCCGGCCACGAAGGGCCAACTTCTCCACAACTCGCCGTGGAGCAGGGGGAAGGGCTGGCGGCGCTCCAGGAATATCAGGATCAGGAACAGCCCCAGCCCCAGGGCCAGGAAACCCTCCGTCAGGCCGTCACCCCAACCCGATTCCCGCAGCCGGGTCAGGGCCAGCACCAGTGATCCCAGGGCGAGGGGTAAGACCAGAGAACCCCAGAGATCCAGTGCCCGCCGGTCCCAGACCATCTGGGAGCGGAGCCCCCCCAGGGAAATCCCGCCCACCAGCAGGGCCAGGGCGCAGATGGGAACATTGATGAAAAAGATATAGGGCCAGCCCAGGTAGGAAGTGATGAGTCCGCCCAGCGGGGCGCCCACGCTGATGCCCGCGGCAAAGGCGGTGGAAAACAGGCCCAGGGGTAGCCCCCGCTCCCCTTCGCCAAAGGTCGCCGCGATGAGCTTTGGGGCCAGGCCCAGCATCAGGGCAGACCCCAGCGCCTGGCAGCAGCGGGCCGCCACCATGCGGGGAAGGTCCGGGGACAGGCCGCAGAGAACCGAGGAGCCTGTGAAAATCAACAGCCCCAAAAGAAAGAGACGCCCCGGGGCCAACAGGTCGCCCAAACGGCCGCTGATCAGGAGCAGGGAGACCTGGACCAGTAGATAGGCCACCATGACCCAGGAGATTTGCGAAAGCGAGCTGCCGAAGGAATGGGCTATCTGAGGCAGGGCGATGTTGACGATGCTGGTGTCCAGGGTGGCCATGAAGGCCCCCAGGCAGGCGGTGCCGAGGATCAAACCCCGCCGGGGAGGCCGGTCCGCGGGGTGGGCCGCCGTTGACGGCTTGCCAGATCGCCGGCTTATAGGTCACCACCCTGAAAAACCAGGTTTCGATAGTTGGGCATAGCCCCGTTAATCGGCTAATCGGCGGCCACAGGCCGCCCTATCAAACTGATTATATGGATATAGTATCGTTGCCTGCGTAGGGCGCGTCTTAGGCGCCATTAAGGGTGCGTGAGACGCACCCTACGGGGCGGCAGCCCTAGGCCGCCAGGTGCGGAGTGCCCATCTAGTAGTCTGTTGCAAAATTGATTATCCATTCAAAATGACTGATTTTTAACCCCCCTTTGGAAAAGGGGGGAGGGGGGATTTAATATAACATCTTGAAATCCCCCTAAATCCCCCTTTTTCAAAGGGGGACTTAACCAGGCAAAATACTGCGTTCTAGTCCTGATACTATGTCCAGCTAATTATGGAACACTCCACTAGATGCTCAAATTTGCCGTTTTGCTTTTTACTTTTTACTTTTGCCTTCCTCAATACCCCGCCGGGGCTTCTTCCCGCTCAAAGGCGCCGAAGGTGGTGTATTTGGCCTGGAAGTTGAGCTTGATCTTGCCGGTGGGGCCATTCCGCTGCTTGCCGATGATGATCTCCGCGGTGCCCTGCTCCGGGGAGTCTTCCCGGTAGACCTCATCCCGGTAAATGAAAATGACCACGTCGGCATCCTGCTCGATGGCCCCGGATTCACGCAAGTCCGCCAGTTGCGGCCGCTTGTTGGGCCGGTCCTCCACCTTGCGGTTAAGTTGGGAGAGCACGATGACCGGCACCTTCAGCTCCTTGGCCAGGGCCTTCAAGGACCGGGAAATCTCCGAGATCTCCTGCTCCCGGCTGTGCACGTCGGCCCGGCCGCGCATGAGCTGCAGGTAGTCGATGACCAGCATATTAAGTTTGCCGTCCGCCTTGAGGCGCCGGGCCTTGGCCCGGATGTCGAGAACGGTGGCCGCCGGGGTGTCGTCGATGTAGATGGGGCAATCGAGGAGATAACCCGCGGCGGTCTGCAGGTTGGCCCATTCCATGGTGCTCAGGAAGGCCCGGCGCAGGTTGGAGGCGTCCACCTTGCCGACGCTGGAGAGCAGCCGCCGCACCAACTGCTCCCTGGACATCTCCAGGGAGAAGAAGGCCACGTGCTTCTGAGGCTTGAAGGCGGCGTTGTAGGCAATGTTCAGAGCCAGGGCGGTCTTCCCCATGCTGGGGCGGGCGGCGATGATAATCAGGTCGCTGTCCTGGAAGCCCGCGGTGAGGTGGTCCAGGTCCTTGAAGCCACTTTCCACCCCGGTGATCCGGCTAATATCCCGGTGCCAGATGGCCTCCAGGTTGGAGATCTCCTTTTCCACCAGGGCCGACAAGGGCTGGAAGCCCAGGCGCACCTTGGATTCGGCCACCTCGAAGATTTTCTGCTCGGCGGTGTCCAAAAACTCGGCGACATCCTCCACCGGGCCAAAACAGGCGCCGGCAATCTCCTGGGTGGTGTCCAGCAGGCGGCGCAGCACCGCCTTGTCGTGCACCAGGCCGGCATAATAGTCGGCATTGGTGGCGAATCCCACCTGCTCGCTCAGCCCCGCCAGGAAGACCGGCCCCCCCACTCCTTCCAAGTGCCCCCGCTCAGCCAGGAGGGCGCTGACGGTCACCAGGTCCACCGGATCCCCCCGGCCATAGAGATCCAGCATGGCCTGAAAGATTCTGCCGTGGGCCTCCCGGTAAAAGTCGCCGGCCGCAATCAGATCGGCCACCCGGTCCAGCACCTCCGGACGCACCAGGATGGCCCCCAGGACCGATTGCTCCGCCTCGGCGTTGGCCGGAGGGGTAAAGCCGCCGGCGTGGGCGGCTGCCGCCGGGGCCGCGGCCATTCGTTGGGCGTTGCGCCGAAGGCTTCCAGACATGGTGACTCTCCCCGGTTGGCAGAAGGGTTATCTGTTGGTAACTATTTGAATTATAAAGATTATTAATTATATAGAAAACATGAGGCGATTGCAAATAGGGGTTGGGCGCTCCATGGAGGCGGGGAGAGAATAAAAGTTAAAGATCTAGAACCAAGTTGACGTTTTTATAGAAGATTAGGTGGTCTTCCCCAAAGGGTTAGCTGGGTTTTTCTCCCAATGGCTCAAAATCCTGCCTCCATTCCGATGAAAAGCAGCCAATTTTTGCATCAGGACGCACAGGCGAGACGCCTGTGCCACCAATTTACCATCAGAGGAAAAAAACGAATGCCTGATGGGGAAATCAACTGTAGCCGCAAGCTTTAGCTTGCGCAGGCTAAAGCCTGCGGCTACTTTGGAAATGCAATCTAATTAATGCCCTGATTAATATATCTCGGATGGGTGTCAGCAGGCTGAGAACCGTCGGCCCCTGACCCCTTTCCTCCAAAAACCATACTTAACAAAGCTATTCTGCCTCGGCCACCACTGCCACGGTGATTTCGGCCTTGACCTCCGGAGCCAGGCGGACGGGGACCTGGTAGCTGCCCAGCTTTTTGATAGGCTCCGGCAGGTCCAATTGCCTGCGGTCGATATTGAAACCTTGAGCCTCCAGCGCCGTGATGATCATGGCCGCGGTCACCGAACCGTAAAGGCGCTCTCCCTCTCCCACCCGCTGGGCAATGGTGACGCTCACCCCTTCCAGTTGGGCGAGATTGGCCAAAGCGGATTCCTGCTCCTTGTCCCGGAGTTCGGCATATCGGGCTTTAACCTGTTCCACCTGGGCCAGGTTGCCACGGGTCGCTTCCAGGGCCAGACCCTGGGGAATCAGGTAATTTCTGGCATAGCCCCGGGCCACCTCCACCACGGAGCCAATTTCACCCAGCGCGACAACGTCTTTCGTCAGAATGACTTTCAACTCTCGATACCTCCTCCGGCATCCCCGGGTTGCCGGTGCAAACGGCGAAAATCGAACCAGAGGTCCAGCACTCCCAGGATGATAATCAAAAAAAAGAGTGGGTTTAAAAACAGCAGGCCGTAGCCGACGATCCGCAGAACCAAGGGCAGCCTCAGACGGTGAAACCAGCCGGCCATCACTCCCAAACCCTGGCAGAAATAGAGGACCGCCGTGATCAGCAACAGGTTGAAGCTGAGGGAACGCAGCGCCGCCACCGGAACCAACAGCAAAAAACCGGCGCCCAGAGCCACGAAGATGAGCCATTCGGGCAGGGCCCAATAATAAAGAGGCGGCGCCGGCTTCTGGCCGCCCCACAGCCAGGCCAATTGCCGGGCCAGCACCACGTTCAGCCAGGCCACCAGGCCGGTATTGGTGACCACCAGGGCCGGCAGCAGCCGTTTAAGCAGGGCTTCCAGTTCACCCGGGGAAATCTCCCCGGTTAGCGCCCCCCCGGAGGCGGCACCGCCTCCCCCCAGCACCTGGTGCACCGACTTCATGATATCCGCGCCCCGCTGGGCCAGGAGAACCTGGGGGCTCACCCCCTGATAAACGGCCTGTCCCAGCACTAAGAGCAGAGCCAGGCCGCTCAGGATCAGCACCGTGAGCATGATGGCCCCGGGGGCGGACACGCCCCGGTGTTGCAGGGCGCTCAACAAGAAGCCCATGAGCAGCAGGCTCAGGAAGCTGAGATTAGTCCAGAGGGTTTCCAACCCGGGATTCAAGGCCAGGACAGCCACGACGCCGGCCAGGACCAGCAGCAGGGCTTCCCGGTCTCCCAGGCGCCAGCCTGCCAGCAGCACCGGCAAGGGCGCCAGGATGCCCGCCAGCAGGTAGCCCAGGGGGTGCAGGTGCGCCCCGATTAAGAGCAGCAGCAGGAAGCTTAAACAGGCGAACCAGATGGAGAGGCGGCCTCCGGGTAACAAGGCTCTGCTCCAGCCATTATGTTGGCGGCGCGATGGGAACGTACGGAATCAGGGCCAGCAGCCGGGCTTGCTTGATGGCCCTGGTGAGCCGGCGCTGGTGGCGGGCGCAATTTCCCGAAATCCGCCGGGGAATGATCTTGCCCCTCTCCGTGACAAACTGCCTCAAGGTGTTGAAATCCTTATAGTCGATGGGCAGGTTGGCGTCCACGCAAAAGCGGCAAACCTTGCGCCTGACATAAAACTGTTTCCGTTTGCGGCGAGGCATTACCGGCATGGCTTAGTCCTCCTGTCCCTGCGGGGCGGCTTCGGCTTCCACCTCGGAAACGGGCGCCGCCACGGCCTCAACTGCAGCTGCGGCCTCCGGGGCCGCCTCCTCGGGTTCAGTCTCCGGGGCCGGGGCCGCTGCCGCTGCCGCCTGGACTCCGGCGGCGATTTCCTCCTGCAGGGCCTCCATGTTTACTTTTTCGGATTTCTTGGCGGTGTGAGAGCGGATGAGCCGATCGTCGATGCGGTAGTTGCGCTCCAGTTCCTTGACGGTGGCCGGCGTACCGGCGTAGTCCACCACGACGTAGTAACCCCGGGTAACTCCCTGGATCCGGTAGGACAGCTTCTTGCGGCCCCATTCCTCCAGGCGCACCAGGGTGCCTCCCTGGGTGGAGATGATCTTACTGAACTTGTCGATGGTACCCTTAATCTCTTCGTCCGGGAGGTCGCCGTTCACCACCCAGACCGACTCATAGCGGCGCATTATTCCTCCTTATGGCCTAGTGGCCCTGGCGCCTTCGGCCCAGGGCAAGGAGAGTAAAAGAGTAAAAATGGAATTTAACAAAAGGCTGAAGTATTGTCAACCGGCAGGAAGCCTTAAATCACTTCAACAAAGGACTTCCGGGACGCGCTCCGGGAACCGGCGGGAATCAGGCGGCCGGTGCAGGTTCTCACCAGCCGCCCTCTCTGTGGCTTTCCCATGATCTTACTGGACGGTGAAAATGGCATCCTGCTGGTCGCTGCCGTAGCTGGTGATCACCCGGCTGGTGACGGTATACTGGCCAACGGCCGCGTTATTGGGCAGGCCATAGGCCACGGAATCGTTGAAGTTACCGTTGTTATTGGTGACCGTAGCCTGGTAAGGCTGACCCAGCAACTGGCCGCCGTAGCGGACCTCCCGCACCAAGGTGACCGAGGTTGGCGTATTGTCAGGGGTCAGGATGGTGTAATTCATCTGCAGGTTAACCTGTTGGCCAGGGGCTACCACCGCAGGGTCTGCGGATACCCGATCGATTTTCACCAGGTTGCCCTGAGATGGGTTGTAATTAGAGTTCTGGGCCGCGGCCTGATTGGAGAGCATCTCACTATTACGGTGTTCCGCATAGAGATAACCTCCCACTCCTCCCAGGAGACCGCCGGCGGCGGCGCCCACCCAGGCGCCGGTGGCGGGCGCGCCGGTGGCCGCGCCAATGATGGCGCCTACGGCCGCCCCGGTGGCCGCACCTCCCAAGGCCCCGCCGGCCGCGGACTGTTCCGGCGAATAAAACCCGGTTTCATTCATGCAACCCGCCAGCGCCAGGGGAAAAACGATTATCATTCCCAAGGCCAGGATTCTCCTGAACATCTCAACCTCCTCCTTCTGCAATTAGGCGGAACCGGTTCACCTTTCTTTTCATATACTCACCACAATAAGTCTTTTTTTTCCGGCGTGCAAGTTTGCCGCCAAAGGCAAAGGCGGGGAGCACCAGGGGGCGGACCCAGGGGTTCGCGGCCAATTTCCCCTCACCGCTCACTGCTCACTGCTCACTGCCAACTTTTCCCGGTCGCTCAGTAGCTGGTCCAGGATGCCGTTGACAAAGGCCCCCGAGTCCTCGGTTCCATAGCGCTTGGCCAGCTCGATGGCTTCGTTGATCACCACTTTGGGGGGAATTTGGCGCTGGTAGAGGAGTTCATAGGCTGCCAGGCGCAGGAGGTTGCGGTCCACCGCGCCCATGCGCTCCAGGCGCCAGTGTTCGGAAAAGCGGCGGATGAGGGCGTCCAATTCTCCCCGATGGGAGGCCACCCCGGCTGTCAATACCCGCAGATAGGTTGGCACGCCGGGGCCTTCCGAATGAAAATGGCGCCAGAAAAGCTCTAAATCCTCCGGGCTGCCGCTCCGGGCGTATTCATCGTGATAGAGAAATTGCAGGGCCCATTCCCGGCAACGGCTGCGGGAATAAGCCGGCAAGAAATTAGGCTCCCAGGGCCTTCAGAAGATTGGCCATCTCGATGGCGGCTGCCGCCGCGGCGAACCCTTTGTTCCCCGCCTTGCTGCCGGCCCGCTCGATGGCCTGCTCCAGGTTGTCGGTGGTGAGAATGCCAAAGGAGATTGGCACCCCGCTCTCCAGGGCCACCTGGGCGATCCCCTTGCTAACTTCCCCGGCCACGTAATCGAAGTGGGGAGTGGAGCCCCTGATCACCGCGGCCAGGCAAACCACTGCGTCGTGGGTCTTGGCGGCTGCCAGACGTTTGGCCGTCAGCGGGATTTCCCAGGCCCCCGGCACCCGCACTACCAATAAATCGTCTTCCGCCACCCCCTGGCGCTGCAGGCAATCCAGGGCCCCTTCCAGCAGGCGCTCGGTAATAAAGGAATTGAAGCGGCTGACCACCAGGGCAAATTTCAGCCCGGCGCCAATGAGCTTGCCTTCTACCGTACGCATCCTTCCCCCTTCTGAGTTCCTCAGCTTGAGTTTTTGGTGTTCTTCCGGGTCCCTAATCCCCTGATCAGAGAAAGGCAGCGTCTGCTGCCAGCTAATCTTGAAACCTGACCTTAATTTTCCACCAGCTTCAACAAGTGGCCCATCTTTTGGCACTTGGTCTTGAGATAGTTGCGATTCATCCGGTTGGGAGGAATCTCCAGCGGCACCCGCTCCACCATCTTGAGGCCGTAGCCCTCCAGGCCGATGATCTTCTTGGGATTGTTAGTCATCAGGCGCATCTGGCGGACTCCCAGGTCGCGCAAGATTTGGGCCCCGATGCCGTAATCCCGCAGGTCCGCCTTAAAACCCAGGGCTTCGTTGGCTTCCACCGTATCGGCGCCCTGGTCCTGCAATTCGTAGGCCCGCAGCTTATTGACCAGGCCGATGCCCCTGCCCTCCTGGTGCATGTACAGGATGATGCCTCTGCCTTCGCACTCCACCAGTTGCATGGCGGCTTCCAGTTGGTCCCCACAGTCGCAGCGCAGGGAATGGAAAACGTCGCCGGTGACGCATTCGGAATGGACTCGCACCAGCACCGGCTGGTCCGGCGCGATCTCCCCCTTCACCAGGGCCACATGCTGGTTGTCATCCACGTCGTTGTCATAGGCAATGGCAGTGAATTCCCCGAAATAGGTAGGCAGTTTGACGCTGGCCCGGCGGTGTACAAAGGATTCGTGCCGCAGCCGGTATTCCACCAGGTCGGCGATGGTGGCGATCTTCAGGCGATGCTCCTGGGCAAACTTCTCCAGGTCCGGCATCCGGGCCATGGTGCCGTCATCTTTCATAACCTCGCAGATCACCGCGGCGCCCTTCAGCCCCGAGAGGCGGGTCAGGTCCACGGAGCCCTCGGTCTGGCCCGTGCGCACCAGGACCCCGCCCCTCCGGGCCCGGATGGGAAATACGTGCCCGGGGCTCACCAGGTCTTCGGCCTTGGTGTGGTCCGCCACCGCGGTGAGGACGGTGGTGGCCCGATCCGCCGCCGAGATGCCCGTGGTCACCCCGCGCCGGGCTTCGATGGAGACGCAGAAGGCCGTCTTGAAGCCCGACTGGTTGTCCCGCACCATTTGGGGCAATTTCAGGCGCTCCACCAGGTCAGCCTCCAGGGCCAGACAGACGAGTCCCCGTCCGAAGCGGACCATGAAATTGATGGCCTCCGGGGTCACCAGCTCCGCGGCCATGGTGAGGTCGCCCTCGTTTTCCCGGTCTTCGTCATCCACCAGGATGATCATCTTGCCCTGGCGGAGGTCTTGCATGACCTCTTCAATAGGTGTTAACGCCATTCCGTTTGGTTCCTGTTTTCTGTTGTCTGTTTCCGGGTATTGCCGGCGCCGGCATCTGAGCCGGCGATTTTTTGCCCACTGCTTACTGCTTTGGGCCCAGTTTTCTGTTTCCTGTTTTCTGTTTTTTGTTATTGCAGGCACCGCCATCTGAGCCGGTGATCCTTTTGCGCTGCTCACTGCTTACTGCTCACGGCTTACTGTATTAAAGGAATCCGTGCCGGGCCAGCGCCTCCAGGGTGACTCCCTGGCCGGTCCCGGAGTCCTTCCCCAATAGCCGGGCCACGTATTTGCCGATAAGGTCCGCCTCCAGGTTTACCCGGTCTCCCACCCGCAAAGTCCCAAGGGTGGTGTTCCGGGCGGTGAAAGGGATGATATTGACGCTGAAGGCGGCTCCCTTGATCGAGTTCACGGTCAGAGAAACCCCGTCCACCGCAATGGAGCCCTTCTCGATGACCAGGGCGCCCAGAGGCCCGGGTAGCTCTATCTGCAACTGGAAGTGAGCCGGGCCGGTCCTGAGCTGCCCCACCCTGCCGGCGGCATCCACGTGGCCGCTGACCAGGTGTCCATCCAGGCGGTCGCCAAGCCGCAGGGATCTTTCTAAGTTTACCCGGTCACCCACCTTTTTCAAGGGGAAAGTGGTGCGGGCCAGGGTCTCGGGCGAGACCTCAAAGCTGGCCGCCGGCGGCGCCAAGGCCACCACCGTCAGGCAGGCTCCGGCCACCGCCACCGACTCTCCCAGGTTCAGTTCGGAGGCCGGGAACGGGGTCTTGACCGTGACCTTGAGTCCTTCCGCCAGCGGCGTGAGCCCGACAATCTCCCCCACCCCTTCCACTAATCCGGTAAACATGGAGCCTATCCTGATTGGTGATTTCCTTTAAGATCTTACCATTTATTGGCGGCCGGGGAAACCTTGCCAAATAGTAGGCCCCGCCGGACGCTTAAGCCACCGTCACCTCGGGGCTGAGAAAGACGTCCTGGATGGCGTTGAAGAGCTCCACCCCTTCCTTCATGGGACGCTGGAAGGTCTTGCGCCCGGAGATCAGCCCCATGCCCCCGGCCCGTTTGTTGATCACCGCGGTGCGCACCGCCGCGGCCATGTCGTTCTTCCCGGAGCCGCCGCCGGAATTGATGAGCCCGGCCCGGCCCATGAAGCAGTTGGCCACCTGATAGCGGCACATATCGATGGGGTGAGTCCCCGCCAACTTGGTATAGACCAGCTCATTGGTCTTGCCGAATTTGGGCAGGGCCTTGTAGCCGCCGTTGGTCTCCGGCATTTTCTGCTTGATGATGTCCGCCTCGATGGTCACTCCCAGATAGTTGGCCTGGCCGGTCAGGTCGGCGGAGGCGTGCATGTCCCCCTGCTCCGTCTTGAAGGCGGGATTGCGCAGATAACACCAGAGGATGCAAGCCATCCCCAGTTCGTGCGCGAGTTTGAAGGCCTCGCTGACCTCCTGGATCTGGCGCCGGCACTCGACGGAGCCGAAATAAATGGTGGCCCCCACCGCGGCCGCACCCATATCAAAGGCCTGTTCCACGCTGGCAAACATAGTCTGGTCATAAAAATTGGGATAGCTGAGCATCTCGTTGTGATTCAGCTTGACGATGAAGGGAATCTTGTGGGCGTATTTCCGAGCCACCGCGCCCAAGATCCCCAGGGTGGAGGCCACCGCGTTGCACCCCCCCTCCAGGGCCAGCTTGACGATGTTTTCAGGATCGAAATAGATGGGATTGGGGGCAAAGGAGGCCGCGGCGGAATGCTCCACCCCCTGGTCCACCGGCAAAATGGAGAGATAGCCGCGGCCGGCCAGGCGGCCATGGCCGAAGAGGGCCGCCAGGGAGGCCAGCACCCTGGCCGAGCGGTCGCTCCCCACCAAGACCCGGTCGATGAAATCCGGCCCCGGCAGGTGCAGGCTCTCTTTGGGAAATCCTTGGCATTTATGGTTCAAAAGGTCATCAGCCTCGGGGCCCAGCAAAGATTGAATCTTTTTAATCATGGCCATCTTCACCTCCTGAAAGGCAGTTTTCTGTTTTCGGTTTTCTGAATGCGGTCTTCCTATTCAGGATAAGGGTTTAGATTTCTTCGATTTTTGCGGGGGAACCGGCAAAATGCCGCAATGGTTCTAATAATCTCCTTATAATTTAAGATAAGATCACACTACGCTTAGGCAATGGCAAATATTTTTTCTATTTTTTCCCAGCGGCCATCAACTCCAGGGCCACCCGGGCCGCTCCTTGTGAGGCGTCGAGGCCCGTAAGGCTCCCGACGATCCGGGCCAGCCCCGGCCCCAGCGCCGCCAGGCGCTGCCGGTCCTTAATCCAGCCCAGCGCCTCCCCGGCCAGGCGCTCCGGGGTAAAGTCTTCCTGGATCAGCTCCGGGAAGAGCCGTTCCCCGGCCAGGAGGTTGGCCATGCCCACGTGCGGTACCCGCACCAGCCATCGGCCCACCCGGAAAGTCAGGGGCGACACCTGATATACTATCACCGTGGGAGTGCCGGCCAGGGCCGCTTCCACTGTGGCCGTGCCCGACGCCACCACGGCCAGGTGCGCTGCGGCCAGGGACTCGTAGGATTGTCCGGAAAGGATTGCCAAAGGCCCTCGGCCACCGCCCCCCTCGCACAACCATTGTTTTACCATCCCCTTAACCAGCTCCGCCGGGGCGGTGGAGGCCAGGGGCAGGAGGAACTGGCATTGCGGGATGGCTTTATGGATCAAAGCAGCGGCCTCCAGCATGGGGGGCAGGTGCCGCTCAATTTCGCTGGCCCGGCTGCCCGGGAGCAGGGCGACGGTGAGGCGTCCAGGTTCCAGGCCCACCCGGGCCAGCCAGGAACGCCGCGCCTCCGGGGGCCGCAGGGTCTCCAGCAGCGGGTGGCCCACATAGGTGGCCGGCACCCCTCGCTCCCGGTAAAAATCGGCCTCAAAAGGGAAGATCACCACCAGGCGGTCCACCAGGCGGGCCAGGGTGCGCACCCGGTAGCTGCGCCAGGCCCACACCTGGGGGCTGATGTAATACATCACCGGGACCCGGTAATACCTGGCCAGCCGGGCCACCCAGAAGTTGAAATCCGGAAAATCGACTAATATGGCCAGGGCGGGCTTGCGGCTCTTCAAGGCCCGGCCCACGTCCCACAAGGCCCGCATCACCGCCCCCAGGCGGCCCGCCACCTCCGAGAGGCCCACCACCGCCAGATCCGAGGCGGGGCAGAGGAGGCGCACTCCCTGGGCGGCCAGGGCCTCACCCCCGATGCCGAAGAACTCCGCCTGGGGCAATCGCTCCTTAATGGCCGCCACCAACCGGGCCGCATGCTCGTCCCCGGACGCCTCCCCGGCAACCACCAGGATTCCCCCAGGTTTTTTATCAGTCTTTACCATATTCCTTGATGAGAAATCTTAGCGGTGCCCACCCATATATGCTCAATTTTGCCTTTTTATTTTTTCCTTTTACCTTAATTTACTTTTTCCTTAACTAACCCCTAACCCTTGACCCCTCAGCCTTTGGCTATCTTCATGGCGGCATTAATCTTCAGGGCCAGGTCCAGGGCAGCCCGGCCGGCCTCGCCGCTGATGGGCGGCTCCTCCTCGTTTAAAACCGCCCTCACAAAGGCGCTGATCTCTTTGAGCAGGACGTCTTGCTGGGGAAAGCGGCGGCTTTCCAGGGCCACCCCGGGAATGGGGCCCGAGGCGCCCTCCTTCTTGAAGGCCACGGTCAGTTCCCGGTTCTCAAAATCTACGGCCAGGTAGGCGTCCGTTTGGAAGAGGCGGAACTTGCGCATGCTCTTGAAGGACATACGGGAGGCGGTGAGGTTGGCGATGCAGCCATCGCCGAACTCCAGGCGGGCGTTGGCCAGATCGATGCGGTCGGTGAGCACCGAGATGCCCGCCGCCCTGATCTCCTGCACCGGGGCCTCGACCAGGGAGAGGACATGGTCCAGGTCATGGATCATCAGGTCCAGGACCACGTCCACATCGGTGCCACGCTCCTTGAAAAACGCCAGCCGGTGGCTTTCGATGAAGCGGGGTCCGTGCGCCCGGCTCTTGAGTTCCCCCATGGCGGAATTGAAGCGCTCCAGGTGCCCCACCATGAGGATGCGCCCGCGCTCCCGGGCCAGGCGCACCAGGGAGTCGGCCTCGGCCACCGTGATGCTGATGGGCTTTTCCACCAGTACCTGGCAGCCGGCCTCCAGGGCGTCCCGCACCACCTCAAAATGGACGGAGGTGGGCACCGCGATGCTCACCGCGCTGACTTTCGGCAGCAGCGCCCGGTAATCACCGTAGGCTTCGGCGCCCAGGGCCCCGGCCACCTCCCGGGCCTGGGCCTCGTTGAGGTCGGCCACCCCCACCAGATCCGTCTCCTGGAGATGGGCGTATTTCTCGGCGTGGAAGCGGCCCAGATAGCCGACGCCGATAACCCCGACTCTTAAGGGTGCAACCATGATGAACAGATTCCTCCAGAGGAGATAACGTGTTGGCAGTAAGAATAGACCCGCCCCTACACTGCCCACGCAGGCTCATCATACCGGAAAAGGAGGCCCGGAGGCAATGAATTCCGGGAGGAAACCGTTTGACAAGCGCTCCTTTAAACGATAAAAATTTCCAGATGCTCTCAGGGAGGACGGATGGATGGTGGAAAAGGCTAAGTATATCTGGCTGGACGGCAAATTCATTCCCTGGGCCGAGGCCCAGGTGCACATTATGACCCATGCCCTGCATTACGGTCTGGGAGTCTTCGAGGGTATCCGGGCTTACCACTGCCAGGACGGCCGCACCGCCATTTTTCGCCTGAAGGAGCATATCCGCCGGCTGTTCGACTCCGGCCACGTTATGCAGCTCGACATCCCCTATAGCCGTTCCTCGATCGAGGAGGTCTGCTGCGACCTGCTGCGGCGGAACGGCCAGGAATCCGGCTACCTGCGCCCCCTGGTGTTTGTGGGCGAGGGGGTCATGGGCCTGCATCCCCAGGATAACCCCATCCGGGTGGCCATCATCAGTTGGGTTTGGGGCGCCTATCTGGGAGAGGAGGGCCTGAAGAAGGGTATCCGGGCCAAAATCTCCTCGTTCACCCGGCACCACGTCAACGTCATGATGACCAAGTCCAAGACCACGGCCAACTATGTCAACTCCATCCTGGCCAAGCGGGAAGCCACCTTCCTGGGTTTTGACGAGGCCCTGATGTTGGATACCGACGGCTATGTGGCCGAGGCCTCCGGGGAAAACATCTTCATCGTCTCGGACGGGGTGCTGCGCACGCCGCCGCTGACCTCAGTGTTGCCCGGGATCACCCGCTCCAGTATCCTCACCCTGGCCCAGGACCTGGGCGTGCAGGTTCGGGAAGACCTCTTTTCCCGGGATGAACTCTACCTGGCCGATGAGGCCTTCCTTACCGGCACCGCCGCCGAAGTCACCCCCATCCGGGAAGTGGACGGCCGGGTCATCGGTCCCGGGAAACCGGGCCCCATCACCCTGAAACTGCAGACCGCCTTCTTTGACGTGGTCCTGGGCCGGGACCCGCGCTATCAGAACTGGCTCGCCTATATTTAAAACCAGTTTTCGGTTTTCGGTAAAAAGAAAAAAAGGGCCGGGGAGAACTTTACTCTCCCGAGCCCTTTTCCTTATTCCAGTTATTTTTTTTACCAAAAACCGGAAACCGCCGGCCTGGTTATTCGCCGACGCAGTACTTTAGATATTCGAGCATGATATCGGTTTCGGTAATCAGGCCCACCAGGCGGTCATGGTCCACCACCGGCAGGGAGCCGATTTTCTTGTCTATCATCATCTTGACGGCCTTGCACAGATCCAGCTCCGGAGAGATGGTGACAATCTCCTGCACCATGATGTCCTTGATGCGCACGGTTTTCATCACCTCGCGAGGGGTCTGGCCGCTGTAACCGAGGGCCTGGGCCAGGGAACTGCGAAACAGGTCCCGCTCCGAAACGATCCCCACCAGCCTGGCGCCATCCACCACCGGCAAATGCCGGATCCTCCCCAATCGCATGATGTCGTTGGCCAGACTCAGTTCGTCGTTGACATCCAGGGTGGCCACTTCCTTGATCATCACTTCCTTGACCTTCATTCACCGTCTCCTGGGAGTGGATTACGTGATTGCTTAAGATGATGGGTGACGCCGCACCCATCGCCCCTGGAACATTCCTCGCCTCACATCGATGCCAGCCATTCCTGGCCCCGGGCGCTCAGGTCCCCCAGAATCTTCAAGGCCCGCCGAGCCTCGTCCTGGCTGAGAAAACCCATGCCGCAAGCCGGGGTGAGAATGGCCCGGGACAGGATCTCCCTGGGGGTGGACTTAAGCTCCTCGGCCAGCCGGGCCACCTGCCCTGTGAATCGCAGCCACAGGCCCTCGGCGGTTTCCTGGCGGAAATCCTCGCCGGTGGGCACCAATCCCCAGGCCAGCCAGCCGCCCCGCTCAAAAAATTTCACCAGCGCCGACCCATACAGTTGCAAGCTTTCGAAGTAACCATAGGAATCGAAACTGAGAAGATCGATGGGGGCCGAAAGCAGCAGACCCCAGTCAGTGTTGCCGCAGCAATGGAGGCCCACGACGATAGGTGCGCCCACGGCCTGGCGCAATTCTTCGATGGTCTGGCCCAGGATCTCCAGGACTTCCTCCCGGGAGATGGGTAGATAGGCGGACCCGAATCCGGTGAGATAAGGCTCATCCAAAAAGATGACCGGGGCCTTCCCCAATTCCCGGAACCGGCTGGCCTGCCAGGCGGCCTTGCGGGCCAGGCCCAGGCAGACCGCCTGGGTCAGTTCCCGGTCGAACAGGATGGGTTTGCCCTCCTGGTCCTTGACCATCCCGGCAAAGGTCACCGGTCCCGCCAGTTGACCTTTCAGGGTCTGACAGGGATGTCCAGCGGCGGCCCGGAGCAGGGCAAAGAAGCCGCGGGCCTCCTTCTCCTCCATGGCAAATGGGGTTAGCTCACCGGCCAGGACCGCCTCATAAAATTCCGCCAGGGCCTGGTCCCGGGCAAGATCCGGGTTCACCTGCACGGTGCGGGCCGCCTCGTCGATCTTCAAGACCGCCAGGCCCCGGGCGGCCTGGGCAGTCATCTCCTCCCCAAACCCCAGGCGCACCATTTGAGGCCAATAGGGCATCCGGGGCATGGTCTCCAGGATCAGGGCCACCGTTTCCTCCGGATCGGTAAAGGGCACCGAGCCGATGCCGGTGGCGGCCATGGGAGTCAAGGGCAACTCGATCTTCGTCACTCCGCTTTCCTCACTTGAGGGTTGGAAACCTTTTCCAGGGATTTCCAAAGTATCAAAAACCTATGATTTTTACCCAGACTTGTCAATAGAGGCCATAGATAACTCCTCATCTCCGGAGGGGGCGGCGGGACCCCTGCCCTTCCCAAAAATATCGAAAAATTCCTTGCCGGGGCCGCGACTTAGTAAAAAAATATCAGTTATCTTGACCTCAACCCCCCAAAACCCTCATTTTTGCTTGCATTCGAGAAAATCTTGTGGCAATATTCATTTCGGAAGTCTGGTTGGGGGGAAACATGACTTCGCCTGCTGCTCCACTCGAGGCCGTCAGCTTTAAAGGCAGTCACAGACTGCTGACCGGACTGGTCGTCATCCTGGGGGGGATGATACTGGTCATGGTGTTCTTAAGCCACCGGAGCCTCTACCAGATCTATCGCTCTCACCAGGAACAGTTGCGTCTGGATCAGGAGAACGCCCGCCTGGCCGAGGAGAACGCCCGCCTGGCCCGCACCATCGACCGCTTGCAGAACGACCCGGTCATGATCCAGGCCCTCATTCACCACGAGTTGAATTTCGTTAAGAAAAACGAGATAATCTTTCAGTTGCCCCCTGGCCAAGGTCAGCACTCCGCATCGCCCTCGCCGCCCCTGGGCGGCCCTCTTGCTGAGTCCCCAGCCGAGGCCGGAGCCCCGCCGGAAGCCGGCAAGCACTCCTGGCCCTGGAATTGGCTGGAGTGGGCTCCCAAACCCAGCCCCAGGAATACCCGCTGAATCGAGGCGGGTTGGCCGTTTAACTCGCCACGGCTGCGGTTTGCCCCGGTAAAGCCGGATAGTCTGAGGCCGGCCCCCAATTTCGTAGAGCTTGGAATCTAACGACACGGAAGGAAAAAGGTGGCCTATGTACTCCACGGCCGAGTTTAAAAAAGGCTTGAAGATAGAGTTGGACGGCACTCCCTACGTCATGGTCGATTTTCAACACGTCAAGCCCGGCAAAGGCGGCGCCTTTGTGCGCACCAAGCTGAAAAACCTTCTAAGCGGGCGGGTGATTGATCAGACCTTCCGCTCGGGGGAACGGGTCAAGAAACCGGACCTCGTAGAACGGGAGATGCAGTATCTCTACCGGGAGGGGGACCGCTACTGCATGATGGACAACGACAGCTACGAACAGATCATGCTCACCGAGGCGCAGGTGGGTGAGGCGCGCCTCTATCTCATCGAAAATCTGGACCTCAAGGTCCTCTTCTTCAATAAAGAGCCGGTGGGTGTGGAGTTGCCCAACTTTGTGGAGCTTAGGGTGGCTCAAGCCGAACCCGGATTCAAAGGCGACACCGCCGCTGGAGGGACCAAGCCCGCGGTCCTGGAGTCCGGCGCCACCGTCCAGGTGCCCTTGTTCATCAATGAAGGGGACCGGGTCAAGGTTGACAGCCGCACCGGCGGCTATATTGAAAGGGTAAAGTGAGGACGGGGCCTAAGCCAGTTTCACCAGGATCACGTAGCGCCGCACCCCGAAATTCATGGCCTGTTCCTTACACGCCATGTAGATGTCCACTTTCTTGTGCATCCTATTGGCCATGCGGTCTTTGAACTCATAGACCCCCAGCCCGGTCAGCAAGAGCCGGTCGCCGAACCCCAGGTTCAGGGCCTGTTCCACATCCCGGCTGACCGCCAGGAAGCCTTCCCGCACACGTTCGCCCGAGGCGGTGATCCCCTTGGAGGAGCCGGGGCAATAGGCCGACGGATAACAATAGGCGGTAGCTGTGACAATGGTCATGGTGACGCACATGGTAGGTCGAGGGGCACAAATTATGCCGACCCCGAGCAGACCTACGATCGCCATCGTTCTCATTTTCCCTCCCTTTGAAGGCAGTTCAGGATTGCTTCTGATGGCTGGGGAACAATTGGATTAGGAACCGACAGGAAAAATTTGGGGCCGCGGCCCCTGGATTTGTTGCAAGTGATTTTGTCGCCTTCGGCCTTCGGTCGCTCCGGAAACAGCCCGGCTATTAACGGCCACCCGGTCTCAGGTTCCCATCCCCATCAATCCATTGGTGAAGTTCACTTGGCGCACGACCAAAAGGACTGCTGTGACTCGATTGTTCCATATATCACAATATTTTTAAAGCTGTCAAGAAAATAATCACAATAATAGATATGTTATTGTAATAACAGATTAATTATCTACGAAAACCTATTTTTGTCTTGGCTTTCAGAAATTATCGATCTTGTTTCGGCTGATTTTGTTCGAAAATGGGGGAAATACCTATGATTTGCCCTGTTTTGAGGCTCGAGGTGGAAGATTTTTCAGGGTGGGAACACTGATTTTTAGCATTTGTTAACATTTAAGAATATTATCAATAATATCTTCATGTTATATGTGTTTAAATTAATTTACAATTCCCATTAACCGGGACCTGCCCCCTTGAGCACCTTGGCACCTTCCTGTCAAGGCAACCCGCGTGAGCGACGAAACCGCGCCGGAAACCTAGCGAAACTTAAACTCTCCCCGCCCCAGGAGATCGTGAAGGTGGACGATCCCCAGGACCCGGCGGTCCTGGTCCACCACCGGCAGCGCCGTGATGGCGTGGTCCTCCATCATTTCCAGGGCCTGGGAGGCCAGGGCCTCGGGACCGATGGTCCGGGGCTGCGAGGTCATCACCTCTTTCACCCCCCGGCCCTGGAGATTCCCCCACTTTTTCAAAGCCCGGCGCAGATCGCCGTCGGTGATGATCCCCTGCAAGACGCCATGGCGGTCCACCACCATTGTAACCCCCAGGCTTTTGGCATCCATCTCTCCAATGGCCTGGCTCAGGGTATGCGATAGCAGCGAACGGGGCACCGGCTTCCCGGAGAGCATTACCTCGGAGATGGCGAGCGACAGGTGCTCTCCCAGGCGGCCCCCGGGATGGAAGCGGCGGAAGTCGGCGGCCTGAAACCCCCGACGGGTGAGAAGGCCCACTGCCAAGGCGTCGCCCATGGCCAACATGGCGGTGGTGCTGGCGGTGGGAGCAAGTCCCAGGGGGCAGGCCTCCCTGGGCACCCCGGTGTCGATGGCCACCTGGCTGAGCCGGCCCAGGGTGGAGCTGGGCCGCCCGGTCATGACGATGAGGGGCGCGCCCAGGCGCTCCAGGCTGGGAATGAGAATGGTGAGCTCCCGGGTTTCGCCGCTGTTGGAAAGAGCCAGAACCACGTCGGCCTGAGACACCATGCCCAGGTCGCCGTGCATGGCCTCCACCGGGTGCAGGAAGAGGGAGGGGGTCCCGGTGGAGTTGAAGGTAGCCACTATCTTCCGGGCCACTATCCCGGACTTGCCCACCCCGGTGACAATGACCCGGCCCTTGGCCCGGTATAGCAAATCCACCGCCTTGACGAAGCTATCGTCCAACTTTTGGATCAGGGCGGTAATGCCCTCGGCCTCGATGGTCAGAACTTCCCGGGCCAGGTCCAGGAGCTTGGCGGACACTTAAATTCCTTGGTTTCCAGTTTTCGGTTTTCGGGCCAAAATCGCCAGGCCCGCAAATATTAGTGAGTAACTGCCACCAGCGTCAGGGCCCGCCTAAATCAAGCAGGTCTCCCGGGTTTCGGGGTCCAATAATAACAGGACCCTGGCTCCGAAAAGATTCTATGGTTAACCGGCCGCCATTGCAAGGAGTTTGTCGGCCCCAGCCCCGAAGTCGTTGACTCCGGGGCTGGGAATGATTACCCTAGCGCTCACTGATTCCCGCTGAAAAAGGAGGCAGGAATGCCCAAGCTGCTGATCGCGCTGGATAGTTCCAAAGGGGCCTGGCGCGCCGTAGAATATGTGGCCCAGACCTTCGGGAAAACCCCGGGGGTGCAGGTCACCTTGCTTCACGTTCTAGCGGTCCTACCCCCGGCCTTCTGGGATGACGGCCACATCCTGGAGGAGAAGGAACGGGAAATCCGGCAGCGCCTGGTGGCCGCCTGGGAGCAGGACCAGGAAAAGCAGTGGCGGAATCTGGTCCACAAGGCCAGTCAGCATCTCACCGCCGCGGGTCTGGCCCCTAAGGCGGTGAACCACCAGTTCAAACCCAAGTACTTCGACGTGGCGGATGATATCCTCGACGAAGCCCGGGAGGGTGCTTACGACACCGTCGTCATAGGCCGCCGCGGGATGGGAAAGGGCAAATCCCTGCTCTTGGGCAGCGTCACCCGGAAGGTG
This sequence comes from uncultured delta proteobacterium, assembly GCA_963697965.1. Classification (GTDB taxonomy): domain Bacteria; phylum Desulfobacterota; class Desulfobaccia; order Desulfobaccales; family 0-14-0-80-60-11; genus JAPLJC01. Next base: position 2,337,713 of record OY969108.1, read on the forward strand.
GTGGATAGTGCCAAGGACTGCGCCGTGACCGTTGTGGCTTAACTACCTCACACCTGAGGAAGGGGCGGGGTGGGCTAACGGCTCCTTGTTTTTTGCCCGCTAATGATTATTTTTCATTGAAGCAAGATCACTTTTGGGCCGGAGACGGCCCAAATCATTTCCAGCCAGGGCGCTTAATCCCGGGGCGTCCCCGGGAGGATGTCCGGACGTTCCCAGGGAAGAGCGGCTTTGGTAAAAGGAGACACGGATGGCATTGGAAATCTGTTGGCTGGACGATTTGACCAAGGGCCAGGAAACCGCACGCAAGATCAATAAGCCAATTTACCTCGATTTTTTTAACCCCCAGTGACTCGGCTGCAAACAGATGGGTGCGGTTACGTATCCCAACGCGAAGGTGGCCAAGTTTATTTCCTTGAACTTTGTCCCGGTAAAGATCGAAACCACCAACACCGCCTTGATGCAGAGGTTTTCGGTGAGTTGGACTCCCACCGTGCTGGTGCTGGACGCGGAGGGGCGGGAGCACTACCGGGGCGTGGGGTTTTTCTCCCCGGAAGATCTGATCCCCACCTTGATGACGGCCAAAGGCAGATGGGCCCTGGATACTGACCAATATGCCGAGGCCCGCGCCCTCTTCGAAGAGGTCATCTCCTGTCACCCCGATAGGGATACGGCCGCGGAGGCCCTGTTTTTCCTGGGGGTGGCCAAATTCAAGATGAGCCACGACCCCAAGATTCTGCGGGAAGCCTACGAGGAGCTAACCGCTAAATTTCCCACCAGCAACTGGACCAAACAGGCGGACCATTACCGCTTGATCAGCGCCTAGCCGGACGCCTCGCGGAGGTTTTTCTATTTTGGGCAACGAGCGTCCGCCCCACCCGCCGGGTTCCGGGGGCGAGTCCCGCAACAGGCTGGGTAAGGCCCCGCCCCATTTAGCCCCCGGGACCAGCCGCGGCCGGAAATAGAGGCTCCCATGGAAGTGAAAATCGGCGGGGCGCGCCTGCAATTGCTGGAGGGGGATATCACCCGGCAGGATACCGAAGCCATCGTCAACGCCGCCAATTCCTCGCTATTGGGGGGCGGCGGGGTTGATGGAGCCATTCACCGGGCCGGCGGTCCCGTTATCCTGGAAGAGTGCCGCCGCTTGGGGGGCTGCCCCACGGGTGAGGCCCGCCTCACCCATGCCGGCAACCTGAAGGCCCGCTACGTCATCCATACGGTGGGTCCGGTCTATAAGGGCGGGGGGGCTCGGGAGGCCGAATTACTGGCTTCCTGCTACCGGGAAAGCCTGAAGCTGGCCTCCGGCCAGGGCATCACCTCAGTGGCCTTCCCTGCCATTGCCACCGGCGCCTACGGCTATCCCCCGGCCGCGGCCGCCCGCATCGCCCTGCAAACAGTGCTGGCTTATCTGGACCGACATCCGGAGATCAAGCTGGTCCGGTTCGTTCTGTTTAGCCATCCCGCCTATGAAGTTTATGAAAAGACCTTGAGGGAATTATTGCAGGGCCCAACGGATTCCAGGAGGCGCTGAGCAATCACGGCTGCCCCCCTGACCAAAAGACTAAAAAGACAAAAAAGGCCCCAGCCGACCACGGATGGGGCCTAAATAAATCAATATCCAGAGGACTAACGGGCTTCGTCGGTTTCCGGCCGACCTTCCAGCTCGCCGATATAATTCTCCAGGAATTCCTCAAGGAGATAGACCCGCCCCAGCTTATGGTCCATGCGGGGAAAAACCTCCAACGGGGCCCGGTCGCCTTTCTTGGCATAGCAGCAAAGGGCCGGGATGGTCTTGCCGAAATATTCTTTATAATCCGAACCCCGCACCTCGCCAAAGATGGGGCGATACTCGGAGGCCGGGCCACTGGATGCCTTATGGTATTGCCGGAAGGGGTCGGGATTGTCGCCCAGGTCAATGGCCTCGGTTTCCACCCCTTTGGACTTAATGCTCTTCAGCAGGTTGAGCACATTGGTGTTGTCGCACTTATATTTATCGACCGGTTTGTGCTTCGTGCTGTAGTAAAATTCAATGAAACCGAGTCTTGGCATTGGCAGGCTCCTCCCCTATTCGGCTTAATTATTTGTGCGCTTTTTCACGTTCCCTCTGTGATAGATACCATCCATCTGCCAAATATGTCAAGGCTTTTTCTGGACCAAAATAGACCACCACCAAAAAAAAGGACCGATACGAGGGCAGTTATGTTAGAAAAAACTAAACCCAAGGGACCAGGACAATCAGGAGGACCCCTTGAACCAAAATCTCCAAAAATGGCGGCACTTGCCCGCCCTACTCCCCCTGCCCCCCCTGCCCCCCGGCCGCGCCCTGCCCGCAGTCATCCAGGAGGCCGAAACGGGCGCGGTGCTGATGCTGGTTGAATTGAACCGGGAGGCCCTGGACCTGGTGGCCGCCACCGGCCGTCTCCATTATTACCACCCCCACAAGCGCAAGGTGGTGGCCAAAGGGGAGGCCTCGGGGCACTTCCAGGAGGTCTTGGAGATTCGCCTCAACTGTCAGGGCGACCAACTGCTCATCCGGGTGCGCCCCGCCGGAGGCGCCTGCGAGCTGGGCTACCAGTCCTGCTTCCACCGCCGCCTGGGCCAGCAAGGTTGGGAAATCGCCGACCCCAAGGTCTTTAACCCGGAGGAGGTCTACCCGGAGATCGCCTTCTCGCATTAGCACAAGGCAGTGAGCAGTGAGCAGGAAAGGCCTGCTGCTTACTGCTCACTGCTCTTTCCTAGATCTTCACCAGGCCAGCGGCCATTTTAGCGGCCATGACGGTGTTCTTCATGAGCATGGTGATGGTCATGGGGCCGACGCCGCCCGGCACCGGAGTGATGTAGGCGGCCTTCTGGGAGACCGAATCGAAGTCCACGTCGCCGACCAGGATGGCCTTGCCGGTCTTCTCGCTGACCCCGACGCGATTGACGCCCACGTCGATGACGCAGGCCCCTTCCTTAACCCAGTCTCCCTGGACATACCTGGGCACCCCGGCAGCCACGATGAGGATATCGGCCCGGCGGCAGTGCTCGATGATCTTGTCCTTGGGGGTGCCGGTGTGGACGCAGGTCACGGTGGCGTTGGCCCCGAGGCGCTTCTGGATCATAATGGCCACCATCGGTTTGCCCACGATATTGGAGCGGCCCAGCACCACCACTTCCTTGCCCTTGGGGTCGCCGTAGGCGCGGTTGATAAGCTCCTGGCAGCCCGCCGGGGTGCAGGGCAGAAAGGCGTAGGTGCCGATAAGGATCCGGCCCACGTTCACCGGATGGAAGGCGTCCACGTCCTTGTTGGGATCGATGGCGTAGAGCACCTTGTTGGAATCGATGTGTTTGGGCAGGGGCAACTGGATCAGGATGCCGTGAATCTTGGGATCCTTGTTGTATTTCTCGATCAGGGCCAGGAGGGCCGCCTCGGTAATGTCGGCCGCCTGATTGTCCTGAATGGAATGAAAGCCCAATTCATGAGAGGTCTTCTGCTTGGCGGTAACATAGCTGACGGAGGCGGGATTTTCCCCCACCAGGATGGTGACCAGGCCGGGGGTGACGTGGTGTTTGGCCTTCAGTTCATCCACTTCCTTCTTTAACTCCTCGCGGATCTGGGCGGCCACCTCCGCTCCTTTGATCAATTTAGCAGCCATTATGGCCTCCTTCTTGTGATTTTTTTCATTAGTATCATCTATTTTTCCCCAGCGTCAACGGAAAAATTCACCGCTATCTCGATCCGCCGGTAGATATGAGATTCAAGAAACACGCGGGCTGGTCGGCCAGAGCGGCGCTTTCCTTTTTTCCAAATTTGGATATAATAAATTAATTGATAATTCAGGAGCTTCGGCAGTGTCTTTGATCGTGCAAAAATATGGCGGCACTTCGGTGGGCAACCTGGATCGCATCGCCAACGTGGCCAACCGGGTGATCAAGACCTGGCGGGACGGCAACAAAATGGTGGTGGTGTTGAGCGCCATGGCTGGCGAAACCGACCGCCTCATCAAATTGGGCCAGGGGCTGGCGGAAGACCCCGACCCCCGAGAACTGGACGTCTTGTTGGCCACCGGCGAGCAGGTTACAGTTTCCCTGTTCAGCATTTTCCTGCACTCCCAGGGAGTGCCGGCCACCTCGCTGCTCAGCCACCAGGCCCGCATCTATACCGACCGGGCTTACGGCCGGGCTCGTATCCTGGGGATCGACACGGCCCGCATCAGAGAAGAGTTGAAGAAGAACCGGGTGGTCACGGTGGCCGGTTTCCAGGGGGTGGATGAAGTGGGCAACATCACCACCCTGGGCAGGGGAGGCTCCGACACCACCGCGGTGGCCATGGCCGCGGCCCTGAAAGCCGATTGCTGCGAAATTTACACGGATGTGGACGGGGTTTACACCGCCGATCCCCGCATCTGCCCCAAGGCCCGGAAGCTGGACCGGATCACTTACGACGAAATGCTGGAGATGGCTTCCCTGGGCGCCAAGGTCCTGGAGATCCGCTCCGTCGGTTTTGCCAGGCGGTACAGCGTACCCCTGGTGGTGCGCAGCAGCTTTACCGAGGCGCCGGGCACTATGGTGACCGTGGAGGATGAAGAAATGGAAATTGTGCCGGTATCCGGCGTGGCTTTGAGTAGAAACGACGCCCGGGTCACCATCACCCGGGTCCCCGACCGCCCCGGCATTGCGGTGCGCCTCTTCCGGCCGGTAGCCGACGCCAACATCGTGGTGGATATGATCATCCAGAACACCAGCATCGAGGGCTTTACTGATCTAACCTTCACCGTGCCTGAAGGCGACTTGAAGAAGACCATGGAGCTGATCCGGCCGGTGGCCACCGAGGTCGGCGCCCAGCAGGTGGTGGGCAACAAAAATATCGCCAAGGTCTCCATCGTGGGGGTGGGCATGAAGAACAACGCCGGGGTGGCGGCCCGGATGTTCGAGGCCCTGTCCGGGGAAAACATCAACATCCTGATGATTAGCACCTCGGAAATCAAGATTTCCTGCGTCATCGAGGACAAGTACGGCGAACTGGCGGTGCGGGTCCTCCACGACGCCTTCGATCTGGGGCAGCCGCCGCCGAAACCTTAGTTCAAGGTTCAAAGTTCAAAGTTTGTTTCTTCGGGACCTGAACTCAACCTTAAACCTTAAGTTGAGACCTGTGCAAGAATCCTCTTTTTTGTCATTCTGAGGGAGCAAGCGACCGAAGAATCTTATAAATACTGACAAAGTTGGTTTTCGCAGAGGGATCAACTTTGAACTTTGAACCTTGAACCTTGAACCTTGAACCGCCTTTTAGAGGGCCCATTATGCGCCAGGTAAAGATCTACGACACCACCCTGAGGGACGGCACCCAGGCGGAATACTTCTCCCTGTCCCTGGCCGACAAGATTCGCATCGCCAGAAAACTGGCGCAGTTCGGGGTCCATTATATCGAGGGCGGCTGGCCGGGCTCCAATCCCAAGGATCGCGATTTTTTTGAGGAAATTCGCCAATACGGCGAAATGAACGGCAGCCGTATCGCCGCCTTTGGCAGCACCCATCATAAAGACCGGCCTCCGGAGTCGGACCCGGTCTTCCAGGAACTGTTGCTCAGCCGGGCCCAGGTGGTCACTATCTTCGGGAAATCCTCCCTCTTCCAGGTGAAGGAGATCCTGCAGACCACCCCGGAGCGCAACCTGGAACTCATCCGCCATTCCTTGGGTTATATCAAGCCCCGGGTGGCGGAGCTCTTTTATGACGCCGAGCACTTTTTCGACGGCTTCAAGGACGACCGGGAGTACGCCCTGGAGACCCTGGCGGCCGCAGTGGCCGGCGGCGCCCAGTGTCTGGTGCTGTGCGACACCAACGGCGGCACCCTGACCTCCGAATTGGCCGGTATCATCAAGGCGGTACAGAAGGCGTTCCGCCGGGTTCCCCTGGGCATCCACGCCCACAACGACTCGGAGCTGGCGGTGGCCAACACCCTGGCCGCGGTCGAACTGGGCTGCCAACAGGTGCAGGGGACCATCAACGGCTTCGGAGAACGCTGCGGCAACGCCAATCTCTGCTCCATCATCCCGGCGTTGCAGATGAAGATGGGGATCGATTGCATTGGCGAGGCCAACCTGAAGCGATTGACGGAGGTCTCCCGCTTCGTCTACGAGATAGCCAATGTCCATCCCAACCGTTACCAGCCTTACGTGGGTGTCAGCGCCTTTGCCCACAAGGGCGGGGTGCACGCCGCCGCGGTGAAGCGCAACCCCCGGGCCTACGAGCACCTGTCGCCCGAGCTGGTCGGCAACGTGCGGCAATTTCCGGTATCTGACCTCTCCGGCAAGAGCAGCGTCTTCCTCAAGGCCAAGGAACTGGGGTTGGACCCCGCGGCCCATGACCGGGACGTGCAACTCGCCCTGGAGAAGATCAAGGACATGGACCTGAAGCTGCCGCCCAAGGGCGCCGAGGCCCTGCAAACCATCCTGGAGCGGGTCAAGGACCTGGAAGCCGAAGGCTACCAGTTCGAAAGCGCCGAGGCCTCACTGGAGATGCTGCTCCGGGCCGCCCTGGGCCAATATCGGGAGTACTTTCGCCTCCTGACCTACCGGGTGGTGGATCAGAAGGTGGGTGAAGACGAGCAGCCGCTGCCCGAAGCCACGCTCCGGGTCCGGGTCGGCCACCACGAGGTCCACACCGCGGCCATGGGCAACGGCCCGGTGAACGCCCTGTTCAAGGCCCTGCTCAAGGCCTTGGTTCGCTTCTACCCGAGGCTGGCCGAGATGCGCCTGGAAGATTTCAAGGTGCGGGTCCTGCCGGGCACCGGCAGCACCGACGCCAAGGTGCGGGTCCACATCGAGTCCCGGGACGCCAACGACCGCTGGGGCACCGTTGGGGTTTCCTATGACATCATCGAAGCCTCCTGGGCAGCCCTGGTGGATGGCATCAATTACAAGCTCTTCAAGGACGAAGCCCAGGCCCGCTAATCGCCTAATTGTCCCGACCTTATGAAAAAACTCCCCTGCTTCAGCCGCTCGCAACTCGGAGTCATCTTGCTGCTGGGGGCGGGCTTTTTACTATTATGGGCCTGGCGGGCCAATTTCGGATTGGGTCCCGCACCTTCCCCGCCCCCGGGACCAGATACCAACGCGGTGTTTGTGGAAGTGCAAGGCGCGGTGGCCACGCCCGGGGTCTATTCCTTCGACCACATCCCAAGCCTAGCAGAGGTCTGGCGTCAGGCCGGCAGCCCGAGGATGGCCCCGCCCGCCTCCGATTCCAACCAGCCCGACCAAACAGGCAAAATCACCTCGGGCAGCCTGGTTACCATGACCCCGGACCGGCATTACCAACTGGGGCGCATGGCCGGCGCCCAACTCCTCACCCTGGGCCTGCCCCTGGAGCTGAACACCGCCAGTGCCGATGATCTTAAGGCCATCCCCGGGGTCGGCCCGGCCCTGGCCCAGGCCATCGTCAACTATCGCACCGCTTATGGCCCCTTCAGGACGATTGACGACCTGGAAAAGGTTTCCGGCATCGGCCCGAAAAAACTGGAGAACCTCAGACCTCACCTGGTCATCTCAGAAAGTTCGGATCGTGTGGCGGCGGGCCACTGAAAAAAATGCTGATCCTGGGGATAGAGACTTCCTGCGATGAGACCGCGGCCGCAGTAGTGGCGGACGGCCGGCGCATCCTCTCCTCGGTGGTGGCCACCCAGTTCGAGTTGCACGCCGCCTACGGCGGGGTGGTGCCGGAGCTGGCGGCCCGGCGGCACCTGGAGAACATTCTGCCGGTGATCCAGGCGTCCCTGGACCAGGCCGGAGTGACGCTTCAAGACCTGGACGGCCTGGCCGTGACCCAGGGGCCCGGGCTCATCGGCGCCCTGGTGATCGGCATGGCCGTGGCCAAGACCCTGGCCTTCCGGCAGCGCTTGCCGCTGGCCGGGGTCCACCACCTCCGGGCCCATATCCTGGCGGCCTTTCTCACCGAGAAGCCGCCGTCCTTCCCCCTGGTGGCCCTGGTGGTTTCCGGCGGCCACACCAACCTCTACCTGGTAAACGGCTTTCTGGAAATGGAACTCCTGGGCAGGAGCCGGGATGACGCCGCCGGGGAGGCCTTTGACAAAGTGGCCAGGCTCCTCTGCCTGGGCTATCCCGGCGGTCCGATGATCGAAAAAGTGGCGGCGGCGGGCCGCCCGGCCACCTTCCCCCTGCCCCGGCCCCGCATCCTGAAGGAGCCTCTGACCTTCAGCTTCAGCGGCCTGAAAACCGCGGTGGCCCTCACCCTCAAAAAACACCCGGAGATTCTTGGGGATCCCCAGGCCCGGGCCGACCTGGCCGCCGGCTTCCAGGAGGCGGTGGTGGAGGCCCTGGTGAGCCGGGCCTGGCTGGCGCTATCCCAAAATTCCCCGACCGGCAGCGGCCGCCTGCTGGTCTGTGGCGGTGTAGCTGCCAATGGCCGCCTGCGCCAGGTTCTAGAGGAGCGGGCCGCAGCCAGCGGCGCCGGGCTGTTCCTGCCGCCCCTGAACCTGTGCGGCGACAATGCCGCCATGGTGGCGGCCCTGGGTTACCATCAACTGGCGGCCGGGGCCTGCCTCGACCTGGAGGCGGACGTCTTTTCCCGGGGTTTGGGCACATGAGGTTCGGGGTTTGAGTTTCGAGTTTCGAGTTTTTGGTTATTGGTTTTGCTTTAGTGGGTAGCCGCAGGCTTTAGCCTGCGTTTTTTTTTCAATGTTTATTGGGAATGGCGGCGCCGGTAGGCGGTCATCCCGGCGGCTGACCGGGTTTCCGTATGCGGTTTTCGGGCTTGCTTTTCTTGCTTTAGCTGACTGCTGACTGCTGCTAGCTGACCGCTATTTTTGTTGGATATCGGCCTGGCTGCTCTTTTTTATTTCCACGCCGAGGGCCGCGGCCAGGGCCGCGGTGCAGCCGTCCGCCGCGGCCGCGACGATCTGCCTGGCGTACTTTTGCCTGAGATCCCCAATGACGTAGATTCCTGGGATGTTGGTTTCACACTTTTCATCGGTCATCACGTAGCCGTCTTGATCCATGCGGACGCCCTCGGGCACCAGCTGGTTATTGGGAAGGAAGCCGATAAAGATGAAGACGCCGTCCACCGGCAGCTCACTTAAGCCCCCGGTCTGCTTATTCTCTAAGGTGACGCCCCGCACCCCCTGGTCATTGGCCAGGACTTCCGTGACGATGGTGTTCCAGAGGATTTCGATATGGGGCTCCGCCGTGACCCGCTGCTGCAGGATGCGGCTGCCGCGCAGGGCATCCCGGCGGTGGACCAGGTACACCTTTTGGGTTATCTTGGCCAGGTAAAGGGCTTCCTCCAGGGCGGTATCACCGCCGCCCACCACCACCACATTCTTGCCCCGAAAGAAAAAGCCGTCGCAGGTGGCGCAATAAGAGACCCCATGTCCGAAGTATTCCGATTCCCCCGGGATCTTCAGCATGCGGGCCCTGCCGCCGGTGGCCATGATCACCGCGTGGCAGTTGAGCAGGTCGCCGTTGGCCAGCCGCACCGTGTGGAACTCCATCCCCGATTCCACCTCCGCCACTTCCTGCTGCCTGATCTCCAGGCCGTAGCTCTGGGCATGCTGCAAAAACTTCTGGGAAAGGTCGAAGCCGCTGATCTGGTCAAAGCCGGGGTAATTCTCCACCGATTCGGTAAGGTTAATCTGGCCGCCTGGAAGCCCCTTTTCGATGAGAACCGTCTTCAGGGCCGCCCGCATGGCATAGATCCCGGCGCTGAGACCCCCGGGGCCTCCTCCCACGATAATCAGATCGTAGAGTTCGCTCTGGCTCATAGTCAAACCTCGTGAAGAAGATAATTATATTATTTATCTTCTTAAACCAGGCCCATTTCAAGGGAAAACCGCAAGGTAGGCTCTTTTAGACATATCTTCCTTTAGTTATAATAAATTATTGATTTTGAGGGAGAAGCGGGGGCGGATCGGTTTTCGACAGTTTCGCAGTGGGCGCCAAGATGGGGGTATCCGCCGACGCCCCCTGCTTCGACATAGCCTATAAACTGCATGGCGAATTAGGAGAAAGTTGACGCCGCATGGGACTTACCGAATCTCTCTGTTACGTTAACACCTGGTTCATCAGCCAGTGCAGCTACCCGGGCATCTTCGTGCTGATGGCCCTGGGGAGCATGATCGCCCCGGTTCCCAACGAGCTAGTCATGCCCTTTGCCGGCTTCTTAATCTTCAGCGGCCAACTCGATTTCCTGGCGGTGATGGCGACCAGCACCCTGGGGTCCATTAGCGGCTCATTGTTATCCTACGGGATGGGAACGCTGGGGGAGCCGGTGGTTCTCCGCTACGGCCGCTACCTATTGCTCAATCCGCACCACCTCGATTTGACCAACGGGTTTTTCCGGCGCCACGGCGGCAAGACGATTTTCCTGTCCCGCTTCCTGCCGGTGGTGCGCCACTTGATTTCCATCCCGGCGGGGCTGGCCCGCATGTCCTTGACGCCCTTTATCCTGTATACGGCGCTGGGAGCCGCTTTGTACAACGGCTTCCTGATCTATCTGGGGATGCGCCTCAAGGAAAACTGGCGCCTCATCCAGCAATATACCCACATCCTCGATTATCTGGTGCTGGCCGGAATCCTGGGGCTGACTGCCTATTTCCTGTGGAAATTTAAAGCATCCGGACCGCCGCCGGCAACCGGCTGACCTCTCCTCATTGGCATGACTACTGATAATCCCCGCCGCGGTTCCATCCTGGCCATAGATATTGGGGGCGGCACCCAGGACCTGTTCATCTGGGAGCCGGGCCAGGCGGTGGAGAACGCGGTGAAGCTGGTGCTGCCGGCCCCCACCCAAATCCTGGCCCGCCGCATCGCCCGCCTAAGCGATGAGGGACGGCCCCTCTTTTTGCAAGGCCGGCTGATGGGCGGCGGCGCCATCGGCCAGGCGGTGCGGCGCCATCTGGCCCGGGGGCTGCCGGTCTCTGCCACCCCCCAGGCCGCTCTCACCCTGAGCGACCGCCTGGAGCAAGTGGAGTCCTGGGGGGTGGCTCTCACCGAAACCTCGCCCCCGGAGGCCGCCCCCCTCACCCTGGGCGATGTGGACCCGGAAGGTTTGGGCCGGCTGCTGGCGGCCTTTGAGGTCCCTTTCCCCCACCACTTTGCGGTGGCGGTGCAGGACCACGGGTTTTATCCCCAGGGGAGCAATCGCCGGTTCCGCTTCCGCTATTGGGAAGAGCTGCTCTCCCGGGGCGCAGTCTTGGGCGACCTGGCCAGCCGCCAGCCTCCCAACATTTTCACCCGGATGCAGGCCGTGGCCGAAACCCTGCCCGGCGTGCTGCTCATGGACACCTGCACTGCGGGACTACGGGGAGCGCTGCTGGACCCCCAGGCCCGGGAACACCTCGACTCCGGCCTGACGGTGGTCAACCTGGGCAATGCCCACACCTTTGCCGCCCTGGTCCGGGAAGACCGCCTCTGGGGCATCTACGAGCACCACACCGGTCTGTTGGATCAGGGCAAACTGTTCGCCCAGTTGGGCCGCTTTCAGTCCGGAGAGCTAACCAACGACGAGGTCTTCGCCGACCAGGGACACGGCTGCGCCTATGCACCCGGTTATCCGCCGGCGGCTCCCTTTACCTTTACCATCATTACCGGCCCCCGGCGCCGCCTGGCCCGGGGCTGGCCCGGGGTCTTCGCGGCTCCCCTGGGAGATATGATGCTCACCGGCTGCTTTGGCCTGGTGGCCGCCTTCCTGGAAATGGAACGGCTTCCCGTTTCCCTGGGGGAATAACAGGCCAACGCCTGTGCTCCCGGAGATGAAAAATTTTCATCATTAAGTTGACCTTAACGCCGCCATGGTCTTTAATGTCTGAAAGGCCAACGTCCCCAATGGCCCGATTAGTTATCAGGTGCGGCATCAGTCCAGAGAGGAGCTGAGGCGATGGAGATCAAGTTTTGGGGTACCCGGGGCTCAATTCCTGCCCCCGGGGCGGATACCCTGCAGTTCGGGGGCAACACCACCTGTGTGGAAGTCTTGCTAAATAGCGGCAGACGCCTCATCATCGACGGCGGTACTGGCCTGCGCCTTTTGGGGAAATATTTATTGGAGAACGCCGCGCCCGTCAAAATCCACTTGCTCCTCACTCATGGCCATTGGGACCACCTTCTGGGCATCCCCTTCTTTCTTCCCATTTATCAGGAAACCACCGAGATCCTGGTGGACGGTTGGCCGCCGGCCTTCCAGGCCATGACCCGGGTCTTCGACAGCAACCTGGGGGACGGCTTTTTCCCGGTGGCCTTCGAAAACCTTAAGGCCCGCATCGACTTTCTCAACCGTCTGGCGCATGGGACCCTGGAAGTGGACGGGGTCCGCATTGACGCCATTCACACCAACCATCCCCAGGGGGGCTTCGGTTTCCGCTTCCGGGAGGGAGACCATTCCATGGTCTTCATCACCGACAACGAGTTGGGGGCCGACGGGGGCCGGAGGCTGCCGGAATTTGCAGAATTCGCCCGGGACTGCGACCTGTTGATCCATGACGCCCAATTCCTGCCTTCCGATATGTCTGAGCACCAGGGCTGGGGCCACTCCACCTACGAGCAGGCAGTGAACCTGGCCCAAATGGCGGGGGCTCATACCCTGATCCTGACCCACCACGATCCCGGCCGCACCGACGCCGGGGTGGAAAAGATCATCGCCAAGGCCCGGGAACTGGCCTCCGTTGGTACAAAGCTTCACTATATCGACGCCGCCCGGGAAGGGGCCATCTTCCGCCTGCCTTGAAGGCGCGTTTCAAGATTAGAATTTCGTAAGAGGGCCCTTAGCGGCACAGGCTTCCAGCCGGCGATCACAGGTCCGGGGCTGTGCCACTTATAACTAACATTACCGCTTCCCCGACACGATGGTGCGCAGTGCGCACCCTACAGAAACTTTTTCCCTGGTAGCCGCGGGCGTTAGCCTGCGCCGTAAGTGGCACAGGCTTCCAGCCTGTGTCCGAACTTCGGTGGCGGGCTGTGCCCCCCGAATTTTGGGGGCCACAAGGCGCCCTATTTCAAGGATTTCGGGTTTCGGCAGGAACCTCCGGTACCCGTCGCCAAGCGGATAAAGATTCCCTGGTGGGCACGGGCGTCTCGCCTGTGCGGTGCAGGCTAGAGCTATTAGCCTACCGCTGCCAGCTTGGAGCTGTAAGCCCCGGTAATTCTCCCTCTATTTTCTTTTAGGGAGGTTTTTGGTAAACTTAGTCCAACCGATTGCCAATATTAAGATTTTGGCGCTGGGGTGATGCTTCCCAATTGCTACGGCATCCCGATTTTCCAGGATCGGACCCGGGTATTCAATGGATAATGGCAGCAGTCAGCGCGCGGACCGCAACCTGGTCCTCATCGGTTACCGGGCCACCGGGAAGAGCTCGGTGGGCGCCAAGCTGGCCCGGGTCCTGAAGCGTCCCTTCGTGGACCTGGACCGGGTGCTGGTTGGAGAAGCCGGCCAATCAGTGGCCGAAATCGTGGCCCGGGGCGGATGGGACGAGTTCCGGCGCCGGGAGAAGGAGCTGGTGGCCCGCTACCACCGGCGCCGGGGCCAGGTGCTGGCCACCGGGGGCGGCGTCATTCTGGATCCGGAAAACGTGGGAAAATTAAAAGAAAATGGGGTCCTGATCTGGCTTAAGGCCGATCCCAAGACCATCCGGGAGCGCCTGGCGCAGGACCAGGCACAGGTGTCGAATCGTCCCAGTCTCACCCCGGATGACTATCTGACTGAGGTGGAACGAGTGCTCGCGGAACGGCAATCTCTCTACCGGAAGGCCGCGGACCTGGAAATCGACACCGCCGGCCTCGGCATCTCCCAGGTTGCCGATCTGATCCTGGCGGCCACCCGGCCTCTCGGAGTCGCAGCCCATGGCGGGTAACATCTTTGGCCAGGTATTTCGAGTCGCCACCTGGGGCGAGTCCCATGGCCCGGCCCTGGGTGCGGTCATTGACGGCTGTCCGCCCCGGCTGCCTTTGAGCCCCGGAGATATCCAACTGGAGTTGCAGCGGCGCCGTCCGGGGGTTCAGGACCACGCGACACCGCGGCAAGAGCCCGATCAAGTGGAAATCCTCTCCGGCGTCTTTGAGGGCCGCACCACCGGCACCCCCATCAGCCTCATCGTTTACAATCGGGACGTCAAGAGCCAGGACTACGACGCCCTGCGGGAGGTCTTCCGCCCCGGGCACGGCGACTTCACCTTTCAAGCCAAATACGGCATCCGGGATCACCGGGGCGGGGGCCGGGCCTCGGCCCGGGAAACCGTAGCCCGGGTGGCCGCGGGGGCGGTGGCCCAGAAGGTTCTGGATCGGGACCAGATCCGGGTGCTTGCCTATACCCTGGAACTGGGCGGCATCCGGGCCGAAAAGATAGACGAGGCCGGCATCTGGGACAACCCCTTCTTTTGCCCGGACCCGGCGGTGGTGCCGGCCATGGCCGCCCGGGTGCAGGAAGTCAAGGCCCGGGGAGACTCTCTGGGCGGCCTGGTGCAGGTGCGGGTCCAGGGTTGCCCCCCTGGCCTGGGCGAGCCGGTCTTTGACAAGCTGGACGCCATCCTGGCCCAGGCAGTGATGTCCGTGGGTGCGGTGAAAGGGGTGGAGATCGGCGCCGGCTTCGAGGCGGCCCGCCTGCTGGGTTCGGAACACAACGATCCCCTGATCCCCGGAGGCTTCGCCTCCAACCACGCCGGCGGCATCCTGGCGGGCATCAGCACCGGTGACGACCTGGTGGTTACCGCCGCGGTCAAACCCATTTCCTCCATCGCCCGGGAGCAGCAAACCGTTGACCTGGAGGGCCGGCCCCGCACCATCTCCGTGGGCGGCCGCCACGACATCAGCGCTATTCCCCGCATCGTCCCGGTGATCCTGGCCATGGTGCGCCTTACCCTGGCGGATTTCCTGCTGCGCCAGAGGGCCATCTCATGACCGTAAAGATCGGCCTGATCGGGGGCCGCGGCCAGATGGGCCGCTGGTTCCAGCACTTCTTCGCCTCCCAGGGCCTGGAAGTGCTGGTAGCGGACCTGGATACGGAGCAGACTTCCCAGGAAGTGGCCAGTCTCTCCGACGTGGTGATGCTGGCCGTGCCCATTCCCGAGGTGGCCAAAACCGCCCGGGCCCTGGCCCCTCATCTCCAGCCCCAGGCCGCCTTGATGGACCTGACTTCGGTTAAACAGGGCCCCATGGACGCCATGATGGCCCACTTCCCGGGGGAAGTGGTGGGAACCCACCCCCTTTTCGGCCCCGGCGCCAAAGAGATCGCCGGCCAAACCGTGGTCCTCTGCCCTGGCCGGGGGGAGCGCTGGTTCAACTGGCTCAGGGATCTTCTCACCAACGCCGGGGCCCGGGTGAAGATCACCACCGCCAAGGAGCACGACCGCCTCATGTCCGTGGTCCAGGGCCTGGCCCACTTCAGCCTTCTCGCCCTGGAGATGGCTATCCGGGAACTGGGGGTGGCCCCCCAGGACCTCGAGGATTTTGCCACACCCACCTTTTCCACCCTGCACCACCTGGCCCGGCGCCTCTTCACCCAGGACGCCAAGCTCTATGCCTGCATCCAACTGCAGAACCCCGCCAACCGGGCGGCCCTGCGGGCTCTGGAAGACGCGGTGGCCGATATCCTCTATTTTATCCAGCGCCAAAACGCCGACGGCCTGGTTAAGCTCATCGAGAGCGTCAAGGAGAGACTTAGTGAGTAAAGGCAAAAGTAAAAAGTAAGAAGACCAAACAACAACAGCAAAGGCAAGAAGGCAAAACGAAAGGAGACAGATCTTTTCCTTTTTACTTTTTCCCTTTTACTTTTTACTTTTTCTCATGGGGGGAACATGCTCGACCTGAAATTTGTCCGGGGCCATCTGCCGGAGGTGGAACAGGCTATGAAAAACCGGGGGCTGGAGATCTCCCTGGCTGACTTTATCGGGCACGAAGGCGAACACCGCCGTCTGCTGACCCGGGAAGAGGAACTGCGGCGCCAGCGCAATAGCCTGTCCCAGGAAATCGGGGTCCTCATCAAGAAGGGAGCAAAGGAGGAGGCCAAGGTCCTCAGAACCAGGGTGGCGGTGATCAATGAGGATATCCGTGACCTGGAGGCCGGGGCGGAGCAACACGACGCCTGGGTGCGGGATTTTCTCCTGACCCTGCCCAACCTGCCGCACGCTTCTGTGCCCCTGGGCGGCGGCAGCGACGACAACCCGGTGGTCAAGACCTGGGGCGAGCCCCCCGCCTTCCCTTTCCCCGCCCGGCCCCATTGGGAGATTGGGGAAACCCTGGGAATTCTCGATTTCGAGCGGGCCGCCAAGATCACCGGCGCTCGCTTCGCCCTGCTCTGGGGCGCCGGCGCGGCGATGGAGCGGGCCCTCATCAACTTTATGCTGGACCTGCACACCCGCCGTCACGGCTATCTGGAGACGCTGCCCCCCTTCATGACCAACGCCGATTCCATGCGGGCAACCGGCCAACTCCCCAAGTTCCGGGACGATCTCTTCAAACTGGAGGGCTGGGACTATTTTCTGGTACCCACCGCCGAGGTGCCGGTGACTAACATTCACCGGGACGAAATCCTCCCGGCCGAAAACCTGCCACTCCGTTACACCGCCTATACCCCCTGCTTCCGCTCCGAGGCGGGCTCCCACGGCAAGGACGTCCGGGGCCTGATCCGCCAGCACCAGTTTGACAAGGTGGAGTTGGTGAAATTCACCACTCCCGAAACTTCCTACGAGGAGCTGGAGGGCCTGCGCGGGGATGCGGAGGCGGTCCTCCAGGAACTGGGGCTCCCTTACCGGGTGGTGGAATTGTGCACCGGGGACCTGGGCTTCGCCGCGGCCAAGACCTACGACCTCGAGGTCTGGCTGCCGGGCCAGGGGCTCTACCGGGAGATCTCCTCCTGCAGCAACTTTGAGGACTACCAGGCCCGGCGCGCCGCCATCCGCCTGCGCCGCCCCGGGGTCAAAGGCACCGAACTGGTTCACACCCTGAATGGCTCCGGCCTGGCCGTGGGCCGCACCCTGGTGGCCATCCTGGAAAACTATCAGCAACAGGACGGCACCGTCCTTATTCCTGAAAAGCTGCGGCCTTACCTGGGAGGGATGGAGAAGATTGTGAAGCAGTAAGCAGTGAGCAGTCGGGAGGCCTTGGCAATCTCCCCCTCAAGGGGGAGGAAATTGAGGCGAGCCTTTCCAGAAAAGCTAAACTTGAGGAGAGGACCCAACCCCAAATATAAAGGGGCGGCATGGTCACCGGCGGAAGCCTGCGTCCCTGTCGCCCCTGCGTTTTATTCTCTTCTGCCGCCTTTTTTAGCCCCCTCACCCTGCCCTCTCCCCTTAAGGGGGGAGAGGGAAAAACTTGGTAATTTCCATGAAAGCAGCGAATTGGCACAAAAAAAGCGGCCCGGAGGCCGCAGGAAAAGATCAATTCCCGGTTTTAATTTTTAGGGCGGCGCTTAGACAGTGAGCGCTCCTGGAAACAGGCGCCAGGGTCTTCAGTTAGCCATAGGGGGCGGCCACAGGCCGCCATAGAAAAGCGGCACAGGCGAGACGCCTGTGCCACTAAAGTTTAAGTATTTTTTGAGACAAGTTAGATTATCGATAGGTTTTTCTGCTCACTGCTCACTGCTTACTGGCTACTGGCTACTGACTACTGCTCACTGGTTACTGCGCACTGTTCAATGCATCGCCCGCACCCGGTCGTTGGCCTTGAAGGGGCCGCCGCTCAGCGGGGTGGCCTCCGCCCCGGTAGTCCCCAGCAGCTCCGTCACCTTCAATTCCCCCTGGGTCACGTCGGCGGTGTATCCCAAAACGGCGTTCGTGGTGGGGTTGACCACCGCCTTGCCCGGGACCACCACCTTCAGGACGTCTCCCACCTTGAGGCCGGTGTTCTGCCCCAGGTTGAGATAAACCTTGCCTTCTTTGACAAAATCGACCCGGCCAAACCAGTTGATGTTCATAAGATCGCCGGTCACCCGCAGGGTGTTGTCCTTGGCGAACTTTTCCGCCGCCTCGGCGTTCACGGCGCCGGTAACGGAACCGGCTAAGGATTCCTGCTTGGTCCCGGTAAACGTGTCGTAAACCTGCAGGGCCATGGCCGCCGGCGCGCCCTGCTCAGGCGGCACGATGCCGGTGAGCACTAGGCCCTGAACCCCCAGGCTGTCACCCAGGGCCTCGATGTTGGGCGCCAGGGTCAACTTCCCATTGATCCCCGCCTTGCCCAGGGCCTCCCTGACCGCGCTCTGGTCCGCCACCCGGATGTCCTTGGCCCGTCCCAGGGATTCCCCCAGCGTCATGGCCAGGGTGCGGTTGACGCCCTCATAACTGGAGGACGTATCCAGGTCGGGGATCACCGCCACGGAACGCCCCGAAAAGCCCTTGGCTCCTCCCGCCTGGGAGACATAACCGGCCAGCCCCTGTTCCCGGAGGATGCGGTCCACCTCGGCCTTCACCAGTTCCTGCAGCTTATCGGGGGGAATGGTCTTGCCCGCGGCCTGCTCTTGTTGCTTGCCGACGGCCTTGGCTACGGATTGGATCAGATATTCCTGCGCGGTGTGGAATTCCCTGCCCTTCTCCACGTAGATATATTCCGGCTGGTTCGGGTAGGTAAGCCAGTAGGGGTTCTTGCTGCGGACATAGGGCTTGCCGTCGATCATCACCGTCTCTTGCTCGGATTCGGGGGGGACGGTCTCAACCGCCTCTTCTTTTTCGCCGCTGGGATATCCCGCCCAATCCTTCACCTTGCCCCAGCTGGTGCTGCAGCCCATAAAGACGGGGGCCGCAAAAGCCAGGAACAGGAGCGCCGCCAGCAGACCGCTGAATGACTTCCTGAAAAGCAGGTTTTCGGTTTTCGGTTTTCGGTTTTCGGTAAAATCCAAGAGGTTCTTTAACATCGTATTATCCCTCTATTATTCCTCGATTTAAGATTTCGATTCTCGATAAAAAAAAAGAAGAATTCCTTTCGATACTGATCATCCTCTGAAGACGGCGGCCACAAGGCCAGGAACATGATCACGGCTGGCAAGGCTCTAAATTTTCAGTAAGAACCTAACCGAAAACCGTCTTTACGATATCCCTTTCGCCAGTCCCTTGATCATCTTCCTGGTTCGGTCAAGGGTGGCCAGAAACGGATCTAAATCCTCCTGGGTCAGGTATTCTATTTCTTTGGCAATTATCAGTTGGGTTTCCAACTCAGATCGCGAGCCCAAACTGATAGCCAGAAATTGCTTGAATTCTTTGGCGGAATTTCGGCCCTGGCCTTCGGCGATATTGGAAGGGATAGATACTGCGGCTCTTCTCATCTGATTGGTCAAACCGAAATTCTCTGACGGCGGAAATTTGTTTGTCAGTTTATAAAGCTTCCCGGCAAGGTCTATGGACAATTTCCATACTTCCAAATCCTGAAACGATCTCGATTTCGTTTTGATCATTTGCCCCTGAACCGCAAATCGATCTCAGGTTTTACCGAAAACAGAAAACCGAAAACAGTCAACAAAAAAGCCCACAGGGATAATACCCTGTGGGCTTTTGGAAGTCAACCTGCTTTTGGGTTAGAAGTAGAAATACCCGGCGAACTCTACCCGATGTTCGTCGCCTTGTTTGCTGAACGACCCCTGAGCAGTGCCGGGAACGGGGAAGACCCCGGCGCCGGTCGCATCAGCAGCGTATTGGCTGTGAACGAAGGAGTACTGCACGCCGAACTTCAGGGCCGCGATGGGCCGCCACCACAGGGTGGCATCCACTTCCTGCTGGGCAGTCACCTGGGAGCCGATACCAGCGGTGGCACTGTTGGTGTAGTAATCCTCCCAGCCATCATTGAACCCAAGCGTCTTGCTGAAGCCATAGGCGGTGTTGAGGTACCACTGGTTGGTGAAATAGTACTGCACTTCGCCCAGTATGCCCCAACGCTCCAGAGCTTCCTCGTTAAACTGCAAGTGGTTACCGCCAAAAGTGTTATTGTTATACTTGAAGACGTTGGTGCTGTCCCCGGTAAACCCGAAGGCATCCACGTCCGCGCCGACCCAGGGCTGCACGATCAGGTGCATGGTGCCGGCCAGGTTGTCGGTGTGGGTCGGGATGATCGGGATGAACAAGGAGCCCATCAGCAACCAGGGATTGATATAGGTGTTGGCAAAGATGCCATTAGTGGCGCCGCCCTGCAGGTTAGCCAAAGCAGTCCCACCGGTACCAGTAAACCGCGAGACCGCGCGTTCCCAGCCGGCAGTAACCGACGCGGTGAAGGCCTGCGGATGGCCGTAAAAAGCGGCCTTGCCCCACAAGTCGGCCTGGTATTTGACCTGCGCCTGGAGCTGCGGCGTTTCCGCATCTTCACCGGCGTTGGTGCTAGCATTGTAAGGATCGGAGGACGACCCGCCGATGGGGTTGGCAGAGCCGACCAAACCAGCCAGCGTCCAGTGTCCGCCACCACCATCCAGGAACCCCTGGGTGAAGCGGATCTGGGGCAAGCGGGCGGTGGGCGTGCCTAAGGCCATGAAGGGCCCGTCTTCAATCACTTCAGCATAGTAATCGCAGAACATGGACCAGTACTGGCCGAAGATCAACTCGGTATCCCCGGGCCAGTTCAACCGGAACATGGCGTGCCGCAAGCGCGGAACATAGATGTTGCTTGCGGACAGGGTGTCATTGGCGGAGTCCTCGAAGTCCATTTCCAGGAAGCCGGTGAGCTTGGCGCCCAGGACATCGGGGCCTTTGATGGTGAAGTTGAACCGGGAACCCATGGCCGTCATGCGGAAGTTGCCATGGTGGTTGTTGGGATCGTTCCAGCGCGGCGCCGGTCCGTTCATGTAAGCGCCGTTCTGCGTGCTGTCCCACCAGCCGTCCAACTTGATATAACCACCCAGGGTAAATTCGGTGGCGGCAAAGGCGGCCGCGGGCACCAGTAGGGACAAAACTACAGCGAAAATCAAGATCTTTTTCATCATTTCCCCCTTGAAATTTGGAAAGTAGGTTACCAGTTTCTCCTTTCCGTAAATGCCTAAGTAGCTCTTTTAACTGACTTTTTCCCACCTCCTTTCTCTCTTTCGGTTTTATCCAGCGCCATATTAGACTGGTCCACAATTTTTGTCAATAAAAATTTGCAAAAAAATTTGCGCCCCCTAAGAGATGGTTTTCGGTTTCCGGGGGGGGGGTGCCAGCGCCGGTTGGCGGGTGAATGAACCTGCGTCCGGTGGCACAGGCGTCTCGCCTGGGCAGCGCAGACTAAGGCTTCTAGAAGACTGGTTTTGGTTTCTGTCTCTGCGAGCGGCGTTTTCCTCTGATTTTGCCTTTGCCTTCACCGAAAACCGAAAACCGTCTTTAGCCGTAGGGTCCGCAATGCGCACCAGCTTTATGCCTTGAAAATAGCGCCGGCCTAAGCATCTGGGCTGCCCTTGCCGGACGGCGCGCAGAAAAATAGGGCGGCCTTTGGCCGCCAAAATTCGGCGGGCGCAGCCCGCCCTATAATTTTGGACACAGGCTGGAAGCCTGTGCCACTAAAGGCCCTTTTACTGAACCTTTAATCTTGAAACCCTCTGGATTTCGATTTGGTCATTTGGAGGTCAACCGAAAACCGGAAACCGAAAACCGAAAACCGTCTTCTATTGGAAAAGCGAAAACCAAAAACTGGCGACCGTATTAAAAGGATCCCAGGTGAAGGCCAAAATCCCGGCCAGGATCATGTTGCCCTCCACCAGGGACTCCAGCATCAGGCCAGCCTCCATGAGGCCGCAGCGGTAGAGGGTGAGATAGCCCAGGGCGTAAAGGCCCGAGAGACTGAGGAGGTAGCCCAGGGAGGGAATGATTCCGGCCCCGGCGGCCAGCAGCAGCATGGCCGCAAAGGCCAGGCAGCAGCCGGACAACAGGTTCAGGGTGCGCTCCCGTCCCAGGGCGATGGCCAGGGTCTCTTTGCCCACCACCCGGTCGCCTTCCATAGCCATGATTTCAAAGAGGCCGCTGCGGATGAAGATCATCCCCGCCACGAAAAAAAAGGCGATGGCGGTGGCCCCGGAGGCCATCGGTTTGGTGCCGGAGCAGACCACCGGAATCAGGGCCGCCAGGACCCCCCAGGCCACCGCGGTGAACACCGCCCTGGAGCCGGGAATCTCCTTGAGGGTGTTGATCAGGGTGACCCGGGCCAGCGAGTCCGGGATGATCTTGAAATTGTAAAGGAGGCCGATGCCGCTCATGACGACGATGAAGGCAAAGGGCAGCCAGCCCAGATAAGCGCCCAGGGCCAGGGCCAGGCCGGCGGAGATGGCCCCGGTGGTCACGAGAAACGTCCGGTGGCGCCCGTAAAACATAGTCTGCACCGGGTCGTTAAGCTTGGAGGCCTTGTCGGTGAAGTGGTGCAGCAGGTGCATGGCATAAACGTAGAAAAAGGCCACGAAGAAATATTTAAACTGGGGTTCCACCTGCTGCAGCAGCGATGACACGTAGCTGAGGCAGCCGGCGCCGATAGCCACGTAGAGGTTAGACTTGAGGCAGAAGCGCCAGGCCCGGAAGAGGTAGTTGGTCCAGGAGCCGGCCCGGAAGGCCCAGGCGTGCTTCAGGGTACTGACCACGTTGCCGATGAGCCAGTGGGGGGTGGAGGCCCCGGCGGTCACCCCCACCGTATGATAGCGGCTCATCTCCTCCAGGTCCAGTTCCTGCTCGGTCTCCACGTGGTAGGTGGGAATGCCGGTGGCCCGGGAGATCTCCACCAGGCGCTGGGTATTGCCGCTGTTGCGCCCCCCCACCACCACCAGGGCCTCGGCGTGGCTGGCCAGTTCCTGAACCTCCGCCTGGCGGAAGGCGGTGGCGTCGCAGATGGTGTTGAAGATGCGGGCCGCGGGGAAGCGGGCCTGGATTTCCCCCACCCGCTCCTCGAAAAAGGCTTCGCTCTGGGTAGTCTGGGCAACCACGATGGGGGCGCCCAGCTCCGGCAAGGCGGCCACCTCTCCGCGGCTGGCCACCACGTGGCCCCGGCCCCCGGTGTAGCCCAGCAGGCCCTCCACCTCCGGGTGGTCGGCGTCGCCGACGATGATGGTGGCGTGGCCCTTGGCGGCCCAGCGCTGGATAATGGCCTGGACCTTGGCCACCCGGGGGCAGGTGGCGTCAATGATGCGGGAGGCGCCGTTCTCCAACTGCCGCCGCTCCCGGGGGGGGATGCCGTGGGCCCGGATCACCACCAGCCCCTTCGGCACCGCTTCGCCGGGCTTGAGCACCGTGATCCCCCGCTCCCGCAGCAGCTCCAGCACCTGGGGATTGTGGATCAGGGGGCCATAGGTATAGATTTGGGTCTGGGTTTCGTTGATGGCCTTGAGGACCATCTCCAGTGCCCGTTTGACGCCGATACAAAAGCCGGCGGTGCGGGCCAGCACCACTTTCATCTGACGAACCCCTCCCGCCGTAGTCTGTGCCGCAATCGATTATCCATGGAAAATTACCGATTTTTAACCCCCCTTTGGAAAAGAGGCGTTGGGGGGAAATTAATATAACATGTTTAAGTTACGTATAAATTACCATTTTTCAATGGGTAATTTACCCTGCCCAATCCCGCGTTTCCTCTCGTTCTCAAGTTCCAGCTTGGCCTAGTTTTTGATCGATAGTTACTTAATTTTATCAGTTATTTGTCCTTTGCGCCTTTAGAGTAATTAACATTTTTTGAGCGAAGGTGTCATTAGGATTATTTTTGAGATCATGTTGATAAATAATAATGGCTTTATCAATATTTCCTTGTTTCGCCAAAGCAAATCCTAAATTGGCATAAGCCGCTTGGAAATCAGGGTTTATTTGGATGGCTTTTTGGAACCTGGTAATGGCCTCATCAATTTTTCCCTGCTGCGCCAGGTCCACCCCCAAGTTGTTATGCGCCTCGGCATAATCGGGCTTAAGGCGCAGGGCCTCGGCATAATGGGCTATAGCCTGGTCTAACTGGCCCTGCCCATCCAAGGCCACCCCCAGGTTGTAATGGGCCTCGACATAATCGGGCCTAAGGCGCAGGGCCTCGTCATAATGGGCTATAGCCTGATCCAATTTGCCCTGTTGCGCCAGGGTACCCCCCAGGTCGTTATGGATTATGAAGTTATTCCTGGTCACCTTCAGGGTATGCTCATACAGGGAAATGGAATCGCGCCAGTAGCCGACCTGCACCCAGGTACAGATCATTAAGGCCGCCAAGACCACCCCGGCGCCCAGGGGCAGCAGGAACCTGGGGGTGCGCCAGTGGGCCGCCAGGTCCGCCATCCCCCAGGCTACCGCGATAAACAGCCCGATGGAGGGCACATAGGTATAGCGGTCCGCCATGGTTATACTCCCCACCTGCACCAGACCGATGACCGGCACCAGGGTGCCCAGGTACCAGAGCCATCCCACCAGGAGATAGGGATGCCTCCGGACCTGCCGGAGAGCCAAGAAAGTTAGAACCGCCAGGGCCAGGCTGGCCAACAGCGCCTGCCCTATGGGCACATTATGCCTCGAAAGAGGGTAAAGAACGGCCAGGTGCGCGGGCCAGAACATCTGACCCAGATAACTCACATAGGCCACAATAGCGTTGGCGAGGCGATTCGGAATAGGGAGACTAAACAAAGTCGATATAGCTTCCGCTTGCCTTTGCGCATAGAAAGCGACAATGCTAAAGAGGGCCGAAATGACCAACAACGGCGACTTTTCCCCTACCAGGCGCTTGATGGAAGCCCCTTGCTGGGTTTTGCTGTCCGAAGAGCCCCTGGAGCGGCCCTTGGATGAGCTAACCACGGCGGGACGGTTTGGGGTCCAGCGATGTAGAGGCCAGTAGTCCAGAAGCAGAAGGACCAAAGGCAGGGTTACCAGCATGGGCTTGGCCAGCAGCCCCAGGATAAAGCAGGCCAGGATTAACAAGTATCGCCTGAGCCCCGGAGACTCCACATACCAGACGTAGGCCCACATGGTGAGCAGCCAGAAAAAAGTGCTCAGGACATCCTTCCGTTCGGCCACCCAGGCCACCGACTCCACGTGCAGGGGGTGCAGGGCAAAGAGGGCGGCCACCAGGAAACTGGGCCCCAAGGCCCCGGTGGTCCGCCGGAGCCACAGAAACAAGAGCAGGGCGTTGGCGATGTGGAAGAGCAGGTTGGTTAGAAGAAAACCCTCGGCGTGCAGCCCGAAAAGTTGGCTGTCCACCATGAGGGAGAGCATGGTCAACGGATGCCATAACGCGGCACAGGTGGTGTTAAAAGCCCCGATAAGCCCAGACAGGGTGAGGCCACCCTGGACCATAGGGTTTTCGGTGACGTAAAGACTGTCGTCATAATTGATAAACTGGTGAGTTCTCAGATCGCTATAGGTTGCCAGCGTGGCCACGACCAGGAAGAGGCAGGCTATTATTTTCCAGCGGCGCTCTGACACTTAGACCCTAACCTAAAGTTTAAGCGAGGGAAATTCGCGGTAGTTGCAACCGGGCAAACTCCTCAGGCGACAGGAATCGGCTGAGAGGGAAGACAGGTTATCGGAGATTACGCTTGAACCCGGGTCATCCCAATCATTAAATGGTTTTCAGGCCTCCCCTCCCGGGTGCCATTCCGAAGAGGCTCCTCTTGAGCCAGTGTAATGTCCCACAATTATCTCAACAAAAGATTTGAGATAACCTCCCCCTCCCTTGAGGGGAGGGGGTTGGGGGGAGGGTGGCAACATATGGTAAATGAACAATGAATTACCACCCCCACCCCGACCCGCCCCCCTCAAGGGGGAGGGAAAAAGGCAAAGCATTTTGGCAACGTTTCCGTAGGGCGCAATACTTGAAGCTATCGCAAAACCTGTTTTCACCGTCATCCTGAACAGAATCTAAGGTCACTAAAAATACTAGATTCTTCGCTTCGCTCAGAATGACATTTTTGGGGAAGACCATGGTTTTGCAATAGCTTTTAGCCAATGCAGCTTGCGGGACGCAGGTCGGCGCCCGCATGCTTCAAAATGGCCCCCGCCAACCGCAGCCTTCCTTTCTCAGGAATGAGGGCCTCGATCCACTGAGGATGTCAGCGTTACCTCTGAGCCTCGCTTCTCTTGGGTCAGCCCCGCCAGGGGCTTGGCCGGGGCCTCTCCGGCCAGGAGCCGCTCCTTCAAGACCTCCTCCATGCGGTTGGCCACAATTTCCGAACCCGCGTCCACGAGGTGGATGCCGTCCGGCTCATAAAGGGGTTCCTCCCGGTTGCAGAGGAGGTTGCGAAAATTGATGAAATAGGGCTTGTCCTGCAGCCGGGCCACCAGGGCCTGATAGCACACTTGAAAATTATTGCGCAAAGCCAATTTTTTTTCCAGGACCACGTTTTCGTGGGCCCGGACACTGGCGGCCACCGGCTGCGTTTCCGCCCACCAGCAAGGCTGGTAGACCAGCAGGAATTTGGCGCCGAAGGCGGCAGCTACCTTATCCAAGTAATCGTACCGCTGGGCGCAACTGTCCGCAAATTGCGCCAGCTTCGGGTCCCCGGGCTCGATGGCAAAGACGCCCTGCCTCATTTTGTCATAAATTTCACGGGTGAAGGACGACCACATGGCCGCATTCAGGGGCTTCAGCAACCCGAAAAAGCTGCGGTGGTAATCCTCGATCATGCCCCGCACCCGATCGTAGCCCTGGTGGCCGTAGGGGTTGCGGTTCTGGGCGAAATAAGCGGAGTCGTTGCCGCCGTCGTAAAAGACGATCAGGTTCGGGTAGGGACGGTTTTCGATGAGGACCTTCTGCAGGTACTTGGTCTCCAGCAGCGAATTGAAACCGTCTTGCCCAAAGTTGGTCACGGTGGCCGGATGCTCCGGCTCATCCCGGTTCCAGTCCCGGGCCAAGAAGCTGGGAATGGTGTGGGCGTCGATGGGGTTGGGTCCCCGCATGGTAGAGCCGCCGAACAGCCAAAAGGTCCAGGCCCCCGGCCCCGGCGCCGCCGGGTTGTTCAGGGTGGGCCGCACCTTCTCCAGAAACAGGGCGTAGGGGTCGTAGCTGACCACGTCCCCATCCCGGAGTTGCCCGTAAATCCAGTAGTTGCTCAAGGAGACGGCGAGAAAGCTGGCGACCTCCACCAGAATGACGCCGATGATAACCCACTTGCAGAGTCGAAACACTCCCGAGAAGATTCGTTTCATTTAAAGTCCTTTAACTATTGATCAGCTCGCCCAACCTTTAATATTATACTACTGGAAAATGGAAACTGGCCGATTTAAGGTTTTTTTGCCGCCATTTTTTCCCGGCGACGGTGCCGCCCTCCCCTCTCAGCGTTGGAACCATAACCCCTGAAGCGGTGAAAAACCGCGGCTCATCCCGGAAGGGCGGGGCAGCCGTGCCCTATCTCGTTCCCAAGCTCCTGCTGGGGAGCGCCAATTTTTCCCCAAGCTCTGCTTGGGGACATTTTCCTCGACCACGCACACCCTCCTCATACTGCGTGATATCCCTTGCCAAGCAGGAGCTTGGCAAACAAGGTGGGTTCCCAAGCAGGAGCTTGGGAACCAGTATTCAAAATTGTGACCGCAAGCCTTAAGCCAGAGAATACGGAGGCAGCCCGGAAGCGCCAAAACTCCCTCTCCCCTGGGAGGGGAGAGGGGAAAAAGCAAGAGAACTCCATAAATTAATCAAAGAAGATTCGGCCGCCTAGATTACGCGGCAGATTAGCAAAAACCTTGCCGGACACCGCTGTTGGGAACCAGGATTTTCAAAACCGCAGTTTTTAGGCCCCTGAATGACGGTGGCCTCTGCAAGATATTAATAGTTTTCAGTCTTCGGTTTTCGGTTAATATAATGAAAAATCGAGGGTTGGCACCCCTATCCGGCCGGATGGCTCGGGGTACTTAGGCAACAGCCCGGAGATCTTGATTAGAGGGGGCGGGGCAATTCCCGTGGGAAACTTCTTGCTGCTGCTGGGCGGCACCATCGCCCTGCGGCCCTACGTCTTTATCTTCATGGGAGTGTACCTGCTGCTGGCCACCTGGCAGTGGGGGGCCGGCCGGGCCGCAGCCTTCCTGATCCTGGGATATCTCATCTCCTGGGCCGCCGAGCTCTGCTCCATCCATTTCGGCCTCCCCTTCGGGGAATATCTATACATCCCGGCCACCCGGGACCGGGAACTCTGGGTAGCCGGGGTCCCTCTCATGGACTCCCTGTCTTACGTATCTATCGCCTATGCCAGCTACTGTCTGGCCCTGCTGGCCCTGGGCCGGGGGCGCTGGCAGGGATGGGGCTTCCACCTTGAGGATGAGGCCGCCTGGCAGCTTTCCCGGCGCACCCTGATCCTGGGAGCGGCGCTCATGGTCAGCCTGGACATCGTCATCGATCCGGCGGCCCTGCGGGGCTACCGCTGGTTTCTGGGCCAGATCTACGGCTACCCGGAAGGGGGGGTCTATTTTGGCGTCCCCTTGAGCAACTTTGCCGGCTGGTTCCTGGTGGCCCTGATTCTCATCCGGGCGCTGCAGTACCTGGCCCACCCGGCCCCGGTCCCGGCCCGTGTCTGGGATTGGGGACGCCGGACCTTTCCCTGCCAGGCCCTATTGGGACCCGCCCTCTACTTGGGAATCCTGGGATTTAACCTGGGGGTGACCTTCCTCATCGGCGAGACCTGTCTGGGTTGGGTGGGAGTCTTTATCTACCTGCCGTTTTTAACCTGGCTGGTCCTCAAGCACCTGCCCGGCTCCGGCCAACTCGGGTAGCAGGACCTGGAGGGCCTGGGCCAGCCGCGCCGCGGCCAGCCGGCTGCGGCGCCAGAGATGGGCCAGGTCTGCCAGGCGGCGGGGGTCCCTCGCCAGCCAGCCCAGGGCGTCCAGCCACCCGGGGGCCCCGGGGTCAGGTCGGGGCCGCGCCAGAAACTCGGGGATCTCCTCAGCCGCGCCATCGGTAATCGCCCGGAGTCCCAGGAAAGGAAGGCCCTCGGCCCGGGCCACTGCGGCCACCGCGGCGGTCTCCAGGTCCAGCACCGGCCGGCTCAGCCGGGCCATGGCTTCCCCCAGGCCGCACTTCGGGATAATCCTGGGCGTGGTGATGATACTACCGGCAAAGGATGCAGGCCCCGCCGCGGCCAGGGCCCGGAGCAACTCCGGCAGGGGCCGGGGCGGCGGCGGCGCCGCCACCGGCGAAAGCAGCCGGGTCAGCGGATCGTAGCTGGCGAAATACTCTCCCAGGACCAGGTCTCCGGGGCTCAGCTCCGGGGTGACGGCGCCGCCGAACCCCAGGGAGAACAGCAGGCGGGGCCGAAGAAGGCTAACCAGGCGAGAGGCCGTCTGGCGGGCCGCCTCGGCGCCCAGACCCGTAAGGGCCAGCAGCCCCCACCCCGGTCCCACTGCCAATTCCCAGGCCGGGCCTGACACCCCGGCCCGGCGGCGCCGGCACCGGCTGCGGCGCAAAAAAGGCCGCACTTCCCAAGGAAGCGCGGCCAATAACAGCATCCGGCAAGGCCCGGCGGCGCCCAGACCCTGCGAGCCCTCCGGCATCAGGACTTGGCCAATGGCAGGTGGTCTGCCGGCGGCGTCAACTCAGGCTGGGAGGCCACGGTGGCCACCTGCTTGTGCCGCCGCCAGCGGCGCCCCTGCACCAGGAGGCTGCCGTTCTTATGCAGCACGGTGTGGTCATCCAGGATGATCAAACCGTGGCGCTCGGAAATATTGGTGTAATATTCGTACCGCAAGTGACGCTGGTTGAGGCGGTATTTGAAAAACAGGAAGAATACCATGTAGATGACCACGATGAGGCCCAGCCCCGCCAGCGTGTAACTGAGGAAGAGAAAGGTGTTATAGCCGAGGGAACTCAGCCACGCCATGATGTAGTTCATGTTGTACAGGGCCAGCACGGTCACCAGCAGCAGGAAGAGTATGGCCAGATAGGGCAGGCGCTTGAGATGGAAGATTACGGCTCCCATCTGGGAGCCGGACGCCTCGCCTTCGAGGTTCTCTCCTTCCGGCTCCCCCAAAAAGCGGTTAAAGCCGGTAACGATGACCCCCATGAGAAAGGTGACTACAATGGGGAAGGCGAAGGCCACGAAGACGTAATCCCGCCAGGGAAAAGCGGTCTGCACCCGGTGGTATTTATCATCCGAAGCCCATAGCACCACCACGATAAAAATGACGATCTCCAGGATACCGATGAGCTTAAGGTAATCGAAGAAGAGCTTTTTACGGTCTGCCTTGGTGAAATAACTGGCAATCATGGACATGCCCACACCCGCCTCAGGCTTTTCGAAGTACTTATTAGATAACCAATAAACCTCTCAGGGTCAATCCCTTTCCAAGATGGGCCTGGCCCGGTTCCCATTTTCAGAGGCCCGGGGCCCAGGGCGGGCCGACAGCGTCAGGGGCTTAAGAGACGATTCCCAGAGGCAGCCGCGAGCCTGGCTTCCCCCCAAAAAAAGAGGAACGGCGGGGCGCCCCGGCCGTTCCTGCTTGCTACTATATTATAACTTCCCGGCGCACCCCGGGGCCGCCGCTTCCCTCCTGTTCTTCTCGGGGGAAGCGCCCGGCTCAGCCATGGGGCAAGGTCACCACGAAGTTGGAACCGTCCTGCCTCGGTTCGTAAAGAAGGTCGCCGCCGTGCCGGGAGACGATGTCCCGGCTGAGATAGAGGCCCATGCCCAGGCCCGATCTCTCGCCTGCGGCCCGCGGCATCTTTTTGGCGACATTGGAAAAGAGCATGGAACGGTACTCCTCAGGCACCGGGTTGCCGGTGTTGGAAACATTGAGGCGGCAATTAGCCCCCTGCTGTTGCAAATCGATGGCGATGGTGCAGCCGGCGCCTCCGTGTCTGATGGCGTTATTGATCAGATTCCGGAAGACGCTCTTGAGCCACAACTTGCTGCCCTGCACCGGGATGATGGCGGCGGGAAGCCGTTCCAGACGATTGTCCAGGGTGATCCGATTGTTGCGGAGTTCCGATCCCAGCTCCTTCAGGACCGGAGCCACCACGTCATGCCGCAGGTCCAGCAGTTCCTTATCCATCTCCTGGCCGGCGGCCCAGGAGACGGCCTTGGCCATGAACTCTTCGGTGAAGCCGATCAATCTATCTATGTTATCGGAAACTTCCTGCAGCTTCTCCAGGGCGGCACCATTCACCTCCCCGAAGGCGCCCCGGAGCAGGAGCCTCATAGAAGCGGAGGTGGACACCATGGAGCCCCGCAGGTCGTGAAAGATCAGCATCAAGCGATCCAGGGTCCGCGCGTTGACTGCGGTCGCGGTTGGCGCCGCCAGGTTGGCGGCCGGAACCAGATCGACGATGTCCAGGCTTTCGCAACAGCGGCTGACTCGCCGCCACAGCTCGGTGGGGCTGACCGGCATCAGGAGATAATCATCCACCTCAATCTGATAGGCTTCCCGCGGGAAGGTCACCTCATGGTTGCTACTGACCACCATGACCTTCACATCCGGGTTCAACCTTTTGGCCCGCTTCAAGACCTCGATGCCGTCCAGCTCTCCCGTGTTAAGCTTGCCGATCACCAGGTCATAATTCTTTTTTACCAGGGCTTCCAAGGCCGTCTCGGGGCTGGCCGCCACCCTGACTTTATATCCTTTGTATTCCAGGACCCAGGCGATTGTCCGAAACAGGTGTGATCCGTCGCCCATTAACAGAATGTCGTGGCTGGCCATCGTCTGATCTCCTTTGCTTCGCCGGTTCAGCTTGAGATGGTGAATAGGAATAGGACCAATGCTGGATATGCCCTTATCAAACCCGCTTTCGGAGAAACGGTCAATCGGCATATGTGCCTATTTTCATATGGGCAAAATTGCCTACATCAAGAGCGCGGGCCTAACTGTTGATTTAGAGAATACCGAGAGATTGGGACGAAATAAACTGGCAGAAATACCTAAATGGGGATAGGTAAAATTACCTAATCAAGTGCGGTGGCGACTCTTCGGGTTCGCCAGGCGCTCCCCGGCGCTTGCTGCCGGACTTATCGTTTCTTTAGTGAAAGGGAGGGTGCGGCGGGCGGCAGATAAGCGGCGCCCGGCAGGGCCTGGTCAGTGGCAGGGTCTGGTTCCGGATCAGGAGGCGGTGGTGGTGTAACCTTTCTGAATGGCGTATTTCACCAGGTCGGCGGTCTTCTTGACGTTCAGCTTCCTCATGATATTGGCCCGGTGGTGTTGCACCGTGCGGCTGCTGATGAACAGCAATTCGCCCACTTCCTTGCTCGATTTGCCTTCGGCGATGAGCTTGATGATCTCCCGCTCCCGGGTGGTGAGATGCTGGCCCGGATTGGCCGACTGCTCCCCGGCAGGCCGGGCCTTTTCCATGAACAGGTCCGCCACCTGGGGGGCCAGCAGCGGTGAGATATAGGTGCCCCCTTTCTTGAGGGTGTCGATGGCGGAGATCAGCTCACTGTCGGCATCCTCCTTGAGCAGATAGCCCTCCGCCCCGGCCGCGAAGGCGTGATACAGATATTCCCGGTCTTTGTGCATGGTCAGGATCAAGACCTTGACTTCCGGATGGATGATCTTGATCTCCCGGGTCGCCTCCAGGCCGCGCAGATTGGGCATGGAGATGTCCAGGATAACCAGGTGGGGGGAGGTCGTCTTCAGGATCTCAATCAACTCGAAACCGTCGTTGGCTTCCCCCACCACTTCTACATCGCTGATGCTCTGTATGATTCTCCGTATTCCCCGCCGGAACATCACGTGATCATCAGCCAGCAGTATGGTGAAAGGGGCTGCCATGACGTTTATCCCTCATCCTGCGCCGTGGAGAGACAGTTTCGATGAATGGCGATGTTTTTATACCGGATTTTTCTCAAAACTGCCAGTGATTTCCGGCAATTTTTTAACCCCCCCTTTGGAAAAGGGGGACTTAACCATGCAAAATGCAGCGTTCTAGTCCTGATGTTATGTCCAGCTAGTCCAGCTAATTATGGAACACTCCCCTAGAAATGGCCAGGCAAGGCAACCGCCTGCCCCCTGCCCCTGCCCCGAAAGGTGGGTTAACCGGCCCCCCCGGGGGGCGCGGTTTCTCCATCTGTTTTTGGAGGAATCGGGATACTGCAAACGATCTTGGTGCCCGCCCCCTGCCGGCTCCAGAACTGGCAACGGCCACCCAGCATCCGGCTCCGTTCATCCAGGGCCGCCAGCCCCAGGCCGCGGCGGCTGGCATCCCGTCTGGCGATCTGGGTCACATCGAATCCCACGCCGTCGTCCTCTATGCTGAAGATGAGAGCGCCGCCTTCCTGGCGCAGCGCCACCGAAACCTTGCAAGGCCCGGCGTGCTTGGTGATGTTGTGGAGGGATTCCTGAAAGATGCGGTAGAGGATGATCTGGGATTCAGGGGGGAACAGGCCGTTCAAATCCTCAACCTCAAAGGACAGCTCTACGGCGAAATATTTACTTATGCCGTCGGCCAGGTATTTCAAGGCCGCCAGCAATCCCAGGTCCTCCAGGATGGAGGGGCTCAGGTCCCTGGACAAACGCCGGACGTTGTCGATGACCTGGTCCAGGTACTCGAGCAATTCCAGACACTCCTGCTTCAGGTTCGACTGGTCGCCCGGCCGCAGCTCCTTTTCGATGGCCCGGGTGCGGAGCTTCATAACCGTCAGGCTTTGCCCCAACTCATCGTGCAGCTCCAGGGAAAGACGCTTCCGTTCATGCTCCTGGGCCCTCAGGAGCTCGGAACTCAGGTATCGCAGGCGCCGTTCCGATTCCTGCACGGCCATCTTGGACCGCTGGGCTTCCGTGGCATCGAAGAAGACGCCGCTGAAAGAATCCACCCCCCCCTCTGCATTGAAGATCATCTGGCCCCGGTCCTGGATCCAGAGGGTCCGGTCGTCCCTGGTTCGGATGCGAAATTCCCGGTAGTAAGCGCCGGTGCCCTGGCGGGCGCGCCTGATGACCTTTTTGGCCGCAGGGAGGTCTTCCCGAACTATCAGGTCCAGCCACTTGGCCCGGCGGGAATCGAACTCCTCCTTTCTATAGCCCGTCAGCGCCTCGATCTTGTGGTCGAAGAAATCGACCGACCAGTCCAGATAACCTTTGTAAACCACGGCGGGCATGTTGCTCACCAGAATCCGGTAGTCTTGTTCACTCCGCCGCAGGGCCTCCTCCGCCTGGAGGCGCTCCCGGATCTCCGCCGCCTCCCGCAGGGCTCGCTTCACCGCGGGCGCCAGGCGGAAGAGCCGATCCTTAAGAACGTAGTCCGTGGCCCCTCGTTTTAAGTTGTCGATGGCCACTTCTTCGCCAATGGCCCCGGAGACAAAGATGAAGGGCACATCGGGACATCTTTCCTGGGCCAGGGCCAGGGCCGCCGGCCCGTTGAACCGGGGAAGGTGATAGTCGGAAAGGATCAGATCGGGAAGGGATTGTTCCAGTTCTCTGACAAAATCCTGGTCATTATCGACCCGCCGGGTGGTGAAGGTCAGATTGGCCTGCCGGAGCTCAAAGGCCATCAACTCGGCGTCGCTGGCCAGATCTTCCACTATCAGAATGCGCAGGCTCGGAACCAAGAAGCTATCCCACTTGGGCTGGCCGGCCCTCAGCCGGGCTGGCCGGTATTAAGTCAAAGGGAGACTTTATTGCGCCGCAACCAGTAAAGGGCCAGGTCTTCCACCACCCGGAAATACTCGTCGCAGTCCACCGGCTTGACCAGGTAGCTGTTCGCCCCCGATCGATAGCTCTCGAGGATGTCCGACTCTTCCTGGGAGGAGGTCAACATTACCACTGGAATCAAGCGGGTGCGTTCATGCCCCTTGAGCCTTCTTAGAACTTCCAGGCCGCTCATCTTGGGGAGCTTCAGGTCCAGGAAGATCGCCTTGGGAAACTCACGGGGCGCATCCGCAGCAAACAAGAGAAAATCGAGGGCCTCCACCCCGTCGGCAAAGACCTTCACCTTGCCGGCCAGGCCCTTCCTTTTCAAGGCCCGGAGGGTCAGTTCCGCATCGCAGGGGTTGTCTTCAATGACAACGGCCTCGAAATCCTTTGCCAGGGACGCCAACCAAAACTCCTTTTCCTGATGGTAGCAAGGGGCCGGGGGATCTGGCCGCGGCCGCCACCCCGACCTGCCGGCGAAATCCGTGTGAAATTTTCACCCCAGTTATGGATTATTATAGAAGGATTGGCGGGTAAATGCACGGGAATTCACTATAACTCGTGACCGGCAGCTATTTTCTTGATAAAATTTGAAGGGTGGCCGGGGACGCAACGAAAAATAACTTCGAGTGCCCGGCGCTGAAAATACGCTATAATTTAGGCGTCTAGAAGATAAGCAGGATATGGCATGGCTGTCTCCGAAACCCGTTCCGGAAAAAAGCTGAAGGTCACCGGTGTTGTCCAAGGCGTGGGCTTCAGGCCTTTTGTCTATCGGTTGGCCAGGGCCCATCAGCTGGCGGGTTGGGTGCGCAACACCTCCACTTGCGTGGAAATCGAGGTGGAAGGGGCGAGCGCCTCCCTGGAACAATTTATCCGCCAGCTTGCCACCGAGGCGCCGAATCTGGCCAGGATTGAGGCGGTGGTGGCCCGGGACGCCGAACCCCGGGGGCGCTCCGGCTTTACCATCCTCGAGAGCCGGACCCAGGCGGCCACCGCGGCCCTGATTCCCGCCGACGTCTCCACCTGCGCCTCCTGTTTTGCCGAGATCCTGGACCCGCAAAACCGCCGCTACCAGTATCCCTTTACCAATTGCACCGACTGCGGCCCCCGCTTCACCATCATCCGGCAGGTCCCCTATGACCGCGGCCACACCACCATGTCGCTCTTTTCCATGTGCGCTGCCTGCCGGGCGGAATATAAAGACCCAGGAGACCGGCGTTTTCATGCCGAACCCACCGCCTGTCCGGTCTGCGGCCCTCATCTCTGGCTGGAGCAACCCGGCCGGAAACTCCTGACCCGGGGCGCCCTGGAGGCGGCCGCCGGCCTGCTCCAAGACGGATTGATTGTAGCGGTCAAGGGCCTGGGGGGATTTCACCTGGCCGCCGACGCCCGCCAGGACCGGGCGGTTGCGACCTTGCGCCAGCGGAAAGGCCGGGTGGCCAAACCTTTCGCGGTGATGGTCCGAGACCTGGCTGAGGCTGAAAAGCTGTGCCACCTGGGGGAAAAGGAGAAGGCCTGGCTGTTATCCCCGGAGCGGCCCGTAGTCCTGGCCAGGAAGCGCCCGGACAGCGAAGTCTCGCGGCACGTGGCCCCGGGGAATTCCTATCTGGGCCTCATGCTTCCCTATACCCCGGTGCACCTGCTGCTCCTGTCCCGGGGCCCCGAGGCCCTGATAATGACCAGCGGCAACCTCAGCGAAGAGCCCCTGGTGTTCAACAATGAGGCGGCCCGGGCCAGACTGGACGGTCTGGCGGACGCCTTCCTCATGCACAACCGGGATATAGAGGTCCCTTGCGACGACTCGGTGGTGCGCCCCCTGTCCCCCGACCGGGCCATTCCACTTCGCCGGGCCCGGGGGTTCGTGCCGGCTCCCATTTACCTGCCGCTTTCGTCTCCCCCTATCCTGGGGGTGGGGGCCGAGCAGAAGAACACCTTTTGCCTGGCCTGGGGCGGCAACGCCATCCTCAGCCAGCACTTAGGCGACCTGGACACGGTGGAGACCTACGACTACTTCAGCCAGGCTATTTCCCATTTTAAGGCCTTATGCCGCCAAGACCCGGAGATCGTGGCCCACGACCTGCATCCCCTTTACCTGAGCACCCGTTATGCCTTCGGGCTTAAAGAGGCGACCCTGGTGGGAGTCCAGCACCATCACGCCCACATCGCCGCCTGTCTGGCCGAGAACCGGCGCCGGGAAAGGTGCATCGGCATCGCCCTGGACGGCACCGGCTACGGTCCCGACGGCGCCATCTGGGGCGGGGAAATCCTGGTGGCCGACCTGGCGGGCTACAGCCGGGCCGGGCACCTGGCGCCGGTTCTGCTCCCGGGGGGAACCGCGGCGGTTGCTGACCCCCGGCGCATGGCCGCCGCTTATCTCTATCAAGTCCAGAAAGAGCGGTTCGATCACCTGGCCCAGGAGTTGGAACTGGGCTACCCGCCCCTGGAATGGCGCATTCTCTGCCGCCAGTTGACCTCGGGCATCAATTCGCCGCTCACCACCAGCGCCGGGCGCCTCTTCGACGCGGTGGCCGCCACCCTTAATATCTGCCGCTGCCGGACCTACGAAGGCCAGCCGGCCCTGGAACTGGAAATGGCCGCCGACCCCGCTGAGGACGGCTTTTATCCGGCGTCCATCCTGTTGGAGGGGGACACCCTGGTCCTGGACACCCTGGGCATCTTCCGCCGGCTGCTAAACGAGCACTTGGGCGGCATCGACGCCGCCAAGATCGCCGCCCGCTTTCACAACTCCCTGGTGCGCCTCTTCACCGCGGCCTGTGAATTGGTGCGGGAGCAAACCGGCCTGGAACTGGTGGCTCTCTCCGGCGGAGTCTTTCAGAATGCCCGGATGTTGGAGCATTTGAGTAATTCTTTGGAGCAGCGCGGTTTTCAGGTGCTGACCCACCGGCTGGCCCCGCCTAACGACGGCTGCATTTCCCTGGGCCAGGTGGCCGTGGCCGCGGCGCGGCTGGAGAAGGAAAACCGCGGCAAATATGCTGAGCCCAGGAAGGGGAATCTTTCTTAGGCCTTCTGAGCTTTTTGGAAATGGTGGGCACTGCCCACCCTACATTCTTTTTTGCCAGGGTGGGCAGTGCCCGCCCCATAATCCCTCTCTTAAAGGGGTAAGCTGATGTGCCTCGCCATCCCCATGCGCTTGATTGAGATCGACGGCGCCTGTGGGGTCGCCGAAGTGGACGGCGTCTCCCGGCAAGTCCGTCTGGACCTGCTCCCGGAAGTCTCCCTGGGAGACTATATCCTGATTCACGCCGGGCTGGCCATCGCCCGGGTGGACGAGGAGCAGGCCCAGGAGACCCTCTCGGTGTTGCGGAGCCTGGCCGATGAAGTTTATTGATGAATTCCGCGACAAAGAACTGGTCCAGGAAATCGTCCGCCGCATCGGCCAGTTGAGCCGCGGCCCCGCAACTATCATGGAGGTCTGCGGCACCCATACCATGGCCGCGGCCCGCTTTGGCTTGAAGTCCTTGTTGCCGGAGGGGCTGCGGCTCATCTCCGGCCCCGGCTGCCCGGTGTGCGTCACCGCCCAGGATGACCTGGACGCCTTCCTGGCCCTGGGCCGCCAAGCCAATGTGGTGCTCACCTCCTTCGGCGACATGCTCCGGGTCCCAGGCAGCCGGACCTCCCTGGAACAGCTCCGGGCCCAGGGGGCCGACGTGCGGGTGGTCTATGCCCCTCTGGACGCCGTGGACCTGGCGCGGGCTGAACCCGGAAAACAGGTGGTCTTTTTCGGGGTGGGGTTCGAAACCACCATGCCCGCGGTGGCCCTGGCCATCAGAGGGGCCGCCCAGCAGCGGCTCGAGAACTTCTCAGTCCTCTGCGTCCACAAAACCATGCCCGCCGCCCTGCGGGCCCTGCTGGCCAGCGGTGAGGTGCGGGTTTCGGGCCTCCTCTGTCCCGGGCACGTCACCACCATCATCGGCGCCGACGCCTACGCCTTTATCCCCCGGGAATTCGGCATCCCTTGTGCGGTCGCCGGTTTCGAACCCCTGGACATGCTGCTCGGCATGGAGGCGATTCTGCGCCAGGTCCAGCAAGGCCGGCCCCGGGTGGACAACGCCTATGGCCGGGCGGTCCAGACCCGGCCCAACCCCCAGGCCCAGGCCCTGCTGGCCGAGGTCTTTGCCCCCGGCGATGCCAACTGGCGCGGTCTCGGAATCATTGTCGGAAGCGGCGTGCAAATTCGCCAGCCCTACGCCCGTTTTGACGCCCGCATCAGGTTTTCCGGGGTCTGGCCGCGCCTTACCCCGCCGCCAAAATCCTCGCCTTGCCGCTGCGGCGAGGTGCTGCGAGGGGCGTTGCGTCCCCAGGAATGCCCCCTGTTCCAGCAGGCCTGCACTCCCGCCCAACCGGTTGGACCCTGCATGGTCTCCAGCGAAGGGGCCTGCGCCGCGGCCTACCGGTACGATAGATAGCCATCAGCTATCAGCTTTCAGCTTTCAGCCATCAGCTAAAGGCAAAAGGCAAAAGGCAAAAAACAAAGAAGGATTTCAAAAAGGAACTGTTTTCCGTATTTTTGTTGCCGGTTGATCCTGAAGATTGAAGGCAAGATCAAGGCCCCGTAATCTGGACGGAAAATGGAAAACGGCAAACGGAAAACGTTCTAAAGGCTGGGAATCATGTCCGCAGATGCTGGAGAGACGAACCGCAAACCGCAGCAACAGATCCTTCTCAGCCACGGCGCCGGGGGCCGGGAGATGACCATGCTCATCGAGCAGGTCTTTCTTTCCAGCTACGGGTCCAAGAATTTTACGGGGGATGACAGCGCCACCCTGCTACTCGGTTCCCACCGCCTGGCCTTCACCACCGATTCCTTCGTCGTGGACCCCCTGTTCTTCCCGGGAGGCGACATCGGCCGCCTGGCGGTGGCCGGCACGGTGAACGACCTGCTCACCGCCGCGGCCCGGCCCCTGGCCCTGTCCGCCTCCTTCATCCTGGAAGAGGGGCTGGAAATCGACACCCTGGCGGCCATCGCCACCTCCATGCAACGGACCGCGGATGAATGCGGGGTCACCATTGTCACCGGCGATACCAAGGTGGTCCCCAGGGGCTCGGCGGACAAGGTCTTCATCACCACCGCCGGGGTGGGCCTGGTCCTGCGCCCCGGGGTTTCCGGCGCCGCCGCGGTCCCCGGGGACAAGATCATCCTCACCGGGTCCGTGGGCGACCACGGCACCGCGGTGATGCTGGCCCGGGAAAAGCTCCTCGACGGGGAGGCCATTGCCAGCGACGCCGCCCCCCTCACCGACCTGGTGCTGAACCTCATCGAGAGCGGCTGCGCGATCCACGCCATGCGGGATCCCACCCGGGGCGGCATTGCCGGCTCTCTAAACGAGATCGCCCGCCAATCCCAGGTGTCCATGGAGGTCGAAGAAACCCTCATCCCGGTCAAGCCGGCGGTGGCCGCGGCCTGCGAGGCCCTGGGGCTCGAGGTCTACCAGGTGGCCTGCGAAGGGAAGATGCTGGTGATAGTAGCCCCTGAGGACGCCGGGCGGGCCGTGGAGATCATTCAGGGGAGCCGCTACGGCTCCGGGGCCCGTCTCATCGGTGAGGTGAGGGCAGAGTCGCCCGGACGGGTGGCCCTCCGCACCAGCATCGGCACCGCCCGCCTTCTGGACCCCCCTTCCGGGGACCTGCTGCCCAGAATTTGTTGAGGAAAAAGGACCGGGCGAAGGGCTCATACCTCTCTGGCAATATCGCTATCAGGCTGGCGGGTGGGCCTTTCTTTGAAAATTGTCAATGGCCAGCGTTAAGGCCTCGGCTCCCAGATTAGAGCAGTGCATTTTATTTGCGGGTAGGCCCCCCAGGGTTTCGGCCACCAGTTTGTTGGTAATCTTCTTGGCCTCCTCCAGTTCCTTGCCTTTAGCCATTTCGCTCACCATGCTGGAAACGGCGATTGCGGCTACACAGCCAAAGGTCTGGAACTTGACGTCCTCCAGGCGGTTGTCTTTGACTTTGATATAAAACGTCATCATATCCCCACAGACGGGATTACCGACCTCACCAATGCCGTCAGCATCTTCGATAACCCCGGCATTACGAGGATTGTTGAAATGATCCATCACAGTTTTGCTGTACATGCCAGACTCCTTATTTCGCAGGGCAGGATTCTGCCCCGTTCATCACATCGGCCAGGGTGATGGAATACAACTTGTCGAACAACGCCCGGCCTGCTTCCTTCCAAAGCCAACGTGTCAGGCAAGTTTGGGAGCGCTCACAAACTTTATCATTATGTGCACACTCCGCTAAACTCGTGCCTTTTTCCAATAAGGCCACGATCTCTCCCACTGTAATCTCTTCCGGGGCCAGGGCCAGGGCATGGCCACCTTTGGGGCCGCGCACACTCCGGATATAATCGGCCTTCTTCAAGGGAATGATGATCTGCTCCAGATATTTCACCGAGATTCCCTGCCGCCTGGCGACCTGAGCCAGGTGAATGGGCCCCTGTTCATAATGTTGCGCCATATCCAGCATCAGGCGGGTGCCATAGCGGCTTTTGGCGGAGAGCTTCATGTTTAGGCTCCTGCTTCTGCGGCCATTTTCTTCCGCCAGACCGGAGAGAAAGCCCGGAGGTTTTCTACCGCCTGGGGCAGGTGCTTCAGAACATGGTGCACTTCTGCTTCCTGGTTATCGCGATTCAGGGTAAAAACCAGGGAGCCCTGGGCCACTTCCGGATTGATGCCGATGGCGCCCAAAACCGGCGAGGTCTTGAGCGCCTTGGAGGCGCAAGCCGAACCCGTGTTGGCATAGATTCCCTGGCTGCTCAACTTGAAAACCAGGGCCTCGCCTTCTATACCTTCAAAGCAAAAACTGGCATGTCCCGGCAATCTCATTGCCGGATGCCCGGTATAAAAGACGTGGGGGACCTTCTCCTGGACTCCGGCGACCAAAAGATCCCTCAGCTTTGCCAGGTAGACGGCTTTCTCAGCCAACTCCGGCAAAGCTAGCTCCGCCGCTTTTCCCAGGCCCACAATGCCGGGGATATTCTCGGTACCACCCCGCCTGCCGTTTTCTTGAATGCCACCGTTGAGCTGGGGCACCAGCCGCAGTTTATTGCGAAAATACAAAGCTCCGATGCCTTTGGGCGCTCCCAGCGCCGGGCCTGAAATGGTTAACAGATCCACGCCCATCTCTTTGACATCCACCGGCATCTGGCCCACGCTAGCCACGGCATCAGTGTGAAAAGGCACTCCTGCCGCCTGGCAGACAGCCACCAACTCGGAGATATCCTGGAGGGTGCCGATCTCATTACTGCCGTGACCGATAGAGACCATTACCGTGGCTGCGGTGAGGGCCTTTTTGAGACGTTCAGGATCAACCCGGCCATATCGGTCTACGGGCAGGAAGGTTACTTCAAAATCGAAAAACTTCTCCAGGAATCTCGCCGAATTAAGCACCGAGTGGTGTTCGATGGCCGAAACGATCAGGTGTTTGCCTCGCTTCAGAAAATTGGCCAGGGACATACCTTTGATGGCCAGGTTGTTGGCTTCCGCACCCGAGGAGGTGAAGATAATCTCATCGCTTCGGGCCCCGATTAGCCGGGCCACCTTTTCACGCTGCTCTTCCATGACCTCTTTGATTTCAGATCCGAGGTCATACACGGCAGAGGGATTGCCAAAACGTTCGACAAAGAAAGGCATCATGGCTGCCAAAACTTCGGGGCGAACCGGGGTGGCCGCCGCGTGATCCATATAGGCTAGTTTCATGGCCCTGTCCTCAGGATA
Organism: uncultured delta proteobacterium; assembly: GCA_963697965.1. Taxonomy (GTDB): domain Bacteria; phylum Desulfobacterota; class Desulfobaccia; order Desulfobaccales; family 0-14-0-80-60-11; genus JAPLJC01. The sequence goes on from OY969108.1 coordinate 2,379,848, forward strand.
GCTTCTTTATGTAAAGTTTATAGCAATCATCGCAGGCATCTTCACAGATACCCATGAATTCTTGCCCGTGTTTGGCACACCAGGCTGGGATGTCTTCCAAGGCGCCGTCATAATCGGTCAATATTTCCAGCACCTGGCCCTTCTTCAGGTCTTTCATTAATTCCATCGGCTCCAAGAGGTGCATCGGGCAAGCACGATAGACCAAATCAGCCGTGGCGTCAGCTGGGCATTGATCCAGGAATTTCATAGCCTCTCTCCAGTGTTGTATTTTTATGTCTACTAAAATAGTATAGACTATTTTTATAGAGATTATATGCGCCAATTTAGACAAAGTCAAGAGGAACGATAAAAAATTTAACAGGCGACCCGCAAGTGGCTCTTAGCCTTGCCCTTCCGGGGGCCTGCTGCCCAGAATTTGTTGAGGAAAGAGGACCGGGGGCAGGGCTAAAGTCTTTCGCCTGGTGGCGACTCTCTCACCTCCTGCATTTTTCTTGGAATTTTTCTTGCAAAACTAAAATACCGCCACTATATATTGTGCAGGTTAACGGGGGGCAACGGCCAGCCGTCTTCCGGCAGGAAAGTGGCCTGTTCGCCATCTGAGGATTAGGGGATAAAGTCAGGGATATTTTTGGGGTTCGGGGGAAATCCGGTGCCCGGAATCAGTTTTTTTTTCTTTTTTTTTCCAAACTATTGAAAAACCCTAGTACCCACCATATTTATATTGAAGATGTGTAAGCCGGGTCCAAGCGGACCAGGGCTTAGTTGAAGGCATCCGACAAAACCTGAATGGTCAAGAAGGAGGAGGCTATGCGAAAACCGGTTCTCTGGGCAATGGCGGGAGTGTTCCTGGGAGCAGCGGTATTGGGGGCCCCCCATGGCGCCTGGGCTCAAGACGGCAAACAGATTTATGGAGCGAAGTGCGTGGCCTGCCATGGTGAGAATGGGGACGGCAAGGGCGCCCTGTGCAAAAACTTCAACCCGCCTCCCAGCAGTTTCACCGACCCCGCGTTCTGGCAGGGAGACGTCAATAAAAAGATTGCCGACGCCATTACTCAGGGTAAGAAACCGATGATGCCGATTAAACCGCCCCTGACTCCCGATGAGATCAAGGCGGTTACTGATTATATGACTAAATCTTTCAAAAAATAGAATTGCCCATCGCTGGTTTGTTATGGAGAGACGCGGATTTTTAAGGCTGTTGGCCTCCATCCTGGGATTAAGCGCCGTCGGCGCTTTTGTCTATCCCTTGTTCCGCTATCTGCTGCCCGTTGAGGCAGCGCTGGGTCCAAAAAACCTCAGCATCCCCAAGGCCGAGGTCCCGGTAAATGCCACTAAAGATCTGCTGTTAGGCGCTACCCCGATAATCGTCCTCGACATTCCTGACAAGGGCTACCTGGCCTTTTCCAGGGTCTGCACCCACCTGGGCTGCCTGGTGAAATTTGATAAAGAACGGCAGGAGTTCATCTGCCCCTGCCATGCGGGCATCTACGACCTGGACGGGAACGTGGTGTCCGGTCCCCCGCCCAAGCCTTTGCGGAAGTTTGCCGTGAAGGTGGAAGGCGATAACCTGGTAATCGGGTGACAAGATGATGTCAAGGCTGAGTGAATGGCTGGAGATCAGGTTAGGCTTCGACGAACTGGTCCGCTCGCAGCTCACCGATTACCGGGTTCCCAAGAATGTCAATATCTTTTACACCTTGGGCATGGTCGCCCTGGCGGGCTTTGTTTTTCAGGCCTTAACCGGCATTTTGCTGATGTTCTACTACATTCCTGATAGCAAGGACGCCTTTCAAAGCATTGAGTTTACCATGAACACCGTGCCTTACGGCTGGCTCTTTCGCCTGATGCACGTGATGGGCGCCAACCTCATGGTGGCGGTAGTCCTCCTCCATATGGGCTCCGTCTTTTTCCTGGGCTCCTATAAGAAACCCAGGGAACTCACCTGGGTGGTGGGGGCCTTGTTGTTGCTCACCGTCCTGGGCTTTACCTTGAGCGGCTATCTCCTGCCCTGGAGCCAGTTGAGTTTCTGGGCCACCACGGTGGTGACCGATATCCCCTCCGCCTTTCCGCTGGTGGGAGGGTTGATTAGCAAAATTCTCAGAGGAAGTGAAAACGTTTCGGGGGTGACCCTTAACCGCTTCTTTGCCCTGCACGTCGCCTTTTTCCCCTTCCTGTTCTCGACCCTCTTCGCCCTGCACGTCTTCCTGGTGAGGAGAATCGGCATCTCCGCGCCTCCCTCTGCCTCCCTGGCGCCGGAGGAGTGGAAGGAATTCCACCATGAAAGCCATCCCGACGGGCCTCCCTTTTACCCCGACTATGTTTCCAAAGAAGCCTTCATGGTGATAATTTATCTGATTGTGATGTTTGCCCTAATTTCCTTGATACCGGCCTTATTCATTCCCCACGACGCCCGCATTCCCGCCGATCCCATGAATACCCCGGAACATATCAGGCCGGAATGGTATTTCCTGGCTCCCTATGAAATGCTCAAACTCATCCCCAATAGATTTCTGGGGATCGCCTTGCAGGTGGTTCTGGTGGTGGTTTTTATCTTCTGGCCTTTCATGGATAAATCACAAAAGGCCACCATCCTCAAGAGGCCGGTTTTGCTGGCCATCTTCCTGGTAACTATCGTGGTCTGGGTAGTACTCACCATCTGGGGGTCTCGCTGATGCGCTCGCTGATGCGCTCCCTGCTCACCGTGATCTGCCTCCTTTGCCTGGCTTCGGTCTCCGAAGCGGCCTGGACCGAGTTGTTGCAGAAAGAGTTCCCCAAGACTCCGTGGGACCAGAGACCCGCGGTTGAGCGGACCGTTTGTATCGACTGCCACGACTCCGACTTGATGAGGCCCGAATATAAGGCAATTCCGGCGGAGTGGCGCAAAAGCGTGCATTACCAGAACGGGGTTTCCTGCCAGGACTGCCACGGCGGCGACCCCAAGGACGCCGCCAGGTCCATGACGCCGCAGAGCGGGTTCGTGGGGGCGCCGAAACCCAAAGAGGTTCCGGGATTCTGCGGGAAATGCCATTTGGGCATCAAGGAAAACTACCTGGAAGGTGGCCATGGCAAGGCCCTGATGACTACCGGCACGGGGCCCAATTGTGTCCTCTGCCACCATTCCCATGATATCCAGAAGGCCAGCATAGGGATTATCAACCCCAATTTATGTGGAATCTGCCACAGTTATGACCGCGCCCGGGAGATGAAGGAGGCCCTGCTGCTGACCGAGGTGAAGATCAATGAGATCAATAGCAATCTACAGACCTTGAAGGCCGGATTGATAGACACCCGAGATGAGGATGAGACCCTTTTCCGGACCCAGGCGGAATATAGGACCTTGTTTCATAGTGTGGATGTGAATCTGGTGAAGGCCAAAACCGCGGAGTTCGCCAAGAAGCTGGCCGCTCTTAATCAACAGGTTAATAAAGGTTTCAAGGAGTTGAAATTCCGCCAGAACTTCGCCACCCTGATCTTGCTGATTTTTGTCGGCCTGGGGATCACGATCTTCTTGTTGGGACGGCGAAAGGAATAACCTGATCTTAGTTGGCCGGCGTCATCCCCGTTTGCCTTGGGCGCCTTGGGCTTCCGGGGCGAAATCGATCTTCATGATGGCATTCTTCTTGACGATACCCCACCAGCATAATCACCCCTGCCGGTCCTAACCCAGGTGCTTGTGGAAGCGCAGCACCGCCAGGGTCAGCATGATCAGGCCCAGGACTGTCATGGCGGCCATCTGCTGCCACAAGAGATCGATGCCGGCGCCCTGGAGAAAGACGCCCCGCACCACAATGATGAAGTATCTCAATGGGTTCAGGAGGGTTAGGTACTGAAAGACTGGCGGCATGTTGGCAATGGGAAAGATGAGGCCCGAGAGCATGATGGCCGGGGTCAGGACGAGGTTGCCCGCCATCATCGCCTGCTGCTGGGTGGAGGCAATGGTGGAGATCAACAGCCCCAATCCCACGGAATTGAAGAGAAAGGCGACGGTCCCCAGCAACAGCACCAATATCTGGCCTCGAAAAGGGACCTCGAACCACAGGACAGCCACCAGGGTCACCAGGACGATATCCCCCAGGGAGATGAGGACAAAGGGGATGGTCTTTCCCAACATCAATTCGACACTCCGGATGGGGGTCACCAGGATCTGCTCCAGGGTGCCGATCTCTTTTTCCCGCACCACCGACAGGGCCGTGAGCATTAGGGAGATGAGCAGCACCACCATGGCGACGACCCCGGGCACCATGGAGTAGCGGGAAATCAGGTTGGGGTTGAACCAGGCCCGGGCCTCCAGGCTCAAAGGAAGGCCCGGTTTCCCGGCCCGCCCCGCCCCCTGCCGTTCAAGGCGCGATACCAACTGCTCCTGGGAATAATCCCCGATGGCCGTACTGGCGTAGCGGCTGACGATGAGGGCGGCGTTGGAGTCGGTGGCGTCCACGATCACCTGGACCTGGCCGCTTTTCCCCTGGCGCAGTTGCCTGGCGAAATCCCACTGGATCCACAGGGCCATGGTGATCTCACCCCGGTCGATCAGGTCCAGGAGTTCCTTTCGGCTGTTGAGATAATATTTCACCTGGAACCAGTCGTTGGAGGTGAACCGCTGGATGAGCTCCCGGCTCTCCTTGGTGCGGCTTTCGTCGAAAATGGCGGTGGCCACGTGCTTGATGTCGAAATTGACCACGTAGCCATAGGCCAGGAGCTGGATCAGGGGCGGCCCGATGAGAAAAAAGCGGAGCTTCTTATCCCGCCAAACCTGGATGAATTCCTTGATGATGATGTGCCGGATGCGTCGGAACATAGCTATTAACGAACCTTCTTCTCAAATTTGCGGATGGCCAGGAACACAAACAGGATGGCGGAGCCGGCCAGCATCAGGGCGCTGGGCCATAGCACCCCCAGGCCGAGACCCTTGAGATATATACCTTTGGAGATGGTCACCACATAGCGGGCCGGCACGATGAGGGAAATGATCCGCAATGGCAGAGGCATCAGGTAGATGGCGAAGACGAACCCTGAGAGCAGAAAGGACGGCAGGAAGGTGGTGAGCATGGCCATCTGGAAGGCCTGCAACTGGTTATCGGAGCTCACCGAGATGAGCAGCCCCTGCCCCAGGGTGGCGATGAGAAACAGGGCCGAGAGGCCGATGAGCAGCAAAAGGCTGCCCCTTAATGGCACCTGGAAGAGATATTTCCCCATGCCCATGACAATGCCCATGTCCAGCATGCCGATGAAGAAATAGGGCCCCAGTTTGCCCAGGAGCAGCTCCGTCTTCTTCAGGGGGGTGGCCAGCAGGCCCTCCATGCTGCCCCGCTCCACCTCCCGCACCACGGTCAGGGAGGTGAGGAGCGCCCCCACCACGGTCATGATCACCGCGATGAGGCCAGGGACGATGTAATTGCGGGATTCCAGGTCTTCGTTGAACCAGAAGCGCACCTTGGCGTCCACCGGGTCTTCCTGTCTGGCCGGCCCCCGGCTCTGGAGGCGCTGCACCAGGAGTTCTTGGGCGTAAGGGGCCGTCACCCCCTGGATGTAGCCCAGGATGATGTTGGCGGTATTGGAATCGGTGCCGTCCACCAGGGCCTGGAGTTTGGCGGTCTTCCCGGTCTTATACGACCAGGAGAAGTCGTAAGGGATACTCAAGCCCACCTGCACCTCGTGCCTGGCGACCAGATCCTGTAATTCCGCATAACTCTGGGCGAAGCGCGTCAGGTCAAAATAGTCGGCGCTCTTAAAGCGGCTGACCAGCTCCTCGCTCAACTGGCTGCCTTCCTGGTCATAGACCGCCAGGGAGACTTTTTTGATGTCGAAGGTGAGGGCGTAGCCATAGAGGAGCATGAGGATCAGGGGCAGCAGAATGATTTCCAGGAGGCTGATGGGGTCCCGGCGGACGTGGATCACCTCTTTGCGGAAGATGGCCCAGGTGCGGTGCAGGTTCATGGGTTATAGCTCTCAGCTTGCAGCGGTCAGCCGTAAGGGCGAGCCGTTGGGTCGCCCGGGCGATCCAGCGGCTCGCCCCTACGCGGTCAGCGTTCAGCTTTTTGATAAACGAGGTTAGTAATTGAGATATCTCAAGCCAATTGCTGGCTCTTTTGCCAAACTTTTTGTTTTTTGAAATCCTTCATTAGCCTTATGCTTTTGGTCTTTTGCTCTTAGCTGATAGCTGACAGCTAACAGTTTCTTTACGTCTCTCCGGCCCGCTGGACCACGGCGATGAAGGCGTCCTCCAGGCTGGGCCGCACCCGTTCAATGCGGCGCCGCAGGGCGATATTATGGGCCGCCAGGACCTCATTGATGCGCCGCTCCCCCTCCGTGGGCTCAGCCACCGCCACGTGCAGGCCGTCCCCAAAGACCGCGGCCTCGGCCACCCCGGGCAATTGCTTGATGAGGCTCAGCGCCGCGTCCAGATTCTCGGGATTTACCATTAGGATGGTCTCCTGCACTTCCTGCTTCAACTCCCGGGGAGTGCCCTGAGCCACGATCCGGCCCTGGTAGATGAGCACCAACCGGTCGCAAAACTCGGCCTCCTCCATGTAGTGGGTGGTCACCAGGATGGTCACTCCCCCCGCGCCATGTCATAGATCAGGTCCCAGAAATTGCGCCGGGAGATGGGGTCGACCCCGCTGGTGGCTTCGTCCAGAAAGAGAATGGCGGGCTCGTGGATGATGGCCGAGGCCAGGGCCAGCCGCTGCTTCAGGCCCAGGGCCAGGGTGCGGGTCAGTTGCCGGCGGCGGTCCGAAAGGCCCACCAGGCGCAGGACCTCGGTGAGTCGCTCCCGGAGGCGGGCGGCCGGCAGACCATAAACTCCCCCGAAGAAGTTCAGGTTTTCCTCGGCGGTCAGGTCTTCATAAAGGGAAAAGCGCTGGGACATGTAACCGATGGTTTGTTTGATCCGGTCGTTTTCCCGGATGATATCGAAGCCGCCCACCCGGCCTTCGCCGCTGGTGGGCAGCAGCAGACCGGTGAGCATGCGGATGGTGGTCGATTTGCCGGCGCCGTTGGGCCCCAGGAAACCGAAAATCTCCCCCCGGTTCACCTCGAAGCTGACCCGATCCACCGCCTTGAAGTCCCCAAATTGGCGGGAGAGATTGTTAACGCTGATGGCCGGCTCAATTGTCATCTCTTAAGACCATCCCTAAATCCCGGGTTCGCCGGGCCTGGGCTTTTCAACCCCTGCGGGCCGGGGCGGCAGGGGCCTCGGCCTCGAGCCTGGGAATCGGCTCGCCCTCTGCTTAAGACCCGGCGGGCCGCTCCTGTTTCTCCTGCCGCTCTACGATTTGGACGAAAAGATCTTCCAGATTGGGTGCCGCCGGGGAAATGCTCACCTCGCTGAGCCCGGCTTGCTTTAGGGCCGCGGTCAAGGGCCCGGAGGCCTCTCCCGCGGAGGCCACCGTGAGCATCAGCCGCTCCCCCATCACCAGGGACTGGAGCACCAGGGGGTGGCCGCTCAAAATCTTCCGGGCCGCCCGCAGATCCGAGGCCCTGGCCTCCAGCAACTCGCCCTGGAAGGAGCCCTTGAGGGTCTTGGGGGTATCCACCACCAGGAGCCGGCCCTGGTGAATCAAACCCACCCGGTGAGCCCGCTCGGCCTCATCCATGTAAGCAGTGGATAGAAAGATGGTGAGGCCGGCCCCTATCAGGCGGTAGAGAATCTCCCAGAATTCGCGGCGTGAGACCGGGTCCACCCCGAAGGTGGGTTCATCCAGGAACAGGAGGCGGGGCGTATGGATCAAGGCGCAGACCAGCCCCAGTTTCTGGCGCATGCCCCCGGAGAGGTTACGGGCCAATCGGCCGGTAAAGGGGGTGAGGTTGGAAAAGCCCAGCAGCTCCGGAAGGCGGCGGTCCCGCTCGCGGTGCGCCACCTGGTAGATGTCGGCGTAGAAGGCGATATTTTCGGCCACGGTCAGATCGTCATAGAGGCCGAAGCGCTGGGGCATGTAGCCGATCTGCTCCTTGAGGCGCTCCGCTTCCTGGACCGTGTCGAACCCCAGGACCTCGGCCCGGCCCTGGTCCGGGTCCATGATGCCCACCAGCATCCGCAGGGTGGTGGTCTTGCCGGCGGCGTCCGGCCCCACCAGGGCAAAGACCTCCCCGTAGGCCACCTCCAGTTCCAGGTGGTCCACCGCCGTCAGGCCGCCGAACCCCTTGCTCAGGCCTCGGGCCCGGATGGCCGGCTCGCCGGGCTTAGGGCTGCTTTGGAGGCTGGCTGTCTTGTTGGCCAAGGAGGATTACCGCTTCCGCCGGCATGCCCGGCTTCAGGTCGTAATTGAGGTTTTGGGCCCGGATCTTGGTGCGGTACACCAGGGTTACCCGTTCCTTGTAGGTCTCCACCGTCTTGGGGGTGAACTCGGCCTTGGAGTTGATGAAGGAAACCCAGGCGGGATACTGCTTGCCGGGGTAGGCGTCGGTGATGATGTAGGCCTTCATGCCGAACTTGACTTTCGCCAGATCGGACTCGGGGATATATCCTTCGAAATAGATGTTGTCCAGGTCTCCCAGGGTAAGCACCGGGGCCCCCACCGCCGCGGTCATCCCCGGCTCCATGGGCCGCACCAAAACCACCGCGTTCACCGGGGATGAGATGGTGGCGTATCCCAACTGGGTGAGGGCCAGATCCAGGGCCGCCTGGGCGGACTTCGCCTGACCCCGGGCCTGGTCGATGTCCTGAACCCGGTAGCCTTCCTGGCGCAGGTTGAGTTCCGCCAGGGCGTTCTGATGGTCCCCTTTGGCCATCAGGTAATCGGATTCGGCCTTATCCCGGGTTTGGGCCGCCACTACCTGGCGCCGATAGAGGTTCTCGTAGCGCTCATAATCGAGCTGCTTATTGACCAGATCAGCCTCGGTCTTGCCCACCTGGGCCCGGGCCTCTTCGACCTCCTGGGGCCGGTAGCCGGCTTCCATCTTGGCGAGATTGGCCCTGGCCGCGGCCAGGTCAGCCCGGGCCTTGGCGACTCCGTCCTGCAGGTCCTTGGCCTCCAGAACAGCCGCCTTTTGACCGCTGCTGACCCAGTCCCCTTCCTGGAAATAGATCTCTGCGATGAGGCCGGGCACCTTGAAGGAGAGATCAGTTTCGGTGGCCTCCATGTGCCCTTGCAGGCGCAGGACGTCGCTGGGCAGCGGGGTCCCCCACCAGCGCAGTGAATAGACCAGGGCGCCGGCCACCACCAGCATGGCCAGGATCCCCAGGAGCAGCCTACGTCTTCCTTGCATAGGTCCCTCACCCGAGCCGCGGGCGAGAGCCCAAGCCCTGCCCGGGTCGGCTCATTTTACCCGCAAAGGAGTGCAAAAAGCAAAGGATACCTGCGGGCGCCAGCTCCCGGCTTTAACCGGTCAGCTTTCAGCTTTTTGGATAAGCTGGCTTCGTCTACCCGCCAATCTCCAGTATCTCCTAAAACCGCAACGGTACAGGGCCACTACTCATTTTTGGCCCTTGATCGGAGCTTATTAATGATTAAATTTTACTGATATTTGAAATTAAGAGGACGTTATGAAACCCCAAAAGGTAAAATTTCCTTTCAAGACCAGACTGAGCCTGAAGCCGCTGCTCGATTTCTGGGAAGGCTTATTGGCCGCAGGCAAAGGCGGGATGAATTGCCTGGGGCCGGTTATCCACCAGAAGTTGGAGAACACCCCGGAGTTGCGGGAACCCATCGAGGACCTCACCATCCTGGAAAAGCACCGGGAATTCCTTGATCTGTTGATGAGCGCGGTTTTCCCACCGGCGTCCTGGGAGAGTGATTGCGCCGCGGCCTTCGTGCCTTTCCAGTTTATTGCCTTCTACGCCACCCCGCTATTCAAGACCCTGTTCAGGATGGAAAAACAAAGTTTTGTGCCGCAATCGAATGTCGACCCCGAACGTTGGCAGTGGGGGCAAGTCCTCAAAGCGTATACCTTTATCCTGAGAAAATTTTACGGCATCGACCTCGCCTGGAGTTATCCCCTGATTGCCAAGGCCAGCTGCCCTAAAACCGGACTGGATCGGTTTTTTAATATCACCCTGGACCCCAAATTCCTGGAAATTAAGGCGGTTAAGGACCCCAGGACTTTGACTGAAGCAGACCGGAATCGGCTCCTGGCTAACGTTACCGACCTGAAACTGTGGATGGAACTGATACCCCCGGAGAACTTTGAATTGCAGGGTTTTGGCGTTTTCCGGGCTACGGATGTGACGGCTCAGGAGATGCTATCGTCTCTGCAGGCAGACTTGTTCGAGAAGGAATCGATTTTTCAGCGGGATGGTTTTGCCGGCCTGCAGGAAAAATTGCAAATCTACTTGGGAGAGAGGGACATCTCTCTTGGCCTGGCCGCCATCCGGGGTGAACAGATTCTCCTCCTACCCCATGCCCACAGACAGCCGGAAACGAGCTGCATTCTTGAGAATGCCACGCATTACCAAAGGAGCGAATTCAAGGGATCGATTTTTTCCCGGGTGCTGGATCTGGGCGAACCGCTGGTTGTGGAAGATCTGCAAGATTATCCCAAGGGCACGATTTTGGAAGGGCGCATGCTGGAGCACGGCTACCGGAGCGTTTATGTCGCTCCCCTCTTTTACCAGGATCGCCTCCTGGGAACCTTGATGCTCAAGTCCACCCGCCCGGGGGCGCTGAACGCCCTGAACACGGCCACCCTGCAGCCAGTTCTGCTGCTATTCGCGGTGGCCCTGAATCGCAGCCTGGAGCAACTGGACCAAAAAATTCAAACCGTCATCAAAGAGGAGTTCACCGCCATCCACCCCTCGGTGGAATGGCGCTTTCAGCAGTCAGCCCTGCACTATATCCAGCATAAGGGCGAAGGAGTTGCAGCTCTGGAACCCATTGTCTTCCATCAGGTTTATCCCCTGTTCGGCGTTTCTGACATCAGGATGTCCAGCGAGCATCGCAACGCTGCCATCCAGGCCGATCTCCTCGAACATTTCCGCCTTGCCCGGGAAGTCCTGCAGCTTGCCTATCAACACCGGCCCTTGCCGATCCTGGCGGCCTTCAGCCATCGCCTCGACAGGCATATCCAAGAGCTGAAAGTTGGTCTGAATGCAGGGGACGAGGCTACCAGACCGCTTTTCATCCAGCGGGTGATCGAGCCATTTTTTGACCAATTGGCAAACTTCGGCGCCCCGGTGGCCGAGAAGATAGCATCTTACCGGGCCGCCCTGGATCCTCAGATGAAGACTATTTACCGGAGCCGGCGAAACTTTGAAGAAAGTCTCAATCTCATCAATGAAACTATTGCAACGTATCTAGAACAGGAGGAAGCCAAGGCCCAGGAATATTTCCCCCACTATTTTGAAAAACTGAAGACCGATGGGGTGGAACACACCATTTATATCGGTGCCAGCATGGTGGAGAACGGAAATTTCAGTCCCATGTATTTGAAAAACCTGCGGCTGTGGCAGCTTATGGTTACCTGTGAAGTGGTGCGCCGCACTATGGAAATCAAAGACCGTCTGCCAGTGCCGCTCGAAACCACCCACCTGATTCTGGCTCAGGATTCACCGCTCTCCATCTTCTTCAGCCCGGATGAGCGGCACTTCGAAGTGGAGGGCGCCTACGATATCCGCCATGAGATCATTAAAAAACGGATTGACAAGGCCTTGATCAAAGGGTCTTCCGAGCGCCTGACGCAACCGGGCAAAATTGCCATCGTCTACTCCCAAAGGCAGGAAGGCGCGGAATATTTGGAGTATATCGATTACCTCCAGGCCGCCGGATACCTGCAGGCCGAGACGGAGGAGGTGGAGCTGGAGGATTTACAGGGGGCCCAGGGATTGATGGCCCTCAGGGTCCCGGTGGACTTGCGTGCCTCCCGGGCGCAGGATCAGACTCTTCCGGAAATCGTCGCGAGCGCAGTGAAGGCGCTGCCCAAGGAAGCCAACGCACCCTCCTGAAAGCTGCCGCGGCGCCGCGGCCCTGACCCCATTTCCGGTTCGTTTCCACTCTGAGGCCGAAAACCGCCCTTGCCATTAGGCGCCCGGCGCCTGGCCCCTTATCTGCCGTAATAGCCGGTGAGGGTGGCGGTGGCCAGGATCTTGCCCTCCAGGGCCTGCTTGAATTCCCCCAGGCTGGCGGCAGTCTTCACCTCCAGCTTCGGCACGCTCGTGGCGTAGAGGGTGATCACGTAAGGGTGGTCGCCGGTGCCTGGAGGGGGTTGGGGGCCGCCATAGCCTGGCTCGCCCCAGGAGTTCTGCAACTCCACCGCCCCGGTCGGCATCTTCCGGCCCGAAGCGCCCTCCTCCAGGGAAACCGCTGACCCCGGAATGTCCTTCACCAGCCAGTGCACCCAGTTATGGGCCACCGGATGGGGATCGACGATGGACAGGGCGAAGGACCTGGTGCCTGCCGGGGTCCCGGACCAGGAGAGGGGCAATGATAAATTCCTGCCGCCGGCCGCCACCATGACATAGGGCAGGGGAATCTTGCCGCCGTCTGCAAAAGCGCTGGATGTGAGCTGCATGACCTGACCTCCTGAGCTGGAAGGGAGATTGACGGCCAAAAGCAGGGCCGCTAGAAGACCTGAGAAATACCATTTTTTCATAAGCACCTCGCCTTGGCCAATGGCAATTTCCCCATATTTGCCTTCTTGCCTTTTACTTTCTCCTCAGCCTTGAACTTGAGACCTAGGCGAAAGTCCCCATTTCTGTCATTCTGAGGGAGCGAAGCGACCGAAGAATCTCATAATTACTAAATAAGATACGCGATCCTTCGCTTCGCTCAGGATGACAAAGTTGGTTTTCGCATAGGTCTTAACCTTGAACTTTGAACTTTGAACTTTGAACTTTGAACTAACCTCCGGTCTTTCCTTCCAGATAGAGTTTCAGGGCTGCCGCGGCGTTGTGGGCCTCATCCCGGGAGCTATACACCAGGGTGAGGTTGCCTTCCCCGCCCTTTTCCCGGAGCAGTCCGATTTCCCGGCTTTTGTCAGCCAATTCGGCCCAATAACGCTGGCAAAACCTCTCCCATTTCCTGGGATCATGCCCGAACCATTTGCGCAGCTCCGGGCTGGGCGCCACCTCCTTGAGCCAGAGGTCCAAGGCCACCTCCGGCTTGCTCAGACCACGGGGCCAGAGACGCTCCACCAGGACCCGGAAGCCGTCATCCGCCGTGGCGGGCTGATAGGCCCTTTTCGACTTGATCATGATTCACCTCGCCGGCCCCCTGGAGAGTGCTAAAATCCCCCTTTTTCAAAGGGGGACCTATCCATGTCCAATCCCGCGTTCCAATCCTGATTTTGTGTCCGGTTAATTATGAAAAACTCCACCAGATGAACCATCCAACCGCCCCATCTTTACAGTGAAAGATAGGCACGGTCCTCACCTGAGGCAAGGGGACAGGGAAGATGCGAATGCCAAGGGCTGGAAGATTATTCCTGGCAGGCCGGCAGATTGGGTGCGGCAGCGAGGGTGAGGGCCGTGGCCCCCGCCCCTCCCCGCCGCCGGAAGCGCAAGTTAAAAAGGGGAATTATATATTTGAATCCCTCGATTATCTTTTGTAGGGGCGGGTTTAAAACCAGCCCCTACACTGCCCACACTTTCGTAGGGGGCGCACACATGGGTGCGCCCCCTACAAGACCGTTCATATCCCCCTCACCCTTCCCTCTCCCCCATTGGGGGATAGGTAAAAAAGCAAGAAAACTCCATAAGTTAACCAAAGCAGATTTAGCAGCCTATATTACCAGCGCATATTAGCAAAAACCTTCCCAGACACTACTGGGGCCAGCAATGTCTTGGTATCTTCGTTGCGGCCGCCGCCTCGAAGGGGCTCTCCGCCAAAGATTTATCCGGGGTGCCAGAGCAAGAAAACCCCTCCAGCCGTGCCGGAAGGGTTTTGTTGGGTGAGGGCTCTCCATCCGGAGAGGGCCTGGTAAGGATTCTTCCCATTCCCTTATGGGAGTGCCCCCTCAGATTATTCTAAAGAGCGCTCCCTCGGGAAGGACCTTACCAGATTCTCAAGCGGTCGCGGGCTTAGGGATGAATGGTGAGCACCGGACAGGGGGCGGCGGTTACCACCTCGTCGGCCACGCTGCCGAAGAAGACCCGCTCCAGGCCCTTGCGTCCGTGGGCGCCCATGACAATCAGATCAATTTTCTCTTTTTTAGCCAGCTCCATGATCTTGGCGGCCGGATCACCCGTCAGAACCAGGGACTCCAGTTTGGGGAATCTCCGGAAATGTTCCTTGACCACGTGCGCCATCTTCTTGTTGGCGGCCGCCACCGCCTGCTCCTGGAAACTCTCGATGTTGCCATGGGGCACATAAAAGCTGGAAAAGCTCGACAGGTCGTGGGCGACGAACAGGACATAGAGGGTGGCGTCGAACTTGTCCACAAAGGTGGAGACCCAGGGCAACAGGGTATCGTAACTCTCGGCAAAGTCGATGGGGAAAAGGATTTTTCCAATTGTCTTCATCAGTTATGCTCCCTTCGGTTGTCTTGCCTTGTAATTGTGAAATATAGTGTAAACTAAATGTTAACCTTGATGTTGTCAAGCTAAAAACCGGCCGCGCCAGATAATGCCCGGAAGGTCAAGCGCTGGCAACCGGGGCTATCCGGGAGGGGGGAAAATCCCGGCCTTTGCCAAAGTGACCCACCGGACAAAAAATCCTTGCCAAATGGATTTTAGGTTATTATATTTCCCAGCGTCTCCCTAGCAAAAAAGCGGCGAGGCTGAAATCATCAGGGATTGAGGTGAGCGCCATCGGCGAACTGCGCTTCGGCCGGGACCATGTCTGGGTACGCATGGATGATGAGACCCAGGCCACCATCGGCCTGACGGATTATCTCCAGGAGAAGTTGGGGGAGATTCACAGCATCCGGCTCCCCGAGGAAGGTGAGGAGTTCCTCAAAGATGAGTCCCTTACCAAGATAGAGGCCAAAAACGGCCGCCGTGACGTAAAGGCGCCGGTCTCCGGTGAGGTCCTCGAAGTCAATGACGAAGTCGTGGAAGAACCGGAGATCATCAATGAGGACCCCTTGTCGGAAGGCTGGCTGGTCAAGGTGGAGTTGACTTCCAGCCAGGAGTTTGACGAACTCCTGACCGAAGAGGAATACAAAGACTACTTGAGCGAGGAAGAAGAAATGGAGGATCTGGAAGAAGATTGAAGTAATAACCGCTTCTCCGGTTTCTTCCTCCATTCCCCTGGTTCTTCCCTGAAGCTCCGATCCTTAAGCCGCCTTGGCCGGAAAGCTCGAGGTCTCAACCTAAAACCATGTCCACTACCAAAAGGCAAGCCCAGCCGAAATCCCGGCTCTGGGACTGGCTAACCTCCATTCGCCTCACCGTTTACCTGCTGCTGATCCTGGCGGCCGTGGCCATCTTCGGCGCCGTGCTGCCCCAGGGGCAGCCAGCGGAATTTTATATAGACCGCTTCGGGGAGACCTGGGGCGCGCTTGTCTGGCGCGGCGGCCTGGCCAACATCTATTTCAGCATCTGGTTCCTGGCCCCCATTCACCTCCTGGCCCTGAATATTCTGTCCTGCCTGATCCGCGGCCTGCCCCGGGCCTGGCGGCGGTCATTCACACCTCTCAGCGCCGAAGCAGCCCTCAACCTGCCGCCGCGGGCCGGGCTCAAATGGCCTGGGACAACGGACCCGCGGGAGGCGGTGGCCGGTATTTGGCGCCGGGAATTGGGCCGCCCCCGGCGCCAGAGCTTGCCGGGAAAAGAGGTCTTCTATTATGAATCCGGACGTTTCCGGCCCCTGGGGCCATACCTGGTGCACGCTGCCCTGCTGTTTATCCTGGCCGGGGGCCTGATCGGCAAATTCTGGGGGATCGATGGCAGCCTGCCCCTGATGCCGGGGGAAACGGCCCAGAGCTTCCAGGTGGGGGAAACCGAGAAGCCTTTAGGTTTTCAGGTGCGCCTGGACCGCTTTCAGGTCCAGTTCTATGAGGAAGGCGGCATACCCAAGGAATTTCGCTCCGACCTCACTTTTACCCAGGGCAGCCAGGAGCTGCGGGCCACCTGCCGGGTGAACGAACCCGTGAGCTTCGGTGGTTATACCTTTTACCAGGCCTCCTACGGCACCCAACCTGAGGGCCAGGTGGGCTTGCAGGTGATCCAGGGGCCGCGGCGGGAAAGCCTCCAGGCCCCACTGCACCAGTGGCTGACCCTGCCCGGCAGCCAGGCGCAAATCATGGTCATCGAGGGAGAAGCCAACCTCGAGGGTTTTGGTCCGGCGGTGCAGCTCGCCTATAAAAACGGGTCGGAGCATCCCTTAATCTTTTGGGTCCTGAAAGATCATCCGGAGATGGCGGAGCCAATCGGGCCTTACCGGTTTGCCCTGGAATCGGCAAATTTCAAATCATACTCGGTTTTCGACGTGAATCGGGACCCAGGGGTCCCCTGGGTGTATCTGGGCTTTCTCCTGTTCTTGCCGGGATTTTACCTGGCCTTCTTCCGGCCCCACCAGTGTTGGGCGCTGGTCCTGGAAAAATCTCCCAAGGGGGACTGGCAGGGCCGCCTCCTGGGGTCGAGCCCCCGGGCCCGGGAGAACTTTGACCTCCGCCAGACCCACCTCCTGGAGGCACTCAAGAAGGGAACGGCATTATGAGTCAGTTACTGGGCGTGGCAATGTTGATCTATCTGGGGGTGGCCATCATCCTGATCATAGCCGAACTGTGGTCCTCCCCCTTGATGCAGCGGGCGGGGCGCGGGTTGCTGTGGGTCGGGCTGGCGCTCCAGAGCGGGGCCCTCATCGGCCGCTGGTACGTCTCTTACCAGATGGCCGCCAGGGGCACCCCGCCGCCGTTCTTCCTGGATAAGCTCCGCCTGATTATCTTCCAGGCGCCGTTGTCAAATTATTACGATTCCCTGGTATTTTTCTCCTGGTGCTTGCCGGCCATGGGGCTGCTGGCATTCCGCCGTTATTTACGGGGCTGGCTGGGCGCCATCGTGGCGATGCTAGCCTGTCTGCTCCTGGCCAAGGCCTCTTTCGGCGGGGTGAATGCCAACATTCAGCCCCTGATGCCGGCCCTGAAGAGCAACTGGCTCCTCATCCACGTGGTCGTTTGCTTTTTCGGCTATGCCGCCTTGACGGTGGCCTTCGGCGCCGCCCTTCTTTACCTGATCCAGGATTATAGTCCCAAAGGACCCCTCCGGGCCTTGCCGGCCCTGCCCTTGTTGGACCGGCTAATTTACCGGGCTGCGATCCTGGGATTTTTCCTGCTCACCTTCGGCATCCTGACGGGGGCGGTGTGGGCCGAAACTGCCTGGGGCAAATACTGGAGTTGGGACCCCAAGGAGGTCGCCTCTTTGGTCACCTGGCTCATTTACGCAGCGCTGCTGCACGCCCGCCTGCTGAAGGGCTGGCAGGGGCGCCGCATCGCCTGGTTGGCGGTCCTGGGCTTCCTGGCAATTATCTTCACCTACTTCGGCGTCAACTATCTGCAAAGCATGCACGCCTACATGACCTAACCTCGATATTCCTCAACTTGGGACAAAAAAAGGGGCACGGCCAACCGCGCCCCTTATTCGTCCAGAGTCAAACTCACCCGGCGACAGGGAGTCCAAATACTTCGCCAATCCTACATCGATACCGCATGCTTCCGCCCCTCAGAGCGGCTGCTTACCGGTGAAAAGCTGGTTCACTTGGGCGGCACACTGGTGGGTTCGCAGAGTAAATCCTCGGAAGTAGCCAGCCGGCCGCATTTGTTGCAGACATACTTGATGTCTGCCAGTTTGCCCTTGCAATAATGCTTGGTATGAGGGGCCTTTTCCCCGCAAAAGGCGCAGGTCATGGGGTCCATGTTGGGGTTGCACAGGTGCCCCGGCTCCTCGGCCAAGGCGCCGCAGCTCTGACAGGTATAAACTTTCTTTGCCATGTTTTCCTCCCGAAACAATCTATTCTTTAGTGAAGAGAGTAAGGTTCAATAAGGCGATGTCAATGCGCCGGGTCCAAAAAAATTCCCCCTGAGGCGTGAGTGGCAGGCTTACCGGAATGGCCGGGATTTAGGGGCGGCGGCGCTCAGCCAGCAAGTGAGAGGCTGGCCGCACCGGAATCGAGGCGGGCCCGGGCTCCCAGGGGCAGGGTATAGTTGTCCGGCTGGTGGCCAACGGGAAGGCCAGCCAATACCGGCACCTGCAGGTGCTCCAGGGCTGCCGCTGAGACCTCCAGCAGGCCCTCCAAGCTGCCACAGCCGCTGAAGGCCCCCAGGACCACGCCTTTGACCCCGTCCAGGGCCCCGGCTAACAGCAGGTGGTGGAGCATACGGTCCAGGCGGTAGCGAGGCTCGTTGTGATCTTCCAGGAAGAGGAGATAGCCCCGCAATTGCGGGGCAAACGGGGTTCCCAGCAGATGACAGAGGGTGGTGAGATTGCCGCCCGCCAGCGGCCCTTCGGCCACTCCGGGGCAAATGACGGTCAGATCCGCAAAGGTGGCCGCCCGGGGCCCCGGGGCCGTCAGCCAGTCGAACAGGCTTTGCCGGGCGCCCTCGGTCATCTCCGGCAGTTGGGCCACGGTGGGGCCATGGAAGGTCACCAGACCCAGGCGGCGGTGCAGGTGCCAGAGGAGATTGGTAAGGTCGCTAAAGCCCACCAGACGCTTGGGGACCGCTCCCAGGGAAACCGGGTCCAGGTGGGGCAGGAGCTTCAGGGAGCCGTAGCCGCCCCGTACCCCCATGACCGCCTTGACTTCCGGATCACACCAAAGCTCCTGAAAGCGCCGGGCCAACTGCCGGTCGGTCTCCCTTCCCGGGGCCCGGCTGGAGAAAACCTCCGGGCCGCACTTCACCCGAAAGCCCCAATCCCTCAGCACCTGCACCCCGGCCTCCCAGGGCTCCCGGGCCACGCAACTGGCCGGGGCCGCCAGGGCGATGGTCTCCCCGGGCGAGAGCGGCGGCGCCCAGGTAAAGCTGGCCGGGGGCCGGACGCCTCCCCCCTCCCCTCTCCTATCGTGGAAATCGGGACCCATTCGCTTTCCTGGCTAGTGGTCTGTTACACAATTGATTATCCATTGAAAATGACTGATTTTTAACCCCCCCTTGGAAAAGGGGGGTAGGGGGTATTTAATATAACATCTTGAAATACCCCTAAATCTCCCTTTTTCAAAGGGGGATTTAACCAGGCAAAATCCAGCGTCCTAGTCCTAATATTATGTCCGGCTAATTATGGAACCCTCCATCACATATTCCCAACAGCCGCTCATGAGCCTGCGGCTCACCCGAAAATTATGAAAAGAACGGTGAGGCGGGTGTCTTCCCCACCACCCAGTCCACACAGGCGAGACGCCGGCACCCTCAATTTTTCCAAACTATCTTTAGTCTATTTACCAAATATACTATAATAACTGGAATAATATGAGTGTCGCCAATTTTTTAACCAACCTGGGGCGGCGCCTCCGGTCTCCGGCTGTGGCGGCGTCTTTGGTCCTGGCCCTGATTTGGGTCCTGGCGTTGGCCTTTCGGCTCAGCGACCTGGCGGCCCGGGATCTGTGGACCGACGAGGCCTGGGTTGCCCTGGCGGCCTTGAAATCCTCCGCCGCCGCGGCTCTGGCCGCGGGCCATTCCACCCCGCCCTGGTACCTCCTGGGCGTCTGGGCTACGGCCAGGCTCCTGGGAAGCCAGGAATGGGGCCTGCGGTTTCTGTCCTTCGCCTTCGGGGTAGGCACCCTCCTGGCCATCTGGCTGTTGGCCCGCAGGCTTACCTCCCGGCCCGCCTCCTTGCTGGCCCTGGCCATGGTGGCCGTCTCCCCCGTGATGGTTTACTACTCCAAGGAGTTGAAACAGTACAGCGGCGACGCCTTCTTTGCGGTGCTGGTGTTTTATCTGGCGGAACGTCTCTGCGCCAGCCAGGGCCGCCGCGGCTGGGCCGCCCTGGCCCTGACCGGGGTGCTGGGGATGGGCTTTTCCCATCCTTTGGTCTTCTGCCTGCCGGCTGCGGGACTAATCCTCTGGCGCCGGCTGCCCGCGGCCCGCACCCGCCTGGCCCTCCTGGGCGGCCTTTGGCTCCTGGCCATCGGGGTCTATTACTTTCTGTTTTTTCGCCACGGCGTGGACCCGGAGTTGGTTGCCTATTGGGTCAAGGACTATCCCGATCTCTCCGGAGGGGGCCGGTTTTTCCTCTGGCTGGGGGCCGCCCTGTACCGCTACTTCTACTATTTTCTGGGAAAGTGGGGAGTGTTCTGGGGGCCGCCCTTGCTGGCGGCCGGGGCCTACGCCCTGTGGCGACGCGGCGGCGGCCGGGCGCTGGTCTACTGGGGCCTTCCCATCCTGTTGGCCCTGGGGGCCGCGGCGCTGCATCGCTACCCCTTTATGGCTGACTACGGCGGCAACCGGCTGATGCTGTTCACCGCACCCTTGCTCTACCTGGTGCTGGCCGCCGGGGCTTGCCTGGCGCTCTCCTACCTGTGGCACGGCTGGCGCCGCGGGCTGGCCGCGGGGCTGACCGCGGCCCTGATCTTCTCGCTTAATCCCTGGAAAAACTTCCAGGAAAACCTCCACCCGACGATGAACAGGGAGGAGATCAGTCCCCTGGTAGCCCGCCTGCAGCAGGAACTGCAGCCCCGGGATGAGGTTTACGTCTATTACTTTGCCCAATGGCCGTTTGCCTATTATTACCGCGGGCACGCGGCGCGCCTCTGCATCGGCAAGGCCTGCGACGAGACCGGGCTGAAACCGGATTCCCGGGAGCGACCGCCGAAGCGGCTCTGGCTCATCGCCTCCCACATTATCAACGTCCAGGACATGCGGGAATTCGCCGCCAAACTGCTGGGGCCGGCCTGGCGGGAAAGCACCTGCGACCAGGCGCCGGGAGCGGTGCTCCTGTGCTTCCAGAGCGCCAATGAAACCAGGGTGGCGGCTAATCGCCGGCAGGCGGCGCCAGTATCTCCTGAATCTGCTGCTGCAACTCCCTAAAGCGAAAGGGCTTATAAATAAGCCCTTTTATCCCGGACCCGGCGCCTGGCCGCCATGCCGGCCAGGGCCCCTGATGGCCAACCCCCGTCTTTAAAAGTCTCCCACCCGGATGCGCAGGTCCCGGACCAGGTCTGGCCCCAGGACCCTGCCCAGTTCCTCCAGGATCTTCGGTTTCAGGAATTGCAGTTCCTGGCCCCAGGCTCCGTCCGTCACTTCCACCCAGAGCTCCCGCCGCTGGAGGTCCACCAGGCGGGCGTGTTCCCTAATGGGTGCGGGCGCCGTCCTCTCCCAGACCTGGCGGATGCGCTGGCGCAACTCCAGGCCTTCCCGGTCGCCAGGCGAGAGCAAGTGCTGGAGCACGTCCTTGACGGCCAGCGGCCGTGACGATGGAGTCCGTTTTGCCATATGCCACCTATCAATTCAAGTAAAAGATTTCTTTTCTAATCCCTAATCCCTAACCCCTAATCCCTTGCTTGTCTCCCGCCCGCTCCCGAGCCCGGGCGAAGCCGGGGGCGGCTTTTTCGATCACCGCTTCCGGCGCGCAAAAGGCCAGGCGGAAATGGCCCGGCCGCCCGAAGCCCCGGCCCGGCACCGCCAGGATGTTCTCCTCCCTGAGGAGGGCCACGAAGGCCAGATCGTCGCCCCCCGGGGCCTTGGGGAAGAGATAGAAGGCCCCTTTGGGTTTGAAAAATTCATAACCGGCCTGCTCCAGCACCTGGCAAAAGATCTCCCGGCGCCGGGCATAAGGCGCCATATCTACCTGGACTTCCGTCAGGGGGGCCACCACTCGCTGCATAAAAGCCGGGGCGTTCACGAACCCCAGGATACGGTTGGCCAGCGCCAGGCCACCCGCCAGTTCCAGGCGCCCCGGGGTCCGGGGGCTTACCGCCGCATAGCCCAGACGCTCCCCGGCGATGGAAAGATCCTTGGAAAAAGAATTCGCCAGCAAGGTGTCGGGGTAGGCCGCGAAGACGCTGGGGACCTCCAGTCCATCATAGACGATGCGGCGGTAAGGCTCATCCGCCACCAGATAGACCGGCCGGCCGTGGGCTGCGGCGTGCCGCCCCAGCAGTTGGCCCAGTTCCAGCAGGGTCGCGGCCTCATAGACCTGGCCGGTGGGATTGTTGGGGGAATTGATCAGCACGGCCCGGGTTTTGGGGCTCAAGACCGCGGCCAGGCGCTTCAGGTCCAGTTGGAAGTTGGCGTCGGTTTCCGCCACCCGCACCACGCCGCCGTGGTTGTCGGCGTAAGCCAGATATTCCACGAAATAGGGGGCAAAAACGATCACCTCATCGCCGGGGTCCAGGATGGTCTTGAGGATGACGTTGAGGGCTCCGGCGGCGCCGCAGGTGAGGATCAGGTCGTCGGCCCGGAAGTCGAGGCGATGGACCCTGCCCAGGTGGGCGGCCAGGGCCTGGCGGGTCTCCGGCAACCCGGCGTTGGGCATATAGCCGTGGAGACCGGGGCGGGGGTCTTGCGCCGCGGCCGCCAGTTCCTCTTTGAACCGGCGGGGCGGCTCCAGGTCGGGATTGCCCAGGGTGAAATCGAAGACCTGATCCGCCCCCAGCCGCGCCTTAAGCTCACGGCCCTCTTCGAACATCCTCCGGATCCAGGAGGAGCTCTCCATCGCCGACTTGATGCGAAAGGCAATGCTCATAAAAGACCCGTTTTCTGTTTTCTGTTTTCTGTTTTCTGTTCTTCTCTGCGCTCTCTGCGCTTCTGCGGTGCATTGTGCCACCGCCGAGACGCAGAGGCAGCAGAGAAACTCTCTTAAACCTGTTCTTCCACCTGGTAGCCCGCTTCCTTCAGGGCCTTAAGCACCGCCTGGCCATGTTCCAGGTTCCGGGTCTCCAAATTGAGCCGCACCCGGGTATAGTCCAGGGGCAATTCCCGGGCCAGGCGGTCATGGGACAGGTGAAGGATATTGGCCTTGGTCTCCCCCAGGAGGGTGGTGAGACGCCCCAGGGACCCGGGATAATCTTCCAAGGCCACCCGCAAGGTCAGGAGGCGGCGTTTCTCCAGAAGGGCCCGGGACAGCACCCGCTCCAGCAAGGGAATGTCGATATTGCCGCCGCTCACCAGCAGGACCACCCGCCGGCCCAGGGAGCGGGAGGCCAGTTGCCCCAGGAAGGCCGCAGTGGCCACGGCCCCGGCCCCTTCGGCCAGCACCTTTTTGCTTTCGAGTAGCAGCAGCAAGGCCTGGGCAATTTCCTGCTCCTCTACCAATACCAGATCTTTCAGGTACTTGTGGAGCAGGGGATAAGGGCGGCTGCCGGTGAGGGGCACCCGGATGCCATCGGCCAGGGTGGGCAGGGCCGGCACCGCCGTCGGGGCCCCGTGCTGGAAGGCCACCGCCAGGGAAGGCACCTGCGCGGTCTGGGCCCCGATGACCAGGACCCCGGGCCGGGATTCGCTCAATGCCAGGGCGGCGCCGGCCGCCAGCCCGCCGCCCCCCACCGGCAGCACCACGGTGTCCACCTCCGGCAGGTCCTCCAGGATCTCCAGCCCCACCGTCCCCTGGCCGGCCATCACCTCCAGGTCGTCATAGGGATGGATGAAACTATAACCCTCGGCCTCCATGGCCCTGGCCTTCTCCAGGGACTCGGAGACGTCCTGGCCGGACAGGATGACCTGGGCCCCGTATTCCTGGGTGGCCATCTGTTTGGAAATGGAAGCCCCCTGGGGCATGACGATGGTGGCCGGGATTCCGAGGGAGGCGGCCGCGAAGGCCACCCCCTGGCCATGGTTGCCCGCGGAGGCGGCCACCACCTTCCCGGCTCCTTCGCCCCGCTCCTTCAGGAGGGAGAGGCGGTTCATTGCCCCCCGCAGCTTGAAGGAGCCGGTGGTCTGGAGATTCTCCAGTTTGAGATAGACCTCCCGGCCGCTTTCCTGGCTCAAAATATTGGAATAGATCAGCGGGGTGTGTAGCACCACCCTTTTAATCCGTTCTCTGGCTTCTTTGATGTCTTGGAGGGTAATCATCACCTGCTCGGGTTTAGGAGAACACCTGCACGCTTCAGGCGGCCCGGGTCTCGGGCCCGGCAAAGGGTTGAGAACGGCCTGATCTCCCAGGGGCCGTCCCAGCCATTGCCAGCGTCGGTTCTAGTTACTATTTTTCAGCTATGATGACAATACCTTAAAGCGCGGGGGAGCGGGTCATGGAGGTGATGGCGGCTTTACTGACCAGGTTCCAGGGCCGCTTCGCCGCGGCATTGGGCCTTAAGGTTTCCTCCGGCCCCGAGGCGCGGCAGCAGTGGTTTCTGGCGGCCATCTTCTACGGAGCCCGCATCTCCGGAGGGCTTGCCGCCCGCACCTTCCGGGTCTTCGCGGCCAATGGGGTCACCTCACCCGAAGCCATTCTGGCCCGGGGCTGGGAGGGACTGGTGGCCCTCCTGGACCAGGGCGGCTATGCCCGTTATGACTACAAGACGGCCACCAAGCTGCTCCAGGTGATGGCGTCTTTGCAGGAGCGCTATCAAGGCTCCCTGGAGTGCCTACACGAGGCGGCGGCCGACCCTGCGGATCTCGAGCGGCGAATCATGGAACTGGCCCCGGGGATCGGCCCCGCCACGGTCAACATCTTTTTACGGGAATTACGGGGGATCTGGGTCAAGGCCGCGCCGCCGCTCAGCCCTTTGGCCCAGGCCGGCGCCGTCGAAGCGGGGTTGGCCTCCCCGGGGCTTAGCCCCCGGGAGGCCCTGGAGGAGATTTTCCGCCACTGGCAGGCCCAGCCGCTGCCCGGCCATGACTTCGCCGACCTGGAAGCCGCCCTGGTGCGCCTGGGCCTGGAACTGCGCCGGGGAAGCCGAAAGAAAAGTGGAACCGAGGGGTAAGCTCAGGGTGAAACTTGTAGGGGCGCACCCAGGCGTGCGCCCCTTAGGAAATGGCGGACTGTAGGGGCGGGTTTTAAACCCCCCACTGGAGGGCGGATATCTGGGTCCGCCCCTACGCGAAACCAGGGAAAGCCATTCCTGGGAGATAGTTTAAGCTTCTTCAGGAAATTTAGTTGCGGACCCTATTGAACTTAATTCCCAAAAGCGGTAATTAATCCCGGAAAGTCGAAACTCGAAACTGGGCGACCCAGCGGGTCGCCCCTACATCTCAAAACTCAGAGGAACCCCATGCCCAACTGCATCTTCTGCCGGATCGCCTCCGGCCAGGCCCCGGCGGCGCGGGTCCTGGAGACCCCCCGGGTCCTGGCCTTTCTGGATATCGCCCCGGTAAACTATGGCCATACCCTGATCATTTCCAAGGAACATTATCCTACCATGCTGGAGCTGCCTGACGATCTTTGGATGGAGATGGGGTCGGTGGGCCGCCAAGTGGCCCGGGCACTAAGGACCGCCCTGGGTGCCCAGGGCTTCAACATCGCCATGAATAATTTCGAGGCCGCCGGCCAGGCGGTCCCCCACGCCCACCTGCACGTCGTCCCCCGCTATTTTGAGGACGGCCTGCTCCTCTTTCCCCACCAGGAATACCGTCCCGGGGATCAGGAAAAGACCGCGGCCCAGTTGCGCCAGGCCCTGGCGGGAGGGTGACGGGAGTTCAAAGTTCAAAGTTCAAAGTTCAAAGTTCAGACTTCTGAAAAAATTTAGTGTAAGATGCAATAAGGAAAAAAAGAAAAAAAAAAAAAAAAAGAAAAAAAAAGAAAGAAAGGTAAAAAAGAAAAAGCAGAAGAAAGGAGAATAAAAAAGAATATGAGAAGGATAAAAACTGAGAAAACATATAGAAAAGGAAAAAAAAAAGTAATAAAAAAAATAAAAAAAAAAAATAAAAAATAAAAAGAAAGGAGAAAAGGAAAAGAAGAAGAAAGAAAAAGAAAAAGAGGATTCAAGGAATTCAAGGTTAGACCACAGGTGCGCCAGTCATTGCAGGGAGGAAAGTGACGACATGGAAAAGAGTCAAGGCAGAGATCTCTGCGAAAATCCCAATTTGGAAAGCTTGTCATTCTGAAGGGGAGCGAAGCGACCGAACAGAAGCTCTTATAAAGGCCAGATACATGACGGAAAAGTTGGCGAGGGGTGGGTGTTCTATGGAAAAATTTTCTTCTCTATCTGAGGCGGCGAAGACAATAACTGAAAATTAGATAAAGGGCGGGAAAAAAGCGAAAGCGCATAGCCCGAAAATCATAAAAGGAAGATCATAATATCTCTCAGAAAAGATAAAAAGGAAAGAAATAAGGCAAGGAAATTGACTGCTGAGGAATAAGCAGAAAAAAAAAGAGAAGCGAAAGAGCAAGGTTCAAGGTTCAAGAATGAATTAGACAGGTGACGCCGTAAGCATTGCGGGAAAGGGTGACGGAGTCAAGGCAGAGATCGATCTGCCGAAAATCCCCATTTTTGTCATTACTGAGGAACATAGCTTCAATATGACAAGTTGGCGATGGGGTGGGTGTAGGGCGGGAAAGCGAAGCGCAAAGATAAAAGAAAAAGGAAAGAAAAAGGATAAATGTGAGTTAGAGAGGAGAAAGCTATACGCTGAAGAGAAAAAGGTAAGCAATACTGGGACAAAGTGATAACTGACCACGCAAAAATAACAAGGAAAAAAAAAAGAAAAGGGGAAAAAGAAAGAAGACTAAGCATTATATAAAGAAGAAAAGAGCTCATACCGAGAAAAAGAAGAAGCAAAAATAGAAAAAAACGAGAGGATGAATAAAAAGAAGAAGATAAAAGAGAAAAAAAGAGATAAGAAAATAAAAGAAAAAATGAGAAGATAAGAAGAAGAAGAGGGAAAAAAAAGCGAAGCGAAAGAAACCGCAGAATCTTATAAAAACTGCAAAGTTGAGCGAGGGGAAGGTGGTGTAGGGCGAGGAAAGAAAAATTAATACGCTAACTAAGAAGCGCATCCCGCGGATTTCCCCTCCGCTCCTTTACAGCCCGGCTTCGGCCCGGAGGATTTCCCTCAGGAAATCGGATTCTGCGGAGACGGGAATCTCTTGACCGTCGATGGAGGCCACCGGCATCAGCCCCAGGAGGGCGTTGGCCAGCCAGACGCCCTCGGCCTGGCGCAACCGTGCAGGCTCGGTGGGGACCACTTCCAGTAACAGACCCAGACGGGCCAGGGCCAGGGTTAAAACAGCCAGGGTGACCCCCGGCAGGGCGCTGGCCGCGGCCGGGGTGCAATAGACCCCGCGGCTGAGATAGAGCAGGCTGGTGGCGGCGCCTTCGGACAGCATACCGTCGGACTCCAGGATGACGGCCTCCCTGGCCCCCTGCTCCAGGGCGTACTGCCGGGCCGCCAGGTAAAACAGGTAATTGAGGCTCTTGTGGCGGCCCAGGAAGGTGGTGCGCCGCTCCGGAAAGGTGGCTACCGGCCAGCCGGCGGCGTACTCGGCCGGCGGCGGCGGTTCATAGGGCTGGGCCCAGATCACCAAGGTGGGGCGAATCCCTGCGGGCAAACCCAGCCCGGCGGCCGCGCCCCGGCTAAGCAAGATCTTCACCCGGGCCACGCCCCGCTCCAGGCCGTTCACCGACAGCAGCTTATTAAGGCGCTCCTCCCAGGGCAGGTCCCCGGGAAGGGGCAGGTGAAAGGCCTTGGCCGAAGCCAGCAGGCGGGTCAAATGTTCCCTGAGAAAAAATAAGCGGCCGGCCTCGGCCCGGATGGTCTCGAAAAGGCCGTCCCCGTATTGAAAGCCCCGGTCATTCACCGACACCCGGGCCTGGTCCGCGGGAACCAGGTCATCATCGAGCCAGACAAATTCAGGTTTTTCCATCCTTCCCTCTAGTACTGTGTCCCATGGAAACGTTGCATAAATGCTTTGCCATTTCCCCTCCCCCTTGGGAGGGCGACACCGGGTGGGGGGGGTAATTTATCTTTCATTTACCATATGTTGCCACCCTCCCCCCAGCCCCCTCCCCTCAAGGGAGGGGGGGGTTATCTCGAATCTTTTATTTAAGATAATCGTGGGACATCACACCAGGGTGATGATTCATAATTGCTATGGTATTTAAAACCCATGGTTTTCTCCCCCCTTTGTAAAAGGGGGGCAGGAGGGATTTAAATTAACCTCCTGAAATCCCCCTAAATCCCCCTTTTTCAAAGGGGGACTTTTTATGCCCTGTTTCCTTAGTTTTTTGCTCTTGATTTAATGTAGTCTATTAACGAAGCGCCACACTACCCCAAATCCTGCTCGATCAGCCGGAACAGGGTGCGCCCCTTGTGGAGAGTCTCTTCATATTCATCCTCTTCCCGGGAATCGTACACCACCCCGCCGCCCACCGCAAAATGAGCCTGGCCGCCATTGATAACCGCAGTGCGAATGGCCACGTTGAGGTCCAGGTTGCGATGCAGCCCCAGGTAGCCGATGGCCCCGCAGTAGACCTGGCGCACGCAAGGCTCCAACTCGTCGATGATCTCCATGGCCCGGATCTTGGGGCAGCCGGTGATGGAGCCTCCGGGGAAGGTGGCCCGCAAGATCTCTGCTGCCGTGACGCCGGGCCGCAGCCGGCCGGTGATGATGGACACCAGATGATAGACGTTCTGGTAGGCCTCCAGGCGCTTGTGCTCGGCCACCCGGACGCTCTTGGGCTCGCAGACCTTGCCCAGGTCGTTGCGCAGCAGGTCCACAATCATGGAAAGCTCGGCGTCATCCTTGGGGCTCTCCTCAAGTTCCCGGCGCAGGGCTGCGTCTTCCCCAGCGGTGGCGCCCCGGGGACGGGTCCCCTTGATGGGCCGGGTCTCCAGGTAATCCCCGCGGCGGCAGAGGAAGCGCTCCATGGAGGTAGAGAGCACCTGGAAATCGCCGCAGTTGAGGAAGGCATAGAAAGGCGCCGGATTGAGCTGGAAAAGCCGCCGGAAGAGGGTGTAGGCCTCCCCGGCAAAGGGAAAGGAGAAGCGCTGGGCCAGGTTTACCTGGTAAACGTCTCCCTGGCGGATATAGTCCCGGATGCGCCTGATGGCCGCCAGGTAAGCCTCCCGGCTAAAGTTGCTGGTAAGCGTCCCCACCTGGTAAGGTCCCAGGGGCTCGGCCGCTCCCCCCCAGGAAATGGCCTCATCTGCCCCGCCTAAAAGCCGTCCCCGGGCGTCTTCATGGATTACCCTCACTTCCCGGAATTGGCCGCCCCGGCGGTCGTGCACCACCAGACGCCGGGGAAAGGCCATAACCAGGTCCGGGAGCTGCAGATCATCCGCCGCAGTTTGGAGCAGGATCTCCAAATGGTTTTTCAGGTCGTAGGCCAGAAACCCGAGGCATCCGGCGGCCAAGGGGTCAAGGGGCGTCTCCCCCGGCAGCTCCAGGCTGCCCAAGGCGTCTTCCAGGACGCTAAAGGGGTTGCCCCGGCACACCTGGCTGGACCCTGAAAGCCTCCAACTGACCTGATCCCCCTTGGACTTAAGCACCAGGAAGGGGTCCCAGCCCATGAGGGAATAGCCGGCACAGTCGAGTTCGCCGCCGCTCAAGAGCAGCATGGCATAAGGGCGCCGGCGGATGGCGCCGAAGAGGTCCGCCAGGTCCTGCACCCCTGGCGGAGGCGTAAAAGGCCGCACCTCGATATCGACAATTCTGCCGAACCCGGTATGGGAAGAAGGGCCGCGGGAAATCACTCCCCCCGCCCTCTCCTCAAGCTTTCCTGTCCACCCCGCAGATGGGGTTGGGGGAGGGGATTGGCAGCAGGTTTGGGTATTTTTCGCAAGGGCAGGGAACGCTGGGGGCCGTCGCTTTCCCAAGACTCCCCCAAACGGCTATCCTGCCCTTCCCGCAAAAAATTCGCCGCCAGTTGCCGGCCGTAAGCGGTGAGGAAGGACTCCGGGTGGAACTGGACCCCGTGCAGGGGATAGCGCCGGTGGCTCAGGCCCATGATCACTCCATCTTCACTCTTGGCCGTGACCTCCAGGTCCGGGGCGACGGAATCCGCCATCAGAGAATGATAGCGGGCTGCGGCAAAGGGCGACGGCAGGCCCTCAAACAGGCCCCGCCCCTGGTGGAAGACCCGGGAGGTCTTGCCGTGCACCGGCTCCGGGGCCCTGACCGTGGCGCCGCCGAAGACCTCGTTGATGGCCTGGTGGCCCAGGCAGACCCCCAGGATGGGCAGGCGCTGATGGAAATGGGCGATCGCCGCCTTGCTGATCCCGGCCTGGGCCGGGGCCTTGGGGCCCGGGGAGATGCAGAGCCAGGCAGGCTTAAGGGCCTCGATCTCCGCCAGGGTCACCGCGTCATGGCGGAAGACCAGGACCTCCAGGTTAAACTCAGAGAAGAGCTGCACCAGGTTGTAGGTGAAGGAATCGTAATTATCGATCATTACCAGACGCATCTTCCCTCCCCCATAAAAAAAAAGCCGCCCCAGGAGTCTGGGTGGCTTTGGCCTGAACATAACTCTCAACTTTTATATATGGAGATTAAACGGTGGTGTCAATGGTTTTTTCGGCCTTCTCAGGCCTCCCGGTTGACCCGCAGGCGGATGAAATAGAGGGTGCCAAAGGCGCTGGCATTCAGGCTGTGCTGCTGGAAGTCGTAATGCGGAACATAGCCGGCGTCGTAGTCATCGCCTTCCGCCAGACCCATGGCCCGGTCCATATCGCCGTCAGTGGCCATGACCAGGGCCTGGAGGAAAACGGCGCCGCCGTTGCGGGCCGTGGGATCATGGGCGAACACCGCCCCGCAGTTGCAGAATCCTCCGGCAAAATCGTACCACTGACCCTCCTGCAACTGCACCGGGCGCAGCACCTCCGAGCCGCAAAAGGGGCAGCGCACCTTGCGGGCGCGATCTGAAAACAGCTTCGGCATGAAAAAAACCTCGCAATGCTTGCCGGGTCTGGCTCACCTGGGAGCGCCGCTCCCGGCTGAGAAAATAGCCGCCGCCAACCGTGCCGCAGGGTGGCCTCCGCAATCCCGGTTCAGTCCATTATCCACAATTTTTCCGTTTTCGGCAATTATCTTAACCTCTATTGATATTGACAGCGCGGCTTCTCAGCCTTAAATTATGCTTCACTTCGCAGTCAAAGGAGAGGCAGCCATGGCTGACAAGACCATATGTTTTTCGGCCCAGGAGCAGATGAAGATCGAGGCCATCGTCATCGACAAAGATGGGGAAGGGGCCTTGCTTTACCTGGCGCAACTGGATGACCGCTTAAATCCGCATTTCGGCCACGCCTGCGGGCCGAAGGCGGCGGAAGGCCCCCCGGGGCGCGGCTGATAACCATTTTTTTTGGCGATCGAATCGACAGCTTAAGGATCCGGACCGGCCCTGTGGGGCCGCCGGGGCGCCGGCCTGCCTCAAAACCGCCATCCGGAGAGGGCTCAGCCGGCAAATGAGGAGATTATGGCAGACAAAGAGCTTGTTTTTTCGGATCAGGAGCAGCAGAAGTTACAGGCCATAGTCATTGACAAGGACAAAGACGAGGCCATCCGTTATTTAGCCAGCCTGGTTGACCGCATTAAAGGTCATGCCGGCCGTGCCTGCGGCTTCAAGCCGGCCAGGGGGTAAAAAAGGCGATAATCGCTCCTGACGGCGGGATGGACCGGCTGGCTCTGGTATCCGACACCCACGCCTACCGGGCCGGTCTGCCCCCGTTATTCGCCTTTCTGCGCCTCCAGGGCCTGCGTCACCTGGCCTGCCTGGGGGACTGCCAGCCGGAGCCTTTCCGGGACTGGCTGTCCCTGGACCCCGGACACCGCCTTTATTGGGTCTATGACGTCTTTGGCCCCCAATTGCCGGAAGCCACCGCTTGCGGGGTGGTCCTGGAATTGGAGGCCAGGGTCTTTCTGGCCCATACCCGGGCTCTGATCTGGACCCATTACGATGAGCGCATCCGGGCTTACCGCCGCGGTGCCCCCGCCTGCCGCCCGCCCCTGCTGGCAGCCCATGGGCATACCCACGTGCCCAGCGTCACCCGCTTTGCTCCACCCTTAAGCCGCCTGCTTTACATCAATGACCCCATCCGGCCCGCGGAGTTTAAGCCGCGCCAGGCCTGCCTGAGTATGGAGCCGGACACCGTTTACCTCATAGTTCCCGGGGCCTTCACCCTGGAGGAGGGGCGTCATCCCAACTTCAGTTTCGCGGTGCTGGACCTTCTGGCCTCACGGCTGGCCATGGTTTCCCTGCGGGACCTGGCCGCCCTCGATTCCTTGCAGCTGTTCCCCCCGGAGTAAGTAACCACGCGGCCTAATTCCATAATTTTCTAATTATCGTAACGTTTTCACCCCCCCTCACCCCAGACCTCTCCCCTCGCTGGGGCGAGAGAATGCAGGGCGGGAAAGCGGAGCGCACTCCACCTCGGCTCCCGGTGCAGGCGGGGGGAGAGGGGACAAAAAGCCAGTTTCCCCAGGTTTACTGCTAGCGTCAATGGCATTGTATCTTTATCCCCTCTCCCCTCGCCGTAGGGGCGGGGTTTCCCCGCCCGGGCAAACCCACAGGCCAGAGGCCTGTGCCACTGGACACCGCCCCTACCAACGGGTGAGAGGGTCAGGGTGAG
Source organism: uncultured delta proteobacterium (assembly GCA_963697965.1). Classification (GTDB taxonomy): domain Bacteria; phylum Desulfobacterota; class Desulfobaccia; order Desulfobaccales; family 0-14-0-80-60-11; genus JAPLJC01. Next base: position 2,412,086 of record OY969108.1, read on the forward strand.
GGGGGAATAAACGTGTCTCTCTCTTTATCGGACGCCGGGGATAACCGGCATTAGCGGATCGCATCCAGCATATCCGGAATCTGATACATCTTTCCGGCCAGCAGTTCCCCGGCTACCAGTGCGTCGGTGGGAAAGGCCAGGGGCTGGGGCGGCTGGGCCACTGGAAAGAAGGCCACTTCAGTGAGATCGTCTCCGGCCCGCAGGTCCCCTCCCAGCACGCGGCCGGCAAACCAGAGGCCCACGGTGAGCCGCTCCGGGTCGTGGAAATTGGAGTGGGCCGCCAGCAACTCCCCCACTGCCACCGTGAGGCCCGTCTCCTCCTGAAACTCCCGGGCCGCGGCCTCCCTGACCTCTTCCCCCCACTCCAGGTAACCGCAGGGAAGACACCAGGCCCCCGGTGCCGGCCCGCCGGCCCGGCGCCCCCATAAGATCTGCTCCCCCCGGCGTACCACCACCGCCACCCCCACCGCGGGGTTGACGTACAAAACCCGGCCGCACCCCCGGCAGGTCAGGCGGTCCCGGCCCCCCCGGGGACGCGTCTCCAATGGCCCTCCGCAGCAAGGGCAGAAGCGGAATGAGGGTGGATTGCAGGACATGTTAGTTTGAGTTTCGAGTTTTGGTGGTTAATTGATTAGTGGGCCATCGAAGGCTTCTTCTATTTTCTTTTAACCTGAAAACCGGAAACTGAAAACCGAAAACTCTCTTTTAAGGTTGAAAGTGCAAGGAAATTCAATTAAAAAAAGCGAGGTTCCAATTTTTTGGGAGAAACCTCGTGTCCACCCCCAGGCTCACGGCCATTCGCAATATCGGCATCATCGCCCACATCGACGCGGGGAAGACTACTCTCACGGAACGCATCCTTTACTACACCGGCCGCACCCACAAGATGGGGGAGGTGCATGACGGCGCCGCGGTCATGGACTGGATGCCCGAAGAGCAGGAACGCGGCATCACCATTACCGCGGCGGTGACCACCTGCCAGTGGAAGGGCTGCCTCATCAATATTATCGACACCCCGGGACACGTGGACTTCACCATTGAAGTGGAGCGCTCTCTCCGGGTTCTGGACGGCGCCATCGGGGTCTTCGACGCAGTGAGCGGGGTGGAGCCCCAGTCGGAAACCGTCTGGCACCAGGCCGACAGATATCGGGTGCCGAAGTTGGCCTTCATCAACAAGATGGACCGCCTGGGCGCCAACTTCTGGGCCGCAGTGGCCTCCCTGAAGGAGAAACTGGGGGCCCATCCCCTGGTGCTCACCATCCCCTGGGGGGAAGAGGACCAGTTCCAGGGGGTCATCGACCTTCTGGTTATGAAGGCCCTGAAATGGCGGCAGGAGACCCTGGGGCTGGCCTTCGAAGAACTGGAGATCCCCCCGGACCAGGAAGCCGCGGCAGCCGCGGCCCGGGAAACCCTGGTGGAGGCCCTGGCCGAAGTGGATGACGAAGTGATGGAAGCCTATCTGGCAGAACGCCCTTTGTCTCCGGAGGAAATCAGGGCCGGGGTGCACCGTGCCACTTTGGCCCTCAAGGGGGTGCCCATCTACTGCGGCTCCGCCCTGCGTAACAAAGGGGTCCAACCCCTGCTGGACGGCATCAAGGATTTCCTGCCCAATCCCATGGAAGTGCCCGCCATCCTGGGCCAACACCCGAAAACCGGGGCGTCCGAACCGCGGCCGGCCCGGAACGACGCCCCCCTGGCGGCCCTGGCCTTCAAGATCATGATGGACCAAAACCAGCGCCTCACCTATGTGCGCCTCTATTCCGGCATCCTGAAGGTGGGCCAGGAGGTCTTTAACCCGCTCAAAGGCGTCTCGGAAAAGGTGGCCCGCATCCTGAGGATGCACGCCAACAAGCGGGAACCCCTGGAAGAGGCCCACGCCGGCAGCATCGTCGCCCTCCTGGGCCTGAAGACCACCACCACCGGAGACACCCTGTGCAGCCGGGACCGTCCCATCGTCCTGGAGCCCATCTCCTCCTACCTGCCGGTAATTTCCCTGGCCATCGAACCGCTGACCCGGGACGACCAGGAGAAGCTGGAAGCAGCCCTGACCCGGGTGTCCGAGGAAGATCCCAGCCTCAGCATCCATACCGATGAAGACACCGGCCAGACCCTGCTCTCCGGCATGGGGGAACTGCACCTGGAGGTGATTATCCACCGCCTGCAGCGCGAGTTTCATGCCCAGGTCCGGGCCGGCCGCCCCCAGGTGGTCTATCGGGAAACCATCGCCCAGGCAGCCGAAGAGTCCGGGACCTTCGACCGGGAATTGGCCGGCAAACACCACTTCGCCGAAGTGCGCCTGAGCCTCTCCCCCCGGCCCCGGGGCTCAGGCAATTCCTTTGTCTCCCTGCTGGCCCCGGAACACCCGGCCCAGGGCTTTGTGGGAGTCATTGGCCAGGCGGTTGGGGAAGCCCTGGAAGGGGGTGTGGTCTATGGCCACCCCGGGGTGGACGTGGCCGTGGCCCTGGCCGGGGCCACGCTCAAAGAGGGCCTGGCCTCGGAGATGGCCTTCCGCATCGCCGCCATGGGCGCCCTGAGACAAGGGTTTAATCAGGCCCAGCCCCAACTGTTGGAACCCATCATGAAGGTGGAGATCATCACCCCGGAAGAGTTCACCGGGGAGGTCATGGGAGACTTCGCAGCCCGCAAAGGCAAGGTGGAACAACTCCTCGCCAAGGGGCCGGCGCGCATCATCACCGGTAATGCCCCCCTGGCGGAGATGTTCGGCTATGCCACCGCCCTGCGCTCCCTGACCCAGGGGCGGGGCACCTTTACCCTGCAGTTCGACCACTACGGCTCCGTGGAACGGCGGGAGGAGAAGTAAGTGTAGGGGCGACCCGCTGGGGCGCCTGTGTCGGGTGGGCACTGCCCGCCATATCTTCAGGGGCGACAGTGGCCGGAGCCTTGATGCCTGTAAATCGGGTCGCCTTCCCTAAAAATATTTTTATAAAGCGGGCGCCCTGGCGCCTGTTTGAGGAGACCAAAAATGAGCACAGAGAAGACCTTATCCCTGATCAAACCGGACGGCGTGGCCCGGGGATTGGTCGGCGAAGTCATCGGCCGCCTGGAAAAACGCGGCCTCAAGATCAAGGCATTGAAGCTGGTGCAGCTCAGCAAGACCCAGGCCCTCGATTTCTACCAGGTCCACCAGGAGCGGCCCTTTTACCAGAGCCTCACCACCTTCATGAGTTCCGGCCCCATTGTAGCCATGATCATGGAGGGGGACCAGGCCGTCCAGGTGTACCGGGACCTGATGGGCGCCACCGACTATCGCCAGGCCGCTCCCGGCACCATCCGGGCCGACTTTGCCCGGGAGATCGAAGCCAACATCGTCCACGGCTCCGACAGCCCGGAAAGCGCAGCCGCCGAAATCGCCTTCTTCTTCAACGCCCTGGAGCTGGTTTAGAGAGTGGTTCAGGAATATTTTTAATCCCGGATTATGCCGCAAGAATTGACGGAGATCTGTAATAGGGTCGGCCCATTATCCATCCTCTCCTTGACAAACAAGAAAAACGAATAATTCTATAAGACAAGGCATAATTCCTTCGCGCTCTCTTGTTGGTTTTTAATATTCCTCATGCTCCCTGCTACTGCCGTAAATCCCCTTCGGAAAGGACGGAGAAATGGACCGGCGGCAGTTTATCAATAGATTGGCGACCCTGGGCGCGGCCATAACGGTGACCCGGTTTCCCGGGCTGGTGACCCAGGCCTGGGCAGCCGAGGGAAAAGGCCAGATCCCGTACCGCCCATTGGGCAGCATGGTTGAGAAGGTCTTCATTGTTGGTCTGGGCGGTTTTCACCTCGGCCGGCCCGATGTGCCAGAGCGAGAGCATCCGCATCGTTCGCACGGCCATCGACAACGGCATCAACTTCATGGACAATTCCTGGGATTATAACGGCGGCGAAAGCGAAATCCGCATGGGCAAGGCCCTGAGAGACGGTTACCGCCAAAAAGTTTTCCTCATGACCAAAATCGATGGGCGCACCGGGGAGGCCGCCGCCAAACAGCTTGATGAATCCCTCAGGCGCCTGCAAACCGATGCCATCGATCTGCTCCAATTCCATGAATTGATTCGCATGTCCGACCCGGAGCGCATCTTTGCCCCCCAGGGCGCCTACGAGGCCATGCTCGCCGCGAAAAAAGCCGGAAAAATCCGCTATATCGGCTTCACCGGGCATAAGAGCACCGCAATCCACCTGAAGATGCTGGAACTCTGCTTCGCCAACAACTTCACCCCTGCCACCGTGCAAATGCCGTTGAATCTCATGGACGCGCACTATGACAGCTTCCAAAAGCAGGTTCTGCCTGTGCTCCTGCAGCACGGCATCGGGCCCCTGGCGATGAAATCCATGGGTGACCACTTCCTTCTCGAGAGCAACACCGTAACCCCCATGGAATGCCTGCACTATGACATGAATCTGCCGGTTTCCGTGGTGATTACCGGCTGCGACTCCATGCGAATCTTGGAGCAGGCCCTGACTGCCGCCCGCACCTTCCGGCCCTTAAGCGCCCAGGAGGTAGCGGCCCTGTTGGCCAAGACCGCCAAGGCCGCGGCGCTGGGCAAGTTTGAACTTTATAAGACCTCGGACCATTTCGACAGTACGGCTCACAACCCCCAATGGCTGGGTTAGCCGCATCCGGCCGGGGATTCGCTCACCCCCAAGGAGGGAACAACCATGAGTAAAGTGGCGGTTGTAATCACCGACATGTTCGAAGATTCGGAATATTCCCAGCCAGCCGCAGCCTTTAAGAAAGCCGGCCACGAACTGATTCATGTGGGTTTAAAAAGCGGCGTTACCGTGAAGGGCGAGAGGCAAGGCACGCCGGTTAAGGTCGACAAAACCGCCCAGGAGGTCAGGGTAGGCGACTTCGACGCCCTCTTAATTCCAGGCGGTTATTCGCCGGATCAATTGAGGGTCGATGAGCACGTGGTGCGGTTTGTCAAAGAGTTCGTAGAAAGCGGCAAACCGGTTTGCCTGATCTGCCACGCCCCGCAACTTCTCATCACCGCCCAGGTGCTCAAAGGGCGCAAGATTACAGGTTGGAAATCCTTGATCCAGGATATCAAAAATGCGGGGGCCGAATTTATTGATCAGGAGGTCGTTGAGGACGGCAACCTGATTTGCAGCCGTAGCCCCGCTGATCTCCCGGCTTTCATACGGGCCTGCTCGAAGAAATTATAAGATTTCCTCGGAGACTGAAATCCCGAATAGGCGCCCGGTGGGTATTCCTGCCTCCAGGTCAAGGCTGAGCCGGAGCAGCACAGGAGGAAAAGTTAATGAGAATCTGGGCCGCTCTTAATGATTACAAACGGCTTTTCTTCTCTCTAATTCTGATTCCATCGCTGCCGTTCTTTTCATAGGCAGCGCCTGTGCACAGCAGGAAGGGCCTCCTAAAAGAGCCGCCATCTTGCTGACGATCTTCCTCAAGCACGATCAATCGAAGACTCTCGACGAGATTGAAGCTCAATTGAGGAAAACTGGCTTCTACAAGAACTTCCGCCGAAAGGAGTAGAGGTGGTCTCATGGTACGTAATGATGGGTATAGGGCAGGTGGTCACCTTGCGGGTGCCTGCGGAGAAACTGCGTGAAGTGAACCTAACAATTGAGCATGGCGCCTGGGGAGCCTTCCATACCGAGTTCTATGCAACTTACGACTACAAACCGGTTTGGGAAGATGAGCGCCAAAAAGCGCAGGGTAAATAGAGGAGGATCGGATAGGGAATACCTTTGGTGATAGGCCCCATGGCAGGAGGGTGGTCGATTTAGCCGATAGACTGTGCGCACCAAGTCGGCGAAAAGGCAGGCCCCAGATCTTACCCCACGTTTTTGCCTTTTGACTTACCCCGCCTCTGGATTCAGCAGGCGCTGCAGTTCTTCCGTCTCATAGACAACTTCTTTGCCGGCCAGCCGCACGCACCCGTGCACTACGTAGTTGAGAACCCGGGGCTGCCAAACGTGTTCAGCCCGATTCACCTTGGCAGCCAGGGTCTCCGGCGTATCGCCCGGCTCAATGGGAACTGGCAGCGCCGAAATTATCGGGCCGCGGTCATAAACCGCATCCACAAAATGCATGGTGACCGCGCTGTGGGTAATCTCCCCGCGGTGATAAGCCGCCATAACCGCTTCGTGAACATGGTGTCCGAAAAGTTTCGGCCCGCCAAATCGCGGTAAAGGACCGGGATGGATATTAATCGTACGCGCCGGGTCCAGACCTGCCACCAGTTTCAGCCAGCCGGAGAGCATGACATAATCAGCGTGGAAATACTTGACAAAGTTTTGGTAGCCGCTCGCCTGATAGGGACCGGTCCAGTATTCGCAAGGTATCCCGAGCGCCTTGGCCGCACGCCAGACGCCGCCTTCAAAATGATTAGTGATAACCGCAGCAATCGAGGCGTCCAAAATTGGCGGGCTACTCCGGGCAGCCCTCACCATGTTCTCAAATCCTGAGCCGCCGCCGGTTTTGGTTCCGGAAGCAAAAACCAGGATATTGGGATTATTTTTCATGAGGCCATCCCCATTTTGTCTGCAAGGCATTCAGCATCATCGGCTTTCGTTTTTCATACCATATTCTCGCAGTGGTTGCCTACCTGCCCCGCAAACCCAGCCTTCGCCAGCAAAATTGGCGGGCCGCGCCGGTTTTTCGGGGCGCCGGGGTTAACTAAAAAAAGGGGTGGGGATAAGGAGGTCTAAAAAGATTTTTGGCTTCCGAACATTTTTCCAAGGATAGGTGAACATGCAAGGCAAATTCAGTCTCGGGTTCGTGGCGCTCTCGATAATTGGGGGAGCGTTGTCCTTATTCTTACTAACCTCTCTTAATCCGTCCCAAGCCAAAGAAGGCGGCTGGGAGGGCCTGAAGACCAAAATAAAAATAACCAAGGAATTACATGACTTAAAACTGGCGCCGGCTAAAGAAGCGGCAGTGCTGGCCTTGGAGCAAAAATATGCCAAAGAACGCCAAGACCTCATGTCCGCTTTGAGGAAATATCGTGAAGAATTAGAGGGCGCCTTGGCTGCGGCTCCCCCGGATGAGGCGAAGATTCAAGACCTGGTGCAGGCTGCCAACGCCACTCAGGATAAACTCTTAACCTCTTTGAAAATGGAACGGGACGAGGCTATGGCCCTGATGACTCCGTTTCAGCAAGGGCAGTTCCTCCTGGTACTGGGTAATTGGTTAGGGAAGGTACAGCTATAAGGGATCACCACGCTCCGCGCAAGGGTTCGGCATGTGGAGACGCAATGGCCTGATAATTGCTGGCTTTTTGGGCCTGCTGCTGGCGGCGGCCGCCACTCTGGCCCTTTGGGGGTACGTACGCGATCCGCTCCGGTCGCTGCCCCCGCCGGAATCTAGGTTGCAGGCAGAGCGGACGACTCTTTCCGCGCCGGATCACCGTCTTGTTGAGCACATCACCCTCCCCGGGAAACTCCTTGGCAAGATCGCCTTCAACCTCAGCCTGCCCGATCCGCTTCCCCCTAAAAAACTGCCGGTCGTCCTGGTTCTGGGCGGCCTGGTCACGGGCGCAGACAGCATCCGCTACATAAAGGACGCCGGAGACAACGCCATCGCCAGCTACGCCTGGCCGGTACCGATGCGCCTGCACGGCGTCGGCGCCTTTATGCTGCAAGCGCCCGGCCTCTACCATAACGTCATGACGATCCCGGGACAGGGGGCCTCAGTCCTTAATTGGCTGATCAGCCAGCCTTGGGCCGATGCGGAGCGCATCAGCCTGCTCGGCTTTTCCCAGGGAGCCTTGGCCGCGCCCGCAGTGCAGGACCTCGCCGCTCATTATGGCACCCGGGTCGGCTGGACGATCATCGCTTATGGCGGTGCGCCTCTGGGCGCCCTCCTGGCCGACAACCCGCATATGCGGCCGGCCTGGCTGGGCAAAGCCCTGGCGCCCTGGGTGGACCTGATATTCCATTCCCTGGAACCGACCGTCCATCTGCCGCGCCTATCCGGCAAATTTCTGGTCCTGGAAGGGCGGGACGACAGCCTGATCCCGGAAGCGGCTCGTAATCTCATGCGGGACGCGGTGCCGGAGCCGAAAACCGTCATCACCTTTGAGGGCAATCACATGGGGGTCGGGCCTGACAAGATGGCTCTGCTCCAGGATATTATTGCCACCAGCAAAGAGTGGCTGATCGAAAACGGCGCCATCAACCCGGGTTCCGATTGAGCCCAGGCCCAACCTGCTCCTAAATCCGGATAAATTCCCTAAAAGGCCGTTGAAAACGGCTTTTTTTGCGGGGCGGCGAGATCGCTCCGGGTTATTCGACTCGACAAAAGAGTTCTAGTTATTCAAGTACCTCGGATCATTTTTAATTTAGGCATTAGGAAAAATTAGGTGAGCCAGGCATCAGGTAATTCTAACCGTCTAATAGGGGAAACCCTACCACAGAAGCAGCCAAATAAAAGCCGGATTGTCAATCTACATTGAACCGCAGTCCTGGAGCATTCAATCAAAGCTCATGGTAAGAGGACTGCGTGATGTGCTCAACGGGAAGATTTTCCTAACTGTAAAACTTGGTACAAATACTGGGCAGTCCATTGGTTGACCGAATGGTAGGTGGAGAATCAACGCTTATCAAATAGTCTCCATTATATGATTATAAATTTTGCCGGATTCACAAAACCTCAGGGTCATCCCGATGGCGGCAGGAGTCACAGGTCGCCTTTGGTCAATCTCTGAGATTATGCGAGAGGAAATTAGGACACGTACCGTCAAGGGGAAAATTGACTTAATTTTTGTATTTTAGTCAGCCGCTCCTGCGCCGCAGTGAGGCAATCTCAGGCCCGCCTGCTCCTGCTGCCATTCTCCTGAATTACCTTGACAAGCCTCCGTTGCGGCCCCATTTTAAGGTGAGCCGCCGTCGCGGCAATGGCTAGAATTGCGCCATCTGAGGACTTTTCCCTAAAGAGGAGAATCAATTCCTTTGAAAATCATGGACAAGGGGGAAGGCGGGCCGGACGGGGTGATCCTGGAAGAGGCCCAGGAGGCCAGCGGAACCCCGGCTGCGGAAACCGGGATTCTGGTTCGGGTCCGGGCCGCCCTAAAGGCCGCCCCGGAGCACCGGCGCCGCACCGGCCGTCCTCTGGTAACCCTGAGCTATGCCCAAAGCCTGGACGGCAGCATTGCCGCCCGCCCCGGCCACCCTTTGACCCTGAGCGGCCCTCAGTCCCTGGTTTTGACCCACAGCCTGCGGTCTTGCCACGATGCCATCCTGGTTGGCATCGGCACAGTGCTGGCCGACAACCCCCACCTCAACGTCCGCCTAGTGCGGGGCCGCAATCCCCAACCGGTGATCGTGGACAGCCGCCTGCGCTTCCCGCCTTACGCCGACCTGCTGGGAAACGGCCGCGCCCCCTGGATCGTGGCCAAGGAAGGGGCCGATCCCGCCCGCCGGCAAACCCTGGAAGCCGCCGGGGCCCGGATCTTTTGCCTCCCCTCCAGCAATGGCTGGGTGGACCTGGAAGCGCTTCTAATTAGGCTGGGGGAATTGGAGGTCAACAGCCTGATGGTGGAGGGCGGCGCCCAGGTTATCACCAGTTTTTTGGCCGCCCGCCTGGTGGACCAGGTCATCGTCACCATCGCCCCCTTGCTGGTGGGGGGCCTGCGGGTGGGGGACGGCATGGGGCCCGCCAATCTCCGCTGGTTCCCCCGTCTCAGCAACCTCACCTATCAGCGTCTGGGGGAAGACCTGGTCCTCATGGGCGAACCCGTTTGGATGGCGTAAATGCAGCGGCGAACCCTTTATTTCACCGCACCGGGGCAAGTGGCTCTGCGGCGGCAGGCCGTCGCCGCCCCCTCCTGCGGCCAGGTGTTGGTGCAATCCATCGTCTCGGCCATCAGTCCCGGGACCGAAGGGCTCATCTACCATGGCCAGGCCCCCCAGGAACTGGCCCGGGATGAGAGCATCCCCGCCCTGTCCGGCGACTTTTCCTTCCCCCTGAAATATGGTTATGCGGTGGTGGGCCGGGTGGTCTCCCTGGGGCCCGGGGTCTCTCCGGATTGGGCAGGCCAACAGGTCTTCGTCTTCCATCCTCACGAGAGCCACTTCCTGGCAACCATTGATGAACTGCAGAGGCTGCCTGGACACCTCACCCCGGAAGACGCGGTCTTTTTCCCCAACATAGAGACCGCGGTCACCCTGCTGCTGGACGGCCAGCCCCTGATTGGAGAGCAGGTGGCCATTTTCGGCCAGGGGATCGTGGGACTGCTCCTCACCGCGCTGTTGGCCCGCTGGCCCTTAAGCTCCCTGGTGACCCTGGACCTCTACCCCAAACGGCGCCTGCTCTCCGAAAACCTGGGGGCCCACCTCAGCCTCGACCCCGCCGCGGGGGACCTGGAGGAACATCTGCTGGGGCGCCTTCAGGGAGCGGGACCCTACCCCGGCGCCGACCTGACCTACGAGGTCTCCGGCAATCCCGAGGCCCTGAACCAGGCCATCGCCATCACCGGCTTTAACGGCCGGGTGGTCATCGGCTCCTGGTATGGCCGGAAGCGGAGCGACTTGAACCTGGGGGGCCGCTTTCACCGCAGCCGGATGCGTTTGATCAGCAGCCAGGTGAGCAGCCTTCCTCCCGAACTCAGCGGCCGCTGGAACAAATCCCGGCGCTATGGAGTCACCTGGCAGCTGCTGGATGAGATCAAGCCGGCCCGCTTCATCAGCCATCGCTTTCCCTTCACCCAGGCCGCCCGGGCCTATGAGTTGCTCGACCGCACCCCCGGGGAGGCCATTCAGGTGATTTTCGATTATTGAGTTCTCAGTTTGGGGTTTTCACTCCGTACCAGCTCGAAACTCAGGGCGGACACATGGGTCCGCCGCTACTACTTAAAAATCTAAATCGGAACTGGGCGACCCAATCACAGGCTGGAAGCCTGTGCCACTGTCGCCCCTACAGAGGAGCCGACCATGCACAAGTCATACACTCTGGCGGTAAAGCGATCCTTCGTGGCCCGGCATTTCTTGGAAGGCGGTGATTGGGGCCGGGAAAACCAGACCCACTCCCATCATTACCAGGTCGAGGCGCTGCTGGAGGGTCAGGTTCTCGATACTCACGGCTTTCTGGTGGATATTGTGGACCTAAATGGACACCTGGACGAACTGGTCGCCTATTATCAGGATCAAACCCTGAACCAACTGCCGGAATTCGCGGGGCTCAATCCCAGCATCGAGCATTTTGCCCGCATCCTCTGCCAGGAGCTCTTGAGCCGCCTCAAGGAGCCGCTCCACGCCCTCACTATCAAGGTTTGGGAGGATGACATCGCCTGGGCCGCCTACCGGGAGGAGCGCTAGTTGCATCTGGGCCTGGTGCTTTATGGCGGACTTGACCTGGTCTCCGGAGGTTTCCTCTATGACCGGCAACTGGTCCGGCATTTCGAGAGCCGGGGGGACGAAGTCGAAGTCATCTCCATTCCCTGGCGCGCCTACGGCTGCGGTCTCGTGGACAACCTCTCGCCGAACCTCGGTGAACGCCTGCGCCGGGCTCACTTTGAGCTGCTGCTCGAAGATGAGCTGGCCCATCCCTCGCTGTTTCTTCTCAATCGTTGGCTGCGCCGCCGGGTTTCCTATCCCCTGGTAGCCATCGTCCACCATCTTAGGTGCAGCGAAGCCCGGGCCGCCTGGAAAAACCGGCTCTATCGGTGGGTGGAAGGCTCTTACCTGGGTTCGGTGGACGGCTTCATTTGCAACAGCCAGACCACCCGGGCTGAGGTGCAGTCCCTGGTGGGGGCGGGCCGGCCGGTGGTGGTGGCCCCGCCCGGGGGCGATCATCTGCCCGGCAAATTTGCCGCGGCGCAAATTGCCGCCAGGGCCTTAGCCCCGGGACCCTTGAAAATCATCGCGGTGGCCAACCTGATCCCTCGGAAAGGTATCCATACCTTGATAAGCGCCCTGGCCAGCCTGCCTCACCACCAATGGCAACTCACGGTGGCAGGCAGTCTCGATCTGGACAGCCGCTACGCCGCCAGCCTGCGCCGGCAGGCCGATCAGGAGAATATAAGTCCCAGGATAAGCTGGCTGGGTTCGGTGTCCGACCAGGATTTGGCCGTGCTGCTTCCCCAGCATCACTTGCTGGCCGTGCCCTCCTTTTACGAAGGTTTCGGCATCGTCTATCTGGAGGCCATGCGCTTCGGCCTGCCCGTCATTGCCGGAGACGCGGGCGGAGTTCGGGAAATCGTCCGCCACGGGGTGGACGGCTTCCTGACGCCCCCGGGTGACCCCGTGGTCCTGGCCCGGCACCTCGCCTCACTGATGCAAGACCGGGAGCTGCTGAGGCGCCTGAGCCTGGCGGCCCTGGCCGGGGCCGCCTCCCATCCCACCTGGGAGGCCAGCGCCGCCCGGGTGCGGGAATTTCTAGGCGGGTTCAATCGAGCCCATCTTTAACCAGGGAATTATATATTTGAATCCCCCAATTTTCTTTTGTAGGGGCGGGGTTTCCCCGCCCAGGGCGGCGAGACGCCGCCCCTACGGCCGTGATGGAATCGGGAGTCGAGTATATAATTCCCTCTAACCTCGATTATTCGGCGAAAAATGGGACGAACGTTTTAGGATTTCTGCAAGATGATAATTAACAGATACAGGGGGCCATTGACTCTAACTCAGCAGGGACGACACGGGCTATTTTGCAAAAACCTGGGGGGGGGGAATAAGATGCCCAATCCACCTTGCCGCCTGAGTGGGAGATCGCTTGGGAATACCCGCTTTCGCCAATACCTCGCCCTCCTGGTCGCTTGCATTTACTGTTTGGCTGCCGGGGCCCTCCCCGTTGGCGCTCAGAAAAGCACTGCGAATCCCCGGCCGCTGCTCCTTTCGCCTACAGGCCCGCCGAGACCATTGCCGGCCCACCTGATGGGCGCTTCGGTGGCGCCCTTCTACGAACCTTTGCTGAATAATTCCGGGAAGATTGACCTTCTCAGGCAGATGCATCTGGCGTTTGTCAGGTTTCCCGGCGGTTCCGACGCCAATTACTACCACTGGCGGACCGGGCTGTTCTCCATCGAGGTTTTTCCCAATAGCTCCACTTACACCCGCTTTTGGGCAAAGGTCATGCCCAACATCCGGCGCCGTTTCCCGGACGGAATTTCTCTGGAACAATTTCGCCAATGCGCGGATGCCATCGGCGCCCAGGTGGTGTTGGTGCCGAATCTGGAGACCTCCAGTATCGCCAGTCAGAGGGCCTGGTTCGAGCACATGCGCCAGGATGGAAGCCTGCCAACCCACATCGAGATGGGCAATGAATTCTGGGTAGCCATGGGCAACGATCCCAACGTGATTAATAAATGGCCGGATGAACCTCAGACCATGCGCACCACCTGGGAATATCTAAAAGCATTGCGGCCATCTTTCTTGCCGGGGACCAAAGTCGCCATTCAATCTGCGGCCAGCGCCTTCAGGATTGCGGGATACCCAAGAATGCCGTTGGGGCGGCGGTTACAATACTGGGATGAGAACCTCAAGCCGGAGCCGTGGTTCGATGCGGTGACCCTGCATCTCTATCCGCGCCTGAAACAGGTTCTGGGGCGGGCCGCGGAGAGCGCGCCGGCAGAATTGAAATTTCGGGCGATGATGGCCCGGGTGGACTCTGGGGTGGAAAGAGTGCTGCAGGACACCGAACGGCGGCTGCCAGGCAAGGAAATCTGGATTACCGAGTGGAACCCGCGGGGGGTGGACCACACCCAGCCTGATCCGTTTAGCGCCGCCGAAAACATGCATCTGGTAACGAAAATGACGTTGGCTTATCTCCGTCATCCTGCGGTGACCATGTCGCTCTTCTTTATGTTGAGTTTCGACGGCAGCCGCTACAACAAGCTCTTCCTGCGTGGAAACGATGGCGCCTATGTGCCGACCCCTGCCGCCGTGGTTCTCCGCTGGTTTGATGAGGCAGCCAATGGCGGCAGCTCCTATCAGGGTTATCTCGAACCAGGTGGCAGTCGGATCAGCGGCGGCGGACTTTGGCCAGAGGACTTCCTCCCCCTTGAGGGGGCGCGGTTCCGCGCCAGGGACCACACCACCTTCATCATCCAAAATGCCACTTCCGAGTCCCGGACGTTCGATTTGACGCAAATCGCTGGAAACGCCCCTCTTATCAGCAGCTACAGGCTGGCTACCCCGGAATTGTACGACCGGTCCCAGGCGGCGGCCGTCCCGCAACGGATCGGCCCATCCTCCGGACCCTTATTAATTCCGGCGTACTCCATCTGCCGCTTGATCTTTGCGGCCGCGCCTCAAGGGCAAACGAGATAAATAAACCACCCATCAATGAAATAAAAAGGAGGTAGAGAGATGTTGGGAAAAAAGATTCTGGCGTGTATCTTCGCCTTGATTATTCTTTTGAAACTGGTGTTCGTGGTTGCCAGCCCACAGCAATGGATGGGCTTTGCCTCGGGGTTCCTGGAGCACCAGGTGCTGGCCATGGCAATCTTTCTAATTTTTATAGCAATAACCGGCTACTATATCTTTTCGAGCCTGGATCTGATTGATATAGCTCTGGTTTTGTTTTTTAGCTCAATGCTGTTCGGTCTTGCTTTTATCCCTTATTCAGCCATGTTTATCTCGTTAAACCAGCAAATAATGGCCAGCGGCATGGGCAAGGCCTGGCTGGCGATAGTAATTTGGGCAGCCCTGGCTGTAGCCATACTCTTCAGGGTGTTCTCCAAGGAGCGGGGGACGGCCGATGGACCGCGAGCCTGAGGAATACAGCTTCAGTCGCTATCTGGCCGCCAAAGCCGGGCTGGACGACCGCTCCCTGAACCGGCAGGTCCGGGAGGCCCTGGCCGGCCGTTTCCGGGAGCGAGGGAAACCGTCTCCCTTCCGGGTGCTGGAGGTGGGCTGCGGCATCGGTACCATGCTGGAGCGCCTCCTGGACTGGCGGCTGCTCGATCTTTCTTCAGGGGACTTTGCTTACACCGGCATCGACCTTGAAGCCGGGCTCCTCGACGCAGCCCGGGCCCGTTACCAAAACTATGTTGCGGCCCGGGGAGCCGCCCCGGACCGCGAGAGCGGCTGTCTCCCGGATTGCCAGGGGCCGCGGCCGCTTGCCAAAATTGCCGTCACCTTCGAAGCACTCGACCTGTTCCGATTCCTGGCCCGGGAGCAGGACCGCCGCCGCTGGGACCTCATCGTCGCCCATGCCTTTTTGGACCTGGTGGACCTTGAGACCACGCTGCCCGGCCTGCTAAGTTTGCTGGCCCCCGGGGGCTGTTTCTATTTCACCCTCAACTTCGATGGGACCACCCTCTTTGAGCCGGTTATCGACCCGGAACTGGACCGGCTCATCGAAGCCCGCTACCACCATTCCATGGACCAGCGCCGGGTCCGGGGCCGGCCCTCGGGCAGCAGCCAAACCGGCCGCCGGCTCTTTGCCCAGCTCGCAGCCGCCGGGGGCACGGTGCTGGCCGCCGGCGCCTCCGATTGGCTGGTCTTTCCCGGTCCGGACGGCTATCCCGGGGACGAGGCCTACTTTCTTAGCTTTATCCTGTACACCGTGGAGCAGGCCCTGGAAGGCGACCCCTTGCTGCCGGCCGCAGATTTCCAGGATTGGCTGGCGCACCGCCGGCAGCAGGTAGAGCGGCGGCAACTCGTTTATCGGGCCAGCCAGCTCGATTTCTTTGGTCAAGTCTAGATTCAGTAGGAGCGACCCGCTGGGTCGCCCGGTTTCGAGTTTTAGGTTTTAGGTTTTTGTTTTTTGTTTTGCCTTTTTACTTTTTACTTTTTACTTTTTACTTTCTATTATCCCGGACCCAAAAATGGAATCGGTCTCCATACGAAAAATCCGAAAACCGAAAGGCGAAAACTGGAAACCGTCCCTCATCATTTATGACTGCGACGGGGTCCTCATCGATTCCCGCCGGGCCAACCATGCCTTTTTCAACCACATCCTGGCCCATTTCGGCCGGCCGCCCCTGACCCCGGAGCAGATGGACCTGGTCCACGCCGCCACCGCCCAGGAAACCATCAGCTATCTCTTCCGGGGCGCCGCCACTCTCGCCCAGGCCCAGGATTACCAGCGCCGCCTGGATAACGGCCCCTTCCTGTCCTTGATCGATATGGAGCCCCACATCCGTGAGGTCCTGGCGCAGTTGCATCCATCGGTCCACCTGGCGGTCGCCAGCAACCGGGGCAAGAGCCTGGTCCCGGTGCTCCAGGCCCTGGGCCTGGACGGTTTTTTCGAGCTGATGGTGGGATCATCAATGGTCAGCCGGCCCAAGCCGCACCCCGAATGCCTCCGGAAAATCCTGGACTATTTCCGGGTGGCGCCGGAGGAGGCCCTGTACATCGGGGACTCCGAGGTGGACCGGCTGTTAGCCGAGGCGGCCGGGGTGCCTCTGGCAGCCTACAAGAACCCCGGCCTCCATGCCCGTTATCATCTCCGGGATCATAGGGAACTGCTCCCGTTGCTGGCCTGACCACCGTTCAAAGATGAGCCTGCCAGCGGGCCTCTGCGGTTGCTGCCTCCCCAGGCGGGAGCCCGGGAGCGAAACTGACCCTGCTCAAAATGCCGAATTGTTTACCGAAGATAAACCACTCCGCCGCTTCGCGGGCGCATTGACTTTGAAGAATTCATTTTTATCTTTTTATTTAGAAGGTTATTTAAAACGGCCCTTGGGGCCATGGAAGGAGGAGAGCGACCATGAAAGCGGGCATCATTTTCACCGGTTCCGGTCCCATTCTGGTATTGACCTCCTATGCCTCCTTTACCGGGGCAAAATTTGCGGAAAAGATGAAGGCCAAGGGAATTCAGAAGTACATGGGATATGAGGTGCCCCTGGAACTATGCCAGAAGCGCTACGGCGAGCATTATCCGGTGGTCCTGGGTGACCTGCGCCAAACCGACGACCTGCGGGTGCTCGATTACGACGGCCACCACATTTTCCTCACCTTCTCTTTTAAGGAATTGGGGAAGCAATTTATCCACGAGCCCTAAACCGCCTGGCCAGCCGGCGGCCGGCATCTCCGGGAGCCTCGAGCGGGCGTTTGGCCTCACCCCGGAAAAGCAGCTGCCGGCTATTCGATATTATAGCGCTTCAACTTCTCCCGCAGGGTCTTACGGTCGATCCCCAGGGCCCGAGCGGTTTCGCTCTTATGCCCTTCACAACGCTGCAAGGTGTAGAGGATGTGGTCCCGCTCCAGGTCCTTCAGGGATCCCGCCCCGGATTCCATCCCCGGCGACAGGATGGTTCCGGCAAAGGAGAGATCGGCGGGCTCCAGGTAAGGCCCGGTGCTCAATACCACCAGCCGCTCCACGGTATTTTCCAACTCCCGGACGTTGCCGGGCCAGTCGTGACGAACCAGCAATTCCAGGGCCTCGGGGGTTACCCCCAGGATATTCTTGTGCAGGCGGGCGTTGTACTTATCCAGAAAATGCCTCACCAGTAAAGGGATGTCGCCTTTGCGCTCCCTTAAGGGTGGCATCTGGATGAGGACCACGTTGAGCCGGTAGAAAAGGTCTTCCCGAAAGGCGCCATCCTTGATGGCTTTGGCCAGGTCCTTGTTGGTAGCTGCGATGATGCGGACGTCCACGGTGATCACCCGGTGGCTGCCCACCTTGGAGATCTTTCTCTCCTCCACGGCCCGGAGCAACTTGGCCTGCACCTCCAGACCGATGTTGCTGATTTCGTCGAAAAAGAGGGTGCCGGATTGGGCCAGCTCGAACTTGCCGATCTTGTTGGCGTCAGCCCCGGTGAAGGAGCCCTTGACGTGGCCAAAGAGTTCGCTTTCGAACAAGGTCTCCACCAGGGTGCCGCAGTCCACGGTGATAAAGGGACGCCGCTGGCGCGGGCTCAACTGGTGGATCTGCCGGGCCACCAGGCCCTTGCCGGTCCCGGACTCCCCGGTGATCAGCACGGTGGAACCGGTGGGGGCCACCCGGGTGATCATGTCCATGACCCTGGCCATGGGGTCGCTCTCATAGACCAGGACGCTTTTCCCATCCTTGGACTTCAACTCCTGGCGCAGATACAAATTCTCCAGGTCCAGGCGCCGTTTCTCCAGGGCCCGGTTTACCAGATTGCGCAGATCGTCGGGGACGAAGGGCTTGCTGAGGAAATGGAAGGCCCCGGCCTTGATGGTCTCCACCGCCGATTGGATGGTGCCGTAGCCGGTGATGATAATCACCTCCACATCCGGGTCCAGGGCCTTGATCTTCTTCAAGGTCTCCAGGCCGTCCAGGTCCGGCATCACCAGGTCCAGGAGGATGGCGTCGAAGGAGCTGCGCTCCAGTAAGCTGAGGCCCTGGCGGGCGCCGGCGGCCATTTCCACCTGGTAGCCCTGCCGGGAAAGAATCTGGCAGCAGGCGTCCAGCATGGCCTTGTCGTCGTCTATAACCAGAATCTGGGCCGGGGCGTCACTCACCAAGAAAAAATCCCCTTTTCATTCAAGTTCTTGTATTTTCCGGGTTTTCGGCTTCATTCTATTAAACCGCCCCAAGAACTGTCAAGGGGCCGGACCCATGGGGGTATGCCCGGCCGCCTGGCGGGCTGGCCCCCCTACCCTGCCCCGGAAATTTGTGGTAGAAAAAGCAGCCAGGAGGCTCGGTTGGCCCTCAAACTCTTTATCCCCTGTTTTCTAGACCAATGCGCCAGCCCCACCGCGGCCGCGGTGGCGGCCTTGCTGGAGCGCCTGGGGATATCCTTTGATTATCCCGAAGACCAGACTTGCTGCGGCCAGTTCGCCTACACCCTGGGCGACCCGGCCACCACCCGCCTCCTGCTGCGCCATTATCTGCGAGTGTTTGCGGGCGCCCGCACCATACTGTGCCCCAGCGCTTCCTGCACCCACATGGTGCGCAGCCACTTTCCGCAACTGGCGCAAACTTCCCGGGAACGCGACGAGGCCGAGGCTGCGGCGAGCCGCACCCTGGAGTTGAGCGAGTACCTGGACCGCCTGGGCCCTCTCCCCTGGACGCCCCGTTTCGAAGGCTCCCTGGTGCTGCACCGCTCCTGCAAGGCACGGCAACTGGAAGTCTTGCCCGGCGCCCTCCGGGTCCTGTCCCAGGTAGCGGGCCTCCGAATCCTGGAGGTATCTCCCCATTTCTCCTGCTGCGGCTTTGGCGGGATCTTCAGCCTGCGGCGTCCAGACCTGGCCCGGGAGATAGCCGAGGCCTATCTGGAGGCGGTTCGGGCCACCGGGGCCCAGGGCCTGGTTTCCCTGGATTACAGTTGTCTCCTGCACCTGCGGGCCGTAGCCGCCACCCGGGGTTGGGATTTGCAATTCTGGCACCTGGTGGACATCCTCTCAAACTGAATAGCGGCGCCGCTTCCGGGTGAGCCGCGTCCGACCCTGCGGTTCTCCCAGGGAGACCAAAGGAAGGCCTTATGACACTCTCAGAGGTTGACCGGCAGACCAATCCCTGGGGCCGGTTTTTCATGGTGGGGATTCCCGGCCCCGGTGTGGATGCCGTGGCCCGGGAGATGGTGCAGGACCTCAAGGTGGGAGGTATCATCCTCTTTTCCCGAAACCTGGAGACCCCTCAGCAGATCTGGCATCTGACCCATGAGCTACAGCGTCTAGCCCGGGAAGCCGGCCAGCCGCCCCTGCTCATCTCCACGGACCAGGAAGGGGGCCCGGTGCAACGCCTCAAGGACCCCTTCACCCTGATCCCGGCGGCCCGCCAACTGGGGGTGGCCGCCACCCCGGAAGAGGTGGGGGATATCTCCCGCCGCGTGGCCCGGGAACTGGCCCTGGTGGGGATCAACATGAATCTGGCCCCGGTTCTGGATGTTCCCCTGGAGCCCGGTTGCCCCCTGTGGGACCGCTCTTACAGCCAGGACCCCCGGCAGGTGGCCCGCTTCGGCCGGGCCGCCATCGAAGGCTACCTGGCCGGCGGGGTCCTGCCGGTGGCCAAGCATTTTCCGGGGCTGGGCGACACCCTGGCCGACTCCCACCTGGACCTGACCGTGGCCCAATCCGGGGACTCCTCCCGCGAGAAGGACCTGCTGCCCTATCGGGAGGCGGTGGCCGCCGGGGCGCCGGCGGTCATGACCGCCCATTTGCTGGTGCCTCAATGGGACGACCTCCCGGCCACCCTTTCGGCCGTCGCCTTACGGGGCTGGCTGCGTCAACGGCTGGGGTTTAAGGGGGTGATCATCACCGATGACCTGGAGATGAAAGGGATCGCTCAGCTCCTGCCGCCGGCCCAGGCCGGAAGGAAGGCCCTGCTGGCCGGGGCGGATCTTTTGCTCATCTGCAATAACCGGGAGGCGGTCTGGGACGCGGTGCGGGTCCTTGAAGAGGCCGGGGACCCGGCGGAGTCGTTCCGGGAGAGCGCCGACCGCCTGAAACGCCTGCGGCAGGCCTTACCGCCCCAACAGTCGGGCCTGGAGGAGGTCAAGAAATATTTTGGCTTCTCTTGAGGGTAATTTGGAGTAGGCGAATACCCGGGTGTTAGAAAAAGAAATGGCCGGGAGGGGGAGCCCGGCCATTTGGAGAAAGGAGAAAATGGTATTCTGTTTTAGGGGGTAACCTGACGGTATTGACTGCATCAATGGTGCCAAACTATCTATCTTGCTTTATTTACTAGGTTTTCTGGTTTGCAGACGAATCCTTCCCACCGACTTTAGTTCAAAAATTTGTACGGTATCGGCCCGGTTGACCGGGATCCGCCCTGATCATCCTCCAGGAAACCGAGGATGACCGCCCCCCGGGGAGGCTGACCAAATTTTTTAACCGCTGGATAAAATCGCTCCGGCTATCTCCAGGACCGCGGCAGGAGAGAGGTCTTCCAGGCAGCGGGGTTGGGGGCAGGAGATTTCCCGGCCCCGGGCGCAGGGGGACTGGGGACAGGGGCCTCTCAAAATCCGGACCCCTGCTCCCGCGGGGGCCCAGACCTCCGGATCAGTGGGGCCGAACAGGGCCAGCACCCTGGGTCCGCCCAGGGCCGCGGCCAGGTGGCTCAGGCCGCTGTCATTTCCCAAAAAAAGCCGGCAGCTCCTGAGCGCCGCGGCCACCCGCGCCAGGGGCGCATCCTTAAGGAGCACCTGCCCCTGCGCCGCAGCCAGGGGCAACAGGTAAGCCATCAAGGGAGCCTCGGCGGGCCCCGCCAGCCATACCACCCGCAGGCGGTATTGCCAGGACAGGGCCCGGCTCACTTCATAGTAATGGCTGAGCGGCCAGTTTTTCTTGGCATGGCCGCTCCCCGGGGCCACCGCCAGCCAGTTTTCCGCCTCTGGCAGTACCGCCTCACGCTCCGCATCCGGGGGCAAGACCAGACGAAAAGAGCTGTCCACGGTGAGTCCCAGGCCGGCCAAATACCTGGCCTGAAGGGCTGCCACCGGCTCGGAGCCGGCCTCCGGGAAAGAAGGAACCCAGGCAACCTCGGGAATCCCGGCCTGCCGCAAGCCAGCCAGCACCGGGGAGTCGGGCTTGGGAGTGAACACCAGGGCCAACTGAAAGCCGGCCAGACGGACCCGCAGCTCCGGCGGCAAGGGAGCCGAGGCCAAGAGCGGCGCCCACCTTGACTCGCCGCTGTCCCAAACCGCCTCCAGGGACAAGGTGTGGGAC
Source organism: uncultured delta proteobacterium (assembly GCA_963697965.1). Lineage (GTDB taxonomy): Bacteria > Desulfobacterota > Desulfobaccia > Desulfobaccales > 0-14-0-80-60-11 > JAPLJC01. The sequence goes on from OY969108.1 coordinate 2,433,584, forward strand.
AACAGGCCCCAAGGCTGCGGCTGGCCCAGACCGGTGAGACGCGCCCGGGGATAACGCCTCCTGACGGCCAGGAGGGCCGGGCCGGCCAGCAGCAAATCTCCCAGGGCCCCCTGATGCCATAGGAGAATGCGGCCCACCGCCTGCGGGGGCGGCAGCGGATTCGATTCCATAAAGAAGATTATACCTGGGGACAGGAACGAGAGGGAGTGAAGATATTAACTGGGAATATGGCAAAACTCATTTTTGCCAAAGTATGTCATTCTGAGCGAAGCGAAGATCTCGTTTTTTTATGGACTTGGGATCCTTCACTGCGTTCAGGATGACAGTCAAATCTTGTTTTGCCTCAGCATCTAGTGTGGTTGAGTTATCTCAGGGTTGCAGACGCACGTACCCCTCTTGCATCAATTGCACCATCCTGAGATAGGCGCCGCTGTTTACCAGGACCCCGGGGAGCAGGTCGGCGTTGCTGATGTTTTGCATTTTCATAGCGAAGGCGCATGCTTCGATTTGCACACCCTGGCCCAGCAATGCAGCGATCAAGCCTTTATAGGGATTTCCGGTCTTAACAAAGCGATGCTTATTATAGGCCTGGTCATTTAATAATAAATAAGAGGCGCCGCCATAAAATTCCCCGATAATGTGCCCAACAATCCCTTGTTCTTTAAACCGTTTTTCCATTAAATTCATAAACATTAGGGCAATCGGCTCATCTCCATGGAAGGTGACATGGCCTATGTCAAATACTACTTTGGCATTCTTGATTGTGAACGGGATATCAACATGGATTTGTGGCTCTGGTTCGTTGGCCGATTTATCAACCGCAAAAACAACTGAAGGGAAGGCCAAGCCTATGGCAAACACCATGGTAAATAAGCCTATCAAAGTCTTTTTTACTACCATTATATTTTTACTCCTGCAAAGCGAAATAATTTAATGCGCTATTTTTTATCCCGCGTCGCAGGTTGTGTCAATTATAATTTCTAAGATTCCCTGTCAAAAAAAAGCGGGTGTTTGGGGGAAGGATTTGAAGGAGGCTTTTGGGGGAAGAGCTCGCGGCCCTGGCCCCTCCCCCGCTAGGCGCCCAGACTACTCTTTGCCCTCCTGGGCCAGGCGCCGGGCAGTGCTGGTGTTGAAAGGGGTGTCGGGGCCGGGGCTAAGAAGGTTCAGGGCGTCCTGGTAGAGTTGCCGGTTCAGGTCCCGGGCCGAACCTTTACCCTCGATCAATTCCAGGATGGCCGCTACCAGTTCCGGCTCCGTTTCCAGCTCCGCCAGAAAATTCCGGGCCTGGGCCGGGTCCACCCGGTGCAGCAGCACCGCGGCCAGGACCACCTTGGGGTCGCCCCCTTCGGCCTTGAGGAGCTGCTGGGCTTGATGGACTGCGGCTTCGGTCCGCTCCCAGGCCGCCGGATCATCTGTAAGATAATGTCGCACCTGCTCGCCCAGGAGTTCCTTGAAGTTCTGAGCCGCCTTTTTGGCCCTGACCAGGTCGGGGACGCATTTCTCGGCATACTGGCACCATTCGGCGCAACCCAGCTCGATCTTGGGGTTATAGAACAAATGGCCGCACCAGGCGCAACGCCGCCGGGTATCGTTCTTGAAAAACTCGATTTCGGCCCCGCACTTGGGACAATCCGCCACAAAGATGTCGCCGGGTTTCCAGAAGCGGGTGTCCTGGCCGGGGCACTTCATCTGTTCCATGGCTCCCTCACTTTCCCCGGACTTTCTGTTGCTGCAGCAGCTCCCCGCTGGCGGCCAGAGTGCAGATGGTGACCGGCGGGGTCCGGCCCGCGGCTTCCAGGGCCCGGCGCACCACTTGCACCAGCCCGAAGCAGCAGGGAACCTCCATATTGACGATGGTGATCTCCCGGACCTCGTTTTCCGCCAGGATCGCGGTCAGCTTGGCCACGCTGGCCGCCTCGTCTTCGAACTTGGGGCAGCCGCAAACCACCGCCTTGCCTTTAAGGAAGCGGGCATGGAAGTCCCCCGCGGCAAAGGGGGCGCAGTCCGCGGCCACCAGGAGGTGGGCCCCCTTCAGAAAGGGGGACTTGGGAGCCACCAGCTTGAGCTTCACCGGCCAATGGGCCAGGGCCGAGGCCCCCGCCGGGACCACCTCCGGCCGCTCGAATTGCCGCATCCGGCTGCCCGGGCAGGTGAAGACCTCCGGCTCTGGCTGGGCTTCTGGAGTTAAGGGCGCCTGGGCCTCATGGGGCGCGGCCGGGGCCGGGCCTTCGAACCCCCCGGCCTCCCGCTCCTCGATGGTCAACGCCCCCTGGGGGCATTCTCCCAGGCAGGCCCCCAGACCATCGCAGAACTTGTCTGCCAGCAGCGCCGCCTTCCCATCCACGATCTGGATGGCCCCTTCGGCGCAGGACGGGACGCACATGCCGCAGCCGTCACACTTTTCCTGGTCGATGCGGATAATTTGCCGTTTCGTCATATCTTTCATTCCTGGGGTAACGATATTTAACTGCCCATTTCCGACTTTTCTCTTTGAGGCCGCCAGGCCGGCTTCCTGGCCACCTGCCTGCCAGCCTTCGGCTCTTTATCTAGATAATAAGCAGCATTGGCACAGGGCGCCATGACTTAAGTCAAGGGGGGCGGAATTTGGGAAATCAGGAGAACCGATATGGTTGCCGCATAAACAAAGCAGGAGATTTGCCTGGGGCTAATACAAAACCTGATTAAGTGTCATCCTGAACAGAATCTAAGGTCACTAAAAATACGAGATTCTTCGCTTCGCTCAGAATGACATTTTATTGGGGGTGAGCCGCGCTGGCGGCCGCAGGCGCCGCAGGGCCATTGCCAAAAGCGCCGTCAGGACCAGGGGGGCGATTTGCAAACGTATGGTCCCGGCCAAAATCGGCATTAACAAGGGGGTCAGGAAGGCGAGCACCAGAAGCGCCTGCTCGCCGGGCCGCCACCCTTCCACATGTCCCTCCCAGGCCAGCCAGGCGAGAGGCAGCGCCAGGATAGCCAGGTCATAGATAAATTCATAGGGGGGAAATAACAGGGCGCAGAGCACCAGCACGGCGGGCGCCGCCTGGCGGGACCAGACCCAAAACACGATCCCGGTGGTGGCCAACATCACCCCGGCCTGCAGGAGCTGCGCCAACCATGGGGGACCACCGGCCAGGAGCACCGCCGCCGCCCAGGTGGGCATCTTGGCGGTGACTAAAACCACGCCTTTCCCCAACCGTCCCGTCTCCAGGATCGCCAGGGTGCCGGGGAGGTTATGGAAAAAGGCGGCCCAGGCCCCGGTCCCCAGCACCAGGAGGCTGGCCGCTATTAAGGCCGCCGCAGAAATACCCATGCTCACCAAGGCCCGCCAGCGGCGCCCCGCCGCCAGGGCCACCGGGATCAGCACGGCCAACTGCGGCTTGTAGCTGAGCAGGCCCAAGAGAACCCCGGCGCTGACCGGCGCCCGCTCCAGCAGCAGCAACCCGGCCCCCAAGAGCGAGGCCGATAGCAGACCGTTTTGACCGTGCAGCAGGTTCATAAAGGCGCCGGGGAAGGCCAACGCCAGCCAGGGGCTGAGATGGCTGGGGGCTATCCGGCGCACCACCAGGACCAGGGCGGCCAAAGGCAAGGATAGCCAGAGCGCCAAGGCCAGAAGGTAGGGCAGCAGGCCCAGGGGCAGGAGCAGCATCAAAAAGGTGGGAGGATAGAGCCAAATCAGGGGAACTCTTATCCCAAAGAACTCTTTCTGGGCCGCCAGCAGACGGTCAGGATCGTAAACCGCGGCCGGTCCTGCCTTCAGGGCCAGGGAGGCGGCCACCCAATAATGGGAAAAATCGCCGCCGATGGGGTCGCCCCGCCCATCGAGCCATCCGGAGCCGCCGAGATATAAGTAGCTCAGGATTACCAGGTAACAGACGCAGATGATCTTGGGATAGACGCCAAGCCGTTCGCGGTTCAACCAGCCCATGTTCTCACCTTAAGAGGCAAGATTCCCTCGCAGCACCCTGTGCTCACCATAGAGCAAGGCCGCGGGATTTGCAAGTCCGGCCAGATCCGGTCAATGGCGCCGTCCCGGTCCCCAGACCAGGTTTCCCTGACCGCACCGGGAAAGAGGTTGTTTCTTTAGCAATGGTTCATTATAATACCCGAATGAGTCAGCGTCGAGGAGCCTGCATGACCTTGCCGGCCGTGCTCCTGGCCACGATTTTCTGCTTGGGGCTTGCCGCCCCGGCCACGGCCGCCGATCAACCCTTGACCCTCGGGGAGGCCATGCTGCTCGCCTTGAAACACAACCCCGGTTTGAAGGCCGCGGGGATGACCCTGGAGACCGCCGAAGCCGAGATGGCCAAGGCCAGGGCCCGGTTTCTCCCCACGCTGGACTTCGGCGAGACCTACAATTATTCCGACAGCGCCACCCAGGTCTTCATGAACAAGTTGAACCAGCGGGTCTTCACCCAGCAGGATTTCCTCTTGAACAACCTCAATTTTCCCAACCCCCTGGGCAACTTCCGCACCGGGCTGACCATGAGCCAGCCCATATTCCAGGCCGGGCAGGCCTACCTGGGCTACCGGCAGGCGCAACTGGGCCGGGAGGAGGCCGGCGCCCTGGTCTTAAGCTCCAGGCAGCAGTTGCTCTTTCGGGTGACCCAGGCCTATTTCGGCCTTCATTTGGCCAGGGAAACCCTGGGGATCGTCAAAAAGGCCGTGGAGACGGCGCGGCAGCACCTTAATATCGCCGAGGAACGCTATCGCTCCGGTGCGGTGATTCAGGCCGACGTCCTGTCCGCCCAGGTGCATCTGGCCAAGATCACTCAGGAAGAGATAACCGCAGAAGGCCAGGTACAGGTCGCCCAGAGTTCCCTCGCCACCTTGGTGGGTCTGCCGGAGATAGGGAGCCGGGCCCTGGCGCCGCCTCCCCGGGAGCCGGCCCCTTTGCCGGAGAATCTGACAGACCTGCAAACCATCGCCCAGGAGAAGCGTCCGGACCTCAAGAGGCTGGCCCTGGCAGCCAGGGTAGCTCAGCAGGAATATACCAAGGCCCGTCTCAACTATCTGCCCCGGGTGCGGCTGGTGGCGGAATACGACGTGGACCAGCGCCGCCTGTTCGGCGCCAGCCCTGACAGTTACACGATAATGGCCCTGATGAATTTCAACCTGTTCAATGGGCTGGCCGATCTGGCCAGGGTCCGGGAAAGCCGGGCCCAGGAGGCCCAGGCCCAGGACCTGAAGCAGGAACTGGAAGACCGCATCCGGCAGCAGGTGACCGAGGCCATCATCTCTGTGAAGACGGCCCAGGCGCGCCTTAAGGTGGCCCGGACCGCGGTGGCCCAGGCCAGGGAAAGCCTCCGCCTGGTTCGCCTCCGCTACCAGACCGGGCTGACCATCCTGGTGGACCTGCTAACTACCGAAGATGCCGCCAAGAACGCAGAATTGGACCAGGCGGCTGCCTTATTTGACACCTACCTGTCCCAGGCGGGACTGGAACTGGCCCTGGGAACCATTTCCGGGCCGGCGGAGGCAGTTGGGGCGGGGCCATAAGAACTGGCGAAAACCGGCAATAACCATGAATGGTCGAAAAATCCTCGAATTAAGCGTATTGGTGCTCCTGGCCCTGGTCTTTATGGCCTGGTTGGCCGGACTCCTGCACTTCGGCAAAATCTCCCCGGGATTGGCGCCGCTAACCGGGGCGGCGCCGCCGGGCCAGGTGGTGGTCGTCACTGAGACCCCGATTCCCCGGCGGTTGGAAATCCCGGGACAGGTCATCTCCCCCAGTCTGGCCCAGATTTCTTCCCAGGTGCCCGGCAAGGTGACGAAAACCTGGGTGGAGGCCGGCTCCCGGGTGAAGCAGGGGGATGCCCTGATTACCCTGTTCGCAGGGGAATACCAGGAGCGCCTGAACCAGGCCCTGGCCGGGGTGGCTCAGGCCCGGGCGAGTCTGGCCCAGATCTCCGCGGATTATCAGCGATATCGTATCTTGTTCAAGGAAGGAGCGGCCAGCCCCCAGGAGTTCGAAGCCATGGAGGCGCGCTTCCAGAGCGCCCGGGCGGCCCTGACCGCCGCCGAGTCCCAGGCCGGGGAAGCCGCGGTCCTGCAAGGTTATACCGTCATCCGCTCGCCCGCCTCCGGGGTGGTGGCGGAGCGCCGGGCGGCGGTGGGCGATCTGGCCCAACCGGGACAGACCCTGGTCTTGGTGTATAACCCCGACCTGCTCCAGATCGAAGGGGAAGTCAGCGACAGTTACCGCAGCCAGGTAAAGGTGGGGGAAGAGCTGGAGGTCGCGGTACCCTCAGCGGACTGGCGTTCTCAGGTCCCTCTCGGCGAAATCTTTCCCATCAGCCAGGGCCTAAGCCGCACCTTCAAGGTGCGCACCGCCGTAATCAAAGATCAGAAGCTGACGCCGGGCATGTTTGCCCGTCTGTCCCTGCCCCTTCAGAGCACCCCGGGCATTCTCATCCCCAGGGAAGCGGTGGCCGCCATCGGCCAGCTCACCATGGTGCGGGTGCTGGTGGCCGGCCAGGCTCAGCTGCTCCAGGTGAAATTGGGGCAGCTTGTGGGCGAGCAGGTGGAAGTCCTGGCGGGCCTCAATCCCGGCGACCAGGTTCTGGCTTCCCCTCCCTGAAAAAAATGACCGGTAATTCCGAAGAACTGCACCTGGGTCTCACCGCCCGCCTGGTCCGGCGCTTCCTCGAATCCAAGCTGCCCACCCTGATTATCCTCATCAGCCTGCTGGCCGGGGCCGCCGCCCTGCTCTTCACTCCCCGGGAGGAAGATCCCCAGATCACCGTGCCCATGGTGGATATCCTCATCCGCTTTCCCGGAGCCCAACCGCAAGAGGTGGATAACCTGGCAGTCATCAGCCTGGAAAAGAAGCTTTGGGAAATGAAGGGCCTGGAAGACCTCTACTCTCAGGCCCGGAGCGGCTTCGCGGTGGTCACCGCCAAGTTTAAGGTGGGTGAGGACCTGGAAACCAGCCTCTTCAAGGTCTACAACCAGACCTTCTCCAACATCGACCAGGTGCCTGCAGGGGTGACGGGTTGGGTAGTGAAACCCATGAACATCAATGATGTGCCCATCGTCACCCTGACGCTCTACAGCAATCGAGCCGACGATTATGAGCTGAGGAGGGTGGCGGACGAGCTGCTGCACCACCTCCAGGCCATCCCGGACGCCGGCCGCTCTTTGGTGGTGGCCGGGCGCAAACGCCAGGTGCGGGTGGTGGCGGACCCGGCCCGCCTGGCGGCCCACGGCCTGGATCTGGCCTCCCTGGCCCAGGCCATCGAAGTGAGCAACGTCAACCTGCCCGCCGGCCATTTCAGCCGCCAGAACCGGGAATACGAGGTTACGGCCGGGCCGTTCCTGCAATCGGCCGGCGAAGTGGCCAACCTGGTGGTGGGCGTGCACCAGGGGAAACCGGTTTACCTGCGGGAGGTGGCCGAGGTGTTGGACGGGCCGGAGGAACCGGTGGAGGCCAGCTCCATCACCTTTGGGCCGGCGGAAGTCCCGCCGCCGGGATACGAGCGGGGCAAGTTCTACCCGGCGGTGACCATGACCATCGCCAAACGAACCGGCACCAACGCGGTGAGTGTGGCCCGCGACCTCTTAGAGCGTTTTAACTCTTTGAAACCACAAATCATTCCTCCCTACATCCAGGTCAAGGTCACCCGCAATTACGGGCATACGGCCAACGGCAAGGTCAATGAGTTGATTCGCGAACTCCTCATCGCGATGCTGTCCATCACCGTGCTCCTCACCCTGTTTCTGGGGTGGCGGGAGGCCCTGATCGTGGCGCTGGCCGTGCCCCTGACCCTGGCCATCACCCTCGCCGGCAATATGCTGTTCGGCTACACCATCAACCGGGTGACCCTGTTTGCCCTGATCCTGTCGCTGGGCCTCCTGGTGGATGACCCGATCATCGACGTGGAGAACATTCACCGCCACTTCCAGATGCGGCAGCACCCGCCCCTTTTGGCCACCCTGGTGGCGGTGGACGAGGTCCGGGCCCCCACCATCCTGGCCACCTTCACGGTGATCATCAGCTTCCTGCCCTTGTATTTCGTCACCGGCATGATGGGGCCGTACATGCGGCCCATGCCCTTGAACGTCCCCCTGGCCATGCTCGTGAGCCTTTTTATCGCCTTCACCGTCACCCCTTGGGCCACCTACCATTTTCTGAAAAAGGAATACGGCCGGGAGGCCAAACCTTTGGTCTTGGAGGAGACCCGGATTTACCGGGGCTACCACAAGGTCCTGGCCCCACTGCTGCAGTCCCGCCGCCTGAGCCATCTCTTCCTCCTGGGCGTGGTGGTGTTGTTTATCATCGCGGTGGCCCTGCCAATCCTCGGACTGGTGCCCCTGAAGATGCTCCCTTTCGATAACAAGAACAATTTCCTGGTGGTGGCCGACCTGCCCGACGACGCACCCTTGGAGTCCACCCAGGAAGCCTTGCGGGATTTTGGCGGGTATCTCGCCACCGTGAAGGAGGTGGACAATGTGACCACCTTTGCCGGAGTGAACGCGCCCATCGACTTCAACGGCTTGGTGCGCCATTACTATCTCATGGGGGCTCCGCACCAGGGGCAACTCCGGGTCAACCTCGCGAGCAAGGAGCGCCGCGCCGCGGCCAGCCATTCTGTGGCCCTTTGGGTCCGCCCGGCCCTGGAGAAGATCGCCCGCCGCCACCAAGCGCGCCTGGCCATCGTGGAAGTGCCTCCGGGGCCGCCGGTCTTGCAGACCCTGGTAGGGGAAGTCTATGGCCCGCCGGGCGCCTCCTATGCCAGGATCATCCGGGAGGCGGAGAAGATCAAAGGCTTTTTCCTGAAAATTCCGGGAATCGTGGACGTGGATACCTCGGTGGCGACTATCGAGCCCAGGTTCCGGTTCCTGATGGACCGGCAAAAGGCGGCCCTGAGCGGCCTGAGCGAAGCCCAGGTGGCCCGCGGCCTGGCCATCGCCGAGGCGGGGGAGACGGTGGGGCGGCTCCACGAGGATGCCGAGCGCCTGCCCCTGGACATCTTGCTGCGCTGGCCCCTGGTAAACCGGTCCACGGTCGCCGGTTTAGGCCAACTCTATTTCAAAAACCCTTCCGGAACCATGATTCCCTTACAGGAATTGGGAGAATTTCGCCAGGACGCGGCGCCGCCAGCCATCATGCGGAAAAACCTGGAGCGGGTGGTGCTGGTCACCGGAGATACCGCGGGCCTGAGTCCGGTTAATGCCGTCCTCGACTTGATGAAGGCCACCGCCACTCACCCCCTGCCGGCCGGCTACCGGGTCAATTATGCCGGGGAAGGCGAGTGGAAGATCACCGTCCAGGTCTTCCGGGACCTGGGGATCGCCTTCGCCGGGGCCTTGGTGGGCATTTACCTGCTGCTGGTGTTGCAGACCTCTTCGTACACCCTGCCGCTCGTGATCATGGTGGCCATTCCCCTGACCATGATCGGGGTGATGCCGGGGTTCGCCCTACTCAACCTGTTTTTCGCCTCCTCGGTAAAGGGCTACGCCAACCCCATCTATTTTACCGCCACCGCCATGATCGGCATGATTGCCCTGGCGGGCATAGTGGTGCGCAACTCCATCATCATCATCGACTTTATCCACCATCACCTGGAGCGGGGTTACCCATTGCAGGAGGCGGTATTGCGCTCCGGGGCGGTACGCTTCCGTCCCATCCTCTTGACCGCCCTGGCGGCCATGTTCGGCTCCTGGGTCATTACCCTGGACCCCATCTTCTCCGGGCTGGCCTGGTCTTTCATCTTCGGGCTGTTCGCCTCCACCGCCTTCTCCCTTTTGGTGGTCCCGGTGATATACTATCTGCTGGCCTCCCGGAAGACCTCAACGCCGGTGACGGATGAGACCCAATAGACAACCGGGATTACCTCCTGGGCCGGCCCGGGGTGGGGGTCCCGCGCTTAGAGAGGGAAAAATTATGCAAGGACCAATGGCCGCACCGGTGTTGGTGGAAGTGACCCGGGGGCCCGCGGTGGAAAGCCGCCATCGCGGCCAGGTGGTGGTGGCCGACGCCCAGGGGAATCTGCGTTCCTGGGTCGGCGACCCCGAAGCCCTGGTATGTCTGCGCTCACTGGCCAAGCCCTTCCAGGCCCTGGCAGTGTTGGCGAGCGGCGCCGCCGCCGCCCTGGGGCTGGCTGCCGCGGAGCTGGCCCTGTTTTCCGGTTCGCTCTCCGGCCAGGATTTCCAGGCAGAGCTGGTAACCGCCACCCTGGAGCGCCTGGGCCTGACCCCGGAGGCCCTGCAGTGTGGCGTCCACCCGCCGCTGCACCGGCCCACCGCCCAGGCCCTGGCCAAGGCTGGCCGTCCTCCCTCTCCGCTGCACAATACCTGCGCCGGCAAGCACACGGCCATGCTGGCCCTATGCGTCCACCACGGCTGGCCCCTCGATAACTATCTGAACCCGCAACACCCGGTGCAGCAGCTCATCCTCAAGACCGTGGCGGAGTCGGTGGGGCTCAAACCCGACGAAATCCCGGTTGCCCTGGACGGCTGCGGCGCCCCGGTCTTTTACGCGCCCCTGCGCCGCATTGCTATGGGTTATGCCCGCCTGGCCGCGGCCCCCAAGGGCTCCCCGGCCGGGACCCTGATGCAGGCGCTCCTGGATCACCCCCGCCACATCGCCGGGGACGGCCGCCTGGAAACCGAAGTGATGCAGGCCCTGCCGGGCGCGCTCTTCGCCAAGTCCGGGGCGGAAGGCGGCTTTGCCCTGAGCCTGACCAGCGGCGGCCTGGGGGTGGCCTTGAAGGTGGAAGACGGCCAGCAGCGGGCCCTGAACCCCGGCATCATCTCCATTCTGGAACAACTGGACCTATTGACCCCGGCGGCCCGGGAGGTTCTGACCCGCTACCGCCAGCCCGCCATCCTCAACCACCGCAAGGAGACAGTGGGGCTTATCAGGCCGGTCTTCCGCCTCGAGAAAAGCCCTTGAATCTTTGGGCGATCATGCTATAGTCCTTAGTTATCTACCGATCGCCCCCGCGGGGGCTAAGAGGAAATCCGCGAGCTCACCATGAAAGTCCTTTGGGCCCCATGGCGCATGGATTATATCCTGGGCGCGGACCAGACCCCGGGCTGCATCTTCTGCCCGGAAAGCGGCGAAGATTTGGCGGCGCGGCTGGTCCTCTTAAGCGGCCGCCTCACCCGCATCATGATGAATAAGTACCCATACATCAACGGTCATCTGCTTATCTCACCCCTGCGCCACGTCCCCGGCCTGGATGACCTCACCGGCGAGGAGATGCTGGATCTGATGGCCAGGCTCAGGCAATCCCTAACCATCCTGAAGCGGGTGATGCACCCCGACGGCTTCAACGTGGGCCTCAACCTGGGAGTGGTGGCCGGAGCCGGGGTGGAGGAGCATCTCCATTTTCACGTGGTGCCCCGCTGGAACGGCGACACCAATTTCATTTCGGTATTTGCCGAGGTCCGGGTGATCCCGGAACACTTCCGCCAGACCTATGAGCGTTTGGCCCCCCACTTTCAGGCCATCTGCGCCGAGGAAGCCGAGGAACATACATGCGTTTCCTGAGAATAATCTTCACCACCCTTATCCTCCTCCTGGCCATCGTCTTCATCGTCGAGAACCTGGAGATGCTGCGGCAAACGGTGACCCTGAACCTGGACCTCCATATGGTCAAGTGGGAAACCCCAGAGGTGCCCCTCTGGGTAATGGTCCTGTTCTGCTTCTTCCTGGGGGTCTTCACCACCGCCCTTTACGGCATCTACGAGGTCATCGCCCAGCGTCAGACCATCCGCCAGCTCAGGCGCAATCTGGACATGTTGGCCCAGGAATTGAAGAGCGCCGGCGCCAGGGCCGGGGAGGCTGCCGCGGCTCCCCCGGGGCCCAAGGCGGGATCCTCCAGCGAATGATGGCCAGGGCTCCCCATCTCTCCGGAGACCGGGGCGCCCCTGAGGCATGATTCCCGCTCTCGCTGCACGCGAGCCATGATGGCCGACTCCCCCCCGGATAAAATCACCCCCATGTTGCGGCAGTATCTGGACCTCAAGTCCCGCTACGCCGACGCCCTGCTCCTTTTTCAGATGGGGGATTTCTACGAGACCTTTTTCGAGGACGCGGAAAAGGCCGCGGCGGCCCTGAACATCGCCCTCACCTCCAGGAGCCGGGCCGACGCCGAGCGCATTCCCATGGCCGGTTTCCCCATCCATGCCGCCGAGAGTTACATCGGCCGGCTGCTGGAGGCGGGCTTCAAGGTGGTGGTCTGCGAGCAGACCGAGGACCCGGCCCAGGCCCGGGGACTGGTACGCCGGGAGGTGACCCGGGTCCTCACCCGGGGCACCGTGGTGGACCCCGCTGCCCTGGACGCCCGGCGGGACAACTATCTGGCCGCGCTGAATTTCCAGGGTGATAACTGGGGATTGGCGTACCTTTCGGTCTCCACCGGGGAGTTCCGCCTCACCCAGGGGGAGGGAGCCGACGCCCTGGGGGATGAACTCTGGCGGCTGAAGCCGGCCGAACTCATCGTCCCCGAAGGCCCCGACCCGGCCCTGCTGCCCGCGGCCCTGGCCTCCTTCGATACCCCGCCCACCCGCCGGGCCCTCAGCCGCCACGCCTTCGACCCGGAAACCGCCCGGCGGGAGCTGGGCCGGGCCCTGGGCACCCTGTTCCTGGACGGCTTCGGGGTGGAGGACCAGTCCCTGGGGGTGGGTGCGGCGGGAGCCATCCTCCGCTATCTGAGCGACTCCCACACCCCGCAGCTGCCCCACCTGGAGCGGCTCATCCCCTATCGCCGGGACGACTACCTGGGACTGGACGAAGCCACCCTGCGCCACCTGGAGATCTTCGAAACCCAACGCAGCCGCTCCCGCCAGGGGTCCCTGCTGGACGCCCTGGACGCAACCGTCACCCCCATGGGGGCCCGGCTGCTGGGGCGCTGGCTCCGCTACCCGCTGCAGGAGCCAATCGCCATCGAATCCCGCCTGGACGGCGTGGAGTTTTTCTTGAGCGTCAGCCTGCTGCGGCCCCGCCTGCGCCAGGTCCTCAAGGGCCTGGGGGACCTGGAGCGCCTCACCGCCCGGGTGGCCCTGGAGCAGGCCACCCCCCGGGAGGTGGCCGCCATCAATCAGGTCCTGGAAAAAATACCGCAGCTTCAGCATTTGTTCCCCGCTGAACTGGCCGCCTCCTCCTCTCTCGTGGCGGAGGCGGCGGCCGCTCTGGACCCGCTGCCCGACCTGCGGGAACTGATCAGCCGGGCCTTGGTGGACGACCCGCCCCTCAGTCTGAAGGAGGGCGGCATCATCCGGGAGGGCTACGACCCGGAGCTGGATGAACTCATCCTTCTCAGCCGGGAGGGCAAGGACTGGATCGCCCGCCTGGAGGCCCAGGAACGGGCCGCCACCGGCATCAACAACCTCAAGGTGCGCTATAACAAGGTCTTCGGCTACTATCTGGAGATTTCCAAGGCCAACCTGCACCTGGCGCCGCCCCACTACCTGCGCAAGCAGACCCTGGTGAACGCCGAGCGCTTCATCACCGCCGACCTTAAAGACTACGAGTCCCGGATCTTTGGGGCCGAAGAGGCTCGCAGCAAACGGGAGGCGGAGCTTTTCCAGGACTTGCGGAAGCGCCTGGGCCGGGAGGTCCCCCGCCTCAAGCAGGTGGCCCGGGCCTTGGAAATCCTGGACGTCCTGGCCGCCCTGGCGGAACTGGCGGCGCGGCACCGTTACTGCCGCCCCCGGCTGACCGCCGCGCCGCTGCTGGCGATCAAGGGCGGGCGCCACCCGGTGATCGAGCGCCTGCTGCCCGCCGGCGCCTTTGTCCCCAACGACCTCACCCTGGACCGGGAGGCTCAGGTGCTCATCGTCACCGGGCCCAACATGTCGGGGAAATCGACCATCCTGCGCCAGGTGGCCCTCATCGTGCTGCTGGCCCATCTCGGGAGCTTCGTGCCGGCCCAGGAGGCCACCATCGGCCTGACGGACCGCATCTTCACCCGGGTGGGGGCGGTGGACGACATCGGCCGGGGCCAGAGCACCTTCCTGGTGGAGATGCACGAAACCGCCCGCATCCTCCACCAGGCCACCCCCCGCAGCCTGGTGATCCTGGACGAGATCGGCCGGGGCACCTCCACCTTCGACGGCCTCTCCCTGGCCTGGGCCGTGGCGGAGCACCTCCACGACCTGGAGGGCGTCGGCGTCAAGACCCTGTTCGCCACCCACTACCAGGAACTCACCGAACTGACCCGGCTGAAACCTAGGGTGCGGAATTTCCAGGTGCTGGTGGCGGAGTCCGGCGGCGACATCGTCTTTCTGCACCAACTGGCGCCTGGGGCCGCGCCCCAGAGCTACGGCATCGAGGTGGCGAAACTGGCCGGGGTGCCCCAGGAGGTGGTGGACCGGGCCCGGGAGGTCCTGGAAAACCTGGAGGCCGGCAGCCTCGACCCCACGGGCCTGCCCCGCCTGGCCCGCTCCCGGCGCCGCCCGGCCCGGGAAGGGGAAACGCCCCAGTTGCAACTGTTCGGTTATAAACCCGATTCTTGAGGAAGTGAAGCACAGGTGGCACAGGTGGCACAGGCTTCCAGCCTGTGCGGATTGAGTGGCGGGCCTTGGTGGGGCGGGCCGCTGTGGGCAGTGAGCAGTGAGCTGTGAGCAGTGTTGAAACTATTCGGTTTTTATACCGAGGATTGGGTTTTGGGGGGGTACAGTGGCACAGGCGTCTCGCCTGTGCGGACTGCCCTCTAAAACCCTATTTTTGAATGTCTCACCACCGAAAACCGAAAACCGAAAACCGTCTTTTCTTAACCCCAGCTTTTCCGGCCTCCCCTACCGAAAACCGAAAACCGAAAACCGAAAACCCTCACTTCCCCCTTGACAAAAGCCCCGATTTTTACGAGAAAATACGGATGAGCGGGAATAACTCAGCGGTAGAGTGCGACCTTGCCAAGGTCGAAGTCGCGGGTTCAAATCCCGTTTCCCGCTCCAGAGGCGGCATAGCCAAGTGGTAAGGCAACGGTCTGCAAAACCGTTATTCTCCGGTTCGAATCCGGATGCCGCCTCCAGTTATTTCAAGGACTTAGCCATTTGACCCTTCCTAAAATCTGATTTGGGTGCGGTTAGGCACTGGGTGCCGAAAGTTTGGCGGCGCCTTTATCGCGAAAAGTCAACATGTTATCTGTACTCAGAACCCCAATTTTTTTTAATAATCACAATTTGTGACAAAGGACACCAAATATGTTAGAAAAGATGCCTTGATTGTGATATGTAAGGTGCTTATAGTTATTTTATCTGATTTTCAGGTATCGGAAATGAGTGAACATCCGGAAATCCAAGGCTTGAACATTGTCTTGTTAGGGGACTTCAACCCCAAAATATTTCAGCCTGCGTGGTTTGGGTCACAAAACCTTGTTCAAGCATCCGAGGCTGAAGCCGCTAATATAGAAATTTTGAACCCAGAACTTTCAATTTTCAGCTTGGAGTGGTTACAAGTTCAAATTACTCGAGATCGATGCACTATGGGAACCATGCAAGAACCATATTATGAAGTGCTACGCGACCTTTGTTTGAGCACATTTAAATTGCTTAAACACACTCCTATCCGTATAATGGGTATTAATAGATGGTCGCATTTTCGTAAGAGATCTTTAGAAGATTGGCATGCGCTAGGACATAGATTAGTGCCAAAAGATCTTTGGAATAATATCTTGAAAGATCCAGGAATGACAAGTCTGACGGTGCAAGGGAAAAGAGAAGACTGTTTTAAGGGTTATATTAGGGTAACGGTTGAGCCTTCTCTCAAAATTCCCAATGGAGTTTTTATTCAGGTCAATGATCATTATCAGGCAGATGAACCTATCGAAGGATGCGCAAAAATTATTGACATTTTAGAATCTTCTTTCGATCACTCAAAAAGTAGGGCTGACATAACAATGCAGGCCATTTTAAGTTGGTGATAACATGCAAGAGATGGCTGTTTCACATAATATAGACGAAAAGGACGATTCTTCACAGAATCGTTCAGAAATCTTTGTAACAAACCCAAAGAGTTTGTTATCTCTCACGAGTAAAGAGATAAATTTTTGTCTCCGAGACCCGGAGGTTGATCCTCTTTCTCAAATGAGAGAGATGGAACAAATAACCGGACAAAGTATATCTATTGGTAAATTTGTAGCCCCCATTATCGAATTTCCATCGGTTCAGGTTCATATCAATCGTATGGTTTCATTGCAAAAATGGCAAGGATATGTGCTCAAAGTTTTAGATAATTCTCTCTGGGTGAGGTTGATTGATTTAACCCAAGACGGTCCCGATGAAGAAGCAGAAATCTCCCTTAAAGAGATTTCTCAGGACGATTTCGAGCTTATTAAACCAGGTGCAATCTTCTATTGGAATATAGGTTATTTTGACTTTTATTCGGGACAGCGCATACGTTCCTCAGTGATAAGATTTCAGAGAATGCCAGCTTGGAGTGATGAGGAAATAGATGCTGCGCGAGAACAAGCTGAGCGATTACAAAATTCCATTCATTGGGAATGAAAATTCACCCACCCAGGCCAGAAGAAATCGAGGTTTCCCTGTTTGGCCCCGGCTATGGAGAAAGTGTCCTTCTGCATGTTAGGAGTAACAACTGGATCATTGTAGACTCTTGTATCGACCGGATTTCAAAGGCTCCCCTGCCCCTTGCATACCTCAGCGAGATCGGTGTTGACCCCGCTAAAAATGTAAAGCTATTGATCGCTACGCATTGGCATGATGATCATATTCGTGGGCTAAGTCTCATATTAAAAGAATGTGCATCAACAGAATTTGTGTGCTCTGCCGCAATGGGATCAAGAGAATTCGAAACGTTAGTTTCTGCTTATCGTAGGCGCTCAATGATGGTTAGCACAGGTGTAAAGGAATTTCACGAAATATTAAATATATTAGAAGAGCGTAGTAACAAACAGCCACCTATTTATCCCAGGCTTGCAATCGCAGATAGGCTCCTATGGTGCTCAAAGTCTAGCCCCGGCGAAACAGGTTATTCTTGCGAGATTCATTCTTTATCGCCTTCCGATCCTTCAGTTATTAAATCTAAACTAGAAATCGATAACCTTATTCCTGTAAGTGGAGAAACAAAAAGAAGGGTCCCCGTAATAGGGCCGAATCATGCCGCAGTAGTTTTATTGGTCAGAATCGGGGATGATCAAATTTTGCTAGGGTCTGACCTTGAGGAATTAGGAGATGCTGGAAGGGGTTGGTCAGCAATCATTTCCTCTCAGACGCGCCCCCAAGGGAAAGCCTCTTTTTTTAAAATCCCGCATCACGGGTCTGCCAATGCAGATCACCCTGAAATCTGGTTAAGATTATTGGAGCCAGAACCTTTGTCGGTTTTAACTCCATTTTCTGTTGGAAACGTCGTTTTGCCTACCAGAGGTGATGCAACCCGAATTTGTAACAATACTACCAATGCCTTCTCGACAGGGGTTCCAGGGCATAAAATAACTAAAGGAAGGGACCCAATGGTTGAAAAACAATTACGGGAAATGGGTCAAAAAATAAGGCAAGTACCTTTTCAGATGGGGCAAGTGCGCGCCCGAGGCTCTCAAGTTAACGGCAAGATCAGTTGGAGAGTTGAATTATTAAGAGGTGCGCTGCCTCTAAAAGAGGTCCACCGATAATAGGGGCGACATGGATTAATGACACCGACCTAAGTGCATTCCGTCGTCGTTATTAACCTTCTATCGGCCTTCGGCTACTTTTTTATCATGCCCACACCCTGCCCGGCGGCGGGTTGGAGAGGGCGACGCTTTTTCTTTGCCT
Organism: uncultured delta proteobacterium; assembly: GCA_963697965.1. Lineage (GTDB taxonomy): Bacteria > Desulfobacterota > Desulfobaccia > Desulfobaccales > 0-14-0-80-60-11 > JAPLJC01. The sequence goes on from OY969108.1 coordinate 2,451,305, forward strand.
TTGGGTCAGTTTTCGTTTATATTTTGCTAACTTAGCCAACGAGCGCCGAAGTCACCCCTGTCCTGGTCCCATTCAGCAGGCGCCGGGAAGGCCCCCCCGGGCCTGGTTTTTGCGCGCCTCGAACCTAAGGAAAGCTGACTTCTGGCTCCGGAGGTTCCACTCCCGGTAGTGTATCCCTCCCAAGGATTTTAGCGAGTCACCACCCCCCCCATCCTCCAGCTAATTTCACTGCCGCAGCCAGATAAATAAGTAGCCGTTATGAGCCCCTGAGCCGCACTTGGAAGGGCTTTAAATCTGACCGAATAACCGAATACCGGATAGGATTATCTACCTATCCTTGAGAAATTGACAGGAGGCGCCGGATTGTGGTATTCGTTCCTCCGGGGAAGGTCGTTAAGGCCTATGATCCACCTTACTCAAGAAGCATTAATGTGTCTGATTACATCACGAAAAACCTAGAGGAATGGGTTGAAGAGGCAATCTCAATCCGTAACGACTATTAGGGGCAATTAAATCAGAGGAAGAAGAAATGGCTAAGAAGAAGGTGTTCATAAGTTTCGATTTCGATAATGATAAGGCTTCGAAGGAATCTATGATCGGCCAAGCGAACCTCCCAGAGTCCCCGTTTGAGGTAAGCGATTTCTCTCTGCAGGAGGCTGCTTCCGAGAGAGATTGGTTAGACAAGGCTCGGGCTGCAATCGCCAAGTCTGAGGTCTTTATTGTCATGTTAGGACCAAAGACTAAGAAAGCCCCCGGTGTTCTCAAAGAGGTCAAGCTCGCCAATGAACTTAAGAAACCAAAGTTCCAGATAATTGGTTATAAGGATGGTTCGGAAGACTGGGGTGTTCCTGATGCGGGCCGTGTCTATCGATGGAATTGGGACAACCTCAAGAAATTGTTGGCGTAGTAGAGCCCACGGATTGCTGAGTGATTGGGAGGATTCTTTTATAAGAGCATTTTTTTCTTAGGTGCCTCATTTTTTATAAGTTAAAATGGTTGCGTCATTAAGGCAATCTTTCTCCGACACGTCAAGTCGAGCCAGTTCCCGCTTAGCTAATTCAGGGTGGTGAAGTAGGTGGTTAAAAATTATACTTGCGCAAGAACCCACGTCAGTGGCGGTTTCAAGTTCTCTATCTTTTTGATTTGTCAATCGGTTCTGACGCCACGAGTCCCAAGGCCAGGGTTGCTCCGAAGGCCAAGATTGCATCCCCACGAGTTTTGCTACCATTCCACCCATTCCTCCGCCGATAAGGAAAGATGCCATTTTCCGGCAACTTGCATATTTGAGTTCCTCTAAAACGCCTGGATTAATGCCATCATTCGAGTGAACTTTGCCACCTACCGCAATCATTACGTTCATCTGCTGGAGGAGATGAAGTCGCATTAAACTGAGACTTCTATTTCTTGTGTCAACAATCTCAGGTCCCCCTTCTCCAATTTGTTTAGTAACTATAATCTCTGCAATTTCCGGCCAAGATAATATATCTCGAAAATCAGGACGATTGGCCCAAAGTTCAGAAATTACCAAGGTAACTACTTTTCCGGAACCAGGTGGAGCCTGATGTTTTGCTTGGTCTAAAATAATAGGGGTGAAAGTGGGGTGGAAGCCATGCACAATCCGGCCACCATATTTAATCACCAGACCGGTAAATACAGCTACGAATTCTATGATTGCACGATCCATGGCAGGCTCGGTCCCTTCGCTCCATTCGGGAACCGCACCGGACAAGCCAATATTGATCCCGCTCAGCGAGCCTTCTAAGTCTTTCAATGCCATCAAGATTTCCCCATAATTGCTGAATCTGACAGTGCCGATAATTCTTGGTTGTGGAATATAATCAGATTGGCAGCTTTGCAAAGTGTCGACTCAGTTTCGGTTTCACCTATTATGACAACCATGAAATAATCACCTCTGATCTCTCAAGCAAGGACAAACCCATCAGTTGGGTTTCCAGTTTGCAAAAGCCCAAATTTTTTCCCTCCGCGTCCTCAAATACCATAATAGCTCTTCGCTATAAAATCTACCAAATTCGTCGCCTGACAACAACAGAATACCCAATATAATTCCAAAAATCCTGATCTTCTGATGGGTTGAGAAGGCCACCAGCGTCAAAAGTGGATTAAGGTCTTGGATCAAAATCTTTGCCAGGGGTCACTCCCGGTAATTTATTTCTTTGGAGGAGTCTATTGAATCCACCCCCTTACCCCCTGCGCCAGCATATCATAAGACAGAGATAGCTATCGCCTTAACATAAGCCTGTGTCGTTCACCTATCTATACCCTGGATTATGCCGCAGTAAAAGATGGAAATTAACTTAACTATTTGATATAAGGAGGATAAATAAGCAATTCGGGGGACTCCAAAGTGCTCGCTAGTGGTGAAACCCAGAAAGAGGTGATTCGACCGGATTTTAACCGGGCCATCATGATAGATTTCCTGGGGGCTACGATATCCTCCGATACCGGCTTTATCTTATTGCGAGAGATAGATGAGCGTTTCAGGATCATTGACCCCATGAAAGGTTGTTTAGAAGACTTGAGGTCACCTGCTCATACAAAACCTGCCTTGGTCCTTCTTGACGAATTGAGAGCTATATGGTAAATGGGGGAAAATTAATTGAAATAGGAGGAAATGAGATTATGAAACGGTACTTTTTTCTGGTTGTATTGGTTTTATTGGCTTATGTTGCTCCCATTGCTGTGACCCAAGCTGCTGGCCCCGGTCCCGTTGATCAAGCTAAACTTCAGCAAATAAAGCCCGGGGTCACCACGGAGCCGCAGGTCCGTTCCCTTCTAGGGGAGCCGACGAGCGCTAAAGATGAGCAAAGATTTATTGGCGCTCATGCTATGAATCGGCTCGTCAGCTACAAGGTCCTGAAATATGGACCAGAGGGAAGTGAAATATTCATTTATATCAACGAGCAGGGAAAAGTATTCAAGATCGCGAAGTAAACCATACGTAAAATAAATTTTGCAAGAAATGATAGAGCTGAGAAGGGGGGGTGCTCATATCAGTTCTACCGCCGCTATTTCAAATTAATGGTATAAAACCCATTTCCTCACCCCGGATCGTGTCTCCTGGGGCATCTGGTGAGGTCACAATTGCCTCCCTAAGCCACAGGAAAACATATTCTCGGCTATACCTCCGGCATTAAAACCTTCCCCTGCTCTTCACCGAAAACGAAGGTTAAAGTTTCCTGGAAAATTCGAGGAAAACGGTCGAGTTACCTAAAATAGTCACCTAATTAATAAGTTAGCTAAGACGTTTTCATAGAATCTGAAGGAGCGCAAGCAGCTCCAAGAATGCCGAAGACCAAAATTAATGCGGCGAAAGGCTATCCAATCGGTCTCTCCGAACCGTGTCAAGATAATACGGGCTTCGGCCTCGAATTCCCGGCGCCCGGTGCAGTAAATTTGATATTAAAGGGACTTTATAGGGCGGCCTGGGGCCGCCGGAATTCCACGACCCTGGATTTGACGAACTGTTTGGCCCGGCGAGCCTGGGAGAGGGCGACGTTTTTTCTTGGCCTTTGGGTCAGATTTCGTTTATATTTTGGTAAATTAGCCAACGAGCGCCGGAGTCACCCCTGTCCTTGTCCCATGCAGCAGGCGCCAAGAGGGCCCCCCCGGGGGCCCCGTCAGCCTGAAGGATTTTGGGCCCCGAAAGGCAAACCCCGGGATGAGACTCCTACCCTCCTGTCTAATAAGCTCTTTCCGGGAATTATTCTAAAAATGCTCTCTGACTTAATCGAGTGAAATAGCAGCACCCCCCCGGTAGTGGGCTGCCCTAAAATTTTAGAATGAAAATTTTCCCCAGTCAGTTGGGTTTCTATCCCTCTAGGAACACCCAGGGTGGCAGAGAAGGGGCGAGGTGAGTCAGAGTCAATAGCTGCTAAGCATATCAGCACTCAACAAGCCGGGTGGGCAACTGCGGAGATCTAGCAGAGATCAACACAAGAGCTCGCATAAAATGCCTAGCCTGCCAGAATTGGTATGATGTGGGATAATCTCGGGTGAGAACTTAACCTGTGGGGGGACAATGTCGGACATGATAGCAATCGGGAAATCCAAGCCAGGAAGGTCACCATCAGACTGGTGGCAGGTCAAAATACCCAGAACCGACGCTTGGAACCTGTTTTATTAGCATCCCCTTCCGCTTCTCCTGAAACGAATTTGACCTGTTGTTGGACCTGCTCAGCCAGATGTTTGATCTTTTTCCATAGTTCAGTGCGGGGAGCGAAAATTCCCAAAGGCTTCCCCTCAGTAACGGCCTCCATCAAGGACAAGTAGCAGCTTGGTAATGTTTCGAATGGTGGAGTATGGGTTATATCTTTGAGAATATCCAATTGAACGCTGTTACCGCGGTTAAGTCGGTTAACTACTATTTTTATCTTACTGTAAGGTAGCTCCCATTCTCCCCCTAATGTCCATAGCATCTCCAAGTTATGAAGATCGATAATACTTAGACCAGTAAGCAATAAAACCATATCAGCTTCATTGAGTACCTGGAAAAATATATTGTCTATCCAATTGCTTAGATCTATTATAATAGATTTATAAATCTGCCTTAGTTCGCCCAATAATTTCCCAACTAATTCTACGGTAAGCTCATTTTGATCACGCAATTCCTTAACCCCATAAAGAATATCTATCTTGGGAGTGTAATGGTGCATTATTTTATTGATAAAATTGCTATCGGGAATTCCTTCGCTATGGATAAGATCAGACAAGGAATAAGGGGGGTTTTGATTTAGATACTTGGCAATATCGGGGAATGGACGTCCTAAATCCACTAATACCACTTGCTCATCAGTCAATTCAACCAATGCCAGCGCCAGGTTAATAGCAACGGTGGTAATCCCGACGCCACCCTTGTTTCCTGTAACCACGATGACATGACCAAACTTTTTGGTTGGGAACGCCCGTTCGATGGCATCTGCCAGATCGGTTCTACAGAGGGGTAAGGTCAGGAAATCGCGCACCCCGGCTTGCAAGGCCCGAATCAAGAAGTCCGATTTCCATTTATCGGAGCAGGCTATGAAGCTGGTTTGAGGCAGTTTCTGGACCAATTCCTCCAGGTATTCCGGGAGGTCGGTCTCAGCGGGCAGTTCGACCAGAACCAGGTCGGCGGGGTCTTTCTGCAAATCCAAGAGGTCAGCCGGATTACAGGTTTGACCTATTATGTTAAGGCGCGGCAGGGATGCGAGTGCCTCCTGGATTTCTGGGCGGACCGCGCCGCTCGCAAATAGAACCGCAGCAGTAAGCTTTTCAGAAGCCATCAGAAGTACCTCGAATTTTGCCGAATAATCCAGAATTATGGTTTGGCTATTTCTCTTTTAATCTGGGATTATGCCGCATCTATAGCTGTTTCTGTCACAACGAGGTTTTCGGGACCTCTTGCCCCGAGGGAAGGCTTCAAAACGATCCTCATCTCGAAGGCACATTGTCTCATAGGAAACATGTTAGCACAATTTGGGGCGTAAAGTCAATTTTCCCCTGATTTCGGGCATATAAATCCCTCGGCGACCAGATACTATCCGAGATTATTCGGCCGCCTTGGCCACCACAGTCAAAAAACGGTTTCGGGGACTTACTCACCGAGTTTAACCCTGAAAAGCTTTCTCCTTATGTAGCTGAATTGTCTCGTGGAAGGCATGGATAGCACAAATTTCGCTGGAAGAGTAATTTTTCCAAAAATCTGAGCATACCGCACCCTCCGAGCCCAGATACCTCATTGCTGCGAAGATTAAGGACCCCAGGCCAGCGCCGCCAGGTTTTGGTGCACGGAGGAAAGGCGAAGGTGCGGTCTTCTTTGCTCATGGGACTGAATATAACTTGCCAAAACAGAATCTTCTCAAAAAATCCAAATAGTTGCGGATATGATCCGCATATATTGCGCGGGCATCTGTGGAGAGGATGGTTTCAGATATCGGTGACAAGGAAACGCCAGGTTAATGGCGGGAATGGCGGGAATGGCAGGAATCCTTCAGGCCAAGAAGGCTGGATATCCTCATAGATATGTAAGGTTTTTGGCTCGGTGATAAGTTTCGGACCTTAGCAGCTATCTTGAATTTCAATGGACTTCGATTTTCTGGCCTATTCAGTCAACTCACCGAAGCCTCGGGGACAATAAAAGAGATTCTAGTGCCGCCCCCTCGCTTGCTGCTGATGTCCATCTCCCCCCCAAGTATCCGCACCCGTTCCGCCATGGCCACCAGCCCCATGCCCCGTGTGGCCGCGTCCTGGAGTTGTATATCTTCCGGTTGAAACCCCACACCATCATCCTCAATTGCAAAGTACACTCCGCCGTCTCGCTTTTTCATGGATAGAGACACCCGGATAGCCTGCGCGTACTTACCGATGTTGGTGAGGGATTCCTGAAAGATACGGTAGATATGGCTCTGGGCCTCCGGAGAAAAGCTCCCCGAGATGGCGTCCATATCCAACGATAGGTCCAGATTTTGGTCCCTGTTGAATTCTTCGCACAAGTTGCGCAAGGCCACGGGCAGCCCAAAGTCGTCCAGCATCGAGGGGCTCAGGTTGCGGGCGAGACGTCGGACGTCTTCGATGATCCGGTCTATTTGGCGCAGGCACTGCTCGCTCTCCTGCCGGAGGATCTGCTGATCCGCTCGCAGACTCTTTTCTATGGCCCGCATCTTCAGTTTCAAGACCAGCAGTGTTTGTCCCAGACTGTCATGCAGTTCCCGGGAAACGCGTTTACGCTCCTCGTCTTGTACCGTTAGAAGCTGGCTGGCCAGCGTGCGAAGTTTCTCCTCCGATTCTCGCAGGGATTCCTCGGCCTGCTGGCGCTCCTCTATTTCCAAAAAGAGCTGCTCCACGGTCCGCTGCAGATCCGCGGTACGTTCCTGGACCTGCTCTTCCAGGCGGGCATGCATCATATTCTCCGCTCGCTTCCGTTCGGCGATGCTGATCTCCAGCTTTTTATGCTCCTGCTCGAAAATAATGAGTCGCTGGCGCAGTTCGCGCAACTCGGTGATGAGCTGTCCTTTGGTTTTGCGTTCAGCCAACATGATGATGCCTTTCCGAGCAAGAAGGGAATTGTGAATATGAATTAATTCTAACAAAATTTTGGCTAAAATAAATTGAAAATTTGAGGATGCAAGGAGAAGAGGAGATCTGGGGGTGGGCTTGGCGATATGAATGGGGGAAAAAGGTTCTGGAGTTTCCGGTGATAACCGGCGACGATGAAACTACCACCGAACCGGGCATTTATCTGGTGCGAGTGAAAGAGGAAGACTATTATTCGCGGCAATACCAGACCCCCATGCCCTACTCCATATTTCAATTATCAAGAGAGAAAAGCGATTCACGAAGGAGTAGTACCGCCGCCGCAGCAGAAAAGAGGATTAGCCACCCATGGCTGCGTGCACATACAGCAGCCCTACGTCAAGTGGTTATATGATTGGACGGAGGCAGGCAGAACCCTGGTGGTTATCATGGGCTGGAGAACGCAGGATTAAAGATAGTTATCAGTTTTCAGTTTTTCGGTTTTCAGTTTCCGCCTAAAGGGCCCGCCGGCAAAACCCCCTAATGGCAAAAACCCTGCTGTTAGGATCGGTATTCAAGAATAATGGCTATCTTGCCAGACAAGACACTTTTCAGGAATATCAATTAATTATAGATATACTCTGAAATATCAAAGGGTATATCCTCTTGGCGAGGATATACCCCGATATCCTGGGTCTATTATTTTTCTGGTGCTGGTGCTGGTGCTGGTGCTGGTGCTGGCGCAGGCGCTCCAGGCGCTCCAGGCGCTCCAGGTGCTCCAGGTGCTCCAGGTTCTCCCTTCTCCGCTGCGGGTTTCGCTGGCGGCTGGGATTGATTGCAGCCAATCAACGAAATTGTCGCAAGGAACGTTAAAGCTACAAATAACACCACTAATTTCTTCATAAACCTTCCCCTCCTTTATTTTTGATAAGACTAAATTGCTAACTTTTCATGTCCCACAAGAACTGCCGCAAGCCTTAACTCCAAGTGGCCTTACTCTGTCATTATCCAAGTTCGCCGCACATCCAGCTTAGGCCCTATCTGAAAAGGTTACCAGATAGTGATGGACCTCTCCATCCTTGAATGATGCATCAAGCCTAAATGCGTCCAAGGAGGAAGAGGATGAGAACCACTACCAGGATCGTCCCCAGAATACCGCTCGGACCATAGCCCCAGCCTTGGCTATATGGCCAACTGGGGATGGCCCCTATGAGCAAAATAATGAGAATAACGAGCAAAATTGTTCTCATTTTCATCTCCTTCTGCCGAAAGCCCGGCATGCAGCTTAACCAAGGTTATTTATTTTTGACCTTCATCTGACCGCCGCCACTTTCCCGTTCCCGGCTATTGCCCGGACTTCGGGGCCTCTTTCCCGGGTTTGAGGAACTCTTTGGCGATAACTCTGCCGTTCATAAACTGGATGTTGATGGTGATGCCTTCCCCCTTCCACATGCCGGTGGCGCCGGAAATCACCGCCACATCGATACTGGATGAATCGGCGGGTTCTCCCAGAATGGCCTTGACTACCCGCCAGGGTCATGCCGGCTTTGATTTTCTCGAAGTTGTCCTCAGTTCATCTTGGAGCCCGAGCAGGCCATGAGACATAAGAAGAAAATCACTGCCACCACGCTTTGCGGACCTGCACCTGATGAACACCTTCACGGTCACCAGCCGCGCCAACCACCAGCCTCGCCATGCCATCCGCCGCCTATTCCGGCGGGATAATATGGATAACCATATTCTGGCGATCCAAATGGCGTGTCGTAATATGGGGTAGTGTAACGATACCCATATTTATCGCTACTATAGGCAGATCCATAACCGTCATTTCCATATGGACCCGCACATGCACAAAATAGAACTACCATTAGACATATAATGTACCTATAATATTTTAACATTGCGGCATCCTTTCTGAGCAGAGAAGTTTAACTTTTACCTTTGCCTGACCTTGCGCCCATAGGCGAATTTGAGTCTCCTCTGGGCGCCGGCGGCCTTATTTTTGCTTCATCTTCATATATTCTTCCATCATCTCTTCCTGCCATTTGTGCAAGGTCAGCAAATACTGCCCCTGCTGCACGGGCGTCATTATGGCCAGTTCCTCATCCAGCTGGAACTTGAAGGATTGGGCCAGCTTGTCCTGGTCGGAGCGTATCGAGGTCACCAAGCCTTGGATCTTGGCCGCATCGGGGGCGGCGGCCATAGCAGTCTGCAGCTCGGTTTGGGATTTCTTCAGCCTCTCGATGAGTTCCTGGCGATCCTTGGCATGCTTTGCTTCCACGGCGTTAAATTCCTTGGCCTTTTCCGGGCTGAGCTTCAATTCTTGCACCAGAGTGGCCCGGCGCATTTTATGCATTTCTGTCCAGGAACCTTCTTGGGCCTGCCCCAGGGCGGGGATCAGCAGCATCGTACTTAGGATGGCGCAGAGTGCCCCTAACTTGAAACTGAATTTACCTTTCATGTTATCCTCCCTTTGGTTAGAGTTTTATCGACCAATTATAAATCCGGCTCATGTGCCCCAATTTTGCGTGCCTTGAGAACGCCATGAAAGGCTATTTTTTATGCGGCGAAAGGATTATCGGCGCCACCACCCCGAGGAGGGCCGCGCCCCCATCAGACCCAGTATGCCTATGACAATCAGGTAAACCGCCACAATAATGCTCAACAGGCCGGGTTGAATCAAGATCAATATCCCGGCGATTAACGCAACGACTGGCGCGAGATATGGTTGATATGGCATGTGTTCCTCCCTAGATTAAGCAAAAAAGAACGTCCTCTGGCGCTGAACCCAGAAAGTTACTTCCCCACCCGGATATTGGAGAGTTGACCCATAAGCCCAAAAACGGTCAGGAGCCACAAGACCACCGCAATGACTACGACAAGATTCAAGATCATCTTAATGGAGCCCGCCATTGGGATGTATGAGTTAACGAGCCAGAGAAGAATGCCAGCTACGATCACGACCAGCAGCACATGGATTAAAGGCATGGTCTACTCCTTCTTTAAATTAATGTTTAAATTTCACAAAGGTGCGCCTCTCTTTAAATTCTTGAGAATGGACCTGCGATGAGGCGGCAGCCCATCTTCGTCTGTCCAAAACTGCTGCTTGGAATCTAATTTTTGAGCTTAACCCCGAAAGCTGACCCTATTCTCGATCACAACCTGTTTAGTAATCATGACTTTTGCAAAAATCAACTTTTCCCTGGATTTCAGGCATACCAACCGAGATTAGATAGACGCGGGCCATTAGTTTTGGCAGTCAGGTCTCCACAAACAATCGAATTGCCAGCAGTCCGAAATGTCCTGATAGCAGGGAGCATTTCCCTCTTTTTCCTGGATGGCGCGGATCAGATCAGTCTTTCCCAATCTGGAGTGATTCTTCACCCCTAGGTCCCGCGCTTTGGCTCTAATATCCTTCAGAATCATGGTGCGCCTCCTAGTGGTTATTTGCTCTTTCAATAACTTTGATGCCTCCTTTCAGGAGCTGTCTGCCCGCTTCTTCAGTGCTTCCACGCCTTGGGCCGGCTTTTCTCAGCTTCAGACGTCATCCCTCTTGCTTGGGTTACGATCGACCGTACCTTATGCGGGTCCATCCCCGGTATTTTCTTTAATATGTGCTCTTCCGCAGCAGCAATCTTGGCAATCGTGTTATAGCTAGCTTCGATTAATCGCCGCGATAAGACTTCCCCTATCCCTTTAAGTTTTTGGAGTTCTTTCATATCGTTATTCATAGCACCCTCCCCTAATTTTTCTTCAGCCGGCCAAATCTACAATCCAGCCGGGCAGCACAAACGACAAAGGTAACCACTGCATGCCTTTTCAAATAAATTAGGAAGCCTGGCGCGAGATGCAAGTCTGCAATGGGTAATTTTTTAAGATTTATAATCTTAAAAGCCCATTAAGATGGAGAAAACGGAAGGTTGCCCTACGAGAAACTGATAGCCCCTAGGTATAGAGTCAAGCAGGCCAGGTGCTCCGATGTTCTTTTAGAATCCAAGCCAGTTTCCTATTCGTGGTTCGCCGCTCAGGCGGGAATGCGGATAAAAGAATCGGGGGCCTAGAAGGAAGCCCGATAAGCGATATCTTGCCAGGATCGGCAGTTATCGCCGAGGCCTCAATAATTGCAGGTATGGTCTAGTTAGGGGAAGTTTTTAACTTCGCGCTTACTGGTGGAGGAGGTGCAGTTTTTTCTTTGCCTTTGGGGCGGATTTCGTTTGTATTTTGCTAAATTAGCTAACGAGCGCCGGAGTCACCCCTGTCCTTGTCCCATTCAGCAGGCGCCAAGAAGGCCCCCCCGGGGCTGGTTTCTGCGCGCCTCGAACCTAAGGAAAGCTGATTTCTGCCTCCGGTGGTTCCACTTCCGGCGGCAGCTCGGCGAAGGGAAAGGGCCGCTGGCTGCTGTTGAGAGAGAAATAGCGCCATATCCGGTATTCATAGGAAATCACCCGGTTGGCGAAGGAGCGCAGCGGTTCGCTGTGCTGCAGGGTGATGGGCAGCAGGGCGAATTGAAACAGGGTGGTCAGGAGAACCAAGGAATTACAGATTTCGCAGATGGGCAGAAAAAATAGGGTGGCTAAGAACCAGAGGGCAATCTGTTTGCGGGATCGGCGTTCTTGGGTCTGAGCGTTCATAAAAACTCCTTAAGGTTATTTCTAGCAGGTGCAGTGCGCTGCCGCTGGCCTTTTCCTAGAAGCTAGGGCAAAACCTGATTCCACTGTCATCCTGAACAGAATCTAAGGTCACTAAAAATACGGGATTCTTCGCTTCGCTCAGAATGACATTTTTGGGCGGACCAAGGTTTTGCAATGACTTCTATCCTGGCTCTCGTTCCCAAGTTGCACTTGGGAACGCCATTATGGTCTAAGCTGCGCTTTGGACTGCAAGCAAAGCTTGGTAAATTATCCGGTTTCCCCAGCGCAGCTTGGGAACCAGATACACTAAGGATCTTGTATCGGCCGCGGCAGTTGAACCCCCCGGGGCCTTTTTTGCGCGCCTCAGTCCTTAATGAAAGCTGACTTCTGGCTCCGGAGGTTCCACTTCCGGCGGAAACTCGGCGAAGGGAAAGGGCCGCTGGCTGCTGTTGAGAGAGACATAGCGCCATATCCGGTATTCATAGGAAATCACCCGGTTGGCGAAGCAGCGCACCGGTTCGCTGTGCTTCAGGGTAATGATCAGAAGCGCGAATTGAAACAGGGTGGTCAGAAGGACCAGAAAATTACAAATCCCGTAGATGGGCGGAAAAAGAAGGGTGTACAACAGCCGGATAGCAAACCGGTCGCGGGACCGGGGTTCTCGGGTCTGAGCATTCATAACGCCTCCTTGAGGATATGCTATCATGTAAACTGCGCTGTCGCTACCCTTTTCATTTTAACCCTCCTTCCCGGGAAATTGAAAGCCTGCCGGCGACAATTCCTTCAGGTTCATTACCCTCGGGCCGTCCAGGCTGGAAAGGTGATGAGGGCCTCGGCCCCGAACTCCCGGATAACCTGGCGGGCAGCAATTTTGAGATTAAATCAACAAACGAGACTTTATAGGGCGGCCTGGGGCCGCCGGAATTGAACGATCCTGGATTTGACGGACTGCCTGGCCCGGCGGCGGGTTGGAGGAGGTAAAGTTTTTTCTTTGCCTTTGGGTCAGATTTCGTTTATATTTTGGTAAATTAGCCAACGAGCGCCGGAGTCACCCCGGTCCGGGACCCGGCGCCAACGCCAAGGAGTAGCCCCGCATGAACAAGTCGCAGCTAATCGAAGGCCTGGCCAAAGCCGAGAACATCACCTTGAAAAAGGCGGAAATGGTGGTGAACGCCCTTTTCGAGAACATGGTGGAGGCCCTGGTGCAGCGGGAACGCATCGAAATCCGCGGCTTTGGCAGCTTCAAGGTCAAATTTTACAACGGCTACAAGGGCCGGAATCCCAAAACCGGGGACCTCATCAAGGTGGAGGGTAAAAAGTTGCCCTTCTTCAAGGTCGGCAAGGAGATGCGGGAACGCGTCGACCGCTGAGGCCGGTAACGCCCGCCAATTTCAGACCTGGCCGTGCTAGATGGGGAGCTAGCGGTGCCCTGTAACCCGAGAACCGCTTATGCGGGGTTGAAGTCCTTTATTGAGGGTCGCAGCGCCTCCGATGCCGGTTGACCGGGACGGCGGATTGGACCCCGCGCAACAGACGCTCGTGAACCCCGTCAGGTCCGGAAGGAAGCAGCGGTAAACGAGGCGGTCGGTGTCGTGGCGGTTACTAATCTTTAAACCCCCTGGCCAGCCGCAGCGGCGGTGGCGGATTCGAAGAAGGGTGCACGGCCAGGTACTTATTCCTGCCTTCGTAACCACCATTGCCCAAATGCACAGGCGAGACGCCTGTGCCACCAAGATGGCGCCCTGGCGGCTCAGCCTCCAGGGCGCCTTTTTTTCCCTCCCCGTTTGGCAGCCTGGGCCGCGGCCCACCCCACGCAGGCATCTTGCTGATTTTAAATAACTTCTGAAGCGCCTGGCAAAATTACCTGCCTTATCCTAAGTGTCGTGTCTCAGATGCACCTTTACTAAATAATTCCATTATCCACGGGCATATAAAACGTAGCCGCAGGCTTTAGCTTGCGAAATCATAAGGAAAAATGAGCGCAGGCTAAAGCCTGCGGCTACATAAGCCCCTGATATTTTTTTAAGATTTTTTTGAGACACGACACTAGCCACAGAATCTTTTCTTATGACCCACAATTTTCTCAAAAAAATTTTCAGATAACCCCCCTCCCTGAGAGGGGAGGGGGTTGGGGGGGGGTGGCTCGGATGTTGCGACTGAGACCCATGTACCACCCCCACCTGTCGCCCCCTCAAGGGGGAGGGGATAAAAGCGAGCTTTCCTTGAAAAACTAAACCACCAGGTGAGCACCCATACAAAGGGCGACTTAAGGTCACTGGCGGTAGCCGGTGCCCCTGCCACCCGTGTGCTTTATCCTGCCCTGCCCTGCCCTGCCCGCTGCTCACTGCTCACTGCTCACTGCTCCATGCCACCCCCACCCGGTATCGCCCCCTCAAGGGGGAGGGAAAAAAGTAAACCATTTAGGCAACGTTTCCGCGGGACCCAATACCAGCCTGCACCTGCACAGGCGAGACGCCTGTGCCACCGCCGGTGCCACCCAAGATTTTGTCCTTTGTCATCCTGGCGCGGGGCGATACAATGCCCCCATGGCGGATTTATTAGAAGAAATCAAAACCCGAGCTCAAGGCCTGGCCGGGGAGCTGGCCGCCCTGCGCCGGGATTTCCATCAGCACCCGGAACTCTCCCACCAGGAGGAACGCACCGCCCGGGTAGCGGCCGACTATCTGAAAGGGCTGGGTTTAGAGGTGCGCACCGGCATCGCCGGCCACGGGGTGGTGGCTGACCTCCAGGGCTCCCGGCCCGGACGGAGCGTCGCTTACCGGGCCGATATGGACGCCCTGCCCCTGGAGGAGAAGCTCCAGGTCCCCTGGCGTTCCCGGGCGCCGCGGGTGATGCACGCCTGCGGCCACGATTTTCACCTGAGCATCGCCCTGGCCGCGGCTAAATTGTTAAGCGGACTTAAAGACCGGCTGGCCGGCCAGTTCCGCTTCATCTTCCAGCCCGCCGAAGAATCGCCGCTCTTGAACGGCGGCGGCGGCGCCCAGGGCATGGTGGCGGCGGGGGTCCTTGCGGCCGAGCCGCCGCTCACGGCCATCATCGCCCTGCACGTGGCCCCCAGCCTGGAGGCCGGCCTGATCCGCTGCGGCGCGGGGCCCGTGAATGCCGGGGCCGACCATCTGCTCCTCACCATCACCGGTAAGGCGGCCCACGGCGCCACCCCCCACCGCGGGGTGGACCCGATTCTCATTAGCGCCCTGCTGCTGAACCATCTGCAGGCCTATCTCGCCCAGCAGGTGGATGCCCGCACCCCCAAAATCCTCACCTTCGGGCGCATTGCCGGGGGCAATCGTTTCAACATCCTGGCAGATAAAGTGACCCTGGAAGGGAGCCTCCGCTACCTGCAAGAGGCCACCCGCACCGAATTGCTGAACGGCCTGCGGCATCTCCTGGAGGGCTTGGCCCGGACCACCGGCGCGGAAATCGATCTAAAGGCCACCCCCACCTACCCTCTCTTAAAAAATGACCCGGAACTGAGCCAAAAGGCAATTAAGGCGCTGGCAGCCATCATGGGTGCCCAGCGCCTCAAGGTTCTTGCTCCTGCCATGGGCAGCGAAGATTTTTCCTATTTCGCGGCCAAGGCGCCGGCCTTTTACTTCTTCCTGGGGGTGCGGGCCCCCGGGGGCCGGAGCCAGACCCTGCACTCCCCGGAGTTCAACCCCGATGAGGCCGCCCTCCCCTGGGGCCTCACCGCCGCCGCTGGCCTGCTGGCCGCCCTGAGCGAGCCTGATGGGTAGAACCTGTTCTCCGTTTTCCGTGAAAGGCCAAATCGAAGTAGGGGCGGGTTTTAAACCCGCCCCTACAGAGACGGGAAACAGAAAACAGAAAACTAACTTTTTCCCGGCGGCCGCGGCCGCTTTACCCACTCCGGGGCAGCCGCTTCGAGAATCGAGTCCCCTTGGGGTAGATAAGGCTTCAGGTCAACGATGGGGCTGCCGTCCCGGGCATCCAGGCTGGCCACTTCCAGGAGGTTGCCGCTAACCTTGAGGAGGCGGCAGGCGGTGAGGCCGACGGGGTTCGGACGCTCCGGGGACCGGCAGGCGAAGACCCCGGTGAGAGGATTGGCCGGGTCCCGGCGGGGATGCACCTGGAGGACGCTCCGGGCTGCCGCGTGGTCGTTTTCATGGAACCAATAAAGCACCCACAGGTGCGTAAAGCCTTCCAGACCCAAAAGGGCCGGGGCGAACTGCGGCAGGATCTTAAGAAAAGCCTGGTCCCCCTCTTTTCTGACGTGCCCGATGGGCGTTAACCGGAAGGGTTCAAATGGCGGCATCCTAAAGGCCCTCACCTCTCCCCAAAATTTGCTCCAAAACCTCGGTCAGCGCCTGCCTGGGCACTTGGCCAGCGACCACCGCCTCCCCCAGGCGGCGCAGCAGCACGAAGGGCACCCCGCTCTCCAGGCGTTTCTTATCCCGGGCCAGGGCGGCCAAAACGGCCCCGGGGTCCAAAGGCGGCAGGGGCCGGCGGGTGAGCCCCAGGCCCTGGAGGAGCCGGCGGCCGCGGTCGGCCTCCGCCGCCGGCAAACCCGCCAGCCTTTCGGAAAGATGGAGCGCCGCCAGCATCCCCCAGGCCACCGCCCGGCCGTGGGCCAGCCTGAAAGACGAGGCCTGCTCGAGCCCGTGGCCCAGGGTGTGGCCGAAGTTGAGGAGGCGGCGCCGACCGCCCTCCCGCTCATCCTGGGCCACCACCTCGGCCTTGACGGCCGCGGCCCGATAGATCACCTCGAGTAATTCCTCCCGGTTCCGGAGCAGCCCGGCCGGCCCCTTGCCCGATAAAACTTCCAGCCGCGCCAGCAACTCGCCGTCAGAAATCAAGGCGGCCTTAACCACTTCCGCCAAACCGTTGAGGAATTCGGCCCGGGGCAGGGTCTGCAGGAACTCCGGATCGATGGCCACCAGGAGGGGCTGGTGGAAGGTGCCCAGCAGGTTTTTGCCCTCCGGGAGATTAATGGCGGTCTTGCCGCCGATGGCCGCGTCTACCATGGCCAGCAGGGTGGTGGGCACCTGGACGAAAGGGAGGCCCCGCATGAAGATGGAAGCCAAAAAGCCGGTGAGGTCCCCCACCACCCCGCCCCCCAGGGCCAGCAGCAGGGAGCCCCGGTGGGCGCCGCCTTCCAGGAGTTCCCGGGACAGACGCTGGACTTCGGTCCAGTTTTTGGCCCGTTCCCCGTTGGGCACCGTGAGCAGCGCCGGCTCCAGACCGGCCTCCTTAAGGGCCTGCGCCACCTGAGCCCCGTACAGCCTGGCCACCCGGCGGTCAGAGACCAGGAACAGCCTCCTGGCCTTGTTAAAAGGGGTCAACAAGGAGCCCAGGCGGGAGCGCAACCCTGGTTCCAGGACAATCCGATAGCTCTGATCCCGGCCCGGCAGCGGCAGCAGGATCTCTGACGAAAAACTCACTTCCAGCCCCCGGGGCGCAATGCCTGGATCTCCTGCATCAGGGCGGCGAATTGGTCGGGGTAAAGGGACTGGGCGCCGTCGGAGATGGCCTTTTCCGGCTCATGGTGCACTTCGATGAGGAGGCCGTCGCAGCCGGCGGCCACCGCGGCCCGGGCCAGGGGAGGCACCAGGTCCCGCCGGCCGGCGGCGTGGCTGGGGTCCACCACGATGGGGAGATGGGTCTCCCGGTGAACCACCGGCACCATCGCCAGGTCCAGGAGATTGCGAACATGTTCGCCGATGGCCCGAATCCCCCGCTCGCAGAGGATAATCTGGGAATTGCCCTCGGACATGATGTACTCGGCGGCCATCAGCCACTCTTCCAGGGTGGCGTTCATGCCCCGCTTCAGGAGGACCGGCTTGCCGCAGCGCCCGGCCCGGCGCAGCAGGGAAAAATTCTGCATGTTGCGGGCCCCGAGCTGGACGATGTCGGCATATTCACTTACCAGTTTTAAAGAATCCCCGTCCACGGCCTCGGTGATGATGAGCAGTCCGGTCTCGTCCCGCACCTTTTTCAAGATCTTCAGGCCGGCCTTGCCCAGTCCCTGATTGCTATAAGGCGAGGTGCGGGGCTTAAAGGCGCCGCCGCGAAAGATCCGGGCTCCGGCGGCCTTCACCCTGGCGGCGATGGTCAGGGCCTGGACCTCGCTCTCCACCGCACAAGGCCCGGCCATCACTACGAAGCGGCCCCTGCCCAACTCCAGGCCCGGCAGCGAGATGAGGGTGTCTTCCCGCTGCACTTCCCGGCTCACCAGCTTGTAGGCCCTGGTAACCGGAATGGCCTGCATCACTCCAGGCAGGTCCAAAAACAGGGCCGGGTCCACGGGTCCTGGGTTCTTGAGCACCGCGATGGCCACCCGCTCCCCCCCGGGCATTGGTTGGGCCAGGTAGCCCAGGGCTCCGATCTTGTCCACCACCACCTCGATTTGCGCGGGGGTGGCCTCCTTGTCCATCACAATGAGCATTTTTCGTCTCCAGCAGGGGTTCGGGAGATTTTTTTTAAGCGCGGCCGGAAAATTCTCCAAGGGCGCCAAGAACCAGCCTGGCGCCAATTTTTCCCCAATCATCTTTATCAGGGATCCCTTATAAAATCAACCGCAGCGGGAGTTTGCCAGGGGTTGCACGCCCGGAGGCCTAAAAACATTTTTCCCGCAACAATATGTATGCCTGGGTAGATTTGCAAAACCACACGCAAGGGAAGAAGGAGGGCAAAAACCAGGCGGCTGCTGACAGGCGTCTGCGGCTGCATCTTAGAGGCTAAGCCATTGGAATAGGCGGTCTTTTCGCACTTGATTGTCCGTTGCCAATGACTGATTGATACCCCCTTGGGAAAGCAGTAGTGTCCGGGAGCCGCGGGCCTTCGAGAAGTAAGCCCGCTGAACCTTGGGTCTGCCGGTTAAAATGCCGCCCCATTTCTTGACAAAGGAAGAATTAAGCCTTAACCTAATCCAAATAGCAACGGGGCGGATTTCACTTCCACTCAAACAAAGGAGAAAGATGATGCGACATACCCGTAAATTCATGTTAACCGCGATGGTCCTGGCGCTTTCTTTGGCCTGCGCCATTCCTGCCTTCGCCCAGCCGATGAACCCGGCCCCAGGCGCCAACCAAGCCCCGCTAAACCAGGAGCAGCCGGCGCCGATGAACCCGGCCCAGGGCACACCCGGCTACGGATATAAGACTGGTACGGGCGGCACCATTAGGGGCGGCTCCTTAATGCCGGTAGACGTGTACACCCCCATAAGAAGGGGTTATGGCTTTGTCCGGGAGGGCAAATATGAGGCCGCTAGACATGAATTCGAAATCGCGGCTAAACTCGATGAATTAAACCCCTTTGCCCTTAACAACCTGGCAGTCTTGGATGAACGGGACGGCAAACTGAATGACGCCCTGGCCCAATTCAAGGATGCCGCCATCCATGCTGCCCAATATAGAGACAAGGTTCAACAGACCTGCTTCGTGGGCGGTACTTGCATGGCGGTCGAACCCGAACGGAAGCTGGCGGCCACCAGTGAAATCCTCCCCATCATTCAGGAAAATATCCAGAAGGTAGAGGCGAAGATTGCAGCTACCCATACGCCTCCGTCTCCTGGGTCGCCTCCCCCGATGATGCCTGAGACTAAAGGAAAGTAATTACTCCGGGGCCCTTCGGGGCCCCCGCCCCGTTCTTTGCTTTTAGGTCAGGCCAGGGGTTGCGAGAACCGGATCACAAGTCACCCCCCACTCAAGACATTTCACCTGGGGGCCAGAGGGGCTTATCCCACTGGCCCTTATTTTTTTCGAGTATAACCGGGGCTAAGGCCGGGAGAGCAGGAGCTGCAAATCCTGGAGCCCTTGTTGGGCGAGGCGCAGGGACTTCCGTAGCTGTTGCGGCTGAGGGACGTGAGGAGGCAGCGAGGTCCACGCCGGCGGCGCAGACGCCTGGGGGCCGGCTTGCATCTGGCTCAGTAAAAAGCTCAGTTCCCGGAGCAAATGGATATAGACCGCGCCCAGTGGTTCGGCGGTTTCCCGGGCCGCCGCAGGCGCCGCGGCACCCCCGCCGGACGCCTCCGACTGCTCCACCAGAGCCAGGGTTAACGGGAGCCTGGCAAGTTTGGTCGTCTTGCCGGCAAACTGTCTCTTTTTTCCCATATCTCTAAGAATTCGAGGGTGAGCTGCAGATAGTCCTGAGCCCCGGAACTTTTGGGCTCATAATCGAAGATGGCCTTCTGGGCGATCTGGGCCTGATTCAAGGCCTCGTTTTTCATGATCATGGCCTTGAAGGTCTTCTCCCGGAAGGGCGCCAGTTGTTCCATGATATAATCGTTGGTGATCCGATTCCGCTTATCATACATGGTGAGGAGGATGCGGAAGAAGTCCCCCTGAAACAACTCCTCCATGGTGAGGTTCTTGACCGTCTCCACAGTGGTGAGCAGATCCGCCAGGCCGTCCAGAGAATAGCGGGAAATCTGGCAGGGAATGACGATGAAGTCGCAGGCGTACAGGGAATTGGTGGTGAGCACCCCCAGGGACGGCGGGCAGTCGATGAGTACGAAGTCATAGTCCGCGTCTTTCAGGGCCTGGGCCAGGATGGCCTCCCGAAAGACCCGGCTGTAAACTTGCTCCGCCGCCCGGGCCAGATGAATCTGAGCTGGCGCCACCTCCAGCCCCAGAATATAGCTGGGCAGGGCCACCTGGCTGATGCTGGTGCGGGGGACGCTCATCACCTCCGCCATGGAGGCGGTGATGCTGTCCGGGTCCACCCCGATGCCGATGGTGGTATGCCCCTGGGGATCCAGGTCAACGATCAGGGTGCGGTAACCCTGGTAGGCCAGGCCGGCCCCTAAATTCAGGGCAGTGGTGGTCTTGCCGGTGCCGCCTTTCTGATTGATAACCGCTACCACGTGGGACATGATGGGGCCTTCTCACCCTTGGACCATGGTCAACATGGCCCTGGGCCAAATGATAAAGGAAGGGGAAAGTTGCGTCAAGGAATATCTGGACCGGGAAGTGGTCCAAATATGTGAAGATTTTCTCGCCCAGGGCGCCCTCCCGCAAGAGTTCTAGAAATTACCGAATCAGGGTGGCGTATTTCAGATGGTTTTCTACCCGGAGAGATTGCGCTTCGTGCCTTTCATCATAACGGAAACCTCTCCTTTGCCGCCTCTTCACCTTTCTGTTATCTTATCCTGATGGAACTGACCATGACCAGTTACGTGAACCTGAGGTCAATGGCGGTGGTCGTTCTTTATCGGATGAAAAAACGGAATTCATCAGATTCGTTACCCATACAGTAATCGCCACTGAGAAACCGTTATGGACCAGCGTGAGCAAAGGGTAGCCGTAGCTTTGAGCGGCGGGGTGGACAGCGCCGTGGCCGCGGCCTTGCTCAGCCAACAAGGGCTGCGGCCGCGAGCGGTTCACCTGCTCCTGAGCGACGCCGGCCCTCCGGCCGCACATCTGGCGGCCCTGGCACTGATGTTGAATATTCCCCTCACCCGGGTGAACCTCCGGGAGGAGTTTGCCCGGCAGGTGGTGGACTATTTCGTCAGCGAATACTCCCGGGGCCGCACTCCCAATCCCTGCGTGCAGTGTAACGCGGCTATCAAGTTCGGCAGCCTCTGGCAACTGCTTAAGGCCCAGGGGCTGACCCGCCTAGCCACCGGCCACTATGCCCGGCTGCTTCCCGGGGCGGACGGGACCCTGGGACTATTCCGGGCCGCGGACCGCAGCAAGGACCAGTCCTATTTCCTCAGCCGCCTGCCCAGGGAGCTGCTGGCCAACCTCCTTTTTCCCCTGGGGGACCTGACCAAGGTGGAGGTGCGGCGCCGTTACCGGGAGCTGGGCTTGCCGGTCAATGACCAGTGTCCCGAGAGCATGGAACTCTGCTTTATCCCCCGGGGCCGTTACCAGGACTTCATACGGTCCCGCCGCGGCCCGGGAATCCCGGGGGAAGTGGTGGACCTCGGGGGCCGGCTCCTGGGAAGGCACCGGGGTCTGGAGCATTACACCGTGGGCCAGCGCCGGGGGCTGGGGATTCCGGCCGGGGAACCGTATTACGTGGCGGCTATCCACCCCGAGAGCAACCGGGTGGTATTGGGCCGGCGCCAAGAGATCCTCTGCCGCGGCCTGCGGGCCGGCCGGGTCAACTGGCTCGTCCAGCCCCCCGGGGGCGATCTGGAGGCCCAGGCGGTTATCCGTCACCGCCACCCGGGGGTGGCGGCCCGCATCCGGCCCCTGGGTTCCGCGGCGCTGGAGGTGGTCTTTGCCGCGCCCCAATCAGCCGTGGCCCCCGGCCAGGCGGTGGTCTTCTATGAGGACGACCGGGTCCTGGGCGGCGCCTGGATCGAGGAGCCGCTCAAGTGAGTAGCCAGTAGTCAGTTATCGGTTATCAGTTATCAGTTATCAGTTATCCTTTCCCGCCTCAGAGTTTACTGGTTACTGGCAACTGGAGACTTCTGCGAAAAACGACTTTGCCATTTATGAGATTCTTCGGTCACTTCGCTCCCCCAGAATGACAAAAATGGGGACTTTCGCAGAGGTCTCCAGTCCCCAATGCCCGGTTATCTTTTTCTGCATTTGCCTTTACTGGCCACTGGCAACTGACTACTGACTACTGATGAAATAACCGCGCCGACCTGTTACAATCGGCTGCATGCCAGCCACCAACCGCCCCGCGCCCCCTACCCCCCGCTTTTTCCGCGTCCTTACCTTCGGCTGCAAGGTGAACCAGTGCGACACCGCAGGCATGAGCCAGGAGCTGGCCGGCCGGGGCTGGCTCAGCGCCCCCCCGGGGGTGGTTGCGGACCTGCACCTGGTGAACACCTGCACGGTCACCGGCCGCGCCGACCAGCAGGCCCGCCAGGCCATCCGCCGGCTATCCCGGGAATACCCGGCAACTCCCATCTGGGTCACCGGCTGTTACGCCCAGCGGGCGCCTCTGGAACTGGCGGCCCTGCCCGGGGTCCAGGCCGTGCTGGGCAACCGGGAAAAGGGCGAGCTGGCGGCATTATGGGAAAAGTTTGCTCCCGGCGCCCACCCGAAGCTTTGGGTCGATACCTGCCCTGGCCGCCAACCCTTTCGGCCCTGGGGGCTGCGGGGCTTTCCCGGGCACACCCGGGCCTGGCTCAAGATCCAGGAGGGCTGCAGCCACGGTTGCAGCTACTGCATCGTCCCCCAGGTGCGGGGGCCCCGTAGGAGCTGGCCGCCGGCCGGGGTCGCCGCGGCCCTAAGAGAACTGGCCGCCGCAGGTTACCAGGAGGTCGTCCTCACCGGCATCGACCTCGGTCAATACGGCCTGGACCTGAACCCTCCACTTGGCTTGGCCGGGCTGGTGCGGCGCCTGCAGGAAGACGGAGCGCCCTTGCGGGTGCGTCTCAGCTCCCTGGAACCACAGGAAGTGACCGGGGATCTCCTCACTGAACTGGCTTCCTGGCGGAATTTCTGCCCCCATTTTCACCTCCCCCTCCAGAGCGGTTCCGCCTCCATCCTCAATGCCATGAACCGCCCTTACCTCCCCGGAGAATTCCGGGACCTCGTCCTGGAGATCGCCCGCCTTTTTCCGGAAGCGGCCCTGGGGCTGGACGTGTTGGTGGGCTTTCCCGGGGAAAGCGCCGCCGACTTCGAAGCGAGCCGTACCCTGGTTGCCTCTTTGCCGGTGACCTACCTGCACGTCTTCCCTTTCTCCCCCCGTCCCGGTACTCCGGCGGCGCGGCTGCAGGCGGTGCCCGGCCGGGAGCTCTCGCGCCGCGCCGGCATCATCCGGGAGCTGGGAAGGCAAAAAAGGCTGGCATTTATGCAGGGACAAACTGAGCGCCTGCGTGAGGTCCTGGTGGAAGGGCCGGCCCCGCAACCGGGCTGGCTTCAGGGTTTGAGCGACAATTACCTGCGGGTCGTCTTTCCCGGCCCGGCCACCTGGCGCAATCGCCGCCTCCTGGTGCGCCTTCTCGGGATTAAGGAAGATCGGCTGCTGGGCGAGGCGCTGGCGGGACCCAATGAACCCGGCGAGAATCCCTCCCAGGGGCTAAGCTCTTAGTCAGTAGTCAGTTATCGGTTACCAGTTATCCTTTTCCGCCATAGGCTTTACTGGTACGTGGTAACTGGAGACCTTCTGCGAAAAAAACGACTTTGTCATTTATATGATTCTTCGGTCGCTTCGCTCCCTCAGAATGACAAAAATGGGGACTTTCGCAAAGGTCTCCAGTCCCCCCTGCCCAGTTATCTTTTTCTGTATTTGCCTTTACTGGCTACTGACTACTGGCTACTGGCTTTATAATATATCGATACAACTGAACCCCCTCTCACCTCTCGGAGACGACACCGGGTGCGGGGTGGTTTTGCCTGGATTTTCGTAGGGGCGGACCCATGTGTCCGCGCAGTAGGGGCGGGTTTAAAACCCGCCCCTACTGCCCACAGCTTCGGCAGGGGCGCACCCCTGGGTGCGCCCCCTACAAGAACATTCGTACACCCTCACCCTGCCCTCTCCCTCCAAGGGGCAAGAGGGAAGGAGCTTGTAAATTCCATGAATTGATTAGCTAGTGGGCATAGCTAAGCCTGCCGAACTCATCTCTAAAAAGTCAGGGAATCCCCCCCCTAAAAAACAGGGATTCCCCGATTTACAAGGCTAAAGAAATGCACCAATCTATGGGCAACATCTAATGCGGCTGCGGCGCCCAGGCGTCCCCATAATCTCGACTAAACACTGTAAAGGGGGCTGCTCAGGGAGAGGTACTTTGGGGACCGCCCTGAGGAGCAAGTTCAATGACGCTGCCATCCTAACCGGGGTCTGAGGCCGTTTGGGCCCGAACTAACCAAAAGGAGGGCCCTGAGCCCCCAATTCTTTAAGGAGCGCTCCACCACAGTAGCTTCAGGCCCAGGCGTTCGTATCATCTCGATTAACCATTGCCTGGTTGCTCTGATGAAGGACGGTGTGGTTATGTTAACAAAATTGCGGAAAGACCAGGAAGGTGCTGCGGCGGTGGAGTTCGCCCTCTGCCTCATCCCCTTGCTGCTCATCTTGGGCGGCATCATTGATTTTGGCCTATTCTGCAATATGCAAATGACAATCTCCTCCGCCAGTCGGGCTGGGGCCAGATATGCCACACTTTATACGGTAAATGCAAGCGGTCAACGCCTGGCGCCCATCAACCTTTCTCCCACGGTGTCATCCTATGTGACCACCAACTACTCCGGCCTCTTGCCCAGCAATGCCAATCTCCAGGCCACTCTAGGGGGGAGCGCCAAAACCTCGACTACTTCGGGAGCTTATCCGGTCACCGTCACGGTTACTGCCCAGTACCACTGGCTTCTTCTTGGTCATTTGGTACCCGGCCTCACCAATCCCCAGACCCTGAGTTCCACCGTGGAGATGTCATTGGAATAAAGGAGGCCCGGATGCTTTGGGAGAAGGCGCGTTTGCACCGACGAGCTAAGGATTTCATAGTTAACGAGTCCGGGGCCATTGCGCTGGTCATGGTCTTGGCCCTGGTGGCACTCATGGCGGCGGCCGCCCTGGCCGTCGATTACGGGTATATGCTCGTGGTGCAGCGTCAGTTGCAAAATGCCGCCGATGCCGGGGCCCTGTCCGGGGCGGACGCCTTTGGATCAAACAGTCCGAACTCGCAAGCAGCCCAGACCGCGGCAACAACTGCGGCAACCGCTATAGTCACCGGTAATTATTGGGGCAATCAACAGTATTTGTCCTATTGCACGGTGACTCCTGGCTATTGGAGTTTTCTAAATAAGGGCTTTACTGGCACTACTTCTACCACTGCCACCCTCCCCACGCAAACCCCACCCGCAGTCTGGGCCGTCCAGGTGGTGGTGCCCAAGAGCTCCAGTAACAACGGCGGCCCCCTCCAGTTGATTTTTGGCCCCATCTTGGGGATAAAAACCGTTAACCTGAATGGCACCGCGGTGGCGATGGTAACGTCCCCGTCGGTGACATTTTCTGTCCTGCAGACCGGCGGCAACAATATTAACGTAAACGGCAATGTCACCATTAGCGGGGGGAGTGTGGGGGATAATGGGAACGGCTTAACACTTAATAGCGGTGATTCGGTGCCGGGGGGTGTATATGCCAACACCTCAATCTCCCCGACCAACAACAGTGGAATAAGTGTAGTGCAGAGTGTCGCCACCAATACCATGCTAGCGAATGCGGTCAGTGCTGCTACTACAACATTAAATGCTGACATAGCGTTAGCTAATAACACGTCAACTTATTCAAATGTTGGTCAAATGTCAAGCACGACCATTTCAGGTACTCACACGGTGAACGTTGCGGACATCAACAGTATGCTCCTGACTAATCCCTACAGCCTTACCTTGAGCGCGGCTTCCAACGAGTCGTTTGTCGTCAGGGTTTCCGGCACTTTCACCCTTAACGCCAATACCAGCGTATTACTGAGCGGCGGCTTAACGGCGGCTAACGTAACTTTTATACCTACGGGCGGCGGTACCGTCATCATTGACAGCGGCTCCACCCTGAATGGCAGCATCCTGTCTGCGAGCAATTCCGTCACCCTTAATAGCGGTGCCATCTTAAATGGCTCTATAATCACCGGCGGGCAAATTATGTTGGACACCGGGCCGACGGCACCTACCGGAAACTCCGGGTCAGCAAGCGGCTCTGCCTTGGTCCAATAAGTCGTCTCTATCTTTATGTAGGGTTGGTTCTCCGGGGAGCGCAGATCTCTTGGCAAGCTCCGGCGGCGCCTGGCCTTTGTGTGGGTGATTAACCTCAAGTCTTCCAAGCAATCTTGCCTGAGCTCGATGATCTTGAATCGTTCATCGGCCTGCCGTACCAGGAGAAAACCAACGTCCGAAGTGATCCTGGCGCCATGGAAATCTATCATGAGGGACCGGTTAAAATCCGGCCGCAGCACCTCTCTCCGGTTTTCACCACTAGCGAGCATCTTAAAAACCCCCAATTTGCTAAATATACCTCCTCATATCAAGTAGTTGTTGACCATATTCCCATTATAATTTGCGGCATAATCCAGGCTCATCATCTTAGACGAGGCTTCTCTGGATCGTTTTAGTTCTCCAAGTCCAGGGAATGATAGATTGAGAGACCGCTGCCAGCATTCCGGGGATGCCCCCCAACCTCTGATAAATTAGGGAATCCCCCCCTTAAAAAACAGGGATTCCCTGATTTACAAGGCTAAAGAAATGCACCAATCTATGGGCAACATCTAATGCGACTGCGGCGCCCAGGCGTCCGCATAATCTCGATCAATCATTGCAGATTTTCTTATAAAGGGGAATTGGCGCATGATGTGGCGAATCCGACGCGGCAAGCGGCAGGGGCAGCGGGATTCCGAGGGTGGGGCGGTGGCGGTGGAATTTGCCCTGATTCTTCCGTTCTTAGCCTTGATCCTCTGCGGGATTTTCGACATCGGAAATCTATACTACAATTATGATCTCGTTAACAATGCGGCCCGGCAGGGGGCGCGGTTATTTGCTGTCGATATTTCCACTTCCACCCCTCCATACACCCTGGCGCAAATTACCACAAACCTTCAGAACAGCTATGGCAACCAGTTGAATGTCACCGCCAACCCAAACCCCCCAACCTCGGGAGGTAATGTTAAGGTCACAGTCACCGACAACGTAACCATAATAACTCCGATAATTAGGCAGTTCTTCACAAATCCCTGTACGGTAGAAGCGACCTGCACTATGTACGTGGAATAGTTTCTCCAATAGACGAGAGACGAGGACCTTATATGATAAAAAAATTCTGGAAAGACCAATTAGGCGTCACGGCGGTTTTGGTAGGATTAATGCTGCCGGTCCTGGTGGGCTTTCTCGGCCTGGCCCTGGACCTGGGACATGTGGTCCTCGTCAGGACCCAGATGCAAAACGCCGTGGACGCCGCAGCCTGCGGCGGCGCTATCCAATTACAGAGTAGTCAGGCCCTGGCAACATCTAAGGCAAATGCTCTCATCATCAGTAATAACTTCAACCTGACCCCTACGGTAACTTTTACTCAAGATCCGAACGGTAAAAATCCCTCTAATGCTCCGGAATGTAACGTTAAACTGACCAACGCTGTTCCAACATATTTTATGAAGGTGTTGGGCATTCCCACTGTCAACCTGACGGCATACGCAGAAGCCATATTGCATTCTGGATCCACAGGGCCTTTTGCTTATGCCCTGTTCTCAAATACTAACTTAACAATTGGTCCTGCCGCGTTCAACATCACGGGGTCGGTATTTGCAAATGAAGAGCTAGAGGTAAATGGGGCTGAGAATATTTCAGGAAAGGCGGTAGGTGTTACTAAGGTAAGTTTAAGTGGTGCAGGTAATCTAGGTTCTGTTTCTTCTGCCTCGGTATCCAATATAACGGATTCTGGTGCTTTTAATATAGGATCAGAATCTGGGGGTGCACAAACTATTAACCTGTCTAACTATAACTATACCCAGCAGATACAGCAAACTGCCGCTACGACTGTTAATGGTAATTACACACAAAGTGGCGCTTTGAATATAAATGGCAATGTGTATGTAACCGGTACGGCAACATTAAGCGGAGCGATTAATAATACAGGAGCGATTTTGGCGGATGGAAATATAACTGTGACTGGTGCGGCAAATATCAGTGGTTCCGGCCAAATTTTTCTCTATTCGGCCAATGGCAATATTACAATTAATGGTGCGACTAACTTTGGGAGCGGTAGTTCAAGTGCAATCCTATATGCCCCTAATGGCACGGTAAGCATTAGTGGTGCCTCTAATATAAATGGAGGTATAATAGCAAACGCGATTACATTTCCTGGTGCGGCATTTAACGTTAACGGGGGTTATCCGATAACGTCTTTAAACCTTGCAGCTCATGCCCAATTAATAGATTAGGCCTTTATTACCTCCCGGAATCTTCCCGGAAGATCGCCCCCAACTGCCGGAGCCGCGCCGGGTTCAAGCTCCCTGCATCCACCTGATTTGCCCATCAGCTCACCCGGAAGCCCGGAAGAAAAACCAAGCCAAGAGGGCCGCAGTTAATTTTTCAATCCCGTCCGCGGCTCCGTAGGGGTGGGTTTGAAACCCACCCCTACACGGCCCACCTCGTTAACTTTTCCATGCTAGCCGCGAGGAGAAGGCCGCTTGAGAAAAGAACTAGCAGGAGAAAATCGAGAAATGGCCCAGCCCCACCGGCAGCCAGCTAGTGGAGTGCCTCATAATTAGCTGGACATAATATCAAGACTGGAACGCTGGATTTGGCTTGGGTAAGTCCCCCTTTGAAAAAGGGGTACTTAGAGGGATTTCAAGAGGTTATATTAAATCCCCCCTCCCCCCCTTTTCCAAAGGGGGGTTAATAATCCGTCAGTTTCAATGGATAATCAACCGCGGGACAGACCACCAGGACCTGCCAGGTCTTGAACCGCCGGGGTTTGAGGGAGTCCAGGGGAGTTGGATATTGGTGGCGGGGGACAGAATCGAACTGCCGACACGGGGATTTTCAGTCCCCTGCTCTACCGACTGAGCTACCCCGCCGACCGATAAGTTGTTTATCTTGCCCCCGGGCTTTTGTCAAGACCTTAGACAGGCAGGAGTGCGGGCCCGAGCCAACATGCGCTCCCTGTAGGGGCGGGGTTAAAACCCGCCCCTTTACAGCCCACCCCGCCCTCTTGCCAACTCCCGGGTCCGCTTGTCAGGAATGGTCCCCCTCCCGTGTCCTAGAAAACCGGGTCCATCCCACGTTCCTGGGTTTAAAATTCATGGTTTTCGAAGGTAAAAATCAGGGAAAACCAGTATTTACCTTCTTTCTGAAATTACCGATATTATCATCGAAACCCAAGGAGGATCGGAGAATCGACTTGGTAAACCTCAAAAATCGATTTGCTATTAAGCTCTAAGGAATGGCCCCACTGGGAGGGGGCACGTATTGAACGTCGATCATGCGGCAAAATTTGATGGATTTGCGGGCATCTATTCGATATAAAGGTGAATAGTTGGCAAAGCGCAGGGTCCCAAGGTCCCCGCTAAGGGGGAAAGCCACAAGAGATGTATGCTGCGGCCTAATCTCTGGTCTGCGGAGATTCACAAGATCGATTGAAAAAGGTTAGGTGAAATGGATCAAGGATTCTGGGAAAAATATTTTCTGACCTATGATCTTTTGAATGAAGTGATTCCATACCAAGAGCTAATGAATGATCTCATTAGTGTATTGGAGGTGGAAAAGGGTGATTTGATCTTTGATGCGGGCTCAGGGACCGGAAACTTATCCCTGCTTTTGAAGGCCTACGGGGCGAAGCCAACGGGATATGATTTCTCCGAGAAGGCTATAAAAATTCATCTCATGAAAGACCGGGATGCGGAAGTATATTTTGGTGATCTAACCAATAAACTGCCATTTCCGGATAATTATTTTGATAAGGTTGTATCTAATAATGTTATTTACACAATTGCTAGAGGTATCAGGTTATCGCTTTTTGAAGAAATTTATAGGGTATTGAAAATAAAGGGCAAATTTGTCATTGCTAATGTCCATACCGGGTTTAATCCACTTGTGATTTTTAAGGATCACTTAAAACATTCATTGAAAACAAAGGGGATGAGAAAAACAGCAATTGATATCATAACAAAAGGTAATGCCATTTGGAAATTATTTTATTATAGCTACATCATAATAAGAAAAGACAAAGTTGGCAGATATGCATTTGTCGATAAAAATGAGCAGAGACATTTATTAACCCAAGCTGGTTTTAGAAATATCAGTGGTACAATAAGTGCTTATTCAAATCAAAGTTATATTGATGCAGGGATAAAATAAGTAAACATAAGATATCCCAATTAACGATCCCAAAGCCCCGGTTGCCGGCGAGCCGGTGGCTCCTTCTTCCCCATTAATTTCTCCGCAATTTCCCGGGCCAGCAAAGGCGCATTCCCGCCGGCCCGATTATTGATGAGCAAATTTACCGACACCCCTTCGACGGCGGCTTTGACGATCTCCACCGTCTCCTGCACCATCTCCGGCTGCCGCATACCTTCGATTGGCCTGTCAAAAGGATGCGCCTTCGCATAAGCGTCTTCATACCGCATGCCCAGGGGCGTCATCAGCCGGATCACGCATTCGCCGCCCCCGTTAAAGAACCTGCCACTAGCCTTGGCCAATTGTTTTCTCAAGGGTGGCAGCCAGGTCCAGTGCGATAATACCTGCCCCACCCCATATTTTTTTAAAACTTCGAAGACCTGATCCCTCAGATACAAATCTGTCCTTAATTCCAGATGATAGCGGGTATCTTTCGGGATCTCCCGGAAAAAATCATCCAGCTCCCGGGTCATTGCGTTAACCGGAGTCCGATCTTGCAGCCGCTGATACTCCTGCTCAAAAATAATGCCGCTGAGTTTTGAGCCCAACATTTTTGCGGCCGGCACATAATATTGCTCGGTGAAAATTTTGGGGTTCAGATAGGATTCATTATCGACGTATCGGTCGCCTCTATGAATCTTCTGAGCCGTGATGATCTGGGGCGCCTTGAGAATGATTCGGTCTCCGGCTTTCAGGTGTTGGCTGTAGGTATTCAAAACCTGATAGTTCGGAGTGGGTCGGCCGTTCTCATCCAAAAGAAGCCGGTAAAAGGTGAAATCGATCTCCAGCACCGAAAAATGTTCAAAATACTCCTCGACGCTATCTAGCGGCAGGACCGCTTCGATAAAATTTTTCCCGGCGATTACCTTCGTTCTTTTGGTTATCCGTCCCTCATAGCGGGCTTGGGAGTAAATCTGCCCGATCCAGCCGGCATAACGATCAGAGGCCGTTCCTATGAATATCCGGGGGTGAAGATTGCGGAAATGGAAGGTTTTCGAATCGGTTGCGGCAGGGAGGGACATGAATTTAGTGTAAATGAAAAGCGAAAGTCATTCAAATGGAAAGATTTTTTATTTTTCGATGATATGAAAGTTCTTATCATCAAACCCAAACACCAACGCCCATCTTTTCTGGAAATTAAATTATCCTCCCAGGGTTGACTAACTGAAATTGTAACTTAATTTAAATAGAAAACCTGGAACTCCGCCTCTCCTGCCGCCCCTCTGAGAGAAAAGCCCCATGCCTTCCCGATGCGCTGCCAGGTGCCCAGGAGCTTTTATGGCATCCTATAATATTGTCCTGGCTGAGGATTACCTGCCGCTGCGTCAGATTATTAAGAATATTGTTCAGGAAACTGGTGAATTTACGGTGGCAGGTGAGGCTAACGATGTCCAGGAGGTATTGTCAATTTTGGAGCATTCCCGCCCGGATATGGTCATCACGGATATCAGGCTCGGGGAATTGAAAGCAACCCTGAAGATTAAGGAACTCTATCCTCAAGTAAAGGTGGTCATCCTGACCATACATAGGGAAAAAGATTATCTGGATCAGGCCATGACGAACGGGGTCGAAGGTTACATTCTGAAACAAGATCTGGATCAGGAACTCTTTAGCGGCATACAAGCTGTTCGCCGCGGAGAGGTTTACATATCCCACTCCATGAATCCCCTTCCTTGAAGCCTTTTTTTCATCTTGTGCCCCGGGCTCATGGCACCCCCACACCGGCCCTGATAACATGACCCAATTCTTAGCGCCGCGGCTCAAAGATCAGGCTCGATCCTTATAGGTTCCCATGAAAGAACAGGGTAATCTGTCTCTGCTGCATGAGTTCTGGCAGTCGGAAATCGTTGCCGACCGCCTCTACAGCTTTCTGGCCGCTCGCTGCCACGATGCCGGGCGTAGGGACGTTATCGCTAAAATCGGCCGGATGGAGCAGGGGCATGCAACCATATGGAACCGCATCGCGGCAAAGTCTCACGGCGCCTCCTTTGATGTTACCCTCTCCCTGCGCTGGAAAATCCTTCTGGGAAAGCTGCTCTCTATCATCCTGCCGTTCACCATCTTCATTCATTACATGGAGCACAGCGAGCGTAATTCCATCCTCGAGTACTCCAAATTGTTCGAGGCCTACAGCCACGATGAAAAAACGACAACGATCATCGCCAATATCATCCGGCAGGAGATCGGCCACGAGTGGCAGTTGATGGGGCAGATCGCCGATAAGGAATCCTATATTGCCAAGGCCGGGGGGGCGATGGATGCCATGACCGTGGGCATCATCGAGACGCTGGGGTTGGTCATCGGCCTTCTGGCCGCGCACGCCTCGACGCTGACGATCGCCTTGACGGGGCTCATCGCCACAATCGGGGGGCTCATCGCGGTCATGTCCATCTCCTATATCACCTCGAAGGCAAACTATGACCTGCACGAGGGTAGAAACCGGGAGCTTAAAGTGAAACAGGAGATCGACCCGGACGTGCTGAAACGGGAGTTGGAAATGGCCCTCATCGGGAAAGGCATCCAAAACGAGACGGTCAAAGACATCCTGGGGATAATCGGGGATGACACGTCCATTCTTTCCTACCTGGTCAAATCGGTCACCATGGCGGGGGAAGCCGGCGAGCCCAAAGAGGCCATCAAGACCACCGGCCTGTTCTTCCTCATCGGAGCGGTGCCGACCCTGATACCTTTCTGCATCGGGGTGATCTGGGATCTGAAACCGCTGCTTCCCGCGATCATGGCCTTTGCCCTTGCCGTCCTCACCATATCCACGGCCGGGTTCTTCGTCGCGGTGCTGTCCGGTAAAAAGATATCCGTGAAGATCGCTCACAACATAGCTGTCATTATGGGTACCTGCGCCGTCACCTACGGGGTCGGCCTGGCCGCCCGGATTCTTTTTGGAATCGGTGTGGTTCACTGATTCCTTTTTCGGGAAAGGCAAAAAAATAATTAGATCATTACCTTTGCCGGCTTGGCCGGGAATAGGCGAATTCCCTAAAATGAGGCCCTGGCGGCGCGCGATCCCCCAGCCCGGGTCCTGAGCGAGGACCGGTTGCGCTATTTTCACCTCTACAGCGCCCCAATTGGCAGGTGGCCATGGACCCGGTGACTCACCTGGCTATGGGGGCGCTGCTGTCGCAGGTGCTTCCCAGCCCCTCCCCTTTTTGGAGCGCCGTGGCCGGGATATCCTTCGCCCTGCTGCCGGATTGCGACTATTTTTTGATATATTTCCATCGGCTGGCCTTTATCCGCCACCACCGGGCCTTTTCCCATTCCCTGACGGCCCTGCCCCTGTTGGCCCTGGCGGCAGCCGGGGTGGCCTGGGCCCTGGGCGGTCCCCGCTGGTTCCAACCGATCTTCTTCCTGGGTCTGGCAGTTCTGGCGAGCCATCTCCTGGTATTGGACCTGGCCACCCCCTACGGCACCCAGCTCCTGTTTCCCTTCTCCAGGAAGCGCTTCGCCCTGGACTGGCTCTTTATTATCGACCCTTACCTCACCGTCCTGCTGCTGGCCGGGGCCGCGGCCGCTCCCTTCCCCGGTTGGGGCCACCGGGCCGGGCTCGCCTTTCTGGCCGCGGCCGGCGGTTATCTTCTCCTGTGCGGCTGTTATCACCGCCAGGCCCTGGCCCTGGCCCGCCGGGTGTTTTATCCCACGCCCGCCAACCCGGGGCCGCTCTCCGCCCCTTCTCATCCTGGATGCGAGGGGTCGCTGGCAGCCGGGAGCCTCACGGTGGCCGCGCTGCCTCAGCCCTTTTCCTGCCGCCGCTGGCTGCTGCTGGCCGCCAACGGCCGGGAAGTGGCGCAGGCCTTGGTGCAACTGCCGTTCCTGGGATTCTTGGGGTTATGGCGTTCTCCGGCGGCGCCAATGGTAACCCGCCTGCCGTCCAACTCCCGGGCGCCGGCTGAGGTTTATGCGACCCCCGAGGACCTGCGCCTCCAGGTTTTCAGTGGGCAGCCCATGCCGGAGCTGGACCTCAACCCGGAAGCCCGGGAAATCCGGGACCGCTACCTAGAATTCGCCCGCTTCCCCCTGTTGCACCGGGTGCAGGTCCTGGAAGACGGGCTCGCCCTGGAGTGGCTGGACCTCCGCTTCTCCGTGCCGGGGAGGGCCTTCCCCTTTGCCCTGCAAATGCGCCTGGACCCGCAAGGGCGGGTGCGGCAATGGCGTCTAGGCTCCAGCGGCCAGGGGGTGAATAGCGTATGAGCGGACGGCCAGAGGCGGTTTTCTGTTATCTATAATGTCTGTGAAAGAAGAAACAGAAAATCGAAAACTGCCTTTTGCGCAACAACATGATAAAATCAAGGGAACTTTAAAAAACCCCAGGATTATTCATGACGCCTAAACAATTTTTCGGAAAAGTCCACCAGGACCCGGGTGAGGCCCTGGCCAAAGGCTCCCGGGAGGTGATGGCCTCCATTTGGGCAGAGTACCTAACGGCGATCCTGCAAATCTCCGCCGACAGCGGCCGTTACCGGATCCTGCGCCGCCAGATAGAGGACGCCGCCGGTTTCAAAGAGGTCTCGGAGAATTGGAACACCCTGCCCTTGCCGGCCCGGGGAGCGGCCTGGCGCCGCCTGATGACCGCGGCCCAGGAGAAATGTGAATCCGAGCGCGACCGTTGCAGCCGCTGCGGCGAGTGCTGCCAGTCAGCCAGCCCTACCCTGCTCCTCCAGGACCTGCCCCTGTTCCAGCAAGAGATCCTCACCTGGAACGACGTCTACACCCTGCGCCCGGAGGAGCTGGTGAGCAGCCGCGCCGGCCGGGTGGAGCCCCTGACAGGGGAGCGCCTAAAACTCCGGGAGATACCCGGCAGCCGGCAATGCTGGTTTTTCCAGGCGGCCCATAATTCCTGCCGCATCTATGAGAACCGCCCGGAGCAGTGCCGCCGGCAAAACTGTTGGAGCGAGCCGCCCCCGCCCCCGCCCCCGGAAGAAGACCAGTTGCTCACCCGGCAGCACCTGTTCGCCGGGGTGCCGGAAATCTGGGAGTTGATCAGGCGGCATCAAGAGCGCTGCGACTATGGCTTGGTGGCCCGGGCCCTGGCGGAGGTGGGCGCCGGCCGTGAAGAGGCCGGCGAGGCCCTGTTCGAGGCCCTGCACTTTGACCATTATTTGCGCCGGATGCTCATCGACGAATGGGAACTGACCCCCGCAGCCACGGAATTGCTCCTGGGCCGGCCCGTAACCGAATTCCTCAAGGGCCAGGGGGTGGACGCCATCCTCTCCCCGGAGGGGGTCTTCAGGTTGGAGCCTCGACAGGATTAACTATAAGGTTGGGCAATCTTCAGTTTAAGGAAATTTTGTTCCCGGACGCACCGGCGTGCCAATGGCTTGCTTAGTAACCCATATCTTTGGAGGTGTGCCATGATAACGGAACTAATTAAGGGAAATCGCAGCTATCGCCGTTTCCACCAGGAGGTCCCGGTGTCCCTGGAGACCCTGAAGGACCTGGTGGACCTGGCCCGGTTGTCCGCCTCCGCGGCCAACCTGCAGCCCCTGAAATATCTCATTTCCGAGGAGCCCTCCAGCAATGCCGACATCTTCTCCTGCCTGGCCTGGGCCGGCTACCTGAAGGACTGGCCGGGGCCGTCGGAGGGGGAGCGGCCGGCCGCCTACATCGTCGTCCTGGGGGACACGGAGATCTCCAAAAACTTCGGCTGCGACCATGGCATCGCGGCCCAATCCATCCTCCTGGGAGCCCGGGCCCAGGAGCTGGGGGGCTGCATGCTGGGCTCGATCCAGCGGGACCGTCTGCGCCAGCTTTTCAAGATTCCGGAAAATCTGGAAATTCTACTGGTCATCGCCCTGGGCCGGCCCAAAGAGACCGTCGTCCTGGAAGAGGTGGCCCCCGATGGCAGCATCAAGTACTGGCGGGACGCGGCGGGTGTCCACCACGTGCCCAAGCGGCGGCTGGAGGATATTATCCTCATAGGGCGCACCCAACCCCCTGGTATTGTGCTCCTTAAATAGTACGGCATCAAATCAAGAAAACCTGAGTTCCACGAGCATTAAAGTCCCCCTTTGGAAAAGGGGGATTTAGGGGGATTTCAGGAGGTTACTTTAAATCCCCCCTACCCCCCTTTTTCAAAGGGGGGTTAAAAGACCACATTTGGAAATTCCTGGCGATTATGAAACATCCCACCAGAGGGGGCGCCAGGCGTAGGGCGCGTCTCACGAGCCATCCCGGTAAGGCGGGTGTCCCGGCCGCCATCTTTTCTGGGGGCCTGACGCCTGGGACAACCTTGTCAGCCGCCCAAGGGCCCAAGGAGCCGCGCCCAGAGATCCTCCCGGCCCTCGCGGCTCAGGGCCGAAAACCAGATGAATTCTCCCGGGGCCACCCCCAGGGGGGCCAGATTTTCGGCCAGATGTTGCAACTGCCGGTGGCGCTCCCCCTGCTTCAACTTGTCCGCCTTGGTGAGCACTGGAATCACCAGCCTTTTGCGGTCCCGCAGATATTCCCAAAGAAACAGCTCTTCCTGGCCCAACCGCCGGCGGCCGTCCTGGAGGAAGACCACCGCGGCCAAAGCCTGGCGGCGGTCTAGATAGTCCAGCACCAGTTGCCCCCACTTCGCCTTGAGTTCTTTGGAAACCGCGGCATACCCGAACCCCGGCAGATCTACGAAGTGCCAGCGGCTATTCACCAGAAAAAAGTTGAGGGCCCGGGTGCAGCCCGGCTCGGCGCTGGTGCGCACCAGTTTTTTGCGCCCCAGCAGGACGTTGATCAGGGAGGATTTGCCCACGTTGGAGCGGCCCAGGAAGGCCACTTCGGGCAGCTCCCCGCCGGGCAACTGATCGGTCCGGTGGACGCTGAGCTGGTAAGCGGCGGAGATGATCTTGGGGATAGCCATGGGTTAAGAAAGTTTTCGGTTTTCGGTTTTCGGTTTTCGGTAAAATAAATCCGGCGGCGGCGGTTACTTGGGGTAGGTTATACCAGAATTTCGAAAAATACTATGATCCCGGCCCTCCCCAGGACTCATAGACACCCGGCCCAGGCTTGACGGCTACGGGTTTTCCGGGTAGATTCTCGTACCATGACAGAGGAGGACGCGCAACGGTTGGCCTGGGGGTTATGGTTCCATTTCTGGTTGGGGATTATCACCCTGGTTGCCGGCTCGATGGTGGTGTTTTTGGCCCCCATCGACCGGGAGGGCAGATTAGTCCAATTCACCGCCAGATGGTGGGGCCGGACCTTGCTGCGGATGGCCCATGTTTCCGTGGAGGTGCGCGGGTTGGAACACCTGGCCCCGAACCAGGCCTATGTCTTTGCCGCCAACCACCGCTCCAATTTCGATATTTTCACCCTGATCGCCATCCTGCCGGGCCGCCTCATGTTCGTCGCCAAGCAATCCCTCTTCCGGATTCCCGTCTTCGGGCACGCCTTAATTCGCATGGGCTCCGTACCTCTGGACCGGAGCAGCCTCAAACAGGCCATCAAGAGCCTGGACCGGGCCGCGGCCCGGGTGAAGGCCGGGGCCTCGATGATCATCTTTCCTGAAGGCACGCGGGTTGCCGCCCCGGAGCTCAGTCCTTTTAAGAAAGGGGTCTTCATCATGGCCGCCAAAGCCGGGCAGCCCATCGTGCCGGTGAGCATCAGCGGCACCCGTTTTATTCAAGTCCCGCACAGCATGCGGATGCGCCCCGGACCGGTGCGGGTAGTAATTTCGCCTCCCATCCAACCCCAGGATTATCGGCGCAAGGAAGACTTAATGGCCGCGGTCTTCCAGGCCATCGCCACCAACTATGACCCCGACTTTCCCCATGATCCCCGCCGCAACCCCGAATAATTGGGTGGATCTCACCTTCCTGGGAGGGGTGGGGGAGATCGGCCTCAACATGATGGCCCTGGAGACCGCCAACCACCTGGTGGTGGTGGACGCCGGCCTCATGTTTCCCGAGGACCCCATGCTGGGGATAAACATCGTCATCCCCGATTTCACCTATCTGCGGGAGCGCCGGGATAAGATTACGGCCCTGGTCCTGACTCACGGCCATGAGGACCATATCGGCGCGGCCCCCTTTTTCCTCAAGGAATTCGCCGTCCCCGTCTACGGCACCCCCCTGACCCTGGCCCTCTTGCGGGAGAAACTGAGGGAACACGGCCTGCTGGCGCAGACCGACCTCAGGGAGATCCGGCCATCGGAACCCCTGGCCCTGGGACCCTTCGAA
Source organism: uncultured delta proteobacterium (assembly GCA_963697965.1). Taxonomy (GTDB): domain Bacteria; phylum Desulfobacterota; class Desulfobaccia; order Desulfobaccales; family 0-14-0-80-60-11; genus JAPLJC01. The sequence continues at coordinate 2,489,861 of OY969108.1, forward strand.
TTCGAATTCATCCGGGTATGCCACTCCATCGTGGACGGGGTGGGTTTTGTGGTGCGCACCCCTCAGGGCTATCTGGCCCATTCCGGCGACTTCAAGATCGACCAGACCCCGGTGGCCGGCGAGGCCACGGACTTGAACCGCTTTGCCCATTACGGCGAACTGGGGATGCTGGTGCTGCTCTCCGACTCCACCAACGCCGAACGCCCCGGCTACACCCTGTCCGAGAGGCAGATCGGCATCACCCTGGAAAACCTGGTGCGGGAGGCTCCGGGCCGGGTGATCGTGGCGGTCTTCGCCTCCCACATCCACCGGATGCAGCAGATCGTCGATATTGCCGCCAAGTACGGGCGCAAGGTGCTGTTCAACGGTAAATCCATGGTGACCAACTCCCGGATAGCCAAGGAGTTGGACATTCTCTCGGTCCCCCCGGAACTGGAGATCAATGTGGGCGACCTGGAGCGGCTGCCGCCTCCCGAAACCATTGTCATCACCACCGGCAGCCAGGGAGAGCCCCTGAGCGCCCTGGCGCGCATGGCCCTGGAGGCCCACAAGCAGATCCACATTCGCCGGGGCGACCTGGTGATCCTCTCCTCCAAGTTCATCCCCGGCAACGAAAGGGCCATCACCACGGTAATCAACAACCTCTATCGCCTGGGAGCCGAGGTGGCCTACCAGGAGGTGGCCGACATCCATGTTTCGGGCCATGCCTCCCAGGAGGAATTGAAGATGCTGCTGAACCTGACCCGGCCCCGCTATTTCATCCCCATTCACGGGGAGATGCGCCACCTCATCAAGCATGGCCACCTGGCCCGGGCGGTGGGCATCCCGGAAGAAAGGGTTCTTTTGGCCGGGAACGGCGATCAGGTGCGCTTCGATTCCCGGGGGGCGAGCCTCCAGGGCCGGGTGGACACCGGCCGGGTCTTCGTGGACGGCAAGGGAGTGGGGGACGTCAGCCGCATCGTCCTCAGGGACCGGCGGCACCTGGCCGCCGATGGGCTGGTGATCGCCTATGTAGCGGTGGACCCGGGGGCCCGCCGCATCGTTACCGAACCGGAACTCATCACCCGGGGCTTCACCCTGGAGGAGGAGCAGGCGCCCCTCTTGGAGCAGGCCCGCAAGGTCTTCCAGGAGATCGTCCTCCGGGCCTTGAGCGAACCCACCCAGGACTGGCTGGAGATCCAGACCCAGGCCGGCAAGGCTATGCGCAAACTCTTCTTCAAATTCCTGGAGCGCCGCCCCATGATCCTGCCGTTGATTCTGACCTTGTAAGGATTAAAAGCGGTTTTCTGTTTTCTGTTTTCTGTGAAAGGCAAAATCAACGTAGGGGCGGGTTTTAAACCCGCCCCCACTGACACGGAAAACGGGAAACAGTAAACAGGCTATCCATGGGGTCTTCACCTACAAAAAAATTCTTGCCATTTATAAAACGCTTGATATCCTGAAAGGTATGAAAAGGAGCGCCGCCTCTCGAATCCTGGCAGTGGCCGTGATCATCGGCACGGTTCTCTTTTTCTCCCTGCCCGGGGGCCTGCTTGCCGCCACGGGCGGCTCGAGGTCCTGCTGCCACCGCGGTCTAGGCCCGGGCCTGGTGGCGCCCTGCTGCTGCCAACATAACGGGATGCCCGGCCATTGCGGGGATGCCAGCCAGAACTGCGGCTGCGCCTACCGCCTGGGTTCCGGCCCTTCGGCCTTAAGCTCGCCGGGCGTTGCCTTGGGGGCCACCACCTGGCAAAGTTCTCCTTTGGCCTTGACCATGTTTATGGCCATCAAAACCTTACCCACCAGCATTGTCCATCCTCCCTAGTTAAGTTAGTCCTGCCCCAAGCCTGATTCTTGTTCTCATTCTGAGTTTCGCAGCCCTTGCAGGTTGTGGAACCCGGGAAGCCTACGGCTACCGCTGGGTTCTGCCTGATCTTAAATTGCCTGTTTTCTGTTTTCCGTGAAAGGCAAAATCGAAGCAAGGGCGGGTCACCAATTGCTCCAGGCAGATGACCGGGGTGGACCACAGCGGCCACCAACACTAACGGATGACCATGGAGAGGCAGGGCGGTTCAGGTCCGCCCTGTATGATCTCTAGGAGGAACATTATGAAAAGAGTGATAATTTCCATGATTCTGGCCCTGGCCCTGGCCTTTGCCAGCGCCGGGGCGGTAATGGCCGCCGGCGCCACCCAAGGCTTACAGGATAAGTCGGGTACGGTGCAACCAGGCGCGCCGCAGACCGTTTGCCCGGTGTTGGGCAACAAGATTAATAAAAATATCTACACTGATTATCAGGGCCAGCGCATCTACTTCTGTTGCCCGGGGTGCATCGATGTCTTTAAGAAGAATCCGGAGGCCTGCCTGAAGAAGATGGAAGAGCAAGGGGTGACTCCGGAAAAGACTTCCGGCGGGAAGTAACGGTTGACTACCCTCTACCAAGTAACTAATAGCTCGAAGGGGGGAACCTAATGAGTTTTCTCCCTTCCTGCCGCGAGAGATCGATAATTGCACTGAGGCATAAGGAGGAAGCACCGATGATACCGCGAGTATTTTTGCTAAGTCTGTTTGCCTGCTTGTGCCTGGGCCTGCTTGTCTGTCTGGGAGGCTGGAACTATGCGGCAGCCGCCGCGCCAGGGCAGGTCAACCAGGTGAGTGCTTGGGAACCAGGTGGGGGGGGCATGGCCGGACCCGACAGCCAGAAAAAGGTTGGCACCATGAATGAAGGTATAGGCTTGCTGTGCCAGATGGGAGGCATGATGGAAGGGGGGAACTGCGGCCCGGGCGGCGGGGCAGGGCCGGGCGGGCAAGGAGGGCGGGGAGGTTGGTATTGCCCCTGGATGAATCAGCAGACCGGGTCTCCGGTGGCCAGGCCCGGCCAGCCCCTGTCGGCGGATCAGGCCAAAGCTTTGGTGGAGCAGGACATCCGGGGCAACCCTAATTTAAAAGCTGGTAAAGTGATTTCTAAAGATGATGCTTATGAAGTGGATATTGTCACTAAGGATGGCTCCCTGGTGGATAAAATCCAGGTAAACAAGCAGACCGGCTGGTTCCGATCGGTCCATTAATTGCAAATCGGTCCATTGATTGCAAAATTGAGTTAATCCATGTTTGCCTTTAAAACCTTAGAGCGAAGATTGATAGTCCTGCTGGTCATACCGGTAACCTTGTTTTTACTGGTCCTGTGGGTCGCCGGCTACCGTTTCACCAGTAGCCTGTTATTCAAAGAGTGGCAGGATATCGCCATCCTGCGCCTGGAGCGGGACGCCCACCAGATGGATATGCGGCTCAACGGGCAGATCAAATGGATGGAGGAATTCGCCCGGGCCGGGCAGGGCCCTCAAGGCCAGGAAATCCAGTCTTGGCTCCTGGCCCGGGAAAAGACCCAGGCCGGCGTCGTCCAGGTCAACCTGGCCTGGAATAAGGCGGCCGAGCCTCAAAGCCCAGCGGTCGTCCCGGAGCGATCGGCAGGAATCTCTTCCCTAGGGTACTTTTACCCACCGGATGGGAAAACCGTGGGGATCGCGGGGAACCTCCTGGACGCGGCCGGCAAGCCCTTGGGCCGGCTTGAAGTTGTCATAAGCTACGCCTACCTGATGCAGGACATCCTCAAGGAGGGCTGGCTGGTAGCTCAAATGGCCTGCGTGGTAAACCAGGAAGGGCTCTACCTGGCCCACAGCTCTCCGGCCATGCAATCCCGGCACTGTCTGGGGGGAACCGGGGACCCTCTGGAGCTGGCCATGCTCAAGGATATGAGGGAAAAGCCTTACGGCACCATCATGGGAAAAGATCGGGTGATCGGGTATTACAAGCTTCACGCCGCCCCATGGGCCATCATGCTGCACGCCCGGAGCAGCCAGATCCTGGCTCCCATTTTGCAGTTTCACCTGTACTACCTGGCGGGCGGGGTCCTTTGTCTTATCGTCATCCTGGTGATTATCCGGCTGCAGCTAAAACCTTGTATTATGGCCATCCGCGGCATCGCGGCCAGGGCCGCCCAGGTGGCCCGGGGGAATTACGGCGAGCCACTGCCGGTGGCCAGCCGGGATGAAATCGGCCGATTGACCGCGGCTTTCAATGACATGGTGGCGGGCCTGAAAGAGAGGGACTTTATCAGCAACACCTTCGGACGCTACCTGGACCCGGAGATCGCCCGGGAGCTGCTCAGGCGGCCCGAGGCCAGCCGCCTGGGGGGAGAAAAGCGGGAAGTGGTCATCCTGTTCGGTGATATCCGGGGCTTCACCCCCCTGGCCGAAACCCTTACTCCCGAAGCCACCATTTCCCTGATAAACCGCCACTTCTCGCGGATGATCGAGGTTATCCAGGCGCATCGGGGCATTATAGTGGATTTCCTGGGAGACGCCATCCTGGCCTTTTTCGATCCCCTGGATGGTCCCATGGAGCCGGTGGTGCGGCGAGCCATTGGCTGCGCTTTAAAGATGCAGGCGGCCATGGCTGCCGAAAACCTGGCCAAACCGGGAACGCCGCCCCTGCGCCTGGGCATCGGCCTGCATGCGGGGGAGGTGGTGGTCGGGAACATCGGCTCCGAAGCCCGTACCAAGTACGGAATCATTGGGGCCGCGGTGAACCTTACCCACCGCATCCAGGGCCAGGCCCAGGGCGGCGAGGTGATGGTTTCCGAAATGGTTTTCCACCATTGCCAGGAGACCCTGGCCGTCAGCAGGACCTTCGAGACCGCGCTCAAGGGCATCGCCCACCCGGTGAAGCTCTATGTGGTGGCAGGCACGAGGGAAGAGTTATAAATGCCATCTTCCGCCTGGCCGTGCTGGTTGGCAACTGGTTAGGGGCAACTTGTAAAATGGCGCTTCTTGTGCTTATGATTGTCCCAAGGCTGATGATATCGAGACTCCATAAAGGTAGATGTGAGAGATGACATACCCACTGCGATCTTCCCGCGTCCTGTTGCTGCTGGTCCTATGTCTGGCCGGGGCACTGAGCCTGCCGGCGCCATCCCTGGCCCAGGGTAACGGCTCGCTGCCCCCTGACCTGGCAGCCCTCATCGACGAGGCCCTCAAGGCCAACCCCGAAGTCAGGCAGATGCGGGATTCGGCCCGGGCCTCCAAGGAGGCGATCAGCCCCGCCGGGGCCCTGGACGACCCGCAGGCCGGCTTTGAAATCGCCAACCTGCCCACCGACACCTGGAGTTTCCACACGGATCCCATGACCCAAAAGATGTTCGAGCTGTCCCAGAAATTTCCGTTTCCCGGGAAGCGGCGCCTCCGTTCCGAGGTGGCCACGGAGCAGTTCCACGCCAACGATTACTCCTATCAGGACAAGGTCAACGAGGTGCGCGCCAAGGTTTTGGAGGCCTATTGGGCCCTGTCCATGGCCAACCGCGATTACGATCTGACCCAGCAAAACAAGCAGGCCTGGGAAGAGGTGGTCAAGGTGGCGGAGACCCGCTATGGCGTGGGCCAAGGCCAGCAGGCCGACGTCCTCCAGGCCCAGGTGGAGTTGGGCAATTACCTGGACCGCCTCTTTCAATGGGCCCAGAAACGGGAATCCCTGCTGGCGGATCTGAACGCCCTGCGCTCTAAACCGCCCCATACCCCCATTGCTCGTCCCCAGCCCTTGCAGCCCCGGCCCTTCACCCTGAAGCTCGACGAATTGCTGGCCCAGGCCAAGGCCCGGCCTCAGCTCCAGGCCCTGAAAGCCCTGATCGCCCAACAGCAAAAATCGGTGGACCTGGCTAAGAAGGCATATTTTCCGGACTTTACCGTCGGGGTCAACTATGCCCTCCGGGAAGAGGTGGCGGGGGTGAAACAATCAGACATGGTCGGCGGCCAGTTCATGGTCAACCTGCCCATCTGGCAGGCCTCCAAGATCAAACCCAAGATCCGGGAGGAAGAGGCCAAAGAAGAGGCGGCCAAAGAGGCCCACCAATCCGCTTGGGACCAACTGGCGGCAGCCATCAAGGACCGCGTCGTCAAACTCCAGCGCCTGGAAAAACAGACCTCCTTGTTTGACCAGGGGATCATTCCCCAGGCCCGGCAGGCCGCCGCCGCCTCCCTGACCGCCTACCAGGTGGGCGCCGTGTCCTTTAACCAGCTCTATCAAAGCGAGATTACGGAATATAACGCCGAGATGCAAATGCAGGAATATCTCAACGATTTTGAAGATAACTGGGCTGAATTGGAATGGCTGGTGGGGGCCGAACTCCCCCGGCCGCCCGGAGGCAAAACATGAGCCTGGCACGCGCTGGCAAGGTTTGGTGGGGCCTGGGGATACTGGTCCTGGCGGCCCTGGTCTTCTCCTATTTTTCCGGGGCGCCGCCCTGGGGCAGGGGCAAAGCGGAGAAGAAGGCGCTTTGCTGGGTCTCCCCCAAGAACCCCAATTATGTTAAAGAGGCGCCGGGCCAGGACCCGGAGGGGAACGCTCTGGTGCCGGTCTATGCCACCTCTTCGGGGGCTAAACCAGCCGGTCCCGCCGTAGGCGCGGCTCCCCCAAAAGAGCGCAAGATCAAATATTGGCGAGCTCCCATGGACCCCACCTATATCCGGGACAAGCCGGGGAAATCGCCCATGGGCATGGACCTGGTGCCGGTCTATGAAGATGAGGCCCCGGCCGCCCCGGCCGGCGCCCCGGCAGCCGCGGCGGCGCCAGGCGCCCAAAAAGGGCGCAAGATCAAATACTGGGTCGATCCCATGGACCCGACCTACGTCCGGGATAAGCCGGGGAAGGCCCCCTGCGGCATGGACCTGGTGCCGGTTTACGAGGAGGAGGGCGGTGGGGCCGCGGCCGCCCCCGGCGCCATCACGGTCTCCCCCGCCACCATCCAATCCATGGGGGTGCGGACCGCCAAGGTGGAGGTCAGGCCCCTGAACCACGATACCTGGGCGGTGGGCCTGGTGACCTTTGACGAACGGAGCCTTTCCCAGATCAACACCAAGGTGAACGGCTGGGTGGAGCGCCTCTATGTCAACGCCACCGGCGACCCGGTACGCCGGGGCCAGGCCCTTCTCAGCATCTACAGTCCCGACCTGGTGTCCGCCGAGGAGGAGTACCTGCTGGCGCTCAGAAATCTGAAGGAACTGGGGAAGAGCCCCATCCCGGAAATGGCGGCAGGGGCCCGCCGGCTGGCGGAGGCCTCCAGGCGGCGCCTGGAGTATTTCGACATCAGCCTCGCCCAGATCGAGTCCCTGGAGGAAAGCGGCCAGGTTAAGAAGCATCTGGTCCTGGCTTCGCCGGTCCAGGGCATCGTCACCAAGCGCCTGGTGACCCAGGGCGCCTATGTGCAGGCGGGCATGCCTCTGCTGGAAGTGGCCGACCTCTCCACCATCTGGGTCGATGCCGATATCTATCAATACGAGCTGCCCTGGATCAAGGTGGGGCAGCAGGTGACGATGAGCCTGGCCTACCTGCCGGGGGAGACCTTTGCCGGCCGGATCGATTACATCTACCCGTTCCTGAGCGGCGCCACCCGCACGGTGCGGGTGCGCCTCAAGTTCCCCAACCCCCAGCTCAAGCTGAAACCGGAAATGTTTGCTCAGGTCCAGATTAAGTCGCCGCTCACTAAAAACGTGGTGGTGGTGCCCGCCACTGCGGTGCTGGACACCGGCCTCCAGCAGCACGTCTTCATCGCCCTGGGCAATGGGCGGTTCGAACCCCGGGAAGTGAAACTGGGGGTCTATGGCGACGACAACCAATACCGGGAGGTGCTGGCCGGTCTTCATGGCGGTGAAGAAGTGGTCACTTCGGCCCAATTTATGCTCGATTCCGAATCCCGCTTCCAGGAAGCGAGACAGATGATGTTGGCCCCCCAGCCCCAGGGACCCAAGGAAGGGCCGGCTGCCGCGCCGGCTGCCGGGGCTCCGGCCGCCGCCCCCATGGCCGGCGGCAAAACGGAGCGGAAGATCAAATACTGGGTCGATCCCATGGACCCGACCTACGTCCGGGATAAACCCGGCAAGGCCCCCTGCGGCATGGACCTGGTGCCGGTTTACGAGGAGGAGGGCGGAGGTGGCGCCGCCCCCGGGGCGCCGAGGCCCCCCCTGCCGCCGATGCCTAACCATTAACCGGGGAGCCAGGGAAAGGTAAATCTGGACCCCCTTGAGCCGGCTCATTGGAAAAAACCGAGGGTGGGCACTGCCCACCGATTCCTTATGGTGACAATATGATAATCATGCCCACTTGCCTGAGATCCGAATGGTTGGGCGCCAGGAAATCCCATGATTGCCCGCCTCATTGACTACGTCGTCCATAACCGCTTCCTGGTGGTGCTGATCAGCGTCATCGTCACCCTCTTTGCCATTTACGCCGCGTATAATCTGCCGGTGGACGCCATTCCCGACCTCTCCGACGTCCAGGTCATTGTCTACACCCAGTATCCGGGACAGGCGCCGGAGACCGTGGAAGACCAGGTGACCTACCCGCTCGCCACCGCCATGCTGGCGGTGCCCCGGGCCAAGGTGGTGCGCGGGCTCTCCCAGTTCGGGGTCTCCTTCGTCTACGTCATCTTCGAAGACGGCACCGATATCTACTGGGCCCGCTCCCGGGTCCTGGAATACCTCAACTATGTGGCGGGGAAATTGCCGCCGGGCGTCACCCCTTCCCTGGGCCCCGACGCCACCGGGGTGGGCTGGGTTTACGAGTACGCGCTGGAAGACCCCACCGGCCAGCACGATCTGGCCCAACTGCGCTCCATCCAGGACTGGTACCTCCGCTATCAGTTGCAAAAAGTGCCGGGGGTTTCGGAAGTGGCCTCGGTGGGCGGTTTTGTCAAACAGTATCAGGTGGTGGTCAACCCCAATACCCTGGCCTCTTATGGCATTCCCCTTTCCAAGGTGAAGATGGCCATCCAGGCATCCAACCAGGACGTCGGCGGCCGGGTGGTGGAACAGGCCGAAACCGAGTACATGGTGCGGGGCCTTGGCTATATCAAAAGCATCCAGGACGTGGAAAACATCGTGGTGGGGGTGGACAAGAACGGCGTTCCCGTCCTGATCAAGGATGTGGCCCTGGTGCGGCTGGGTCCGGAAATGCGCCGCGGCCTCACCGAAGCCAACGGTGAAGGCGAGGTGGTGGGCGGCGTCGTGATAGCCCGGTTCGGGGCCAACGCCCGGACCGTGATCGACGGCGTCAAGGAAAAGATGGAGGAACTCAAGGCCGGGCTGCCCCCGGGAGTGCGCCTGGTCACGGCTTATGACCGCAGCGCCCTCATCGACCGGGCGGTTACGAACCTGAAAGAAAAACTCCTGGAAGAGATGGCGGTGGTGGCCCTGGTGTGCATCATCTTCCTGATGCACTTTAGCAGCTCCCTGGTGGCCATCATCACCCTGCCCCTGGGAGTGCTGATCTCCCTGGCCGTCATGTACGAGGCCGGCATCAGCGCCAACATCATGAGCCTGGGCGGCATCGCCCTGGCCATCGGGGTGATGGTGGACGCCGCGGTGATCATGGTTGAGAACGCCCACAAGCACATCGAACACGCCCCGCCGGACGCCCCCCGGCAATCCGTGATCCTGGAGGCCGCCAAAGAAGTGGGACCGTCCCTGTTCTTCTCCCTGCTGGTGATCACTGTCTCCTTCCTCCCCATCTTCGCCTTGACCGGCCAATCCGGGCGTCTCTTCAAACCTTTGGCCTACACCAAGACCTTCGCCATGGCCGCGGCCTCCATCCTGGCGGTGACCCTGGTGCCGATCATGATGACCACCTTCCTCCGGGGCCGGATTCCGGCGGAGTCCAGGAATCCGCTGAACCGCTTTACCATGTCCCTCTATCATCCCGCCCTGAAGGCGGTGCTTAGGGTCCCGGTCATGGCCATCGTCCTGGCGGTTCTTCTGGTGGGCCTCACCGTCTATCCCTTCTCCAGGCTGGGCTCGGAATTCATGCCCCCTATAAATGAAGGAGACTTGCTCTACATGCCCACCACCATGCCGGGCATCTCCATCACTGAAGCCAAGAACATCCTGCAGCAGACGGACCGGATCATTCGTCAATTCCCGGAGGTGAAGTACGTCTTCGGCAAGGCCGGCCGGGCCGAGACCGCCACCGATCCGGCGCCCCTGAGTATGATCGAGACCACCATCCGTCTCAAGGACCCGGCACAATGGCCTCCCGGCATGACCATGGAAGACCTGATCGGGAAGATGGATCAGGCGGTGCAATTCCCGGGCCTGGCCAATTCCTGGGGATACCCCATCAAGATCCGCATCGACATGCTGTCCACCGGCATCAAGACCCCGGTGGGCTTTAAGATCATGGGGCCCGACCTGGAGGTGCTCAACCGGCTGGCCACGGACGCGGAAGCCATCTTCAAGAGCCTGCCGGAAACCGCCAGCGCCTTTGCGGAGCGCGTCACCGGCGGCTATTATCTCGATTTTGCCATTAACCGCCAGCAAGCGGCCCGCTACGGCCTCACCGTGGGGGATGTCCAGGAAGTCATCGCCACCGCCCTGGGAGGGGAGAACATCACCCAGACGGTGGAGGGGCTGGAGCGCTACCCCGTGAACCTGCGTTATTTCGAGAATTACCGGGAAAACCTCCCGTCCCTGCGCCGCATCCTCATCCCCACCATGAGCGGCGCCCAGGTGCCCATGGACCAGGTGGCGGCCATCAAGGTCCACCAGGGCCCCGACATGATCCGCAGTGAAAACTCCCGGCGTTCCGCCTGGCTCTATGTGGATATCCGGAATATCGACCTGGGCAGCTACATCACCAAGGCCAAAAAAGCTATCAGCGAGCGGTTGAAGCTGCCCCCGGGCTACAATTACGTCTGGAGCGGCCAGTTCGAATACATGGAGCAGGCCCGCCAGCGCTTGCAAGTCATCATCCCCATCACCCTGGCCATCATCATTCTCATTCTTTACGTCAACACCGCCTCCTTCGCCAAGGTCTTCATCGTGCTCTTGGCGGTGCCCTTCTCCCTGGTGGGGGCCATCTGGCTGCTCTACATTTTGGGCTACCACCTGAGCCTGGCGGTGGTGGTGGGCCTCATCGCCCTGGCCGGATTGGACGCTGAAACGGGAGTGGTGATGCTCCTCTACCTCGATCTTGCCTACCACCGCCACCAGGTCGAGGGCAGGCTTAACTCCTATGCGGACCTGGAGGAGGCCGTCATGGAAGGAGCGGTACAGCGGTTGCGCCCCAAGCTGATGACGGTGCTGGCCATCCTCATGGGCCTGCTCCCCCTGATGCACGGCCATGGCGCCGGCTCCGCGGCCATGAAACGCATCGCCGCACCCATGGTGGGAGGAGTCGTCACCTCATTTTTCCTGGAACTGTTCATCTACCCTTCCATTTACGTGCTCTGGAAATGGCACACCGATTTGCGCCAACTGAAAAAAGCCGCTTTGACCAAAGAAGTCCTTGATTAAGGCCGGGGCGGACCTGAAGGTGCTTTGTAGGGGCGGGTTTAAAACCCGCCCCCGCGCTTTTCCACCATTTGATTCTGGTAGGGCGCGTCTCAGGCGACCATAAAAAGTTCATTATTTCCGGGATGGCATCAATGGTGCGTAAGACGCACCCTACGATTGGTTTCTAGGGAGAGCCCCCGCCTCGTTTCACCCCAGCAAAAAGGGTCCTTTATTTATCCCCTCTCCCCCGATGGGGGAGAGAGTTGGGGGGAGGGTGGCTTTGCATAGGTATTCGTAGGGGCGGACCCATGTGTCCGCCCTGTAGGGGCGGGTTTAAAACCCGCCCCTGCTTTGCCCCCCATTTCCTAAGGAGCGCACCCGGGAAGTGGAGGCCACCCTGTTGCGCATCATGCAGGATCTGGTCTGATTGAGAACGGTTCAGGAAATGACGGATTTAAAGATGACCTGCAGATGGGACTGGTCCCTGAAGGACCTGGCGGGTGATACCTCTATGCCGGGTTAAGGGTCGAATTCCGGCTCTGCAAGTGGGAGGAGATATAGCTCTGGCCCGCCCTCAGAGAAGTGATGGCGGCCAGCAGCTCGTCTCCGGCTTCCTCTTTGAGCACATAGCCCTCAGCCCCGGCGGCCAGGGCCCGCTCCACGTACTCTTTATAGTTGTGGATGGAGAGTATCAGGATCTTGACCTCCGGGTGGCTTTCCTTGACCCTGCTGGCAACCTCGAAGCCGCTCATGAAAGGCATAGAAATATCCAGGATCACCATCTGCGGCGAAGAGGTCTCCAGGAATTTCAGGAGCGCCGACCCATCGCCTAATTCGCCCACCACCGACAATTCCGGGTTGGCTTCGATAAGGGCCTTCACCATCCGGCGCACCGGCGGATAGTCATCCACCAGAAGGATTTTATACGTACGGTAATTTGCCGGTACCATCCCCCTCTCCTTTCTCCCTGGGATAGTCACTTTGCCTGCCGCTTCTAATAACGTAATCATCTTTTCGCTTAAAGCTATATCGGTAAAACTACTCATTTCGGGTGGGTATTATTGCCTAGTTGCGCAGTATCATTTATGACCCAAGTTTGCACCCTGAATAGAGTACCTAGGCGGGACTCTTACGCTGCCTGAACTTGGCGACTGGGCCTGCGGCCCAGGCAGTCAGTTATTTACGGGAGCCTGAAAAAGGCTCCAGCTTCATTAATACTTGGTGCGAAACTTGACTTATTGGATTAGACTCCGTTAATAATAGGAGAGTTAAATATTGATCCCCGGTAAATTGGGAACCGCGGCCATGGCTATTGCTGGCGGCCGGCAGCCGCCCGCTGAACGCACCCACACGATCGAGCCTCAGACCCAGGCTATTGTCCTGACGGTGCGGGAATACGGCGAAGCCGACCTGCTGGTGACCTTCCTTACCCCTGGGCGGGGACGCCTCACCGGCATCGCCAAACACGCCAGAAAAAGCCGGCGCCGTTTTGCCCACTGCCTGGAGCCCTTGAGCCGGGTGGTCTTCTTCTTATCAACACGCTCCCGCGGGGATCTGGAGTTCTTGCAGAAAGGTGAGCTACTGCGGTCGTTTCCCTTGCTGCGCCGGGATCTGCCGCGGCTGGGGGCGGCCGCGGTGCTGGCCGAGGTGGCGGGGTTGCTGGCCGGGCCCCCGGAGGCCATCGGCGAAATCTTTGCCACCCTGGAGGCAGCCTTAGACCTGCTGAACCAGGGCGACCTGCCTCCGGATTCGCTGCTGCCCGCCTTCCTGCTGCGCCTTCTCACCCTGGGAGGCTACGGCCCCCGCCTGGACCGGTGCACGGGTTGCGGCCAGGAACCGGCCCCGCCGCTTAACTTCAGCATCCCCCGGGGCGGAGTCCTGTGCGGCGCCTGCCGCCCCGGGGCCCCCGGCCCCTTGCTCGCCATGAGTCCGGGGACCTGGAAACTGCTGCGGCTGGCCCAGGGGATGGATCGGGAAAAGCTGTCCCGTCTCCGCTTCCCCAAACTGCAACGGGACCAGAGCCTGGCCGTCTTCAAGGCCTTTGTGCTCCATTACCTGGGACGGCCCCTAAAATCCTGGTCTTTTTGGGAGAAGGTGACGGCCCCGGCCCGGCAGGAGCCGTGAGCGCACCCGGGCGCCCGGGGGTGAGGGCCGATCCTGCGCCAAGACCTCCCGGGTTAACCCGGCGGCAATTTTTTTCCCGGAACGCAGAATGAATCTGCCCATGCTCATCTCTAAGTTGTTCACCGCCCTGATAGTGGCAGTCTTTGCGCTGCTGTTGGTTCTGGAGACCGCCCGTCCCCTGCGCCGCCCCAAACGCGGGCGCGGGCCACGCTTCCGGATCAACTTTTGCTTAACCGCCCTGGCGTTTGCCGCCGGGACCTTAATCGTCCGGCCCGCGGCCCTGGGTCTGGCGTTTTGGGCCCAGGACCATTCCCTGGGGCTCTCGCACCTCCTTTTGCCACGCCTCCCCTGGGCGCAGGCGGCGGTGGGGATTCTCTGGATGGATCTCACCTTCTACTATTGGCACCGCTTCAATCACCTCCGCCCCCTCTTGTGGCGCTTTCACAACGTTCACCACGTGGACCCGGACCTGGACGTGACCACCTCCTTCCGCTTCCATTTTGGGGAAATCCTCTATTCCACCCCTTTCCGGCTCTTACAGGTCGGCCTGTTGGGAGTTTCACCCGCCACCTATCTTCTCTATGAGCTCCTCTTCAACTGCGCCACCCTGTTTGAACACAGCAACCTGCGCCTGCCCCTGGGCTTAGAAAGGCTGCTCAATAAGATTCTGGTCACCCCGCGCATGCACGGCATCCACCATTCGGCCGTCGGCCCCGAGACCAACTCCAACTATTCCGTGGTCTTCAGTTGCTGGGACCGGCTCAACTCGAGCCTCCGGCTCAACGTCCCGCAGGCTGAGATAATTATCGGGGTGCCCGCTTATCTCAGGACCGGGGACAACCGCCTGGCCCACCTGCTCAAACTGCCCATTTTGCGCCAACGCCCCTACTGGCGCTTCCCCGGCGGCAAGGCGGCCCGGCGGCGCTATTCACCGGAAATCCCCCCCAGCGCCATGCTGCAGTAACGCCCTGCCCCCAACCGGATCAGGGGGGCGGGTTTAATACCCGCCGCGGCCACCTTGCGGCCCTCTCGGCCCGCCCTTATCTTAACTGGCAGATATTCCGGAATTTAAAGGAGGACTAGGTTATGCCGCAAGCTACCAGTTTGCAGGGCCGGCACGTCGCCATCCTGGCCGAGGACCTTTATGAAGACCTGGAGCTATGGTATCCCTTGCTGCGATTGCGGGAGGCCGGGGCCGAGGCGGTGGTGGTGGGGCCCGGCCCCGGCAGGACCCATACCAGCAAACACGGCTACCCGGTGGAGGTGGACCGCTTGGCGGGGGAAGTGGACGTAACCGACTTCGACGCGGTCATCATTCCCGGGGGCTACGCCCCGGACCGCATGCGCCGCCATCCCGCCATGGTGGCCCTGGTGCGGCAGGCGGCCTTGAACCACAAAGTGGTGGCCGCCATCTGCCATGGCGGCTGGATGCTGGCCTCCGCCGAGGTGATTCAGGGCAAGAACGTCACCTGTTTTCACGCCATCAAGGATGACCTGATCCACGCCGGGGCCCGCTATCGGGACGAAGAAGTGGTGGTGGACGGCAATATCATCACCTCGCGGCAACCGAGCGACCTGCCGGCTTTCTGCCGCGCCATCCTCACCGCCCTGGCCGGCGCCAGGCGCTGATCCGCCTGCCATACCGCCTTCAACGGCGGCCCGCCCCGGGGCCAGGATACTGGGTACTGTTTTCTGTTTTCTGTTTTCCGTTTTCTGTTTTCCGTGAAAGGCAAAAATCAAAGCGGGGGCGGGTTTTAAACCCGCCCCTGCTTGTTCTATTTATTTATTGATGGGAATGGAAAGCAGATTAAATTCCCCCTCACCCGGTGTCGTCCCTCAGCGGGGGAGAGGGGATAAATAAAGGACCCTTTATGCTGGGATGAAACGAGGCTGGGGCCCGCCCTAAAAACCATTCGTAGGGTGCGTCTTACGCACCATTAATGCCCTCCCGGAAATAATGAACTTTATTATTGGCCCCTGAGACGCGCCCTGCGTGAAAAAATGGCGGAAAAGAGCGGGGGCGGGTTTTAAACCCGCCCCTACAGAAACAGGAAACAGAAAACCGCCTTACCGAGGCGCGGCGCCTGAGGGTGTCTGGACAGGTTGTGGGACACCGCCCCCAGGAAGGGCGTCCTCATCAATTCTCACCTGGTAATTATCACAGGTTAGCCCACCTTCTGGAGCCTTGACAGGTAATAGGACACCGCGCCCCAGGAAGGGCGTCCTCGTCAAATCTTACCTAATAATTATCCCAGGTTAGCCGTTCCGTCTCCTGGCCTGCATCTTGCTCCCTCAAAGTATCGCAGCCGCAGGATGCAGCGTTTCCGGGAATCCGCCAGTTGGACCGGGGGGAGGCAGCCTGGAAAAAAACCCTGCCGGCTAAGGGGACTGGCCGATGAGACCGGATCATTGGACAACCCAGGGCAGGAGCGGCGGTCAAAATTGGGCGCTCCCGCAAGGAGAGAAACTGGAAAGGGCCATGGTGGCCGGCCTGATGCTGGAGGCAGCCCTGGAGACCACACCCTGGTCCGGCGATCCTCAAGAGCATCGCCAGCTCATCAAGTTCCGGGTGAGGGATTCCATGGTGGCGTTTTTGGGCGGGCGCATCACCCTGGACCGCTTCCGGGGCCTGCTGCACGACCTGGACCGGTGGTTCCCCTTTTATTATCCATTGATGCCAGCCCCAGCGCCGCCGCCGGAAACGCTCCGGCCCTGGCCTTCGAGCGACGTACCGGTCGCCGCCGGCGCTTCTTCCCAAACTCCGGTGCGCCAGCGCGACCTTAAAAATTGGCTGGAGAAGGCGGGCCGCCAGCTCCTGCCCCACCGGCCCCAACGCAAACTCCATGCGGAGGGCCTGCAAGATTTTCTGCAACGCACCCGGGGCCGCTGGTTTCGGGTGAAGGAACTGGCCCAGGATTTCGACATCGATGGCAAGACCGCCTGGGAATACCTGCAGAAATTGCAGGAGGCCGGGTTATTGCTCCATAACGGCAGAAGGTCCGCGGCGGTACGCTACCGCCTGGCGGATACCTTCCTGAAGGTGAGGCTGGCAAGCCTTACGCGCCAGGTGGTCCTGGCCCTGGCCCCGGCTGGGCTTAACGGGTCCCGGACCGAACAGGTGGTGGAATGGCTGGCGGCCACCGCCGGGGAACCCTTTTGGGAGGAGGGCTGGCCCCATTTGGCCGCGGCGCGCCGCCAAGAGATCATCAATCATTTGAAAGACGCCGCGGTCCTGGAGGTGGTTTACCGGGCGGACGGGCAAACCCTGCTGCGTCTCCGGCGCCGATGGCTGCAAGAATAGTTTCCGGTTTTCGGTTTTGCTGGAAAAAATTAGACGGGGGCTGGGCGCTGCCTGCAATTAAAGGCGGCGATTACTGCGGCCTGCCCCACCGGCCCGCCCCACCGGAGGAAAGATCAGTCAGGGGTGGGAGGGCCGGCGGCCCTCTCTTCCTTTTTCCCAAAAACCCAACCGGTCGTAAAAGTCAAAAAGGTGCCCATCAACAAAAGCCAGGTCCAACCCAACGGCAATATTCTCTTCTCGGAAAGAACCAACAGAACCAGCATTCCCAGTGCGGAGACAGCCATGGCGGCGCAATTGACCCGGTTGCCTCGCCTTTTGGTTACCAGACCCAGGAGGAAAACTCCCAGCAAGGACCCGTAGGTGACCCCGCCAATTTTGAAAGCGAGCCAGAGAATTTTTTCAAAATGGCTGAAAAAGTAGGCGATGCCCGCCAGCATAATGCCAAAAATAACCACACAGGCTCTGGAAACCAAAAGATAGTGGCGTTCATTTCCCAATTTAAAAATCACCGGACGATAGATGTCTGTAATAAATGAAGTGGTCAGAGAACCCAAAGGCGTGTCCAGGCTCGACATCACCAGCGCCGAGAGCATCAGCCCTCTCATCACCGGGGGCATGGTCTGGGCGATGAAATAGGGGAAAATTTTGTCCAATTTTGCCGGCAGAGGCATCCCGGGGTGCTGAGCATAGAAGGCATACAGGCAGGCGCCCACGGAGAGGAAAAGAAGCATCATCGAAATACTGCCAATGGGTGTCAGCAGCATCGATTTTTGGCTTTCTCTTCTCGTTTCCACGGTGAGAAGTCTCTGCATGGACTCCTGATCCGTCCCAAAGGCCGCCATGGATCCAAAAAACCCGTTCAAAGTCGCCAGCACAAAGATGTTGGGGTCCGAGAAGAGGCGCTTCAGGAATGGAGCCGATCCGAATGCCGCCAGGGCCGGCCCCCAGTTGAAGATTTTCAGTTTGCCAGCCGCGCCGGCAATGGCGACCACGGCCGCGGCGCCTCCGTCAATGCGGGTGAGCAGGAAGGCGATGGCTACCACTCCCGCAGTTACGTAAGTCAAACCCTGGACCACATTGGTCCAGACGATCGCCTTGATCCCGCCCCAGGCGACATAGACAACGCAGATGCAGGAAAACAGGAGGATGGTGGGCAGAATAGGCCAGCCGATCAGGATGCTCACCGCCAAGCAAGCTGCCATCAGCCGGACGCCGGAAGCAAACAGACGCGTAATGAAAAACAGGATGGAGCCAGTGATTTGGGTTTCCGGCCCGAACCGGTGTCTTAAAAATTCATAAATGGAGGTGCAGTTATACCGGTAAAAAGCCGGGATAAACAGAAAGGTGATAATGACCCGCCCCAGAAAATCGCCGATGAAAAATTGGGCATATTCCCAGTTTTCCATATAAGCGATGGCGGGGACCGCGATCAGGGTCAGGGCGCTGGTTTCCGCCGCCACAAACGCAAAAGCAGCCGCCCACCAGGGGATTTTTCTCCCCCCCAGGAAAAAGTCATCGGTCGATTTTTCTCCTCTGCCAAAGTAAAAGCCGACAAAAATCACCAGGGCCAGAACCGCTAACAGGACCGAATAATCCTGCCAGGTCAGATTGCTGCCACCGGGAATAAAGTTTTGGATTTCCATAAGGAGCCAAACTATCGTATCAAAAAAATATTTGTCTGGTTAGAATGATCTCACCATGGAACTGGCAGAACTGGTGGGACAACGGTTGGTCATCGGCATACCCGGAACCAGGGTCACTCCCGAGATTGTCCGTCATTTTCAGGAACTGCATGCGGGCGGGCTGATTCTCTACCGGATCAATTTTTCCTCCCCGGGCCAGATCAAAAAACTGATTGCCGATCTGGAAGAGGCTCTGGGCCGCAGACTGCTGGTGGCCGCAGACCATGAAGGTGGGCGGGTCATCATGTTCAGGGACGGCATTACCGTCTTCCCGGATAATCTGGCGGTGGGAGGCGCCGGCAAGCTCGAATATGCCAGGAAGCAGGGCGAGATTGAGGCGAAAGAGCTGAGAAGACTGGGGCTGGACGTGAATCTGGCGCCGGTGCTCGACGTCTTGACCGAGGCCTACAGCCCTAATATCGGGATCCGTTCTTACGGGCATGACTGGAGATTGGTTGCGAAGCTGGGCGCGGTGCGCATATCCGGAATGCAACAGGGCGGACTTTCAGCCTGCGCCAAGCATTTTCCCGGCAAGGGTCATGCGCCCGTGGATGCCCATCTGGGACTGCCGGTCATCCAATCGACCTGGCAAGAGATGAGAGAGGTGCACCTTAAGCCTTTCGTGAGCGCCATTGAAACCGGGGTCGATCTGCTGATGTCTTCCCATCCCCATTATCCCAGGCTCGATCCTGACCCCCACAACATCGCCACCTTTTCCAGGAGAATCATTTACGATTGCCTCCGCCAGGAGCTTGGCTTTAAGGGCGTCATTGCCAGCGACGATCTGGAAATGGGGGCAATTAAGGCGATCTGCCCCATCGGCGAAGCGGGGATTTTGGCCTCGCGGGCGGGACATGATCTGCTACTGGTCTGTCATGACCTCCAGGCCCAGAAAGAGGTTTTCCATAAACTTGTCGATGCCTATCAAAGCAAAAGCCTTTCCCTGGCAGAACTGGAGGAGAGCGCCGCGCGCCTCAACAGATTGAAATTAAAGAGAGCCGAAAGATTCGCCGGGGGGGAACCCGGCGCCGAAAAAGAAGGCGCCATCCTCGCTGCCAAGATCTGCCGTGAATCGGTCCAGGTTCTACGGGATGAGAGAAAATTAATACCCCTTCCGGCCGGAAAAAAAAGAATTGGGGTTATCTTTCCTCGATTTTCCTGGCTCGATGCCAATATCATGATTGAAAAGGAAGTCTTGCCGGAGCGGGAGTTCGTCCGGAAGGAGTTCGGGAAATTTGGGTTTGATCCCGATATCGAAATTGTCTCCATCGAGCCGGCGGCTGAAGAGATTCACAGGGCTGTGCGTCTTTCCCAAAACTCAGACCTGACCATCTTCTTCTGTTATGACGCTCATCTCTATCGCTCCAATAAAAAACTTCTGGAGGCGCTCCGGGATTCCGCCCGGGAGCTGGTGGTTGACCTCTTGCGCGACCCTTATGACGCGGACTATATCCAGAGTGGCGTTGCCTTTCTCACCGCTTTCGGCTGGAGAGCCTGCCAGCTTAAGGCTGCCATTGAAAAAATCTGCTCTGCCGCCGGGCCCCACGAGCAGGGAAATGGAGGAGTGCGGGGAAAGCAATTTCCAGGTGCCCCAAAAAAATGAGAACTTCATTGTTAATCAATTTTTCACCCTGGGTAATATCTGGAGCCGCTGGGAAAAGTCGTGGTCTGTTAACGGGAAACGTCTTTATCCCGCCGGGGTTTTGTGTTATGTTGGCCAAATGTCTGATAGGGAGGTGTGAGAGGACCCGATGATCCGAGACGTGCAAAACGAAACCATGCCCCGGGAGGCCCTGGAGGCCCTGCAGCTCAAACGCCTGCAGGCGGTGGTGGAGCGGGTCTACCACCTGGTGGACTTCTACCGGCGGCGCATGGACCAGATGGGAGTAAAACCGGAACATATCCGCACTTTGAGCGACCTCAAGAAACTGCCCTTCACCACCAAGCAGGACCTGCGGGACAATTATCCCTTCGGCATGTTCGCGGCGCCCATGATGCAGGTGGTGCGGATTCACGCCTCCTCCGGCACCACCGGCAAACCCACCCCGGTGGCCTACACCCAACGTGACCTGGAGACCTGGGCAGAACTGATGGCCCGGACCCTGGCGGCCGCGGGGGCTCACCGGGGCGACATCATCCATAATGCCTACGGCTACGGCCTGTTCACCGGGGGGCTGGGGGCCCACTACGGGGCCGAGCGGCTGGGAGCCGCGGTCATTCCGGTCTCCGGCGGCCAGACCCGGCGCCAGATCATGCTCATCCAGGATTTCGGCCCCACCGTCATCTGCTGCACCCCCTCCTTTGCCCTCTACCTGGCGGAGGTGGGCCAGGACATGGGAGTGGAGTTTGCCAAGACCAAGCTCAGGATAGGAATATTTGGCGCCGAGCCCTGGACCGAAGGCATGCGCCAGGAGATAGAGAAGCGCCTTCACCTCGATGCCCTGGACATTTACGGCCTGTCCGAGGTCCTCGGTCCAGGAGTGGCCATCGAGTGCCTGGAGGCCAAAAACGGCCTGCACATCTTTGAAGACCATTTTCTCCCGGAGATCATCAATCCGGCCACCCTGGAAGCAGAGCCCCCCGGAGAGACGGGGGAGCTGGTCATCACCACCCTCACCAAAGAAGCGTTTCCCCTGCTGCGCTACCGCACCCGGGACGTCACCTCCCTGAACTACGCCCCCTGCAAATGCGGGCGCACCATCGCCCGCATCAGCCGTCTTCAGGGCCGCTCCGACGACATGCTCATCATCCGGGGGGTCAACGTCTTCCCCTCCCAGATCGAATCGGTGCTCATGGAGACCCCGGGGTTGGCGCCCCATTACCAGCTCATCGTGGACCGGCAAGGGCAATTGGACACCCTGGAGGTCCAGGTGGAGGTGGATGAGGCCACCTTCTCCGACGAGGTCAAGCAGTTGCAGGCCCTGGCCCAGGACATCCAGAGGAAGATCAAGGATTACTTTACCGTCTCGGTCAAGGTGAAGCTGGTGGAGCCGCAGAGCATCCCCCGCAGCGAAGGCAAGGCCAAACGGGTCATCGATAAAAGGCAGTTGTAGGGCCCAGTAGTCAGTAGCCAGTAGCCAGTTGAAGCAGGGGGTGCTTTGATAAGCGCTGGGATCCTATCGGGATTTACTAGCCTGGCGCAAAGTCCATGGCTTTGGTTATAGAAATTTATGAGGTGAGTCACTAATTTCCGATTCTGAAAAAATATGAGACCAGATTGCTCCATGTTTCTTCTACTGGCTACTGGCTACTGAGAGGGGACCCTATGAAAGTCGAACAGATCTCGGTATTCTTGGAGAACAAGGCGGGGCGCCTGGCCGATGTCACCCGGGTCCTGGGGGAAGCCGGCGTCAACATCCGGGCCCTGTCTTTGGCCGACACCACCGACTTCGGCATCCTGCGCCTCATCGTCGACCAGTACGACAAGGCCCGGGAGGCCCTGAAGGCCGGGGGCTTCACGGTGGGCAAGACCGAAGTGGTGGCGGTGGAGGTTCCGGACCGGCCCGGCGGCCTGGGCCTGGTGCTGCATATCCTGGCCAGGGCCGGAGTCAACGTGGAATACATGTACGCCTTTGTGCAGCATAGCGGCAAGAACGCGGTGATCATCTTCCGCTTCGACAACCTGGAGCACGCCATCACCCTCTTGCAGCAGGAAGGCATCCATATCTACACGGGAGAAGAAGTCTACCGCCTGTGATCGGAGCAATACTTCAAGGCATCCGGCTCGGCAAGTTCTGGAAAGCCTGTGCCGAGGTACATCACTAAAGATTGACCGGAATCACCGGGGAGGGTTTATGAGAATCAAGACCTGGTTGGTGGGAGGGGCTTTGGCCATGACCGGCCTGATCCTGGCGTCGGGCTGCGGCTCGGGCAGCAAATCTAAACCTTACGTTATCGGCGGCATCTTTTCCATCACCGGCCCCCAATCCTACCTGGGGGAACCGGAGCGCAACTCCATGGAGATGGTGGCCGAGGCAATCAATGCCAAGGGTGGGATCAACGGCCACCCCCTGAAGCTGGTGATTTACGATGACGAAGGCGACGTTACCAAGGCCCGCCTCGATGCGGAAAAGCTCCTGCAAAAAGACCAGGCTCTGGCCATCGTCGGACCCAGCCTCACCCCCACCTCCATGACGGTGCTGGATATTACCCAAAAGGCCAAAGTGCCCCTGATCTCGTGCGCGGCCGCGGCTTCCATCACCTCCCCGGCCCAGGATCGCGCCTGGGTCTTCAAGACGGCCCAGACGGACCAGATGGCGGTGAGCCGCATCTACCAGTATTGTCAGAAACACGGGATTGCCAAGGTCGCCATCCTCACCATGTCCAGCGGCTTTGGAGTGGCGGGCAAGGAGCAGCTTCTCTCCCAGGCGGCCCAGTACGGCATCGAGGTGGTGGCCCAGGAGGTCTTCGGGGAAAAAGACACGGACATGAGCCCGCAGCTCACCAATATCAAAGGAACGCCAGCCCAGGCGGTGATCTGTTGGGGCACCGGTCCGGCCCCGGCCCTGGTGGCCAAGAACCTGAAGCAGTTGGGCCTGACCGTGCCCCTGATCCAGAGCCATGGCGCCGCCTCTAAAAAGTTCATCGAACTGGCCGGCGACGGAGCCGAAGGCGTCATCATGCCCGCCGGCAAGTTGGTGATCTACAAGCAATTGCCCGACTCCGACCCCCAAAAGGCCGTGTGTCAGGAATACGCCGAAAAATACGTGGCCAAGTTCAAGACGCCGGAATCGAGTTTCGGCGGCTATGCCTATGACGCCCAGAGGATGCTGGATCAGGCCCTGCAGCAGGCGGGCCCCGACCCCGCCAAGATCCGGGACGCCCTGGAAGGCATCAAGAACTTCGTGGGGGTGAGCGGCATCTTCAACATGAGCCTCGAAGACCACAACGGCCTAACCCCCGACGCCTTTGTGATGGTGAAGATTGAGAAGGGGCAATTCACCTTGACAGATTAACGGATAATGGCCAGTGGTCAGGGGCCGGGAAAGATCGAGCCTCTGACCGCTGGCCGCCTCACTGATAACTCCCTTGCCAATCTTTGCCCCACTCTCGCAATACTTCATCTCCGGCCTGACCAACGGCGCCATTTACGCCCTCATTGCCTTGGGGTTCGGCATCATCTTCAACAGCACCACCATCATTAACTTCGCCCAGGGCGAGTTCGTGATGCTGGGGGCCATGTGCGCCATCAGCATCTACCACCTGGTCCCTTCCCTGCCCCTGGCCTTTGCGGGTGGAGTCATCATCGTCTCCCTGGTGGGCCTGGTCTTTGAGCGTCTCGCCTTGCGCCCGGTGGGGGAGGCTTCGCCCCTCACCCTGATCATCATCACCGTGGGCGCCGGAGTCTTCCTCAAAGGGGTGGCCATGCTCCTGTGGGGCAAAGAGTCCTATACCCTGCCCCCCTTTTCCGGAGAGGCCCCGCTGCACCTGGGGCCAGCCACC
Organism: uncultured delta proteobacterium; assembly: GCA_963697965.1. GTDB lineage: Bacteria > Desulfobacterota > Desulfobaccia > Desulfobaccales > 0-14-0-80-60-11 > JAPLJC01. Next base: position 2,513,703 of record OY969108.1, read on the forward strand.
CTGCTCCCGCAGAACCTCTGGGTCCTGGGGCTGACGCTGGTCCTGGTGCTGGCCTTGGAGGCCTTTTTCCGCCGTACCCTGATGGGCAAGGCCATGCGGGCCTGCGCCTATAATCCCCGGGCCGCCCGCCTGGTGGGCATCCCTGCCAGCCGCATGGTGCAGCTCTCCTTCGCCCTTTCCGCCCTCCTGGGGGCCGGAGCCGGCATTCTCATCGCCCCCCTCACCCTGGGGGTTTACGACATGGGCACCATCCTGGGACTCAAAGGATTCGCCGCGGCCATCATCGGCGGCCTGGGCAGCCTCCTGGGCGGAGTCCTGGGCGGCCTGCTCCTGGGTCTGGCGGAATCCTTCACCTCCGGGCTCATCTCCTCGGGGTACAAGGACGCAGTGGCCTTTCTGCTGCTGTTGGTGGTCCTCTTTCTGCGGCCCCGGGGGTTGCTGGGAGGCCGGCAATGATATTGGCCAGGCTTTGGAACCGCTGGGTGCTGTTTGCACTGGTGGTGCTGGCCATTTTGGTCGGCCTCGATAACGAATACTATTTCACCCTGCTCAATTTCGTCGGCATTCACACCCTGCTGGTGGTGGGGCTCAACCTGCTGGTGGGCTACGCCGGACAGATCTCCCTGGGTCATGCCGCCTTCTTCGGCCTGGGAGCTTATACTTCCGGCATCCTCACCGCCACCTGCGGAGTCAACCCCTGGCTGGCGCTGCTGGCCGGGCTGGCAGTCTCCGGGGGCGCGGCCTTTCTCATCGGCGTCCCGGCTTTGAAGCTCCGGGGCTATTACCTGGCCATGGCCACCCTGGGCTTCGGCATCATCGTCTCTATCATCCTGAGCCAGGCCCAGCCTCTCACCGGCGGCCCCTCGGGCCTCTCGGGAATCCCGCCCCTGACCCTGGCGGGCTTTCCCCTGAACACGGCCCGTCGCCTCTATCCCTTGATCTGGCTGGCGGTGGGCCTGATCCTGGCCCTCAGCGCCAACCTGGTGGACTCCCGGGCCGGCCGCGCCCTGCGGGCCCTCAACGACTCCGAGGCCGCCGCCGCTTCCCTGGGGGTGAACACCGCCCGTCTGAAGCTCAAAATCTTTGTCTGGAGCGCCCTGTACGCTTCCCTGGCCGGGAGTCTCTATGCCCACAGCCTCAATTTCATCGCCCCCGCCTCCTTCGGCTTCATGTTCTCCATCAAACTGGTGGCCATGGTGGTGCTGGGGGGGATGGCCAGCATCTGGGGCTCGCTTCTGGGGGCCGGGGTGCTGACGGTGCTGCCGGAGGCGCTCAGCGTGTTCCACGATTTCGAAGTGGTCATCTTCGGGGCCATTCTCATGGTGGTGATGATCTTCCTGCCCCGGGGCCTGGTGCGGGGTCTCCTGGACCTCTGGGAGTTCCGGCGCTACAAACGGAAAGGGAGTTTTGTTCCCTAAAATCCCGCATCCGCCTACCGGGAGGACCCGGATAAATTTCCGGGCTCCCTGGGTCCGGGTGCTTAACCCCTGGTGTTTATGATTTCTCCACCCAGCCAGACCGTGTTGGCATTACAAGATGTGAGCCTGGCCTTCGGCGGCCTGCAGGCGGTGGAGCGCGTCAGCCTCGCGGTGAACCGGGGTATGGTCAAGGCGATCATCGGTCCCAACGGCGCCGGCAAGACCACCCTGTTTCACCTGGTGAGCGGTTTGTTAACTCCCCAGCGGGGCCGGGTCATCCTTAACGGAGAAGAGATCCAGGGCCTGCCGGCCCATGCCATCGCCATGCGAGGGGTGGCCCGCACCTTTCAGTTGGTGCAGCTCTTTGACCATATGACGGTCCTGGAAAACGCCATGGTGGGCCGCCATCGCCTGAGCCGCGCCGGCCTATTGGCCGGGGCCCTGCAGCTCCCCTGGACCCGGGCCGAGGAACGGGTGATCCGCACCAAAGCCATGGAGGCCCTGGAGTTCGTGGGCCTGGACTCCCGGGCTCACCAGTCCGCGGCCGTACTGCCTTTGGGTCTCAAAAGGATGCTGGAGATGGCGCGTGCCCTGGCGGCGGCCCCTACCCTGCTGCTCCTGGATGAACCGGCCTCGGGCCTGGACGGCGCCGAAACCGGGAAACTCCAGGAGATGATATTGGGCCTCAAGGAAAGGGGCCTCACCGTCCTCCTGGTGGAGCACGACATGGGCCTCACCATGGAGGTAGCCGACGAGATCGCGGTGCTTAACTACGGCCGCCTCATCGCCGACGGCCCGCCCCGGGCCGTTCAGAAGAATCCGGAGGTGATCGCCGCTTATCTGGGGACCGATTGGCAGACATAGGGGAAGGTTTTCTGTTTTCCGTTTTCCGTTTTCTGTTTTCTGTAAAAAGACCTGGTGGCACAGGCGTCTCGCCTGTGCGGGACAAAATTGATCATGCCCTGAAATGGTAGCCGCAGGCTTTAGCCTGCGCTTTCTCCATCTCTCCCAAGTCATGGAACTGGTAACTGGCAACTGGTAACTAACATGCTCAAGATTCGCAACCTTTACGCCTTTTACGGCTCCGTCACCGCGCTCAGCGGGGTCACCTGCCACGTGCGGCCGGGAGAGGTGGTTTGCCTCATCGGTGGCAACGGCGCCGGCAAGACCACCCTGCTCAACGCCGTCTGCGGGCTGGTGCGCCGGGAGGGCCAGATAATCTTCGACGGCCGCCCCATTACCGGGCTCACCCCGGAGGCCATCGTGGCCCTGGGAATTTCCCAGGTGCCCGAAGGCCGCCAGCTCTTTGCGGCCATGACGGTGGCGGAAAATCTGGACCTGGGCGCCTACCTGCGCCACCGCCGCCACCCCCGGGAGGAGATTCGCCGGGACCTGGAGCGGGTCTTCGACCTGTTCCCCCGCCTCCGGGATCGCCTGGGCCAAAGAGCCGGGACCATGAGCGGCGGCGAGCAGCAGATGCTGGCCATCGGCCGGGCATTGATGGCCCGCCCCCGCCTGCTGCTGATGGACGAGCCCTCTCTGGGTATGGCTCCCAAGGTGGTGGAGGATATTATGGCCACCCTTTTGCGCCTGCGCCGGGAAGGGGGCCTGACTATCCTCCTGGTGGAGCAAAACGCCCGGGCCGCCTTGAAGGTGGCGGATCGGGGGTATGTCCTGGAAACCGGGCGCCTCATCCTGAGCGGCGCCGCCGCCGACCTGCTCCAGGACCGCCAGGTGACCCGGGCCTATCTGGGCAAGGACTATCGAGAGTTTACCGAGGGCAGGTGAAAAGAGAGTAGTCAGTAGCCAGTAGCCAGGTTTTTTGGATATTGGGCAGACACTGAGAGCATTTAGACTATGACAAGATATTATATGGATTTGATCGGCTGGCAAAAAGCTATGGATTTGGTCACGGAGATGTATCGCCTGACCAAAAAATTGCCCAAGGAAGAGATGTTTGGTCTCACCAGCCAGCTCCGTCGAGCCGCGGTTTCTATTCCCAGCAATATTGCTGAAGGCCAGGGACGTTTATCCAAGGGGGAATTTCGGGTATTTTTGGGAAATGCCAGAGGATCATGATCAGAACTAGAAACCCAAATTATGATAGCCAAGAATCTTGAATATATTGATTGCACCAGAGGCTCTATTATTACTTGAGATGGCTTCGGAAGTAGGACACATTTTAAATGGGCTTATAGCTTCGATGAAAAAATAGGTGGGGTATTTTACTGGCTACTGACTACTGACTACTGGCTACTGCCTATTGGAGGAAACATGCGCCAGCCGGAATTCGAGGCCATGGACCGGGAGGAGTTGGAACTGCTGCAGCTGGAAAGGCTCCAGTCCACTTTGACCCGGGCTTACCGACAGGTGCAATGCTACCGCCAGCAGTTCGACCGCCTGGGACTGCGCCCCGAAGCCGTTCGCAGTCCCGCCGACTTGAGCCGCCTGCCGTTCACCACCCGGGACGACCTTTCGGAGAATTATCCCTATGGCATGTTCGCCGTGCCTTTGCGGGACATCGTCCGCATCCAGTCCTCCCCCGGCACGACGCAACGCCCCCTGGTGGTGGGCTACGCCTCCCAGGACGTGAAACTCTGGCTGGGGCTCCTGGCTCGCCTGTACGCCGCTTCCGGGGTGACCCCGGAGGATATCTTGCAAATAATCCTGCCGCCGGGTCTGGCCAACTGGCGCCGGGACTTGCAGGCCGGGGCGGAGCACCTGGGGGCCTCGGTGATCCCCGCGGCCAGCCTCAGCTTTGCCAAGCAGCTTATGGTAATGCGGGATTACCGGACCTCGATACTCGTCACCACCCCCTCCCTGGCTCGGCACCTGCTGACGGTGATGGAGCGCATGGACCTGACCGCCGCGGCCTTGAGCCTGCGGGTGGCGCTGCTGGTAGCCGCGCCCCTGGACCTGGAGGTGCGCCGGGAGATTGAGGCCGGCTTTCAGATCCAGGTGGCCACCGCCTACGGCATCACCGAAGTGATGGGACCGGGACTGGCCTTCAGTTGCGGCCAGGGGGAGGGTCTCCACTTCTCCGAAGACCACTTCTACCCGGAGATCATCGACCCGAAGAGCCTCGTGCCGGTCCCCGCCGGCGCTCCCGGCGAGCTGGTCATCACCACGCTCAGCACCGTGGCCTTTCCCCTGGTGCGCTTTCGCAGCGGCGACTTGACTTCGCTGCTCGCCACCCCCTGCCCTTGTGGCCGCAGCCTGGTGCGCCTGGGGGAGATCACCGGCCGCACCGACCCCATCTTTTCGGTGGGAGGCATCAAGGTGCACCCGGACCAGATCGAAGCGCTCCTTAAGGAAGTCATGGATGGCTTTCTGCCCCAGTACCGCCGCCGGGTGGTGGCGGAAGAGGGGTTGGAGGTCCTGGAAATCGACCTGATCGCGGCAGAGATCTTTTTTTCCGATGAGGTCAAGGCCCTGGAGGGACTGTGCCGCCGGGCCCGGCGCCACCTCCAGGAAAACCTGGGCATCGATGCCCGAATTACCTTGAAAGAGATGACAGGTGTGGGGTAAATATCAAAGGATCAGTCTTGGCTCGGAGCCGGTATCCAAAAAAAATCGGGGAATCAGCGAGGAGGAGATAGAAATGGCAAGGGTTCGCGGGGTTCTGGTGGTTGGCCTGGGAATGCTAATGTTGACCGCTCTTTCGGCCTGTGGACGATCCCCCAAAACCGTCAGAATGGGCACGGTGATGCGCCTGTCCATCGGCGCCGAGCAAGGCATTCCCTGCCGCCGGGGGGTGGAGATGGCGGTGGCGGAGGTGAATCAGGCCGGCGGCATCAACGGCCGTAAGGTGGAGCTGATAGTGGAAGACGAGAAAGATTCCCCCGCGGCCGCGGTCAACGCGGTGCAGAAGCTCATCAATGTCGACCAGGTGGTGGCCATTGTCGGTCCCATGACCTCCGGCGCCATGATGGCCGCGGCCAAGACCGCTGAGGACGCCAAGGTGGTGGACATCTCTCCCACCGCCACCACCCCGCAGCTCAGCGGCCTGGGGACCTACCTCTACCGGGGCTGCTCCCGCATCGACACCCAGGCCAAGGTCTTGACCAAATGGGTGGCCGACAACTGGAAGCCCAAAACCGTGGCCATCTTCTACTCCAACGAACCTTACGGCAAAGGCTCGGATAAGTTCTTCAGCGAGGAATTCGAAAAATTGGGGATCAAGGTGGTGGACCGGGAGTCCTTCAATCGCGGGGCCCGGGATTTCCAGGCGGAACTCACCAAGATCAAGGCCGCCAACCCCGATATCCTGTTCATTCCCGGCTACACCCCCGAAACCGCGCCCGCCGCGGCCCAGGCCCGGCATTTGGGGATGACCCAGAAGATCCTGGGGGTCTACGGTGATTATGATCTCACCTATATCCAGCTGGCCGGAGCGGCCGCGGAGGGGCACGTCATCGGCGGCGAGTATGACGAGGCCTACGACACCCCGAAGAATCAGAGTTTCAAGAAAAATTACCAGGAACTGACCCAGAAGAATCACGATCCCTACAATCTCATGTTCGCCGCGCTCGGCTACGACTCCGCCTCCATGATCCTGGAGGGCATGAAGAAAAACGGGCCCACCTCCGAGGGCATCAAGAATTACCTGGACAACGTCAAGGACTTCGACGGAGTCACCGGCAAGCTCTCCTTCGACAAGACCCACGACATCGCCCGGGCCGGCACCGAAGGGGTCTATGTCCTGGAGGTCCAGAACGGCAAGTACGTCAGGGTGAAGTAGAGCCTGCGGGGTTCGTGGCCGGGTAAAGTTGTTTCCCAGGAGTTAGGCCTCAAATTGGAATTGCGCGCCGGGTCTGCCTCGGTTATACTGGATTGCAGATCCATTGGCCGAGTCAGCAACCTCGGGAGGGAACGACCCTCCCGATAATTTTGTCATTACTGGTAAGGGAAGGGAATTATGGTAGTCGGGGAAAGAAAACCGCTCGCCGAGATCAAGGAGATGGTGCGTCCCTATAAGAAGATCCTGGTGGCCGGGTGCGAAACCTGTACCGCCGAGTCCATGAGCGGTGGCCGCAAGCAGGTGGCCGAGCTGGCCGCGGCGCTGGAAATGGCCTTCCGCCTGGAAGGGCAGAAACTGGAGGTCCTGGAAATCAGCGTTGACCGCCAGTGCATCCACGAGTTTCTGCTGGACGTCATCGACCAGGCCGAGGGGGTGGAGGCGGTGGTCTCCATCGCCTGCGGCGCCGGTATTCAGAGCATCGCCGAACGCCTGCCGGGGAAGCCGGTTTACCCGGGGTTGAATACCCTGTTCATCGGGGAGACTTCGGCTGCCGGCCTCTGGCAGGAACGCTGTCAGGGATGCGGCGACTGCGTGCTGGGCATCACCGGCGGCCTCTGCCCTGTGACCCGCTGCGCCAAGGGCCTCCTCAACGGCCCCTGCGGCGGCTCCCAGGGCGGCAAGTGCGAGGTGTCGGCGACGCTTAAGTGCGACGTTCCCTGCGTCTGGGCCATGATCTACGACCGCCTCAGCCAGTTGGGGAACCTGCAAAGCCTCATGGAATACCGCCCGCCCAAGGACTGGCGCCTCGGGGGCGCCATCGGCCCCCGCCAGTTGGTGCGGCGCAACGTCTGATTCCCTTTGAGATAAATATGCCTGAGAGAGGCCGGCAGGAGCTGTCGGCCTTTTTGTTTTTTGGTCCTTCCCCGCCGTTCCCTTTTTCTCCGTCCCGTCCCATTAAATTATTGCATTTTTGTCCGAGTCGGCTATTCTGAAACCAGGTAAATGTTCACTGGCCGCCAAGTCGGGGGTTGGCCGTTGGCTGAATTTGCGGGAGAGGAGGTGAAGGGGTCACCGCCAAAAATCGCAACCTTCCCGTCTTAACAGCATGAGAAATGGAGGATGAGAAGATGGTTGACAAAAAAAAAGCAGTTCCACCGGCCCCCACCCAGATGGGTTGGAAAGAGCTGTACTTAAAGGAAGACTGGTGGGCGATTTATCTGGGGATCGGCCTCATGTTGCTCACCCTCATCGCCTTCTTAATGGGCAGCAACGCCATCAAATTACTGTTCATCAACCCCGGTGGCGTCAAGTGGACCACCTTTGGCCAACTGCTGGCCCATTATCAGCAAAATATCCACCTTTATCTGCTCCAGCTCCTGTTCTGGCTGGTGATCTTCGCCATCAGCACCAAGATCATGGGCATCAAACAGTCGCAGTTCATTCCCAGCTTCATAATCTTATACATCCTGTCGTTAATCATGTTCTCCATCAGCGGCTGGGCCAATGCGGCCAAGTTTAACCTCGAACCTCCCCTGGTCGCCCTCATTATCGGTCTCATACTGGCAAACCTCATTACCCTGCCCAAATGGCTGGACTCCGGTTTCCGGGTGGAATACTACATCAAGACCGGCATTGTGCTGCTGGGCGCCACTTTTCCCATCACCCTGATTGTCACCGCCGGACCCATCGCCCTGCTGCAGGCCACCATCATTCTCGGTCACCACCTGTATAGTCATCTATTTCGTCGCCACCAAGGTTTTCGGGCTGGATAAGAGATTGTCCTCAGTCATCGGCGTGGGCGGCGCGGTCTGCGGGGTCTCGGCCTCCATGGCCATCGCCAGTTCGGTGAAGGCTAAGAAGGAAGACCTCTACACCTCGGTCACCCTGGTGGTGGTTTGGGCGCTGGTGATGATTATCGTCCTGCCCTTCGTCTCCAAGCTCCTGAGCCTGGCCCCCGGTGTCGCCGGGGCCTGGATCGGCACCTCGGAATTTGCCGACGCCGCCGGTTTCGCCGCGGCCAGCGCCTATGGCAAGATGGCCGGCAATGAAAGCGCCGCCATGCAGGGATTTACCCTCATGAAGGTCATCGGCCGGGATATGTGGATCGGCATCTGGTCCTTCTTTTTTGCCATGGTTGCCTGCTTGAAATGGGAGAAGGAGGAATGCGGGGTGAGGCCCAGCGCCATGGAGATCTGGTGGCGCTTCCCCAAATTTGTCATCGGCTTTTTCCTGGCGACCATCCTGATGACCATATTCACCGCCGGCTACACCACCGCCTTTTTCAACAGCACCGTTAAGCCCAACCTGATTATGCCGCTGGTCTCCATCCGTTCCTGGATCTTTATCTTCTGCTTCCTGAGCATCGGTCTCAGCACCCGCTTCCGGGAACTCAAGGCCGCCGGCTGGAAACCTTTCGCCGCCTTTACCAGCGGAGTGGTGGTCAACGTCGTCCTCGGTTTTATCCTGTCGGTCTTTGTGTTCGGGTCTTACTGGTCGGCATTGGGTAAGTAGTCTGACTCCGGGGGGGGGGCCGGTCCGCCGGCCTCCCCGGCCTCACGGGGTCCCGGCAGGGGTATATCGAGCTCTGCCCCAAGATCTCGTGGACGCCAAATAGCGGTATCGCTCTGGCCCACCTCAAGGCGGGCTGGCGAGTACAGGCATGAAAAATCGCTGTCTTGACTGCCGCTTCTTTAACAACGAGCCGGGCCATGTGGAGCAAGCCTTTCCCGGGCTCACCGTCCTCAGTTCGGCCTATGCCTCCGTTCGGGCCGACGCCGGCCTCTGCAGCCGGCACGAGATCTTCCTCTCCCCCTGGTATCGCTGCCGGGATTACGAGCCTCGCCCTTCGCCTCTCATGCGGATCGGTCTTTAGCAAAACCCCATCTAAATGTATCTTTGATACTTAGGCTCATACATCAGAGACTTGATGTAGGCCGGAATATCCTCGGGTTCCGGGAGGGTGGCCAGGCCGCGGCGGTAAGCCACTTCCACCACTGCTCTCGCAATGGCGGCCGAAACCTCCCGGATCCTGGCAAGCGGCGGATAGACCCTGCCTTCCTCCATGTCTGCCGCGGAGACTTCGGAGGCCACGGTCTTTGCCGCCGCCAAAAACATTTCTTCGATGACATGCCTGGCCCCGCAGGCGATCGCCCCCAGCCCCAGCCCCGGAAAGATATAAACGTTGTTCCCCTGGGACGGCGTCAATTTCTTCCCATCCAGGATAACCGGGTCAAAGGGGCTGCCGCTGGCAAAAATCGCCCGCCCCCCGGTTGCGGTATAGGCTTCCTCCGCGGTGCACTCGGATTTGGAGGTGGGGTTGGAAAGGGAGAAGACTATGGGCCGCTCATTAACTTTGGCCATGGCTTCCAGGACGGGCTGGGAAAATAATCCGTGCTTCCCGGAAGCCCCGATAATGGCGGTCGGTTTCAGCGCTTCCACCACCTCCTGCAAATTCGAGATGAATTCGTGGTCATGGGCATAAGCGAGTTTACGGCCGCTCAGATCGCTGCGGCCTTTTACCACCAGGCCCTTGGAATCCACAAACCAGCACCGCTGCCGGGCCTCCTCCACCGATAATCCTTCAGCCGCCATGGCGGCGACAGTCAGGTCGCCGGTGCCCAGCCCGGCCTCACCGGCCCCAAAGAACAGAAATCTCTGATCGCCGAGCTTGCCGCCGGTAATGCGTAAGGCCGAGAGGAGTCCGGCCAGGGTCACGGCGGCGGTCCCCTGGATGTCATCATTAAAGGTTAAGATGCGCTCCCGGTATTGCTCCAACAGGCGGAAAGCGTTGATATTGGCAAAATCTTCAAATTGAATCAAGGTTCGAGGAAAGACTTCCTCCACGGCCACAATGAATTCTTCAATAAAATCGTCATAGGCCGCGCCGCGCAGCCGCCTCTGTTTGAGTCCGATATACAAGGGATCATTAAGCAGATCCTCGTTTTCGGTACCCACGTCGAGGGTCACCGGGAGGCTGAGCGAGGGGTGGACGCCGGCGCAGGCGGTGTAAAGGGCCAGCTTCCCCACCGGAATTCCCATACCGTTGGCGCCCAGGTCTCCCAGGCCGAGAATGCGCTCCCCGTCGGTGACCACAATGATGCGGATATCTTCATAAGGCCAGTTCCGCAAAAGTTCAGGCATGCGCCCCCGATCTTTTGCCGAAATGAAGATACCCCGGGGCCTGCGAAAAATGTGCCCATATTCGAGGCAGGCTTGGCCTACGGTAGGCGTATAGATAACCCGCATCATTTCTTCGATGTAGTCCATGACTACCCGGTAGAACAAGGTCTTATTGCGCTCCTGGAGAGCGATCATGAAGAGGTACTTCTCGATGTCGTTGGGCTTGGCGCGGAAATTCTCCAGGGTGCGTGTGACCTGCTCTTCCATGGTTTGCAGCCGGGCCGGCAAAAGCCCCCGGATACCCAGGATTTCCCGCTCCTCTTCGGTGAAGGCCGCGTCTTTATTGAGGACCGGATCCCGGAGCAAGGCCACCCCGGTGGGATAGCCCTGCATCCTGACCAGGATCTTATCTTTGGCTTCGGCAAATCTACTTTTCTCCAGAACCGCTGCCAGATTCACCAGGTCCAGGAGTCTGGAGACGGATTCCTGGCCCATCAGCTCCCTCTTGATGCGAATAACCGTGTCATCGCCCTCGATGGTTACCTTGTACATGCCGCTCCCCCTCTTAACTATTTTGATTAACGACTGCAGGCGGCCCGGGCCACGGGGCCTCCGGGAGGACGCCTGGGAAATTTCCCGGGAAGGCATTGAACTCGGGCGAGCTGGTGATAACTTTAAACTTAAGGGCGGCTGATATTCAAATCAATGCGGAAAATGTGGAAATCCCGGCCCGCGGCCCCAAGTCATGAGCCCAAAGGATCGGCAAAGATGTCTTGGAGATGCTGGAGGCTGCAACCAAGAATCTCCAGGTCGGCCCCGCTGAAGAGAATTGCGCCTTGGGGGCCGACTAGGTGCGGCTCTTTCTGGAGATGAAGGCGGTAGCGGCAAGGATTTAATACCAAGCTCCATCAAAAGGAGATTTTCGTAAGGGCGGACCCAGGTGTCCCCCCGCAGGGCGCACCCAATTGTAGGGGCGGACCCACGTGTCCGCCCCCGGAAGGATATTTCTAATTCTTTGGACTGCTGCTTGAAACCTCTGCGAATGTCCGCATTTTTGTCATTCTGAGGAAGCGCCGCGACCGCAGAATCTCGTCATTACGTGTAATACGAGATCCTTCGCTTTATATAAAGATGTAGCGCCGGCGCCCTCGCCAGCCGCGGGAACCACCGAGGGCGGCGGTTCCACATTTTCGCTTTTCGGGGTGGCCGTCAGGTCATGATGCCTCGCTCCGGATGACCAAAAGGTCTTTTCCCGGAGGTCGCAACCTGGCATAATCTGCCCTGATCGAGAAGGAGAGAAATATGGCAAGGGGTTGTTTCATCAACAATGAATGGGTGGAAACCGGAGAGCAGCTCCCGGTCCTCTCTCCCTGGTCCGGGGAAACGCTGGCTCAGGTATCCCTGGCCGGGGAAGAGCAGTGGGAAGCTGCCCTGGCCGCGGCGCAAAAGGCGGCCATCACTTTTAAAACTTTCTCCAGCCTGGAGCGCCGGCAGCTGCTGGAAAAGCTGGCGGCGGGGGTCGAGGCCCGCCAGGAGGAATTGGCCCAGACCATCGTGGCCGAAGGGGGCAAGCCCATCACTTACGCCCGGGCCGAGATGGGCCGCGGGGCGCTCACCCTGGGCCTGGCGGCGGAGGAGGCAGCCAGGGTCGGCGGGGAGGTCATTCCCCTCGATTCGACCGCGGCCAGCCGGGGCCGTTGGGGCATTACCCGGCGCTTTCCCCTGGGCCCGGTCCTGGGTATCAGCCCCTTTAATTTCCCCTTCAACCTGGTGGCCCACAAGGTCGGGCCGGCCCTGGCCGCGGGCAACCCCATCATCGTCAAGCCCGCCTCGGCTACCCCGCTTACCGCACTCTCACTGGCGGAAATCTATGAGCAAGCCGGTCTTCTCCCCGGGGGGTTGCAGGTCCTGCCCAGCCAATCCCGGGTGACGGAGAAGTATGCAGCCGATGAGCGCCTCCAGGCCCTCTCCTTTACCGGCAGCGCCGCGGTGGGCTGGCGCCTCAAAAGTCTGGCGGGGCGCAAGAAGGTCATCCTGGAGTTGGGGGGCAACGCCGCCTGCATCGTGGACCGGGACGCCGACCTGGACCTGGCCGCCGCCCGGCTCACCATCGGCGCCTTTTACCACGCCGGGCAGGTGTGCATCGCCACCAAGCGTCTCCTGGTGCACCGGGATATTTACCAGGATTTTAGAGATATTTTTCTCAGGACCGTGCAGGAGAAGGCGGTGGCCGGGGACCCGAGCCGGGAAGAAACCCTGGTGGGGCCTTTTATCGACGCCGGGGCCGCGGCCAGGGTCAGGCAGTGCGTCCAGGAAGCCCTGGGAGCCGGGGCGCGCCTGGCCGCCGGTGGCATGGGAGAGGGCAATCTCATGCCGGCCACGGTACTGGAGGGGGTGGGCCGGGATCTTAGGGTTTGGAAGGAAGAGGTTTTCGGACCGGTGGTGGTGATGGCGCCCTTCGCCGAATTCTCCGAGGCGCTTAAAATGGCCAACGACACGATCTACGGATTGCAGGCCGGGGTCTTCACTCGGACCCTGGCCCACGCCTGGGAGGCCTTCGAGACCCTGGAAGTGGGCGGGGTAATCATCAACGAGGTTCCGGCCTTCCGGGTGGACAACATGCCCTATGGCGGGGTCAAGGCCTCTGGTTTCGGCCGGGAGGGCCTGCGCTACGCGGTGGAGGAACTGACCGAACTGCGGCTGCTGGCCCTGCACGCCTGATATCCAGTTGAGAAATTGTCATTCTGAGGGAGCGAAGCGACCGAAGAATCTCGTAATTACGTATAAATACGAGATCCTTCGCTTCGCTCCGGATCACAGAAAAAGACTTTTCCCAGAGTCCCAAGTGGCGGTCAAGCAAAGGAATCTTTTGAAGGGGCGCACCCAGGTGTGCGCCTACCAGAGGGCGGACACCCGGGTCCGCCCCTGCATAAAAAGCGCCGGTAAGACGGCAAATTGGTGTTAGCCGGGGTCAAAATTAAGACCGCGGAGGCAGCCGCGGACAGAAATAGGGCGGGCTGTGCCCGCCGAATTTTGGCGGCCACAGGCCGCCCTATAAGGCTATACCGAAAATTTTTAAAAATTCTTCTTGACAAAGGCAACTATTTATACTACTATTCTCCTATTATAGCTATTATAGGAGGATAGGAGATATGCAAACCATTGAAATCGATTTTGAGGTTTTCAAGGAAATTACAATTCGGCGCAAAAATGAAAGCATTACGCCAAATGACGTTCTCCGTGAACTTTTTGGCCTGGATCCGAGCGAAGGCCCCACGGTGACAAAAGTTCTACCTGGAAAGCCTTGGGTAGTGAGGGGTGTAATATTTCCCCACGGAACGGAATTTAGAGGCTCTTTTAAAGGACAGATGTATTTCGCGAGAGTTGATGACGGTTTTTTGGTTTTTAACGATAAAAAGTTCTCATATCCATCCCCAGCGGCCATCGAAGTTAAGGGTTATCAGGAAGATGGATGGCGTTTTTGGGAATGCAAATTTCCGGGAAATCAAAATTGGCAGAGCATAAATCCTCTGCGGCCGCGCAAGTGAATATGGGCGGTTAGTGAGCTTTAATTTCATGCATTAAAATATAAAAAGCAGGAGAACCAATATGGATGAAATTTACTCTGAGTGGCAACAACTGTGCAAAGAATTTGAAGCTGCGCGTGACGCTCACTTCCTATTATTTGCGGTAGTTAATCAGAAATTCGCCGCAATATTCCAAGGGAAATCTCGCCTCAACCCATCTGAAAAGGAAATGTCCGATTCTGAGGCAGCATGGGAGAGGTTGCAAACTGTTTTACAGCGTATGGATGAGTTCGTTAAGGTGCATGTGTACCAAAAACATTAGACCTGTGAAGGAGCAATTTTCAAGCAATTTCAACCTTTGACGGAGATGGCCTTATGAGTCCCGAACAATCTGTTGCCAAAACGAGACTGGAAAGAGACAGCCTGGGGGAAATTGAGGTTCCCGCCCACCGTTATTGGGGGGCGCAAACCCAGCGATCGCTGCTCCACTTTTCCATCGGGGAAGATTTGATGCCCTCTGAGGTGATCCTGGCCCTGGCTTTGCTGAAGAAGGCGGCGGCCCTGGCCAACCGGGAGCTGGGCAAACTGCCGGAAGAGGAAGCCGGATTGATTATTAAGGCGGCTGAGGAAATCATTGAGGGCAAGCTGGACGGCAATTTTCCCCTCCACGTCTGGATGACCGGGAGCGGCACCCAGTGCCATGCGAACGTCAACGAAGTGATCTCCAACCGGGCCATTGAGCTGGCAGGTGGGGTCCTGGGAAGCAAAGACCCGATTCACCCCAACGATCACGTCAATATGTCGCAATCGACTAACGATATCTTTCCCAGCGCCATGTACGTCGCCGCGGCCACCGCCATTAGGGCGCGCCTTATTCCCAAGGTCGGGAAACTCCGGGATGCCCTGAAGGAGAAGGCGGAAAGCTGGGCGGACCTCGTCAAGATCGGCCGGACCCACATGATGGACGGGGTGCCCCTGACCCTGGGGCAGGAGTTTTCAGGCTATGTGGGGATGCTGGACGACAACCTGGAGAGAATCGAGGCAGCCCTCCCCGGGCTCTACCGGCTGGCCATCGGCGGCACTGCGGTGGGCACTGGCCTCAACGCCCCCAAGGGCTTCGGGGACCTGGCCGCCAGGCATCTAGCCGGGCTCGCCGGCCTCCCCTTCGTGTCCGCGGCCAACAAGTTCAGCGTCATAGGAGCCCACGATGCCCTGATTATGGCCAGTGCCGTCCTTAAGACCCTGGCCGCCTCCCTCTACAAGATTGCCAATGATCTGCGCCTGCTGGTGAGCGGGCCCCGGGCGGGGCTGCACGAACTCGATTTTCCCGCCAATGAGCCGGGCTCCACGATTATGCCCGGCAAGGTCAACCCCACCCAGTGCGAAGCGCTGTCCATGGTGGCCGTGCAGGTTATGGGCTACGACGCCGCGGTGACCTTCGGGGGGGCCGGAGGCTACCTGGAGCTGAACGTCTACAAGCCGCTGATGATCTTTAATGTGATGCAGTCTATCAAGCTTCTTGCCGACAGCTGCCATAACTTCGCCGACTATTTCGTGGCGGGCCTGAAACCCGACAGGGAGACGCTGGACGCCTGCCTGCACCGCTCCCTGATGCTGGTTACCAGCCTGAGTCCGGTAATCGGCTTCGACCGGGCGGCCAAGATTGCCCAACTGGCCGGGGCTCAGGGACTGACCCTCAAGGAAGCCGCCCTCAGGCTCGGGTACCTGTCTGCCGAGGATTTCGACCGCCTGGTCGATCCCTTCAAGATGGCCCATCCGACGGACTGATCCGTTAGACCCTTTTAGCCAGCACGGCAAACCAGAGGTTTTCGCTCCAGGTATCCAGCACCTTAAGGGGCGAGGCCTGGAGGCGGTCAGTGAAGCGGGCCATCTGGGTCCCCAGGAGGCCCGAGAAGATGTACCATTTCTTCTCCAGGAACTCCGGAATTGTAAGGAGCCCTAGCAGGACCTCCAGGTGGATGTTGGCCAGGACCAGGTCGGCCTGGAGGTGGGCGAAATGGCGGGCCTCACCCTGGATCAGCAGGACCTGCCCCGGCCCTTGCTGGTGCTTCAGGTTGCGGGCGGCGGCGCGCACCGCCAGCTCGTTATACTCCACCGCCACCACCCGCTCCGCCCCCAAAGCCAGGGCCGCCAGGGCCAGGATGCCGGTGCCGGTGCCCAGGTCCAGCACCCGCCGGGGAGGCTCGGTTTCGAAAACCCGGCGCAGCAGGGTCAGGCAGCCCCGGGTGGTGGGATGGTAGCCGGAGCCGAAGGCCAGACCCGGCTCCAGGCGGATGACCGTCTCCCCCGGGCCCGGGGCCGGTTCCTCCCACACCGGACAGAGGTGAAATCCGGCCAGTGAGGTCGGCTTAAGCGGTTTGCCTGCCTCCCACTCGTCGTAGCCGAGCACCGTCTCCGAGGAATAGCGCCCGGCGCCGCTGGCCGCCAGCCAGGCCCGCACCCGCTCCTCCCGGGGGGCGCTGAAGAAGAGGTAGGAGCAGTCCCCTTCCCGCCAGCAGCCCAGGAAGTCGGCCCCTGCAAGTTCCGGCGGCGCCTCCACCCGGCCTTCAATTTCGTAGATATACAGTTTCTCCGGCGGCGGCATGGTCGCTTCCTTGCTTAAGGTTTTCTATTTTTATCCGACCTGCACTTTTCTTTCAAAGCTTTTTAGACTTTCCAGTCTGCGGAATCTAGAGGCGCGCCCAATCACACGCTGAATCCCTGCCCACTATCGCCCCTTCACCTGATCTGAGGTTTGGGCCTGGATGAGGCCCTTGAAATTTCCTAATCTTTCAGGTTAACATTACTAATTGCACTTAAGATGAACGCTCGACGAGGAAGGTGGTCATGGAACTTAAAGGCAGAGCGCATCGATTCGGGGATGACATCAACACCGATGAGATTCTTCCGGCCCGTTATCTCAGTACCTCGGACCCGCAGGAACTGGCCCGGCACGCCATGGAGGACGCCGACCCGGAGTTCGTCCGGAAGGCGCGGCCCGGGGACTTCATCGTGGCCGGCAAGAATTTCGGCTGCGGCTCTTCCCGGGAACACGCCCCGGTGGCTCTTAAGGCGCTGGCCCTCTCGGGGGTGATTGCCGCCAGCTTCGCCCGCATCTTTTACCGCAACGCCTTCAACATGGGGTTGGCCATCTTCGAGTCCCCCCAGGCCGCCGCGGCCATCCGGGACGGGCAGGAGATCAGCGTGGACCTGGATAGCGGCATCATCACCGACCTGGGTACCGGCAAACAATACCCCAGCAGTGCCATGCCGCCCTTCATGCAGGAACTGCTGGCGGACGGCGGGTTGATGGCTCATTTGAAAAAACATCTGGAGGTGCGGTAGCCATGGGTTCTCATCGCATTGCCGTAATCCCCGGGGACGGCATCGGTCCGGAGGTTGTGGCCGAGGGCGTCAAGGTGCTCGAGGCGGTGGCCGGCCCGGCGGGGATAAAATATGACTTCACCTATTATGACCTGGGCGGCGAGCGCTACCTGCGCACCGGCGAAACCCTGCCGGACTCCGTGCTTGCGGAACTGCGCCAGTTCGACGCCATCTACCTGGGGGCCATCGGCCACCCGGATGTGGCTCCGGGCATCCTGGAGAAGAGCATCCTGCTGCGGGCCCGCTTCGAGCTGGACCAATACATCAATCTGAGGCCGGTGGTTCTCTATCCGGGGGTGGAGACCCCCCTGAAGGACAAAGGCCCCCAGGACATCGATTTCGTGGTGGTGCGGGAGAACACCGAGGGCATGTACGGGGGCGCCGGGGGTTTTCATAAGCACGGCACCCCGGATGAAGTGGCGGTTCAGACCTCCATCAATACTCGCAAAGGTGTGGACCGCTGCTTGAAGTTCGCCTTCGAACTGGCCCAGAAGCGCCAGAAGGTGAAAAAGCTCACCCTGGTGGCCAAAACCAACGTTCTCACCTATGCCTCCAACCTGTGGTTCCGGGCCTTTGAGGCCATGGCGCCCCGGTATCCGGAGATAACCACCGATTACGCCCACGTGGACGCCACCTGCATGTGGTTTGTCAAGAACCCGGAGTGGTTCGACGTGGTAGTCACCGACAACCTGTTCGGCGACATCATCACCGACCTGGGGGCCATCATCCAGGGAGGGCCTGGGGGTGGCCGCGGGCGGCAACATCAACCCCGAAGGGGTGTCCATGTTTGAACCCATCGGCGGCTCGGCCCCCAAATACACCGGCCTGCAGGTAGTCAACCCCATCGCCGCCATTGCCGCGGCCCAGTTGCTGCTGGAACAGTTGGGGGAGGCCGGGGCCGCGGCCGCGGTGGAAGACGCCATCAAGAAGACGGTGTCCCGGGACATGAAGAGCATGGCCGCGGGGCATATGGGCCTCAGCACCGGCCAGGTGGGTGATCGCGTCGCCCGCTACGCCGCCGAATCAGTGAGCAGCAGGTAGGATGGGCACTCCCCGTGCAGGGCGCGCCCTGTACAACATAACTTGCTAACTTCGTTCAGCAAAAAGCTGAAAGCTGACGCGTAGGGGCGATCCGCTGGATCGCCCGGGCGACCCAACGGGTCGCCCCTACAGCGGACCGCTGCCAGCTAATACATAGAATCCCTGGAGATTTTACCGATGGGTGGTACTTATAGAGTTGCAGTAGTGGGGGCTACCGGCGCCGTGGGGCGGCAGATGCTGGCCTGTCTGGAGGAGCGCCGCTTCCCGGTGGCGCGGCTCACGCCCCTGGCCTCGGAGCGCTCCCTGGGGAAGGAGGTCACCTTCCTGGGCAAAGAGATTCCGGTGGAGGTGCTGGGCCAGGATTCCTTTGACGGCGTGGAGATCGCCCTGTTTTCCGCGGGGGGCGGCATCAGCAAGGAGTACGCCCCCATCGCCGCGGCGGCCGGGGCGGTGGTGGTGGACAACTCCAGCGCCTGGCGCATGGACCCTGAGGTCCCCCTGGTGGTCCCGGAAGTCAATCCCCGGGACATCGGGCTCTACACGAACCGCGGCATCATCGCCAACCCCAACTGCTCCACCATTCAGATGGTGGTGGTGTTGAAACCCCTGCACGATGCGGCCCGCCTCCGGCGGGTGGTAGTCTCCACCTACCAGGCGGTCTCGGGCACCGGCCAGAAGGCGGTGGAGGAGCTGTTGGACCAGGTGCGGGCCTTGCTGTCCTGCCAGGACCCGGTGGCCAAGGTTTACCCTCATCGCATCGCCTTCAACGTCCTGCCCCACATCGACGCCTTCCAGGAGAACGGCTACACCAAGGAAGAGATGAAGATGGTCAACGAGACCCAGAAGATCCTTGGTGATGAGACCATCCGGGTGACGGCCACCACGGTGCGGGTGCCGGTGTTTTATGGCCACTCCGAGGCGGTGAATGTGGAGACGGAGCGGAAACTCACTCCCTATGAGGCCCGGCAGATTCTGGCCGCCGCCCCGGGGGTGAAGGTGGTGGACGACCCCGGCAAGTTCCAGTACCCTATGCCCCTGCAGGCCGCCGGACAGGACCTTACCCTGGTGGGACGCATCCGGGAGGACTTCAGCATCGACAACGGCCTCAACCTCTGGGTGGTGGCGGATAATCTGCGTAAAGGGGCGGCGACCAACGCGGTGCAGATCGCCGAGATCTTGATCCGGGATTATCTGAAAAAATAGAGTGAGCAGTGAGCAGTGAGCAGTTTCCCTCTCGTTTCCAGGATAGAATTGGGAACGAGAAGGAAACCAGGGACTACTCCCAAGGGGTAGCCTATGCGCATCATTGCCGGCGCCTTCAAGGGGCGGGTCCTGGCCCCGGTTAAGGGCCGGACCAGGCCCACCGCCGCCAAGGTACGGGAGGCCATCTTTGATATCCTGGGGTCCGCGGTCCTGGAAGTCAAGGTCCTGGACCTGTTCGCCGGCACCGGCGCCCTGGGAATCGAAGCCCTGAGCCGGGGCGCGGCCCAGGCGGTCTTCGTGGAAGACCAGCCCGCGGCCCTCAAGGGGCTGCGCCGCAATCTGGAGGCCCTGGGCCTGAAGGACTTGAGCGTGGTGCTGCCGCTGCCGGTGGCCGCGGCCCTGAAGAAGCTGGCCGCCCAGGGAGCCCGGTTTTCCCTGGTCTTTCTGGACCCCCCTTACCGGGAGGGGGCGGCGGCCACCCTGGCAGCCCTGGCCGCCTCGGGCCTGCTGAGCCCGCAGGCCCTGGTGGTGGCGGAACACAGCCGCCGGGAGACCTTGCCGGAGGCCGGCTTCGGGTTGGCCCGGCAAACCTTGCGGCGGTATGGCGATACCCAGGTGGCCGTCTATGGGGCCCTGGATAATTCTGAGCCAAAGGAGCGGCCAGGCTGATGCCTGACATCGCGGTCTACCCCGGTTCCTTCGACCCCATTACCAATGGCCACCTGGACCTGATTCAACGGGCCCTGAAGATCTTCGACCACATCGTCGTGGCGGTGGCCACCAACGCCTTCAAGCAGTCCCTGTTCACCATTGAAGAGCGCATGGAAATGATCCGGGAGTCTCTGAAGGACTATCCCCAGACCACCATCGACAGCTTCGAGGGCCTGCTGGTGAACTATGCCAAGCGCCAAAAGGCCAGGGCCATTCTCCGGGGCCTGCGGGCGGTTACTGACTTCGAATACGAGTTTCAGTTGGCCATGATGAACCGGCGCCTGGAACCGGAGGTCGAAACGGTGTTTTTGATGACCGGACTTCGCTGGGTCTTTCTTTCGTCCAGCATTCTGAAAGAAGCGGCCGTTCACGGCGGTAACATCGAGGGTATGGTGCCGGAGATCGTCGTCAAAAAATTGCGGGAAAAATTCGCCCGCCTGCGGAAGGGTTAAAGGTTGCGAATCTGCGTGATCGACGGGCAGGGGGGCGGCATCGGCGCCGCCCTCATCAAGCGCCTGAAAGAGGTGTACCGGGAGGAGCACGAGATCATCGCCCTGGGGACCAACGCGGTGGCCACCGCGCAGATGATGAAGGCCCGGGCCAACCGGGGCGCCAGCGGCGAAAATGCCATCGTCCGCACCGTGGCCGGCGCCGACGTCATCCTGGGCTGCCTCTCCATCG
Organism: uncultured delta proteobacterium; assembly: GCA_963697965.1. Classification (GTDB taxonomy): domain Bacteria; phylum Desulfobacterota; class Desulfobaccia; order Desulfobaccales; family 0-14-0-80-60-11; genus JAPLJC01. The sequence goes on from OY969108.1 coordinate 2,534,528, forward strand.
TCCTGGCCAACGCCATGATGGGAGAAGTGACCCCGAAGATGGCGGCGGCCATCGCCTCGGCCCCGGCCCCCAAGATTCTGCTGCCCTTGACCCAGGAGGCGGTGACAATAGTCGGCCTGACGCCGGAGCCCCTGCCCCATCTGGTGGAAGAGATCGTCAGCCACAAGCTAAGGGAGATTATGGAAGATGTGTGAAGCCTCAGCCTACGTCTTGAAAGATGGCCGGGAGGAGCTGATCCTCCAGGATGTGGACCTCATCGAACCGGATGGCGACAACCTGCGCCTGGTGAACATCTTCGGGGAACAGAAGGTCCTGAAGGCCAAAATCCTCAGCCTCAACCTGGTGAACCACAAGGTCATTCTGGTGGAGCAGGGATAAGAAGAAGGTTTCCGGTTTCCGGTTTCCGGTTTTCGGTTTCCGGTGAGTCCGTAGGGCGGGAAAGCGAAGCGCATCCCGCCATTTGCATTATTCCATCTCAAGACTGCGAACGCTTTCAATCCCGCCTGCTTCCCCATCTTGTTGACCTATTGCGGTTGCTGCGGCGGTCGTTAATGGGCGGTTCCAGCTTAGGGATCGCAATTTAACGGTAAAGCAAAGCCGGGTCGGGCCACTCCATGAGCCGGGCCGCAGCCGGCGGGCCGAAGGTGCCCGCGGGGTAGAAGAGCGGCGGCAGGGGGGGCTCCTGCAAGAGCGGGGCATAGATGCGCCAGGCCGCTTCGGCCTCATCGGCCCGGACGAAGAGGGTCTGGTCTCCAGCCATGACGTCCGTGATCAAGGTCTCATAGGCCTCAGGCAGGGACCCGAAGGCTTCGGCGTAGCGGTAACGCAGCCGCTGGGTTCTCAGCTCCAGGGGTTCCCCCGGCGCCTTGACCTGAAAATGGAGGTCAAAGCCCTCATCCGGCTGCAGCGTGAGCACCAGCACGTTGGGGTTGCAGGAAGTCTTGAGGGGCTGGAAGAGCCACACCGGCGGGCACCGGAAGGTGACGGCGATCTGGGTGAAGCGGGAGGGCAGCGCCTTGCCGGTGACCAGGTAGAAGGGCACCCCGCTCCAGCGCCAGTTCTCGATGGCCAGCTTCAAGGCGACAAAGGTTGGGGTTTCGGAATTGGGAGAAACTCCCGGTAACTCCCGATACCCGGGCACCGTCTGGCCATCCGCGGTTCCACGGGTATACTGGCCGCAAACCACGTCCTCCGGGCGCACCGGGGTGACGGCCCGCAGGACTTTGGCTTTTTCACCGCGGATGGCCTCCGGCTCGAAGGTCACCGGCACCTCCATCGTAATCAGGGTGAGGAGCTGGGTGAGGTGGTTCTGCACCATATCCCGCAAGGCCCCGGCATGCTCGTAATAGCTGCCCCGATCCCCCACCCCGCCGGTTTCCGCCACGCTGATCTGGACGCTTTGCACCAGGTTCCGGTGCCAGAGGGGCTCGAAGATGTCATTGGCGAAGCGGAAGATCAGGAGGTTTTGCACCGTCTCCTTTCCCAGGTAATGGTCGATGCGATAGATCTGGGATTCGTCGAAATAGCGGTGCAGCAGTTGATTGAGGCTCAGGGCCGACTCCAGGTCCCGGCCGAAGGGCTTCTCCACCACCAGCTTGGTCCAGCCGGGGCTGCGGTTCAATTCGGCCTGGCCCAAACCGGTAATTGCCGGTTCGAAGGCCTCCGGGGGCAGGGCCAGATAAAAGACGCGATTCCCCGGAAACCGGTGGGCCGTTTCCAGGGACTGGAGCCGGTCGGCCAGGGCCCGGTAATCTTCGGGGGTTTCCCCTCCCAGAGACTGGAAAAAGAGGCACTGATCGCACCAGGCGTCGGCATGGCCGGTCTGGGGAAGCCCGGCCTCGGCCAGGGCCTCCCGGGCCATGACCCGGAATTCCTGATCATCCAGGTTCCGGCGGGAGAGGCCCACCAGCAGGAGCCGATTTTCCCAGCCGTACTGTTCGCTTATACGATAGAGGGCCGGCAGCAGCTTGCGGCGCATCAGATCGCTGGTGGCGCCAAAGACCACGAACAGGTGCGGATCTATCCGGTGAGCGACCACAATCCTCACTTTCCAGGGTCAGGTCTCGGAGCGGCAAGGGCACAGGCTTCCCGCCTGTGATCGGATCACCCCGGCAGTCTAGATATTAAGGAGGCTGGACCGGGATTGCAAGGCCCGGCAGGCTTAGTTTGGTGCGAGGTTTCTCCATAGTGAGCAAAAGCGCGCTGCCGGCCCAAACCCTTGCTGCCGCGTTCCCCAGCGGCGCCGGGGAAAATCGAGCTTCCCATCAAGGCGACTTGCGGCCCGCTGGTTTTTCCTCTAAACTTTGATGGTTCAAAATCACCGGCCAGGGCCGACGCCCCCAGGGTCGGGCGCCAGCCCGCGCCGGTTATCTTAGTACGCCAGCATCACAGATCCGGTAGCGTATTTATTAACCGCGGGAGCAGGTGATTGCGTCCCCATCACCCTAACCCTGTCCACCATTGGGTGGAGAAAATCGGGTACTTAGTTGGCCTGGCGGAAAAGGATCATGCTTACCAGGGTATCTGCGTTAGGCAGCAAAGGTATTCCCCAATTTTAGTGAAGCGGCCAAAGGAGCCTGTTTAAATGACCAGAAGAATCGGCGTCTATGTGGATTCCATGAATATCATGCGCAGCGGCGGCTACGGTATGCGCTACGAAGTCGTCCGCCGTTTCGTCGGCCGGGATGGGGACGAGGTGATGCGCCTCAACGCCTATGTGGCCATCGACGAAGAGCGGGCCATCTCCGATCCCAATTATAAAAATACCTTGAATTTCATCCTCACCCTGCGCGACCTGGGCTTCAAAGCGGTGGAGAAGCCCATCCGCTGGTACACGGACGACTCCGGACGCACCTACGGCAAGGCCAACCTCGACATGGAGATGGCCCTGGATATCGTTTCCCAATCGGAGCGCCTGGACCTGCTCTACCTGTTCACCGGGGACGGCGATTTCTGCAGCGTGGTAACCATGGTGCAAAACAAAGGCTGCCGGGTGGAACTGATCGCCTTTGCCAACGTCTCCGGGCGGCTGCGCCGGGAGGTGGACCTGTTCATCCCGGGATACCTGGTCCCGGGCCTGCTGCCCACTTCACCGGCCTATGCCGGGGCGCCCCCCTGGGGCGAGGTGGGCAGCCGGGTGCGAGGGGTCTGCACCAAGTACTTCCAAGACCGGTCCTATGGGTTTTTTCGTTTTATGCAGAGCTTCGGCAAGGTCTGGGTGACCGACACCCGCTTGGAAGAATCGCCCTATGCCTCGGTGTTCTTCCTGGAAAAAGACCTGCCCCGGGGAATGCATCCGGATAATCTGCCCAGCCGGGACTTCATCTTTGAATTTACCCTGAACGAAGGGGAGAAAGGCTTCGTCGCCTCGAATATCGACCTGATCTACAAATACTGATAGTTTCCTATTTTCGGTTTTCTGTGTTAAGGCGGGTACGCTTCACTCAGGCGGTTCTTGCTAATAGAGTTGGCGGGCTTGACCACGCTCTACATTTTATCCGTTGCCGGTTTTCTGTTTCCTGTGTTAATCCGGCCCTCAAAACACGACAGTCTCGAGCGGTCAGACGGATAGATTTTTTACAGAAAACAGAAAACAGAAAACGGAAAACAGAAAACAGAAGGAGTGCAAATGGCTGAGAAGCTGAAGGTGCTGTTCGTGGCCTCCGAAGGGATACCTTTCGCCAAGACCGGGGGGTTGGCGGATGTGGTGGGCACTCTGCCTTATGCCCTCCAGAAGTTGGGGGTGGAGGTCAAAGTCCTGCTGCCCTATTACCGCGCGGTGAAACAGGGCAAGATCCCCACCCTCGCGGTGGCCGAGGATTTGGAGGCGCCCCTGCCGGAGCCCCTCAACCTGGGCTTCGACCTCATGGCCCCCAGCTCTGGGGATTATCCCTTCTGGTTCGTGGCCCGGGACGAGTTCTACGACCGCAGCCAGCTTTACGGCACCGCCAGGGGCGATTATTTCGACAACCTGGAACGCTTCGCCTTCTTCAGCGCCGCAGTGCTGCCCAGTTGCCGGGCCATGGAGTTCAAGCCCGACGTGATCCACTGCCACGACTGGCAAAGCAGCCTGGTTCCGGTCTATCTGAAAAATCTCTGGGCCGGGAAAGAGGAGGCGTTATCCGGGACCAAGGCCGTGCTTACCATTCACAACCTGGCCTACCAGGGTCTGTTTGCCAAGGACAGGTTTCCCCGCCTGGGCCTGGATTGGTCCCTGTTCGGGATCAACGGCCTGGAATACTACAACCGGATCAACCTCCTCAAGGGCGGCATCGTCTTTGCGGACGCCATCACCACCGTCAGCCAGCGCTACAGTGAGGAGATCCAGACCCCCGAGTTCGGCTCTGGGCTGGAAGGGGTGCTGCGCCAGCGCGCCGGAGACCTGCACGGCATCCTCAACGGAGTGGATTACCGGGAATGGAGCCCGGAGAACGACTCGCTGCTGCCGGCCAATTACAGCCGTGACGACTTCAAGGGCAAGGCCGCCAACAAGGCCGCCCTGATGGAAGCCTTCGGACTCTCCAAAAAGCTGGCCAAGGCCCCCATCCTGGCCATGATCTCCCGCCTGGCGGACCAGAAGGGCTTCGACCTGGTGGCCCAGGTGCTGCCCCAGCTCATGAACCAGGAATTGATGGTGGTCATCCTGGGCACCGGCGATGAACATTACCAGCGTTGGCTGGCCGCAGAGGCCCCCAAGTATCCCGGCAAATTGGGGGTGCTGGTGGCCTTCGACAACCGGCTGGCCCACCTCATAGAGGCCGGGGCCGACATGTTTCTCATGCCGTCGCGCTTCGAGCCCTGCGGCCTCAACCAGATCTATTCCATGAAATACGGCACCATTCCTGTGGTCCGGGCCACCGGCGGCCTGGCGGACACCGTCACCCCGGCGGGCAGCCCCGTCGAGCCGGGGACCGGCTTCGTCTTCGAGGACTATGACCCTGAGGCCTTCCTGAAGGCCATCCACACCGCCCTGGAGGCCTACCGCGACCAGAAACTGTGGCTGCGCCTCATGCAGAACGCCATGGCCCAGGACTTCTCCTGGACCAAGAGCGCCCAGGCCTACCTGGAGCTGTACCGGCAATTGGTATGAGGCTGCTGGCGGGGTGAGGGCCAGGGAGCGAGGCTCCCTGCCCTCCACCCACGCCCCCCTCCCAACCCGCATAAGTAGGGGCGACTCGCTGGGTCGCCCCTGGGAAAATTACATAACCATTTAAGGAGCACGATGCTCACTCTATATTACTAACCATTTGGGCGAGGTTCTCCATTTGTCACAAGTGGGGCCAAAGTACCTTTACCGCTATCGCCATCTTCAAGGTAAACATTGCAAGTACACGAGCCGAATACTCACTGACTCGGTGCTGTTCTTTGCCTCGCCAACCTCGTTTAATGATCCATTCGATTGCAAGGTCCATTTTCAGCCTTCGATTCCCCTCAAAGAACTTCGGCAAACATTTATGGAAGAGCTTAGATTAAATCCCCATAGCGAACGTGCGGACCGCAGGGCCGAAGTTAAACAATTGCTCAAGGTGGATCGTAATGATCTACTTGTAGGAATTACTGACCTTCTTCAACAGGATGTAGATCGATTAGGTGTCCTTTCGCTGTCGGCATCATATAGGGATGTTCTTCTCTGGTCTCATTACGCCGCTGGCCACTCGGGACTTTGCCTTAAGTTCCTTGCCACAGATTCCACACTCTTCTTTGGTCGGGCTCGACGCGTTGAGTACTTGCCAGAATATCCTAAGGTCGATCTTCTCAGGGATTCTAAGGAACATCGTAGAAAATCGTTTCTATTAACCAAAGCTGCCGACTGGTGTTACGAAAAAGAATGGCGCATCTTCGATACAAATGGTCCTGGTGAAAGGCTTTTCCCAGAAGAACTGCTCGTCGGGGTAATATTGGGCGCACTAATGTCCCCTGAGGATAAAAAATACGTGGTTAGCTTGATAGGAAAGCGTAATTTCCCAGTCAAGATATATCAAGCCTCGGTTAGTAAAGGTTCCTTCTCGTTGGATATAGAAGCCTATGAACCCTGACCGGATAGTGGCACAGGCGTCTCGCCTGCGCTTCTCAGACTAAATCCTGCAACTCCAAGATTTTGGCTATGCATTAGAGCACTGGGGGGACGCATGTGCCACCAGAATAGGGGCGACCCAGCGGGTCGCCCCTACTTTTTACATAATATGGGATTGGGGGTGGGGGAGGGGGTAAGGGCCCACGGCCCTTAGCCCCCTCCCCCAAATTCCTATCGCCTTACGCCTTAAAGCGCCGCAGGCGCAAGGAGTTGCTGACCACGGACACCGAGCTCATGGCCATGGCGGCCGCGGCCAGGCCCGGGTTCAGGGTCCAGCCCCAGATGGGGTAAAAGACCCCGGCGGCCACCGGCAGGGCCACCACGTTGTAGCAGAAGGCCCAGAAGAGGTTTTGGCGGATGATCCGCATCATCTGCCGGGACAGCAGGATGGCCTGGGGAATGAGGGCCAGGTCGTCCCGGATCAGGGTGAGGTCGGCGGCCTCCGCGGCCACATCGGCGCCGGTGCCCAGGGCGATGCCGACGTCGGCCTGGGCCAGGGCCGGGGCGTCGTTGATGCCGTCGCCCACCATGGCCACCACTTCGCCACCCTCTTGGAGCTTCGCCACTTTTCGGGCCTTGTCGCCGGGCAGCACCTCGGCCAGCACCTCGGCGATGCCCACGCTGTGCGCCACCGCGGCCACGCTGAGGCGGTTATCGCCGCTCAAGAGCACAATCTTCAGGCCCATCTCCTGCAAGGCCCTCACGGTTTGTGCCGCCCCCGGCTTCAGGGTGTCCGCCGCGGCGATGAGGCCCACCGGTTTCCCGGCCACCGCCAGAAAGATAGCAGTTTTGCCTTCCCGGGCGTGCTCCTCCTGCTGGACGCCCAGGGTGTCGGTAATTATCTGTTTTTGCGCCAGGAAGGCGAGTGAGCCCAGGAGCACCTCCTGGTCCTCGACCCGGGCTTCCACCCCCAGGCCCGGCAGCGCCTGGAATTCCGCCACCTGCGGCAGCTCCAGGTTTTTCAAGGCGGCCGCCTGGGTCACCGCTTCGGCCAGGGGATGCTCCGACCTGGCCTCCAGGGCCGCAGCCAGGGCCAAGACCCGGTCGGCGCTCCAGTTCTCCCAGGCCTGGATGTCGGTCACCTGGGGGGCGCCGCGGGTGAGGGTGCCGGTCTTATCGAAAACCACGGTAGTAAGGCGGTAGGCCCGCTCCAGGGGCTCGCCGCCCCGCATCAGGATACCCAACTCGGCCCCCCGGCCGGCGCCCACCATGACCGCGGTGGGGGTGGCCAGCCCCATGGCGCAGGGGCAGGCAATGATGAGCACCGCCACCATGCTGACCAGTGCCCGGCTGACGGCCGGCGGCGGCCCGAACTGGAGCCAGGCCAGGAAGGTGAGGGCAGCGAGCCCCATGACCACCGGCACGAAGATGGAGGCCACTTTATCCACCAGGCGCTCGATGGGAGCCTTGCTGGTCTGGGCCTCTTCCACCAGGCGGATGATCTGGGAGAGCACCATTTGCTCACCTACCCGGCTAGCCTTAAAGACCAGGAAGCCCCGCTGGTTCAAGGTGGCGCCCCAAACCTCGGCCCCCGGCTCTTTAACCACCGGCAGGCTCTCCCCGGTGAGCATTGCTTCATCCACCGCGGAGCTCCCTTCGACCACCACCCCGTCCACCGGAATCTTCTCTCCGGGGCGCACCAGCACCAGATCACCAACCACGACCTGCTCCAGGTCCACTTCCTGCTCAACCCCGTCCCGGCGCACCCGGGCGCTGGGCGGGGCCAGGGCGAAGAGGCGGCGGATCGCCTCCGAGGCCCGTCCCCGGGTGCGGGCCTCCAGCCAACGCCCCAGCAGGATGAAGGTGATGATCATCAGGGCGGTGTCATAATAGACCGTCTCCCGGGCCGCGGCGGCGACGCTCCCGGGAAAGAAGGTGATCCAGGCGGAAAAGAAATAGGCGGTGGAGGTGCCCAGGGCCACCAGGGTATCCATGTTGGTGGTCCGGTGCCGGGCGGCGCTGGCGGCCCCGGCAAAGAACGGAGCCCCGGAATAGAACATCACCGGGGTGGAGAGGGCCAGCAGCAGGAAGTGGAGGGGTTGGCGCCCCAGACCGGCCAAGTGCGCCACCGGGGGGATCATGAAGGCCCATACCGGCAGGCTCAGGACCAGGGCCACCAGAAAGCGGTTGCGAAAGGCCAGGACTTCGGTTTCCGGAGAGGGGGGCGGCTGGGATTCCCGGGACGCGCCTTCCACTTCATAGCCGGCCTCCCGGATCACCGCGGCAAGGGCCTCCGGGCCGGTGGCCTGAGGCTGATAACGCACCCTGGCCTGGCGGGTGGCCAGATTGACCGTGGCCAGCTCCACCCCGGGAGCCGCGGCCAAGGCCCGTTCCACCCGGGCCACGCAGGCGGCGCAGTGCAGCCCTCCCAAGGTCAGGGTGATTTCTTCGGTCTTCGCTGGCACGGGTATGATCTCCTGTCCCAAGGCGCCCTTCACCGCCAAGCGCGATAACCTGGCTTGCATCCACGCCGGGCGACCTGATAATAGTGTGATGTCCCACGATTATCTTAACGAAAGATTTGAGATAACCCCCCCTCCCTTGAGGGGAGGGGGTTGGGGGGAGGGTGGCAACATATGGTCAATGAAAGATAAATTACCACCCCCACCCGGTGTCGCCCCCTCAAGGGGGAGGGAAAAAGGCAAAGCATTTATGCAACGTTTCAGTAGGACACAATACTAGAATAATCCGCCCCGGGTCCAATGGCAAGGAGGAGGGGGGCGATCCCGTTCCCGCCTTGCCGGGCCGGTGCTTCCCTGATACTATTAGGCATGAACCCGATTGCGACCCCGCGTAAGGACAAAAAGATAGGCCTGCCCCTCTGGTCCATCCTGGGATTGCTGCTGTTGGGCGGCCTGGTATGGCTTCTGTATCTGCACCCGGCCTCCGGCGCGCCCCCGTGGGTGCGCCTCATGACCCCGGTGGAGGTGGTGGGCCCCAAGACCGCCCTCACCCTGGAGGCCGGGGCTGGAGCCAGCGGCTTGCGGGAAGTTAGGGTCAGCCTCACCCAGGCCGGCCGGGAGCAGGTGGTGCTGGAGCGCCAATTCCCTCCCGGCGGCGGGCCGGGGGAGCAGGTGGAGATCCCCTTCACTCTGGAGCCCAAAGCCCTGGGGTTCAAGGACGGGAAGGCCACCCTCACGGCCTCGGTGCGGGATCGCTCCTGGCGGGAGATGTTCCGGGGCCGCCTGGCGGTCTTGAGCCGGGAGGTGGTCATCGACCTGGTCCCGGCCTCCGTCTCCATGCAGTCGATGAGCCGCCTGGTGTACGCCGGGGGCACCGGGGCCATGGCCTACCACCTCAGCAAGCCGGTTCAGGAATCCGGGGTGCTGGTGGGGGGCGTGTTATACCGGGGCTTTGCCAATCCCCGGGGAGGGTCCGGGGATTACGTGGTGCTGTTCCCGATCCCCCAGGAGGGGCCCGCCATCCTGCGACTGGAGCTGGTGGCCCGCTCCGGCGGCCAGGAGGTGCAGCAGGCCATTCCCCTGAAGGTGAAGCCCCGGAAATGGCGCAGCGACCAGATCAAGCTCTCGGACGCCTTTCTGGCCAAAGTGGCCGCCACCCTGCCGGTGGCCAAGCCCGGCGACCTCCTGGGGAATTTCCTGGAGCTCAATCAAGTGACGCGTCGCCAGAACCATGAACGGGTGCGCCAGGTTTGCTCCAGGAGCAACCCCCAACCCTTGTGGTCCGGCCCCTTCCATCGTTTTCTGGGCAAGACCGAGGCCGGTTTCGGGGACCGGCGCACCTATATCTATCAGAACAAGCCCGTGGACCACGAGGTGCACCTGGGGGTGGACCTGGCCTCAGTGGTGCACAGCCCGGTGCCCGCAGCCAACCGCGGGGTGGTAGTTATGGCGGAGCCCCTGGGCATCTATGGCAATACGGTGATCATCGACCACGGCCTGGGGGTCTTTTCCCAGTATAGCCACCTGAGCCGGATAGACGTGAAGGTGGGCGACCGGGTGGAGACCGGGACGGTGCTGGGCCAAACCGGCACCACCGGCCTGGCCGGGGGCGACCACCTCCACTTTGGGGTGGCCCTCCAGGGGGAATTCGTGGACCCCATAGAGTGGTGGGACGGCCACTGGCTCAAAGACCAGGTGGAGGCGGTCTTCCTCAAGACCACCTCTCCGGCTCCGGAGACGGCCCTGGCCCCGGCCCCGGCCCCAGCAGCGGCTAAAGAGGGTAAAGGCAGGAAGCGGGGCGGCAAGCAGCCCAAGCGCCAACCGAAAAAAAAGAAACAGCAGGAGTAGGGGCGCCCCATTGGGCCGCCCCTGGACTCCCACAACTCAAAGGCAAGCAATGATTACCAAGATCAACCCCCAGAACCCCCAGGAGCGCTTGTTGCGTCAGGCGGTGGAGGCCCTCCTGGGAGGCGGTCTCATCGCCTATCCCACCGACACCACCTATGCGATTGGCTGCGACCTTTACAACCTCAAAGGGATCGCCAGGATTTACCAGATCAAGCGCCGGCCCACCAGCAAGCCCTTCAGTTTCATCTGCCATGATCTGAAAAATATTAGCGAATACGCCCAGGTGGGCAATTATGCCTACAAGGTGATGAAGCGCCTGCTGCCCGGGCCCTACACCTTCGTGCTGGAGGCCTCCCGGCAGGTGCCCAAGATTCTCCAGACCAAACGGCGCACCGTGGGCATTCGGGTGCCGGACCACCCCATTGCCCTCACGCTGGTTGGCCTGCTCGGGCATCCCATCATCAGCACCAGCGCATCGCTGCCCGATGGCCCGGTGGAGAGCGACCCCTATGAGATCGAGGACAAGTTCAAGCCGCACCTGGCCCTGGTTATCGACGGGGGCATCATCCTGCCCGCTCCCTCCAGCATCATCTCCTTGATCGACGACGCCCCGGAAATCATCCGGGAGGGCAAGGGACCGGTGGGCCTCTTCACTTGAAAAAATTTGGGGATTATATTATTTGAATCCCTCGATTATCTTTTGTAGGGGTGGGGGTTCCCCGCCCAGGGCAAACCCACAGGCCAGAGGCCTGTGCCACTGAGACGCCGCCCTTACGCCCGTGATGGAATCGGGAGTCAAGCATATAATTCCCAAGAATTTGAATCGAGCCCGCTGAAGCTATTCCTCACTTCGAAAAAATAAAGACTGATGAAAAGATATCTTTTGCTCCTGGGCTTTCCTATTTTGCTTCATCTGGCCGTTTCACCGGCTGCGGCCGCGAATGTATTCCAGCGCTACGAGAAAGTGATCTGGATTAACCAGCACAAGCAGGTGGGGGCGGCCTACGAAAACGGCAAAAAACTCTTCGAATTTCCCGTAATCACCGGTGATGATGAAACGACCACCAATCCGGGCATCTATCCGGTAAAATTGAAAGATGCAGATTATTATTCAAAAAAATACGATACGGCCATGCCTTATTCCCTATTTTTCGATCTCAAAGAAATGAAAGCCATTCATGGCGGAGAAGTGCCCCCGCCCGCCGAAAGAGTGAACTGGGCCACCCACGGTTGTGTTCACGTAGAGGATCCCTATATTGAACGGCTATTTGATTGGGCCGAGGTGGGGAAAACCGTGGTGGTCATTCAAGGGTGGAGAGACGAGGATTAGAGCAAGGTTCAGGCGCTTTTAACCACAGCCGCAGTGTGGGGGCGCCGGCCTTGATGGCCATCCGGTCTTTTAAGCTGGCGGCTGCCTGCCCAACTCTGCGAGGCTGTTACTTAAACCACGTTGGCAGGAAGGCCGGTTGGGGGTAAGCGAAGGCCGTCAGGTTGGACAAGGTTTCTTCGGTGTCATTGCCCAGCAGGTAGCGCAGCAAACTGCCTTCCTTGGGGGGATAGACCGCTTCCACCTTGCCCCGGATGCCGCCCAGGCGTCCGGCCTTTTCGATGGCGTCCTCGGGGTTCCCGAACACGTCCACCAGGCCTATCTCCTTGGCCTGCTCCCCGGTGTAGATCCTGCCTTCCGCCAGGGGCCGCAGCTTCTCCAGAGGTATCTTGCGATTGCGAGCCACGTCGCTTAAAAACTGCTGATAGATGTTATCCAGCAGGTTCTGCATATACTCTTTTTCTTCCGGGGTCATGGGCCGGAAGGGAGAGCCAATATCCTTGTAGCGCCCGGATTTCAGGGTGAAAAAATCGAGGCCGACCTTCTTGGTGAGGCCCTCGACGTTGGTGAACTCCATGATCACCCCGATGCTGCCGGTGGCGGTGCCTCTATCGGCCATGATGAGGTCGGCGCCGCAGGCGATGTAGTAGGCTCCCGAGGCGGCCAGGGTTCCCAGAGAGGCTACCACCTTTTTCTTCCTGCGGATTTTCTCCACTTCCCTGAGAATTTCCTGGGAGGGGCCCACCGCGCCTCCAGGAGAGTTGATGCGCAGGACAATGGCCTTGATGCTCGGGTCATCCCTGAAGTCGTCCAGTTGTTTGAGGGTGGTCCTGGAATCGCTGATGATCCCCTTGATTTCGACCACGCCCACTTTACCCTGGCTGGTCCCCCAGCCTACCCCGCCGCCTTTCCCAAAAATCTGAGAGGCGAGCACGGTGACGCCCACCAGAAAGAGGACCGCCAGCACGCCGATCAGGATGCCGTTCAACAGGGATGGTAGTTTCATCGCCTTGGCTCTTACCCGTTATCTTTGGTCTGCTTCTCTTCCATGGTTTCCCGAATCAGGTCCCCAATATTGGTGGTGGCTTCGGTGCGGGAATGGAGGTAATCCCGGTAGTGCGTCTGTTCCTCGTCGGTTTCCAGCTTGCGGACCGACAGGCCGATGCGCCGTTCCGTGGCCGAGCTATGGATCACCTTGGCCCGAATGGTGTCCCCCGCCTTGAGGCCGGCCATCTTGTCCCTTCCTAACTCGGAGATGTGGATCAGGCCTTCGATGCCCTCTTCCACTTCCACGAAGAGACCGAAGTCGGTAATGTTGGTGATGGGCCCGGACACGATGGCACCCATTGGAAAGCGTTGGTCGATGGTTTGCCAGGGGTTGGAGGCCAGGTCCTTGATGCTCAGCGAAAAGCGTTCATTTTCCTTATCGATGAAAAGTACCTTGGCCTGTATCACCTGGCCCTTCTTGTAGATCTCCGAGGGGTGTTTGAAACGCTTGGTCCACGAGATGTCAGAGATGTGCACTAGGCCGTCGATGCCTTCGTCGATGCCGATGAAGATGCCGAAGTCGGTGATATTTTTAATCTTGCCTTCGATGACCGATCCCACCGGGTATTTCTCGCCAATAACTTCCCAGGGGTTGGGTTCCACCTGTTTCAGGCTAAGGGAGATGCGCTTGCGGTTGGGCTCCAGTTCCAGGACGGTGGCTTCCACCAGGTCGCCGGCGGTGAGCACCTGGGAAGGATGGCGAATCTTGCGGGTCCAGGACATCTCGGTGATGTGGATCAGGCCCTCCACTCCCGGTTCCAACTCCACGAAGGAGCCGTAATCGGTGAGGCTCACCACCTTGCCCTGAACCCGGGAGCCCAGGGGATATTTTTCTTCCACGGTGCTCCAGGGGTCCGCCGCTAATTGTTTCAGGCCCAGGGAGATGCGTTCCTTTTCCCGGTCAAAGCTCAGCACCTTGACGGTGATGGGATCGCCCACCTTGAAGAGATCGCCGGGGTGGCGCACCCGGCCGTAGGAGAGGTCGGTGATGTGCAACAGGCCGTCCAAGCCCCCCAGGTCCACGAAGATGCCGTAGTCGGTGATGTTTTTCACCACCCCTTCCAGGGTCTTGCCCTCTTCCAGGGTGGCCAGCAAGGTGGCCTTGGCCTCATTCTTGGCCTTTTCCAGGGTGATCCGGCGGGACAGCACCACGTTGCGCCGTTTGCGGTTGAACTTCAGCACCCGGAAGGAGAACTTCTCCCCAATCAGGTGGTCGGTGTGACGTACCGGGGACAGGTCCACCTGGGAGCCGGGGAGAAAGGCGATGATGCCCCCCATGTCCACGGAAAGCCCTCCCTTAACCTTGGCCACCACGGTGCCGGTCACCTCGCCATCGTGGTTGTAGGCGGCACTGATATCTTCCCAGACCTTGATCTTGGAGGCTTTGTTTTTGGAGAGCATGAGGGCACCTTCCTCATCTTCCCTGCTCTCCATCAAGGCCTCAACATCATCCCCGACCCGGGCGGTGATTTCGCCTTCCGGGGTGGTGAATTCGTGGATGGGAATCTGGCCTTCGGATTTGTAGCCGATGTCCACCATGACGAAGTCTTTGGTGATGGAGACGATGCGGCCTTTGACCACTTCCCCTTCCTGAACCCTCCTGAGGCTCTCTTCATAGAGGTCGCTCATGGATTCCATGTCCGGCATCTCGGGTGCGGCCTCTCCCTGAGAAGTTTCCACCGGGGCTGCCTCCACCGATGCTGCCGGCGCCGAGGCGGCAGCTTCGTCCTCGGGTTGCGGCCGGGTCTCGATTTCCTCCGGCTGGGTCTGGTTGTGCAGTTCTGTTTTTTCCATACCTTCCATGTCAGGTTGTCCCCCTTAAACGGGTTTACTCGGTTATTTTCCCACCGGCCGGTTCACGGCCGTAAGCTTCCTTGTTGGTCTTGCGGTCACCCGGGCGGACCACTCACAGGCTTAAGCCTGTGCCGCAGCCACCCCGGCTCCGTAGGCAATCTATTAAGTTATTCGCATCTACTATTCTGCGCCGGCTGTATTGGCGCCAATTTTCTGCAAGCAGAGCTCCACTACCCGGTCCACAGTCAAATCGGTGGTGTCGATGACCATGGCGCCGGGCGGCACCCTCAGGGGCGCCTCCTCCCGGGCCCGGTCCTGACTATCCCTGGCGGCCAGATCGCCCCTGATCTCCTCCAGGGAAGGCGGATCATGGTCCCCCTGCCAGTCCCGTTGCCGGCGGAGGGCCCGGCTGCTCAGAGTGGCGTCCAGGTAAAACTTAAACCCGGCCTTCGGAAAGACCACGGTGCCCTGGTCCCGTCCCTCGGCCACCACCCCGCCGTCCCGGGCCAAATGGCGCAGATGCCCTTTGACCCACTGGCGCACTGCCGGCAGTCTGGCCACCTGGGAGGCGGCCCGGGTCACTTCGGGGGTCCGCAGCTCCTGGGTAACCTCCAGTCCGTCGATGGACAGGTGAAAACCGGAAGCGTCGGCCTTAAGCCCCGGCTTAAAACCAGGCAGCAAGCGGCCCATGGCTCCGGGATCGTTTATCTCCAGGCCCAGGCGCCGGGCCTGCCAGGCCACGGCCCGATACAGGGAGCCGCTGTCCAGGTACAGATAATTTAAGGAGCGTGCCAGCCGCCGGCCCACCGTGCTCTTGCCGGCCCCGGCCGGACCGTCGATGGTGATAATCGCCCGTTTTGCCACTCAGCCCGTGATCCCCAGCGCCTGTTGCAGTGTCTGGAGGAAGCGCCGGTTTTCCTGGGGCAACCCCACGTTGACCCGGATGTGGTCCGGCAGGCCGTAGGCGTCCATGGCCCGGATAATCACTCCCTGGCGCAGCATGGCCTGATAGACTTCCCGCCCTGGTTTGGGCACCCGGATCAGAATGAAGTTGGCCTGGCTGGGAACGTATTCCAGGCCCAGGCGCCCCAGTTCCCGGCAAATCTCCGCCTTGCCGGCCAGCACCAGTTCCCGGGTGCGGGCCAGAAAGTCGGTGTCGGTCAGGGCAGCCCGGGCGGCCACCTGGGCCAGCCGATTAACGTTGAAGGGCATACGCAGGCGGTTCAGGCAATCGATCAACTTGCTGGGGCCGTAGCCGTAGCCGATTCTGAGACCAGCCAGGCCGTAGGCCTTGGAGAAGGTGCGCAACCCCACCAGGGCCCGGTCTTCGGCCAGGTAGGCCAGCCCGGAGGGCACCTGGGGGTCGTCGGCGAAATCGAGGTAGGCTTCATCCAGAACCACGGTGACCTGGGCCGGCAGGGCGGCCAGAAACTCCTCCCATTCCTCCCGCAAAAAGGTGGTGCCGGTGGGGTTGTTGGGATTGTTCAGGATGATCAGCCGGGTTTGGGGAGTGACGGCCCCGGCCACCGCCTTCAGGTCCACCCGTAAATTCTTGAGGGGCACCGGGCGAAAGAGGCCCCCCACGGCCGCGGTTAACAGACCGTACATCAGGAAGGTGTGGGTGGTGCTGACGACTTCGCCGCCGGCAGGCACCAGGGCCCGGACCAGCAGGTCCAGGATCTCATCGGAGCCGTTGCCCAGAACGAGTTGCCCCGGGGTGATCCCCAGGTGGGCGGCCAGATCCTCCTTCAGGTAATAGGCGTGGCTGTCAGGGTAGCGGTGAATGCTGCTAAGATTGGCGCCGATGGCGGCCAGGGCCTTAGGCGAAGGCCCCAAGGGGTTTTCGTTGGAGGCCAGCTTGATGGCGTCGGTCAGCCCCCATTCCCGCTCAAGTTCTTCCAGGGGTTTGCCGGCCTGGTAGGGCGTCAGTTGTGTGAGGTGCGGCAGAATTTGGGTGAGTGGGTTATTGGCTGCCATAGGGTTACGGCCATGAGTCTCCGGGGGCTGGGGTAAAGGGGGAACCGGGATGGGCGGTGGGCACGCGGGTAAAAACCGAATTTTGGGCCAAAACCGTACCCCCGAAGCCACGTCGACCTCGGGCCGGGACTGCGCCTTCACCTGAAATTTAGTTAAAAATTAGCCGGTGGCTCTTGGGAAAAACTCCTTTATTACCAAGTCTCGTCTGGAATACTTGCCTATCGAGTAATTCTTACAGCAACTGGCTTAAAAACGCAAGAGAATTTGCGGGGCCTGGCCTGGCGGGATGGCGCTCGCCCCGGCTGGCGGATTACCGGTCCGTCGGCGCCGGATCCAGAGCCTCTCCCCGGAACGCTTTTCCTTGAATTAAGGGGCGCCTTCACCAGGCTGATGAGGCCCGGCGCCTCCCTTTGGGGACGGCCGGCCGCATCCCGGGCAACCGGGAGGACTAAAAGAGCCGCACTCGGGTCCATTGACCCGGAAGGCCATTCCTGTTAGGGTAGGGCTAACTTTGTTTCCCTGGCGCTTAATATGCTTTATGCCAATCTTTACCTGGACAAGATCGACATCCGCCCCTACCTGACCCCGGAGGAATGCTTCGGCGCCGGAGCGGCCGACTGCGCCGAGCTGGCCGCCAGGCTCCAGGCGGGCCTCGTCCGTCCGGAGGATTGCCCCAACCTGGCCCCCGGAAAGCGCTATGCCCTGTCCCTGGCCCTCAGGGCTAAAGAGGTCCTGCCGCCGGTGCCATCTCGGGAGGTGCCGCAGCCGGTGCCGCCGGACCTCTTCGAGCTCAACCAGCCGGGCCCCGAGGCGCCGCTCCTGGTCACCGGCAACAGCGAATTAACCCTGACGGTGCTCAGCGGTCTTTTGGCCCTGACCATCAGCCCCTTCTACCTGCTCCTGGTGGACACCCGGGGAGATACCGCGGACATGGCCATGATCTACCGCAGCTTCACGCCGCAGCGCCTGGACCAGGCCCTGGAGACCCACCGGTTGGGCAGGCGGCTCTCCCAGCACCGGCTCATCATCCCCGGGGTGCTGGCGCCCCTCAAAGAGGAACTGGCCGCTTACACCGGCTGGATTATCCAGCCGGCCCCCATCTGCGCCGCCGAATTGCCGCTGTTTCTGGGGGAAAAGTGGCAGCCGCCGTCGGGCGGCGTCCTTCCTTGAGGCCAAATCCCCGTACTCCTCGTTTTTTTTTGCGCTGGAGGTTGCCCCAGGTCAGTGGAGAGCATATATATATTAAGATATCCGGCAACTAAGGGCTCCAAACTCGTTCCGTAGTCCATTTGCAGCCTATTTCGAGTGAAGCGGAGCATCTGCTAATATCAATTTCAGCATACCTGGACAGGCCGCTTGGCGGCGTCCGCCCAGGGAGAACGGCCATCCCGGGGAATCCCTGATGAAAACCATCCTGGTGGTGGATGATGACGAAGCCATCCGCACCCTGTTGCAGGAGGAGCTAAGCGACGAAGGCTATCGGGTGCTCATCGCGGGCAACGCCCGGGAGGCCTTGAAGAAGGTGCAGGAAAAGGCCCTGGACCTAGTGATTCTGGACATCCGCATGCCCGGCATGGACGGCCTGGAGGCACTGCCGCGCATCCTCGGTTTGAAAGAGGGCCTGCCGGTGATTCTAAACTCCGCTTACACCCAATACCAGGAAAGTTTCATGAGTTGGGCCGCCGACGCCTATGTGGTAAAATCTTCGGACCTCACCGAACTCAAGGCCAAGGTCAAAGAGCTGATCGCCAAATAATGGACGGCCAGAAGGATCTCACTACCATCATCATGGCCGGCGGCAAGGGCGAGCGCCTCTTTCCCCTGACCCGGGACAAGGCCAAGCCGGCCATCACCTTCGGCAGCCTCTACCGGGTCCTCGATTTCACCCTGTCCAATTGTCTCAACAGCGGCATTCGCCGCATCTACGTCCTCAGCCAGTACGGCAGCTTCTCACTGGACCAGCACCTGCGGGCCGCCTGGGATATCATGCACCCGGACCTGGGGGAGTTCATCTACTCGATGCCGCCCCAGCAGATTATGGTGAGCCGCTGGTACCGGGGCACCGCCGATTCCATTTACCAAAACCTGAACCTGCTGCAGCAGGAACGCCCCCAACAGGTGCTGATCCTCTCAGGCGATCATGTCTACAAGATGGACTACCGGGAGATGCTGGACTTCCATCTCTCCCGGGACGCCGACATGACGGTGGCCGCGGTGATGGTGCCCCGCCAGGAAGCCAGCTCCTTCGGCATTCTCAAGGTGAACGCCGGGGCCGAAGTGGAGGATTTTCTGGAAAAGCCCGCCAAGCCCCCGGGGTTGCCCGGGGCCCCCGGCTTCTCCCTGGCCTCCATGGGGGTCTATATCTTCCGGGCCCGGACCCTGGTGGAGGAGGTCATCAAGGACGCCAAAAAGAAAAGTAGCAAACACGATTTCGGGGGGGACATCATCCCCCAGATGGTGGGACGCAAAAAGGTCTTCGCCTACAACTTCCGGGACGCCGGCGGCCAGCCCCGCTACTGGCGGGACATCGGCCTGCTGGACGCCTACTATAGCGCCCATGCCGACCTGCTGGGCAAAGAGCCCACCTTCGACCTGTTCGAGGCGGCCTGGCCCATCCGCTGCCGGCCGCAGCTTTATCCCCCCAGCCGGTACCTCTCCTCCGGCGTCTGCCTGGCCGTGGGCGATTCCCTGATTGCCTCGGGCTGCACCATCGAGGGCACGGTGAACCAGGCGGTGCTCTCTCCAGGGGTCCGGGTGGGGCCCGGGGCCACCGTGCAGGGCGCCATCCTCTGGGACGGGGTGGAAATCGGGGCCGGGGCCTGGGTGAACCGGGCCATCATCGAGGATGGGGTGAAGGTGCCTCCGGGCTTTGCCATCGGCAGGGACCTCGAACAAGACGCCCGGCGCTTCCACGTCACCGAAAACGGCATCGTAGTGGTCCCCAACAACGTCATCCTGGAAGAGTAGCGTCCTAAAAATCCAGCCAACCCCAACGTAGTTCATTATGAAGACTAAGACTGCCGCAACCCTTCGCATTAAGAAGCTCTATCATTATCAATCTTTCATGAAGCCTGAGAGCTTTGCACGCATTTTTACCGAAGGGACAATCTATTTCTCAATCCCAAGAGACTTTAATGACCCTTGGGACTGCCGACCATGCTTTAATAAGTCAGCGCTGGACGATCCCCAAGTGCATGAACGTACAATTCGTTATCTCGTAAATAATGGCAAAAAATGGAATACGCCATTGTCTGAAAAAGAGCACTCGCGACGTGAACAGATAATGCGCTCCGACCGAAAGTTCCTTGAATGGATGGTTGATCAAATGACATCCGCAATGGAAGGGGCAATTCAAAATCAATATCGGGTCTATTGTTTAAGTCCACAACCTGACTCGATATTAATGTGGTCTCATTACGCAGATAAATCCAAAGGACTATGCCTCGAATTTTCTATTCATAATGAATTGTTTTGCAGCGCGCTCCAAGTCCAATATCATAGTCGGTATCCTGTTTTTAGCGTTTCTGACACCGATGAAGATGCAAACTTTGGTCCCCTGGTTAGCAAGTCTGTTGATTGGGCTTATGAGCAAGAATTTAGAGTTATTGCCACGGAACATCCATTCGTATTTCAAGATGTTCCAACGGCAAATCAAGGCTTCGTGGGCCTCCCGCAGGGTGCGCTGCAATCCGTGATTGTCGGACCCTTGATGTCGGAGCCAAATCGGAAGTTGGTTCGTCAAGTCATTCAGAAGTCAGGATGGAATGTCGCATTGATGGCAGCGTCCTTTGTCCCGGACCAATACAAATTTGAAATTCGCCCTCTTGATTGAGAAAAAGTTGAGAGGGCATAGGGAGATAGGAAAGCCTATGGATACACCTCCCCCTCACCCCAACCCTCTCCCCCGTTGGGGGAGAGGGAGTTTTGGGAACGGTTCTTTATCCGCAAAGTTAAACTCGGCAATCATTTTCGCTCCCAAGTACAACTTGGGAACGAATTGAACTAAGAGAGGCTTTATTATGGAATCACTCAATAAGGAAATTATAATTACATTAAGAGATTCCATTTTTGATATTGCCCAGGAGGTTAAAGAATATAGCGATGACTTATTCAATAAATTAATGGGTGTTTATGCTGAATTAGAGAACTTATTCTTTACTGACGATGATAAATTTGATTGGCCGATGACGAAAGAAGACTTTTGTCGAAATTTTAATATTAATAAAATTACATTTGCTGGGCATGTAGGAGTCCTAAAATTAACTAAACGTGAAGAATATTGGGTAGAAGGAAGTGGAGGGCGTGCTGGCGGGACAACATGTTATATTAAAAAGAGTGGTGCTATTAAAATTCTGCAGAAAAAGCAGGTCTGAACCGGCAAGAAAATATCTAAAAACACAAGGAATGAATATCCCCCTGAAGGCAGAACGCCAATATCTTGATATTATTCGAGATGCTGTTCAGGAATTTGACAATCCTATTAATAAAAAAGTAGTAGAGATTGATAATAATAAATTTCAAATAGACTTATATCTAGAAAAAAATAAGTTAGCAGTTGAATGTGATGAACAAGATCATGCTTACAAAGACCCTATAAAAGAATATTTTAGACAAGAAGCGATTGAGAAGGAGTTGAGATGCAGATTTCTGCGATTTGATCCAGATGAACTAGATTTCAATATTGGAAAAATTATCAATATAATTTTATGCTATATCTTAGGTAAAAAAATAAATGGTTTGGAACCACTTGAATACTATGAAAAATGTACAGAGAAAAGGAAAATCAGGATAGAAAATAAATTGAAAAAACTAAGGCCAGCAAAGATCGAATCAGAAATAGATTTGGATGATTTTGTTTAAGATATTTAAGTGCGTGAATTGCTCGCAAATTGCGCCACGGCTTGTTTATTATTCCCTCCCCCTTAGAGGGGGCGACACCGGGTGGGGGTGGCAACAGTTTCTTATAGCGCAACCACCCAAGTCGCCCCCCTCCCCCTAACCCCCTCCCCCCGTGGGGAGGGGGGAAAAAACATAACCCCGTTTTCCTCTATTTCCAAAGCTCAGTTGGGCACGCCCTTTTTCACTGACTACTGACTACTGACCACCGGCCCCTGACCCCTGCTTTCACTTGCAAGGTTTTTCGGCAAGATGTATTAATTGGGCATGATGCGTCTCCAAGCCATGCGCGCCCAAGGTTCCCTGACCCCCACCCGCCTCTACCTGGTGCGCCACGGCCAAGTGGCCGAAGGCCATACCAACCGCTACCACGGCCACAACGACATCGGGCTTTCGCCCACGGGTGAAAGGCAATTGCGGGAACTGGCGGCGCAGCTCCGGGGGGCGCCGCTTATGGGAATCTACGCCTCGGACCTCAGCCGGTCCTTAAACGGCGCCGAGGTCATCAGCCGGGGCCGGGGACTGGCCCCTTTGGTAATTCCAGAGTTCCGGGAGGTTAATTTCGGTGCCTGGGAGGGCCTCACATTCGCAGAGATCATGGAGCAGTACCCCAGCCAACTGGAGGCTCGCCTCCGGGACCTTTCCAGCTTCCGCATCCCCGGGGGCGAAAGCCTCAAGGACGTGGAAGCCCGGGCCCTGCCCCGGCTCCGGGAGTTGCTGGCCCGCCACCTGGAGGCCGCCTTCCTCATCGTCGCCCACGCCGGCGTCAACCGGGTCATCCTCTGCGAGGCCCTGGGCCTGCCCCTGAACCACCTCTTCCGGCTGGAGCAGAACTACGGCTGCCTCAATATCATCGATTATTATCCGGACCTGGCGGTGGTGCGCCTGCTGAACGGCGGGGTCAACGGCGCCGCGGCGGGAAGACAGTAGTCAGTTGTCAGTTGTTGACCGCCAGATTTTTCTGACTCCGGGCTCCTGACTACTGACTACTGACTACCCCAGGCCGCCGAGTCCCCGGCGCTCTTCAGATACAGTCAGTGTAGGGTGGGCACTGCCCACCATTTCCGCAGGGGCGGGGTCTCCCCGTCCAGGGCGGCGAGACGCCGCCCCTACGGGCACAGGCTTCCGGCCTGGGATGGAGCGCCCTTGGGCGGCGGCCACAGGCCGCCCTATGAAATCCCCTATTTTCCTGGTTCCCAAGCAGGAGCTTGGGAACGAGAATAAAGCCAGTAGTCAGTGATCAGTAATCAGTAGCCGGTTGTTGACTGCCAGATTTTTCTGACCACTGGCTACTGACTACTGACTTCCCGAAAAACATATTCCTGCAGGTAATCCTCCCAGGCCGCCGGATCCCTGGCGCTCTTCAGATACAGGGCCAGGTGGGTCTCATCCTGGCCGTAGTAGCCAGGAAAGCCCGTGGGCGCCGCGCCCCCCGGGCAATGTACCAGGGCGCTCAAGTGAATGGCCGGGATTAAGCTAAGGTCCGCTTCCTCCTGCAAGGGTCCGGGAACCCGCTCCTCCACCGTGGCGATCACCGCGCGGGACGCCCTGATGGCCAAAGCCCAGTCCGCCACCCTCGGGATGAGAAGGTTTCCCAGGTCGTCGCCTTTACTGCCGTGCACCAGGGTGACCTCCGGCGTCAGCGCCTTGACCACCACCAGGGCTTCGCCGTTAAACGGGTCCGGTATGACCCGAAAATTGGCGTTGACCTCCAGATAGACCGATGCCAGTATCCCCCGCACCGGCAGAAAGGGGACGCCCATGCCCCCCGCCTGGAGGGCTCGCAGCAGGGCGCCTCAGGGATACTCCCAGCACGTTAGGCGCCCCTGTTCCACGGCCCGGCGGAAGTGAGGGGCCATCCCGTATTCCTCCAGTACCACCTGGGCAAAATGGAGGCGGTCAGCCAAACCGGCCCCCACCGCCAGGTCCACGTTGAGGCCCCCGGTGGGCACCGTGACCAGTCCCAGGTTTCGCCGGCCCTGGCGGATCAGTTCCCGGATCAGGGCCATGGGCGCGGCCCTGGTGTGGCCCGTCAGGGCTACCAGGTCGCGGTCTTTAACCAGGGCTGCGGCCCCGGCCAGATCAGTCCAGACAGGTGGCATGGCGGTCTCCCGGAATGGGATGCTGGTCCAGCAGGGCCAGCAGGTTCAAGAGAATGCGGGCGGTGGCCCCCCAGATCAGCTCCCCGTCCCCTCGCCAGTCGCAGACCCTGGTGTTGCGCCCCTGGTAACGGTAGGGCCTGCTGCTCCAGCGAGCCGGGTCGAAAAAGCCCTCCAGAGGCAGCAGCAACAACCTTTCTACTTCCCGGGGGTTGATCCGAAACTCGTAAGGGTGGGGGATCAGGCCCAGAAAAGGGGTGATGCGATAGCCGGTCAGGGTGGCCACCGGCTCCAGGGCCCCCAGCAGTTCCGCCACCCCGGGGTCGAGGCCGATCTCTTCCCAGGTCTCACGCAGGGCGGTGGCCAGCAGGTCCGGGTCCTCGGGGCCGCTCACCCCCCCGGGAAAGGAGATCTGGCCCCGGTGGTCTTTGAGGGTAAGGGTGCGTTGGGTGAATAACAGATGAGCTTCCGCCCCCTCTTGGAAAAACAGCGGCGCCAGCACCGCGGCGGACACCAGATCGGACGCCGCCGCAGGTTCAGGCGGATTCAGAGCGAGGCGGGATTTCAACAATGAGACCAGGGGCCGGCTCATGGCCATATTTATCACGGAAATCCCCTTCAGACAAGAGAACCGCCGGCTCTCTCCGGCGATCATCTGCCAGCCGCAGGCGCATGGGGTACTGGTGTTGGGCTTCGTAAATAGTGTGCCTTTAAATCAAGAAAATGAAAATTCCGAGGGTATTAAAGTCCCCCTTTAGGAAAGGGGGATTTAGGGGGATTTCAGGAGGTTATTTTAAATCCCCCCTCCCCCCCTTTTTCAAAGGGGGGTTAAAAAACCGTAATTAAAAATGTCATGGCAAATATGAAGCATCACAATAGACTTACCGGGTGAAACCCGTGCCCCATGCCGCGCCGCCCGGCCCGGGGACCATCCCGATTGACAATGGGAGTAGTTAACCTTATGTTGAGGGAAACCCGACGGCGGCGAGGCTGTTTTGACTCAAGCCCGATTCCGGTTTGAATCCCTGGCGCCGTCTCCCATATTGCCAAGGAGAAGGTCCCATGAAGATGCAGGAATACATGCTCCAGGCCCTGAAAGACGCGCTGCAGATGGAGTTGGAGGGCCGGCAGTTCTACCTGGAGGCAGCCAAGAAGGTGCAAAACCCCGGGGTGCGCCAGATACTGGAGTATTTGGCGGAATCGGAAAAGTACCATATCGAGAAGTTCAACGAAATCTACCGGGACCTGGAGAAGGACCCGGCCTGGACTGAGTCCATGGCCGCCTTCAACCCCCCCCACCACGAACCCTATATCTGCGTTATGGCCATGGCCCAGGCGGGCCAGGAAACCGGCGGCAAGGACGATCTCCAGGCCCTGCGCACCGGTATCAAGATGGAAGAATGCTCCATCGACTACTACACCAAGCTGGCCCGGGAAAACAAGAACCCCCTGGCCCGGCGCTTCTTCATGAGCGTGGCTCATGAGGAGCGCGGCCATTACCTCACCCTGATGGATATGCACAACTACCTGACCATGCCGGAAGACTGGTTTTATGTGAAACAGATGAGCAATGTGGATGGCCAGTGATTAAACCGGGGGCCAGAGGCGGAGGCTTCGGGAAGATAACCGGGTGGAACTGATCGTCATCGGCTCCGGCACCGGGGTGCCGTCCCTGCGGCGAGGCTCGCCGGCCCTGGCGGTGAAGGCCGCGGGCCGGGTTGTGCTCCTGGATTTGGGGGCCGGCACCCTGCGGTCCATGCTGCGGCAGGGCCTCAACTTCAACGAGATCGACATCCTGGCCCTGAGCCACCGCCACCCCGACCACGTGGGGGACCTGGTACCCTTTCTGTTCGCCACTCGCTACGCCCTGGGATACACCCGGCGGCAGCCCTTCTGGCTGCTGGCGGCCCGGGGCTTTGCCGGGTTTCTGGAGCGGCTCAAGTCCGCCTTCGGCGATTGGCTGGAGCCGCCGGCGGGCCTCCTGCAACTCCGGGAGCTTTCCCCGGACGGCCCTGATGAAGCTACCTGGGAGGGTTTACGGGTCAAGAGCGCCCCCACCAACCACATTGAGGGCAGCCTGGCCTTCCGCCTGGAGGCCGGGTCCAGTTCCCTGGTCTATTCCGGGGACACGGACGCAAGCGACTCCCTGGCGGCCCTGGCCCAGGGGGCCGACCTCTTGATCCTGGAGGCGTCCAACCCCACCAAGATCCCGGGACACCTGACCCCGGCGGAGGCCGGACGCTTGGCGGCCCGGTCCGGGGTCCGGCGATTGTTGCTGACCCACTTTTACCCGCCTAGCGACGAGGTGGATGTGGTGGCCCTGGCGTCCCGGGAGTTTTCCGGGGAGGTTCTCCGGGCCGAGGATGGCTTAAGGATTGATTTGGAAAACCAGGGTTCCCATCCCCAGGGCCGATGACTTTTTAGGGCGCCGGGGAATTGGTGGCCGAAACCGCTCTCCCTTGGGTGCGAAACTTGATTTATCCAAAGGAGTTTGAGAAGATCGCTGAGAAGGAGCCGGAGGCTGCCGGGATGGCGGTGTCCCCGGGCTGAGGGGGTGGCCGTGAGGATTGGTTCGAAGTGCGTCAGTTTGCGGGGGTTGGGCCGGCTGTTGCTGGTGGCCCTGGTGATCGCCGGCCTGGCCGGCTGCAGCTCCAGGATCAGCAAGCACAATTTCGACCAGATCAAGCTGGGTATGACCCAGGAAGAAGTGCAGAGTATCCTGGGGCCGCCCACCTCAGCCACTGGCCTGGAGATTCCGGTATTTTCGGGAACCACCTCCAAATGGGTCCAGGGGGACACGGTGATCACCGTGCAGTTTTTCGATGGCAAGGTGGTGGCCAAGGAATTTTCCCAGCCAGCGCCGAAATAGTTTCCTGTTTACCTGATTTTGGCTAAAATCAACAATCCGCAAGAATGAACTGCCAAATCGGCAGGAGAGTTAAATAATCCATCTGCAATTGAGCCAGGAGTGGCAGACATGGCGATTATCACCATTTCCAGGGGGTCTTACAGCCGCGGCAAAGAGGTTGCGGAAAAACTGGCCCAGGCCTTGGGCTATCAATGCATTTCCCGGGATATCCTCCTGGAGGCCTCGGAGCAATTCAATATCCCGGAAATCAAGCTGATCCGGGCCATCCACGATGCGCCTTCAATTTTGGGACGCTTCTCGTATGAAAAAGAGACCTTCGTGGCCTACATCCGGGCAGCCCTCCTGCGCCAGGTCGAGAAGGACAACGTGATTTACCACGGGTTGGCCGGGCATTTCCTGCTGAAAGACCTTCCCCATGTTCTCAAGGTGCGGATCATTGCCGGCATGGAGGAACGGGTGCGGGAGGAGATGAAGCGGGAAAATATCTCCGCCGAGGAAGCCCGGCGGATTTTGCGGGAGGACGACCAGGAGCGCCGCAAATGGAGCAAGCACCTTTACGGGATCGACACCTGGGATCCCAGCCTCTATGACCTGGTGATCCGGGTCCAGTGCGTCCAGGTGGACGACGCGGTGAATCTTATCAAACACGCCCTGGAGGGCTCTTGCTTTCAGCCCAAACCCGGGAACCAAAGCCTGGTGCACGAGGTGTCCCTGGCAGCCCAGATAGAGACGGCCCTGATCCAGGAAATCCCCTCGGTGCAGGTGGAGGCCAAGGGGGGCGAGATCTTCATTTACCTCAAGAAGTCCATATGCGCAGACGAAGAACTCGTATCCCGGATCAAGCGTCTGGCCGCCAGCATCGTCAATGTGGACATGGGGATTACCTGCTGTGTGAAGCCCCAGCAGCCCTGAGAAGAGGTGACGCCGGCATCCAGCCGGGGTTGGCCGAAAATAACCATTTGAGAAAGGAGTGGGAGAGTGGCGATTATTACCATTTCCAGGGGATCTTACAGCCGCGGCAAGGAGGTTGCGGAAAAACTGGCCCAGGACTTGGGCTATCAATGCCTTTCCCGGGATATCCTCCTGGAAGCCTCGGAGCGCTTCAATATCCCGGAAATCAAGCTGGTCCGGGCCATCCACGATGCGCCTTCGATTTTTGAACGGTTCACCTACGGCAAAGAGCCTTATGTGGCCTCCATCCGGGCGGCCCTCTTGCGCCAGGTTCAGAAAGACAACGTGGTCTATCACGGGTTGGCAGGACATTTCCTGCTGAAAGGGATCCCCCACATTCTCAAGGTGCGGATCATTGCCTCCATGGAGGATCGGGTCAAGGAGGAGATGAAGCGGGAGAAGATCTCAGCCGAGGAAGCCCGGCGGATATTGCAGAAGGACGACGAAGAACGCCGCAAATGGAGCAAACACCTTTACGGGATCGACACCGCGGACCCCAGCCTCTATGACCTGGTGATCCATATCCAGTGCATGACGGTGGATGACGCGGTGGAAGTCATTAAATGCGCCCTGAAAGGCCCTTGCTTTCAGTCCGACTCCGAAACCCAAAAGCTGATAGATGATAAGTCCCTGGCAGCCCGGGTGGAGGCGGCCCTAATCCAGGAAATCCCCTCGGTGGAGGTGGAGGTCAAGGATGGCGAGGTCATCATTTACCTCAAAAAGGCCCAGTTTGAAAACGAAGAACTTATGAATCGGGTTAAGCGCCTGACCGCCAACATCGTCGGTTTTAAGGGCAAGATCACCTGCCTGATGCGGCCATAGGGTCCCAGCCGGCGCCGGCCGGGGTTAGGAGCAGTGGAGTCCGGCAGAGATTTTGCATGGGTTTTGACGGCATGAACCTGAAAAATCGAAATGTAGTCAATAGCCGCTGCTGGCGCAGGCTGAAGCCGGTAATAGCAAAACCCCCTCTCCCCTGCGAGGGGAGAGGGTCGGGGTGAGGGGTGGCTCCGTCTGTTGATATTCCCCCTCACCTGCCCTCTCCCCCATTGGGGGAGAGGAAAAGAGTTTGAAATTTCCATAGGATTATAGATTGTGAAGGCGCACCTATTTTCAAGCAGGTTTCTTGTACCCGTTTCATAGCAAAAACCTTGCCGGACACTACTTGGTAAGGAGGCCATTATACTTTGAAGGACAAACGCATCGTCATCATCGGCGGCACTTCCGGCATGGGCCTGGCAACCGCCAAGGCCGCGGCGGCCCTGGGAGCCCAGGTGGTCATTGCCGGCCGCACCAGTGAGAAGCTTCAGAGGGCCGAGAAGGAAATCGGCGGCCAGGTGAGGGGCTTGGCCCTGGATGTGGGAGAGGAGGCGCAGATCAAGACCTTTTTCGCAGAGGTGGGCCAGTTCGACCACCTCACCACTCCGGGGAGCACCATCCACGGGGGGCCGTTCTTGACCCTGGATAGCGCCTCGGCGAAAGTGGATTTCCAGAGCAAATTCTGGGGCCAGTACCTGGCGGCGAAATACGGGGCCCCCCTGGTGCGGCCCGGCGGTTCCATGGTCTTTTTCGCCGGCATGTGGAGCCAGCGGCCCCAGGCAGGGGCGGCTGTCATCGCCGCCATCAATGGCGCCATCGAGTCCCTGGCCCGGGCCCTGGCCGTGGAGCTGGCCCCCATCCGGGTCAACGCCGTGTCCCCGGGTCTGGTGGATACCCCCATCTTCGCCGGTATGGAGCCGGCGCGCCGGCAGGAAATGTTCCGGGCCTTCTCCGGAGTGGCGCCGGTCAAGCGGGTGGGCCGCCCGGAAGAGGTGGCCGAGGCAGTCCTCTACCTGATGGGCAATTCCTTCACCACCGGCAGCACCCTGTACGTGGACGGCGGCTATTTGCTCCGTTAGCCGTAGGGGCGACAGTGGCACAGGCTTCCAGCCTGTGATCGGGGTGCCCGGTCGGCCTCGCCGGGGGTTTTGCTTTAGCTGACTGCCAACCGGCGGCATGATATGAGAAACTTCCTGATTTTTGGATATTTCCTGCTGATGATTCTGGCCTTGACTTCGGTAGCGGAGGTGCAGGCGGCAATGGTGACCAAGACCGTGGAATACCGATATGACGGTACCGTCTTTAAGGGCTACATAGCGTATGACGACGCCACGCGGGGCCGGCGTCCCGGGGTCCTGGTGGTCCATGAGTGGTGGGGCCTCAACGATTTTGCCCGGCAAAAAGCGGAACAACTGGCCGGCCTGGGCTACGTCGCCCTGGCCGCCGATATGTACGGCCAGGGCCTGGTTACCCGGGACCCCCTGGAGGCGGGCAAGCTGGCCGGGGAACTGCGGGGCAACCCCGCCCTGCTGCAGGCCCGGGCCCAGGCGGCCTTGAAGGCACTGGCCCAGACCCCGGAGGTCGACCCCCAGCGTCTGGGTGCCATCGGCTTCTGCTTCGGCGGCACTACGGTCCTGGATCTGGCTTATACGGGCGCCGCCGGCCTTAAAGGGGTGGTGAGCTTCCACGGCGGCTTGCTGGCGCCCCGTCCAGAGGAACTCAAGTCCATCAAGGCCGCCATCCTGGTGCTGCACGGGGCCGATGATCCCCACGTCCCCGGGGAGTCCATCGCCGCCTTCCAGGAGGCCATGAGAAAAGGGGGAGTGGACTGGCAGATGGTTTATTTCGGCGGTGCGGTGCATGGCTTTACGAATCCCGCCAACGGCAGCGACATGGCCTCCGGGGTCGCCTACGAACCTCGGGCAGCTCGGCGTTCCTGGCAGTATATGCAGGATTTCTTCAAAGAGATATTTGCGACTAAAAAGCAGTGAGCAGTGAGCAGTGAGCAGTAAAGGCGCCGCCGACCTGGGGAATTTCAGCTATTAATGAGAGCCCCTTGGGGTCCCCTGGTTATCCCTGCTCCCCTGATGGGGGAGCATGGTTACGGTGAGGGGGAATTTTAATCTTCAAGCCCTTGCAATTCATCTCTCAAACGC
Source organism: uncultured delta proteobacterium (assembly GCA_963697965.1). Lineage (GTDB taxonomy): Bacteria > Desulfobacterota > Desulfobaccia > Desulfobaccales > 0-14-0-80-60-11 > JAPLJC01. The sequence continues at coordinate 2,564,783 of OY969108.1, forward strand.
CGCCAGTCGACGAAATTATTCTGATTGACTACCCCTCCCTTTTTGCCCTAAACTAGATTTTATGCCCCTGTCGTGGAACGAAATTAAAACCCGCGCCTTCGATTTCTCCCGTGAATGGGCCGATGAAGCGTCAGAAGATGCCGAAGCGAAATCATTTTTGGATGCCTTTTTCAATGTCTTCGGGATTCCTCGCAAAAGGGTGGCTTCCTTCGAAAAGCGGGTCAAAAAAATCGACGGCAAGGACGGGTATATTGATCTGCTCTGGAAAGGGATTTTGCTCATCGAGCAAAAATCTCGCGGCAAAGACCTAAACCGCGCTTACCAACAGGCCAAGGACTATTTCCCCGGTATCCAGGACATAGACCTTCCCCGCTATATCCTCGTTTCCGACTTCGCTCGCTTCCGCCTTTATGACCTGGAGGAGGATACGGAACACGAATTCACCTTAAAGAATCTATACCAGAACATTAAGCTGTTTGGCTTTATCGCCGGGTATCAAACTACCTCTTATAAAGAACAGGACCCGGTCAACATCAAAGCTGCCGAACGCATGGGCAGGTTGCATGACAAGCTCAAGAATATCGGCTACACAGGACATGAGCTTGAAGTTTATCTTGTTCGCCTGCTCTTCTGCTTGTTTGCCGATGACACCAGCATCTTCGAACGTCGCCAGTTTCAGGATTTGATCGAACAGCGCACCGCCGCCGATGGGCAAGATTTAGCCCAATGGCTGGGCCACCTGTTTGAGGTTCTCAATACCCACGGCGACCGGCGTCTTAAAACCCTCGACGAGCAATTGGGCGCTTTCCCTTATGTTAACGGCAGTCTCTTTGCCGAATATCTGCACACTGCAGCCTTTGACCGGCACATGCGGGACCTGCTCCTTGAATGCTGCGCCCTCGACTGGGGCGGGATTTCTCCGGCCATCTTCGGCGCCCTGTTTCAGTCCGTCATGGACCCGCAGCAGCGCCGTCATCTGGGGGCCCACTATACCACGGAAAAAAACATTCTCAAGCTCATCGGGCCGCTATTCCTTGATGAGCTGCGGGCCGAATTCAACCGGATCAAAAACCAGCGGAAAAGACTTTACGAGTTTCAGCAGCGCCTGGCTAGTCTGAAATTTCTCGATCCGGCTTGCGGCTGCGGCAACTTTTTGGTCATTGCTTACCGGGAGCTGCGCACCCTGGAACTGGATGTCTTGTGTGCCCTTTACCCGGACGCGCACAAGGGTTCGCTTGACGTGGCAGAATTCAAGATCTTGTGCGATGTCGATCAATTTTACGGCATCGAAATAGAAGAATTTCCCGCCCAGATCGCCCAAACTGCCCTGTGGCTGATGGACCACCAGATGAATTTGCAGGTCTCTGAGGAATTCGGCCAGTATTTCAGCCGCTTGCCCCTGACCAAATCCGCCACCATCGTTCACGCCAACGCCCTGCAACGCGACTGGCGAGAAATCGTACCGGCCAAGGAACTGAGCTACATCCTCGGCAATCCGCCGTTTGGGGGGAAGAAAGAGCAGAGCGCCGCGCAGAAAGCCGACATGGAGCGCGTCTTCGCAGATGTCAACGGGGCGGGAGTGCTGGATTATGTCGCCGCCTGGTATCGCAAGGCCGCGGATTATATGTTGGAAAATCCGGCCATCGAGGCTGCTTTTGTTTCCACCAACTCCATCACCCAGGGCGAACAGGTCGGAATATTATGGTCTGATTTGTTCAAGCGGGGCGTTAAAATCCATTTTGCCCATCGAACCTTTCAGTGGTCAAGCGAGGCCAGAGGCAAAGCCGCCGTGCATTGCGTCATTATCGGTTTTGGCCTGCATGATATTGCAGAAAAATGGCTTTTTGATTACGAAACACAAAAATCTGAGCCTCACGCAGTTAGAGCCACAAACATTAACCCGTATCTTATCGATGGTCCTAACGTTGTTCTGGTTAATCGTAGAGAACCGATATGTTCTGTCCCTGAGATTAGGGAAGGAAGTGCTCTTATTGATGATGGGCATTTGCTGCTATCACCCAAGGAACGAGATGAACTACTTTTAGCCTATCCCGAAGGGGCTATTTGGGTACGACCTTTTGTCTGGGGAGAGGGATTTATCAATAGTGAGCGGCGTTATTGCTTGTGGCTGGCGGGTGTTTCGCCAGAATCCTTACGGAAAGCACCATCTGTGGTGGCACGGGTTCAGGCTGTGTCTGAATTTCGTCGCAACAGTCAACGAGAAGCAACCAAGAAACTTGCTGCCTTACCGGCATTGTTTGGCGAAATTCGGCAACCTAAAAACGAATATTTAATGATGCCCAAGACATCCTCAGAGCGTCGGACTTACACTCCCATAGGGTTCCTGTCTCCTGATAACATTATCAATAACACCAGTCTTTTTGTTGATGGTGCAAAACCTTATCACTTCGGCATTCTATCCTCCGCCATGCACATGGCGTGGGTGCGTGCGGTCTGCGGGCGTCTAAAAAGCGATTACCGGTATTCTGCTGGGATCGTTTACAACAACTTCCCCTGGCCGCAAAGCCCATCCGGCAAACAGAAACAAACCATCGAGGCCGCGGCACAGGCCGTCCTTGAGGCCCGCGCTAAATATCCTGGATCTTCCCTCGCCGACCTTTACGACCCACTGACCATGCCGCCTGAGCTGGTCCAGGCCCACCGGAAGCTGGACGCCGCGGTTGATGCGGCTTATGCCCGGCGGAAATTCTCCGGCGATAGCGACCGGCTGGCCTTTCTCTTTGAATTATATCAACAGCTTGTCAGCCCCCTGGTAGCCAAAAAGAACCTGCGCCGCAAGTCGGCTCGCTAAAGGGGCGCCACAAGGGAGGGGGCAAACGAAAAAACCCAGGCTGGAAGCCTATGCCATGCTCCCCCCGCCTTCAGACGTTAAAGCGAATCTCGATGACATCCCCTTCCTGAATGGTGTAGTCCCGGTCCACCAGCCGCACCAGGCCCCGGGAGCGGGCCTCCTGCCAGTTGAAAACCTTCATTAAGTCCTCGTAGCTCACGATCTCGGCCTTGATGAAACCCCGGGCCAGGTCGGAATGAATCTTGCCGGCGCAGGTGACGATATCGGAACCTTCCTTAATCGGCCAGGCATGCACCTCTTTTTTGTCCGCGGTGTAAAAAAAGGTGAGACCGGCCTTGTGCAGGACCTGTTCAATGGCGTTGTTGACCCCGGGTTGGCCTGCGACCATGACGGTGGGCTTTAGACTCAAGGGCGCCAGTGGCTTGAGAAGGGCTAATTCTTCTTCAGAAAAATCGAGGTCACAAAGGGGTAGTTCCTTCTCCAAATATCCGAGACAGCGGCTTAGCAATTCCTTTTCCCGGTCATCCGTGGTTCGGTCCCGCCGGGTTTCCAGCTTTTCCATATCCAGGATAAGCAGATCCAGGATCTTCTCCCGGGAGACCAGAAAGGCGTCGGCCTGCTGGCAATCTTCTTTGATGAATTCCGCATAGAACGGAGTGACCTTCTTGGGCTCAAATTTCTTATCGAGGGCAATCACCCGCTCATCCTGGTATTTAACCTTGCCTTCCGGGAGATCCAACCCCATAAAACATATCTTCATGGTCTTTAGCCTCCAAACCAGCGCGGACAAGACAGCGGCCCCACCGGGGCCTTAACTATTTAATATACGGAATTCCGGCGCCGATTGAAGCAGTTTTTAACGGCCAAGAAAAAACCGGCAGGATCTATGATCCTGCCGGCTACCGGGATCATTCTTCTTTTCTGGCGGACCCGCCTGGAAGGGACCCGGGTGGGCTGAACTGATGGTAATGGTCTGTTTTCTGCCTCTGCCAAAGGGCCTTGACTTCGATTTCGCCTTCCCCAGGAAACAGAAAACCGGAACCCGCATTTTAGCGGCCCGGCGGGCCGCCCCTAAGGTTAAATTTTCATGACGTTTTGGGCTTGGGGTCCCTTGGCGCCCTCGACCACCTCAAACTCCACTTCCTGGTTCTCTGCCAGGGACCGGAACCCATCGCCCGTGATGGCGCTGAAATGGACAAAGACATCGGGACCGTCTTCCCTGGAGATGAACCCAAAACCCTTGGCGTCATTAAACCATTTAACCTTCCCTTTTTCCTTCATGGTGCCTTCCCTCCTGAAATGGTAAACCCGTCCGGCCCGCAGAGCCGCACCGACTGAGAAGCAGTCAGACAAAAAAAAGGAGGGTATTTAGCATACCCTTCCGATTGGCTCCGGGGCGCAACGCCCCGCCTTCGTCCGACATGCTAAAGATACGGAGAAAATCTAACAACAGATTACCCCGCATGTCAAGAAATTTACAACCTCAGGGAAAATTTTGCAGGTGCGTCAGATTCCCTGATCCGGTTCTCCGGGATCAGTGAGTGCGGGCCAGCAGTTCTTCGGTGATCAGCCGGAAATAAGTGGACTCGAGGCAGGGCCCGAAAATCTCCAGGTCCCCCTGGGCCTCGAGGGTGTGTTGGCGGGCCAGGGAGCGACAATGGTCCAGAGAGCCGTAGCGGTCCAGAAGGCGGCGCAGCTCCGGGGCCATTTCCGGAGTCAGACCCTGGGCCAGCTCCTGGAGCCTTTGGCGGTCCTGGGGTCCGGCCTGGGCCAGGGCGTGGATCAGGGGCAGGGTGACGCGGCCTTCCCGCAGGTCGGCGCCCACCTCTTTGCCTATTTCCCCCTGGTCGCCGGTGAAATCGAGGAGGTCGTCCACCATCTGGAAGGTGATGCCCAGATGCAGGCCCAGACGGGCCAGGGCCTCCTCCTGGGCCGGCGGCGCCCCGGCCAGGATGGCGCCGATCTGGCAGGCCGAGGCCATGAGGATCGCGGTCTTGCGGGTGATGACCTCAAAGTATTCCGCCTCGGTGATCTTGAGGTTGCCGGTGTGAATCAGCTGCAGAATCTCCCCTTCCGCCATTTGGGTGGTGGCCTGGGCCAGGACCTTGAGAATCTTCAGGTAATCAGTGGTTACGGCGATGGCCAGGGCCTTGGCCAGGAGGAAGTCCCCCACCAGGATTACCGCCTGGTTTCCCCAGATGTTGTTGGCGGTGGTGGCCCCGCGGCGCAGCTGGGCCGCGTCGATGACGTCGTCGTGCAACAGGGTCGCGGCGTGCAGGTACTCGAAAATGGTAGAGAAGTCCGCCAGATGGTCGCCCTGGTGGCCGCACATCCTGGCGGCCAGGATGAAGAGCAGGGGCCGCACCCGTTTGCCGCCGCTCAGCAGGATATGCCGCCCCACCTCGGCGATGAGAGGCACGTGGGTCCGGAGATTGGCGTCCAGAGCCGCATCGATGGCGGCAAGGTCCTTCTCCAGGGCGGCCTTCAGCAACTGTTTGGGGGAGGCATTCATGTGAATAAATTAGCTTACATCCCAAGGGATGTCAATTTATTAGACGAAGACGGACATGGGCGGCACCGCCGCCTGCGCCTAACTGACAATTTCTCCCAGCAGATCGTAGGGCAGGGCCCGGGTGAGCCGCACCGCCTGGACCTCCCCGACCCGGCCCTCACCGGCGGTGAGGTACACCTGGCCATCAATTTCCGGGGCCTGGCTGATCAGGCGGCCGCTTAAGAGATACTCGGATTCCGGGCTCTCCCCTTCCACCAGTACCGGCTGCACCGTGCCCACCAGGTGCTTGAGACGAGCCTTGACGATCCCCGCCTGGAGGCCCTTCAGCATCCGGGCCCGCCGCCGAGCCAGACGCCGGGGCACCTGCCCTGGGAAAAGGCTGGCGGCGGCACCGTCTTCGGGACTGTAAAGGAAGACCCCCAGATGGTCGAAGCGCAGCTCCTCGAGGAGTTCTTTCAGGGCCTGGAAGTGGGTTTCGGTCTCCCCGGGAAAACCCACCAGGACCGTGGTGCGCAGGGTCGCCCCCGGCAGGACCTCCCGGATCAGCCGCACCCGGTCGATAATCCGGGCCCGGGTGTAGCCGCGCCCCATGCGCCGCAAGACCTCGTCGTGGCCGTGCTGGATAGGGATATCCAGATAAGGGCAGATGCGGGGGTCGGCAGCCATGACTTCCAGCAATTCCCGGGTGATGCGGGTCGGATAGCCGTAAAGGAGACGGATCCAGCGGAAACCGGGAATGGCTTTAAGCTCCTTGAGCAGCGCCGGCAGCCCGGGATGGCCCGGTAGTTCCGATCCATAGGCGGTGGTATCCTGGGCTACCAGGATGATCTCTTTAACCCCGGCGGCGGCCAGTGCCATGGCCTCCGTCACCAGGGTCTTGAGGGGGCGGCTGCGGTAGAGGCCCCGGATCCGGGGAATGATGCAAAAGGTGCAGCGGTGGCTGCAACCTTCAGCGATCTTGAGATAGGCGAAATGGCCGGGGGTGGCGGGGTAGCGGGCCTCGGGGCCCGGGTAGGCGTAAGGCGGGGCCAGGTGGAAGAGCCGGGGTGCGTTCGCCCCCGGCCTTTGCCCCAAAATTTCTGCCAGGTCAGGGAAGTCGTGGACCCCGATGAGATAGTCGGCTTCCGGAAGCTCAGCGGCCAGCGCCTCTCCAAAGCGCTGCACCAGGCAGCCGGCCACCACCAGGCGTTTGGAGGGATCGGCCTCTTTGTGGCGGGCCAACGCCAGGATGGTATCCACCGCCTCCCGGCAGGCGTCCTGGATGAAGGCGCAGGTGTTCACCAGCAGCAACTGCGCGGCCTCCGGGGCCGCGGCCACCTGCCAGCCGCCCCGGGTGAGGCGGCCCAGCATGATCTCCGTGTCCACCAGGTTCTTGGCGCACCCCAGGGAGACGGCATAGACTAAAGGACGGTTTCCGGTTGCCGGTTTCCGGTTTTCGGTTTTCAAGTGTTGGGTCTTTAGGCTCATTTAAAGTTATAGGCCAGCCATGGCGGCCATAGTCCTCATAATGGTAAGAATCAATAGTTATCAATCTCTAATTGCATATTACAATGTTTTGCAGCACCGTCTAAATCTGGAAATAATGTAAGGTAATTAATGTTCATTCGATTTAAAAAACGGAGAAAATCTTCTCTATCTCCATAATTTTCCATAACTGATATTTTTAGCATTATAACATTAGCATCTCCAATGAAATATGTATTTACCCAGCTTTCAATATCATTATTAGACCGGAACGTTTTAGTAAATAATCCTCTTTGACTAACCAATCTGGCATTATCGTCTACTTGTGGAGAAATAATATCTAACGCATCTGGGCCACCAAGTATTGTTGTATGCTTAGCTTTCTTAATTTCCGCACTTTTATTGTTTATGTTTTGTTTAGCTATTGCATAAATCATCCTGACTTTCGGTAGCTTTTCCTTTGCTCTACTTGTGGAAAAGGCGAAGAATGCGGCTACAAAGGGCGATTCCGTCCAATCAAGTAAAACTGTCTTTAAGCCATGGTGCTGTCCAATAGCGCACCATTCATCGTAATCGAGCTTTGGTGGTGAAAGTCCGCGTCTCCCTCTGCTTGCCTTTTTAAATTCTTCTAGAACGTCAACCTTCAATGTTTTGAGTCCTTCAACTCTGTAGATTGAAGGCATCAATTTCCACTCGGGTTCACGCTGTCCTCGATAAATATATGATCGATAATTAAATAGCTCATCTTGAATATATTCAATGAATCCGCGCCATGAATTCGCATTGATATCTAAGACCCCATCAGAAAAATTCCCTCTTGTCCATTCCATAGCTAGATTCCGGCGATCATCGAAAGCCCGAACTCTATATGCGGTAGATTGCAAAACGCAGGCTGAAGCCTGCGGCTACATACCTCTCCGCTCATTGACACGAAACTCCTGCTGTTTACTGCTCACTGCTTACTGCTCGCTGCTCACTGAAACGATATCACGGTCCAGGCGTCCAGAGCCGCAAACATGATGATCCAGAAGGCCAGTTGGACCAGGTAGGACCAGCCGCGGCGCCGCGGCGTAATAAGGACCCGTTTCTCCAGGATCCTCATAAAATTATACATGACGGCGCACTCCAGGGCAAAGGGCGGGAACCCCAGGTAGCCCAGGACCGGCATTTCGAAGATCCTGCCGAAGTTCAAGACCGGCAGGGAATAGACCCAGTGGGCCGTGGCCGGATAATTCCAGGCCTCCCACCAGAGGCCGGTAAGCAGGCCGGCGGTCAGCAGGCAGAGGTGCTCCCGCCGCTCCCCGTCGAGAAAGGCCTGAATGAGGGAGCGCCCCCCCAGCAGCCGGCAGCAAGGGTCCAGGAGCAGGAACCAGGAACCCCACACCAGAGGGAAGGCATAGTCGGGGAAGATCAGGGGCAGGATTAGCGAGGCGGTCCCGCCCAGCAGGGCCAAAGGTTCCCAATCAAAGGGCAACTGCACCGGGTGACCCCGGGCCCCCCGCCAGGCCCCCAGGGCCGCCAGCCCCTGGGCGGTGAGCAGGACGCCGGGCAGCACCGTGGCGAAGGCCAGGGCATAGCCCGGCCAGCGCAACCAGGGAACGGCCACTACCCCCACATAGACCCAGTTTTTCAAGATCAGGTTGCAGGCCTCGAAGATAAGCCAGAAGCTCACGGACCAGAAGGCCATCTTGAAGAGCGCCCCGGGCCGGTCCAGCAGCCAGGAATCGCCCCGGAGGTGAAAAAGAAGCCCGTCCCAAAACAGGATCAGGGGATACCAGGAGAAGAAGTAGAGCCATTGGAGCAACTCCCGGCGGTCCCAAACCACGGCGGCCAGCCCCACCCCCCAAAGAGCCAGGGCCAGCAAAATTTCGCCATGTGCTAATTTTCTTTTAATGACCATAGGTTGCCTTAGATATTAATGATAACAATATTTTAGCCATTTGAAAGCCCGTCCCTGCCGGGGGCGGGCCGCCCCGAGGACAAAAAATTCCCTTGATTTGCAGGTAAAATGCTGTTATACGGGGAAAACTCACCCGAAAAATTCGGGGACCTCCTGGGGGAGCAAAAGTTATCAAACCTGAAATTCCACAGTCCCGGAGCAGGGAATGAGAAGACGTCTGTGGTTGCCGCGGCTGGGCGGGGTAGTTTTTTGTCTGGGGTGTCTGGCCTGGCTGGCCGGTTGCGGCGGCGGGCCTAAGGCCGATCTTACGAAGACGGAACCCCTGGCCCAGGAGCAGGCGACCGCGGCTCCGGAACCGTCCGATGACTCCCTGGGCGAGGAACTGAGCGGCAAGCACCTGGAGGAGCTCTACGCCAAGAGCGGCATCCCCGGCTGGAACCCCGGTCTGGAAGAGGAGATGAAGCAATGGGAGCATCAGGTCAATTTCGATGTGCCCATCCAGATGAACAAACAAGTGCGGGCCTACCTGGTCTATTTCTCCACGGAACGTAAAGAGGTCATCAAAAATTATCTGGCCCGCTCCACCCGCTATCTCCCCATGATCAAAGAGGTTTTCGACGAGAATGGCCTGCCGGAAGACCTGGCCTATCTCGCCATGATCGAGTCCGGCTTCAATTGCAAGGCCTATTCCCCCGCGGCCGCCTCGGGTATGTGGCAGTTCATGAAGGGCACTGGCCTGCGCTACGGGCTGACCGTCGATAGCTATGTGGACGAGCGCCGGGACCCGGAGAAATCGACCCGGGCCGCGGCCAAGTATCTCCTGGACCTGTATAAACAATTCGGCTCCTGGTATCTGGCCGCCGCCTCCTACAACTGCGGTGAAGGCAGGGTGCAGCGGGAGCTGGACCAGAGCAACCATAAGAATTTCTGGGAACTCTCCGCCAACCAGTGCCTCCCCAATGAAACCAAGAATTACGTGCCTCAGATGATCGCGGCCACCATCATTGCCAAGAATCCGGAGAAATTCGGCTTCGGCAAGATCCCTTATCAAGCCCCGGTAAAATTTGACCGGGTCCAGGTGAACGAGCCCACTTCCTTGAAGGCCGCGGCCTTTGCCACCAACAGGCAGGAGGAAGACCTGCAAGCCCTCAACCCGGAGTTGCTGCGGGGCGTTACTCCTCCGGACAGCCCCAATTATACCCTGAACCTGCCACCCAATAGCAAGGAGCTCTTCAACCGTAACCTCACCCTGGCCAGCGCCGAGTATCCGGCAGTGGCCTCCCATCCGGTCCAGGCCGCCAGGAGCGGCAGCCCTCAGTATTCCCGGAGCCGGGAGCAGGCCTACCACCATGGGCAGGCCTCCCGTCAGGAGGAGACTAAGGCTTCGTCCCCGAAATCGAGGACCTATGCCAAGGCCGCCCCCCGTTCCTATGCCGGGAATGCCACCGCCAGGAAGAGCGTCCATCCTGGGGTCAAAGAGGCTCCCCGCCCGGTGCAGGCCTCCATGTTTGGCGGGATAGCCGCCTCCTCCAAGGCGGGCCCCGCCGGCAAGGCCAAAGAAAAGACGCAGGCGAAGGTGGCCAAGACCGGGACTAAGAAACCGGCGCAGGCCAGGTCCAGGAAGGGTGAGGCAGGCGTCAAGGTTGCGGCCAAGAACAAAACCCAAGGGAAGAACGGCGCCTCTTCCGGTAAATCGAAAGAGAAAGATAAGTATTCCAAGTCGAAGTCTCCGGCCTTGGTGGTGTCCCAGGCGCGCTGAGCGCCGGTTTGCCAGCGCCGCAGATTGTTGCGCCCCGGGTCTGAGGGGCGTCCATCCGTAATTATTCCGAAAAATTTTCCCAGCCCCCTTGCTTTTCCAAAATTAATAGGTACATTTGTATGATTAGCACTAACCGCTTTAGAGTGCTAACAACAGGAAATTCTTAATTCACCACGAGGAGGTTTTGCATGAAGGTTAAACCCTTGAATGATCGAGTCCTGGTCAAACGGACCGAAGAGATCCAAGTCACCAAAGGCGGCATCGTCATCCCGGATACCGCCAAAGAGAAACCCATCGAAGGCCAAATCAAGGCCGTGGGCCCGGGCAAGATGAGCGAGCAAGGCCAGCGCATGGCCCTTCAGGTCAAAGCGGGAGACCGCGTCCTGTTCGGCAAATACGCCGGCACGGAAATCAAGGTGGAAGGCGAAGATTATCTGATGATGCGGGAAGAAGATGTCCTGGCCATTATCGATTAAAATCCGGCCCGGCAATCTTCTCTCACCCGAATCTATCATTATTCATCTATCCAGATTTTTTTAAAGGAGGACGGTAATAACATGGCTGCTAAAGAGATTAAATATGACGTCAAGGCCCGGGAGGCCATGCTGCGGGGGGTCAATACCCTGGCGGAGGCGGTGAAGGTAACCCTGGGTCCCAAAGGCCGCAACGTGATCCTGGAAAAATCCTTCGGCGCCCCGGCGATCACCAAGGACGGGGTTACCGTGGCCAAAGAGATTGAATTGGAAGATAAGTTCGAGAACATGGGGGCCCAGATGGTTAAGGAAGTGGCCTCCAAGACCTCGGATGTGGCCGGCGACGGCACCACCACCGCCACCATCCTGGCCCAGGCCGTCTACCGGGAAGGCTCTCGCCTGGTGGCTGCCGGCACCAACCCCATGGCCCTGAAACGGGGCATCGACCTGGCAGTGGCCAAGGTAGTGGAGGAGCTGCACAAGATCTCCAAACCCTGCCGGGGCCAGAAAGAGATCGCCCAGGTGGGCACCATCAGCGCCAACAACGACGCTTCCATCGGCAACATCATCGCCGACGCCATGGCCAAGGTGGGTAAGGAAGGCGTCATCACCGTCGAAGAAGCCAAGGGCATGGAGACCACCCTGGACGTGGTGGAAGGCATGCAGTTTGACCGGGGTTATATCTCCCCCTACTTCGTCACCAACCCTGAGAAGATGGAAGCCAGCCTGGACGAGGTCGTCATCCTCATCAACGAAAAAAAGGTGAGCGCCATGAAGGACCTGCTCCCCCTTCTGGAGCAGATCGCCAAAATGGGTAAACCCCTGCTGATCATCGCCGAGGACGTGGAAGGCGAAGCCCTGGCCACCCTGGTGGTCAACAAACTGCGGGGCACCTTGCAGGTGGCGGCGGTGAAGGCCCCGGGCTTCGGGGACCGGCGCAAGGCCATGTTGGAAGACATCGCCATCCTTACCGGCGGCCAGTTGATCTCGGAAGACATGGGTTGGAAGCTGGAAAACGTCACCCTGAAAGAGCTGGGCAGCGCCAAGCGCATCAATATCGACAAGGATAATACCACCATCATCGACGGTGGTGGCGACCGGGCCACTATCGAAGGCCGGGTGAAGCAGATCCGGGCCCAGATCGACGAGACCACCTCCGACTACGACCGGGAAAAGCTCCAGGAGCGCCTGGCCAAGCTGGTGGGCGGCGTCGCGGTGATCCGTGTCGGCGCGGCCACTGAGATTGAAATGAAAGAGAAGAAGGCCCGGGTGGAAGACGCTCTGAACGCCACCCGCGCCGCGTCGGATGAGGGCATCGTCCCCGGCGGCGGTGTCGCCCTGCTGCGCTGCGCCCCGGCCCTGGAAGCCCTGAAACTGAAAAATCACGACGAGAACATGGGTGTCAATATCATCAAACGGGCCCTGGAGGAACCGATCCGCCAGATCGCCAATAACGCCGGTTTCGAGGGCTCCGTGGTGGCCGAGCACGTCAAGGCCGAGAAAGGCAACATGGGCTTCAACGCCGAGACCGGCGTATATGAGGACCTGCTGGCCGCCGGGGTCATCGACCCCACCAAGGTGACCCGCTTCGCCCTCCAGAACGCCGCCTCGGTGGCCTCGCTGCTCATCACCACCGAGGCCATGGTGGCCGAAAAACCCAGGAAGGAAGGCCCGATGCCTCCCATGCCCGGCGGCGGCATGGGCGGTATGGAAGGAATGTACTAAGATCGGGGGGGATCAGCAACCCCGCATGAACAAAAGGGCGGCCCGTTGGGTCGCCCTTTCTTATTGGGGTTGGGTGGGCGGTGTGGGGGCCGCCTTGCCAAAAATGGCGGCCCACCTCCATGATCTTTTCCCTTTCCTCAATTGCCCGCGGCGCTAAGGGCCGGATCGTAAAATTTCGTGGTATATTCCTTCACCATGCGCCGGGCGCTGAAAGCGGGACCGATGCTCTTCATGGACTCCTTCATCATTTTCACCCAGTCCAGGGGGACGCCGTTCTCATCGACACGATAGTAGAGGGGCGCCACCTCCTTCTCCAGGAGAGCATAGAGGGCTGCGGCGTCGATGGCGTCGGCCACGGGCTCTCCGCCGAAGGCCCAGCCGTTCTTGCCGTTAAAGCCTTCCGGCCACCAGCCGTCCAGGATGCTTAAGTGCAACACTCCATTGAGGGCGGCCTTCATGCCGCTGGTGCCGCAGGCCTCCAGGGGCGGGCGAGGATTGTTGAGCCAGACGTCCACCCCCTGGACCAGGTAATAGGCCTGTTGGGCGCCATAATCCTCAACAAAGGCGATGCGGCCTCCCAGTTCCCGGTCCTGGGCCAGGGTTAAGATTTTCTGCAGCAGGAGCTTCCCCGGATCGTCGGCGGGGTGGGCCTTGCCGCCGAAGATGAATTGCAGGGGCCGCCGGGAATCATTGAGGAGCCTTTTCAAACGCTCCAGATCGCTGAAGATCAGGTCGGCCCGCTTGTAGGTGGCAAACCGCCTGGCAAAGCCGATGGTCAAGACCGCCGGGTCGAGGAGCGCCCCGCCCACCACCACGTTGCCCAGGCCCACGCGATTTTCCACCCAGCGGCGCCGGGTCCGCTCCCGGATATAATTAAACAGCTTGATCTTCCGGCGCAGGTGCAGGTTCCAGAATTCCGCCGCGGGAATGTCAGCCACCGCCTGCCAGACCGCCGGGTCCTCATGCCGCGCCAGCCATTGGGGGACCTTCAGGCCTTCGCTGATCCTAAGCTCCAGCTCGCGCGAGATCCAGGTGGGGACGTGCACCCCGTTGGTAATATGGTCAATGGGGACTTTCTCCACCGGCAACTGGGGCCAAAGGGGCTGCCACATCCGCCGGGCAACTTCCCCGTGCTTCCGGCTCACGGCGTTGCGATGGTCGGAAAGCCGCAGGGCAAAGGCGGTCATGTTGAAGCCGGCGTTGGGGGGATCGGTGGGTGAGGTCCCCAGAGCGAAGAAGTCCTGCCGGCTCAGGGTGAACATGGGGTAGCACTCGCAAATGTATCGGTCCACCAGCTCGAAGGGAAAGACATCGTGGCCCGCGGGCACCGGGGTGTGCGTGGTGAAAACCGTGGTGGCCTGCACCTGGCGCCGCGCCTCTTCAAAACTCAAGTCGCTCTCCAGCCGTTCCCGGAGCCTTTCCAGCAGGGCGAAGGCCGGATGGCCCTCATTCAGGTGAAGCACCGAGTGCTTGATGCCCATTACGGCCAGCATGGCGCAGCCGCCGATCCCCAGGACGATCTCCTGGAGGAGGCGCTGTTCCAAATCGCTGATATAGAGATGGTTGGAGATGCGGCGGTGCGCCGGGTCATTGACCTCCAGATCGGTATCCATCAGGTAGAGAGGGATGCGCCCCACCATCACCTGCCACACCGCCACGTGGATGGGGGGGTCGGTGAAGGGCACCTGCACTAGGAGCTGGGCCCCTTTTTCATCGAGAACCCGGGTAATGGGCGCCGTGTCCCGATCCAGGGTTTCAGCCACGGATTCCTGCCAGCCGCCGGCATTGATTCTTTGCCGGAGATAACCCTCCGGATACATAAACCCCACCGCCACCATGGGGATCCCCAGGTCGCTGCACTCTTTGAGATGGTCCCCGGCCAGAAACCCCAAACCCCCGGCATAAAAGGGCAGAGACCGGTGCAGCCCGTATTCCAAAGAGAAATAGGCGATGGGATTGCATTCCGCCGCGGTGACATTTTTCGTAAACCAGCAGACCTGGTTTTGGGTCTGCCGCTGGAATTCAGCCAGCACCTCGTCATAACGCTCCAGATATTCCGGGGAGCCGGCCGCGGCCGCCAGAACATCCGGGGACAGGGTTTTTAGGAACTTCACCGGGTTATGGTTGCTTTCCTTCCAGGCCAGGCGATGCAGCCTTTTGAACAGCATCAGGGCGGCGGGATTCCAACTCCACCAAAGGTTGTAGGCCAAATCTCCCAGGCCTCGGATCCTTTCGGGCAAGTTGGGTAACTGTTGGCTGAGGTCATTCATGGCGCTTTTCGCTCTCGATACCTTTTTTTTAAAAAAAATAAGGCCGAACTGTCAGAAGGCAAGGGCCTGGGAGTCAAAGTCAAAGGCCCAATAACAGAAGCGCCAAACTGTCAGTCCACCAAGAGCACGGCGGCGCCCTGGACCTGACCCCGGCGCAAATGATCCAGGGCCTCGTTGGCCTCCTCCAGACGAAAAGTCTGCACCTCGGTCTTCACCGGCACCCGGGGAGCCAGGGCCAGGAATTCCTCGCCATCCTGGCGAGTGAGGTTGGCCACGGAGCGGAGCACCCGTTCACCCCAGAGGATCTCGTAGGGAAAGGCGGGGATCTCGCTCATGTGGATGCCGCCGCAGACCACCGTGCCGCCCCGGGCGGTGGCCCGCAGGGCCGCGGGGATCAAGGAGCCCACCGGGGCAAAGATGATGGCGGCGTCCAGCTCCGCCGACGGCAGTTTATCGGAGTCGCCGGCCCAGACCGCCCCCAGGCTCCGGGCAAACTCCTGGGTCCGGGCATCCCCAGGCCGGGTGAAGCCGTAAACCTGCTTGCCCTGGTGCACGGCCACCTGGACGGTAATGTGGGCTGCAGCCCCGAATCCGTAGATCCCCAGGCGCTCCACCCCCTCTCCGGCCAGGCGGTAGGAGCGGTAGCCGATGAGCCCGGCGCACAATAGGGGGGCGGCCTCGGCCTCGGAGTAATCCGGAGGCAAATGGAAGCCGTAGCGCTGGTTGGCCACGGTGTATTGGGCATAACCCCCGTCCAGGGTGTAGCCGGTGAAGCCGGGATGGTCGCAAAGGTTCTCCCGGCCCTGGCGGCAGTAGCGGCAGACCCCGCAAGTGTAGCCCAGCCACGGCACCCCGATGCGGTCGCCGATCCGGAATTTTTCCACCCCCGGCCCCACGGCGGCCACCGTGCCGGCAATCTCATGACCGAGGATCAGGGGCAGTTTGGGCTCGGTCAACTCCCCGTCCACGATGTGCAAATCGGTGCGGCAGACCCCGCAGGCCCGCACCCGGATGAGCACCTGGTCCGGGCCGGGACGGGGAACCGGGACTTCATGAGACCGGAGCGGTTGCCCCGGCGCCTCCAATATCATGGCCAGCATCTTCTCGGGGATCTGCAAGTGATTCAGCCTCCTCAAAGGAGATGGATCTTTTTGTTGACTATCCCTTCGCCTGCGTCACCGGCCCCGGGGTCCTTCCCTGGCGCTGCCGGCGGCCAGGAAACCAGCCGGCCCCGGCGCCCTGGTGTGACTCCTCATAACTGCTATAATATTTCAAAATATGGAATTGCTGAAATTTGTCCAAAGAGAGTGCTATTATGTGCTATACCACCTAACTCCTCTCGACGCTTGGTTTTTTCGTCAGCAGAATTATAGCACCGATGAACTGGGAGTCCAACTTCATGCCGGAACGGCCTGATAATAAACTCAAATCCTGGGGGCGGGCCCTCTGCCGCTGGTACCTGAGCAAATTCCCCCTGCGGGATGGCAAGGTTTTTATATACGAGCATCTCCATCAAAGCCTGATGCCGTCTGATCGACTGGTCACCGCGGCCTTGGATCCAGGGTTCCGCATGCGCCTGGACCTCGGGGACGCCGAACAGCGGAAGATCTATTTTTTCGGCCACTACCACGAACGCTACGAAGCGGCCCTGGTGGCCCGAGTCCTGGAGCCGGGTGAGGTCTTCTGGGATGTGGGCGCCAATATCGGCTATTTCTCCCTGGTGGCGGCCGCCGCAGTGGGGGAGCGCGGGCAGGTGGCGGCCTTCGAGCCAGGATCGGCGGCCCTGGCCCGTCTTCAGGAAAACGTCTCTCTGAATCCTGACAGAAAAATCAGGATATTTAACGTGGCGGTGGCCGGCGCCTATGGCGAGGCGGTGCTCTACAGCCGACCGGGAATCGCCGACAGCAGCGCCAGCCTTTATGCGGACACCGCCGGGGGGGCGGGGGGCGAGACTTGCGCCACCGTCGCCCTGGACCGCTTCTTAGAAAAGGAGGATTTGCGGCCGCCGGACTTCATCAAGCTGGACGTGGAAGGGGCTGAACTGGCGGCCTTGCAGGGCGCCGCCGCCATTCTCGCCGACTTCCGGCCCCTGTTGCTGGTGGAAATGGAAGAGAAGAACCTGCAGGCCGCCGGAGCTTCCAGGGCGGCCATCCAGGCCTTCCTCAGGGATTATGGTTACCGGGCCGCCCACCTGAGAAAGGGGCGCTGGCTGCTCCTGGACGATATCCACAACACCCGGGGCCGCAACCTCTTCTGGTTCGACCCCGGGGTTGCCAGACACCGGCAGGCGATGGGGCGGGTGAGGATAAATCTGAGTCAGGATGATTAGCCGCAGGCTTCATTATCTAGTGGTCTGGTCCGCAATTGGTTATCCATTTAAAAAGACTGATTTTTAACCCCCTTTTGGAAAAGGGGGGTATGGGGGATTTAGTATAACCTATTGACATCCCTCTAAATCACCCTTTTTCGAAGGGGGACTTAACATGCCCAATCCAGCCTTCCAGTCCTGATATTATGTCAAACTAATTATGAAACACTCCACTATGTAATCGAGCCATTGCCAATCTCCTCAAAAAGCCTCAGTTGCCCTGAACACGATTCCCTGGAGAGAACGGAAAAACAGCAAAGAAAACCGCCGGCGGCTGGCCGGTGCGGTCCTGCAAGGCCCTGAACTTGACGCTCCCGGGCACTAGAGTTATGATAATATTATTGCCGGGTTATTGGAAATTCATCCACTATTCGGAGACTTCCATGCGCAAGTGTTGCTGCTTGATCCTGCTCTCCCTGCTACTGGCCCTTTACGCGCCCGTGGGGATATGCCCTCCAGGGCCCGGCCCGGCGGCAGCCGCCTCCGCCACCGGCTTGCAATCCGACTTTATCCAGGTGGCCCACCTGGTGATGCCTTCGGTGGTTAGCCTGAAGGCCGTCAAAATGATCCAGTCCGAAGGCAACGGGTCCCCGCAGGATTTCTGGCGGGGGACCCCCTATGAAGGGATGTTCCAGGAATATGGCCCGGGCCGCACCGTCCGGCAGGTGGGGCAGGGCTCCGGGATTATCATCGACTCCAGGGGTTATATCCTGACCAACAGCCACGTGGTGGCCGGGTCCCAGGAGATTCTGGTGAAGCTCTATGATGGCCGAGAACTCCGGGGCCGGTTGGTGGGCTACGACAAAAAGTTTGACGTGGCCCTGGTCCAGATCCAGGCCCAGGGTTTGAAGCCCGCCATCCTGGGGGACTCCGACAAATTGGAGGTGGGCCAGTGGGCCATCGCCATCGGCAGCCCCTACGGGCTGGAGCACACCATGACCGTGGGTATTATCAGCGCCACCGGCCGCCGGGGTCTGGGCACCGGCCAATACAGCGACTTCATCCAGACGGATGCCTCCATCAACCCCGGCAACAGTGGCGGCCCCTTGCTGGACATCGACGGCCGGGTAGTGGGCATCAATACCATGATGGCCCAGGGGGCCCAGGGCATCAGTTTTGCCATCCCCATCAACGTGGCCCGGCGGGTCATTGCCGGCCGTATGAAATGAGGCCGGGCCAGCCGCGCTCTAAACCTCCGGATGGAAAGGCGCGGTCTCAAGCCGCGCCGCCGGAATTATTCCGGGGTGGCCCCTTAAGCGAAACAGCCGGTAACCCCTCCCCTTCCTTCCTGGTTATGGTTCCCGTCTGCTGTTCAGCCTTAGTATTTTTCTCGTCCAGACGTATAATATAGATCATTTCCGCCGATAACCAAGCGAGAGGAGAAGAGCATGCGCCAGTATGTCATCCATCCCCTGGTGGTTGGAGCCAACGAAACCGACCAGGGCGTCATGACCTATATGAAGGGCTATGGCAAAAGGATCTGGATACCCATCTACGTCTTTTACCTGGAGGGGGGTCCGGAAAAAATTCTGGTGGATACCGGCCTGGAGCAGTTCGTAGTGCCGCCGGCGGTGGAGAAGGAATACGGCCTGAAGATCCAGGAGTTCGAGGAGGCCCTGGACAGCTATGGCCTCAAGCCCGGGGATATTGACATCATCATCCACACCCACCTGCACAACGACCACTGCGAGAATGACTACAAGTGCACCAACGCCAGGATTTACGTACAGAAAAAGGAATTCGAATTCTTTCAAAATCCCCACCCCATTGACCACCGCTACTTCCCGGACCTGCTGGATGGCCTGAATGTCGTGCAGGTGGAGGGGGACGCCGAAATCGTCGAAGGCATCCAGGTGCTCCTCACTCCAGGACACACCGTGGGCGGACAATCGGTGGTGGTGAACACCCGCCGGGGCAAGGCGGTGATCACCGGATTTTGCTGCAATGAGCAGAACTTTCCCGCCAAGGGTCCGGTGGTGCCCTCGGGAGTGCATCTTAATGTGATCGACGCCTATGAGAGCGCCCGGCGGGTCAAAGAGATGGCGGACATCCTCATTCCTCTGCACGACCTGGCAGTGGGCAGACAACGCAATATCCCGGAAGACTAAAGGTAGTTTTCGGTTTTCGGTTTTCGGTTTTCGGTTTTCTGCTTTCTGTTTTCTGAGGCGCCGGCTGCGGCCTCACCAATGGAACCTCACCCCATTCCTTAAGGAGTGTATGCCGATGGCTGGACTTGGCAGGCTCCTGGCAGCCGCCGTCCTGGTGCTGGCCTTTGCCGGGGCGGCCCAGGCGGCCACGGACATCCGCATCAACCCGGTGCCGCCCCAGGTCCAGCCCCAATGGACCCCGGTGCCCAACGCCCCCGGGGTCGAGTGGGCTCCCAACATCCCCACCGATGTCTTCCGCCACGGGACCAATTATTACTTTTATTGGGAGCACTTTATCTTCCAGGGGAGCAGTCCCAGCGGCCCCTGGAAGTTAGTACACAAGCTACCCAGCTGGTTCTCGAAAATCGACCCGAGCTATTATAAGACGATGTTGCCCGGGCCGCCGCCCGGGTCAGCCGGGCCGCCAGCCGGGTCAGCCGGGTCAGCCGGGTCCTGGGTCACGCCCGGGCCCGCGCCCGCGGCCCCGGAGGCGCTCCCCCCGGCCGCGCCCTTGCCTCCTCCGCCGGGGGAAGCCCCTTCGCCTCCCCCAGGGGCCCCCAATCTCCCCAAGGTGATGTGAGGGCTGGCCAGCATCTTCGGTAGGGGGCGTGGCGGCGGTCCGGAAACTCAAAGGCCCACTGGCAGGGACGGGAAACAGAAAATGGAGAGCGGAAGGAGAGCGCCTCTCAGATATCGAATTTGGCAGCAATGGGGATGCGCCGCCCCATGCCGAAGGCCTTGGAGGTGACCTTCAGGCCCGGGGCCGCCTGGCGCCGTTTGTACTCACTGCGGTCAATGGCCTGGATCACCCAGCGCACCGTGTCGGGCGCAAAGCCCCGGTCGACAATATCCTGGTAGGAGCAGCGCTCCACCAGGTAATATTCCATGATCCGGTCCAGGATTTCATACGGCGGCAGGGTATCCTGGTCCTTCTGGTCGGGCCGCAGCTCCGCCGATGGGGCCCGCCGGAGGATCTCTGCCGGGATCAACTGCCGCTCCCGGTTGAGATAGTGCGCCAGCTCGTAAACCATGGTCTTGGGGACGTCGGCCAGGACGCTCAGGCCGCCGCTCATGTCGCCGTAAAGGGTGCAGTAGCCCACCGCCAGTTCGCTCTTGTTGCCGGTGGACAGCACCATGTGCCCGAACTTGTTGGAGATGGCCATGAGGAGGTTGCCCCGGATGCGGGCCTGGATGTTTTCCAGGGTCACCTCGATTTCTCCCAACTGCAGCAGCTCTTGCAGAGATTCCCGGTAGCACTGGTATATGGGAGCGATGGAGATCAGCCGCGCTTCCACCCCCAGGTTGGCCGCCAGTTTGCGGGAGTCCACGATGCTTTCCCGGGAAGTGTAGGGAGAGGGCATCAGGACCCCTAGGACGTTTTCCGGACCCAGGGCCTGGACCGCCAGGCAGCAGGTGACCGCGGAGTCCACCCCTCCGGAGAGCCCCACCACAGCCTTGCTGAAGCCGCACTTCCCGAGGTAGTCCCGCAGACCTAAAACCAGGGCCTGGCGCACCGCGGCGATGGGCTCCTGGGGCACATAGAGGCCCTGGATACCCGGTTGCCCCAGATCCACGGTGACCACCGCCTCCTCAAAGGAGGGCAGGACCGCGATGGCCTCCCCGTCCCCGTCCAGGGCCATGCTGCCGCCGTCAAAGATGAGTTCGTCGTTGCCCCCCACCTGGTTCAGGTACACGAAAGGCAAATGGTAGCGCCGGGCATGATTGCTGATCAGCCGGTGCCTCAGCTCCTGTTTGTCCACCTGGAAGGGTGACGCCGAGATGTTGATCAATACCGAGGCCCCTCGTTCCGCCAGCACCTTGATGGGGTCCAGGGGATAGAGCTGGCGAAACCAAAGCTCCGGTTCGTACCAGGCGTCTTCGCATACGGAGATCCCCAGGGATTCCTGCTCCAGCGCCACCACCCGCACCTTGGTGGCCGGATCGAAGTGGCGGCTTTCATCGAAGACGTCGTAGGCGGGCAGCAGCGATTTGTGTTGCTCAAACAAGATCTTACCGCCGCCGATCAACACCGCGGCGTTGCTCAGCCCCTTGCCGGTATCCCGGCCGCTGGGCAAAGGCGCGCCCACCAGCAAGGCGGTCCCGGGGTGGCGCGCCGAGGCTGCCGCCAGCTGGGCCAGCGCCTGCTGCACCTGCCGGATGAGGGAGGGGTTCTCCAGCAGGTCCCGGGGAGGGTAGCCCACCAGAAACAGCTCCGAGAAGACGATGAGGTCGGTGGCGCCACCGTGTCGATCCAGGGTCTCCAAGACTTTCCGGAGATTGCCGGCGACGTCCCCCACGGTGGGATTTAGCTGGGCCAGGGTGACTTTCATGACCGCGTCCCCGTGCCTCCATCCTGGAGCAGGTTAGTCTTTGCCAAAAGCTGCAAGCCGACTTGCTGAATGCTAATCGAGTTCGTACTCCCTGCGCCAGTCCTTCTCTTCCTGCCAGGGGGGCTGACTCGCTTTGTCGAACAAAAAATCCCCCAGGACCAGGTAGTCCATCTCGGTGCGCATGAAGCATTGGTAGGCGTGCTCCGGGGTGCAGACGATGGGCTCGCCCCGGACGTTGAAGCTGGTGTTGACGATGAGACCGCAGCCGGTGTGTTCCTGAAAGGCCCGGATCAGGCGCCAGTACCTCTCGTTGGTCTCCCGGTGCACCGTCTGGATGCGGGCCGAATAGTCCACATGAGTGATGGCCGGCACCTCCGAGCGCAGTTGGTAGAGACGCTGGAAAAGCTCCAGGTTTTCATAATCCGGCGGCAAGGGCCGGCGCTTCTCGTCCCGGACCGGGGCCACCAGCAGCATGTAGGGGGAGGGAGTCTCCAGCTCGAAGTATTGGCTGCACTCCTCCATCAGCACCGAAGGTGCGAAGGGCCGGAAGCCCTCCCGGTATTTGATCTTGAGATTGAGGCGCTTCTGCATCTCCGGGTGCCGGGGGTCGCCCAGGATGGAGCGGTTCCCCAGGGCCCGGGGCCCGAACTCCATGCGGCCCTGGAACCAGCCCACCACTTGGCCCTGGGCCAGCAAGGCCGCCACGTCTTTGCTGAGGTCGTCGAAATCTTGGTAATGCTTATGGGGGGCCTGGCGCCTGCGGGCCAGCCGCACGATCTCGTCAGCCCCGAACTCCGGTCCCAGATAGGCGCCCTGCATCTGATCCATGGCCGGGTTAGGGAGTTTCCTCTCCTTCCCCTGGACGATGTGCCAGGCGGCCAGGGCGGCGCCCAGGGCCCCGCCGGCGTCCCCGGCGGCGGGCTGGATCCAGAGGTCCTTGAAGGTCCCCCGGCGCAGGAGCTTGCCGTTGGCCACGCAATTCAGGGCCACCCCGCCAGCCATCACCAGGTTGGCGGCGCCGGTGAGCTTCTTGGCGGTGTCCGCCAGGCGCAGGACTATCTCCTCGGTCACCTGTTGGATGGCCAGGGCCAGGTCCATATGCCGCTGGTCCAGGTGGCTCTCCCGGGCCCGGGGCGGCAGCCCGAAGAGCGAGGTCCACTTGTCTTCGTAGCACATGGTGAGGCCGGTGGCATAATTGAAATAGTCCATGTTGAGGAGCAGGGAGCCGTCGGACCTAATATCCACCAGCTCCTCCAGGATCAAATCCCGCCAGCGCCGGGTCCGATCCGAGTCGGGGTTGCCGTAGGGCGCCAGGCCCATGAGCTTGTATTCGCCGCTGTTGACCTTGAAGCCGCAGTAATACGTGAAGGCGGAGTAGAGCAGCCCCAGGGAATGGGGGAAGTGCAGCTCCCGCAGGATGGTGATCTCGCGGCCCTGGCCGAAGCCGATGGTAGAGGTGGCCCATTCCCCCACCCCGTCCAGGGTAAGGATAGCCGCCTCCTGAAAGGGCGATGGATAAAAGGCGCTGGCCGCGTGGGACAGGTGATGTTCGGGGAAGACTATCCGGGGGAGGCCTTCCCCCACCTTGGCCAGTTCCTCCCGGAGCAGGGAGCGCATCAACAATTTTTCTTTGATCCACACCGGCATGGCCATGAGGAAGCTCCTCAGGCCCTTGGGGGCAAAGCCGTGGTAAGTCTCCAGCAGACGCTCGAACTTGAGGTACGGTTTATCGTAAAAGGCCACCGCACTCAGGTCGCCCAGCTTCAACCCCGCCTCCGCCATGACGTAGGCCAGGGCGTTGGCAGGAAAGTCCGGGTCGTGCTTCTTGCGGGTGAAGCGTTCTTCCTGGGCCGCGGCGACGATCTCGCCGTCCACCAGGATGGCGGCGGCGCTGTCGTGGTAAAAGGCGGAAAGCCCCAGAATAGCGGAGGGCAAAGATCGGCTCCCCGTTAAAAGATGGTGTAGATAAAGGGAGCGATAGCCGAACCGCTGGCAAAGATCATCAGCGCCCCGAAGAACAGCAGGGTCAGGATGATGGGCAGCAGCCAGAATTTTTTCCGAACCTTCAAAAAGCCCCACAAATCACGAAAAAAATCCATAAATTTCTCCTGTTTTCATATACTTCTCTCCCAAGCACAGCCTGGGAGCCGGTTGGCGAAATAACCTGCAGAGGCGCCGCAGTTAATAAGGATTTATCAAGTCCCGTTCCTGGATCGCCCCCTGGCGCTCCACGAATACCGAGTCGCTTCCTTTCTTCCATTTCCTCAGTTGCAGGGAGTCTGTCCCCAGCCACCGCCGGATCAAGCCGACGGGGGTGACCACCAAAAAAAAGATCAGGGTGAGGACGATCTTGGAGACCACCTCGCCCAGCAGGTGGGAAAGGCCGAACCAAAGCCCGGCCAGGGGCCGGAAGGCGGTGGGCCAGGCCATGGTGAGCAGCAGCAAGGCGATGCTCAGAGGCAAAAACCGGTGGAATTTCCCGAAATAGCCCAACAGCAGGCAAATCAGGACCATGGCCATGCCCGTGTCCTTGGCCTGATCCAAAGTGGCGCTGAACAGCCGGGAGATGATCTTTGGGCCTATGGCCCTATCTTTAGCCATATCTTTTCTTAGCCTCGAAGCCGGGCTTCACCTCAGGCATAGGGAACGTGCCTCCAGGGGGGGCCGAGCGGAAAGCGGTCCCGGAAAGCCTCTGTCCCACGCCGTCATCCTGAACTGTCGTGGCGGAGACTTATGAAGGTTCCGGTCTATCAAAATTTTACCCCGGGCGGCCGCTGCCGGCTGGCATCCTGGGCCGTTGGGTTCTATATTATAATATTACACTAAACTAAATTTTTTTCCAGGGTTTCTGCCTGGCCCCCTGGAAGCCTGGAGGCCTCGGATGAGCGAGATGCAGCCCCATCTAACAGAATATTTCCGCGGGTTCGTTCCCCGGCGCGATCCCTTGCTCCTGGAGTTGGAGCAGCAGGCCAGCTCTTCAGGCATCCCCATCGTCGGCCCGGTGGTGGGGGAATTGCTCCTGATCCTGGTCCGGGCCTGCGGGGCCGCCAAAGTCCTGGAGCTGGGCGCCGCCACCGGCTATTCCGCCATCTATCTGGCCCTGGGCTGCGAGCCTGCCGCTGGCCGGGTCCTCACCCTGGAAAGGGATGCGGCCATGGCGGCTCAAGCCCGGGACAACATTGCCAGGGCCGGGCTCGCCGGGCGCATCGAGGTGCGGCTGGGGGAGGCTCTGGATCTCCTGGCGGGCCTGACGGGCTCCTTCGACTTCATCTTCATGGACATCGACAAGGAGTTTTACCTGCCGGCCCTGCCTCACTGCCGCCGCCTGCTGAGGACCGGCGGGCTGCTGGTCGCCGACAACGTGAGCTTCGCCGGGGCTGCGGCCTTCAACCAGGAAATCTTCGCCTCCCGGGACTGGAAGAGCGTGCACCTCCTGGGATTCCTGCCCCTGCACTCCCCGGAGCAGGACGGCCTCTCCCTGGCGGTACGGATGGAGTGAGCAGTAAGCAGTAAGCAGTGAGCAGTGAGCAGAAAAACCTATCGATAGTTTAACTTGCCTTAAAAATGCTTAAGCCTCAGTAGCACAGGCGTCTCGCCTGTGCAGCTTTTATAGGGCGGCCTGTGGCCGCCGGGATTGATGAAGCCCGTCCGGTATCCGATGCCTTTTCTGCTCACTGCTCACTGCTCACTGCTCACTATCCTCTGCAACTGCGCCGCGATAATCTTGGCAGCGAACCTGGAGCCCGCGTCATTGAAGTGCACCAGATCATAGAGGTGCTCCTTGTCCGGGGGCACCTCCCGGGCCAGATCGATAACCAGCACCCTTTTTTTGCGGCCCACCTCCCGGATGGTTTCATTGAATAGATCGTAAAGCCCCTTGAACTCCCGGTAAGAAATCCCGGTGTCCTTGCCGCACTGGCTGATGTAAGCAGCCACCACCGGGTCGGGGTTGGGGGTGACGCGGTTGGCCTGCGTCATCAGCACCGGGGTGATATCCTGATCCCGGCAAATGTCCACGAAGACCTCCAGGTTCCGGGCAAATTCCCGGGCGAGGGCGGCCGGATCCACCGCCGCCTTCTGGGTCCGGTCCCCGGCAAATTCGTCTTCCCGTTGGGGAAAGAGCGACCCCTTGAAATCCCGGTAAGCCTCGTTGAGCTGGGGGATCAGAAGCTCCTTCAGGAGTTTGCCCAAGAGCTTGCCCTTTTCCAGGGTCTCCAGGGGCGCTCTGACATTATTGCTGCTCCAGTAGGTCTTCTTATAGAGGAGGGTGCTCAGGTCGTTGATGTCTTCCATAAACACCACCACCCGGGGCTTCAGGGGAATCACCTTGTTAATCAGCAAATCAATGGCATGCAGACTGTTATTCCCCGAAAGACCGCCATTGTAAGAATTGATCCTTTTCCCGGTCTGCTGCTCCAGAATGGCGCCCACCACATAAGGAAACCGGTTTTCCTCGTCCATATACATGCACTCCGTGGTGGAGCCCCCCAGAAAGACCAGGGACAGGTCCGGGTGGAGATATTTTTGGGAGGGCTTGATAAAGCCGTTGGCATCGATGTCCATTCGATAGGTCTTGGGAAAGGCGTTATCGGTGTAAGGCAGATAAATCTTGGGAAACCGCAGCCGCAACTGCTCCAGGGGCCGGGGTTCCCGCAGTTTGATATATCTCCGCTGGACCTCGGCTTCCAGGACGATGCCCCGGCGATGGTTCAGGAATTTCAGAAGCTGCTCGGCGCCCACCACCATGAGCGAGAGCGCAATCAGGACCACCAGAAACAGGGTCTTCCGGGGATTCTGTTGGAACCAGTTGTCCCGCCGCGTCTGGCTCCCATTCATCTTAATGGTTCCCTCGGCACAAATTTATTCGCTTGCAAGACAAGGGATTTCTGCCTTCAGTTCTCTAAAAACGTTTTCTCAAAATTTTTTTCTCTCTAGTTTAGCAGATTTGCTCATTAGCGGTGTTATATATGGTAGGGCTCGGTTTCTCCGAAAGCCCACTCCCGATGATGATACTCGACAACCCTTGCCCCGGCGTGGAATCCGATGCTTGCCGCCTGCCCTGAAGGGGCCGCCGGCGGGACCGGGCGTTACCGCATTCTCCGTAAATTCGCCTATCTCCTCAGCGCCCGCTGGGTCAGGGACGCCCTCCAGTCAGTCTTCTTCATCTATCTGGCCCGGCACAGCACCACCACCTACGGCGAGTTCATGCTGGCCCTGGGACTGGGCAGCATCCTGCTGCTGGTCTCCGAGTTCGGACTCAACCTTCCCCTGGTGACCTTGCTATCCCGCAAGGACCAGGCGCCGGGCGAGGTCCTGGGCCAGGTCACCGTTTTGAAAGGCCTGCTGCTGGTATTGGCCACCCTGGGGGCCCTAATCTTCAGCCGCTGGCAGGGCTACACCCCGCACCTGCAACAGCTCCTGCTGCTGCTGGCCGTGGCGGTCGCCATGGAGGCCCTGTCCAACAGCTTCTTTGTGGCCCTGCAGGTCCAGGGCCGCCAGGACCTCCAGAGCAAGATCAACGCCATCGCCGCGGCCCTGGGGTTCGGCTACGGCCTGATCTCCCTGATTCTCGGCGCCCCGCCCCTGGCGGTGGCATGCTTCAAGCTAGTGGAAACTCTGGCCAACCTGACCGGCGGGCTCTGGCTGGCCCTGTCCCGGCCGCAGTTCCACCCGACTTGGCCACCGCTGCGCCGCCTCTGGCCCACCCTCCGCCTCGGGGGAATCTTTGCCCTTATCCAGTTGACCCCCACCATCTACAACAAGGCCAATATTTTTTTTCTGCAGCGCTACGCCGGGGCCGACGCCGTGGCCCAATACAGCGTCACCTTTGGGCTGGTGGAGGCCGTCGGCACCCTGGTTTCCTCCCTACTGCTGCAGGCCATCCTTTACCCCCTGTTCGTCCAGCTCTGGGAGACGAACCGGGACGAGGTGTCCCGCCTGGCCCAAAACACCGCCCGCTGGCTCTTGACCGCGGCCATGGTGGTGATCTTCGTCCTTTTCATCGAAAGCGACCGGATCATCCCCTTGATCTTCGGCCCCCGTTATCATGACGCGGTTTGGCTCCAGAAAATTTTGGTGTTCACGGTGGCCTTCGCCTTTCTGCACAACCTGGCGGCCTTCCTGATGATCAGCATGCAACTGCAGCGCCAGTTACTGGCTTTCTATCTGGCCGGACTGGCCGTCAATCTGACCTGGTGCGCCCTGGTCATCCCCCTGACCCCGTTGTTGGGCTCAGCCCTGGCCATGGTGATCACCAAGGGCGGGGTGGCGGCCCTCACCGTAGGCTTCTGCCAGTGGCGCCTGGGGCTGATCCCCCCTAAACCAACCCTGCGCCTGGCCCTGACCGCCCTGGCAGGGGGCCTCCTTTATCTCGCTACAACCGGCCGCCTGCCCCGGGAGCTGGTGGAAGCCCTGGCCCTGGCTCCTACCCTGGGCCTGGCCTTTTATTGGTGGAAGTCAGGAAGTGAGGCAAGCGGGTTGCGGTTTCCTGAATAGCTGCTAATCGTTGGCTCCAGCCTGGTCAAGGTCACTGCGCACCTCGATTACCCGCCCCCGCCAACCCACCCGGTAGGCGATTCCACGCCAGTGCATCTCTTTGATGAACACCGACTGCAAGTGGCACCAACTGCCCATGGCTATGGCAGCCAAAAACGCTGCCAGCCACTGCCGCAGCGGCCCAGGCGAGGGATGCAGGGACCGCAGGGCGATCCCCAGCCAGACCATCCCCGCCAGGAACAGCACCGCCGCAACGATTGGCAGGGTCCCGGAAAAGAGACCCACGAGGGCCAATAGCGGGGTCGCCAAGGCCAGCGCCACCAGGGCCAGAAGCAGATGCACCACCAGGCCCTGGGCCAGCCAGTTGAGGGGCATGCAAAACTTCATATAGAGCCACTGGCGGGTGAGCCAGCGGCTCCAATCCCCCAGGGTTTCCCCCTCCAGGTGGGTATAGAGCCGGGCCCCCCGGGGCACCCCTACCCGAATGCCAGCCCGCGCCAGCCGGGCCCCCAGAGAGACATCGTCCACCACGTTTTCGGCCCAAAGCGCCGCCACCTTAAGCTCTTCGAACAGGGAGCGCCGGATGGCGGTGGACCCGCCCCAGGGCTGGTTCAGGAGGCGCAACCCTTTGGCCACGTAGAGCGTGAGAACGGTGACCGCGCGGCCCAGGCCCGCAAGCCGGAAGTCAGCGGCGATGAGGTGATGAAAGCCGCTGCTCACCTCGGCCTTTCCTGCGGCCAGGAGTGCGGTCAGCTCCCGCAGCCACTCCGGAGGCGCTTCCTGGTTGCTGTCGCAAAAAACCAGGATCTCCGGGGTCTGGCCCACCAATTTCAGGGCGGCCAGCAGGTTGAAATTCTTCTGGCCGCAGCTCCGGGCCGGGCCGGCCACCACGTGCCGGGCCCGGGGGTAACGGGGAATCAAAGACTGAATAACCGCAGTGGCCGGGTCCTGGGCGTCCCGGGTGGCAAAGACCACTTCATAGTCGGGATAATCCTGACGAAGCAACGCCTGCAGGCGCCCCTCAAGACCCGCCGCGGCCCCGGTCACCGGTACCAGCAGCGCCAGCCGGGGCCAGGGGCCACTGGGGCGGTCAATCTCAACAGCGGCGGCGGCTGAACGCAAGGGCCGCCCCCCCACGAAGATCAACGCCGATAGGTAAGAGAAAATCAGGACCATGGCCGCCAGGATAATCCAAGTCATCAATATCTCATTTCCCTCAGTAGCATCAGGCAACAAAATTGCATGATGAAGATTACACCTTCCCGCCTTAGACCCTAGACCATTGTAATTTCAGTTTTATCGCCTTATCGTACCGATGCCGCCAGATCCCCTCCCCTGCGAGGGGACGCCGCCGGGTGAAGGGTGGCTTTGCCTGGTTTTGCGTAGGGGCGGACCCATGTGTCCGCCCTGTAGGGGCGGGTTTAAAACCCGCCCCTACCTGCTGCCCACAGTTTCGTAGGGGGCGCACACATGGGTGCGTCCCCTACAAGGCCATTCTTACCCCCCCTCACCCTGCCCACTCCCCCCACGGGGGATTGGCGAATAGCTTGTAAATTCCATGAATTGATTAGATAAGGGGGATGCCTAAGTTCAAACAATTCTCTACTGCCTGCCTCCTGGCAAAAACCTTGCGGACACTACCCCGTTTCCCTCCATTTATAACGGAGTTTAACAGCCCCCAGCTTTCAGCGGGATTGACCTGAAGCGCCCGGTGGTTTACATTGCCAAACCATATGGCTAAGATTCTCTATGGGGTCCACGGTACCGGCCACGGCCATGCGGTCCGGGCCCTAAGCCTCGCCCGGCACTTCGCCGGGCTGGGCCACCAGTTCCTCTTCGTCAGCCATGGCAGCGGGGCCGCCATCCTGGGCCGGGAATTCCCGGTGGAGGATCTCCCCAACCCGGAAACCCCCATCCGGGGGCACAAGGTGGCGCTGGCCGCCACCATCTATTCCAGCCTCGCGGTCCACAGCCGCTCCCGCCAGTACCTCCGGCAAATCCTGAATCTCATGGACCGCTTCCAACCGGACGTCACCATGAGCGACTATGAGTATTTTGTGCCCCGGGCGGCCCGCCTGGCCGGAGTGCCCTGCCTGTCCACGGACCACCAGCACGTGATCACCTGCTGCCGTCATCCGATCCCGTGGACCCATTACCCCGGCTATCTCTCCATGGCCTGGTCGGTAAAGACCTTTTTCAGCGAGAATAGCGATTACCTGGTAATCTCCTTTTTCCAGCCGCCCTTAAAGCCGGGGGTCAGGGCCAAGATCCTGCCGCCCCTGCTCAGGGAAACGGTGCTTAAACGGCAACCCGCGGAGGGCGATCACGTGGTGGCCTACCAGGGGTATACCACCTTCGCTAGCTTTTTACCATTTCTCCGGGCCATTCCCTCCAAGGTCATGGTCTATGGCTTCGATACCGGCGGAGTCGACGGCAACCTGAACTTCAAAAGAAACTCTGAAGCCGGCTTTCTGGACGATCTCGCCTCCTGCCGCTACGTGGTCTGCGGCGGCAGCCACACCCTCATCTCCGAGGCCCTCTTCTACGGCAAACCGGTGATCGCCTTCCCCATCAAAGGCGCCTTCGAGCAATACCTAAACTCCTTTTACCTGGAGCGCCTGGGGTATGGGCAATATTCCCCCGGCTTTCATCCCCGGACGGAGTTCATCCCCGCCTTTGAGGCGAAACTAGAGGACCTGCGGCGACGCATCGGGCTGGAAAATTTCTGCGGCAACTCGGAGATCTTTGCCCTGGTGGAGCGCTTCATCCGGGAAAAAGGGCTCACTTATGATGGGAAGTGAGCAGTGAGCAGTAAATCCTAAAACCAATATTGACTGCGAGACCCTTCCTTTACTGCTTACGGCTTACCGGTTTTTTCCCCCGCCAATCCAGCGAATAGCGCCTTGAGCCGGCTGTAATTCCTCCTGGAGTCGAACTCCCGGGCCACCAGATCTCGCCCAGCCAGGGCCCGGCGCCGGGCCTCCTCCGGATCAGCCGCGGCCTCCTTAACGGCCCGGGCCAGGCTCTCCGGGTCCGCCGCCCGGGTCAACCAGCCCGTGGTTCCGGAGTGGATGACCTCAGGCAGGCCGGAGATCTCCGTGGCCACCACCGGCACCTCATGGAGCAGGGCCTCCAGGACCACGTTGGGGATGCCGTCCCGGTCTCCGGAAGGGGTGATGAGGCTGGGCATGATGAACAGGTCGGCTTCCTGAAGCAGGCGGGGCACCTCCCGGTGAGGCACGAATCCCGGAAGAGCGACCCGGCCTTCAAGGCCGTAGCGCCCGATTAAGCGTTGCAGTTGCCGGCGCTCCGGACCATCGCCGGCCAGGGTGAGATGAAAATCGAAGCCCTCCCGGGCCAGCAGCCCGCAGGCAGCCAGGAGATCCGCATAGCCTTTTTTGGGGACCAGGCGCCCCAGAGCCAGCAGGCGGAAGGGCGGCTGCCGGCGCCGCGGCGGGGCCGGCTCCGGGACCAGGGAGACGCCGTTGTAAATATTGACGATCTTGGCTGTATCCCGGGGCGCCAGTGCAACCAGGTAGCGTTCGTTGGCCCGGGTGTTAGTGCGCACCAGGCTGGCCGCCGCCAGCTTTTCCAGCAAGGCCCCGTCCGGGGGGTGCAGGTCCCGGGCCCGGGCGCTGAAGCTGAAGGGGATGCCGCTTAAGTGCGAGGCCACCCAGGCCGCGGTGGCGGGGCCGTCGGCCCAGGGGGCATGGATGTGGCCGATTCCTGCGCTCTGGAACTCTTTGGCCAGATGCACTCCCGCGGCCGCGGCCCAGAGGGCCTCGCCAGCGGTCTCCAGGCTGCGCCAGCGCCGCGAGAGCACCTGCCGCAAAAATTGGCCGGCCCCGGGACCCCAGTCCCGGCCCAGGCGAGCCAGGTCCCTCAAGAGCTTTACGGCGGCCGGCGGCCCGAGGTGACGGACCGGGGCCAGAACCCGGGCCATCCCGGCGGTCCGGGCGGGCCGCCGCGGCCCGTAGAGCGTATAGACCCGCACCTCCAACCCCAGGCGAACCAGGGTATTGACCTCCTCCAGGACAAAGGTCTGGGAGGGCTCCGGGAACCAGAGGAGGAGGTAAGCCACCCGGAGGCCGGGATGCTTGCTGGCGCCTTGTTTTATGCCCACGTTCGCTCCTTCCGGATCCGACTCAGCGTCTTGACGCCCGCTCACCTTCCCAGAGAGGCCCACAGCACCTCCTCATAGCGGCTCACCATGGCTCTCAAGGAAAAATCCAGTTCTACCCGGCGGCGAGCGGCTTGCCCCATGGCCCGGCCTTGTTCGGGGTTTGCCAGCATGCGGCCCAGGACCGAGGCCAGGGCCGGAGGGTCCCCCGGGGGCGCCAGCCAGCCGGTCTGAGCCGGGGTCACCATCTCCGGCACACCCCCCACCGCGGTGGCCGCCACCGGCAGACCCGCGGCCATGGCCTCCAGAACTACGTTGGGCAGGGACTCGCTGCGGGAACTCAAGGCCAGCAACCCGGCCTGCCGGAACAGCGGCCTGAGGTCCTGCCGGGGTGGGATAAACCGAAAGGAGCCCTGCGGCAAACTTTGCTGAGCCTGTTGTTCAAGGGCCCCCAGGTCCGAGCCCTCCCCCACCAGCCACAACCGCGCCTGGGGGAAATCCGGCGCCACCAGGGCAAAGGCCCGGATCAGGGTGCCGAGGTCCTTGTCCGGCACCATCCGGGCCACCGAGAGGACCACCGGCGGATAATTTTTTAAGGGCCGGGCGCCGTCCGGGGCGGGCTCAAAATAATCGGTGTCCACCCCGTTGGGAATAACGCTGATCCTTCCTGAGGGCACGCCGCAACGCCGGCTGAGCACCCCTTTCAGGGAGGCGCTGTTGCAAACGATGTGGTTGGCCAGAGGCCACAGCCAACGCTCCCCCTGCCGCCGCGGGGCCTCGCCGCCCCGGCAGTTGCCCACGATACCTGGCACCCGGGCCAATCGCCCCAGGATCCGGCCCCAAATATTTGGCATCACCGTAAAGGGCAGCAGCAGGTCGATGGCGCCGCGGCGCAGATGGCGCCAAAGGTTCAGCAGGGCCCCGGGACCCACCTGCTCCTGCCGGGAGATCCAGGTGAGGGGCAGGCCCCATTCCCGGGCCAGGGGAACCAAATCAGCGCCCGCGGCCAGCAGCCAGATCTCCGCCCGGAACCGGCCCGGGTCCAGCCGCCGGGCCAACTCCAGGACCTGGCGCTGGGTGCCGCCGAATTTCAAGTCTTGCAGCAGAAAACCGAGACGGGCGGGCCGGAAGTGCGGAGAAGGCCTGGAAAGCAGCTGCGGGTGCGCCGGCCCCAGGATAGGCGGCACCTGCTCCACCTCAATAACCCATCAGACCGCAGCAGCGCGAGCAAACGGGCATCAGCCCCTCGCTGGCCAGACTGTGGCGAAATTTCCGGTAGGCCGGCGAGTTCCACAGCTCGGTGATGGTGGCCTCTTTGAGGTTGCCCACCACGTAGTCGTGGTAGTCCCGGCAGGGAGAGAGGTCGCCGTTGCTGTTGACCTCCACCGCCTGGTAGATGGAGATGCACTGCTCAAATCCGAAGCGGGCCTGGTGGTCGGTATAGTAGGCGCGCAGACCCGCCTCCCCGGTGACATGGGGGATCAGGGTGACCGGCGGGTTCTTAGGCCCTGCGGACCGGGCCAGAACCTGCTGCAACTGCCGGTCCATTTCAGGATAATCATCAGGCCGCCAGCCGCCCACCCAGCCAGCCGGGCGCAAGGGCCGAAAGCCGAAGCGCCGGGAAAAATCCTGCTCATGGGCCTGGACTCGTTCTGCGTCGATCCACCAGGAAAGGTAAAAGACAAACAGGTCGACCTTATCCCGGAAGGCGTCGTAGATGTCCGCCAGGTGGCGAAAGTTGCTGCGAGATATGGTGGTGAGGGAAACGATCAGCGGCAGGCTTTGCCTCTGGTCCCGCCGGGCCTGGTGCAGCGCAGCCAGGGCTGCCTGAATGTCGGCAAAATTGTCGGCACCACCCACTCCCGGGCGGGTGCGGTTGTGCAGGGCCGCATCCGGGCCGTCGATGGAAAGCTGCACGAGCCACATGGGCGCCCGGACCAGACGGTCGGCGGCGGCGGCGATCCTGGTGCCATTGGTGGCAATGGAACAGGGCATCCCCAGGGTGCTGGCGTGTTCGATCAAATCCACCGTCCCCTCGTAGAGCATGGGTTCACCCCCCCAGAGGTAAAGGAAGGGCCGGTGGCCATGGGCCGCCAGGTCATCGAGGACCTGCCGGTAGCGTTCCGGGGAGGGCTCGCTTTGTTTAAGCTCCCGGAGATTTTTGCCGTGCAGATATCCCTGTTCGCCCCACTGGCCGCAGGTATGGCAGCGCAGGTTGCAGACGTCGGTGATCCGGAGGCTCAACTGGCGGATCTTCCGGGCCCGCCCGGAGCCAGCCCGGGGGTAGAGCAGGTTGAAGAGCCACTTCTCACCCTGGAGGGTCGCCAACTTGGATGCGATCCGGGGATGCTGGGCCACCCGCCAGAAATTCTTCGTCACCGCTCCCAGGGCAATCCTGCTGCGTTCGCCCATGACGTTACCATTTCCTCTAAATCTGTTATAATCACATGTTGATATAATCGGATACCAGCCGGATATCGGCCGTTAATTTTGTATTATAACTTATCCGGCCACAATCCCCAAGTCCCGGATAAAATTGATAGTGTCCTCTGGTTGCTCCCAAAGAATTGGCTTGACACGGCCCCATTCTTTAGGCAGAGTCATTTGCACTCGCATTCGGGAGTCAGCTTTGGGCCTATTCTTTGGTAGAATAGCCTTGGCTTTTGGGTCATTTGAGCTTGACGACATGTTATCCGAAAACAGGAAACAACAGATAGAAGACAGAAAACCGGACTCCATGGAGGCCCTGGTATACTACCGCTCCATCCCCCGTTACCTGCTGGCCAAGGGGTTGAACCGGCTTTGGCCCCGCCATTTCTTCGCAGGTGTGGCTCCCCTCAGACTGCAGCAGGTGGAGCTGGCCCCACCCGGCCCTGACTGGGTGATCTTGAAGAGCCGCCGCTGCGGCATCTGCGGCTCCGACCTGCAGCTCCTCAAGGGCGTGGAGTCTCTGCTGCTGGAGCCTTATGCCTCCTTTCCCGCGGTGCTGGGCCACGAAGTGGTGGCCGAGGTGGTCCAGGCCCCGGAAGGGTCAGCATGGCGCCCCGGCGACCGGGTGGCGGTGGAGCCGCTCCTGCCCTGTGAAGTCCGGGGTATCGAACCCTGCCACTTCTGCGCCCAGGGACAATATAATCTGTGTGAAAACTTTACCCAGGGGCGGCTCTCTCCGGGAACCATCCTGGGTCTCCACAAAGAGGCCGGAGGAGGCATGGCCAGGTTCCTGGCGGCTCATCCCAGCCGCCTGTTCCGCCTGCCGGACACTCTTGCTGATGAGACCGCGGTCCTCACCGACTCCCTGGCCTCGGCCCTGCAGCCGGTCCTGGACCATTTTCCCGAGGATCGGGACACCGTGGTGGTTTACGGCGCCGGGATCATCGGCCAGCATCTGCTCCGCATCTTAAGGGCCCTGGGGTCCAAAGCCAGGATTATCGCGGTGGCGCGCCATCCTTTCCAGGAAAGTCTGGCCCGGGCCGGGGGCGCCGACCAGGTGCTGCTTTCGCCGGACCGGCCCGGATTGGCGCAGGCCGTGGACGCCCGGCTGCTTCCCACTACCCTGGGAGGCGGCAACCCGGAAGGTGGAGCGAACCTGTTCTTCGACTGCGTTGGCAGCCGCTCCTCCATGCAAGAGGGGCTGCTGGCCCTGAGGGGCGGCGGCGCCTACGTGCTGGTGGGCACTGCCGCGCAGTTGGGTCCGGTGGATATCTCCAGCCTCTGGTTCCGGGAGTTGCGGCTCAGCGGTTCGGCCATGTACGCCTATGGCACCTGGCAGGGGCAACGGGTGCGTACCTACCAGCTGGCGGTGGATCTCCTGGCCCGGGGCGACTACCCGGTTAAGGGCCTGGTTACCCACGTCTTCCCCCTGAGCGACTATCGGCAGGCCATCCAGGTGGCTTTCGATAAGCGTCGCCACCAGAGCGTCAAGGTAGTCTTTGATCTCAGAGACCTCTCCGCCGTACCCGAGGTGCAGGACCGAACATGAAATTAGTAATCAGCATCGATGTTGAGGAAGAAGGGCTCTTCTCTGGCCATTATCCCCGCTCCCCGGGGGTGACCAACGTAGCCGCATTGAGCCGCCTCGAGTTCATTCCCCGGGAATTTGGCCTTCCCCTTTCCCTGCTGGTCACCCACCGGGTGGCCCAAGACCCGGCGGCCTGCGAAATCCTGGCTCGCTGGCGTGACCTGCACCGGGCCGAAATCGGCGCCCATTTGCACCCCTGGAGCACCCCGCCCTTCCCGGAGATGTCCCTGCGGGAGCCGGTTACTCCTGAGCAGCTTCCCACGCCAATCCTCCGGGAAAAGTTTACCAACCTGGTTGCGGAGGTCCGGCGTTCGCTGGGGGTGAAACCAACCTCTTTCCGCGCCGGCAGGTTCGAGGTGGGTCCCAAGGCGTTGTCCCTGCTCCCGGAGTTCGGCTTCAAGGTGGACAGCAGTGTGGCGCCCCTCACCTTAAAGGGCGGAAACGATTAT
The DNA here is from genome assembly GCA_963697965.1 of uncultured delta proteobacterium. Lineage (GTDB taxonomy): Bacteria > Desulfobacterota > Desulfobaccia > Desulfobaccales > 0-14-0-80-60-11 > JAPLJC01. The sequence goes on from OY969108.1 coordinate 2,601,625, forward strand.
TTTCTGGCCCCGGCCGACCCCTTCCATCTCAGCCAGGTAGCCCCCGGGAAGCCCTCCTTGCTGGAGGCGCCCCTGACCCTGGTGCCGCTGATAAGCCGCCTGCCCCGGGCCCTGGCCCGGCTGGCGCCGCGGCTTTCCAGCTCTGCAGGCCGCCGCCTCTTGAGCTGCTTCCAGTACCTGGGCGCCGCCGGCGTCCAGCCGGCCTGGTTTTCCCTGCCCTCCATGCGCCTGGCCGCAGCCCTCCACCGCAGCAGGGGCGGCCGGGTGCTCACCATGTTCTTTCATTCCACGGAACTGGTCCCCGGGGGCAGCCACCTCTTCCCCACCGAGGCGGCGGTGGCGGGCTTCATCGGTAAGATTAGGACCTTCCTGTATTGGCTGGTCAGGAGCGGCCCGGTGGAGGGGGTAACTCTCTCCGGGCTTTATCACGAGTGGGCTGCCGGCCGATTGCCCCTCGCCTCCCCGGAATGCTCGCGGTAATAGGAATCGTGGCGCAAGCCCCGGCCATGGCTGGAAAAAATGCGGGGGTGGGTTAAGCCCCATTTGGCCAGCACGAATTGCATCGAAGTAGCCAGGACCCCCAGCCCGTATTTGGCGCTGCGGCTGAAATTGATGGAGGAGGCCTCCGGGAAATAGCGGGTAGGGCAGGAGACCTCGCCGATCCTGAAGTCGAAATAGATCACCTGGGCCAGCATCTCGTTATCAAAGACAAAATCATCGGAGTTCTCCCACAGGGGCAGGCTTTCCAGCACCTGCCGGGAGAAGGCCCGAAAGCCGGTGTGGTACTCCGACAGCTTGGCCCCCAACAGCAGATTTTCGAAAAAGGTGAGGAAGCGATTGGCCAGGTATTTGTAGACCGGCATGCCGCCCTGCCGGGCCCGGCCTCCCAGGATACGCGAGCCGATGGCCACGTCGTATTCGCCGCTGGCCACCAGGCCCGCCAGGGCCGGGATGATCTTGGGGGAGTACTGGTAATCGGGGTGTACCATGACCACGATGTCGGCTTCGGTGTTCAGGGCCTCGGTGTAGCAGGTCTTCTGGTTGCGGCCGTAGCCCATGTTGCGCTCGTGCAAAAAACAGCGAATCCCCAGCCGCCGGGCCACCTCCAAAGTCTCGTCATGGGAGGCGTCGTCCACCAGCAAGACCTCGTCCACTACGTCCGGGGGGATATCTTGATAGGTGCGCTCCAGGGTTCGAGCGGCGTTATAGGCGGGCATGACTACCAGGACTCTTTTTCCCAGCAACATTCCTTTCCTTCTCCTTGGGATTTGTTATAATTGGACGTCAAAAATTAACCGGCTCCAGGCCGGGGCGGCTTTTTTCAAGGGTTTCCCTTGCCATTGCTTCCGTCCAATTCATATAAAGATTTTGCCAAAAAAGCAAACTGCAGAACCGATCAGCGACACCCCTCCAGTTTACCAGTCAGCCCTCCGGGAGACCATCTCCTTGATGACCCGGGCTGAAAAAGTTATCTGGCTCCTGTTTGCCGCCACCTGCGCCCAACTGGCTTTCCAGTGGCCCTACGCGGTCATGGCGCCCGGGGTTCGCACCAATCTCTTCTCGGGGCTGCTCTGTTTCCTGACCCTGGCGGCGGTCTGGGTCAACAGGCGCGGCGCCCTGGTCTACCGGTCTCCGGAGTTCCTGGTTTCGGCGGCCCTTACCCTTATTGCCGTGGCAAGCGCTCTCCACAGTCAGGTCCCGCTGGCCTCGTCCTACCGGGTCTTGGTCCTGCTAGCCTCGGGGTTGGGGGGTTTCTGGTGCGCCCGCCTCTGGCTGCACACCCCGGAAAACCAACGCCGCTTTCAATACCTCTGCTTGCTGCTTCTGGGTGGGGTGGCGCTCCTCAGCCTGGCGGGATATTTCGCCACTGGACAGATTCATGGATATATTACCAAGGGTTCCAATCATCCCCTGACCGACTTGCTCTTCCTGTTGTCCTTCGCCCCATTGGCCCTGTTGGCGGGAAAGTCCCGGGCACTTTCGCTGCTGGCCGCCGTCCTCCTGGGGGTGAGCTATGTCATCCTCTGCCTCAGCCAGCGCCTATCGGTGGTCTTCATTCCCTTGGGGGTGGGGTTTTTGTGGGTAGCGCTGGGGGCCCTACGCTGGCGGCACCTGGTGGCGGCCCTGGTGGTGATGGCCGTGATCATCGGCTTTTTGGCGCCCCAGATCTATTGGTTCAAACTAAACAAGGCATACCCTGCCTACCGCATCGAGAATCTCTTCTATTCTTGGAGCATCGCCAAACAACACCCGATTTGGGGTATCGGCCTGCGGGCTCCCCGGGACCAGTTCCTGGAAGCCTACCAGCTCGAATATCCCTACGGCACCAAAGAGCAGTTCGCCAAGAATGTGGCCGGCATCGTCACCTCCGACAATCAAGTCCTCACCTTTCTGACCGGCCTGGGGTTCCCTTTTACCATCCTCTATTGCCTGGCGGTCCTCACCCTGGTGCTGAAACTTGCGGGTCTGGCCCTGCGGCCGCCACCCGACTGCGTCTTGCCCCCGCTGGCGCTGCTGTTCCCCCTGTGCCTGGCTTTGGTGCATTACCAGCTATATGACGGTCTTCTCTTCGCCCAGAATAGTTGGTTTTTCCACATCCTGCTCGGGCTGATCCCGGCGGGGCGGGCCGCCACCGCGGCAGCTGAGACTGGGGCCGGCAGAGCCGGAGGCGAAAATGCCTGAAGATCCAGAGGCGACCCAGCCCCCCTGCCCTGCCAGCCTTCCCCTTTGGCAGGACCTGGCTGCCGCGGCGCTGCTACTATTCATCCCGGTGCTCTTATTCTGGCGGGACTTCCCGTTTTACATGATAGATGACTGGACCGCCCTGCTGCAGATGGCGGGGCACACCTTCGGGCAATACCTGCTGCTCCCCGATGGGGACCAGTGGTTTCCCTTTTTCCACCTGATCTATTATGGTCTGGTGAGGCTGGCCGGAGAGCGTTATCAACTCCTCGTTCTGGTCAACTGCCTGGGCACCGGGGTCAACGCCTTCCTGGTTTTCCTCTTTTTCCGGCGCCATCTGGGCGCCGGACTGGCCCTGGCCCTGAGCGCCCTCTATGCCGGGGCCGCGGTACACACCGCCATCGCCTGGAACAGTTTTTACCTGTGCTACCTCTTGAGCCTGGGTTTCTTTTTGGGGGCGCTGCTGCTCACCGACGCTTATCTCAGGACCCAGAGCTGCGGCCGGCTTTGGGGCATAGGCTGCTGCGCCCTGCTGTCGGTACTGTCCCATAATTATATCCTGGTCGGCCTTATGGCCTTGCCCCTTTACGCCCTCCTGGTGAAAGGGGACTCCGGCCGCAAATTCTGGGCTTTGGCGGGGACCGTGGCCGTGGTGTATCTCGCGTTTGCCATCGGCTATCTCAGCTTCGCAGGGGCCCGGGCCGCGGCCAGTGAAAATTCGCAGGTCTTTGCCGGCCTGCCGGGCCCCAACTACCTGGTCCACCTCTTTTTTGGCGCGGTTCTCGCTCCCTTCTTCTACCTTTTTTGGGGCCATTATCACTTTCCGGTTTTTTGGGGTTACCTGGGCTACGCCTACGTGACCGGGATCACCTTGCTCGCCGCCAGCCTGGCCGCCATCTGGCGTTGGGGGAAGGCGCCGCAGCGCCGCCTGGCCTTCTGGGCCCTGCTCACCAACGCCCTGCCCTTCCTACTCATTTCTCTGGCCCGCTACCAGCGTTCGGTGAATCAGGCCTTCGTGGCTCGCTACGGAATCTTCACCCTGATTGGGGCGCTGCTCCTCATAGGGACGGCCTGGCGGCTGGTGGCGCCGCGACTGCCCCAGGGGCGCGGCTGGCGCCTCCTGCCTCTGGGGCTGCTGGCCGTCATGGCAGCCGGGCAAATCCTGGCTCTGCCCCGCTGGACCGAAAAGTACCAGGAGATCAGCCGGGCGGCCCGGACCTGCTACTATGAGCTCAGCCGGGAAAGCGACACCGCCCGTCTTTCTCCTGAGGAGTATGGAAAATTCTGTCCCGGGGCTCACCCGGTGATCACCCCGGGCCAGGCCCTGGCGATCCGGCGCTTCTTAAACCGGGGGGCGCAGGGGCCCGATTTTTAAAACCGGGCATAGTGCCGGTGCTCTTAGGCCCCCGCCCCCGGGTAAACCAGCAGCCGGCAATGGGAAATCTCAAGATATCATATTGAAACTACTGATAAATTAATTATTCCTTAACATTATTACAACCAGATAGTCTAAAATATAATTAGTCGAAGTTCGGAAATCGTGCATCAGCGCGCCGGGAATGAAGACCTTTGGGGTTCTAACAAAAAGACCAAATTATGTGGGTTAATCGAAAAAATTCAAAAAGATATCTCGATTTAAAGTTTAATGCTGGGTATCTGGAGAAAAACCTGCTATAGTTTGGTTGTTGGGTTTGGAGAGGGGGATCGGATGATGGTCCCGGCGGCTGGGGGGGGTGGCTCTCCCGGATTAAGCCCGAGAAAAGCCCAATTATTTTTCTAAGTGTGATGAATCTCATTGACTTTTTTGCAAGATGGAAATAAAAAGGTTTAAATCTACCGAAGGGGGAGGGTAGAGCCTTTTATGTCACTTACTAAACGCTGCCAGCCTTTTGCGCATATGGTTCAAGAAGCCAGGAGTCAAGGGATTTATCCTTACTTCCGGCCCATTGACCGATCCTGGGGCACAGAAGTGGAGGTGTCGGGTCGGCGTCTGATAATGATCGGCTCCAACGATTATCTGGGATTTACCCATGATCCCCGGATAATCGAAGCGACCGCCAAGGCGGCGTTGCGTTGGGGCAGCGGTCCCGGGGGATCCCGCTTTTTATGCGGTAATCTCACGCTGCACGAGGCCCTGGAGGAACGCCTGGCCGCCTTTGTGGGCAAAAAGAAGGCCGTCGTTCACGCCACCGGCTTCACCACCAATCTGGGCGCCATCGCCTGCCTGCTGACTCCTCAGGATATCATCGTCTGCGACCGGGAAAACCATGCCAGCATTTTTGAAGGCTGCCAGGCTTCCCGGGCCAGACTGATCCCGTTTGCGCATAACGACGCCGCCGGGGCGGAGCGCAAACTGGCGGCGGCGAGCCAAAAGAACGGCAATGGCTGCAAACTGCTGATTACCGAAGGTGTCTTCAGTATGTCCGGGGACATGGCCCCCCTGGATGAACTGGTAAAATTAAAAGAGACCTATTCCGACCTGCTCATCTATCTGGATGATGCCCACGGGCTGGGGGTGATGGGTAATGGCGGCCGGGGAACTGCCGACCATTTCGGCCTCAGCAGCCATGTGGATTTCATCATGGGCACCTTCAGTAAGGCGCTGGCTTCCATCGGTGGCTTCATCGCCGCGGACGACGAGGTCGTCTTGGAATATCTGCGCCACCATTCCAAGCCCCTGATCTTTTCCGCGGCCTTGCCCGCCAGCAACGCCGCCACCGTGTTGGCCTGCCTGGATCTCCTGGACGAAGACCCCGGGCGGGTGACCCGCCTTTGGGATATTACCCGCAAGGTGCACCAGGGGTACCAGGAAATCGGGGTCATCACCAGGCATTCCAAGACCCCCATCATTCCCATTTACATCGGGGCGGAAGACAAAGCCTTCGCCTTCGCCAAAGACATGTTCGACCACGGGGTCTTCGCGCTGCCCGCCATCTATCCGGCGGTCCCCCGGGGACAGGCGGTAATTCGCACCGCTTATATGAGCACCCATAAGAAGAGCCAGATCGAATATGTCCTTGAGGTCCTGGCCAAGCTGGCCAAGAAACATCGCATCCGCTTCTGTGATCTGGAACATCCGGAATCCTTCCTGGAAGGACAAGCTTATTCCGGCGACTATCCCGTGGCGCCAGATTCAGCAGTGGGCATGGGCAGCGAGTGAGCCGGGAGCCGGGGAGTCCGACCTGTGCAGTTTAATGACCTCTTAACCGTCAGCGTGCGACAGGTGATCCGCCATCGGCGGCGTTATCTGGGAGTAGTTTTGGCCATCGCCCTGGGGGTTGCCGGTTTCATCAATATCCTCACCATGAGCCGGGAGGTGAAGAAGAACTTCAACGAAGACCTGGATCTGATTGGCGGGGTCACGGTCATTCGCCTTTCCTTCGATAATACCCGCTCTTACCAGCCCCAGTGGTTTCGGTCCGCTACCCTGGCGGCCTTGCAACGCCTTAAAGGCGTCAAGGAACTGAGTCTCACCGCGGTCAAGGGAGGCGCCACCAACTACCGGGGCCAGCAATATGGCTTTTCCCTGTTGGCGGTGGATGATGGCTACTGGGGAGTGCGCAGTTTTTGGGCCCAAACGGGGAATCTCTTCGGGCCCGGCGCAGTGGCCGGACGCAAGCGGGAATGTGTCCTGGGAGCCGAACTGGCCAAGCACGTCTTCGGCAGTCTGGATATCCGCGGCCGGCTACTGGAGATCAATAACGAAATCTACTGGGTTTCCGGAGTCCTGGGAGGCGTAACCGACAGCGGCGCAGCCAACTCCGCCTTTATCCCCCTCACTACCGGCGAGGATCGCCTGGCCGGCCCGCTGCTCCCCGACCGCCTCTATCTCCGCTGCCAAACCTGGGACGACGTTTCCCGGGTAGCTGCCGCCATCCCGGCCGTCGTCAAGTCGACCCAGTCCCCGGAAGAGCTTAACGTGGAAGTTTCCTGGGAGGGGCTGAAACGGGTATTGCAACTGGCCTGGTGGATCCAGTTTCTCATTTATCTCGCCACCAGCGCCACTTTTATCCTGGGCGGAGTGGGCATCTGGAACGTAATGATGGCCGCGGTGGTGACCCGCACCCGGGAGATCGGTTTGAAGAAAGCGATGGGGGCCGAGGACCGGGATATCTTGGCACAATTTCTGACCGAAGCTCTCTGTCTCAGTATGGGCGCCGCCTTGTTGGGTGGCCTGCTGGGGCGGATAATGACGGAAATTTTGGGGCACATGATCCACAGCCGCCCTCCGGAAAATCTGTTCTTCCTGGGCCTGGGCCTGGGATTCCTCTTTGCCGTGTTGGTGGGGGTGGGGGCCGGCCTTTATCCCTCCCTGCGGGCCAGCCGTATGGAAGTAGTCACGGCCATTCGATATGAATAATAATTTAACTTCTGCTGGTGGGACCAACGGGGCACTGATCCACATCTCCAATCTCACCAAAAATTATCAAACTGATGCGGGCGCCATCCAGGTGCTCAAAAGCGTCAATCTCCAGATCTATCCCGGTGAGATCGTGGCGGTTATGGGGCCTTCCGGTTCTGGCAAGTCCACCCTGCTCTTCATCCTGGGGATCTTCATCAGTCCCACCCAGGGCGCCTATATCCTGGGGGGCGAAGACGTGCTGCGCCTGGACCGTGACGCCCAGGCGGAATTCCGGCGCAATCGGGTCGGTTTTGTCTTCCAAAGCTGCGATTTGCTGGAGCACTCTACGGTTTATGAGAACCTGGAATATCCCCTGATTTACGCCGGCGTCGATCGCCGGGATCGTCCGGGTCGCATTACCTCGGCCCTGGAAATGGTAAACCTGGGCCATCGGATCCATCACTCCTCCAACCAGTTATCCGGCGGCGAGCGTCAGCGGGTGGCTGTGGCCCGCGCCCTGGTCAACCAACCGCAGTTCATCCTGGCGGACGAGCCCACCGGCCAGTTGGACCGGAGCCACGGCCACCGGATCATGGACCATTTTGCCGAAATCGTCAAGAGCGGTCAGACCTCCGTACTGGTGGTCACCCACGACCCCGAAATGGCGGCCAGATGCACCCGGGTCTGCTCAATCAAAGACGGCATCCTTTATGAGCAATGACCCCGGCAAGAATCCGGACCCTTTCTCTTTCTGAAGACATACCCGAGGTGGCGGCCTTGACGCGTCCCGGTGCGCCCTCGGGCTCGCGTTCTGAGGCTCGCGGCGTTTGCCTGCGGGCTGCTCGCCAATTCAGCCAGGCCCTGCGGGCATTGCTGATTTTGGGGCTGGTGGCCCTGATTCTGGGGATCTGCTTGACTCCCCGGCCCAGTTCTGCCACCGCAGTTGACCTCGGGGAGGATAGGATTGTCCCTCAGGGTCCCCTGGACTTTGAGGCTTGCGTCCGCCTGGCCATCCGCCAATCCCCCTATTTAGTCAAGAGCGCCATGGATATCGACCTCCGCCGGCTGGATGAGTCCGACGCCCGCTGGTCCATGATTCCCCCGGTGAGCTTGCAGACCTACTATTATCTGGACCGTCCCTATAGCAACTCCAAACCTTATAGCATCAGTTTCTCCTGGCCCGAATATAACCCCTTCGGTTCTTTTTTCATTCTCCAGGCCCGCAAGATGCTTACCCAAATGGCTATCTACGGCCACATGCAGGTGATTTCCCAAGGGCTGGAACGCATGGGCAAACAGTTTCTCGATTTGGGTGCCATGAAAGGGTTGGCCGCCTTGCAGGACGATCTAATCAAGGTGTGCAAGGATAACGTGGCCTTTGCCCAAAACCGTTTGGACATCGGCACCGGCACCACCCTGGAGGTCCGGCTGGCCGCCCAGGAGTTGGAGTCGGCCAAGAACGAGAAGGAGAGCCTGGAAACCACCCAGAGTCGCACCCTGAGCAACCTCAAGACTTTTTTGAACCTGAAACCGGGGGACCCGTTCAGCCTGGATTTGCACGACGCCCGCCGCCAGGTGCTGGGAAGCTTCAACGCCGCCGCCGCCACCCTGGAACAGGCCAAAGACCGATCTTTTGAACTCAAGATCGAGAAGCTGAAAACGAAGATGCAGGAGTATAACGTCTCCGTAGCCAAGACCAAGGTCTACCCCAGTATCCTCATTACCGCCACGACCCCCAACCCGCTGTACAGCACGAGTGGAGGCATGTTCGTAGGCGTGGGCCTGGATATCCCGGTATGGGACGGATTAAAAAGGATTCGGGACGTCTCCAGGCAAAAAGCCGTCTTGAGGCAAATGGGCCTTGAAAAGGACATAAAAGAGGGCGACCTGACCGACCAATGGAACGCGGTCCAGCAAGACCTGAAGGGCGCGGCGGCGGCCCTGAAGCTTGCCCAGTCCAAGGAAGAAGTGGCGCGCCTGAAGGAACGCCAGGCCGAAATCAGCTATGAATCCGGAGGGAAAACTCTCGACACCTGGCTGGAGGCCCGGAATGATGCCATCGAGGCTCAGAAAGCCACCGCCAACAAGACTCTCGAATATGACGAAGATGTCCTGAATTTGCGAAAAATCTCCGGAGACCTGGGATATAGTTATGTGGATCAGAATTCCTGGAAAAAATAGTACCTTGTTAATCCCGGCCGCAATCCTGGCCCTGGCCGTCCTGACCGGGGTCCCGGCCCTGGCCAAAGACCAGGTGGGACAGGAGACGCAAGCCCCGGCCCCGGGGCCGGCGATTACCACCCCGGAACCCGAGATCAGCTTTAACGGCAAGGTCTTTTGCTCCCTTAAACGTTTGGTGGACTTGCCCTTCAGGGCGGTCATCACCTCGGTGCTGGTGAGCTCCGGAGAAAGCGTGGCGCCCGGGCAGGCCCTGGCCAGATTTCGCCTGGCCCCGGAGGCCGTGCTGCAGATTCAGCAGCGCCTGTCCCCCGCCCAAATCTCGGATACTGAGGTTAAACTGGCGGAAACGCAACGAAACCTGGATGCTGCGGCTGCCAAGCAACAGGAACTGGCCAAGTTGGCGGACAAAAAACTGGCCTCGCCCCAAAGCGTGGAACAGGCCAACCATGATCTGGAGCAGCTCACCCGGGAACGTTCGGAACTACAGAGCTCACTGCGCCAGTTGCGGCTGTCCGCTCATGACGACCTGGCCGTTTTGAAAAGCCAACTGGGAGACGGGATGAAGTCGGGAGAGGTCCCCCGGGAAGGGGTCCTGCGGGCTCCCATCGGCGGCTATGTTATCTGGGTCCAACCGGAATTACGGGAAGGTGCGCTGCTTGAACCCACCCCCGGGGTCTTTCAGGTGGGGGTGATGAATCCCATGATGGTGCGAGCCCAGGCCTTCGAAATCGAGGCATTGCAAATCAAAATCGGCGAAACCGCAGAGATCTCCCTGGAGTCGCTGCCAGGCCGGAAGTTCCAGGGGCAGGTGAGCCGCGTCTCCTGGTCGTCCCTGACTCCCGGCCTGGAGCAGCCTGCCTACTACGAGGTGGAATTAAAGGTGGCCAACCCGGATTTGGAGCTCAAGGACGGTTTAAAGGCCCAAATTATTTTTCACAAAGCCCAGTGAAAGGGTAACTTGATGGCAACAAACGGGGAGATTACGTTATCTCCCGTGAAAGACGCCGCCGGCCTGGAAGATTTTCTACGATTCCCCTGGCGTATATATCAGAATGACCCTTATTGGGTCCCTCCCCTGCTGCCTGAACAGAGGCGCTTTCTGGATCAGCGCACGGGGCCCTTCTTTGAAATCGGCGAGGCCCAGTATTTCTTGGCCTTCCGGGACGGGGAGCCGCTGGGCCGCATCTCCGCCCACCACAACCGGCTCCATGACGAGTACCACGGCCCCGGCACCGGCTTTTGGGGCTTCTTTGAGGCCATCCAGGACCCGCGGGTAGCCCAGGCCCTGTTCGAGGCCGCAGCGGCCTGGTTGCGGGAGCGGGGCTGCCATCGCCTGGTGGGACCCCTCAATTTCTCCATCTACGACGAGATGGGATTGCTGGTGGAGGGCTTCGACTCCATTCCGGCCATGTTCCAGACCCACAATCCCCCTTACTACGTGGACCTGGTCACCTCCTGGGGCTTCCGCAAGGCCATGGATTGGGTGGCCCTCAAGAATCCCCACCTCCAGGACGCCGACGTGCCGGCCATGGAGCGGCGTCTGGAGGAGATCCTGAGCACCCAGAAGGTGACCCTGGCTTCCTACAACCCCCGGGAACTGGACCGTCGCTCCGATGAAATCTTCCATCTCTTCAATGATGCCTGGAGCGTTAACTGGGGGCATGTCCCCCTCACCCGGCGGCAGTTCGACCACATGCTGCACGAGGTCAAGCCGCTGCTGCGGAGGGACCTGGTCCAGATGGTGCTGGACGGCGAGAAGCTGGTGGGCTTCGGCATTGTGCTGCCCGATTTGAATCCCCTGGTGCAAAAACTTGATGGGCGCCTCAATCCCTGGGACAAACTGTGGCTCCTTTATCACGCCAAGTTCGCCCCGGTGCGCAAACTCCGGGCCATGGTCCTGGGCATCGCCCAGCCCTACCAGTTGAAACGGCTTCACCATGCCATCTTCTTAAAGACCTGGATTGCCATCATCCAAAAAACCTCATGTGATTTTATCGACTACTCCCTGATCCCCGGAAATTTGCGTCACTGGATCAAGATGATCCAGTCCTTCGGCGGCCAGATTTACAAGATCTTCCGGCTATTTGAAAGAGAAATTTGACGCCATGAAGGATTCGGGGCCACCGGCTTTTAGCCCCAGCGTGGACTTACTGATGGTGGGAGTCCTCTCCGCCGTCATCTTCTTCCTGGCCCACCTGAATGCCTGGTCCAATCCCTATGTCATCAATGACGACGTGCGGCAACAGATCTTCTGGATGCAGCAGTGGCTGGACCCGCAGCTGTTTCGGGGAGATCTCCTGGCGGCATATGCCCGCCATTACGTCCCCTGGGGGGTCCAGGGCCTTTACTGGCTGGCCACCTGGGTGACGGACCCCATTCTCGTTTTCCAAGTTCCTGCCCGGGCTGCTGTTTATCTTCCTGGCCCTCTGCCTGTACCGCCTGGGCCTGGGAATCGGAGGCCGCAGCCTGGCCTGGACCATGGTGGCGGTTTACTGGTTCATGCCCTTCTTCCTGGACAACCTGGCCGGGGGGCTGGCCCGGGCCTTTGCCGCCCCCCTCCTGGCCTTTTTCTGGCTTTGCTGGCAGGAAGAGCGCCCCTGGGGAATGGGCGCCGCCCTCCTTTTGCAGGCCTTATTTATTCCCTACATTTTTATTACCAGCGCTCTGGCCCTGGCGCTCGCCTGGCTGGCCGGTCGCTGGGGCTCGCTTAGGCCCCCGCCCTTCCCGGCGCAGCGGGCCCATTTCTTTCTCCTGGCCGCCGGGGCCGCCCTGGTGGCCCTGATGAACTACAGCTTTGACGCCTCCGGCTTCGGGCCTTTGGTAAGTTACGCCGAGATGGTTAACCGGCCGGAGTTTTATGCCGGGGGCCGCTATGCCATCCTGCCGGTGCCCTCCATTTTTTGGGAGCTGATCAGCCCCTGGGGATGGATAGCCCCCTTCCGGGATTTGGGACTGCTGGCCGGGATTGCGACCTGTGTGGTCCTGGCCGGCGCCACCCTTTGGGGTCTTACCCGGGTGGCCTTAAGGGCGCTGGCCCCCCGGCTCCAACCCCTCGGCTATCTCTTGCTGGCCGGTCTGGCCGTTTACTGCCTGGCCCGCATCTTTCTGCTTAAACTTTTCATCCCGGACCGCTATCTCATCTACATCCTCAATCTGGCCTATTGTCTTATCCTGGCTCTGGGGCTTAATGCCCTTTTGAAAGTGGAGCAATGGCCGAGAACCCTGGCCGTCCTGGTCCTGGCGGCCGCCGCCGGGTTGGGAGTATGGCGCCTTTGGAATGTGGGCCTCAAAGATTTTGCCGTTTACCGGCCCGTTTACGCCGCCCTGGCCGCCACCCCCAAAGACGCCATCATTGCCGGCCACCCCAACCTGATGGACAACGTCCCCACCTTCGCCCGGCGCCGGGCCCTGGTGACCTACAAGCTGGCCCATCCCTGGAGCAAAGGTCTCTGGCAAAAAATTAAGCCCCGCCTGGAAGATCTGTTTGCCGCCTATTATGCCGCCGACCCCCAGGAGGTCATAGCCTTCTGCCGCAAATACCAGGTCTCCTTCCTGGTGGTGGACGACCGCCATTTCACCCCGGAGCTTCTGGCCGGAGGCCGCTTTTTCGTCCCCATGGTGAAGAGGGTCCCGAAATACTTTGGCAAGACCCTGGACGACCGGGTCGATTGCCCTTTTTTTGCGCCTTTCGATGCAGAGATCCAGCGTCTAACCAAGGGACGCCACGAATTTGCCCTGCTTTCATCCCCCCTGTTCCCTGCCCTGGTTTTGGATAAGCATCTGCGCCTGCTGGACATGCGATCTTTTCTGAGATAATCGGCACGAGTCCATATTCTTCTTCTTAAGTCCATTCGGGAACCGCTTGCCCTGGAAATGACCGGAGTAGGGCTTTGGGGGGAAAGGGAACTGCGGCGGCAAGTGGGCGGCAGGACGCTCTCCCAACAGAGAAAGCTGCTCTCGCGGTTAATTCATCATTGAGGCAACGCTGGCGAAGGAAAAGGTGGGCAGGCGCCCCGGCGGCCCCGGACTTTGCGGCAAAGACTGCGGCTGCCTGGATCTTAAGATGCCATCAGGATAGGACTGGGACCTAAGCCGAAGCTGCCTCCCGGGCCCAAGGGCTGCGGAGAAACCAGCGGTAAGTTTGCTCCAGGCCCTCTTCCAGGGGAATTTTGGCCTGCCAGCCCAAGGCTGCCAGACGGCTGACATCCAGCAGTTTCCGGGGAGTGCCGTCCGGTTGGCTGGGATCGAAGCAAAGACGTCCCGGGAACCCGGTCACCCGGGCCATCATTTCGGCCATTTCCCGGATGGTGAGATCCCAGCCCACCCCTACGTTGATGGTCTCATCTTCCGCATAATTCTCCATCAACAATAGGCAGGCGTCGGCCAGGTCATCCACGTGGAGAAATTCCCGGCGGGGATTGCCGCTGCCCCAGACAGCCACCTCGGGGGTGCCTTGCACCCTGGCCATATAAAATCTCCGCATCAGGGCCGGGAGCACATGGGAATCGAGCAGGTCGAAGTTGTCGCCGGGGCCGTAAAGATTGGTGGGCATGGCGGAGATAAAGCAGGTCCCATACTCGCGATTGTACGCCTGGCACATCTTCAAGCCCGCGATCTTGGCCACCGCGTAAGGCTCGTTGGTAGGTTCCAGCTTCCCGGCCAGCAGAGAGTCCTCTTTCATGGGCTGGGGAGCGAACTTGGGATAAATGCAGGAGCTGCCCAGGAATAAAAGTTTCTTCACCCCGTGCAAATAGGCCTGGTGAATAACGTTGACCTGGATCATCAGGTTGTCGTAGATAAATTGGGCCGGAAAGGTGGCGTTAGCCCGGATACCGCCCACCCGGGCCGCAGCCAGGAAGACGTATTCCGGCCGCTCCCGGCGGAAGAAGCCGGCCACTGCCCCCTGGCGCCGCAGGTCCAATTGCCGCCGGGTGCGGCAAATGAGATTGGTGAACCCGCCCTTCTTGAGGCGACGGAGGATAGCGCCGCCCACCAGCCCCCGGTGCCCGGCGACGAAAATCTTGGCGTCGGCTTGCATGATCCTTATCTCACCTCGTCTTGGCATCCCCGGCGCCCCGGCGCCTCTGCCGATGCCGGGCGCCAGGTGCGGCTCACTTCGGGAAGGCTTTCATCTAAGCTTTGGTCTCAGTTCCCCCGCCCAATTGCCGGAGCACGTCCTGGCATTGGCGCACCTCCAAAAGGGCCTGGAGATCGGCGTCCACCATGAGGCGCACCAGTTCCCCGAAGCTCACCCGGGGTTCCCAGCCCAGGCGCTTCCGGGCCTTGGAGGCGTCGCCCAGGAGCACGTCAACTTCGGTGGGCCGGTAGTAACGAGGATCGATCTCCACGTATTGCCGCCAATCGAGGTCCTGGTAGGCGAAGGCCGCCTCCAGAAACTCCCGCACCGAATGGTTCTCACCGGTGGCCAGGACGTAATCCTCGGGGGAGTCCTGCTGCAGCATGAGCCACATGGCCTCCACATAGTCCGGGGCATAGCCCCAGTCCCGGCGGGCCTCCATGTTGCCCAGGAAGAGTTTCTGTTGTAGCCCCAGCTTAATCCGGGCCACGGCCCTGGTAATCTTACGGGTGACAAAGGTCTCACCCCGGCGGGGCGATTCGTGGTTGAAGAGAATGCCGTTCACCGCAAACAGACCGTAGCCTTCCCGGTAGTTGCGCACCATCCAGTAGCCATAGAGCTTGGCCACCGCATAAGGGCTCCGGGGCCGCATGGGAGTCTCTTCGTTCTGGGGCGGCGGGGTATCCCCATAAAGTTCGCTGGAAGAGGCCTGGTAGAAGCGGGTCTTAATGCCGCTGCGGCGGATGGCTTCCAGCACCCTGGTCACCCCCAAGCCGGTGACCTCTCCGGTGTACTCCGGCATATCGAAACTCACCCGCACATGGCTCTGAGCCGCCAGGTGATAGATCTCCCCGGGTTGGATATTGTAGATCAAATGGGTGAGTTGGCCGGCGTCGCTCATATCACCGTAGTGCAGGAATAACCTGGCCCCGGCTTCGTGCGGGTCCACGTACAGATGGTCGATGCGCCGGGTATTGAAGGAACTGGAGCGGCGCACCAGGCCATGGACCTCGTAGCCCTTCCCCAGAAGCAGCTCCGCCAGATAGCTGCCATCCTGCCCGGTGATCCCGGTAATCAGAGCCTTCTTCACCAACCCCATAGATAAACCCTTACCCCTTAAAAATTTTATTCGGGAAACCGGACACCCCGCTAATAAGCCCGGCTATCCTTCAGACTCCGGAAAACGGTGCGCCAGATAATCCTCAAATCGAACCACAGAGACCAGCGGTTGAGATAATCCAGATCATATTCCACCCGCTTTTCCATCTTCTCCAGGGTTTCAGTCTCCCCCCGCCAGCCGTTGACCTGGGCCCAGCCGGTGAGGCCCGGACGCACCTTGTGGCGCAGCATATAGCCGGGGATCAGGCGCCGATAATATTCGTTGTGGGCCACCGCATGGGGCCGTGGCCCTACGATGGACATGCGTCCCTGGAGCACATTGATGAACTGGGGCAGTTCGTCCAGGCTGGTGCGCCGGAGAAAGCGGCCGAACCCGGTCACCCGGGAGTCAGCGGAGGTGGCCTGCTGGATCTCCGCCCCATCCTCACAAACCTTCATGGTCCGGAATTTATATACTACGATTTCATGGCCATCCAGGCCATAACGCCGTTGTTTGAAGATTACCGGTCCCGGCGAAGACAACTTCACTGCCAGGGCGATCAACAGTATCAGGGGAGTGAGCAGGAGCAGGAGCAGACTGGCCAGAGTCAGGTCCTCCAGCCGTTTCACCCAGCTGTTGATCCCGAAAAACGGGGTTTCCCACAGGGAGATCAGCGGTATGCCCCTTAGATCGGTGAACCCTGCCGACAACAGGGAGAGGGTGAAGATATCCGGTACAAAATAGACCGAGGCGGTGGTATCCTGCAGGGCATCCACCACCTGCCGCAGGCGGTCTTCCGCCCGCAGCGGCAAGGCCAGATAGACCATATGAACTTGATTGGCCTGGACATAGGCGACCAGCTGGTCCAGGCTGCCCAGGATGTGGTAATTCTCCTGAGCCTTGGCGCTTGCTGGCACTCGTACCTCCCCAGCCAGGGAATCGTCGAAGAAGCCGAGGAGGCGCATCCCCAGCCAGGGGCTGTCCACCATATTCCGGGCCAGCCGCTGGCCCAGTTCCCCGGCCCCGGCAATCACCACGCTACGAGTGTTGCGGCCTTGCTGCCGCAGCCAGCGCAAACCCAGGTATACTTCCAGGCGCAATGCCACCAATGCCAGTGGCGTCAGCACCATCCAGATCAGGACGACCTTCCTGGAAAAGTAAACCGAGGTCTTGGTCACGAAACCCAGCACCGACAGGATGAGGATCACCAGTATCCAGTTGAGAATGACCCGGCGCACCAGGCGCATCAAGTCGGCGCCCCGCCAGGGCTGGTACAGAAGGGCGGCCTGGAAGACCAGGACGGTCAACAGGAAGGTGGCCAGACTCAGCAGTTGATAACGGATGCGGAAAGGTTCGCCGCATAGGCGGCACACGAGAAACAGCAGCACCACCACCACGACCCCGTCCAACATCCACTGGACGCGGGAGATGAGCCAGCGGTTCTGATCAAAGATTCCCTTTTGCCGGTTAATGACCACGCTCTTCCTTCTGGCCGCTTTTGCAGGCCGGCGTCCGGCCTGTTACCATCGGATTACAGACCCTGCCACGGGGTAAACGTTAATCGAGGCCCTTGAGCAACTCTTCCCACTGCCCCAAGATGCGTTCCCGGTCCCAAAAAGCCTCAGCGTAACGGCGGGCCCGGATGCCCATCTCCTTCCTGGCGCCGGGGTCCTGGGCCAATGCCAGGACCGCCTGGGCCAGGGCACTGCCGTCTTCCGGCGGCACCAGCAGCCCCGCCCGGGACTCGGTGGTGACCCGGCCCAGTTCCGTGGCCCGAGCGGCGGTGGCGATGAAAGGCCGGCCGGCTGCCATGATATTGGTCAGCTTGGATGGCATCACCAGGTCCGCGGCCTCGCGCCGCTGCACCACCAAGTGCAGGTCAGCCGCGGCCAGCAGCAGCGGCAAACGGCTGTTTAATTGTAACGGCAAAAAGGTCACATTATCAAGCCCCAGGTCTTGGGCCCGCAACTTTATGCGCTCCCGGGCGGCGCCCTCCCCGGCTATGAGGTAGCGAATCGACGGCTTGCTCCGGGTGAGGGCCGCGGCCTCCAGGATCACCTCGAGTCCCTGTTTCTCGCCCAGGTTGCCGGCATAGAGCACCACGGTCTCCGAGGTCAAACCAAGCTCCCGGCGAAGGGCGTTGAGCCGCGGGCCGGGGCGCACCTTATCCAGGTCCGCCCAGTTGGGCAGCACCTGGAGACGGGACGCCGCCACCCCCTTGGCTGCCAGGCGGGCCGCCATGGACCGGGAAATGGTGGTCACCTTCCGGGCCTGACGCAAGAGGCGGAGTTCCAGCCACGTCAGGACCTCCAGCAACAGTGGTTGACGCAGGATGCCCAGCTCCCGGGCCGCGTCCAACTGTAGGTCCTGGACGTGGATCACCAGCGGAATGCCCAGGCGCCGAGCCAGCAGCCCCGGGACCAGCCCGGAGGTCATGGGGGGGCAGACCGCCACCATGGCGTCCCAAGGCCGCTCCAGCAGGCAAGTTGACCACCAGTAGAGACAACTGGCGTCAAAGGAGCACTCCTGGAGCAGCCGGCCCAGGCCGCTGACCCGGGCGGGCACGTACTGGGGGGCCCGCAGCACTTCCACCCCATCTAGCCATTCCCGCCGCCAGCGCTGGGGCCGGTAGTCCTCCTGCACCCGCCACTGGGGATAGTAGGGTGCCGCGGTGAGCACCGTCACCTGATGCGCACGCGCGGCCAGATACGTCCCCAACTCCCCGGTATAGCGGCCGATGCCCAGCAATTCCGGGGCATAGTTCATGCCATGAATCAGCAGCCGCACGGCCTAGTGCTCCACCCGGGCGCTGGCCACCAGGCAATCACCCCGGAGTCGCCGGTCAGCCCGGGAGAAGAAAGGTAGCACCAGCAGCCGGGCCGCCAGCATCATTGCGGCCAGCAGCGGGGCCGAACGCATGGCCCGGTTGCGGCCCCCGGTCCTTTGGCCCAGGCGGAGGCAGCAAGACTGGGCCAGCCAGAGGGCCGGCGTAAAGCTCTTTACCTCCGTCAGCCGCAGCCCGGCCCGAGCCAGAACCGCCTCCAGGGTCCGGGGGGAGAAGTGCCAGAGGTGATAGGGCACGTGCCAGTTAATCCAGGCCCGGCCGAAGACCCGGCGCCAGAGGCTCCAGGCGTTGGGGCAGGAAATCCAGACCCTCCCCCCGGGACCCAAGAGGCGGCGCACCTGGGCTAACATGGCTACCGGGTCCGGGGCGTGTTCCAAGAACGTTGGCCAGCACCACCACCGCGTACGGCTCCGGCGGGTTAAACTCCTCCAGGGTGCCGGTATATACCGGAAAACCCCGCCGCCGGGCCAGGGCTGCGGCTTTCTCGTTGATCTCCAGCCCCTCCGCCGCAAAACCGTTGGCGGCATAAAGGCTCAGGCTCCGGCCTTCGTTGCAGCCCAGGTCCAGGAGGCGGCCAGCGCCCCGGCGCTGGTGATAGGAAGGATCGCCATCCCATCTCAGCCAGAGGCGGTACCAGCCGGAGGTGAGGAAGCGCTCCCGCATCGACTGGTAAGCGCTGCCGGGCTCCGCTCCGGCATTATAAAAGCGCTCGTACAGGTCTTTCAGTTCCGGCCCGGTGGGCCGGGGATGGGTCTGCTCCCAACCGCAACGGGGGCAAGTCAGGATCTCATAAGTCCCGGGCGCCCCGAACCGCTGGTCCCTCAGGCCTCCTCCCAAAACCTGGCAAACCTCACCGCACAGCCAACATTTCCAGGGGTCGGCGGATGCGGATTTCATCAAAGCAGGTCCCGGTATTTCTCGGAGATGGGGGAGCCGGGGTCCTGGAGTTCCTCCAGCTTGAGGCTCACCTGATACTCGTAGAAGGCATGGAGCAGGCAGTAACGAAAACCGAGGCGCCCATCCAGGAATCCCAGCCTGAGTACGTACATCCAGAGGAATTTGACCAGGGTTCGGGCCGGCAGATAACGATAAGCCAGGTTTTTCAGAAAGCGGCGGCGCTCCGGGCCCCGGGGCGAGAGGACGGCCGGCAGACTCCGGCCCGGTATCCGGGCCGCCCGGATGGTGCGGGCCGCCTCCACCGCCTCCAGGCTGGAATAGACGTTGTGGCGGTCAAAATAGCGCTCCAGGCCCTTATAATCCTGATGGACCAGGGGGTTCTCCAGATAGCCCGCCGGCACGTCCAGCAACACGTGCTCATGGACCAGACGGGATTCGTAACGGCCCCGGCCCACCTTGAGCAGGCGCAGATTATAATCGGGAAACCAGCCGCCATGGCGGATCCATTTACCGCAAAAGAAGTTTTGCCGGGGCAGGTAATAACCGCAGACCTCTCCGGGCCGGGCCACCGCGGCGGCGATCTCTAGGGCCAGGGCCGGGCTGACCCTCTCGTCCGCATCGACGATCAGGACCCAATCGTAGGCGAAATCGACGTGATCCAGGGCCCAATTCTTATGGGCCGAGAAATTGTCAAACACTCGCTGCACCACCCGGGCCCCCAGCCGCCGGGCGATAGCTACCGTGCCGTCGTCGCTGAAAGAATCGAGGACCACCAGGTCCCCGGCCCAGGCCACGCTCTTAAGGCAGGCCTCGAGGTTGCGCGCCTCGTTTTTGGTACAGATCAGCACTGACACTGGCGGCTTATTTACATCCGGCATGAGGGGTCCCTTGCCTGCCCTCCAGGGCCAGGGCTGCGCCTTATCCCCTGCAAAAGCTGCATAATATTGATTTTACCTGTTTTTTGGGCGCTTGGCAATGATCCCGGAGTATACCTCCTGCAAGGCCAGGGCGATGCTGTCCCATTGAAAGCGCCGAGCTACCAGCTCTTGGCCGCGGCGGCCCATGTCCGCGGCACTGTCCTCCTCAGCCACCAGGCGCTCCAGGGCGGCGGCCAAAGGATCCGCGGCGCACGGCGTTACCAGGCCGGCGCCGGCCGCCTCCACCTCCCTCCAGATGTTTACCCGGTCGGAAATGACCACCGGCAGGCCGCAGGCCATGGCCTCGATCACCGCCATCCCGAAATTCTCGGAGTAGGAGGGCAGCACGAATACCCGGGCGTCCCGTAAGGCCGCCAGCTTTTCCTCCCCCAACAGCATGCCGGTAAAGGTGGCGCAGTCGGCAATGCCTTCCTGTTGGAGCCATCCCTTGACCCGGGCACCCCAGCCGTCATCATCGGGACCAGCCACCACCAGGTGCAGGTCCCGCCGCTTCCGGACCAACCGGGCCAGGGCCTGAACCAGCAAATCCAAACCCTTCTTAAAATTTATCCGGCCCAGGAAGAGAATGATCTCCTTGGAGCCGATTTCCGGAAACCGTTCCCGGAAGCGTCCCGGGGCGGGCAGCTCCTGAAACTCCGAGAGGTCCACCCCCAGGGGCACCACCACCCCCGGGGCGTCGCCGATATACGGGCGGGCCAGCCGCTCCTCTTCCTCGCTGGTGAAATGGAGGGCCGCGGCCCGCCGAATATTGTGGTTCTCGAAGGCGGCCTCCATGACGTACTTGCGCCAGCGGTGGCGCCCATAAAGGTATGGGTCCAGGGTGCCGTGCGGCCGCACCAGGTAAGGAACGCCGTAGCTACGGCAGTAATGCCCGGCTATCAGGTCGTGAAACAGGTAAAGGGAATGGATATGGACCAGATCGGCTTCCCGGACGCCTTTTGCCAGGGCCCGGGCCAGGGGCCAGGAGGTCCCCCAAAAACGGGGCGGCTGAATGGGATAGTAGCGAATTTCCACCCCATCCTGGATGAGCGGCCGCTCGAGGGGCACCGCCAACTCCCCCGGCCCATCCTGGTTGGTGGTGTAGATCTTCACCTCGTGCCCCAGGCGGGCCACGGCCCGGGCCATTTCCACGCAGGCCTTGGATGGGCCTCCGTAGCGCGGCGCCAGGTTGGCAATGACATGAAGGATTCTCATCTCAAATCCAATATTCCGGTATCACTGCGGTTTGCGGTTATCGATTCCCAATTCCTGCTAAGCGCTGTTGACTTTGATTTTGACTTCAACTTTGAACTCTGAACCTTGAACTTTGAACTCTAACCTCGGCCGCCAAAGAATGGCATCCTTCCTTCCCAAGGAAGGCCCAGCCCCGCCAGACACCGGGTCCACCACCAAATGAGGCCGATGATCACCAGCGGCGCGCTCCAGGGCAGGGTCAGTAAAACTAGCAGACTAAGGATAAGCGGCGCCAACTCCTTGATGAAAAACCACCCGGAAAAGCGCGGCTGATAAAGGTTGAGCAGGTGCGGCACGAACCAACAGGGCAGGAGCAGGTCTCCAGCAATCATCCCCAGGATCACGCCGGGAAGCCCCAGATGCCGGCCTCCCAGGGAGGCCAGCCCCAGGTTCAGAGCCGAAGAAACCAACATCATCTTCGCCAGGGTCCGGTGCCGGTTGGTGGCCATCAGGGGATGGCAGCAGGTGAGCCAGATCAGGAATTCTCCCATGTAGATCAGGAAAAGGTCCATGACCCGTTGCTGGTACGCCACGGTTTTCCTTAACCAGATATGATAAATGTTCTCACCCCAGAAATGAAAGAGCGCTATGAAGATGACCGCGGCTATCAGGGTGGTGCGAAAGATGGCCCGAAATAACAAGAAGAATTTGTCCACGTCTCGCTGGGCGTCCAGGCGGGTCAACTCCGGCCAGGCTGCATGGGAGACCTGCTCAAAGAAAGACCGGATCAAGTTAACGATGGTGCGCATGGTGGAAAAGACCACCACCTGCACGGGGCCCAGGAGCATGCCCACCAACAGGACGGTTCCCTGGATGGAGAAGGCCTGGGCCATCTGGATGCCGAAAAAATGGAGGCTTGGCCTGATGAAGGTCAGGCCGAGGGAGAGGTCGGCCTCCCGCAGGGAAAGCAATCGGAATTGCGGGAAACGCCGGTTCAGGTCCCACCCGGCCACCAGGGCCAGCCCCAGGTAGGGCACCATCTGCAGGCAGGCGATGGCCACCAGCCCCCAGTGCAGCCAGAGACCCAGGGCCACCAGGATCAAGGCCAGCAACTGCATGGTGTTGGTGAGCATTACCCCCCGGGGCAGCAACCCCACTGAACGGTAAACCCCAACCAGGATGCCCTGGGGCAGCGAGAAAACGAATTGGAAGGCCAGGATGGCCAGCACCAGAAAAACCACCTGCCGGCTGGTAATGGTGATCTGCAGCAGCGAGCTGGGGGGGAAAACCAGCATCACCCCCAAAAATCCCAGAAAAACCGCCAGGGGGAGGATCAAAAACAAGGCGAGGCCGGTGTGTAGGATCTTACGGAACTGCGGCACATCTCCCAGGGCATAGGTCTGGGTCAGGCGATTGACGATGTAAAGCTGGCCACCCAGGTCGGTCAGAAAGAGATAGGCGCCGATGGAGGTGAGGAGGAGCCATTCCCCGTAAACTTGTACCCCCCAGGCAGTCAAAAATAGGGGCACCAGCAAGACCCGGGAGGCCATGTTGATGATCTGGGCCAGGAAGTTGGCCCCCATCCCTTGAATCAACCGCTTCCGCATGGTTATTGAGCTCGTCCCGTTTTCTGGAGGATCACCAGGTGCGCATTGCCTCTCATGTTCACCCAATTTACTAGATGATCCGTTACCAAACCAGGCTAGCCCGAACCTATGCTCCCAGCCAGGATTCTCCGGAAGTGAGCTATTATTCTATCGCCGTGGTCCGCCCAGGTGAACCCGGTTCGCACCCGCCTCCGGCCGGCTTCCCCCATGCGGCGGGCCTCCTCCGGGTTCTCATAGCAATAGAGAATCTTCTCCTTAAGCGCCGCCACATCCCGAATGGGCAGGATGAAACCCTCCCGGCCCTCCCGGATCAGGTCGGCCCCGCCCGTGTTGGTGGTGATAATTAACGGCAGGCCGCAGGCCATGGCCTGAACCTGGACCATGGCGAGACCTTCTTCAATGGAGGCCAGACAGAAGACCGACCCCTGGGAATAGTACTTATGCAATTCCTGTTCCGGAAAGGGCCCCAGGTGCCGGATAGCCGGGGAGGCGAACTGCTTCAGAAAGGGACGGATCTCCTCGGACAGGCTGCCGATGAGCCATAATTCGGCCCCCGGCAGCTTGAGTTCCCAAAAAGCCTGCAGAAGATAATGGACCCCCTTCCGCAGGCTGAGGTTGCCGCAATGAATGACGCGAAAGGTCTTATCTACCTTGGGAATCGGATAAAAATTGCTGAGGTCCACTCCGAAGGGCACGTGCAGAAGTTTAGCTGCCGGCACCCCCCGTTGCAGAAAGGTCTCTTTGACATAGAACGACGGGATCAAGATGAAATCGGCCTCCTGGTACTCCAGCAGTTCCTTTTCAATGATCTTCGGATGGGCGAACTCATGACCCCGCAAGCCGAGCCGCTCGTATTCCTCCCGCAGGATGAAATCCTGTTGGACGATGTGGCTGGAGCCGTGCTCCAATACCGTCTTGGCCCCCAATTCCTTGGCCCGGCGCAGAGTGTTAAGGGAATGCGAACTCCAGCCCGCCCAGATCTCGGTACTTCGGGGGAGGTTGCGGGCGGCACGGCGATCGAAAAGCTCGTGCACCAGATACTGGGCGTTATAACGCCTTTTCAGCATTCCCGGCGCCTTGAGCCAGCCGCGGTTCAAGATTTCGTTAAAGACCAAGGAACAGATGCGCTCCCGAGGGACCCCGTATTTGACGGTTTCGAACTTAGGATAACTGGTTATGAGCCGCTCCAGGCAGCCGTGACGCTGAAGTTCCCTGGCCAGATAAAAGGCCCAAAAGCGTCCCAAGACAGAGAGAGTCACTTTCATCTCAGTTCGGACCTAAGCCGCTCCATTGCCATGAGGGCAAAGGTAGCCTGCCATGCTCCCACCAGGCCGGCCAGCTGCTCCACCGCATAGGCATAGAAAAATGGACCCAGATCCTTGAGGCCCCGGTCGGAATGGCGAGCCGCCTGCAAGCAGGTCCAAAGAGCCGGGGCCAGCGTGGTCAGCCAGACCGCGGCCTTGGCGGTCTTCAGACCGTTCCACAGCAGAATCTTCCACCAGGGCCAACGGTCCAGAAAACGGTGTACCTGGGCCCAACCAGCGCCCCTTTCCTGGCGGGTGGCCCAGTACCTCCGAAAAGAGGCCGGGGCCACGCAGGCCACCTCCAGGCTCAGATCGATAACTTTTTTGGCCCCGATCCGGCGCAGGCCCCGGCCGAAAAAGCCGTCTTCCCCGGCGCCTATCGGCACCGGGAAGCCGGTGGGAAACAGACCGGCCTTCAGGGCCGTCTCCCTGCGGCAGGAAAACCCTTCGGTCCAGTCCATGTTGGCAAAGTTGCAATCGACGGCCCGGCTGTAAAAGATCTCGCTGACGCAGTGGACATAACGGGGAAACAGGAATTGGCGGTTGGCCACGTTGGCATCCACCAGGACGTAATCCGCCCCATTTTCATAATGATAGGTCAGCCTCCGCAGGAAATCGGCGGGCAGGAGCACATCTGCGTTAAGGATGACGACCACCTCGCCGCTGGCCTCCCGGATCCCCAGATTTCTGGCCTCGCAACGGCCGCCGCCCCCCGGGTGAATGAGGCGCACCCCCTGCCGGGCGTAACCCCCTACGGTCTCCGGGGTGCGGTCGCTGGAATCATCAACCACAAGGATCTCCCGGTCGGGATAATCGAGAGCCAGCAGTGCCTCCAGGGTGGCGGCGATATCCATCTCCTCATTGTGGGCCGGGATGATGATGCTGAATCTCATGCTCTCCCCATAACCGTGGTGAACTGGCCTAAAGGTTCATGATTCGCCCGATAAAATTAGCTCCGCTGCCTGGCATAACCGCTTTAACATGACAACACAGCCTTATTGGGAATGATTTGCCGGCAGATATTCTTGCAATTTCTGATTAATCAATATTGCTTTTTCATCTGTGGAAGTTGTGGAAATAAGATTGTGCTCTAATATATATTTTGCCACCAGAAGACCTGCTAGATCGTTACCTTTAATATTCCAATGACCATCATATCGCCAATACAGGTCCTTACTGGGAGAAAGAAATTTACGTGGCCGTTGATCCGCATATTTTCCAAAAAGTGGCAGGAGATCAATATACTTGATACCTGTCCTGTTAAAAAAGGTTGTTAATTTTTTATTTGGGCGTTCCCGATCTAAACCTGCACTTTTCCAATCAAACAGGAATGGATAAACCTGTTCTTTAGTTGGAATTATTACTATTAATAATTGTGCGCCATTTTGTTCAGCAAGTGATTGAATCGATTTGATATTCTTGAAATTATTTTCCCAAGCATTTTCTATCCACGGGAAATCAAGGAAAGAAATAGGTACATTTTATATATATTATTTTCCGATGGACCCATAATTTTATCTTTAACTGCACTAATTATTAACTTGCCAATAATTGATTCACGTTTAATAAAATTCTTGATCTTAATAAGCGGGCTGCTAGATAAAAGGCCAAATTTCTCTTCCAAATTTTTTCTTGAGAAAACCGTCTCTCCTGTTTTGACATCCTTCAATTCGTTCTGATACACAAGATAACCATCAATAACCGTCTGGTTGGGAAAGCAGTAGTCGCGTTCCAGACTGGGCCAGAAATAACCCACGATAATCAGGCGGGGGGATGTCTTGGTCATCTTAATAATTTCTTTTCCTTTTAAGAATTCTTGTTTGGTGCCGTAGCAATCGACTCCGCCCTTTAAGACTCGATACCCTAACAATTTCTCCACTTGTGATCCCCACTTATCGGTAAAGGGTGCATGCCCAAAAACAAAACTATCACCAAGCAAGAGTATATAATCTCTTTCCACTTTATAAGGTTCATCGAAACAACCTAAAGCATTTGACCAGACAGGAAAATAGACCTCTTCATCTACATTTGATTGAAACTTACCCACATTTGGTTTTATATCATACCCCTTATTTCGATCTGCCACATAATAATTACGAAATTCTTCATATTGTGTGATGAGAATGTCATAATGAGTGAATCTCAAAATCATCTCTAATATAGAAATAACCACAATAATGCTGACTAATACCAAACTTGCATTCAATATATTCTTTTTTATCGAATTCATTTTATCGCCTTATTATTTATTGCATTGGAATTTAGATTAAGCTACCAGCATGTTGAAAATTATATTCCAACGCGTGCCCCTAAAAGTCAGGCAGAATTTGGGTCGGTATCTTTCTATAGTGTTTTTATAAAGTAATGGAAAATCTTAGAGACAAATCTGGACCCAAAAAAAAGTAGATAAATCTCTTCAAAAAGCCATTGCTCTGTTCTCATTGAGACTGTAGTCAGTCAAGGGTGCGAAAATAAACCTGGTCCATTTTTACTAATCATAATAGTGGGGAGATGCCGAGATATCCACCTTGTCCGATGAATGTTTATACCTTTATTTATTGGCAACAATTAATACTTCAGGAGCGAACATATTTTTTAATCTATTCGATCCGAACCATAGACGGTTTTCCAGAGCAAAAAATAATTTAAGAAAGGTTTCCGGCAGGGCGCCAGGAAAACAGATTTTTAAAATGTTACCCATGGTCCCAAAAATCAATTTGTTAAGACAGCATCCGATGAGTTTTTTAATTCTGAAGCTTTCTTCATCACCCTCAAACTCGCGGGCAATATGATCGGAGCGCAGAAAAAATTGTATTTCAGTATAGCCTGCATGGCTCAAGGTAATTTTTAAATCGGCTTGATTCGTTTTCCAAGGATGGCCAGCGTCAATCTTTATAAAATCTAGCTGATGTAGTCGGCGCTTTTGCTGGATAACCTTAAGGATCCAATTGGCAAAAACTGCGTCTTGGGCTCCGTCCATGGGGAGAATTGCTACAAGAGAATTGGAGATTTGAGCGAAGAAACGTAATATTGCTTCAGGGTCATACATATGCTCCAAGACATGGTTAGAAAAAATTAAATCAAATGATGTCATAATATCATGATATAGGCCATTCACGTTGCCATGGATAAAATTAATGTTTATTAACTTTTTAATTAATGGCCTCAATTTTTCTTCAAAATCCACGGCAGTAATAATGGCCTCAGGCAACACTGAATGGATAAATAACAATTCATCTCCAACGCCACATCCTATTACCAGGACATTTTTTGCCTTGCGGGGGATGAAAGCCATTTTCCAGATATACTCCCTCAATAATTTTTGTTTTTCCTGGAGACCAAGCCCCACTTTCTCCATCAAAGTGTTTAGGCGGAACCTTTCTTCTTGAGATAAAGTTAGTCGGTCCCCCTGAATAAATGTCGAACTGACGGGAGCCCCACAGGGCCTTATCTCCAGGTTCCCGCTGATTGCTTGGCGACAACGCCTATCGGTTTTTAGATCCGGTCCACTGGCAAAAGGGTAATTTTGTAAATAGACCTGTAACTCCGGGTCGGTTATCCGAATCAATACTCCAGGAAAACTCCCTTCAGTTAAGGTGTTTTTGCTTCCAGGCGCCATCTAACCCTCTCCAGCATTATGCCACAGATTTTTTCAGTTGAGCGGGCTCCTCTATTATTATGTTTCAGAAATACCCTAGAAATATCGACATGTTCTGGTAGCAGCAGGCTTTAACCTGCGATCAATTTATTGAAGACTTTCGCATGCCTAAGCTTGCAGCCACATTTTAAATGGCAAAAGATGAAGAATATTTTTATTAAAGGAGAATCTGAAACATGACACCAGGTGATCCGCACGACCATTGATATTATAGAGTTAGCAAAGCCTCGTTATTCTCTTGCAATACTATTAAGCTGCTTCTAATATCTTTTTAAGCATGTTTTCATTAAAAATAGCGTTGTTAAGACAGCGTAGCCTCCCTCTTTTCGCAATTTCTTCCCGCATCCTGTCATTCTTAAGTAGTTCCCCACACTTTTCGATGCATTCTGAGGCATCGCTCCAGTAAACCGCCTCTACCCCCTCCCGGTATAATTGTAGGTGTTCAGAGGTACGTTCGGCACACAATAAACCCCCGCAATAGGGTATTTCAAAGGTCCTGCTAGTATGCAAATCCCGATTCCCTTTTGAAAGGAGCCCTAAAGAAACCTTGGACGTTTGCAGGGCTTTGATATAATCATCCCCATAAATCGCCGGACCCTGCCATACAGATTGCAAAGTTGGCCATTCCGGCGATTTTTGCCAGTCATTGCCGTAAATGGTCAGCGGCACCCCAGCTCCCTCCAGCTTCTGTAAAAACGAACCTCTTTCCGGCATCCAGGTGCCGATAAACAGGACTTCATGCGACCAGCGTTGCCGGTCTTGCGGGGTTATTTCTCGGGGCCCGTCCAATTCATCCACCGCCATAAAAACCTGTATAACCTCTTTGGCCCCCAGGGCATAGGCTTCGGCGACATTGACCTGTCGCACCACAGCCAGCAAATCATAATGAGGGACAGCTTCAAGATATAACCGCCACTTTTTCTTATCCCGGGAGCCAAAGGGGTCATCGTTATTATAATTAATTACCGAAGCTGAACCTTTCTTCACAACGCTCAAAATCTTGCGCCCAATTAATTCCCCATTATCAACATAAGTCACATCAAATTCAAGTTTGCATATAATTGGAGCAATTTTTTTCTTCAAATAACTCTCTATTAATGAAGCTCCGCCATAATAAATTAATCTTCCGACAAATTGTTTAAATGGAAATAAACTATAAGGATCTACCACCATTACGTCGTGGCCTAGACGCCTCAAGGCATGGGCTCTTTTTATCGCATTCCCTCCAGCGGCCCCGAGAAAAAGAATTTTTAATTTGTCTTTCATGATTACTCAGCAGGAATATAACTGGTCACCATGCCTTTTTATTCTTCATGACATCTGCCATGGCCATGAACCTCCCCGGTACGAATAGTGCCTTTCCACAGGTTGAAATCCACCAGATCAAAGGCCGGAAAGGGCAAGGCATCCAGGTCGGGGAGCAGGCCCCGGGGTGGCCCCGGCAAGATTTGCCCATCCACACCCCGCCCCCAAGTGGCGGTTATGTCGTGCGGCCTGCCCGAACCGGCCGAAAAGTGTTCTAGTATCTCCAGCACCGTGGCCTCGCCTTCCCCTTGAACCAAGCAGTCAAACCTGGATGCCGCCAGGGTTTCTCGAGGCAGGGACGTGGCGTGGACGCCGCCAAGCAGACAATAAATTTCGGGCGATTGCCTGGTTTTTAGCCAGTCACACAGTTCGATGGCGTCTTCCACGATGTCCGTGGTCGCGGAAAACCCCACTACGGTTGGACGCAAGTCCATCCTGGCGAGTCTCTTTTTCAACCCCCAGATATTATCCACCAGGATTACCACCGAGAACCCCTTGGACCGGACATAGGAGGCGATTGACATGATTCCCAAAGGAACGGCATAAAAGATGGGAGCGGGAGATATTAATAATAGATCCAATTGCGGGCTCTTCATAAATCGCTTCTCATCTGGCGCTTCACCGTTTTTTTATCTCACCTTGGGGCTAATACCGTGCTTAAGGCCTGTATCATTCGGCACCGGCTTCATCCCCGAGATCCTCAATACGCCTTTCCTTATTGTGGGCCGGGACGATGGTGCTCGAATCTCATTTAGATTCATAGCCATTAACGCTGATTCACGTTAGATTGCCCGGCATTGGCCTAATCTTTAAACAGCCCACTTTTTTGCATACCCTGCACGATATCGGCGGCCACCAATTTCGACATAGTGGCTGAGTAATGAGTGGAATCCGTGTAAAAATTCTCTTTCTTACCCTCCTGGATATCGGCACACCAAATAAAGTCATTTCCCAAAAGGCCCTGTTGGTTGAGTTTCTCCATCCTCCGATAGGCAAACTTTAAATAATTTATGGGGCCTACCGGGTCTGGTGGAAATAAATGATATTTTAAATCGTACTTATAGGTGGGGGCAGGTTGCCAGACAAAAAACAGCTTTATGTCGTATGCCTTAGCACAAGCCGCGATAATCTTTTTGTTTTGCATATACCGATTGGTTAGGTAGTCGATTTCCTTAGAGTCATTGTACTTACTGGTATCTTCCTGGTATGACTTAGCCGAAGCCATTCTCTGTTCAATACCCTGCCTTATATCGACAAGTAACTTCCAAAGAGAGAGATTTTTTATAAACATGAAATTTCTTTTCTGGATAAATGAAGAAATCTCTTTGGTAAATATTAGCGTATTATCTGGCATTGTGCAGTCGTTGAGCCCATCGATGAAAATTGCCATATCAGGAACGAAGCCAGAAGTCAGGAGGTTTTCAAAGAGAATGCGTTCTTGGCTCGAATAATAATGTCCCCTACCAAAATTATAAACTTTAACTATTTTGTTGAATTTACCGGCGATCAACTTCTGTAAATTTGAGGCAATTGTCTCGTTATCTGCAACCCCATAGTTAAAAGTAGTTGATCCTCCAAAAAGAAAAATATTGTAAAACTTTTTATCGGGAGGCCATGGACCTTGATTCTCTGTAAATCTGAATCCTGCCTCAGAGACATTTACATATTTCCCATGGAATGGCGCCTCTTTAAATTGTGTAAATTGCTCATAGAAGTATGGCCTGCTCCAGGTTTCTTTCTGCAATTCAATTATTTCGTTGTCAGTCAAGTTTGGATAGATTAATTTATAATTGACTTTTTGATATTTTAATTGGATTGGATTATAGTTTCGCTTAATAAAATTGTAATACATGTAGCTTGAAAAATTTAACAGGCATAAAAAAATTATCAGGTTAAGAACCACTACCGCCAATCCTTGATAAAATTTATAAAATAATCCCAGTTCTTTCATTGTTACCTCAAGGGGAGCACTCAGGCCGAATCTTCTCAGTGATAGTATGCTCTGAGAGATATTGGCTCAAATCATTTCCAGTAAAGCTGCGTTGTCATAATAAAGCATATAATGCGGTTTATCTGCCTTGTAAGCCTCCGGTTCAGGGAAGATTGGGGGATTGGCGTGTCCGGGTTGCTGACCCTTCTGAAGACGCCTTTCTATTTCCGCGCCCAGGTATTGCGCCTCCAGGGCTTGACCCATGGCCGTCCAGTGCCCATCGCGAGGGACAAAGTACAATTTAGTCAACGGCTCTGCCGAGGCCGCGAGTACCGGGGTTAAGGATCTTAGCTCTTTCCCCTGTCTTTTAATAATCGCGGTAAACGCCGCTTCATCATGGGATATGCTCCCATCTTTTCGATATGCTTCGGTCTCCGGAGCCATGGCCAGATAAAAAAACATTATGGGGCTGCCGCGCAGGCCCAGCGAATTATTGCTATAGGTGAAATCGTACGCCCCGGGCATGATTTGACGGCCCTTCTGATTGGGGGTGGGAATTTCCCCACGTTGGGGGTCGTATACAAACCGAATCGCCGCCACCTCTTGCAGACAAAAGATCCTTACGCCCACTTCCGCGATTCCAAAAGCGACCACCAAGCTTAACATAATGCTGACAATCCTAAGGAGAGCCTGCCGCCTCGATTCTCTCACCATTTTAAAACACTAACAATTTCAGGTTTATCAGTACTACCTTTATCATGATCTAACCCTTCTAACCAGGGTGACTATCTTTAATAAAAGAGCTACTATTCCTGCGGAGCAGGCGAAATAAGAGCCCCGGTGAGATGCGCCAAGGCGTTTTTAAGCCCTCGCAGGTCTTCCTCAAACCCCCATTGGCTGATAATTTCCCGGCTCTTTTGCCCCAGAAGGCGGCAACGAACCGGGGCTGCCAGCACCTCTTGCAAAGCCGCAGCCAGGGCGGGAATATCTCCGCAGGGAAAAGTATAGCCGTTTTCTCCGTTTCTCACCAGGTCCGGGCCGCATCCCACCTGGTCGCTGACGATGACAGCCTTGCCCGCGTTCATCGCTTCGTTGACCACCAGCCCCCAGGGCTCCGCCACCGAGGGCAGGACGAAGACGTCGCAAAGGTCGTAATAAGCGGGCAGTTCAGTCTGATTCTTGAATCCTAGAAATCTGACGCCCTCGAGCCGCATCTCCCGGGCCAGCTCCTCCAGGGGCTGGCGCTGTTCGCCCTCGCCCACGAACAGCAGATAGGGAGGTTCGGCCATCACGGCCTGGCGACTCAAGTGGATATAGGCGGCCAGGAGGTCGGCGGGGCGCTTCCTGGGCTCCAGTTTGCTAAGGAACAGGATGACCGGTCTCCCGGGCGCCAGTCCCAGTTCCCGGCGCCATTCCTCCCGACGGGCCCCGGCCTTCCGGGCCTCGGTCTGGAAAAAGCCGTTGTCCACCGCGTAAGGCATCCAAAAGATCTTTTCCTCGGGGATGCCATAATGGCGGTAGTATTCCCGGTTCAAGCTGCCGATGGCCAGGAAACCGTCCACCAGGCGGTTAAGCCCCATAAAAAAGCCGGTCTTTAACAGCCGCTTGCCGATACTCCGCCGGGCGCTCACGAGGGTGGCTTCATCCCGGATCAAGACCTTGAGGCCCAGCCTCTTGGCGGTCCTTATGGCCACCCAGTGGAACCAGCGGTTATAGCCATGGATCCACAGGACCTCAAAGCGGCCCTCTTTCAGGCTGCGCCCCAGGCCGTAATTGAATGGCCGCCAAAACGACACCCGCTCCCGCCCGCCCAGGGCCCGCAGAAACTCATGGCGATAGCCTTTAAGCAGGGGCACGTCCCAATCGATCACCCGGCCAAAGGAAGGGTCTAGAAATTTCCCGGTGGTGAAATCGCTGCAAAAGAAAACGGTCAGGTCGAGACCCCGCTCCCGGGCCAGCCGGCGTAACAGCGGGGCCTGGTACTGGATGGGATGGGTCACCAGGTAGGCCAGACGGATGTCAGCCATGGTCCTTAAGCTGCTTGAGCTCATCCTGGCACATCAGCCGGACCACCTCCGGCATCCGGCAACGCGCCCGCCACCCTAAGGTGCTGGCGGCCTTCTGCGGGTTGCCCCGGCTGACGGCTATATCCGTGGGGCGCAAGAGCTCCGGATCGATGACCACGTGGTCCCGCCACCGGAGCCCCACCTGGGCAAAGGCCGCGGCCACGAACTCCTCCAGGCTGTGGCTCTCCCCGGTGGCTATGACGTAATCGTCGGGGTTCTCCTGCTGGAGCATCAACCACATGGCTTCCACGTATTCCGGAGCCCAGCCCCAATCCCGCTGGATGGCGATGTTGCCCAGGCGTAGCTTCTCCTGGCTGCCCGCGGCGATGCGGCAGGCCGCGGTGACGATCTTCTTGGTGACGAACCGCCCCGGCCGCAGGGGCGATTCGTGGTTAAACAGGAGACCGGAGCAGGCAAAGAGGCGGTAGGCCTCCCGGTAATTGGCCACTTCCCAAAAGGCCGCGGCCTTGGCCACCGCATAGGGGCTCCGGGGCCGAAACGGGGTGATCTCATCGGCGGCGTCGAGGATGTCCCCGAAACATTCACCGGAGGAGGCATTATACAGTTTAATCGGCCTCCCCAGGAAACGGATGGCCTCCAGCAGGTTCAAGGTGCCGATGCCGATGCTTTCCATGGTTTCCACCGGCTGCTGGAAAGACAATCCCACCGAACTCTGGCCCGCCAGGTTATAGACTTCATCCGCCTCCACCTTGATAAGGGCCTGGAGGACGCTGCGGAAATCCGTCAGGGCCACCGATTCCACTTCTACCCGGTGTCGCAGGTTTAGCCGTTCCAGATTGGCGAAGGAGGAGACCTGGGCGTCCCGGGAACTCCCCGCCACCCGGTAGCCCCGGCCCAAGAGGAAGTCCGCCAGGTAGGCGCCGTCCTGGCCGGAAATCCCGCAGATAAACGCCTTTTTCATGGGCCCGTCATCCTTTTTCCATGATCCTACGGACAATCGCATGGCACCGTTCGGTGAAGTTTTCCAGGGAGAAATAGCTCAGGCCCGGGGGAATGACCCCCCTGGGCCGCTTGAGCGTTTCCAGGATGCCCCAGCGTAACTCATCCGGGTCATGAGGGTCAACCAGAATCCCCAGGGTGCCGTCCCGCAAGGCCTCCCGGCTGCCGTCCAACTTGCTCCCCAAAACCGGAATGCCGCAGGCCATGGCTTCCAGGTAGACGAAGCCGAAGCCCTCACCCCAACCGGGCATGACGTAAGCCTCCGCCAGGCGGTAATGGTCCGGCTTTTCCTTTTCGGGAATGAAGCCGGCAAAAACCACCCGGTCGGCTACACCCAAGGACCTCGCCTTGGCTTGCAGGCGCTCCCGGTCGTCGCCATCCCCCACAATGAGGTAGGCAATCTCCGGGACCTCCGCGGCCAGCGCCGGCATCAGCCCCAGGACTTCATCGATCCCCTTATAGTTGTCCGTGGCACACAGGCGGCTTACGGTGAGCAATACGATCTTGCCGGCCAGACCGTAATGCTGCACCAAATCGGGATTTTTGTCCCCCGCTCCGTAATGCTGCTGCGCCACTGCATTGGGCAGCAGAAATACCCTGTCCCGGGGGAGCCTGGCCCAGGCGAGGAATCGCTCCGTGGTAACCTCGCTGATGGCAATCACCGTGTCCACCTTGGCGGCGAGCCCGGCGGCCAGGGCGCTCCGGGGCGGCTGCCAGGCGTCCAGGCCGAAGATAAAAAGCGCCAGGGGGGCCCCGGTTTTCCATTTGGCCAGATAGGCTAAAGGAAGCAGGAAAAGATGGCCGCAACAGATTAACTCATATGGCCCCGCGGCCACCAGGCAGCGCAGCACCGCCAGGAGATACCGGAGTTTGCCGTTAACGCCGCTCGTGACATAAGTGAGCTTTGGAGGCAAGGGCTCCCTAGGTAGCGGACTGCGCCGGGTCACGGCCACCACTTCCGTCACCCCGGCGTAGGAGCACAAGGCACCGAGCAGATCCCGGTTGTATTGGGCGATGCCCCCCTGGCCGCCAAAGGCGTCACTGACCAACGCCAGGACCCTCACGCCGGGGCTCCGGTTTGGTGGCGATACACGAGTCGGGCCCAGCCCCTGAGGCCCCGTTGCCGGGATAATTCCCCATGGCTTTCGGCCTCCGCCAGCCACTGCTGCACCGGGATGGAGAACCCGGTCTTGCCCCGGTTGAGCACCTCTTCCGCCAGGGGCAGTGTTGGAGTCCTGGCCATATCCAGCTTGGTGGGAGGCTCCCTCATGGCCAACAGCGGCGCCACCCGGCGCAGTAACTCCAGGTCCACCAGGGGCACGCGAATCTCCAGGGAATGGGCCATGCCGGCCCAATCCGCATCCCGCAGGAGCTGTTGCCGCATGTACCAGGCCATTTCCAAGGCGGAGACCCGCAAATGAGCACCCTTAAGCCCCCGCACCGTCTCCTCCAGGCGGGCCAGGGGCTGTAGTTCCCGCCAGCCCTCCCGCACCAGATCCGGATCCAGGACCTCGGGCAGTTCCCAGGGCATGAAGAGGCCCCGGCGCAGCAGGTAGGCCCCGGGATAGGTGCCGCCGTACTCCAGCAGACCGGCATATTTAGGGGAAGTGAAGCGCTTCAACAGCGGCGCCGAGATGATCCGGAAGGTCCGCCCCAATCCGGGAACTCTGCCCACCCGGGCCAGGGCGCCGGTGAGGCGGGGTATCCCCCGGAAGCTGGGATAGCCCCCCAGTAGTTCGTCTCCCCCCAGGCCCGACAGCGCCGCCTTCAGCCCGGCCGCGGCCGCCGCCTTGGCCACGAAATAGGTGTTCACCCCATCGATTGACGGCTGGTCCATGCTGTGTAAGATCCTGGCCAAATCCTGTTGGAAATCCTCCCTGGTGATCCATTGGCAATGATGGCGGGCCCCGTAGCGCCTGGCGATCTCACCGGCCCACCGGGTCTCGTCGGCGGCGCCGCCCTGGAGTTCTTGAAATCCCAGAGTCACGGCATTCAGCCGCCCCCCCTGCTGGCAGGCCAGGGCCAGGACCGTGCCGGAATCGAGACCCGAGGAGAGGAAGACGCCCACCGGCACGTCGGCGATGAGGTGATGGCTGACGCTGTCCGTGAAAGCCTGCCGCAGGCGGTCCCCAACTTCATCAGGACCGGGGCTCAGCCCTACCCCCGCGGCCTCGGCTTGCCGCAAGTCCTCGCCAATGTTGCAAAACTCGCGGAGCTGCGGGCGGCCCTGGGCCTCCAGCACCAGCAGGACGCCGGGCGCCAGGGAGCGAATCCCCCGGTACAGGGTGTAAGGCTCCGGCACATAGCCCCAAAGGAAAAACCCGGTATGCCCGGCCGGCTCCGGCCTGGTGTCGATGGCGCCGCCTGCCAGCAGGGCCTTGACCTGCGAGGCAAAGCGCAAATGGCCGCCATCGTCGGCATAGTATAGGGGCTTGATGCCGAAGGGGTCCCGGGCCAGCACCAACCTCCTGGCCGCTTCATCCCAGAGGGCGAAGGCGTACATGCCCCGGAGCCGCTGCACCATGGCCAGGCCGTGTTGCCGGTAGCCGTGGAGCAGAACCTCGGTATCGCTGTTGGAGAAAAATTGATGCCCTTGCCCTTCCAATTCCCGGCGCAATTCCCGGTAATTATAGATTTCCCCGTTGAACACCACCCTCAGGGCACCGTCAAGGGTGGCCATGGGTTGGGCTCCAGCCTCGCTCAAATCGATGATGGACAGGCGCCGCTGGGCCAGGCCCGCCCTGCCGTCGGCCGAGATCCACAGGCCGGCGCCATCGGGCCCCCGCGGTTTCATGGCATCGCGTATCCTCAGGATTTCTTCCGGAACTACCGGCGGGGCAGAGTCACTATAGGCAAAAATTCCAACAATACCACACATTTACTTAACCGCAACACAAAACAGATTCTGGCTCAGGATCTCGTTCCGGACCAGGCTCCCGGTCTCCACCGCCAGGTAAAATCTTAAGATACTCCGCAGCACCCGCCACAACAGCCAACGGAGGCCGCTGACCACCCCATGCACCGCAGGTTGATCCTCGTAGCACTCGACCCTGGAAAAGCCGCAGGCGGCCAATAATTGCCCCAGGGATTCCTGGGTAAAGATGGTCTCATGGGTAAAATCCCGGTGCCCGATCCGGCCGCTGAATGGCGAAGAACCGTTGGGGGTATGGATTATGGCCTTGCCACCCGGCGCCAGGACCCGGTTTACCTGGTCCATTAGTTCCAGCGCCTCATCCTTGCGAAAATGCTCCAACACATCGAAGGCGACCACCAGGCCTTGGGATTCGCCTGGCAGTGCTTCCAAAACCGTCAGCAGCTCCCCTTCCCGGACCCCGGTGAGACCCATGCTTTTGGCCGCCGCCACCTGTTGCGGAGAGCGGTCGATGCCAACCATATTGGCATATCCCCGCCGGCGGGCAAAATACTCCAGGGCCCCGGCGCCACAGCCCAGGTCCAGGATGGCGGTCCCCTTGTCTTCCGGGAAGTGATCCCGGATCAGCTTCTCCAGATGGTGAGTCCGGACCCGGAATTCCTCCGCCTTCTCCCCCGCCGGGGCAATATCTCCGGCCTCCAGGTAATGCTGATAAATCCTGTGGCGATAATCGGGCAATGGATTTAAACCTTGATCACCCAGCCAGCAACTTGCCTTCCGGGTAAGACGTCGAGGGTATCCACCCCCAACCGGGCAGGGGCGGCGAGGCAGCGGTAATCGCTGCCGGCATGGTCGGCGGCCATAAGACCTGCATCGTAGGAAGCCAGATCTCCGGGGTTAGCGGCGCGGATTCCATTTTGCAGTCATGCCGCCTGGCACGAAGCACCACCGCAAGGATATTCCAATGAAAAATCGATCCACTCGATAAAATTATTCATCTGCTCGCCACCACTTACCCTGTTGGCCGTCGGCAGCTCATGGTACCTCGTGGGAAATTCATTTTCCCAATATAATAACAAGTTATGTCATTGGGCCAGTATAATCCGGCCCAGTCTTAAGTATATTTTCGATGTATTTCGCAAGAGTCTCACGATAGCACATGAATTTACTTCTGTAAAGAGGATAACCGTGAAATATTCGACAACCTTTACTATTTAATTAGCGTGTCGATGAGTAGCGTCAACTTCTGTTATTGATACAATTTAAATAAGGGGATTACTAATTTTAATACCTCTTCCTCTAAATAAACGGGCTGCTGGACCCGAGAGATAGCATCACGCCTAACCTCTAAATTAACCAATCTTTGCCTCCATCCCCAGCGATACCAATTAGTCAGAAGATCACGGACTGAGTTAGCGATAGCTTTCAACTTGGTCCCCTTGGCCTCTCCGGTCTTTCGCCGAATGAAAGGAATGGGAACCTCCAGGAACCGCACCCCCAGGGCATGAGTCTTTAATAACATTTCCGGGTTGACAAAGGAGCTTTTGCCTTCCAGATTTACGGATTGCACCAACGCGGTGGGATAGAAGGTGATATTTTGGAAATCATGGAAATTTACGCCAAATAATAAGCGCAACAAATGATAATTTGATAAAGACACCAAAGCTTTTTTAAAGTTGTCGGATCGGGACTTAATGCGGTAGATGGAGCGGATTAAAGGAATATGGCTGAGAATCCGCTCGGGAGTGGGGCGAATCCCCTGGACTACATCAAAATAATTTAATAATTCTAAATAGGTGCGAAGGTGGGTAAGATCATATGACCAGTCCACCGTCTGCCAGAAGAGAAATTCTTTTTGGGCTGCAGCTACCGCCCGGCGGCAAGAAAGGCCGACATTCAAGTTCCGTTCATTATGAAGGACCCGGAGCCGGGGTTCCTGGCGGGCATACTCATCGGCAATCCGGCCAGTACCATCGGTGCTGCCATCATTGACGAAGACCACTTCGTAATCATGGACGTTGGCCTCAAGCAGAGCAAAAGCTCGATCCAGGAACTCCTTTAATAGGGCCTCTTCATTATAACCCCAGGCCAAAAGAGATACGGAACGATCGAATTTATTTTCTAACCCCACAGGTAACATTCCTTAATGGATCTGGGTGTCTTAATTGGCATATTATCCGCTCCGGGGAACTCAGTCCGGCCGCCCGGGAAATGGCTCGGGGCCCAAGCCAGGCAGATATTCGCGGCTGCGGGGCCCGCAATTCATGAGCAGATCCAGGGCGCTCAAATGAGGCACGAAGGCCCCGTGGAGCTGGGGGTAGGGGTGAGGATGATAGTCCTGAAAGACCACCTCCACCCCGGCTGTGGCAAACTGTTCCAGGCGCAGGTAATCGCGTCCGGAGGCCCCCTCATAAAAAACATCGGCATCTAAATGGCGGCATATGTCCACCAACCGCCCCGTGGGGTCGTCATTCCCGCAACCGAGGCTGCTGGAGAGAATGAGGTCGGGCTCCAATTCCAGCCACTGGGTCAGCAAAGTAATCAGCACCAGATTCAAATCCAGGAGCCTGCTCCATGGACGTTGCAAGATTGTTTCCAGGAATGGAAAATACTCGGAGAAAAACGGAGCCTTTGAATACAACTGCCGGATAGTGGCCAGGTGCTTCTTCCCCCATTGAGGATTGGCCGGATTGATGATTACTTCGTTGATCTTGGGCCGATTGAACCCGCGGCTGCGCACCGGCACCGTCAGCCAGACCGGCCCCTGGGGTCCCTTGAC
Source organism: uncultured delta proteobacterium (assembly GCA_963697965.1). GTDB lineage: Bacteria > Desulfobacterota > Desulfobaccia > Desulfobaccales > 0-14-0-80-60-11 > JAPLJC01. The sequence continues at coordinate 2,641,340 of OY969108.1, forward strand.
CCGGTTACGATTGCGCCAGCCGTGCTTGTCGTACTGGACATCGTCCAATACGACAAAAATATCGGATCTCAGCATTTGCTCAAAGAAGCCCAGCCACGGCAAGTAACCGGCCTGCAAGATGCCGATGACTTTCAAGGGGTTTAATCACCCCTCTGGGCTAGTTTGGCCTGGCGGGTCTTTTCAGCAGTTTGAACGATTTTCCAATAATTATGCTTCCAGGAGCGATACTTCCAATCTGGGCACTGGGAGCACAGCGGAATCTCCGTGCCTCGCCGCTCTAAATGCAGCCGGCGGTAATATTCAAACCCTTCACCTTTCCAGATTTCGGCAATGCTTTGCTCGTGGATATTGCCCATATCCGTAATCGCCCGGATATCATAGCCGCAAACCATGACTTTTCCCCGGGAATCGATATTAAGGCGCTCGAATATAAAGGGACAGGGAATCTGCTCCTCCGGCCGGAGGTAAGGCTCCGCATTACCCGAGTGGTCTTCATTGATTCCCCAGGTCAAGTACTTGCGCCTTTGAAATTCATCGACGATCCCAGACCAGAATGCCGCGACCTGTTCGATATCAACGCCTTCCTGATTGATGCCGCTGGCGATGATCTTCGTTGGAGAACCCATCTGCTGGCGCAACGATACCATGGACTCCACGGTGGACACCAGGCGCTCCCAATCCAGGCCGGGGCGAACCGAGCCATAGGTGTCCGGATCCCCTGCATCCACGGAAAATTCGATCATATCCGTGCCACAAGCCAACAAGCGCCGGATGGAATTCTCGGTAAAACGAGAGCCATTGGTAATTAAGCCGATCCGGGCCCCTTTGGATTTGGCATATTCGATCAATTCCACCGCTTGCGGGTGCAACATCGGCTCCCCCCCGCCCGACAACCTGATCCAGGCCCGGTGAGGGCCGCACTGATCAGCGATGATCTTAAACGTATCTTCCTGCATCAGAGGGCGATCGCGGTATTCCTGGCGAATATCGGAATTGGTATAGGGGCAGTTGGGGCACTGGGCATTACATATATACACAAAGGACAAAACGCACATCATGGGGAATTCGGTCGCTTCCGGCCGGACCCCATACTCGTTTTGGGTATGTTGTATCTGAGCCATTATTCCCCCAGGGATTTCAGTGAATTAGATTGATTACCGGTGAAGACTTTCCATGCCAAAATGGTCTCGAACCTTCAGACTCCCCTTCTTCCCCGATATATTGGGCGCCAACTACCTGCCAGTCCGGACACCCCTGGCAAATCTCGGGAATTTTATCCCATTCATGCCGCCGGTGGAGATCACGCAAGGCGATTTTATGCCGGCCGTGCCAGATTGCCTCGATGGAATGTTCCTTGACATTCCCCGCGACGAAGCGTCCCTCATAATCCACGGCGCAGGCTACCAGATCGCCGTTTTGGTGGATGGCCGCGGCATTATTCCCCCAAGGGCAGGCGATACGAATCGGCACGTCGTTGGAAAGATCCGGGACGACAATGCTGCCGGTGGATGACCAGGACAGCATGCGGCGGATCTTGACCTCGGCTCCCCGGGCTCGCCAATAGTCGGTGAACTCCTGGACCTCCCCTTCATTTTCTTTCATGAGGGAAAACTGACATTGGATAACTGGAAACTTTTGACCTCGGGCCTCCCGCTGCCTTAACAGCTCCTCGACGGCATGGAAAATTTTATCCCGGCTGCCCCCCACGCGGATCTTCTTAAAGGTTTCGGTCTGGAAGCCGTCCAGACTGACAATAAACCTTTTTAGAGGCGAGGCCAACACCGGATCGATCATGCGCCCCAGCAAAATCCCGTTACTGTTGAGGACGATATTGCGGCAGCCGGCCGCGGCGGCATAATCCAACCAACGCCACAAGGTATCGCCCAATAGTAGAGCTTCGCCATAAAAGGTGGGCCAGATTTCGCATTCCGGCATTTCCCGGGCGACTTCATCCACAATGCGCCTGAAGACCGATTCCTCCATGTCAGCGCGGGGCCGCCGCATTTCCTTGTGAGAACAATGGATGCACATCATATTACAGCGGGAGGTGGTCTCAATCACTAATTGCGGTGGGAAGGGATGATCTTGCAGGTCGGCTTCAACTTTGAGGAGGCGTGCGGATTGTTCCTGTCTCAGCAAGTGGCTAACCCCCCTCTTTTCCTGTCGACCATTCAGAGGTTAGCAGACGCATCCGAATAACATCTCGAAAACTCCCCTGGATAAAATATTCCTGGGCTAAATCACCCTCTGTTACAAAACCTAAGGATTGATACATTGTAATAGCGACTTGATTCTCACTGGCAACATGAAGATATATTTTATTAAGGCCCATACTATTAAATCCATAATGCAACAACAGAGAAAATGCTTCCTTTCCTAGTCCTCGACCTCTTAATGATTTATCCGCTATATAACACCAGGCTTCAGCCCGACGATGTAAGAAATCGATTTTATACAGTCCCACGTTGCCAACATGATTATTATTATTATCTATAGCCCACACCATTTTGCTAGATTGTTTACAGATGTCTTCGAACCACTTTTCTTGTTCTATTTCGGTTACGGGTAAAATACGCAATAAAGCTATACCAATCTCCATATCATTGACCCAGGCGCGGCTGCGATCCAGATCCCTGCGTTCCAATGGCCTAAGAATTAAGTTATTTCCAATCAAAATCATAAGACTATCCCTAAAAATTAATATCAGTTTAAAGCTACTTATACCTTGATATCATATATTTTATCATACCAAAGTTGAAAGCAAAGGAGATTCCACAAGCGCGCCGAATGGTCAGCCCCGCCGGCATAATGCTCCTGGACCAAGTGGGCTACGCGGGCGGCTTGAAAAAACCCATGCCGAGACAGGCGCTCTTTTGAGAGAGTGGCCAAAACCCAAGGCTTGAGGGAAGTCCGCATCCAGGTATAGATGGGTTGCACAAAGCCTTCCTTGGGCCTGTTGAGCAAATCCTCCGGCACCAGTCCCTGCATGGCCAGTTTATGCACATATTTATTGATACCCTGAAAGATTTTCATGCTGCCCGGCAACCTATTGGCAAATTCGATAATGCGGTAATCGAGATATGGCGAACGGATTTCGATGGAATGGGCCATGGAGAGGCGATCCATAAAGGGGAGGACCTGATTGGGGAGGAGTTCCTGTTGATCCACCTCTAAAATGGCGTTAAGCGGATCCTGGGCAGTTCCGTGCGAGACCAGGCGTTCATAGATATCCCCACTGTCGACTGCCCCCACCGCCTCCAAGAAAGACGGGCTTAACAATTGGCGTTTGTCACCTTCACCAAAAACGGCCAAGCGCATACGCCAATGGGATTGATCAGCAGAAGCAATGGATTTTAAGAAAGTAAATTCGGTTTCCTTATCGAATGGCGTCAGCAGTTCTCTTTCCGACTCGCTGAACTCGGCAAAATTTTCCTTGCCCTGCCCTTTCAGCCTTAAATAGTGATACATGGGCCACGCCAGCCGATGAGATAAATAGCTGCCAAACAATTCATCCGCACCATCCCCGGAAAGGGCTACCTTCACGTGTTGATGAATCAGGATGCTCAAAAAAAAGGTGGATACCGTCCCGGAAAACGGCTCATCGAAGAACTGAAGCACCTCGGGCAGGCGCCCGGCAAATTCTTCTGAACTCAAGATAAACTCATGGTGACTGGTGCCCAGGCGTTGGGACATCAATCTGGCATATTCTACGTCCAGCATCTTGCTGGCAAACTGGCCGGAGGGTGGCTCGGCATACCCAAGACTAAAGGTAGTGACAGGCTGCGATTGGTGGCGGCACATCAAAGTCGTCACCGAACTTGAGTCCACTCCCCCGGAGAGATAAGCCCCATAAGCAACATCGCAATCCATGCGCAAGCGCACGGCGTCATCCAGAAGGGTGAGAAGATGGCGCCCGGCTTCCTCGGGGGTAATGTCTTCCAGGGGGTGGCCGAAGTCCAACTGCCAGTAGGGCGCCGTGTGAACCCGGCCGTTCTCCCAGACCATATAGTGTCCAGGAAGTAGTTGCCGGATATCCCGGTAGACTGTGGCCGGCGCACTGGTATTCTTGAGGCTCAGATAGTGGTATATCGACGGCAAATCGAGCTGGTGCGAAACTGCGGGATGGACCAATACCGCTTTCAGTTCCGACCCGAAGACCAGTTGGTCTCCCGCCCAGGCCCAATAGAGGGGTTTTTTGCCGATCCGGTCCCGGTACAGCAGGAGCCGCTGCCGCCGATCATCCCACAGGGCCACGGCAAACATGCCGTTAATTCCGCCCAAGTCCGGCCAGAGATCGCCATACTCTTCGTAAGCGTGGACAATAATCTCCGTGTCGCTGTGATCAGTGCGGAAGTGGTGTCCCGCCGCCAGCAGTGACCGGCGCAAATCCCGGTGGTTGTAAATCTCGCCGTTAAAAACCACCCAAATGCGCTGATCTTCGTTGGTGATGGGCTGGTCTCCGGTAGTCAGATCCACAATGGCCAGACGGCGCATCGCCAGATGGACTTGTTCCCGTTCATAGTAGCCATCGCCGTCGGGCCCCCGGTGCCTGAGGGTGGCATTCATACGTCGCAGCAAGTCTCCATCCCCCGGACCGATAAACCCGCAAATACCGCACATCTATGTATATTCCTATGTTCGTACTCAAAAAGGGGTAGCAATTTGTTCTCTCTTTATACATAATGAATTGATAATTGCAAGATCATGCGGTGGATTAACCTTATCGTCTATGGTATCGGAAGCCATTTAAAATTTATAATGAGCCTCTCCGCAATCAAAAAAGAATCTAAATTTAAAAATTACATGAACGCATCCCATTGTTACAAGATGACTGCCCCGAACCAGCGCCTGCGGCTCTGGGGGCTATGGGTCCTCAAGCTGACGGTCGCCGCTGGCCTGGTCGGCTACCTGGTCTATACTGGTAAGATCTCCTTGACTCTGTTTCGAGCTTTTTGCGGTTGGCAGGGGCTTATGCTGCTGGGCGGAGCTGCGCTTCTCATTATCATGGCCCAGACCCTGGCGGCCTTCCGTCTCTTTCTGCTGTTTAAGGGTCAAGTCCTGGATATCCTCTGGTCTCTATGCTGGAAAAGCACCTTTATCGGTTTGTTTGCCAACAACTATCTCCCGACATCATTCGGAGGTGATGCCGTTAAGGGTTATTATCTGTCCAGGTGGCGGTCGGGTCTGGTTTCTCAGGTCATTGCCACCTTGGTCTACGACCGGTTTTTGGGCATGAGTGCCCTGGTTCTCTTGATCCTGGGTTTTTTGGGTATTCTGAGTTGGACCGGCCAGCTGAGCTTGGGTATCTTCTACGCCAGGTTGCCGGCAGTAAGCTCTTACCCGATGCTGGCAGTTCTGGTGGTGGCGAGCGCATGTCTGATTCCGCTCCAGCGACCTAAATTCCGGCACGTGATTGGCCAGTGGTTGAACCGCCACCCGGTCGGCCAGACCATCCATCAATTTTTCTGCAATCTGGCCGCCTTCCGGCATCTTGGCCGGGTCTCCCTTGCCTGCCTGGGCATCTCGTTTTTCATCCACCTGTTTGGCGCCATTTCCCTTTATCTGGTAGGCCGCGCTTTGAATCTGGAGGCCGGGTTTGTATTGACTCTCGCTTTGGCCCTGCTCATCTTTGTCACCGGTATCATCCCCGTGTCCCCTGGCAACTTGGGTTGGACGGAGTATCTCGGCTCTCTCCTCTGGTCCTCCCAGGGTTTGGGCTGGGGAGGCAACCTGTGGCTGAGCTTCCGCTTGGTGACAGTGCTTGTCAGTCTTACGGGGCTCATCGTTTTTCTGCATTTACGCCGGGAGCGGTCGCAGACATCATGAAAGTAGAATTTTTCCGTCACCAACTGGGCGAGGCCAACTTAAATCGCTTGGCGTCGGTTATGCGCACCATCTTCCTTACCACCGGCAAGGAAGTTGACCTCTTTGAGAAAGAATTTGCGCAATATTTGGGCCAGGGCCATGCGGTTGGCCTCACCAGCGCCACCGCAGCCCTGCACCTATCTCTCTTGGCCCTGGGAATCGGCCCCGGGGACGAGGTCATCACCACCCCCATGACTTTTGTGGCCACCGCCCTGGCCATTATGCACACCGGCGCCCGCCCTGTCTTTGCGGACGTGGAACCGGATACCGGCAACCTGGATATCAACCAGGTTGCCGCCGGCATCACTCCCCGGACCAAGGCGGTGATGCCCGTGCACCTTTATGGTCAAATGGTGGACATGAGGCGCCTCGACCAACTGGCCAAGACCCACGGGCTGATCATCGTGGAGGATGCCGCCCATTGTCTGGAAGGGGAACGGGACGAGATTCGGGTTGGCGACTTGGGCCAAACCGCCTGCTTCAGCTTTTACGCCACCAAGAGCATTACTTGTGGTGAAGGGGGCGCCGTCACCACGAACGATCCCAGCTTGGCTGAGCTGCTGAGGCAATACCGGCTTCACGGCATGTCCACCGGGGCAGTGGACCGGTACACGAATCTTTACCGCCACTATGATGTCGAGGTGGAAGGCTGGAAGTATAACATGTCTAATCTGCAGGCGGCCCTTTTGATAGACCAGATCAAGGAGATAGAGCCCCGGCGTCAGGAACGGGAACGGATTGCCATCTATTACCGGGACAGTTTCTCCGGGCTGGCGGGCCTGGAGATGCCGGCTCTGCTCCCGGGGGTGAAGCAGGGCCATCATCTCTTCACCATCTGGGTGCATCCGAAACATCGCGATAAAATTCTCTGGGATCTCCAAAAGGAAGCCATCGGGGTGGCGGTGAATTATCGCGCTTGCCACCTGTTCACCTTATTTCGAGAGAGATACGGATGCCGGGAGGGTGACTTGCCGGTGGCCGAGGCCATTGGCAGTCGCACTCTTAGCCTGCCTATCTATCCTGGGCTCCAGGTGGCTGAGGTGGAGTATGTGGTGGACACAGTTCGGAGAGTGGTAAAAAATGCCGGCTGAACCACGGGAAATGCAGTAAGACACACATGCGGGCCATTGAGTAACTTGATTGAGATTGACGAGCAGGAGGCAAGAGCGCCGGTATATGGAATCCACTGGATATGTCTTTGTAACCCCGGAACTTTCCCCATATTTCAAGATCACCGGGGTAGGGGATCTTCTGCAAAACATTATTGGCGAACTGGCCCGCCGGAACCTGCGAGTGGCGGTCATCTGCCCCGACTTCGGGGTAGATCCTCGCCACCTGCGTTTCACCAAGTCCATGTCCATTTACTCCACCTCCAACGGTCAGCCCACATCCCTACAAGTCAAATTCGCCCGGGATGACCGCGGGGTGGATTATTTCATTATTAAGGATGGGGATATCCAAAGATACCTGAGCGAGGCCTCCTCCTTAAGACTGCACCGGGATAAAGTCGGCCATATCTGTCTCACGTTTTGCTATGGGGCTTATCTGATACTGGATGCTTTGTGCCGGGGAGAGCTGGATTTTCCGGTAAACCGCCTGGTAATGCATGCCTTTCACTGGCAGACCAGCCCCCTGGTGGCCCTGATCGATCAGGCCCCCTGGCGTGACCGGGTGCGCACCGTGCTCACCGTGGACATCCTGGATACCCAGGGACGCTTTGAGTCCAAGGTCCTGGAGACCCACGAAATCTATCGTTTGCTCAAACCAGCCTTTGAACAGGAGATCAACTTCCTGCGCCTGGGCATTAAAAAGGCGGATGTCCTGCACACCGTCAGCCCCAACTATGCCTTGGAGATTCAACATGCACCCAATGGGCGCGGGTTGGAGAGTCTTCTGAGGGAGCGTTATCAGCAGGGCCGGTTGATCGGCATTTTAAACGGGCTTGATCCTCAAAACTTGGATTGGCGTCAGATTCCAGTCTTAAGAGATCACGATTTGGCCGTCAGTCTCGAAGCAACGGATCTCTTGGAACAGAAGCAGCGGGCCAAACTCCTGTTCCAACGGACAGCCGGATTGCCGCAAGACCCCTCGGCCTTTCTCATCAGTATGGGGCATCGTTTTGTCAGACAAAAGAACTTTAAGTTGGTGGTCAATGCTATGGAAGAGCTAATGGCTCTGGAGCCTAGACCCCAAATTTATTTGCGAGCCTGGCCCGAACCTTGCCAAGACGATGCGGATTGGAACCTGTGGTGGCAGATCGTCCGATTCTCCAAGCGCTTTCGCCATAACCTGGCCTTCCTTTCCCCGTTCGACCGGGATCAATCCCTGATGAATGAAGAGATTTTTATTGACCGTTTTCTGTATTATGCGGCTTCCGACTTCTTCCTGATGCCTTCCTTGTGGGAGCCTTGTGGCTTGTGTCAACTTGAGGCCATGCATTTTGGGGCTATTCCCCTGGTTACCGCAGTGGGGGGCCTGATAGATACCGTAAAACCCTTTGAGGAGGGAAACGAGGGCTGGGGGTTCCACCTGGAGGACCCCTTTGACTCCAGAGCCTTAGTGAAACTCGTGGCCCAGGCCATGGACCTCTGGGCTCACCATCCCGGCGTCTGGCAGGAGATGGTCCGCCGGGCCATGTCCTTCGAATCTAGCATTACCCGAACGGTGGACAATTATCTCGAAAGACTTTATCCCCCTCGAAAAGTTCCTCAAACAGCCTTGCGGGTGACCTGATAACCCAAGGCCGATATTGGGCTTGGAAATAAGAATCTTTCTTGCGGATCGCGGCCCCAGTCCCACTGCCTGCCTGGGGGCCGGCCCCCATTCCCCTGAAGGTTATCGCCTGCGGGGCCGGTAAAAGGTCAAGCAAATCAAAGCCATGGCAATGAATATCTACCGCCTCCTCGAATATCCGTGGTTCTATAAACTTACGGTACGAATCTTCTCTTTGGGAGGACGTGCCCGCAAATTGAACTTGTTTATCGACAACTTGTTAAGTTCGGAGTGCCGTGGACGGGTATTGGAATTAGGCAGTGGCACCTGCCAGTTTCGTACCCTGTTTCTGAAGTATGTGGAAAATTATGTGGCCACCGACATTAACCTGAAGTACCTCAAAGATTCCCAGCAGGATGAACCGGGCCTCAATTATGTCGTCTCCGATGCCTCCAGGCTACCTTTCTCGCTCCAAAGATTTGACCGTATCTTTGCACTCTACCTCTATCATCACCTCAGCGACCAGCAAACTTTAAACTCCTTAGCCTGGATTATGCCGCAGTAAAAGATAGAAATTAACTTAACTATCTGATATAAGGAGGATAAATAAGCAATTCGGGGGACTCCAAAGTGCTCGCTAGTGGTGAAAGCCAGAAAGAGGCAATCCGGCCAGATTTTAACCGCACCATCATGATAGATTTCCATGGCGCCACGATCACCTCAGACGTTGGTTTTCTCCTGATGCGAGAGATCGATGACCGTTTCAAAATTATTGCCCCCATGAGAGATTGTCTGGAAGACTTGAGATGCCCCAAACATACAAGACACTCCCTGGTGCAGATGATTCGTCAAAGAGTTTACCAGATAGCCGCGGGCTATGAAGATTGCAACGATGCAGATTATCTCCGCATCGATCCAGCGCTCAGGCTGGCGATTGGCAAAAACCATAAGGTGGGGGCCGGGCAGTCTATGCTTTCCAGGCTGGAGAATGACGTTCTGGGCAATGTGGCAGGGTTAACGGCCTTGGAGGCCGCTCTGACCCGGTCAACTGACGCCCTGTTACGCAGGAAAAACAAGCGGCGCCTGATCATCGACCTGGATTCCACCGAGGACCCGGCCCACGGCAAGCAGGAGGGGGTTGCCTACAATGGCCATTTTGCCAAGAACTGTTTCCATCCGCTTTTTGGCTTTACCAGTGAGGGTGACTGTCTGGGGGCCAGGCTGAGGCCGGGGAATGTTCATTCCGCCGATGGTGTCCTGGAGTTCATCAAGCCCATCGTGGAGCGCTACCGGGGGTAGTTCAAGCTTTTCTGGTTTCGAGGTGACGCCGCCTTTGCCAACCCGGAGACCTACGAATATTGCGAGGAACACCGTATCACTTATTTTATCAGGTTACCCAGCAATGTGATCCTGATGCGTCTCTTAGAACCTCACCTAAACCGACCGGTGGGCAGACCGCCTAAGAGCGGCATCCAGGTCAGGATTGTTGACCTCCACTACCAGGCCAAGAGTTGGAGCCGGCCTCGCCGGGTGGTGGCCAAGATCGAGTGGCACCGGGGTGAGTTGTTCCCCCGTATCGGCTTTGTAGTTACCAGATCCAGGCTCCCGGCCAGCAAGGTGACCAAGGTCTATAACGGCCGGGGGGATGCGGAAAACCGGATTAAGGAGGGCAAGAATACTCTCCGTTGGGACAAAACCAGTTGCCAAAGGTTCGAGGCCAACCAGGCCAGACTACAGATGGGGGTTCTGGCCTACAACCTCCTGCATATGATCCGGCAATTTTACGTCTGGGGAGAGGAGGTGCGGCGGTCCATTGATTGGCTGATCAAGCGGCTGATCAAGGTGGGGGCCAGAGTTTCTTACCATGCCCGGAGGTGGTATATACATGTGGCCAGCGCTTTCCCTCTATCTCACCATTACCGGGCGGTATTGGCCTGGGGCTCATAGGCCGCAGACTCTCAAAGAATCTGCTCGCAAAGGGGTTGGTATACCAAAAATTTAGGAAAAATTACTTTTTCAGCGAAATTTGTGCTATCGTGCCTTCCACAGAGACAATTTGGTTATAAAAAAAGAAAACTTTCCGGGTTTATACACGGGAAGAGGTATCCCCAAAACCATTTTTGACTGCGGTGGCCAAGGTTCCCGCATAATCTCGGCTTAGAGGAAATGTTTCGTTGTTTAAAACCCGAAGGTAAAATAGTTATCGTGGATAACTTTCTGCCGGAGCATCGGTATGATCCGGTTGTCTGGGCTGTGGCCAAGTTGGATAGACGGCAACATATCCGCCAGCGCCAGGTTATGCTCGATCTGATCAGGAAGTCTGCTAAAGCAGCCCAGGTGGAAGAGTGTCATTCCATCCCCGGAAGCTGGCCATACGTCATGTCAGCTTATATCGTATCTTTAGGTCCTGGCTCACAGTTATGATAATATCATCATTGCGGTCGACTAACCTATAAACATTATGCACTCGGAGTTGACGATGAAGGCCTTGATCTTCATATTCAGCTTGGTGAAGCGAAAGAAGATCTCGATGCGCCAACGCTCCTTATAGAAGTTTTCCGGGCTTTTTCTAATCAATCAACCGGACAAAAATGAAAGATTGTCATTTCTAATACTCATGCCTTGAGTTTTAATATTGACTACTTTATTGTTGGAGGATAACTCATGTTTAATGGTAAAAATATAATTAATAACCTTCATGAAAATCAGTTTAAATGGGAATTTATTGAACAAAGAAAATGCCCGATATGTGATAGTCTGTATATTCAAGTTCATCATTCAGAACATAGAAGAGGAATTCCCTTAAGATTCGAAGTATGCAATCAATGTAATGTAGTCTTTCAAAATCCTCATCCTTCTCAAAGCTGTTTGAGGCGATTTTTTAGTTCATCATTATTTATTGGGGAACAAGGCAATAAACCACAAGATGATTGCATTGCTTACTATGACTACTCGGCATGGGAGAAATGTTATAAAAAAAATGCTGAACCCATACTATCACTTCTGGGCCAAATAAAACCGCCACCCGCTAAGCTTTTAGAAATCGGTGGTGCCACCGGTTGGTTTCTCAAGGCCGCCAAAGATTCAGGCTATGATGTGGAGGGACTTGACATATCGAGCACGCTTGCGGACTTAGTTAGGAATCGATATAATATTAATGTTAAAGTAAGCAGTATTGAAGAGGCTGATTTTGCGGACGAATATTTTGACATCGTATGCAATTTCGGGGGAATTGGTTGCTGGTATGAGCCTCATAAAGCATTTAATAACGTTAATAGAATATTAAAAAAAGGAGGTATTTTTTGTTTTAATTTCACAGATTATAAAAGTATTATAGCTAAGCTCAGGGGGGGGAAATTTTTTGAATATAATCACGCATCATTATTTATATATACAGCAGATGCTATTAAAAAGCTTCTTGAGAATCATTCCTTTAAAGTATATTCTGAATCCATTCATTATCAGTACGCCTCGATAGGCAGAATATTGTCATACCTTAAATATAATAAATTATATCGGTTGGCAAATACCTTACATATTGATAATATTGCTATTAAAGTACCTGTAATAAGCACAAAAATTGTTATGGCGATAAAATGTAACAACGAATAAACGTAATATTTGGCATTTTATCGACACACTGACAAAACATGGGCTTTTATTGCGGCAGGCATTCTCTTTTCTTCCAGTTTATCACTATGCACCATAACATTCGGAATGCCCGCCAGGGATTCGCCGCTTTCATACCTTCTGACCATTTCCGGGAATGTCAGGTGGGGCCCTCCTGCGACTCTTAATAATTTTGGCCTTTCTGATTGACCCAATCACGGACCACCTTATCGGCATTTCTAAAGAACGGCACATCGGGTGACACGGTGCTGTAGGCGATGGCGTCAGGATTAAAACTGCTCAGGGCCTCCTTGTGCGAGTGCTTCTTGATGGACACCCATTCCTTGGCATGTCCGGCCTGCTTCAATATTGCCGAAAGCTGCAGGATACCGATCGGTTCCCCGATGAAAAGGTCTGATACAATAAATATAATTCTCATACGCCGGTGGCATTTCCTATTATTGATATTATTCTTGCGTTAACCTATCAATCTTTTCTAAGGGTCTTCGATTTAATAATATTACATAGCGTAGTGTAATTGGGATTATTTACCCCAAAGAATGTTGACGCCAAAATACGGCCGTCACGATCAATAGCCACAATATCGAGGCCGCCGAAATCCTTGGAATGTTCCACTCCCGCGATTTTTATGGATGCCTTGTTGCCAAACCGTACGCCGGCAGAATAAAGCTCAATGTCTTGGTTGGCTATCATCCGCCCGCCGAAAGGCGCAACCTGCCGCCGCAGTTCGATCTTTACGGCGCGCTTATCACTGATCTTCTCAACCACCTTTTCTCCCCGGCTAAATACCCCCACATAAGACCCTGCAAAACCGAGAGCCGGCAGCTTAGAACCTTTCTCAAGCAAATAGTTTTTAACTCCTTCCGGCAAAAGAGCCGAAGCCAAATATTCTCTGGCGGCAATCAGGATAACATTTCCTTCATATTTCTTAAGAAAAGCAAGAAAGGTTAGCGGTTCTACTTCCAATTTATTTGAACCATCAAGAAAGCGACCGTCTGTGGTATAGACAATATATCCATCCACCAACGCACACTGATCCCATTTGTGGAATAATTTCAATGTTTCAGAATCGATAGGATCCGCAAAAACGTAAATCGCTTTTGGATCCAACTTGCCATTACGGAATGACGCCTCCAGTTCTTCTTTATAGATCTTCATTCCATCTAAAGGAAGTCTTCCCACGCCGCCCATGTTGATTGATAGATGATGTTTTAATGAATAAAGCATAAAATATTGGCGATCCTCCATATGGCTTATTGCATAAAGGAAAGGGGGGTAAACAATGATCTTGTCAAAGTCCTGGCCAATCGACTGCCATGCCGGCGATTTCAAGGGCGAGGCAACCGGACTCGCGTCATGGAATTTTGAATTATACAACAATTTGTCGATATCCGCCACCTGGATTAACAGACAGGCCGACATCAATGCGATGGACAAGGTCCTGCGTTTTATTGCAACTACACAAAATAATGCGCCATATACTATAGCATAAAACAGGGGCCATCCAAAGCGCCCCCCGACCCTAAGTATATTGGCGATCCTCAGTAAAGGTTCAGGCAAGGGGTATTTGAAGATAACCATACTAGACCAGGTTACTTTGTTGGAAATCGCGTAAATGAAAATAAATAATAATGTAATTAAGAAGGGAAGTAAGTATTTTACCTTATTAAATTTTGGTCTTTGCCAAACTAAATAAATAATACTATAACCTACTAAAATAATAATTCCGAACCCCAAATAGTTGAAACCCTCCAGCTGGCCCAGGCGATATGACAAACCCGGTAAAATCGAGGACCATTGGTGCGGATCTATAAAAGAATTGAGATTAAGAGAATAAGTAGTGTAGCTAGTTAAATCACTGTATTGAGCAGAAATTCCTGCATCGAAATATCCCAAAGAAGCAAAAGTGGCCAAGATCAGCAAGAAATATAAAGCCACACTCCCGATTAACTTTAATCTATAGGCTGGGGTGAAAACCATGTGGCCAAAAGAAAAGGCTAAAGCGATACTAAGAACCATCACACCCATATAGGTGAATACCGAAAACGACGCAATTATGAGTAACGACCACCATAGAATAACATGTTTATACTTAATAGAGGAATAATTTTCAAAATAAATGGTGAAAGCGGCCAATATCATCCAATGACAACCCGCATCAAGATGACCTTGGGTGATTCTCCATAATAATGGTGGACTAAGTAGAAAAAAACAGACTCCCAAAACCTGCTGAATGATGTTAGGGGTAATTAACCTCATTAAACGGTAACCAAAATATGCTTGTAAACAATAGTGGGCGAGCAATAGCCAACCGAAATATTGAAAATCTGACGGGAGAAAGGGAGATAGCAATTTAAAAGGCATAGCTAAGAATATATTAGCACCAAGAAGAGTGATATATGTGCCGAATGGTGCAAGGTATCCGGTAATTTGGCCAAATGGGAAGGACCAGGCGGATTCACGAAAAAAAGCCCAGCCGAGGTATGACATAGCCAGGTCTCCACCCACTCTAAAAATAAAACCGATATTAGTTGGGTTAAGGCACCGAAAACCAAATTTATATAAGAAAAGGCAAATGCCGAGACTTATAGAAAACAGAACAGCCAACCTGGAAGAATTATTAACCGATTCGTTCATTGCCGATGCCAACCTAAGCTGGTAGAATTATACGGATAACCTTTTCAGACAAAACCGCAGAGCCATGGGGTTGCCATCTTTTGCCAATTCCACAGCGCTGCGGCTCAGGGCCTCAGCTTCCCCATCAAGCAAGTCCTGGGATGCCAAAATGGTCTTATTCAAGGCTCCCTTGGACCGGTCAGAGGGGCTGCCGGATCAACCGGCGTTGAACTTGCTCATTTCTGTTTTTCCTCAGTTTTTTCAGCTGTTATCTTGTAGATTTTAACATATTTTCACCCTAAGGCAATCCTTCTTTGGGGTGCGTGGGTTTTGACGTTAACCTGGCGATTACCCAGGCGAAAATCCCTATAGTGACCCGACAACACGCTGGATTATCTAGGCTGGCAGGCGTCTGGCCCGGCACGGTGAAACTGGTGGGAACCAAAAATGATTTCCATTGCAAACACCCCACGAGGCTATCGCCGCCAAACCGGCGCCTGACCAGGCAACTAGTGCCTGGACGCTATATTTTCCCCTGGATCCTAAGGTGGTGACCGCTCATATGTGGGCCCCCATCATCCTTCGGAATAGATGTGGAAAGGAAACCTCTGGGTTATAATAAGCATCTGGGTTTTCCTGGAAACCCCTAACCCATTTGGAGAACCGCCCATGCTCAACCGTTGCTGGCCTTATCTGGCAGTACTGGCGCTCCTGGCCCTGGTGACCGGCTGCCGGGAACCGGCCTCACCTCCCAAGGGGGAACCCCTGATTCCCATGAAAGACTTCTTCCGGAATCCGGAGAAGACCGCCTTCAAGATTTCCCCGGACGGCCAATACCTGGCCTTCCTGATGCCCTGGCAGCACCGTCTCAATGTTTATGTGCAAAGGATTGGCGAGGATCGGGTTACCCGGGTCACCCAGGCCACCCAACGGGATATTACCGACTACCTGTGGGCCAAGAATGGCCGTATCGTTTACCTGCAGGACCAGGCCGGCAATGAGAACTACCGGGCCTATGCAGTGAATGCCGACGGCAGCAACCCCATGGAGCTGACCCCGTTTCCCCAGGTGAAAGTCCAGATCCTGGACGACCTGGAAGAGAATCCGGACGAGATCCTGATCGGCATGAACCGGCGGAACCCAAGATTCTTTGATGCCTTTCGGGTCAATGTCTATACCGGCGCTCTTACCCTGGTGGGAGAAAACCCCGGGAATATCACCGGTTGGCTGGCGGACAACCAGGGCCGGGTGCGAGTGGCGGTTTCCACTGACGGCCTCACTGACACCCTGCTATATCGACCCACCGAGGCCGAGGCCTTCCGCCCGGTGGTCACCACCAATTTTAAAGACACCCTGGACCCCCTTTGTTTCACCTTCGATGACCGTGATCTCTATGTCTCCTCTAACCTGGGCCGGGATAAACAAGCCATTTACCGTTATGACCCGGAAAAGGGAAAATTGCTGGATCTGATCTATGAAAATCCGGAAGTGGACGTGGATACGCTGCTGCGCTCCAAAAAACGCCGAATCATCACCGGAGTCTCCTTCTATACCGACCGGCGCCATTACCACTTTTTTGACCCAGACCGGCAAAAGCTCCAGGAAGAGCTGGAGCGGCGTCTGCCCGGCTATGAGGTGGTGACCGCAGACACCGGCCGCGGCCTGCAAAGCAAAGACGAGACCCGAGTGCTGGTGCGCACTTTCAGCGACAAGTCCCTGGGCGCCTATTACTATTACAACCGGATTAGCGGGGAATTCCGGAAGCTGGCGGAGGTCAGCCCCTGGCTCCAGGAAACGGAACTGGCGGATATGCGGCCCGTTTCCTATCAGTCCCGGGACGGATTGACCATCCACGGTTATCTCACCCTGCCCAAAGGATTAGCGCCCGGGAACCTGCCGGTGGTGATCAATCCCCACGGCGGCCCCTGGGCTCGGGATCACTGGGGTTTCGACCCGGAAGTCCAGTTCCTGGCCAACCGGGGCCTGGCGGTGCTGCAGATGAATTATCGGGGCTCCACCGGCTACGGCAAGGCCTTCTGGGAGGCCGGCTTCAAGGAGTGGGGACTCAAGATGCAGGACGACATCAGTGACGGGGTGGTCTGGCTGGTGAAACAGGGCCTGGCCGACCCCCGGCGCATCGGCATTTATGGCGGCTCCTACGGCGGCTACGCCACCCTGGCCGGGGTCACCTTCACCCCGGACCTCTATGCCTGCGGAGTAGATTACGTGGGGCCTTCCGACCTCTTCACCATGTTGGCCATCTTCCCACCTTACTGGGAACTGGAGCGTCAAAAGCTCTATGAAATGGTTGGCGATCCCGTCAAAGACGCTGCATTGCTCCGGAAGGTTTCTCCTCTATTCCACGTGGACCGCATCAAGGCGCCCCTGCTGGTGGCCCAGGGGGCCAACGACCCCAGGGTGAAAAAGGTGGAGTCGGATCAGATCGTCGAGGCCCTGAGGAAGCGGGGCATCCAGGTGGATTACATGGTCAAGGACAATGAAGGCCACGGCTTCCGGAACGAGGAAAACCGCTTCGACTTCTACCGGGCCATGGAACGTTTCTTTGGAACCTGGCTGGGCAGCAGGGTTGAGACCCAGGCGAAATCCAGCCACTAGTGTTGTATCCCGCGGAAACGTTGTATAAATGCTTTGCCTTTCCCCCTCCCCCTGAGAGGGGGAAGGGTCAGGGTGGGGAGGTAATTTATTTTTCATTTTCCATATGTCGCCACCCTCCCCCAACCCCCTCCCCTCTAAGGGAGGGGGGGTTATCTCAAATCTTTTGTTGAGATAATTGTGGGACACAACACTATCGTGGCGCTACGTATATGGTATGCCATTAAATCGAGCTCTCTCAGGGGTTGCGCCAATTTTTTTGCAGGTGAGAAGGTGGCCGAGAGGGCTTATTGCACTTGGGCGCCGGAATGCCTAACTTTATCCGGAGGCCGCGGCACGGGTGACAGCGCGGCAAATAGGAAAAGCAAGGGCCAATAACCAGGCCCCGCCGGAAATAGCCCGATTAATGGTTTCACCTCCGGTGACCGGCCGGATGCAGGGAGACAGCTCATGTGGGAATATTCGGATAAGGTAATCGACCATTTCCTCCATCCCCGGAACGTGGGGGAGTTGGAAGGGGCCGACGGCGAAGCTATGGTGGGCAACATTGCCTGCGGCGACGCCCTCAAGCTCACCTTTAAGCTGGACGACCAAGGCCGTATCCAGGAAGCCAGGTTCAAGACCTTCGGCTGCGCCAGCGCCATTGCCTCGGCCTCGGCCATGACCGAGATGATCAAAGGCCTGACCATCGAGGAGGCCGCCAAAATTACCGACCAGGATATCGCCGACTACCTGGGTGGGCTGCCCAAGGAGAAGATCCACTGTTCCGTCATGGGGCGGGAGGCCCTGGAGAAGGCCATTGCCCACTACAAAGGGGAGGTCATCCCCGGCGTCGAAGGCAAGGTGATCTGTGAATGCTTCGGGGTTACGGAGCCGGAGATCGAGCGGGCGGTGCGGGACCACAACCTGAAGAGCGTAGAGGAAGTCACCAATTACACCAAGGCCGGCGGCGGCTGCGGTGGCTGTGCGGACGCCATCCAGGAGATCATCGACCGGGTGCAGGCCGCGGCCCCGGGGGCGCCCCGGCGGCCCCCGCTCACCAACCTGCAAAAGATCAGGCTGATCGAAGATACCATCCAGCGGGAGATCCGCCCGGCCCTGCAGCAGGACGGCGGCGACCTGGAACTCATCGACGTGGTGGGCGACCGGGTAATGGTGGCCACCCGGGGGGCCTGCGCCTCCTGCGCGGCGGCCCAACTGACCCTGAAGGACTTCGTGGAGGCCAAGCTCAAGGAACTGGTGGCCCCCGAACTGCGGGTGGAGGAGGTGGCGCCATGACTGTCATTTATCTGGACAACAACGCCACCACCCAGGTAGATGCGGCCGTCCTGGAAGCGATGCTCCCTTATTACCACGAGCTCTACGGCAACCCCTCCAGCATGCACACCTTCGGAGGGCAGGTGGGCCGGCGGCTGCGGGAGGCCCGGGAGCAGGTAGCGGCCCTCCTGGGCGCCGCCCCGGACGAGATCATCTTCACCAGTTGCGGCAGCGAAAGCGACAACACCGCCATCCGCTCGGCCCTGGCCACATTCCCCGGCAGGCGCCACATCGTCACCTCCCGGGTGGAGCACCCGGCCATCAACGCCCTGGTGGCCCACCTGGCCAAGGAAGGTTACCGGATCACCGAACTGCCGGTGGACAGCCAGGGCCGCTTGAACCTCGATCAATACGACCAGGCCCTCACCCCGGATACCGCCATCGCCTCCCTGATGTGGGCCAACAACGAAACCGGGGTCATCTTTCCGGTGGAGCAGGCCGCGGCCCTGGCCCGCAACAAGGGTATCCTGTTCCACACTGACGCGGTGCAGGCCGTGGGCAAGATCCCCATCGACCTTCGGCAAAACTCCATTGACATGCTCTCTCTGTCCGGCCACAAGCTGCACGCCGCCAAGGGAGTGGGGGTCCTGTACGTGCGCAAAGGCACCAAATTCGCGCCTCTCCTGATCGGCGGCCATCAGGAAAAGGGGCGCCGGGGCGGCACCGAAAACGTTCCCAGCATTATCGGCCTGGGGGTGGCCTGCCAGTTGGCTGCCCAGAGAATGGACGAGGAAAACACCAGGGTGAAAGCCCTGCGGGACAAGCTGGAGAACGCCCTGTTGGCCGGCATCCCGAAGAGCCGGGTGAACGGCGACCGGGTGCAGCGGCTCCCCAATACCAGCAATATCAGCTTCGAATCCATCGAAGGGGAGGCCATCCTCCTGTTGATCAATGAACTGGGCATCTGCGCCTCTTCCGGCTCCGCCTGCACCTCCGGGTCCCTGCAGCCGTCCCATGTGCTCCGGGCCATGGGTGTGCCCTTCACCATGGCCCACGGCTCCATTCGCTTCAGTCTCAGCGTTTTCAACACCGAGCGGGAGATCGACTATGTCGTCGAAAAATTTCCGCTGGTCATCGAAAAACTGCGGGCCCTGTCCCCTTACTGGGGGGTGGGCGAGGCCGTCTGCGCCACCATGGAAGGCTGAGAGGAGATTATGACTGCCAAGGCAGATCCGGAATTCAATGACCGTTGCAAGGTGGAGGCCAGGACCGCGCAGGAATTCCGGGAAGCCATCCCCCAGATCGTCGAGCAACTGGTGGCCTCCTGCCATCTGGAAGACTGCTTCGACCACGTGGGCCCGGAGCCCATCCCCTCCCGAGAGCAGGCGATCGACCTCATCCACCGGGCCTGCCGCCTCCTTTACCCCGGCTATTTCATCCGCAAACGGGTGGATCAGATCAACCTGGGCTACTATTTCGGCCAGGAAGCGGTGGCCTTTTTCGACGTCCTGTCCCGACAGATCACCCTGGCCATCCGCCACGAATGCCTGCGCCACGACCTCCCCTGCACCCATTGCGAAGAGCGGGGCCAGGAGGACGCCATCCGTTTTATGCGCGAGCTGCCCCGCCTGCGTCGGGCCCTGGCCAAAGATGTGCGGGCCGCCTATGAGGGCGATCCCGCGGCCCAGAGCTTTGATGAGATCATCTTCAGCTATCCGGGCCAGTTTGCGGTCAGCGTTTACCGCCTGGCCCACCAACTGGTGGACCAGGACGTCCCCCTGATTCCCCGCATCATGACGGAATACGCCCACGGCGCCACGGGGATCGACATCCACCCCGGGGCCCACATCGGCGAGAGCTTCTTTATCGATCACGGGACCGGGGTGGTGATCGGGGAGACCACCGAGATCGGCGACCGGGTGCGGCTATACCAGGGGGTGACCCTGGGAGCCCTTTCCCTGCCCCGGGAGCAGGTGGACTCGCTGCGCCTGGTGAAGCGCCACCCCACTGTCCAGGATGACGTCATCATCTATGCCCAGGCCACCATCCTGGGGGGTAAAACCGTCATCGGGGCGCGCTCCGTCATCGGCGGCAACGTCTGGATCACCGAGTCGGTGCCCCCGGACACCAAGGTCTTTTTAAAGAAGCCGGAGCTGATTTACCAGGGCACGAAAAGCAGCAAGTAGCCTCGGGTCCGGGGCCGACTTTGTCATCCTGAGCGAAGCGAAGGATCTAGATCCTTCGGTCGCTTCGCTCCCTCAGAATGACAAAAATGGGGACTTTCGCAGAGGTCTCAACTTTGAACTTTAAACTTTGAACTTTGAACCTTCAACCTTGAATTTATCCTTTCTGGAGGGCTGAAAATGAGTGGCATCCTTTCCGACCTCATGCAGGCCGTGGGGAAAACTCCACTGGTGCGGCTCAACGCCCTGGGCCGGGGCCTGCCCGGCGCCCTGGTGGCCAAGATAGAATCCATGAACCCCCTGGGCAGCGTCAAGGACCGCATCGGCGCGGCCATGATCCAGGCGGCTGAGGCCCAGGGCCTGATTACCCCGGACACCCTGATCGTCGAACCCACCAGCGGCAACACCGGCATTGCCCTGGCCTTCGTCTGCGCCGCCCGCAGGTATCGCCTCATCCTCACCATGCCGGAAACCATGAGCCTGGAGCGCCGCAAGCTCTTAAAGCACCTGGCCGCGGAACTGGTGCTCACCCCGGGCAGCCAGGGCATGACCGGGGCCATCAACCGGGCCCGGGAGCTAGTGGCCGAGACCAGGGGGGCCTTCATGCCCAACCAGTTCGCCAACCCGGCCAACCCGGAGGTTCACCGCCGCACCACCGCCGAAGAGATTTGGGCTGACACCGGGGGCGCCGTGGATTTCCTGGTGGCCGGGGTGGGCACCGGGGGCACCATCACCGGGGTGGCCGAAGTGATCAAGGCCCGCAAGCCTTCCTTTAAGGCGGTGGCGGTGGAGCCCGCGGCCTCGCCGGTGCTCTCCGGCGGCCCACCCGGCCCCCATAAAATCCAGGGTATCGGCGCCGGCTTCATCCCCGAGATCCTCAATATCCGGATCATTGACGAAATCATCCCGGTGAGCAACGAGGCGGCCTTCGAAACCGCCCGCCAGGTAGCCAAGCAGGAGGGCATCCTCTGCGGCATCTCCTCCGGGGCCGCGGTCTCTGCCGCGCTCACGGTGGCTGCCCGGCCCGAAAACCAGGGGAGGCTCATCGTGGTGATTCTCCCCAGCACCGGCGAGCGCTACCTGAGCACCGAACTGTTTGCCCAGACCTGAACCAAAGAAGGGAAAATTAAAATATTGCCAACGGAAAAGGGCGGCCAGGATTTATCCTGCCGCCCTTAATATGCGTTGATATGGTTACCTGTTAGCGAGCCGTGGCCTTGGCCAGTTTTTCCCGTTGAGACATACAGTTGCGGCACAAAGGGGTTTCCGGCATGATCTCCAGACGCCGGGGTTCGATGGGCTGGCTGCAGACCTCGCAGAGGCCGTAAGTGCCGTTTTCCAGGCGCTGCATGGCCTCCTCTATGGCCTCCAGTTCCTGGCGTTTAGGTCCCAGGAGGGTGAGGCTGGTTTCGGCCAGCAGGCTGACCGTGGCCTGGTCTTCCTCATCCCGGGCGGTGGCCAGCATCTCCTGGTAACCGTCGCCGATGCTGCTCTTGAGCTGCTCCTTGACCTCCAGCCAGAGGAGATTCTTGCGCTCCAGCAGGCGATCCTTTACCTCCGCCAGTCTCGCGTGGGTCAGTCCTGCCATCCTTGGTCCCTCCACAAGGTCGGTTGGCGAGGCCGCCATGGGGGTTGGCCCCGGGGGTTACTCCAGAAAATCCTCCAACGCCGCTTTGCGGGTGGGGTGTTTCAGACGCTTCAAGGCCTTTTTCTCAATCTGGCGGATGCGCTCCCGGGAAACCTTGAAGGCCCGGCCGATCTCCTCCAGGGTGTGCTCCACCTCTTCCCCGATTCCGAAGCGCATCTTCATGATCTTCTCTTCCCGGGCGGTGAGGGTGGTGAGGATGGACCCGGTCTTCTCACCCAACTGGGAATCGAGGATGGCCTCGTAAGGGGAGACCGCCTTGTCGTTGCGGATGAAGTCACCCAGCCGGTCCCCTTCGTCCCCCACCGGGGTCTCCAGGGAAATAAGCTCGTCGGCCAGGTTAGTGACCAGGAGAATCTTGTCCTCGGGCACCCCGGAGCGCTCAGAGATCTCCCGCAGGTTGGGCTCCCGGCCCAATTCCTTCAGAAGGTCGTAAAAGGCCCGGTAACAACGGTTGCGAATCTCCTGCAGGTGCACCGGAATCCGGATGGTCCGGGTCTTGTCGTAGATGGCCCGGGTGATGGTCTGCCGGATCCACCAGGAGGCAAAGGTGCTGAGGCGGTAGCCGGTGGTGTAGTCGTAGCGGGTAACCGCCTTCATCAGCCCCAGGTTGCCTTCCTGAATCAGGTCGGAGAAGGTCAAGCCCCGGTGCAGGTACTTTTTGGCGATGCTCACCACCAGACGCAGGTTGGCCTTGATCATCTGATCCCGGGCCAGGTTGACCTCGCCTTCAGTGACCTGGATGCGATTGGCCAGTTCCTCCACTTCATTGGCCTCGGGATGGTGCTTCTGAATCTGGACCAGTTTCTGATGGATAACCTTGAAGAGCTTCTCTTTGCTCTGCGCGGTCTTATCCAGGGTCTTAAACCATTCCTGGACCTTCTTTTGGAGATAGCAAATCTCTTCGAGATCGGATTTCGCCTGGGAAACCAGTTCGAAGACGGCCTCCTGTCCCTCTTTGATGATGCGGCCCAGATGGCGCTCCTCTTCCGGGGAGAGGATGGAATAGCGCAGCATCTCCCGGAAATAAGCGGCCACCAGCCCCTCATGTTCCGGGATCTCCTCCACCTCCACGTCTTCCAGTTCCTCCTCCACACCTTCCTCCGGCCCGCCGCCATAAGCGGCCACGTCCAACTGGTCGGTCACTTCCAGTTCTTCGTCGGCCGGACCTTCGTAAGGGGCGCGGAAATCGAGGGATTCGTTATCTTCCCCGGGAACTATGAGATGAAATTGATCATAGGCGACCAACGGTTCGTTGGCGCCACCCAGATCAAGGAATTTCTTCAGGTAGTCTTTTTCCATGTATGGGTATTCCTCGTGGTTGCCCAGCGCATAGAGGTTAAATGATGTATTGTATCGGATTATGCGGCTAAGTCAAGAACAATTTTCTATTTTTTACTCATTGGCCATCGAGGCCGGAACCTTTAATTTGCCGATTATTGGCTATTTTTCCCGACAATCTCTTAATTATCCGTCCCAGGCCCCAAAACGCACCCGCGGCCATCCAAAAAGCCCTGCCAGCAAAGCCGTTGTCACTGATTCCCGCGTCAGGGCCGGCATCTGAACCCGAAATCTGCCAGCGGTTCAGGCTCGCACCCAAGCCTTCCCCGGATAGGGTTTACGGCCCGGCCTCACCTGCCAATCGTTTGCTGCCCACTATCTACCAGGCCACCTCTATATTGGCTAATCTCTTGAATAAATAAGATAATTATCTATAAAAGGTTGTCAAGGGCTTCCATGATTTACCTGCACTTTATTTTTTCCAGGTACCCGGCCTTGACCCTGCCCCCACCCGGCGTTATGATTTCGCCACCCCCTAGTTGCGAGGCTCCCAATGGACCATCAATTTATCGACCAATTGCAGGAAGGCCTGACGGTGCACCAATTCTTCCTGGTGCGACAGCTGGAGAGCCGCACCGATAAGACCGGCGCCCCTTACCTGTCCCTGGTGCTGGGCGACAGGAGCGGCACCCTGGTGGCCCGGGTCTGGAGCAAGACCCTGGCCAAATGTCCCGGTCCCTTCGCCCCGGGGGATTACGTGGCAGTCCAGGGCCAGGTCGATTCCTACAAGGGCGAGATCCAGCTCACCGTGCAATACCTCAATACGGTTGCCGCGCTCACGGCCCTGGGCAAGGATCTCAAGGACTTCGATCCGGAAATCCTGCAGTGGTCCACCGCCTATGACCGCCAGCAGTTGTGGGGGGAGCTGCGCCAATTGGCCGAAACCCATATCCAGCCGCCCCTAAGGCAGTTGGTGCTGCGCCTGTTGGACCGCTACCAGGAGCTGTTCCTGGTGTGCCCCGCGGCCCGCCTCTACCACCATCCTTATCGGGGGGGTCTGCTGGAGCACACCTGGTTTGTGGCCCGCCATGCCCTGGCCTCCCTGAGCATCTACACCGACCTCAACCCCAGCCTAACCTTGGCCGGCGCCATCCTCCACGATTTGGGAAAGGTCAAGGAAATCACCAACCCCGCCGCCCCGGAGTTCACGGTCCCAGGCCAACTCCTGGGCCATATTGTCCTGGGCTGGGAGATGGTGCGGGAGGAAGCCAGGGCCATGAACTTCTCCGACGCCAACCTGCTCATACATCTAGAACACATCATATTGGCTCATCACGGCGTCCTGGAATTCGGCTCCCCGGTTCCGCCCAAGACCCGGGAGGCCATGCTGGTTTATACCCTCGACGACCTGGACGCCAAACTCAAGATGATGTCCCAACACCTGGAAAGCGACTCGGGAGAGGGAGATTTTACCAGCTACCACCGGGTCTTGCAGCGGGGACTCTATAAAGGCGGAAAAACGAAGGAGACCGGCGGCCAGGAAAGCAATGAATGAGTAATTGACTTTTTGCAATCTCGTT
Source organism: uncultured delta proteobacterium (assembly GCA_963697965.1). Lineage (GTDB taxonomy): Bacteria > Desulfobacterota > Desulfobaccia > Desulfobaccales > 0-14-0-80-60-11 > JAPLJC01. The sequence continues at coordinate 2,666,722 of OY969108.1, forward strand.
CTTACTTTCAAATTAATACCGTGCAGGGCCGCGGCAAGGCGGCATTTTGGCATAGGCCCCGGGAAAGTCAACCAGGAGGGCATTTATGTTTAAGAAGCTTTTGGTTCCGCTGGACGGCTCGGACATTGCGGCGAAGATTCTTCCCAAGGTTGTAGAGCTTGCCAGGTGCAGTCAGGCCAAAGTGACCCTCTTCCATGTCTGCCAGCGCGGGATCTTGCCCAGCAAGGCCGCCGAGGCCCGGGAGGAAAAATTCTGCTCCACCTTCCTGGCCGAGGCCGGGAAGGGCCTCCAGGAACAGGGCCTGGACGCGGACTGGACTTGCGTGGACGGGGCGCCGGCCCGGGAAATCATGGCCTTCGCCCAGGATAAAGGTTGCGACCTCATCGTCCTGGGCACCCACGGGGCCGGGGCAGTGGCCTGGTACCTGGGCGGGGTCGCCGAAAAGGTGGTCTCCCGTTCCGGGGTGCCGGTTCTCTTGGTACGGACCCTGGAAATCAAAGTCCCGCCCCTGAAAGAGGATTACTCTCCGGCGCCAGGGATTGACCTCCCCGATCCCAGGGCTTAAATTCCCCGCTAGATTAAAGTTGCCAGTCCGTACCCAGATAGGCGGCGATCACCTCCGGATTCTTCTGAACGGCCCGGGGCGGGCCCTTGGCGACGATTTCCTGTAGCCTGCGGCTACCAAGTCAAGACGTTATCAATATTATCCCGTCACCGGGGAGACGCCTGTGCTACCGGGTTTTTTTCGGAAAACGGGAAACCTTCTCCTTCACCTTAGTTAATAGCAAAACTTCAGGGACCGCCGGGACTGGCCCGTTGGTCCCCTTTTGCTTCAGGGCCGCTCTCCTGGCGTCCTCCCTGCCGGCAAAAAATCCGGTGGCCGGCAACACCTTCTGCCTCCACCGGATCCAGGGCAATTTACCCCACTGCGGGAGCAGGTTCCTCCGGATGGGAGGTCTTGATGAACAAGGCCCCGATGATGCCGACCACCACACAGAGCGCGATGAATACCCAGGCCCCCGTATAGGTCTTGCTCCCGTTGGCGTGGATAACTACCAGCATGCCGAAAATCTTGGCCGCAAAGGCGGCGACGAAATAGCCGACCCCATTAACGAAGCCCATCGCCTTGCCATAAACCTCAGGCGTAAAAATTTCGGCCGGCACCGCCAGAAACGGCCCCCAGGCCATGTTGGCAAAGAAACCCATCCCGCAAAGAGCCAGGGCCAGAATGGAATGATCCGCCGCTTTCAGCGAGGAGAGCAGCAGAATAAAAGGTATCAGGCCGATAAAGCACACCAGGATCATGACCTTCCGGTCATTGCGGAACAATTTGTCCGAAAGGTACGAGGAGGTAAAACTGCCGACGGCTCCGGCCAAAAAGTAGAGCGAACTCCACATACCCATGGCCGCCAGTTTGAACTTGAAGACGTCCGACAGATAAAGAGGGATAAACACCAAGGTTCCCCAAAACGCTATCTGCATGACGATGTCCACTACGATGACGGCTACATAGCTGCGGTGCTTGAACATCTCCAGGAACGAGAATTCTTTCTGGGAGAGGATTTTGGCCTGGGTGTCCTTAAATTCACCCTTCTGAAGGATGCCTGCCGCCAACTCATCCTGATAGGAATCTTCCAGTTCTTCCTGGGTGATATACTTATATTGCTCCGGCCTGTCGAAGACCAGGAACAAGATCAGGAACAAGGGAACTATGCCGAATCCCGCCGTAATAATAAAGACGATGCGCCAGCCACCGAAAAATACTGCCATCTGGGTTGCCAGGACGCTGGCCCAGGCCGGAGTCAAGATCCAGGCCCAGGAGAGCAGGGCCTGCGCTTTGGCGCGGCCTCCCTTGTTAAACCAGCGCATCAGCACCCTGGCGGAGGGGACATATTCGGTCCCTACCAGCAGTCCGAACAAGGCCATTCGATAGTAATATTCCATGGGAGTGCGGATTAATCCCATCCAGGCGGTCATTACGGACCAGGCGATGACCGAAAAAATCAAGAACCTTCTTCGCTCCGTATTTGTCCGTCAAATATCCGGAAATATACTGGGCGGGGGCGTAGAAGATCATCATCAGCATGGCGCCAGTGCCTACCCCGGAAACGGTCAGCCCGATATCCTTCATGATCATAGGGTTCAGGACCGCGGTTTTCACCCGGTCCAGGTACTGGATGCTGTAGCAAAAAAACAGAGTAACCGCGATTACCCAACGATACGGGATTTTCTTCATTCGCCTTCCCTCCTTGCCTTTTGAGGTTATAGCCTGATCGGCCTACTGCAACAGGCGCTTAACCAAGGTTACCGCGTCGCCGGCATCGGCGGCATATCCATCGGCGCCGATATCTCTGGCGAATTTCTCGTTTACCGGGGCGCCGCCCACGATCACCTTCACCTGATCCCTGAGCCCCTCGGCCTTCAGGGCGTCGATGACCTGGTGCATCTGCGGCATGGTCGTGGTGAGCAGGGCCGAGAGTCCCAGCACGTCCGGTTGGTATTGAGCCACCTCCTTGACAAAGGAATCCACGGACACATTAACTCCCAAATCTCTGATTTCGAGACCCACGCCTCTTAGCATCGTCACTACCATGTTCTTGCCGATATCGTGAAGATCGCCTAAAACCGTGCCGATGAGAATCTTTCCCCTAACTTCGGCCTTTTCGGCGAGGAAAGGTTCGAGCACGGCCAGGGCTTCATTCATGGCCCTGGCCGAGAGCAGCACTTCCGGGATGAAGACCTCACCCGTTTTGAACTTGCCGCCGATCTCCTCCATCGCCGCAATCATCCCCTTGTTGAGGATGTCCGTCGCGTTGAAGCCCTGGTCGAGCATCTCCCGGATGTGCGCCTTGATGCCGAGGTGGTCTCCCTTGAGAACGTCGTTTTTGATGGCCAGGAATTCTGCCGCAGTGACCGCCCCGGCTTCGACCCGGGCCGGAGCGGCCACCGCCGTTTCCGGCAGCGGGCGATATCCACCCCCTTTAAGAGGCAACCGTCCTTCCTTGGCAATCCGCTCGCCCAGGCGCACCAGGCGGTCGAAAACCGCGTTGGGCGGGGTGGTGTCCGCTATCCCCACGATGATGCGGCTGCCCGGGGCCACGGCCTTGAAAAAGTGATCGATGTATGACCGAAAGTCCTCTTCGGATGCGGTTTCCATAAGGAGCAGGCTCTGGGGAATACCTCCAAAAATAGTCAATCGGGGGGACCAGCGCTGGTAGTATTCTTCGATTTTGACCTTGGTCATGGGGAAGGGGCAAACGGCCTCGGCGATGTGAATCCCGGAGTCCCGGATGAGGTCCATCAAGCCGCGGTTTTCGCCGTCGCAATGGCTGATGAGCAGCTTCCCTTTTTCCTCCAGGACTCGGGACACTTTTTGCAGGTAAGGCTTGATCTCCTTGGCAAAAAAGGGCGTATAAGTGATGGTGTCGTCGTAGTTGGCCCCCCACAGCACCACTTCGGCCGGAGAATCGGCCACGACTCTCAGAATCTGCTCGTACACCCGCTCGATGCTCTCAGCCAGGCGGCGCATTCTCTCTTTCGTGGTCTTTATACTCATAGTAAAAGTCGGTGGCCTCGAGAAGGTCTCTCTGGACATGATGAATCCCGGAGGCCGAGAAGGTGCCCATCATGCAGGCAATGCCGTCATCACCGATCTCTGCCTGCCAGGCCGCGTACCTGGCGTAGTCGGGAAGGACGGTCATATTGTCGAAGATAAAGGAAAGCACCCGGTAGTCCTCTACCCTCTTGATGGCTCTCTGCTGTAGCCAGGTTATGGAGGCTCCCGCCTTTCGCATCTCCTCCGTAATCGCCTCGGTGACGCTGACCATTCCCAGCGGGGTATGATATTCGACCTGTTTCAGATCACCGTCCTGCTTCACCTTTACTTCGATCTGGGAAGAGAGCTGGATGCGGTACCCGTTTTCCTTGAGCGAATAGACCCCCAGCCCCCGGTGCAGGTTTTCCTCGTGGCGTTTAACCTTGAGCAGTTCGGGGATCACCTTGTGCAGCGCCCAGCCCTCGGCATGGGCAATTTCATCAGCGGTTCGCCCCCGATGTTGCCGAGGCAGAGTGCCTTGATAAGAGTTGGCGTTATACCAAAGGTCAAAGCGCGGCGCGTACGGCAGCACCTCCGGCAGCTCGCCTCTGGCGGCCATGAGCATTCTCTCTTTGAGGGTCATTTTGGCTTCCTTCCAAAGGTTGTTAGCAAGTCTCTCCCCCCGGGGAGAGACGGTCCTTGACCAGGAGATCGCCTGGGAATGGAGCGAGCGCACCCGCTTTCGGGGTTCGCCGGGTCCGGGAAGTCCATGCCCAGAATGTATTCCGTTTGAAAGTCCGGGTCCTCCGCAAGTTCGACGAAGCGCACCCTTCCCAATAGTTCCTGCGCCTCCTGCCGCCTTTTCCTGTCCAAGAGGGCGAGTATTGCTCCCATGCCCGCGGCGTTCTCCGCCACCTTAATGTCGGCCCCCAGGTCGGGAAACATGCCGATCGAGACGGCGTTACCCCAATCGAAGCGCGCCCCAAAGGCCCCCGTCAGCACCACTTGGTCCACCCGGCTGAGGCCCGCCTGGCGCATGAGAATCTTGGTTCCGGCGAACAGGGCTGCCTTGGCCAATTGCACCTGCCGGACATCCTTTATGGTGATGTCGATTTCCCGGCTCGAACCTGTTGCCGGCGCCAGCACAAACCGCTGCCCGATCTGGCCCCCATCGTTAAACACCCCCGGCATACCCTCCACGAGTCTGCCGTTCGGCCTGAGAAGGCCCGTCCGCCTCATGGCAGCCACCGCGTCGATGATTCCCGACCCGCAGATCCCCTGTGGCTGGACTTTACCGTTAGCGCCCAGGACTTCATAAGATGGCCGCAGGGTTTCCGGATCGATATCGACCTTGTGGATAGCGCCCGGGGCCGCCCTCATCCCATGGGAGATGTGGGCCCCTTCGAAGGCGGGCCCGGTGGCGCAGCTCGTGGCCCAAAGCGCTTTCCGGTTGCCCAGCACGAGTTCCCCATTGGTGCCGATGTCGATGATTAACAGCACTTCGTCCTTATGGTGAGGTTGCTCGGCCAGGATGGCGCCTAGGGTGTCGCCGCCCAAAAACCCTGAAATGACCGGGAAAACATGGATATTGGCGCCGGGGTTCAATTCGACCCCCATGTCCCTGGCCCGGAAATCCCCTGGAAGCCGCCGCGGGGGCAGGTAAGGGGAGATTCCCAGGCTGTGCGGATGAAAGCCCGCAAACAGGGTTTCCATGGTGGTGTTGCCCACCACGACCATCTCGTCAAGATCTTCCCGGCGGACCCCGGCGCCGGAGATGAGAGGGCCGATCAGGGCGTTGATCTTATCGACCACCATTTTCTGGAGCAGGCCGGCTCCTCCCTCGGAATCGTCGGCATAAGCAATCCGGCTGATAACATCTTCGCCAAAGAGGCGCTGCGGATTGCCTGCCCCGGCCGCAGATAATACCTGGCCCGTTTTAAGATCGCACAGATAGAGCGCCAGGGTGGTCGTGCCCAGGTCCACGGCGAGACCGCAGGAGCGTTGGTGCTCGCCGCTCAGAACCGCGGTTACTCCCCTTTCCCGGTGGCAAACGAGAGTCAGGGGACCATTGCTCCTGGCAGCCCGGCTCAGTTCGGCGATGGCGGTCACCTCTGCGAAGAGCACCTCTTTGCCGAAGAAGGAAAGGGCAGCAGAAGATGCCGCCGAGGCGAGGTCGCCACAGTTGGGGTGCAGCTTAAGGCTCGGAATTACCAGGCGCTCAATGGCCGCATCTGCCGGAAAGGTGCCGGAAATTTCCGTTTTGAACGATACGTCGATCTCATCTGAGGCAAGAGAGTAGATTACCCCGGAACCTCGGATGTGCGCCTGGCAGGCCAGCCGCTCCCCCCGGGCCAGTTGCTCCGGTGACAGCACTAATCGCTCTTGATCGGAAACAGGCCCGAGGCAATCTTCCGGGCGGGCATAGATTCGGCACTTGCCGCAGGTTCCCTGGCCCCCGCAATCAGACGGGAGCTCGATGCCAAGGGCTCTTGCTGCTTCGAGGACGGTTTTCCGGTCCTCGACCTCGCCCTGTTGGCCGTAGGGCTGAAAGAAAATGGTATGGCAAGGTTCTGGGGCCGGGGTTTCCATAAACGGGTCAAAGCCGCCTTTGGGTTTCGGGTGGGCACCGGCATTACCGGACTCGCTCCCTCATTCAGGGACTGAGAAACATCTCCTGGGTGAGTTCCTCCCCTTCGGCAATAGAAACGAAATCGTCCGGGACAACATCGCCTTCGTCTAAGAGGTCCGGGCAAACCATCTTCCTGAAATAATCAAGGGTTCCCGTTAGTTCGAGATATTCCTTCCCGAAGAAGGCGGCGTTTTCCTGAGCTCGACGCCGGTAGGGCTCGATGTCGGTCAGGCCTGAGCTGATCAGCGCTATATGGGTATAATGTTTCAGTTCCTCCTGCATCGCCCAGATTGCTGTTTCAGAGCCGACGCGGGGGGTGTACTCGATTTCGACTATACTAAGCGGGTCCTTTTTTTCTTCGATCCATCCCGGGGTCAGGTAATAGGTCCCGGGGATTTTGTGGAACAGCTCGTCGTAAGACGCCCGGGATCCCAGGAAAAGCGTGATGCAGTCGTGGCACCGGGGTACGATGAGACGCTGCCGCCGGGCGGCCACTCCCACTATGCCGTTGGAGCAAAGACCATATCCCAGCACGATGCGGCCGGCATAGCTGGAAACTTGATCGATCTCGGCCTGAAGGCGGCCCGGCATCAGGTGCGGCGTTCTGTGCAGGGCCTGCTCCAGGTAGCGCACCTCGACTTGGTTATCAGGAGGGAGCACCTGCTCTATCTCGGTCCGCATCACGCTGCACGCCAAAATCACGGTTTTCATGCCTGAACGTCCGCGGCCAACCTATCCCAGCCTGCCGGCCCTGAAGGCCTGGATGTATTCCAGACAGTATTCATCCTGCCCCGCCACTGCCATCGCAGCCCGGAGCGAGCCGTAAAGCTCCTTGTCGGTGGGATCCATGATGGCCCCGTCGAGGCCGCGCATAATCGCGGCAATGAGGAAGGTGCGGTTTATTAGCTTGCGTTTGGGAAGGCCATGGGAGACATTGGTAAGTCCGCAGATCGTATGGACCCCGGGAAATTCCCGCATTATGAGAGCGATGGCCTCCAGGGTGGCCATTGCCGACCTGGTGTCGGTACCCAGAGGATAAACCAGGGGGTCCAGATAAAGATCATCCAGGGGAATTCCGGCAAGCTTCACCTTTTCGACGAGCCGGCCGGCCAGCTCCACCTTGGCCGCGGTGGAATCCGCCATCATGTCTTCGGATTGGCAAAGCCCGATGACCTTGGTATGCAAATCCGCCACCAGGGGCAGGATCCCCTCGAGCCGGGCGGGTTCGAGCGTGATGGAATTGACCATGGGGGTAATCCTGGCCCCAGGCAGGACCTCCCGGATCACTTTGGCATCCGGGCTGTCCAGGCACAGCGGCAGGTCGCAAACTTCCTGCACCACTTCCATGATCCACTTGAGATATTCCGCCTCCTTCTCGAAAAAGGCCCCGGCGTTGACGTCAATATAGTGCGCCCCGGCCTCTGCCTGGGCCTTCGCCTCTCCCTGAATAAAGCCCCGGTCACGGGTGGCGATAGCCTCTGCTATCTTTGGGCGCGACGAGTTTATCCTTTCGCCGACAATCAGCATAAGCAATCCTCCGGGAGCAAAATGCCAGACGAATAACCTTCGTGCACCGCGGCGACCAGCGCCTTGAGGTTCTTGATCGGGGTGGCCAGCGGAATGGCGCATTCAGGAGCAATGATGTTGACTCCGGCTTCAATCGCATAGCGGACCTGCTTGCGGACGTCTTCCGGGGTACCTTGGAAAAGGGTCTGGGCATTGTTCACATTGCCTACCAGGCAAAGACGATGTCCGACTTTGGCGACGGCGACCTTGGAGTCAACCTGCCATTCGAAATGATAGCCGTCAAATCCGGCATCAGCGAAAAGTTCGAGCCGGTCCAGACAGTTTCCGCAAACGTGGAGGATAAGAGGCCCCGCGATCATTGCCGTCATTTCCTGGTGGAGCGGCAGCAGGTATTCCTGGTAGTGATAGGCCCCAACTAGATTTCCAGTGGCATGGTCCGCCAGCACCACTATGTCGGCCCCGGCCTCAAATTGCGCCCTGGCAAAGGCTACACTCACAGGCAGCAGTTGCCGGAGCATCCGGGACACTTTTTCTTTTTCACCCAGGCCAACCTGCAGGAGCAGGTTCTGGGTTCCGGCCATGTGGTAGGCCAGGGTCCACGGACCCATCACCTTACCGATGATGGCCGCCTTGCCGCCGACGTGGCGGCGCAGGATCGAGAGGGCTTCCAGAACCACGCGCATGGAGGGTTTTTCGAGAATGCTTTCCGGGACCTCCACCTCCGAGAAATCCGCGTAAGGAAAGTTCCGGCTGTCGGGCATCTGGTCCCGGGAGCCCCAGTCCACATGGCACCCCAAGGCGGCAGCCTCCTGATGGACGCTGTATTCGGGCATGACGGTATCAAAACCGATGATTTCATGCCCGGCCAGGGCCAGTTCGGCCATGGCGTTGGCCTCGACGTGAGCCTCGGGAAAAGATATTCCCGCAGCGTCCATGAGATCGTGGCAGACTATCGAGGTAGGATTTCCCGCCGGTGGGCGGGTCCCTTTTCTCCCATTATACAGGGCCGACATGATTAGATTGTAGGAAGTCGACTTCATGGTAAGGCCTCACTTCTCTGACTGCGTTTGGGACAGGGTCTTCTTAAGTTGCCTCGATATCCTGCCAACGTGGGTCTTGATGGTCTTCTCCGCCTTGCCGCCATCACGGGCTTTCAAAGCTTCCAGAATCGCCCGGTGATCCTCATAAGAGACCTTTAAAAGCAGGAGGAAATTCATCCGGGTGGGCTGCGTCCTGCCTCTGATGAAATCGAGCATTTCCTGGAGGAACTTGTTCTGCGAGAGTTGGACGATCGCATCGTGGAACTCGAAATCGAATCGAGAGTAACCGATCAGGTCCTGCTTCTCGACCATCTCGTACTGCCTGTCCAGGATTCTCTCCATCCTGGCCACCGCCTCCGGGCGGATATTGCCGGCAGCCAGCCTGGCGGCCAAACCTTCCAACATGGCGCGCACCGTGTAGATTTCCAGGGCGGCCGCGGGGGTGATTTCGGCCGCGAAGACGCCGCGGTTCGGGATGCTGAGAAGGAGACCCTCTTGAATAAGCCGGTTTACCGCCTCCCAGAGGGGGGTGCGGCTTATCTCCATGTCCCGCGCCAGTTGTTGGATATTGAGCCTGGCCCCTGGTTGAAAACGGCAATTGGTGATCATCTCCCTCAGGATGTGGTAGGCCTGCTCGCTCAATTTGGCTTTCGCCAGCACTGCTTTCATGTTTTCAAAATAACCCGGCGGCAAATTTTGTCAATTGCATTTTTAATTTTTCATGCAATATGCAGGTTAACTAGCAGGGCGTAGGGCGGGAAAGCGCAGCGCATCCCGCCTTTATCATTAACTCTGCCGCGATACCCGAAACGCGGAGGGTCTATCCTGAGCCGCCCCGGGGCCTAAAGGGACTGTTTTTCCGTTGATTTACATTTCCCCGTTGATATTTTCTAGTGGAGTGGTCCATAATCAGCTTGACATAATATCAGGATTGGAAGGTTGGATTGGCATGTTAAGCCCCCTTTGAAAAATGGGGATTTAGGGGGATTTCAAGAGGTTATACTAAATCCCCCCTACCCCCCCCTTTTCCAAAGGGGGGTTAAAAATCAGTCTTTTTAAATGGATAGCAATTGCGGAACTGACCACTAGAGTGTTAGCCGCTCCAGGGTTTGGGCAGGCGTTTTCACAAAGGTTCCCGGAGAGCCTCCAGAATTCATCTCCGCCTGGCCATTGGAGCGCAATAACGACGAGCTTACCAGTAACCTTGGGAGTGTGGCGCCCCGGCGCCGACCCAAGGTAATCATCATCCTTCCAAGCCAGGGGGTGCATATGCACAGACCTCAAGTTTACCTTACCCGACTCTTTTCCCGCGAAGGCATCGACCTGCTCAAAGAAACCTGCGAGGTTGAGATCAACCCCGAGGACCGGCCGCTTTCCCGGGAGGAATTACTCGCCAAGGTTAAAAACAAGGATGGGGTAATCGGCATGCTGACGGACCGCATCGACGCCGAGTTCTTCGATACCGCCAACGCCCTCCGGGGCTATGCCAACCTGGCCGTGGGCTTCGACAATATCGACGTTCCCGAGGCCACGCGGCGGAGGATCCCCGTCTCCAATACCCCGGGGGTTCTCAGCATCGCCACGGCTGAATTGGCCTGGGCTCTTCTCTTTGCTGTGGCCCGGCGCATCGTGGAGACGGATAAAATCATGCGTTCAGGGACCTGGCCCGGCGGGGGCCCCCTCCAGTACATCGGCGCCGATGTGACCGGAAAAACCCTGGGGATCCTCGGGGCCGGACGCATCGGCACCGCCATGGGCCTCATGTCCAAAGGCTTCCGGATGCGGCTGCTCTATACCAATTTCTCCTGTAAGGAAAACGAGACTTTGAAAGCGGAACTGGGGGCGCGGCTGGTTTCTCTGGAGCAGCTCTTGAGGGAGTCGGATTACATCAGCATCCATAGTCCGCTCACCCCCGCTACCCGGCACCTGTTCACCGCCGAGGCCTTTGCCAGGATGAAGCCCACCGCTATTCTGATCAATACCGCCAGGGGGCCCATCATCAAGGAGGATGACCTGGTGGCCGCCTTGGGCTCGCGAACCATCGCCGGCGCCGGCTTGGACGTGTACGAGTTCGAACCCAAAATGGCGAAGGGGCTGGCCGAACTCGACAACGCCGTGGTGATTCCTCATATCGGTTCGGCCACCAGCAGCAGCCGCGGCGGCATGTCCCTGTTGGCAGCCAGGAACCTCCTGGCTATGCTGGAGGGCCGGAAGCCGGAATCTTGCCTTAATCCTGAGATCTACACCCAGTAGCCGGTGGCTGGCGGCAAGCGAGCCAGCGCCTGCACGAACCTTTCGGAAGGAGGCCTGAATGCCCAAATTTGCGGCGAATCTGACGATGCTTTTTAACGATATGCCGTTTCTGGAGCGCTTTGCAGCAGCTCGCCTGGCAGGGTTCACCGCAGTAGAGTTCCTGTTCCCATATGATTACCCGGCGGCCCAGATAAAGGAGCAGCTTGCTACCAACGGGCTTAAGCAGGTGCTTTTCAATCTTCCTTGCGGTGACTGGGGGGCGGGGGAGCGAGGCCTGGCCGCATCTCCCGACAGGGTGGAGGAGTTTAGGGCAGGGGTGAGCCAGGCGCTGGCGTATGCGCAGGAGCTTGGCGTGCCCCAACTAAACTGTCTTGCCGGCAAAAGAGTTTCCGGCTTTAGCGACGAGGAACACCGGATTACACTCGTCGCCAACCTTCGGTTTGCCTCCGAAGCCTTAAAGGGTGCGAAGCTGACGCTGACGGTAGAAGCCGTCAATCACTTTGACATCCCCGGATTTTTCCTGAACCGGACGGAGCAGGTGGCACAATTGATCGAAGAAGTAAATAGCCCCAATGTTTTCATCCAGTACGACGTCTATCATGCTCAGCGAGAGGAAGGCGAACTCACCGGCACGCTCCGCAAATACCAGAAAAGGATCGGGCATATCCAGATAGCGGATAATCCCGGCCGGCATCAGCCGGGGACAGGCGAAATCAATTACCCATTCCTGTTTAAAGAAATCGACCGGCTGGGATACGAAGGATTTATCGGACTCGAATATGTGCCCGAGCCGGACACCCTGGCGTCGCTTGCCTGGGTCGAGCGCTACGGGTATCGGCTATAACTTTCCTTTGAACGAAGGAGAAATCGTGATGGCAAAAATCGGCTTCATCGGGCTTGGAATCATGGGCAAGCCCATGAGCAAAAACCTTCTCAAGGCAGGCTATCAGTTGGTCGTGTGCGACTTGGTGAAAGCCGCAGTCGATGAGGTGGCCGCAGCAGGAGCGCAGGCGGCCGCAACCCCGAAGGAGGTTGCCGCCCAGACAGAGATCATTATCACCATGCTTCCCAATTCTCCCCAGGTCAGGCAGGTGGTATTGGGAGAAAATGGCATTAGCGAGGGGGCCAGAGCAGGGGCAGTAGTGGTTGACATGTCGTCCATTGCGCCGTTGGTCAGCCGGGAGATAGCTGGCAAACTCGCCGAAAAAGGCATAGAGATGCTGGATGCGCCTGTCAGTGGCGGGGAGCCCAAGGCGATCGACGGGACCATTTCGGTCATGGTGGGCGGCAAGAAAGAAGTCTTTGAGAAATGCTTCCCGGTCCTGAAAGCGATGGCAGGCTCAGTGGTGTTGACCGGAGAAATCGGCGCCGGGAACGTCACGAAGCTGGCCAATCAGGTAATCGTAGCATTGAACATAGCCGCCATGTCGGAAGCACTGGTCCTCGCCACCAAAGCCGGCGTCGCCCCGGAGCTCGTCTACCAGGCAATACGCGGCGGCCTGGCGGGGAGCACCGTTCTGGATGCGAAAGCTCCGCTGGTGATGGACAGAAAGTTCAATCCAGGCTTCAAAATCAATCTTCACATCAAGGATCTGCAGAACGTGCTGGACACCTCACATGAACTGGGGGTCCCCCTGCCGCTGACGGCTGCAGTAATGGAAATCATGCAGGCGCTGAAGACCGATGGCAAAGGAGATAATGACCACGGAGGGTTGATTCAATACTATGAAAAGGTGGCAAACATCGAAGTAAAACGATAAGCACTTTGTCATCTATGAGATTCTTCGGTCGCTTCGCTCCCTCAGAATGATAAACAGGGGGACTTTCGCAGAGGTCTGAGTTATGCAGATTCCTTTGAGGCGGTCTCGTGAAATAATCAACAAAATTGTGGGGATTTTTGTGGAAAAATGGCGGCTGATCTAGTAGGTTGGTTTAGTCGTGTCACCCCAGATATTCGAACCTGATTGGGGACAGAACCCTGTTTTTACCGACACCCTAAATTGTGTGATTGGCGCCCGGAGCGTTTCCAGGTGCTGAGTTTTGTCCAACTTTCAATCCAATGGCAGCCGCGCTGAAAAGCAAAGGTTCCGCAAAAGGGAGGAAAGAACATGAAGATGCGAAGGGTGTTAATGGTATCAGCAGTATTGGTTTTGGCCCTGGCACTGGGCGCCGGATCGGCCCTGGCCCAGGAGAAGGTAATCAAGATCGGCGCGCTTTACCCCCTCACCGGAAACCTGGCCGCCACGGGAATGGACTGCAAACGGGGCGTCGACCTGGCGGTGCAGATCATTAACGGCACCTACGACCTGAACATGCCCTTCGCTAAAACCGCGGGAATCCCCAACCTGGGAGGCGCCAAGATCCAAATCATTTACGCGGACACGCAAGGCGACCCCAAGAACGGCTTGGCGGAGGCGGAACGCCTGATCACCCAGGAGAAGTGTGTGGCGCTGATAGGCGCCTACCAGAGCGCGGTGACCAAAACCGCCAGTCAGGCCGCCGAGCGGTTGAAGATCCCCTTCGTGTGTTCGGACTCCTCCTCGCCCACCTTGACCGAGCGCGGTTTCAAATACTTCTACCGCGTGTCGCCCCATGATGGGACCATGGCTAAAAACCAGTTCGAGTTCCTCAAAGACCTGGAGAAGAAGACGGGCCAGAAGGTCGAGACCATTGGTCTGCTTTATGAAAACACCGAGTTCGGGGCCAATGTGGGCAAGCAGGAAAAACAATACGCCAAGGAGTTCGGCTACAAGGTCGTAGCCGACATTGCTTACCCGGCGAACTCCAGCGACGTGACCAGCGAGGTGGGTAAGCTCATGGCGGCCAAACCGGACGTGATTATGCACGCCGCCTACATCACCGACGCCATCCTCTTTACCAAGACCTTTAAAGAAATGAACGTGCTGCCCAAAGGCTTCCTCACCATGGCCGGATACATCGAGTCCGACTACCTGCCCGCGGTGAAGGCCGACGGCGACTTCTTCCTGGTGCGCTCGACCTTCGCTCTCGACCTTGCCAAGAAAAAACCGCTGGTCGGACAGGTGGCCGACCTCTACAAGCAGAAATACGGGATCGAGATGGGTGAGAACGCCGCCCGCAGTTTCGGGGCGCCCTTCGTGCTGGCCGACGCTATCAACCGGGCCAAGTCCACAGACCCTGAAGCCATAGTGGCGGCCCTCGCCCAAACCGACATCCCGGGCGACCAGTTTATCTACCCGTGGAAGGGAATCAAGTTCGATCCCCAGACCCATCAGAACATTTACGCCAGTGCCATGATAGTGCAGATCCTGGACCAGCACTACTATACGGTCTGGCCCTGGGACGCCGCCAGCAAAGATGTAGTGTGGCCTTTCACGCCCTGGAAGGACCGCAAGTAAACTAGAATGCGGATGGCGGAGGAGGAGGACGGCAGGATGAAAATCCGTCCTTCAGCCTCCGCCCTTAGCGCCGGGCCTTCTGTCAGCCATCCTGTGCGTTCTGTATTCACATCGGCCCCGGAGCCTGCACATGGAAATATTATTGCAACAACTGGTCGACGGCGTGCTCATCGGCCTGGTATATTCGCTGTTGGCCATCGGCCTCACCCTGATCTGGGGTGTGATGAACGTGCTCAACTTCGCCCACGGCGAGTTCCTGATGATCGGCATGTTCATCTCCTACTGGCTCTACACATTGGCGGGCGTTGATCCCCTGTTCTCGATACCGATCAACGCGGTGGCCCTCTTCTTGCTGGGGATGTTCATTTACCGTTTCATCATCAGCAAGGTGACGACAGGGCCCCTGCTGGCGCAACTGGTGGTGACCTTTGGCGTCAGCATCTTTCTGGCTAACTTCGCCGCCTTTATCTGGACCCCTAACTATCGCTCCATCGGGCATACGCTGTTGTCCGGCACCTGGAACGTCTCCGGCATCATTCTCAGCGTCCCCAAGGTGGTCAGCTCCATAGGCAGCATCGTTACCTCCGTCGCGGTCTTCTGGTTTCTGCGGCATACCCGCACTGGCAAGGCCATCCTGGCAGTGGAAATGGACCGGGAGGCCGCGATGATCATGGGCATCAACACCGAGCGCATCAACTCGCTTTCTTTCGGCATCGGCTCCGCCTTGGTGGGGGTGGCCGGGGCGCTGCTCGCCACGCATTACTACATTTATCCTTTCGTAGGAGGGACCTTCGGTTTGATCTGCTTTTGCATCGTGGCCCTGGGCGGGTTCGGCAGCATCGAAGGGGCCTTCATAGCCGGTATCATTGTGGGGGTCGCCGAGACGGTGGGCGGCTATCTTCTTGACCCGGCCTTCAAGCTGGCAATCGTCTTCCTCATATACCTGATCACGGTCTGGATCAGGCCGCAAGGGCTCATGGGATGGTAGGGATGGGGGCGCTAACCGGCAAACAATTGGCCCTGGGCGGCGCGGCGCTGGCGCTGGCTATCATCCTGCCGCCGTTCATGACGCCGTTTGGCCAACATGTCCTGATCCTCACCTGCATCTTCGCCATGTGCGGAGTGGCGTGGAACATCATGGGCGGCTATGCGGGCATGTTCTCCTTCGGACAGGCGGCCTTTTTCGGGATCGGGGCTTACACCTCCTCCTTCCTGCTACTGACCTTCCATGTAAGCCCCTGGATCGGCCTGGTGGCAGGCGGGATGATCTCCGCCATCGTGGCCGCGGCCATCGGTTACCCGTGCTCCAAGCTGCGCGGCCATTACTTCGCCATTGCCAGCATCGCCTTCGCAGAGATCGTCCGAATTTCTTTCAACAACTGGGAACTGGTGGGGGCGGCGGAGGGGCTTACCATTCCCATGGGGAAAGGGGGCCTGGCCAACTTCGTGTTCAATGCCAGCAAGCTGCCCTATTGCTACATCATAATGATCTTCCTGCTGCTGGCCCTGGCGGTGGGCCGCCTGGTGTCCACTTCCAAGATGGGTTACTACTTCCGGGCGATCAAAGAGAGTCATGAAATCGCACAGGTGCTGGGGGTAGACGTAGTGCGCTACCGCTTGTACGCCATCATGATCAGCGCCTTCCTCACTTCGATGGCCGGGACCTTCTATGCCCAGTATATTCTCTACATCGACCCGGCGAGCATGATGACCCTGGCGATTTCAGTCCAAATCGTGCTGGTGGCCATGCTGGGCGGGGCCAACACGGTGCTGGGGCCCGTGGTCGGGGCGGCCATCCTGGTCCCGTTTTCCGAGTATTCCCGGGCCTGGGTGGGTTACAAGGGCACGGGGTTTGACATGATCATTTACGGCGCCCTGATCACCATCATCTCGATGTATCGGCCCAACGGCGTGTGGGAGGCCATCACCGAGCTGGTGCGGAGGGAGAAATGAACGCATCGCTGCTGCTGGACGTGCAGGGCGTCAGTAAATATTTTGGCGGCCTGCGGGCCAATGAGGATATCTCTTTCCAGGTGAGCAAAGGGCAGATCTTAAGCATCATCGGTCCCAACGGCGCCGGTAAGAGTACACTGTTTAATTGCATCACGGGGTTCCACCACCCGGACAAGGGCCGGGTGCTCTTCAAGGGCCTGGATATTACCAACTGGAAACCGCACACCATCGGCAAGCTGGGCGTCGTGCGCACCTTCCAGATCACGCAGGTGATCAGCGACATGACCGCGCTGGAAAACGTCATGACCGGCGGCTTCCTGCGGCACGTGCGCGTCAAAGATGTGCGCCTCAATGCCGAGGAGGTGCTGGCCTTCACGGGCCTCAATGCGAAAAAAAACTACAATGCCCAGGCATTGAGCGTTTCCGACAAGAAACGGCTCGAAGTGTCCATGGCCCTGGCGATGGAGCCCGAGTTGCTGATGCTGGACGAATCCATGGCGGGGCTCACGCCGGTGGAACTGAAGGACATGATCGAGCTGATCCGCAAGGTGCGCACCAAGGGGATCGCCATAGTCGTGGTGGAGCATGTCATGGAGGCGGTAATGGAGCTTTCCGACCGGGTGCTGGTGCTCAACTCCGGCCGCAGGATCGCAGAGGGTTCACCCAAAGAAGTGGTGGCAGACCGCGAGGTGATCCGCGCTTACCTGGGAGACCGGTACCATGCTGTCTGTCCATAATTTGTCCGTCGGCTACAAGGGGCTTCTGGCCATCCAGGATGTCTCCTTCGAAGTCAAGCATGGCGAGGTCGTGTCCCTGATCGGCTCGAACGGGGCCGGCAAGACTACCCTGCTCAAGACGATCATGGGTCTCTTAAAGCCGCTGAAGGGGGAGATCCTCCTGAACGACCAGGTAATCTCCGGCCTTCCCGCCTATGAAGTAGTCAGGAAGAAGATCTCCCTGGTGCCGGAAGGACGGCGGCTTTTTCCCCGCCTGTCGGTGTGGGACAACCTGCTGCTGGGAGCTTACACTATAAACTCCCAGGAACAGATTGCCGAAACCCTGGAGACGGTCCTCAGCTTGTTCCCCTGGCTCAAAGAGCGCGCCGACCAGCGTGCCGGCACGCTTTCGGGCGGCGAGCAGCAGCAGGTGTCCATTGCCCGGGGGCTCATGTCCCGGCCTGAGCTTCTCATGCTGGACGAGCCCTCCATGGGCGTCATGCCCAAGCTGGTCACAGAAATCTTCCGCACCGTGGAACATATAGCGGGCGAGGGCGTCACCGTGCTCCTGGTGGAACAGAACGTCTTCGAGGCCTTGCAGGTCTGCCACCGGGCTTACTGTTTGCAGACCGGCCGCATCGTCATGGAGGGCTCTGGCAGCGAGCTTTTGCAATGCGACCTGGTGCGCCAGGCCTTCCTGGGAATGTAATCGGTGCTGAAAGCGTACGCTTGGTTGCCAGGAAGTCCCCGCGGTTATTCCGACCCGAGGAGTGCAGGCTGCGACTGGCTTTTTTGCCGGCGCCCGCACTCTCTTTCATGAGGTTCTCGAGGGCTGGCAATGGATGACATGAAAAAAAGAAGGCTCGAAGAGATTTTTAGGGCCGGGCTCAAGGCCGTGGAGCCGGAAGAGGCGATCAGGCGCCATGTCCAACTGGCCGGAGATCACCTGAAAGTGGGTGGCCACTCCTACCCGCTCGCCTCCTTCAAGAGGATTATCGTGACCGGGTTTGGAAAGGGAGCGGCGCCCATGGCCAAGGCCCTGGAGGAGATCCTGGGAGACCGCCTCACGGAGGGCTGGGTTACCGTCAAGTATGGTCATGGCATTCCTTTGAAAAAAGTCCGCGTAATGGAAGCCGGGCACCCCATACCCGATGAATCGGGGCTTAAAGCTACCCGCTTCATTCTGGATCACCTGCAGGGGTGTACGGAAGATGACCTGGTTCTGTGTGTGTTCTCGGGCGGGGGCAGCGCTCTTTCTCCAGCCCCCCGGCCTCCCCTCCAATTAAGTGAAAAACAGCAAACGACCCGGCTTCTTCTCGATTGCGGGGCAACCATTTTCGAGATCAATTCCCTACGCAAGCACTTGTCCGTCTGCAAAGGTGGCCAACTGGCCAGAATAGTCTATCCGGCCACGCTCGTTTCGCTGATTCTCTCGGACGTGGTCGGCGATACCCTTGATGCCATCTCCTCCGGTCCCACCGTGCCCGATTCGAGCACTTTTTCCGATTGTCTCCGGATTGTCGAACGATATGCGCTGTCGGAAAAGCTGCCTGCTCAAGTTCTCAAGCTGCTGCTCGACGGAGCCCAAGGATTGATCGAGGAGACTCCCAAGGAGGGAGACGCGGTCTTCCAGAGGGTGCAAAACCTGATAGTGGGCAGCAACCGCTCGGCACTACTGGCCTCGGCTGAGAAAGCGGCACAACTCGGATACCACACCCTGATTCTCTCGTCCTTTATGGAGGGCGAGGCCCGGGAAATCGCCCACGCCTTTGCCGCCGTCGGCAAAGAGATCGTGGCGTCCGGGCATCCTGTCCCCCCACCGGCATGTATTCTGGCCGGGGGTGAGACCACGGTTACCATTCGCGGCGGTGGCAAGGGGGGCCGCAACCAGGAGTTGGCCCTGGCGGCGGCGCTCGCCATCCAGGGATGGCCTCAGATTGCCATACTCAGCGCCGGAACTGACGGATCAGACGGACCCACGGATGCGGCAGGGGCCTTTGCGGATGGCGGCACCTGCCAGGAGGCCTTGCAGCAGGGATTAAACCCCCAAAAGTATCTTTTGCACAACGACTCATATAATTTTTTTAACGAGTTGGGGGATCTCCTGATAACCGGTCCCACCCGCACGAACGTCATGGATGTGATCTGTTTGCTGGCCCACGCGGGCTAGGGGGAGGGAAAGTGGAGCGCCAGCAAATTGCAGTTATTCCCGGAGACGGCATTGGCAAGGAAGTGATCCCGGAGGGGCTCCGGGTGCTTGAAGCCGCTGCCGGCAAATACGGCATCGGGATCGAGTTTAAGCACTTCGACTGGGCGTGCGCCGAATACTACCTCAGGCATGGCCGGATGCTGCCTCCCGACTGGTTCGACCGACTCAAGATCTATGACGCCATCTATCTCGGCGCCGTTGGCTGGCCGGACGTGGTGCCGGACCACGTTTCCCTTTGGGGTTCTTTGCTGAAATTCCGACGGGAGTTCGACCAGTACGTGAACCTCCGTCCGGTGAGACTGATGGCGGGCGTGCCGTGCCCCCTGGCCGGGCGCCAACCCGGCGACATCGACTTCTACGTGGTGCGTGAGAACACCGAAGGGGAATACTCGGATATCGGCGGCAAGATTTTCGAAAATACCGAACGAGAGCTGGTCCTGCAGGAATCTGTCTTTACCAGAAAAGGGGTCGATCGCATCCTGAAGTATGCCTTCGAATTGGCGCAAAGCCGTCCGAAAAAGCACCTGACGGCGGCCACCAAGTCCAACGGCATAGCCATCAGCATGCCCTACTGGGACGAGCGGCTGCAGCTGATGGCAGCCCGGTACCCGGACGTTCGCTGGGATAAACGCCACATCGATATTCTGGCCGCCCAATTCGTGCTGTTTCCAGAACGCTTCGATGTGGTAGTGGCTTCCAACCTGTTCGGTGATATTCTTTCCGATCTCGGGCCGGCCTGCACGGGCACCATCGGCATTGCCCCGTCCGCCAACATCAACCCGGAACGCCTGTACCCTTCGATGTTCGAGCCGGTGCACGGCTCGGCTCCCGATATTTATGGCCGCAACCTTGCCAATCCCATTGGCGCCATCTGGTCAGGAGCGATGATGTTAGGATTTCTGGCTAACGGGAGGGAGCATTACACCGCGGCGCAGGATGCCATCATCAGGGCCATGGAAGCGATTATCCTGGAGGGACCGCGTACCAGGGATTTGGGAGGCAACGCCGGCACTTCCGAGGTCGGCAAAGCAATTGCGGCGGCGCTGTAGGTCCCTTAAACCAAGGTTGCTGCTGCGCTTTCCGGGTTAAAAGGTCACATAACCTTCCAATTCGGCTTGCCGCCCCTGCTCCGTCAGTTGCCGGGCGCAGCCCCTGCAGATGAACTTGGTTTCGGGGTTGGACCATTTGATTATCGGCTGGGTCTTGAACATGTATAGGATCTTGGTGGGAATCCCAGGGCCCAACAGGTCCGAGGCCACTTCCAACACCCGCCAGCCCAGTATCTCCCTGAAGATCGGAATATTAGTGTAAACGGACAACTGCTCCACCTTGGTGATCGCTATGGGCGTAGCGCCTTCTTTTCGGCAGATGCTGCACGAAAATGAGACCTTTTTCCCCCAGAAAACGCTGGGAAAACCGTCTTTAGGCAACCGCCGGCCTTCAAACCAATAAATGGCCTCGTCCAGGGAAGGGGCGAAATGGACCTTGGGAGGGGTCTCATTCAACAGGAAGAACCTGCCGAATTGCAGATCCTGGGGCTTGGTGGCGGCTTGAAACAAATCTTCGGCATACATCTCCTGACCACCTCTTCTGACCCGAACCCTAAACCTGGTCAGATCGGTGCACAATCGGTTCTCCACCACCTCAAACTGAGGCCTGGCAAAGGTTCCGCCTCCGAAGATTTTCTTCAAAAATCCCATGGCGCTTCTTCCCGCCGCGCTCCCCAGTCCTTTCGGACCTAACGCCGTCAAATCTAACTAGTTGTACCTATTAATCATATCCCTTGATTTGGACAAATGCAATTTTATGCTGCTGAAAAACCTTCTATCCCTTCCCCTCCGTAAGGTGGCGCCAATTTCTCCAGCCAGTTTTTTCCTCATGGCGCCATTATTGATGCTTACTGCATTAGGCGTTACCCTTCCCGGGCCAGGTTCAGGGCGCCGCCCAACGCCACCAGGCGGCGTTGGCGAGGCGAAAGGTCCAGCCTTACCCAAATTTCCCGGCTCCCTAACTTCAAGGGCAGCCTTTCGGCCCCCTCAAGTACCAGCCGGCGCACCTGCAGCAGTTCCAGGGTCTCACCCGGATTAAGCAGTTCGTAGTCTCCGGGATTCTCAAAGGTCAAAGGCAGAATGCCGAAGTTGGTGAGATTGGCGAGATGGATGCGGGCAAAGCTCTTCACCAGCTTGACCCGCACCCCCAGGTACCTGGGGGCCAGGGCCGCGTGCTCCCGGGATGAGCCCTGGCCGTAGTTTTCCCCGCCGACGATGGCCCCTTCCCCCTGGCCTTGGACCCGCCGGACGAAATCCGGATCCAGGCGGGAAAAGGTAAACTGGCTAATGGCCGGCAGGTTGCTGCGCAAAGGTAGGATCTGGCTGCCCCCTGGCAGGATGTCGTCGGTGGTGACGTTATCGCCCACCTTCAGCCATACCTCCCCCCGCCAATTCTCCGGCAAGGGCGACAGTTGCGGGAAGGGCACGATGTTGGGGCCGCGCACCACCTCCACCGGGGTGCCGGCAGGGGGCGGCGCCGCCAGTGAGCGGCCGTTCACCAGGTAATAGCGGGGAAAGGGAACGCGGGGCGCCTCACCCAGGCTCCGGGGGTCCCGCAGTTCTCCGAAAATCGCTGCGGCCACCGCGGTTTCGGGGCTGGCCAGGTAGACCTGATCATCTTTGGTGCCGCTGCGCCCCGAGAAATTCCGGGGAAAGGTGCGCACCGACACGGCGTGGCTGGGCGGGGCCTGGCCCACGCCGATGCAGCCCCAACAACCCGGTGGCATCAGCCGCGCCCCCGCCTCCAGCAGGGGCAGGAGCCCGCCGGCCAGGGCCAGATTTTCCAGGACCTGGCGGGACCCGGGGTTGATCTCCAGGCTGACCCGCGGGTGCACCCGGCGGCCCTTCAGGGCCTTGGCCACCACCATCAGGTCCCGGAAGGAAGAGTTGCCGCAAGAGCCGATGAGCACCTGCTCCACCGGGGTGCCCTCCAATTCCTTGACCGGCGCTACCCGATCCGGAGAACTGGGGCGGGCGATGAGAGGCGCCAACTGGTTGAGATCCACTTCCTGGATTTCGGCATAATCGGGCCGGCCCAGGGCCTTCAAAGGGCGAAAATCCGCGTCCCGCCCTTGCAGGGCCATGAACCGGCGGGTCTGCGCATCCGCGGGAAAGATGGAGGTGGTGGCCCCCAGCTCCGCCCCCATGTTGGTGATGGCGGCGCGCTCCGGCACACTGAGGTGCGGCAGGGCCGGACCGAAAAACTCCAGAATCTTTCCCCGTCCCCCCTTAACCGTCAGACGCCGCAGCAACTCCAGGATGACGTCCTTGGCCGAGACCCAGGCCGGGAACCTTCCGGAGAGGCGCACCCCCAGGATCTCAGGCATTACCAGGTAATAAGGCTGCCCCGCCAGGGCCAGGGCCACGTCCATGCCGCCGGCTCCCAAGGCCAGCATTCCGGCGCCGCCGCCCGTGGGGGTGTGGCTGTCAGAGCCCAATAAGGTCTTTCCCGGCACGCTGAACCGCTCCAGATGCACCTGGTGGGAGATGCCGTTTCCCGGCGGCGAGAAATAGAGGCCATAGCGGGCCGCGATCGTCCGCAGAAACCGGTGGTCGTCGGCGTTGCGAAAATCGGTCTGCAGGAGATTGTGGTCCACGTAACTCACGGCCACCTCGGGCCGGGCCCGCTCCACCCCCATGGCCTCAAACTCCAGGTAAGCCAGGGTGCCGGTGATGTCCTGGGTCAGGGTTTGGTCGATCTTCAAGGCCACCTCGGCGCCGGGGACCAGGTCCCCGCTCACCAGATGCGCCGCCATAATCTGCTCTGCCACGCTTTTTCCCATATTTTTTTCCCGGTTTTCCGGTAGCGGCCGTTGGCGGCCGCTCCTTGATTGAATTGTCCTGAAAACAGCTAAACCTGCTTAATCTCCAATACCTCTTTCAGCCGCAAGACCTCCTGCCGCAGGCCCAGGCTGATGGCGTCATAGTCGGAGGCCTCGGGGACCACCTTAAGCCCCCGTTCCTTCAGTTCCTCCCAGGAATGCGCCCGGCCGAAGAGCACCCGGATGGGGCGGAGACGGGGCAGGGCCACCCCGGGAGGCCAGGCTTCATGGGAGCCTTGAATATAAACCGGGAGCAACGGCACCTCCAGCTCCCTGGCCAGGATGGCCACTCCCTTCTTAAACCGGCCCAACTCTCCGCTGGGGGTGCGGAAACCCTCGGGAAACAGGGCCAGGATCCGGCCATGCCTGAGAATATGGGCCGACACCTGCATGGCCTCCACCACATGGCGGGCCGAGTCCACCGGGATCACCCGGATCAGCTTAAGGAGATTCCGGATCACCGGCACGTCGAAATAGCCGGCGTAACCCAAGGAGAACAGGTGGGGGCGCAACGGCCCCGGGACCGCATACGCCAGGATGAAACCGTCCAGATAGCTGGCGTGGTTGGGGCAGAGAATGCATCCCCGGTCCTCCAGCCGCTCCCGGCCGTACACCTGGAGGTGGAACAGCAACCTAAACAGTGGGCCCAGCAGCGACGCCAGCCCCTGGGTGGCCACCCGGGCCGTCCATTCTCCTTCCAAACCCAACTTCCGGAGCACGGCCGGGGGCGGATCGGTCCTCAGGATGGTCTCCCAAGCCGCCACCTTCTGCTTAGGCTCCCCGGCGGCCGCGGGATTCTTCTCCTCAATAAAGCCCATAAGCTCTCTCACCGTAAAGATGCCCAGGAAGTCCTCGTCCCGGATCTTGAGGTTTAACCGGCTCTCCAGGGCCGCCAGCAGCTCCACCAGGCCCAGGGAGTCCAGGCCCAGGTCCAGCTCCAAATGGTCGTCCAGGGAGATCCGGGGGTCCCCCGTCTGGCGGATCAGCACTTCCAGCACCATCTCGCCCAACGGGGACAACTCTTCCTCGCTGGCCGGCCTTTTCCTTGAGTAGGTTTGGCCAGCCCGCTCCTGGTAAAGACGCTGGGCTTCGTGCATCTTGACCTTTCCCAGGCGGGTCTTGGGCAGCTCTTCATTAACCAGGACGAAATCCCGCACCCGTTTGTAAGGCTCCAGGCCCTGGGAGAGGAGCTCCAGGTCCCACTTCACCCTGTCAACAATATCGACGTCCCCGGTTTTTCGAAAAAAGTCCAGGTCCGGCGCCACCAAGGCCACCAGCTTCCCGGCGCCGGAGTCGGTAGTCACGAAGATCTCTTTGATGGAAGGAGCCTGCAGGTAGTGCTGTCCCACTTCCTCGGAGGAGACCTTCTTGCCCGAAGCGAGGACGAGGATTTCCTTGATCCGTCCCTTGAGGTACAGGTAGCCGTCCCGATCAAGATAACCCAAATCGCCGCTATGGAACCAGCCATTCTTAAGGGCCTCGCGGGTGGCCGCCTCATTCTGGAAATAACCGGCCATGACGTTGTCGCCCCGGATGAGGACCTCTCCGACACCCTGGGCGTCAGGATGCCAAATCCTGATCTCCACTCCCGCCAGATGCCGGCCCGCCGACCCCAGGCGGGGAGCCTCCGGGGGATTGATGGTGACCACCGGCGAGGTTTCCGTGAGACCGTAACCCTCCAGCACCTCAAACCCCAGCCGGGCCAGGTCCTCCCCCAGAGATTCCGGGAGTTTGGCCCCACCGCTCACAAAAAAGCGAAACTGCTCCCCCAGGGCGCTGCGGAATTTCCTTAACAGCGGCCGGGCCGGATTTACCCCCAGATATCCAAAGACCCTCCAGGAAACCCGGAGATAGCCCAGCAGCAGTGGCCGTACCGGCCAGGGGACCTGCTGTAACTGCCGCCTGAACCCTTGATAGAAGTGCGTGAGCACCTGGGGAGTGACCACCAGGATAGTGACCCTCTGCTCTTTGATACACTTCCGGGTGGCCTCGGCCTTCAGGGTATCGAGATAGGTGATCCGCGCCCGGGCAAAGAGGGGTGCCAACAGGGTGGCGGTAAAGGGAAAGGCATGATGCAGGGGGAGGATGGAGAGCAAATTGTCATCCTCCCGGATGGCCTTGAGTTGGGCGATGCCCTGGCAATTGGCCGCGAAATTCCCGTGGGTGAGCATCACCCCTTTGGGCATCCCGGTAGTGCCCGACGTATAAATGATGGAGGCCAGGTCCTCAAGGCGCGGGGAGGGCAGCCCTGCCTCACTTGCGGGTGACTGCAGCACTTCCTGAAAGTTGATTAGCTTGGCGCCGGAATCCCCACCTTCCCCCACCACCACCAGCCATTTTAGGAACGGCAGTTGTTGCAATTCTGACAGAGGGACCTTGGGAAAGGTAAAGATGACCCTGGCTTGGGTCTGCTCCAGGGTATAGCCGATGTGATCCCAGCGGGAGACCGGATCCAGAGGCACCGCCACCGCTCCGGCCAGCAAGATGCCAAAATAACTCAGGGGCCATTGGGGCCGATTCTCCAGGAGGATGGCCACCCGCTCCCCCCTGGCCACCCCCCGGGCCTTGAGCCACCCGGCCACCGCCAGGCTGCCGCGGTAAAGCTGGCCGCAGGTGTACTCCTGCACCAAGTCCCCTTGCCGGTAGCTAATGGCCACCCGGTCCGCGGCTTCCCGGGCCGCCCCGGCTAACTGGGAGGTCAAGGTTTCCATGGCATCGGTCCTATTTCCCTGTGGTGCAGCGCCAGCGCTCCATAATTTCCCTGGGCCGGTTGGTGCAAATCGCTTCCAGGTTCATGGCCAGGTAATCCCCAAGGATTTCCGGATCGTCGATATTCCAGGCAATGACCTTGATCTTATGCCGCCGGGCAGCCTCCGCCAGTTCCTGGTCGAGGAAATGATAATTCAGGACCAGGACGTCGGCCCCGGCGGCCCGGGCCAGACCGGCGGGGTCCGCGGGGCAGCCCACCATGAGGGCCCCGGTTTTAAGGCGCGGTTCCGCCTCCTTCATGGCCTTGAGGGCCGGGTGCCAGAAGGAGATGACCCTGGCCGCCTCGAAGGCTCGCTCCCTCCGGAAGAACTCCAAAAGGGCGGCAGCCGCCTCCCTCTGCTTCAATTCCACCAGCAGACCGGCCCGGTTTCTCACCAGTTCCAGAACTTCTTCCAGGGTAGGAATGGCCTCGCCCTTGCCGGCATCCAATCGCTTCAGTTCCGCCAAAGTGAAATCCTTGACCAGGCCGCGGCCATTGGTGGTGCGGTCCAGGGTCTCGTCGTGGATCACCGCCAGGCGGCCCTCCCGGGTGAGCTGCACGTCCAGCTCCACTGCCGCCACCCCCAACTTGAGGGCGCGGCGAAAGGAGAGGAGGGTATTTTCCGGCGCCTCCTGCGGCGCCCCCCGATGACCTGTGATGCCAATCATAAGAAGATCGCCAAAACCCCTTCCTTTCACCATCCCCCAAACAGGGAGGCTCAGATTTACCCTCAAGCGTCAAGGGATGCAGGTCTTCCCGCCGGCCTCTCTCCCGGTTGCCGTCAATAATGAGAACCAGGGGGAGGGAGAAGGGCGTTTTCAATTCTTTTTGATATAAGCTTTGACTTATGAAAAAGGCGGCCCAGCCCAACTTGCTTATGTCCCTTTTACCTCTTGTGCGGGCAGGCCGATTCATATATTAGATGAAAGAGCGGCGGCTGGCAAGCCGGAGCGGGGGCGACGTGAACTGGCTGGGGTATTCCTTGATAGCCGTGGGCCTCTGGGGGCTCTGGGGGTTTTTCAGCAAGGTGGCCACCCTGGAACTTCCCCCCGTAGCCGTTTATCTCCTCTCCATTACCGGGCACCTGGCGGTCATCGGCTACCTGGCGGCCACCGGCTCCCTGGCCATCCCCTGGCAGACCGCCGGGGTAGCCGCAGCTCTGGGCGCCGGGCTCTGCATGGCCTTCGGTCTGCTCTTCTTCTTCAAGGCCATGGCAGGGGGAACGGCGGCCGCGGTGGTGCCCGTCACCGCCTTGTATCCCCTGGTCACGGTGATCCTGAGCTGGACTTTGCTCCATGAGAGCGTAACCCTGCGCCACCTGGCCGGCGTGGCCCTGGCCCTGGCCGCTGTCTGGCTGCTGTCCATATAGGAGACCCCATGGCCGTAGAGCCGCCAAGAGAGCGCCGCGAGGTGCGGATTCTCGCCCTGGACGTGGGGTCCAAGCGCACCGGCCTGGCGGTCAGCGATCCCCTGGGTATCACCGCCCAGGGGATAGGGGTTTTGACCCCCCGGGACCGCGGCGAGCTCCTGGCCCAACTCCTGGAGGTGGCCCGGAAGTGGCAGGTGCAGCGGGTGGTGGTGGGGCTGCCGCGGCACCTGGACGGCCGCCTGGGGGACGCCGCCCCGGGGATCCTGGAATTGGCCAAAGACTTGGAGGAGGCCCTGGGTGTCCGGGTGGTCACCTGGGATGAACGCCTCACCACCGCGGAGGCGGAGCGGGTCCTGCTACAGGCGGACCTGAGCCGCCGCCGCCGCCGCCAGGTTTTGGACCAACAGGCCGCGGTGCTGATCTTGACGAATTACCTCGACTACTGCCAACAGCACGGCGATTAATTTCAAAGGACTTGGCATCCCCCTGCCCTGCCCCACTCGACTTCTGACCCCGGTTCTCCTTAACCTTTAACCTCCCAAACATCCATCCGCAGGGTCCCACACTTTCCATCTTCTCCTTCTCCTTTAGTACCTGGGGTCGGAACGGCTTGCCGCCTGGGGAATTTTTTTCATTTCGCACCGTTTTTTTCCTTGACATTTCCCTACGTAAGCCCTAATTTTGTGCCAAAGTGGAATAAAGTGGGAGTTAGTGGGGAGTAATGGCGCGATGTTCAGGGGCCTGCATATTCATCTCATGGATAACAAAGGGAGGGTCAGCATCCCTTCCCGTTACCGGGAAATCTTGCAGGAACGCCAGGAACGCCAGCTCGTCCTCACCAATTACCAGCAGCGGCTCCAGAAGGATACTCCGGATCATATCCGTTATCTTCTGGCCTTCCCCATGGAGGAGTGGCAGAAGATCGAAGGCAAATTGGCGGAGCAACCCCTGTTCCGTGGGGATCTTCGCAACTTCCAGCGCTTTCTCATCTCCGGGGTGGAGGACTGCCCCCTGGACCGTCAGGGACGCATCCTGGTGCCTCCCAATCTGCGTGACTATGCCAGGCTTTCCCGTGAGGTCTGCATAGTGGGGGCGGTGCGTTGTTTTGAAATCTGGGACCGGCCCTCCTATGAGCTTCATATGCAGCAGGTGGAAGAATCCATTGACGAAGGGATGCTGGACGGATTGCTGATCTAAACACAGACCTTATGCCGGTGCACCAACCGGTCATGGTGAAGGAGGCGCTGGTGGGCCTTAACTGCCGGCCTGGCCATCTTTATGTGGATGGTACCGTGGGGGAGGGGGGACACGCCGCCGCCATCCTGGATAGCAGTGGGCCCGACGGGCGGCTTTGGGGCCTGGATCGGGACCCTGCGGTCCTAAAGACGGCATCTGCGCGGCTGGCCCACCACACCTCCAGATTGCAACTGTTTCACCAGTCCTATAGCCAGTTAGGGGATTTGCTGGCAGCCGCAGACCTTAAAGGGGTTGCCGGAATCCTCCTGGACCTGGGCCTTTCTTCCCGGCAATTGCAGACTTCACAGCGGGGCTTCTCCTTTTGGGGAGATGAGCCCCTGGACATGCGCTTCAACCCGGAAAACGGGGATTCCCTTACCGCCGCCCAACTGCTCAATTTCGCCCCCGAGGCCGAGTTGGCAAGAATCATTTATGAATACGGGCAAGAACCCCGGTCCAGGCGCCTGGCGCGGGCGATCACGGCATCCCGGCGGCGGCAACCTTTTCGCAGCACGCAACAACTAGTGGACGTCATTAAACGGGCCATGGGACCCGGGTGGCGCAGGGGGAGACTGCATATAGCCACCCGGGTCTTCCAGGCCTTAAGGATCGCGGTGAACGGGGAATTGGAGGAAATTGCCACATTTTTAGAGCAGGCCCCGAGCTGGCTGGAAGGGGGCGGCCGTCTGGTGGTAATTGCCTACCATTCCCTGGAAGACCGATTGGTGAAAGAAAAGATGGCGGCCTGGGACCGGGCCGGGGTGATGGCGCGCCTGACCCGCAAACCGCTGACCCCCACGCCGGATGAGGTGGCCGGTAATCCCCGGTCCCGCAGCGCCAAGATGCGCATCGCCGAAAAAATTGACCCAACGAACCGGGAGAAAGCCTATGTCTCTTGAAATCGCCGAGGACCTGAGCCCCCAGGAGCAAGGGCCCGCAAGTTTCCGTGGCAACCACATGGAGAACGGCCAGGATGGTTACTGCCAATCCATCCGGGGATGGGATGAGATTGCCCAAAGGTGGCCCAAGGAACGGTTTCCCAGCCTGTGCTCCATGGACCACCGCGCTTGATCAGAGGAGGTGAGAGAAGATGCCCGCTAATTTATCTCTTCGGCTGAGCGCCGCCGGACAGGTGTTCGTCTCCAGGAATCGCAAGGTCAGCTACCCCTGGCGCTGGGGGGGCGCCGTAGTGGCCGGGCTGGTCCTGGGGGCCATGGCGGTATTGTTCACCTGTCTATTTCTGGCCTGGGCCGATTTGCAGGATATTACCCAAAGTTACCAGATTTCCCGCGCTCAGGAGAGCCAGAAGCAGCTCCTCGACTTGAACAGCAAGCTGCGCATCGAGCTCTCCAACCTGACCGCTATCTCCCGTCTGGAGAAGCTGGCGGACCAGTTAGGCATGGAGGCGCCCAAGCCCTCCCAGGTCGTGAAACTGCCGTGAATCCCACTATCAACAAGTGGGTGCGCTTCCGCATCGCCCTGTTGGGTCTTGGCCTGGCCCTGCTGGGACTGGTGATTATTGGCCGCTTCTTTTATCTCCAGGTGGTGCGGGGCCCGCAGCTCCGGGAGGAAGCCACCCGGGAATACCAGAAATTTTTCCCAGTGCTGCCGGTTCGGGGCATGATCCTGGACCGCCAGGGACTGGAGCTGGCTATCAGCACCCAGGTTTCCTCGGTGGTGGCTCATCCCACCCAGGTTGCGCAGGCCGGCCCTTTGAGCCGGGAGCTGGCGCCCATCCTCGGTTATCAGCCTAAGGAACTCAAAGAAATCCTCACCCGGGCCTGTTCTTTCACCTGGGTAAAACGCCAACTCACCCCGGAGCGGGAAGCGGCCTTCCAGTCCTGGCAGGCAGAAGAGGAGCGCCAGGACGCGGCCGCCAAGGTCAGCGGACGCCGGGACACCGACGCCATCTACCTGTTGCCCGAGGCCAAACGCTACTATCCGCAGCAATCTCTGGCCGGGGAGGTCCTGGGTTTCTGTAATATCGACGGCCAGGGATTGGAGGGGGTGGAGCACCAGTTTGACCGGTTCCTCTATGGTAAACCCAAGCAATGCTGGAAGATGCTGGATGGCCGGGGGCATATCGTCTCCTCGGGGGAAAAGGCCTGGGATCCGGAGGTCATGGGCGACAACGTCGTCCTTTCCCTGGACCACACCTTGCAGTATATCGCGGAAAAAGAATTGGCCCTGGGGGTGGAGCATGCTCATGCCGCCGGCGGCCAGGCCATGGTAGTCAACCCGCAGACCGGGGAGATCCTGGCCATGGCCCAGTTGCCC
This sequence comes from uncultured delta proteobacterium, assembly GCA_963697965.1. Taxonomy (GTDB): domain Bacteria; phylum Desulfobacterota; class Desulfobaccia; order Desulfobaccales; family 0-14-0-80-60-11; genus JAPLJC01. Next base: position 2,697,463 of record OY969108.1, read on the forward strand.
GTCATGGACCCCAACCGTTACGTCCAATCTCCCGAAGCGGCCCGGCGCAACCGCTTAATCACCGATTGCCTGGAGCCCGGCTCCGCCTTTAAGATCTTCATCACCGCCGCGGCCCTGGATGCCAATGTGGTGAAGCCCGGCGACCGTTTCAATTGTGAAAACGGCGCCTGGGTCCTGGGCCCCAAGGAAGAGATCCACGACGTGCATAAATACGGATGTCTGACGGTGCAACAGATCATCCAAAAATCGAGCAACATCGGGGCCGCCAAGATAGCCGGCAAGCTGGGGGGCCCCCGCCTGGAGGAATATCTCCGGGGTTTCGGCTTTGGGAACAAAACCGGGATCGCCTTCCCCGGGGAAAGCGACGGGCTGCTGAAAAGTCTCAAGGTGCTCAAGTCCGGCATCGACCGCGCCACCCTGGCCTTTGGTCAGGGGGTGTCCGTCACTCCTTTGCAACTGACCATGGCCCTGGCCTCCCTGGGCAATGGCGGGGTCCTCATGGAGCCTCGCCTGGTGAAAGAGGTTGACGATCCCTATGGACGGAAGGTGCAGGAGTTTCCCCCCCGGCCGCTGAGAAGGGTGTTGTCCGAGCGGGCCGCCCAGCAGATACTGGAGATCATGGCGACGGTCACCCAGCCGGGTGGCACCGCCAAAGAAGCGGCCCCGGAAGGTTTCACCGTGGCCGGCAAAACGGGCACCGCCCAGAAATTGGAGGGCCGGTCTTATTCTCACACCAAGTTTGAGGCCCTGTTCATCGGCCTGATACCCGCGGACAAGCCGGTTTTGGCGATCAGCGTCATCATCGACGAACCCAAGGGTGCCATCTACGGAGGGGTGGTGGCCGCGCCCGTCTTCCGGGAAATAGCCGCCCAATCCATGCGGGTGCTGGGTTATTATCCCCAGCAGGAACTGGAGCGGGACAAGAACCTGCCGGTCCAGGCTAAAGGCGCGGCCGCCCCGGATCAGGGGCGGCGGCTGGCCGAGGTGGCCCCCGTCCAGGCGCCGGCTCCCACGTTGGCGCAGTTGTTGCCGACCCGGCTGGAGATGCCCAAGGGACCGTTGACGGTAATGCCCGACCTGAAGGGCTATACCATTCGCCAGGTACTGGACCTGCTGACCCGCTCCGGGTTGAAATGCCGCCTGGAGGGCAGCGGCATGGCTGTGAGCCAGGAGCCCTCCCCGGGGACCAGCCTCTCCCCCGGCGCCATCTGCCTGGTGAAATTCAATCCCAGCATCTGACGCGCCCCCAGGGGTTGGTCATTGCCAAGAGCAGGAGGTTTTTATAAGATTAATCGGAGGCGGTGGGACTCGAAAGCGGCCTCAACCTGCCAATCCTTGAGTGACGCATCCGGCAGGGGCAGGCTGCGGGCTGCCCTTTGGCGTATCTGACCATCATTCCTGCGCACCATATATGCTTGCTTGCTTCACCGTCTGATTCCGGCCCGGACTGCCATCGGCAATGGTTCTGAGCCCCCGGGGTAATCAGACCTGTTTGCGAGGGAACCATGCACCCCGAGCCCACGTCCTCCATTCCTTTGAAGCGGCTGCTGGCCGGCCTGGAGGGCTGCCGCCTGCAAGGCGACGAGAATCTTGCGGTAACCGGGGTGGCCTATCACTCGGGAGAAGTGATCCCCGGCGGGGTTTTCGTGGCCCTTAAGGGGGTCCGTACCGATGGGCGCCGCTTTGTGGCCGAGGCCATCGCCAACGGGGCTGCCGCCATCGTCAGCGAACAGGAACTGGAAGTTCCCGCCGGCCTCACCAATGTCCGGGTCAACCAGGCCCGCCTGGCCCTGGCCCATATCAGCGCCGCATTTTACGGCCACCCCAGCCGGGAGTTGGTCCTGGTGGGCATCACCGGCACCAACGGCAAAACCAGCACCAGTTACCTGCTGGAGGCCATCCTGAGCAACGCCGGCCGCCAGGTCGGGGTGCTAGGCACCGTCAATTACCGCGCCTTAGCAGAAACCTGGCCGGCGCCGGTGACCACCCCGGAATCCCTGGACTTGCAGAGGCTCTTGCGGGCCATGCGCTCCCGGGGGGTGAGCCACGTCGTCATGGAGGTCTCCTCTCACGCCCTGGACTTGCGGCGGGTGGACCGGACGGCCTTCGACGTGGGGGTCTTCACCAACCTCAGCCAGGACCACCTCGATTACCACCGGAACCTGGACGACTACTTTGCCGCCAAGGCCCGTCTCTTTCTGGAATTGCTGGCCAACGGCAGCGGCGCCCCCGGTCTGGCGGTCCTCAACCTGGACGATCCCCGGGGTGAGGAACTACGCGCCCAGGTGCGGGTTCCCTGCCTCACTTACGGCTGCCACCCCAAAAGCCAGGTGCGGCCCTTGAGCCACCGCTTCCACCCCCAGGGTATCGAAGCCCGTCTCGCCAGTCCGGCGGGAGAGGTAATGATCGACTCCCGCCTGGTGGGGCCCTTCAACCTGGCCAACATCCTGGCGGCCGCGGCCACCGCCCTGGGGCTGGGCCTGTCCCCTCAGGAAGTGTCCCGGGGTATCGCCGCCCTGAGCGGGGTGCCAGGCCGGCTGGAGCGTTTTGGCCCGGCGGGCGGCCCCGGCGTCTTCGTGGACTACGCCCATACCCCGGACGCCCTGGCCCAGGCCCTGGGGGCCTTGCAGCAACTGGACTTCGCCCGGATCATCACCGTTTTCGGCTGCGGCGGGGACCGGGACCGGAAAAAGCGGCCCCTCATGGGAACCGCAGCCGCGCTCTCTCACCTGGTGGTGGTCACCAGCGACAACCCTCGCGGCGAAGAGCCGCTGGCCATCATCCGGGAGATCGAACCGGGTTTGGCAGCCGCGGGTTTGGCCCGGATAAGCGGGGCGGCCGCCGGGAAAGGCGAGCGCGGCTATCTGCTGATCCCGGACCGCCGGGAGGCCATCCGCCTGGCGATCAGCCTGGCCCGGCCCGGCGACGCGGTGCTGGTGGCCGGCAAGGGGCATGAAAACTACCAGATCTGGGGCTCGGAGCGCCGCCATTTCGACGACCGGGAGGAGGTTACCCTGGGTTTAAAGGAGTGTCACGGCTGATGGCCGCCACCTTCACCATCGCGGAAATCCTGGCCGCCACCCGGGGCAACCTGATCCAGCGGGGTTGCTGGGACACCTTTTGCGGGGTGTCCACCGACTCCCGCACCACCCAGACGGGCCAGATATTCATTCCCCTGTCCGGGGAGCGCCACGACGGCCACGACTTCATCATTCAGGCCCTGCACCGGGGCGCCCGGGGCGTCCTGGTGGAAAGAAGGGCTGTAGGGGCGGTCACCGGTGTCAGCGCCAGCTTAAAACCCGCCGCAGGCCGCGCCATAACCGTAATCGCCGTGGACACCGCCCTGGCCGCCCTGGGGGACCTGGCCCACACCTGGCGCGGCAGGTTTGCCCTGCCGGTGGTGGCCATCACCGGCAGTTGCGGCAAGACCACCACCAAGGAGATGGCCGCGGGGGTTCTGTCCCGGACTTATCAGGTGCACAAGAATTCCCTGAACCTGAATAACCTGATCGGCCTGCCGCTCACCCTTTTGGAGTTGGATGCGGCCCACGAGGCCGCGGTGGTGGAGATGGGCATGAACCGCTTCGGAGAGATCCGCCGTCTCACCCAAATCGCCGCGCCCACCGTGGGAGTGCTCACCAACGTTTACGGGGCCCACACCGAGGGGGTGGGGGACGTGGCCGGGGTGGCCCGGGCCAAGGGCGAAATCATCAGCGCTCTGGGGCCGGAAGCTCACCTGCTCTTTAATGCCGATGATCCCTGGGTTGCCGGGTTGGCCCGGGGTTTCCGGGGCCCCTCCCTGAGCTACGGACTGGGACCCGGGGCTGCCCTTAAGGCCGAAAGCCGCCGCACTCTGGGAACCGGCGGCCAAAGCGCCCTGCTTCATTATCAAGGGCAAAGCTGGCCCCTGCACCTGCCCGCGGCTGGAGAGCATATGCTGTACAACGCCCTGGCCGCCACCGCGGTGGGCCTGGTCCTGGGGATGCCGCCGGCAGAAACCGCCGCGGCCCTGGCGGCATTCCGGCCCATCGCCCGGCGCTCCCAGGTGGTCACCCTCCCCATCGGGGTCCACCTGCTGAACGATTGCTACAACGCCAACCCCGGCTCCATGGCCATGGCCTTGCAGACCTTGATGGAGCTCAAGGGTCAAGGCCGGGCCGCCGCCGCCCTGGGAGACATGCTCGAGTTAGGCCCGGCGGCGTCCCAGGAACACCGGAACCTCGGCCGCCTGGCCGCCCGGACCGGGGTGGATTACCTGGTGACTTATGGCGACTTCCGCCTGGAGGTGGCCGCGGGGGCGCTGGCAGAGGGGCTGCCTGCCTCGCATCTGTTTCCCATCCGCCGCCAGGACGACGGGGCCCGGGTGCTTAAGGAATTGCTGGAGCCGGGGGACTGGCTCCTGGTAAAAGGGTCCCGCAGCATGCACATGGAAGGGCTCATAGACCTTTTGGGGGAGAATTAATTGTCGGGTGAGCGCTGCCCACCATTCTTTTGCCCGGCAAATACTAAGGAGATTCACGAAGGTACACCACTATTTGAAATGGCTTACAAAAAACTTTCTGGAAAATAGATTAATAATTGGTGGGCAGTGCCTACCCTACATGGTTCTGCTTTTGCTGAAGGCTGACCGCTGACTGCTGACTGCTATCTGTGTGGGTAACCGAGGGGGATTCTAGTTGCTCTACTATCTCTTATATCCTCTGAAAACGGTGTTTGGCGGCTTCAATGTCTTCCGCTACATCACCTTCCGGACCATCTTCGCCATTCTCACCGCCCTGGTCATCTCCATGGCGGTGGGCTCCCGGTTCATTAACAAGCTAAAGGCGCTGCAGATCGGACAATATGTCCGGGAAGACGGCCCCCAATCCCACTTTTACAAAAACGGCACCCCCACCATGGGCGGCCTGATGATCATCTTCGCCACCCTGGTTGCCACCCTCCTCTGGTCGGAACTCAACAATCCCTTCATCTGGATAATGATAGTGGTAACCCTCGGGTTCGGCTTCGTCGGCTTCTATGACGACTATCTCAAGGTCATCAAGAAGCACAATCGGGGCCTGACGGGCCGCACCAAATTGATGGCCCAGACCCTGGTGGCCCTGGTACCGGCGATCTGGCTCTACGCCTTCATCCCGTCCTTCGACACCACCCTGACCATTCCCTTTTTTAAACAGCTGCAACCGGACCTGGGCTGGTTCTTCATTCCTTTTGCCGTGTTCATCATCGTGGGCAGCGCCAACGCGGTGAACCTCACCGACGGCCTGGACGGCCTGGCTATCGGCCCGGTGACCATTGCCGCCGGCTTTTACATGATCTTTTGTTATTTGGCGGGTAACCTCAAGATCGCCGGTTATCTGCAAATTCCTCACGTCCGGGGGGTGGGGGAGCTCTCCATCTTCCTGGGGGCCCTGGTGGGCTCCGGGATCGGTTTCCTGTGGTTCAACGCCTACCCGGCCCAGGTCTTCATGGGAGATGTGGGGGCCTTGGCCCTGGGGGGGGCCTTGGGCACTGTGGCCCTGGCCACCAAACAGGAAATCCTTCTGGCCATCGTGGGCGGGCTCTTCGTGGTGGAAGCCCTGTCGGTTATCCTGCAGGTGGGCTTCTTCAAGGTTTCCAACGGCAAACGCATCTTTCGCATGGCGCCCCTGCACCATCACTTCGAACTCAAGGGCTGGCCCGAACCCAAGGTCATCGTGCGCTTTTGGATCATCGCCATTATCCTGGGGCTGGTGTCTCTGAGCGCCTTAAAAATAAGGTGACGCAGGTTTTTCCATACTCATTTGCGGAACTGGCGCCATGGAACTTCATCAAAAAAAAGTCCTGGTAGTCGGCCTGGCCCGTACCGGGGTGGCCCTGTGCCGCTTTCTGACGGCCCAGGGCGCCCGGGTGACGGTGACTGACCAGGCGCCGCCGCAGGCACTTAAAGAAGCCCGCCGGGAGATCGCCGGCTTGGGAGTAACCGAAGCCTTAGGGACGGGACTCAAAAAAAAGACTCCCTGGCGGGGCTCTGACCTGATCATCCTGAGCCCCGGGGTGCCGCCGGAACTGGATTGGCTCAAGGAGGCCCGGCAGGTCGGCGTCCCCGTCTGGGGGGAGTTGGAATTGGCCGGCCACTTCCTCGAAAAACCCTTGATCGCGGTGAGCGGCACCAACGGCAAGACCACCACCATCACCCTGGTGGGGGAGTTCCTCCAGGCCTCCGGCCGGAATCCCCTGGTGGGTGGAAACATCGGCACCCCGGCTATCTCCTTGTTGTCGCGGCAACGGCAGGCAAACTGCCTGGTGCTGGAGGTGAGCAGCTTCCAGTTGGACACCGCCCCCAGCTTCCATCCCCAGGCCGCCGCCCTCCTCAACATCACCCCGGACCATCTGGATCGCTACCCTTCGCTGGCCGCCTACGCCGCCTCCAAGGCCAACCTCTTTCGCAACCAGGGCGGGAGTGATCTTAAAGTCCTCAACGCCGATGACCCGGCGCTGGCGGCCCTGGATACCGGGCCGGGCCGGGTCTACCACTTTTCCAGCAGCCGCCCCCTGACCCGGGGCGCCTGGCTGGCCAACGGCTCGCTCCATGTCAGGCTGACGGGCGCCGCTGCAGAGAGGTTCCCCCTGGCCGGGATTCGCCTTTCCGGGCGCCACAACCTGGAAAACGTCATGGCGTCCCTGTTGCTCTCCCTGGATGCCGGCGCCAGTCCCGAGGCCTGCCGCCGGGTGCTGGCCGACTTCCGCGGCCTGCCCCATCGACTGGAATTCGTTGCGGAATTCGAGCGGGTGGAGTTTTATGACGACTCCAAGGGGACCAACGTCGGGGCGGTGGCCGTTTCCCTGGGCCACTTCTCCAAACCGGTGATCCTCATTGCCGGGGGCCGGGACAAGGACAGCGATTTTAGCCTCCTCTCCCCCGCGATCCAGGAGCGGGTCAAGGCCTTGGTCCTGCTGGGCGAGACCCGGGAGCGCCTGGCGCAAACCTGGAAGGACCTGGCGCCCATCTGTCTGGTAAATTCCATGGCCGAGGCGGTGCGGCGGGCCTATAATCTGGCGCGTCCCGGAGAGGTGGTGCTCCTGTCCCCGGCCTGCGCCAGCTTCGACATGTTTAAGGACTATGCCCACCGGGGTGAAACCTTTCAAAAATTGGTGCAGGAGATGAGACATGCAAAGGGAAGCTAAGGCCCTGGCGGCCCCGGGCGTCCACGAGGACCTGATCCTGCTGGGCACCGTCCTCTCCTTGATGTGCCTGGGACTGGGCATGGTATTCATCTCCAGCAACGTCATGGCCCTGACCAATTACGGCGATCCCTTCTACTTCGTCAAGCGCCAGGGGTTTTATGGATTACTGGGAGTAGGGGCGCTCCTTTGGGGGCGGAAAATCAGATATCAGAATTATCAGCGCCTGGTTTATCCCTTCCTGGTCCTCAGCCTGATCTCCCTGGTCCTGGTGTTTATCCCGGGCCTAGGCGGCAAGGTGCGGGGTGCGGCCCGCTGGATCCACCTGGGGCCCCTCACCCTGCAGCCCTCGGAGTTCGCCTCCCTGGCGGTAATCCTGTACCTGTCTTATTCCCTGGCCAACAAGCAGGAAAAGATGAAACTTTTCACCATCGGCTTCCTGCCCCACATACTGATCTCCGGGGTCTTCATCGGTCTCATTGGCATCGAAACCGACTTTGGCACCGCTCTTACCCTGGCGGCCATCGTCTTCGCCATGCTTTTCGTGGGCGGCACCCGCCTCACCCACCTCCTGGTGGCCCTGGGCGGAGTCAGCACCCTGGCGGTCCTGGCGGTACTGAAGGATCCGAAAAAATTCAATCGCTTTCTCTCCTTCCTGCACCCCTGGAAATACGGGGCCGATGTGGGCTACCAGTTGAAGCAATCCCTGCTGGCCATCGGCTCTGGAAATCTGGTCGGCCTGGGGCCGGGACAGAGCCGGGCCAAGCTCTTCTACCTGCCGGACGCCCATACCGACTTCATCCTCTCCATCTTCAGCGAGGAGATGGGCTTCGTGGGATTTTTCCTGGTCCTGGCCCTGTTCGCCCTTCTGGTGGTCCGGGGACTCCGCCTGAGCCTCAAGGCCCCGGACACCTTCGGCTCCTACCTGGCCCTGGGGCTGACCCTGGTCATCGGCCTGCCCGCGGCCATCAACATGGGAGTGGTGAGCGGCATCCTGCCCACCAAGGGGCTGTCCCTCCCCTTTCTCAGTTATGGGGGCTCTTCCCTGATTGCCAGTATGCTGGCGGTGGGCATTCTCCTGAACATCAGCAGTCAGATTAAGGGTCCCGCGGGGCCGCGGCCCGTAAAGGTTGCGGCGCCGGGCCAGAGCGAAACGGCCCAGCTTTAGCCGGGCAGGCCCGATACCTGACAGGCTGCTCCCCCAGAATTTCAGTAGCTGTGAGCGTCCGGGGATCAAGAAACGGCTGGACCGGACCAGCTCAGGTCGAGGCGGGATTTTCATCCGCCCTGGCGCTGGCGATTGGGCCGCAGCCTGCCAAAACCCTGGCAATCAGGATAGGGGTAGGAAAGATCGATGGACCTCAGGGTAGTCATTGCCGCGGGGGGCACCGGCGGCCACCTCTTTCCGGGGATCGCGGTGGCCCGGGAGTTTGAGACGCACCCGGGGCTTGCGGTCAGTTTCTTCACCAGCCCCCGCCCCGTGACCACCCGAATTCTTGAGGGCGCCGGCTTCCCCTGGGAGGCGGTGGCCAGCCGGGCTTTGCAGGGCCAGGGGCTCTTTTCCCGGCTGCGCACCTGGGGGCGCCTGCCGGGGAGCGTTCGGGAGGCCCGGGCCCGTCTTCAGGCCCTCCGCCCCCACCTGGTGCTGGGCATGGGCGGCTATACCTCCGGCCCCGTGGGCCTGGCAGCTTGGTCTCTGAAGATCCCCCTGGCCCTGCACGAGCAGAACGCCCTTCCCGGCTTCACCAACCGCTGGCTGGCCCATCTGGCGCAGCGGGTCTTCGTCTCCTTTCCCGCCTCCCTGGGCCAGTTCCCCCGCAACCTGGCGGTCTGGACCGGCAACCCGGCCCGGGAGGAATTTTTCCGGGTTATGCCGCCGCGGCCGGAGACGCCATTCACGGTGCTGATCACCGGCGGCAGCCAGGGGGCCCACCACCTTAACCTGGAAGTGTTGGCCGCGCTTCCGGAGCTGGCCGACCTGAAGGAGCGGCTCCGGTTCCTCCATCTAACCGGGGAGGCGGACCGGGCCGAGGTGGCCGCGGGCTATGCGGCCGTCGGGTTTGCGGCCCAGGTGGAGGAATTTTCAATTGATATGGCCTACTTGATGAACCAGGCCCACCTCATCGTCTGCCGGGCCGGAGCCTCCACCCTGGCGGAGGTCACCGCGCTGGGCCGGGCCTCCCTGCTGGTCCCCTACCCCTTCGCGGCCAACAACCACCAGGAGGTCAACGCCCGCTTCCTGGGACAGGCCGGGGCCGCGGAGATCATCCTAAATAAAGATTTTACCGGGGAGGTTTTCGCTGGTAAGATAAGGCATTTTATATCTGCGCCCGATATCCTGGCCGGCATGGAGGAGGCCGCCCGCCGCCTGGCCCGGCCGGACGCCGCCAAAGAGATCGTCCGGGGCTGCCTGGAGTTGCTGGAAGGTAAAATTAAATTATGATGGGCATCTGCCAACCCGATTCCTTAAATATGACCAATCTGAGCCACTATCACTTCATCGGCGTTGGCGGCATCGGCATGAGCGGGCTGGCGGAACTCCTGGTGCGCCGCGGCCACCGGGTGAGCGGCTCCGACCTGGCGGCTGGGCCCCTGACCCGCCGCCTGGAGACCCTGGGCCTCAGTTTCCATGAGGGCCACCGTCCTGAGCAGCTTCCGGCCGGGGCCATTGTGGTGCACTCCACCGCCGTGAAGGAAGACAATCCGGAGCTGGCCGCAGCCCGGGCCCTGGGTCTCACCGTGTTGCGCCGGGGCCAATTGCTGGCCCGGCTCATGGAGGGACATCTCCAGGTGGCCGTCACCGGGGCCCACGGCAAAACCTCCACCACCGCCATGGTGGCCGCCATACTCAGGAGCGGCGGCCTCGATCCCACCGTGGTGGTGGGGGCCTTGTGTGACCTCCTGGGCTCCAACGCCGTCCTGGGCCGGGGGGGCTACTTTGTAGCGGAGGCCGACGAAAGCGACGGCTCCTTCGCCTATCTCTCCCCCCAGGTCACGGTGGTCACCAATCTGGACCGCGAACACCTGGACCACTATCGCGACCTGGCCCATATCCAGGAGACCTTCGCCGCTTATTTCCAAAAACTGCCTCCCGGGGCCAAGCTGGTGGCCTGTGCCGATGACCCCCACCTTGCTCCCCTGCTGCCCCGGTTTACCGGCGAGCTCACCACCTACGGCCTGTCGCCCGGGGCCGATTTCCGGGCTACCGAACCCGAGCCCAAAGGTCTGGGCTGCCGTTTCCGCCTGTGGCATCGGGGCCGGGAGCTGGGTAGGGTTACGGTGCCCCTGGCGGGTGGCCACTACGTCCTCAACGCCATGGCCGCTTGTGCCGTGGGCCATAACCTGGGACTCAAATTCCCCGTATGGCGTCAGGGACTTAAGGGGCTGGGGCAGATCCAGCGCCGCTGCCAGGTGAAGGGCACAGCCCGGGGGGTGCTGGTGCTCGATGATTATGGGCATCACCCCACCGAGATCGCCGCCACTCTGACGGGCCTGACTCAAGCCTTCCCGCGGCGCCGTCTGGTGGTGGCCTTCCAGCCCCACCGTTACAGCCGCACCGCGGCCCTGATGGAGGAATTCACCCCGATCTTTGCCCGGGCCGGGATAGTATTCATCACCGAAATTTATGGTGCAGGCGAATCCCCCCGGGAAGGCGTCTCGGGCCGGGCCGTTTATGAAGGGGTCCGCGGCAGCGGCCATCCCGCGGTGCACTTCGTGGCGGAAAAAAACGCGGTCGCCGCGGCCATACTTAAGCACGTGCAGAAAGGCGACCTGGTCCTCACCCTGGGGGCCGGGGATATTTGGACCGCCGGGGAAGACCTGCTGGCCCGACTCAACGGCAAGGCCGCTGGTTCGGGGGAGGCTCGCCCCTAAGGAAAACCGCCATGGCTCGAAATACGCGGAATTCCCGCCTGCGGCCCCAGCAGCCGCTGAAGAAGCCCAGCCTGATCCCTCGGAAAAGGCCGCGCAACAGCTACCGCCGGACTCAGGACGGCGAGTCCCCCAGGTCCTGGCTGCGGCTGGCCATTCTCACCGGAGGACTCACGATCCTGGCCGGGGTTTGCCTGGGACTGGTGCTCCTCTACCATCAACTCTTGATTTGTTCCTATTTTTGCATTAAAGATATCAAGAACATCCAAATCGAAGGTAATCGGCGCCTCACCCCCGAGGTCATCCTGCATCTGGCCAAATTGGGCCCCGATACCAACCTCGTGGCCATGCGGCCGGGGCAGGCGGAACTGGCCCTGGAGGCCCACCCCTGGATCGCCCGGGCCGAAGTGACCCGGGAATGGCCCGACCGGCTCCGGGTGCGCATCCAGGAGCGGGAGCCGGTAGCCCTGGTGCAAATGGGTGAAGAACTCTTTTACCTCGATCGCCAGGGAAGTCTCTTTCACCCGTTAACGTCCGGAGATCCACATAACTTTCCGGTAATTACCGGGCTGAAACCGGAGAATCTGCAGCACCCGGAAGGGGTGCTGCCGCCCCTGCTGGCCCAGATTTTTCAGTTGCTGGATGTGCTCAAGAAAGCCCCGGCGCCGGTCAACCTGGAAAACGTTTCCGAGGTTCACCTGGACCTGGATCGGGGGTTCACCCTTTATGTTAACGGCCTGGGGGCGGCCCTGGACCTCGGCTTTAACGACTATTCGGGAAAGCTGCGCAAATTCGCCCAGGTTTTGCCGGTGATGGCCCAAAAGGGCTACCTGGCCCGGACCGGGCGCATCAACCTCGACGATCCCCAGCGGGTCCTCATCGACCTGAAGGATACGGACGAGGGTCGATAGGATAACTCACGTGCCCCAAGAGCTCATCGTTGGTCTGGACATCGGCACCACCAAGATCTGCGCCGTGGTGGGAGAAGTGCGGGAAAATCAGGTGGAGATCGTGGGCCTGGGATGCGCCCCCACCACAGGCGGCCTGCGCAAAGGGGTGGTGGTCAACATCGAGAATACCGTGCGGGCCATTCGCAAGGCCGTGGAAGAGGCGCAAGTCATGGCCGACTGCGAAATCCGCTCCGTTTATGCCAGCGTCGGCGGCGGCCAGACCAAGGTGATCAACAGTCAGGGGATCATCGCCATCAAGGATCGGGAAGTGACCCCGGCAGACATGGACCGGGTCATAGACACGGCCCGCACCGTGGCCATTCCCTCCGACCGCGAGGTGATCCACACCCTGGTGCAGGATTTTTTGATTGACGGCCAGGACGGCATCAAGGACCCGGTGGGCATCCACGGAGTGCGTCTCGAATGCAAGGTCCACATCGTCACCGGTGCGGTCACCTCTCTGAATAACATCATCAAATGCTGTAATCGGGCCAACCTGGAGGTGACCGGCCTCGCCCTGAAAAGCCTGGCGGCGGGAGAGGCGGTGCTCACCGAGGAAGAAAAAGAGCTGGGAGTGGCCCTCATCGATTTCGGCGGCGGCACCACCGATCTGTCCATCTTCGCCGAGAATGCCTTGCGGGCTAACTTCGTCCTGCCGGTGGGGGGCAACAACCTCACCAACGACATCGCCGTGGGCCTTCCCACCTCCCTGCACATTGCCGAGGAGCTAAAAAAGGAATTCGGCTCCTGTCTCAATGTCCTGAGCGACCCCGCGGAAATGATGGAAGTTCCGGGGCTGACGGGCCGGGATACCCAGCAGATGCCCCGGGGCCGGATGGCGGAGATCATCCATTTGCGGGTGGCGGAGATCATCAACCTGCTGGGCAAAGAACTCCAGCGGGCCCGCTTTAACCATCCGCTGCACTCCGGCGCGGTGCTCACCGGCGGCAGTTCCTTGGTGGACGGACTCCCGGAGTTGGCCGGCGAGGTCTTCCAGATGCACACTCGCATCGGTTACCCCATGGGGGTGGGCGGCCTCGTCGACGTCATCCATGACCCATCTTTTGCCACCGCCGTGGGCCTGGTGCTCCATGGTTTTAGGACCCAACGCAAGGCCCAACGCCAGGCCGGCCGCTGGGCCCCCCAGGCGCGCTGGGCGGGAAGCCGCTCCTCCCGCGGTTTCTGGGGCAGGGTCAAAAAATGGTTCCGGGAGGTGGTATAAATCTCCCAAAGGTGGTATGATAGCTTTGAGGGGGTCGACAGGATGAAAATTCAATTAGTCCCCAACGAATTGACGGCCAAAATCAAGGTGTTAGGTATCGGCGGCGCCGGCGGCAATGCCATCAACGACATGATCGCCTCCCAGATGGTAGGGGTCGATTTTATCGCCGCCAATACTGACGCCCAGGCGCTGGAGCGTAGTCTGGCCCCGGTAAAGATCCAACTGGGCCAGGGTGTCACCCGGGGGCTGGGGGCCGGCGGCGATCCGGAAGTGGGCCGCAAGGCGGCCGAAGAGGAGGGCGAGCGCCTCAAACAGGTGCTCCAGGGCGCCGACATGGTGTTCATTGCCGCGGGCATGGGTGGCGGCACCGGCACCGGCGCCTCTCCGGTGGTGGCCGACCTCAGCCGGGAATTGGGTGCTCTCACCGTGGCCGTGGTGAGCAAACCCTTTGAATTCGAGGGCAAGATGAAGCGGCGCCTGGCCGAAACCGGGGTCGAGGAACTGCGGAAGGTGGTGGACACCATCATCACCATTCCCAATGACCGCCTCTACAGTCTCAGCTCCAAAAACTCCCGCATCAAAGATGTCTTCGGCATGGCCAACGAAGTCCTGGGCTTTGCGGTGCGGGGCATCTCCGATCTCATCATGGTGCCCGGCTTCATCAACGTCGATTTTGCCGACGTCCGCACCGTCATGAAGGAGCGGGGTATGGCCCTCATGGGCACCGGCATCGCCAACGGCGGCAACCGGGCCGCCGATGCGGCCCACAAAGCCATTTCCAGCCCCCTCCTGGAAGACATCTCCATTCGGGGCGCCCGGGGTATCCTGATCAACATCACCTCCGCCCCCGACATCTCCATGGAGGAACTCCGGGAAATCTGCGGCATCGTCCAGGAAGAGGCCCACGAAGAGGCCATCATCAAGTGGGGCCTGGTTTACGATGAGGGACTGGCCGACGAGATCCGGGTGACGGTGATCGCCACCGGCATCGGCAAACGCGCCGCCGAAATGGAACGGCCCGTGTGGACCCAGTCGATCCAACCGGCGGAGGACCTGGAAATCCCCACCATCTTGCGGACTGCGGAGGCGCCCCGGAACGCCGAGGGGCGGCCGGCCAATCTCCGGTCCGCGGCCAATCTGGGGGTGGTGGGCGCCAAAAGGAACATCGTCCACCCCGACCTCCAATATGAGGAAAGCGAGTTGGACATTCCGGCTTTCCTGAGGAAGGACGGCTGAGAAAATACCGCTTTCCGTTTTCGGTTTATTGTTTTCCGTGGGGGCGTGATTTATCACGCCCCTTTGCTTATCATGGATTTTTAGTCTTGTAGGGTGGGCACTGCCCACCATTTCTACGCCTGCTTTGCTCACCGCCCATGTCCGCCAAAATCAAATCCAGCCTGAAGAAAATCCTGGCCCAGGAACGAGGCGCAGTGGTGCGGAACTGGGGGGCCCGCTGGCCCGTGGCCCTGATCTACCCCCAGATCTACCCGGTGGCCATGGGCAACCTGGGCTTTCAAACCATTTACCGGCTGCTCAACGACACCTCCAACCTTCACTGCGAACGCGCCTTCCTTCCCAGCCCGGAGGATTGGCGGGAGCACCAGCGCACCCGCACCCCCATCCTCGCCCTGGAGTCCCAGCGGCCCTTGTCAGACTTCGCCGCCCTGGCCTTTTCCATCTCCTTTGAGGCCGATTACCCTTACGTCCTGCAAATCCTGGAGGGAGCCGGAATTCCCCTCCTGGCCGCGGCGCGCCGCCCCGGAGACCCCCTGGTCCTGGCGGGCGGGGTGGCCACCTTCCTGAACCCCGAGCCCCTGGCGCCCTTTGTGGACGCCTTTTTTCTGGGGGAGGGGGAGGCCGGGGCGGTCCCCTTCTTTCAGTTTTTGGCCGAGGGGCGGGGGGAGCGGCCACGCGTGGAGCTGCTGCGGGACTTGGCGCAAACCATCCCCGGGGCTTACGTGCCCGCCGGCTACCGGCCCCGCTACCATCCGGACGGCCCCTTGGCCGGCTTCGATCCGGAGCCGGGCTTTCCTCCCCGGGTGCAGGCCCCGCACCTGCCGGAACTGGCTTCTTACCCTACCCACAGCCACCTCCTGGCCCCCCAGAGCGAATGGGGGGAGATGTTCCTGGTGGAGACCGGACGCGGCTGCTCCCGGGGTTGCCGCTTCTGCGCCGCCGGCTTTGTTTACCGCCCGCCCCGGGAGCGGCCGTTGGAGGAACTGTGGACCCAAGTGGGGCGGGGCTTGCTGGAAAAACGCAAGGTGGGCCTGGTGGGGGCTGCGGTCAGCGACCACCCCGCCATCAAAGAACTGTGTCGGAAAATTCTGGCCGCGGGCGGCGAGATGGGGATCAGTTCGCTCCGGGCCGACTCCGCCGACCTGGAGCTTTTCCAGCTCCTGGCCCGGGGCGGGGTGCGGAGCGTCGCCCTGGCTCCGGAGGCCGGCAGCGAGCGTTTGCGCCAGGTAATCAACAAGGGCCTCAGCCAGGAAGAGCTGGCCCAGGCCGCAGTGCATCTCAGCCGCTCCGGCATCCCGCAGCTACGCCTCTATTTCATGGTGGGCCTGCCCACCGAGACCCTGGAGGAGGTGGCGGAAATCCCCCGGCTGGTCCGCTTCCTGGAACACCGCGTCAAGAAGGAGAGCCGCGGCAAGCGCCACCTGGGCCTCATCACCCTGAGCCTCTCCTCCTTCGTCCCCAAGCCCTTCACCCCCTTCCAGTGGGCGCCGTTTCTGGAGGTGGCGGAGCTGAAAAAGCGCCTCCGCCTAATATCCCGGGAATTTCACGGCGTCAAGGAGGTGCGGGTCCACACCGACCTGCCCAAATGGGCTTACGTCCAGGCCCTGTTGGCCCGGGGTGACCGCCGGGTGGGCGAGTTGCTGCTGGCCGCCCATCGCCTCGGCTGGAGCCGGGCCTTCCGGGAAAGCCCCGTCAACCCGGACTTCTTCACCCTCCGGCCCCGCCCCCGCGATGAGCTCTTCCCCTGGGACTTCATCGACCACGGCCTGAAGAAAGACTACCTCTGGGAGGAGTACCAGCGGGCTCTGGAAGCCCGGGAGACCCCGCCCTGCCGGCCGGCGGTTTGCCGGCGCTGCGGCATCTGCCAGGGAGAACCGGAGTAGAGGTTCGGTGACCCAGGCGTCCCGCCTGTGATAATAACAAGGTCATAGCTGTAAGAATTGGAGCCCTGAGCATAAGCGCGAAGTTTGGCAAGTAACCCGCTACTTCAAACCGTGCCTTATCAAATAGCTAAATTGACTTCGGAAAGCTTCGCACAGCAGAGCGGTACCGCCTATGCAGGGGGGCATCTCCACGATCTGATATTCTAACATAGCTTGTGGATCAGTTTTCGGGGGACAGGTCACACAACGGGGATAAAGTAAGCGTCATGATGGTGGGAATCAGGAGGAATCAAGTTCGCCTTGGAAATAAGGATAGGCCCAGCCACTCAGTTATGCGAAGGGCTTATATGATATTAATCAGTAAAATCAAAACTTTTTTCCTTGAAAAGAGTTAAGCAGGCATTTACAACTTTCTGATCGTAAAGTATTCCCTTGTTCTGCAAGATTTCATCCAGGGCTTTATCTAAACCCAAGGCTGGCCGATAAGGTCTGTGAGAGGCAATTGCCTCCGTTACATCAGCCACTGATAGAACCCTTGCCTCCAGAATAATATCTTGACCTGAAAGACCTACAGGATATCCTGACCCATCGAGCCTTTCATGATGCTGGAGTATAACCTGTGCCACTGGCCACGGAAATTCTATCTCCTTTAATATATCATAAGCTATTTGGGGATGGGCTTTAATGATATTAAATTCATATTCGCTTAATTTGCCGGGCTTACATAATATTTCTGCAGGAATAGCCATTTTCCCTAAGTCGTGGAGAAAACTCATCACTCGCAACCCGTCTATTCTGCTTTGAGAGAACTCCAACTCCTGAGCAATAGCACAAGCAATTTGTACAACTCGCCGCTGATGGCCAGCAGTATAAGGGTCTCTCGTCTCTACTATAGAGGAGAAGGCCATTACCGTTCCATTCAAAGTCTTTTTCAGCTTCTTTAAAGTATCTTCTATTTCATCCTCGACCTGCATGCGGTAAGTTATGTCACGAATATAGTTAATCACTCCTTGCACTTTCCCGCCAACATTATTTCGCCAAGGGAAGGAATGGACTTCCAGCCACCCCAAAATTTTACCATTGATCCCTTTTAGAGCCATGGTCCCGGAATGAGGTTTCCCGGTGAGAATAGCACGGTGCGCTGGACAAGGCCTGCAGGGGTAGTTTTGGCCATGATAAGCTTGATAGCATTTTTTCCGTATCAGCGGCATCGCATGCCGATACCATTTTTCCATGGAAGGGTTAACCTGGAGAATATTCAAGTTTAAGTCCATGATGCTCATGCCATCCTGAATGCTTGCAAAGATGCTAGAGAGAAAGCCCTCATCCTCCCACGAGATGCTATCCAGATATTTGGCTCGGGCGGTGCTTTCTAATGATATAAGCTCACCCTTTTGGGGGCGTATTACTGTGCCGTTCATTGCATTCATCTCATTTCCACAATTTGTTTGTAAAACGAGGCCATAACCTGCGTTGCCACCATAACTATAGGTATACTTTTCATTCTTACGGAGGTTATAAAGTTATAAATTGATATATTATTATGGATTTTTGATCTCATTCCCATTTACTTGTCTACTTCACTAAAGCAATTTATTAATGACTATATTCAGATCCTTTGGGCGGATAGAAATACCTTATCAGAATAATCAATCGGAAGATTTTTCATCGCTTGTGCTTTGACAACTCGGAGCGATCTTCCCTCAGCCTAAGAAGCAGCTACCCCCTGGACTTCCGTAGCTGTTCCCGCCTCCTCCCGAACCACGGGCGCCACCACCACCCGGTCCCGGCCCTCCTCCTTGGCCTGGAAGAGGGCTTTATCGGCCGTCTGGATCAGGGCCTTGGGGGTGACCCCATGTTCCGGATAGGTGACCACCCCCAAAGAGATGGTGGTCCGGCCCAGGATCTGTCCCTGGTGCACGATGGTGAGGTCTCTGAACTTTTCCCGCAATTCCTCGGATTTTTTGGCCACCGCCGCCATGGTTCCCGGCAGGATCACAATGAATTCTTCCCCGCCGTAGCGGCAGGCAATGTCTGTTTGGCGAAGATTGGCCATGAGAAAGTTGCCCAGCTCCCGCAGTAGGTCATCGCCGGCATCGTGGCCGAATCGGTCGTTGAATTGCTTAAAATGATCCACGTCCAGCATAATTAGCCCCAGGGAGGTTTGATTGCGGGCGGCCCGGGATATCTCCCGCTCCATGGCTTCTTCCAGGTAGCGGCGGTTGTACAAACCGGTGAGGGGATCCCGGATGGACTGGTGTTGCAGGGTCTCCCGCAGCAGCAGATTGGCCAGGGCCAGGTTGGTGTGCTCCGCCACGTTCACGGCCAACTGCCTCTTGGATTCATCCATGCAAGGGTTGCTAACCAGGCATTGAAGGCGCAACACTCCAAGGGCGTTACCCTGGGCCACCATCGGCAGGCAGAGAAATTCGACCCCCCGGGGGGCATCGGGGTGGTGGCAAAGACCGGTGTGGCGCTCGCTGGTTCCCAAAATCCTCCCGGTCCGCAGCGCCCAGCACTCCTCTTTGGGAAAGACCTCCTGGGTGATGGGAATTCCCCCCCAGACAACTACGACCTTCAATAATTTGCCGCCAGCATCGATTACCAAGAAGGCCCCGGCATCTTCAGGGAAGATTTGCGGGAGGAAATTGCCCATGACCCCGTGGGCCTCCGCGGTGCTGACGCAGCTCTGCAGCATGTCGCCCATTTCGCTGAGGAGGGTGAGTTCGTAGTTGCGCTTCTCCAGCGCCTGGACCGTGGAGGTCAATTCCTCCTTGGAACTTCGCAGGGCATTTTCGGTCTGCCGGCGAGCGGTGATATCGAAAAAAACCCCGCTGATGTAATCGATTTTCCCCTGCTGGTTCAAGACTATCTGGCTGCGTTCCTGGATCCAGACCAGCCGGTCATCCCGATGTCTGACCCGATACTCCCGCACGTAAAACCCATTGGTTGTCAGGGCGTGCCGAAAGATCGCCTTGGCCGGTTCCAGGTCTTCCTGATGAATGAGGTCGGTCCATTTGAGGCGACCGCTGTTGAAGACCTCTTTTTCATAACCCACCACCTCCGCCACTTTATCATCGAAGAACTCCACCGCGCCGTCGCTATATCCCCGAAAAACCACCGCCGGGACGGTGGCGGTCAGTAAACGATATTTCTGTTCATTATCCCGCAACGCCTCCTCGGCTTGGTTACGCTCGCTGATTTCGACCATCATGGCGGAATTAGAGGCTGTTAGCTCAGCAGTGCGCTCTTGAACGCGCTCCTCCATCTCGGCATAAGCTTTGTTCAGTGCCTCTTCCGCTCTCTCATGTTCAATATTTTTGGTTTCGAGCAGCGAGGCCATATCATCGAAGGATCGGGCCAATCGCCCCAATTCATCGGGGCTGTAGGGCAGGCCCGTACGTGTGTCCATCTTGCCCATGCCGAATTGCTGAGTGGCCGCGACCAGCCGATTAATGGGCTTAATGAGGACCAAATCCCCGAAGACCCATGCCAGAGACATTGCCAGTAGGGTGGCAAACCCAAGGATCGCTAGATTTCCCAGCATATCCATGTTTGCTTTGTGGAGAATTAGCTCTTTGGGTAGACCGACAATAATATACATATAAGGGGGCAAATTTTCCTTGAGGCGCAACTGCTTGAAGGCCATAATCCGGATTAGGCCATCCGGAGACTTCCAATCAGACAACCCTTCTTCAGCTTTGCCCGATATGGTGTCAAAGAAGCGCTGGGATACGGCCTTGCCGATGCGGGTAGCGTCATTCTCAGGCAAACGATACAAACGAATTCCTTTATAATCCGTAAAGAACACGGCGGAGCCTTCGGGCAGATTGGCCATGGAGATGAACTGGCCAAATTTATGCAGGTTTAGGCCGGCGGTTAGAACGGCAACAAGCTTTTTGTTCGCATTCAGGACCGGGATGCTGTAGTTGAACGAGGTCGTTTTGCTGACCCTGCCAATGATGTAATCCCCCGCAGAAAAATCGAGCGAGCTAATAGCATCCTGGAGGTATTTCCGGTCCGACTGATTCACCTTGCCCGGCTCTAAAGGCGTCTGGGCAGCAAAGACGTAGCCATCCGGGGTCATTGCCAATATGGAGGCGTAGAAAGGG
The DNA here is from genome assembly GCA_963697965.1 of uncultured delta proteobacterium. Classification (GTDB taxonomy): domain Bacteria; phylum Desulfobacterota; class Desulfobaccia; order Desulfobaccales; family 0-14-0-80-60-11; genus JAPLJC01. Next base: position 2,717,897 of record OY969108.1, read on the forward strand.
TATAGCCGATGTAATTCTGCGAAAATTCGATTACAGGCCGGCGCATCCAGGTTCTGCACCTCGGGCAACTGGGCCAGGGTGCTCAGCATCGCCTTGGTAGCGATGGCGATCTGTTCCTGTTGGGCCACCAAGCTCCGGACCAGCAGCAGGGCATGGTCCTGGGCCTTAACTATGGCATGTTGACGCTGGCTAACCCCGGTGGCGACAATAATCCCGAGGGCAGGCAGTAAGATGATCAGCAAAAAGAGCAACAATTTGCTGCGAAAAGGCCAATGGCTGAAGATACTTTTTATGTCCACGTATAGCCTTCTCCTAGTGTTGGGTTTCATGTTAAATTGATAACGTATGCAGGTAAATCAGGATTTGCCTGATTCTGCCCTTCGTAATACCTTAATTTAAGGATGGGGGAAGTCTATACAGAGAGTTGAGAATTTACCGCATTCATTTTTCTGGACACAAGTTTTTCTTAAGCCGCCCGAGTGAGTGAGCTACCGGCTAATGCTGCCTCCCACGAAAAAAAAGCTGTTAGTGACGGTTTGGACCTTGCTTTAGAAGATTAGGGGCTATTGTTCGCATTCTTCCTGGATAGGTGGGTTCGACATTGAAGATTACTGCTATAACCCAAAACTTATCACGAAGTTAAAAACTTCCCATATCTAGATCATACCTGCAATTTTTAAGGCCTCGGCGATAACTGCCGATCCTGGCAAGATAGTCGCTATTCTTGGCAGAACCTCTTCAACGCAACATCAATGCGCTATGGGTAGGAGCCAGGGCTTTTTCCCACGGTCGAAGTTGGCATATGCATCCACCCTTGGCTTTTTCTGTGGGGCACCATTATCTGGCGGTATTGCCCTGGGGTCCTTCAGCTCCATAGCAGTGGGGTATCCAGAGACTGAGGAGTAGGTATGCCAAAATTCTTGAAAAAATTACTCTTTCAGCGAAATTTGTGCAATCATGCCTTCCACAAAACAATTTGGCTAAAAAAAAGGAAACTTGTCGGGGGTTAACTTGGTTAGAGGACTCCCAAAAACCCTTTTTCGATTGCGAGGAGCGATTCTAAAGAGTTAACCTTAGCTCTGGCCTAGCCGGGCAGAAATGGTTTCTGGTAAAACCTGATTTGGAAAAAGGCGAGGCGCCGCCGGAGCTTGCCAAGAGATAGGCGCTCCCCGGAGAACCACCCTACACAAAGATAGAGACGACTTATTGGACCAAGGCAGAGCCGCTTGATGACGACATGAAGGTTGTGGAAGGTGTCGTCGGCCCGGTGTCCAACATAATATACTGGCCACTGATTATAGAGCCATTTAAGGTGGCACCGCTATTAAGGGTGACGGAAGAGTTCTCAGTCAGGATGCTGCCATTCAGGGTGGAGCCGCTGTCGATGATGGCGGCGCCGCCCGTAGCTATAAAAGTTACGTTACCCGCCGTTAACCCGCCGCTCAGTAATACGCTGGTATTGGAGTTAAGGGTGAAAGTGCCGGAAACCCTGACGACAAACGACATGGCGGAAGTCCCGTTCAAGGTAAGGTTGTAGGGATTATCCAGGAGCAAATTGGAGATGTCCACAACGTTCACCGTGTTAGTACCTGTAATGCTCAGGTTTGCACTTTGACCAGCATTTGAATAAGTTCCCGTGTTATTAGACAAACCGGTGAAATGGGTGTAATCTGCATTAGCAACACTGACCGCTTGCGATAGCATGGTATTGGAGGCGGAATTCTGCACTGGAGTTAATCCACTGTTGTTGGTCACGGAGGTTGCGGTGTTGATATATACCTGACCCTGCGGCACCGTCACGCCATTATCAAGTGTTAAGCCGGACCCATTATCCCCCACACTCCCCCCGTTAATGGTCACATTGCTGTTTAATGTAATAGAGCTGCTGCCGGTCTCCAGGACAGACCATGCCACCGACGGGGACTTTACTATCGCCACCGCGGTGCCATTCAGGTTAACGGTTTTTATCCCCAAGATGGGGCCAAAAACCAACTGGAGGGGGCCGCCGTTGTTACTGGAGACTCTTGGGCACCACCACCTTGACGGCCCAGACTGCGGGTGGGGTTTGCGTGGGGAGGGTGGCAGTGGTAGAAGTAGTGCCAGTAAAGCCCTTATTTACATTACTCCAATAGCCAGGAGTCACCGTGCAATAGGTCAAATACTGTTGATTGCCCCAATAATTACCGGTGACTATAGCGGTTGCCGCAGTTGTTGCCGCGGTCTGGGCTGCTTGCGAGTTCGGACTGTTTGATCCAAAGGCCTCCGCTCCGGACAGGGCCCCGGCATCGGCGGCATTTTGCAACTGACGCTGCACCACGAGCATATACCCGTAATCGACGGCCAGGGCGGCCGCCGCCATGAGTGCCACCAGGGCCACGACCATGACCAGCGCAATGGCCCCGGACTCGTTAACTATGAAATCCTTAGCTCGTCGGTGCAAACGCGCCTTCTCCCAAAGCATCCGGGCCTCCTTTATTCCAATGACATCGTCACGGCGGAACTCAGGGTCTGTGGATTGGTGAGGCCGGGTACCAAATGACCAAGAATAAGCCAGTAATACTCGGCGGTAACCGTGACGGTGACCGGAGAAGCTCCCGAAGTAGTCGAGGTCGCGGCGCTCCCCCCTAGAGTGGCCTGGAGATCGGCATTGCTGGGCAAGAGGCCGGAGTAGTTGGTGGTCACATAGGACGACACCGTGGGAGAAAGGTTATTGGGTGCCAGGCGTTGACCGCTTGAATTTACCGTATAAAGTGTGGCATATCTGGCCCCAGCCCGACTGGCGGAGGTGATTGTCAATTGCATATTGCAGCATAGGCCAAAATCAATGATGCCGCCCAAGATGAGCAGCAAGGGGAAGAGGCAGAGGGCGAACTCCACCGCCGCAACACCTTCCTCCCGGCGGCCGAATCTCACAATCCGGCGCAATTTGAGAAACATTTCCAAGACCTCCCTGCGCGAACGCGGACTTCTACGGCTATTTTAGAGCGGATTAGCCCCAGATAGTTCCGGAGAACCCTGCGGCACTGGTCATCGTCATCGACGACCAGGATGGACGGCAAGACATCCGGGTAGGGGGCGCCATCCGGGCGGCTGGGGGTATAAAGCAATTCCATTCCAGGGTTCGGGGACGATAACCCTGCGACCGAGTCGCGCATCCGTGCCTCCTTTCCTGGGGTTGGTCGGGAATAGCGGCAGCAAAGGCTTTGGCAGGTACTGTTCCAAGAACCATGCCAAGGTGGGCCATGAACATAAATCCTGAAATTACCGCTGGTTAGCCTAGAGGGAGCACGAGCCGGCACCGCGGCCGAGAGTGGGAATGCGCGAGATTCTCTTGGGAAATGGGAAAAATTCTTTGCGGATAAGAATAGTTAAATTGGCACCAAGAATCGGCTCAACTTCAAGCCCGGCGCGCTTGAGTATTGAGAAATTATTCGATAGCCTAGACACGATGCTAGCTGCTGAGGCTGTCGAAAAAGGTACCCCCCCGATCCAGTCATTCTCGATTTTTCCTTCATCGGTTCCACCCCAAAATACATCTAACAGATTATAATCTTTAATAAATAGCCGTTGTGTGCTATCCTTGGTCAATGACTTCTTGAGGCGGGAAAGCCATGGCCAGATATAAACCCTACGATTACCGGCAGAGAGTACTCTTACCAGTTTCTCTGGAAGACCAGTTGCTGCCTGGGACCTTGGAGTTCGCCATTCATACCCTGGTGGAAAAACGGTTGGATATGTCTGTTTTTGAATGCAAATACCGCAATGATGAGACCGGCAGGGCAGCATATGATCCCCGGGTCCTCTTCAAAGTAGTGTTGCTGGCTTATTCCCGGGGGCTGATTTCTTCAGGGAAGATTGAGCAGGCCTGCCGGGAGAATATAGTTTTCATGGCCTTAGCCTGCGGCCAGCAGCCAGATCACAGCACTATCGCCGCTTTTGTTTCTTCCATGAAAGACGAGATTCTCCCCCTTTTTAGAGATGTGCTGCTGGTCTGCGAAGAGATGAACCTGTTGGGCGGGACTATGTTTGCCTTGGATGGCTGCAAACTGCCTTCCAACGCCTCCAAAGAGTGGAGCGGCACCATAGGCGAGCTCTTCCCCTGGGACTTCAGCGACCACGGCCTGAAGAAAGACTACCTCTGGGAGGAATACCAGCGGGCTCTGGAAGCGCGGGAGACCCCGCCCTGCCGGCCGGCGGTCTGCCGGCGCTGCGGCATCTGCCAGGGGGAACCGGAGTAATGGTTTGGTGTCACAGGCTTCTCGCCTGTGATAATTCCAAGGTCATAGCTGTAGGAATCGGAGCCCTGAGCATAGACGCCAATTTTGGCAAGATATAGCTAAGACTGCCGAATGAAAGGGATTAAAGCTTGAAGGCCACCCGAATAATTTGACATTTGCCCCTTTCCGCTTTAAAGTTTTTTTAAGTTCGTGCGAACTATCCAAAAAATCTGGAGATTAATATGGATGTCCAAGAATTTAAGGAGAAGATTGCTGAAATCTATAAGATCGCCAATGAATTAGGAAGAGCGTTTGGTATAGATAGGTGCACACCAGACGGCCATCTATTGGGCGCCATTGGACAGATCGCAGCAAAAATTGCTTTTAATCTTGAGTTTGGCAGGCCGAAGGACGAACACAATTGTACGTGGTCAACTGGTTCAAAGAAAATCGACGTACAGGTCAGGTGTACCGGGCGCGGTAGTATCGCTTTAAGAAAAGAGCCAGATCACCTCATTGCATTGGAAATTGCCGAATCAGGAAGAATTAGATTGCTATTCAACGGACCAGGAAATTCTGTTTGGTCCAGAATTGAGCATCAAAAAAACTCGCAGAAATATGTGTCTTTGAAGGTGGTTGTCCAAGCACAACAAGCAGTAGATGTGAAGGATAGGATTCCTATTGTAAAAAATATATTTGATTAATAAACTTAAGAGGAAGAGAGGTTTCCAAAACATTTTTATGGCTTTGATGGGCAAATCCGAATAATCTCAGTTTGTACGGTCTATAATCCGCTAATGCATATAGTACTGATGTATTATAATTACTTTATATTATTATTTTATTGTGGAAATATGGAAAAGCTGGAAACTTCTTTTTATAACGCAACTGTAGATTCAATAATCATTGTTAACCGAGGAGAATAACATGAGATTTGGTAGAAAGCGAATGGAAGATAATGTTATTGATATCGCTGATCTTGATAAAGAAATATATCGTATTTTCAGCATCGATAGGTTCAAGGAACTTTTGATTAATAAAGAGTTGGTTTTATCGAGTCCATTTAAATGGGATGACCCATTTGAAAATTTCTTTCTTAAGGCTGGTGCCATTGATGAGCAAGGAAAACCTACAAACCTTCAAAACATTGCTGAAAGTTGGTATGGTCAATGTTGGACATTTAATATTGAAACCGATCCGATGTGGAGGATATATACTTGTAAGAAGCAGGGAGTTCGTGTATCATCTACAATTAGAAAGTTATTTTCTTGCTTATGGGATGATAGTGATAAATACGCTGGTTTGAAGTATTTTATTGGTAGAGTTTGTTATAAACCAAGAACGGAAATAGAAGAGATCATGGAGAAACATTCGTTTTGGGATATGGCAAATGGTGGTCAAAATGATAGGTTCGCCAAATTGCTCTTCATGAAAAGGCTCGAGTTTTCACATGAAAATGAAGTAAGGACATTGGTTAATGATACCGTTGGTACAAAAGGAGATAAAGGGTATTACCGAATTATGTTTGACTACCAAAGCGTTTTTGAAGATATTTGCATAGATCCAAGATTGGATGATAAGGAATATCAAAGAGTAAAAAATGACATTCAAAGCATGGGTTGTACATTGCCAATTACACAGTCTGAATTGTACAAGGTAAATTTTTCACCAATACGATTGGTGTAAATCGGCTAACAATTCGGTCCATGGACAACTCCTATTATGGCATCCTGTCAGCCCGCAGGGCGGGAGTTAGGAGCACAGGTTTAAAACCTGTGCCACCAGGCGCATCCCGCCATTAGCATTATTCCATCTCCAGACTGCGAACGGTATCTGCTGCCGCCCCTTCCAGGTTATAGAGGCTGCGTTCCCCGGCCTTCGGCTTCCCCGGAAAATATGGCAACAATTCACTGGTTTGATATAAAAACTGGAGGGGCCTGGACCCCTCTCTGCTTTTTGATTGGCACCGAGGTTTTAGATGAAATTATGGCGCTTTCCGCTGTTTGCTGCAACCGCTGGCCTGGCGGCACTCTTGCCCACTCCGGCGTTGGCTCACCCTGTCAACACCCAAATAGAGGATTTTTATGCGGGGATGATGCACCCGCTCACCTCGATTGAACATCTGCTGCCCATCCTGGCGTTAGCCCTCCTGGCCTGCCAATGCGGAAGCCGCTCCAAGCGTGCGATCCTCGTCGTTTTCCCGTTGGCGCTCCTGGGGAGTACCCTGGCGGGGAGCCTGCTGCCTCCCTTCGGATTCCTCCATCTTGCGAACCTGGTGGTTATCGTGGGTTTGGGTGGGCTGATTGCCCTGGACAACCGCCTCGATCGCCTCAGACCCGCGGCGGCGGGATTGGCTGCGCTCCTGGCCGGCCTAATCCTCGGGTACCTCTGCGGCATTGACATGGCCGCCTCGAAGGTGGCTCACCGATTTATCCCCGGGGTGGCGCTCACGGGGCTCCTAGCCGTAACCTTGATCGCGATTTGGGTCCCGGCGGCCTCCTCGCGCTCGGGCCGCACCCTCATAAAACTGGCTGGGATGTGCTTCGCGGTGGCCGGCATAGTGCTGTTGGTGCAACTCCTTTGCGGTGGCGCGCTACCCTCTGCCATGGAGGTGAGCATGCCCGGGGAGAAGGATGTGCTGCCCATGCTCTGGGAGGGTGAGCTCAGCCTGCCGCTCGTCGTCGGGGCCTTGTGCGCGGCCATGCTGTGGGGCGCGGGGCACGCCCTGACTCCCGGCCATGGCAAGGCCATCGTGGGGGCCTACCTGCTGGGATCGCGAAGCACGCCGTGGCAGGCGCTGTATCTGGGTCTGATAGTTACGGCGACTCACACTTGCGGGGTTTTCGTCCTGGGGTTCTTCACCCTGTTCCTCTCGCACTACATTTTCCCCGAACATCTCTTCCCCTGGCTGGAGGTGGTTTCCGGTTTGATCGTACTCGGTCTGGGAGCAGCGATGTTCTGGAGGCGCGTCCGACCGTTGCTGGCCCGGCACGGGATCCATCATCACCACGATTTCCAACCCTACGGGCCTGACCAGGCGCACGACCAGGCCCATCACCAAATGCAAGGGCAAGCCTTTTCCCCAGATTGCGAGACCCTTCATCCGCACGTCCATGAGCACAATCATCCTCACCTGCCACCGGGAGCCGATGGTTCTCTAGTCTCCTGGCGATCTTTGCTGGGTCTGGGAATCTGGGGAGGTATCCTGCCGTGCCCATCGGCGTTCCTTCTTCTGCTTGCGGCCGTGGCCGATAACCGGGTTACCCTGGGGATTGCCCTGGTGTTCGCCTTCAGTCTGGGCCTGGCTGGAGTGCTGACGATTGTGGGGCTCTTTTTTGTAAAGGGCAGCCGGTTCATCCAGCGGCTGCCCCAGGCGACCGTGTGGGGCCGGTTTCTGCCCGCAGCCAGCGCCCTGGTCATCATGGTGGTCGGTGGCTGGCTCACGGCCGCAGCCCTGATGAACCTCCGTCTCTAAAAAGATAGATTATTCGGCTTGTCCCCTGGGCGGTGCAGGCGAAGATAGCCGGGCGCCGGTTCCTGCCGCGTCCGGGAGTGACGAAAAAGGCGCCCTGGCCGTCAGGGCGCCTTAATCCCTCCGCGCTTTGCAGTTCTTCCTGCTCTAAATTTAATCCCGGGAGGGCGGCGCCAACCCACCTTGGACAAGACCTTAAGGAGCCGCCGGGGGCGGCCCGGCCTTCAACTTCCCCAGGGCCCGGGTCAACTCCAGCATGACCCCCAGACCCTGCCGACACTCGGGCCCGCGCATCTTCCAAAGCAGACCGTAAGGCCCCACCGGCTTCACTTCTTCCAGATGCACCTCCTGGGGCAGATCCACCAGCTTTTCCAGAAACTCGATCAACTGGGGATTCGCCAGTTTCTTGACGATTCCATGAAACTGGACGAAGCCGTCGCCGATGGTGGCGACATCCTCGGGAGTATAGTGACTGGCAATCTTGGTATACATATCCAACATGGCCCCATTGATGCGAAAAATGCCTTGCTCCTCCAGTTGTTCCAGGTAGTCGATGATCTTGGGCACCGCCACCTTCAGCAGCGGCTCCATATCCTGCCACCAATCCACCGCGTTTTCCAACTGTTCCAGGGACCAGGTGAGATACTTCAGACTGGGTAACAGTCTCTTGAGCAAGGCAAAGAAGTCTTCCAACTGGAAGCCGACCTCCACCTCCGCCATGCCCTCATTCAGTTTTCTGACCGCGGGGGCCATCAGCAAGGAGAGGTCCCGGCCCAAATCCTGCAGATTTTCCCAGGGGCCGGAAAAAGCGGCCAGCTGCGCCTCCATCCTGGCTACGCTATCCAGCTTATCCTCGATGCGAGCCAGACGCTCCAGCAGCAGTTCCTCCGTGGTCATGGCCGCCTCCTTCTCAGGGGCAACTCGATATCCGGGGAGAGGATGCCCCTCACCTTGCCGGCCATGATGAACTGGTTCTCCATGGGCAGGTGGCTGCCTTTAAGCATCAGATTAAAATAGACCCACCGGAACATCATCTTGCCGATGTAGTTGGCAAAGCTTTCTTTGAGCAGGTCCATGGGGCCGACTCCCGGGAAGGGAAATTTCCCCGGTAAGGGCTCTATCTTATAGTTGAAGTCGAGAAGGGACCCCTTCTCGTAACCCGTGGTCACCAGTCAGGTGGCGTGGCCGTCGTAGGACGGCAACGACGGCTTGCCGTCGATTTCCCGCACCAGGTTCTCGACGATGGTGTCGGCCTCGTAGTGGGCCACCGCCCCTGCCTTGGAAGTGGGCACGTTGGTGGCATCGCCGATCACAAAGACGTTCTCGTAATTTTTGGCCTTCAAGGTATTGTGGTCGGTTTCCACATAGCCCATGGGGTCGCCCATGCCGCTGTCGATGATGCACTGGGCCCCGAAGTTGGGCGGAATCGCCACCAGGAGATCGTAAGGGACCTCTTCATCCCCATAGGATTTGATGACCTTCTTGTCCCGGTCCACCTGGGCGATCTGAAAATTTGGGGTGACTTTGATATTTTTCTCTTTGCAGATATTTCCCAGCACCGCTGCGGCCACCGGCTTGGTGAAGGCCGCGGACAGCGGCGTCACCAGTTCGATCTCCACGTGTTCCCTCACCCCATGGGTGGTAAAAAACCAATCGGCCATGAAGGCGTATTCCAGAGGGGCCACCGGGCATTTGAACGGCAGTTCGGCGATATTGATCACCACCCTGCCCTTCTCGAAATATTTCATCTGCTCGGCCAGGGCGATGGTACCATCCAGGCTGTAGAAAGTATGGATGTCTTGACCCATCCCCTCGCTCATGCCTTCCACTTCTGAGGGCACGATCCCGCAACCGGTGGCCACCACCAACCAATCGTAGTCATATGACCCGCCCTTGGTGGTGACCTGCTTCTTGACCGGATCGATCAGGGTGATATCATCCAGGACAAAATTGACCCCGGGGGGGATAAACTTGATTTTCGGCTTGACGCAGTCTTCCGGGGTATAGATGCCAAAGGGGATGAAGAGCCAGCCGGGCTGGTAATGATGCTGCCAATCCCGGTCAATAACGGTTATCTCCCAATCGGATTCCGACAATTTCTGCCGCATCTTGCCGGCGATGATGGTGCCGCCGGTGCCGCTGCCCAGAATCAACAGTTTCTTCATGCCCCGTGTCCCTCCGTTTGCCGGGAATGAGCCGCTTTACCGCAGCCTTAAAACGCGTTCTAAAACTCAAGATAAATACGAATTTAGAATTATCCATAGCTAAGGCCGCAAGATAACCTGAAAAGTTTCATTTCCTCGCAAAAGGGCCGCCCACTTGCGCCTTTCCGGCTGGATCGAGATCAGGCCGCAGTCTTGGCCATTGGTGGGATAGGGGAAAAGCTGCGGCGATTAGACAGGCTACCTGCGGGCGTGACAGGCCGTCCGGGGCGCTGATCGTTGGACGCTATCCTTTCATACCACTTTGGCCCCGAAGATCCGCTCTATGTGCTTCAGGGCAACTCCCCCGGATTCACCCGATAAGGGACTCGGCTTAGCTCCCACATTCAAAATGCGCTTTCCCCATCAGATATTAGGCTCTTCCCCTAAGAATATTTTCAGAAAAGTGTCCCTGCCCGGACAAAAAAATTTTCCCCACCACCCCAGGCATTGATTATAATTAAAAACAGAATTTAGAAGGTCATTATCCTGCCGCTAGCAGGCAAGCGGCGGGCTCTTCGGAGGGGTCATGCCCAAGAAAGCGGTCTGGCTCATCATCATCTTCACCCTGCTCTTCATCTGGGGGATCAACACCGGTGAGTTGACTTTTCTCCAGAACGTGGGAAGCACCATCTGCCTGAACTGCATCGGGGTGGGTTAATGGTCAGATTGCGGACCCTGATCCAGACCCTGGTGGCCTTCGGGACCAACGCCTATCTTCTCTTCCCCTTCGGCGGCTCAGTGATCTATAAGGGGCCCCTGAAGGCGGTGTGCCATCCGGGGCTCAACTGTTACTCCTGCCCCGGGGCCCTGCTCTCCTGCCCGGTGGGCGCCTTCCAGAACTTCCTGGCCGCCATCCGTTTCCGCGCCCCGGGCGCCTTCCCCATGTCGGGGGCCATCGTGGTGGGGTATCTCGGCTTCATCGGCACCATGGTTGGCCGCCTCCCCTGCGGCTGGCTCTGCCCCTTCGGCTTCATCCAGGACCTGGTCCACAAAATCCCGGTACGCAAGTTTTCCCTGTGGAAGCCGCTGCGCTGGGTGAAGTACGGGGTCCTGGGGGTCCTGGTGATCATCCTGCCCCTGACCCTGACGGACCACTCCGGCCTGGGAGCCCCCTGGTTTTGCAAGCTGCTCTGCCCGGCGGGAACCCTGGAAGGGGCGCTCCCCATGATCATCCTGAAACCCACTCTGTGGGCCACCCTCGGTTTTTATTTCTGGAATAAAGTTACCACCCTGACGATATTGCTGGTCCTGATGGTCTTCATCAGCCGTCCCTTTTGCCGCATGCTCTGTCCCCTGGGGGCATTTTACAGTCTCTTCACCCGCATGACCATGGTGCACCTGGAGTTCATCGAAGGTAATTGCGTGGACTGCGGGGCCTGCACCCGTAAATGTCCTACCGGCGTCAAACCCAGCCAGGAATTCGACAGCCCGGAATGCATCATGTGCCTGAAATGCCTGGACGCCTGCCAGTTCCGGGCCCTCCAGTTCGGTATTCGCCAGTCCCCAAGGCCCGAGAAAAAACGGGCCGTTTCCCATGCGTAAACCGAAGAAAAAAAGGCTTGACAGCTAGTTAATTTTATTCATAATAAATCAAAGTAGTTACCGCGGACAGCCGCAGGGGAGATCTCATGGCCCTCACCAAGGAAAAGTTGATCAGCCGCTTGCAGACCCAGGTCGGTTTGAGCAAGCAGGAGTCTCGGGCCGCTGTGGAACAGGTCCTGGACATCATGAAAGAATCCCTGGCTCGCAACGAAGATCTGCTCATCAGCGGCTTCGGCAAGTTCTCGGTGAGGCAAAAAAACGCCCGCCGGGGCCGGAACCCGCAGACCAAAGAAAACCTGATCCTCAGGGCCCGCAAGGTAGTGGTCTTCAAAACCTCCGGCGTGTTGCGCAACCGCATCAACGAAGGCAAGTAAACCTCGTAATCAACTCATCTTACCCCAGCCTCTTTAAAGACCCCGGAGCTGGCCTGTCGCTTTCACTTAGGGGACTCGCCTACCCGCCAGGAGTGTTTTCCGTAAAAGATTACCTTTCCTTTGGTTCCCCAACCGGACTTGGAAAATAAGGATTAACCAGCCAGTTTATTTTCAGTATTCTGTTTCCGAAAACAGAAAACAGTAAACAGGTAGTCATGTCCTGGACCTGCGGCATCAGCGGCCTGCCTAATGGCGGCAAGGCTACTATTTTCAATGCCAAGGCCGGCGACCGGGGAGCGGTCGCGGATTTGTCCGTCCTATTCCAGGTGGAGAAGGGACTGAACCGGGGAAAATGGGCCCGGGATTTGGGGCAGTGCCCCGGGAAACTTGACTATCTCCAGGCGGTCCCGCTGCTCACATTGAAACCCTGCCTGTTCGTGGCTAACTTAAGTGAGGGGGAATTGAGCGGCGGTACCCATTACAGCGCCCTGAGGGAGCTGGCCGCGGCCCGCAACCTCTCGTTGGTCACCATCCTCGGAGACCTGGCTGAACCGATGGCCGGGGGGCGTTGCTTTTTGGGAAGCATTGTGATAAAAGAGTATTGGGAAAGGAGGTGGCTAGGATGTTCGAAATAGGCCAGTTGGCCGTATACCCTGCTCACGGAGTAGGGAGGATCGAATCCGTCCAAGAACGGGACATCTCGGGTACACCGGCACAATTCTACATAATGCGTCTTCTGGACTCCGACATGATCATCATGATCCCCACCAATAACGCCAGAAACATCGGCCTCCGGGACGTGATCGACGATCAGGCGGTGGACCAGGTTTACGAAATCCTGAGCTCCCGCCCCTCCCGTCTCAACAACCAGACCTGGAACCGCCGCTACCGGGACTACATGGACAAAATCAAGACCGGCTCCCCCTTCCAGGTGGCGGAGGTATTGCGGGACCTCACCCTCCTCAAGGCCGAGAAGGATCTCTCCTTCGGGGAGCGCAAGATGCTGGATACCGCTAAGAATCTATTAATCAAAGAGCTTTCCCTGGCGCATGAAAAAGAAGAAACGGAAATCGTGGCCCGAATGCAGGAGTTGTTGGGCGCCTTCTAAAACGGTCCACCCTGCCGACAACAGGTCAGTAACCTTTAATCTGTTCAGATTGTTTACCTTTCTTATAGGGGGCGTACGTTGCCCTATCACCGGCAGCAGCCTGGACCTTCGCAATGCCTCGGTGGGGTTCCTTTTGAAGAAATTCCAGCCCGTCAGGGCTCCGCTGGCAGGGGGTGAAGGCTGAGTGTTACAAAAGGCAATCACCGGGACCATCCTGGGGGTAATTTGCGCGGTGAGCGGCTATCTCATCGCCTCCCAAATACCCCAGTTCGGCCATCTCCGGTGGGCCGGCTGGGTGGGGGGCGTGGCCGGCCTGGCGGTGGCCTTCGTCACCATGGCCCTGGAACAGCTAATCAAGCGCATTCCCCTGAAGACCATCCTCGGCAGCACTCTCGGGTTGTTTGTGGGCCTGGGGATCGGCAAGCTGGCCAGCTATCCCTTCGATAAATACCTCGAACTACCTAACCTACAGATTCCTTTATATATTTTTTTCTCGGCCATCTTTGGTTATATCGGCCTCGTGCTGGGGGGCAAAAAGATGTCGGAGATCAGCACCCCCTATTTCCTGGAGCCGGGAGGCAAGGCGCCCTCCCGCCTGCCTTTGAAGATTCTGGATACCAGCGTCATCATCGACGGCCGCATTGCCGACATCACCGATACCGGCTTCGTGGAAGGCACCCTCCTCGTGCCGAAATTCATCCTGGAGGAACTGCAATACGTCGCCGATTCCTCCGATGATATGCGGCGCTCCCGGGGCCGCCGCGGCCTGGACATTTTGAAACGCCTGCAACAGCAAAATCACCTCCGGGTGGAGTTCACCGACGAAGACGTCCCCAATGCCGCGGGGGTCGATTCCAAGCTGGTGGGCCTGGGCCTGAAACTGCATGCCAAAATCCTCACCAATGATTTCAACCTGCACAAGGTAGCGGAACTCCAGGGGTTGGAGGTCCTCAACATCAACCAGTTGGCCAACGCCATGAAACCCGCGGTGCTGCCTGGGGAAAGCATGCAGGTGCAGATTCTCCGGGAGGGTAAATCCCAGGGCCAGGGGGTCGCCTACCTGGACGACGGCACCATGGTGGTCATCGAAAACGCCCGCCGCTATATCGGCAAAGAGATAGAAGTCTCGGTCACCAGCGTGTTGCAGACCACCGCCGGCCGGATGATCTTTTCCGAGATTAAGAACAACGGCCCCGGGCGTAAGGTATCATAAAATGGTCAGCGGTCAGCTCGCAGCTCGCAGCCGGGGACGGAAGACACCGAAACGGCGGGTGGGCGCTGCCCGCCGGGCCTTCTGATTCTTGGAAACCAACCCCAATGACTTCGAGACCCTGAGGCAGGTGGTGGCGCCGGATCAGGCGGGCGCCCGCCTGGACCGGTTCCTGGCCCAGACCCTGGGTTGCTCCCGGGCCCGCTGGCAAAAACTTCTCAAAGCCGGGCTGGTTACGGTGACCGGGGAGGCCAAAACCGCCTCCTACCGGGTGCGGGCTGGAGAAGCGGTCACCGTGAGGGTGCCGCCGCCGGCGCCCAGCCCTCTCATCCCCGAGCCCCTGGACCTGGAGATCCTCTACGAGGACCGGGACCTGCTGGCGCTCAACAAGCCCCCGGGGCTGGTGGTCCATCCCGGGGCCGGCCGCCGGAGCGGCACCCTGCTGAACGCCCTCTTGCACCACTGCCCGGAGCTTAAGGAGATCGGCGAAGTGAGCCGCCCCGGCCTGGTGCACCGTTTGGATAAGGACACCAGCGGCGTCATGGTGGTGGCTAAAACCGCCCTGGCCCACGCCTCCCTGGTGAGCCAGTTTGCGGCCCGGGAAATCGAGAAAAGATACCAGGCCGTGGTCTGGGGCCGCCTGCCCGAGGCCGAGGGACGGATCGACAAGGAGATCGGCCGCCACCCTACGCTCCGCCAGCGCATGAGCGTGCGGCCGCGCCGGGGCAAGGCCGCGGTCACCCGCTGGCGGGTGCGCCGGGAGTTTCCCGGCCCCCTGACCCTGGTGGAACTCACCCCGGAGACCGGCCGCACTCATCAATTGCGGGTTCATCTGGCCTCGGAGGGCCATCCGGTTCTGGGGGACGCCACCTACGGCGGCGGGGCAAGCCGCCTGCTGGACAATCCACTTTTGCAAGTCCTCAAGCCCCTGCTGCGCCGCCAGCTCCTGCACGCCTGGCGCCTCACGGTGACCCACCCCCGCAGCGGCGAGCGCCTGAGCTGGGAGGCCCCGCTGCCCGAGGATTTTCAGGGAGTGGTGGACTTTCTGGAGACATATGAAAATAGTTCAAATAAAAAAGGTTGACAACATCCTCAAATTGATTAAGGGTTTATTTAAAATTGTCCTTATGTATATCACTATCTATCTGACCGGAGGCAAAAAATGGATTTTGCAGAGCAGATCAGGGAATTAATCGTGTTATTAAACAAGAACAAGGATTATGTCTCAACAGAAGAGGCAACAAAAAATGCAATGATTTTGCCATTCCTTCAAATATTAGGATATAACATATTTGACCCAACTGAAGTCATTCCTGAATTCACTGCTGATATTGGTATAAAAAAAGGCGAAAAAGTAGATTACGCAGTCGCAATCAACAAACAGCCAGCTATATTAATAGAAGTAAAAAGTGCCAGAACAAATCTCCAAGCGCAAAGCATGAATCAACTATTGAGATATTTTGGAGTTACTGAAGCAAAGGTTGCCATTTTAACAAATGGCATCCAATATCAGTTTTTTAGTGATTTAGGTAAGGCAAACATTATGGATACTAGCGCATTCCTTACAGTTGATCTTGTTTCATCTATAAGAGATTCTGAAATAGCTGAAATCAAGAAATATCATAAGGACTACTTCGATAGGGAAAAGATATTATCATCGGCAATCGAATTAAAATACACGATTGAATTAAAACGCTATTTTAAACGACAGTTTAAGGAAC
The DNA here is from genome assembly GCA_963697965.1 of uncultured delta proteobacterium. Lineage (GTDB taxonomy): Bacteria > Desulfobacterota > Desulfobaccia > Desulfobaccales > 0-14-0-80-60-11 > JAPLJC01. The sequence goes on from OY969108.1 coordinate 2,733,745, forward strand.
CGGAAGAAGATTTTCTAAGGTTTTTTATAAAAAAGACTTCATTTGAAGGGCTTGTTACCAAGCTACAATTTGAACGGCTTTCTCCTATTGTTTCAACTGCATTTAGGCAGTATGTAAATGAGGTGGTCAGCGATACACTTAAAGGCGCCCTTGATGAGGCAAGAAAGACAGAAACCGGCACAGCAGATGAGGAACTTTCTGATAAGCAAATAACCCGACAAAGATTTTGGACCCAGCTATTGGGCTACGCCAAAACACATACCAATCTACACGCAAAAATATCTCCGACTCAAGGCGGGTGGGTGGGGGTAAATGCCGGAACCCGCGGCCTCACTTATTGTTACACCATAAGCAAGCATCAGTGTGCTGTTGAGCTATATATTGATAGAGGTAAGGATTCACAGGAAGAAAACCAAAATATTTTCGATAAATTTATAACCGTCAAAAAAGAGATCGATGAAGCATTCGATGAACCTTTAGAATGGGAAAGACTTGAAGGAAAACGTGCTTGCAGAATAAGAAAGACATTGACCGAAGGCGGATACCTCGACGAAGAACAGAAGTGGCCTAAAATACAAGAGGTTATGGTAAGTACCATGATTCGTTTTGAAAATTCTTTTAGCCCACAAATCAACAAGCTTGGAATTTAAAAAACGGTTTTATTGATAGATAGTGATGGATCGCTCCAATCCGCGCTCAAAGCTTTTCAGGTGACCCCGGGAAATAATTGCACAAGCATATGTAGGGCGCGTCTTACGCGCCGCTCTTGGTGGGTGAGACGCACCCTACTAAAAACATGCTAAAAATCGCCATCACCGGGGGGGCAGGCAGCGGCAAGAGCACCGTGGCCCGCATGTTTCGGGAGCTGGGGGCGGAGGTCCTGGACGCCGACGCCGCCGCCCGGCAGGCGGTGGCCGTGGGGAAGCCCGCCTGGCGGGAGCTGCGCCGCTTCCTGGGTCCGGAGTGCTTCCAGCCGGACGGTGCGCTCAACCGCGCCAGGGTGGCCCGGCTGGTCTTCTCGGACCCTGATTACCGCTGGCGTCTCAACGACATCGTCCACCCGAGGGTGGCCCGGGAGCTGCAGAAGCGCCTCCGGGAGTTGCAGCGCCGGGGGGCCGGGGTGGCGCTGGTGGAGGTGCCCCTGTTGTACGAGGCCGGGCTCGAGACGGCCTACGACCGGGTCATCGTGGTGGAGGCGGCTCCGGAAGACCAGGTGCGGCGTCTTCGGGAACGGGACGGTCGCGGCGCCCTGGAGATCAGCGGCATCCTTGAGGCCCAGTCCCCCCTGGCTGAGAAGGCTGCCCGGGCCGACTACGTCGTGGACAATCGCGGCTCCGTAAATGATACCCGCAGCCAGGTGGCGGCCATCTGGCGGGAGCTGCAGCATCTCTGGGAACGGAAACGGCACAAGGCGGCCCCAGCATAACCCGGCTCCGGCCCTGGCATCTTTAAGGTTATTTTCCCTGGCAGGAGCTGTTTTTTTGCTCTGATTAATAAATCTGGGGCCAATGGCAAAAATCATCTTGACAGGCGGGGCCGAAAGGATTAGTTTTGACTAATATATAACCTGCCCTTGATTGGTCTTAAGTAATCCCGATTGTGGCCGATACTTGGAAACGAGGAAACCCCGTATAATCCCCGGTTTGATTTGAAACTTGCCCATTCCCTCTCCCAATTAAGGGGTCCGGTCTTTCTGGGTCCCTAAGGGAGCCAATTTTAGAAATAATAACCCGCGGCAAGCACCCGTGGAGGTGCCCGCACATCATAAACTTGGGCTCAGCATATGGAAAATATGGAAAATGGCGGCATGATCACTAAAGAGGCAACCATGAATTTATCCGAATTGAAGCACAAGAAGATCAACGAACTGGCGTCGCTGGCCCGGGACCTGAATGTGGAAGGCGCTGCCGGGATGCGCAAGCAGGACCTCATCTTTGCCGTCCTCCAGGCCCAGGTGGAAAAAAACGGGGTCATCTCCGGCGGCGGCGTCCTGGAGATCCTGCCGGACGGTTTCGGCTTCCTTAGAGCCCAGGACTATAACTATCTGCCCGGCCCCGACGACATCTACGTCTCGCCCTCCCAGATACGCCGTTTCAACCTGCGCACCGGGGATACCATCTACGGCCAGATCCGCCCTCCCAAGGAGGGGGAACGCTACTTCGCCCTGCTCAAGGTGGAGACCGTCAACTTCGAGGACCCGGCGGTGGCCCGGGACAAGATACTGTTCGACAACCTCACCCCCCTTTACCCGGACGAGCGTCTGGAGCTGGAAACCGACCCGGACAACTTCTCGGCCCGGGTGATGGACCTGATGGACCCGGTGGGCAAGGGACAGAGGGGCCTGATCGTCGCCGCTCCCCGCACCGGCAAAACCATGCTCCTGCAAAACCTGGCCAACAGCATCGCCAAAAACCACCCGGAGGTGGTGCTCATCGTGCTCCTCATCGATGAGCGGCCCGAAGAAGTTACGGACATGGAGCGCAGCGTCAATGCGGAGGTGGTCAGCTCCACCTTCGACGAACCGGCCCAGCGCCACATCCAGGTGGCGGAGATGGTCCTGGAGAAGGCCAAACGCCTGGTGGAGCACAAGCGGGACGTGGTCATTCTTCTCGATTCCATCACCCGCCTGGCCCGGGCTTACAACACCGTGGTGCCGGCCAGCGGCAAGATTCTCTCCGGCGGCCTGGACGCCAACGCCCTGCAAAGACCCAAGCGCTTTTTCGGAGCGGCCCGGAACATCGAGGAAGGGGGCAGCCTCACCATCATCGCCACCGCCCTCATCGACACCGGAAGCCGCATGGATGAGGTAATCTTCGAGGAATTTAAAGGCACCGGCAACATGGAGATCCACCTGGACCGGAAGCTCACCGAGAAGCGCATGTTCCCGTCCATCGACATCAACCACTCCGGCACCCGGAAGGAAGAACTGCTGCTGCCGCCGGAGGACCTGAACCGCATCTGGATTTTGCGCAAGCTCCTGTCCCCCTTGAGCTCGGTGGACAGCATGGAGTTCCTGCTGGAAAAACTGCGAGGGACCAAAACCAACGCCGACTTCCTGGCGGCCATGAACCGCTGAGGATTTAAAGGCGGGATGAGCTTAAGGCATGGGCGTAAGAATTTACGCCCGTCGGCTTGCCAATCTCCGGGATCGTCTCCCCGGCCGGTGGGGTGGCTTTAGCCGCCCCTTAAAAAAGCCTCAAACCCATTTGTTCTCTTTCTTGTTCCAGTTCTTCCGGATTTCGTCCTTATCCTTCTTGGTGGCGCCGAAGGCCGATTCACACACCGACTCCCATTTATGCGGATCGGAGCGGAAGTCCTTTTTATAGGGACTGGAATCCGAATCTTTGCAAAAAATGGTGGGCATGCCGATGAGCCGCTCCACCGGGGAGTCGCAAATCTGGCAAGTGGTCAGCGGCGGGTCGCTCATCTTCTGCTCCACCTCAAAAACATGGCCGTGGTCTAGGCACTTATACTCGTAGGTCGGCATGGCGCTCTCCAGTGCTTGCTATTCCAAATTGCTTGACAGGCGTCCGCGGGGGCGCTAATTTTAGTCTAATCTTAACAGATTTGTTTCTGAGTTTCGAGTTTCTAGTTTTGGGTTAATCATCCTGCCGGAAACTCGGGACCAAGAAACCCTCCTGGAGCCACTCATGCAGATACCCGCCCTGCAATCCGTCACCGTGGAAATTCTGGTGGACAATCTTATTGACATGTTTGAACCCTCCCGGCCCGGCAGCGTGGAACGGGTGGCCCCCGGCCGCCTGCCCAAGCCCCTGCTGGCGGCCCACGGCCTTTCCTGTCTCATTACCCTGAACCACCAGGGCCGTCTGACCCGCATCCTCATGGACACGGCCAACGACCCCCTGCCGTTGCTCAACAACCTGGAGGCCCTGGGCCATCAGCCCGAAGAGATCGACGCCGTGGTGCTCAGCCATGGCCACCCGGACCATTACGGCGGCCTCCTGGGATTTCTGGCCCGGCGTTCCGGCCCGCCTCCGCCCGTTTATCTCCACCGGGACATCTTTCACTCCAAGCTCTTCCTCACCCCCCGGGGCCGCGTTGGCCCCTGGCGCCTGGAGATGGAGAAATTGCAGGCCGCCGGAGTCGAGGTTCACCAAAACCAGGGGCCGGAATTGATATTGGGTCAGCTCCTGCTCACCGGCACGGTGGAGGCCACCACCCCTTATGAAAAGGGGCTACCGGTCTTCAAACTTTTAATCCAGGGCAAAGAGGAACCGGACCATTTCTCCGACGAGCAGGCCCTGGTGGCCCGGGTACAGGGCCGGGGCCTGGTGGTCATCGGCGGCTGCTGCCACCCGGGCATCGTCAACATGGTGAAGTACGCTGAGAAACTCACCGGAGTCGATAAGGTCGCCCTGGTCCTGGGAGGCTTCCACCTCACCGCCGGAGGGGATGACCTGATCCAAAATACCATCCAGGGACTCCGGGAAATTAATCCGGATTTGATCATGGCCGGCCACTGCACCGGCTTTCGGGCCCACACCCGGCTGGCCGCCGCCCTCCCCGATAATTTCATGGTGAGCTGCGTCGGCACCAAGGTGTTGGTGGCGGGTGCTTGAGGATTTCCGGGGGCGAGGGCCTGGGACCTTACCAGAATAAAAAATCCCTGCCTCCTCCACTCCTCCGCCCGACCCAAATATTATGGATAAATTAACCTTTGCCGAAGAAACCCTGATCGGGGCCCTGGCCCGGGAGGTGCGGGACGGGGAGTGGGCCGCCTGCGGCACCCTTTCCCCCATGCCTGCTGCCGCCCTCTGGCTGGCCAAACTCAGCCGGGCGCCCCGGGCCCAGGTCTTTGTGGGCGGCAGCGCCGATTGGCCTTTTGAGGGCGAATGGCAGGGATTCTTCGACCTGGCCCAGACGGGGAGGCTGCACCTCTTTTTCCTGAGCGGCGCCCAGATCGACGGTCAGGGAAATATCAACCTCATGGCGGTGGGCGACTACCACCGGCCCCAGGTGAGGCTGCCCGGCGGGGCCGGCTCCGCGATACTCGCCTACGTGGTGGCGCGGCTGGTGCTCTTCAAGACCGCCCACGAGCCCCGGGGGCTGGTGCCGCACGTGGACGTGATCACCGCTCCGGGGTTCACCCCCCAGTTAAGCGCCAGGCAGCGCCCCGGCCGCATCACCCGGCTGGTCACCCCCAGGTGCGTCTTGGCCTTCAATCCTCCTGAGGCGCCGCGGCTTGAGAGCCTCCATCCCGGGGAGACCCTGGAAGAAGTGCGCCGGCTCACCGGCTTTGAGTTCCGGGCCCCGGACCAGCCCCCGGTGACCCCGGCGCTGTCCACCGGCGAACGGGAATTGCTCTATGGCCCGGTAAGAGAGAAGTTAGCCCGGGTGTATCCGCAGTTCGCGGCGCGCTTGCTCATGGCCTGAAATTAAGCCGCCGGCCTCCGCGGCCGCGCCTGGGGGCGCTTCCTAAAGCTGGAGATGTGGGTCCCCCCGGAAGGACAAAAGCTGCCCCATGTGTGAACTCTTTGCCAGCTCCACCGCCCAGGACGCAACCGCCTGGGAGCACCTGGCCCGCTTCGCCGAAAAATCCCGGAATAACCCAAACGGTTGGGGCATCGGCTTCTTTCGCGACGGCCGGGCGCTCATCGAAAAATCCTCGGAGAGCATCCACGCCGGGGACCAGGTGCACGACGGTTTCCTGCGCCTGGCCCGGGTAGTGGACAGCCGCCTCATCATCTCCCAGATCTGCGGCCCACAGGAGGGCCAGCCAAAGGAATCCCCGGTCCTGCCCTGGAGCGATCAGTTTCTCCATCATCACTGGCTCTTCGGTTTCCGCGGCGACTCCCGGATCGCCCACTACCAAAGCCCCAGGCCCATCATGCCGGATGCGCGCTCAGCAGTTGCGGTCCGGGTCCTGGAATTTATCCGGGACGGCATGGAGGCCGAGATGCAAGTCTGGCCTGACCAAAACCTTTACCAGGCCCTGGCGCTGACCTGCAAACGGCTAATCACCGACTATCCGGGGGACTACCTTTTTTTTCTGGCAAACGAAACGGTGCTCTTCGCCTTTCTCAACCATGGCGAGGTGCTCCTCTATCAGCCGCCGCAGGCCCTGGGGCAGGCCCTGGTGCTGACCACGGTTGCAGGCGGTCTCACCAGTGACCCGGACCACTGGCTGGCCTTTGCCAATGCGAACCGGAGCCGGGGTCAGCTTCTCATCATTTCCGGTGGGGATCTTCTCTACCAGGGGCACCTGTAGATGTGCGACCTTTTCGCCATGTGCGCCGCCCGCAGCCATGGCGCCGCCGGTGTCCTGCCCCTGTTTGCCGCCCGGGGCCGCCGCAACGTCCACGGCTGGGGGATCGGTTTCTTCCGCGGCCGCATCCCGGTGGTGGAGAAGTCCCCGGAACCGGTCTTCCGGGACGGGCGGGCCCACGACTCCTTCCAACGCCTGGCCCGGGTGGTAGCCAAACCGATTATCCTGGCCCATATCCGCTACCGGAGCAGCGGCAGGGTGGACGAGTGCCACGCCCACCCCTTTACCCTCGATTTTTGGGGGCAATCCTGGCTCTTCGCTCACAACGGTGAGGCCGGGGCCATTGAATCGTACCGGAGCCGCCAGGCCCCACTGCTGGAGGCCGACAGCGATTCGGCCCGCACCTTTGAATTCTTAAGGGATCAGTTCGCCGAGGCCGCCTCCCGGCCCAACCACCCCACCTTCCTGCAAATTCTCTATGAAGCTCTTGCCGGCCTGATCCGCCAATACCCCGGCGAATACAATTTCCTCCTCAGCAATGGCCGCATCCTATGGGCCTTCAGCAACCACCGGCAATTCCTCCTGCTAAAGGAAAGCCGCAATCTGGAAGAGGCCTTGCTGCTCACCACCATCGAAGAGGGCCTCAGCCCCGAAAACTGGCGAACCATTTCTCTAAGGGAGGGAACCTGGGGAAAGATTCTCCTGATCGCCGGGGGCGACCTGGTGCTGGAGGAGGATCTGCGGCCGCTTCCGGGCTGCCCCACCATTTCCAGCGGGGATTTGCCGGCCCGGCAGGCCTGAATCTCATAAAAAACTTTACGTAAACCCGGAATTTTTGGGGCCGGAACCGGCGCCCCCCTGGCCGCTTATGCCGCTGTCCCTGGATGCCGAAAGGGCCGCGGCGCGCCAAAATCGGCAACGCTCTGCAAATTTTTGCATCAGGCCCTTTATTATTTGAAAGCATTAACCATCTAATATATTAAGGATTGAGTCAGGCACTGGTCACCATCTCCGGTAAGCTGGAGATTGCCAGAATATTTGGGGCCCGGCACCCTGAGGAAAACTCATGGTTCCGTGCAGAAGATTGAACCCCAAAAATTTTAAGGAGCAAGCAGATGAGAGGAAGTCGCCGATCTCCGGTGATTGTGGCAATCCTGGCCATGACCCTGGCCCTGGCGCTGGGAAGCGGTTTCAGCCAGCCAGCCCGGGCAGCCTCGGTGGACGTGGCCATGTTCTATGACGACTTGGCCCCCTACGGCCAGTGGGTGGATTATCAGAACTACGGGCCGGTTTGGGCGCCCAGCAATGTGGCAGATGATTGGCGCCCCTATACCGACGGCCGCTGGGTGCCCACCGAAAACGGCTACGTCTTCGAGAGTGAGGAGCCCTGGGCCTGGGCCACCTACCACTACGGCAACTGGATGCCCACCGACGCCTATGGCTGGGTCTGGTCGCCGGGACGCACCTGGTACCCCTCCACCGTGGAGTGGCGCACGACTCCCGACAGCTACCAGGAGGACAACTCCTACGTTGGCTGGGCCCCCATCCCGCCGCCCGACTATACTCCGCCGGAGGGATACGCGCCGGCAGGGTATTATTCCGGGATGCCGGCAGACAGCCTGCTCACCTCTCCATTTTGGATCTTTGCCCAGGCGGCCAGTTTCCTGCTGGGTCTTGGACAACCCTATACCCCGGCCTACTCCTATCTCAACCAGCCATGTCTGGTGCCGGTGGAATATGTTCCGGTCTTTTTTGGGCAAACGGTGTTCTGCCCCGGCTATTATGCGCCGAGCTATTATCCGCCCGGTTATTTCGCCCGGGGATTTGTCGGCGCCTATAGCTATGGACCGCCGGCGAGTTTCGTCACCCGGCACACGAACATCAACCCGGGAGCGTTCAACCGGGCCATTAATTACAACACCGCCAACATTACCAGGTTCCACAACGTGACGGCCCCTCCCGGGGTGTTGAGCGGCAACCCCGCCCTTCGAAATATCCAACCACAGGCACTGACCGAGGGCAGGCCCTTGCCGCGGACGCGGGAGATCTCCAACATCAACCTGGCCCGGGCGAACCTGTATAAACCTAACATGATGGCGGCGCCGGGCAACGTGAGGCCGCTGACCGCCAGGATTCCCAAGGCTTCACTGGAGGCGGGCCGGCCGGTAAGGGGGGGCATCCCCGGTACGGCGCTGCCGGCCAGGTCCCTGCTGAAGCTGACTCCGGAACAGCAGGCGGCGATCGGGAAGGTACCGGCGACGCAGCGAATCCAGCCGGTGACGCCACCCCTGAGGCCCGCGGTGACAGGAAGACCTGGAACGCCCGCCGGGGCTTTCAGACCCGAGGCGAGTCCCGGCTTTAGGCCGCAGGAGCGGCCCGGCGTCACTCCGCAGGAGCGGCCCGGCGTCAGGCCTCAGGAGCAGCCCGCCTCTAGGGCGCCCGAACGGCCCAGCTACACGCCGCCAGCCCGGCCCGCATCTAGGGCGCCAGCCCGGCCCAGCTACACGCCGCCAGCCCGGCCCGCATCTAGGGCGCCAGCCCGGCCCGCATCTAGGGCGCCAGCCCGGCCCAGCTACACGCCGCGGCCGGCACCAGCGCGGCCGGCACCAGCGTCGAAGGCACCACCGCATGAAGGGGAAAACCCCCGTTAGCCCCAGCAGACGGTTCCTTAGGGAATCATCGTTAACCCCAGGCTTCCTCCTATTTCAGGAGGAGGCCTGGGATTTCTTTCCCACATCGCCAAACCTCCGATCCTCCCAGCCAACCGGGATCGTTTTATTAGCCGTTAATCCCGAGACAAGCCGAAAGTCCCAATCTTGCTGCTTTTTTCCAGACAAGCCAATCCTGTCAGGTAAATAATTTATCGAAGGCCCCAGGAAGGCATGGAGTTTTTTCACGAGTCTGGTAGGATAGGATGCAAACCTGAGACGTGAACCAGACCGGCTCGCAGGGGCCGGCCGCGGATTTTTTTAAGGAGGAGAAGATGCCCGCTATCCAAGAGATTCGCGGCCAGGAGGTGCTGGACTCCCGGGGCCAGCCTACGGTGCTGGCCGACCTGGCCATGGACAATGGCCTGCACACCTGGGCCATGGTGCCTTCCGGCGCCTCCACCGGGGAAAACGAGGCCCTGGAGCTGCGTGATGGCGGCCGCCGCTATCTGGGCAAAGGGGTGCTGCAGGCGGTCAAGAATATTCAGGAAGTCATCGCCCCCAAGCTCCGAGGGATAGACCCTGGGCAACAGGCGGCCATTGACCGATTGCTCTGCGAGCTGGACGGCACCGACACCAAGAGCCGCCTGGGGGCCAACGCTATCCTGGCGGTTTCCATGGCGGTGGCCCGGGCCGGGGCCGCGCTGGCCGGCCTGCCGCTTTACCGGTATCTGGGAGGCGCAGCCGCGGCTACCCTGCCCATGCCCATGCTGAACGTCATCAACGGCGGGGCCCACGCCGGCAACAACCTCGATATCCAGGAATTCATGATCATGCCGGTGGGCGGCGCCACCTTCGCTGAGGCCATCCGCATGGCATCAGAAGTCTTCCAGACCCTGAAAAAGGTCCTGTCCTCAAGGGGTCTGGGCACGGGAGTGGGTGACGAAGGCGGCTTCGCCCCGGACCTGCCTTCCCACGAAGCGGCCCTGGACCTGATCATGGCCGCCATCGAGCAAGCCGGCTACCAGCCGGGTAAGGACCTGGTCCTGGCGCTGGACCCGGCGGCCTCGGAGTTCTTCGATAAGGACTCCGGCGAATATGTGTTCAAAAAAGGAGACGGCTCCCGCCGGGATGCCCGGGCCCTCACCGAATATTACCGGGACCTAGCTGCCCGCTATCCCATCGTTTCCTTAGAAGACGGCCTGGCGGAGGGCGACTGGGACGGCTGGGTGCACCTCACCCGGGAGTTGGGGGGCAAGCTGCAAGTGGTGGGGGACGACATCTTCGTCACCAACAGGCGCTATCTGCTGCAGGGAATCGAGGTAGGCGCGGCCAATGCCATTCTAATCAAGCTGAACCAGATCGGCACCGTGAGCGAGACCCTGGAGACCATCCATCTGGCCCTGCGCCATGGTTACCGGGCGGTCATTTCGCACCGCTCCGGGGAGACGGAAGACACCTTCATCGCAGACCTGGCGGTGGCCTGCGGCGCCGGCCAGATCAAGACCGGCTCGGCCTCCCGCTCGGAGCGCATCGCCAAATATAACCGCCTGTTGATGATTGAAGCGGAGTTGGGCGCAGCCGCCCGCTTCCGGGAAGACCGGTTCTGGGAGCGCTGATGGCCGCCCCTGGGTCGCGGCAGCTTGAGTCACCTCCAGCTCAGACGGCGGCTTTTTAGTTTTTGACAATGCTGCGGCCCCGTGGTATTTTGGCCTGGATTTTCAGGCAGGCCTGCAGCGAAAGGGGGAGACGGTGGTGCGGGGAATTTGTTGCAAAGGTGCGGCGGCCCTGGTCCTGGCTTTGGTCCTGATCCTGCCGGTCCTGGCCCGAGCAGCGGACTTCGACGTGGACAAGTTCAACCAGGAAATAGGTCTGAACTTAGCCTACGGGAAGAACGACCACCACGCCAGCGTCCGGCTCTTCTCTTTGATGCCCCACTGGGGCATGTTTCTGATACGGCCCCACGAGAAACTGGGCCCCTTTGGCCTCTCCTTCGTGGTTGAAGGCATCCTCAGCGTGGCTGATGCGGAACAGACCGGCTTCGAGCTGGGCATCACTCCCATGCTGAAGGTGAGCTACCTGCTCCTTCCCAATATCATGCTCTACGCCATAGGGGGCGCCGGGGTGATCAGCGAAAGCATCGACAGCCAGGCCATCGCCCATGCCTTTAACTTCACCCCCCAGGGCGGAGGCGGGGTGGATATTGCCCTCACGCCCCAATTGGCCTTCGAGGTGGCCTACCGCTTCCGCCACTCCTCCAACGCCGGTATCTACCCGCAGAACCAGGCATTTAATGTCGACTTCTTCCAGGCCGGTCTGAATTATTATTATTAGTTCGCCCCCCTTGCCACAGCGAGGCAGACCCTTTGCCGGATACCCAGGGCTCTGTCTGGGCGTCGGGCGCCGTTGTCCTCCCTTGCGTAAGTGGATGGGATAGGCACTTTTGCCTATGGCAGAATAGGCACTTTTGCCAATTGCCCGCCGGTTCCCAAGAGTTATTAAATAAATCCAAAAGAAAACTTGCTCCAGCCAACATTTGGCCGGACCTATGAGTAGCTGCCTCCTTGGAGCCCCGACCAGCGGGAGGGAAGATTATGTCCATGACGCTATTTTTTCTCGGTTTGAGTTTGGGCGTTATTTTTGGCTGGATTGGCAGGACCATGGTGTTTAATTTTCGGCTGCTCTGGCACGGCCCCATTGACCAGGACTGCCTGAGCAGGCAAGGACTTTCGAAGGCCCTGGCCCAGACCCCGGAATCTTTTCGGTAAAGAAGCCGGAAACGGTCTCTCCCCGTTTCCGGGCGAGACCCCGGAGAAGCGCCCCCCCGGAGGATGGCCTTTAAAGACGGGCCGCCCCCTGCCACCCCGGAGCGTCACGGCAGCAGCAGCCATCCGGTCAACCGGAGGATTTTCCCGCCGTTCCTACGATCCCTGACTCTGCTTAACCAAAACAGACTGATAAATGAAACAAGCGCCACTTTTTTGTGGAGCCCCTTGACAAGTCAATAACAATTACTAACTGATAACTTAACTATGAAAGACTTGATCCAAAGGTTGCGGAGCCACAGCATTGCCGTAACCCCCCAGCGCCTGGCGATCCTGGCCAGTCTGCGGGGCCGCCAGGACCATCCCAGCGCTGAGAAGGTTTACCAGGAGGTGCAGCTCCAGCTTCCAGCCATTTCCTTCAACACGGTCTATAAGACCCTGGAGATTCTCTGCCGGAAGGGCCTGATCCTCAAGGTCAACCCACTCCACGAGACGGCCCGCTATGATGGGGAAACAGGCCCTCATGCCCACCTGGTCTGCCGTCGCTGCCATACCATCGCCGACCTGCACCGGCAGGAGTTCCCTGCGGATATGGACAAGGAAGACGAAAAAGCCGCGGCAGAAATCCAAGGCTTCCGGGTAGAATATCAATCGCTTACCCTTTGGGGGGTTTGTCCCCAATGTCGGGAGTGGCCAGACCGCAAGGAAACCTGAGGCCCGAACAGTCGCAGGGAATCTGGTCTGCTTAAGCCGCGCCCCTGAAATTCACTAATCAAAAAAAATACGGAGGTTAAATTATGGAAAAGAGCACTCAGAATCTCAAGGAGGCCTTTGCCGGAGAATCCCAGGCCAACCGCAGGTATCTGGCCTTTGCCGAACAGGCCGAGAAAGAGGGTTATTCCCAGGTGGCCCGGCTCTTCCGGGCCGCGGCGGCCGCAGAAACGGTCCACGCCCTGAATCACCTCAAGGCGCTGAAGGCCATCCAGGCCACGGCCGACAACCTCAAAGGGGCCATTGCCGGGGAGACCGCCGAGTTCCGGGAGATGTATCCGGGTATGATCGCCGCGGCCCAGGCAGAAGCAAAGCCTGAGGCCCTTAGGAGCTTTCAGTTTGCCAACGAAGTGGAAAAGGTCCACGCCCAACTCTTCCAGAAAGCCCTGGCAAATCTGGAGCGCAAGGAAGCAGTGGACATTTTCGTCTGCTCCATCTGCGGCCACACCGTGGAGGGAGAACCGCCCGACACCTGCCCCGTGTGCAAGGCCTTGAAAAAATTCTTCCAAAAGATCGACTAGGCTGGGGGGGCTGCCCATTTAGGGTCGCCCTTACTCGAGAGGTGCGTCCGGGAAATTAAGACTCCTCGTCTCGGGCGGGCTTCAGCAGGGTTTCCAGAGCCTCTCTGGCTGCCATCTGTTCGGCCTGTTTCTTGGTGCGGCCCTGGCCCTGGGCCAGGGAGCGCTCCCCCAGGCGCACCTCCACCAGGAATTGGGGGGCATGGCTGGGGCCACTTTCGGAGAGCACGCGGTAAACAGGCGACTCCTTGTGGCCGGCATGGATGAGTTCCTGCAGCCTGGACTTGAAGTCTTGCCAGAAAGAGTCGGCCAGACTTCCCAGCAGCGGCTCAAACCAGCGGCGGGTCAGTGCTGCCGCCGCCTTGAGGCCGCCATCGAGGAAGACGGCAGCCACCACCGCCTCCAAGGCATCGGCCAGCAGGGAGGACTTCTCTCGGCCGGCACTTAGTTCCTCGCCCTGGCCCAGGAGGAGGTAAGAGCCTAGTTCCAGTTCCCTTCCCAGGGCTGCCAGGCGCCGGGCGTTGACCAGGGCGGCGCGCCCCCGGGACAACTCCCCTTCGGAACTCCGGGGAAAACGCTGCATCAGCAGGGTGCTCACCGTCAGGTCCAGGACCGCGTCCCCCAGGAATTCCAGCTGCTCGTTGCTGGGGGCGGCCTCCGGGTTATCATGGACAAAAGAACTGTGCCGCAGGGCCTGGTCCAGCCGGTCCAGGTCCCGGAAGCGATGGCCCAAAAGGCGGGCCAGTTTCTCCAGTTGCCGTTGGCGCCCGGGCGCCGGCGGCGACTGGCTGCCTGAGGGATTATTATCCGGTCCCAATGCTCACTTGGCTCCTTGGCGGAAGGGATGAAACAGCGTTAAGCCTCGCCTGAGAGATACCGCAATTACGACCCCAAGGGAAGCACCGGGCCCCAAAAAAAGTGGCGTCCCCCCCAAGTAGTTTGCCCCCCCCATCTCAGACCCTCTCGCAATCAACAAGACGGCCCTCACCCCCGGGGGTATTTTGCAACTGCGGACGCCTGATCTAAACTGGACAAAATGATTCCCATCCTTTCTCTGGCCGCCGCTTCCGGGGCCGGATTTTTTAATCCTGAAAGAATTCTTATCATTTTCCAAGAAAATTTCGGACCTTTCCACTACCGGCGTAGTTCCGGCTCGGGGCCCCTATTGGCTAACCATTGGTAATTTCAGGAGATCTTTTTTGACCCCCTTGGCATGATCCTTGGATTAATAACTGGAAAACCTTTGCTGCCGCGATTCCCGGCCTCCCTCGGAGAGGAGACACGGATGCGGGCGAGGCTCTAAGGGTTATCGTGCCATCAGGCCCCTCACAAAGCCGCGCCCGGCGAAACCCGGCCCGGCCCGCCCAGTGGGGCGCTGCCTGAAAATCAGGGTTTTCACTTTCAAAATCAGGAAAACCCTTATTGTCAGGTTTTGGCTTTAACCATATCCTCTTTTCAAAACCTGGGAAGATAATTAAGGATCAGGACAATCGGCCAGCGGCTTAAACGCCGCTGCGGGGAAAGAGCGGCTCATGCAGGCTATCATTCAGGTTATGGACTCGACCATCGCAGTCCGGGACCCGTATACGGTTGAGCATCAGAAGCGGACGACCCATATTGCCACAACCATTGCCCAAGACCTGGGTCTCTCCCCGGCGAACCTCGTAACGCTGGTCGTCGCCAGCAGACTCCATGATCTGGGGAAGATCGCAGTGCCCATGGAGATTCTCTGCAAGCCCGGGCGGTTGACCGACCCGGAATTCGCCATTATCAAGACCCATCCGCAGGTGGCCTCCGATATCCTGAAACCGCTGAATTTTCCCGAAGGGATCACCCAGACCATTATGCAGCATCACGAACGTCTGGACGGTTCCGGCTATCCCCACGGCCTCGAGGGCCGGGAGATCATGATGGAAGCCAAGATCCTGGCGGTGGCGGATGTAGTGGAGGCTATGTGCAGCCACCGGCCCTACCGCCCGGCCCTGGGCATTGAAAAGGCCATGGAGGAGATCACCCAGAAACGGGGCATATTCTATGACCCCGCGGTGGTGGATAGTTGCTTGCGGCTTTATCAAGAGTCCCCGGTGGTTTTGATGGGCGAGATCCCCTCTGTTGCCGGCAAACCCTTGGAGCCCCTGGGCGCCCTCCCGGAAAGGGCTACCTACGATCTCTCCCCGGAATTGCAGGAAAAATTGGTCGGCCACGTCTGGCAGCGTCTATTTCCCAAGAAACCACGCATGGTGATGCATTAATGGCCGCCGCCATGGTCGTCGGCTGGGGCATCTTCCTGGTCCGGGGCCACCTCTAACAAAAAAACCCAAAGAGCAAGAAAAACCGGCAAGAAGAACCGACCCCCGGCGGCACCCGCCGCCTTGGCCGGTGTCGCCCCTCGGCCAGTCCTACCGTTTTTTCTGATCGACAGTCTCGAGGTGCTCCCTTTTCCTAAAGTTTCTTGACTTCCCCCCCCTTTGGGTTATTATAGTGATTAAGTCGCAATTACATCAGGTGTTCATCGATGATGACCTCGGAACTCCAGATATTCGAGGATTATATCCGCCGGCGGGGGCTGCGCCGGACCCCGGAGCGGGAGGAGATTCTCCGGGAAATCTTCGCGATGCACTGCCACTTTGACGTGGACGAGCTCTATCTCAAGCTCAAAGGCAAGGGGTCCAAGGTCTCCAAGGCCTCCATTTACCGGGCCCTGCCCCTGTTCATCGAATGCGGTCTCATCCGGGAAGTGGACTTCAGGGACGGCCACTGGCATTACGAGCATATCTACGGCCATGCCCTTCACTGCCATCTTCGCTGCCTGGGTTGCGGAGAAGTTCAGGAGTTCGAAGAGCCGGGGTTGCAGCTCCTGGAGGAGCGGCTGAGCCGGAAATACCGCTACCAGATCAAAGGCCATCAGTTGCAGGTGCAAGGTTACTGTGCCGCCTGCCGGCAGAAGGATTGGGGAAACCAGGATGTTTAAACGTCCTCTGAAAATCGCTGCTGAAGAAGCGGAATCGTCGCAACTTTCGTTGGCCACGGCCATCGCCGGCCAGCGGGTGCGCATTACCGGCCACCAGGGCGGCCGTATGCTCCGGGCCCGCCTGTTGGCAGTGGGCCTCAACCTGGGCCAGGAGGTGGAGGTCCTGCAAAACAACCGGGGGCTCATCATTATCGGCATCAACGGCGGCCGCGTCGCCCTGGGCCGGGGCATCAGCCAGAAAATCCTGGCGGAACCTTTGCCCGACTGAAGGTATGGAGCAGGGGCGAGGCAGGGTTGCGAGCGCAGGCTAAAGCGCCTGTGCCACCGGCTCCCGCATCTGCCGCGCCCCCCCTTCCCCCAACGTCCCTAAGTTTATTAATCCATAGACTTCCACTTTTTTTTCCCATAACATTAATCATTGTGGCCAATTTCGATCCGCCCATTCCTGCCGAATTTTCCCAACAGTCTTTGGAAACCCTGGAGGGTGCGGTAGAGCGCCTCAGTTTCGCCGACCCGGATACCCACTATGCGGTGGTGCGCCTCAAGGTTCACGGGGTCCGCCAACCCGTCACCGTGGTGGGACCTCTGGCCGGAGTCCAGGAAGGGGAGCAGTTGCACCTCAAGGGCAAGTACGAGATACACCCCAAGTGGGGCGAGCAGTTTAAGGTGGTCTGGTGGTATGCGGTGCTCCCCACCACCATGGCGGGCATCACCAAGTATTTGTCCTCGGGGCTCATCAAGGGAATCGGCCCGGAGCTGGCCCAACGCCTGGTGGCCCAATTCGGGGCCGAAACCTTGAGCACCATCGACCAGCAGCCGGAGCGCCTCCTGGAGGTGTCCGGTATCGGGCCCAAGCGGATCGAACAGATCCGCGAGAACTGGCAGAGTCGCCGGGAGATGCGCGATACGGTGGTGGCCCTGCAGGGATTGGGGCTGGGCATGGCCCAGGCCGGCAAAATCTACCAACGTTTCGGAGCCCGGGCCCTGGAGGTGGCCACCGCCAATCCCTACCAACTGGCCCTGGATATCCAGGGACTCGGGTTTTTCACCGCCGACCGCCTGGCCGGCCGCCTCAATCTGGACCCCTTGGCCCCGGCCCGCCTGGCCGCGGGTCTGCTCCACGTCCTGGACACCATGGCTGGCGACGGCCACGTCTATGTTCCTGAAGAAGAACTGCTGCGCCACACCGAGGAATTACTCCAGGTGGATCGGAAGCCATTGCTCGAGACCCTGGAATCTCAGGCACGGGAAGGGCGGCTGACCCTGCCGGAGATGCCAGGGGGCCGCGGGGTCTATAAGCGGGCCGCCTGGGTGGCCGAGACCGGGGTGGCCCAGGCCTTGGGACGCCTGGCCACCGCCCCCGGTTCTACGCCACCCTTGCAACTGGAGGAGCTACTGGCCCAAGCGCAGACCCGCCTCCATATAACCCTCTCCGAGGAGCAGGCCCAGGCCGTGACTGCGGCTCTCAAAGAGAAGGTCCTGGTGATCACCGGCGGCCCCGGCACCGGCAAGACCACCATCATCAGTTGCATCCTGGCTCTGTACCAGGGCGTGGGAGCCCGGGTGCTGCTCATGGCCCCCACGGGCCGGGCCGCCAAGCGCCTGAATGAAACCACCGGGGCAGCAGCCTCCACCATTCACCGGGCCCTGGAGTTCTCCCCCCAGACCGGCGGCTTCCGGCGGAATCCCGCCGAACCCCTCAAGGCCGAGGTGGTGGTGGTGGACGAAACCTCCATGGTGGATATTTACCTGATGTACCACTTGCTGCGGGCCATCCCCGCCAGCGCCCGCCTCCTGCTGGTGGGAGACTCCCACCAACTCCCGGCGGTGGGACCCGGCAACGTCCTCAAGGACCTGATGGACTCGGAGGTCATCAAGGTAATGCGCCTCACCCAGATTTACCGCCAGGCCCGGGAGAGTCTCATTGTGGTCAACGCCCACCGGATCAACCAGGGGGTTTTCCCGGTTCTGCCCACCAAGCTGGGGGAGGGCGATTTTGTCTTCAGCGAATCGGATGAACCGGAGGATTTGAAACGCCGGCTGCTGGACCTGGTGAGCCTGGAGATTCCCCAAAGGTACGGTCTGAACCCCATGCGGGACCTCCAGGTGATCACCCCGATGCACCGGGGGCCGGTGGGCATCCAGAACCTGAACCACGAGCTGCAACAGCGACTTAATCCGGATAACCACCCCTGGCCCTGGGGAGGGCGGACCTTCCGCCGCCTGGACAAGGTGATGCAGCTTAGGAACAATTATTATAAAGAGGTATTCAACGGCGATATCGGCCAGGTCTGCGGCTATCTTCCAGCCACCGGCCAGCTCCAGGTAGATTTCGAAGGCCGGGTGGTCACCTACGAACCGGGTGAGAAGGAGGAGATCACCCTGGCTTACGCGGTGACGGTCCACAAGGCCCAGGGTAGCGAATTCCCAGGGGTGCTGCTGGTGCTCTCCACCCACCACTACCTGCTGCTGCAACGCAATCTGCTTTACACCGCGCTCACCCGGGGGCGCCGCCTGGTGGTGCTGCTGGGAAGCAAACGGGCCCTGGCGATGGCCATTCACAATGACCGGCCCATTAAGCGCTACACCCATCTGGCACCTCGCCTGCGGGAAGCCCTGGCCCCGACTAAGACTGCAAAAAGGCTTGACATTTAAGGCCCGCAAGGGCACAATCAAAATAATAGGGGGGGGGTATTGGTGGTTACAGATCTCTTCACGGTACTGGAACAAAAATTGGAGATGGTCGTCGGCCAGACCGCCAGGCTAAAGGAGGTTAACACAGTCCTGGAGAAGACCCTGGCTGAAAAGGAAAAAGCCCTCAAGGAGGCCGAGGCCGCCCTGGAAAAGCTTACCCAGGAGCGGGAAATGATTCGCCAACGGATCGATAAGATCCTGAATCGCTTAAGAGTCATCGATACGGGAGAATCAGCATAAACCCGGGTCAAGAGCCAAAACCGGTCAGAGTGGAGATATTGGGGCGCACCTTCACCTTGAAGGGGAGTATCTCTCCGGACGGCCTGCAAGCCGTGGCGCGCCGTGTGGATGAGCAACTGCGGGAACTGCAGCGGACCTTCCCCGCCAGCCCCCTGGCCGACTTGGCAATTCTGGCCGCACTTAACCTGGCATATGAATGCCTGGAGAGCAAGGAGGATTATCAACAACTCCATGCCGAGATCGAACAACGGTCGAAAATGTTGATTCAAATGCTGGAGACCCACGATTCTTATTTCCCTCCCGGTCCTTGAGAAGCACACCCCGGAGGTTCTCGGAGGTGGAACTCTTTAAGCCAGGGGGAACGGCATGGGGTGGGGTGAAAGGGAAGAGCAGCGCACAATCCGGGCGGATTCAAGATAGGAGGGCACCGGTCAGAAATATTGACTTAGGTGAAATGATTAGGAGAGGTCTCGTTCCGGGTCAACCCCGGGAAGCGATAAGCTACTGAAAGGGAGGAAAGGGACCAGACCTGAAGGAACCTCTTCTCCGTTATGGATTTGGATCATTACCTTTAACTCCAACCTGACCCCCTAGGTCAGCCAATCCACACCCCAATTTCCGCCCGCGCCCCTCTCCCGGCGGCCTCAAGTGCCGCTCCTCACCCCCAATTCTAGGACTCGGCCTGCGTTGACGCAGGAGCCGCACCCGTAGGTGGCGCCCCTTAACGGCGGGTGGCGCTCGCCACGGTTAACTATATAAGTACAGGAGCAATGCCATGGGGATATTGGCACAAGTCCTGGTTGCAGGTCTGGCCATTGCCGCCGGCTTCGCCGCCGGCTTCTTCTATCGCAAACACGTCATGGACACCCACCAGGAATCATTGGAGGCCCTGGGCAAGAAGATCCTGGATGAGGCCCGCAAGGAAGCGGACACCATCAAAAAAGAGGCGAAGCTGCAGGCCAAGGATCAGTACCTGCAATTGAAGATGAACTTCGAAAAGGAGAATCAGGAACAGCGTCAGGGACTCAGCCAACTGGAGCGCCGCCTGCTCCAGAAAGAGGAACACCTGGAGAAGAAGGGAGAGGTCCTGGACGAACGTGACACGGATCTCATGAAAAAATACAAGCAGGTGGCCCAGCGGGAGGAGGAACTCAAGGGCCAGATGGAGAGCTACCAGCATTTGCTGTCAGAGCAAAATGCTCGCCTGGAACAATTGGCGGGAATGAGCACCACTGAGGCCAGGGATTTCCTTCTGAGGGCCATGGAGCGGGAGATTCGGGCCGACGCCGCCCGCATGGTGAAACGCATCGAAACCGAGGCCCGGGAGCACGCCGACCGCAAGGCCAAAGAGATCATTGCCCTGGCCATCAAACGCTACGCCTCCGATTATGTGACCGAGCAGACGGTGTCGGTGGTGGCCCTGCCCAACGAAGAGATGAAGGGCCGGATCATCGGCCGGGAAGGCCGGAACATCAGGGCCCTGGAGGCGGCCACCGGGGTGGACATTATCATTGACGACACCCCCGAGGCCGTGATCCTCAGCGCTTTTAACCCGATTCGCCGGGAAGTGGCCCGCCGCAGCCTGGAGCGCCTCATCTCCGACGGCCGCATCCATCCCGGACGCATCGAAGAGATCGTGGAAAAGGTCAACGCGGAACTGGAGGTGAGCATGCGGGAGGCCGGTGAGGCAGCCGCCTTCGACACCGGGGTGCATGGCCTCCATCCGGATCTCATCAAGCTGCTGGGCAGGTTGAAATACCGCACCAGCTATGCTCAGAACGTCCTCCAGCACTCCGTGGAGGTCTGTTACCTGTGCGGTATCATGGCCGCGGAATTGGGCCTCAACGCCAAGCTCTCCAAACGGGCCGGCCTGCTGCACGACATCGGCAAGGCGGTGGATCAGGAAGCGGAAGGGGTGCACGCCTTGATCGGCGCCGATTTGGCCAAGCGCTGCGGCGAAACCCCCAAGTTGGTAAACGCCATCGCCTCCCACCACGAAGACGTCCCGCCGGAGAGCATCATGGCCGTCCTGGTCCAGGCCGCAGATACCCTTTCCGGCGCCCGTCCCGGGGCCCGCCGGGAGATGCTGGAGACTTATGTCAAGCGCCTGGAGGATCTGGAGCGGGTGGCCCTCTCCTTCGGCGGCATCAGCAAATCCTACGCCATCCAGGCGGGCCGGGAAATCCGGCTCATCGTGGAATCGGATAAGGTTAGCGACGAGGAAGCCGCCCTGTTGAGCCGGGAGGTGGCTAAGAAGATCGAGCAGGACCTCAGCTATCCCGGCCAGATCAAGGTTACCGTCATCCGGGAGACCCGGGCGGTAGAGTACGCCCGTTGAGGCGGTACCCGGCATGAACATTCTGTTTATCGGCGATATCGTTGGCAACCCGGGGCGGCGGGCCGTGGAAGAGCTCCTGCCCCGGCTGGTGGACCAATATTTCATCGACCTGGTGGTGGCCAACGGGGAAAATGCCTCCGGGGGCATCGGCATCACCCCCGCGGTGGCCGACCAGCTCTTCAGCTACGGCATCGACCTGCTCACCAGTGGCAACCACATCTGGAAGCACAAAGAGATCCTGCCTTACCTGGAGGAGACCGACCGCTTGCTGCGTCCCGCCAATTACCCCCCGGAGACGCCGGGGCGGGGCTATGCGGTGGTGGAGACCGCGGCCGGGGAGCAGGTGGGCGTCATCAACCTGGAAGGCCGCGTCTTCATGAATACCATCGAGTGCCCGTTCCGCACCGTGGATCGGGTCCTGGGGCTGCTGCCTAAGGAGCTCAAGGTTATCCTGGTGGATATGCACGCCGAAGCCACCAGCGAAAAGCAGGCCCTCGGCTGGTTTCTGGACGGCCGGGTAAGCGCCGTGCTGGGCACCCACACCCACGTGCAGACCGCGGATGGCCGGGTTCTGCCCGGAGGCACCGGCTACATCAGCGACGCCGGCATGACCGGCCCGCTGGATTCGGTTATCGGCATGAAGCGGGAAATCATTCTGGAGCGTTTCTGGACCCTGCTCCCCCAGCCTTTCAAGGTGGCCAGCAGCAATATTCAGCTTCAGGGGGTGGTGTTGCAGATCGACCCCCAGGGACGCTGCCGCGAGATCCACAACCTGCAACGGGCGATTAAATCATAGACCGCCACCCTTCCCTTCTTTACCTCTCTTAAGCAACAATAGGTTTTATATCTGTAATTCTTGTATATAATATTTAGTTATCTTCTGAAAGTATAACAGGGTTACCTGATGGTTCATGCTTGTATTCTATTTTCCTTATTTTGAACATATCACAACGATTACATTTAGCCTTTTCAGGATAAAAGAGACATATGTTGTAGCCATCTTTTTTAAGTGAACTTTTATAAGCAACGCCATCATAACCCATTGTTTTTAATTTTTCGGATAGATATTGTGTTGACAAATACTTCAAATCGGTTGCTTAGCCGATCCTCCTTCAAGTCTCTCGCCAGGTTCGCCGCCCTCCTCGGCATCTCCCCCGCCACGGGGCCAGGGGTCAACCCCGGGGTTTTGCCGCTTGCCTCACGGTTCCATGATAAAATTGAAAAGTTTTTCCGCCCGCTGCGGATCATACCGCCGCAATTCCTTGACCGCTTCCAGGGCGGCGCTACGGTTGCCTGATCGTGCATAGGCATCCCCGAGGTTGTTCCAGGCATCGGCATAATCAGGCTTTAGGCGCAGGGCCTCCTGGGTAGGCTGCGATCTCCTCCTGGTGACGACTCAGGTCTCCGTAGGCACCCCCGAGGTTGTACCAGGCAACGGCAGCATTAGGCTCAAGGCGCAGCAACTCCCGGTAAGCTGCGATGGCCTCGCGGTAACGGTCCAGTTTTCCGTATGCAACCCCGAGGCCGAACCAGGCACCCCCGTTGCCCGGTTCGGCTTGGGTCCAGCGGCGGCACCAGGCCAGCAGACTCTGCCAGTCCTGCGCTTTGTCCAACGCCAACGCCTGGTCTGACCAGCCCCCTTTTGATTCCGCACCTGGTTCAGCCTCACCAGGCGCCTCAGTTACAGCAAGGAAGGTGCCCTCACCGGGAGGGATAATCGCCACTTCAGTCGGCTTTACTAATTCGGAGTCCATAAGGTTGAAAAGCTCGTCTGCTTTCTCCGGGTTATACCGCCGCAACTCTTTGATCGCTCCCAGGGCGGCGCTGCGGTTGCCTGAGTAGGCATAGGCACCCCCGAGGCAGTACCAGGCATCGGCATAATCAGGCTTAAGGCGCAGCGCCTCCCGGCAGGCTTCGATGGCCTCCTGGAGACGGCCCAGGCTTCCGTAAGCAAGCCCGAGGTTGTACCAGGGATCCGCGTCATCAGGCTTAAGGCGCAGGGCCTCCCGGAAAGCTGCGATGGCCTCCTGGGTACTGCATAGTTCTCGGTATGCAACCCCGAGGTTGTTCCAGGCATCGGCATAATCAGGCTTTAGGCGCAACGCCTCCCGGTAGGCTTCGATGGCCTCCTGGGGACGACCCAGGCTTCCGTATGCAGCCCCGAGGTTGTACCAGGCCTCGGCATAATCAGGCTTTAGGCGCAGCGCCTCCCGGTAGGCTTCGATGGCCTCCTGGGGACGACCCAGGCTTCCGTATTGAACCCCGAGGTTGTTCCAGGCATCGGCAGAATCAAGCCCAAGGCGCAGGGCCTCCCGGTAGGCTTCGATGGCCTCCTGTGACGGCCCAGGTTTCCGTGTGCAGCCCCGAGGTTGTACCAGGCCGAGGCATAATCAGGCTTTAGGCGCAGCGCCTCCCGGTATGCTTCGCTGGCCTCACCCCAACGGCCCAATTTTTCGTATGCATCCCCGAGGCAGACCCAAGGCGTGGCAAAATCAGGCTTGAGGCGCAGCACCTCCCGGAAAGCTGCGATGGCCTCCTGGGTACTGCCCAGTTCTCGGTATGCACCCCCGAGGTTGTTCCAGGCATCGGCGTCATCAGGCTTAAGGCGCAGCAGTTCCAGGAAAGCCGCGATGGCCTCCTGGAGGCGGTCCAGTTTTCCGTAAGTAACCCCGAGGTTGTCCCAGGCATGGGCATAATCAGGCTTAAGGTGTAGTGCCTCCCGATAGGCTTCAATGGCCTCCTGGAGGCGGTCCAGTTTTCCGTAAGTAACCCCGAGGTTGTACCAGGCAACGGCATAATCAGGCTTGAGGCGCAGCACTTCCCGAAAAGCTTCGACGGTCTCCTGGAGACGGCCCATTTTTGCGTAAGCAACACCGAGGCTGTACCAGACTTCGGCATAATCAGGCTTAAGGCGCAGGGTCTTCCGGTAGGCTGCGATGGCATCCTGGTAACGGCCCAGTTCTCGGTATGCAACCCCGAGGCTGCACCAGGCATAGGCAAAATCAGGCTTGAGGCGCAGGGCCTCCCGGTAGGCTTCAATGGCCTCGGGGTTACGGCCCAGACTTCCGTATGCAACCCCGAGGTTGAACCAGGCGAAATCGTTCTGCGGTTCGGCCTGGGTCCATCGAAGGCAATGAGCCAGCATAGCCTGCCAATCCTGGGCTTTGTTCAGCGCCATTCCCTGGTCTAACCAGCCCGCCTGCGGTTTCGCACCTGGTTCAGGAGCAGCAGGTGCTTCCCTTATTGGCCGTTCCCGAATTTTTCTCCCGGCGGCCTCGGCGATCCACTCCACCGGCAGGGCGAAGTTCAGGTTTTTAGCCTTCCTCCAGATAGACTTGATAATGCCCACCAGTTCCCCTCCGCATTGAACAAACCGCCGCCGCTGGATCCCGGCGAAATAGCCACCGTGGTCTGGATTATTGGATAAGGGCCGCCCCGCAGTTGGGACACAATCCCTTCGGACAATGATAGTTCCAACCCCCGGGGCGCGCCCACGGCATAGACCGACTCGCCCACCTTGAGTCTGGTCGCCTGGCCCAGGCGGGCCGGTTCGGCCTCCAAACCGGGGGCCGTGAGCAAGCCAAGGTCGATTTTCGGGTCGCCCGCCTTTAAAGTGGCCGGTTTGGCTTGTTTACCCCGGCCCACGGTGTAGCGCGTCCCCGCCTTGACTACATGGTAGTTGGTGACGATGTCGCCGGACGGCAGCATGACCCCGCTGGCCAACCCCGTCTGCTTGCCCTGCCGGTCATAGACCTTTACCACCACCACTGAATCTTTGACGCTCTCATAGACCTGACTGGGGGTCAGCGCCCACGCCGATTGCGGTAATGCGGCAAACAGGGCCAGGAGCAGGAACAACGACATCCCAAAGACCGCCAACCATGACCGCATTGCTCTCCTCCCTGTAACGACTTGCACTTCCATGGCTTCTGCTTTTCCCAAAACTAAATCAGTCTCTTTAGTTCGCTTTCGGTAATCCCCATCTGTTTGAGAATGGCCCTTAAAGTCCCCTTGGGAATGAAACCCCTGGGGATTGTGGTTAGGCGCCGCCCGGTGGCAGGATCATAAACCAGGGTATGCTTGCCCCCTTCTTTGACTTCATAGCCGAGCTTCTTAGCCGCCTTGATTAATTGCTTGGCGGTGTAGCTCATACCGCTCGGGCTTTTTCTTTGACGGCCTGCAATTCCTCCTCATGGTCCAGGCACAATTCCAGGGCGTCCACAATATTGTCCAGGGCCTCCTGCTCGGTTTCTCCGTGGGAGATAGCCGCCGGTTCCTCCCGGCATTGCACCGTAAAACCGCCGTCCTCCAGGTCGGGAGTCAACACTGCGGTAAAGGTCCGGCCTGCCACCATAACCTTTTCCTCCTTGGGGGTTTCCAGCTTCTTTAACTCGCCCCGGAGTCCTTTAATGATTTCTCCCAGGGCCAGGGATAGGACAAACTGGCCGCCTCTGAGGGTGTCCAAAATCTTTTGGGGGTCCCGGTCCACCACAAAGATGGTGTCGCCATCGGTTAAGAAACGGAGTTCGGCCAGGGGTTCCCTTTTCTCGGGAAAGTTCCTTCTCAGGTAGGCCAGGGCATTCCTGATTTTCTGGAGGCTGATCCCTTCATCCTTGAGCCTCTTGGCCACCCGCAGGGCCACCAGGTCTTTAAAAGAGTATCCCCGCCTGGTACCCTTGCCCGCCGCCGCAATAGAGGGCCTGACTATCCCGGTCGCGGCCCAATGCTCCACTTGCCGGGCTGATACCCCGGTTAAAGCCATCACCGCCTTCTTGCCAAAAAACATAACCTCGCCCTCCATGATAATAAATACACTAATGGATTATTAATCGTCAGCAAAGAGGTTGTCAACAGATTTTTGGGGAATCCGGATTAAAAAGGTTCTTTCCTGGCGGCCAGGTCTTCCGAGTAGTGCGTAGGTTCAAGTGGTTTCCTCTAATCCCTTAAATTACGCCTCGATCAGAGGGCCGCACTGCGCCTCCCTCCTGGTTCCCTGCCCTAGGTCCGCTTTCCTTCAAATCGCACCTGTAAAAATGGGGGAAATCGAGCCTCAGAATCAGGGATACCCCGATTGTCCGGATTGGCGTTGTAATTAAGAATGTCGATAACACGGTTATCCGTAGAGAGGCCTGCCGTCGAAGTTGCCGAATCTGCGGGTTTGGGTCCGGTTCTCCATAACCTCCATGGGTTAGAGGGTCATAGCATGGTCACCAAAGAGTTCACCATCAGGCTTGGGCAGGACGAGATCGGCTACATCCTGGATCGCAAAGAGAATCTGGATCACCACAGCCAGTTGTGGGACCATATGAGCCGCTACCGGGATCTGGGTTGGGCCCTGGCGGTCATCGGCGTCCAGGACGGGGTCAATTTGAAGTTGGACCTGAGCCAGCCCAAGGAGCTCTGGTGGAAACAACTGGCGGATTTAGGACTGGATGGCGTCCAGGTTAACCTGGCGGTTCGAACCGGCCGGGCTTCCCGCCTGCTGGTCCTGGAGGTCAACAAGGGAAAAGGGACTTTTTCTCTGGACCTGCTGGGGGATTGGCGGGCCCAGTGCGTGGCGGAACTGGTGAATGGCCGGGAACAACATTATTACGCCCTGCCTTCGGAGAAGCAGCCGCCCGCCTCCTTCTCGGCCGGTGAGGTCTCGATTTATGGGGAAGGGGGCCTGGTTTTGGCGCCAACTTCCATCGAGCCGGAAACCGGGGAACCGTGGCGCTGGGTTAAACCCCCCTGGGTGAGCCCGCCCCAGGCGCCGAAAGCGGCTGTCTGGCAATTCCTCCGGGAACAGCAGGGCAAGACCGGCCCTGAATCACAGGAAATGCTCAGTTGGGAAGAAGTCTACCAGGCCATCGCCCTCCAGGAAGGAGTGCTCAAGGCCTTGAGAGCGCCGTCCGTAGCCATGGGCAAGTATTATCGGGATATTCTGATAGCTTCCTTGTCGGCGGGCCTGAGAGACAGGCGGCTGTTGCTGGGCTTGTTGTGGCACGCCCCCCACGGGGACGCCCGCACTAATGAAGAAAGGTGGCAATTCCTGAAAAACCTGCTGGTCGAAGATCAGCTCTTGGCACCGGAATTCGGGCCGGAAGCGGGCACCGGGGCCGCGGGGCTCGCCTCTCCCGGAGAGGGCCGGCCCGGGCCGGAGCCCCAGCCCTTGGCGCCGGCCAGATCCAACGGCCTGGCCGGAGGTGGAGAGGATCTGATCCTGCAGCTACCCGCTGATCAGGATTCCGAACCCAGCCGCCCCAAGTTCGAACAGTCGGTGTACGGGCAGTATTTTCAGTTACTGGCCTCCCTGGGAGAGCAGGTGATCGCCGAGAGCTGCCGCCAGGAAACGATTCTCTCGGGGCTGGAAGCCAAGGTCACTGAAATGGATCGGGTGATGGCGGAAATAGAGCGATGCTTCGCCTCTCCTGACACTGGCAGCCCTGAGGCCAAGGGTTTCCCCCCAGCCCGGGAACGCGGTCTCCTGGAATTTCCCTGGGCGGTGTCAATGGCCCGGCCGCCCGAAACAACCAAGAAGCTCCAAGAGGTGAAGTCCATGGTCAAGGACTTCCTCAGTAAGAACCCGGACCTGGCCGAAGACCAGGATAACGTGCAGATGGTGCTCTTTTGCCTCAAAAACTACGTTAGCATCGACCCCGACTTTGCCGGAATGTCGTTTCAGGAGAAATTAGAGGAAGCTGGCCGCATGGCCAGGGGTTTCCTGAAACATTCCGCCAAGGCCCATTAATGGAGGTCCGGGGAACTCTTTAGCAGCAGCGGCGGCCCCGGACAGCGCCGCCGCCAATTGAGGCAGCCTATGCCGCTCGATTACCAGCATAGCCATTCTAAAACCAGCGGATCATCCCGGCATTCCTCGGACGTGATTCTAGAAATCGGCCGCCCCGGGAAGGAGACGCGGCAATTTCCCGCGGTGATCCGGAATCTGAGGGCCGGTTTGGTCAGCCTGGAAGTGACCAACCCGCGGGACCTAAAGGAATGGAAAGGTCTCAAGGGTCAGGGTGGCCGCCTGTGCATACCAGCCAACGAGGGCGGGGAACCTGGCAACTTCCCGGGGAAGGTGGTTCGGGTCCGCCACTTCGCCCGAGGCCGGGACAAAGGCTTGTTGAGCCTTAACCTGGTCCTGGGCCGGCCTACCGCAGCAGCCCAGGAACTGCTCAACGAGCACATCCCCGGCCACCAGCCTGATATCCAAGGATTGTGGGAACGTTGGGACCAGGCCCGGCAACCTGACTCCCAACGAGCCGCCGTTTCTATCCGTTTAGGTTTGGTTGGGGTGACCTTGCTTCTTTGCGGTTTATTCATAAATACCGTAGGGGCCATGCCCCATCCACTACTTGCCTTGACGTTCTGCCTGACGGGCACCCTGGGGGTTTTGGGCCAGATACTGCTTCTCTGGAAAGGTATGAAAAATTCCAATTAAGTGAAGGACATCCTCAAGGGGGAGACATTGTCCGATAGTAGAATCAAACTCTGGAGCATAGGGGGCGGCAAGGGGGGCATCGGTAAAAGCGTGATCTCCCTTGGCCTGGGTATCAGCCTGGCCCACCTGGGAAAAAAGGTGATCCTTATCGACGGAGATCTGGGCGGCGCCAACCTGCACACCCTTATGGGGGTGCGCTATCCCCACGTCACCTTGGAGCATTTCCTGTTAAAAAAGGTGGATCGGCTGGAAGATACCATAATTCAAACCCAGGTGGAGGACATCGGCCTGATTTGCGGGGCCAACGACCTCCTGGGCGCGGCTAATCCCACCTACTCCCAAAAAATCAGGTTATTAAACCAGATCGAGGCCCTGCCGGCCCAGTATATCCTCCTGGACCTGGGAGCCGGCACCGCCTTCAATCTACTCGATTTTTTTAATTATTCTCCGGGAAGGATCGTCCTCTTCAGTCCCCAGACCACCTCCCTCCAAAACGCCTATGGGTTTATCAAGAGTGCCCTGTACCGCAAGATCTCCCGGGAATTCTCCAAAGACGAAGAGATCACTAACATTCTTTTCCCGGAAGACGAGAAAGGGGAGAATCTGGGAGACATCGGCACTGTTAACGAACTTTTAGCCCAGGTTAAGGAAAGGGCTCCCGGCCAATATGACCGCCTCTGCCGCTTGCTCGCCGACTACCATATCCACCTGCTGATCAACATGGTGAAGTCCAATGCCGACTTGAAAGTCCCGGAGATCCTCCGCTCGGTATGTACCGACTTCTTAAACCTGCATCCGGAAATCATGGGGTATGTGCCCTACGACCCGGTCATCGAAGCCGCGGTCAATAGCATGAAGATCTTTCCCTGGGGGGAGAAGAAGAGCAAGGCTGCCGATCCCTTGGCCCACCTCGCCTTAAAAATCATCAAGGAGTCCATGCTGCCCCCCTCCGCCAGCCAGTCCCAGGTAGAGGCGCCAGCAGGGGAGGCCAGGGCTTGACCCTGAGCCGCG
Source organism: uncultured delta proteobacterium (assembly GCA_963697965.1). GTDB lineage: Bacteria > Desulfobacterota > Desulfobaccia > Desulfobaccales > 0-14-0-80-60-11 > JAPLJC01. The sequence continues at coordinate 2,763,350 of OY969108.1, forward strand.
CAAACTCTTCTTATCCTGGCTGAGAATGGGCGGCTCTCTCCATCGCCCTGCGATGGCTGCGAGCGGCTCACCCTGATCGACAACTCAGCCGCAGGGAGTTAACCTGCGGGTACCGCAGCCCCGGCGCCAGGGCCCGTGGACGGACGTCGCTCCCGGGTCCAGGGCGGACCGGAACCTGGCCAACTGGTTGGGAGATACCATGAATCTGGCGGAACGCCTTCTCAAGGCCGGAGTGCTTACTCCGGAACAACTGGCCCCAGCTCTCTACCAGCAAAGGAGAAACCGCGCCTTTTTATCCAAGCATCTCCTGGACCTCAAAATAGTGGAGCCGGAGGTCCTGAAGCCTTTCCTTCATCCTGACCCTCCCATCCCCGAGACCCTGGAAGACATCGGCTTTAGCCAAACCATGCTGATCCAACTTTTGCTCAAGCATGCCTACTACCGGGACACCTTCTCCACCCAGGAGATGAGCCGGGATATCAAGATCGTCCCCAAACTGCTGGAGCCCCTGATCGCTTACCTCAAGGCTCAAAATCTCCTGTTTGCCAGGCCCCGGGACCTGATGGGCAATCCCAGCCATTTGTCCATGGAGATGTATTACGCCCTGACCGATCAGGGCAGAGCCTCTGCCGAGCAGGCCCTGGAAGACAACCGCTATGCGGGCCCGGCCCCGGTGTCCCTGGATGACTACTGGGACTGGGTGGAACGCCAGACCATCCACCAGGTGAATGTGAATATGCCCCGTCTAAAGGAGGTCTTTTCCGATCTGGAGTTGGACCCCGGCTTCCTGCTCAAGATTGGCCCCGCGGTGAACAGCGGCAGCTCCATATTCCTCTTCGGGCCTTCGGGAAACGGCAAGACGGTGATCTCCAACGCCATCGGGAACGCCTTCGAGGACGCGGTCTACATCCCCTATGCCGTGTATGTCAATGGCAACATCATCCGCCTGTATGATCAAGTCAACCATCGGCCCGTGCCCGGCAATGGCCAGGTGCCCAAGCATGATCCCCGCTGGGTGCTGTGCCAGCGGCCGGTGGTTATCGTCGGCGGCGAGATGACGGAAGATGCCCTGGAACTCAGGTTCAACCCACTTCTGAAATTCTATGAGGCGCCCCACCAGTTGCGGGCCAATAACGGCGTCTTTATCATTGACGATTTCGGCCGCCAGAAGATGTCCCCCCGGCAACTCCTCAATCGCTGGATGTATCCCCTGCAAACCCGCCAGGACTTCTGCTGCCTCCACACCGGGCAACAGTTCGCGGTGCCCTTCGACCAGCTCATCATCTTTTCAACCAATCTGAACCCCCTGAGCCTGGCGGACGAAGCCTTTTTACGGCGCATCCGGCACAAGATCTTCATCGGCTACGTCACCCCGAAACAGTATCTTTCCATCTTTCGCCGGGTTTGTCAGGAGCGGGATATTGAATTCGACGAAAAAATCGTCCGGGGGATAATGAACCGTTACTACCTTGTCGCCGCCCGTCCCCTGTCCGCCTGTCATCCCCGGGATTTGGTGGAAAACCTGGTGGATCGAGCCCGCTTCCTGGGGGAGACACCCCGCCTCGGCGCCAAAGAATTGGATTCCATCTGCCAGACCTATTTCGTCAACCGGGCGGACATCGCCGACTACGACACCCCCGACCATATTTCCGAACCCAGACCCTTGGCCTGAAACGGACCGAGGCTCCTTGGGCCATTTTCCTTGGGCCTCGCCCCGATTGCTGGTACACTCCGGTAAAAATCTCCAATAGCCGCTTGGGAGGATCTCGCCATGAGGACGGGCAACCCCGCGCTCAGTGCCCTCACCTTTTCCCGGTCTGGCAGTGTTGCCGGAACCGAGGAAAGGATGTCCATCCAGGGAACCACCAACAAGGCCATCCTGTTGCTGCTGTGCGTCTGCGTCAGCGCCGCCTGGATCTGGACCAGCTTTTCCCGGGCCGGGAACCCGCAGGCGGTGCTGCCCCTGGTGACGATAGGAGCCATCGCCGGCTTCATCGTGGCCCTGGTGACGGTTTTTAAACCGGCCTGGGCCGGGGTAACCGCGCCCCTCTATGCCCTGCTGGAGGGCCTTTTCATTGGCGGCATCTCCGCCATCGCCGACGCCAAATACCCCGGGATCGTCATCCAGGCGGTGGGCCTCACCTTCGGGACCTGCCTGGCGCTGCTGTTGGCTTACAAGTCGGGATTGATCCGGGCCAGCGAGGGTTTTAAGAAAGGCATTGTGGCGGCCACCGGCGGCATCGTGTTATTTTACCTGATCAGTTTTCTCCTGGGCCTGTTCGGGGTACGCATGCCCCTGATCTACGGGGCCGGACCGGTGGGCATCATCTTCAGCCTGATCGTGGTCACCATTGCCGCCTTGAACCTGGTCCTGGACTTCGACTTCATCGAGCAGGGGACCCTGCAAGGGGCGCCCAAATACATGGAATGGTATGGCGCCTTCGCCCTGATGGTCACCCTCATCTGGCTCTACCTGGAGATCCTCAATTTGCTGATGAAGTTGAGGAGCCGGGAATAGGGCGCCCTCAAAGCATGATCAGGGCCGGTAAGGCTCAGTGAGTTCAAGGTTGAAATCGATCACCAGGTCTCCGGCAAAACCCTGGGTATCTTCGCTCACCAGGGCATAATCGCCTTTGCCCGGATATTCGTTCAACTGTTCCAGGCGGTCCTCGTCATATTCTTCCGCCATCTGCAGAAAATACTGGGGATCGTAAGCAACTGCCCAGGCCCGTTTGGCTTTCAGCGGTTTCATTGCCTGCCTCCTCTCCGGAAAAAGCTTTCGTTGGCTTAAAGGGCGCCCAGGGTTCGTTCCGCTTGCCACCCAAGTTCGCTTAGGATATGGTGAAGGTAAGAATGACCGCCGCCAGCGTCAAGGAAGCAGCCTCGCCGTGAGCCGAAGCGATAACCTGGAAACCGCAGCCGGACAACGAAAGAGCGGCCGCCTTGCCGGGGAGACCGGCCTCATCGGCGCCCTGGCCGAAGTTTTCGGGCCGCCGGCGCCGGGGGTGGTCCTGGGCATCGGCGACGACTGCGCCGCAGTGAGCCTCAAGGAAGTCAAAGGCAATCTCCTTTGGACCGTTGATACCCTGGTGGAGGGAGTGCATTTCTCCCTGGCCTACACCACCCTGGCGCAATTGGGCTGGAAGGCCATGGCGGTGAACCTGAGCGACATCGCCGCCATGGGCGGGGAGCCCCTTTATGCCCTGCTTTCCCTGGGCTGGCCCCCGGAGCGGGACCTGGCCCTGGCCCTGGAGCTGGCCCAGGGTCTGGCCCAGGCCGCCCGGGAGTACGGGGTGGCCATCATCGGCGGCGACACGGTAGCCTCCCCCGGGCAGGTGGCGGTGACCATCACCCTTACCGGCGTCGCGCCCCCCCGGCGCATGTTGCGCCGCGCCGGCGCCCGGGTTGGGGACTTGATTTATCTTACGGGGGAACTGGGAGAAGCGGCGGCGGGGCTTCTGGTCCTGAAGCGGCGTCCGGAGCTGGATGCCGACCTGCAGGCGGCCCTGGTGGCGGCCCACCTGGCCCCCAAACCGCAGTTGCTGGCCGGGCGCCTCCTGGCCGGCCAGGGCCTGGCCGCGGCAGCCATCGATACCTCCGATGGGGTGGCCTCCGACCTGTATCACCTCTGCCTGGCCAGCGGGGTGGGGGCTGTGATTCCCGCGGCTGCGGTGCCGATCTCACCCCGGGTGCTGGCCGCCGCTCCCTACCTGCGGGCCGACCCCCTGAGGCTGGCCCTGATGGGAGGCGAAGACTACCAACTCCTCTTCACCTCGCCTCCCCGCAAGGCGGTACGGCTGCACCAGGCCTTCGCCGGGGTCGGGCTGCCGCCTCCTCTGCTTTTGGGAGAGATCGTGGCAGGCGACCGGGTCTTGCTAATTGACGCCGCGGGCGCGGTGGATATTTCCGGGGCCGGATATGACCATTTCCACCTTGACCCGGAGAACGAAGCAATTTAACATGAATATGCGGTCTTTGGTCAGCTACCAACCACTGCTATCTTAGAAAAGGAACTGCCCAATCCATGGCCAAACAAGATCAACCGCGTCCCCTGAAGGTCTGCCATACCTGCCGCCATTGGGTCTATAAGTATAAGGGGTTATGTGAACGCCTCGGCCAGGGGGTAGGCAAGTTCTGGCACTGTGCCGAGTGGACCGAGGCGCCTCCGGGCCATCCCGGGACCCGCTCCGGGAATTCGTAACCTTCCCTGGTGGCGGCCTGAGGCAGGCCTGCCCCCTGTTGACGATTGGAGGCCGCAGATATGCAAGAAGTCGCTTTTACCGCCCTGGTGCAAGGGGTCTATGTGATCACCACCCGCCTTCAGGACCAGGTCAACGGCATGACCGCCGCCTGGGTCTCCCAGGTGGCTCTCAAGCCCTTGCTGGTGATGGTCTCCATTGCCCCGCCCCGCTTCTCCCATGGCCTCATCAAGGAAAGCGGCATCTTCGCCATCAATGTCCTGGCCAGCGGCCAGGAGGACCTGGGTAAGCGCTTCGGCTTCAAGAGCGGCCGCCAGGTGGACAAATTTGCCGGCCTGGATTGGACCACCGCGGCCACCGGGGCCCCCATCCTGCCCCAGGCTTACGCCTTCCTGGACCTCAAGCTTAAGGACACCTTCCCCGCCGGTGACCATACCCTGTTCCTGGGGGAGGTGGTGGCGGCCCAGATCCTCCACCCCCAGGCCCAACCCCTGGTCTTTAAAAAGAGCGATTTTTTCTGATGCCGCCGGCAGCCTGAGATCCGGCCCCATCATCCCTCACTTCCTGCCTCCACGGACCGGTCGCGGCGGCTCCCGCGGCCCCCTCAAAAAAGATTTGACTAATGTAAAAATTGGGTTTAATGGTAATTCAGCGCGTTTCGGAAGGATGATCATTCCTTTCCGGGACGCCGGCGGCAACCCTTGGGGATGGGGGTGGGGGGGATATGTTCGACTTCGGGGAGTGGGGGAAAATTTGCCTCAACCAGGAGAGGCAGGGGGCTTGCGAAAATTGCCTGTGGTGGGAATGGGATGCGGCCTTGCATGAATGCCGCAATTCCCATGGCCATGTCTGCCCGGGCTATCGGGAGCGGCTCTTCAGCCTGGAAGCGCCGGACGCCGCCGGGAGCCCCGGTTTAGCGGCCGGCCCCAAGGGCCGCGGCCCGCAGGTGGCGGGTTAGCTGATCCGCCCGGCGCAAAGGCAGGGGAATCCGGTACCTGGCAACGCAGCCCAGCGTAATCTCGCGGCTTTCTTCCAGGGTGATGCGATACCCGGGAGAGAGGTAGAGGGGTTTTGTGTCTTTTCGGGTCCTGAGGATCAAGCCCACCATCTTGCCCTGATAAATTAAAGGACTGGCGGCCCCCGGCCTCCGCGGCTGGCTCCGGCCCCTGGCCCACCAGGCGGCTCTTGGCCACCCCGATGGTGGCTACCTCCAACACCAGGCCCAGATGCGAAGCCAGGCCCAGCCCCCGGGGATGGGCAATCCCCTGGCCATCCACCAACAGCACCTCCGGCCGATTCTTTAACCTCCGAAACGCCGCTGCCAGGATGGGAACCTCCCGAAAACTGAGGAGCCCGGTGCGGTAGGGAAAGGGGCACTCAGCCTCGGCCTCCGCCTCTTCCAGCAACTCCATCTCCGGAAACCGGTAAACCGCCACAGCCCCGAAGAGGCGCCGGTCCTCCCGGTCGCCAATGGCGTCGGCGCCGGCCACCAGGCGAGGCAGCCGCGGCAAAGGCAGGAGCCGGACCCTTTCTCTCAGCTTTTCCTGGAGCGCCACCGCCTCCTGGTAGATACTGGGCCCGGGGAGGGTACCACAGCTCTTTTTCATCTATCCCGGTCTCGCAACCTCACCCCCGCACCAATGCGCCGCTGTAAATAAAGGCCCCGTCCCGTTTGCTCACCCGGCCATCCCGGTTTTCCAGGATCCAGCCGCTTTCGCCCTTGCCGCCGAAGGGCAGGCGCAAGGGGGTGAAGAGGAAGTCCGGGTTGTCGTAAACCATGCCAAATTTTTTAGTGAGGGCCTCTTTGGCCCCCGGGGGCGGGGTGCCGAACCAGGTCACCAGGAAGGGGTAGCGGCTCTGAAGCACAGTGGCCACTGCGGCGCGGCCGCTCTCCGCCGGCACCAGGTCCAGGAAAGGGCCGAACAACTCCAGGTCCGGCGCCGCGGCGGTCTCCATCAGGAAGGGACCCTGCCACTCCCCCTGACGCTGAAATGGCGCCAGAAAACGGGGCTCTTGCAGGGCGGCCAGGGCCCGGTCCAGGAGCTGGCGGGTGCGGGCCACTTTGATGGGACCGATCCAGGTCTCAGGGTCCCGGGGGTCGCCCACCCGAACGTCGGCCATTTTTGCGATGAGCCGCTGTTTTACCAAATCGAAGAGGTCTTGATGGATGTAGGCCCGCTTCAGGGTGGTGCAGTACTGGCCGCCATTGAGGAAGGCCCGGCGCACGGTGAATTGCACGGCTTTTTCGACGTCGGCGTCTTTAAAGAAGATCACCGGCGGCAGGCCGCTGGGGCCTGCAAAGAAAAGCTTATCGAAATGGTGCGCCTCTTTGGCGTAAACATCTCCCACGGCGCTGCCGCCGGAAATGAAGAGCACCCGCACTTCCGGGTCTTGCACGCAGCGCCTGCCGAATTCCCGGTTGTCCAGGCCGGTGACGGCTTCGATCCCCGGGAAAGGCGCCACCACTTCTTGCAACAGCCGGGCGACGCGGGGGGTTAGGGAAGAGCAACTGAAGCGGAAGCGGTTGCCGCCCAGCAGCGCCGCGCCCCCCACCCGGCCCAGCATGATGGGCGGGGCATCGTAGGGGAAGATGGCGGCCACCGTGCCGTAGGGGGATTTGCCTTCCACATTAGGCGTCTCTTCGGCCATAGTCTTGAGATGGGCCGCCGCCAGGTCCACCTCCAACCCGGCGATGGTGCAGGGTGCCCCATTGTCCTCGCCCTGGGCCGCCACCAGGTCATCCCGGCGCCGGGCCAGGGCCTCGCCCAATTCGGCCAGTGATTCCAAACGCTCGCTCATTTCGGCTATCATATTTAGTCTTTGTCCTCGTTTTTGGGGTTACGCCCTCCCCTGCTGGCGCCGGCTTCGGCTGATCCTCCTCATCTATTAGTAAATATCACAAAATTTCCTAAAGGGCAGGGGCAATGGTTAAGCTTGCCGATGTCCCGGGAGCCGAGCTCAGGGGACTGGCCGGGGAACTTTGTGAAATTTAGCATTTTCTCGTTGCAACGCCACCCGGCCCGGCCTTATAATCGAGGTGGGCAGGAAAAAGACTTTATTTTTTAGTAATAATTTTATATATAAATATTTAAGGTAGATCCCTGAGTAACGGGATTATTCATAAACTTTCGTGACTTAGGTCTGGGGGGTCGGCTACCAGCCGCCCTTGCTAAATGCAACCCAGGCAAATTTCAGATTTATCGAGTTCTCTGGAGGAAACATGGCAGAAGAGGCCCAAAAAGAACTGAGGATCGACCGAAAGCACCGCAAAATCGGGGGCATCGCCCCGGAACTGGCGGATCGCTGCTTTACCTGCGGCACCTGCTCCGGGGGTTGCCCGGCCACCGGCCTGGTTCCCATTGAGGGCGCCGGAGGCACCTGGGACGCCCGCAAGGCCATCCGGGCTATCGTCTTCGGGATGGAGCAGGAAGTCATCGATTCGAAGTGGCCCTGGGTTTGCACCCTGTGCGGCCGCTGCCAGAACCAGTGCCCCATGGGCATCCAGTTGATGCGGACCTTCCGCGCCTGCCGCACCGCCCGAGACCGGGACAAGGTGCCCGGGCCGATCCACAAAGGCACCATGATGAATCTCCAGCGGGGCAACAACCTGGGGATTCCCCGGGACGATTTCCTCTCCCTCCTGGCGGAGCTGGGGGTGGAGATGGAAAACGACGAGGAGCAGCCCTGCCCCGGATTTTACGTGCCGGTGGATAAGGAAGGGGCCAACATCATCGTCACCATCAACTCCAAGGAGCCCTTCGGCGAGCCGGACGATATGAAATTCTGGTGGCGCATCTTTTACGCCGCCAAGGAAGACTGGACCGTCTCGTCCACCAACTGGGAAGGGGTCAACTGGGGGCTGTTCTCCGGGGACGACCCGGCCTGGAAGGAACAGGTGGGCCGAATAATAGAAAACGCTCGACGAGTTAAGGCCAAAACCATCTTGTACCCCGAATGAGGGCATGCCTACTATGCAACCCGGGTCGGGTTCAATAATTGGTTTCCGGAAGTTTTCAACGAGTTCAAGGTGGTCAGCGTCATGGATCTGCTGGAGGAATACATCAAATCCGGCCGGATCAAGCTCAATACCCACAAGTATCATGAAACTTATACGGTGCACGATCCCTGCAACTACGTGCGCAAATCCTTTATGCTCTATCAGGATAGCCCCAATAACGGCGAGAAAACCCGCTGGATCTCCCAGCAGTGCATCGATCCCAGCCTCTACCGGGAAATGTGCGATGACCCCCTGAACAACCTCTGCTGCGGCGCGGGCGGGGGCGCCTGGGCCATGCCCTATGACGCGGAGCGCCTGGCTTACGGCAAGGAGAAGGCGGATCAAATCAAGGACACCGGCGCCGAGCTGGTGATCGCCCCCTGCCACAACTGCCGGGATCAGATCATGAAGGGACTGGGCGGCGAGTTCAAGAAGGGTAAGATGGACATGGGCAACTACCAGGAGACCCTATACCTCTGGGAACTGGTGGCTAATTGCCTGGAGTACGAGCCCTGGGGCGAAGCGGAGATCGAGGCGGCGCACGCCGCCCGGGACGCCCATTTTGAGCGGGACGGCGTCGAGCTGGAAGAGGAAGAAGAATAATATTCCTTTAAACCAAAACCAAGGGAGCCTGGCAAACCGGAAGATTTGCCAGGCTCTTTTCGTTTATTTTGTGATGAATGTGGGTTTTTCTAAACGGGCGATTTATTGATGACTGGAGCACCAGGCGCCCAGAGGTTGGATGGATCCGGAGAGGTAAGCCCTGACGGCCTCCAGTGCCGGCCCGGAAAAAGATACCGCCAGAGGCTTGATCCCGTGGGCCTCTAAATCCATAGCGGCCCGCCGTCCCATACCGCCGGCTAATACTACCTGGCAGTCCTTGAGGACTGTGACCAGGGCATCGTGACTGTGAGCGTGGTGATCATGATGATCATGGGGCTCATCATGGTCGCATTCACCCCGGGCGGAGGCGGTGCAGCCGTTGGGACGCGCCTCCGGGCCGGTGATTTGCCCATCCGCGACATCAAAAACCAGAAAATAGCGGCTCCGCCCGAAATGCTGGGAGAGTCCAGAGCCATCATCCGAAGCAACTGCAATCTTCATAACCTTCTCCTATAAGAAACATGTTTTATTTCAGCAGGTTAACTCTGTTTCTGCCCGCATCGGCACCGGCAGCCAGGGCCGCCTGCGCCTGGCCCCCCGGCCACGCCGCTTTCTGACTCGATTCGACAGAAATTGCTGCCATGGCAGGAAGGACATTCCCCTGGCCTGCCCGTGCCGTGAGAAACATTCCATCTGTGCTGGCAATCATTACATTGAAACGTCCGGGTTCCTGGCATTTTATTTCCTCCTCAAGGGCGCGGACTCACTTCCTTTCCCAAGACCATAGGCTGGCGCGCCTCAAGCCCTGGCCCTGATCTTCACCTATTATTATGAACATTTGTTCAATAGAATGCAAGAAGAAAATGTAATGCCCTTAGCAGCCCCCATCGTCTACCCGTATCCCCTTTTTCTCTTGTTTTTTATCATATAAGTCTTAAATTTAATCCAGGAGGTGTACGATGAAAAAATCACTCGGCCCCAGGACCATGGCCTTTCCCACCCCGGTCTGGGTGGTGGGGACCTACGACGCCAACGGCAAGGCCAACGCCATGACCGCGGCCTGGGGTTCCATTTGCTGTTCCAAGCCGCCCTGCATCGCAGTCTCCCTGCGCAAGGCCACCTATTCCTACGGCAATATCATAGCCCGGGGCGCCTTCACCATCAGCGTGCCTTCCGAGGCTTACATCAAGGAGGCGGATTATTTCGGGACCGCCAGCGGCCGGGAGGTGGACAAATTCGACCGGGCCCATCTCACCCCGGTGAGCAGCACCCTGGTGGACGCCCCCTATGTGGGGGAATTCCCCCTGGTGCTGGAGTGCAAGGTGATCCATACCCTCGAGATTGGCCTGCACACTCAGTTCATCGGTGAGATCCTGGACGTCAAGGCCGATGAGGCGGTCCTGGGGGACAAGGGTTTCCCGGACATCGAGAAGGTGCGGCCCATGATCTTCGGCCCGGAGATCCGCACCTACCACGGCATCGGCAAGTACCTGGGCCAGGCCTTCGCCATCGGTAGGGACCTTTAGGCCAGGTCGATCCTGGCGCCAACGCTTCCATCTATCCCCTGCCGGTGACCCTGGTGGGGGGCACCGTGGGGAGCCGGGCCGGGTAAAAGCAAGGCACGGGAGGGGGGCGAGGTTCAGTGGCCGTTAGCCCGGGCCGGGGTTTGGGATTCCTTCTTTTCATCCCCTTCCAGGATATAGGCCTCGATGAAGCCGTCCAGGTCGCCGTCCAGGACCGCATCGACGTTGCCGGCCTCGTACTTGGTCCGGTGGTCTTTAATCAGCCGATATGGCTGCATGACGTAAGAGCGAATCTGGCTGCCCCAGGCGATCTCTTTTTGGGACTCCTGCAACTCGTGCTTCTTCTCTTGCCGCTTCCGTTTTTCCAGGTTATAGAGCCGGGCCCTGAGGACCTTCATGGCCAAGTCCCGATTGCGGTGCTGGGAGCGCTCCGTCTGGGAGGAGACCACGATGCCGCTGGGAAGGTGGGTGAGGCGCACCGCCGATGAAGTCTTGTTGACGTGCTGGCCGCCGGGGCCGCTGGCCCGGAAGGTGTCGATGCGCAGGTCTTTATCCTGGATGTCGATCTGGATGCGGTCGTCCACCTCCGGCAGTACCTGGACCGCGGCGAAGGAGGTGTGGCGGCGGCCGCTGGCGTCGAAGGGGGAGATGCGCACCAGCCGGTGGATGCCCGATTCGCTCTTCAGATAGCCATGGGCATAAGGGCCGGTGACACTGAAGGTGACGCTCTTGACCCCGGCTTCATCCCCCGGCTGCAGGTCGATGGTTTCGCTCTTGAAGCCGTGGCGTTCAGCGTAGCGCAAATACATGCGCAGGAGAATTTCGGTCCAATCCTGGGCTTCGGTGCCGCCGGCGCCGGCGTGAATGGTAACGATGGCGTTGAGCTGGTCTTCCTCGCCCCCCAGCAGCAGCTTGAGTTCCCAATCCCGGAAGGTTTCCGCCAGGGAGGCAAGCTCGCCGGCCGCTTCCTTGAGGGCCTTGGGATCTTCCTCCTCCACCGCCAGGTCCAGGAGCACCTCCAGGTCCTCTACCTGGTGTTCCTTCCCTTGCCATTCTGCCAGGTCCTGAAGCAAACCGCCGCGCTCCTTGAGGATCTCCGCGGCCCGGGCCTGGTCGTCCCAGAGTTCCGGGGCGGCCAGCAATTCTTGCAAATGGCGCAATCGCACCTGTTTTCCAGCCAGATCAAAGATGACCTCGGAGCAGTTGCAGCCGGTCCTTAAATTCAGTTATTTTGGCCCGGATTTCCAGGACATCGGGTAGCATGAGCCGTCTCCATTAAGGTTTTGGGTGAAATCTGGTTAAAGTTTATCAGAAGAATGGGAAATGGGAAGCCGGCAGGCTCCGTGCCCCATTTATTAGTTCAAAGTTCAAAGTTCAAGGTTCTATACGCCTATGTTCAACTTGAGACTTCTGCGAAAACCAACTTTGTCATTTATGAGATTCTTCGGTCGGTTCGATCCCTCAGAATGACAAGAATGAGGCCTTTCGCAGAGGTTCAACTTTGAACCTTGAACCTTGAACTTAACTAAAGAGCAGGGCTCCAACCAATACGGCAACCTCCACCACCTCGTTGGCCGCGCCCAGGACGTCCCCGGTGACCCCGCCCAGGGTCTTCTTAAAATAGCGGCTCAGCAGCCAGATGAGGACCCCGGCCCCGGCCCAGAGGAGCAGGCCCTCGACTCTCAGCAAGAGCACCGCCAACCCCAAGGCGCTGAGACCGGCCCCGGCCGCGGTGCGGCGGCTCACGGTGGTCATGGCCTCACCCAGTCCCCCTTCCGGACGGGCGTAAGGGGAGAGATAGGCGAGGAACACCATGCCCCAGCGGCTCAACAGGGGGAAAAGGATGAACTCGGCGCGCCAGCCCTGCTGTCCCGCGGCCAGAAAACAAGCGAATTTCAGCAGCAGCACCAGGACCAGGCTCATTACCCCGAAGGCGCCCACCCGGGAGTCCTTCATGAGACGCAGCCGCTGTTCCGGGGTGCGGCCGCCGCCCAGGCCGTCCATGGTATCCGCCAGGCCGTCCAGATGGAGGCCGCCGGTGATCCAGACACTGAGGCCCAGGAGCAGACCCGCGGCCACCGGCAACGGCAGCACCCGGGTTAACCCCAGCCAGGCCCCCAGGAAAATCAGACCCAGCAGGGCCCCCACCCAGGGGAACCAGAACAGGAAGCTGGCCAGGTCCCCCGACGCGGCCGGCGGCCTTCGGGGCCAGGGCGCCTTGGTAAGGAAGGTGAGAGCCAGAGGAAAGGTGCATTTCATCGGCTTGTCCACGTTGGCCGGCAGGCTGGTAGCCGCAGGCTTTAGCCTGCGTTTTTTTGGGTGCGGTTCATCGGATTTTCCACTTGACTTGAGGGGCGGTAGCCACCTCCCTCCGGCTGCCAAAACGATTCGCCGGGCGGCCCCGTCACCGGCTGGCGCCTGTGCCACCGTCACCCATCGCCGGAGAAGGCTACTGCTCCTTTTCGGACACCCCAGCCTCGGCGAAGGTGGCCATCTCCCGGTAGATCTTGAGACTGGCCTCCACCAGCAGCATCCCCAGGGCGGCGCCGGTACCCTCTCCCAGCCGCAAATTGAGATTCAACAAGGGGTTTAGCTTCAGGTGCTCCAATACCGACTGATGTCCCGGTTCCACCGAGCGATGGGCGGCGATGAGATAATCGGTGGCCGCCGGGGCCAGGGCCGCGGCCACCAGGGCCCCGGCGCTGGCGATGAAGCCGTCCAGCAGCACCGGCCGCCGGGCCGCGGCAGATCCCAGGATAAGCCCGGCGATCCCGGCAATCTCCAGGCCCCCCACCGCGGCCAGGGCCCCCAGCGGGTCGCTCGGGTCCGGATGGTGCAGGGCGAGGGCCCGGTTGATGACCGCCACCTTGTGTTGCCAAACCTGATCTTCGATGCCGGTGCCCCGTCCGGTGACCGTGCTCGCCAGACGGCCGGTGAAGACCGAGGCCAGGGCCGAAGCCGGCGTAGTGTTGCCGATACCCATATCGCCGGCGGCGATCAGGTCCACCTCGGCGGCGGTAGCCGCTTCAGACCGTTCCACCCCCACCAGCAGGGCCCGCAGGGCCTCATCCCGGGTCATGGCCGGCTCCCGGGCCATATTCCGGGAGCCATAGGCCACCTTGCGGGAGATGAGCTCCGGGGCCTCGGCGAAATCGTGGTTGACCCCGATGTCCACCACTTCCACCCGGGCCTGGGCATAGCGGGCCAGGACATTGATGCCCGCGCCTCCCCGAAGGAAATTGTAGACCATCTGAAAGGTGACGTCCTGGGGAAAGGCGCTCACCCCTTCGGCCACCACTCCATGGTCCGCGGCAAAAACCACCACCCATTTCCTCTGCAGCTCTGGCCAGGGGTCCTGGCGGATGGCCACATAGCGGGCTGCCAACTCCTCCAGGCGGCCCAGGCTGCCCGGGGGCTTGGTGAGGGAGTCCAGGCGCTCCTGGGCCCGGACCAGCCAGGCGGGGTCCACCGGTTCTATCTGGGCGATTATCTGGGATAAATCCTTCACCATGGGAGATTCACCTTTTACCTTTCGCACCGATTTCGACTTGGCGTCTTTGCTCCTGGTCGTGGTCATCTTTCTCTAGCTCCCCTTGAGGGTCAACGGCAATCCCGCCACCACCAGGACCACCAGGTCAGCGGCCCGGGCCACCTGCTGGTGCAACCAGCCGAGGCTGTCCCGGTACCTCCTGGCCAGGGGGCCTTCCGGGACAATCCCCAGACCCACTTCATTGCTGACGAAGATGGTGGGGGTGGTGAGCCTCTCCAGCAGCGCCAGCAGACGCCGACTCTCCGTCTGCAAGTCGTCATCCGGGGCTGTTTCCCGGAGCATCAGGTTGGCAAGCCACATGGTGAGGCAATCCACCAGGATGGCGCCGTAACGCCCCTGGCCCTGGCCAACGGCCTCCGGCAGTTTAAGGGGCGCCTCCCTGGTTTCCCAGCCGGGACCCCGTTCCTCCTGGTGGGCGGCGATGCGGGCCGCCATCTCCTCATCCCGAGCCTCGCCGGTGGCCAGGAAGAGGCGGGGGGCCGGAAAAGACTCAGCCAGGGAAAGGGCGTAGCGGCTCTTGCCGCTGCGGGCGCCCCCCAAAACCAGAGCCACCTTGAAATTTGCCGGTAAGGGTCCGCCAGAGTTCATTTTCACCAGCTAAGATATTAAAGACATTCCGAGAGTCGCTGCCAGAAGACAGTAAAATCGAGTTTTTAAATAGCCCCTAGTAATCGTGCAAAATGTTACCTGAATTGACACCGTCTGCCAAGTGGCAGTCGTCCTTTCCGTGAGTCTGGGGTCCTTCACGTTGACCCCTGGCAGCAAATTTGAGAATATAAACAGATTACAGTCTATCAGAGGAATCGATTAACGGAGAGAGTATGCCCAGAGAACGACTGGTCCAGGGGCTGCTCCAGGTGTACACCGGAGACGGCAAGGGCAAGACCACCTGCGCCCTGGGCCTGGGTCTCAGGGTCATCGGCCAGGGATTCCGGGTCTTCATGGTGCAGTTCCTGAAGGGCCGGGACACCGGCGAGGCCTTGATCGCCGCCCAACGCCTGGCCCCGGATTTCACCCTGCGCCATTTCGGGCGCGGGGCCCTGGTTAACCTGCGGGCTCCGGCCCCTGAAGATCTGGCCCTGGTCCGGGAAGCCTGGGACCTGGCCCGGCAGGTCCTTAAGGCTGGGGAGCACGACCTGGTGATCCTGGACGAAATCAACCTGGCCCTGGCCTTCAACCTCATTTCCCTGGAGGAGGGGCTGGAGGCGCTGCGCCGGCGCCCCCCCTGGGTGGAGGTGGTCCTCACCGGCCGCCAGGCTCCGCCGGAAATCATCGAACTGGCGGACCTGGTGACGGAAATGCGGCCCCTGAAACACTACTTTGCCGCCGGGGTCCCGGCCCGCCGCGGGATTGAGTGGTAGGGAGCGGGGGGCGGCAGGCCTTCAATGGCAAAATGTTACCTGAGGTCGCCGCGACCCCCGGGGGCCGCGCTGGCTCTTGCCCTTCCGGGCCCGGCCGGGCGGGTTGGCTGCCCGCCCCCTTCCCCACGAGACCGGGCATGGCTGCTCACACCCTAAACCGAACCTAGCGTTGCCATTATGACCACTGGAAAGCTTAAAGGGTTCCTGGCGAACCTGACCCTGATCCTGGCCAGCCTGCTGGCGGTGGCGCTCCTGCTGGAGGCCGTCCTGCACTTCACCCCATACCGCCGCTTGCTGCTCCGGGAACGGAACCTGCGCTACTATTACCAGTTCGACCCCGCCAGGGGCTACGACATCCGCCCCAACATGGCCAAGATGCTCACCTCGGTGGACATGAGCGTCGATTACGACATCTGGTCCAACGAGCTGGGCTGTTTCGATGAGCCCTACCGGGGGGAGCCGGACTTCATCCTCCTGGTGGGGGACAGCTTCACCCATATGTACGCCCCCTTTAAGGACAAATGGGGCACCCGCGTGCAAAGACTCCTGGACTACCGGGTCATCAAGGCGGGAGTCAGCGGCTACGGCACCAAACAGGAGCTATTGAAGGCCCAGGAGATCATCGCCCGCATCCATCGCAGCCCCCGCCTGATCATCGTGGGCTACTTCTGGGCCGCCTTGGACCGCGACCGCGCCTTTCCCGACATGACCGTGGTAGACGGCTATTTGGTGGTAGCCACCCCATATAAGGACCGGACCGGGCACCTGATCAACGTCAAGTCCTTGGAAGGGCCTTACAGCCTCTGGGATAAACTGACCGGGAACTACCCCTTGGGTTTCCGGCGGTTGGTTGACCTCTTTCTGGATCAGCACTTCATTCTGGTTAACCTGATCAACGATGCTGTGGTGCGGCTGGCGCCCCCCAAATTCTCGTACACCAATCCCTTGGATTTTTTGGCCTTTTCCCAGGAGCCCTGGGTGGCGCAGAAATGGGTCAAACACGAAAAGAACCTAACGGCCTTTAAGGAACTGGCCGCGGCCCAGGGGGCCGAGCTGCTGGTGGTGCTGATTCCCACCAACACCCAGGTCTATCCCTTTCTCACCGGAGGCCGCCAGATCGACCTGGAGCGCCCCAACCGCATCCTGGGCGGCTTTCTCCAGAAAGAGCAGATCCGCTACCTGGACCTCCTACCCTCTTTCCGGAAATATGCCGACGAGACTCCCCGAAAGCGCCTCGATTCGAAAAAAGACCTTTATTGGCGCTCCAATTCCCATTTCAGCATCAAAGGCGAGCGCCTGGCGGGTTTGCTGGTTTCCAGGGAAATCCTGAAGGACAACCTGGTGCAGGTGGCGGACCGGGATCGCAGGCTTAAGGAGATTGAAGAAAAGTTGAATAACTTTCATTAAGTTATTCGAGGGAAGGGTTTGGAGATCAAAGATACCTGCTGATGGGGCGGGTCGCCTCCTAACCAGAAAAGAAACGAGCTACTTCCACACCCCGTCCACGGGGGTCTGGCACTTGGGACATTTGCCGTCTTTCAGCAGGTAGCGCCGGATAGTGTAGCCCTGGCGTTCGATGAGGAGTTCCCGGCAGCCGTAGCAATAGGTGTTTTCCCCACCCTCCCCGGGGGGGATGTTGCCGGTATAGACATAGCGTAGCCCGGCCTGGAGCCCGATCTCCCGGGCCCGGCGCAGGGTGGCCACCGGGGTGGCGGGGCGGTCCATCATTTTGAAGGTGGGGTGAAAGGCGGTGACGTGCCAGGGCACCTCCGGGCCCACCCCCAGGATGAACTGGGCGATGTCCGTCAGTTCTGCCACCGAATCGTTGTGGCCGGGAATGATCAGGGTGGTGACCTCCAGCCAGACCCCCAACTGCTTGAGGCGCACGATGGTGTCCAGCACCGGCTGCAGCCGGGCCTTGCAGACCTTGCGGTAGAAATCGTCCTTAAGGCTCTTTAGATCCACGTTGTCGGCGTCGATGAAGGCCGCCAGCGCGGTCGCGGACTGCTCTGTCATAAAGCCGTTGGACACGAAGACGTTTTTCAGGCCCTGCTCCCGGGCCAGTTTCCCCACGTCCTGGGCGTACTCCAGGAAGATGGTGGGCTCGGTGTAGGTGTAAGCGATGCTGGCCGAATGGGAGGCCAGGGCGTAGGCTACGATGGCCTCCGGCTCCCGCTCGTCCCCCCGGATCAGGCCGCCGTGGACCCGGGGATACTGGGAAATATCGTAGTTCTGACAGTGCAGGCACATGAAATTGCAGCCCGCCGTGGCGATGGAGTAAGAGCGGGTGCCGGGGAGGAAGTGGAAGAGAGGCTTCTTCTCGATGGGGTCGATGTGTTCGGCGATGATCCGGCCGTAATTGAGGCTGATTAGGCTGCCGTCCCGGTTTTCCCGGACGTGGCAGATGCCCCTTTTCCCCGGGTCGATCTTGCATTCATGGGCGCACAACTGGCACTGAACCTTGAGGTCCTCCAGGCTTTCCCACAACCTCGCCGGAACCATAATTACCCTCCTCGGTGTGGCTCAACTCTAAATTATAACCTGCGGCCCGGAATGTAAAGGGCTTCCGAGGCCTAAGAGGCGGGCCGCGCAGCGAAGCGGAGCCGATGAGACGCGGCGACCGGCCGGCGGAGCGGCAGGTGCGCCCCTTTCCGCAAGCCCGCACCCTTGCCAGAAGGCGAATCCTGTGTTAAATAGGAAGCGGATGGTGGGCGTAGCTCAGTCGGCAGAGCTCCGGGTTGTGGCCCCGGTGGTCGCGGGTTCAAGTCCCGTCGCTCACCCCAGTATTTTTAAGCATTTTCGGGCTATTGGAGGTATCCAGTAGCCCTTTTTTTGTTTCTCTAAACTGTGCGCGGGGCCAGATCTTGGCGAAGGTGTTAAGGGAGGGAGAAGGCAACGACTGCAATAATTTCCTAAAGGTGGAGGCAAGTTTTTTGTTGACGTCTTTTCCGGGTTACGGAGCGCCCCAACCTTTGACCAAAGGTTCCTTTCCTTGACACCTCTCCTCCTTCGTGACAATATAAATTTCAGAAAACCAGCGCTTAAACCCAAGAATGCTCAGAAGTTAGCGAACTGCGGGGGTGGTGCCCTCGAGGCCCGATAACCTTCGGTAATGAGAATTGATGTCCCAATTTAAGAACTTAATTAGATGAACCAAAATGAGGAGCAGCCGATGTCTGAAAAGAAACCGATGTGGGCCCCTTCTCCGGTAAGAATAGAGCAGGCCAACATGACTGAGTTTATTAAGAAAGTTAACGAAAAATACGCCAGGCATTTCAGCTCATATGAGGAGCTCTATGAGTGGTCCATCGACAATATCCCCGATTTCTGGGCAGCCATGTGGGATTATGCCCAAATTAAAGCGTCTCAGCCATACGACCGGGTTATCGATGATTTGGGCAAGATGCCGGGGGCGCGCTGGTTTACGGGCGCCAAGCTTAACTTTGCCGAGAATCTCCTCCGTTATCGTGATGATCATCTCGCCCTGATATTCAAGGGCGAAGCCCAGGAAGCCATCAGGATGACCTATCGCCAACTGTATGGAAAGGTGGCGCAACTGGCCAAGTCCTTGCGGGACGCCGGAGTCGTTCCCGGCGACCGGGTGGCGGGATTCGTTCCCAACATGCCTGAGACGATCATCGCCATGCTGGCAGCCACGAGCCTTGGGGCCGTCTGGTCCTCTTGTTCCCCTGATTTCGGTATTAGGGGAGTCTTAGATCGCTTCGGTCAGATCAAGCCCAAGATCATCTTCACCGCCAACGGCTATTCATATAAGGGAAACAAAATCGATTGCCTGGAACGGCTGGCCAACATCCTGCGCGAGTTGCCGTCGACGGAAAAGGTGATTGTGGTCCCCTATACGGAAGCGAAGCCGGACCTCAGCATGATCCCTAATGGCATCCACTACCAGGACTTTATCTCCCAGGAGGATAATCTTGAGCTGGAATTCCAACAGCTCGATTTCAACCATCCCCTCTACATCATGTATTCCTCGGGAACGACGGGGCTCCCCAAATGTCTGGTGCAGAGCGCCGGCGGTATTCTTATCAACCAGATCAAGGAACTGAAGCTCCATACGGATTTAAAACGTCAGGACACGATCTTTTACTTCACCACCTGCGGCTGGATGATGTGGAACTGGTTGGTCTCATCATTGGCGGTGGGCGCCACCCTGGTGCTTTTCGACGGCAGCCCGTTTCATCCAGATCCCGGCGCCCTTTGGAAGTTGGCCCAGGATGAGAGACTCACGATATTCGGGACCAGCGCTGGATATTTGGCCGCCTTGCGAGCCGCCGGGGTAAGGCCTGGCAAGGAATATGACTTGACGCCTCTGAGAACGATTCTCTCAACCGGATCGACCCTCTCCCCCGAACAGTTCGATTTTGTGTATAGCGAGATCAAAAGCGACCTGCAACTTTCCTCCATTTCAGGAGGCACCGACCTTAACGGCTGCTTTGGCATCGGCAATCCCATCGGACCCGTCTATCGGGGAGAGTTGCAGTGCCGGGCCCTGGGCCTGAAGGTGCGCGCCTACGATGAATATGGTAAATCCGTAGTCAATACCAAGGGAGAACTGGTATGTGAGGCCCCTTTCCCTTCCATGCCCATCTATTTTTGGGATGATCCGGACGGGAAAAAATATCATAACGCTTATTTTAACGTCTATCCCGGGGTATGGCGCCATGGAGATTTTATTGAAATCACCACTAGCGGGGGGCTGATATTTCATGGGCGGTCCGACGCCACTCTGAATCCTTGCGGAGTCAGAATCGGCACCGCTGAAATCTACAGGCAAATCGAAAACCTGGAGGAGATCCAGGATAGCGTGGTGGTGGGGCAGGATTGGCAAGGTGATGTGAGGGTGATCCTGTTTGTCGTCTTGAAGGATGGACTGCCATTAACCGAAGAATTGAAGAACAAAATAAGAACCGTTATCCGAACCAATACTTCTCCCCGGCATGTGCCTGCCAAAATCATCGCCGTGCCGGGAATACCTTATACCCTCAACATGAAAAAAGTGGAGATTGCCGTCAAGAAGATGATCCAAAATGAACCGGTCCTGAATCGGGATGCCCTGGCCAATCCGGGAGTTCTCGATTACTTCAAGGATATTCCCGAACTGGCAGTCGAATAAAGTTTTCTTCTGGGAGGCTATAATTTGCTGAGAAACATCTTAATCGGGTTTGGACTGATGGCCATGATCTTGGTGGGCGTCGCCTCCGGGGCGGAAACCGGGCAACAACAAGATGCCCTGGCTGCGGCAAAAAATTGGCTTGCCATAATCGACAACGGAGAATATGCGAAAAGTTGGGCTGATGCGGCTCCATATTTTAAGAAGGCCATCACGGAAACGGAGTGGGTGCAATCGATGCAGGAAGTGCGGAAACCACTCGGCAAAATAATTTCGAGAAAACTCAAGAGCCAGACTCCGAAGACGACTTTGCCCAATACCCCCGAGGGAAACTATGTCGTCATTCAGTACGAGACCTCCTTTGCAAACGGAAAATCTGGAATTGAGACCGTAACTCCCCAGCTCGAAAAGGACGGTACTTGGCGGGTAGCCGGGTATCACATTCAATGGCAATAATTTTAATTTTACGAGTGTTTCTCCAGCGGTGACCGGGGCTGTCCTTAATCTCGAATAAACTTCTTTGGGTGCTTAATGCCCAACCGATATTTCAAGCTTAGGGCTCGGGTGAGCAGCTCGAATCTTCAGGCTATTAGACCGGTACTCGAGAACCTGGTCACAGGCCGCGTGCAGGAAGTGGAAGAGGAGTTCCAGGTAGAGGCCGGTATGGAAGGAGAAAGCGCCAAGGAATTGAACCGCCTTCTTCTATCGGCCCTGAGAAGGGTCGAGAAAAGGACCAGGTTGCGCTCCGAATGGACCTCCGACGACGGCATCACCCAGAGATTCTTTGATTATGTGCTGAAGAGCACCAGCGATTGACAGCCTCCCCCACTTCGCTCAACCCGAGACTCATCCGGCAGGCCCTTTCTCCCCCACCCGCTTCTTCTCCAGGGCGCTATAGACCCAGCTCAGGGCCGCGGAGGCATTGGGAAAGCCGATGGTGCTGGTAAGCATGATGATGGTGTGATAGATCTCTTCGGGGGTGGCGCCGGCTTGCATTGCCCGGCGCAGGTGGCTGTGCACCGCGCCTTCCGACCGGATGGCGGCGGCGGCCGCCAATTGCACCAGGTGCGAAGTCTTCTCATCCAAAGGCCCTTCCCGGCGCGCCGTCTCTCCCAACTGCTCCAGGGCTTCGACGAATTTCCCATGTTTCTCTTTTATCAGATTGTACCAAGCTGGAAAGGTTTCTTTCGGCATGGGGAGGCCTCCCTTCTTCAGAGACTATAACGCTGATTTTGCCGTTCAGGGTTCCGCACCGGATCGTTCCCCACCGGTTGCGTGGTAAACCGATGGGCCGGCTTGACGCGGTGGGGTTTTCTCCTTTCCGAGGCCTTCGTAAATCCCAGCCAAAAAAATAACTGGCCGGGTGGGGGAGGTACCCGGCCAGTCGGTCAAAGGAGAAAATGGTATATGAACTTTGATTAAGGGGGGGATGAAGGTACCCTAATTGCGTTCATATACTGCAACTTATTCATGCAGTAAACATGCCAAAAGCCCTATAAGTACTTTTTGCCTAAATATCAATAACTTAAAGTATGCGGACTCATATACCCCGGTTCAATAATTTTTACCATGTCACCCAGGTTCATGATCCAAAAATGGTTATCTATTTAATTTACTTTAATTAATCGTATTTAGGCCCCGATTCAAATTTTTGTTCCATTTCCCGGACCCTGGGGATCGAGCTGCAACCCTGTGACGAGTTCCTCCGGCGGGGGGACAATTCCTTCTCCCCGGAGAAGCCCGGCGCCGCCGGGGTTGATGCGCCAACCCTGGATAAAAAGAAAAAGATGGTTTTCGGTTAAGGCTACCAACTTGACCTTTTAAGCGCCAGCTACTATTATATTTGCAACCAAGTTGATTTTGGAGTCATCGGCATGAGTGACAGTTGCGATTTCCGCCAGTATCTGGCTGGCCAGGGGTTAAAGCTCACCGCGCTGCGTCTGGCGGTCTTGGAGGTGCTCGGAGATGCTTCCCGGGCCTTGCGGGCTCAGGAGATCCTGGCGGCCATCCGGGCCCGCCGCCGGGTGAACAAGGTAACGATCTACCGCATCCTGGAGGATTTCTGCCGCCGGGGCATAGTGCGCCGCCTATCCCTGCAAGGCCGGGTGAATCATTATGAACTGGCTTGCGAGCACCGGCCGCCCCACCCCCATTTCCAGTGCCGCACCTGCCAGGAAATCGAGTGCCTGGACCCGGCGCCGATGACCCGCGTCTGGACCGAGCTGCAAGGGCCGCTGGAAAACCGTGCCGATCACCTGGAAATTCGGCTGGCGGGAGTTTGCCGTAAGTGCCATGAGGCCGAGGCCGAAGACGAGGCCACCTGAATCGATCGGCAGCCCAGGCTGGCCTCTAATCAACATGATTACTTCCCGGGAACCGTTGAGCTTAGATTCCAGGGCTCTGCATAATCTTTCCCTGGGTAGTGCTTGGAGCACCTAAGGGGGAATGAAACACAACGAATAACCATCAACCCAAAACAGGGAGAGAAAAAGATAGATATATGCGAAAATTATGGGGTTTGGGGATCATCGCGGTTCAGATTATTTTTTGGACCTGGTACGCTACAGCCGCTCAGGCCGCTCCGCTCCCTGTAGTCGCGGCCGAAAGCACCTATGGAGTCATTGCCGAAGCCCTAGGCGGTCCCGATGTCAAAGTGGTAAGCATCATTAACAACCCCAATGTCGATCCCCATACCTTTGAGGCCGATCCGGCTGTGGCGCGGGAAGTGGCACAGGCCCAAGTGGTGGTACTGAATGGCATTGGCTATGACGGCTGGATGGAGAAACTGCTGGCCGCCAACCCCATGGCCGGAAGACAGGTGGTGATTGCCGCCGACCTGGACCCACATCTCATCATGGCAGACAAAAATCCCCATATTTTTTATGACCCTCGCGTCGCCCTGCTCACCGCGGCCCGGCTGGCGCAGCTTTTTTCCCAAGACGATCCAACCCATGCGCCCCAGTTTGCCCAGAACTTCAAAAATTTTTCCCAGTCCCTCCTGCAGATCTATGACGCGGCGCAGATGGTCATCGCCCAACACCCCGCCTTGACCGTGACGGCTACGGAACCAGTGGTCGGCTACATGCTCCGTTTGTTGGGATATAACAGCGTCAATCAGAAATTCCAGTTCAACGTGATGAACGATACCGAACCGGCTCCCCAGGATGTGATCAGCTATGAGAATAGCCTGCGCCAGCATCAAGTGGCCGTGTTGTTTTATAATCAGCAGGTTAATAGTCCTCTTACTCAGCGGATACGGAACATCGCCAAGACGGCTGGCATACCCATTGTTGGCGTCGATGAGTTTGTGCCGCCTCATACGGGATATGTAAAATGGCAAGTCGAGACCTTACGGGCCTTGAATAAAGCTCTGACAACAGAGTAGGGTGGTGACCCATTGACTCCCAGTCCTGTCATCGTTGGCGCCGATCTCGCCTGTGAGCTCGGCGGTAAACTCATTTTTTCCCAATTGGACCTGCACATTCCCCGCGGCAGTTTCGTAGGGATATTCGGCCCCAACGGGGCTGGCAAGACCTCTCTCTTTCGCATCTTGTTGGGATTGATCCCCCTCCAGGGGGGCACCTTGCAGATTCTGGACAGCGACCTGCACGCGGCGCGCACGCAGATCGGTTACGTGAGCCAGTCGGAGCCCAAAGAGGCTGAGGGTCGATTGAGTGTGGCCGCTTTTGTCGGTGCCGCGTGGCGCGGAGAACGCTGGGGTTTCAGTTGGCGCCCTCAGGCCCTGAACCAGGCTGTGCGCTCGGCCCTGGAACTGATAAACGCCGCCCACCTGGCGTCTCGGCCCTTGCAATCCTTGTCCGGCGGACAGCGGCAACGGGCACGCATTGCCCAAGCCCTGGTCAATCCCGCCCGGATACTCTTATTAGACGAGCCCCTCAACAATCTCGACCCCCGGTCGCAGCAGCAACTCCTGCATTCGGCTAAGGCCCTGGCTCAGGAAAAAGGCCTAACCGTTCTCATGACCGGCCATGACATCAACCCCTTGCTCCCCTATATGGATTATGTAGTGTATATGGCGAACGGCAAAGGCCGTATGGGCACGATCAACGACCTCTTGACCACGCCCCTTCTCAGTGAGATCTATGGCACGCCCGTCACCGTAAGCGAACAGAATGGGATACTCTGCATCCGCGTGGGTGATGGTTTTAGTCCCGAAACCATCTGCCACTGCCACGAGCCCGGAGCCCAACCATGATCATGGGGCAGGAATACGCCTTTATGCGCCATGCGCTGGCTGCAGGGACAGCCATTGGCGCAGTTTCCGCGGCAGTCGGCTATTTTGTCACATTGCGGCGTCAGGCCTTTGCGGCACATGCCTTGTCCCACGTCGGTTTTACTGGCGCCGCCGGGGCCATCCTCTTGGGCCTGAATCCTTATGTGGGCCTTTTCGCCATTACTTTTCTGGCGGCCTTGGGTCTCGCCTGGTCGGGTCAGCGCTTGAGTGAGAGAGATGTGAGCGTAGGCATGATCCTCATGTTTGCCCTGGGTCTGGGCGTACTTTTTTTGAATCTTTACACCGCTAATGCCACGGCCGCCATGAGCATTCTCTTTGGCAGCATTGTGGCCGTGACCATTGGTCAGGCCTGGCTCTCGGTGGGGGTCGCTATCGCGGTCCTGGTCCTGCTGGCGGCTATCGTACGGCCACTCCTGTACATGAGTCTCAATGAGGAGGCCGCCGCCGGGCGGGGGGTGCCCATAAAACTGCTGAATACCGTTTTCCTCGGTTTACTGGCCGTTACGGTAGCAATCGCCGTACCCGTCATTGGCGCCTTGCTGATTTTTGCCCTCCTGGTAGGCCCTCCTGCTGCGGCCCAATTGCTCAGCAAAAATGTCCTCACAGGGATCCTGTTAGCGGCAGGATTGGGCGTTAGCGAAACCTGGGCAGGTATGGGTTGCAGCTATTACTTCGGCTATCCAGCCAGCACCTGGATCGCCTCCCTCAGCTTTTTTGTGTACCTTGGGGCAACGTTCGTCGGTCCCTGGCGAGAACGCTGGGACGATGGGAGCAGTTCGCCAAAGAAAACGGCGTAACCTTGGGGGGAACGCTCTATTCCGATGCCTTATCCAAGCCGGATGGGCCGGCGTCAACCTACCTGGCGATGATGAAGCAAAATGTTAGCCTGATTGCCGCGGCCATGCGGATAGGCATCTGAGATAATTGCCCTTCAGGGGTGGATTCTGGTCAGGCGCGTCTTAAATTTAGGGGAGCCTGCAAGAAATCATCCACAGGAGGGCCCAGATGAGATCCAGATTTGTAGCAGCAGCGGCAATGGCTCTGACAGCACTGCTGATCTGGGGTTGCGGTGAATCCAAGGAGCCGGCGGCCCAGGCGACCCTGGTCAACGCCCAGGGACAAACCGTCGGCGAGGCCAATTTTACCCAGACTCCCAGCGGCGTCCTGATCGATCTTACTCTGGAAAATATGGACCCCGGGGTCCATGCGATTCATATCCACGAAAAAGGGGTCTGTGAACCCCCGGACTTCATGAGCGCCGGGGGCCACTTCAACCCGTTCGGAAAGCAGCATGGGTTGAAAAATCCCTTGGGGCCCCATGCCGGGGATCTCCCCAACATCGAGGTGTGTCAGAATGGCCGCGCCACTGTCCAGATATTGGCGCCCCTGGTCACCCTGAAGGAAGGGGAGAAGAATTCTCTTTTTCAGGCGGGCGGCACCTCCCTGGTTATCCATGAGCATCCCGATGATCAGATCTCTCAGCCCGTGGGCGGCGCCGGAGCCCGCATCGCTTGCGGCCCGATCACCAGACAGTAGCAGCCCCGGATCCGATGGAAGGGTCTCCATGCAGACCCAGCGGCAAATGATCAAAGAATTGTTGCTGGAGGGCGAATTCTCCAGTCTGGAGCTCTCCCAGCGCCTCTCCTTGCCGGAGAAGGAGGTGCTGGACCACCTGGCGCACATCGCCCTGGCCCCGGGGCCCGGTTGCCGGTTCCGTACCAAACCGGCGGTCTGCAAAAACTGCGGCTTTGCCTTCAAGAAACGCGA
Organism: uncultured delta proteobacterium; assembly: GCA_963697965.1. Lineage (GTDB taxonomy): Bacteria > Desulfobacterota > Desulfobaccia > Desulfobaccales > 0-14-0-80-60-11 > JAPLJC01. Next base: position 2,789,736 of record OY969108.1, read on the forward strand.
GCGCCTCAGCACCCCCTCCCGCTGCCCTCTCTGCCACCGGGAATCTATCAGTCGGCCGCGCTTCGCTCTGGTGCGCCGATAAGGCAGGGGTTAGGGGATAGGGGTCAGGGGCTGGGTTAGAAATCCTTACCACTAATCCCTAACCCCTAACCCCTGTCTTTTATTATTCCACCGTGACGCTCTTGGCCAGATTGCGGGGTTGGTCCACGTCGGTGCCCCGCAGGTCGGCAATGTGATAGGCCAGCAGTTGCAAGGGGGTCACCAGGACGGTCGGGGAGAGGTCCAGGGGCACCTGGGGCACCGGAATCACGCTCTCCACCCGCTCCTGGACCTGGTAATTGTCGGTTTCCGTGAGGGCGATGACGCGCCCGCCCCGGGCCGTCACCTCTTCGATGTTTCCCCTGACCTTTTCCAGCACCGGGCTCCGGGTAGCCAGGACCACCACCGGCATCTCCCGGTCGATAAGGGCAATGGGGCCATGTTTCATCTCCCCGGCGGCGTAACCTTCGGCGTGGATATAGGAGATTTCCTTGAGTTTCAAGGCCCCCTCCAGGGCGATGGGATAATGGAGCCCCCGCCCCAGGTAGAGGAAGTTGCGGGCTTCCATGTAGCGCCGGGCGGTCTCCCGGATCTGTTGGTCCAGGTCCAGGACCTCCTGGACCCAAGTGGGCAACTTCAATAATTCCTGGAGGCGCCGCCGCACCTGATCTCGGGTAATCGTGCCGACGCGGCTGGCCAGAAACAGGGAGATGAGGTAGAGGGCCACCAACTGGGTGGTGAAGGCCTTGGTGGAGGCCACCCCGATCTCGGGGCCGGCGTGGGTGTAAAAGACCGCGTCGGCCTCCCGGGCGATGCTGGAACCCACCGCGTTGACAATGGCCAGGGTCTTGGCCCCCAGTTCCTTGCCGGCCAGGAGCCCGGCCCGGGTGTCAGCGGTCTCCCCGGATTGGGAGATAGGAATCAACAGGGTCTGGGAATCGACCAGGGGCTGGCGGTAACGGAATTCGGAGCCCAGGTCCACCTCCACCGGCAGGCGGCTCAGGCTCTCGATCAGAATCTTACCCACCATGGCGGCATGGTAGGAGGTGCCGCAGGCTACCAGAAAGATCTTGCGCAGCTTCTTGATATCCTTATTGGAGAAGGCGATCTCCTCTAAGATCACCTCTCCCAGGTCGGGGTCGATCCGGCCCCTGAAGGTGTCGATCAAGGCAAGGGGCTGCTCGAAGATCTCCTTTTTCATGAAGTGTTTGTAGCCCGCCTTCTCCGCCATGGCCGGGCTCCAGGAGATTTGGTGCACCTGGCGGCTAACCGGCTGCCCGTCCCGCCCCAGCACGGCAAAGTCACTATCCTTGAGAACCACCAGGTCGTGGTCTTCCAGAAAGATCACCCGCCGGGTATACGGCAGGATGGCGGGAATATCGGAGGCCAGAAAATATTCCCCCTCCCCCAACCCCAGGATCAGGGGACTCTCCTTGCGGGCCGCCACCAGCATCCGGGGCTCATTAGAGTTGACCATGACCAGGGCGTAGGATCCCCGGATGGACTCCAGGGAGAGGCGCACCGCCTCCAGGTATTCCGCCCCCTGGCGCAAATTCTTGACGATGAGGTGCGAGACGATCTCCGTGTCCGTTTCCGATGAGAAGTGGTGGCCTTCCTTGATCAGATCTTCCTTGAGGTCCAGATAGTTCTCGATGATGCCGTTGTGAACCACGGCGATGGAGTCCACCAGGTGGGGATGGGCATTGGCCTCGGAGGGGCGGCCATGGGTGGCCCAGCGGGTATGGCCGATGCCCACCTGGCCGGGCAGGGGATGCCGGCTTAATAACTTTTCCAGTTCCGCCAGTTTACCCAGGCTGCGGCGAATATCTATGGAGTGATCGCTGATCACCGCCATCCCGGCGGAATCGTAGCCTCGATACTCCAGGCGCTTGAGGCCGTCCAGGATGATGGGCATGGCCTCCCGGGGCCCCAGATAACCGATGATGCCGCACATAATTATCTCCCTTGCAGCAAACGCTGGTCAGTAGCGAATTGCCGTTAAGTCTGGTTGCTGAATGGATGACCACGAACCCGGCCGCTAAATCCCGGCTATCCCCCATTCCCAGACCAACTTGAATTTCAGACAAGAAACTGGCCACTGACTACTGGCCTATTTCTTCTTTTTCTTGCCGCCGAGGCGGCGCTCCAGGTTCACCTGCCGGGCCCGGGAGATGGCCAGTTTGCCCGGCGGCACGTCTTGGGTGATGGTGGAGCCGGCCCCGACATAGGCCCCGGCGCCCACGGTCACCGGCGCCACCAGGGCGGTGTTGCTGCCGATGAAAACCCCCTCCCCGATGATGGTGGGGTGCTTTTTGACCCCGTCATAGTTGCAGGTGATGGTGCCGGCGCCCACGTTGGTCCCAGGGCCTATGTCGGCGTCCCCCAGGTAGCTCAGGTGCCCGGCCTTGACCCCTTCCCGGAGCACCGATTTCTTCACCTCCACGAAATTGCCCACCCTGGCCCCGGCCCGGAGATCGCTGCCGGGCCGCAGATGGGCCCAGGGGCCCAGGGAAACCTTAGGCCCCAGGCGGCTCTGGCTGATAACGCAGCCCATCCTCACCAGGACCCCATCTTCCAGGACGGAGTCGACAATCTGCACCACCGGCCCAATTACGCAGTTTTCGCCAATGACGGTGGCCCCCTGGAGATAGACGTTGGGGTGGATGACCGTGTCCCGGCCGATGCTGACCCCGGGCTCGATATAGGCGGACTCCGGGTCGATGAGGGTGACCCCCTGGTCCAGGTGCCTGGCGTTGATGCTGCGCTTCACCGTCTGGGTGGCCGCGGCCAGCTCGGCCCGGCTGTTGATCCCCAAGAGGCTTTCCTGGTCCGGGTCCACCAGGACCGCAACGACCCGACCCTGCTCCCGGGCGATCCGGACCAGGTCGGTGAGATAGATTTCGCCGGTCACCGGGCTGGGCTGCAGGCGTTGCAGAGCCACTCTTAAGAAGGCGGCGTCGAAAAAATAGACGCCGGTGTTAATTTCCCGGATCGCCAGGATCTCGGGGTGCTCCCGGGCGTCCTTGGCCTGCACCACCGCCTTGACCAGGCCCTCCCGATCCCGCACCACCCGGCCGTAATGGGCCCCGTCATCCAGTTCGATGGTCTGAATGGTGACCGCCGCCCCGGTTGCCTGATGCAGCCGGTGGAGGGCCAGGATGCTCTCCCCGGCAATCAGCGGGGCATCGCCGCAAAGCACCAGGACCGTCCGGGCCGCCGCCGGCAAATTGGCGGCCAGGGCCACCTGCACCGCGTGGCCGGTGCCATTCTGGGGGTTCTGGACTACAAAGCGCGCCCCGGAATCTGGTACGGCTTCCTGCACCTCTGCCGCCCCGTAGCCCACCACCATCACGATGTCCTCCATGCCGACGACCCTCAGGGTATCCAGCAGGTAGGCGATCATGGGGCGGCCCAGGATTTCATGGAGCACCTTGGGCCGGGCCGATTTCATGCGGGTGCCCTGCCCCGCGGCCAGGACGATGGCAGTGATCTTAGCGGTCAGCTTCTCCATCTTCTTCCTTTTTATACACCCTTTATGCCAAATTGCAGGTGCGTAGGATGTCCCCTAATTTTTTTAATTCGGGGTAATCCCTAAAATCTGCGGAATCGCTAAACATAACAGACCCCAATATAATTTATTAAGTAAAAGTAGGGTGCGTCTTACGCACCTTTTAGGTCTTTTTTATCACTTATTCACCAAATTTCATTTCAATTGTGTCTTCGTCATTGATTCCACCCCAATCAGCAGGATAAAGCCCATTCGCGACATACCGATGAAACGTCGAATAAGGCCAATCCAGGACTCTTTTCACATAGCCATGTTTCACTGGATTCCAGTGCAGATAATCAAGGTGACACTGAAAATCGTGGTCATCTCGAATTAGTTGGTCCCAGAACCTTCTCTGCCATATCCTCTTCTCGCCGCGTTTGCTATGGGAATCGCCATTTTGTTCCTTATCTTCATCCAAAGAACCACAGCGCCTGCTCAGGCCTCGTTTAAAAATTGCCCAGCGAGAGGCAAAATTGTCGTCATTTTCCGGCAACGTCCAGATGGTGTGCAGATGATCCGGCAACAATACCCAGGCCTCTATGGTGAAGGGCAGGGTTTTCCTGACCTCTTGAATCTCCTCCCGCAAGGCAGCCCTGACTTGGTCGTTTGTCAAAAATGGTTGCCGCTCAAATGCGACCACGGTAAAGAAATAGGTCCCCCCCTTTAATCTGATTCGCCGGTATTCAGGCATAATTTTTGGTGCGTAAGACGCACCCTACGAAGTTCAGCCCCGCGTTGGCCCAGATTTTCGTCTAGCTTCAGCCTCACGCGTTAACCTCTGAAGGAAGGTCGACATAGCGTTCCCGAGCCATCTCGGCGCCATAGGCGATGCAGGCAAAGATAACCGCTTCCTTTTCTAATTTTTTTTTGTTCAAGATTACCGCATCAAAGGCATCAGCCAATCACCGCGTAATCCACTGCCCGAGGGTTATCCATGCGCTTGGTGGCATCCAGGATTTCCATGCCCACGACATTGCCATCCTTGTCATAGTCGATTATCAACCCCGGCTTGTCCTCGTCGCTTTCTTCAATGGGGGCATCGCTGAAGAGAATGCGCAGCACGTCCGCCTCGGGGTCGTAGGTTACCTTCATGAGATGCTCCTGAAGATTCTCCTGGTGATAAGGATAACATATAAAAAACCGCTGATTTTGTAAAAATGAAAAGGCAAGCCCGGATACCCAGGCTTGCCTTTGGCTTGGATGTCAAATTTGACGAGGCCTTAGCGGCCGGCCACCTTTTCGCGCACCAGGGCGCGGCGCAGGGCGACTTCGGCCCGGACATAATCGGCCTGTTCGACCTTGGCCGTGGCCAGACGTCGTTCCGCCCGTTCTTTGGCCCGCTGGGCCCGCTCCAGGTCGATATCACAGCTTCGCTCAGCAGCTTCGGCAATGATGGTCACCTTTTCGCCGGTAACCTCGGCAAAGCCCCCGCTGATGCAAAGATGTTCCGTCGCGCCGCCCAGCCGGTAGTACATCTCACCTATGACCAGGGCGCTCAGGAAGGGGATGTGGCCCACCAGGACGCCGAACTGGCCTTCCACTCCCGGACAGACCACCACGTCGGCGTCGGTGGACAGCACCAGGTGATCGGGAGTGACTACCTCCAAACGGAGTTTCTTTTCTGCCATGGGTCCCAGCCTCCTGCCTTAGGCGGCTGCCAGCCGTTCGGCCTTGGCCACTGCCTCTTCGATGTTTCCCACCATGTAGAAGGCCTGTTCCGGGAGATCGTCGTATTTGCCTTCGATAATCTCCCTGAAGCTGCGGACGGTTTCGCCCACCTTGACAAACTTTCCTTCTATGCCGGTGAACTGGGCCGCCACAAAGAAGGGTTGGCTCAGGAAGCGCTGAATTTTCCGGGCCCGGGTCACCGTGATCTTGTCTTCGTCGGAGAGTTCGTCGATGCCCAGAATGGCGATGATATCCTGCAGGTCCTTATACTTCTGGAGGATCTGCTGTACCTGCCGGGCCACCGCGTAGTGCTCCTCACCCAGCACCTGGGGGTCCAGGATCCGGGAGGTGGAGTCCAGGGGGTCTACCGCCGGGTAGATACCCAGCTCGGCGATCTGCCGGCTAAGCACCACGGTGCCGTCCAGGTGGGCGAAGGTGGTGGCCGGGGCCGGGTCGGTCAAGTCGTCGGCGGGCACATAGATGCACTGCACCGAAGTGACCGAACCCTTCTTGGTGGAGGTGATGCGCTCCTCCAGTTCCCCCAGGTCGGTGCCCAGGGTGGGCTGGTAACCCACGGCGGAGGGCATCCGGCCCAGGAGGGCGGAAACTTCCGAGCCCGCCTGGGTAAAACGGAAGATGTTATCGATAAACAGCAGGGTATCCTGGCCTTCCACGTCCCGGAAATATTCCGCGGCGGCGAGGGCCGTCAGGGCCACCCGGGCCCGGGCCCCAGGGGGCTCGGTCATCTGCCCGTAGATCAAGGCGGCCTTGGCCAGCACCCCGGAGTGTTTCATCTCCAGGTAGAGGTCATTGCCTTCCCGGGTGCGCTCCCCCACGCCGGCGAACACCGAGATGCCGCCGTGGTGCATGGCGATGTTGTGGATCATCTCCATCATCACCACGGTCTTACCCACCCCGGCGCCGCCGAACATCCCCATCTTGCCGCCCCGGGGGAAAGGCACCAGCAGGTCGATGACCTTGACCCCGGTTTCCAAGACCTTGACGGTGGTATCCTGATCAACGAAGGCCGGGGCCGGACGGTGAATGGGATACATGGTTTTGGCATTCACCGGGCCCAGACCGTCCACCGGCTTCCCTACCACGTTGAGCACCCGGCCCAGGGCTTCGTGGCCCACCGGTACCATGATGGGGTCGCCGGTATCCTTCACGGGCATGCCCCGCACCAGGCCATCGGTGGTGTCCATGGCGATGGTGCGCACCATGTTATTCCCCAGTTCCAGGGCCACTTCCACCACCAGGTTGTCCTTGGCATCGTCAATGGCCGGGTTGCTGATCAACAAAGCGTTTTTGATGGAGGGCAACTTGCCTTCCTCGAATTCCACGTCCACCACCGGACCGATAACGCGGGCGATTCTTCCGATATTCATTGTCTAAAGCTCCTCCTCCGGGCGGCTTAGCCTCTCAGGGCTTCAGCCCCGCCCACGATATCCATCAATTCTCTGGTAATGGTCGCCTGCCGGGCCTTGTTCATCACCAGGGTGAGTTGGGTGATCATTTCCTTGCAGTTGCTTTGGGCATTGTCCATGGCGGTCATCCGGGCGGCATACTCGCTGGCGGAATTCTCCAGGAAGCCGTGGTAGACCTGGACGTTGATGTACTTGGGCAGCAGGTATTCCAGGAACTGCTCCATGGGCGGTTCAAAGAGATACTCCACGCCCGCGGCCTCTGCCGCGGCCGCCCCGGGTTGAATGGGTAGGAGCTGCACCAGGGTCGGCCTTTGGACCGCCATATTGATAAAGGTGGAGTGGATCAGGTGGACCTCCTGCACCGCTCCGCTAAGGAAGGCGCTCATGATCTCCCGGGCCACCGCCACCGCGTTGGAGAAATCGAACTTATTCCACACGTCCACGTATTGGGCCAGCATTTCCCGTTTGCGCCGCCGGAAGAAGTCCCGGCCTTTGCGGCCCACGCAGGTCAGGGAAACCTCGAGGCCTGCCGCCTCTTTTTCTCTGATGAACTTCACCGCCTGGTTGATCAGGTTGACGTTGAAGGAGCCGCACAGGCCCCGGTCGGCGGTCATCAACACCAGCCCCACCCGGGTGACATCGGCGGCCTGGGTAAAGAAGGGATGGATCTCCGGCTCCACCCGGCCGGCTATGTTGCCCAGCATCATGGAGAAGGCCTGGGCATAGGGCCGAAAGCCTTCCATGCGCAGCTGGGCGCCCCGCAATTTAGCGGCGGAGACCATGTTCATGGCCTTGGTGATCTGCTGGGTCTTTTTGACCGCCCCTATCTTGCGTCTGATATCTCTTAGGGTCGCCATCCTTATCCCCCGGTATTAGGCGCTGGTGGCCGGCTGGAAGGCGGCATCGAATTCTTCCAGGATGGCCTTCATTTTGGCGTCCAACTCCGGAGTAAACTCCTTCTTCTCCTTGATGTCAGCCAGGACGTCGGAATACTTCGAATCCAGGAGGCTATAAAGCTGCTGTTCGTATTCGGCCAGCATATCCACGGGATATCTGTCCAGGAAACCCCGGGTGCCGGCGTAGAGGATGGACACCTGCTTCTCCATGGACAGCGGCTGGTACTGCGGCTGCTTGAGGATTTCCACCAACCGTATGCCCCGGTTGAGCTGCTGCTGGGTGGACTTGTCCAATTCGGAGCCGAACTGAGCGAAGGCAGCCAGTTCCCGGTATTGGGCCAGGTCCAGGCGGAGAGAGCCGGCCACCTGTTTCATGGACTTCACCTGGGCGGCGCCGCCCACCCGGGAGACCGACAGGCCGACGTTAATGGCGGGCCGGACCCCGGAGAAGAACAGGGCCGGTTCCAGATACACCTGGCCATCGGTAATGGAGATGACGTTGGTGGGAATGTAGGCCGACACGTCACCTTGCTGGGTCTCAATGATGGGCAGGGCGGTCAGAGAGCCGCCGCCCTTCTCGTCGTTCAGCTTGGCGGCCCGCTCCAACAGCCGGGAGTGATTGTAGAAGATATCCCCCGGATAGGCTTCACGTCCCGGAGGCCGCCGCAGCAGCAGGGAGATCTGCCGGTAGGCCTGGGCCTGCTTGGTCAGATCGTCGTAGATAATCAGGGCATGGCGGCCAATATCCCGGTAGTACTCGCCCATGGCGCAGCCGGAGAAGGCCGCTATGTATTGCAAGGGGGCAGGCTCCGAGGCCGAGGCGTTGACCACGATGGTGTGCTTCATGGCCCCGTGGCGTTCCAGGGCGTCCACCACCTGGGCCACGGTGGACTTCTTTTGGCCCACCGCCACATAAATACAGAGGACCCCGGTATCCTTCTGGTTGATGATGGCGTCGACGCACAGGGCGGTCTTGCCGATCTGGCGGTCGCCGATGATCAGTTCCCGCTGGCCCCTGCCAACGGGGGTCATGGCGTCTATGGCCTTGTAGCCGGTGTACATCGGTTCATTCACCGGCTGGCGCTCGATGACCCCGGGGGCCTTAACTTCGATGCGGCGGAATTCCTTGGTTTCGATGGGGCCCTTGCCGTCTATGGGACTGCCCACCGGGTCGATGACCCTCCCCAGGACCGCGTCCCCTACGGGCACCTGGGCGATGCGGCCGGTGCGTTTGACGATGTCGCCCTCTTTGATATGGGTATCTTCGCCCAGGATGGCGACCCCCACGTTGTCTTCCTCCAGGTTAAGGGCCAGGCCGTAGATGCCGCCGGGAAACTCCAGGAGTTCCATGGCCATACATTTCTCCACGCCATGGACCCGGGCGATGCCGTCGCCCACCGACAATACGGTGCCGGTCTCTGCAACTTCCACCTTCTTTTCGTAATCCCGAATCTGCGAGCGAATAATTTGGCTGATTTCTTCGGCTCTAATTTCCATTTATCAGACCTCGCCTTTTATTAAGGATTCTCTTAAGGAATTGAGCTGGGTGCGGACGCTGCCATCCAGCACCAAGTCCCCCACCCGGGCTACAATGCCGCCGATGATACTGGGGTCTTCCTCCACCTCCATCACCACCGTGGCGCCCGTTAACTTCTCCATGGTTTGCTGCAGACGCTTCCGGGTGGCATCCTCCAGGGGAATGGCGGCCTTTACCTTGGCCCGGCTGACGTTCTCCACCTGGTCCACCAATTGCTGATAGGACTGAGCCACGCCCTCCAGGGCGTTGAGGCGGAGCTTGTCGAACATGAGTTGCAGCAGGTTGCTCACCATGGGGGGCATTTGCAAAAGTTCGATCATCCGGAGGAGTAATTTGCGGCGGTCCTCACGGCTGTGGACCGGATTGAGAAGCGCGTCCTGCAGTTCCGGCTCCCGCTGCAAAAGATGGGCGAACCCACTTATCCCCTCCCCATACTCCTTGTACTTGCCGTCCTCCTTGCCCAGGGTCAGCAAGGCCTTGGCATAGCGTCGGGCAACGGTCAGATCAATCAATGGGTCTCCACCACCTTTTTGAGATATTCCTTCACCAGACCTTGCTGGTCCGCGAGGGTTGCCTTCTCTTTAATGAGATCGGCGGCCATCTGGGTGGCCAGGTCCGCCACTTCCTCCCGCAATCCTTGGGTGGCCTTCCTGGTCTCCTGCTGGATGGAGAGGGAGGCCATCTCTTTGATGCGGGCCGCCACCGCGTTGGCCTTATCCAGGATCTTGGCCTTTTCCATCTCGCCTTCATCCATATACTGCTTGAGAATGGCTTCCCGCTCTTTGGCCACTTCGGCCAGGCGGGCTTCCGCTTCCTTAAGGGCCGCCGCCGCCGCCGCCTTTTGCTTCTCCAGATCCTCCAGGCTCTTGGCGATCCCCTGGGAACGGGCCATGAAGAAGTTTTTAACGGGGAACTTTTTGGTGAGGATATAGATCAGAAGACCGACGAACACCAAAAAATTGACGGTGCGCCAGGTGAAATCGGTAATCTTGGCCGAGCTGATGCCCTCCTGACCACCGGGGACCCCTTCCGAGGCCAGGGCCAGCCCCACCAGCAACAGGCAGACCACCAGGGCACCTAGGAACACCACGCCCCAGCGCCAAGCGGTTCGGTTCTCCAGGTTCATGAGAGCTCCCTCCCCAGGATCTTGGAGGCCAGCGACTGGGCGAAGGACTGGGTCTGGGTCTGCAAGGACTTCCGGGCCCGCGCCACGTCTGACTTGATCCGTTCCTCCACCTGCGACCATTCCTGGTTCACTTCCCGTTTGATTTCCTCCAACAGGGCCGCTTCCGCCTCCGAACCTTTCTGTTTCAAGGACTCCCGGGCCTCGACCCCTTCCCGCCGGGCGGCGGCCAGCTTGTCCTTGGTTTCCCTATCGACTCCCTGACCCGTGGTCTCCATAAAATCGATGTCGGACTTTTGGGCATCCATTCTGGCCTGGCGCGCCTTCAGGGCCTCCCGGATGGGCCGGAACAGCACCATATTGAGGAGAAAGACCAGGACCAAAAAAGTGACCAGTTGTGCGCCTACGCTCCAATCGATCTGAATCATGCCTGGCTGCCACCTCGTATTTTATTCTCTAAAAACAGAGACTTACCTGCATAGAGGGCTAGATTTCGCGGCTGCGCTCATGTGTAACTTTTCACGAACCCTTTTTTAGCCTATTTTTAGCGGGCTGTCAAAAATTTTTTTCAAAAAAATTTTAAGCCCCGAAAAGATAGCGGCGCATACGGATATTAAAGAGAAATCCCAGTCCCAGGAGGGTGGTGACCAGGGAGGAGCCACCGTAGCTGAAAAGAGGCAGGGGGATGCCCACCACTGGCATAACACCGGTAACCATACAGAGATTTACAAAGATCTGCCAGAAGATCAGGGCGGTCACCCCCAGGGCCAGGAAGTGGCCGAAGCGGTCCTTGCAGTCCCGGGCCACCCGCAAGCCCCACAGGGCCAGGCCGGCGAACAGCAGCAAGAGCACCGTCGAGCCCACGAAGCCCCACTCCTCGGCGAAGACCGAAAAGACGAAATCGGTGTGCTGCTCCGGCAAAAAATAGAGCTGGCTCTGGGTCCCTCGCAGGAAACCCTTGCCCCAGAACTGGCCGGAGCCCACGGCAATCATGGACTGGAGGATGTGGTAGCCCGCGCCCAAAGGGTCCTTTTCCGGATTGACGAAGGTGAGCACCCGCTGGCGTTGGTAGGCCTTGAGAAGCATCCAGACCACCGGGGAGCATAGCGCCATGGCCAGGGCCAGGCCCGCCAGGGTGCGCCAGCGGACCCCGACGAAGAGGATCATGCTCCCCGCCACCAGGGCCACCAGGATACCGGAGCCCAGGTCCGGCTGCTTGATGATCAGCGCCACCGGGACCAAGACCAGCAGCCCCGGGACCAGCAGATCCTTCAAGCGCATGGCCTCCAGCCGGGGGCGGCGGTTGAAATAGGTAGCCAGGGCCAGAATCACCGCGATCTTGGCCAGTTCCGCCGGCTGAAAGGAAAGGGGCCCCAGGGGCAGCCAACGCCGGGAGCCGGCCACCGTCTTCCCGGCCACCATCACTACCACCAGGGTCACGATACTGAGGATATAAAGGGGATAGCCGAGCTTCTCCAGGTGCCGGTAGTCATAAAACAGGGTCACGAACATCAGACCCAGGCCCACCGCCAGCCAGTAGCACTGCCGGATGTAAAGGGGTGTCCCTTCGCCCCGGTTGTATCCGGCGCTATAAAGATTGACGACGCCCATGGCGGCGATGCACAGCACCAGCCCCAAGACCAGGTAATCGAAGTTTTGCACTAAACGGCGGTCAAACATGGGGTAGTAGCCAGTAGCCAGTAGCCAGTAAAATTCAGAGTTCAGCTATGTCAGTAGTGTTTATGAATACAACAATGATCTGCCGGTCGGCGTATTTGATCTCACCGCCCATGGGCAATCCAAAGGAGATGACGCGGTCTCTTTTTTTGACCCTTTGAACTCAGGGATACTTAATCCTATTGAGTTCAGCAATCAGCGGTGGCAGATCATCACTCAGGATTTTCCATAAGGATATCCAAGTTAATTGTATCGTAACCATGTATCAGCCGATTTCGGAGACTGACAATTTGAGACCAAGGGATGTTGGGGTACTGCAGTCGGGTGGCAATGGTAACCTTGTTAGCCGCCTCTCCGATAATTTCCAGCAACCGGACCAGGGCCAGACTTATAACCCGATTTGTATCGAGGTCGGCGCGAGATTTTCCCTGGATTAACTCAACGGCCTCCATGGCGCCGTCGAGCATATGCCGAAAACGTACTAGGTCATCCTTCGACATATTGCACTACTGCCTCTTGAAAAACTTTATCTCGAAAATAGCGGCTCAAACATTCGGGGGTATTCAGGTCCACTTTTCTCCCAAGAATTTCCGATAATTCATCTTGTATGGCAAAAAATAACAGCCCAGGAACGTGATCTTTTTCAAATTCCACCAAAACATCGATATCACTGTCCTCCCGAAAATCGCGGCGCAGGACTGAGCCGAAGGTGGCCAATTTTTTGATGTGATGCTTGCGGCAAAACTCGGCAATCCTTTCTTTGGGAAAGGGAACCTGGACGTTAGATTTCGGAATATTTTCCTTCATATGCAAACAAGTTTCTTATAACTAATGGCCACTGGCCACTTTTCAAGCCTCCACCCGGTGGCTCAGGGACTCCTTCAGGGTCTGCCGGTCGGCGTATTTGATCTCACCGCCCATGGGCAACCCGTAGGCGATGCGAGTCACTTTGACGCCCAAGGGCTTCAGTTCCATGGCCAGGTAGGCGGTGGTGGTCTCTCCTTCGAGCGAGGGGTTGAGGGCCAGAATCACCTCCTGCACCGCCTCAGCCCGGATGCGGGCCAGCAGCTCCCGGATACGCAAGTCGTCAGGGGTCACCCCTTCCAGGGGAGTGATGAGACCGCCCAGGACATGATAGCTCCCCTGGTACCAGCCCACCTTTTCGATGGCCAGCAGGTCGCCGGGCTCGGCCACCACCATAAGCTGCCCGGGGCGGCGGGCCGGATCGGCGCAGATGGGACAAAGCTCCTGGTCCGCGAAGGCATAACACCGCCGGCAGAGCTGGATCTTCTCCTTGAGCTCCATCAGGGCCTGGGCCAACTCCAGGACCTCCGCGCGGGGGGCCCGCAGCAGGTGCAGGGCCATGCGGGCCGCGGTCTTCTCCCCCACCCCCGGCCACTTGCCGATTGCCTCGATCACCCGCCGCAAGGCCGGAGGATAAGCGTTTCCTGACATCTTTACTCCTGTGAGCAGTGAGCAGTAAGCAGTTAGCAGTAAGCGGTGAGCGGTGAGCGGTAAGCAGCCATCGGTTAGATTTTCCTGCTCACTGCTCACTGCTCACTGCCACTAAAACATTCCCGGTATCTGCATGCCCCCGGTAAGCTTGCTCATCTCCTGGGCCATCATCTCCCGGGAGCGGTTCAGGGCCTCGTTCACCGCGGCCAGGATCAGGTCCTGGAGCATCTCCACGTCGTCGGGGCTCGCCACCTCGGGGTCGATGCGCAGACTCAGCAGCTCCTGGCGGCCGTTGGCCGTGGCCTCCACCATGCCGCCGCCGGCCTGGGCGGTCACCGTGCGGTTGCCCATTTCGGCCTGCATCTCCGCCATCTTGGCTTGCAGTTTCTGGGCCTGCTTCATCATGGACATAATATTCATTACTGGGGTTCCTCTTTCCCCGGGGAGATGAAGGCGCCCCCGAAGACTTCCAGGGCCTGTTGTTTGATTTCCGTCATATTAAAGGTCTTAGCGGCGGCCGCCGCCCGCTTCCCCGGGGGCCTGGGCTCGGGGGCCAGGATTTCCAGGACATAGCGGTCCCCGAAAAAGGCCCGGGCCAGCTCCTGCAAACGGGCCTCATGGGCCCGGCCCACCGCGTTCCAGGTGCGGCCCGGGGCCACCTTGAGGCGATGATCCTCGATCCCCAGCAGGCGGCATTGGGAGAGCTTTCCATACAGGGGTCCGCCTTCCTTCTCCTGGACGTATTGCAGGAAGGCCTGCCAGTTTTCCGCCGGGGGCGCTGCCTCCGGGACTTCCGGCGCCGCGGCCGCGGCCGCCGCAGGCGACGCCGGGGCCGCGCCGGCCGGGTCGGACACACCCTTGGCCTCCGGGTAGGCCGGCGAATCCGGGACCGCCGGGCCGCGGCCCTCCAGACGTTGTTCCAGGGACTCGAGCCGGGCCAGCCAGGAGCCCAGCGGCATTACCGGCTCCAGGTGGACCAGCTTGAGGAGCAGCACCTCCAAGACCAGCCGGGGCTGGGCCGCCCTTTTCAACTCTTCTTCACCCTGGAGCAGCACCGTAAACAGGTTGTGCAGATGGACCTCGGGGGCCCTCCGGGCCAGGGCGATGAGTGCCTCCCATTCCGAGTCGGCCACCGCGGCCAGGTGCCGGGACTCAGGGTGCAGCCCTGCCAGCAGCAGGTGCCGGGCGTAGAACACCAGGTCTTGATAGAAATGGCGCAGGTCGTGCCCCTGGTTGTAAAGCTCGTCGATCAGGACCAGCAACTGCGGGCCGTTGCGGTCCAGAATGGCTCCCAGGGCGGCCAGCAGCGCCCCCCGGTCGGTCACCCCCAGGATGCGGGCGATCTCCGCGGCCGTAACCCGCTCGCCCCCAAAGGTCACCACCTGGTCCAGAAACCCCTGGGCGTCCCGGAGGCTCCCCTCCGCGGCCCGGGCCAGCAGGGCCAGGCCCTCGGGATCGATGGTCCAGCCTTCCTGGCCGGCCAGCTTCTCCAGTTGCGCCTGGATCATCCCGGTGGGCAGCCGGCGGAAATCATAGCGCTGGCAGCGGGAGAGGATGGTCACCGGCACCTTGTGGGGTTCGGTGGTGGCCAGGATAAAGATCGCGTGGGCCGGAGGCTCCTCCAGGGTCTTCAACAGGGCGTTGAAGGCATCCTTGGTGAGGGCGTGGACTTCATCGATAATGTAAACCCTATACTGGCCGCGGGCCGGCATATACTTGATCTTCTCCCGCAGATCCCGGACCTCGTCGATGCCCCGGTTGGAGGCGCCGTCGATTTCCAGCACGTCCATGGAGGAGCCGAGGGTGATCTCCCGGCAGACGTCGCAGGTGTTGTCGGGGTGCGGGGTGGGCCCGGCCACGCAGTTAAGGGCCTTGGCCAGGATGCGGGCCACCGAGGTCTTGCCCACCCCCCGGGGCCCGCTGAACAGGAAGGCGTGGGCCACCCGGCCTTGGGCCAGGGCATTTTGCAGGGTGCGGGTGATGGGCTCCTGGCCCACCACCTCTTCAAACGTCTGGGGTCGCCACTTCCGGGCCAGGACCTGGTAAGCCATGAGAGGAGGGTTTCCGGTTTTCGGTTATCGGTTTTCGGTTAAAAAACCGTTTAAGACCTTTTTCTCTTTTTTTATAAACTGTGTCAATAAGAGGATTTTCCAAACAAAAGAGATCCCAAGAATAGTAGCTTTTACCGGAAACCGGAAACCGGAAACCGTATTTACTGGCGGAGAGAGAGGGATTCGAACCCTCGGAGCGTTTTAGGCGCTCACACGATTTCCAATCGTGCCCCTTCAGCCTCTCGGGCATCTCTCCGGTAAATTTTGGGTACCCGGTTGCCAAAAGTTAACCGGCGTCAGGTAGTTGAAAAAATCCTACTAATATTGCTCTGGCGCGGCAAATTTTTCCTTATCTTTACCAAATAAAAGGAATTAGACGGTAACACATTTTCTGACAGTAGCTTGGATAGCCGGGCAAATTTTTTACCAAGAATTTCTCTTCATCCAACAGCCTCCAAACGATTGCGGCCAAGAGCAGAAAGAGGAAAAAAAACGCCCCCCACGAACCCAGCGCCAGCGGAATCCCCCATAGCATAATGATGGCTCCGGAGTAAACCGGATGACGGATAACCGCGTAGGGTCCGGTTGAGATAACCCGCTGTTCTTTTCCTACCTCAATAATGGCTGAGGCATAGCTATTTTCTCTAAAGGCGAGACAATATATGAACAGTCCCAAGACCACCAGGATATCCCCAAGGATCACGAGATATGGCGGAACTTGCGACCAGCCGAAATGATGATCTAATCCGGGGAAAACCACCAGAGCAATAAAGAATAAATACATGAATGCCATGATGATTTTCTGGCTCTTCTCTTTTTCGGCCGCCGGTCCGGCCTTCAGCCGTGTCTCCACGAGTTTCGGGTCATTTTTTAGAAAGTAAAGACCTGCGACAGTCGTAGAAATAGAAAAAGTAAGAAAGAAGACCCATCCCTGCCAATATGCCAAGGACCAGGTGGGCAAAAATATCAGGATACACAAAATCACTAAAAATTTGGCGAGCCCGGATAGAGCCTTTCTTTTTAAAGTAACATCGTCCATCTAGACATTCTATATTGTATTATTATAGGTTATTTTATTAATTCCTCCAGGGAAACATCAAGACCTTTGCCCATTGTCGCCCTGCTTTCAATTTTACGCCTAAAACCGGCTGGTCCGCCCTACCCTGCTGACCACTGACAACTATACTACTGGCGGAGGGGGTGGGATTCGAACCCACGTGGGAGTGATTAGCCCCCAAGTCGATTTCGAGTCGACCCCGTTACGGCCTCTTCGGTACCCCTCCAGGAAAGACGGTTTCCGGTTTCCGGTTTTCGGTTCTTGTATTCGGAGCAGGTTCTTCGGGCGTGCCGTGCACGCCGAATTATGGCGGCCTGGGGCCACCTAATTTTTTCTTTGCACGAAAACCCCGGCGGGTAGCTCGCCCAACCGGTCAGCGCCGGGCCCGGAAAAACTCCTGCAGCAGCTCCCGGCACTCCGCCTCCCGCACCCCGCCCGTTACGGCCAGGCGATGATGGAAGCGCCCCTCATCCGGCAGACGGAACAGGGAGACGCAGGCCCCAGCCTTGGGGTCCGCGGCGCCGAAGACCACCCTGGCCACCCGGGCCTGCAACATGGCCCCCAGACACATGATGCAGGGCTCAATGGTAACATAAAGGGCCACCCCGGGCAATCGGTAATTCCCGGCCGCGGCCGCGGCCTGCCGCAGCGCCAGCACCTCGGCGTGGCCCGTGGGGTCGTTAAGGCCAATGGGTTGGTTGAAGCCCCGCCCCAAGATCTCACCCCCCTCCCCCACCACCACCGCGCCCACTGGCACCTCTCCCGCGGCCAGGGCGAGCCTTGCCGCGTCCAGGGCCTGGCCCATGTAAAAATCATCTGTTTCCAAGCGTGCCTCGGTTTGCCTTGATGGATTGGCAGGAGAGATCGGCTCGAGCGGGGGATGCCCTTGACCTGCCACCCGGACGGCGGCAGGGGTTGTCAGGAGTGGGTCACCCCGCCCCCTGAAGGCTTGGCTTTTTTGCTCAACAGGCCCAGGGCCCGGGCTTCGTAGGCCCTGAGGAGCTTGAGAGCCCGCTCCTCCGCCAGCAGCAGGGCCTGGCCCTTTTCCCGGACGCCCCCCGCCGGCGCCTCCTGCAGCAGCTCCGAGAGGACCTGGCGGCGGCGGCCGTGGCGGTCGGCCAGCAGCCTAAGGCGCAACACCAGGAGCTGGGGCAGCAGGGGGTCCTGCACCCAGCGCAGATAGCCCAGGGCCCCAGGATAATCCTCTTCCTCCAGGGCCGCCAGCGCCAGGTGGCGGTACCAGGAGGCGGGCAGCACGCCGGACCCGGCCAGCGGGCCCGCCAGGGTCCGGCGGCCCAGGCGCACCAGCAGGCTCAATCCCAGCATTTCACACCATCTCGAGAGCGGCTAAACCGAAAATTCAAAACGGCATCAGGCCTTATGGGCCTGGAGCCCGGCGTCCACCATGTTGTCCAGGATCTGCCCCAACTCCGGGAGGTCCCGGGTGAGTTCCCGGATACGCTCCTTCAGTTGGCGGTAATCTTCCCGGTCCTCGCCCCGGGCCTCATCCAGGGTGTCTTGCAAGGCCGCGGCCAGCCGCCGGTCCAGACGGCAAAGCCCCGCCGCCGCGCCCAACAGCTCCAAGATGCCGCTGGTGATGTGGTGCCCGGTGATCTCCTGAAAGGCCACTTCGGCCACCCACCCCGCCAGGCCGCCTACCGCGGCCCCGCTGACGGAAAGTTTCTTGCTGGCCATCTGTCCTCCTGCCTTAAAACGTTGTGAAGAGTGAAATGATGACAGTTTCCGGGATTATTATATCCTTATTGTAGGGTACGTATTTCATATACCATAATCCGCTTGGGGGGGCGAGCCGCCCGCCTCAGCGGCAGGGTGCCTCAGGCGCCCCCGCCCCTGCACAACCTTCCGTCAATCCAGTACATTCTTTTCTATCTGCTCCAGGACCTTGACCTCCTGCAGCCGCTCCGCCAGACGCTCCGTCTCGGTGAGCATGCGGGCGATGTGCCGGTCTTTTTCCCCGAGGCGGCGGTTCAGGGAGCGCAGTTCGGACCGGAGCCGGGAGACTTCGGAGTAGCCCAGCCAGCCCCGGATCCACCTGAAGGCCAGGGTCAGGCCCACGCCCAGAATCGCCCCTGTGCTTACCCCTATCAAGAAATCCAAGGTCTTGATCTCCATGCTAAAGGCAGTTTCCGGTTTTCGGTTTTCGGTTTTCGATAAGCGCTAAAAGCGTTTTTCTCATTCTGCACCGACCATAGGGTATTTACCGCTTACACCCGGAACCATTGCCAGCGGCGGTTCCGAAGCCTGGGCGGCGGCCGCCTCCTCACTGACAACTCACTTGAAAAATTACCATTATTCCCGGTTACTGTCAATTTCTCGTGCGAACCCCAAAGTCGCTTGTCAAGGAGGGCAACACATGGCACAATAAGGTTGCCCGCCACCTTGTCGGCTCGGACGCAAAAGGAAATTGCCTTTATATTTAAGTGGTTAAAGATAATCTTCACAGATAGCGTAGGCGGGCGGCCGCTGGCGGCGCCCACCTCCTCTTACCATAAACAGAAAGCCAGACTGAGAAAACGTTAACCAGAAAACTTTCTTCGGAGGCACTGCGTATGAGCGAGATCAAGGCCATGTACCGCACCGTGATGGCGGACCATTTTCCCCCGGAGATGACCATCAGCTTCGGCGACCAGAAGCTGCTCTATCGCAAGCGCACCTGGAAGCTGCCCGACGCCAAAGGGGAGGTCATCGAAATGGGGCTGCGGTACGGGGAGAACCCCGGCCAGGAAGCGGCCCTCTACGAACTGGTGGGGGGAAATCTGACCCTGGGGGGCTGCCACTTTCTGGACCCCGGCAACGCCCTCACCAGCGCCATCGATGAGGCGGCCATGCTCCAGGTAGGCAAGCACCCGGGGAAGACCAACTTGACGGACCTGGACAACGGCCTCAATATCATCAAGTATCTTCAGTCCCGGCCCGCGACGGTGATCCTGAAGCACAACAACCCCTGCGGCGCCGCCTGGGCCGACTCTCTGGCCGAAGCCTACGCTCGGGCCAACCTGGCCGACCGCATCGCCGCCTTCGGGGGCGCCGCGGTCTTCAACCGCCCCCTGGATAAGACCACCGCGGAACTCATCTCCGGAAACTACCTGGAGGTGGTGGCTGCCCCGGAGTTCGAGGCCGGCGTCCTGGATATTCTCAAAAAGGCGAAAGACCTGCGGATCATCAAAGTTCCCAATTTCGCCAAGCTGCAACACCTGGTGCACGCCCGCACCGTGGAATTCAAGGCCCTGATCGACGGGGGTCTCATCGTCCAGCAGTCGCCCCTGAACGCCATCCTCAAGCGGGAGGACTTCAAGCCAGCAGCAGCCACGCACCAGGGCCGGGAATACCGCTGCCGGCGCCAGCCCAGCGACCGGGAATACGACGACCTCCTCTTCGGCTGGTGGGTGGAACAGGGCATCACTTCCAACTCGGTCATCTTCGTGAAAGACGGCTGCACCGTGGGCATCGGCACCGGCGAACAGGACCGGGTGGGAGTGGCGGAGATCGCCGTCTTCAAAGCCTATACCAAATACGCCGACACCCTCTGCTTCAAGCACTTCGGCATACCCTATAAACAGCTGGAATTGGAGATCCTCCAGGCCAAACGGGACGCCGCCGACCAGGTGGTCATCGACGTGGCCACCCAGGAGGCCAGGGGCGGACTCACCGGCTCCGTGATGATCTCCGACGCCTTTTTCCCCTTCCGGGACGGGGTGGACGTGGGCATCCGCCAGGGGATCACCGCGGTGGCCCACTCCGGCGGCTCAGTGCGTGACTACGAGGTCATCGAGGCCTGCAACGAAGCCGAACCTCCGGTGGCCATGGTCTTCACCGGCCAGCGCTGTTTCAAGCATTGAGTAGTTGTCAGCATTCAGTAGTCAGTAGTCAGTAGTCAGCAAAGGCAAAATCGACTCAAAACTCGAAACTCCAGAGCTGACCGCTGACAACTGGAAATCCGCTAGCAGGATTCCTTCTTAATTCCCTCTCCCCCGATGGGGGAGAGGGCCAGGGTGAGGGGGAATTAACGCCGTTGCCGCTCCCATTAGTAAATTATCAGTCCCAATAACCGTTTGCCTTGGAGGCGCTGGAATGAAAGGTTTCAGATCGGTCCACGTGGAAGGAAAAAATCTGGATGAGACCTGGTTTGAATTATTGAGACAACTCTATTACCACGGGCGCCGATATAAAATCGATGCCGGCTCTTTTGCCGGGGCGGAGAGGTTGGAGTTTGACATGGTAAGCGGCACGATCCTGGAACCCATCCGCTACACTGAAGGGGGGGTGAGGCTGCCCCTGGCGGTGAGCGTACCCCAGGGAATTCCGGCGCCTACTTCGGATGAAGCCATCGAGAACTACTTCGTCGAATATTTGATGAACAGCGAACTTAAACCCAATGAACACTACCGCTATTCCACCTGGTTGCGGGGGGGCAGGTACGCCATACCCAAACTGGCCTTGGAGGGCGTTAGGCAAGAGGGCCCGGCGCCTGCGGTGATCGTCCCCGACCAGGTGCAATGGTGTCTCGACCATTATAAGAGGGTGGGGTTTGGCAATAACCATTGCTGCATCGGGGTGGGCTACCCGGAATCAAACTTTGCCTATGACCAAGCGTACACGAATGAGAATGGAGCGAGGCACCAGTCCCTGTCTGAGGATAGTGGACACCAAGATCGTTAAGGAAGACGGTAAAAACTATCTGTGTATGAACGTCTATTTCAGGTCCTGGGACTGCTATGGGGGCTGGCCTGAAAACATGGGAGGCCTGGCCCTGGTCCAGGAATACATGGCCCAGGATTTGGGGGTGCGGACCGGAAGTCTAAGTTTTGCGTCTAAGGGTTTGCACGCCTATGATTTTCAAATAGACGCCTTGAAAGGCAGGATCGGAGTCTAGGTTTTCGCTGAATCATGCGGGCGGCATCTTTCAGCAGTTAAAAAGGCAGAGTTGGGCCGCCTTCTATATTGTTTAATGAAGCATAAAAATTCACATAAACTTTCTGCGCTTGAATGCTTCTACATCTTGACGTGAAAGTTCGAACCATTCACCACTCTTCCTTTTACCCTCAAATCTTTTGTGCCAATATGCTTCTACACCAACTGGATCATCCGTCCTTATTGTATGTATCACTTCAGCCCTTTCAGGAAGAACCAGTTTGAGCTCGTACTCGCGTCTGCCAGTGCTATTACTTCTGCCGATTTTATAATATTTGCCGGATCTAACTAAGTAAACGGACCCAAAATCTTCAGCATTGCTTTCTTTATCGTTATTTTTAGATTTATTTTCGTTGGTGCAAATTGGCAAACAAATCTCAATTACATCTGATAACTTAGCGTGATTATTACAATATTCTAATATCATTCTTGCCCTTTGACGTTTTTCTCTCCCCATCCTGTGCTCAAAAGTTGAATGTGAAGGAAATGTACTGTCGTTGAATGCCCTTAACCTTAACTCGCCAACCGTGGGAAACCTTCCCAATTCTCTAATGACTTCAATTAGCTTGTTTATAAGCAATTCTATATCATATGCTTCTTGTTTTTTGTTTGGTTCATAACCGGCCTCTCTTATAGCATCACCCCACTTTGCCCAATATTTTCCATACCAGTCGGAGATTTTTATCCCTGTTTCGTTTTTAAATCTTAGCCTCCCCAAAGGCACACCGGTATTTTCCTTAGTGGTTCTGATAATTTCCTTTAATATGTAATCCTTTTCCATATCCGTGCCTCCGTGGCCTTAGCTGACGGCTGACAGCTCCACTCAATAACCCTCATCATCCTCATCATTGGCATCCAAGGTCCTGGGGTTCCCCTGCTTCACTCTCAGGGCCAATTTTGACGCCCTGGGCAGCGGCTCCCGGTAGCCGTTGTAGAGCTTCACCAGCTCCAGGTAGCGCAGGGGGTCGAAGTTTACGTACTGGTATTGCTGGTAGACCCTGCCCTTCCCCAGGTAGCTGTGCACCAGCAACCGCTGGAACTCCACGAAGCCCACCGCCTTTTTGAAGGCGATCTTCTGGCTCATGAAATTGGGAGTCCGGTCCTTGTCCGGCAGGCGCACCGGGATAGGGTAGTTGACGAATTCTTCGGGGTGGAAGAGGCCCATGAGGTGCCCCAGTTCGTGGCACAACAGATTGGCCAGCCAGTTGCGGTTCAGGGAGTCATCATTGGGGTCGGCTCTCGACTGGAAATCCTCGAAGCGCTTGAAGGAGATCTGGGTCACCGACAAGGGCAGATGAGCAAAGGCGCACTTGCCCCGGCAGACCTGGAGGAAGCGCAGGCGAAAAGGCGGGGCCACCTCGAAGGCCTTGGAGCTCGCCTCCAGCCATTCCCGGTCGCTCAGCAGCTCCACCCGCAGCCGCTGGGCCGGGGCCAAAGCCCCGGGTTTGGGCCCCCCCGGGCAAAAGACCAGGTTCACCCCCATCCGGGCGAAAAACTGCTGCACCTGGCCCTCCACCAAGGCGATCATGCGGCGGCAGTCGGCCAGCTCCGGGCTGGGGGAGACATAGACCTCCACCTCCAGCTTCTTGGGAGCGAGGTCCACCGGTCCCAGGTCGCTGTAAGAAAAGAGGGCCGCCTCCTCCTGGGAAGTCTTTTGCAGGCTCCAGGCCGGGAATGCTGCGGCCAGTCCCCAAACCAGAGGCAGGATCAGCACCAGACCCAGAAAATATCTCTTCCTAGTCGATTTCCTCTTTTGCCCCATCAAGATTCCTTTTAAAATGCGCCCGCAAACATTTATCTTACGCAGGCTGAAGCCTGCGGCTACAGTTAGAGCGCGGGCTGGCGCCTCTCCCTTCTAAAAATGCGAATGCTTCAAGCTGCACTAATGTGCTGTTTATGCGAAGGTTTCTACCGAAAACTGAAAACCGCAAACCGAAAACCGTCTTTACACCCCTTGCATTCCCGAAGATTTTTTATATAGTTAAAAAGTTTGAGGAGGATGGCTCATGTCCTACGTCTGTGAAATCTGCGGCAAGCGCCCCGAGGTGGGCAACAATGTCAGCCACGCCAACAACCACACCAAGCGCCGCTGGAAGCCCAATCTGCGCAAGGTCCGGGCCGTCCGCCAGGGCAGCGTGCGTTATCTGCGGGTGTGCACCCGCTGCCTGCGCTCGGGACTGGTTAATAAACCTGCCTGATAGGGCTTTCAGACATCAGCTTTCAGCAGTCAGCTAAAAACAAAAACAGAAGCTCAAAGCAAAACCCAAAAACCAAAACCCTAAAGCCGAACGCTGATAGCTTCTTCCTACCCCGTCACCCTTCTTACCGAAATCACTTCCTTCAAACGCTTCAGGAACCCGAAGACCTTGTCCAGGTGTTGCTGGTCCGCCACCTGAATGGTGAACCGGGCAACGCCCCTGCGGTCCTGCGTTTCCACCGAGGCCCGGGTGACGTTGACGTCGGCGCTCTTCAAGGCGTTGGTAATGTCCGCCAGCAGGCCCGGCTTGTCCACGGTAACCACCTGGATTTTCACCGGGTAGACCTTCCCGGCGCCGCCGCCGTCCCATTCCGCCGGGATCTGGCGGACCTCCTCGGTGCTGGCCAGGTAGGAGCAGTCGGCCCGATGGATGGTGACTCCCTGCCCCCGGGTGATGTAACCCGTGATAGGGTCCCCGGGGATGGGCTGGCAGCAGTTGGCCAGGCGCACCAGGAGGTCGTCCAGGTCTTTGATTTTGAGGCTGCCGCCCGCCTCCGGCTTAATTTCCCGACGCTCCACCTCCGGGGGCGCCCCTTCCGGCGGGGTCTGGGCCACCCGGAAGAGTTTACCGGTGATCTGCCCCGGAGAGAGCTTGCCGTGGCCAATGGCGGCCAGAAGGTCATCCACCCCCACAAAGGAGAACTCCTGGGTCACCCTTTTTAGCTCATCCCCTTCCTTGATCAGTTTTTGCAGACTGGCCCCGGACTTGCGCAGTTCCCGCTCCAGCAGCTCCTTGCCCAGGGTGATGCTCTGCTCCCGCTCCGCGGCCTTGAGCCACTGGCGGACCTTGTGCCTGGCCTTGGTGGTCTTGACAAACTGCAGCCAGTCCCGGCTGGGCTGGTGATGCGGCGAGGTGATGATCTCCACCATGTCGCCGTTCTGCAATTCGGTGCGCAGGGGCACCATGCGGCCGTTCACCTTGGCGCCGCTGCAGCGGTTCCCAACCTCGGTATGGATGGCATAGGCAAAGTCCACCAGGGTGGCGCCCCGGGGTAGTTCCTTGACCTCGCCGGTGGGCGTGAAGACGTAAACCTCCTCCGGATAGAGCTCCAGGCGCACCCCTTCCAGGAGTTCCTGGGGACTCTTCAAGTCCTTCTGGAGGTCCACCATCTGCTTGAGCCAGGTGAAGCGCTTGGCGTCTTGCTCCTTGAAGGCCCGGTGCTCCTTGTAACTCCAGTGGGCGGCGATGCCCTCTTCGGCCACCTGGTGCATCTCCCGGGTGCGGATCTGGATCTCCAGACGCTGGCCGTATTGGCCGATCACCGTCGTGTGAATGGACTGGTACATATTGGCCTTGGGCATGCCGATATAGTCTTTGAGGCGCCCGGGCACCGGCCGGAAAAGGGCATGGATCACCCCCAGGGCCTCGTAGCACTCGTGCACCGTATCCACGATGATGCGAAAGGCCAGGAGGTCGTAAAGCTCATCCAGGGTGATCTGCTGGGCCTGAAGTTTGCGGTAGATGCTGTAGAAAGTCTTGAGGCGGCCGCTGACTTCATCCTTGATCCCGTGCTCTGCCAACTTTTCCCGGAGCAGTTGGCAGACCTCCAGGATGTATTTCTCCAGATCCCCCCGTTTGCTGGACAGACCCTCCTGGATCTGCTGGTAGGCCTCGGGCTCCAGGTAAAAGAAGGAGAGGTCTTCCAGCTCCGCCTTGATCCGGAACATTCCCAGCCTGCCGGCCAGTGGGGCATAGATCTCCTGGGTCTCCAGGGCGACGCGCTTGCGCGCTGCGGGCTCCATGAACCCCAGGGTGCGCATGTTGTGGACCCGGTCGGCCAGTTTCACCAAGAGCACCCGGATGTCGTAGGACATGGAGAGGATCATCTTGCGGATGTATTCGGCCTGCTGGGTCTGCCGGTCGCCAAAGACGAGCTGGCCGATCTTGGTGACCCCGTTGACGATATCCGTCACTTCCACGCCGAAGTACTCTTCCAGATCGTCCAGGGTGGCGGCGGAATCCTCCACCGTATCGTGCAGCAGGCCAGCGCTCACGGTGGCCGCCCCCAGGCCCATCTGGGCCAGGAAGTACGCTACTTCCAGGGGATGAAGAAGGTAGGGCTCACCGCTCAGGCGCAACTGCCCTTCGTGGGCCCGGGCCGAAAAGACATAGGCCTTTTCGATGACGGCGGTATCCGCCTGCGGATAGTGCCGGAGGACTTCCTCGATGATGTCCTGGAGGCGGATGATGCGGTTGGCCATGGTTCAACGGTAGAAGTTCAAGGTTCAAGGTTCAAAGTTCCGGGGCTCTCATCTGCCTCGGTCTGTTCGGCAATCCGCTGCTTCAGAAAATCGGTCAAATCCTGGATCGAGACAAATTCCGGATTCCCAACGGAGCCCCGTTGTTTCACTTCCACCTGCCCCTTCTCCAGGGCCTTCGGACCGATGACCACTCGCAGGGGGATGCCCAGCAGATCGCAGTCCTTGAACTTGACCCCGGGGCGCTCATCCCGGTCGTCCAGGAGCACTTCGACGCCCGCGGCCGTAAGCACCCGGTGCAGCTCCAGGGCGCAATCCCGCACCGCGGCGTCGGTGAGAGAGATGGGGATCAGGCCCACCTGCACCGGCGCCAGGGCCATCGGGAAGATGATGCCCTGGGGGTCGTGGCCCTGCTCGATGGCCGCGGCCACGATGCGGCTCACCCCGATGCCGTAGCAGCCCATGTACATATACTGCTCGGCCCCTTCCTGGTCCAGGTAGACGGCCTTCATGGCCTTCGAATATTTGTCTCCCAGCTTAAAGATGTGCCCCACCTCGATGCCCCGCAGCAGGGCCAGCGTCCCCCCGCAGCGGGGGCAGGGGTCCTGGGCCGTGACGAGGCGCAGGTCGGCCACCTGGGCGATCTTCAGGTCCCGCCCCGGATGGACCCGCAGCAGGTGGTGATTATCCCGATTGGCCCCGGTGACCATGGAATCGAGGCGGGCCACCGCCTGATCGGCGTAGATGGGGATGGTCAGGCCCACCGGACCGGCAAATCCAGCCTCGGCCCCGGTAAGCTCCTGGACCCGGATCAGCCCCGCCAGCTCCAGGTCGGTGACCTTTAGGAGATTTTTCACCTTCACTTCGTTGACTTCGTGGTCGCCCCGGATCAGGACAGCCACCGGACCCCGCTCAGTCTCGTAGATCAGGGTCTTGACGATTTCCCGGGGGGAAATCTTTAGAAATCCGGCCACCTCCTCAACGCGGCGCATTCCCGCGGTGGCCACCAGCTCCCGGTCCCCCACGGGGGGGCCGGGGGCCGCCGCCCCCAGAGCAACCTCGGCCTTCTCCAGGTTGGCGGCGTAGTCGCAGCCCTGGCACGAGACCAGCAGGTCTTCGCCGGTGTCCGCCAGGACCATGAATTCGTGGGAAAAACTGCCCCCGATGGGGCCGGAGTCCGCCTCCACCACCTTGAAGCGGAGGCCGCAGCGTCGGAAAATGCGGTTATAGGCCTGGTACATCTCCCGGTAGCAGGCCTCGGCCCCGCCTTCGTCCGCGTGGAAGCTGTAAGCATCCTTCATGATGAATTCCCGGGAGCGGATCAATCCGAAACGGGGCCGAATCTCGTCCCGGAACTTGGTTTGAATCTGGTAGAGGTTGAGGGGCAACTGCCGGTAGGAATGCACCTCCCGGCGCACCAGATCGGTGATCACCTCCTCGTGGGTGGGCCCGAAGCAGTATTCCCGCTCGTGGCGGTCCAGGAAGCGCAGCAGCTCCTTGCCATACTCCGCCCAACGGCCGGACTCCTGCCAGAGCTCCCCTGGCTGCACCGCGGGCAGCAAGACCTCCAGGGCCCCGGCCCGGTCCATCTCCTCCCGGACGATCCCCTCCACCTTGGCGAGTACCCGCCGGCCCAGGGGCAGGTAATTATAGATGCCCGAAGCCACCTTGCGGATCATCCCGGCCCGCAGCAGCAGTTGGTGGGAAATCGCCTCCGCTTCCGCAGGCGTCTCTTTTAAGGTGGGAATCAGCATCCGGGAAAATAGCATAAACGCCCCTAACCGATCTAATTTTATCACATCTGACTGGCGATATATATAAGCCGCCCGCATTGTCCCGGTGAGCGGTTTGTAGTCTCCTCTAACAACCTGGGCGAAGGATCATGACCCAAAAATAAACATCTAGTGTAGTGGTTCAGGAAAACCTTAATAAAGGAACCCGCTTTATTCCCTCCCCCTTGATGGGGGAGGGTTAGGGTGGGGGTGATTATTTGTTCTGCTATCTCCAAAAGTTATCACCCTCCCCCCAATCCCCTCCCCTCAAGGGAGGGGGAGTTTTGGGGCCAAGGCGGTTCCCGCGGCTGGCTTAGGATGCCGGCGCCGCCTTTTCACCACTTGTAGGGGCGGACCCATGTGTCCGCCCTAACCGGTTCGCAACTTGTAGCATAACCGCGGCGGCAATGCCACCCCGAATAAGACAAAGGGCACGGTTTGCCTGCCGTGCCCCCTATCGTAGCACAGGCGTCCCGCCTGTGGGTCTGCCTCTAGGCTGCGTTCAGTCACACAGGCCAGAGGCCCATGCTACCGCGTCAGGGTAGCACAGGCGTCCCGCCTGTGAATCCGCCTAGTGTCGTGTCTCAGGAAAATCTTAACAAAATATCAGGGGTTTATGTAGCCGCAGGCTTTAGCCTGCGCTCATTTTTCCTAATTATTTCGCAAGCTAAAGCTTGCGGCTACATTTTAAATGCCCATGGATAATGGAATTATTTAATAAAGATACATCTGAGACACGACACTAGAAGCTATTGCAAAACCTCAGTCTGCCCAAAATTGTCATTCTGAGCGAAGCGAAGAATCTAATGTCGTGCTCCGTACTAGTATGGCGTTGAATCAAGCGAAACCCTAAGTTCCAAGGGTACTTAAGTCCCCCTTTGGCAAAGGGGGATTAAGGGGGATTTCAAGAGGTTATTAAATCCCCCCTGCCCCCCTTTTTCAAGGCGATTATATACCAAGCAAATGCACATGGATGATTTATGAATAATCTAATGGAGTTAGACAAATTTTATTTATCAGGTTTGGCTTCTTTGCCCTTGGCTTTTCGCGGCTGGGGTGGGGTTGCCAGCATCCTCCGCAAGACCTCATCCGGGTTAGGGTTCGTAGTTTCTTCCTTGCGTGGTTTCTTCTCGGTCATTGGTAAGTCCTCCCAAAATCAAGAGAAGTGGATAGTATCTGATAAAGAGTCTTTGATTAAATGGGTTAGTCAATTCCTCTGGCTATGGGACGATGAAGAGATTGCTATGTTTCCTACTGAAGCTGCCGAAATTATTGTTTCCCAGCTTGTTCAAGCGCATATTTGTTTATTAGATTCTGAACGAAAGGGGCAAATTCAGTTACCAAATCCACAAGTTTTTTTCCATAAACAGGAAGATCAGCAGCTTTGAATTGGAGATAATTTATTGTGGATATTTCGCTACCGTATTGATATTTTGTGTAATGTAAATAATCTGGCTCTATTTTAACAATAACACCATGAATGAACCAATGTCTTTTTTCAGATAGTGTATCAATAATTTCTATTATATTTAAACCGGCATCTTTATATTGGCGTAGTTTAGGCAATTTATTGAAATATTGTTTTAGCAATTCTATTTTACTACTTAACCTTGTTTTTGGAATTGGGATTTTTATAGATTTTCCGTCATAGCCGTGATAAGTAATTTTAATACAATCATCCATTAATCGTTCAATGATAGCCCAATGAAAGGTTATAAATCCTAAAGCGTAATATAAGTCATCAAAATGTTTTTGGGAGAGTTCAGCCATGACTAAAGACTCAGATAGTAAAAAGCCCAAGAAAAAGTAAATTTATCTATTGTATAGTTTGCCACCTAGTATATCCATCTTTTGATATAAATATTTTATATAATTGGGATTGCGAAAATATTTTGGGGAGAATTGGTAACTGATAGGATATTGTTACAGAAACACTACCACTAACAGGCTTATCGTTAATATTAATAAAAGAAAATGCATAATCAATGGATTTATTCGGTAATAGTTTATCAGATAATTTCATATGGGTTTTGTTGCCATTTAGTGTACTCCCTCGTTCAGTTATT
Organism: uncultured delta proteobacterium; assembly: GCA_963697965.1. Classification (GTDB taxonomy): domain Bacteria; phylum Desulfobacterota; class Desulfobaccia; order Desulfobaccales; family 0-14-0-80-60-11; genus JAPLJC01. The sequence goes on from OY969108.1 coordinate 2,819,442, forward strand.
ATATTATGATCTACTGTGTCAATATAGACATTACGGATAGACAATAAGCCAAGGTTACTAAATTTAATGGGCAACGCAAGAGGGTTGTCAGGAAGCAAATGTGCGGCATATTCAATCGTAGTCTTTGGGATTAAGACAAGATATGCTAACCAAAAATTTAATAATATGCTTATTATGCTTACAATGGTCCACATTCTTTTTATATATCCTTTATTGGACTCTTTGTTTTCTGGGGGCGGTTTTGATCGCCTTGAGTCCCCTGATTTTTTGGGTTGGTTATCTTTATGTCTTTTATTAGTCATTGGGAATCATTTCTTGTTTTTCAACCAAGGCTTGTCATCGGCGTATATTTGCTCATTTTCAACCAAGCCGCCGATAGGTTAGGCGTTTGCCGGTAATGCCCTTGAGGGCCTGGGCTTCTCTCATGGTATCATCGAAGCCCATTTTAGAGCGGTGGTTATATCTGAAATCAAACTCGGTAACATATCGCTGTAAGTGTTGAGCGCCGACATGTTGATAAACGCCGATCAGACCACGTTTAAGGACGCTGAAAAAGGATTCAAGAGTATTGGTATGGGCTTCGCCGCGGACATATTAATCATTGCTGTGAGCAACCACGTCATGCTGAGCAAACTCAGGCCCGAGAATCCTATATTGTCCGGCGTCATCGGTCATAAGGTGAGCATCGGGGTCAATATGATACTTGAGATAGGGCTTCAAGGTCTTGGCGCTCACGCTGGGAACATGGAAGGAACGGACTTCGCCGCCACGCTCCACCAGGGAAAGGACAGCGTTTTTATGAGCATATCCCTTGCGCTTCTTTGTTCCGGGCTTTTTTCCTATAAAGGTTTCATCGGCTTCAACCGGCCTATTTCCCCCAAGTGCCTTGGCATTGAAATAGTCGGGTTCCATAGCTTTCCTGATTCTGTGTGTCATAAACCAGGCGGTTTTATATGTCACGTGCAAGGTGCGCTGTAATTGGAGACTTGATATGCCCTTTTTGCTTGAGCAAAGCAGGTGTGTAGCCAAAACCCATTTATGGAGCGGAACCTTGCTGTCCTCAAAAACCGTTCCCACGGTCACGGTAAACTGTTCACGGCAATCGCCGCAGAAAAGCAAACCAGGACGCGCGCCTTTGCCGTTCCCTTTGGTCTTTGACTCGATGCGGCTAATACGCCCCGAAGCGCCGCAATGCGGACAAACAGGGCCATTAGGCCAGCGAATTTCTTCCAAGTGTTTGCGGGCTGCATCATCATCGTGGAATCTGGCTTCGTCAAATTCTGACATGGCTTGGTTTCCCCTGACAGGTTGATTTATATGTACTGTACATCAGGGTTATGCGTTTGTCAAGTATATATTCGCCTTTTTCAAAGGGGGGTTAAAAAACCGTATCTCAAAAGGCAAAGCAATTATGAAGCATCCCTCTGGTAATTTGAGTGACTTGAGGTCCTTCGCATCGTTCAGGATGACCATGGAATCAGGTTTTGCAATAGCTTCTAGGCGTCCCCGCCTGTGGCTCCCTCCTGGCGTCCAGCCTGGGCGTCCCGACTGTGCAACCCGCTGCCGGTGAGCGCCGTCAATAAGGCGGCCCGGGCCACCCTATTATTGTGTCCCACGGAAACGATGCAAAAATGCTTTGCTTTTTTCCCTCCCCCTTGATGGGGGAGGGTCAGGGTGGGGGTGGTAATTTATCTTTAATTTACCATATGTTGCCACCCTCCCCCCAACCCGCTCCTCTCAAGGGAGGGGGGAAGTTCTCTCAAACCTTTTGTTAAGATAATTGCGGGACATTACACTAGATTCTGCCTGGCGCCCTTTGGGCCTCGGGGCTGAACCGGGTCCCCGGCAACAACCGCTCTTGCTGCATCCGGAAGGCATGCTCCATGAGAATCTCCAGGTTGACGACGTCCTCCCGGTTGTATTGCAGGAGCAGTTCCAGGGCGGTGCGGTCGCCCCGCTGGTGGCGCTCCCAGAGAATCACCGCCATGTAGCCGTCCATGCCGTCCACCTCTCCGGGCCGCCGGATGCCGAAGCGGGGTTCGATCTTCTTGAGGCCCCCCCGGTAGCCCAGGCGGGCCAGGAGAAAGCGCAGGTCCACGTGCAGGGGCGGCAGGGCCAGGTCCGGGAAAAAGTTCCTTAACACCGCCAGGTCGAATTGGGTGCCGTTGAAGGTGACCAGCAGGTCGAAGTCCGCCAGGGACTGCGGGAACTGCTGCAGATTCCGGCCCTGGACGAATTGCTGCAGGCTGCTGCCGTCATAGAGGCCCACCACGGTGACCGACAGCCCCGGCCAGAAGGCGCCGGTGGTTTCGATGTCCAGGTAGCCGACCCGGGGCCTGAAGGCGCGAAACAGGCGCCAATGCTCCCCCGCAGCCAGGCGGGCTGCGAAGTAGGCGGGATCGGCCGCCTGGCGCACCGATTCCCGCAACTCTTCCTGGAGGAGCCGGTGCCGCTCCCAGGACAGGCCGGAGAGCCGCGGGGCGCTCAGAAAATCGTCCCAGGTCGAAACCCCCTGCCTCCAGAAATCGGCCTCGCGCCGCGGCCCCACCCCGTTGAGGTGGATAAAGGTGCGCTTCAACATGGGGTTAGCATATCACCGCCTTCACCTTTTGTCACCCGCGGGAGAGGTCTGTAGGGTGGGCACGGCCCACCATTTACCTTTATTCCTCCTTCCAAATCGCCACCAGTCACTCACCCCGGGCGTCTATCCAGGCGGCATTTGCTTCATTGAATGGTGCACCCCATCGCGAAAACGCGATAAATCGTCTAACCACCGAAACGTGGGCGGATTAATGGGCTTTTAAGGCTGATGTGGTTCCTCAAGCAGTGGCGCAGAAAACGTGCAGCCTATTTTCTGCATCCCAGCTAATATTACTTTTGTAGAACTAAACAATTCGTGGTATTCTGTCCATGTTTTTCAAATTAGATTTTCCTGCCATCATGACAATTAGTCTGGAAGGACAAATTAAATGGGATTATTAGCTACCATACTGTCATCGACCGCTTTGACTGCTGCGCTGGCGTGGCTTTTTAGGCAGTGGATATCGGTTACACTCACAGCTGCCGTGAAGCATGAATTCGATCTAAAGCTCGAAGAGACCAAAAGCGAGTTCCGAGTGAAAGAAGAAGGACTTAAGGCTGAATTGAGGGCGAAGGGGTCACAATTAGAAGCACTGCAATCGGCCGTGGTGACCCAATTATCGACACGTCAGTCAACTGCATGCCAGCGCCAATTCGAGGCGATAGAGTCAATCTGGGATGCTGTAATCCAGATAGCTCCACAAAAGATGGCTGCCAAGATGATGCAATCAGTTAACTTCGATTTCGCAGTTGAGCACGCACCCACCGATAGCCGTATTAGGGAAATGTTTGCCTACATTAGAAAAACGTTCAATTTAAACGCAAATGAACAACGATCTCCAAATATTTCAAGAGCGCGTCTTTATGTATCACCATTAACATGGTCTCTATACGTTGCATATTCTACGATACTTTGGTTTGCCGTTACGAAGATATCAATGCTTGAGAGTGGAACAAATGCATTGGAGATGTTCAAGACAAAAGAGATCATAGATATGGTGAAAGTTGCACTGCCGCATCAGTCAGAATTTATCAAAAAATACGGTCTTTCCTCTCTTGACTTTCTTGTAGACGAACTTGAAACGGCTCTCTTCCAATCCCTACGAAAAGAAATCAATGGAGCCGAGGACGACGTAAATGCCGCCCAAAAAGCAGCAGCTATTCTCGACCACATAAGTAAGGCAACCCAAAGCTGACGAAACTACAAGCCCCCCCTGACCACACATGCAACTAATTGCCAAAACCGCCCCCCGCACCGCGCTTGGCGTTCCGGGCCGACCTGCACATTAAACACGAGACAATTTGATTTATTTTGTCCCGTCAGCCCCGCCCTTGCCCAGGGCGGGAAACAATCCCGGCATCCAGCGCGAGGCGAGCGCCGCCGGGAAGACAAGGCGAAGTGGCGCGCGCTGACTCTCTGAAGCGAGCACCCCCCGCCGGATTAGCGCCGAGACAATACGGCGCGCATGGCGCTCGCCCGCGCCCACAACGCCAGCGGCATCGGCACGAGGCAGCTCTCCCCGGTAAAGCACAGCTTCGAGGATACTGCCCGACTTAGGGGGCAAAGCATTGACCCTAATTTCTTCTTCGGCCCAAAGAAGCATGCGTGCCCGTAAACGATCCGGCTGCATCAGGTTTCCCATGAATTCAACCTGGTCGATGCAGATTCCGAGAAAGAACTCTGTGAATTCCGCAAGAGCCTCTTCGCTCAAATTACCGCGCCCATCGAGATCGTTGCGACGGGCGTTGTCACATGCGGCAAGGTGCTTCTTATAACCATCTACTTTACGCGCCAGGCCGCGCGCCACCGACCAGACGGCACCGGTATCGAGTGTCTCAAGCAGCATCGCATGGGACATCAAACGTGCAACACGGCCATTGCCGTCAACAAACGGGTGAATCCACACGAGCCGATGATGCGCCGCCGCCGCGCCCAGGATCGAATCCGTTCTTGCCTATGCGGTTGTAAACTTCCTCGAAACGCTTCAGAAAGCGCGGCACGGCTCCGGGACTGACCGCGATAAGCTCACCGACTCTAACGTCTTTCCGTCGCAGTTCGCCGCCGACGACCCGTACACGTTCTTTCGTTTCCGGGTCCTCCACCCACAGCAGATCCTCGGGCAATAACTCGCAGAACCGGCGATGGATCTCCCGGATACCCTCGCTTGTAACCGCGCGCCCGTTTAGGCCGCCACCGTCGATCCATTTCTGAACGCCGATATGTGCTTGTGCTTCGAGCTGTAGATCGCGCTTCTTGGCATCTTTGCTATAGTCGTGCTTCAGCGCGCGCTCGATATCGACCGGGTGAGTGTCGTGTCCTTCGATCAGGTTGCTGTAGTAGCAGTTCATTGCGCGCACCAGATCGGCAAGCGACCCCAGCAGACTCTCCGGCAGGCTGCGCCGAAACCCGGCAGATTTTTGCGCCAGCTCCAGGGCAAGGTCTGTCAGGCTGCCGCGAAAACGCGAGCCTGTGTCGATCAGCAAAGGCTCCGCCAGTGAAACCGGCTCACCCCGATCTTCATCCGCCGCTTCAATGTCCGCTTTCATAGCCTCATCCTATATTTATATAAATGCATATATATCATTAAGTTGTATGAGTTTCAAGTCACAATATATCCTTGAATAAGTCCGCTTAAAAGTCCGGTTAGATGCACCATTTTCCAAGCCGCAATCAAGGCCCAAAAACCATGTCGGGGTTCCGCTCTCCACGACGCGGGATTGATCGACCACACCACGGCGGGCCTGCTTGAGCAACGCATCGTCGCCCATGCCGACCGCCGGGCCAGCCCCCTAATGGGACTTCTCAACTTTGGAGAAACGGGACATTCCAATTTTGGCGCTACACATCAAACACGGGACAATTGGAATCAAATTGTCTAGTCGCAAAAACCGTGCTTTCGGCAGGGCGCGGGTTCCCCTATGCTCAAAAATACAGAACTCTAGACGAAATGATAACTAGCCGGAAATTGGCCAAAAAAGAATGCCAAAAAAGGACCTGTAAAATGTAATTTTACACTTTACAATGGTTATTGATGGTAAAGACCTTCCGGCACTAAGGATTGCGGCGGTTCTTTGAGGATGACGAAGGCAGTTAATTGCCGTCGGATATGCTTGAGCGAATTCGGCTCGTTCTCTCCACCCTGCACGCCGCGCAAACGCAGCTTGGCTCATGCCACGGCCTCAAGACCACTCCTGGCAACAAGAGCCAGCAACTTGAGGGAGGTGCCTTGGGGGTGTTTTTCGCCACGCTCCCATTGGCTCACCAAGCCGGTAGTCACGTTCAGATAGCGAGCAAAGACGGCCTGGCTCGCGCCCTCGCGTTCGCGCAGCGCGCGAATCTCTGCGGCTGACAGGGAACGGACCGGCGTCAGACAAGCCTCGTCAAACTTACGCATGGTGCGCTTGTCCATCAGACCCGCAGTATGCAGGTCTTCGGCGGTTTCATGGATCGCCGCCATAATGCGGCTACGATACTGCTTTGTCATCGCTCACCTCGATCAGTGCGCCGTTTTCAATGGCTATCGCAATCTCGCTGTCGCTGTAGGGCAGCATCAGCGCTGCAAGTCTCTTGAATTCGGCCAACTCGTCATCCCCGATGTTGTCGCGCTCATTTTTTCCAAAGCCGTAGACGAACACGGCGCGATCTTTTGACCGGAAAAGAATGATGGTCCGAAAACCACCGGACTTCCCTTCGCCCGGACGGGCGATCCTCTGCTTTATGACACCTCCTCCGAGATCGGCATCTATCAGCCCGCTCTCGGCAGTCGCAATCGTCTCACGGAGGGCGGAATCGTCAAGCCCGGCCTTGCGGGCAACGCGGGTGAAGAACTTGGTTTTGAATATCCGCATTCCCCCTCGGACAGCTCCCGAGCATCGATATATTGAATATAATACCTAGTGCTATATCTATCAAGGTAATTCGTAGCTCCTCTCCAACGGCGATGAGGAACAGGCAGGATCATTCGAGCCAAAAACCTGGGCAAAACTGGCTAGTTTGTTGTAAATTGTCCACTTAGTCTGTAGGGTGGGCACTGCCCACCGATTCCTTTTACTCCTCCTTCAAAATTGCCGCCAGATTGGGCCGCATGGCCCGCCAGGCCGGGTAGGCCGCGGCGCCCAGCCCCAGGCCCATGACCAGCGCCAGGCTCTGCCAATAGATGCCCGGGGTGAAGTGGAGCATGATGGTCCAGCCGAAGGCCTGTTTGTTTATGACCAGAATGAGCAGCAGGGAGAGCACCGAGCCGCAGGCGGCGCCCAGGAGAAAACTCAGGAAGCTCGCCAGACCCGACTCGGTGAGCACCAGGGCGAGAATCTGGCGGCGGGAGGCCCCCATCGCCTGGAGCAGGGCCAACTCCCGCTCCCGCTCCATGATGAGCACCAGGAAGGTGGTGATGATGCCGAAGACCGCCACCACCACCGCCACCCCCTCCAGGGCGTAGGTCAAGGCAAAGGTTTCATCGAAAATTCTGAGGATACCCTGGCGCAAATCCCGATGGGACAGGGCCAGGGAATGGTAGGCGGCCCCGTATTTCTCCTGCAGCCGGGCCTGCACCTGGGGCACCCGCCGGGGGTCCTTCAGGTAGAGGCGCACCGCGTTCAGATGCCGGTCCTGCCAGAAGCGGCGGAAGAGGCCGATGTCCATCCAGAGGCTGGGGCCGTCGGTGCGGTAGTCGTAAAAGACCCCGGCGATGGTGAGTGCCTGGGGCCCCGCCGGAGTGGGCAGGATGAGGCTGTCCCCCTTCCGGTAATGAAAGGCCTCGGCCAGGGGCTCGGAGATGACCACCGCAGGCTTGCCGTTTTCCGTTTTCCGTTTTCCGTCTTCAATTTTTGGGTTAGCTCCCATGGCCGGCACACTGAATCCCCCTAAATCCCCTTTTTCCAAAGGGGGACTTTCCCCCCCCTTTCCTAAAGGGGGGTAGGGGGGATTTGGTTTTGACAGGACCGGCGTCTCGCCCGGGTCTCCCCGGCCTGCCCCTGCCACCTCCTGCATGATCGCCTGGGAATCTCCCTGCCGGAACCAGAGGCCGCCGTATTTCGCCAGCACCTTAAAACTGCCGCCGATCACCAGGATCTGGCGGCCCCGGAAGGGCAGGCGCACGCAACGGTAAAGATAGATGTCGGCGATCTCCGGGTCGGCTCGCAGTTCCGGGAGAATTTCCGGAGGCAGGTAGTCGTCGTAGGCCCCGGTGGAGAAGATCGCGGGGCCGAAGAAGATATCCCCGCTCATGGCCCGGCTCACCCAGTCGTTGACGGTGGCCCGGAAGGAGCCGATCATCACGGTCACCGCGATGAGCATTCCCAGGGCGCAGGCCAGGGCGGCGATACTCACCGCGGTGCGGCTCAGCGACCCGGCCAGGTAGCGGCAGCCCAGCTCCGCCCCGGGCCATCTTTGCAGAGGTCTTTGCCAGGCCCGCCCCATAAGACGGGTGGCCAACGGGGTGAACAGGGCGAAGCCCAGGAGGATGAGGAAGGCCGCCGCAAAGGCGGGCCAGGGGGGACCGCCCTTAACCCTGAAGGAGGCGCCGAGGCCCGCCAGGATCAAGGCGGCGACCCCCCAGAGAAAGATCCTGCCTGCCCTGCTGTCGATTCTCTCTTCGAGTTCCTGCCGCTGCCAAACTGCCCGGATTTGGGTGCGGGCCGCCTCGCGAGCCGGGAGCCACGCGGCCGCCACGGTGGCGGCCAGCGCCAGCCCCCAGGCCTGGAGCAGCAGTCCCCAGGGCAGCCCCACCTCTGCGGCCACCACCGGCGTGTATAGGGAGGTGAGGTTCCGGGTCATCAGCGCCAGGACCCCCCGCGCCAGGCCGATCCCCAGGATCAGGCCCAGTGCGCCTCCTGCCAGGCCGCTCACCAGGCCCTCCGCCAGAAACAACCGCAGCACCTGCCCCGGGGTCGCGCCCAGGGTGCGCAACAGTCCGATCTCCCGGCGCCGCCGCACCACCGACAGGGTCACCGACTGGTAGATGAGGAACATCCCCACGAACAGGGCGATGGCGCTCAGGATCTCCAGATTGAGGCGATAAGCGGCCATCAGCCCCTGGGTGCGGCTCTCCAGGACCCCGGGCCGAACCGCTTCCACCCCGGCAGGCAGCTCTTTCTCAAGCCACCCCGGCAGCCGGGCCCCAGTCCCGGTGGTCAAGAGGTCAATATGGTCCAGAAGCCCCACCCGGTCCAAAAGCTCCTGGGCCGCAGCCACGTCCATGAGGAGCACCGCCCCGTCCAGGGGATAGAGGCCGCTTTTGGAGCGAAATATGCCCCTGACGGTGAGGCTTTTTCTGGCCGGACCCACCAGCACCGGCAAGTGGTCGCCCACCCTGAGGCCCAGTCGGGACGCCAGCGGTTGGCTTACCAAAACCGCATCGGGGCTCGTGAGAAACTCGACCCAGTCTCTCCGGGACAGGCGCCCCGGCAGTCCCCCATCCTGCGTAAATTCATAGTCCCGGAAGTCCTTTTCGGAAAAGGGGTCGATCCCCAACAGGAGCACCGGCCCCCGGTGAGGGCCGCGGAGCTGCAGGACGCTTTGCACCACCGGGGCCGCCGCCTTGACCCCGGGTAAAGAGCTCAGCCTGGCGAACAGGTTTTCATTGAGGGGCGCCCCGGGGCTCTGAACCCGCCATTGGGCTTTGCCGGCCACCGCCGTAACCCCGGCCTGAAAGCTCTCGATGGCGCTGGCCGCGGCCAGGGAGATGCTGAGATAAACCGCGGTGCCCAAGGCGATGCCCAGAATCCCCAAAAAAGTGCGCCCGGGATACTGGCGCAGATGGCGCAGGGGAAGGCGGAAGAGCCAGGGAGTCATGGCAGGAGCCGGCCATCCTGCATCTTCAGGACCCGCTGGGCCGCCGCGCCCGCCTCCGGGGCGTGGCTCACCAGGACCACGGTCTTGTGCCACTGGCGGTTAAGCTGCGAAAAAAGCCGGAGAATTTGGGCCGTGGTCGCGGAATCGAGGTTGCCGGTGGGTTCGTCCGCCAGAATCACCGCCGGGGAGTTGATCAGGGCCCGGGCGATGGCAGCCCGCTGCATCTCGCCCCCGGAAACCTGGTGGGGCTTGTGCTCCAGGCGCGCTCCCAAGCCCACCTCCACCAGCCAGCGAGCCGCTTCTCCCCGGGCCTGGGAATGGGGAACGCCCTGGAGCGCCCGGGGCAAGGCTACGTTCTCCACCAGATTCAGCAAAGGCAGCAGGTTGAAGGACTGAAAAACCACCCCCACTTTATCCCGGCGGAAGCGGGTCCGCTCAGGTTCCCGAAGTTGGGCCAGGTCCCTGCCGTCCAGGAGCACCCGGCCGCGGCTGACTTGCTCCAGACCGCCGATGACGTGCAGCAGGGTGCTTTTGCCGCAGCCGCTCTTGCCGGTGATGGCCACGAATTCGCCGGGGGCGATCTCAAGGTTTATCTCCTGCAGGGCCAGGATTTCCTCGGGCCCTCGCCGGAAAACCTTGCTCACCCCTTCCAGTTGGATCACTGAAGCCTCTCCCTTTTAAAGGATTTTCTAACATAATAATCACCGCCCCCCCGATTTTAAAGTTCCCTGGCGGCTTAGCGATAAAACCTGATGATTTTCCAGGCCATCGTCAGGATTGGGGAAACGCCTCACTTTTTCTAAAGGTTCTCGGATTACCTGGCGAATAGATAAATGGGGGGGCGCCTGCAGTCACAAACCCTGTGGAAGCGCGCGCAACTGCCATTCTGAGGAAGCGAAGCGAACGCAGAATCTCGTAATTACTCGAAAATACAGGGTCCTTCGCTTTCCTCTTAAAATGTGGCGCCGGAGCCCTCGCCAGCCGCGGGAACCGCCGAGGGGGGCGGTTCTACATTGGCATTTTTCGTTGTGGCCGTCGGGTCATGATGATTCGCTCATAATGACCGAAAGGACTTTTCAGTATTCTCGTCATCCATTTTCACCCGCCACCCTGGAAGATGTCCGGAGGCGCCCGGCCAGAGCCGGAAACGCAGGAAGGCCTCCCCCTTAATCGGCAGGGAAGACCCGGCTGTCCAGCCAGCGGGCCAATTCCTCTGCATCCGGGGCCAAGCCAAAGACCTCCCGCCAGACCCGGGGGCTTTCCATGCAGAGATAGACCTGGACCCCCGGGGCCGCTTCCTCCAGCCACTGGCGCAGGCGGCCGTACATTTCCACCCGGAGGTCCTTGAAATAGCGGAGCTTGCCGTCCGGGGCCCGCACCATCTCCTGGGCCGCCCAGCGGCTGCCGGGAAACCGCTGGTGGATCAGGGGCCGCAAAGCCGGCGGAAACCGCAGCCCCCCCAGGCTGATCCAGGCGATGCTCCGGGCCGGCGCCGCTTCTCCCAAGGCCTCCACCGTGCGCCGGTAGGCCGCTTCCCAACCGGGGAAATAGATCAGGGGGTCGAAGTGGAAGGCTACCCGGAAGCCCGCGGCCGCCGCGGCCGCCGCCGCCTGCAGCCGGGCCTGCAGGGGAGCCGTAAACCTCTCTGCTTCCCGGACCACCTCTTCGGGATTCAGGGACCAGGCGAAGACCACCTGGGGGTTGGGGCCCAGGGACAGTAAATCGCCCAGGTCCTGGGCCTTGCTCTTGATCTCCAGGGCCGCCCGCCGGCCTTTGAACCAGGGGATCAGCCTTTGATTGAGGCCCATGAGGGAATCGAGGGCCAGGCTGTCCCCGAATTCCCCGGTGCCCAGGCGCCAGCCGGTCCCGGGCCCGGCTTGCCAGCCAGCCTCCAGCTCCTCCAGTAAATCCTCCAGGTTGACGAAAATGGTGATGGCCGGCGTATTGACATAGCCTTGGAGGACGCAATAGCTGCAATCCATGGGGCAGTTGAGCGCCACCTGCAACACCTGGTAGCCGCAGCAGAGGTAATCCCTGGTCCCGGGACAGGGACGCCGGAAAGGCCCCTTTTGCACCGCCAGCAGCAGGGTGGTCTTGGCCTCCGGGAGCCAGCGGGCCCGCTCCTGCTCCGGGGCCCGCAAGGCCCGGCGGTCCTCGATGTCCGTCACCGGCAGGTGGCGCAGCCGCGCCAGGATGCGCCGGGTCATCGGGTAATCCCGGGCCCCTGCTTCCAGCCAAATCCGGCGGATGCGCCTCAACATGGGTCTGGGCTCCAACAGATCTCCATGGGTCCGAACCAAACCGGGGTGGACGCAAGAGGCCGGGACTCGGATTCACCCAGCCCCGGCCTCCTTGGTTTCTTCAGGAATGGACTTAAAGGGACTTGGACCTGGCGGCCTGGCCCCGTTTTTCCTTGATAGCCGCGTGCGCCGCGGCCATGCGGGCGACGGGGATGCGCATCGGCGAGCACGACACGTAGTTGAGCCCGATGCGGTGGCAAAATTCAACGGCCTCAGGCTGACCGCCATGTTCACCACAGATGCCGATCTTCAGGTCGGGGCGGGTCTTGCGCCCTTCGGTCACCGCCAGCTGCATAAGCCAGCCTACCCCCATCTCGTCCAGGGTTTCGAAGGGGTTATCCTTCAGGATGCCCACAGTGTTGTAAATGGGCAGGAACTTGTTTTCCGCGTCTTCCCGGGAGAAGGAGAAGGTCCCCTGGGTGAGGTCGTTGGTGCCGAAGGAGAAGAACTCCGAGGTTTGCGCCAACATGCCGGCCCGGACGCAGGCCCGGACGATTTCCACCATGGTGCCGAATTTGTATTTGATCTTGACGTTGTAGCGCTTTTCTACCTCATGGTGGATCTTCACCACCCGGGGCTGCACCCAAACCAGTTCCTCGCGGGTGCAGACATTGGGCACCATGATCTCCGGGCGGACGTCAATCTTGTCCCGCAGGGCCAGGGCCGTGGCCTCAAAGATGGCCTGGATCTGCATGTCATAGATTTCCGGAAAGGAGATGCCGCAACGCACCCCCCGGTTCCCCAGCATGGGGTTGAATTCGTAAAGCACCCGCACCCGGCGCAGCACCTTTTCCTTGTCGTGCAGGAGCTTCTGGTCCAGGCCCTTGGCCTTGAACTCGCTGAGCTCCCGGGTGACCGCCTCAACGGAGGGCACGTGCTGGTAAAGATCCGGACCCAGCAAGTTCACGATGCCGGGCAGTTGCTCCAGGGCGTTAATGATCTGGCTGAACTCCCGCAGGCGGCTGGTTTCGTTGAGGAGCTCTTCAATGCCGGGCAGAAATTCGTGCAGCGGCGGGTCCAGCAGCCGGATGGTGACCGGCAGCCCGTCCATGACCCGGAAAATTTCCAGGAAATCGGAGCGCTGCATGGGCATGAGCTTGTCTGCCCAGCCCTTCCGCTCCTCCGGGGTGTCCGCCAGGATCATATTGCGCATCAGGGGCAGGCGCTCAGATGCGTTGAACATGCGCTCGGTGCGGACCAGGCCGATGCCCTTGGCCCCATGATGCTTGGCGCTGGCGGCCGTCTCCGGGGTGTCGGCGTTGGCCCACACCTCTATTTTGGCCACCTGGTCGGCCCAATGCATCAGCACGGCCAGGTCTTTGGGCAGCTCCGGGTCCAGCATGGGCACCGTTCCCAGGAAAAAAGTGCCATTGGTGCCGTCGATGGTGACGATATCCCCTTCCTTGATGACCACACCGCCTACCCGGGCCTCTTTCAGGTCATAGTTGATGTCCAGACCCTCGACCCCGGAGACGCAGGGTTTGCCCATGCCCCGGGCCACCACCGCGGCATGGGAGGTCTTGCCGCCCCGGCTGGTGAGAATCCCCTGGGCCACGAAAAACCCATGAATATCTTCAGGTCTGGTCTCGACCCGGGTCAGGATGATCTTCTCCCCTGCTTTGCCCAGACGCTCCGCCTGGTCGGCGTCAAAAACCACTTTTCCGGTGGCCGCGCCGGGAGAGGCCGAAATGCCCACGCCCAGCGGCTCGATCTTGGCATTGGGGTCGATGCGCCGGTGCAGGAACTGCTCCAGCATGCCCGGCTCCATCCGCAGCAGGGCTCCCTCCTTGTTAATGAGTCCTTCTTTCTCCATGTCCACCGAGGTCTTGCACAAGGCCCAGGCGTTCATCTTGGCGTTGCGGGTCTGCAGCATGAAGAGCCTGCCCCGCTCGATGGTGAACTCAATGTCCTGCACCTCCCGGTAGTGCTTCTCCAGGATGCCGCGCAGCTTTTCCAGTTCCCGGTAGATGGCCGGCATGTCGGTGCGCAGCTCCCGCAGGGGCCGGGGGGTGCGGATACCGGCCACCACGTCCTCACCCTGGGCGTTGATCAGATAATCGCCGTAAAGGACATTCTCTCCAGTCCCCGGATCCCGGGTGAAGCCCACCCCGGTGGCGCAGTCGTTGCCCATGTTGCCGAAGACCATGGTGCAGATATTTACCGCGGTGCCGTTGGCCAGGTCCGGGGTGATGTTGAACTGGCGGCGGTAATCCACCGCCCGTTTTCCCATCCAGGATTTGAAGATCCCCTCGATGGCGATCACCAACTGGGCCCAGGGGTCCTGAGGGAAAGGCCGGCCGGTGCTTTTCCGGATATATTCCTGAAAGCGTTCGCGGATCGTGGACAGGGCCTCGGCGGAAAGCTCGGTGTCCACGGCGGCGCCCTGCTCCTTTTTCACTTCCTCAAATATCTCATCAAACCCGGCGTCCTGCGCCCCCAGGCCGATCTTGCCGAAGAGCTGCAGAAAGCGGCGATAGACATCGTTGACGAAGCGTTCGTCCCCGGTCAGGGCGATCATGCCTTTGGCGGTCTCATCATTGAGTCCCAGGTTGAGAATGGTATCCATCATCCCCGGCATGGAGAGGGCGGAACCGGACCGCACCGAAATCAGCAGGGGATTTTTCGGGTCGCCGAACCCTTTACCGGTCTTTTTCTCCAAGGCTTGCATATAATCGTGCACTTCATCCATCAGACCCTCGGGCATATGCGAACCCTGGCCGAAATAATCGAGGTTGGCCTCCGTGGTGATACAGAAGCCCGGGGGCACCAGCAGCCCGATCTGGGTCATGGTGCACAGGCCGGCGCCCTTACCGCCCAAAAGCTTTTTATTGGTGCCGTCGCCTTCCTCGAAGGCATAGCAATAACGTTTGGTGGCCGCTTTCTGCATTTGCTTAGCCATTTTGCCATCTCCTTGGTAGTCGCTAGTGAGCCGATCCCGGATTTAACTATATATGTAATGCTACATATAATGACATTTTGAAAAATTTCAACGGAAAATACATTATTGTCGAGCCAGAATTAGGCGGGGCGCCGGCCGTATCCTGGATAATCCCGGAATTCCTGGAAATTTTCGAGATTTTTGCTATAATTTTTTTTTGGGGCATTTACGTAGGGTTCTCGGGCTGGGGGCGGGCCCTCCTGGATAGCCCTTCATCAAAGCCCTAAGGATAGCTCATGACGCTGCCGATTAAATTTGACTTCACGGTGCGGGAAGACCGGCGCGGCACCTCATTTGAAGGTCTTGAAGCCGAACACCTGGACCCGGAGGGGGCCCTCAACCTCCACCTACGCTTGGGCCGGGACCACCTGGTTTTGAACCTCTGGCCGGTACGGGGGGCCATGGCCGGGGTGGCGGAGCGTCTGGCCCGGGTCCTGGGGCCGCCCAGGTCCCCCGCGGCGGTCTGCGGCTTCGGGGACTGCATGGACGATGACAAGGACGCCCCCCAACAATCCACCCTGTGGGAGTTCGACCCGGCCCGCCGCCCGGAAATCCTGGAGAAGATCAAGGCCTTTTTGGGACTGCCCTGAATTGGAGACAGACGCTCTCCCGGCGCCCTGGGGAAAGAAGAACTCATGGCCCCAAGACTGGTCCATCGAGGCCCTCCCCTTCAAAATCCAATTATTGCCCAAAAAAAGTCATTCTGAGCGAAGCGAAGAATCTAGTGGAGTGTTCCATAATTAGCTGGACATAATTTCAGGACTAGAACGCTGGATTTTGCATGGTTAAGTCCCCCTTTGAAAAAGGGGGATTTAGGGGGATTTCAAGATGTTATATTAAATCCCCCCTACTCCCCTTTTCCAAAGGGGGGTTAAAAATCAGTCATTTTCAATGGATAATCACAATGTAAAAGGGAAATGTAGAACCGCCGCCCTCGGCGGTTCCCGCGCCGGCGAGGGCGCCGGCGCTACCTGTTCATCTAGATCCAAGAATCCCGTATCTTTAATGACCTTAGATTCTGTTCAGGATGACAGTGAAACCAGGTTTTGCAATAGCTTCTAGTATTTTTAGTGACCTTAGATTCTGTTCAGGATGACAGTGAAATCAGGTCTGGCAATATCTCCTTAAACTTTAGAAAAATTTACGAAAATTTTCGAAAGATTGCGGAAAACCTTGGCTCGCCTTCCTGCCAGTCTCACTTCAAAAAATCCTTCTCCTCCCCCAGGCCCAGTTCCCGGGCCCGGAGATAGACGGCGTAACCCAGGGCCAGGTCCTGGATGATCAGGCCGGTGGAATCGAAGACTGTAATCTCCTCAGGACCCAGGCGGCCCGGTTTCTTGCCAGCCACCACCTCTCCCAGGGAGCCGTAAACCTGTTCCTCTTTGAACTCGCCTCGGGCCAGGGCCACGTTGATCTCCCCGGAGTGGGACGCCTGGGCCCAATCGTCCACCACCACCTTGGCGGCCTTCAGGATGGCCGGGTCCAGTTCCTGTTTGCCGGCGGCGTCGGCGCCGATGGCGTTGATATGGACGCCGGGCGCAAGCCAGCCGCGTTGGACCACCGGGGCGCGGCTGGGGGTGGTGGTGACCACGATATCCATCCCCTGCACCGCCGCCTGGGCGGTGGCCGCCGGCCTGGCCGGAACCCCATGGGCGGCCGTAATCTTCTCGGCAAAGGCCCGGGCGTGGTCCGGATGGCGGTCGCAGACCACAATCTCCCGGATGGGCCTGACCTTCAGGATGGCGGCCACCTGGGTGCGGGCCTGGGCCCCGCAGCCGATCACCCCCAACCGGGCCGCCCCGGGCCGGGCCAGGTACTTGGCCGCCAGGCCGCCGGCTGCCCCGGTGCGAAAATCGGTGATGCGGGTGCCGTCCAGGTCGGCAAACTCCAGCCCGGTGTCCGGATGGTTGAGAAGGATCTTGGCCATCACCGTGAGCAGGCCCCTGGCCGGATTGCCCGGGTGCACATTGACCCACTTGAGGCCGCAGATGTGCCCCTCGGGCAAATCGATCTCCCCGTACATGGCCCGGAAGTCCCCCTGGGCCAGGGTCAGATAGGCCTTGGGGGGCATGTTCACCCTCCCTTCGCCGTAGGCCCGGAAGGCCTCCGCCACTACGGCCAGTGCCAGGTCCATGTCTAACACCTGCATTACCTCGGAAGCGGTCAGGACCAGGCTCATGTCACCTCCGAAAAAAGTGAGCAGTTAGCAGTGAGCAGTTTAAGACAGAACCGGGGATGGAATCGGGAGTCAAGTACATATATTTCCCCAAATTTTGGTAGTGGGTCATTATCAAGATGACCCACTACCCTTTTTTTTGTACGATATTATGCAAGATTCTAGATATTTGGGAGATTTCCACAATCCAAAAATTTAAAAGGGAAGCTTGGGTATAGGGGGCAGCTTTCCGCCACCCTGCAAGTCGGCCAGATTCCAGTGGATATCTTTTAATTCTTCCTGGGTGATGTTAAATAGTTCAGCGGCTAAAAGGTCAATTTGCTTTTCGTGATCTGAAATCTTTATTCCTGCCGCGGAATAGATTTTACTTGCCTCTATCGACAATTGATGCATAAATGTATTATTCTGGTTATACTTTAATATTTTTATATTATTCAATATATGTGTATCAGTAGATATAGCAATATTATAGCTTTCAATTCCGAACCGCACAGGAGCGGAATTAAGGATAGCCAAGAGATAATAAGTCTCGTCTTTATTGTCCAGTGGAACCATCATTAGTTTATGATCTGGCAGGACTATCTTATCTGCTGGAAAAACCGCGGCGATGGTGAAGGAGGCGGATTGTTCCCGCCATACCACTTTGTAAGGACTAAAAGTATAATCTCCGATATTAAACATTGAATAAAAAGCTCCAGTTTCAACTTTCTTGCCCTTACTCTCCCTGGTGAAATAACGCTTAAAAGCCGCTCGCTGTCGTAGCACTGGCTCAAACCGCTTCAAGTAAGCCCAGGTGCGTGGGTACTGCACTTGTAGGGTCGCCTCATCAATGCCCCTCCTTGTCTTTGGGTTCTGGACCATGAGGGTATAGGCCGAAGGCACAGCCCGCCAGCGTTGCACATCTCGGCCCCGAAGCATTGGATAGACCAAGTCCGGCTCGATTTCTGTAGTGACCTGTTCTACATCTCGCTTGGCTCCTTCGGTGAGATTACGCACTACTAAAATGCCGTCTGGACGCTGCTCTAGAATTTCCAGCCAGAATACCCCATTCGCCCCGCCTGAATAAACTCCTGCATACGCTGTATAATCCGAACGCCCCAAAACTTTCCGGATGGCCTTCAATGCCTTGGGGCGGGCCGTGAGCCAGGAAGAAGTGGGATCGTTGGCGTTCACCGGACCAGCCAGCATCGGAATCTGCCTAGTCATGGCCTTGACTTCTTCCAAATTCGAATCATAGCCAATACTTTTGCCGACGGCGGTTTTCTGCCAAAAATTATAGGTAACTGGATACTTAGCCTGCTGGCCCTTCTGTAAGACCACCACCGCGGTGCGGTTGGTGGCCCCCTCAAAGCACTGGAAGGAACTGAGATCGTCCACGAAAACTGGCTTAATGGGGGTCCCAGACCCTAGGATGAAACGACGGAACCCCTGGCCAGCCCCTGAGGTCTTGAAGACCGACTGAGTGATGACAAAGGCCAGTTTTCCACCATCTTTTAAATAAGAATCCATGGCCTCATAGGTCATAAGCATCGAAATGTCTTTCTTGCCTTTTCCTAAGATGGTGTCCATACCCCCGTGGGGGAAAAGGCCGTGTTTAACCCATAATTTCTTACTGTCTTGCCGGTATTCCTCAGGCAGGCTCTCCCAATTGACCCAAGGGGGATTACCCACAATATAATCAAAGTCCTTAAGAAAAAGGGGCATGAAAGCGTTCTTGAGGATGCGGGACCAGATGCCGTTATGACCGGTGGAGTGCAGTTCTTTGAATTTCTCATAAAGCTTTTCCAGGAGGGGGCGAGCTACCTGCCATTGGTCATCGGGTAAAGCCAGATCGTTTTGTAATCGCGCCAGAAATGCTGTTGATGCAACCTCAGATTCAATGCACTTTTCCAACTGATTGGCGAGAATTTCGATCTGCTCCCTATCCCTAAGGACGCTGGGGACAAAAAAAGGCCCTACCGCGGTCTTAATAGGATATTGGTCATGGCCGAAAAGCCCTTCGCCCTCCGCCGGCATGACAATGGAGTCAGCCAGATATACCGGCAAATCAATCTCTTTACCCCTATGGGCCAGGAGATCGCCCAGGGCCAGGAGATAATTGGTGCGAGCTGCAATGACTGCCAGGGGATTAAGATCAATCCCCACCACGTGTTCTAAGATGGCTTCCAGGGTGTCCCGCTCATGCAAGCCCTGCCTTACGCAATTGGCTTTGATGCGCTGAATTGCCAGCACCAGGAAGGTTCCAGAACCGCAAGCCGGATCGAGGATTTTTTTGCGAGGGTCTCCGCGGAAACGACCAGCTTCCAGCATGTCCAGAACCCTTTGGGCCAGCCAGTCCGGGGTATAGTATTCCCCCAGGTCATGGCGCAGTTCACGCGGCATAAGGGTATGATAGAGTTTCTTGAGCAAGTCCCGGGTTTGCTCCGGGCTTACCTCTAATGTTCCTGGGTCATAGTCGGCCAAACGGTTTATCAACCCCCGGATGGCCGCCTCAACCTCAGGATTCCAAGTTTCGAGGTACCAGCCGAAGAAATCAGCCTCCAGGAAATTGCGAATCCCCAGGGTGCGAAAAAGGCCGCCTCTCTCCATTTCACGCAACCGGTCACGCAATTCCCCTGATTCCAGCCCTCCCAAAGTGGATAAGTTCATGCCGCCATACCGAGAGACAAACTGGGATAAGGCCAAAAAGGCAATGAATTTTATCAAAAGAGCAAAATAGGTATGGACAGCGAAAAAGAGGTGGGGCGGGTCAACTATCTGCGGGTCAAGCCCCATACTGGCCGCGAATTTCTGGAGTTCAGGTTTGTCTCGCAGCTGCGCAGAGCGCTCTTCATAACCGGTAACCTCTCCAAAGAAGGTAACCCATTGATTGAATAAAGTCTTCACCAGGGGCGGCGGAATGTTACCCAGGGCATTATATAGGGCCTGCGTGACCTGCGGGGCCGTGTCGTTTTGGGACCCAAAATCGTCTGCCAGGTTTTGTGGGCTCAGGGCCTTCCCTGAAACCAGGGAAAAGAGGAGCTTCAGAAAGCGAGCGGTTGTATTGGTATTGACCGCTACTGGCGGTTCACCGCTCCAGAGCCCATTGGCCTGACGGACAAAGATAAAAAAACGTCCGTCCGTAACCACCCCGAATAACCGGGAAAGCTGGAGGTTGTCCCTTAGGGCTATACCTTCCAAATAGCCCCTTAATTGCTGCACGGCCGCGTCCACCTTCGCACGTGTCCGCAAGGTGCCGGGGTCTTTGTATTCGATAATAACCCGGTTATAGGCTGCATCCACCCGGCCCGTCGCAATGGTATATTCTTCGCGGCTATCTATAGGGATTCCTAATTCACGGGCCAGGGCTTCCACGAGGTTGGCGAATTGCCTCCGGAATTCCCACTCATTTCTGGCGGCTGTGGCTGCGGCGCTTATTTTCGCCGCTAATGTTTCAGACCGGGTCTTGATCTCTTCTAGAAGCTGTAGGCGATTGGGGAACATAATTATCTGGGGTTGGTGAACGCCCGGCAGATGTAACACATATAGGTTCCGGTCCGAGGGGTATTTCAAGTAAGTGGATAATTCCGATCCTGACAATTTTCCTTTTTTATAGCCAAATTATCTTGTGGGCAGCATGATAGCACAAATTTCGCTCAAAATGTAATGTTCCCAAAAAATTCGGTATTTGGTCATTATCAAAATGACCCACTACCCAAATTTTTCATCGTTTCAGGAGACCCAAAGGCTCAGGAATTACTGCTCCCTGCTCCCTGCTCCCTGCTTACTGCTCACTGCTCACTGCTTACTCTCCAAACAGCGGCACCACCTGAAAACGGTGAACATCCACCAGGCCCAGGTCGGTGAGCTTCAGTTCCGGAATCACCGGCAGGGCCAGGAAGGACAGGGCCATGAAGGGGTCTGGCAGGGTTCCTCCCAGGCCGCGGTAGGCCGTCTTCAAACTACTGTAAGCCGCGGCCACCTCCCCCAAAGGCCTGGGGCTCATCAACCCGGCGATGGGTAGCGGCAGCTCGGCCAGCACCTGGCCGGCGGCCGCCACCACCAGGCCGCCCCCCAGGTCCGTAAGGCGCCGCACCGCCAGCAGCATGTCGCTTTCCTGGGCCCCCACCACCACGATATTATGGGAATCATGAGCCACCGAGGAAGCCAGGGCGCCGGCGCGCAGACCGAAGCCCTGCACCAGGCCCAACCCCAGGTTGCCGCTGCCGTGGTGGCGCTCCACCACCGCCAGTTTCAGGAGGTCGCGTCCGGGGTCCGCCGCCAGCCGCCCCCCCTGCACCGGGGCCGGCAGGACCCTTTTCTCCGTCAGGAGCTGGCCGGGGATGAGGCCGATGACCTTGACCAGGTCGCCGGCCGCCCGGGGAGACAGTGCCTCCAGGTGGAACTCCCGAACCCGGAAGGGAGTGGCGGGAACCGCCGCCTGCGGAGAGGGCAGGTCGGCCAGCAGCTCGCCGCCGTCCGCCACCAGCCGGCCGTTCTTAAAGACCTTTTGGATCTGGAACCCTTGGAGGTCCCCCACCACCAGCAGATCGGCCTTTAAGCCCGGGGCCAGCCCCCCCCGGTCTCCCAGGCGAAAGTATTCCGCCGGGTTCAAGGTGGCCATAGTGACCGCCTGCAGGGGATCGCACCCCCAAGACACCGCCTTTTTCAGCAGGGAGTTCAGATGGCCCTTGAGCAGGTCCTCCGGGTGGCAGTCATCGGTGACCAGCATAATGCGGCGCAGGCTGGCGGCAGTCACCGCGGGCAACAGGTCCTTAAGGTTTTTGGCCAGACTGCCTTCCCGGAGCATCAGGTAGAAACCGAGACTCAGCTTTTCCCGGGCCTCGTCGAGTCGGGTGCATTCGTGGTCGGAGCCGATCCCGGCCAGCCGATAGGCCGAGAGCGCCTTGCCGGACAGCAGCGGCGCATGGCCGTCCACCGGGCCCCGGGGGAAAAGGGCCAGCTTCCTGAGCAGGCCGGCCTCGCCGCTCACCACCGCAGGAAAATTCATGACCTCGGCCAGTCCCAGGACCCGGGAGCGCCGGCGGTAAGGAGCCAGGAGGTCCGCGTTGAGCATGGCGCCGGCGGTTTCCAGAGGGGAAGCGGGGACGCAGGACGGCAGCATGAAAAAGAAATCGAGGGGCAGCCCCCGGCTGGCGGCCAGCATATAGTCCAGGCCCGCCGTGCCCCAGACGTTGGCGATTTCATGGGGGTCCGCCACCACCGTGGTGGTTCCCAGGGGCAGCAGGGCCCGGGCCAGTTCCCGGGGGGTGAGCATGCTGGACTCCGGGTGGAGGTGGCCGTCGATGAGCCCGGGCAGGATATAGCTACCCCGGACCTCCATCCTGGGGCCGTCGTAATCGCCCAGCCCCGCGATGATCCCGTCGAACAGGGCCACGTCAATTTCTTGCCACGAGCCGCGGTAGAGGTCGGCAACCCGGCCCCCGGCCAGCACCAGGTCCGCCGGGGCCTCCCCCCGGGCTACTCGCAGCCGCCGCGCCAGCCTCCCCTCGGGCCTGACCAAAACTTTTCCTTTCCGGTTGCTGGAAAGCATGAAAGGGGTTCCAGCTCTATCCCCTCTCCCCCGATGGGGGAGAGGGTTAGGGTGAGGGGGAATTTAATCTCTTTTCCGCTCCCATTACTAGGCCGGGGCGGCGGGGGAACCCCGCCGCGCCTCCCCCAAACCCCTTTTGCGCCTGGCAATGAGGCCAGTTTAGTTAAAAAGCAAGGCCGGCGCAACCATGAGTTTGCCAACCCCAGGATTTTCCGGGCAAAGTTGATTGAGGGCCGGGAGGAACCGTTGCAGTTGTCTTCCTCTGCTCTCTTTGCGCCCCTGCGGTGAAAAGAAGGGCGCCTAAAGGAGCCACCACTGAGACACAGAGGACGCGGGCATTAAGAAGCTATTGCAAAACCTCAGTCATAATAATGTCATTCTGAGCGAAGCGAAGAATCTAATGTCGCACTCCGTACTAGTATGTCGTTGAATCAAGCGAAACCCTAAGTTCCAAGGGTACTTAAGTCCCCCTTTGGAAAAGGGGGATTAAGGGGGATTTCAAGAGGTTATTAAATCCCCCCTGCCCCCCTTTTTCAAAGGGGGGTTAAAAAAGCGTATCTTAAAAGGCAAAGCAATTATGAAGCATCCCTCTGGTAATTTGAGTGACTTGAGGTCCTTCACTTCGTTCAGGATGACAATGAGGTCAGGTTTTGCAATAGCTTCAAGTCCTTGAAAGGGAGCCGTAAACCAAACCTTGCGAATCGACTCAATAAAATATGCGCAGGCTAAAGCCTGCGGCTACCAAAAAATGTAAATATTCTTATCTGGTTCCCAAGCCGCGCTTGGGAACCCATTTTCCCGCCAGGCTCCACCTGGCAAGATTATCGATAAAAAATAAATTATTATATTCCAAGAAGTTGCCCAAGCGGGGCTTGCAATAGGGCGGCCTGTGGCCGCCAATATCCGGCGGGCTTAGCCCGCCCTAGAAATCAAGAACACAGGCTGCAAGCCTGCGCCACTAAAAGGCAAGTTATTTAATACCTGCACCTGCGCCGCACAGGCGAGACGCCCGTGCCACCAGCCCGCAGCCCATAGCCCGTATGGCGTAGGGCGGGAAAGCGAAGCGCATCCCGCCTTTAGAATTATTCCAGAGCAAATACGATGCGGTCTAATATCAGGTTGCTGTCAGAGAGATAATTCTGAACGAAGCGAAGCGTAGTAAAGAATCTAGATTCTTCGCTGCGCCCAGAATGGCAATATTAACTTAAATTTGAGCGCAATTTGGTGAGACCTAGTGGTCTGATCCACAATTGATTATCCATTTAAAAAGACTGATATTAACCCCCCCTTTGGAAAAGGGGGGTAGGGGGGGATTTAGAAAAACCTCTTGAAATCCCCCTAAATCCCCCTTTTTCAAAGGGGGACTTAATATGCCAAATCCAGCTTTCCAGTCCGGATATTATGTCAAGCTATTTATGAAACACTCCACTAGATAGGTATACCCTAAGCGCTTTCTCCTGCTCAATTCTCCAGTTCCCGGGCGTATTCCCGGAGCCGGTGCCGGAGGCGGGACATGGCCTGGCTGTGCAACTGGGAGATGCGGGACTCGGTTAAATTCATGATCTGGCCGATTTCCTTCATGGTGAGCTCTTCGTAATAATAGAGGTTAATCAACAATTTCTCCTTGTCCGGCAGGACCTCCAGGGCCTTAACGACGATCTGCCCCAATTGGGACAGGTGCGCGGCCTGGAGGGCATCCCGTAGATTCTCATCCTGGAGGAATTCCGCGGGCTCCTTCCCCCTGCCCGGGAAACCCGCCAACCGGCGCGGGGGATGGGAGTCCAGGGGCACCAGGCAAACCGACCTGGTTACATCCAGGAGATGATAAAGATCTTCCAGGTCCAACTTAAGGAGGGCGGCCACTTCCTCAGCCTCCGCCGGCCTCCCCAGATTCTTCTGCAGCCGGGCGTAAGCCTTCTCAAGGAGGTGGGCCTTCTGACGCACCGAACGGGGGATCCAGTCCAGGTTGCGCAGTTCATCCAGCATGGCCCCCTTGATGCGGTATTCGGCATAGGTCCCGAAGTTGATGTGCTTGCCCAGGTCGTATTTCTGGATGGCGTCGATGAGGCCGATAATGCCCGAGCTGATCAGATCCTCCTGGGAGATATGGGAGGGCAGGCGTAGAGCCAGGCGGGCGGCGATATACCTGATCAGAGGCGCATATTGCAGGACCATCTGGTGCTGCCGGGCCAGGTCCGGATTGCCTGGACCCGCTCCTGGGCCTGGGACCGATTCGTTCCGGACCAACGACCGTTCATCCATGATAGCCTTTCCCCATCTCTTCCTTGAGTTATTGATCCACGAGCCGGGGGCGAAAAGGATTTGAGGCCCCCTCCCCCAGCGGCGGGCCGCCGCCGGCGCCGCCTCCTCCCTAGGAGTTGAGCAAGGTCTATGCCAAGGGAGTTCCTGGGCCGCCGGGGGCGGGGGCGGGTTTGGGATAATGGCGCCCCTCAGAGTCAAGCCCTTGAAATTCCGGAACGATTTTGAGACGGCGGTCCACCCTGGTGCTGGGCAGCCGCAGGCTCAGGGGAGCCGGGAAGGACTCGGACGCCCCCAAAACCGTCTGGTCCCCTTATTCCTCGACTTCTTCTTCCAGATCTGGACAGGCGTTTTTCATTGCCAAAACGAGGGGCCTGTGTTAAAAGAAATTGAGTAAATTTACTTAGATAGGCTTTGAACCATGCCCCGCCCTGGAATTCCGGACCCCTTCCGGACCCGGGCCCGCGCCGAAGGCTACGTGGCCCGGGCGGTGTATAAATTAAAGGAGATCGATGAGAAATACCGCCTGTTCCGGCAGGGCCAGCGGGTGTTGGACCTGGGCTGCAGCCCTGGGTCCTGGCTGCAATATATCGCTCGCCGGGTGGGCCCCCGGGGCCTGGTGCTGGGCGTGGACGCCGCCCCACTGGCCATCCCGGCGGCCCCACCCCTATACTTCCTCCAGAGTGAGGTGGAAAGTCTAGACTTAGAGACGATTGGCGCGATAAGTCCTGGTTTTGAGGTAGTGGTCAGCGACCTGGGCCCCAAGACCACCGGGGTGAGGGAGGTGGACGAGCAGCGATCCCTGACGCTGGCCCAGCAGGCCCTGGAATTGGCCCGCCGCCTGCTTAAGCCCGGCGGCCATTTCCTGGTGAAGGTATTTGCCGGACCAGACCTTCCCGGCCTGGTTGCGGCCGTGCGCCAGGACTATTGCGTCTACCGGCAGGTGAAGCCCGCGGGCTCCCGGGCGGCCAGCCGGGAACTTTATCTTCTGGGGCTGGACCGCCGCGGCCCCGCCCCGGAGGGACCTAACCGGCCTCCGGTCCCAGGGTGCCCCCGGACCAAGAGCGAGTAATCAGAGCAGCGACTGGATGCCATTTTGAGCGAATGCCGCAAGCTTTAGCTTGCGCAGGCTAAAACCTGCGGCTACAGTTAAATTTCCCATCGGGAACTGGTTTTAGGCTCTGATCAACCAGTGGGAGGAGCAAGCAGATGTCCGGCCATTCCAAGTGGAGCACCATTAAGCGCAAGAAGGGGGCGGTGGACGCCAAGCGCGGCAAGATCTTCGGCAAACTGGGCAAAGAGGTGGCCGTGGCAGCCCGCCTGGGCGGCGGCGACCCCACCGGCAACCCCCGCCTCCGGGCTGCCATCGCCGCGGCCAAGGCGGAAAATATGCCCGGCGACAACATCACCCGGGCCATCCGCAAAGGGACCGGGGAAGGCGGCGGCGCCATTCTGGAAGAAATCTTCCTGGAGGGTTACGGGCCCGCGGGGGTGGCGCTGATGGTGGAGACCCTCACCGACAACAAAAACCGTACCGTCTCCGACGTGCGCCATCTGATCACCAAATACGGCGGGAGCCTGGGAGAGCCGGGCTGCGTCGCCTGGATGTTCGACAAAAAGGGGGTTATCGTCTTCGACCGCGGCGAGGTCAATGAGGACCAGCTCCTGGAGGCCGCCCTGGAATGCGGCGCCGAGGACCTGCAAAGCGATGAGAGCCAGTTCGAGGTGCTCACCGATCCCGCCGCCTTTCTGGAGGTCAAGGAGGCCCTGGAGGCCCGGGGCTTCACGCCGGCCCTGGCTGAGGTGCAGCTGCGCCCCAAGACCACGGTGAAGATCGATGAAGAGAAACCGGCCCAGCAACTGCTGAGGCTGGTGGAACTCCTGGAAGAGCACGACGACGTCAGCGACGTCTTCGCCAATTTCGACATCCCGGATCAATTACTCGAGGCCTTGATTTGAAAGCCGTTATTTTGGGGGTGGACCCGGGTTCCCGGCACACCGGCTTCGGGGTTTTCCAGGGGGAAGGCGATCGCCTGCTGCATCTGGCCTCCGGCAGTATCAAAGCCGGCTCCCAGCTCCCCCTGGCCGACCGCCTCCACCGAATTTACGACGGCCTGGGAGAAGTGATCCTGCGGCACCAGCCCCAGGTCCTGGCCCTGGAGGAGATCTTCCTGGCCGCCAACGTCAAGACCGCCTTCACCCTGGGCCAGGTGCGGGGGGTGGTGCTGCTGCTGGCGTCCCAGAAAGGCCTGCCCGTCTACCATTATCCCCCCTCGGTGGTCAAAAAGGCGGTGGTGGGCTACGGCCAGGCATCCAAGGCCCAGGTGCAGCTCATGGTGGCGCAACTCTTGGGGCAGCAGGTGACTGACGAACATGC
This sequence comes from uncultured delta proteobacterium, assembly GCA_963697965.1. GTDB lineage: Bacteria > Desulfobacterota > Desulfobaccia > Desulfobaccales > 0-14-0-80-60-11 > JAPLJC01. Next base: position 2,846,398 of record OY969108.1, read on the forward strand.
CGCCGACGCTCTGGCGGTGGGGCTCTGCCACTTCTTCCACCAACGCTGGCCGGGGGGGACCGCATGATCGGTTTACTGGAAGGGGAAATCATCAGCAAAGGCCCGACCGAGCTAATTATCATGGTAGGCGGGGTGGGCTACCGGGTCCACATTCCCCTGTCCACCTTTTACGCCCTGCCGGAGCCTCCGGCCCGCATCTCGCTCCTGATCCACACCCGCGTGCAGGAAGACGCCCTGAATCTCTACGGCTTCGGGACCCCGGAGGAAAAGGAGCTGTTTCTCCATTTGCTCGCTATCCCCCGCATCGGAGCCCGCATGGCCCTGAACATCCTGAGCGGCATCAGCCCGGGAGAGTTTGGCCAGGCCCTGGCCCAGCGGGATATCCGCCGCCTGGCCAGCATCCCCGGCATCGGCAAGAAATCCGCCGAGCGCATCATCCTGGAACTCAAGGACAAGCAGCTCGCCGCCGGGGCCACCCGGCTGGCGGCGGCTCCCGGCCAGGGCCCCCTGCAAGACGCCCTGAGCGCTCTGGTTAACCTGGGCTACCCCAAGAACCTGGCGGACAAGGCCCTGGAGGCGGCCCGGGGCCAAGGGGCCTCGACCCTGGAGGAGTTCCTGCGCCAAGGCCTGAGATGGCTGGCCAAATGATACAGTAAATACTGGGCCGGACCGCCAATGGAGACTTATGAACCAAAACGCTTACGAGCGTTTTATCTCCCTGCCAGGTCGGTTTCTCCTAGATACCTGTGTCCTTAATCTCTTATTCGATGAGGGGGAATACATTTTTGAGGGATATCTCTCTGAAGACCGTGATGAAGCAGACCTCAACCCTAATCTCAAAGCCTTGCGGTCTATTTTTCAAGTAAACGAGCGAGCCACTTTCCAATTTCTGGTGTCTCCTCTTACTATTGCCGAAGTTGCGAACTGTCAAGACTTTGGAGACAGGGAAAGGCGTCTGCGTTGGACTCTGGATGTCTTGGACCACTGGCTGATTTTGCTGCATGAAATTGGTGACCACACTTCGCGCGGCGGCACTGTCCGTCATCGGTTCAAGCTATCGCCAGGGTTGCAGCAGCTAGAATCCCGGCTGATGTCGATCCCCGATTTCCGGCGAGACCCATTTGACCGCCTGCTGCTTCTCCAATATAAGATGGGCAACTGCGATGCCTTTCTGACCACTGATAAAAATTCGATATGGCGAAACAAGATCGAATTGGTAAAGCTTGGATTCCGAGTTATCTGCCCCGATGAACTTTGGGACCTCTTACAGCCCTGGGCAGGGCTATGGAGCTGATATGATCATAATTCTGTTTCGAAGGAAGTATAAATTAATACGATTTTTGGTTTTCGGTTAAAATCGGTTAAAAGTAGACTTGAGGAGGGGACTAGGTAAAAAAAGCATTCCCCCAATCCCGTATACCAAATTCCTTTAATGATAGGAGGGTTTGATGAGAATCGAAATACAATATGGTTCTAGCCTAGGACCTCACCGAATTGATCTCAGTGCGGAGGAACTCAATCAACTACAAACTGCTAACGAACTTTTGATAAGTCAGAATCATCCGGCTACGAAAACCTTGCATATAACTGGAACTGCAGATGAATTGGAACTCTTAGCCACCGCACTGATGAACACAGCGAAGGAGCTTCGGCGTACAAGACCTTAGGCTTAAATATTGGTGGCAAAGGCTTGCGGTTTCTGCAGACTAGATTAAAAAAGCGCGCGAGGATGCCGTCTGAGGGAGTTCTTTATGGATTCCCGGGCCAAGATCATTATCGGCGACAGCCGGGCCATGCCGGAGATCGAAGAGCAGAGCGTTGATCTCGTGGTCACTTCCCCGCCTAAATAGGGAGACAGGTTTTTACCACACGTTCACGATAATGAGGAAAATGAATAAGACATTTTGGGGGATTCTATATAATGGACAATTATCCCAAAGCAAGCCTGTGCTGCTTCGGGGCCCTTTTTATTCCCATAGGATTTTCAATAGTAATCTCTTCAATTCCTCTTATCTTTTGGTCTTGCGAATATATAACATAAAGTTGTTTTTCATCATTATGAGTTATAGAGTTAATATAAGGGATTTCTAATTCAATCTCCTGCCTTGTCATAACTGGGAATTTATAATGCTTGTTCACATATCCCAATGGGCCTTTTTTGCTAAGATATTCATCTATAAATGCAAAATGATCAGTGAACCGTTGCGAAATTCTCTTATTAAAGTCATAAATCGAATTCATTGCACTCTTAACTATATATTCATCAAAGGATGCGTCAATCTCGATTCCTATACTATTTCTACATGCCGCCATTGCAGCTAATACTGTTGTTCCTGTTCCCATAAAGGGATCGAGGACTATGTCAAACCGCACAGAATACATGTTTATTAGTCGATAAGCTAACTCAAAAGGGAAGGCAGCACTCCTATCTCTCGCCCCGTTATGTTTAATTCCCTGAGATACCCCTTTTAGGTCAAACCAAATATCAGAAAACCATTTATTTCTTTCTTCCCAAAAGAATGAACTTTTTTGCCTTATAAGTATCTCCTCCGGTTTTATGAAAACCCTTTTAGTTCCTTTACGAAATATTAGGATATATTCATGTTCCAAAGTGACATAGGCACCCGAAGGGAGCATCCCTGACCCCATGAACTTATTAGGGGCGTTAGTTTGCTTGCGCCAAATGATCACGGGAAGCGTATCAAAACCAATTTTCTTGAAAGAAGTTACGATACGGGAATGATTAGAATAGAGCTGAAATCTATGGCCTATGGTTCTTGTAGCATCACCAATATTTATGCATGCAAATCCACCTTCCTTCAAAACTCGAAATGACTCATACCACACCTTGTCAAGTTCTTGGTGCATTAACTCGAAGGCCTGATCTCCATTATTATTTGTTAAAGCTTCCGATACCTTTGGGTTCAATTTTCCGAAAATAGTATCCCACATCTCGATCATAGGGTAAGGGGGAGAAGTAATAATAAGATCTACTGATTCATCAGCAACATCTGACATCTTTCTCGAATCAGAGCAAATCAGCTTATGATATGTATTCATTTTACATCAGTCTCCATATATGAAGCTTCCATAGCTTATAACAGTCTAAGGTAGGCCAAGTGGTTATTTTGTTTTCCTATAATATATTTCGAAAGCTTCTTCAACAAGGGTTTTCCTTGTTCGCATTTCAGCAATTCTACCATCGATATTTGTTAGGTACTCATCCAATTCATGTTTATCCTTGATTAAATAATAGCCTCGACTACTTGCTGCTATAGGCAATATTAATCTTTCAATTGCTTGACGAATCAGGCTCCTTACTTGGACATGCGTAGCGTCTTCACGTATCCCTATTTGTAGGCCAATTTCTCCTGCACTTATTTGATTTTCTTTACCTCTGTGAGTTTCAATAATCTCTTTAATTCTATTAAGCTGGGCATCGCCTTGCATAAAAACCTCCTTCGTATAAGCTGAGATTTTGCAGTAGGCCACCTTGATCCCCAAATTTGCACATTGTAGGTGGCGGGGACGGCGGTGGCTTAACGGAAAAAGGATACTTGACCGCTGAAGTTTCCTTTAATATTATTGGTTAGCTTAAATTCATCCCTATGTCTTGGTCAAAGCCGGTGGACGAGAAATGAAGTTAGCCCAGAACTTACCAGTTGATGTGGAAAGGCCCGCCAGAGCTTGATAGGAGCTCATTTTGGGGGTAGGTTCACAAAATCCTGATAAACCCTGTGCGGGCAAGACGTTAATCGTTGAAGGAAATCAGATTCAGACGTTCTCTTGAATTTTATAGAACTCGCGTTTTCTTTAATTTTCAATTAATCTCATTGATATAGTCTAAAAATACCCCTCAAAATTGCTATCTATATAAATTATATAAGGAAATCTACTGAGGATTAATTTTCACCCATTTTTTGCTATAACCGCTACCGCATACTGGGACATTCCGAAGAAAAATAATCTATAATCGTGAAATTATTGATGAGATAAGGGAAGAAATTAAAATGGTTAAAGACCTATCAGGGGGCGTTAAATGAAGAAAGACCTGACGCAACACCACATCCGAAACGTTGCCGCGGCTCACTGGAACCTGCCCACTTCGGCCTTGTATGAGAAGATCGTTTCCCGGCAGGAGGGCCTCATCGCCCACCAGGGGCCGGTGGTGGTGCGCACCGGGGCCTATACCGGCCGCTCTCCCAGGGATAAGTTCATCGTGCAGGAGCCCAGCAGCGCCTCCAAGATCAATTGGGGCGGGGAAAACCAGGCAATGACCCCGGAAAAATTCGATCTCATCCATTACCGGCTGTTGGCCTACCTCCAGGGCAAGGAGATCTATGTCCAGGACCGCCGGGCCGGCGCCGATCTGAACTACCAGATGAACATTCGCCTGATCACCGCCACCGCCTGGCAAAACCTGTTTGCCCGCAACATGTTCCTGGCCCCGGGGGATCACCGGGAACACCGGCATCTCGGCCCGGATTTCACCATTATCGCCGCCCCGGGCTTCCACGCCGTCCCGGAGCTCGACGGCACCAATTCCGAGGCCTTCATTCTGGTCAACTTCGCCCAGAAGCTGGTCTTGATCGGCGGCACTTCCTATGCGGGGGAGATCAAGAAATCGGTGTTTAGCATCCTCAATTACTACCTGCCCCAGAAGGAAGTGCTGTCCATGCACTGTTCCGCCAACCAGGGCAAACGCGGGAACACCGCCCTGTTCTTCGGCCTCTCGGGCACCGGTAAGACCAGTCTGTCCGCCGACCCGGAACGCAAGCTCATCGGTGACGACGAACACGGCTGGGGCAATGACGGCATCTTCAATTTCGAGGGAGGCTGCTACGCCAAGGCGATCCGCCTCAGCGCCGCGGCCGAGCCGGAGATCTACGATTGCACCCGAAAATTCGGGACCATTTTGGAAAATGTCGGCATCGACCTGGCCAGCCGCCGCCTGGACCTGGACGACGCCAGCCTGACGGAGAACACCCGGGCCGCCTATCCCATCGGCCATCTGCGCAACATCGTCCGGGCCGGGGTGGGGATCCATCCGCGGCACATCTTTATGCTGGCCTGCGACGCCTTCGGGGTGCTGCCTCCCATCGCCCGCCTGACTCCCGAGCAGGCCACCTACCATTTCCTATCCGGCTACACCGCCAAGGTGGCGGGTACGGAGCGGGGCCTGGGCAAGGAACCCCAGGCGACCTTCAGCACCTGCTTCGGAGCGCCCTTCCTGCCCATGCCGCCCGCAGTCTATGCCACCCTGTTTCGGGAGAAGGTGACCCGGCACCAGCCCACCTGCTGGCTGGTCAACACCGGCTGGACCCGGGGCCCCTTCGGGGTGGGGCATCGCATCGAAATCGCCCATTCCCGGGCCCTGTTGCGGGCCGCCATGTCCGGGGAACTGGACCAGGTGGAGACCCACCATGATCCTTTCTTCGGCCTGACGGTGCCCAGCCGCTGCCCGGGGGTGCCGGATGACATCCTCTTCCCCGAAAAGGTCTGGGCCGACCGCGCCTCCTATGAGAAGGCGGCCCTGGAGCTGGCACGACGGTTCCGGGAAAACTTCACCCAGTATGAGGGTACCGTGGACCAGGCCATCCTGGCGTCCGGTCCGAAGTGAGAAGCTGTCAGCAAGGGCAAAAATGGCGGGATGAAAAGAAGTTCAAAGTTCAAAGTTCAAGGTTAACAACATCCCCATCTTTGGGCTTTTGAACCTTGAACCTGAGACCTCTGCGAAAACCAACTTTGTCATTTATGAGATTCTTCGGTAGCTTCGCTCCCTCAGAATGACAAAAATGGGGACTTTCGCAGAAGTCTCAACTTTGAACCTTGAACCTTGAACTTTGAACTTTCAACTTTGAACTTTGAACCCATACCCTGGGCGCCTGGCCGCGAGATTCATTCTTATTTGAATTGTTCGGTCAATATCGGCTTCAGATCCCGGTAGATGATCTCCGCCACCTCCCGGGCCCCGGGCTCGGTATAGTGCAGGAAGTCGTAATAATAGACCGACGAGCGCGGCATCTGCCGGGCCAGGTCGAGGACCGGGACCTGTTCTGCGGCCCCCACTTGCCTGAGGGTGTCGTTGTAGAGGTCCACCACCGCGAACATCAAGGCGCCGTTGAGGTTCTCCCCCAGCCTGACCTTCCCCAGGTCCACCCCGGTGGCCGGGTCGATCCCCGGGCCGTAGAGGGTGGGCTGGGTGATGAAGATCGGCTCGATGCCATTATCCCGGCAAACCCGGATGAGCTGCTCCAGCCGGGCCCGGTAATAGGCCAGGAACTGCCGCCGGTATTTCTGCAGCGTCTCAGCCTGGATTTCTACGGGCACCTCAACGGTCCCCTCCTTTTTCAGGTCCACTTCCTGATGCAGCAGGCCCCGCCTTTGGACTACAAAATAACGATAGAGGTTCAATCCCAGGGAATAGACCTCGCTTTTGTTGGCCAGGGATCTTATCCAGCCGCCGAAGCCGGGTCGGGGCCGGTAATCGAGGTATCCCACCCCCACGTCGTTGATCCCCACCAGAAACAGGACCACCTTGGGTTTTAGGTGGACCACGTAATCTTCCATCAAGATGAGGTGGCGGTAGGTGGTGGCGCCGTCCATCCCGGCATTGTTGATCCAGAGCTTGGGAAAATCCCGGGCCAGTTGCTGGCCCAGGAGATCGGTCCAGGTCTTGCCGTCGGAGAGATAGAAGCACTCGGTGGTGCTGCCGCCGATGGTGAGGATCGTGAGGTAATCGGCAAAGTCGGCGGGCGGCGGCGCCCCCCGGAAGCCCAGGCAATTTTTGGTGTGTACCGTGGTCTTGGGCAGTTTGGTGGGGAACTTCTCAGTGTTGTCAAGAATATATCTTTTATTCACCGGCAGGACGATCCGATCCGGCTTGAACCGCATCTCAAAGGGCGGAGAAATCCGCAGGGCGAGTTCCAGGATGATCAAGGACAGAAACAGTCCCAGGAGCACCAGGACAAAGTTTTTCAAAAATCCGTTAATGTTGGCCATTAAATATGGATAGGTGCGGGAGGCCCATACCGGGCCTGTGCGGCAGCAGGTCCATGATTTCGCCGTTTTCAGTGAAAATCCCGGGGGCCGGGCCGGGTGCAGCAACACCGCGGCCGCACCCAGGACCGTCACCGCCGGCCTTTAAGGCAGCAGCGCCACGACCAGGCTCATCAGCAGGAGGGTTAGCCCGGTCCGGGGATCCAGAGGCCGGATGACCCGGCCGGGGGCAATGGCGGCTGCATTATTTCCTTGCATCGTGGTCTTACTTTTCCGAAAATACAGTTTTGATTTGATATTATACTAAAACCTCTTCCCAAGGAAACGCCTGATGGTTAACCAAGTGGTGCTGGCCCTGATCTTGCTGGACGTGGCGCTCAATGTCTTAGGGCAGCTCTCTTTGAAATTTGGCATGTCCAAGGTGGGCAACTTTTCCCTGTCCCTGAACGCCCTGCCGCCGGTGTTTGTCCAGGCGGCCCTCAATCCCTTCATCCTCTTAGGCGTGGTCTGCTACGGTTTGGGCTTCCTGGTCTGGCTGGTGGTCCTGGCCAAGGCGGAGGTGAGTTACGCCTACCCCCTCATCAGCCTGGGCTACGTCTTCACCGCCATCCTGGCCCGGTTTCTCATGGGAGAACAGGTGACCCTCGCCCGCATGGGCGGCATCCTGGTCATCTGCCTGGGCGTCTTTCTGGTGGCCCGCAGTTGAGCCCGCCGACGGCATATTAGACCTGTTTTCTGTTGTCTGTTTTCTGTCTCTGCTAAACCGCTTTTGACTTTGATTTTGCCTTTGACCTTACAGAAAAGAGAAAACAGACAACTGAAAACCGCCCCTAGCGCGCCGCTCCGGCCCCCAGGGCCCGGGCCAGTTCCCGGGTCCGGGCCAGGGTCTCCTTAAGGTCGAAGGTGAGGAGCCGGCGGTCCTGAACCACCACCTGGCCATGGACCACCACGGTCTGGACATCGCCCCCGCCCGCGGCATAGACCAGATGGGAATAGGGGTCGTAGAGCGGTGTCAGGTGGGGCTGATCCAGGTCCAGGACCACCAGGTCCGCCATCATCCCGGGGCTGAGGGCGCCCACCCGCCCTTCCAGACCCAGGACCCGGGCGCTGCCCCGGGTGGCCAGATCCAGGGCGGCGCCGGCCGGCAACACAGTGGGGTCCAGGTAGCGCAGCTTCTGGAGCTTGGCTGCCGTGTCCATCTCCTGGATCATATCCAGGTTGTTGTTGGAGGCGCAGCCGTCAGTCCCCAGGCCCACGGGCACCCCGCGCCTTAAGAGGTCCACCACCGGAGCGAGGCCCGAGGCCAGCTTCATGTTGCTCTCCGGGCAATGGGCCACCCCGGCGCCGGAGTCGGCCAGCAGTTCCTGATCCGCCTCGGTTAAGACCACCGCGTGATCCGCCAGCAACCGCTGATTAAGCAAACCCAGGCGGTGCAGGTGGGCCACCGGGGTGGCGCCGTACCGCTCCTGGCAGTCCTTAACCTCCCGCTCAGTCTCAGACAGGTGGATAATCAGGCGGCGATCATAGCTCGCAGCCAGTTGGCCGCATTGCTGCAGCAACTCCGGAGAGCAGGTATATACCGCATGGGGCTGGATGGCCACGCTCACCCGGGGGTGGTCCCGCCAGGCGCGGCAGAGCTCCTCGCTGAAGGCCAGGCCCGCGGCCGCGGGCCCGTAATTGGGGGAGGGAAAGTCGTAGAGCACCTCCCCCACCACCGCCCGAATGCCGGTTTCCGCCGCGGCCCGGGCCACCGCATCGGCGAACAGGTACATGTCGCCAAAGGTGGTGGTCCCGGAGAGCAGCATCTCGGCGATGGCCAGCCTGGCCCCCCAATAGACGAATTCGCCGGTGAGATGAGATTCCGCCGGGAAGATGTAAGAGTTAAGCCAGGTCTCCAGAGGCAGGTCATCGGCCAAGCCCCGGAACAGGGACATGGCCGCATGGGTATGGGCGTTGATCAATCCCGGGATGATCAAGCCCTGGGGATAATCGAGCACCCACTCCGGGGCGAAGCGGGCCGAGAGCGCCGCCGGCGGCCCCACCGCCGCGATCTCTGCGCCCCGGATGGCCACCGCCCCGGGAGCCAGGACTTCCCGGGCCTCATTCTGGGTCAGCACCCAGGCCCCGGTGACCAGCAAGGAAGCCTTTTCTTTGATTGCCTGGGCCATTCTCTCCCTGTGAGGGCGACATCTAGGGCGGCCTGTGGCCGCCGGAATTGCCGCGGCTGCACCGACCCCGGGCCTGGCGAGCGACAGTCAGTCCCGGAGACCCGTCCTGCCGCTTACTGCTCACTGCTCACTGCTCACTGCTTACTGCTCACTGCTTACTGCTTACTGTTTACTGTCAACCAATCCCCGTCGCCAGGCCTCCTGGAAACGGCTCGCCGACCCCTGGGGCAGCTTGAGGCGGTAAACCCCGGGCGGCAGCTCCGCGCCATTGATCCAGGGGTTCAGGGTCTTGATGGCCTTGTAATAACTGCCGCAGGCCTCTGCCAGGCGCCGCACCGCCACGGCCTTCGCCAGGGTGATGCTCACCTCGTCATAGGCGAGCGGCGGGTAGAGCTGGTCGGCGGGAATATCGTACCCGTAGCGGGCCGGGTCCTCCAGGACGATCTTGGCCGCCAGCAGGCGGTAGATATAGCGCTCCGTCTCTTCCGGCAGGCTCAGGTGGTAAAAGGAGTTTACCCCCTGGATGGCCATCTCTTTCTGCACCCGGGCCTCCCCGCAGTTATAGGCCGCCAGGGCCAGGGGCCAGTCGTGGAAAATCTGGTAAAGGCGCTGCAAATAGGAGAGCGCCGCGTCGGTGGCCGCGCCAAACTCCAGGCGTTGGTCCACGGCTGGGTTTAACGTCAATTGAAAGCGCTGGGCGGTGGGGGCCATGAACTGCCAGGGGCCCAGGGCGCCGGCGGAAGACCTGGCCTTGGGGCGCAGATCGCTTTCGATGACGACTACGTACTGCAGATCCAGGGGCAGCCGCCGGGACCGGAGCTTCTCTTCCACCTCCGGCAGGTAGCGATGGGCCCGTTTGATCCACATGGTGGTCTGGGCATGGCTCCAGATGACGATGGTCAATTCCCGGTCCAGGTCCTCCCTGACTGCGGGATCGCTCAGAGGCACGGGCTCGCCGCAGAGATAGAGGCTCTCCGGCACCCGGAAGTAGGGAAAGCGCACCGTTTCGCCGGGCGGCGCCGGGGGCGGGGCCGCCACCGGGACGGCCCCCAGTCCCCCGGGCCAGAGCCACAGGGCCGCCAACAAAGAAAAAATGACCATTACCATGGGAGCAAATCCTGAACCGTCGGTTCGTTACGCTAGTTATCCCAAACCCAGGCGCCCCTGTCAACCGGGATCGAGGTCACAGGCTGGAAGTCTGTACTTGTAGGGGCGGCGTCTCGGTAGCACAGGCCTCTGGCAATCGTGGGTTTTTGAGCACAGGCTTCTGGCAATCGTGGGTTTGCCCTGGGCGGGGGAACCCCGCCCTTACGGAAATGGTGGGCAGTGCCCACCCTACGCGCAATGGTGCGCAGCGCCCGCTCCACCATAACTCAGACCCTGGCGCCGCGGCTCAACCACCCCTCCCCTTCCGGATTTTTGCTGGAAAAATCCTTATTTATGAGATATATATTGAGAAATAAAAGGTTTCAAACCACCCTTTGACTAACAGGGCGTTCCCGTGTGCAACCGGGGAACGGGATGAATACTCGAAACTCGGGGCGGACATCTGGGTTCGTCCCTACAACTCGAAACTAAATAAGGTTGGCGACCCGTCCGGCCATGTATAAAGACGACCTGCGCTTATATGTGCGCCTCTTAGCCTATCTGAAGCCCCACAAATTCCGGATGATCGCGGCGATCCTGGCCATGCTGGGGGTCTCGGCGCTCACCGCGGCTTTGGCCTATCTGGTGAAACCGGTCCTGGACGACGTCTTCTTCGGGCACAAAGAACGTATGCTCTTCCTGCTGCCGCCCTTGATCATCCTGCTTTACGCCCTCAAGGGCTTCCTGTCCTACACCGACAACTACCAGATGAGCTACATCGGCAACGCCACCGTCACCGCCCTCAGGGACCAACTCTTTGCCTCGCTGCAGCGCCAACCCCTGTCCTTCTTCGACGGCGAGGCCACCGGCACCCTGATGAGCCGACTCACTTACGACGTCAACCTGCTGCAGGACGCCATGACCCGGGTGGTGACCAGTGCTTTCCAGGACACCTTCACCGTCCTGGGCCTGAGCGCGGTGATCTTCTACCGGGATTGGCGCCTGGCCCTGCTGGCCATGGCGGTCTTTCCCCTGGCAGTGGCGCTCATCATCTGGCTGGGGAAACGCATCCGCGGCGTCTCCCATGACACCCAGGTATTCAACGCCCGCCTTTACACGGTGCTCCAGGAGAGCCTGGCGGGACAGAGGATCGTCAAGGCCTTTGCCCGGGAGGACTTCGAGGAGCGGCGCTTTCAGGAGGCCAACTGGACCTATTTCCGCACCCGCATGCGCCTCAATTCGGTCCGGGAGCTCTCCCCCCCCATCATGGAGTTCCTGGGCTCCCTGGGGATGGCGGGCATCGTCTTTTACGGCGGGTACGCGGTCATCCGGGGGACCTCCACCCCGGGCACCTTCTTCTCCTTCCTGGCAGCCCTGCTCATGCTCTACCAGCCCATCAAGAGCCTGAGCTCGGTGCAGAACATCCTCCAGGAGGGTCTGGCCGCCGCCACGCGGGTCTTTGGCCTGATGGACCGGACGCCGGAGATCCAGGACCGCCCGGGGGCCGCAGCCCTCCCCAATCTGCAAGGGGAAATCCTCTTTCGGGGGGTCAGTTTCGCTTATGAACAGGGCCGCCCGGTCTTGCACGACATCGACCTCACGGTGGGCCGGGGCGAAATCGTGGCCCTGGTGGGTCCCTCCGGGGCCGGCAAATCGACCCTGCTGAACCTGTTGCCCCGGTTCTACGAGGTTACCGGGGGAGCCATCCTGATCGACGGCCGGGACCTCCGGGAAGTGACCCTGGCGTCTCTCAGGGCTCAGATCGGGGTGGTCACCCAACAGACCATTCTGTTCAACGACACGGTGCGCTACAACGTGGCCTACGGCTCGCTGGCGGCCCCGGAAGAAGAAATCCTGGCGGCCCTGAAATCCGCCCACGCCTATGATTTTGTAACGGCCCTGCCCCGGGGCCTGGATACGGTCATCGGCGAGCAAGGGGTGCGCCTCTCCGGCGGCGAACGCCAGCGCCTGGCCATCGCCCGGGCCTTACTCAAGGACCCGCCCATCCTTATCCTGGATGAGGCTACTTCGTCGCTCGACTCCGAATCCGAGCGGGAGGTGCAGCAGGCCCTGGACCGGCTGATGGCGGGGCGCACCACCCTGGTCATCGCCCACCGCCTGTCCACGGTCAGGAATGCCCAGCGCATCGTCGTCCTGGAAGAGGGCCGGGTGGTGGAGAGCGGCAGGCACGCCGACCTCCTGGCCGCCGGCGGCCCTTACCGCCGCCTTTACGAAATGCAGTTCGCCCGGGAGGAGGATAAGGAGCCGGCCCTGTTGGCGGACAACGCCCACCCCAGGCGGCAAGGCTCGGCGAAGTTATGAAGAAACCGCCCAAGAACTTTCAGGGACTGCGGCGGCCAAGGTGAACCGGATTACTGCAGCTGTTGCCAATACTTTGAGTTGCAGTCAGGCCAAAGTTTTAGAGGGTTAAGGTAATGGCCAAAAAGTTAATTTTCGGGCTGTTATTGTTGATTATGATTGCCTCGGTGTCCGCATGTGCGTCGCCGGAGACCAGGCAGGCTGACACCTCACTGAATAAGGATGACCAGACCCAATTTATCATCGGAGGTTACACCAAAATTGAAGTTGGTGGGGTGGTGAAATAGGTTGATTTCCGCGCTTAGCCTGACTCTCGCGCCTCTCAAGTGGAAGGAGAGGAACCTTAATCCGGAGCCAAGATAATCCGGGTGCGAGAGGCGTAGGGCGCGTCTTACGCGCCATAATTGGTGCGTGTGACGCACCCTACGGCTGTGGGCTTGTTCATCAGCCGGAATTTTTTCCGGGCTTTGTTAATCTTTTAATCCATCTTCCCAATAATCAAACCTGATATCATTAGGGCGGCGCGTTCGAGCTAAAGGGGGTTATTAAACCAAATTACCTTTCCTGAAGCAATCTGGAGAGTTATTGAGATTTCATTAGTTTTTTATATAATAAATAGAATTAGGTCTTGATCTAAGAAGGAAACCTTAAGAAGAGGTATTACCTTCGAGCCTAAACAAGAGCCATCAGCAAAGGTCAGGCGTTTATTTCAACAGGCTCAACCTAAACAGGCTCAACCAGAGCTTGCTTTATCCTTGGCCAATAGGCAAGAAATGGACGGAAACTTTAAAGAAATTGTTGAAACGCTCCATCATTCATATGAAAGGCTATTGGCAATGGCCCCTGTCAAAATTGGCGACCTCCCAAGTAATATGGCAAAAGCTGGAATCTATTTATTTTCTGAAGGAAACCACCACCTTTACGTGGGGCGCACTAACCGTATGCGGCAACGCCTTAACGAACACGCTCGTCCCAGTTCCCCTCATAACCTCGCATCATTTGCCTTTCGGCTCGCTCGCGAAGCAACTGGCCGGATTTCGGCATCTTATGTTTCTGATGGCTCTCGAAGCCATTTGGAGAATGATCCTAATTTTAAAGAAGCTTTTATTGCAGAGAAAAAACGTGTCCGTTCAATGGACGTCCGCTTTGTCGAGGAGGCCGATCCATTGAAACAGGCGCTCCTTGAGATATATGTTTCAGTTGTACTTAGAACACCACACAACGACTTCGATACACACTGATGCTTCAGAAAAATTGGTTAACCACTGAGCTGCATAACCCGGCCTATGCATGTTTTCTGGCACCGCCTCTTTGATGGTCTCCAGGCAGGGGAGGAGGCCCCGGCGCCCCGATGTTCCCTTGGGGCGATGGCCGGAGGGCTGGCCGCCCTCTACGGCCTGGGGGCCCGGACGCGGCGGGCCCTCTATGCCGGCTCCCTTCTCCGGGCCAGGCGCCTGCCGGCCCCGGTGGTGAGCGTCGGCAACCTGACCGTGGGCGGCACCGGCAAGACCCCGGTGACCGCCTGCCTGACCCGTATTTTTCAGGCCCAGGGCCGCAAGGTGGCCATCCTCAGCCGGGGTTACGGCGGCCGCAGCCAGGGGGTCGCCTGCATCTCCGATGGCCGCCAGATTTACCAAAAGCCGCCCCAGGCAGGCGAAGAGGCCTACTGGCTGGCCTCGACCCTCCCCGGAGCCGCGGTCTACACCTCGGCCTCCCGTTATGCCGCGGGCCTGGCCGCCTGGGAGCAGTTCCGTCCGGACCTGTTCCTGCTGGACGACGGCTTCCAGCATTTTCAACTGCACCGGAACCTGGACATCGTGCTCTTGGACGCGGCCGCCCCTTTCGGCAACGGCCGGCTGCTGCCCCGGGGCCTCCTGCGGGAGCCCCCCGCGGCGCTTGCCCAAAAAAACACGGCCCAGGTGCTCATCCTCACCCGCTTTCAGGAGGACCGGGACCGCCGCACGTTGGCGGACCTGCAACGCCAGTTTCCCGATAAAACCGTGCTGACGGCCAGCATCGCCCCCACCGCAGTCCGCCTCGTGCCGGCCGGCGAGCCTTCGCCCCCCGCCATCCTGGCAAATCAAGCCCTGCTGGCCTTCGCCGCCCTGGCCCGGCCGGAGGTCTTCCGGCGCACCCTGGAAGAGTTAGGGGTGCAGCTCCTGGGCTTCCGGGCCTTTCCGGACCATCACCCCTACCAACCCGGGGAATTGGCGGCCCTGGTCCGGGAGGCGGAAACTGCCGGCGCCCTGGCCCTGGTCACCACCGCCAAGGATTGGGCCCGCCTGGCCGGACGCTGGGATCAGGCCATGCCCTTATGGGTCCTGGAGGTGGAGGCCCAAATCAGCCAGCCGGAGAGAATTACGGAGTTACTGGAGTTCCTTTAAAGTGCCCCTCGTGCGATAATAATTAGATAATTCTGAAAATTTTTGGAGAACCCCCCTGGCTATCACCTTAGCCGGACCCAAAACCAGGATAAAAGCCAACCGATTAAAGATACACGCGGACCTAAGCATTAAAGTTCCCCCTCCCTTGAGGGGAGGGGGATAGGGGGAGGGTGGCGAGTAGCCGCTGCCGGTCAAAACCACGCCACCCCCTCCCCAACCCTTCCCCCTCCAGGGGGAGGGTGTAAAGTCTGGCTCGTATTGCCAGGGGGCTGCAATTCCATTCCAAAATAGTGGTATGGGGCTGCTTGCAGCCGCTGCTAAAGGATTTTTATCTGGATTAAGAGCAAACAGCTTGATCCGGGGGCGAACCAATCACAGGCTGGAAGCCTGTGCCACTATTGATAAAAACATATTCGGCGTGCAGGCCAGGTCCAAGCTCGCCGGCGCCGGCAACGGCGCCCCGCCGGGCGGGACTGGCCTCCCCCAGGAATAATGAATCAAACTTATCAGTCTAAAGAACAGCCCCTGCCTCCGGAAGTGAAGCAGCGCTGGCAGCGGTTGCGGCCGGTGCGGAAATTTCAACCGGTCCCGGGGCCCGCGCCCCGGCTGTTGGTGCGCACCCCCAACTGGGTGGGGGACGCCATTATGAGCCTGCCGGTGCTCTCAGGGTTGGTGCGCCTCTTTCCCCAGGCAGAGATCACCGTATTGGCGGCCCGCCGGGTATCCCCCCTGTTTTTGGGTCTGCCCGGGGTGGCAGAGGTCATCCCCTACCCCGCCGGCCGGGAAAAATGGCGGGTTCTCTGGGGCCTCAGAGGGCGGTTTCACCTGGCCGTCACCCTGGCCAACTCCCTGGAATCGGCCCTGGGGCTTTGGTTGCTGCGAGCTCCGGTGCGGCTGGGCTATGCCGCCGACGCCCGGGGTCCTCTCCTTAAGCCTGCGGTCTCCGGGCGGCGGGACCTGGCCGGGCTGCACACGGTCTTCTACTATTTGGGCCTGCTTAAGACCCTGGGCGAGGTGGAGTCCTTCTCGCCCCCCGCCCTTTACCTGCGGGAAGAGGAGAGCGCGGCCGCGGCGAAGCTTTTGAGCGCAGCCGGCTCCGGCTCCGGCCCCTGGGTGGGCTTGAGTCCCGGCGCGGCCTACGGCCCTGCCAAACGCTGGCCGCCGGAGCGCTTCGCCGCCTTGGGAAGGGAATTGGCCCGGGAATTCGGAGCCCGTCTGGTGTTGCTGGGCGGGCCGGGAGAGGCCAGGGTCGCCAACCAGGTGAAGGCGCAACTGGGCCTGCCGGTTCTAGACCTGACGGGCCAAACCGATTTGCGGCAGGCGCTGGCGGTCTTGAGCCGCTTGAACTTGCTGGTCACCAACGACTCGGGCCTGATGCACGCCGCCGCCGCTCTGGGGGTGCCCCTGGTGGCCGTGTTCGGCTCCACCGACCCGGCGGCCACCGGGCCTTTTAGTACCCAGGCCACAGTGCTGCACCGTCCCCTGCCCTGCAGCCCTTGCCGGCGGCGCACCTGCAGCCTGGGATACCCCTGCCTGACGGCCATCGGTGTGGAAGAAGTCTTGGCCGCGGCCCGGCCCTGGCTCACCGAACCAGTGAGCAGCGAGCAGTGAGCAGTAAGCAGAAAACGAAAAACGAAAAATGACAAAAATGAGCAACCCTGCGGTATTTCTGGACCGGGACGGCACCATCAACGAAGAGATGGGCTATATCAACCATCTGAGCCGCTTCCGGGTCTTTCCCCAGGCAGCCCCTGCCATCCGCCGCCTCAACGAGGCGGGTGTGAAGGTGGTAGTCATCAGCAACCAGTCCGGGGTAGCCCGGGGTTATTTTCCCCTGGCATTCATGGAAGAGGTGCAGCGCCACCTCAGCCAACTCCTGGCCGACGCGGGGGCCCGGCTGGACGGCCTCTACGTCTGCAGCCACCATCCGCGCGCCGGCTGCTCCTGTCGCAAACCCAATCCGGAATTGCTCCTCCGGGCCGCCCGCGACCTGGACCTGGATCTCTCGCGTTCCTACCTGGTGGGGGATCGCTATAACGACGTCCAGACCGCGGCCAACGCCGGGGTGAAGGGTGTCCTGGTCCTCACCGGCTACGGCCGGGGGGAATTTGAATTTATCCGCAGCCAGTCCCCGGTGCAGCCGGTCTATGTGGCCCGGAACCTTAAGGACGCCGCCGCCTGGATTTTGGAGGATTTAGAGAAGGGTTGAACTGCGAGGCGGTCGATGCGTCGCCCACACCCATAATGGCGGGCCGGAGGCGCCTGATTTTAACTACGCCCTGACTTTCTGATCGCGGCCCGTTAAGGGACGGGTTTGAAACCCGCCCCTTACACAGCAGTGTCCGGCAGGACTATTGC
Organism: uncultured delta proteobacterium; assembly: GCA_963697965.1. Lineage (GTDB taxonomy): Bacteria > Desulfobacterota > Desulfobaccia > Desulfobaccales > 0-14-0-80-60-11 > JAPLJC01. Next base: position 2,863,712 of record OY969108.1, read on the forward strand.
CTAAGGGCTGGCGAATAAAAATTGAAAAATGTTGCTGCAGAACCTTTAGCCAGAGGCGACGGGGCAGCTCGGTAGCCCCCCTCTCCCCTGTGAGGGGAGAGGGTTGGGGTGAGGGGTGGCTACTGATTACTCCCCCCTCACCCTGCCCTCTCCCCCATTGGGGGAGAGGGGGAAAACCAAGAAAATCTATAAGTTAATCCAAGATGAGGATGCGGCAGCCTAGATTCATACCCTTGGAGATTAGGCCTTCACTTGATTTGATGCCATACTATTTAAGAAGCACAACCCTAACATTGCGTCCCGGAGCTATCTTATAAAACCTGCACCGGCGGAGGCCCGCGTCTTTGCCGCCCATTTTTGGAATCGTCACTTGTCGGAAGAACATCCGCGTTTCCTCATAATAAAGCTCAGCTCCCTGGGAGACGTGCTCCACGCCCTGCCCACCCTGGAGTCGTTGCGCGCTGCCCATCCCCTGGCCCGGATCACCTGGCTGGTGGAGGCCGCCTATGCCCCGCTTCTGGATAAGCATCCGGCCCTGGACCAGGTCTGGGTGGCGCCCCGGCTGCGGCCGGGGGAAATCCTCTCCGGGGCCAATCCGGCGCTGCTGGCAGGGCTGCTGAGGCGTCTCAGGACCAGCCGTTTCGATGTGGTCATCGATCTTCAAGGCCTTTTGAAAAGCGCCGTGTGGGTGGCCCTGGCCCGGAGTCCCCGCAAGCTGGGCTATGACCGCACCCGGGAGTTGAGCTATCTGGCCCTGAACGAGCGCCTGGCCCCCTTCGATCCCGAGGCCCACGCCATTTACCGTTACCTGCACCTGGCCCGCCACCTGGGGGCCCCGGCCGATCCGCCCCGCCTGCGGCTGGGCCTGGGCGCCGGGACCGCGGTCTCGCATCTGTTGCCGGAAGGCTTTGCTGAGGGCCGGCGCCCCTTGGTGGTCTTGCACCCCGGGGCCCGCTGGCCCAGCAAACAGTGGCCCGCCGCCGCCTGGGCCCGCCTGGGGGACCGGCTCGGTTCCGACCGGGGACTGGGCCTGCGGGTGGCCATCACCGGCAGCGCCGCGGATGGGGGGCTGGCCGCAGAAATTTTGCAGAGGCTTGAGGGGCCGGCCCTCAATCTGGCCGGGCGCACTTCCCTGGCGGAACTGGCCGCCTTGCTCCGCCAGGCCGCTCTGCTGGTGACCCCCGACACCGGCGCCATGCACCTGGCCGCCGCCCTGGGAACCAGGGTGGTGGCCCTGTTCGGCCCCACCGCGCCCTGGCGCACCGGGCCCTATGGCGACGGCCACGCGGTGCTGCGTCTGGGCCTCGATTGCAGCCCCTGCTTTAAGCGCCGTTGCCCGGCGCCCCGCTGTCTGACGGACCTGCCCCCGGAGACGGTGCTGGCGGCCTGCGAGAAAATCTTGTTTACTGCTAAAGTTAATGGTTAAATTGACTTATGCGGGGTGGGCGCCGCCCCCACCCATAAATGGAGGTCTCATGCCCATCAACAAAGAATTGCTGGAGATCCTGGCCTGCCCCAAGTGCAAGGGCGACCTTAGGCTGATGGAGAAGGAAGACGGCCTCATCTGCGATAAATGCCGCCTCCTTTATGAAATCAAGGACGACATCCCCATCATGCTCATCGAAGAGGCCAAGCCTTTGAAATGACACAGCTTACTGTTTGCTGTTTTCTGTTTTCTGTGAAAAGCAAAATCAAAGTCGAAGGCTCCTTAGCAGAGGCAGAAAACAGTAAACAGAGAACAGAAAACAGAAAACAGGTCTCTTGATGCCGTCCCTTTCCGTCACCATCATCGCCCTGAACCAGGAGGCCAACATCGGCGATTGCCTGCAATCGGTGAGCTTTGCCGATGAAATCGTGGTGGTGGACGGCGGCAGCGCCGACCGCACCGTGGAGTTGGCCCGGAAGTATACGGACCGGGTGATTACCGCTCCCTGGCAGGGTTTTGCCGGCACCAAAAATTTCGCCCTGGATCAGGCCCGGATGGACTGGGTTTTTTCTCTGGACACGGACGAACGAGTGCCGCCGGCCCTGCGGCAGGAAATCCTGGAGGTGGTCCGGGCCGACGGACCCCGGGACGGCTACCGGGTGCCCCGGAAGAATTACCTGGGCGGTCGTTGGATCAGGCGTCTGGGCTGGTATCCCGACTACACCTTGAGGCTTTTCCGCCGGGGCCGGGGCCGCTTTCGGGAGCGGCAGGTCCACGAAGAGGTGGAAGTGGCCGGGCCGCGGGGGACCTTGCGCACCCCCCTGGATCACTATTCCTATAACGATCTCCGGGAATACGCGGCGCGCCAGGAACACTACGCCCGGCTGGCAGCCCGGGAGATGGCCGGCCGCGGCCGCCGCCCCCTCCCGGGGGAGCGGTGCTGGCGTCCTCTTTTTACCTTCTGGAAGCTCTATTTCCTGAAGGCCGGGTTCTTGGAAGGTTCTCTGGGAATGTCCCTGGCCATCCAGGGCAGCCGCTACAATTTCTTGAAATATCACTATTTGCTGGAACTGACCCGGGGGAAGGACCTCGATGCCCATTGATCCCAGCGCCCACATAGCCGCCAACGTGGAACTGGCCCCCGACGTTGAGGTGGGTCCCGGCGTCACCATCGACGGCCCCAGCTCCATCGGGGCCGGCTCCCGCATCCTGGCCCACGCCTATATCGGTCCTTATACGTCCATCGGCCAGGACAACCTCATCGGCTTCGGGGCCATCATCGGCTACGAGCCCCAGGACTACGCCTTCAAGGGCGAAGAGAGCTACACCGTTATCGGCGACCATAACCTGATCCGGGAGTACGTCACCATCCACCGGGGCACCAAACCCGGGAGCGCCACCCGGGTGGGAAACCACAATTTCCTCATGGCCCTGAGCCACCTGGCCCACAACTCCACCCTGGGTAGCCATGTCATCGTGGTCAACGGCGCCCTGGTGGGCGGCTACGTGGAGGTGGCCGACCGGGCCTTCATCTCCGCCAACTGCCTGCTGCACCAGTTTATCCGGGTGGGCACTCTGGTGATGATGCGGGGCGGGGCCCGGGCCTCCAGGGATCTGCCGCCCTACAGCAACATCGACGACACCCACACGGTCAAGGGCCTCAACCTGGTGGGGTTGCGCCGGGCCGGGTTTACCGCGGCCCAAATCGGCCCCCTGCGCCAGGCCTTCCAGACCCTCTTCGGACGCCGCACCAACCTGGCCAGGGCCCTGGAGCAGGTGGAAGCCGAGGCGCCCCTGACTCCGGAGGTGGCCCACCTGCTGACCTTCATCCGCGCCTCCAAGCGGGGGGTGGCCATGGGTCCCCGCCAGGTCCGGAAGGACGATGAGTTCTAAACGCATCCTGGTGATCAAGTTGAAGCAGCCCGGGGACGTGCTGGTGTCCACCCCGGTGATCGCCGCCCTCAAAGAGGCCTGGCCCCACTGCCATCTGACCTACCTGGTTCCCAAGGGGACCGAAGAGATGGTGGCCGGGCACCCGGGACTTGACGACCTGCTGGTGGTGGCGCGACGCCAGGAATCCTGGGGGGAGGCCCTGGGCCTGGTCCGGGAACTGCGCCGCCGCCGCTTCCACCTGGTCCTGGAACTCTCCGGCGGCGACCGGGGGGCCATCTATACCCGGCTCACCGGGGCCCCGGAACGGCTGGGCTTCGACCACCCCGGCCGGCCTTTCTGGCAGCGCCGCGGCTGCTTCACCCGCCTCCTGCCCCGGCCCGCGGTCAGGATGCACCTGGTGGACCAGAATCTGGAGGCCGTGCGGGCCCTGGGCCTCTCGCCTTCAGAGCCGCGGCTTGGGTTTTATTGGGATCAGTCGGTGGAAGAGCGCACCCAGGAGCTGCTGGCTTCCCAGGGATTGGCCCCCGGCGCCTTTGTGGTGATGCACCCCGGGGCCGGCTGGCGCTTCAAGTGCTGGACCCCCCGGGGATACGCCCGGGTTTTGGAGGCCCTGGAAGGCGAGTGGGGCCTTAAGGTGGTCCTCACCGGCAGCCGGGCGGCGCACGAGCAGGAGCTGTTAGCCGCCATCCTCCGGGAGAGTCGGCTCAAAACTCCCATCAACCTGGCCGGCCGCCTCACCCTGAAGGAACTGGGGGCACTCATCCGGCGGGCCCGGTTTTTCTTCGGCGTCGACAGCGCCCCCATGCACCTGGCCGCGGCGGTGGACACCCCGGCGGTGGCCCTCTTCGGCCCCAGCGGCGCCTTCAACTGGGGGCCCTGGGGCGAGTCCCACCTGGTGCTCCAGAAGGATTGGCAGTGCGTCCCCTGCGGGCGGGACGGCTGCGAGGGCGGGAAGATCAGCCGCTGTCTCGAGGAATTCGAGCCGGAGGAGGTTCTGGAGGCCATGGCCCGGCACTTCGGGAGGGGCGACCCGCTGGGTCGCCTTACCCAGCCCTGAAGACTGCGGTTTTCGGTTTCCTGTTTTCTGTTTTCTGTTTTCTGTTTTAACTTAACGAGGGGGGATAGAGGAGATGCAACCATGGCCCGCCTAGTGGGTGACCGGCTCGTGGTCAATGTGGCCCGGAAACCCGGGGAAGAGCAGATCATCGATCTGATGCAGCTTTTCAACAGCAATCCCAACCGGATCATCGCGGTGGCCGGCACCGTGGGGGCCGACGGGACGCCCAACACCTGTCCCGTTACCCTTATCATCGCCAAGGACGAGCGCACCCTGCTGCTGGGCACCCTGAGGACCAGCACCACCACCGAGAATCTGCGCCGGGACGGCCGGATTTCCCTGGAAATCCTGGGCGCAGAGGATTTAGTGATGGGCATCCAGGGCAGCGCCCGGCTCCTTAAGGAGCGCCTGGACATGAGCGACGCCATGGCCATGTGGGAGGTCAGGGTGGAGAGGGTCAAACAGGACACCTCGCCGGCTCAGCGGGTCATCCAGGGCGCCGCCTCCCTGCCCCGCTCGGAGAAGGCCGGGGAATTTGAGCAGGCTGCCATTGCCGAACTCATGGCCGCTGCCAAAGACGCCGCCACCTAAGCCGATAACCAGGTAGTGGCTCCTGGGGGCGGCTGGAAGCTATGGCAAAACCCCGGTCTGCGCAAAGATGTCATTCTGAGCGAAGCGAAGAATCTCGTATTTTTAATGAGTTGAGATCCTTCACTCCGTTCAGGATGACAGTAAAATCCGGTTTGGCAATAACTTACAGCGTGATGCTCAATAATTGCTACGACATTTCGAACTACGGTCTTTACCCCCCCTTTGGAAAAGGGGGGCAGGGGGGATTTAATTTGGCATCCTGAAATCCCCCTAAATCCCCCTTTTCCAAAGGGGGACTTTAATACCCTTGGAACTTGGGTTTTTTGCTTGAATTGATGTCATACTCGCCCGGGCGAGACCTTAGGTACTACCGGAAATCGATGAAAATCGCCATGTTGAGGCAGAGGGTGGGGGGCCCCGGCGGGGCCGAGACCACCGTGCAGCACCTGGCCCGGGGGCTGGCCGCGGCGGGTCACCAGGTGGCGGTTTACGGGAGCGATACCGCAGAGACCGCCCGGGCCTCCCTGGGCACTGAGGTGGCTTATGTGCCTGTGCCGGTCTGGCCTGGCAAGACTGGCCGCCTCCTCTCCTACGCCCTGGGCACCCGCCGGCTCCTTAAAAGCGCCGGCCCCCAGGTGGTTTTCAGCCTGGAGCGCACCCTGTCCCCACAGGTTTACCGGGCCGGGGACGGCTGCCACCGGGAGTGGCTCAGGCTGCGCACCCCCTTTCTCTCCCCCGCCGCCCGGGCCTTCCAGGGCCTCAGCCTGTTCCACCGGATCATGTTAGCCCTGGAGGAGCGCCTCTTTACCGACTCCGGCCTCCGCCGGGTCATCGCCAATTCCCACCAGGTGCAGGAGGAGATCATCCGCCATTACCAATTGGACCCCCAGCGGTTGGTAGTGATCTACAACGGCCTGGACCATACGAGATTCCGGCCCCTGGAAGAGCCGCAGCGAGCGGCCCTTAAGGCCGGGCTGGGCGCGCCTGCCGGTCCCATCGTATTATTCGCCGGTTCCGGGTTTGGCCGCAAAGGTTTGACCTATCTTTTGGAGGCTTTTGACGGTCTACGGCAAAAAGATGCGGTTCTCTGGGTGGTGGGCAAAGGCGAACCTGCCTCCTATGAGCGGCAGGCGCGAAGGTTAGGCGCCGCGGCGAGCGTCAAGTTTTGGGGACCCCAGGCCGACCTGGCGCCCTTTTACCAGGCAGCCACGGTGCTGGCCCTGCCCACCATCTACGATCCTTGCAGCAACGTGGTGCTGGAGGCCCTGGGGTCCGGCCTCCCGGTGATCACCACCGCGGCCAACGGCGCCGCCGAGTTCCTGCGCCCCGATGGCCACGGCAAGGTCCTGGCGCGAGCCGATGACGTCCATGGCCTGACCCTGTCGCTGGAGGAATATCTCTCCCGGGGGGAGGACCCGGAGGTGCGGCGGGCCGCAGTCGCCGCGGTGGCGCACCTGAGCTGGGAGTCCACGGTAAATCAGACCCTGTCGGTGTTGGAGGAGGCCGCCGCCCCAGGCAGACCATGATTGCCCTGTACTTCGACGGTTCATTGACCTTGGAAGAGCTGCCCACCCCCGCAGCCGGCCCCGGGGAGGTCTTGATTCGGGTGCGGTTGGCCGGGGTGTGCGGCAGCGACCGGCAGATTCTCCTGGGCTACCACAGCTTTCACGGGGTGCCGGGGCACGAGTTCGTGGGAGTGGTAGCCGGTCCGGACGGCTCTCCCTGGCTGGGCCAAAGGGTGGTGGGAGAGATCAACCTGGGCTGCGGGACCTGCGACCTGTGCCGGGAGGGCCTCTCGCCTCACTGCCGCCGGCGCCGGGTTTTGGGCCTCAAGGACCAGGACGGGGCCTTCGCCCAATACCTGACCCTCCCGGCAGCCAACCTCCATCTCGTGCCCCCGGAGGTCCCGGACCAGGCCGCAGTCTTCACCGAACCCCTGGCCGCGGCCCTGCAGGTCGCCCACAGCGTCGGCAATTTCCCCGGGGAGCGGCTGTTGGTGGTGGGGGACGGGCCTCTGGGCCTGCTGATCTCCTGGGTCCTGGCCCTGCGGGGCGCCCCGGTGCATCTGGCCGGCCACCACCCGGAACGCCTGGCGCTGGCCCGCCCCTATGGGGTAGCCACCTTTCAGGAACAGGACCTGCCCGCCGGGGATTATCACACGGTGGTGGAGGCCAGCGGCTCTCCGGGCGGGTTGACCCTGGCCCTGGCCCGGGTCCGCCCCCGGGGCGCGGTGGTCCTGAAGAGCACCTATGCCGGCGTCTTTCCCCTGGACCCGGCGGCGCTGGTGGTGCCGGAGGTGCGGCTGCTCGGCTCTCGCTGCGGCCCCTTCCCGGAGGCCCTGCGCCTGTTGCGCCAGGGTTGGGTGGACCCCCGGCCCCTGATTGGCCGCACCATCCCCCTGACCCAGGGGATTGCGGCCCTCACCACGGCCCGGCTTCCGGCAGAACTGAAGCTCTTGATCGACTGCGGCGAACGTTCCGATTCTCCTTAAGCCAGCGCCAATTTCAGCCCCTCTCCGGCGCTAAAAGAAGCCCATTATGGGAACCCTGTTTTTTATCCTAAAATATGAAGTGATCCCCGGCGGCAACGTGCCCGCAGGCCTGCCCCGGTTGGAGTTGCAGGTGCTCTCTCCCATCTGGCGGGGGGAGACCCTGGTCCTTACTTACCCCGACGGAGAGAGCCATACCCTAATTGGCTGGCAAGGCCCCGCTGACGGCGGCCCCTGCCCTCTCAGGGTCTTCTGGACCCGCCACCAGCCAGGGGCGCCGGCCGTCTGCCTGGCCATCGGCGGAGACGCCGGCCTGCGCAACGCCACCAGCGGCCGGGGTTTGCCCTTCCTGGCGCTGGCGGCCAGCATGATCCCCCGGCAGGTCTTGGAGGTTATCGGCCCGCGGCCGGAGGCGCCGCCTTTGCTGTTGCTTTAGCAAAAAGGCCTCGGCAACGGCCAGCAAGTGATTGTGGGAATCGATTTTGGGGTTTGCTTTCGGGGAATCGAGGAGCGAGGGTGGCGGCCAAAGGAAATGACGAAGGGAGTTCCCTGACCGGAAAATCTTCTGCGGTGGGCGACATAATATTGCTCACCTTGCCAAACTCATAGACCACTACGGTTTTCGCCAGGGCTGCTACGTCCTCGGGGTCATGGGTTATGAGTATGACCGGGATGGCAAAATGCTCTTTAATCTTCAAGAGTTCCTGGCGCATCTTGGCCCTGAGGACGGTATCCAGGGATGAAAAGGGTTCATCCAGGAGCAGCAGACTGGGGCGGCGGATAAGGGCCCGGGCCAGGGCCACTCTCTGCCGTTGTCCTCCGGAGAGGTCCCGGGGCAGGGAATCTTTTACGGGAGTCAACTCCAAAATCTCCAGCACCTCCTCGAGACGCAGTCTCTCTGCCCGCGGCAGGCGCCAGGACCAGCCCCTTGGCAACCCGAAGGAGACGTTCCGGGCCACCGTCAGGTGCGGAAACAGGGCATAATCCTGGAAGACGTAACCCAGGTTCCGGTGCCGGGACGGCACCATGATTTTCCGGCGGGAATCGAAAAAAATCCGCTCCCCTGCCACGATCCGCCCTTCATCCGGCGTAATCAGCCCCGCGATGGTCTGCAGGGTGAGACTCTTACCCGCACCCGAGGGACCGAACAAGACCACAAAGTCTTTATCTGAAGCAAACGCCGCTTCCAGATGGAAGACCCGCTGCCCCGACGACAACCGTTTTTTGATATCCACCAGGATTTTCATGATTATCCCCTGTGCTCCTTGCGGTGACAGGGCTTAGTAGCCTAGGCCGGGCCAAAGCCATATTTATTGAAGATCTCCCGGGCGGCCGGGCTCAACATAAAATCGAGAAAGCTCTGGGCCAGGGCCTTCTTGGGGCTGGCCGCCACCAGGGCCGCCGGATAGATAATGGGCTGGTGTCCCTGGGCTGCCGCCACTATTTTCACCTTCCCCTTGGCAATGGCGGCGTCGGTGGCGAAGACAAACCCGGCGTCCACCTCGCCCCGGCTCACGTAGTCAAGCACCTGGCGCACCGATTCCCCGTAAATAAACTTGGGTTTCAGGCTCTCCCACAACCCCGCCTTGGTCAAGGCCTCCTGGGTGTAGCGCCCCACCGGCACCGTTTCGGGATTGCCCAGGGCCACCCGTTTTACCTCCGGCGAGGCCAGATCCCCAAGACCGGCCAACGGCAGACTGGGGCCTGCCGGCGCGATGAGCACCAGGGTGTTGCTCACAAAATTTTTTCGGGTGGCCGCTACGATGAGCCCCTTCTCCTGGGCCTGGTTCATGGTCTTTTGATCCGCCGCCGCAAACACGTCCACCGGGGCGCCTTGAGCAATTTGCTGGAGCAAGGACCCGGACGCCGCAAAATTACAGACGATTTTGACGCCGGGATGCGTCTTCTCGAATTGTTCGGCCACCTCGGGCAGGGCATTGGTGAGGCTGGCGGCGCCGGAGACGATCAGTTCCTGATCTGCGTGGGCCGGTCCAGCACAGATAAGCAGAGCGCCCCATAAAAGTATGATGATGGATTTCAGATTAGCCATGTAAGCCTCCTTCCCTTCACATGTAGCCAGCCTTTAAAGCCCTGCCGGAGACCACCAGGATGACGACGCACACCGTCGAGATGAGGAGCACCAGGACTGCGGCTCCCGTGTCATTACCAGCCTGGAGCGCGTCGTATACGGCCAGGGACAGGGTTTGGGTCTTGCCGGGGAGGTTGCCGGCCACCATCAGGGTGGCCCCGAACTCACCCATAGCCCGGGCGAAGGCCAACATGGTCCCCGCCAGAATCCCCCGCCAGGCCAGGGGCAGGGATACCCGGAAAAAGACCGCGGCCTCCGACAGGCCCAGGGTGCGGGCAGCATTTTCAAGCTCAGGGTCCACCTCTTCAAAGGCGGCCCGGGCCGACTTGTAGATCAGGGGGAGAGATACCACGGCTGCGGCGCAAACCGCGCCCTGCCAGGTAAAAATTAAGGAAATCCCCCAGGTTTTCTGGAGCCAGTGGCCCAGCCAGCCTTGCCGTCCGATCAGGACGATGAGGTAATACCCCAGGACCGTGGGAGGCAACACCAACGGCAGGGTGCAGAACGCGTCCAGCCCTTCCCTGCCCCAAAACTTACTCCGGGCCACCAGAAAGGCCAGATTGACCCCGATGACAAAAGTTACCAGAGTGGCCACGCCGGCCACCTTTAAAGTCAACCATAAGGGAGTTAGATCCAGGGCCTGAAACATTTTGCGATCCCTTATATTACCTTACATTCCGATCATCTAATGCTGAGCAGGATCGAGGCGATGCCGATCACTGCCTTCGCATTCAGTAGCCGGTCCGGGTTTATTGACAGCCATCGCCTTTACCGGCGCAACTTACGGCCAGGCCGCCTTTTCGTCCCTTAAAGAGGGCCACTGCCCCGCCTTCATAAACCGCCTTCAGACAGATATCGATGAAGCCGTTCATTTCCAGGGGCACGGCGCCGGATTCGCTGAGAATAGCCATAGGGGTTTCACCCACCCCGCTCACCAATACCGCCCGGCAATCCTTTAAGACCTCCGCCAGGTCCCACCAGCGTTGGCCGCCGCCTCCCGGCGGCGGGGCCGGACGTTCTTCCAGCATCCGGAAACCCTGTCCATCCGGTCCCCAAATCTGAAAGGAATCGGCCTCCCCCAAATGCAGGTTGACCAGAATGCCCTCCTGGCTGCCCACCGCCACGTAAGGGCGGCTCTCGTCCAGGGGAGGCGGCATTTGGGCGCAGGCAGAGAGGCAGCCGCGAAATTCCTCGGTCTGGTCGGCGTCCAGCAGGCCGACGGCGTCGGCCCGGCAGCGGGTGCAATGCCGCATCTGGGGCAGAAAATTCCCGGCTACGGCCTGAATGGCCGCCATCTTCTCAGGCGCGGGCTCGGGAATGTCCCCAAAGGGCGTGTCCGCGTTGGGATAAACCGGCATGCAGTTGAGCAGGTCCACCCCCAATTCCGCCATCTTCCTGGCCACCTCTTCCACATGCTGGTCGTTGATCCCCGGAATGATGATGGTGTTGACCTTGACCACGATTCCCTTGCTCTTGAGGCCGCGGATGGCATCCAACTGGCGGGCCAGCAGGACCTCCGCAGCCTGGCGGCCGTGATGGATCACCTTGCCGTCCCTCACCCAGCTATAGATCTTGGCCCCGATCTCCGGGTCCACCGCGTTGACCGTGATGGTCACGTGGGAGACCTGCAATTCGGCCAGTTCGTCCAGATAAGGCATCAGCCCCAGGCCATTGCTGGCCAGGCAGAGGAGCAGCTCCGGAAACCTCTCCCGGATCAGCCGCAGGGTCGCCATGGTCTCCTTGGGGTTGGCAAAGGGGTCGCCCGGGCCGGCAATGCCGGCCACGGTGATGCAGGGCTGGGCCTCCAGAACCCGCTCCAGGTAGGCGATGGCCTGGGCCGGAGAGAGGACCGAACTGGTCACGCCAGGCCGGGACTCATTGACGCAGTCGAACTTCCGGTTGCAATAATTGCAGAGGATATTGCACTTCGGGGCCACCGGCAGATGCACCCGGCCGAATTGGCCCTTGACCTTGGCATTGAAACAGGGATGAATATCGATGTTTATCATGGCGGCGTTTCCGGGGGCGGCGTCGAGGGCCGCCCCTTTGGCGTTTATATGTAGCTGTAACCCACGTCGGAAGTCTCTTGCTTCCTGGCGATGACGGCGTTGACGATGCGATCCAGAAGGCTTTGGGCGCCCCGGTAGCCCAGGTGCAGAATCCGCTGGCCGCCGAAGCGGTCATGGATGGGAAAACCCACCCGTATCAAAGACGCCTGCCAGCGCCGGGCCAGGTGATAGCCCTTGCTGTGGCCGATGAGCAGGTCCGGGGCCAGGCCTTGGGCGGCCTCGCCAATCTCATAAAAATCCGCCCCTTCCATGATCTGCGGCGGCTCCGCCAGGAGGTCGCCGGTAACCTCGGCCAGGGCCTCCTTAAAATGGCCGCTTTTCCCGCCCGTGGCACAGAGCACCGGCTTCACGCCGATCTCTGACAGGAAGGCGGTAAGCCCTATCACCAGGTTCTCTTCGCCGTAAACCACGGCCCGCTTGTTGAAGATATACTTATGACCATCGACGTAGGCGTCGATGAGGCGGCCCCGCTCCGCCGCGTGCCGGGCCGGGGTGGCCTTGCCGGAGACCTCTTCCAAGACCTTGAAGAACCGGTCGGTCTCCCGGAGACCGATGGGCATTCCCAGGGGATGCCAGGGAACCCCGAAGTGGCTTTCCAGGTAGCGCCCGGCCGTTTCCTCGGTGAACAGGGTGCGGCCAAACTCCAGGGTGGCCCGGGAGCGGCCCATGGCCTTGATCTCTGCCAGGGGCGTGCCCCCGGCCGGGATCTTCTCATAGTCCAATTGGGCCGGGCCGTCCAGGGTATCCGACAGGTCTGGCAGGATGATGCCGACCAGCCCGAAATCTTCCAGGATTTCCCGCAGGTAGCGGGTATCCGCCGGTGACACGAAACCCGGCAGCAGGTTGAGGGCGGCCGCGGGCTCCCCCCCCTGGGCTAACTGCTCCACCAGGGCCCGCACCGCGGCGTGGAAGCCTTCCATATGGGTGCCGGCATAACTGGGGGTGGAGACGGTGACGATCTCCGGCAGCTCTTCGGACTTCCCGAGGGTGGCGGCTTCCTGGCGAAATTCCCGGACGATCCCGGGCACGTCGTCGCCGATGGTCTCGGTCAGGCAGGTGGTGGCCACCCCGATGAGCCGGGCCCCGTATTTGGTCATGATGTTGCTCAGGCCCTGCTTCAGGTTGGAGCCGCCGCCATAGACCGCGTGCTTCTCCCCCAGGGAGGAGGAAGCGATGTCCATGGGCTCCCGAAAATGGCTGATGATATAACGGCGCATATAAGTGGCGCAGCCCTGGGAGCCGTGGAGAAAAGGCACCGCCCCTTCCACGCCCCGAAAGGCCAGGCACGCCCCCAACGGCTTGCAGAGCTTGCAGGCATTGGTGGTGGATACGTATGCTGGATCAGGGGTTTTCATCGTTCTCATCCCCCTGCCTCGTTTCTCCGGGGCACGAATCTCCACACCGGACTCATCACCGTTTTATAGACTTCCTCGGCGAAATTGAGCATGCCTACGAAGCCTTCCAGGCATTCCTTGCGCTCGTGGTTGTGGTCGCAGAAACCCACGCCCAACTTATAAGCGATGGGGCGTTCCTTGACCCCGCCCACGAAGATGTCCACGTCCTTTTCCTTCAGGAAGCTCGACAGCTCCAGGGGATTGGAGTCGTCCACGATGATCGTTCCTTCGTCGGTAATGTCGTGCAACTCCTGATAATCTTCCTTGGTGCCGGTCTGGGAGCCCACCAGGACCACCTGCATGCCCAGCAGCCGGAAGGCCTTGACCAGTGAAAAGGCCTTGAAGGCCCCGCCCACATAGATGGCGGCCTTCTTGCCGCTCAGGGCTTGCTTAAACTCCCGGAGTCGGGGATAGAGCACGGCCAGTTCCTCCCGGACCAGTTCCCGGGTACGCGCCTCCATTTCCGGGTCCTTAAAGAAACGGGCCACCGCATAGAGCGATTCGGCCATGTCCTCCACCCCGAAATAAGAGACCCGGATATGGGGGATGCCGTAGGCTTCCTCCATCATCTTCGCCAGGTCCATGGTAGAGCCGGAGCATTGCACCAAGTTCAGAGCGGCGCCGTGGGCCCGGCGAATGTCGGCCACGCGGCCATCGCCGGTAATATTGGCCACCACCTCGACACCCATGCGGGAGAAATAGTCGCGGATGACCCAAATCTCCCCGGCCAGGTTGAAGTCGCCTAAGATATTGACGCTCTTGGGGCTGATGCCGGAGACGTCCCCGGTGCCAGTCAGCTTGAACATAGCCTGGCAGGCGGCGTGATAGCCGTCCCGCTTGTTGCCTTTGAAGCCCTCGGACTGTACCGGCAGCACCGGAATGCCTTTCTCCTGGCTGACTTTCTTACACACCGACTCCAAATCGTCGCCGATGATTCCCACGATACAGGTGGAGTAAACGAAGGCGGCCTGGGGTTGGTGCCGGTCGATGAGTTCCACCAGGGCGTGGTAGAGCTTGCTTTCGGCCCCGAAGATGACGTCCATCTCCTGGAGGTCGGTGCAGAAGCTGAGGCGATGCAACTCCGGGCCCGAGGACAAGGCGCCCCTGATGTCCCAGGTGTAAGCGGCGCAGCCGATGGGGCCGTGCACCAGGTGCAGGGCGTCGGCGATGGGATAGAGCACCACCCGGGAGCCGCAGAAGACGCAGGCCCTTTGGCTCACCGCCCCGGCCAGGGACTCCTTATCACACTCCATGGCAAAGGGGGCTTCCCCCTTGCGGTGGATTTGGTCTTGACGCTCTTTAAAAATCGCCGGTTCCATGGGTAACTCCAGCTTTCTGGCTGATTGCCAGTAACCTCAACTCAGCAAATACTCCTTAGCCGGACCGCCGTTTTCCAGGCCATCCAGGATGGCGTCGATGGCCTCCTCGCCCTCCACCCCGGCGTACCAGTAGCCTTCGGGATAGACCACCACTACCGGGCCCTGGTCGCAGAGCTTCAGGCAGCCGGTGGTGGAGACCATGACGTTTTCAATCCCACGGTCGGCCAGCTCCGACTCCAGGTAGCCCAGTAGATCCGGGGCGTTTTTCTTGATGCACTTGCCCTTGGGCTCCAGCCCCCGGAAACTCATACACACCAGGATATGATGATCAGGTTTTTCCATGATAATTGCCTCCTCTCATGAATAACCGCAGGCCCCTTGCGAAGAACCCGCGTCGGCGCGTGCTTTCAGCCCGCGCCACCACGACTCAGATCACTAATTCGACGCTCTCCTCCGGGGCGTCCCGGTCCTGGCGGTCCAACAGCGCGTCCAGGATCTTCTCCAGGAGCCGCAGCCCGCCCCGATAGCCCACGGTGGGGAAGTAGCTGTGGCCGACGCGGTCCATGATGGGGAAACCGAACCTGATCAGGGGGATATCCTCATCCCGGGCGATGTACTTCATGTAGGTATTGCCCATGAGCAGGTCCACCGGTTCGTTTTTCAACCACTGATGCAGCAAAAACAGGTCGCCGGGAGCGCGCACGTTTACCGGGTGCGGCACCTCTTTGGTGATCTCCTTGATTTTGGCCTCGAACTTCTTCCCCGGCGTGCCGGTGACAATGTGGATAGGCCACATGTCCAGGTCCACCAGGAACTGGGTGAGGGAGATCAATTGATCCGGGTCCCCCGCCAGGGCCACCTTGCGGTGGAAGAAGACTTGGTGCATGTCGGTGATGACGTCCACCAGCCGGCCCCGCTCGATATTGATGGAGTCGGGCACGGTTACCCCGGCGATGCGCCGCAGGGTGTCGATAAATTCGTCGGTGGCCCTGAGCCCGATGGGCAGGTTTAGAATTTCGCAGGGCACCTTGCACTTGGTGTCCAACGCCCTGGCCGCCGGGCCGGAGGCCAGGGGACCAAGGGCCACCGTACCCATGCTGCTGCCCGCGGCGATCAGGTCCGCCACCGTGGTGCCCCCGGCCGGGAACATGGAGAACCGGCCGGTTTGGGGACCGTTGAGGACATTGGAGGTATCCGGGAACATAATTGTCGGCACTCCCAATTCCCCGGCCAGGCGCTTGATCTCCTCCATGTCGGAGGGCTCCACGTAGCCGGGAATCAGGTTGATCCGGTTGGTCCGCTGGCCGTTCCTGGCCGCCAGATAATCGACCATGCCCTTGACCATGTTGGCGAAGCCGGTGACATGGGAACCCACGTAACTGGGGGTGTTGGCATGAATGACGTAGTGTTCCGGCGGAATCTTGCCTTCATCCCTGGCCTTGGCGATGATCTGGGGGATGTCGTCCCCGATGGTCTCCGACAGGCAGGTGGTATGCACCGCAATTATTTCAGGCTCATAAACGCTGAAGATATTATTGATGGCCTGAAGCAGATTGGCCTGGCCGCCAAAGACCGAGGCGCCTTCGGTAAAGGCGCTGGTCGCCGCCATCACCGGCTCCTTGAAGTGGCGGGTCAGGGCGCTGCGGTGATAGGCGTAGCACCCCTGGGAGCCGTGGCTGTGGGGCAGGCACCGGTGTATGCCCAGGGCCGCGTACATGGCCCCGATGGGCTGGCAGGTCTTGGCCGGGTTGACGGTCAGGGCCTTGCGTTCTTTGACTTCTTTGGGTGTATGTCTCAGTAACATGGCGTTATCCTCATTTTTCATTCCCAGGCGTAGGTGGCTGCCAGTTCGGGATTCTCCTGCCAGGGGGCCTTCAGGTATTTCCACACCTTGCTGTTGACCATGCGGTCGATTTCCCGGTAGAAGTTGACGGCGCCCTGAAAGCCGGCATAAGGCCCGCCGGAGTCGTAGCTGTGCAGTTGCTTCATGGGCACGCCGCTCTTCTGAACGGCGTACTTTTCTTTGATGCCGGCGCAAATGATATCCGGCCGGTAGATCTCGATAAGCTTTTCCGTTTCGAACTGGCAGATGTCGTCAATCACCAGGGCGCCGCTTTTCATTTCGGCCATCATGCCGTCGTATTCGCTGAGCGTAATGCCCTCCTGCTGCAAGCGGGCGACGCCGGCGGCGTCCAACCGGGGGCGAAAGCGCTCCGGATCCGCTTCTATGTGCAGTTCTTCGATGTTGCGGCTGTCGGCGTCCACCTTGAGGCCGGGCAGGACCTGCCGGCCCTCGTAGTCGTCCCGGTGGGCGAATTCGTAACCCGCGGCGATGATCTCCATGCCGATCTCCCGGAAAAGCTCTTGATAATGATGGGCCCTGGAGCCGCCCACAAAGAGCATGGCCCGCTTGCCCTGGCATCTGGACCGCACTTCCTCCCGCACCTTCTCCACTGCGGGCATCTCCCGGGCGATAACTTCTTCCACCTTGGCGGTCAATTTGTCGTTCTCGAAATATTTGGCGATCTTCCGCAGGGACTTGGCAGAGGCCTCGGCCCCGATGAAGTTCACCTTGATCCAGGGGATGCCGAACTTCTTATCCATCATCTCGGCCACGTAATTGATGGAGCGGTGGCACATGATCAGGTTCAGGTCCGCGGTGTGGGAGTTGGCAAAGTTATCGTAGCTGGAGTTGCCGCTGAAGGTGGAGATCAGGGTGATGCCGCAGTCCTCGAAGAGACGCTCGATCTCGAAGGCGTCGCCACCGATGTTGTATTCCCCCAGCATGTTGATCTTGAATTCGCCTTCCCGGACGACGTCGTCCAGGCCCACTATGTGGGTGAAGACGCCGTTGTTGGCGATGTGGTGCCCCGCCGATTGGCTCACCCCTTTGTAGCCCTCGCAACTGAAGCCGAAGACGTTGATCCCCAATTTTTCCTTCATCTCCCGGGCCACCGCGTGGATGTCGTCGCCGATGAGGCCCACCGGGCAGGTGGCGAAGATGCCGATGGCCTTGGGCTTGAAGATGTCATAAGCCTCTTGCACCGCCTGGCGCAGCTTCTTTTCGCCCCCGAAGATGATCTGCTCATCCTGCATGTCCGTGGAAAAGCAGTAGTTCATGAAGTTATGGTCTTCCGGGCCCTTGGGACGGGTCTGGTTCCGCCGGGTCAGCCAGCTATAGAAACCGCAGCCGATGGGGCCGTGGGTGATGTTGAGGATATCCCGGGTGGGGCCCAGAACCACGCCCTTGCAGCCGGCGTAGGTGCAACCCCGCTGGGACATCAGGCCGGGGACGGTGCGGACGTTGGACTGAATCTCCGGCACAGTCAGATCCGGGGCCACTTCGTTGACGACGATCTGCTTGGCTCGCTTCCGGGCGACCTTGGTGGGATATTTGCTGACCAGTTCCTTCTTTACTGCCTCAGCATCGATATCCAGCACTGACTCGCTCAGGTATTCCGGTGCTAATTTAGCCATGTCTGTTTCTCCATGCGGTGCAGGCGCCTCGCCTGTAAACCACCCATCGCATCCCCGCGCCTTGCTGGGGAGGTCAATTGCCTGCTCATTTTGGAAATCTGGTTCAGGCTTCATCCAGAACCGCTTCGCCATTCTCGCCGGTGCGCACCCGGACTGAATCAACCACGGGCAGGACGAAGATCTTGCCGTCCCCGGATTTGCCCGTCCGGTTCACCTCGATGATAGTCTGCACCGTCTTGGGCACCAGCTTGTCCGGAACCACCACGAAAAAGATCCGCTTGGGAATCAGCCGCTGGCCATGGCCTAACTGGGCCACCGCCTCTTCATAACCCTTTTCGGCGCCTTCCAGCAGGCTCAAGTCCACCAGGCCCTTCCCGCGGCCCAGGGCGTCCCGGGCGGTGATGGAGGAGATGCCCGCCTCCGCCAGGGCCTTCTTGGTCTTGTTCATCATGTTGAGGCGCACGATGGCCATTATCTCTTTCACGGCGTCACCTCTTCGAGCTGGCCGGCGCCGTCTTCCTTGATGCCGGAGCTGATGGTGTAAATTTCATTTACCGGAGACACAAAGATCTTGCCGTCGCCGTAAGCGCCTTTGTCGCCGGTGCGGGCCGCCTTGAGGACGGTCTTGATGACAAAATCCTTGTCCTGGTCCTGCACCACCGTGAGCAGCAACTCCTTGGGGATTTCGTCGTAGGTAATCTCGCCGATCTTGATGCCCCGCTGCTTACCCCGGCCCACCACGCTCATCTTGGTGACCGCCGGGAACCCCGCTTCCATTAAGGCGGCCAGGACTGCGTCCACCCTCTCCGGCCGCACCACTGATCTGATCATGATCATGATTCTGTCCTCCAGGATACTGCTTCCATGAATAATTCCACTGGCGCCGACATCTCTGCCTGTTCCCGCAAAAATATCGTCAACCAGCGGCTTGTCGCTGCCAGTATGTGGCTAAGGCTCATGTTATTTCCCTTGTTCAGCATTTGCATGGTCATGGTCTTGCTCCTCCGCTCAACCCGCCAGCCCGTAGTCGATGAGCAGCTTTTCCAATTCGTCGGTGCTCAGGGGCTTCGGGATGACTTGCATCTCGTTACCTTCGATCTTCCTGGCCAGGGTCCGGTATTCATCGGCCTGAGGATGCGTGCCATCGAATTCGATAACGGTCTTGCGGTGGATTTCGGCCCGCTGCACCATGTTGTCCCGGGGGATGAAATGGATCATCTGGGTGCCCAGCTTGGCAGCCATGGCCTCGACCATCTCCAATTCGTTATCCACCTTGCGGCTGTTGCAGATGAGGCCGCCCAGGCGCACGCCCCCGGCCTCGGCGAACTTGACGATGCCCTTACAGATGTTATTGGCCGCATACATGGCCATCATTTCGCCGGAGACCACGATGTAGATCTCCTTGGCCTTGCCTTCCCGGATGGGCATGGCGAACCCGCCGCAGACCACATCCCCCAGCACGTCGTAGAAGGCATAATCCAACTTCTCGCTGTCGGCATAGGCCCCTAATTGCTCCAGGAGATTAATGGAGGTGATGATGCCCCGGCCGGCGCAGCCCACCCCGGGCTCCGGGCCGCCGGATTCCACACAGACCACTCCGGAAAAACCGGTGCGGCGGATATCCTCCAGGTCCACGTCTTCGCCTTCTTCCCTGAGGGTGTCCAGGACGGTCTTCTGGGCCATGCCGCCCAACAGCAGCCGGGTCGAGTCTGACTTGGGGTCGCAACCCACCACCATCACTTTGCGGCCCATTTCGGCCAGCCCGGCCACCGTATTTTGAGTGGTGGTGGACTTGCCAATACCACCTTTGCCATAAATTGCGATTTTGCGCATAACCGACGCTCCTAACCATTATTTTGAACATGTAAGGAGCAATCATCATGCCATGGTTTCAAGAAATTATGTATATACTGGATATTTTAGCGTAAAACAGTTTTTAGGCAAAGGTGCCAGGTATGGGTAATGCTACTAAATATACATAAACGTATATTTGCTATAGATATATTATACTTAAATGTATATTATCTCAAACAGAGTTTTGCATTATGGTATATTATGAGTGGGGAGACCGAGCGCTTTGGGCAGCTCGGGAAAGGCAGGGCACTATCAGAAGGGTAACATCGAACTGCGTACCGATATCTGCTTTGACTGGGAACCTATCAAGGACCTGAAAACCTCCTTATCCAGATCAGGTCCCCAATTCCTCGTGCCCCATCAATGCCTTGGTCAGATCAACCCCGCCATATATTGGATATTAGGGTGGGTTTCTGTGGAATAAATTTTGAGTAGAACCCTTGTTTTTCAGTTGTAAGTGAATTATAATAAAATTAGTTATTAGTGAATTTACTCGTTTTTAAGCTACCCATTCAGACTTGACACTTGGCTTAAATATTGTGCATATTAACTTCACCATACCTAAAATGGGTTTCCCACCATGACCACCTCCCCCGCCCTCCAAACACCTGGCGGCTTCGAAAGCGGCGTCATCGAAATTCAAGGCCGTTCCTTCGCCAGGGAGCTGCAAGGATTGAGCGGAACCAATCTCAATCGCTGCTTTCATTGCCAAAGCTGCGCCGCTGGTTGCCCCTTCATCCAGGCCATGGATTACTCACCCAACAAGATTATCCGCCTGGTGCAGTTCGGCCTGCGCCGGCAGGCGTTGGAATCGCGCGCCATCTGGGTCTGCGTGGGCTGTTCCACCTGTGCGGCGGAATGTCCCAATCAGGTCGATCTGCCCGCCGTCATGGAAGCCCTGCGGCACCTGGCTTTGAAAGAAGGAGTTAAGGTGGCGGCGCCCGAAATCCTGGACTTTCATCGGGAAGTCTTCTCTTCCGTCCGGCGCCACGGTCGAACCCACGAATTGGAAATCATCCTGCGCTATAAGGCCCGGGTACGCAGCTGGTTCACCGACCTGAACCTGGGCCTCAAGATGCTGGCCCGGCGCAAATTGGATCTCAGGGCTTCCAAGGTCAAGGCAACGAAAGAGATTAGCGGGCTTTTCCTTCCCCAGAGGCAAAGGTGAGCATATGTCGAACCTGGTGGATATAACCTATTTCCCCGGTTGTGCCCTGGAGGGTTCCGCCCGGGAAGCCAAGCTCTCCCTGGAGCTGGCTGCCAGGATTTTGGGGCTTAACCTCATCGAGCTGGATGACTGGAACTGTTGCGGTTCATCGTCAGTCAATGCCCTGGATAAAGACATCGGCTTTTCCCTGGCGGTGCGCAACCTGTCCCTGGCCTCTCCGGAACGCCTCTTGATGACCATGTGCCCCCTCTGCGTCTATTACCTGCGGAAAGCCCAGTTGCGCCTGCGGGAAGACCCGGAGGCTCTCCGGGCCCAGGAACAACGCTGGGGACGGCCCGTCTCCCCGGATTTGGAAGTTGTCCACTTCATGGAAGTATTGGTACGCTTGGGACCGCAGCGTCTGCAATCACGGCTGGCTCAACCCTTGCAAGGGCTGAAGGCTGTCCCCTATTATGGTTGCGCCACCTTTCGCGGCGCCCCTGCCCTGTCCCGGGAGAGGTACTACCAGGGGGAGCTGGGCACCGTCCTGACCGCCCTGGGGGCTAAAGTGCCGGACAATGTGATCACCAATCTCTGCTGTGGCAGTTTTCTGTCCACCGCCCACCCCGAGGTGACCCAACCCCTGGTGAACAAGGTCATGGAGAGCGCCATGGCTAGGGGAGCCGAATGTCTGGTCACCTCTTGCGCCATGTGTCAGCTCAACCTGGAGATGCGGTGCACCCTGAAGGAGAAGCTCCCCATCTTCCATTTCTCCGAAATCTTGGCCCTGGCCTTTGGGGTAAGGGAAGATGAAGGCTGGTTCCCCCGCCATTTAACAGATCCCAGGCCGCTGCTGCGGGAAAAGGGTCTCGTTTCCTAGCCCTGGTATTGTGTCCCACGGAGACGGTGCATTACTGCTTTGCCTTTTTCCCTCCCCCTTGAGGGGGCGACACCGGGTGGGGGTGGCAATTTATCTATTATTTACCGTATGTTACCACCACCCCCCCAACCCCCTCCCCTCTCAGGGAGGGGGGGATTATCTCAAATTTCTTGTTAAGATATTTATGGGACATAACATCTTTTGATGGAAAAAATTCTGACGGGTTGACAGGTTTTTCGAAAATCTTTGGAGGGTCAATAGAGAGGAGCGGCGCGGTTACGCCACATCACGAGCTTGCGTCAGCCGGCTCCTGGGGTGAGGGTTTAATTATATCTTAAAATCCCCTGTTGCTGCTCACTGCTATGCTCAGGAACTTATTCCAGTTCTGAAAACCTCCCATAACCAGATCATATCTGGACCTTTCGCCTTTCCGGTGATAACTGTTGCTCCTGGCAAGATATTCGCTATCTGGACTTATCTCTCAGTATAGCAAAATATCCGCTCCACCAGATAATAGGGTTTATTTCTCCTCGCTTTTCATTTCGTATCATTATCAGCCGGGGCTATTCGGGTTCTGAGACTGGAAATCAGCTCTGTGATGATCTTCCAGGGCGTCTCAAAACGGCGGAGAGAGGTTTCGGGGAAGCTTTATGATATCATGCCTCATGAGTGGGGTACTTTCGCAAATACCGCGGCAGCAAGGGATGGTTCGATGCATGTCTTTATGGTGTACGTCCGGGATGGAAATTTTTGCCAACTACTCCCCGAGGAGCTAAACAGATCCAGGTCTAACGATGGCCGCATCAGAGCGATGGCCTTTCCTCCCCTGGGAATCCAGACCCTGGCTCCGGTGCTGCGCCAACATGGACACCAGGTCCGGCTATTCGACACCTGTCACCCACAGATGCAAGCGGAGCACCTCACCCAGGCTGTAGCGGAGGAGCGCCCCGACGTCGTTGCCCTCTCCTGCCTCTCGACCACCACCTACCCGGCGCTCAAAAACCTGGCCAGACGGCTTAAATCCGCCGCTCCGAAAATCCCCCTCATCGCCGGCGGCGCCTTCGTCACCATGAATGCCGACCACATCCTCAAGGACTGCCCCGACCTGGACTGCGTGGCGGTGGGAGAGGGCGAAGAACTCCTGCCGGACTACCTGGACAATTTCGACGACCCAGGCACCGTGGCCGGTCTGGTATGGCGTGATGCCGGAGAGATTGTTAGCAATGTCCCCCGCCCACTCTTGCGGGACCTGAACCTGTTCCCTTACCCCGACCGTACCAGCCTGCCCATCGACTACATCGAATCCTTACCCCTGGATGCCCCCGCGGTCCTCTCCCTGGATAAATTCGGCACTATGCAAACCTCCCGGGGCTGCCCCTATTCCTGCATCTACTGCGATATCCCGTCTCTGTCACAAGGCAAATGGCGCTACCGATCCGCGGAACACGTCTTGGGAGAAATGCAGCAACTGGACGATATGGGCTATCGTTCCCTTTACCTGACCGATGATCATTTTCTCCTTAACCGGAAACGCATCGGCGAAATCTGTGGGGGCATCATGGCTCGCCAGCTCAAGTTCCACTGGGGCTGCGAAGGGCGGGTAGATGCGGTGGCGGTGGACCAACTGCCGCTGATGAAAAAGGCCAACTGTAATTTCCTGGCCTTTGGGGTGGAGGCGGGCACGCAAAAAGTACTTGACCGTCTGCATAAGAAGCAGACCCTGAAGCAGGTGGAGCACGCGGTCAGTGAAGCGAAGCGGCATGGCATCGCCAGGGTGCACGGCTTTTTTGTCATCGGCTCTCCGGGGGAAACCGAGAAGAATATCCTGGACAGCTTCCGTTTTGCCGCCCGGCTGAAGCTGGACACCTTTGGTTTCAATAGATTATGTGCCTACCGGGGCACCCCCTTATGGCAAGAGTACGTCAACCGCGGGATCATTGACGACGAGCGCGATTGGCACAAATGGTTCAAGTGCTCGGACATCGACCCCACCGCCCTGCCCAGCGCTACGGTAAACCGGGTCCGCATGAAAGGCTACGCCTTGCTTTTTGCCCATCGCATTTGCAAGCGTCCCATCCGCACCTATAAGCTCCTGCGATTGTTCAGCCGGCATATGAAGAAATTCGATCTTCTCAAATTGCTCTGGAGCCCTTTTCAACGACGGATTTTGAGCCGGAGCCCTGATCTCCCGGCCTTGATGGTTGACTCAGGACTCAAAGAGCCCCACCGGGCGCCGTCTCTCTGATCTGCTAGTCCTTGAGCACCTGGGCGGCCCTTTAGGTGCGGACTGTGGTAATGTTGAAAGGCCTTGGGAGCCGCCCCCCAGCGTTCCTAGCTCGCTAGATATCGCTTGGTGGTTCCACGCCTGCGTCGAGTTTGCTAGCCAAATCATATTTCCCAAACCGGTTCCAGACGCTTAAAGACATCTGCAGACCCGGTTTCCAGAATCACCTGCCTATTTGCTGGCAACCTTACCCTCGGGGGCTTCAGGCAACAGTTTCCGCAGAAAGTGGCCGGTGTGCGATTCGGGGTGGCGGGCCAGAGCCTCCGGGGAGCCGGCGGCCACCAGGTAGCCGCCGCGGTCGCCCCCTTCCGGGCCCAGGTCAATGAGGCAATCCGCGGTCTTGATGACCTCCAGATTGTGTTCGATGACGATGACGGTGTTGCCGTCCTCCACCAGCCGGTTCAGGACATGGAGGAGCTTTTCGATATCCGCCAGGTGGAGTCCGGTGGTGGGCTCATCCAGGATGTAGAGGGTGCGGCCGGTGGCCCGTTTGCTCAGCTCCCGGGAGAGCTTGAGGCGTTGGGCTTCGCCGCCTGAGAGGGTGGTGGCCGCCTGCCCCAATTGGATATAGCCCAGGCCCACGTCCGCCAGGGTGCGCAGCTTCTCCCGCAGGGCCGGCACTGGCCCGAAGAACTCCAGGGCCTGGTCCACCGTCATCTCCAAAACCTCGGCGATGGTCTTCCCTTTGTAGCGAATCTCCAGGCTGCTCTGATTGTAACGCAGCCCCTTGCAGACCTCGCAGCGGACATAAACGTCCGCCAGAAAATGCATCTCGATCTTATTGATGCCCTCACCCCGGCAGGCCTCGCAACGCCCCCCCTTGACATTGAAGCTGAAGCGCCCGGGCCGGTAACCCCTAAGGCGCGCCTCGGGCACCTGGGCGAAGAGCTCCCGGACGATGGTGAATATCCCGGAGTAGGTGGCGGTATTGGAGCGGGGAGTGCGGCCGATGGGGCTCTGGTCGATGTTCACCACCTTGTCCAGGTGTTCGGCGCCCAGGAGCCCGGCATAGGGCGCCGCCACGACCTTGGCCCCATAAAGCTTCTGGCGCAGGGCCTGATACAGGGTGTCCATGATCAGGGTGGACTTGCCGGAGCCGGAGACCCCGGTGACGCAGATGAAGACCCCCAGGGGGATGTCCAGGTCTAGATTCTTGAGGTTATGACCGGCGGCGCCTTTCAGGTGCAAAAATTTTTCGGGCAGCCGGCGGCTCTGGGGCAGATGGATGCGACGCCGGCCCGAGAGAAACAGGCCGGTGAGGGAATGTTCGTTCCGCAGCAGTTGCTTCGGGGTGCCGCCGAAGACCAGCCGGCCCCCTTCCCGGCCGGCGCCCGGGCCCAT
Organism: uncultured delta proteobacterium; assembly: GCA_963697965.1. Classification (GTDB taxonomy): domain Bacteria; phylum Desulfobacterota; class Desulfobaccia; order Desulfobaccales; family 0-14-0-80-60-11; genus JAPLJC01. Next base: position 2,889,021 of record OY969108.1, read on the forward strand.
ATCCACCACATAGTCCGCCTGGAGAATGGTCTCGGGGTCGTGCTCCACCACCACCACGGTATTGCCCAGGTCCCGCAGGGTCTTTAGGGTGCGCAGCAGCCTCCGGGTGTCCCGGGGGTGGAGACCGATGCTGGGCTCATCCAGGATATACAGGACCCCGCTCAACTTGGAGCCGATCTGAGTGGCCAGCCGGATGCGCTGGGCTTCGCCGCCGGCCAGGCTGCCGGTGGCCCGATCCAGGGTGAGGTAGTCCAGGCCCACTTCCTCCAGAAATCCCAGGCGCTCGGTGATCTCCTTGAGGATGCGGCGGGCGATCTCCGCCTGGCGGGGGGTGAGGTCCAGGCTGACGAACCACCGCAGGGCCCGGGAAACGGTGAAGCCGGTGACCTCGCTGATGTTGGCCCCGTTAATGCGCACCGCCAGGGCCTCGCGCCGCAGGCGGGCCCCGCCGCAGTCCGGGCAGGGGCGCACCCCCATGTACTCCTCAATCTCTCGCCGCACCAGGGGAGAATCGGTCTCCCGATAGCGTTCCTGGAGCAGGGGGATCACTCCGGGGAAGCTCCTGGCTTCAAAGAAACGCCGTCCTCCCCGCTCATGGAAAAAGTTGACAGGGGCTCCCCGGGAGCCATGGAGAATAGCCTCCTGGACTTCCGGAGCCAGTTCCTGGAAAGGGGTGCGAATGGAGAAGTGGTAATGCTGCTCCAGGGCTTCCAGCATATGCTGGTGGCGCAGAGAGTGGCGCTGCGCCCAGGGCCGCACCGCCCCCTCCCGGAGGCTCAGCGAGCGGTTGGGAACCACCAGGTCAGGGTCGATGACCATCCTGGTGCCCAGGCCGCTGCAGCCCGGGCAGGCCCCCTGGGGGCTATTGAAGGAGAAGAGCCGGGGGGTAAGTTCCGGCAAGGAGACCCCGCAGTGGTCGCAGGCAAAACGTTCGGAAAACAATAGCTCCTCACCGCCCTGGACCAGGATCCGCACCAGGCCGTCCCCCAGCTTCAGGGCCAACTCCAGGGAGTCGGTGAGGCGGGCCCCCAGGTCGGGCTTGATCACCAACCGGTCCACCACCGCTTCGATGGTGTTCCGGCGGTTCTTGTCCAGGGGCGGGAATTCTTCCAGCTCCAGGATGTCGCCATTGAGGCGCACCCGGCTATAGCCCTCCTGGCGCAGGCGCTCCAGGAGCTTGTGATGCTCACCCTTGCGGTCCACCACCAGCGGGGCCAAAACAGTGATCCGGCTGCCCTCCGCCAGGCCCATGACCTGGTCCACCATCTGGGGGACGCTCAAGGAGGAGATGGCCCGGCCACAGCGATAGCAATAGGGGGTCCCCACCCGGGCGAACAGGACCCGCAGATAATCGTAGATCTCGGTGGAGGTGGCCACGGTGGAGCGGGGGTTGCGGGAGGCGCTGCGCTGCTCAATGGCGATGGCGGGAGAGAGCCCCTCGATATACTCCACGTCCGGCTTGTCCATCAGTTCCAGGAACTGCCGGGCGTAAGCCGATAAACTCTCCACGTAGCGCCGCTGGCCTTCGGCATAGAGGATGTCGAAGGCCAGGGTGGACTTGCCTGAGCCGCTGACCCCGGTAATCACGATAAACCGGTTCCTGGGCAGCTCTACGTCGATATTCTTGAGATTATGTTCCCGGGCGCCCCGGATGACGATCTTGCTGGTGGGCATGGGTGGTTGCTTAACCCCAGGGGTGCGGGGTCACATCGCGGCCAGGGCGGCGCCTTCCCGGCCGGGCGCCGAGGTGAGCTGCTGTTCTTCCTTGGGTTTGGGTTTGCGCCCCCGCTTCTTTTTGGTCTCATAGGAGACGAACTTGATCCCTTGGGCCCGGCCCGCACCGCCGGCCCACAGCAGCGGCCCGGCTCCCAACTGCCGCACAATTTGGGCCAGGGTGCATCCCAAATATTTAGCAGGAATCACGGTGACTTCCAATTTCAGCCCCACTTTGGGGGGTTCTTTTCCTCTGGACATGAAAATCTTCCTCGGCTATCTAATCGGCGCAAGAGGGGCTCACGAGCTTGAGGTGGGCGACTGGCCAACAGCGCTTGCTGGTTAACTCTCCCCAACTTATTAATGTAACTCCTGGGGGCGGTTTTCGCCATACTTTTTATAATTTGGCGCCCTGACTCTGACCAATTCGTAGACCCCGCCGGCAGGTCCGAAAGAGGCGAAAGATTTGCTGCTGCAATCTAAAGGTCTTTATTTCTTTTCAGAAACGTTGTCATCCTGAGCGAAGCGCAGGATCTCGTATTTCCTTAACTATTTATGAGATTCTTCGGTCGCTTCGCTCCCTCAGAATGACAAAAATGGGATCTTTCGCAGAGGTCTCAATTCGAAACTAAAGGAGTGTTAGCAGGGGCGCATCTTCTCCGATTCGGCCCGAAAGGCCGGAGCCAGGGCATAGCGCACCCGGTTGGCCTTCTCCCCGTTGTGTTCCAGGACGCCCTCTTTTTGCAGCAGGTTCAGATAGCCCCAGGCGGTCTTTTTATTGATCCGAAAGTGCTCCTCAAAATCGAGCAGCCGGAACCAGCAGCCACCACTGCGGCGAAGAAAGTCCCACACGGTTTCGAAAGTCAGCTTGCGTTTGCCTTCCAGAGGCAGGGAGAGGCGGGACAGGGCCTGGCGCAAGGCCTCGCTGTCAATGGCCTCCGACCCGGGGGAGGCCGCCGCGGCTTCCCGGCCCCGGGGCGGGGCGGTCCAGTCATCCGTCAGATGCTCGAAATAATGTCCCACCTGCGCTTCGATGAGGTTCAAAAGGCGGTAGAACTGGGACAGGGTAATCTGCCCGGCCAGGCGGTTCACCAGGTAATCCTTGGCCCGTTTTCGCACAAAGGAGACCCGCTCCCGGCGCTCGGCAGGCAATCTGGAGGCGTCCATTAAGACCTCGAAAAACATGCCGGCCACCAGGGTGGTGTCCAGGCCCGACCCCGGGGCCCCTTGATAGACCAGCCGTTCGCTCACCTTCGAGGTCCCGGCCTGCAAGGTGAAATCACCGAAAGCGTCGGCGAAATCGGCCAACTTTTCGGGAGAGGCTGTGGCGATGACCTCCTTCGTCAAGACCCTCACTAAACCCAACAAGCGATCCCGGTCCACTAATGAGCCCTCCTCGCCTAGAAAGGATTATAAGGCATAACTGCCCCGGGGGGCAAGACCGCCCTGGCAGGCAAGGAAACATCCGCATCAGGAGGCGCGGACAGGCTAGGTGTCTGCCCCCATTATCTGCCACGTGCCCCGGCAAGTGTCATCGAGGACCTGAGGGGGCCAATCCTGGCGGGGATTGACATTGCCTCCTCCGGTTCTTATCTTCGGTCCAGAAAATATCCGTAACCTCTGCAACCGGTTTATCAATCCTTAGCCTGCCCTTTTGGGGAGAGTGGGGGGGTATGATGGCTCAGAATGGGCTCACTGTGGCCTCGAAATTAAAGAGAACGATCACCTGGACCCTGCTCATTCTGGGCAGCTCATGGTTGTTGGCCGCCTGCGCTGGGGGTGGGGGTTATGGGACTTCCAGCGAAAATGGCCCAAATTATTTGTCTGCTCCTGTCCCGGGGGCTTCTTATGACTCCCCAGGTTATTTACTGCACGGCCCCCACTCGGATTATTCCCCGGACCTTCCGTGAACGGGGCCCGCTCCCGGATCATCCTGTACCTGGCCGTTATCCTTTCGCCTCTGCTGGTGGTGGCGGCCTTCCACCTGAAGACCGACGACGTATTCTATTATAATCTTGGCCGCGGCTTTGCCCTGCTGGCTTTTGCCATCCTCGTCGTGCAGGTGGCCCTGGCCGCCCGCCTGCATTGGGTAGAGGCGCCCTTCGGCCTCAATCTCACCTTCCCCTTCCACCGCCGCATGGGGACCGTGGCCGCCCTTCTCCTGATCCTGCACCCCCTGTTAATGGCCCTGGGTGGCGGGGGCTGGCATCTACTCTATGGACTCAACGTCAAATGGTACATCATCATTGCCAAGGTGGCGCTCCTGCTCCTGCTCATCAATGTGGGCCTGAGCCTCTGGCGGACCCGCTTGGGGATTAAATTCGAAAAGTGGCGCCTGGCCCATGATATCATTGGCCCCCTGGTTGTTGTCCTGGTTTTCGTCCATAGCTGGAACGCCAGCAAAGATTTCACAGTGCGGCCCCTGCAGGTCCTTTGGCTGGCCTTCCTGGGGGGGGCCCTCCTGCTTTTCGGCTATCACCGCCTGCTCAGGCCGCTGCTGCTCCGGCGTCATCTTTACCGGGTCCAGGAGGTCCACGAGGAGTGCCCCAGGGTCTGGACCATCAAATTCGCTCCGCCCCCGGGGGAGAAGCGGTTCGATTTCTTGCCGGGCCAGTTCCAATTCGTCACCCTGTTCCGGGGCCGGGGGCTGCCGGTGGAGGAACACCATTTCACCATCTCCTCCAGTCCCAGCGAGCCCGGCTACCATGCTTCCACCATCAAGGAGTCAGGGGATTTCACCACCGCCATCGGCCAGACCAGGGCTGGCGATACCGCCGCCATTCACGCCCCCTTCGGACGCTTCTCTTACGTTTTCTATCCCCAATCGCGGGATCTGGTCTTTATCGCCGGGGGGATCGGCATCACTCCCCTGATGAGCAACCTGCGCCACATGCGGGATACCCAGGCGGAGAGGCGGGTCCTGCTGCTCTATTCAAATAAGACCGAAAGCAGCATAGTCTTTCGGGAAGAACTGTCCCGGATGGAAGAGGATGGGGAGAGCAGACCCGAACTTCAGGTGGTGCACGTCCTGAGCCGGCCGGAAGAGGCCTGGCCCGGCGAAAAAGGACATTTGGACCGGGAAAAGCTGGCCCGCCTTTGCGGCGAGCGCCTGGGGACGGCCTCTTTCTTTCTCTGCTGTCCGCCGCCTTTTATCCACAGTCTGGTGGCCAACCTGCGGGATCTGGCGGTACCCGACTCCCGCATCCATTTTGAATATTTTTCCCTGTAAATGAGGGGCGTGAGCCATGGAATTTAGGATGTTGAACCGGGTGACCGCCCTGGTAATTGTCATCTGCCTGGCGGCGGCGGTGGCTTTGGCTTATCTCAGGTCGGTGTGACCTCTGTAGCCGCAAGCTTTAGCTTGCGGAATAATAAGGAAAAAGAAGCGCAGGCTAAAGCCTGCGGCTACCAGAACAAGTAGATATTTTTAAAAGTAATTCTGAGACATAACACTGGCGGTCAGCTTATGGCTGACAGCTTCCGAGAGTCGGTGGGAACTCTTATTAACAGGGCGGAAAATTGATTCACAATGTAGCTATCATTTAACCCCCTCTCCCCCGATGGGGGAGAGGGTTAGGGTGAGGGGAAATTCAACCTCTTTTCCGCTATATTTTAGACTTGAGTTGACACTGATTGAAAAGGGTCGGGGTATGGTGGTCGTGTAGAGAGAAAATAGAGGAACTCAGGAGATGCCGTGACAACACAAGGATGGATTATTAAGATAGGAACAACAGTAGGCATCATTATAACTTTAACTATGCTTTCTCACCCTGCATCGGCAACTAATTGGGAGGCCGAGAGGCTTAGGATCAAAATACTCAATGATCGAGAAGTAAAAGCAATAAACCAATCCGAGAGTTTCATGAAAGCCTTAGTAGCATGCCAGGTAAAGGTAAGTATGATTAAAAGCCCAGATGAGGTCCGCCGCCAATCAAGGATTGTTCTTAAATCGATCCAGGATACTATCGACCTTTATCTCCATGAAATTGACCTAATGGCTGACCTACTTAATAGTGCGGATAAAGATTACTACCTATTGGGTATCAAGCACCGCCAAGCATTTATCGAAATGCTCGAAGAAGAGAAAACGAAATGGCAAGGATTTATCCAGAAAGGAAAGGCAGATTATCCAGAGTGGCTACGGCACTGAACATCTCGTTTGGATACTAATTTCGTTATCCGCATTTTTAGATTAATGAGGAGGAACTAAAATGACCCAAATAATACATATTACGTGGGATGGTCCTTTTACATTTAAAGAGTTAGACAAAATAAATAATGAAAAAATTGACAAGGGTGTTTATCAAATCTATGGTTCTCACCCAGTATACGGTTCTAATGTACTTTTATATATAGGGAAAGCTAGTGGAGAAACTTTTAAAGAGAGACTAATTATTGAAATGAATAACTGGGAAGAAGAAGAGAATATCGAGCAAATTAAGATTTATGTGGGTAGATTCTATGGGAAGGAAACCCCAGATGATAAAGAATGGTCTAAACAAATTGATATGGTAGAAAAACTATTAATTTGTTCTCATTTCCCCACATATAATCTAAGCAGGAAAGGTTCATATAAAGATCCAGCATTATTTGATCTCCATATTTATAATTGGGATGAATATAGAAATTTGCTACCCGAAGTTTCTGGCGGGAGATGGACTGATAAATTCGATGCGATTGAAAAAAAAGAAAAATGGCATCGTTATGGGGAAAATTAATAACCATTGAAGGAGACATAAATCGACTCTGGACAAAATATATAATTTTGTCTGATGGCAGACACTGGACCGGGGTAAAAAACTGGACAAAATCCTAGTTTTTGGCCATCCCCCCCTCTTCTTATTAAAGCGTAATCATGGCTTTTGAAAGACTCCTGGAATAATCCCAATATCTACTCCTTTAGCTTCTTATCAATTTGTCACTCATAATTTGCCATAATACCTTCCTAACTGCTCAGCTGACCGCGGGTCCCTCGTCTCCGGCGCTGATCCGGGCCAACTGCCGCTCCAGCTCTCGGGCCACCCTGATCCCCGGCAGACAGGTGAAATGGTGGCAGAGATAGGCCACCGGGGCGCCGTCGAGAGAACTGTAGGGGCTGGCCGCGGGCGCCGCCGCCTCCAGGGCGGCGCAGTCCGCCGGGTTCTTCAGGAGCAGGCGCCGCTCCGGGAGAAAGATCCGGTAAGCTGCCTGGAGCATCTCCTGAATGGCCGGGTCCCCGGGGTCGCCCACCAGGGTCAGGTCCAGCGGCGGGGTTAGATAAAGGTTTTGCACGGAGAGCAGGTGGGCAAAGGTCCAGGGGGTCTCCCGGGCCTGATCCTGGAGAACCCGGAGGATAGCCAGGGCCCGCTCCCGGTAGCGGTCTTCGCCGGTAAGGCGGTGCAGCTTGAGGCAAACCCTGGCGGCCATGGAACTGGCGGAAGGCAGGGTCTGGTCATAGATGCTCCTGGAGCGCAGCAAGGGCGCCTCCTGATCCCGGGCCACCAGGAAATAGACCCCGGAAACCGGGTCCAGGAACAATTCATCCAGCAGATCCACCAGACGCCGGGCGGCCGCCAGCCAGGAGGGGTCGAAGTCGGCCTCGTAAAGCTCCAGCAGCCCGTAGGCCAGGTGGGCGTAATCCTCGGAAAAACCGGGGACGCTCACCCGGCCCTGCCGCCAGCTCCGCTGGAGCCGCCCTTCCCGGAATAGCTCCGCCAGTAGGAAGCGGGCCGCCCGGGCCGCGGCCTCGTAATAGCGCCGTTCCCCCAGAACCTGGAATCCCTGGGCCAGGGCCGCCAGCATCAAACCGTTCCAGGAGGTCACGATCTTGTCATCCCGGTGCGGAGGCACCCGCCTGGCCCGAGCGCCGCGCAAGGCCTCCAGGGCCGCACCCAGGTGCTGCTCCACTTCCAGGCGGCTAAGAGAGAAGGCCGCCGCCAGCTCTTCCCGGGAGCGGGGCCGGGTCAGGACGTTAGTTCCCTCAAAATTCCCGGCCGCAGTCACCCCCAGGGCCGCGATCGCCAGGGACGCCTGGTCCGGTCCCAGGTCTGATCCCACCGCCGCGGCCACCTCCTGGAAACTCCAGACGTAGTACTTGCCTTCCACCCCTTCGCTGTCGGCATCCCAGGCGGAATAGAAGCCCCCGCCGGCAGCCTCCAGGTCGCTGAGGGCGAAATCGAGGGTTGCGGCGGCGACCCGCCGGCTCAGGGGGCTGCCGCTGAGCTGAAAGTGCGCCAGGTAAATGGGGGCCAGCAGGGCATTGTCGTAAAGCATCTTTTCGAAGTGGGGCACCACCCAGGCGGCATCCACGGAGTAGCGGTGAAAACCGCCCCCCAGCTGGTCATAGATGCCGCCCCGGGCCATCTTCTCCAAGGTAAAGCCCAGCTTCTCCAGCACCTGAGGGTCCCGGGAAAGGTGGTAATAGTACAGGATAAGGCCTAACTCCAGAGCCCGGGGAAACTTGGGAGCCCCGCCCAGCCCGCCATGGACCGGGTCGTACTCCTTGAGCAAGCGTCCCACTGCCTGATCCACCACTTCCCGGGAGGGCTCGGCCGCCGCCGCGGGAATCTCTCCCAGGGTGTGCAGGTGCTCAATGACCCAGCGGGCCAACTCCTGGATCTGTTCCTGGTTCTTGTGGTAAGCCTGGCTCAGAGCCAGGAGCAGTCGGGGAAACCCCGGCAGGCCGCCGCGGTCTGCCGGCGGGAAATAGGTGCCGCCGTAATAGGGCTTCAGGTCCGGGGTGAGGAAGACGCTCAAGGGCCAGCCGCCCCGGCCGGTGAGGGCGGTGACCACGTTCATATAGGTCTCGTCCAGGTCGGGACGCTCTTCCCGGTCCACCTTGATGGCCACAAAGTGTTCGTTCAAGACCGCCGCAATGGCCTGGTCTTCGAAACATTCGTGGGCCATGACATGGCACCAGTGGCAGGTGGAATAGCCGATGCTCAGGAAGATGGGCTTGTCCTCCCGGCGAGCCCTTTCCAGGGCCTCAGGACCCCAGGGGTACCAATCTACCGGGTTATGGGCGTGCTGCTGCAGATAGGGGCTGGCGCTCTCGAGCAAACGGTTGGAGCGTGGTTCTGCCATGAGGGGGTTCCTTTACCCAAAAATGCTCCGGACAAGCCGGACGGGTCGGCGCCGGCTCCCGGGCTCGACCGGAATTTATTAGTAAGTTAATTACCGCGGCGCCGGTGAGCAAGTCTGTTTAAGGGGGCGGGGGGCTCGTGAACCTTTATCTCGAATATTTTCTGGTTTTTAAGCTAGCTACCTCCGAAAAAAGATTTACCGCGAGCTTGAGTCGTTGCCGACGGACCTGGATGCCTTCTTGAGGCCTTGCCATAACGTGAGCATGCGCCAGGGGAAAGGGAGCTGTATCTGGACCTGGAGTTTAGGAACCATTATCCCGTCTGAAGATCCTGGTTCTGGTAGCGTCCAGATGCCCAGTTTATTGGATAGACTACTTCATGATTTATTTTTAATGAAATATGAAAAATATGCTTGACAATTCACCGGCTGATTTCTATGTTCAGGGACACGGGAGGCATTAGTGGCAAAATTACAGCGGGAAAAGCTCAGCGATCAGGTTTACGCCATTTTGAAGAAGATGATAGCTAATTACCGCTTCCAGCCGGGAGCACGCCTTAACATCGAAAGCATCGCCAGGGAACTCGAGGTGAGTCGCACTCCTGTCTGGGAAGCCGTGAGGCGTTTAGAGCAGGAAGACCTCGTTGAGAATATTCCCAACCGAGGCGTGTTCATGTCATCCCTCACCGCTGAGAAGGCCCTGGATCTGTATGCGGTAAGGGAGGTACTGGAGGGCATGGCCGCCCGGCTGGCGGCTACCCGCATTGACGAAAGCTCCCTCGAAAAAATGGCCAAATTCATCCTGAGGCAACGGGAGGTGATCGGGAAGCAGGATATCCTGGCTTACTCCAAGCTGGACTTTGAATTCCATGCGACCGTATATGATGCCTGTGGCAACGAGTGGCTCAAGGAACTTCTCGAGACCATCAAAAATAAGATGCGCCCCTTGACCCTGCATATGCAGCCCGACTTCTCGAAGCTCATTGACCACCATGCTGAACTTGTCCGGGCGCTGCGGGGACGCGACCCGGAAAAGGCCGAGGAGGCCTTCCGCAGGCATAACCAATATATGATGGCCCAAATTCGGGAAGATGTGGACGCAGGGCGCTGGAAACAACTCGGGGGACGGTGACACAGGGTCCCGCCTTAAAACCCCGCCTTGTCATACACCTTAACCTTGCAGAAGGAGAGAGATATGAAGTTGCCGGCCGACAACACTGCCATTGTTCTCATTGAGCCTCAAAACGATTTTCTCAGCCCTGGGGGTACGATGTATCAGTACATTGCCGAGCAGTTAGCCAAAAGGGACGTTATCAATAATTTGAAGTCCCTTTTGGATGGGGCGCGGGGCAAGGTGAAGATCATCTATGTCCCCTTTCAGGCTTTTAAGCACGGCTTTCCGGAATTAAAGCCGGGAGGACCGGGAACCGCGGGCCTGCGCGGCATAGAAATGGAGATGAAAGCCGACTGGGGTACCGGCGCCTGGTTGGAAGGGACCCCGGGCCCTGAGATTATCGAACCCTTGAAGCCGAAAGCAGGAGACATCCTGGTGCGCGGCAAGCTGACCCTGGATGCCTTTCACTCCACCGCCCTCAACTACCTCCTGCGCGCCAACGAGATCGAGTATGTGGCGTTCACCGGATTCCATACCAACTGGTGCGTGGAATCTTCGGCCCGTTCCGCCTACGACCTGGGCTATCGGGTGATTGTGATTAATGATTGCACCGCGACGGATACCGACCGCGAGCAACTCTATGCCGAAGAGGTGATCTTCCCCCGCATCGGCACAGTAATGTCGAGTAAGGAATTTCTCGGGGCCATCTCTTAGGCAGCTCCTCTAATCAGCAGATAAGTTCAGTCAGCAAAAATAAGGAGGGTACATTCATGCAGGTACGAACATCTGGCAAGACGGCTTTGATAGTTGCGGCTGCGGTGAGTTGCCTGGTATTTAGCCTCGCGGTTGCGGCCCTGGCTGCGGCGCCGCCCAAAGAAGTCAAAGTGGGTTTGATCTATGGTCTTACTGGAGCCGCCTCCCCGGTGGGCCCGGTTCAGTTGGATGGCTCCAAGTTGGCCATCGATGAGATTAATGCGGCCGGCGGCCTCGATTGGGGCGGCAAGAAGGTCCCTGTCAAGTACGTCGTTAAAGACGATGAGACCAAGTCGGACGTGGCCATTCGCCGTTTCCGCGAGTTGGTCGATGAAGACAAGGTCGATGTCGTCGTCGGGCAGACCTTTGCTCCCATCAGTGCCGCGCTCAATAAGGAAGTAAAACAGCATCCTATCGGCTATTTCCCCGTCAATGTGGTGGCCATGAAGATGTTTGAGAAGGGGGAGCTGGCGCCTACCACTTTCGCCGTGAATGGCTGCGCCTATTCCATCGGTTACGCCGGGGCTTCTTATATCGTGAACAAATTGGGGTTGAAGAAAATCGTCTTCTTCGGCCCGGCGTATGCCTTTGGCCAGGACCAATGGCGGGGCGCCAAGGATGCCTTCGACAAACTGGGTATCAAAGTCGAGTATCTGGAGTCACCGGTGGGGACGAACGATTTCACGCCGTATATGACCAAAATCATGGAGATGAATCCTCAGATCGTCATGCTGGCCCACTGGGGCACCGATGCCATCAACGTGCTCAAGCAGGCTAACGAAACCGGCTTGAAGAAGAAATCCAAAATCTGGTTCGATTGGATGACGGATGTCTTTGGCAGCGGTGTGCCCCCCGAGGCCTTGGAAGGCGTCTATTCCCTGATGGGTTGGTATTACGACTTGAGCGGCTTTCCGGATGAAGCCATCGTCCAGCAGGCCAGCGCCTTTTCCGACAAGTTTACCAAGGCGTATGGGTATCCTCCTGATCCCTATTCGGCTATGGCCTACATCGGCACCAAGGAAGCCCTGCGGGGCATGTCCATTGCCCAGAGCCACGATGGGATGGCTGTCGCCAAAGCCATCATGGCAAATCCCACCTTCGAATCGATGAAGGGCAAGGGGACCTGGCGGGAGGATCACCAACCGATCTTCAAATACAATGCCTTTGTGGTGGTGGGCAAAGGAGCGGCAGAACGAAAAGATCCCAAATGGGACCTGGTGAAGGTCATCGGCGCCTATACCGGTGAAGATTATCTGCCGTCTTTAAAGGCGGAGGGATACTAATATTTCCCAGGCCACCATCCTTTCGGACCGTTGATATTTACCCTCTTCCGAGGTCAGGATAGGGCCCTGCGGCGCTAACCTGACCTCCCCGCTACATGACGCGCAGTCGCCGGCGCACCAGAAAGGAATTCCCCGCATGTCAGAAGAGGTCATTCTCCAAAGCCGTGGCCTTAGTAAGCGTTTCGGCGACTTCACCGCGGTTGACGGCGTGGACTACGGACTCCGAAAAGGAGAAGTTACGGGCATTATTGGACCCAACGGCGCGGGCAAGTCAACTTTTTTCAATCTCCTCACCGGCCTTTTTCCGCCTTCTGAAGGAACCATCAGCTACCTTGGCGCCGACATCACCAACCAGGGGGCCTATAAGCGGGTAGCCCTCGGATTGATCCGAACCTTTCAATTGGTCTCCGTTTTTGACTCGTTGTCGGTCCTCGACAATCTCGTCATCGCGGTCGTTCACTCCCGGCCCGAATCCAAAGGACTGCTGTGGCGCCTCCTGGGTAATCCGCATTCTTCCCAGGTGGTGGATAACTGCAGATCTGCCCTGGAGAGAGTGGGCCTCGCCAAGAAGATGAATCTGCCCACCTCCGAACTTTCTTATGGGGATAAACGTAAACTCGAAATCGCCATGGCCCTGGCCCTCAGACCTCAGGTGCTTCTGCTGGATGAACCTTTTGCTGGCCTGAGTGAGGTAGAGATTACCGATGTCCTCGATCTGATCAATAAGTTAAAGGACGAGTTTACGCTCGTGATCATTGAGCACAAGATTACCCGCATCCTGGGCCTCGTTTCGCGTCTCAGTGTCATGCACGAGGGCCGGTTGATTGCCGATGGCCTGCCCGAGGCTGTTTTGTGCGACGCGACGGTACGGCGAGTTTACTGGGGCGACGTGACTTGCCGCCCCCCAGACCAGCCTCAGGGAACATAGCATGCTGTTGTCGGTAGACCAGATCGATGTGTTTTACGGGAATGCCCAGGTTCTCTCAGAGGTCTCCTTACACGCCAAGCTGGGTGAAGTCGTATTTATCGTGGGCCGCAACGGGGCCGGCAAGACCACCATGTTGAAGACCATTGCCGGTTTTCTGCGTCCTTTACGCGGCACGATTAAATTTGCTGGGAAGGAAATATCCGGAAGCCCTTCTGATAAGGTGGCTCGCCTGGGGATCAGGTACGTGTTCCAGGATAAACGGGTGTTCACCAAACTCACGGTCAGGGAGAACATCGAGCTGGCCGCTTACGGCGCCAACGTCAAGCTCAAGGATGCCCTGGATCGGGTGGTGCAAATCTACCCGCAGATCTCCCGGGTCCTGGAAAGCAAGGCAGGAGGGCTTTCAGGAGGCCAACGGCAACTGCTCCTCATCGGCCGGGCGATGGTGGGCCCCCCTCGCCTACTCCTCATTGACGAGCCTACCGAAGGTCTGGCCGCGGGTACCATCGAAGAGGTCTTGAAAGCCCTTGAGCTTATGAAGGGCGAAGTGACTATGGTCATCGTCGAACAGAATCTTTCCGTGGTATCCCGATTGGCTGATCGAATCTATTGCATGAAGGAAGGACGCCTACCCGCGGAACTTTCCGAGCCGGCCGATATTCAGAATCAATCTTATCTGGAGACTTATTTATAGCGGATCACGACCATGAGCTTACCCTGGACCGGCGGCAAATCCCTGATCAGATCCACCCTCGAATTTCTCCGGAAATTTGATTTGCTCATAATCGCAGCCCTCTTTTTGCTGCTGATGCCGCTTCTCTCCGCGGACCGCACCATTGATTTTATGATCTTCTGTATCTTCGTGCTGGCCTACGATCTGCTGTACGGCCACATGGGAAGGCTTTCGTTCGGCCATATGCTTTATCTGGGAGTGGGGGCGTACGCCTTTGCCTTGTCATTGGAGTACATATCGGGAAATCCCTTTCTGGCCCTTCTTTTTGCCGTGGCATCGGGCGCGGCCCTGGGGCTAATCTTAGGGCCCATCATTGTGCGCACCACCGGCGCCTGTTTTGCACTCATTAATCTGGCTTTCAATCAGCTGGGATTTTTCCTGGCCCTGGTGGCGTTCTCACGCTGGACCGGGGGCGAAGACGGCATGTCCGCCTCTTTCAAGAAAGTGTGGATATTCGACTTTTCCAACCGAATGACAGTCTTCTACTTCACCCTCGTGTGTCTACTCCTGGTCATTTTTTTAGTTCGGAGGCTCACGAACTCCCTCTTTGGCATTCTCCTGAGGGGTATCAAGGAAAACGAAACCCGGGTGCAGTTCCTGGGCTATAATACTTTTGCCGTCAAAATGGTGGCCTTTATCATCTCGGTCAGTCTGTCCGCCTTTGCCGGCGCCCTTTTTATTCTCAACTACAGCTATGTTACCACCAGCTTTATCGACCCCCTCAGGAGTGTAGAAGTCATTTTTGCAAGCCTCATCGGCGGGGCGGGAAGTGTTTACGGAGCGCTGATCGGAGGCGTCTGCTACAAGCTGATAAGCAATTACCTGCCAAACTATATCCAGCGCTGGGAAATGTTTTTGGGGGTTGTCCTTCTTCTGCTGGTGTTCAAGTTCAGAACCGGGGTTTGGGGATATATCGTGGCATTGTGCAAACGTTTTGAAAAGCCTGCTAATGAGGAGTCTGCGCCTCAGTCTGAGATCAGCCGATGATCAGCACGCTTGCCTATGGATTAACCGTAGGGGGAATCCTCTACATTATTTCCATCGGACTGTCCCTGACGTTCGGGACCATGCGGATCGTCAACTTCGCGCATGCCCTGGTATATACGCTGGGCGCCTATATCCTGGTCACCACTCTGCAAAAATTGGGCTTGGGATTTTTCCTATCAGCCGTTATCGCAGTAATAAGCGTCATCCCTATATCATACGTGATCGAGCGCTACGTCCTGCGAAGACTCTATGGCGAGTCCGTCGATTATGCCATCATTGCCACCTATGCTGTCCTCCTCATCGGGGTTGATGCCATCAAGTGGATCTGGGGGGCCATCCCCATTCCTTTATCCGATCCCGTCGGCACCTACTTTTCCCTGTTGGGCGTGGAGCTTCCGGTCTACCGGCTCATCATCATTCTGATTTCGCTGCTGATCTTTGTTGGGTTGGAAGTTTTTTTTAGCCGCACGGTGGTGGGGAAAATCATCGTCGCCGGCCTGGAGGACAAGGAGGCGGTAGCCAGCCTGGGAATCAGCGTTGATAAATATTTTTCCTTGGCCTTCATCCTGGGAAGCTGCCTGGCGGCACTTGGCGGCGTCCTCTACGCGCCCATCACCGCGGTAAATCCCTATATGGGATTCCAGGTCCTGTTGATCTGCTTTGCGGTAGTCGTGGTGGGAGGGCTAGGTAGCATCAGAGGCACTTTTGTGGCTGCTTTCGCCCTGGGGATGGTCATGTCCGTCACTGGCAGGTTCTGGGGCCCGGCAGCCGATACCATGGTATTCATAGTGATGGGCTTGGTATTGATCATCAAACCGATTGAAGTGTAGCAGAAAAGCTCTTCAGAGTTGTCCCCGGATTTTTGCCTGGCAGGTCTTAGATTCTTTTCTCAGGAATGACTCTTTGCAAAATCTTACTCAGTTCCGCAACCCGATACGGCTTGGCGATGACATCGGAGACCCCATATTTTTGAAAATCAGACATAATCGGGTCATCTGAATAGCCGCTGGAAACTATGGCTTTCACCTGGGGGTCGATCTTGAGGAGACCCTGCATGGCTTCTTTGCCTCCCATGCCCCCGGGGATAGTCAGATCGAGAATCACCGCATCAAATGCCTGATCGGCCTCGTGCGCCTGGACAAATTTTTCTATGGCCTGAGAACCATCGCTGGCGAAATCCGCCTCGTAGCCCAAACGGCTCAACATCCTGCCTAAAAATTCCCTGACCATTTCTTCATCGTCCATTACCAGGACTTTCCCATGCCCCATAGCCGGTTTTGGCGGTTCCGGTTCCGCGGCGGGAACTCCTTCTTCCGTGGCGGGGAGGTAGATATGAAAGGTGGCGCCAACCCCCAACTGGGACTCCACTTGTATGTGTCCGGAATGATTTTTAATAATTGAATAAGCCGTCGCCAGGCCCAATCCGCTTCCTTTTTGTTTGGTGCTAAAATACGGGTCGAATATTTTATTCAAATATTTTGGGGAGATGCCAACCCCCTGATCGGCGATGGCAAACTTAACATATTTGCCATTTGCCAGGGGTAGATTCGATTGGGCTTCTACTGAAACATTTTCCGCGGTTATCTTGATAATTCCACCCTCCGGCATGGCCTGATCAGCATTGATCAGCAGATTGCCAATAACTTGATTGATCTGAGCCGTATCGGCTTCCACTGACCAGAGATCATCGGGGATGGACACCTCATAGCGAGACCTGGAACCGGATAGCGTCAGCGTAGCTGACTCTTTGAGTAAATTGCCGATAGAAACAATCTTTTTAATGGGCGCCCCGCCCTTGGCAAAGGTGAGCAGTTGCCGGGACAAGCCCTGGGCCTGGAGGCACGCCTGTTCTGCCTGAGCCAGCCTGTCTTGAAGTGGGGGTTCTATCTTGCTATCCAGCATCACCAGGCCAATATTCCCAAGTATAACAGTAAGAATATTGTTGAAGTCGTGGGCAATGCCGCCAGCCAGAGTGGACAGGGACTCCAGTTTGCTGAACCGCAGGCGGTCTTCTTCGGCTCTTTTTTGATCGGTGACGTCAATCATGATTCCCGCCAGACCGGCAAGAACCCCATTCTTGTCCATGAAAGTAGCATTATGCGCCACTACCTCGCGCCGCTGGCCCTGGGCGTCATAGGTGTAATACTCGTAAATCTGGGGACCCGGGTGCTGCCAATGATGCTGGTTCAATTGGAAATATTTATCAGCGATTTCCTTGCAAAAAACCTCATACACCGTCTTGCCCAAGACCTGTTCCATGGTCTTGCCGTAGAACTGAAGAAAGGCCTGGTTTACTCCTTGATACCGGCCATCGATGCCTTTGTAAAAGATGGGGCTGGGTATGGTATCCAGAATTTGCTGGCGTAGACGCAAGTTTTCCTTAACGGACTCACTAGCCTCGGCAAGTTCCGCTGTGCGCTCTTTGACCCGACCTTCCAGCTCCTCATGGGCCTTCTGCACGCGCAGAGACTGCGTCGCCAGGTCCGAGATAAACCGCACCAGCGCCTGGTCATAGGCAAGGATATAGTTGACCTTTTCGAGGCTGAAGACCGGCAACCGATCCAGCGCCTCCAGATAGCTGTCGAGATCGTAGCCGAATTGCCCGGCCTGCCGGATGAAAAACTCCCGTTCGGGGACCTCGCCTTCGAAGTAAAACTGGGACAGAAATAGGGTGCCCAGATGCCGTCCGGCGACCATGATGGGCATGGCAATATTCCAGAGGCCGTTTAGGCACTTATACTGATATGACCTGCCCTCGGCCAGGTGCTCTTTGACGAAGCCATCGCTCTCAAGGCAACGCTGGTTAGAAGCCGGATTAGCGCGGTGGAATTTCAGGCAGATATCTGTCCAGCCAGAACGGACGAGGATGGAGGCATCATAGGCGTCGATGATGGTCATGGGCAGGCCGGTGGCCTGAAAGTTCGAGTCAGAACAAGGTCTGAAGGATACTCATGTCTAACAGATCGGCGAGGCGGTAATCAAAACTTTCCATTCTTACTCCTGAGGCGCCCAGGGCCGGCGGAACTGCCGGCAGGACGACGAGAAGGAGCCTTCCGCCCCGTAACCTGCCGGCAATGGAAGGGCGATGGTTCTTCCTTGCTTTATTGATAGCAATTATGATGCCAGGAGACTGCATTTGATTAATATTTAAAAGTAATCACTGGGTGCCACCTCATAATGGCTACGCCATTTCCAACTGCGCTTTTTTAACCCCACCTTTGAAAATGGGGGGTAAGGGGGATTTAATATAACCCCCTGAGATCCCTTAAGTCCTCCTTTTCCAAAGGGGGAGTTTAATGCCCCGGGAACCTAGGTTTTCTTGATTCGATACCAGGCTCTATTTGTGAAGCCCAACACCGGTGTGACGCTTCCAGCCCTGGGCCGAAGCCAGGAATATCCTTTGAATCCGATATGAAGCTCAGCCGATCGGCCCCGTTATTCTTGCCACACAAGAATGGTTATTATTTCTCGAAATTTTCGCAGAGTCAGATCGGGTCCTCATAGCGTAACAATATAGTATCTATAAACTTATGGGGCGGGGCCAAGATCGCCGAATCTCCGGGTGAGGCCGGTTGCCGGACCAAAGAAGTCTTCCTGGTGGGAGATGCCGAGGCAACGGGGATAAAGAAGGTTTTACCAATTTTAATAAATTCCCGGCCCTTCCAGCTATCTATAACGCCCCCCATAAGCCGCAAGGGAAACTGAGCCACCTGATTCCGCGTTCTTACAGGCGGGTCAGGTCGCTAAACTCTTGGCTGGCGCTGAGACGGGCGATTTCTGCCAGAAGCCCTTGCAACTCAGGGGAATCGCGAAATTTGATTTCCAGATGGAAATCGGGGCACTCAAACGCGGGGGGCGGCTGCAGGCGAACCCGGGGGTGGCCTTTGAGGCCCAGGCGGCCCAAGGCCTGCTCAAAGGCGCTGAGCGCGGCGTGCAGGCGGGGGTTGACCCAGCCCTTAAGGAGCCGCCGCACTGCCTCGGCCCGTTCCAACGGGGTGAGGGCCGGGTCATCCAGAGGTTGCCGCAGTTGCTTCCGGGACAGGATCTCCCCGGGTGAGGTGTTCAGCCGCCGGGCCAGGAGCTCCACATCCTCGAGGAATTGCTCCTGCTTGCTCTGGCTGAAGGGCAGCCCGGCAACAAAGGGTAAGGCCGCGGCCATGAGGTCGGCGGCCAGCAGATGATGGGGAACGGTGAGGCCGCTGATTTTCTGGGGTAAGGGCTGAACCCGGCAGTGGTGGATGGCCGCCAGAAACAGCCCCCCGTCGGGGTAAAAGGGTGGGAAGGCCCCTTTGCCCGGGGGCTGGTCAGGGCTGGAACAGGTGGCGACCAGCAGCAGGATGAGCGCTAGCAAAGCGAGCCGGCGCATTTATTTGGTCGCCAGACTCTGATACCAAAAGTTCTTCTGCGGCTGAGGGGCGCTACCTTCGTAAACCCGGCTCTGCCAGTCGGCGTCCGTGTAACGGGTGGCCAGAGGCCCGGTGAACTCGTAATGGTTGTAGGCCACGCCCACGGTCAGGCGCACGGTGCCGTCATTACCCATCAGGACCAGCATGATGTAAGGCTCGCCGGTGGCTTCATAGAGGATCTGCCCCTCGGAGGCGTCGGTATGCACGTCGGCGATCAGGGCGGCGCGCTTTTCCTTACTCTCCAAAATCACGTTCGGGTCGCGAGGCTCGGCCATGTATTGGAGTGACCTAGTCCGCAGGTTTTCATATTCTTCCTCGGTTAGGGGGACCCCCTGAAGCTCCTTGGCGGCGACAGAGGCATAGAAGGCCACCTCCCTTTTAAAGCGGCCAAGGGTGCCGTACTCCTCCAGGTCCCCTTTAAAAAGCCCGTATTTCCTATAGCCGGTTTCGACGTAATTCACCAGCCGCGCCAGGTTTTGCCAGAAGGGCAGGTTGGGTTCCACAAACCCTTTGGGCACCGGGGGCGGGGTGCCTTCTTCCCCGCCGCCGCCCATTTCGGCGTAATTTTGCTTGGCGTATAGCAGAGTGTCATGCTTGAGTTCGGTGTACGAACCCAGGAAGCTTTCCACCTGCTTGACCGGAAAGAGTTGGTCTTGCATGTAGAGCGGGTAGCCCCGGCCATAGGAGGACGTCAGGGTGCCGAGCAGCTTCAACCAGGCTCCGCCCACGGAACTGAACCATTCCGGCTCCTTGATCTTGCCCAGGTCCGCGCCCACCTCCTGCAGCCGGCCGTTGAACCCGGCCGTCTCCTCCGGAGAGAAGGGGGGGGAGAGGTTCTGCAGGTACTGGTCCGCAAAGCCCAGGGCGGCCTTATCCCCCAGGGCCGCGGGGACAAAGAGGGCCGAGGGCATGGAGGGCAGGCGCAATGGCGTCTTTTCCTGGCCGGCGGTGAGGCGGCTCAAGATCCAGCCATCAAAGGTGAAGCGTTGTCCGAAAAGGCGGAAGCCTTTGGACGCGGCCAACAACTGCGCTTTGGTGGAGGACAAAACTTCAGGGGCCACGACCACGTCGGAGAGAATCCGGGGACCCTGGAGTTCTTTCAAGTGCTGGCTGATTTTTGCCAGCGTGGCTGGGTCCAGGGCCTGTCCGGCGGCGAGTTTGTCGGTGCCCAGGACCGTGACCAGGAAATTGCGCCATTCCGGGTAACTGATGTCATCCGGCTGCCCGGCAAAAAAGCCGGTGATTTCCATGAGTCGCTGCCAGTCCTGCAGGAACGGCCGGCCGTCGGGGCCCGGGCTGGCCAGGAGGAGGGTGAGCAACAGGGCGTCGCTGACGCCCTCGTTTTTCCCCAGGAGATAGCTGTTCTTTCCCAGATACATCATAGCCCGGAAATAACTCCGGAGAACGGAGCTCTTGACATAGTGGCTCCGGGGAGTGAACTGGGTGTAATCGGCCTGGACCGCCCCATCTTTGGCGTATTGGCTGTAAAGGGGAGAAGGCTTTACCTCCCGGGCCTCGTAAATCAGCCGCAACTCAGCGGCCATGCGCTTGAACACGGGGGCAGATAATTTCCCCTTGAACCCGTCCAGGATCTTGAGGGCGTTGGCCAGGGTGTCGTGGTCATCCGTTACCGGCACCTTGGGGGGTTCCGAGGCGATTTCTTCCAGTTCCTTGGCGCTGGGCCAGTGGGCATTTTCCAGGATGACCAGGGGCACGGTGAGCTGCGCGGCGATGAGTTCATAATGCTCCGCCAGGGGGCCGGAGGCCGCGGCTCGGGACTCCAGGGCCTTGGCCTGGAGATTGGTCAGAAAACGCTTCAGCGTCCCGGCCAGCTCCGTCTTTTCCAGATATTGCAGGGAATTTTCCAGATACTTGTGGAAGGCGTGCAACACCACATCCGGATTGACGAAGTGGCAGTTTTCCGGTAGTCGTTGCGTGGAGTCGGATGCTCCGCCCACCTCTTCAAATAGCCCCAGCATCTCGTCATAACTAGCGCTCTCCCAACCCAGGTCCACCCTTCCTTTGAATTTGGTGGCGCTTTTGGAGATGAGCAGGAAGCGGTGCTTCTCCAGAAACTTTTTCTCTTGCGGGGTGAGCCGGACCCCCAAAAAGGCCAGGACCCGCTGATAGTTCAGCGCCCGGTCCAAAGCCACGGCCGGCTCCTGTAAAGCGGGCGTGACGGAGGCGGGAGGGGAGGACGGCAAGGTGCCAAAGGCCTGCAGTGCCACCGCCGGCAAGGACACGCTCGGCCCCGCCGGAGGCGGCGCCGCCTTCTCGGTGCAGCTCAGATTGAGGAACATTAAGGCCAGTAGCAGGGGGATCCATTTGCCGATCTGAGACCTTTCAGGATGTTGCACCGGATTCCCTCCTAAGATTGTTAAGACGGTTATTTGGCATAGCCGTGCTTTTTCAGTTCCCGGCGCAATTGGCCGAAGAACTCCTGGCGGTCCTTGGCCTGGTACACCTGACGCACTTGCTGCCAACCCTTTTGACCTTGCCCCAGCAGATACATGTCCGCGAGGTAAGCTGTCAGCGGCATGGGCTGATGGTACCAATCCGATTCTTTTTGCTGGTATTCCTCCCACCAGCCTTGGGCATCCTGGCGGATAAGATCGGAATAGCGGCCGGTGACCTCCTGCAACCGTCCCTGCTGGTAGCGCCAGATCTGGATGGGGGCGGCGCCGCTGACCGCATAAGGACCGAACTCCCCGGAAAAGTCTTCATTGCGGCTGACGAATTCGAGCCCGCCGTCCTTATCGAGATCCTGGAGACTGGCCTGGTTGCGATAATTGGTCCAGCAATGTTTCAGGAGGGCGTAGGTGTTTCGGGCCGGGACATAATGATAAATAAAGGTGAAGGAACAGCAGTAGGCGTGCTGGCTGCTGACATTGAGGACCACCTCCGGCTCCCCCGTCCTCTCAAAGTCGATTAGCATCGGGCCTTCGACCTGGGCAATATTCTCATCTTCACCAAGGGTGATGATCTCGGAGAAGGTTTTCCCGTCACGGGTGATTTTCAGGTTTACCTGGCCAGTCACCATGATGTCCTCCGGGAAGGACAACTCGGCTTGCAAGTTTTTGGAGCGCACCACCCGCCTGGTCTCCACTTTAGTGGACACCTCGATCTTCCCAGTGTCCGCCTGCTGACTGAGGACATAGTGGTGGGTGGCGGGATCATAGCGATAAATCAGGAGGGCGCCGGGCTGTTTAGCTACCGCGCCGATCTTCAGCAGGATTTCCGGCTCGCCACCTCCCTGCAGGGGGTACACTTCCGGCCCGTCGATCTGCCGGAATTCGGCGGCCTGGCCGGCCGGCAACGGTTCATCCAAGACGGTTTGGCCATCCCGTATCACCTTGAGCCGGGGCTGATAAAGGCGCCAATCCGCCAGTGGATTCGAAAAGGTTGCCTCCTGGTAAGACAATACCGCCGCCACCTGGCCGAGAGAGGCGGTCTTGGTGGTGGTGATCATTTTCTCCATCTGCGCCTGGGCCGGGATCACCAGTAAGGCACCAACCGCCAGGGCCGACAGCACTATTGGCCGCATCTTTAAAATCATAATGGCTCCACTCCTGAAGGAACTTCAAGCGCCTGCGAGATTATTCGGCCGCGGCGAGCCGGCGCCAATGAATATACTGCTCACCTTTAAATAAGTTAAATTCCGACAAGTTTCCTCTTTTTTAGCCAAATTGTTTCGTGGAAGGCATGATAGCACAAATTTCGCTGAAACGTAATTTTTTCAAAATGTTAGCATACCTATTACTTAGTCTCTGGATGTCTCAAAGCTGGGGAGCTTAAGGAAAACAGACCAGTGCCGCCTTGTAATGGTGAGCCAGGGAGAAAGCCGAGGCGACATGTACATACTACTACCTGTGGACAGTGAAGGGGTATCGGTAATGGCAACTGTCTTGCCACGATGGGGACTTATGGGTGGAGTGAGGAAAATTGAAGATATGGTCTGGATAAGAGAAGTTTTTCAGGGTCTTGATAAGTTCCCAGTTATAGCAGATATCGTGCTCATCAAGAAATATGTCGATTGGTGTAAATCTGGTTTGGCCGGATAGTCTGACGATTATGGAGTGCCACCCCCAATGCCCTGAGGCGGGTTGAAAATTGCGGATCAGTGGCTATCATATCAGCAGTGCAGCAGTGGGTTGATCGTGGCGATGTCGCCGACGCATTTGGCGGTTCAAAGCTGTCAACCCGTCCGCAAAGGAGGTGTGCAAGAGCCTCCTCGAAGAATGGAAACGCTGCTTGGGGTGAAATAGCGGAAGCGCTTGCTCCAACATTTGAAACTCTAGCAAAAAAGGAGTGAATAAGTGGCAACCGTTGACAGCAAAACTTCGCAATTGGCCTTGGACATGATCCTCGCAGCGATCGGGCTGCGCGAGTCCAGCTACGCAGGAAAGGTAACCATCCGTGGCAAGGATCCAATCCTGGCCTCGCGGCACCGTTTCGGTGAGATCATGGCGGCCGCCCAGGCAGCGTTCGGCATGGCGCTCGGCGAGCTATGGCAGCAGCGTGGCGGCTCCCCCCAAAGCGTGACGACGAGCGTGCGCAATGGCGTTCATCAGCACCATGGAATCGCCTTCATGCGTCAGAATGGCCGGAAAATTCCCTTTACCGACTTCGGAGCCGGTGTCGGCGTAGACTCTCCGCTAAGCGGTGAGTTCTACCCGACCCGCGACGGGCGTTTCGTCAAGATCGAGATTTACTACCCCCGCTTGCGCGATGCGATGTACAAGGTCCTCAAGTGCGCTCCCACCCAGCGCGCCGTCGAGGCCGCAATCATGCAGTGGGATGCCGAAACACTCGAGCGTGCGATCCGCGAGGAGTCGGGCGCGATCGGGGTGGTCCGCACTGCGGCAGAGTGGCTGGCGCATCCGGTGGGTCGCCGCCTTGCTGGCAAGCCTGTGATCGAGGTCGAAAAGATCGGTGACAGCGACCCTGTGCCTCTCCCCCAAGGCGGTCCCAAGCCATTGTCCGGTTTGCGCGTGCTTGACTGCTCTCACGTCGTCGGCGGACCGATCACGGCCCGCACCCTCGCCGAGTTCGGCGCTGACGTGCTCCATATCTCCAAGCCGAACTATCCTGACCATATGAACTGGCGCTTGGAAACCGATATCGGCAAGCGGGCCGCCTATTGCGACTTCGACGACGAGGCCGACAACCGCCGCTTCTTCGAGCTGCTTCAGCGAGCCGACATCTTCACCTGCTCGTATTTGAACTTGGACCAGCGGGGCATCTCGCCGCGGCGACTGGCCAACAGCAAGCCGGGGATCATCGCTCATGAACTGCGCTGCTTCGACTTTGAAGGGGAGTGGGCGAACTTCCGGGGCTTCGACATGATGGCGGTGACCGTGTCGGGGTACGTCGATGCCGAGGGAGCAGTTGACGCGCCGCTGATGCCCCTGCAGGTGATCTTCGCCGATTATCTTGCGGCCTACGCTGGCGCGGCGGGAATCGCCGCGGCCTTGCTCCGCAGGGCGACCGAAGGTGGCAGCTACCAGGTGCGGGTGTCGCTCACCCGGATGTGTATGTGGGCGCAGGAGTTGGGACTGCTCGATCACAGTGCCCTCAACGGTACCCTGCCTTTTGCGGACATCGCCAAGCAGACCGATGTGCCCGTGACCACGATCAGCAGTCCTTTCGGTGAGATCACCTACCTGCCGAGCCTCATAGACATGCCCGACATTAAACCGGGCTACGTGCGCGGCCCGCAGCCGCTCGGGTCCTCGCTGCTCGAATGGGAGGGATAGGATATGCTTCACCGATTCTATAAAGAGGCATGGAGGACTGCACTGCGACCTACCCGCTGATCCGCCCTACGGGCCTCACTTTACTGAGGAAGGTTTCCGCACTTGGCTGATCCTCTTTGCCGGCGGATTCAGCGGAATGGTCGTAGCTCGTGACCTGATACCAACAAATGCCGAACCAGGCGCTACACCTGACCAGGCCCGGGATGTCGGTTTCTGGGACTTCGAAGCACACTCATGAGGGCCGGGCAGGTGAGTTAGGTCATTAGGCTGAGATCATGTGACCTCTGCTTGGGGAGAGGCCAAAAAGCAAAAAGACCGAATCGATGGAATCTCCCCCACCCCACGCTCTTCCAGGACTCGACATGATTCCCTATTCTGAAAGGCATCCTAAACCAACATAAGGAAGCTTGGCTCGGTGGCAACTAACTTGCCATATGGGAGACTTATCGCTGGAGCGGGGGTAAATGCGTATATGCGGCGGATAAGGAAAGTTTTCCGGATTTTGATTAATCCCCGGTCCTTCCAGCTATCTTAAACCCCCAGAATGAACGGCGAGGGAAACTGAACCAGGTTAATCCCGCCTTCCTAGAGGCGGGTCAGGTCGCTAAACTCTTGCTCGGCGCTGAGACGGGCGATTTCTGCCAGAAGCCCCTGTAACTCCGGGGAATCGCGAAATTTGATTTCCAGATGGAAATCGGGGCCCTCAAAGGCGGGGGGCGGCTTAAGGCGAACCCGGGGGTGGCCTTTGAGGCCCAGGCGGCCCAAGGCCTGCTCAAAGGCGGTGAGCGCGGCGTGCAGGCGGGGGTTGACCCAGCCCTTGAGGAGCCGCCGCACTGCCTCGGCCCGTTCCAACGGGGTGAGGGCCGGGTCATCCAGAGGTTGCCGCAGTTGCTTCCGGGACAGGATCTCACCGGGTGAGGTGTTCAGCCGCCGGGCCAGGAGTTCCACATCCTCGAGGAATTGCTCCTGCTTGCTCTGGCTAAAGGGCAACCCCGCCAAAAAATCTAAGGCCGCGGCCCGGTCTGCCCCCGGCCATTGAGACAGCGAGGCCGCGGCCGTAAGGGCCAGGCGGCCTCGGGCACACAATTCCTGGAAAGGCGGCTCCAGAGCGCTTACCTGGATAAGCCGCTCCAGATGAGCCCTGGAGGCCGGCAATCCCAGGTATGGCAGAAATTTGCCCGCCACCAGGGCCCGGTCCCAATGGTCCAGGAGTCGCCGAGCCAGGACAGCCTGCTCCCACAGGTTGAATCCCCTGGTGAAGGCGTTGTCGTAAAGCCCGACCAGCAAACAATGGGACTCCGGGGCCGAGGCGGATAGGGTCCGGGCCGGCAGCCTTTCCCAATCTTTTTTGCCTTTTTTGGTTAGCTGGGCCGCGGCCTGCAGGCGTTTCAGGCCGGCCACCACCTGCCAGCGGCCATCGGCGCGGGCCCGCAGCCAGGGCGGGGCCAGCAGGCCCACCTCCTCCATGGAGGCGAGGAGCCTGGTCAAATCGGAGCCGTCGGGGACCACGAAGGTGTGATCCTCCAGGTCCACTGCGGCCAGGGAGATTTCCTGGCATAGGATCGGGGGAGCCAAAGTCAATCCCGCGGATGAGAGGTTTGTTGGGCCAATGGCCGGAAAGGATCATAACACAGACGCCGCGGCGCGGTAACTAATTTCCGCGGCAGGTGGGAATCAGGCCAGGCTTTGGCTTCGTTCTGCTGGATGACAGTGAAATCGGGGTGAGAAAGATGATATTTTTTGGGGAGACCGGGCCATGGCCCTAGCCTCTAATTTTCTCTCGTCGCCGGGGAAGGGGGATAGCAGGTGGACAATAGGGGTACAGCTCGCCGACCCCTGATCAACTCGGCCGCTCCCTGCCCTTGCCATTGCCGAGGCAGGGACGGGGAGCGGCGGAGCCCGCCTGAAGGCAGGCGGCAGTTGCTCCTCACGTTAATACGGCCCATTGGCGGGGGGCGCCCCCATCCCGGGGGCCTGTGGAGGCGGTGTCTGGCTGTAAGAATCCGGCACGGGGCTCCCCTGGGGTCCCTGAGGGTCCACCGCGACCCAGGTGCTGGAAGCCGAGGCAGGAGCGGCGCCAGGCGCCGGCGCGCCGTAGCCATAGCCGGGCGGGGGCGCAGGGTCCCCGGAGGTCTGTGGAGGCGGCGCCTGGCTGTAGTAAGATTCAGGCGGCGGCCCAGCGCTTTCCTGGGGCCCCTGGGGGGCCGCCGGGTTGCCGCGGTTGTCACCGTAGGCCGGACCGGGGGCGGCGCCTGGCGCCGGAGGGCCGTACCCATAGCCCTGCGGGGGCGCAGCACCGGGGGTCTGTGGAGGCGGCGCCTGGCTGTAGTAAGATTCAGGCGGCGGCCCAGCGCTTTCCTGGGGCCCCTGAGGGGCCGCCGGGTTGCCGCCGTTGTCACCATAGGCCGGACCGGGGGCGGCGTCTGGCGGCGGAGGGCCGTACCCATAGCCCTGCGGGGGCGCAGTACCGGGGGCGGGCTGAGGCGGGTAGTTATACCCCTGCTGGGGCTGGCCGGGCTGGGGCTGGCCCTGCTGCGGCTGGCTGGCTTGCCTCTGCTGTAGCACATAGCCGCCCCCAGCCCCCAGGGCGGTGCCGGCCAGGCCGCCGATCAGGGCTCCCTGCCAGGGGTTGTGATGGTCGATGGCCGCTCCGGCGATGGCTCCCACCCCGCCTCCCAGGAGGGCGCCGGTGCCCATGTAGGGACTGGAGGCGCAGCCCGTGATCAAGCTAAGCGCCGTCAAGGCCACAATCAAGCCGGTCTGCGCCTTCATAACCAGTTCTCCCCGGCTCCCGCCGGCAATCAATAGCCCTGTTGAGGGGGCGGTCCGTAGTTATAGCCCGATTGCGGAGACCCATAGGCAACCGGAGGCGGCCCCTGATAAGAGACCGGAGGCGGCCCCTGCTGGTAAGCCTGGGGCGGCGGCGCCGGCGCCTGATAAGTGGGCTGAGCTGGGGCTACCGAGCGCCCGTAGGCTTCCCCGGCCACACCGCCCACCGCGGTCCCTAACAAACCGCCGATGGCAGCGCCCTTCCAGGGATTGCCGGGACTGGCGACGATTCCCAGAGCCGCACCCGTGGCGGCACCCAAGCCCGCCCCGGTAAGCATGTAGGGATCCTGCTGCGCCATGTTGGTGCCCGCACATCCCCCCAGAAAACTCACGAGTACCAATCCCACCAAGAGATGGGAGACGCGACCCATTACCAAAAATCTCAAAAAGAGCTTTAATTTGTCCACAACCCGATCCTCCCCATAAAGGTATGGTTCTCTTTTCCTGACAATTAGACCAGGACCGGGGAAAAAAAGTTAAGTGATTTTATCAGATGCAAAACAAAAATGCCTGCAGAGCCTGGAAAAAATTAACCAGCCTGGGAAAATGGTCCAGGCCGTAGGAGTTATAAAAGATATTTCCAAGACATTTTACCGGGGGTGGGAATATGGCTCAAGGGCTCCAAAACTTCGTAGGGACAGAAATAGCTATGGATGCGGCATAATCTCGGTTGATGTTATATTCATATACTCCCCGGCGGAGGATAGGGCAACGCTGGAGAGCGACCTGAGCGCCGACCGGGGGGCCAGATGCCGGGGCAGGGGCGGCAAGCTCTGCCCTTTTTTCTGCCCCGGCAGAGGCCCCCAAAGCGATAAAGTACGGGATCAAGGAGGCGACCCTGTACCGCTGGCGGGCCAAGTACAAGGGTCTGGGCAAATCAGAGGCCAAGCGTCTCAAGGTCCTGGAGGATGAGAACCGGCAGTTGAAAAGGCTAGTGGCGGGAAACATTTAAGACCTAATGTTAAATATGGCTCGCAAACCTGACCCCCCGTCAGCGGTGGACGGTAAAATGGCCGCGGTGCGCCGGCATGAGCACCGGCGGATTGAGTTGCCGGAACCACGGTCCCGAGATTCTTTCTGTCTCACCGATGGCGGCTTGATTTTCCAAATCTCAGACTAATCATTTCATTAGGAGCCTGGGCTTCAACCTCTACGTATTCATCCAGAAAAGCGCCTGCTTGCTTAACAATATTCACCCTCTGGTCTGGCCGGACTGGATCAGCTTTTGGGCTCCATATGGAACTGCTTATCCCGACCAGTAGGACCATGCCTGACAAACAAGTTGGCGTCTCCCCGACAAAAAAATAGGAGTCTCCCCGACAGATAAAATCCTGTGGGCTTATATTATATAGCCTGATTTAAGAAGGATTTAACTTACACCACTCACATCCTAAATACAGGAAAGGAATCGAGACATGAGCGAAGCTGCCAAGGGAACTACACCCACCAGTCTTGAAGGAGCGAGAGTGGTATCTCCAGAGGAGGCCAGGCAGATCCAGGCCCAGGGGGGATTGCTGATCGCGTGCTACACTCACATGACGGATTGGGTTCAGGCCAGGCCCGTTGGTTCAATTCACATTACCATGGATGTCCCTAAAGATCACAAGCGGACCGATTTCGATCTGAAAGATGCCCAATTCGATATGTCCGCTCTCCCAGAGGATAAATCGCCTCCCATTGTGGTGTTCTGTGCGGACGATATGTGATGGAAGTCCTATCATGCTGCCAGGCTGGCAGTAAATGCCGGATATAAAAATGTCAACTGGATGAGGGGGGGCATCAAGGGCTGGCAAAAGGCCCTATATGCGACCGAATCCGATTCCAAGGTATTTATGGCGTTGATGGACCTCAATCAGAGCGATCCCGCCACCTGGGCCATTGAAAAAAACCAATCCAAATCTCTAAAGAATCCGACCTTCTTGGATTTGCGCTCTCTCGACCAATTCGCCAAAGGACATGTGGAAGGGGCGATCAATATCCCTTATGCCGATTTGTGGACTTTTGACAATCTCGAGAAACTAAACAAGAGCCGGGATATCGTGATAATTTTTGATAATTCGGTGGTGGCCGGTGCCTTTGCCCTGACCTTGAGACTGCTGGATTATAAAGCGTTCATTCTGAAATAAGGGCGCCCACTCGGTGAGAGGAATCCCCAAAACCATTTTGGCAATGTGGGGGGTAAACCTGCCGCATAATCTCGGCTCAAATGGTGGAGTTGGAGGGATGTAGCAGCTATCGCCCTCCACTGACTTCTCTCTTAATATGTTTATCCGGAGTATCTGGCTTTCAATATTCTCCCCGGCATTTCTCTTCCAGGTCACCCATAAAACATGTGGCGCAGGGGAGACTTGGTTTTTGGCATCGGCAATTGTCCTGATGTTAAAAAGGCATTCGCCGAGGTCCGAGGTTTCGGCAACTTCTTGACATTGGGAGAGGGGTTCTAATCTTTTATCTTATGAACGGCGGGAAGCCCAAGGGTACCGTGCGGAAAGGAGAAAAAATGGCCGCGACAATTTCCATCCTCGGCTTTGCCGGCAGTCTGCGTCAAGGTTCTTATAACCGGGCCCTCTTGCGGGCCGCCCTGGAAATGGTGCCTACCGAAGCGGAACTGGAGATCTTCGATCTGGAAGGGATTCCGCCCTTTAATCAGGACCTGGAGGATCGGCAGGCCGCGAAAGTAAACGAATTCAAAGCGAAAATCAGGGCCGCGGATGCATTGCTGATCGCTACCCCCGAGTACAACTACTCTATGTCCGGGGTTTTGAAGAATGCTATTGACAGTGCCTCCCGCCCTCCCGGAGATAACGCCTTTGATGGGAAGCCGGTGGCGATCATGGGAGCCTCCGGGGGCATGCTGGGTACGGGCAGGGCCCAGTACCATCTGCGCCAAAGCTGCGTATTCTTAAACATGTACCCGGTGAATCAACCGGAAGTAATGGTGCCTTTTGCCCAGGAGAAGTTCGACGCCAATAACCGGGTAACGGACCCAAAGACCAGGGAAAAAATCAAGGAATTGCTGGAAAGTCTAGTGGCCTGGACCAAAAGATTAAGAGGATCTTGAAAGTCTCCCAGCTGATGGACCGGCCTACTCTTAACGGGGTTTGATGCACTCCAATTTAACCTCGCAGGTAAACTCGTGGAAAAAAGAGCCTGGTCTTAGTGATAGGCAGTGGAGTGGCGTTCTGCTTCCCCGCCCTCGCCGATGCGCAGCCGCGGCGGTTTCCAACACGACTTTTTTCATACCGGCTCAAATGTTCGCCAGAGCTACGGCTGGCTCATCTTTGGGCGTGTTTTATGAAAGTGCCCTCCTGGTATTCCTTGAAGGCGAACTGCAATTCCTCCTGGGTATTCATGACAATGGGGCCGTACCAGGCTACGGGCTCCCCGATGGGCTGCCCCGAGACCAGGAGAAAGCGTACACTACTGGCGGGAGCAGAAATTGCCAACTCGTCGCCATCCCCATAAAGGATGATGCTCCGGTCGCCGCAGACGCAGCGGCGGTCGAAATCGAAATAGTTGGCCCCGATTACTTCGTGGGCGTAGGCGTCACGCTCCGGGTCGAAGTAGCCTTCCCCGGCAATGACGTAGGCCAGGGCGGTGTGGCCGCTCTTAACGGGATGATGGAATTCGGACCCGGCCGGCATCGACACGTCGAGATATTCCGGGTCGGTGACGATATCCTGAACCGGTCCCGCCACCCCGTTAACCCGTCCGCAAATGATCTTCACCTTGACGCCCTGGGCCACGGAGACCTCGGGAATCTGGGCGCTCTTTACATCCCGGTAGCGGGGCTCCATCATCTTCTGGGAGGCCGGGAGATTAGCCCAGAGCTGAAAGCCGTACATGCGGCCCTGATCGTCCCCCTGAGGCATCTCCTGATGAACGATGCCGCTGCCGGCCGTCATCCACTGGACGTCCCCCGGGGTGATGACCCCCCGGTTGCCCATGCTGTCCCCGTGGGCCACTTCCCCGGCCAGGACATAGGTGATGGTTTCGATCCCCCGGTGGGGATGCCAGGGGAAGCCCTTGAGATAGTCGGCCGGGTCGTCGCCGCGGAAATCGTCCAGGAGAAGAAAGGGGTCGAATTGAGGCACCTCCTGGTACCCAAAGGCACGCTGCAGGCGAACCCCGGCCCCTTCCAGCGTGGGCTTGCTCTGCCAGACTTTGTCGATTTTTCTAATCTTGGCCATGTGTTTGCTCCCCGGTAGGCAAAAGTTGGATTACGCCTCTCCAGGTAACTCTTGTACCGTCTGAACTTACTCTCGCTGCTCCTACGGTATGAGCATTGTCTCTTAAAAAATTGCGTTCCGACCCAGTCTCCCGCCATCAGGGAGCTTTCTGCATGAGCTCCAGTACGTCGCTGTCTGCTGGAGTGATCATCAGAAACCGCTGCTCATCTCCCGCGGAAGTGCCTTCCCTCTTGGAGGTCAGAACTTGACGGAAGGGTCCGATTGCCTGGGCAATCTGCGCCCCTGCCAGATTCGTTTGGAAGGTGGCGAGCTCCTCTTTCTTTCCGTACGGGGCGGTTCGGGAGGTCACGAGCCAGAGCCGATACGATTTTGCAGGTTTCAAGCCAGATACCGCAATCTGCAGCAAGTCCACCAGCCCTAAGGAATTCACGGAAACCGATGCCTGCGCCGCACTGCCGCTGCCTTCAGGCGCAGCCAGGGTGAGATGCGCAGCCTGGCCCGCTTCACCGAGCGGTATCAAATTGGCCATGCCGTCACCGACTGGCACGGCCCCAGGGACGTAGACGAGCGCCTGCGGCTGCTGACCGACAGGAATGGTGGCAATGACTTTGTTCGTGAGTGTATCTATGGCCGCGACGGCGTCCTGGTTCTCGAGTCCCACATAGACCCGCGTTCCATCCCCCGACCCCCAAATGCCATGCGGCAGATCGCCTGTCGGAATGGTGGCGACCAATTCCGGCTTTTGGCCACGGCGATAGACTTTCACGACGTTTTCCCCGCCTACGCTAACATAGGCGAACTTGCCCTCGGCGTTCTCCACGAGCGTGACATGATTGGTGATGGGACCGGTATCGAGTGTAGCAAGGATTCGGAAAGGTGGCTTAGCGCTCATCACTTGTGTTTTGCCAGAGTCCTTGAGCGTAAACCAAACCTCAGTGCCGTCCCGGCTCACGGCCAGATTCGGGCAGAATGGACTAGCCTGCGGGACGCGGGCAATGACCTTGTAACTTCGCGTGTCCACCACATCCAGCTCAGGGGTGAAGCTTGAAGGCACGTAGGCATAGCGTCCATCCGGGCTGAACAGGACCATGCCTGGTCCGTTGGCGGTCTGCACGCGGCGTATCTCCTTCATTTTCACAGGATCGATCACGGAGACATAATCTTCGCCGCGCACCACCGCCCAGAGTTGCTTGCCGTCGGGCGTGAAGAACGCCTCGTGCGGGGCGCGCCCAATATAGACGACACCTTTGATTTTGTTGGTCTCCGTATCGATGAAGGTGACCGAGTTGGAGCCGATGGAGACCACCGCCAGCGTTCGGTGGTCCGGCGAGAAACCCAGTCCGTGTACGAGTAACTGGCCTTTGTACAGCGGACTAAGCGCGCCGGTAAGGGGATTGCCGAGGCGGATGACACCCAGCAATTTGTTCGAGTAAGGGTCGATCACCGAAACGGTGTTCGAGGTCTGGTCGGCAGTGTAGACCCGGTCTTTAGTTGAAACGGGAAATGAAGTTGCCGCCCCGGTTTGCATCCCGATGGAAGCCTTCTGGGCACCGGCTACGGTGGCAAATCCGAAGGCAAGGACCGAAGCCAGACAAATCACAACCATCTTCCTCATAATCAACTCCTGTTAGGCCCTAAAATATACTTACCTGCTTACCAGGAAAGTGTTTTGGTATTGTCTTTGAATAGGGCCGCGGCGACCGAGTCGGCCGTGCTGAATTTCACGCCCGGGATGGCATCGGACTCTGTGAACTTGAGGAATCTCTCGCACACCGGACAGGCTAAAACCGTGCCGCCTTTACTGGCAAACTCAGTCAGTTTCTGTTGCTGCATGGCATACCGTTGGTTGTTGGTCTTGTTGATTATCTTAACCGCCTGACTATTGATATAGATCGTCACCGGATGGCCATGTTTCAATTGCTCCATGGAGAAGGCGATCGCCATATTGGCCTTGTGGTTATCATCCGACGCCAGGTTCACAAATAGCGGATCAGAACTACCCGCCATGGCGGCCTGGCCGAAGCCGGCCAAAACTACCATCATGATTATTAGAAGCCGCAACAATCTCATACTCTCCTCCTTCAGTCATTTTCAGTCATTCAGGAAGTTTGGCGATGTCGAGCCAAAAGGAAATAATCAGCCCCCACCATGTGCATCCTCCCACATTCGCCAAAACTCAGGATCCGATTGCTCCGGGCCGTAGCTGGGGGAGCTATAGGAAGTCCCCGTAGGCCCCGGCCCGGTGGCGGTGGCGCAGGCCATTACCCACAATAAGCTGCACAATAGCAAGGAAACGATAAATGTTTTGAAAAATCCGATATTCATCTCCAGGTTCCCTCCTTTCAATTTTATGATGGTCTTATAAGGATTTCTTAATAAAAATTGACGCAGTCGCTTCTTATTGTTTCTGCTGGGGTGCGGTTGCCGCCCCGGTTTGCAAGGCGGCCCGCCGGAGACGCATCACTTCGATTTCTTGCTGCTGCGTAACAATGATCTCCTCGGCGAGCCGTCGCAGGACGGGGTCTTTGCCATACAACAGGAAAGCTTTCGCCATATCGATAGCGCCTTGGTGGTGCGGGATCATCATGGCGCAAAAGTCATGATCGGGATCGCCGGTCATGGGTTCGGCGACCATATCCTTGTCCATTTTTTCCATACTTTCCATCATCTCTCGTTGAAAAGCCGTGTTCGCTTTCATTTGCGCCATGTGCTCCTGCTGCTCAGCGGCCTGCGACGGCAAATAGATTCCACACGCAACTACGCTGAGAACACAGAACCATCTCAATATGGTTGCCATCTGACTGCCTCCTCTATCAACCGAGGGGTTCGGCTTAATGCTTGACGTTTTTACGCAGGAAGTCCTGCATCAAGTCCCGCCGGGAGCGCTCACGGCAGCACCGTCACGCATTCCCAGCACGATCTGGCCGGCAGGGGCGCCAGGCTCCATCTGCGCCTGTGATTGGCCTAAGGGGAAAGATGCATCAAAGACGAATAGAAGGTAAGGACCAGGATCGACATGTCAAGAAAACCCGCTCCTTTTGGGAGACGAAGGGACCAACGTGCTCTCCAAACCCCAAAACCCTCTTTACTTTTTCTTCACCACCAGGACCGGGCAGGGGGCCTGGCCGATGACCCGTTCGGCGGTGGAGCCCATTAGCAGTCTGCGGAGGCCGGTGCGGCCGTGGCTCCCCACGACGATGAGGTTCACCTCTTTGGCCTGGGCCATCTGCAGGATGGCCTCGTAGGGGTGGCCCAGGGGCACGACCGCAGCCGTAAGAGGCACCCCCCGCAGGCTGGCCTCAGCCTCCATCCCTTGCACCACCTGGTTGGCGGCCTTGACCTCGCCGTCGCTGGCGGCCACGGTAATGGCCGTCAATTGGCTCCCCATCCTCTGGGTAATGCTCAGGGCCTCCTGCCAGGCCGCGACGCTGAAGGGCGAGTCGTCGGCCGCGATGAGGACCCGTTTGAATTCCAGGGCCGCACCCTGGGGGACCACCAGGACGCTGAAGGCGCTGTGGCCGATGACCCGGGCAGTCACGCTGCCCAGGAGCAGCCGGCTCAGGCCGGTGAGACCGTGGCGGCCCATGATGATCCAGTCAGGTTGGACCGCCTCGGCCTCCTCCAGGATGCCTTCATAGGGGGAGGCGCTGATGCGGATGCGAATCTCCAGGCGCACCCCCATCTCCGCGGCCTTCTCCCGCCAGGACTCCAGACGGGCTCGCACCGCGGCTTCCTGAGCCGCCTGCAACTCCAGATTGATCATGGGCGGCGGCAGCAGGTCCGGGGCCTGCAATTCATATAAGGGGATGAAGCTGAGCACCTGCAAGAGGAAGACCTGGCAACCGGCGGCTTTGGCCAGGTCCAGGGCAGCGGTGATCGCCCCCTGGCTGTCCGGGGACTCATCGGTGCAAACCAATAATTTCTCCAAAGGGGCGGGGCTGGCCATGGTGGACTCCGGATGGATGATTTTCGATTTTCGGTTTATAAAAACATCCTCAGATTAAAAAGTCCGCAAGTCGTTCCCAAGCAGCACCAGGGAACGAAAATGACTGTCAAGCCTTTATTTCTTCTTCACCACCAGGACCGGGCAGGGGGACTGCCCGATGACCCGCTCGGTGACGCTGCCCATGAGCAGTCTCTTAAACCCGGTGCGGCCGTGGCTGCCCATGACGATCAGGTCCACCCGGTTTTCCAGGGCTACCTGCATGATACCCTCGTCGGCCGCCAGTCCCTGGGGCGAGATGCCTTGGAAGGAAACCCCCTCCCGGTTGGCCGCGGTGAGCATCCGGTGCAGGATTTCTTGGGTCTCGGGTATTTCTCCTTCTTCCCGGGCCA
Organism: uncultured delta proteobacterium; assembly: GCA_963697965.1. Classification (GTDB taxonomy): domain Bacteria; phylum Desulfobacterota; class Desulfobaccia; order Desulfobaccales; family 0-14-0-80-60-11; genus JAPLJC01. The sequence continues at coordinate 2,925,107 of OY969108.1, forward strand.
CCGCCACCCCCAGGAGTTCGCTGCCGGCCCGGGCCGCCATGGCGATGGCCTCCACCAGGGCCGTGTCGCTGTAGGAAGAACCGTCCGAAGCGATGAGCAATCGTTGGAAGGCCAGGGAGGCCTCCCGGGGGACCACCAGGACGTTGATCGGACTCAAGCCGATGACCCGGGCGGTGATCGAGCCCACGAAGAGGCGCTCCATGGCGGTGCGGCCGTAGCGGCCGATGATGATGAGCTGAGGCTGGATCTTTTCGGCTTCGGCCACGATGGCGGCAAACGGCGAGATACAGTGGAGTATCCGGCACTCCCACTCCACCCCCAGCCGGGTAGCGGCGGCGGCCGTAGCCGCCTGCTGCCGCTCGATCTCTTCTTCCAGGTCGGCCCGCAGGTCCGGGGCCACCGCCTCGAATTCCGGGATGACCCTCACCACCTGCAGGGCGTAGACCTTGGCGCCGCAAGCCTGGCCCAGGGCCAGGGCCTGAGCCACGGCGTGCTGCCCTTCCTCGGAGCCGTCGGTGCACGCCAGCAGCCGCTCCCAGGGACCGGGGCAGTTCACGGAATTCTCCACCATGATGGCATCGCCTCTTTAAACGATAAGATAAAACCTCGGGGCTGGTTTAACCATATGGACCGCCAGGAAAATTTAAAAAAACTGATTTGAGACTTCTGCGAAAAAACAACTTGGTCTCCCTGAGCAAAGCGCAGGATCTCGTATTTCCTTGGTATATATGAGATTCTGCGGTCGTTTCGCTCCCTCAGAATGACAAAAACGACGACTTTCGCAGAGGTCTCAAATTAGGGTTTTAGCGGCTCGATTTCTTCCGGTTCCGTCCCTTTCCAGGACCTGGGGTCTCATAATGGCCGGCCAGGAAGCGCTGCGCCAGGACCTGGATCGCCTTTTCATGAGCAAAGCAACTGAGGTCGCGGTACGTTTGGCAGTTCTCCGGGCGTAAGCCGGGGCTGCGGCAGTCCACCAGGGTCAGGGTGCTGATCAGGTCCAGCGCGGCCCGAAAGTTCTCCGGAACCGGCGGCGCCGGGGGTCTGAGGGACCACCGCCACTGAGGACCCAGGAGTTCCTCCACTTCCCCCCCGTAAACCAGGCCATGCACGGCGTCCACGGTCACCACCCGGCCTTCCGGCAAGGCCTGGCCGGCCCCGGGCAGGTCCACCAGGGCCGGCACCCCGTATTCCCGGGCCACCAGGGCCAGGTGGCCCGCGACCGAGCCCACCTCGGTGACCAGGGCGGCCAGCCGGGGGAGCGCCGGAGCCAGAAGCGGCGAGGTTCGGGGGGCCACCAGCACTGCCCCGCAGGGCACCTGGGAGAGGTCCCCTCCTGCGGGGAGGTGAAATACCGGGCCGGCCGCCACCCCCGGCGAACCGCTGCGGCCGCCGGCCAGGAGGATTTCGGCTCCGGCCACCGGGGCCGAAGCATCAAAGCGGCGCCAGACTCCGGCTTCCTGGTGCTGCAAGCGCCGCGACTGGATGACATGGAGCTGTCCTTCCCGGTCCTGGGCCCATTCCACCGCCTGGGGGCGGCCGAACGCCCTTTCCAGGAGGCGGGCCAGTTCGGCCAGTCGCTCCAAATCGCCCTGATTCAGGACCCAAGCCGACTCCTGCTCCGGGGCCAATGGCAGCCGGGTGAGCAGCCCTCCAACCAGGGTGAGGCACTCCTCCTTGCGTCCCAGGCGGGATTGCAGCAGCCGGCCGCTCTTTTTGGAGACGATGAATTCGTCGGCGCTCACCAGGCCGCCCACCAGGTCGGCGGCCAACCCCCAAACGGCATTGACCAGGACCCGGTCCGGGTCGTAGCCTCCGGGATCGGTGGTGAACATCACTCCGGCGGCCCGGGCCTCCACCAGGCGCTGCACCAGCACCCCCATGGCCGCCTCCTCCACCGCCAGGCCCTGGATCTTGAAATAGATCAAGGCCCGCTCCCCAAACTGGCTGGCCACCACCTGGCGCCAGCGCCGGGGCGCCTCCTCCGGTGCTACCCCCAGAAAGCTGTCGTACTGCCCGGCAAAGGTGAGGCCCAGGTCTTCGCGGCCGCCGCTGCTGCGGACCGCCAGCCGGGACCCCGGGCCCGCCGCCAGCCTCTGCGATTCTTTAAGCAATCCCTGCTCTAAGGCGGCGGGTATGGGTTGGGCCACAACCATGGCCTTGATCTCCCGGGAGGCGTCCGCCACCGCCGCCGGATCGGAGAAATCCATGGCGGCCAGCCGGGCCTTGATCCGGTCCGCCAGAGGACCGCCCTCAGCCTGCGGCCCCTCTTCCATGAAGACCCGATAGGCACTGAGGGTGGCCACTAGCCCGTCGGGCACCGGCAGTCCCAATTCGTTCTTGACCCGGGCCAGGTTGCCGGCCTTGCCGCCCAGGGCCGCCAGGAGTTCCGGGCCGGCCTTTCCCAGGCGCACCAGCATGGGGCCGGCCACCGCGGGCGCCTCATCCAGCCGCTGGCCGATGGCATCCAGGATGCGTTGCCGGGAGGTCTCCAGCTCCGGCCAGTTCCCACCGGACATGCCTTGCAGGGCGGCCACCAGTTCGGCCAATTTACCACCCAGGAGCTCGATTTGGGAACGCCAGGAGTCCAGGTTCGGCCCCTCAGGCGCGGATAGAATCCCCTCCAGGTCCCCCATCCGGGCCGTGATCTCGCGATTGAGGGCCAAAACCCGTTGAAAGCACCGCCAGACGTCCTTCAGGGAAGGAGGCCAGGGCGTCTCCGCCTTCTTCTGCCGCCGCAGGGGGTTAATCGGGACCATAAAATTTCCTGCCCAGAATTTACCGCGACTTTGGTCAAGATGGAAACATTTTTCCTGAGCAAGGAAACTTTAATTCAGCGGGTATTGTTTCCTGACAGATAAATTTTAATAACCGGACACAAGGGGGATCAAATTGGGCGGCCAGAGGCAAAGGGGGGAGCGGTTCCGAATGCTGATCCGCTGCTTAGTCACCTCCCGGGATGGGACCCGAGGCGGCGTCGACCGGAATTGCAGGCCGTGCCGTTACGTGCTTTTTGAAAAAATCATCGATATATCCATAGGTGAGCTCATCACCGGACATCACCATGTCCATCTGTTTGGTGTAAACTTCCAGGCGCCCCAAAATTTCCAATTTTTCCAGCAGCGCCGGAAGTGGATCGCCAATCGCCGTCCCGTTAAGCAAATCGCCTTTCAGCGTCACCGTAAAGCCGAGCCGGGACAGAATCCCGCCGATCAACTGCAGCCTTCGCAAGCGGCGCTCCAGAGCGGCGGCGCCGCCTTGGTAATGGAAACGGATGTAATTGTCGTCCAGATTTTCCCCGACAAAGGCCTCGATAGTGGAGGCGTGGTATCCCAGGCACAGACTGAAATTCATGTAATCCTTGGAGACGAGGGCGAAGCTGACTTTCCGCAGTTGATCGTCGGCCCGGGGGGTGGTTGAGGTTACGCCAATGACCGAAATGAACCCCTTGACATCCAACGGGCGGGCCTTGGGCCAGGGGATCGACATCAAGCCGCTGAGAAAGGTTCGGAAGGGCAGCGATCTCACTGCCTCGAAATCGACCTTCGGGGTTTGCTCGGACAACCCGCCTCCCGCATCAATTACCAATATCGGGACCATGCGCCCGGTTACCAGGCTCATGGCGTCTTTGGGGGTCACCCGGGCCCGCAGGCTGAGAGTGTACATTTCCCGCAGGCGGCCCGCCGCCGCGCAGTAGAGGATTTCGTGGAGGCTGCGGCAAGCCTCAGGAGTGAGAGGCTTATCCGGCAAAACCGGGGCTGCCAGGGGAAACAAATAGGGGCTAAGCCCCTGGAGAATCTTTTTCGCCACCGGTTGCCGGGAGCTGGGGCCAGGCTCTGCTTTGGACAACGGCTTCTCAGGATCGGTGGCGAAGACCATGAGGCTGGAGGCATCTACGCCGACCCAGGCGCCGGCCGGCACGAGGGAGAGCGCTCCATCCCCGCCATAGTGAAAGATCGTGGGCACCCGAGCCTCTCTGGCTAAGAAAGCCAGATGGTTACGGGCTTCCCCGGCGCCCACCACCAGGGCCGCAGCCTTGCTCAAAAGCGGCGCCAGAGAGAGTGCCGGCCTGTCAGCCAGGATTACCGTCCCGGCAGAAACATTCCGGGGATCGGGTACCTGGTTGACATCGACCCGGAGGGCCGGTCCCGAGGCCCGTCCGGGATAAATCTTCGTTCCCCTGGAAATGAGCAGTCCCCTCGAATCTTCAGGCTTGGGGGAGCCGGGCCCTGAAGGCTCGCCGATGAGGGCGCTCTTTAGGATGATGATCTCTTTATCCGGCCGCAGCGCCCAGACGACTCTTTGAGGACCGGGCAATGCGGAGGACAATAACCCCACATATCCGGTTATGGTCCTCAGCTCTTCTTCCTCAAGGCATGACCGGCCCTGGAGGTTTTCCGGCAAAGGTTTCCTCTCAAACCCATCTTGCAGGTCCCAGGTTAGCCTGGACGCCTGGACGCCGGACTCTGAAAGGGATATCTCCGGCCCCTGCCCCGGGGACACTTGATATTTCCACGGCCGCGCCTCAATTTCTCCCACCGCAGCCCCGAACCCCCAGACTCCCTCGATAATGAACTGATCGGGAACCTCCGCTCCCTCAGCCGGATAGGCCGTCCCACTGGCCAGCAGTTCCACCTGGGGAAGTATCTGTCTTTCGAAGGGGAGAGAGAGTGTGGGAATTTCGACGTAGAGGGCTTGAGATAATGCCTCCCTCAGGTATTTTTCCCGGGCGCTAAGAATCTCCACCAGGTTTCGGTCTTTCCCTTTGCTGAACTCGTTCAATACGGAGACGGCAAGGCGGGTATGGCTTAGGACGATTTCGATTTGGAGCTGCACGTACGCCGGAGTGATATAGACGCCGTCGGCCAGGTCTGACTGCAATTGCGCCAGGGTTCTGAGGGCGGCATTGCCTGCCTCGACAATTCCCATATAGCGCTGCACTTTGCGCTGATATTGTTCTTTAAGGCCAAGCGGCTTGGAGGCCGGCGGCTGGGAAGGGCTTCTTTGAAAAAGGCGGCGCCAGATAGGCAAGGTCACACTCCCGAGGCAAGGATGTGACAGGCAATCGAAAGGTCTAAGGCCCTATTATGAGGCATATCATATGGAGGGGAAGCCGGCCAGAGGCTCCTGCGCTAACAAAGCCGCTGGCCGGCTACTCCCGGGGAAATTCTTGCCGGTTCCCCCGCTCAGACTTCTTCCTTGGTAGATTTTTCCATTTGCAGGCCCAGGCCTGCGAACAGCTCATAGATGCCGAAGCCGTAAAACAGGGTGTAGAAGACATAAAATACCAGCATGACGGCGAGTAAAAACGCTTTATCGCTCACCTGGAACGCAGCGATGCCCGCGAAGTTGTAGCCGGGCTCCAAGGCCTGGGACTGGACTTGCGCAATCACCTTGGCCAGATTAAATTTTTTCTGTTTGGTCATGGCGGCAGACAGCTTACTGAGGGAGTACCACCAGTTTTTCACGACCTTTTTGGGGTCATAGTGGTACTCTGCCTCGAGTTTTCCACCCTGTTCGTTGAACAGGGCGGCGGCATCTTCCACCGATTGCGCCAGAACCTTACCGAGATCGCCGCTGATTTTTAGGTTTGGCCCCGCCACCTCGGCCTGGGCTCCGGCCTGAGTGTAAAGGCTCGCGGTTTCTTTGGCCTGGGCCGGGCTGGTCAACTTGATTTCCGCGGCCACCTGGGTGCCCACCTTGGTTTGGGCCAGCTCTCGCATCTCGGCGAGGTGATTGCTGGAGCCTTTGGCCAGGGAGTTGAAGAAGTTATCCGAATATGACAGCCCATTTTGGCCGCTGCCGAATATCGGCATGAAAATCAGAATCAGGATAACCGCAAACACTGCCAGGAGAATAATTCCCAGAGCGAGTTTCATGGGTTTCATGGTTTAGGCCCCCTCTACGCCCGGTTGGCCGGGGGATTCGATCCCCCTTAATTTATTGAGGTTCTTAAAGAACATGAAGAATACCCAGAAGCCGAAACAGGCCATAATCGCAAAGAATATGATCGTTCCGAGGAGATCCAGAACCTTGGTGATCTCAATCGGGATTGAGACAATTTCCATCTGACTCAGTTTTCTCGGCAGGGCGAAAAGCCGGTCGACAAACCCGGCCAGGATGGTTATGGCATAAAAGCCCCGGATGTACATGCCCTTAACCACCTTGGTGGTAAGGGCTCCTATTTGGATTCCCACGAGGGAGCCCAGGAGCAAGCCCATGGCCAGGGTATAAAAGATGAAGCCATAGATGGCGTATTGCGAAATGGAGGCAAACCCGCCGGTATAGATAATCTGGAGGATGTCGGTGCCCACCGTGGTGAATGACGACACCCCTAACATGTAAACGAACATCGGGAAGGTCAAAAAGCCGCCGCCCACCCCCATGATGGCCGCTACCAGGCCCACGATAGCACCGCATATGGCGACAAAGACGCCGGAAATCCGGTTGCCGCCGGGAACCAGGTCCTCATCGAAGGTGATCATGGGTGGAATTTGGATGGATTGCAGCTTCTGAGCCAGACCGGTAGTGGGTACGGCAGGGACGGCGGTTGCCTGTTGCTCTTCGGGGGCCATGATCCGGGTGGCCCGGCCAGCCCTCCTGAGTTTAAGAAAATCTACCATGGCGTAGATTCCCAAAAACCCCAGGAGAAAAACATAAACCAGGCTGATAAAGAGATCGCTTAAGACCGGATTAAACTCATAAATGGCCCGGTTTAAAGTGCCGCCGACCACGACCCCGCCCGTCGAGCCGACCACAAAGGCTATCGCCAGTGTGCCGGAAACGTTGCCCAACTTTCGATGGATCACCGTTCCCATAATCGACTTGGCGAAAATATGGAAGAGGTCGGTGCCCACCGCCAGAATGCCTTTGACTCCCATGCTCATCAGGGCCGGGGTGATGACAAAGCCGCCGCCGGCGCCGATGCAGCCGGTTATCAAACCCGCAGCCAGACCGATAAGAATGGAAACCAGAAAAACCGAAGAGGAATAAAAGGCCGGCGCATAGGCCTCCTTGCCTCCCAAGACGTCGGGCGCAGCCCAGGCGAATCCGATAAAGCCGAGGATCGGCAGGCTAAAAACCAGCAACATGAGCAGCTTTTTCCGATTCTTAAGGATTTCGAGGGAAGACTCGATCTCCCAGCGGGCGTGGGCCTCAGCCGCCGCCCGCATCATGGTGAATGCTTTATTCCCAAACTTCATAATCGTTAAACCTCCGTATGATATGAGTAGTTTTGGTTAAGGAGGCGTCTCAAAACTCTTGCCGCATTCGAGGCCTATCTCTACAAGTTCCATGCCGGGGCGGATAATTAGCTATGTATTTGAAATAGTAAGCAGTTTAAATGCCTGGCCGGTTTTTCAGGTAGGGTATCCCCTAGAAAATCCTTTTACAGTTTGTCAAAAATGCCTAATCCTTGACAGAAGGATTGACTTTATCTATTAATGGAAAGGCGTCTGCATTCATTTTTCCTGGAGAAATCATGGCCTTTTGGCAGTGGTTGACGGCGATGTCCCAAAGCGCGTCCCCGGCCGGGGAGCTTTTTGCTCCCCACTGGCCCTACGTGGCCCTGGCCCTGGTGGCGCCGCTAATTATCGGACTCATTCTGGCCTTGATCCTGAAGGTTATCGAAAATATTTTCGGCATCAAACTCGGCGGAGGCGACATTTAGCTTCCCAACCCGGACTTATTCATGGCCATCACCCTCCCTATTGCCTCCCATTGGCAGCAGATTCTTAGTCCTGACCTGGGCCGCCTCGCTGAGCCTGTGCATGGCTGGTTCTATGCGATCCAGCCCAATGGCGATCTTGCCGTCAGCCTGGCTGCCTTGATCGTTTTGGGGCTCTGTTTGGGTTTGTTAGGCGGCTTCTTCGGGGGCGCCAGCGGTTTCTTAATGGCGCCGCTGCTCAACCTCGTGGGCCACATCCCTTACAACGTGGCCGTGGGGACTGAGCTTTCCACGATGGTGGGCACCGCCACCCTCGCCAATTTACGGCAGCGGGGTCTGGGGTACATCGATTATAAGCTGGGAATTCTCCTAATTCTGGGAAGTGTCATCGGCTTGGAAATAGGCGCCCAACTACTTAAGTATCTCACTTATGCCGGGGGGGTCACCCTGGTGGGCCGAAAAATCAGCCTGGTGCAACTGGTCATGACTTTGGTCTACGGCGGCTTGCTGGCCTGGATCGGGAGTCAGGTTTATCGGGAAGCCAGGAGCGCCCGCCAGGCTGAATTCGCTGATGGCGCTCCGGGGGTTCCCCCGCTGGCCATGGCCACCCGGCTGCAGCGGGTAGCCTTGCCGCCGCTCATATCGCTGCCGATGTCCGGGGTTGAGGCCGTCTCTTTATGGGTGATCCTGGGGGTTGGCGCCGTGACCGGCCTGTTAACCGGATTATTGGGGGTGAGCGGCAGTTTCATTCGCATGCCGGCTTTGATTTACATCCTGGGCATCCCCACCGTGGTCTCCATAGACACCAATCTCCTTAATTACCTGGTCCTGGCTCTATACGGGGCCTTCACTCACAGCGTCAAAGGAAATGTCGATCTGCTGCTGATGGTAATTCTTCTGGTCACCACGGTTCCAGGCTATCAAGGCGGCGGCTGGCTGCGGAAAAAACTGCCCGGCCACCGGCTCCAGCTCTTGTTTGCCGGTATTATTTGTGCCATTATCATCACCATGTTCTGGAAGGTGTTGAGGTAACGTCCCAACCAAGTGAAGGTCTCTACTCAGTAGATTCTTTAATTCTCTAACCAACACATCCCCAAAAAGCAGGTCTTGATTCGGCTTGAATTAATGCCTTTGAGACCATTTTTCACACGAATTCAGGACACCTGCTGAAAGGAGCGTCAAAATGCCGGGGACTATCGTAATCGTGGATGACGAACCGGATATGCTGATGTTGCTAAAAATCATCCTTACGGAAAAAACGGATTACCAGGTGCTTACCACCAGTGACCCCAACCAGGCCCTGGAATGGTGCCGGGAAAATCATGCCGATCTCTTGATCAGTGATTTGAGAATGCCGGAGATCGGAGGCATCGAATTATTAAAGATGGTCAAAGAACTCGACCCGAACCTGGCGTTAATTATCATCACCGCCTTTGGAACAGTGGAGTCGGCAGTGGAAGCCATGCGTTATAACGCCTTTGACTACGTTACCAAGCCCTTCCGTAAAGAACAGATCTTGACGACGGTGGAGAAGGCTTTGCGATGGCGTCAGGCCCAACGTTCGGCCTGATCCGTCCAGCAGCCAGCTTCTTATTGGGTAATATTTTGAAAATATTCGATTTTTTAAAAAGGAAAAAATCGGTCCCACCCGAGGGGTGGGAAAATTATTTAAAACAGAAGCACGAGTCCTTCAAGGACCTGCTGGACGCCAACAACGCCGCCCTCCGGATTATGTCGCGGATGGATGCCAAATTGGCAGGCGACTTCGTTTTCGATATGGAATACATCCGGTCTCGAACGGAGATGATTTTCCAGGCCTGTCAGACTCTCATCGAACAATTAAATGCACTGGGGGACAATCGTTATGCTGAATTGGTCCCCGTTTTTGCAAATATAAAAATCAGGATAGAGGAAGAAATTCAGGCTGGAACAGCCTCCGGTGAGAAAATACCGCTCGTGCTCCCCTTGAGCCAGGTTGACCGGAGGCTGCTGATGGCCGTGGGCGGGAAAAACGCCAACCTGGGTGAGATCAAAAATCGCTTGCACCTGCCGACGCCGGACGGGTTTGTGCTAACCATCGAGGCTTACCATCTGGTTCTGGCTGAAAATGGACTGGCCGAACGGGTGGGCCAGATTCTCGAAAAAGTGGATGTAGATGATGTCGCCCATTTGTTAGGCCAGAGCCGACGGCTGCGGGTCTTGGTGCTGGCGGCGGAAATCCCTTCGCAGCTCTCCGGGGCAGTCCATGAACAGTACCTCCAGTTGGCGGGGAGGCTGGGTTACGAACCCCAACTGGCCTTGCGCAGCAGCGGTTTATATGAAGACCAGGAGCTTTCCTTTGCCGGGCAGTTCCTGACGGTCTTGAATGTGCCCGCCCCCGATTTCTTCCCCAATTATCTTAAGGTCCTGGCCAGTCAATTCTCGCCTTCGGCACTGGTGTATCTGCACGAGAAAGGGTTGCTCCGCCAGGAGTTGGCCATGAGTGTGGGTTGTCTGGCAATGGTGCCGGCCCGGGCCAGCGGCGTCCTGTTCACGGTCGACCCCCTGGGTGGCCGCGCAGACGCCATGGTCCTGGACGCAGCCTGGGGTTTGGGGCCTTCTGTGGTTGAAGGCGCCTTGACCCCGGACCACTTTATCCTCGCCAAGAAACCGCAAATTAAGGTTTTAGAGCGGCGCCCCGGCAACAAACCCGTCCGTCTGATCGCCACCCCCGATAAAGGGGGGCTTACCTCGGAAGCGGTACCGGCAGCGGACCAACGCCAACCGGCCCTGACCACGGAGGAACTGCTGCAGGTGGGAAGCTACGGGGCGCAACTGGAAGAATATTTCGGACGCCCCCAGGATATTGAATTTGCCGTGGATAGGGAGGGACGGTTGCTGCTCCTGCAATCCCGCCCCTTAACGTTGCTGCAGCCTGAAAGCGAATCCGAGCTGCCGCCTGCAATAGAGGACCGCCACCCCGTCTTGATCGACCACGGCAGCGCCGCCTGCTTCGGCGTGGCCGCAGGCCCGGTTTTCATCATCCGCCAGGACGAAGACCTGGCCAGCTTTCCCCCGGGGGCGGTGCTGGTGGCCCGCCACACTTCCTCCAACTACGGCGTCGTGCTCCATAAGGCGTCCGCCTTGGTCGTGGACATCGGCAGCGCCACTGCGCATCTGGCCATCCTGGCCCGGGAATTCAAGGTCCCATCCCTGGTGGATACCGAAAAGGCCACCCAGGTCCTGCAAAACGGGCAGGAAGTCACCGTGGACGCCGATCACCTGCGGGTTTACCAGGGGCGCGTGGAAGCGCTGCTGACCGCCAAAAGAGAAAAGACTTCCCTTTTGGCTGAAACCCCGATCTACGCCACCTTGCGCCGGGTCTTGCGATGGATAACCCCGCTTAATTTGACCGACCCGACGTTGAGCAACTTTACGCCGGCATCCTGTAAGACCCTCCACGATATCGCCCGCTTCGCCCATCAGATGGCCATAACCGAGATGTTCGATCTGGGGGAACGCGTCGGCCGGGACCAGGTGCACATGGTCCAACTCAAGACCACCATCCCCTTGAATCTTCATTTGATCGATCTGGGGGGCGGCATTGACGCGGACCGGCGGGTCAGGTTCGTTACTCCCGACGCCATCACCTCCATCCCCATGAAGGCCCTGTGGCGGGGAATGAGCTATCCCGGAATTTCCTGGGCCGGACCCATCCCCATCGATGTGAAGGGACTCTATTCCGTAGTCTCCCGTTCCCTGGCCGGCCCCATGCCGGACTTCTGGGCCCGGACCCTGGCCATAGTTTCCCGGAACTATCTCAATTACAACTCCCGCCTGGGCTATCACTTTGCCACCCTGAACGCCTTTATCAGCGAGGTGCGCAACGACAACTACATCAGTTTCCGGTTCCAGGGGGGCGCCGCGGACCAGGCCCGGCGAGGGCGGCGGGCCCAATTTCTGGGCGCGGTTATGGCCCGGCTCGATTTTCAGGTGGAAGTCACCGGAGACCTGGTGGTCGCCAAGCTATGGAAGTATCCCCGTCCCCTCATGGAAGAGAAACTCGACCTGGTGGGCCGGCTCATGGGCTGCGCCCGTCAGCGGGACATGATCATGACGGCTGGCGAGCAGGTTGACTGGTACGTAGAGGCTTTCCTGGCAGGAAATTACCGGTTCGCAGGTGAACCCGGCGCCCACCCCGCCTCCTGACTACCGGGAATCTCGACCAGGTTTGCTTGCCGGATATCCCGGATTAAGCTAAAATTTAAGCATAAATGGCAATTTGTCCCGGCGCTGGCCCACCTGGTCCGGCTGCCGCCTGACACCTGAGGATGACGGCCACATGCGGCGCTTCCCCTTCCTCATCACCCGGCACGCCCTGGCCCTGCTGCTGGCGCTGAACGTCGCCCTCCTGGGGATCAGCATCTATCTGGGGATCATGAGCGCCAGACAGATGCTGGATATCGTCAAGGAGGACTTCAACCAGCAGCAACTGGTGCTGGCCCGGCACACCGCCAGCCTCCTGGAACAGGACATCAACTTCCTGAAACGGGAGCTGAACACCCTTAACTACTCCCCTGCCATTCAGTATCTGGAACCCCTCACCTGGGCCAACCGCATGCGGGCCACCCTGGACAGCGTCCGGGAGGAAGGGGTGGTGGAGATTATCCGCATCGACGCCAAGGACCGCCGGGCCTACCTGGTGGCAGGCCGGGGTCTAGATCGGATCGCCAGCGGCTCTTTTAAGGACGCCCCTTACCTGGAATGGGCCGCCAACCCGGAAAACCGGGACCGGGTCTACGTAAGCCCGGTGTCCACCCAGGTCCCCGATTATGTGGGGCGCCTCATCTCGGTAATGGCCGTGCCCACCTATGAGGTTTCGGTGGACGACAACCATCCCCAGCCCTCCGGGGTCTTCGCCGGGGTCCTGGTCTTTTATCTCGATGCCCAGCGCCTGGCCGACAAGTTTACCCGGCAGATCAGGAGCGGCAAGACCGGCTATGCCTGGGTCATGGACAGCCAGGGGACTTTTTTAAGCCATCCGGAACGCGACTTCGTCGGCAAGAACGCCTTCACCGTCCGCAAGCAACGGGCGCCGGCCATCTCCTTTGACGCCATCAACCGGATCCAGAAGGACAAGATGCTGCAAGGGAAGGAGGGCTGGGGGACTTACATCTCCGGCTGGCATCGCGGTCTCACCGGCGAGATCCGGAAGCTCATCGCCTATGCGCCGGTGAGACTGGCAGACCCGGCCTCGGGGCCCACCGCCAACCCGGCGCCCATCTGGTCGGTGGCGGTGGTGGCCCCGGCCAGCGAAGTGGAGGGCGCGGTCCATTCTCTCTATCTGCGCCAGTTCCTCATGCAGGTGCTTATCGGCCTGTTGGTCATCTCCAGCACCATCGCCCTGCTGAACTTCCGCTATGAGCGGCAATTTTCCGATAACCTGGAGCAGGAGGTCAGCCGCCAGAAAGAGAAATTGCAGAAGTCCGAGGCCCGCTACCAGGGCCTGGTGGAGAATGCCGCCGACCTCATTTACACCGTGGATGAACAGGGCCGGATCCTCTCCATCAACCGTTACGCCGCCAACCTCTTCGCCACCGCCCTGGCCGACGCCCCCGGAGGACCGGCCCCGGATGCGGCGGCGGGCCGCGCCGAAGACTTCCTGGGCCACAGCCTCTACGAGGTTTTTTCCCAAAAAGCGGCAGACTTCCATATGGAATGGCTGCGGAAAACGAAACCGACCGGCCTGAGCACCAGCCTCCGCCACCAGGTGGCCATCGGCCCACGGGAGTTCTGGTTCTCCACCAACGTCGTGGGGATCAGGGACGAGGCGGGGCAGATCTTCGCCTTCGAGATCATTTCCCGAAACATCACCAACCGCAAATCGATGGAAGACCGCTTGATCAACATGGAGAAGCTGGCCTCCATTGGCACCCTGGCCGCCGGGGTGGCCCATGAAATCAACAATCCCATGACCGTGATCCTCGGGTTTACCGAGCACCTGCTGGAGCAGACCGGGGAGCTGCCCGACATCCACGAAACCCTGCAGGTCATCGAGGAGGAGGGCCTGCGCTGCAAGAAGATCGTGGAGAATCTCCTCACCTTCGCCCGGGCCCCGGAGCGCACCGAGAACGTGGCGGACCTCAACCAGATCCTGGAAAAGACCCTGGCGGTGGTGAAAAACACCCTGTTGACCAAAAAGATTCGCCTGGAATCCAACTTCACCCCTGAACTGCCCCTGGCCAAGGGCGACCCCCAGGAGCTGCAACAGGTTTTCATCAACCTGATCAACAACGCCCGGGACGCCATGAAGGGCGGGGGGGTGCTGAAGGTGGAGACCAAGCCGGCCCCGGACGGCCAGAGGGTGGCTATTGAATTCAGCGACACCGGCAACGGCATCCCCCGGGAGGCCCAGCCCAAGATCTTTGACCCCTTCTTCACCACCAAAGGGACCGGCGAAGGCACCGGCCTGGGCCTGTCCCTGAGCCACGGCATCATCACCAAATTCGGAGGCAACATCATCTTTACCTCCTTCCCGGCAGATGAATATCCTGAAAAACACGGGACCACCTTCACCGTTTACCTGCCCATCGCCGCGGAGCAGGAAGCCGGGGGGGACCGCGGCAGCAGCAACGGGAAGGGAGCAGCGGCAGCGCCCAATAATCTCAGTTAAGGCCACAACCCCCAGGAGGATATATGCCGGAACGGATATTAGTGGTGGACGACGAACCCAATATGCTCAGGTTATTGAAGACCATCCTGATGGATAAGACCGGGTACGAGGTGACCACCACCAACAACCCCCTGGAGGTGAGCAAAATTCTCCAAGGGGACCGCTACCACGTGGTAATCTCCGACCTGAAAATGCCCCTGGTGGACGGTATGGACCTCATCGAGATCATCAGGAAAATTGACCAGACCCTCCCCATCATCATCATCACCGCCTACGGCACCATAGAGACCGCGGAGGAGGCCGTCCAGAAAGGGGCCTACGATTTCATCACCAAACCCTTCCGCAAGGAGACCATCCTCATCACCATCCGGCGGGCCCTGGAGTGGAGGCGGATGCAAGAGGAACTGCAGGCGTTGAAGAACCAGCGGTCGGCGGGCACCGAGCAGTAAGCCTGAAAAAGTGTAGCAACTGAGGGTGCGTGGTGTTCAAGTTCCTGCGGCGATTTTTAAAAGAAGAGGTGGACGGAATGTCCCGCCTGCGGGAGCAGTTCGGCCATTTCCGCCGCCTGTTGACGGGAAACAACCAGGCCCTGGAAATCATGGCCGATATGGAGGAAAAGCTCTCCGGGGAATTCCTCTTCGACACCGGCTACCTGGAGACCCAGACGCAGCGCCTCCTGGACAACGTCCGGGAGGTGGTGACCGAGCTCGATCTAATGATCGAGGGAGACCGCCATCCGGAATTGGCCTCTGCTTATGAGCGGCTGGCGGAGAAAATCCGCGCTGAGCTGGCGGCGCTCCCCAGCATCCCGGAAACCCCTTATATCCTGCCTTTATCGGCCCTGAACCGGGAACTGGCGCCCGCGGTGGGCAGCAAGATGGCCAACCTCGGGGAGATCGGCAACCGCATCGGCCTGCCGGTGCCCCAGGGATTCGCCATCACCGCCATGGCCTACAAGCGCTTCCTGGAGGAGGCCCAGCTCTCCGGCGAATTGGAGTCCATGCTGTCCCAGGCTTCCGTCCACGACCTGGAAAGCCTGGAGGCGATCAGCCTGCAGATCCAGGAGCAGATACTCCGGGCGCCGCTGCCCCCGGACCTGGAGGAGGCCCTGGCGCAAGCGGTCCAAGGCCTGCCGTCCCCCTGGCTGGCGGTGCGCTCCAGCGCCGTGGGGGAGGACAGCGAATTCTCCTTTGCCGGCCAGTTCGCCACCCTGCTCAACGTGGCAGCCGCCGGGCTGCCAGAACACTACAAACGGATCATCGCCAGCAAGTTCACCTCCCGGGCCATCTTTTATTGGAAATACCAGCACTTCTCCGCCTCGGAACTTCCCATGGCGGTGGGCGTCCTGGCCATGGTGCCGGCCCGGGCCAGCGGGGTGATGTTCTCCCAGGACCCCCAGGCCCCGGAGGCGGACCGCGTCTTGATCACCTCGGTCTGGGGCCTGGGCCCGTACGCGGTGGACGGGGCCATCTCTCCGGATCTTTACGTGGTGTCCCGCAAGGAGGGCCACCCCATCAAAGAGCGGCGGGTCACGGAGAAGCCCGCGGCCCTGGTTTGCCTACCTGAAGGCGGGGTGGCGGCCGAGGCCCTGCCTCCGAAACAGGGCAGCTCCCCTTCCCTCACCGATCTTCAGGCCCGGACCCTGGCAGAGAGCGCCCTCATCCTGGAGAACCATTTCGGCGGCCCCCAGGACATTGAATGGGCCTTGGGCGAGGCCGGCAACCTGGTGATCCTCCAGTCCCGGCCCCTCAGGGTGAGCACCCCTCGCTTCGCCGCCGCCCTCCGGGAGCGTCCGGCGGAACCGGCGATCCCGCCGCTCCTCAGCTTCGGGGTCCGGGCGGTGGGCGGCGCCGCGGCCGGCCGGGTCCACCTCTTCCTGCACGACGGAGAGGTGGCCGACATCCCCCCGGGTGCGGTGGTGGTGGCCCGCCAGCCTTCGGCCCGCCTGGTCCTGGCCATGGACCGCATCGCCGCCATCATCACCGAAGTGGGCAGCCCCACGGACCATATGACTATCGTGGCCAGAGAATTCCGCATTCCCACCCTGGTGGACGTGGGCAGCGCCACCCGGGTGCTGCGCCCCGGCCAGATCGTCACCGTGGACGCGGATGCGGCCCGGGTCTATCCCGGCATCGTCACCGAATTGCTGGGGCGGCAGCCGGAAACCCCCGAAGACCTTCGCACCTCCCCGGTCTTCCAGAAACTGGGGCGCATCCTAAAGATGACCAACCCCCTCAACCTCCTCGAGCCGGAGAGCCCGGATTTCCTGGCGGGCAATTGCCGGACCCTGCACGACCTCACCCGCTTCTGCCATGAAAAGGCCATGGACGCCATGTTCAACCCGGACGTGGAGCGGGTATTGGATTCAAGCCGCGTCAGCCGCCTGGTCAGCGACCTGCCCCTCAACCTGTTCATCCTGGACCTGGGCGGCGGCCTGAAGGTCAGCGGCCAGGCGCAGGTGCGCGAAGACGACATCGTTTCCCGGCCCTTCCGGGCCCTGCTCAGGGGCTTCCACCACCCCAATGTGAGCTGGTCCGGACAGGTCGCCCAGGACATGAAGGGCTTCATTTCGGTGTTCGCCAATACTATGTACGATATGAACAAAGGGGAGCGGGGCCTGGGGGGCAAGAGCTTCGCCATCATCACCGACTCCTACCTCAACTTCAACTCCCGCCTGGGCTACCACTTCGGCATGGTGGACGCCTACATTTCCGAAGAGCGCAACGACAACTACATCAGCTTCCAGTTCAAGGGCGGGGCCGCCGCGGTGGACCGCCGGGAGCGCCGGGCGCGGCTCCTGAAAAGGATCCTGGACGACCTGGGCTTTAAGGCCCAGGCCAAGGGCGACCTGGTGCAGGGCCGCCTGGTGAAGTATTCCCTCCTGGAAACCGAAGAAACCCTGGAGCTGGCCGGCCTGCTCATAGCCTTCTGCCGCCAGCTCGATCTGGCCCTGTCCTCCGATACCGTCCTGGAACGCTGCCTCCAGGCCTTCCAGAAGGAAGACTACAGCCTCTCGTTCCTGCGTCCGGAGGAGGCCGCTAATTAAGACAAAGTAAAAAGTAAAAAGGCAAAAGGTGAAACCAAAGTAAAAAGGCAAAGGATTTTTTTACTTTTTCCTTTTTACTTTTGCCTTCTCCGTAGGAGTTTGCCCCAGGCCCGGTTTTCCTTTATACTGGTCCCCTAAGATCAATACTCTCTGGAAGGCCCCCAGACATGCCCTTTTTTCGGAAGAGTGAAGAGGAGCGCCCCCCCAAGCCAGCCCGGGAATTGCTGGAGCTGAGGGCCGCGGTGGAGAAGGCCCAGTTGCCGGAGGCTGCGTCGAGAGCGACGCTCAAGGAGCTGGAACGACTGGAGAAGACCGAGCCCTCAGTGGCGGAATATAGCATCGGCCTCAATTACCTCGATTTTCTGATCTCCCTGCCCTGGAACCGGGTCACCGAAGACAATCTGGACCTGAAACGGGCCGAACGCATCCTGGAGTCCCAACTCTATGATCTGCAGCAGGTCAAGGAGCGCCTCCTGGAATACCTGGCGATGCGCACCCTCTGCAGCCTCCAGGCCTCCCAGGTGCTGGTGGTGGACGACGAGGAGATCGCCCGCACCAATCTCGGGTACATCCTGCGGAAGGAAGGGCACCAGGTGGCCACCGCGGCCAACGGCCTGGAAGCCCTGGAAAAGGTGAAGGCCCAGGAGTTCGACATCATCCTCACCGACCTGAAGATGGAGAAGATGGACGGCCTCCAGCTCCTGGAATCGGTGAAGCAGGTGTCGCCGCAAACCGAGATCATCATGGTCACCGGCTACCCCACGGTGGGCACCGCGGTGGACGCCCTGAAGAGGGGGGCGGCCCATTATCTCTCCAAGCCCATCAGGCTGGAAGAGCTGCGGGCCACAGTGCGGGAAATTGTCGATAAAAAACGGCATCTGCAGATGAGACGGGGGCCCACCCTCTGCTTCGCCGGCCCCCCGGGCAGCGGCAGGACCTCCGCCGGCCTCGCCATCGCCGAGGCCCTGGATCGCAAGTTCGTGCGCCTGTCCCTGGCGGGGCTGCGGGACGAAGCGGAGCTCCGGGGCCAGCGGCGGACCCACGCCGGGGCCCGGCCCGGGCGCATCATCGATGAATTGAAGCGCCTGGAGGTCGGCAACCCCGTCTTCATGCTGGATGAAATCGATAAGATCGGCCCGGATTTCCAGGGCGACCCGGCCCGAGTCCTCATGGAAATCCTGGACTCAGAGCAAAACGCCCACTTCCTGGACCATTACCTGGAGGTACCCTTCGACCTTTCCGGGGCCATGTTCATCGCCACCGCCAATGTGGTTGAGAAGCTGCCGGCGCCCCTGCTGGACTCCCTGGAAGTCATCCATTTCCCCGGCTACACCGAGGACGAAAAGCTGAACATCGCCCGGAAATACCTGATCCCCGGGCAGTTGCGGGAACACGCCCTGCACCAACTGGGCCTTCAGTTCAGCGACGACGGCATCTTAAGGATCATCCGGGATTATACCCGGGAGGCGGGCCTCAGGAACCTGGAGCGGGAGATCACCGCGATCTGCCGCAAGCTGTCCCGCATCTGCCTGGCGGACAAGGGGAAATCCTGCGCCCTCACGGTGGACCAGACTAAGGTGGCAGAATTTCTGGGGCCCCGGAAATTCGTCCAGGAAGTGGCCGAGGCGGGCAACCAGGTCGGGATGGCCACCGGGCTGGTATGGACCGAATTGGGCGGGGAGCTCGTCTTCGTGGAAGCCTCCCGCATGAGCGGCAATAAGCAACTGATTTTAACCGGCTCCCTGGGAAGCGTCCTTAAGGATTCGGCCCAAACCGCCCTCAGCTTCCTTCGCAGCCACGCCGGGCAGTTCGGCCTGAACCCCGATTTTTTCAGCGACATTGATATCCATATCCACATCCACCTGCCCTCCGGCGCCAACCCCAAGGGAGGCCCCTCGGCCGGGCTGGCCATCGCCTTCGCCCTGCTGTCGCTCTTAAGCGGCCGGGCGGCCCGCCGCGACGTGGCCTTGAGCGGCGAACTGACCCTCTCCGGCCGCATCCTGCCGGTGACCGGCATCCGGGAAAAGATCCTGGCGGCAAGCCAGGCCGGGGTCAAGGTGGTGGTCTTCCCCAGGGAGAATGAAGCGGACCTTGCCGGCCTGGATGAGGCGAAGGAAGGGCTGGAAATCGTCCTGGCCGATAACCCCGGAAACCTGGTCGATCTGGTGCTGCTGCCGAAATGAAATGCCGGGGGAAAAGGGTGAAGGGGGAAAGGGTAAAAGGGAAAAAGGAAAAAATGGCTAACAGGGTTGCGGGCGCTTAGACACAATCTAGCAAATCATTGCTAACCTGGGGCATCTTGCTTGTGCGAATCATCTGCTCCCCGTAGGGGCGACCCGCTGGGTCGCCCCTATTATTTAGTTCACTCAGGGCTAAGTGCTACCCGCCGCCAAGCACGATCGAGGCCGCCGGCCCTTGCCGCCTCCCCCAAAACCCCCTCCTCCCATCCTTAATCAAAAGAAAAGCCGGGAACCGCGGTTCCGGCCCGATCACAGGCTGGAAGCCTGTGCTTCTAGGGGCAGCGACCGGTGGCACAGGCCTCTGGCCTGTGGGTTTGCCCTGGGCGGGGAAACCCCGCCCCTACGGAAATGGTGGGCAGCGCCCGCCACCTATTTTTCCCCATAAGGCATTAAGGGCTTCTCCCTTTTCCCCTTTTCCCCTTTTCCCCTTTCCCCCTTTTCCCCTTTCCCCCTTTTCCCCTTTCCCCCTCCCCCAATTCGTTTTCGCTCCTTGGCTAAAAGATATTCTTGACAGCTTGTGATAAATTTAACATACTGCTTCCATCTTTCACCGGGAGGGAGTGGGCGGCATGGATATCTATCTTCCCATAGCAGGTATAAGCATCAATTTTTTCCTGATCCTGGGGGCCGGCGGCCTGGTGGGTTTTCTCTCCGGGCTCTTCGGGGTGGGGGGCGGTTTCCTGCTGACCCCGCTGCTGATGATGATCGGCATTCCCCCGGCGGTGGCCGCGGCCTCCGACTCCAACCAGATCGTGGCCGGCGCCAGTTCCGGAGCCTTCGCCCACTGGCGACTGGGCAACGTGGACTTCAAGATGGGCCTGATCATCATGGTCGGGGGCATCATTGGCGGCACCGTGGGGGTGCAGGTGGTCAAGGTGCTGCGGGCCATCGGCAACTTCGAATTCGTCATGAAGGTGGTGTATGTGCTCATGCTGGGGCTGGTGGGCGGCGCCATGTTCATCGAGTCCTGGCGCACCATCAGGCGCAGCCGCGGCGCCGCGGCGGCGGGCGCCGAGGGGATGGCGGTCGCCAAGCCGGGCGGCTTCCTGGATAAACTGCCCCTGAAGATGCACTTCGAACGTTCCGGTTTGCAAACCTCCGCCATCTTCCCCTTCAGCATCGGCGCCACCGTGGGGATCATGGCGGCCTTGCTGGGGGTGGGGGGCGGTTTCATCATGGTGCCGGCCATGATCTATATCATCGGCATGCCCACCATCGCCGCCATCGGCACCGACCTGTTCCAGATCGTCATCACCTCCGCCAACGTCACCTTGCAGCAGGCCATGTTCAACAGGACCGTGGATCTGCTGCTGGCCCTGATCCTCCTGGGCGGCTCCACCATCGGCGCCCAGTTCGGGGCCATCGCCGGCAAACGCCTCAAAGGGGAGCAGATCCGCATCTTGCTGGCCATCATCGTCCTGGTCCTGGCCGTAAAAATGTTCCTGGACCTGGTCCTCACTCCCAGCGACCTGGTGAGCCTGGCCTCGGGGGGAGGGGGGCACTAAGATGAAACGGCTCCTGCTCTTCTTAATGGTTCTCTTTCTGGCCGGCGGCAACGCGGGGGCGGCCCTGGCCGCCACCCCCGGGGACCAGCAGGCGGTGGTCACCGCGGCCTCTAAAAATTTCATCAAAATCGGCCTCTCCTACAGCGGGGATGATATCTACTTTTTCGGAGTCAGCCCCGTCAAAGACTGCGACCTCATCATTCGGCTCACCACCGAAAAGAGCGAAAAGGTCAAACTCTCGGTCAAGGGCCGGGTGGGGCCTTTCTGGATGACGGTGAAGCAGTATGAAGTCAGCCACGCCCCCTTCATTTACAAGATCCACAGCACCAAGCCGGTGGACCAGATCGTCTCCCCGGAAACCGCCCAGGAACTGGGGCTGGGGTACGTGGCGGTGCGGAAAGATATGAAGCTGCACCTCATCCGGGGCGAGGCCGCGCCTGCTGATGCGGACCTGATCTTCAGAGGGCTGGTAAAGATCAAGGAAAAGGCCAACCTTTATAGCATCGTCGCCGGTCCCCAAGGCCTGGAAGTTACCGACGGCCGGCTCTTCAAACACTATTTCCGCTTTCCCTCCGCAGCCACCGAGGGCCGCTACGTGGTGGAATCCTTCGCCTTTCTGAACGGGCAACAGGTGGGTTACGGCAGGGACGTCATCGAGATCAAAAAGGTGGGAATAGAGAACTGGCTGACCTCTGTCTCCCAGAACCACCCGACCCTCTTCGGCCTCATGGCGGTGTTCATCGCCTTAGCCGCCGGTCTGCTGGTAGGCATGATCTTCAAGAAAGGAGGGCATTGATGGCCGTAGCAAGCGGCAAGCCCATTGTCGTGGCGGTGGACGGCTCCGCTCCAGGTTGGGAGGCCATGGAAACGGCCCTCTATCTGGCGCACCTCCTGAACCGGCCGGTGCACGCCCTGACGGTCATGCAGCGCCGCAAGGCCGGCTATTTCGCCTTCATCGACCGCCATCTGGAAGAGGAGCAGCAAGCCTACGGACAGAAAATTCTGGAGGAGGCCGGCCAGCGGGGGCAAAAGGCCGGGGTGGAGGTGCTTCCCCACCTGCTGGAGGGCGGGGAGGACGTCTCCGAGGCTATCCTCTCCTTCCTGGGGGGGGCTGGCCCGGTAAAGTTCCTGGTCCTGGGCAGCCACGGCCACAGCTTCGTCAGCCGGCACCTCATCGGCTCAGTCACTGAAAGGGTGATCCGGGAGGTGGCCCACCGGGACCTTAAGGTGCCGGTGCTGGTGGTGCCGGCCTCCGCGGCGGCGGAGGCCCAGACCAAGGGGTAAGGCAAGCCCTGCTTTTCGGTTTATGACACGGGAAGGCGGACCTGTTGGTCCGCCTTCGCTTTTCCGGGCGGCTTAAACTAAGCCGCGGTTATCACTGGCCTCAGCAGCCGCCGCTAAAATAGATGAGCGCACCCACAGCAACCACCACGACTATGAACCATACCATATCTTTCCTCCTTTGCTGCCTAATCAAGCCGAGAGTCCACCGGTGCCCTGTTTGGCCCCTTCCAGATGCCGCTTCAGCTCCCGGTTCTGACGCTGCATCTCCCGCCAGCGCATGGCCTTGTCGATGGCCAGCAGGATCTGCTCCTTGCGGAAGGGCTTGGTGATATAGTCGAAGGCGCCTTTGGCCATGGCCTCCTCGGCCAACTCCAAAGAACCGTAGGCGGTGATGACCACCACCAGGGCGTCTTCATCCCGCCGTCTGGCCCGGGCCAGGAGTTCCAGACCATCCATGCCGGGCATCTTCAGGTCCGTGAGCACCAGATCGAAGGTCTCCTTTTCCAGGAGGCCGGCGGCCTCGAGGGGGTTGTCGGTGGCCACTACCTGATGGCCGGAATAGCCCTCGACGATCATCTTCAACAAGGTCAGCATGTCCAGTTCGTCATCGACGGCCAGAATACGTCCCATCTCCGGTGAGCCTCCTCAGTTGGCCGACCGCCTCTCGCCTGCCGCAGCAGGCGGCCGTTTTTGCTGGCGCTCTTTTTCAGGAAGTGCTTAGGGGCTTTTCAGCCCGCCGCAGTGTGGCCCCCGGTGATGAACTCCTGGCAGTAGCGGTCCGCCGCCTCATCGTCCAACACCTCCAGGTCCACCACTTTGCTGACCATCAGCAGGCGGCCCAGAATCTCCAGCTTGCCCTCCAATGCCGCCGGCTCCATGGCGTCGGCCCGGGCGGTGATGGCATCTTCCTTAAGTTCCACCCGGAAATGCAGGTGTTTAAGGACCCGGGCCAGGAAGCACACTACCCGCTGGCGCCGGGTTAGGTCCGCCCCGCCTCCGTAAAAGGTGAGGCTGATAAAGCTGTTCGCCGCGGTCCCCAGGAAGGATTCGAGGGCGGCGAAGTCGAATCCCAGGCGGTTAGACAAGATCAGGTAATCATCGGTGATAATGGCAAAATTCTTTTCACCGGAGTTTTCCTGGATGTCGGTGCCGGTGGCGGCGCCCGTCCTCCCGGAGAGGAAGCCGGCCAGGTCCGCGGGTTCGGGGCCCTGCCGGCCCGCCTCGCTGACCCCTTTCCAGTAAGCCAGCAGGGGCCGGGAGCGCAGGTGTTCGGGCCGCACCTGCAACAGACCGGCGGCGGGGCTCAGGCCGCCCCCCAGGTCGATGAGGTGCAGGTCCAGAGGCAGGTGGCTCACCAGCTGGCGGCCGCCATCCCCCGCCAGTTGGTCGGCAGCCATCTGGAACATCTCCTCCACGGCCTTGGCGTGGGCAAAGCGGGTGATGTCGTGGTAGGTGCGGCAGGCTTCGGGACGGAAATCTTCGCTCCGGGGATCCAGGAGGTTCAGAGGCGTGATAAGCCTCAAGGACCGCTCCAGCACCTGGAAGGCCCGGCTCTGGGGCACCACCTCGGAGCCGGTGCGCAGGTGACAAACCTCCCTCAATGGCCGGGCCTGGAGCAAGTAGAAATTTTCGTCCGCCCCCAGGGCCCACTCGATATCCTGGGGCAGGTGAAAATGTTGGCGCACCTCGCAGCCCAGGGCAGTCAAGGCCAGGACCTGATCCTCCGCCAGGCATGGCCCCAGGCGCTCCGCCGGGACCTCCAGGTCCAGGAGGCCCCCCTGGGGGGCAGGCACGTGCATCCGGGTCTTTTCCCCTACATGGATAGCCACCAGCCGGTCTTCCGCCACCGTGTAGATGTCCGGCGCCACTACTCCCTCTACCGCCAGGGACCCCAGGCCGCAGACCGCGTGGATGACTGCTGCGCCGCCGGCCCGGGGGTCGTCGGTATAGAGAACGCCGGCTGCCGCGGCCGCCACCATTTCCATGACCACCACCCCCATGGCCAGTTCCTGGCAGGAAAAGCCGCTGGTATGGCAGTGGTATAGGGACCGGGGGGTGAACTGGGAGGCGATGACCTCCTTATAACGCTCCAGCACCTGAGCCGCGGTGACATTGAGGATGGTATCGAACTGGCCCGCGAAACTGAATTGGCCGTCTTCCTCAAGCGGGGAACTGCGCACCGCCACCCGGTCCGAGGGCAGCCCGGCCAGTAGGCTGGATATGGCTTGTGCCAGCTCTTCGGGCAGCTCCTGGGCCCTGATCCGGGCCCGGATATCCTCCCCGGCCTCCCGCAGGCTCTCCAGGTCCCGAATGTGGGATTGGGAGATAGCCCGGCGGATGTAGGTTTCCAGATCCGCGGCTTCAAAGAAAAGCTTCTGGGCATAGGCGCTCACCCCGAAACCCGCGGGGACCTTGAACCCCTGGCGGGTAAGCTCCCCCAGCTTTTCCGCCTTGTCCCCGAAGAACATCCCTTCCCGCACCTCCATCAGGGGCAGGGCCAGGGGCCCCGGGGTGAGAAGGATGCCGACGGCCAGATCGTCTGCCAGCCGCTGCGCCACCTGGCGCCGGGCCGCTTCCAGGCCGGTGTAGCGGCCGCCGGACATGGCCAGCAGGGTCGCCACCAGGGTCTCCGCCTTCCGGTCCAGGCGCCCGCAGGCCTGGCGCACGTATTGCACGTCGATGGGGGACCCCCCGTTCACCCTATCCTTAAGGTCTGCCACGATGGCGAGAATGGCGCTGTTGGCCGCCAGCAGCTTCTTGTACTCCAGGAAGCGCGCCAGTAGCTCCGGAGGCGGCTCCAGGGAGGGCAGCCGGGAAGACAGGCTCTTGCGATTGAACCAATTTTTCATTTTGGACAGGGCCGCAGCCACTGCTAATTTCCCTTCAAAATTCGCTTATGCCTCCACTGAATTATAATGCAAAGAGGCGCTGGTCTCAATGCAAAAGCCTTCGGGCCGCCTTGGGGCTTGAAGCTGGCGGCCTCCTTCCCTGGTTTGGCCTTATCATCCCTCCCCCGGCTAACGCTCCCCTGCCCGGCCGGCACCACCGCCAGATGGTCCGGCGGCAGCCTGAGGGGTGTTGGGGTTGCTTGCCGCCGCCCCTGGGGACTCAGCCACCCTGACTAATCCCCGATCCCTTAACCTGAAAATTATTTGACATTTTCGGGGTTTTGGGCTTACATATTCCTGTGCCAACCCTTTCCCGGTATCGCATCCGGCGCCGGAGGGAACCATGCCCCCATGTCCCCATTGCCAGGCGGAGTTTGAAGAAGGCCAGCGTTATTGCAATAACTGCGGCAGTTTCTTGATGCATCCGGAGGAAGGGGACATCTTCTGCCCCCAATGCGGGGTGCGGGTTTCGCCGGGCCAGCAGTTCTGCCACGAATGCGACGCGCCCCTGAAAGCAGAAGACCTCCGGGGGGTTGCCAGGCCGGCCGCCGAGGCCTCTCCGCCCGGCCCGGCTCCGGCGCCCGGCCCGGCACCTGCTCCCGCCCCCCCGCCGGCGCCCCAGAGTCTGCCGCCCTGGGTCATCGGCGCCCTGGCCGGGGCCGCGATCATCGTCATCCTGCTGCTTACCGTGATCTTCAGCCGGATCGGGAGCACCCCGGCGCCGCCGTTGGCGGAATCTCCGCCGCCTCCGACTCTGGCAACGCCCGGCGCCCCCGCTGCCAGCCTGCAGGATCAACTGGAAGCCGTGCTGGCAACCTTGCGCAACGCCCAATTGCAAAAGAATATCGACCGCTTCATGAGCGTCTATTCTCAGACCTTTCCCACCTACGACCTGAAACGCCAGGATACCCTAACATACTGGCAGGGTTACGATTTCACCAACCTGGTGTTCACGGTGGACAAAGTCCAGGCCACCGATCCCGACCACGCCACGGCCTCGGTTATCTGGTACGTCGATGTCCGGAACCGCGAGAACAGAGAACTTACCAGCGCCACCCTGAAATATCAGGTGCAATTTGTCAAGGAGAAGGGAAACTGGCGCATCATCGCTCTCCAACAGGAGCAATAAGGGAGGAAAGTCATGAAACTACGGCACGGAGCCGGCCTGCTGCTGGTAGGGTTGATTCTCGCCCTGGTGAGCGCCTGTGGGCAGCCATCAGGCACGGGCACCGCCTATCCGGTCAGCCCCACCTATTATTACGTGGTGCCCACTATCACCTACCTGCGCTCCTGCCCCAGCTACGGCGACGAGTGCCCCGTCGTGTCTCAGGTTTACAGCGGTGACCGGCTCCTGGTCCTGGACCGGAACAACCAGGGCTGGGCCCGGGTGCAATTGGACCGCAGCGGCGCAGTGGGCTGGATTTATGGCGACCTGATCACCCCCAGCCCGGTGCCCAGCGGCTATTATGTGGCCTGGACCAGCGTCTATTTGCGGGATTGCGCCGATTACAACTGCCGCTCCGTGGAATTGCTGCACCGGGGTAACCGGGTGGATAGGATTGACGAGGATTACCGCGGCTGGTGGCGAGTCAGGGTAGTCAAAACCGGTCTCAGCGGCTGGGTGCCCGCGGCCGCCATGGCCACCACCCCCGGGCCGCCTTATTTCTACGTGGCGGTAGACGGCCTCGCTCTCCGGGCCGGGCCCAGCACCGGCAACTCCATCCTCACCACCCTGAGCCTTAATTCGCGTGTGGAGATGTTGGGCATGAACGCCGGCGGCTGGTCCCAGGTGCGGGACCTGAGAACCGACCGGATCGGCTGGGCGGCCTCCCGCTATCTCGAATCCTTCCCGGTGACCTACTCCAGGCCGGTCCCCAGGAAACGGCCTGCGGCCAAGAAGGAGAAGGCCGAACCGGCGGAGGAAGAGCAGGCGCCGGCCCCGGCGGCCCCGGTGGCCCCAGCCCCGGCTACAGCCCCGGCCCCACCCAAGGCTATGTAGGCTTGCAGGTCTTCTGAGAATCCCCGAGGGACGCGCCAGAAACGCGTCCCTCTTTCTAAAAACTTTAAAAATCAAATTCTCCGGTAACCTTAGCTTGCTGGTGGAGACGGGCGGCAGGTTAACGGAAAGAGGACACAGAAACCAAGCCCAGGGGGATAATGTCAAATTAAGTCTGATTCAGGACAATTACGTTCTTCCTTGCCTGCCCATCCTATCTTAAGCCCCTGGTTCTTTCATCCAGTAGCAGGCCTAAAGAGGCCAGGTGGGCCTTTTCTTCCCGGGCAATCTTGAACAGAATCTGCTTGGCATCTTGCCGAGAAAGTTTGTCCGCAAAACGAAGATACAGATCTAAGGCCTGCGTCTCCAGCATCATCGCGACATCAAGAACACCCACCACTGTCCGTACGTAGGGCTCATTTTTCTCCATGAAATCCTTCATCTCAAAGCCCCCTTCTAAAATTCTGGAATCTATCCCCCCTTCAAAAGATGAGAGATCCACGGTTCCGGAATAGACATTTTTTTGAAGTTCAAATAGTAAGTTCTTATGATGTTCCTCCACTTCGGCCAGTTTTTTAAAAAGCGCGACCAGTTTCTGATCCTGGGCTTTTTCTCCCATGGTGACATAGAAGATTTGCAGGCTTCTTTCCATGCCATAGGCCAGAGCGATGATCTCGCCAGGGCCTTCATCCCCCCGCACCAGATCGAGATTTACTTCTGTCGGACCAGTGGCCTTGGCACCCTTCCAGGCCTTGATGCCACCTGTGAGATTATAGACTTCCCTAAATCCCTGCCCGGATAATAATTGAGCCGCTACCCGGCTGCGTCCGCCGCTGGCGCAATGGACAATAATTGGCTTGTTGGAGTCTAACTGGTCCAGGGAGTCGTTCAATAGCGGTAAGGGAATCAGTTTGGCTCCCGGTATATGCTCTTCTTCGTATTCTCCCGGTTGGCGCACATCTAAAATCGTGTAGCTACCCTCTTGTCGTTCTTTTAGGAGGGCCTGAGTTTGCTCTGCATCAAGAGATTCCACCGGCGTAAAAAGCTTCCTTACCTGAACCATTTCTATTGTTGCTCCCCCGATACCTGAAATTTTGTCATGAATTGTCTGTCGATATAATCCTTAAGATAAAATGCTATCCGGGCATCCCACCAGCACGCCGGGCCATCCCTCAAACGGTTCCCAAGATATCCTGGATCAAGGCTTCGCTGGCGGAGTAAGGGTCGTCCCGCCGCGCCAAAATCTCCTGGAGGAGCCCTTCCAGGCGGCCGTCAGCGGTGAGCTGCCGCAGCAACTGGCGGAAGACCCCTTCCTTCAGAAGTTCCAGAAACTCCTGGCGCCCCCTGGTGATCCGGGCCGCCTGGAAGGCCTCCGGGTCCCCCTCCAAAAACTCCCGGTGGCGCTGCACCGCGTCCATCAGTTCCCCGATGCCCTGATCGTCCTTGGCCTGGGTGAGGAGCACCGGGGGACGCCAGGCCGAGGCCCGCGCCGGATCATGCAACTCCAGCATCCGCAGCAGATCCTGGTAAACGCGGGAGGCCCCTTCCCGGTCCGCCTTGTTCACCACCAGGATATCGGCCACCTCCAGGATGCCGGCCTTGATCGCCTGAATATCGTCCCCCAGACCCGGCACGGTGACCACGATGGTGGTATAGGCGGTGGCGGCGATCTCCACCTCATCCTGGCCCACCCCCACGGTCTCCACCAAGACGTAGTCCTTGCCCATGGCGTCCAGCACCGTAATCACCGCCCGGGCCGAGGCGGTGAGGCCGCCGAAATGGCCCCGGGT
This sequence comes from uncultured delta proteobacterium, assembly GCA_963697965.1. Taxonomy (GTDB): domain Bacteria; phylum Desulfobacterota; class Desulfobaccia; order Desulfobaccales; family 0-14-0-80-60-11; genus JAPLJC01. The sequence continues at coordinate 2,954,171 of OY969108.1, forward strand.
GGCCAGGGAGCGGATGAAGACCCCTTCGTCCAGGGCGTGGCGCTGCATACGGATGCGATCCCCCAAAATAGCCCCGCCGGAAAAGGGGCTGGTGGGGTCCACCGCCACTACCCCCACGGTCTTGCCTTCCCGGCGCAGACTTTGAATTATACGGTCGGTGAGGGTGCTCTTGCCCACTCCCGGAAACCCGGTGATCCCTAGGATATGGGCCCGGCCGCCATGTCGGTACAGCTCTTTAAGAACCTCCCGGGACGCAGGCTCCCCGTCGTCCAGTTCCCGCATCAGCCGGGCCGCGGCCCGCACCTCTCCCCGGAGGACCTGCTCAACTACCCTGGGGGTCTTGTCCATGAAGCCTCCCATCTGGCGCGGGTGAGAGACTCCTCAGCATCCCCGGCCCAGACTTATCCGATATATATATGGCACCCTAACCCTGATGGCAAAGAAAAACCGCAAAAGTAGTTTGCCCGGGGACGCTCACCTGGGTTACAATGGCCGCCAGGAACGGCCACCCCCATGCGCAAACCGGTGCAGCGACTCTATCAGCTCTTTTCCCGGGACGACCGCCTGCTGATCCTCATCAATCCGGACCCGGACTCCATCGCCAGCGCCCTGGCCTTGAAGCGCCTCCTGTGGCACCGCCTCTCGGCCTGCATCATCTCCACCATCTGCCCCATCACCCGTCCCCAAAATCAGCGCCTGGTGAACCTTCTGGAAATTACCCTGACTCCCCTTAAGGAGATCGCTCCCGGGGATTTCCCGCGCAAGGCCCTGGTGGACAACCAGCCCGGGCACCGGGAGGAATTAGACGTCTTTCACTTCGACGCCATCATCGACCACCACCCCCGCCTGCCCGGCACCCAGGCGGAATTTGTGGACATCCGTCCGGAGTATGGGGCCACCGCCACCATCATGACCGAGTATTTACGGGAGGCCCGCATCACACCTTCACTGAAGCTGGCCACCGCCCTTTATTACGCCATCAAGACCGACACCGCCAATTTTGAGCGCCCCGCGGTGGAAGCTGACATGCGGGCCTTTCACTACCTCTTCCGGTTCACCCGCCAACCCGTGGTGCGGCGCCTCGAATCTTCGGAATTCAACCTGGACATGCTGCACTTCCTGCAGTTGGCCCTGAACCGGTTCTGCCTCCGGCAAAACCGCATCTATGCCTTTCTGGGAGTGCTCGCCGCCCCGGACATCCTGGTCATCCTGGCGGACTTCTTCCTCCGGGCCGGAGAGATCGCCTGGACCATCGTGGCGGGCATCTATCAGAAGCAACTGGTGGTGATCTTTCGCAATGACGGCTTGCACAAGAACGCCAACCGCCTGGCGGTCAAGGCCTTCGGCCAGCTGGGCCAGGCCGGCGGCCACCTGGCCAGCGCCCGGGCCGAGATCCCCCTGGAAAAGCTGGAACTCAGCCCCAAGGCCTCCTGGCAGGAGTGGCAGAGCTACCTGATCAGCCTGGTGGAAAGGCAGCCGCGGCTACAGCCTCCTGTCTCCGACCTGCGGGCGCTAGCCCCTGCATCGGAAAAAATAAGGAAGCCCCGGGAAACGCCGCTGAAGCAGGGGCGCGGACGCCGGCGCCCCCGGGATTCTGAGAGGTCGGAATGAAAAAAGCCTTGCTGTTGGTCGATATCCAGAACGATTACTTTCCCGGCGGCCGGATGGAGCTTACGGGGATGGAGGAGGCGGCCTCCCAGGCCCAGGCCTTGCTGGCGGCCTTTCGCCGCCGGCAATGGCCCACCTACCATATCCAGCACGTTTCGACCCGGGAAGGCGCGGCCTTCTTCCTGCCCGACACCCCGGGGGTGCAAATCCATGCCTGTATCGCCCCGCGGCCGGGGGAGACGGTCATCAGCAAACACTTCCCCAACAGCTTCCGGGACACGGGCTTGAAGGAGCGCTTGGCCGCAACCGGGGTGGGGGAGTTGGTAATTTGCGGGGCCATGAGCCACATGTGCATCGATGCCAGCACCCGGGCCGCAGTGGACCACGGTTTTTCCTGCGTGGTCATCCAAGACGCCTGCGCCACCCGGGACCTCAAGTTTGCCGAGACGCTGATCCCGGCCCGCCAGGTGCACGGCGCCTTCATGGCAGCCCTGGCTTCCTTTTATGCCAGGGTGATCTCTCGGGAAGAGTTCATGCGGGCCTGCGAATAGGCTGGAAACCGGGGAGACCCCATCGAAAACCAGAATGAAGTGCGGGAGAGCCGTCCGATGAGGAAGAGCATTATCATCTTAATCCCTCTGCTGTTCGCCTTGTGCCTGCCGGCCTGCAACCAGGCTCCCCAGCCCCGGGAATTAATATCCGCGGCCGGCCGCTTTTCGGTGATAACGCCGGTGACGCTTGCGGAGAAGGTGCAACCGCTGGAGACCCAGGGCGACCAGATCGAACTCCATATTTTCTCGGGCCAACTGGGGGATACCGGTTACTTTGTGAGCTATTGGGATTATCCCCCGGGACTGGTCCAGCCGGACAAACTGGAGAAGATGCTGGACGCCAGCCGCGACGGCTCGGTGGCCAACGTCGGAGGCAAGCTGATCCGGGAAGAGAAGATCACTTTGATGGGCAATCCGGGCAGGGAACTGGTCATCGAAACCAACAGCGAAATGGGGCCGGAGGCGCGGCTGCTTAAGGGGCGGCTGTTCATCGCCGGCAACCGCATGTACCAAATCATGGTGGTGACCCCCAAGAATCAGCAAACCAGCCCTGAGACCGAGGCCTTCTTGCAATCCTTTAAATTGCTGGGCGGGCCGCCGCCGGTTTCGCCCTCGTCCCCTCCAGCCGAGAAACGTGACTGACTGGGGAAAGCATCCTTGAGCCTGACCAGGAGGAGATTATGAAGATCATGCCCTATACCGCCGCCCCGGTAACCGAGTTCTCCCAGGGCGCCGCCCAAGGAATCGCGGCCCGGGTCGTCATCGGCAAGCAGGACGGCGCCCCCAACTTTTGTATGCGCGTCTTTGAGATCGCCCCGGGAGGGCATACCCCGAAGCACGCCCACCCGTGGGAGCATGAGATGTTCATTCATGGGGGGGAAGCTGAGATCTACGGCTCGGGCCAGTGGCGCCCGGTGGCGTCCGGCAACGTGGTCTTTATCCCGGGCCAGGAGGAACATCAAATCCGCAACCCCGGTGAGGAGTTGTTGATCATGGTCTGCCTGGTCCCGTCCGGGGCCCCGGAAATGTGAGGGTTGGCAATCCGAGGAAACGAAGATGGCAAGCACGGCAGAAACGGGGGTTTATAAGTTATACCTGCCGCTTGGCCTGAAGCTGCTGCTGGGGTTCGTGTTATTGGCGCTCGCCGGGGGCGGCTTCGCAATAATAGTGGTGCCTTTACTGGCTCATGCGCCCAAGGCCCCCCCTCCCCTGTTTGGGGCATATTTCCTGGTCATTATCTGCATAGCGCTGTTTTCTATCCTTAACCTGCCGCACCGGATAACCCTGGCTCCGGATGGCGCCCTAGAGTTTATCAGTATCTTGCGGCGACGGGTGCTGCGGGCCGAGAAAATCAGGTCCATCAAACCCTCATCCCACCTCGGATTTTTCCTGGTAAGAACCGATGGCCCCAAGATCCGGCTTCTGGCGCAATTCGACAATTTCCACGACTTTCTGACCAGACTCCAGGCCCTCAATCCGAGGGTGGAACTGCGGGGCTGTTAGACCTGGCCCCGGGGGCACGGTGGTGCTGTAGGCCCGGCCCACCCGGATGGCCGTGGACCCTGGACCGCGCTGAAGTTGCCCCGGTACCCTAGGCCTTCTCCTTCCCTTCAGAGAAAATTCCCGTCAAATGGCTCTTTTGGTGTAGGGGCGGACCCGCGTGTCCGCCCCACGGTGGGCGCACACCTGGGTGCGCCCCTACAAAAGATTCTTTAACTTGGATGGCAACTTGTATCAAGCACCTGCCGATTCTCCGTCGTCCTCCCCGGCCAGCACCAGGTTGACGTGGCGCCGCCGCAGGTCCACGTGGGCCACCTTAACCCGCACCCGATCCCCCAGGGCGAAGCTGGCCCCGGTTTTACGCCCCGTCAGGCGCATCCGCACTTCATCGTAGCGGTAGTAGTCGTTGGGCAGGTCCACCAGGCGCACCAACCCTTCGGCAAAGACCTCGTCCAGGGTGACGAAAAACCCGAAGGCGTTAACCCCGGCGACCATCCCGGAGAAGGTTTCCCCCACCCGCCCGGCCAGGCAACGCACCTGCATGCGGGCCAGCATCTCTCGCTCCGCCTCTACCCCCAGGCGCTCCCTTTTATTCAGGTGGAGGGCGGCGGCCTCCAGGTCCTCCAGCTCCGGGGAAGGTGTTTTACCCTTGCGGCCGGCGAGCCTGGCCAGCAACTGGCGGTGCACCACCAGGTCGGGATAGCGCCGGATGGGTGAGGTGAAATGGGTGTACCACTCGGTAGCCAGGCCATAGTGGCCCAGGGCCTCTCCGGCGTAGCGGGCCTGCTTCAAAGAGCGGAGCAGCATGAGCTGCACCATGGGGGCCAGGGGCGTGCGGCGCACCTCCTCCAGGAAGCCCCGCAACACCCGGGGGTCTCTCTGGGCCCCCTTGGGCAGAACGAAACCCAGGCTTTTAAGAAAGGCGCCAAAGGCGATCATCTTGTCGGCGCTGGGCCGTTCGTGCACCCGGAACAGGGAAGGCTCCCCCAGGAAGACTGCCACCGTCTCGTTGGCCGCGATCATGAATTCTTCGATAATCTGGTGGGAGGTGAGCTGGTCCACCCGGCGCACGTCCACCGGCCAACCCTTTTCATCCAGGACCACCTCCGCCTCCGGGAGGCTCAGCAGCAGGCTGCCCCGCTCATCCCGCCGCTCCCGCAGCAGGGCGCAGAGTTCCTCCATCCATCCCAGCATCTTGAGAAATTCCCGGTATTGCCGCCGCAGGTTGCGGTCTTTTTCCGTCAGCAGTTGCTGCACCAGGCGATAGGTGAGGCGGGCGTGGTTGCGCACCAGGGCCCGGCTGAACTCGAAGTGCTGCAGCTTGCCGCGGCGGTCGTAATCCATGATGACGACCACCGCCGGGCGATCGACGTCGGGCTTAAGGCTGCACAGCTCGGTGGCCAGCCGCTCCGGCAGCATGTGCACGGCCCGCTGGGGAAAGTAAACGCTGTTGCCCCGCTCCCAGGCCTCCCGGTCCAGGGCCGAGCCCGGGGCCACGTAGTGGCTGACGTCGGCGATGGCCACGGTCAAAGTGAAAGAGCCCCCGGGTTTCTTCTCGACGCAGATGCCGTCGTCGAAGTCCCGGGCGCTTTCGCCGTCGATGGTCACCAGGGGCAGACCCCGCAAGTCCACACGGTCCTTGAGAACCTGGGGGGATAAATCGGCAGGGATGCTTTCGGCCTCGGCCAGGACCTGCGGCGGAAATTCATCCGGCAGCCCATATTTGAGGAGAACCAACCGGGTCTGGACTTCAGCGTCCTCCACCGCTCCCAGGACTTCGGTGATGGCGCCCTGGGGGTTGAGGTGGGCGGTGGGATAGTGGGTCACCGCGGCCCGCACCATCTGCCCGGGCTCGGCGCCTGCCAACTGCTCCGGGGGGATGATCAGGTTGAAGATGAGGTGCTCGTCTTCGGGTTCCACGTAATAGACCTGGTCCGCCAGGCACAGGAGGCCCAGGACCTGTTGGAGGCGCCGCTCCAGGATGCGGATTACCCTGCCCTCCCGGCGGCGGCCCCGGTGGCCCTCAATCCGCACTACCACCCGGTCGCCGTGCCAGGCCTCCTTCAGGTTCACCGCGGTAAGGTAGATGTCTTGGCCGCCACCGCTCTCCGGGGTGACGAAGCCGAAGCCGTCGGGGTGCACCGAGAGCTCCCCCGCCATCAGGTTCATCTTTTCCGGCAGGCCATAGCGGCCGCCCTTCAGGGAAACCAGCCGGCCCTGGGCCACCAGGAGTTCCACTGCGGTGTTGACCGCCTCTGCCTGGGCCGCGTCCGCCTTCATTGCCTGAAGCAACTCCGCGGGTAGCAGGGGCCGGGCCGCTTCCTGAAAGGCGCGCAGCACCTGCTCTTCCCGTGAGGACCGCCGTTTTTGCCTTCTTCTGGGACTCATTTCTCACCCTCTGCCGGTTGTTTCGAGGCTTCTACGTCCCCGGCCCGGCCACGAGACCGCTGCGTCACCCGGTTCCGTCCCGGTTGCTGTCGCCGCTGCTATCAGTTTTGGACGGGGGCGTCCAGTTTTTGGCTGCATAGAAAAGACCGGAAGATATTAAGATAGTGGCACAAGCTACCATGAAGGCGAGCGATTTACCATGCCACAATCCGCCAAACCATCGCCTTAACTCATCCAGAAGCACATTGGCCCCGCCGCCGACGAGTTCCATATCCCGGGAATACGCCTTGTAATCTTCGGGATTCATCGGATAAACCGATCCATTCCCTTGTTCGTAACCCAAAACCTCGCCGCTATAGTTGCCAGCGGTCAGATAAATCAGGAGGGCGCCAACCAGGCCGACCAGCAGGATAATGACCCCAATGCGGTTCAGGCAAGCAGGCAGGTTTTCATTTGCGCATTTCATCTAGTGCTTGTTTTTATCACATACTTCCCTAAAGGTCGATTCATTCCAACCGGATTCAGCCCTGAGCCGCATCGAACGCCAATTCCAGGCTTGCCAGCCTGCGCCCTAGAATTGCGTCCCACGGAAACGGTGAATCAATGCTTTGCCTTTTTCCCTCCCCCTTGAGGGGGCGACAGGTGGGGGTGGTAATTTATCTTTCATTTACCAGATGTTGCCACCCTCCCCCCAACCCCCTCCCCTCTCAGGAAGGGGGGGTATCTTAAATCTTTTGTTAAGATAATTGTGGGACATAACACTAGGGCGGCTGCGTATTAATTTGTGATTTCAGCAACAATTCTATATAATTTTTTCTGCCACGACCTGATCTTATTGCCCTGAAAGGCGGCGCCTGCGCATGGCAGGTTTGCAAATCGAATACTTAGAGAGGCTTTCCCCGGCCCGGCGGCAGGCCATCCTCGGGCGCTCCCGGGGAGACGTGAGCGAGGTGCTGGCCCAGGTGGCTCCCATCCTGGCAGCGCTGCGCCGGGATGGGGACGCCGAATCTCTGCGGCAGCACCGGCAGTTCAAGGTCGATCTCTCCCTGAGCGACCTGGAGGCCTCCCCGGAGGAGATCGCGGCTGCTTACCGGGCCGTTGATCCGGAGGTGCTGGCGGCCCTCAAGGCGGCTCACGCCAACATCGAAAAGTTTCACCGGGCCCAGCAAGAGCGGGAGATGTGGGCCATGGAAGTGCAGCCCGGCATCCTGGCCGGACGCCTGAGCCGGCCCCTGGCGCGGGTGGGCTGCTATATCCCCGGGGGGTTGGCCTCCTATCCCTCCAGCGCCCTGATGACCATCATCCCCGCCAAGGTGGCCGGGGTGCAGGAAATCATCGCCGCCACCCCGCCGGGGCCGGGAATGGTGGTGAACCCCGCCACCCTGGTGGCGGCCCACCTGGCCGGCGCCTCCCGCCTCTTCAAGATCGGCGGTCCCTGGGCCATCGGCTCCCTGGCCTACGGCACGGAGCTGGTGCCCCGGGTGGACAAGATTGTGGGACCGGGCAACAAGTACGTCACCGCCGCCAAGCTCCTGGTCTTCGGCACCGTGGCCATCGACTCCCCCGCCGGTCCCAGCGAGGTCCTGATCCTGGCGGATGAGACCGCCGAGCCCCGGTTCCTGGCCATCGACTTCCTGTCCCAGGTGGAGCACGACCCCGAGGCCGCCGCGGTTCTGGTCACCCCTGCACCTGAGCTGGCCCAAAAGGTAGTGGAGATCATCAACTCGGAGCTCCCCCACCTGCCCCGGCGGGAGATCATCGAGGCGGCCCTGGCCCTTACCAAATACTCCGCGGTGCTGGTTGCCGAGACCCTGGAGGAGGCGGTGGCGTTCGCCAACCTTTACGCCGCCGAACATCTTGAGATCGTCACCCGGGAGCCCTTCGCCCTCCTGCCCCGCATCCGCCATGCCGGCTCCATCTTCCTGGGGCCTTACGCACCGGTGCCGGTGGGGGACTATGCCTCCGGGACTAACCACGTGCTGCCCACCGGGGGCTGCGCCCGGATGTTTTCCGGTCTGTCGGTGGACGATTTCATCAAAAAGCCCACCTTTCAGCATCTCTCCCGGGAGGCCCTGGCCGGCCTCAAGGATACGGTGATCACCCTGGCGGAGAGCGAGGGGCTGCCGCTCCACGCCCGGGCGGTGGCCGAGCGCTTTCGGTACACCTGACCCGGGAGGTTTTGGTGAGCGCCTAATTGAGCCTGCGGATAAAAGCCATGCCCACCGAAAAATCTCCCACCCCGATCATCAGCGTCGCGGACCTCACCGACGTCCACAACCACATAAGCCCCCACACCATCGATATCGACAAGGTGGGAGTGAAAAACATCTCATACCCCATCATGGTGCTGGATAAATTCAAGGGCACCCAACACACCGTGGCCCGGATCAACATGTACGTCAACCTGCCCCATCGCCACAAGGGCACCCACATGAGCCGGTTCATCTAGATCCTCAGCGAATTCCGCCGGGACATCAGCCTCAAGAAGATCGGCCCCATCCTGGAAGAGACCCGCCGGCGCCTGCACGCCCAATCGGCCCACATCGAGATGACCTTCCCCTATTTCATCGACAAGGAGGCTCCGGTTACCGGGGCCCGGGGTTTGATGGAATATATCTGCACCTTCACCGGGGCGCTTTACGAGGACGGCCGCCTGGACCCGGTGGTGGGGATCACCGTGCCCATCACCACCTTGTGCCCCTGCTCCAAGGAGATCAGCAAGGTGGGCGCCCACAACCAACGCGGCGAGGTGCGGGTGCAGGTGCGCTACCACAAATTCTTCTGGATCGAAGACCTGATCCGCCTGGTGGAAGAGTCGGCTTCCTGCGAGGTTTATGCCCTGCTGAAGCGGCAGGATGAGAAGTTCGTCACCGAAAAGGCGTACTCCAACCCCATGTTTGTGGAAGACGTGGTCCGGGAGATTGCCCACCGCCTCGGCCAGAACGACAACTTTTTCTGGTTCGCGGTGGAATCGGAAAATTTCGAGGCTATTCACAACCATTCCGCCTACGCCTATATCGAATCCCCCCGCTAGGCAAACCATTTTGCGAAAATCGAGCCATCTCCCTGATGGAGCAAAATGGCCCGGGGCGCGCCCATTCCCTGCTTACCCCCTCAAAACCCCACCCTCTTTCCGTTTGGGTATTTCTGCCTAGTTGGGAATAGGTATTTCTGCCTATTGGCTTTAATCCCGGGGATTATTACTTTCTAAAAGGGAACTGATATTAATGTTGTCAAATTAATTGGTTAGTCATCTCGGGCGCCATGGCTAACCTGGGATGCGGGCGTCCGCCACGCCAAATTTAATCCAAAAAACTTCAAATAATAAATAAGGAGAACAATATGAGCTGCTTTGAAAAGGTGCACGGCGGTTTCAAGGTTGATGGTCTGGAGCTGAAGGCCGCCAACTGCGGGTGCGGAGGATTAACCGGCCCCGGCGGCAGCGGCACGGGAGATTGTTGTTTTACCTATTCCCGGGTTAAAGTCGCGGGCGATACCCTCAAGTATTTCGGCAAATATACCACGCCCAACACCAGCAACAACTACGAGTGGGGCTATAAGGTTAAGAAGGACGGCCACGAGGTGGAGGTGCAGATGCTGGACACCCGCGGGCCCAAGAACTTCAAGTTCGGGGGCTCCCCGCCGCCGCCTCTGTCCGCCTGGACCAGCAAGGGTTGGCAGGTGGTGAACCAGTTCGAGCGCCCGGTGGAGGGCACCGGAGAACCCCTGCCCGATTGGTGCTCCAGCTCCGAGTCGGCCTGCGAACGGCCGCCGGTGGAGATCGAGGAGGGTAAGGGCTATAAAACCGGTAAGGGATGTAAGTGCTGCTGAGCGGTTCCCTAAAGGACGCACCCAGGCGTTGCGGAATTGCCGGTTGCCGTCCCTTCTGAAAACTCAGAGGATGGGACGGCGGCCTGAGGAATCCATCTGGGGGTGAACCGGAGAGGGGAAGGTTCGGATTCAATCCGGGCCTTCTCCGATTTTTTGAATACTGCCGGGTGATGAGCCTGTAGGGGCGACCCGCTGGGTCGCCCTCTTGAGCTGAAAGCTAACCGCTGAAGCTGAGCGCTATTACGGTTTCTCCTCGTCCGGTCCGCCCTTACCTTATTCTTCCTGCTTGTCCGGCTTTTTCTCCTCCCGGGCCCGAGTTTTGGCGCCTCCCCTGCCCGCACCGCCCAGCAGCTTCTCCAGGTCGGGGTCCGGCCCCAGCCACTCCACCTTGCCGGTATCCAGCTCATAGTAGGCCCCCACCAGTTTGGTGCTGCCGGCCTTCACCGCGCCCTTGATCAGGTTGCTCCTTTGCAGGATGTCTTTCATGGCCTCCCAGACGTTGTCCTTGATGGCGGCCGCCAACAGGGCATCCCTGGTGACCCCGGGATTCTCCTCCCTGGCCCTGGCCACTGCCGGCCTAATGGGAGCCAGGAGGGCTGGGAGGCTGCCCCGGAAGTTGGCGTTTTCCAGCACCGCGTTCACCGCCCCGCACTGGCTATGACCCATGACCACCACCAGTGGGGTGCTGAAATGTTCCACGGCGTATTCCAGGGAGCCGATTTCATCGGTGGCGGCCACATTACCGGCCACCCGCACCACGAAGAGATCGCCGATCCCCTGATCGAAGACCAGCTCCGCCGGCACCCGGGAATCGGAGCAGGAGAGCAGCGCGGCCAGGGGGTGTTGGCCTTGCGCTGCGGTCAATGCCCGTATATCGCGGCCCTGGTGGGGGTGAAGGGGCTTTCCCTCCAGATAGCGGGCATTCCCGTCCTGGAGGACCTTTAGGGCCTCATCGGCAGAGATCGCCGGCCCGGCTCCAGGAGGCGCGGCCCAAACTTCCTCTGGCAATGCCAGATGGCGGCCGACCCCGGCTACCAGGCCCAAAGCGGCCATATACCTGAGAAAATCGCGGCGGTCCATCTTATCCTCCTTTGGCTAACGTTTGGCCACCGGACGCGGTGGCACAGTCGCTCCCGGAGCTCATCATCTGCCGCAGGCCGGGGCCGGAGCCCCGGTCTCGGATTTTTTGCCGGTCTCTTCTTCCCGCTTCATCAGCTCCCGGGCCAGTTCCATCATCTGTCGCAATTTCTGGTCCACCCGGGCATTAAGGGTGCCGGCCTCGAAAGAGCCGTCGAGCTGACGCTGGCCCGCGGCCACGCCGGTTAACAGCTCCATGGCTTCGTCCACGTGACCTATGGCCCAGACGTGGAACTTCCCCGCCGCCACCGCCTCGACCACCTCTGTTTTCAACATCAGGTCCTGGACGTTGGCCTTGGGGATGATGACCCCCTGTGTCCCATCCAGACCCCGGGCCTGGCAAACCTTATAAAACCCTTCAATCTTCCAGTTGACCCCGCCGATGGGCTGGGCCTCGCCCCGCTGGCTCACCGAACCGGTCATGGCCATATTCTGGGCCAGGGGTGCGTCCGCCAGGGCTGAGAGCAGGGCGGCCAGTTCCGCCATGGAGGCGGAATCGCCCTCCACCATGCCGTAACTCTGCTCGAAGGCGAGGCTGGCGCTCAGGGTCAGGGGCTTATCCTGGGCGAAGCGGCTCTTCAGGAAGCCCGCCAGGATTAGCACCCCCTTGTTATGGATGTTTCCGGAGAGTTGGGACTCCCGGTCGATGGCCACCACCCCTCCCCGGCCCAGGGCGATAGTGCCGGTGATGCGGCTGGGCCGCCCAAAGGCGTGGTCCCCCAGGGCATAGACCGAGAGGCCGTTTATCTGGCCCACCACCTGGCCCGAGGTCTCTATGAAGAGCATGCCTTCGTCGATGAATTCCTGCAGCTTCTCTTCCGGCAGGTCGGCCCGGTAGGTCTTCTCGGCAATGGCCTTTTCCACGTCGGTGCCGAGGACATTCTTATGGGTATTGTTCCGGGCCCAGTAATTGGCCTCTCTCAAGGTGTCCAGGACCTCCATGAGCTGCAGGGTGAGCTTGCTCCGGTGACCCGCCAACTCGCCGGCATACTCGATGAGGCGGGCCATGCCGGTCTTGTCCAGGGGCAGCAGTTCCTTTTCCTTACAATACCCGGCCACCAGGGCGCAAAACTTCTTAAGATGGTCGTCGGTTTTCTGCATTCGCCAATCGAACTCGGCCTTGATCTTGAAGAACTTCTGGAAGTCTTCATCGTAGGTATAGAGAATCTGGTAGACGTAGGGGTCGCCGATGAGGATGATCTTGATGTTCAGAGGAATGGGCTGGGGCTGCAGGGTGCGGGTAGTGATCAGGCCGTACATCTCCATCGGGTCCTCAATGCCAATTTTCCCGTTTTTCAGGCAGCGCTTCAAGGCCTCGTAGGACATGAACCAGCGCAGCAGTTCCATGGCCTTCAGGACCAGATAGCCGCCATTGGCCCGGTGCAGCGAGCCGTTGCGGATCAGGGTAAAGTCAGTCACCAGGGCGCCGAATTGGGCCCGGCGTTCCATGGCGCCGAAGAGGTTGGGATAGGTGGGATTGTTTTCGAAGACCACCGGGGCGCCCGTGGTTTCGCTGTGGTCCACGAAGACGTTCACCTGGTACTGGGTTAAGCTGGGCTCCGGCATGGGAAAGGGAAAGGGGCCCTGGGTCCCCGGCCGCCGCTTCAGGTCTTCGATATTCTTCAGGACATCTTCCTGGACATCGCTGAGATAGGCCAACACCTGGGGAAGATCCTTATACTTCTCCCTAAGCTCCTCCATGAGGTGTCCCACCACATAGAGGGCCACATCCTGGTCCAGCTTCTTCTCCTTCTCCTGGTATTCCTTCTCCATCTTGCGGATCTTGCGGATAGCGTCGTTCATCACCGTATGGAGCGCGGTCGACTTAACCCGCAGCTTTTCCCGCTCTTCGTCGCTCAGGGCCTTGAGCTCTTCTTCAGCCAGGGGCTTGCCATCTTTGCCCGGGAAGATCATCAGCCCGGTGGGCGAGATGTTGAGGATGAAGCCCTCCTCTCCCGCCTTGGCGTCCAATTCCTGGAGAATGGCGTTGCGTTCCTGCGTGATGGTGTGCATCAGGGCTTCCCGGCGGGTGGAGTAATCCTCGCTTTCGAACACTTCGGGAACCTGCACCCTGAGGGCGGAAATGAGTTCCTCCATGTCGGCCTTGAGGACCCGGCCCTGGCCCTTAGGCAGATCGAGGCACTGGGGCTTCTCCGGGTCGCGGAAATTATGGATGTAGATATAATCGGGGGGAGAAGGTTCCTTGGCCGCCAGTTCCTCCAGGTATCCCATGATGGTTTCGGTTTTCCCGGCACGGGGCGGCCCGGCCACAAAGATGTTGTATTCCAGGTCCTTGACTCCCAGGCCGAACTCCAGGGCATGCACCGCCCGGTCCTGAGCCACCACCCTTTCCTTTAAGGGAGTGAGATCCAGCGTGGTATCGAAACCCAGGCTGTCCGGGTTACAAACAGCTCGCAGACTTTCCGGCTTCAGTTCCCAGCGGTTAGCTTTTGCTGCCATGAGTCCTCCTCGAATTGAGCTCTGATCAGATATTTCTTTAAGGGGCCGCCACTGGACTGGGGCGGCGGCTCAGCCGATCAATTCTTCCAGGCGGGTCAAAGGGCACACCTGGGGGTCGTGAAAATCGGGGCCTTCCAACTGGATGGTGTTGTGCTCCAGGCCGAAGCGGTGTCGCAGGATCTCTTCCAGTTCCCAGGTGAGGCAATCCCGGTCCGGGGAATGGTCCACCGTCACATGGACGCTGGTGGCAAAAATCCCCGAGGCAATGGTCCAGATATGCAGGTCGTGGACCAGCTTCACCTCCGGGTGCCCCTCCAGGGCCTTTTGCACTTGAGCCAGATCGATGTGCCTGGGGGTGGCCTCCATCAGAATCTCGGTGGCCTCCCAGACCAACTGCCAACTACTGGCTACGATCATCACCCCCACCACTATCCCGGCCAGGGGGTCGAACCACTGCCAGCCTCGCCAGAGGATGGCCAGACCCGCCAGCACCGCGGCAAAGGAGGCGAAGGAATCGGAAAGCAGATGGATAAAGGCGGACCTCAGGTTGAGGCCGCGCTCCCGGGCGGGTCTGAGGACGTACATCCCCACAAGGTTGACCAATAGGCCCAGGCTGGCGACGGCCACCAGGGGTGTGCCGCTGATTTCCCGGGGGTGAAAAAGCCGGCCCAGGGCTTCATAGAAGATATAGGCGGCCATGGCCCACAGGACCAGGCCGTTGATCAGGGCCACCAAAATCTCCATTCGGCGGTAACCGAAGGTCTTTTGGGCCGTGGGCCGCCGCTCTGCCCAGCTCAGGGCCAGGAGGCTGAGCCCCAGGGCCGCCACGTCGCTGAACATATGACCGGCGTCCGCCAGCAGGGCCAGGCTGTTGCTCAGAATCCCGGCCACCAGCTCCACCACAAAAAAGGCCGACTGGGTCCAGAAGGCCAGGCCCAGACGGACCTGGCTGCTGCGGAGCCGCTGGCTGGGGGTGGGGTGCTGGCCGGTATTCATCCTTTATCCAGGCGAATTTCCAGAATTTGGTAAAATTTCAGGCCGGAGGGGGTGTGCACCTCCAGCCGCTCTCCCGGGCGCCGCCCCAGCAGGGCCCGGCCCAGGGGCGACGAAGTGGAAAGATGCCCCAGGGTGGCATTGGCCTCCAGGGTGGACACCAATTTAAATTCCCGTTCCCGGCCGCTGCTCAGGTTGCAAACCCTGACCCAGGAATTGAATCTCACCCGATTGGGGGGCAGGTTGCTCCCCACCATGACCTCGGCGTTGGCCAGAGTCTGCTGCAACTGCTGGATCCGGCGGTCCAGGCGCTGCCGCTGGCCCAGGGCGGAGAGGAAATCGGGGTTCCTCTCCCCCCCTCCTGGGCAGCCTCCAGGAGTTCCTGGACAAGCTGCGGCCGTTCCACCCGGCTCAGGAGGTCCAACTCCCGCACCAGCTTCTCATAGCCCGACCTGGTCAGTAGTGTCTTTTCCATGACTTCGGAATTTTTAAATTTCTGCGAAAGCTCCAAGTGTGGAACCCGCCACTATTTTTATCTAATAAGTTAGGGAGGGTCAACCGCAGAGACAAGGCCGGCGTCTCGATTTTCTCGGCAGCCGCGCTTGCCAGCCGATCAGGGAGGGCGCGGAGATTAATGATCTCAGGAAGTTTAGGGGACGCACCAGGCCCCCGGAAGGTTTGCAGCTAATTTGAGATTGGTAAATGGCAGTGATCTTAATAAGTTCCGGGAGCTTAGGTTACCAGTTTAGAAATTGCTCCCCCGCCCCCCGGGACCCCCTCCACCAGAGCCCTTGCCTCCCCAACCCCCGCCTCCGGACCCTCGCCCGTGATGCTCCTCCTCCTGCCAAAGGGGCACACCTTGCTCATCACGCAATTTCAAGGTCTGCCCGTCTTTTTTCATTTGGGCAGCAAGAAGCAGGGGCTGGCCGTCTCTGGTAACCTGCGAACCGGTCACTTCCAGGGAGTCCCCTTGTTTTAAATCAAAGCCTTGCTTCCTGACGTACGCGGGCGGCCCCAGCTGAACGGTAATATTGCCCTTATCGGTCTTGAGGAGCAATCCGTGGACCTGCATGCCTGGCATGGCCTTCCATCCCGTCATTCCATAAGTTCCCAGGCTGTCCACCTGCCCCTTCACTGTCGTCACTGTCTTGGGATCGTATTCCGGGCGGTCATGCGTTCCTGAGCCCCCGTTTCGTCCGCCACCCCGGCCCAAACCACCCCATTGCGCCGCTGCCGGACCGGCAATGCCCAGCAGGATGGCCAGGATAATGGCAACTGAGTACCACAACCATCTGTTAGTCGAAGGAATTTCTGGCATGCGGCATTTCTCCAAATTTATTCAAAAATACCGGGGCGGGTACGATCTCTTTTTCATAATATCTGCATGGGAAAGCCCGCGGATTCTCGGCCTACTTCTCGAGGATTAGCTCGTCTTCGAGTTTGATGCAATCTTTGACGCTTTGGGCCGCCGGGCAACGGGCGATATAGTTGGCAAAGGCCTCCTTGGCATCGGCCACCAACTCACTCGGACACTTGAGATGCATTTTTACCCGGATTGTCGTGATCTTGAGGACCCCGTTGACGTTCTCGATGTCCCCTTCCACCTCAGCCCAGTAGAGGTCCTCCGGCGTCTGGATCTTCTTTCCGGCCAGCAGCGTGGCCAGTGTCCCCATCATTCACCCTGCCGTCCCGGCAATGATATGATCAAGGGTCGCCGCATACTCCTTTTCGGGCTCCACGTTGTAGAACCTCTTGATCCCACCGTGAACGCCATAATAAATCGGCTCTGAAAAGCCCTCAATCATGGCCCTGCGGGTAGGTCCCTTTTCCCGCACAATCTTGATCCGGGACGTATGGACTACTTCTCCCATGGGCGCCTCCCTTTTTGAGTTTATTTATTAATAACTACTCATCAGCCGCATGATAGCATGGCTCTCCCTGAAAAACCATTTTTCCCGGATTTTCGCAAACCAGCCCCTTTTGAACAGATTCTTGCCGGGCAGCAATGGCGTAAAAAATGGGAAAATTCCATTACCTTGGTTCCTAATTGACAAATCAGGGTGTTTCCTTTATCGTAATTTCCTGATGATGTGCCACAACAAAGTAGTCTCCGGCCGCAGCCGTGGCCATAGTAGGGATCAGGATGCTCGTCGCGGCCTTATGAGATTGGGTTGTCAACCGAGGCAGCGGCGGAGCCAAGTTAAAAGGAGAACCCCATGCCCATAGTCACCATCTCCCGAGGCTCCTACAGCCAAGGTAAAGAAGTGGCTAAGAAATTGGCCCAGAGATTGGGATATGAATGCCTCTCCCGGGAAGTTATCCTGCGGGCCTCGGAGCATTTCAATGTTCCCGAAATCAAACTGGCCCGGGCCATTTACGATGCTCCGTCAATTTTTGAGCGCTTCACCTATGGCAAAGAGCGCTATATCGCCTATATACGCGAGGCGCTGCTGCACCAGTTCGTCAAGGGCAACGTGGTTTATCACGGGTTGGCCGGTCATTTCTTCGTTCAGGGCGTTTGCCATGTACTCAAGGTGAGGATTTTGGCCGACCTGGAAGACCGGGTGGCGGAAGAGATGAAGCGCCAGGGCATCTCCGCGGAGGCGGCCCGGACCTTCATCCAGAAGGATGATGAGGAGCGCTACCGCTGGAGCTATCGTCTCTATGGGATCGATAACCGGGACCCCCAACTTTATGACCTGGTAATTCACCTTGAGCCCATGGGGGTGGATGATGCGGTCAGTCTCATCGAGTGCACCCTGCAGCGGCCCACTTTCCAGACCACGCCCGAGTCTCAGAAGGCCATGGAAACCCTGCTCCGGGCCGCCCAGGTGCAGGTGGCCCTGATGGACGAAATCCCCTCGGCCCAGGTGGAAGTGGAGGACGGGGAACTGGTGGTCAGAATCGGGGGCGCCTGGGGCCAGGAAAAGAAGTTAATCGCCCAGGTGGATAAGATCAGCGACGGCATGGGCGGGGTCAAGGTGAAGGTCAGGCTGGTCAACCCCTGAAATCCTTAGGATTCCCCATGTCTTGGTCGTATTAATTAAATGCTCGGCCCCCCGGCCCCGGTCTGGGAATGGTAATAGCCGATGATATCCCGTTTGGAGATCATGGCAATGATCTCGTCAGGGGCATTCTCCTTCACCACCGGCAATTCGTCCACCTTTAACCGGGCCATCTTATCCAGAGCCTCCTGCAACGAATCCTGCCCAAATACCCTCACCACATTGGGAGTGGCCACATCCTTGGCGACGATCAGGTGTTGAACGCTCTCCTCGAACATCAATTCCCGGATGTCGTTTATGGAGAGGATGCCCGTCATTCTGCCACCCAAATCAACCACTGGGAAGTAAATTTGCGGGCAATTCGCCATAACCTCAACGAGTTGGTCGAGAGGCATTTTTTCCCCAACTACCACAACCGGCTGCGGTTTTACCACGTCCATAACATACATCTCTTCCAACAGGCCCCGGGCGAATTCGGTCATATGGGCCGGAGAGGCCAGCCGGCTAACCACCTGCTTTTCATACAGGCTGACCTTGCCCAACAGAAGATAGGAGATGGTGGACACCAGCATCAAGGGTACTAATAGAGTGTAGCTGGCGCACATTTCACAGGCCATGATGATAGAAGCTATCGGCACCTTGGCTACCCCGGCAAAGAAGCCGCCGATGCCCACCAGGATAAATGAATTGGGGTGGATGACCCACCCCGGCGCCAGTTGATGGCCCAGATAGCCGAAGGCCCCTCCCAACATGGCCCCAATGAATACAGAGGGGCCAAAGACGCCGCCGCTACCTCCGGAACTGATGGTGAAGCAAGTGGCGACAATCTTCATCGACGCCAGCATAAACATGGTGCCCCAAAAGATTTTTCCATTCAGGGCCGCCTGAATCCAGCCATAACCGCCGTCCATCACCTGGGGGACCAGGAAGGCGATAGCCCCCAGCATCAGTCCCCCCAAAGCGGGTTTTAGGGTCCTGGGAATTGGAACCTTTTTAAAAAATCGGTCCCGAACGACATCGTAAAACAGCTTCACATATACATAGCCCACCAGGGCACAAACTACGGCAAAAATGGCATAGGGCAACAGTTCCACCGGCGCGAAATCGACCGGTCCCGGAAAAAATAAGGCGGTCCGTCCAAAATATTGGTCAAAGATGGACGAGGCCACGATTGCCGAGACGATGCAGGGGAGAATGGCTTCAGATTCGAATTCCGTTTCCCGGTAGAGGACCTCCGGAGCGAAAAGCGCGGCCCCCAGGGGGGCGTGAAAGATGGCGCCGATGCCGCCGGCGGCTCCCGCCAAGACCAGGATGCGCCGGTCGCGGGGCTTGAGCTTCAAGACCGTTGCCAGGAAGGACCCGAAACCGGCGCCGATTTGGGCAATGGGTCCCTCCTTGCCGGCAGACCCGCCGCTGCCGATGGTAAGCGCTGACGCCAGAATTTTGACCAGAGGCACTCTCTTGCGAATATAACCGCCCTTTTGATGGAAGGCCTCGATCATGGCATCGGTGCCATGACCTTCTGCCTCGGGAGCAATTAAAAAAACCATTAGCCCGGAGACCAATCCCCCCAGGGCCGGAATCAAAAGAAAGAGCCAGGAATGGGTCGAAGCCAAAGCAGCCACAGTTGATACTTCCGCCCCTTTCAATGGTTCCATGTAACCCGTTGGCAGATAGAGGAAGAAATGTAGTGCACGCCGCAGTAGTTCTTCAAAAAGAATCGCTCCCAGTCCCGACACTACGCCCACCGCGATGCTCATCAGCGGCCAACGAAAACGGCCGCCCCCCCCATAGGTCTCCGGAGAGATGCGACTCTTGATTAATTCGGAAATTCTTCCAAACATCCATATATCCTATATTAAATTGGTTACCGGCAATAGCAGATCTCCACCTTAGCCCAGAAGGCCTCCCAAGGCCAAAATTTTGACATTCTCGTCAAAATAATGCATCTCTTCCGAAGTTTGAATTGGAAGCTTCCGTGGGGCTTCCTGGACCGGCATCCGACCGACATCTTTTTTCATTCGCGCTCTCCCTGTGATCGATTCACATGACTCTCCTTTTTCAACGACTCCCTGAAGGGGAGGCGCTGGAGGAATCTTTCTCCACCGCGCAAAAAGGATGGATGCAGTGCTTCAGCACCCGCAGAAAGGTCTGGTGCCGGGGGCTGCTCATTTCCAAATGTCTCAGGACCGCTAATTTAACCAGATCGCCCATGAAGAGCCAGACAACGCAGTAGGCCCAAATGACCCCCACGGCTCTCCAGTGGATGGGGGTAATGAGACCGAAGGGATAAATTACGAAGAGGGTAGCCAGGAGTTTGGTGATAACCGCCGACCAGAACAGTATGGGCGCCGGGTGCGGCTTTCTCAAGAACATGCGGGGCGTACGGGTCACGAAGAGTGTGAAATGTCCGGCCACGGCCATCTTCAGGAAGACGAAGGTCTGGATCTGGGGAATATCCAGTTTGAGCCAATTTTTGGCGATGATCAACATCAAAAAGCTCCCCAGCACTCCTGTGAGTCCCAGGACGGTGGAGAGTGTGAGCACCCGGCGCATGTTCCATTTGACCGGATTGGGATCCACCCGGGTGCGGTCCCAGGCGATGGCCATGATAGGAACATCATTGAAAAGAGCCAGCAAGATGATCATGATGGCCGTTATGGGATAGAAGTTGAAAACGATCATGGCCAATACTACAAAGAACATGATGCGGATGGTCTCTACGATGCGGTAAATGGCATAACTGTTCATGCGCTCGAAGATCCGGCGAGCTTCTTCCACCGCCCGCACGATTACTGAGAGACCGGGGGCGGTGAGTACCAGGGCGGCTGCGGCTCTGGCTGCATCGGTGGCGCCGCTCACCGCGATGCCCACGTCGGCTTGCTTGATGGCCGGAGCATCGTTGACGCCGTCGCCGGTCATGCCGACGATGTGCCCCCGGGACTGCAGAGCCCGGACAATTTCATACTTGTGCTCGGGAAAAACCCTCGCATAGCCGCCGGCTTTTTCGATTTGGGTGATGGCCTCGGCGCTCAGGTGGTCGATATCCACGCCTTTCTTGAAGAGTTGGGCGGCAGGCTGGATGTCCAGGCCCAGTCCAAGTTTGCTGGCGATCTCCCGGCCAATGGCCACATCGTCTCCGGTCACCATCTTGATCTGAATGCCATGCTGCCTGGCGTCGGCAATGGTCTCTGCGGAATCTTCCCGGGGAGGATCAAAAAGTGGCAAAATTCCCAAAAACTGCCAGGAACCGTTATCTTCAGTGCGAGCTACTCCGAGGGTGCGATAGCCTTTGGCCGCCAACTCATTTACCACCTTCTGAGCCTTGGCAAGAGTTTCCTGGTCCAGCTCACACAGGGCCATGATGATCTGGGGGGCGCCCTTGGTTACCTTGAAGGTTCGATTCTCTTTATCTTTGACGGTGCTCTCAGTCTTTTTGTGGACCGGGTCGAAAGGCACAAACTGAACCTGGTTATATCCTTGCAGCGTTTCCTTATCCTTCAGCCCGGCCAACACCGCCAAATCGATGGGATCCCGATCCTCCTCTTTAGAAGCCAGCGCCCCATAAAGGATCAACTCTTCCGGGTTGCGGGCCGCAAAGATTACCGGGTCTCCCAAGGTAAGCTGGTTCAAAGTTAGAGTTCCGGTCTTATCCGTACACAAGATGTCAACGCCGGCCATCTCCTCTATGGATTCGAGCCGGGTGACGATGGCCTTCTGCTTGGACAGAGCCAGCGCTCCCACTGCCATGGTCACCGAAAGCACCGCGGGTAAAGCTACGGGAATGGAAGCCACCGTGAGGATGAGGGCAAATTGAAGGAGGGTAAGGAGAGGGTCACCACGCTCCAGTTGCACCAGGATGAGCACTGCCACCAGCCCCAGGCTCAGGTAGATCAGGTAATCCCCGATCTGCAAAACAGCTTTCTGGAAATGGGAGGGGGCTCCGGCCGCCTGGACCAACTTGGCGGTGCGGCCAAAGTAGGTGTTAGCCCCGGTACCGGTCACTACCGCCACCATCTCCCCCTGCTTGGCCACCGAGCCGGAATAGGCAATGTCCTCCGCTTTTTTGCTTACAGCCAAGGACTCGCCGGTCAAGGCCGACTGGTCCACGCTGAGATAATCACCCTCAAAAAGCTTGACATCGGCGGGAATGATATCCCCCAGGCGGAGGCGGATAATATCCCCGGGAACCAGTTGCTCAGCGGCAATTTCTTGCCACTTTCCATCTCGGAGCACCCGGGCCTTGAGAGCCAGTTGCTTTTTCAGGGCCTCCAGGGCATTGGCGGCCTTGAATTCCTGCCAGAAACCCACCAGGGCGTTGAAAGCCAGCAAGACCGAAATAATGATGAGATCGTCCCAATGCTTGACTACCGCGGACAGGATTGCGGCAATTTCGATCATCCAGGGAATAGGCCCCCAAAAATAACCCAGGAATTTTAAGATTGGGTTAACCTTTTTTTCTTCCAGGGCATTGGGGCCAAATTGGGCCAGACGGTTCTGGGCCTCATCACCGGAGAGTCCCTGAGATGAAGTGGCGAGGGTAGCCCAGAGCTCTTCAGCACTTTGTTGCTGGGCCATGTCACTGGTGATCTCTTGTATAATCATGGACACCACCCTCCTGCCATGCAGATGACATCTTATCAAGACCGCCAGACTCTGTCGGAGGAACGTTTTGACGAGCAGAGATGGTCTGCTCTGCTTTTAATCCAGGATACTTGTGGTCCGAGCAAAGGAAGGTCCTCACAGGTCTGTGCGTTGAGGACCCCTAGGCAAAGTGATGAATAAGGTAGCTCCTTTGCTTCCGGGCAGCGGACGCCGGTCCAGGAGGCCCCGAGGACACTTCTATTATTCTTTGAGTTCGATGGAATGATAAATGTTTAGCATATCACGCTTTGAGATCATAGTGGCAAAGGCAGGAGCAGGTCTAAACCCGCTCCTGGCTTGAGGCAGTTCTCAGCTCAGTTCTCGAAACTCGAAACTGAAAAGGGGGCGACCCAGCGGGGCGCCCCTACATCTCAAAACTCAAAACTCGAAACTCAATAGCCCCCTTCCCCGGCCAGGTCCTCCTCTTTGGCCTTATCCTTGAAAAGAAAATGGACCCAGACCTGGTAGGCAATGACGATGGGCACAAAGGTCAGGGCCACCCCCAGCATGATCTTTAAGGTCAGGGGGCTGGAGGCGGAATTGGCGATGGTCAGGCTGTAAGCCGGATCGATACTGGAGGGCAGCAGCCTCGGGAAGAGTCCCACCACCCCGAACAGGGTAACTCCGGCGATGGTGGCGCAGGAGGCGAACCAGGCCCGCCACCACGCTCCCCGGCGGATAAACAGATAGACCAGGATCAAGGCGGCCACCGCCAGGGCGGGGATCAACAAGAGGGCCGGGTAACTCCGGTAGTTGTCAAACAGAGTGGTGGCCCGCGAGCTGGCGAACAGAAACAGGGCCGCCACCAGCAACAGCGGCCACCACAATCTGGCCGCCATGGCCGCGGCCCGCCTCTTAAGCGGCCCCTCGGTTTTAATCGCCAGCCATAGGGAGCCGTGCACCAGGAAGAGCAGGAGGAAGAGCACGCCCCCAGCCAGGCCGTAGGGGTTGATCAGGGTGAGCAGGCCCCCCTGGTAAACCCCGGCCCCATCGATGGGCAGGCCCCGAAAGATATTGGCGAAAGCTACTCCTAAAAGCAAGGCCGGCAAGAAGCTGCCGCCAATGAGGCAGCAATCCCAGAGGGTCTTCCAGCCGGGGTGGTCCACTTCATTCCGGAAGGCAAAGGAGACCCCCCGCAGGATCAGGGCGAACAGGATGAGCATCAAGGCGGAATAGAGGCCGCTGAACATCACCGCGTAAGTGGTGGGGAAGGCGGCGAAGGTCACCCCGCCGGCGGTGATCAGCCAGACCTCGTTTCCGTCCCAAAAAGGCCCCATGGCCCGGTAGACCAGCTTGCGCTCGGTTTCGCTCTTGGCCAGGAAGGGCAGCAAGACCCCTGCCCCCAGGTCGAAGCCGTCCAGCATGAAATAGATGGCCCACAGGATTCCCCACAGGAAAAACCAGATGGCTCCCAGCATCACTCAACCCTCCCCCCCGGCGGCGGCGGCCGGGGCCGGCTCCGGCCCCCGCCGGGCATGTTTGGCAATCAGATAGAAGGCCACTCCTCCCAACAGGCCGTAGACCACAATGAAGGCCGCCAACGAGACGGCCACCTGGGAGGCGGCGATGGGAGAGACCGCCGCCCCGGTCCTCATCAACCCGTAAACGATCCAGGGCTGGCGGCCCACCTCGGTGACTATCCAGCCTGCCTCCAAGGCCACATAGGGGAGCGGTATGGCATAGAGCATCACCTTTAAAAAGCAGGGGCTCGATTCCAGCTTATTACGCTTGAACCAACCCACCAGCGTGAGCAGCGCGAAAAGGAAGCCCAGGCCCACCATCACTCGGAAGGCCACGAAGGTCAAGGTCACCGGGGGCCGGTCCTCCGGCGGGAAGTCCTTGAGCCCCTTAACCGTGGCCTTGGTAGAAGCAAAGGCCAGCAGGCTCAAAACCCCGGGCAGCCGCCCGAACTCCATCAGGTTGCGCTCGTTCTTCACGTCCGGGATGAGAAACAGAAACTCGGGAGCCTCGGCCCTGGTCTCCCAAAAGGATTCCATGGCCGCCAGCTTGGCGGGTTGGATCCTGGCCACCTCCTCC
Organism: uncultured delta proteobacterium; assembly: GCA_963697965.1. Taxonomy (GTDB): domain Bacteria; phylum Desulfobacterota; class Desulfobaccia; order Desulfobaccales; family 0-14-0-80-60-11; genus JAPLJC01. Next base: position 2,978,325 of record OY969108.1, read on the forward strand.
GCATGGATATGCCCCTGGAACAGCTCTCCCAGGGAGAAGATCAGGGCCATGCCCAACGCCAGGCGGAAGGATTTGCTGAAGAAAGTGGTGTGCTGCCGGCGCAGCAGATGGTAGGCGCTGACTCCCATGACGAAGAACCCTGTCAGGATATAAGCCCCAAAGATGGTATGCATAAATATCTGGTAGGCGAAGGGCTGGGTGACCACCGCCAGAAAATCATGGAGTTCGGCCCGGCCATTTCTAAGGACGTAGCCCACCGGATGCTGCATCCAGGCATTGGCGATCAGAATCCACAGGGCCGAGAGGTTGGAGGCCAGGGCCACCAGCCAGATGCACAGGGCGTGGAGCCGGGGAGAGAGGCGCTTCCAGCCGAAGACCCACACGGCCAGGAAGGTCGATTCCAGAAAGAAGGCCAGGGTGGCCTCGATGGCCAGCAGGGAGCCGAAGAGGTCACCCACGTAGCGGGAATACCGGGACCAGTTGGTGCCGAATTGGAACTCCAGGGTGATGCCGGTCACCACCCCCACCGCGAAATTGATGACCAGGATCTTCCCCCAGAACCTGGCCATCCGCCGGTACTCCTCATCCCCGGTCTTGACGTACACCGTCTCCATGATGGCGATCAGGACGGATAGTCCCAGGGTGAGCGGCACAAAGAGAAAATGGAACACGGTGGCCGCCGCGAACTGCAGGCGGGAGAGCATCAGGACGTCCATGGCGAGCTATCCTCCATTTTCGTATTATCTGAAATCTCTTTTAGGCACGGCTAAGGCCTCTGGCAAGAGGGAGCAGGACCATTACTGAATAATTATTACTGCTCGGCGTCTGGCGCCACCTAAAAAACCCGGCACCTGCAAATTCCTTGGAGAGAAGATCTATCCCGGCTCCGCCAACCTGTTTATGGTTGACATATTCGGGGACGGCGAGTATGATTTCTTATCCGAGGCACCCTTCGGGGTTTAATAGGGAAGACGGAGTGTTAGCCGTCGCGGTCCCGCCGCTGTGACCGGGGACGAACCCTGCACAAAGCCACTGTTCCACTGGAGTGGGACGGGAAGGCGCAGGCATTAGGTCGATCCGGGAGCCAGAAGACCTGCCCGGAGGTTCGGAGCTTTTTGGTAAATGGGCCCGGACCCTGGAGACGCCCTGGACGCGCGCCTCCTTCCCTTAAGGATTAAGAAACTGGGTGCATCCTTAAGTCCATTGGACTTAAGGATTTTTTTATTTAAGGAGAACGCCTGATCAGGTGGCCGCCGGGCGCTGGCTGCCAGGTTCCCTCGTGATTCCGGGGCCGCTGGTCGGGTTGCGGGCCGAGGCCTGGAGGCCCTGAGGAGTTGGCTGGATTGAAGGATTCTTCCATTTCTGCGCCAGATTCCCTGGACTCAATAGTGGTTAGCAGCCGGCGGCGGGCCGGCGGGAGCCGTGTTGCTGCGGCCCTCCTGGGGGGACCATAAATGCTGGGCTGCCGCGGCCTGGTGATCGCCGGCACCCAGAGCGGCGTCGGCAAGACCACCGTCACCCTGGGGCTGCTCTCTGCCCTGCGGCGCCGCGGCCTGGCGGTGCAGCCCTTCAAGGTAGGTCCCGACTTCATTGACCCGGGGCACCATGGCCGGGCCGCCGGCCGCTGCTCCCGAACGCTCGACGGCTGGATGCTGAGCCGGGAAGCCAACGTGTCCCTGTTCCGGCGCCACGCCGCCCAGGCCCAGGTGGCCGTGGTGGAGGGGGTTATGGGACTGTTCGACGGCTATGACGGCGCCAGCGAAGCCGGTTCCACCGCCCAAATGGCCAAGTGGCTGGGTCTGCCGGCCCTCCTGGTGGTGGACGCCCGGGCTATGGCCCGGAGCGCCGCGGCCCTGGTCCAGGGGTTCGCGGCCTTCGACCCGGAACTGGCGCTGGCCGGGGTAGTCTTCAATCGCGTCGGCGGGGCTGGCCATTGGCAATATCTTCAGGAGGCCATGGAGCGGTTGCCGGACGTGAAATGCCTGGGCGGCCTGCCCCGGGAACCGGACATAACCATCCCCGAAAGGCACCTAGGTCTGGTCACCTCCGAGGATCATCCTTTGGGAGAAGAATATCTGGAGCGCCTGGCCGCCTGGGTGGAAGGCCATCTGGACCTGGACCGGCTGTTGGCGTCCCTGCCGCCGCTACCCCAGCCCCCGGCGGCGCCGCCGGCCTCACCGCAGCCCCCTCTGGTGCGCCTGGGGGTGGCCCGGGACCGGGCCTTCTGTTTCTATTACCCGGAAAATTTGGAATGGCTGGAGCATTTCGGGGCCGAACTGGTGCCGTTTTCCCCGCTGACGGACCCTCAACTGCCCGCCGGCCTCCATGGCCTCTACCTGGGGGGCGGCTACCCCGAGCTCTTTGCCGGGCAGTTGGCGGCCAATGAGGGGATCAAGCGCACCCTGGCGGAGGCGGCCGCAGGAGGCCTCCCCATTTATGCGGAATGCGGGGGGCTGATGTACCTGTCCCGGGAAATCCGGGATCTTCAGGGCCAGAGCCACCCCATGGCCGGCCTGCTCCCCTTCCGGGTCCGCATGCTGCCAAGGCTGAAGGCCCTGGGCTACCGTGAGGTCACCCTGAGGACCGCCGGTCTGCTGGGTCCGGCGGGCACCAAGGCCCGGGGCCATGAATTCCACTACTCGGAAATAGAGGCGGAAACCGGAGACCTGCCCAGGCTATACCAGGTTGCCGGCCGCCAGGGAAGCGCGCCGCCACCGGAGGGCTACTCACTGGGCAACGTGCTGGCCAGTTACGTGCACCTCCATTTCAGCAGCAACCCGGAAGTGGCCCGCCATCTGGTGGACCATTGCCGCGCTTATAAGGAGAAGATATGAGCTGGGAGCCGCGGCTACCCGAAGAGATCGAGGCGGAGAGCTTTCGCCGCATCGAGGCCCAGGCGGGGGTCCATGAATTTCCGCCGCCGGTCTGGAAGGTGGTGCGGCGGATGATCCACACCAGCGCCGACCTGGATTACCTCGAGAGCGTCCGGCTGCATCCCCGGGCCCTGGCCGCGGGGGTGGCGGCCCTGCGCCAGGGAGCCCCGCTGGCCACCGATACCCGCATGTTGCTGGCGGGCGTCTCTAGCGGCCGCTTGAGCCGGCTGGGAGTAACCCCCTTCTGCCTGATGGATGATCCGGAGGTGGCCCGGGAGGCGCGGCGCCAGGGGACCACCCGGGCGGCCGCGGCCATGGAGGCCGCTCTGCCGCGGCTGGCCGGGGGGATCGTGGCCATCGGCAACGCCCCCACCGCCCTGCTGCGCCTCCTCGAGCTGCTGGCCGCCGGGGCCCCGGCCCCTGCCCTGGTGGTGGGGCTGCCGGTGGGTTGGGTCAACGCCGCCGAATCCAAGGAGGCCTTGAGCCGCCAGGATTGCCCATTCATCACGGCCCTGGGGCCCAAGGGAGGCTCGGCGGTGGCCGCCGCGGTGATTAATGCCCTGGCCATCATGGCCTTAGAGGAGAGCGAGGCATGACCGGGAAGATCGGTACTCTTTACGGGATCGGCGTGGGACCGGGTGATCCGGATTTGATCACCCTCAAGGCGGTGCAGGTGCTCTCGCACATCCCCCACCTCTTCGCCTCCGGCTCGACCAAAAACAGCTACAGCCTGGCCATGAACATCGTGCGCCGCCACGTCAACGGCGCCGGGATCGAACGCCTGCCCTTCCCCATGACCCGGGACCCCCAGGTTCTGCAAGCGGCCTGGGAGACTAACGCCAGGCGGGTCCTGGAAGTTCTGGCCACGGGGGTGGACGCCGCCTTCGTCACCCTCGGGGACCCCCTCACCTACTCTACCTTCGGCTACCTCTTAAAGACCTTGAAGCACCTGTGCCCGGAGGTGCGAGTGGTCACCATCCCCGGGATCACCTCATACAGCGCCGCGGCCGCCCTCACCCAGACCCCCTTGACGGAAGGGGAGGAATCCTTCGTGCTGGTGTCCGGGGCCGAGGGGGCCGCCCGGCTGCGGGAAATGGTGGAGCACAGCGACAATATCGTGATGCTGAAAACCTACCGCAACTTTCGGGAGATCTACCGGACCCTGGAGGAAATGGATCTCTTGGACCGGGCCATCTGTATCAGCCGCTGCGGCCTGGAGGGAGAGACAGTGGTGGAGAACCTGCGAGATTATCACGAACAGCCCTTGCCCTATCTATCCATGATCATTATCAAAAAGAAAGGCAAAGGTTATTGACTAGCGCTTCTCCAACCGGCAGCGGCTGGGGGGGGTGGCTATTGCTGCTCCTGGTTGGCCTCCTGGTGGCCGCCTACTGGCTGGGCCTCTGGCCCGAGGCGCATCAGCTCTCTGCCCACAAGCTTTACCGGCAACTGGCTTGGCCCCTGCTGCGGCTGTTGCTTTACCTGGGGGTGGGCCTGCTGCTGGGGCAGGCCATCGAGTCCCTGGGCTGGGCCGCCAAGTTGGGAAGCTGGGCCGGGCCGCTGCTGCGCTGGGGCCACCTCCGCAAGGAATGCGGGGCCAGTTTCACTGCCGCTTTTTTCTCCGGAATACTGGCCAACACCATGCTGGTCACCCTTTACCAGGAAGGCCGCATCGGCCGCCGGGAGCTGACCATTACCTATCTGCTCAACAGCGCCTTGCCGGTCTTTTTGCTGCACTTGCCCACCACTTTTTTTATCATTTTGCCTCTGACCCGGCAGGCGGGCTTGATTTACCTGGGGCTGACCCTGAGCGCCGCGGTGCTCCGCAGCGCCCTTCTCATGGTCTATTCCCGCTGGCGGCTGCCGGCCGAGAGTGGGGACGAGTTGGCGGCGGCCGTGCCGGACCCCGGGAAAAAGGAGGGGTTGCGCCGGGAAATCTGGCAAAAGTTTCAGCGGCGGTTTTTCCGGGTGGTCCTCTTCACCATGCCCATTTATGTGCTGATCTTCGCGCTCAACGATTGGGGGATGTTCAAGTGGCTTGAGGGGGCGGCCGCCAGCCACGTCTCCCTGGGCCTCCTGCCTATGAAGGCGGCCAGCGTGGTAATGTTCAGCGTGGCGGCGGAATTCACTTCGGGGATGGCGGCGGCGGGAGCCTTTCTGCAGGCCGGGGCCCTGACGGTGCCCCAAACGGTGATAGCCCTGGTCCTGGGGAACATCGTGGCCACCCCCGTACGAGCCTTGCGCCACCAATTGGCCACCAACGTGGGGATCTTTTCCCCCAAGATGGGAACCGAGCTGCTGGTCTTGGGCCAGGGCCTGCGGCTCCTGAGCCTGGTTGCGGTGGCCGCGCCCTATGCCGTCTGGGCGTGAGGCGGCGAGTAAGTCCAGGTAGCCTAGGCGTCCCGCCTGTGTAAGTTAAGTTGGCAGTTCAGTTCCCACAGGCCTGAGGCCTATGCTACCGGACGCCTATGCTACCTATCCATGAGATTATGGACTTAGATAATAATGACAGCCTGCTACCCAGGCCTCGTCGAGAGCTGCGCCAGGGTTTTTCCACCGGCACTGCAGCCGCAGCCGCAGCCCAGGGAGCCTTGTGGGAGCTGCTGGCACCCCCAGGGCCCGAAAGGGTGGAAGTCACCCTCCCCGGGGGCGGCTGCCTGACTATCCCGCTCTTATACCACCGCCGCTCCGGGGAGCGGGGCGAGGCCTCAGTGATCAAGGACGCGGGGGATGACCCCGACGTCACCAACAAGGCCCAGATCGGGGCCCGGGTCTGGCGCCTGGACGGCCAGGACCCCAAAGAGCAGGTGGTTTTTCTGGGTGGGGAAGGGGTGGGCCGGGTGACCAAACCGGGGCTGGCGCTGGCGGTGGGAGAACCGGCCATCAACCCGGTGCCGCGGCGGATGATTCGCCGCAGCCTCCACCAGGTGTGGGAGCGGTATTGCCCCGGCCAACCACTGCGGCTGGGGGTGGAAATCTTCGTGCCCCGGGGCGAGGAGCTGGCCCGCCATACCTTGAACCACCGCCTGGGGATCGTGGGCGGTATCTCGATCCTGGGTACCACCGGCCTGGTTAAACCTTTTTCTCATCAGGCCTACCGGGCTACCATTGTGGCCAGCCTGCGAGTGGCCCGGGCCCTGGGGCTGAAACAGATCGCCTTTAGCACCGGTGGCAAAAGCGAGTCGCACCTTAAGGTCCTGCTGCCGGAGCTGCCGGAAGCGGCCTTCGTGCAGATGGCCGATTACGTGCGCTTTGCCCTTAGGACCGCCGCAAATCTGGGGTTTGCCGAGATCACCACGGTGGCCTTTTTCGGCAAGGCCCTGAAGATCGCCCAGGGTCGGGGTCACACCCACGCCTCCCGGGGCCTGGCCGACCTGGGACAACTGGCCCGGCTGGTCCGGGAGCAGACCGGAGACGCCCGGCAGGCCCGGGAAATTTCCCGGGCCAACACCTCCCGGCAAGCCCTGGAGATCCTGCAGAGAGGCGGCCGGTCGCCACAAGTGGTGGCGGAGGTGGGCGTCCGGATGCTGTCGGCCCTGCGCGGCCATGCCCGGCCCGGCCCCAAGCTGGCCGCCGTGATCCTCGATTTTGCCGGGCAGCCCCTGTGGCGGGGCGAAGATCCGTGCTGAAAATTATTGATTAGCTTGGGCCAGCCGCACCCGGCTGTCCCAGGCCCGATAAGCGGGGGGTGCGCACCTTTGCTTAAGAGAGCTTAACATGATACCGGTGCAGGTGGTGGGATTGGGAATGTCGCCGGACGACCTGACGCCCCGGGCTCTTAAGGTCATCCGGGAAGCCCAGGTGCTGGTGGGCGGACGGCGCCTTCTCTCCTATTTTCCGGATCATCCGGCCCAAAAGATTACCCTGGGCAAGGATCCGGAAGGGACCCTGGGCCAACTCCCGGCCCTGGCCGCGGACCTGCGGGTGGTGGTGCTGGCCTCCGGGGACCCCAACTTCTATGGGGTCGGTCCTCTGGTGCTGAAACTTTTGGGGCCTGAGCAGGTGGTGGTGCACCCCAATATCACCGCGGTCCAGGCCGCCTGCGCCCGCCTCAAGATGGCCTGGCAGGACGCCTCGGTGGTCAGCTTGCACGGGCGCAGTTTCCAACCCCTGGCCGAATCCCTCAGCAGGGGCCCCGACCGGGTCCTCGTCTATACCGATCCGGAGCATACGCCCGGGGCCATCGCCCGCTGGTTGCTGGCCCGCGGCCAGGAAGAAGCCCGGCTCTGCGTCCTGGAGGACCTGGGCCAGGCGACCGAGCGCCTCACCTGGCTCAGCCCCCGGGAAGCCCTGGAGCAGGAGTTCTCCCCCCTGAACCTGGTGGTCATCCTGCCCGGCGCCAGGCAGCATCCCCAGGCGGCAACCCCCTCAGAGGCCGGGGGACTGGGCCACTTGCACCTGGGGCTGCCGGAAGAGGCCCTGGCCCGCCAGGGCGGCCTGATCACCAAGGCCGAAGTGCGGGCCGTGGTCCTGGCCAAGCTGGCCCTAACCCCCGGCTTAACCCTGTGGGACCTGGGGGCCGGTTGCGGTTCGGTGAGTCTGGAGGCCAGCCTGCTGTTGCCCGGCGGCCGGATCATCGCGGTGGAGCAGGACCAGGACCGGGCCGCCCAGATCCGGGCCAACCGCGCCAAATTCGGGGTCACCAACCTGGAGGTGGTCTTAGGCCGCGCCCCCGCCTGCCTGGCGGACCTGCCCGTCCCCCAGAGGGTCTTCATCGGCGGCGGCGGCCGGGATTTGGGAGAGATTTTGCCGGCAGTCCTGGGACGCCTGGAACCCGGCGATGGGAGGGTGGTCCTCACCGCTACCTTGCTGAACACCCTGGAGAGGGCCCGGGGAGTTCTGGCCGCTGCCGGCTGGCAAATGGAGGTGACCCTGCTCCAGGTGAGCCGCTCCCGCCCCCTGGCCGATGGCGCCTATATGCAAGCTCAGAACCCGGTATGGATCGTCTCGGGTTGGGCAGGAGATAGCTGACATGACAGAACGCCATCCCGTCATCTTTCTGGGGGCCGGCCCCGGCGACCCGGAGTTGATTACGGTCAAGGGGCAGCGGGCCCTGGCCCAGGCGGACGTAGTTTTTTACGCCGGTTCCCTGGTGCCGCCGGCGCTGCTTAGCTGGGCCCCCAGCCAGGCGGAACTGATCGACACCGCGCCCCTTAACCTGGGGCAAATCGTCGCAGGCATCATCCGGGACCATCGGGCCGGCAAAAGGGTGGTGCGGCTCCACTCCGGGGACACTACCCTCTTTAGCGCCATCCAGGAACAGTTGGAAATCCTGGAGAGAGAGGCCATTCCCTGCCGGGTGATTCCCGGGGTAACTGCCGCTTCGGCCGCGGCTGCGGCCCTGGCCCGGGAGCTCACCCTGCCGGAGGTGACCCAGACGGTCATCCTGACCCGGGGCGCAGGGCGCACCCCGGTACCGGCCCATGAGGCCCTGGGAGAACTGGCCAAACACGCAGCCACCATGGTCATTTATCTCAGCATCGGGCTTATCGACCAGGTGGTGGCGGAACTCACCCCCAGCTACGGGGCGGAGGCCCAGGTAGTGGTGGCCCACCGGGTGAGTTGGCCGGATCAGCTCATTATCCGCGGCACCCTGGCCGACATCGCCGGCCGGGTGCGGCAGGCCGGTATCCAGCGCCAGGCCCTGATTCTGGTGGGGCCGGCCCTGGCCGACAGGCCCGAAGGCCTCAAGGCGCACTCCAAACTCTATGACCAGGGCTTCGACCATGGGTTCCGTTCCGGAAACAGCGATTAGGGTGGTGGCCCTCACCCCCCGGGGCGCCTCGCTGGCCCGGGAAATCAGCCGGGGCCTGCCCGGGGCCCGCTGTTGGCTGGCCCGGGCCCAGGCCGGGGAGGATCCTGAGGTGCAGACCTTTGACCGGGTCGCCACGGTTTTTGAGGAAGCCTTCCGGCGGGGAGAAAATTTGGTAGCGGTCATGGCCGCGGGCATCGTGGTGCGCAGCATCGCGCCCCACCTGAAGGGCAAAGCCCGGGACCCCGCGGTAGTGGTGGTGGATGAGGCCGGCAAGTTTGCCATCAGCCTGCTCTCCGGGCACCAGGGAGGGGCCAACCGACTGGCCCGCCAGGTGGCGCAAATCATTAAGGGCACGCCGGTCATCACCACCGCCAGCGACCTCCAGGGGCTGCCGGCCCTGGACCTGGCCGCCCTCCGCGCCGGGCTGGCCATCGAGAACCCGGCCGCCCTGAGCCAGGTGCAAATGGAGCTCCTGTCCGGTGAGAGCCTGCGTTTGGTGGACCCGGACGGCTTCCTGGCCGAACTCGCCGAAGAGTATCCCGAGCGGATCATCTCGGAGGCAGACCTCGACACCGCCCTGGCGGGGGACCGGCCCGGGGTGTACGTTGGCTTTCGGGAGCGCGCCTGGCCCCAAGCCTGGCTGGTGCTCCGGCCTCAAAATCTGGTGGCTGGCGTGGGATGCCACCCAGGCGTCTCCGCCGACGAAATCCTGAGGTTCCTCCAGGACTCCTTCAGGAAGGAAAGACTGTCCCTATCCTCCTTGAAGGCCCTGGCCAGCATCGAGGCCAGAAAAGAGGAACCGGGTTTGATTGATGCAGCCGCCAGGCTGGGAGTGGTATTCTTATGGTTCACCAAGGAAGAGTTACAGAGCGTACCGGTGCCCAACCCCTCGCCCCAGGTGATCCGGCTGGTGGGAGTGGTCAGCGTCGCCGAAGCTGCGGCCCTGAAAGCCGGCGGCAGGGATCTGGTCCTGACCAAACGGAAAAGGGGCAACCTCACCCTGGCGGTGGCCCGCGTCGGGGACGCTTGACGGTGGTGAGTCTGGGACCCGGGTTCCCGGACTATATCATCCCCCGGGCCAGGGCGGCGCTGGCTGAGGCCCAGGTGGTGGCTGGCTATCGCACTTACGTCGAGCTTTTGCAACCCCTCTTGACCCACCAGGAGGTAGTGGCCACCGGCATGAAGGGCGAAATGGAGCGCTGCCAGATGGCCATAGACCGGGCCATGCTGGGGGCGCGGGTGGCCCTGGTCTCCGGGGGCGACGCCGGCATCTACGGCATGGCCGGGCTGGCTCTGGAGATTTGCGCCGCCCGGGGGCTGAAGATCGGTCCGCCGGAGGGCGGGGAGGAGGAGGTAGATTTTTACCTGGAGGTGATTCCCGGGGTGCCGGCCCTGGCCGCCGGGGCCGCCCTCCTGGGCGCGCCGCTGATGCACGATTTCGCCGCCATCTCTCTCAGCGACCTGCTCACCCCCTGGGAGACCATCCAGAGGCGTCTGGAGCTGGCGGCCCAGGGAGATTTTGTCATCGTCCTCTACAATCCCCAAAGCAAGAAGCGCCACTGGCAACTGGCGGCGGTCCGGGAGCTGCTGCTCCGGTTTAAGGACCCGGGCACCCCGGTGGGCCTGGTCGGAAGGGCCATGCGCCCGGGCCAGGAGAGCGTCATCACCAGCCTTAAAGAACTGCTGGCATACCCGGTGGACATGCAAACGATCATCATCGTGGGCTCGTCCCGGACCTTCACTTATGGCCCCTATATGATCACTCCCCGGGGTTACCTGGATAAATACCAGGTGAAGGAAGGAGAGGAGAACCGCAAGTGACATTGATTGCCATTATGCCCTGTTACCGGAAACCGGAAACCGAAAACCGAAAACTATTTTTATGAAATACCGTCCCTTAATGATCCTGGGCTCCGGCTCGGACGTAGGCAAAAGCATCATCACTGCCGGCCTCTGCCGCATCTTCCACCAGGAGGGCCTCAGGGTCGCGCCCTTCAAGGCCCAGAACATGGCCTTGAACAGCTTCATCACCCCGGAGGGCGGCGGAGATGGGGCGGGCCCAGGTGGTGCAGGCCCAGGCGGCCGGCCTGGCCCCCCACGTGGACATGAATCCCATTTTGCTCAAACCCAGCAGCGAGATGGGCTCCCAGGTGATCGTCCACGGCCAGGTCTACGGCAACTTCTCGGCCCAGGAATATTACCGGCACAAACCGCGGCTCACCCGCCTGGTGATGGAGAGCTTCCGCCGCCTCAGCCTCAAGCATGAGCTCGTCATTCTGGAGGGGGCCGGCAGCGCCGTGGAGCTGAATCTAAAGAAGAACGACCTGGTCAACTTCCGGATGGCCAAGAAGGCCGGGGCCGCGGTCCTGCTGGTGGCCGACATCGACCGGGGCGGGATTTTCGCCGCCACCATCGGCTCCTTCCATCTCCTGACCCCGGCAGAACGGCGGTTGCTGGCGGGCTTCATCATCAACAAATTCCGGGGGGACCGGGCCCTCTTCCAGGAGGGGGAAAGGATCATCGAACGCCGCACCCGGCGACCGGTTCTGGGGGTGGTGCCCTACGCCCCGGACCTGGCCCTCCCGGAGGAAGACAGCGTCGCCCTGGGGCGCAAAGAGAAGGCGGCGGGGTCGCGGCCGGCAGCAGGAAAATCCCTCCGGGTGGGAGTGGTGCGCCTGCCCCACATCTCCAACTACACCGATTTCGACCCCCTGGAGCAGGAAGCCGGCGTGTCGCTCAGCTACCTTGATCATCATCAAGGCCTGGATGGAGTGGACCTCCTCATCCTGCCCGGGACCAAGAACACCATCAGCGACCTCCTCTATCTCAAGGAGACGGGGCTGTTCCAGGAGATTCAGGCCTATGCCCGGCGCGGCGGCCGCCTGGTGGGCATTTGCGGCGGCTACCAGATCATGGGCCAGGAGGTCCTGGATCCCCTGGGGGTGGAGGGCCCTCCCCGGTCGGAGGCCGGCCTGGGGCTGCTGCCGGTGGTCACCACCATGGCCGGAGTTAAGGCCACCACCCAGGTGCGGGCCCGGGTACTTGAGGGCCGCACCGCCGGGCTGCTCATCGATGCCTATGAAATCCACATGGGGGAGACCAGTGGCCGGGGCGAGGGACAGCCGGCCTTCGAGATCAACAGCCGCAACGGCCAGCCGGTTAAGGTCCTGGATGGCTGGATAGGTCCTGAGGGGCGAGTCTGGGGTACCTATCTCCACGGCCTGTTCGATGATGATGAGTTCCGCCGGGGGTTCTTGTCCGAGATCAGCCTTGCCGACTCTTGCAGCCAAGGGGGGGCGGCGGCCCCATCCCTCGCCTTCCGGGATTTTCAGGAGGCCCAGTTGGACCTGTTGGCCGATTTGCTGCGAACCCACCTGGACCTGGCCCGAATTCGGGCCTTGATTCAACCATGAGGCCTGAGGTTCCTGTTTACTGTTTACTGTTTACTGTTTTCTGTTTATTGGCAGAAATGCACTATAAGGAAGTGGTGGGCGGTGCCCACCCTACATAATAACTAGCGGCCAATTCAACCGACTATGCCAGTTAATACGAAGCTGCCGGAAACTATCCCTCCCCACGGGGGCGAGGTCTACCACCTGGCCCGCACCCTGGGACTTAATTGCCGCGACCTCCTCGATTTCTCGGCCAACATCAACCCCCTGGGGTTTCCGCCGGCAATCTCCGAGGTCATCGCGCGAACCCTGGGGGATATCGTCCATTACCCGGATCGCCACTGTCTGGAGCTGCGGCAGGAGCTGGCGGCTTACCACCGGTTGGCCCCGGATCAGGTTCTGGTAGGGAACGGCTCCACGGAACTCCTCTACCTGGCGGCCCGGGCCCTGGCGCCCCGGAGGGCCTTAATCGTGGCCCCGGCCTTCAGCGAATATGAGCAGGCCCTGGCGGCGGCCCGGGTGCCGGTCGACTTCCAAATCACTGGCGAGGCGGACAATTTTACCCTGACCGCGCCCCCGAATCCCCGGGGGGCGGACCTGGTCTTTCTGGCCAATCCCGCCAGTCCCAGCGGGGCCTTGTTGCCGCCGGAACTTTTGCTGGAGACGGCGGCCCTGCTAACGGAGGCCGGCGTCCACCTGCTGCTCGATGAGGCCTTCGTCGATTTCGTGGAGGAGGCCTCTCTAAAGACGCGGCTATCCCAGTTTCCCCACCTCCTGATCCTGCGTTCCTTCACCAAGTTCTTCGGTATCCCGGGCATGCGCCTGGGCTATCTGCTGGCGGCCCCGGCTCTCATCCGGCGCCTGGCCGCAGTCCAGGAACCCTGGTCGGTGAACACCCTGGCCCAGGCCATGGGCAAGGCCTGCCTTAAAGACCATGACTATATGGTCCGTTCCCGGGCCCTGGTCAACCAGGAACGGCAATACCTCCTGGATGGTCTGAAATCCCTGCCGGGACTGGCCCCGTTCCCAGGGGCGGTGAATTATCTCCTGGTGAAGATTACCCGTCCGGAATGGACCGCAGCCACCCTGCAAAAGGCGCTGCTCTCTCGGAAAATCATCGTGCGGGACGCCGGCAATTTCCGCGGCCTGGATGAAAGGTTCTTCCGCCTGGCGGTGCGCCGGCGGGAGGAAAACCAACGGCTTCTGCAAGCCCTGGAGCAGCTCCTGATAGAGGAGCGCCCGTGAAACTGGCCCTGCCTTTTCTCGCCGGATACTTGCTGGACCTGCTGCTGGGGGACCCACCGCAATGGCCCCATCCCGTTCGGCTCCTGGGCCGGGCCTGCGAATACTGGGAGTCGGTCCTCTACCAAACCCGAGTGGCGGCGGGAGCCCTCTTCTGGCTGGCGGTCATGGGGACGGCCTTAACCGCGGTCATGGGATTGCTGGTGGTGGCGGCCTTCCTGCCTCGGGTGGCCGGCCTGGTCCTGATCACCTACTTGATTTACGCCGGCCTGGCCACCCGCGGCCTGCACCTGGAAAGCCGGCAGGTGGAGGAGGTCCTGGCCCGGAAAAATTTGCCCGAGGCCAGGGCTCGACTGTCCATGATCGTGGGCCGGGAAACCGCCCAGTTGGATGCGGAGGAGATCCACCGGGCGGTCCTGGAAACCGTGGCGGAAAATTTGGCGGACGGGGTGGTGGCCCCCATGTTCTTCACCCTGCTCCTGGGCCTGCCGGGCCTGTTTCTTTATAAGGCCGCCAATACCATGGACAGTATGGTGGGGTATAAAAATTACCGCTATCGCCGGTTTGGCAAGGTGGCGGCCAGGGCCGATGATATCCTCAACTTCCTGCCGGCCCGCCTGGCCGCCCTGCTGCTGGTGGCGGCCGCGGCGGCGGCGGGGGGAGACCCCCGGGGAGCCTGGCGCATCCTGCGCCGGGATGCCGCCAAGGCCAGCAGTCCCAACGCCGGCTGGCCCGAAGCCGCCATGGCCGGGGCCCTGGGGGTGCGCCTGGGAGGGCCCGCCACCTACTCCGGCCACCGGCTGGACAAGCCCTTCATCGGCGACCCCCATGCCTCTCCTCTTTCCTGGGTGAACTACCGCCAGGCCATCCGCCTCCTATACGCCACTTCCCTCCTGATGGCGGCCATCACCTTCCTGTCCCTCCTGGCCAGCGGCGCCGGGGTCTGGGGGATACTGGGATGGTGGCGCTGACCTTTAAGCCGCCGCCCTTCCCCCGCAAAGCCGCAACCCAAAAAGACGTAACCGGTCTTATCTTCAGGAGCGCCTTGATCTGCGTATCGGTTGCAGCCGGGGAGGCAGTCCTCAATCCTCTGCCTTGCGGCCCACCAGCACCATGATGGGGTAGGCAAAATGGATCTCTCTATCCCGCCAATGCGCCCCCACTCCCAGGTCGTCTTTACCGATATCTTCCCGAAAGATCTTCCTGATCTTTTCTTTATCCCCGGGATTGGGGAAGGAGGCCTGCAGATGGACTTCCAGGTTACGTTCCGTCTTGAAGAAGCGGGTCCTGAGATCCCGGAGGTTGAGCCTGGCAGCCATCCCCGACAACTCCACTGGGGTCAGGTTGCGGATGTGGGAGGGATCCCGTAATTTCTCCACCCGGTCGAAGGCCTCCCGTTTTTCGGGAAGCATAGCCACATCGGCCACCAGGACCCTTCCCTCCCCTTCGGCGCAGACCCGAACCATTTCGGCGAATACCGCCCGGGGGTCAAGAAGATGGTGAAAGGCATAGCGGCTAACCACCAGGGAAAATGAGGCGTCCGGGTAAGGCAGGGGCAGCACGTCGCCAACCTGCCAGGTAAGATTGGTGAGCTTTCTCTCCTGCTGTAACTCTTGGGCCCGGGCAATCATGGCCGGGGTGAGGTCGATACCGGTTACGTGTCGGGCCCGGGCGGCGAAGGCTAAGGCCACCAGGCCGGGGCCGCAAGCCACGTCCAAGACGGTGTCAGCCGGGCCCGCCCCGGACATCTGCAACAGCAGCTCGAGAAAAACCTCCTGGGAATGGGCCGGCTGCTGCGAGAAGGGCACCGCCTGCCGGGTGAACTGGTCGAGGATGGCAGCCTGATGCCCCGCTTTCTCGTCATTCGTCATTACTCTTACCACCTTAATGCAAGCAGCCGGGCCGCTGGCCGAAAATCACCCATCCCCAGAAACGGCATAAAACAAAACAGGCCGGCAATCCAGCGCTGCCGACCTCGTAATGCTATCAGACCCCGCCGGGGCTTGGCTGGCCTGCCTGTATCAGCGCCTGGCCCCAGTCAGGGACGGTTAAATCAACCTTAAGTCGGCCCCGCTTTGCCGGCCGCGGTCCACCGCCGGCCCCCAAACCCAACCCCGCCGCAGCTCTTCCGGGGCCAGGCGGCGCAAGTCTTCCGGGGGCAAGGCCGCGGGCCAGAACCATAGACGCCACCAGGGACGGTGTACCTGGCGCCATCTTTTCGCCTGGCCGTGAGGGTGGGCCCGTTTAATGTCAATGATGTTGTTCATCAGCGTCATCTGCGGGCTGCCGGATGAACCCGACCTTGGCAGCCATCTCCCTAACTATTTATTATTATACACTTCCTAAAATTTTTCCAATCCTAAATTTCGGATTTAGGATTGGGGCAGGGGGCGCAGGAGCAGGCGGGTCAACCTGGCCAGCCTCCTGGCCTCCCCTTTTCCTGTGCGGCCCCAAGGATTAGAATGGGAATCATGCGCCTCATCGGCCACCTGGACATGGACGCCTTTTTCGCCGCCATCGAAGAGCGGGACGAACCTAAGCTCAAAGGGAGGCCCCTGGTGGTGGGGGCTGACCCCGCTGGTGGCCAGGGCCGGGGAGTGGTCTCCACCGCCAACTACCCGGCCCGGCAATACGGCATCCACTCGGCCATGCCCATCTCCCGCGCCTGGAAGCTTTCGGAGGCGGCGCGGCGCCGGGGTTTGCCCCCGGCAGCCTTCGTCCGGGTAAGCCACCGCAAGTATTCGGAAGTCTCCCGGCGCCTCATGGAGATCTTGCGCCGCCACGCCCCGCTGGTGGAGGAAGCCAGCGTCGATGAGGCCTACTTCGACCTCAGCTTCGCCGGTTCCGTCGATGCCGCGGTGACCATCTGCCGGAAAATCAAGGAGGAGATCCAGGCCCGGGAGCAGCTCACCGGCTCCATCGGCCTGGGCCCCAACAAATTGGTGGCCAAGATCGCCTCGGATTTCCGGAAGCCCGACGGCCTCACGGTAGTCACTGCCGAGCAGGCGGAGGACTTTCTGGCCCCTTTGCCGGTGCGCAAGATACCGGGCATCGGTCCTAAAAACGAAAAGCTCCTGGCCGGCCTGGGGATCAAGTCAGTCCGGGATTTGAAGCGCTTTTCGCCCCAGGAACTTAAGGATAAATTCGGCAAGTGGGGCCCGGAACTTTACGAGCGCCTGCGCGGCCGCCACGAAAGCCCCCTGGTGCTGGAATGGGAACCGAAATCGGTGGGGGAGCAGGAAACCTTCGCCCGGGACAACCTGGACCTGCCGTTCATCTTCACCCGCCTCTGGCTCATGTGCCGGGAGGTTTTCCGGCGGGTGCAGGCCGAGGGGTTTCACAGCTACCGCACCGTGGTGGTTACGGTGCGCTTCGCCGACTTTACCACCCACTCCCGCTCCCGGACGCTCCCCAACCCCTCCCCATCGCCGCGCACCCTGCGCTTCGAAGCCATGAAACTGCTGATGCCCTTTCTGGATCACCGGGAAAACCCCAGGCGAAAGATGATCCGCCTCATCGGGGTTCGGGTGGAAAAGCTGGGGAAATAGAAGTAGGAAAATTCTGGGCGGGGAGGTTGGGGGATGGGGTTTGGGGAGGGGGTAAGGGCCGTCGCCCTTGGCCCCCTTCCCAAGATTTTGACTCCCTACCACCCCATGGTCAAGTAGTCGTGGATGGAGTTGGCGGCCAGGCGGCCGGCGCCCATGGCCAGAATCACGGTGGCAGAGCCGGTGACGATGTCGCCCCCGGCCCAGACCTGGGGTTTCATGGTCTTGCCGGTCTTGGGGTCGGCGATGATGTAGCCCCACTTATTGAGCGCCAGGCCCGGGGTGCCCTTGGTGAGCAGGGGGTTGGAGCCGGAGCCGATGGCGACCACCGCGGTATCGATCTCCACCAGGAATTCGGAGCCGGGGATCGGCACCGGGCGCCGCCGTCCGGAGGCATCAGGCTCGCCCAGTTCCATTTTCAGGCACTCCACCCCGGTGAGCCGCCCACCCTCGTCGCCCTGAAACCGGAGCGGGTTGGCGAGCAGCAGGAACTCGACGCCTTCTTCCTCGGCATGGTGGACTTCCGCCGTACGGGCGGGCAATTCGTCCATGGAGCGCCGGTAGATGATATAGGAGTGCTCCGCCCCCAGCCGCAGGGCGGTGCGGGCCGAGTCCATGGCGACATTGCCGCCGCCAAAGGTGGCCACGTTCTTGCCCTTGACGACGGGGGTGTCGTATTTGGGGAATTCGTAAGCCTTCATCAGGTTGGAGCGGGTCAGGTATTCGTTGGCCGAATAAACCCCGATGAAGTGTTCCCCGGGGATTTTCAGGAATACCGGCAGGCCGGCGCCCACTCCCAGGAAGATGGCGTCGAAGCCCTGGGCCAGGAGCTCGTCCACGGTTTCGCTGGCGCCGATGACCGAGTCCACCTCGATCTTGACCCCCAGGCGCTCCAGAAAGTTGCATTCCTGGGCGACGATGGCCTTGGGAAGCCGGAACTCGGGGATGCCGTAGAGGAGCACCCCGCCCGGACCGTGCAGGGCCTCATAGATAGTGACCTCGTGGCCTTTGAGGGTCAGGTCGCCGGCCACTGTGAGTCCGGCAGGGCCGGCCCCCACCACCGCCACCTTTTTGCCCGTAGCCTCGGCCTTGGGGGGTAGGATGCTTCTGCCTTCAAGCCTCTGATAATCGGCGGCGAAGCGCTCCAGGTTGCCGATGGCCACCGGGGCGTCCTTCTTGCCCAGGATGCACATGCCTTCGCATTGCACTTCCTGGGGGCAGACCCGGCCGCACACCGCCGGCAGGGAGTTCTTTTCCCATAGTTTCCGGATGGCGGCCTCAAACTCGCCTTCCTTGATAGCGGCGATGAATTGGGGAATATCGATTTCCACCGGGCAGCCCTGCTTGCAGCGGGGGTCTTTGCACTGGATGCAGCGCTGGGCTTCCTGCCTGGCCAGCTCCGGGGTGTAGCCGAGAGGCACTTCCTGGAAGTTGCGGGCCCGCACCTTGGGTTCCTGCTCCGGCATCTTCTGGCGGGGAATCTTCTCTTTCTTGGGAGCTTGGACTTCTTCGGTCATTCTCGTTTCTCCTTGAGGCTTCTATTTAGGCAAGGATCCGGGCGTACCGCAAGAGCAGGTGGCGGGCATCCCCAGGAACTGATCATAGGAGAGCTTTTCCTCGGAGCAATAAGCCCGGAGCCGTAGGGTCAGCTCCTCGAAATCGGTGGCGTGACCGTCGAATTCCGGGCCGTCCACGCAGGCGAACTTCATCTGGCCGCCGACGCTCACCCGGCAACAGCCGCACATACCGGTGCCGTCCAGCATGATGGGGTTGAGGCTCACCAGGGTCTTGACCCCATACTCCTTGGTCATTTTGCAGCAGAACTTCATCATGGGCACCGGCCCGATGCACACCGCCAGGGCGATGTCCCGGTGCGCCTCCAGGGTTTCCTTCAACTTGTCGGTGACGAAACCATGGTGGCCGTAAGTGCCGTCGTCGGTGCAGACCATCAGTTCCGCGGAGGCCGCCCGCATCTTGTCCTCCAGGATGAGGAGGTCCTTGGTGCGGGCCCCGATGACCGAGAAGACATGGTTGCCAGCCTGTTTGAGACCCCGGGTGATGGGGTGCAGCACCGCTATGCCGGTGCCGCCGCCCACGCAAATGACCTTGCCCACTTTTTCCAGGTGGGTGGGCTGGCCCAGGGGACCGATGACGTCCAGGTATCCCTGGCCCACCTCCAGGGTCTTGAACAGGGCGGTCGACTTACCCACCACCGCGTAAATGATGTTGATCAGGCCCTTTGCCGGGTTGGTGTCGGCCATGGTCAGGGGGATGCGCTCCCCGGTCTCATCGGCCCGCAGGATGACAAACTGTCCCGGCTTGGCCTTTTGGGCGATCTTAGGGGCCTTGATCCAGTTGCTGATCACCGTCCCCTGGGCCATCTCCTGGCGTTCCACTATCTCAAACATAGCCACCATTCTCCTCACTAAGGGAAAAATTAGCCACCGCACCATTACTGCCGGCCCTTAGCTGAACCGGACCACGTCTATCCATAATCTTTGATTTTTTACCATGCCAATGCTGCAAGAAGCAAGTGATAAATATCACAAAAGCCGCCTTCGCCAGGGAAGCAGCTTCGACCAGACCAAAAAATCCGGCTGCCCCGAAGAAACCTGGAGGGCCAGTAGCGTTCGGCAGAGATTTTGCACAAGGACTGGCGAATGAAAATTGAAAAATGTAGCCCCAAGCCTTAAGCCAGGGAAGACGGGGGCATCCCGGAAGCGCCAAAACTCCCTCTCCCCTGGGAGTGGAGAGGGATTAGGTGAGGGGTGGCAATGCCTGGGTATGCTTAGGGGCGGACCCAGGTATCCGCCCTGTAGGGGCGGGTTTAAAACCCGCCCCTACCTGCTACCCACACTTTCGTAGGGGCGCACACCTGGGTGCGCCCCTACAAGACCATTCATATCCCCCTCACCCTGCCCTCTCTCCCAATGGGGGAGAGGAAAAAAACAAGAGAACTCCATAAGTTGATCAATGAAGATTTGGGAGCCCAGATTACGACGGCAGATTAGTAAGAACCCTGCCGGACAGCAATGATGGAGGGCCGGATTCGCATAAAAAACCCTCCAGGCCCCGGAAGGCCTGGAGGGTATCAGTTATCGGGTTCTTGGGTTTTTTAGAACAGGCCGGTAACCTTGCCGGTCTTGGTGTCCACGTCCACCCGCCGGTAGGCCGGGTCGGAGCTGGTGCCGGGCATCAGGGAAATGGCGCCGCACACCGGGCAGATGAACTTAGCGCCGCTGTAAATCAGGAAGTCGCGCACCGGCAGCCGCCAGCCCTTGGGAGTGCCTTTCTTGGTGGGATCGGCGGTCAGGCTCAAGTGCGTCTTCACCATCATGGTGGCGTATTCGTTGTACTTGGAATCGCCTTCAAACTTTTTGGCCTTGGCCACGGCCTCAGGGGCAAAGTCGACGCCATCGGCGCCGTACACTTCCCGGGCGATGGTTTCGACCCGCTTCCTGAGCGGCATATCGTTGGGATAGAGGAATTTAAACTTCGGTTTTTCTTTGCAGGCGTCGATAACCGCGTCGGCAAATTCGAGGGCGCCTTCGCCGCCGAACTGCCAGTGCTTGGACACCGCCACCCGGGCGCCTTCCGCCTCGCAGACCCGGCGGATCAAGTCATGCTCTTCCTTGGAATCGAAATGGAAGGCGTTGATGCAGACCACCGGGTTGATACCGGCCTTTTTGATGGTGCGGACGTGGTGCACCGCGTTCTGCACGCCATCTTCCAGCCATTTAAAGTTTTCTTTCGTGGCCTCGAAATATTCTTTGGGAACCGGCTTGCCCGGCGGGACCGGCAAGCAGCCGGCGTTGACCCCGTGGGACTTCAGGCCGCGGACGGTGGTGGTAAGCACCGACACGTGGGGGACGAGGCCGCTGAACCGGCATTTGACGTTCCAGAACTTCTCAAAGCCGATGTCGGCGCCGAACCCGGACTCGGTGACATGGTAGTCAAAGAGCTTCAGGCCGATCTGGTCGGCGACGATGGAGGACTGGCCCACCGCGATGTTGGCGAAGGGGCCGGCGTGCACGAAGACGGGCTGCTTCTCCACGCTCTGCATCAGGGTGGGATTGATGGAGGGCACCATCCAGGCGGTCATGGCGTTACCCACTTCCAGGTCATGGGTAGTGACGGGATTGCCCTTCTTGTCGTAGCACACCGTGATGTTGTTCAGCCGTTCCTTGAGGTCCGCCAAGGAGCTGAACACGCTCAGGATGGCCATCACTTCCGAGGAGACCGCGATGCCGAACCTGGAATCCATCAAGAAGCCGTCCATCTTGCCGCCCCGGCCGATGGTGATGTTCCGCAGGGCCTGGGCGCAGTAGTCCATGATCCAGCCCATTTCGAAGTTTTTGGGATCCATGTTCAGACGCTTCAGGTTCCGCTTGGCCAACTGGGCGTCGTCATAGTTGAACTCGTGCTGCAGCCGGGAAGTGGCGGCCACCATGGCCAGGTTATGGGCGTTCATGATGTTGTTGATGTCGCCGGTGAGGCCCAGGGAGAACTCGGTCATGGGGATCAAGAGCGAGATGCCGCCGCCTGCGGCGGTGCCCTTGATGTTCATGGTGGGGCCGCCGGAAGGCTGGCGGAGGGCGCCGCCCACGTTGATACCCCGCTTGCCCAGGCCCTCAATCAAGCCCAAGGAGGTGGTCGATTTCCCTTCTCCCAGGGGAGTCGGGGTGATGGCGGTGACTTCGATGTATTTGCCATCAGGCTTGTTTTTTAGGCGCTCCAGGCACTTCAAGTAGTCGACGCGGCCGATCTTCTGACCGTGCGGGATGCGCTCTTCTTTGGGAATTTCCAGCTTATCGCACATCTTGTCAAAGGGGATCATCTCCGCTTCGGCAATTTCCGCAATCTGCCAGTCCTTCTGCTTAACCGGATCATACTTCGCCATAAAAACCGCCTCCTTAAGGTATTATAATCATTAGACTTGTTCCGGACTTAGAGAAACGCCGGGGGTGATCGCATACTCGACCCTGGGCGGACCCTCGCCTGGATGGAGTCACGCCAGGGCTCATACTTTTTTTCACATAGTCTTTCATTTAAACGACCGGCCATCGATTTGTCAATAAATTTTTTACTCTGGGAAAGCCGCAGAAGCGAAATTCCGGTGGATTTTTATATTTGACAACCCCTTTCTTTCTCCATAAAATCTTAAGTGAATAGATGTACAAGTCCGAGGGCAGGCCCATCCCCGCAATCTTCCAGGAAGCGGCCCGGCAGCCACAATTTCCCCACCCCGCGCTTCCGGGGCGGCGCCGCCCCGGTTTCGGTTTAGGATAAAGGGGGGGGAGGCAGGCGTCTTTTTTTTTGCTCTGCATTAATGGGAGAGGAGGAACCCTATGGTCATCGGGGAATCAAAGCCCCTGGCGGAAATCCTGGAAAAGGTCAAGGATTTTAAAAAGATTGTGGTGGCCGGCTGCAAAGGTTGCGTCACTGTTTG
The DNA here is from genome assembly GCA_963697965.1 of uncultured delta proteobacterium. Taxonomy (GTDB): domain Bacteria; phylum Desulfobacterota; class Desulfobaccia; order Desulfobaccales; family 0-14-0-80-60-11; genus JAPLJC01. The sequence continues at coordinate 3,000,581 of OY969108.1, forward strand.
TTGCGTGGGCGGTGAGAAAGAAGTGGCTATCCTGGCCTCCGAACTCCGGATTGCCCGCAAGTCCGCCGGCGACGAGCTGGAGGTGAAGGAATATACCTGCGAACGGCAGTGTGACCCGGAATACATCGAGGCTCTGGATGAGCTGGTGGCCGACGCTGACGCCGTGGTCTCCATCGCCTGCAGCGTCGGGCCCCAGTACATCGCGGCCCGCTACCCCAACCTCAAGGTCTTTCCCGGGGTCAACACCACCAGCATCGGCGGCGCCATGGAGCACGGGGTCTGGAAGGAGTTTTGCCAGGCCTGCGGCAACTGCATCATCGGCGATTTCGGCGGCCTCTGCCCCATCACCCGCTGCGCCAAGCAGTTGCTCAACGGCCCCTGCGGCGGGTCTTCCCAGGGCATCTGCGAGGTGGGCAAGGGCAGCATCCCCTGCATCTGGCAGCTCATTTATGATCGTCTGCAGAACCTGGGGGAGCTTCACAAACTCACCGAAGTCAAGTTATATAAGAATTGGTCCACCAGCCGCGACGGCGGGCTACGCACATCGATACGGGAGGAGTTGAAACAATGACCGCCGAATATGCTGCGGGAAGCAAACTGGAAAAGATCTTCAAAAGCGGCCAGAAGGCAGTCACCGGCGAATGCGGCCCCCCTCGCGGGTCCGACGCCGAGCATTTCCGGCACAAGGCCACTTTTCTGAAAAACGTCGTGGACGCGGTGAATGTCACCGATAACCAGACCGCAGTGGTGCGCTTCTGTTCCATGGCTGCCTCCAAGATCCTATTGGAAATGGGAATAGAGCCGGTAATGCAGATGGTCACCCGGGACATGAACCGCATCGGTTTGCAGAGCAATGTCCTGGGGGCCGCCGCCATGGGGATCAAGAATTTGCTGTGCCTCACCGGCGACCACCAGTCCTTCGGCGACCATCCCCAGGCCAAAAACGTCCACGACATGGACTCGGTGATGCTGCTTAACACGGTAAAGACCATGCGGGACGAAGGCAAGATGGTGAGCGGCACCGAGGTGCAGGGCCGGCCCCGCATGTTCCTGGGCGCCGCCGCCAACCCGTTCGCCGATCCCCAGGAGTTCCGGGTGGTGCGCATGGGCAAAAAGATTGCTGCCGGGGCCCAGTTCATCCAGACCCAGTGCATTTACAACATGGAGCGCTTCCGGAAGTTCATGGAGGCGGCTAATGACATGGGCCTCACGGAAAAGGCCTTTATCATGGCCGGTATTACCCCGCTGAAATCCGTGGGCATGGCCAACTATATGAAGAAATTCGTCCCCGGCCTGGACGTGCCCGATCACTTCATCACCCGGCTCAAGGGGGTGCCCAAGGATAAGGTGGCCGCGGAGGGCATTAAAATCGCAGTGGAACAGATCCACGAGTGCCTGTCCCTCAAGGGCGTCTCCGGCATCCACTTGATGGCCATCGAATGGGAGGAGCGGGCTCCGGAGATCATCGAGGCCGCGGGCTTGCTGCCCCGGCCCAAGGTGGAAGCCGATTAAAACATTAACAGGTAGGGCGGGCGTCTCGCCCGCCGTCTTCGGAAATGCCCGATCCGAGAGGTTCGGGCTTTTTTTTCTTGAAGTGGTCCGCGGCTCCCCGGCGGTTCTAAAAGTCGTTGACAAGAGGCGGCTGATATATTAAATTTGACCAATAGGGCCAATTCAACTCAGGAGAGTGAGATGTCCGATCTTCTGCAGGTGGGCGATGCCGATTTCGAACAGGAAATCTTGAAGTCGGATATTCCGGCCATGGTGGACTTTTGGGCGGCCTGGTGCGGTCCTTGCCGGGCTATCGCCCCGGTGGTGGAAGAACTGGCGAAGGATTACGCCGGCAAGGTCAAGGTGGCCAAGATGAACGTCGACGAAGATTCCAAGACTCCTGCCAAATATGGCATCCGGGCCATCCCTACCTTGATCATCTTCAAAAACGGCCAGGTGGTGGACCAGATCACCGGCGCGGTTTCCCGTTCCATCATCGAGAATGCCCTGAAAAAAGCCCTATGAGCTGCGGTAACCATTTCTTCTTGCTACTATCACTCGATAATCAGCGGCAGCCAGATGGAGATACCCCGGGGCCGGCATGGGCCGCCCGGATTGCGGTAAACTAGCTGGTAAACCTCTTTACACGGGTGAGATATGAAGACCAAGACTTTAGCCCCCCGCGTCGCCAAGTTGCTTCTGCCCCTGCTATTCATAACCTTTGCCTTTGGCTGCTCCACCGTCAAGGGCTGGTTCTCGGACAACAAGAAAATCGATGGGACACCTGATGTGATGGCCGACAAGGGCCTCACGGATCTGCAAAAGAAGAAGTACCAAGACGCCATCGATAACTTCAAGACCGTGCGGGATAAATATCCTTACAGCGACCAGGCCATGCTGGCCCAGATCAAACTGGCGGACGCCTATTTTTACGACAAGAAATACGACGAGGCCCTCCAGGCATACAAGGAATTCGAAAAGCTGCATCCCACCAACAAGGCCATGCCTTATTGCATTTATCGTGAGGCCCTCTGTTTCTATATGCAGCGCTCCACCATTGACCGTGACCAGACCTTCACCACCAAGGCCATGGATGAATTTAGCCGCTTGAAAAAGAAGTATCCACAATGTGAATACCTCCCCAAGGTGGAGGAATTATCGGCCAAATGCCGCCAGGACCTGGCCGAGCATGAGTATTACGTGGCGCAGTTCTACTTTAAGACCGGACATTATCAGGCGGCCCTGGGACGCTACCAGGCTCTGGCCGATGAATATCCCGATTTCCCCAAGAAAATCGAAGTTCAAAAAAGTATCCAAGAGTGCCAGAAGATCCTGGCGAGCCCCCAAAAGGAGCCCGATCGCGGCTTCTTTTCCCCCGTTGCCAAGATCTTTGACGCCAAGTGGTAAAATGATGGCGCCGGGGAGCGGCGCCCCTTCTCCCCTGTTGTGCAGTTTCCGGTGTCGCTGGCCTTGGGATAATTATGGGGGGTGGCAGGTATGAGCCAGTTCTTCCTGCAGAGCGGTAAGATAGAACTCCACAGGAAAGTTCCCGGAGATAGATGAGCGGGAACCCGTTCCCTAACCTTCCTTAGCAAAATCCGAAAAATTAGCGCATGAATTTCCGGATCGGCAGCCGCGGCCGCGGGTCGGTCAGGTGGCGCGGTGGGCCAGCCTTCCTGGTCCCGGGCTCCCACCGCCGCAAAATCCTTACTCCCACTTATGGACCTTGAGGGCGTCCAGGGTGCGGTAATCGGTGAGGTCGTGGTGAATGGGGGTAATGGAGATGAAGCCGGCGGCCAGGGCCCCGTAGTCCGTCTCCGGGTCCGGAAGGCGCCGTTCATGGATCTCCGCCAGCCAATAGTAGACGTGTTCCCGGGGGTCCACCCGGCGCTCGAAGTGCTCAACCAAAGGACCCACGTCCTGCCGGGTGAATTTAAGCCCCAACACCCGCTCCGGCGGCAGGGCCGGCAAGTTGATATTGAGGCAGACCCCATTCTTCCAGCCGGGCCAGGAGCGGAGCCGGGCCACCGTCTCCCGGGCCAGCCGGGCGGCGGCGGCGAAATCGGCGTCGGCCTTGTAGGAATTGAGAGACACGGCCACGGCCCGCACCCCCAGGATGGAGGCCTCGGTGGCCGCGGATACGGTGCCGGAGTAAAGGACGTTGATCCCGACGTTGGGACCCAGGTTGATACCCGAAACCACCATTTGCGGCGGCTCCGGCAGCAGCTCCGACAGGGCGATCTTGACACAGTCAGCGGGGGTGCCGCTAACCGCCCAACCCTCTACCCCGCCGTCCAGGCTGACTTTTTTGACCCGCAGGGGGTTAACCAGGCTGATGGCGTGGCCCACGGCGCTCTGTTCGCTCTCCGGGGCCACCACCGCCACTTCCCCCAATTGGAGCAATTCCTGATAAAGGGCCCACAGGCCCGGAGCGTAGATACCGTCGTCATTGGTCAGCAGAATCATAAGATAAATTATAGCAGGTTTGACTTTAGGATGGGTAGGCCGCGGCCCGGAAATTCGCCCGGATAAGGGCAGAGGCGCCGCCGCAGCTCGCCCCGCCGAGCTTCAGGCTTATCCAGGAGCTACCGGATCATTTATTGGCTGGCGCGGCTGGCGGAGGTGTGGTGAGTCGGCTCATCTCCTCCTGCCACCGGGTGAGGTCCGCTTGGGGGACAAGAGCGGTCAGCGTGTTGCCGCCGGAGGTGGCCCGGACTTCCGTCTCCGCCTGGCCCTTGGCCAGGTTACCCAATTGCTCCAGACGGAAGAGGGGCTTGCCGGTCTGGTCGAAGAGCGCCACCACGAAGACGGGGGCGGCCGGGGCGCCGGCCGGGGGCAAGCTGACCAGACGAGATGATTCCAGGTTCTGGAGGTAAATCAGGGCCATACCCAAAAGGTAGGCGGGTGGTTGCACTACGACCCGGTTGGGCCCGGTGATCTTCCAGACCTCCCCTTCCCGCCGGGCGCTCCAGGTTTGCCCTGGGGGTCCCCAGTCCACCCGGCCCACTTCCGGGATCAGGCCCGTCCAGAGCCGCCGGTCTTCCAGGTTGGCTACCCCTCCCTGAATCTTTTCCGGAAGATCCCGGGCCACCATAACCACCGGGCCCTGGGCCCCCAGCCGGGCATAAACTCCTTTGGGGGTCTCGGCCCCCAAATATAGAGTTTCGACCCCCTGGGGGCTGGCGACGCTGACTTCCATCCTGGCCTGGGGGGCCAGCCCCGCGGCCTGCAAGGCCGCCGGAAGGACCGCCGGGAACTCGGTGACCTGGACCCTGGAAAACTCCTGCAGCAAGCGTTCCAGCCGCGGGGAGCTCAATCGCATCCCGGGCCGTCCTACCCATTGCCAGATATTGCCGTTGCCCTTCTCCAGATCCACCTGGTTCTGATCGTTGCGGATCTTGAGAGACTTGACCTGGTCAACCTGGAAGGTCCAGAGGGTTTTATCCCGCAGGGCCAGGAGTTGCTGGTTCAGGGAATCCCGGGCGCCGGTGGCGATAATGAAGATGCCGGGGGAATCATCCTTCCGGGAGTAGTAGCCCTGGTCCGCCGGGACCGCTTCCCCCAGAGCCAGGCGGTGCTGCTCCCCCTTGGCGGTGAAGGAAACCTGCAAGGCCGGCTGGGCCAGGCCGAAGACTTTGAGATCCCCGGGCCCCAGTTCCCGCACCATCTTGAGGTCGGCCAGTTGCCGCAACATCTCGTCCACCGTGGCGGTGTCGGCCTTGGCCGGCTGGGGCTGGGTGATCTCCCAGTTGCTTCCCCGGCGGGCCAATTGAATCTCCCCACCAGGCCTTTTCAGGGTGATGGCGCTGATTTCCCCGGGCTTGAAAGAAAACACCTGTTTGGCTCGGGACTCCTCGGCCTCACGATTGACCTGATGCGACTTCAGGCTCATGTAGGCCGCCACCAGCACCAGGAAGACCACGGCATAGGGAATCAGCCGGCGGGGATTCATTTCCTGGACCTCCGCAGCCGATAGGCCCGGATTCCTGCCACCAGCATCAAAAGCGGGGCCCACACCAGGCTGACCAGGAGCAGGATCCAGAGCTCATGGCCCGATAACACCAGGAACTGGGCCTTCAAGGCTTTCCGCACCATGATCTGCTGCTCTTCCCCGGCCAGGTAGTTTACGGTATTCAAAAACAGGTCGCCGTTGCCCAAAAGATTGAAGTAGGCGTTAGAGGCAAAATCGACGCTGCCGTAAACCGCCAGGTAGCCCCGGTTCTTTTCCTCCGGCTGCCCGGCGGCCGGTTGCTGCCCCTTGGCGGCAGATGCGGGGGCCCCCTCCGGCTTGATTTCTGCCAGGGCCCCGATGATAAAGGGGCCCTTCTTGTCCGTCTTGGGATCGAAGTTCCCCTGGCCGCTCTTCACCCATCCCTGGCCTATCTTCTCGTAGCTGCTGGGCATACTGCTCACCAGGGTCTGCAAGACCACCCCTTTCACCTTCGGGTTCAGGGAGAGCGGGCGGGCCATGGGGTAAAGGGTCAGGGTGTTCTTAAAATCCCTGGTTATCCGGGTGGGACCGTATTGCACCGCCAGGGGCATGACCGGGCTAAGGTGCAGGGACTGGCTGACCTGGTTGACATCCAGGATAATGCCGTCATCCAGGGTGATGCCGTAGCCAGCCAGGAAACCTTTCAGCCCGGCATCCTGAAAGGGCTCCATCATCACCAGCAGGCGGCCGCCCCGGTTCAGGTAGCCCTTCAGGGCATCCAATTCGCTCCCCAGGAGCGGCTTGTTGGGAGAGGCCACGATGACCGCCGCGGCATCCTGGGGCACCTCGGGCTGCGTCACCAGGTTGAGGCTGCCAACCTCATAGCCCTCATTCTCCAGGGCCCGCTGGGCCGTTTGCAGGCCGCTGGACTCCTGGACGGCCGGCTCCCGCTCGCCATGGCCGCTTAAGAGATAGACCTTATGGCGCTGCGGTTGCAAAATGCGGCGCAGGGCGTTGCTGATGCTGTCCTCGTCGGAATTGTCCGCCATCTGGCGCCGGCCCTCATATTCCAGCAGGACATTGCCGGGAAAGCGGTAGCCCGCCTCCTTGGCCTTGAGGGGTTCCCGCTCCGGGTCCACTAAATGCCAACCCACCTTCGGGTTGGAGTAAGCATACCTTTGGAGCAGGTCCTTGGCGCCTTCCCGCTCGGGGGAGCCCTCGGGTACGAAGGCGGTCATGGTCAAGGGGTGGTCCACCTGCTTAAGCAGGTTCAAGGTGACCGGGGTGAGAGACTGGCTCTGGCTTTGGGTCAGGTCCCAGCGCGCCTGGTGCCAATTGGCCAACAAGGCCACCACGATGAGCACTCCCGCCACCAGCAGCACCGAGGCCAGGGAGCCAGCGCCGTAAACTACTTTTCGTTTATTGAGTCCGTCCAGTGGGTCCACTTTTATGCTCTCCAGCGGCGGGATTCGAGTTGCCTCTTGGTGAGAAAGAGGAAGAAAAAGATGAAGCTGGCCCAATAAACCAGATCCCGGGTATCGATCACCCCTTTGCTGAAATTCTCGTAATGGTCACTCAGCGACAAAAACTGCATAACCCTGGCTAGAACGCCTCCCCCTCCCAGCTCCTGCGACCAGCCAATGACCCAGAACAGCAGGAGCAGGGCAAAGCTCACCACCCCGGCGATAATCTGATTTTCCGTGAGACTGGAGGCGAACAGGCCCAGAGCCAGAAAAGAGGCCCCCAGCAGCACCGCCCCCAGGTAGCCGGTGGCCAGGGCGCCTAAATCCACCCGGGTCATGAAGCAGAAGGCCAGGGAGTAGCTGACGGTGAAGGCCAGGAAGATGAGGTAGATCATGAAGGCGGCTGCGAACTTACCCAGGATGATGGCCCAGTCCGCCAGGGGATAGGTAAACAGAAGTTCGGCGGTCCCGGACCGCTTCTCTTCGGCTAACAGGCGCATGGTGAGCAGGGGCACCAGAAACATCAAGATGATGGCCAGCACCATGAACAGAGGCTGGTAAACCATGTTCTGGGGGTTCAGTTGCGCCGCCACCTGGGGGTTGGTGGCCTGCGCCGCCGCCGCCAGGCTGGTAATCCCGTAATAGACGGCGTTGACATAGAAGAAATATCCGGTCAGCAATAGGAAGAAGAAGCCGGTGATGTAGAAGATGGGACCGGCGAAATAGATGGTGAGCTCTTTTTTGAGCAATGCCGCGAAACCGCTGAAATTTTTCATGCCGCCGCCTCGATCTCCTCGTCAGTCACCAGGTTGAGGAAAACCTCTTCCAGGGTGAATTCCTGGGCTTTCAACTCCAGCAGGCCGAAGCCCTGCTGCACCAGCAATCGGGCCAATTCCGGTCTTAAGTCCTGGTCATTGCCGCCTTCCACCAGGTAGCGGCCCTCGCCGCGGTTAAGCACCCGGGACACCCCCGGAACCGTCTCCAGGGCTGCGGTGACCTGGGGCTCGGGGCCCTGCACCGCCAGACTGATGCGGGCGCCCCGGCCCAATTGCCTGGAGAGATTGTCCGGGGTATCGACGGCCACTATCCGGCCCCGGTTGATGATGATCACCCGGTGGCACAACTGGGCCACCTCCGGCAGGATGTGGCTGCTCAGGATCACCGTGTGGGCGCCCTCCAGATTTTTGATGAGGCTGCGAATCTCCACGATCTGGAAGGGGTCCAGGCCAATGGTGGGTTCATCGAGGATGAGCACCGGGGGCTGGTGCAGCAGGGCCTGGGCCAGCCCCAGGCGCTGCCGGAAGCCCTTGGACAGGGCGGCCACCAGCTTGCCCTTCACTTCCTCCAGACCGCAGGAGGCCATGACCCTGTGGATCTCCGCCGCCTGTCCCGCAGCCTCCACCCCCTTGGCCTGGGCGGCAAACCGCAGGAACTGGAGCACCGTCAGGTCCGGATAGATGGAGACGTTTTCCGGCAGATACCCCAGGGACCGCCGCACCTCCAGGGATTGCTCGACGCAGTCGAAGCCGTTGATCCGGGCGGCGCCGCTGGTGGGGGTCAGATAACCCGCCAGCATTTTCAGGGTGGTGGTCTTGCCGGCGCCGTTGGGACCCAGGAATCCCACGATCTCCCCAGCCGCCACCTGAAAGTCGAGGTGTTCGACGGCCAGCAGCGGGCCGTAATACTTGGTCAGGTCCCGGACTTCGATCATCGTTTCCATGCCTTTCCCATCCGCTCGAGATTTCTTTGGGGTTGCAAACCTTAGGGGGCAGGGCCCGCTTTAGGCGGGCGGCCCAATCACCGGCCGGAAGCCTGGGCCACCGTCGCCCTGCTGGATGACAAACAATTTGTTAATTTAAATCATTTTCTCTGATCTGACAAGGGGAGATAAAAGTTGGCGAGGAGCCCGCCCGAAGAGATAAGGGAGCCTGTTAACCCCGCTCCCGGAAGGCGGCCACGGTGCGGGCCAGACCTTCGGCCAGGGTCAGGCGGGGTTGCCAGTCCAGCAGTTTCCCCGCCCGGGTGCTGTCCAGGGCGCTGCGGCGCTGTTCCCCGGGCTTGGCCGGACCATGCGCCGGCCCCCGGGGAGAGCCGATGATCTCCTGAAGCTGGCGATAGACCGTAAGGATGTCCGTCTCCCGCCCGGTGCCGATATTGAAGACCCCGGCCTGGGGATAGTCCAGGGCCGCCAGGTTGGCCGCCACCACGTCCTCCACGCAAACGAAATCCCTGGTCTGGAGGCCGTCGCCGTTGATCAGGGGCTGCTCCCCGGCCAGGAACTTTTCAATAAAGATGGCCACCACCCCCGCCTCACCCAGGCCGTTCTGCCGGGGCCCATAGACGTTGGCGTACCGCAGGCAGATGGGGGTGATGCCGTATTCCCGCTGATAAAAGTGGAGATAGTGTTCCACCGCCAGCTTGGCAATCCCGTAAGGGCATTCCGGCAGGGGCCGGTCTTCCTCCCGGGCCGGCACCGGGGCCTGATCCCCATACATGGCGCCGCCGGTGGAGGCAAAGAGGATTTTCTCCATCCCTGCCCCGGCGGCGGCCTGGAAGAGATTCAGCGACCCCAGGATGTTCTCCCGGGCGTCCATTACCGGATCCGCAACCGACAGGCGCACGCTCATCTGGGCAGCGTGGTGCACCAGTACCTGGGGCCGTAAGCGGCCAATCAGGTCGAAGGTCTCCCGGGACCGGATATCGTACTGGTAGAATTGGGCCCCCGCCGGCACCTGCTCCCGCCGGCCGCTGCTGAGATTATCCACCACCGCCACTTCGTGGCCCTGTCTGAGCAAGGCCTCAGCCACATGGGAGCCGATGAAGCCAGCCCCGCCCGTGAGCAAAACCTTTTTTGGTCCCGGCATCCTCGATCACCTCGCCTTAATCATATCCAATCCGGGGCCGCCAAGGCAATCCTTCGGCCCGCCCGCGGTTGGTTTTTTCCAGGGGAATAATACCAGCGGTTGTGGAAATCCTGCTTGACTGTTACGCTTTTACCCCCTAAGGTAAAAAGCAATTGATTTCAAAAAGGAGGGGGAGCTATGTTTGCACGAGGACGTTTAGGTGGCCTGATCCTGGGCCTGGCGCTCCTGCTGGGGCCGGCGGCGGCAATAGCCGCAGAGCCGCCCAAGGGTGCGGCGCCGGTTTTGGATCTGCCTCATCTGGAGGCGATGGCGCTTCAATATAGTCCGGTGGTCAAGGCCAGCCGCAGTGATGTCAAGTTTGCCGAGGAACAGAAGAAAGAGGCCCATGGCTACCGCTGGCCCCAGTTCGACTATCTCGCCACCGGCGGGGTGGTGCCCAACGCCAAACTGGGAGAGATCCGTGGGGTGCCGGGCCAACTCTACTGGCCCGACCCCGTAGACAAGCTGCACGGGGTCAATGTCTTTGGCCACCTCGATTTCAGTGTGATTCAGCCCCTGTACACCTTCGGCAAGATCGCTTTCCGGGAGGAGGCCGCCGCCCACAACGTCAAGGTGAAGGAAGAAGCAGTGACGTCCCAACAGGGCGAGGTCGTGGTCCAGGTCGCCCAGGCTTACTATGGCCTGATCCTGGCGAATCAGGGCAAAGAGGCGGTGAAAGAGGCCCGCACTTACCTGAACGACACCCGCCAGCGCGTCGACCGGCTCCTAGCCATGAACTCCCCCAATGCCAAGGAAACGGACCGGTACCGGATAGCCGCCTACGAAGGTGCCTTGGAAAAATCGAGCGCCGAAGCGGAGGAGGGCTCCAAGACGGCTTATCGGGCCCTGAAGGCCCTCATCGGCTATGGCGAAAACCAGGATTTCCGGGTTCCCGAGAACCTGCCCACACCCGCTCCCCCTGCCGGCACCCTGGATACTTATATCCAAACCTCACTGGAATTACGCCCGGAATTCAGGGAGTTAAAAGAGGGGCTGGTGGCCCGGCAACTCTTGGTGGACGCCGCCAAGGCCGACCGCCTGCCCTCCTTCTTCTTTGCGGTGATGGGCGAACTGGCCGGCGCCCCGGGCCGCAAATATAACCCGGACCCTTATATCAACGATTATTTCAACGACTATGGGGCCCTGCCCATGGTGGGGGCCAAATGGCACTTCGACTTCGGCATCCTCAAGGCCAAGGTGGGCGAGGCCCAGGCGGAACTGGAGAAGTTGCGGGAAGATCAAAGGGCTGCCCTGATGGGCATCCCGATAGAAGTGGCCAAAAGGTACGGGGAAGTGCAGCAATATTACAAGTCTTCGGAAGGCCTGGAAAAGGCCTACGTCAACTCCCGGCGCTGGCTGGTTACCGCCTTCGGCAATTTCGACATGGGCTTGGGCAAGATGGATGAAATCTTTCAGGCCTTCGAACGGTACGGGGTTTTCCGGGGCGACTACCTGATGGCCCTTTATCAGTACAACCTGTCGGCGGCCCAACTGGACGAAGCCACCGGGGCCTACCGCGGGAAGCTCGCGGCCGCGGCTCCCGCCGTCAAACCGGCGAGCGTCCCGTCCGTCCAATAAGGGCCTAACCCCGTGGCGGCGCCTAGGACGCCTCTTGCGCGCCCTGGGCGCCCGAATCTAGATGCTGCAAGGCGGCCGCGGGCCAACCTTCACCGGCCGATGAGAAACAGGCGGGCGTAGACCAGCAACGGGGCGCTGAACAGAATGCTGTCCAGGCGGTCCAACATCCCGCCGTGGCCGGGGAGCAGTTTGGAGGCATCCTTCACCTGGGCCTGGCGCTTCAGCATCGATTCGAACAAGTCCCCCAAGAGGCCCGCCACCCCCAGGACCACGGCCAGGGCGGCCAGTGCCAGTCCCCCCACCCCCGGCAGCAGCCATTTCCCCGCCGCCACCCCCACCACCAGGCTGGCGGCCAGGCCGCCCGCCACCCCGGCCCAGGTCTTCCCCGGGCTCACCGCGGGGTAGAGCCTGGTCTTTCCCAGGGTCCGGCCCACATAATAGGCCCCGGTGTCCCCGGCAAAGATCACCATGAGAAACCAGAGGACCCACCACTCCCCATCCACGAGGAACCGCAGCCAGATGAGGTGCCCCAACAGGAAGGGCAGATAGAGGAGGCCCAGGGTGTTGATCGCCAAACTTGGGCCTGCCTGCGCAATGTGCTCGTAGCTCAGCAGGTAGAAGAGAAACAGCATGAACAGGCACCAGAAAAGAGCGAACAAGACGATGGTAGGATTGCAGACCAGGCCCCCGGTGGGAATGGACCCCTGGGTGCTGGGATGGGCGGTGCCAAAGCTCAGCAGGATGAAGGAACCCAGCAACACCGCCTTAAAGCGCCGGGGTTTGTCCGCCTCTGCCTGGAACATCCCCAGGAACTCCCAGTGGCCCAAGGCGTTTACCACCAGGAGCATCAGCACGAAGAGAGCCAGCCCGCCCCGGAGCAGCGCCAGCGCCAGGAGCGGCAGCAGAATTAGGGCCGTCAACCATCGTTGCGTATCCACCGGGCCCCCTTTGGTCCTTCAGATCTCTTCGCCGGGTTTGATCAGACGCTGCTTATAATAGTAGCCAGTCGCCAGTAGCCAGTTTAGGGCGGCCTGTGGCCGCCATTTAGCGACGGCCACACAGCCCGCCTTAAATATCAAGATCTTCAAAATCCAAGTCTATTCGTTTTCTGCCTTTATCTGTCATTGAATAGCAACCTCGATCCTCTCTCACAAGGTAACCTAATTTGCACAAATTGGAGATAAAACTTCTAACCTCATGTTGAAATGCCGGTCTGCCGCCATACGGTATCCCTTCTAAATGGTTAGGGCCTAATTCTAGGTAATTTCCTATATTGCGGTATATTTGTGGCTACATTGCTTCCTTTACCATATCTCTTACGCACATAAGAATAGCAATTTCCCAAACGGCCATTTTAATTTTCCTTATTTAAAGAATAATTGGGAGTGAAGCGGATTAAACAAAATTGATCACTGACTACTGTATACTGACTACTGGCAACTGTCTTCAGATCTCTTCGCCGGGTTTGACGTTGCTCTGCTTAAATTCCAGGGCGGCCCGGATATAGCTCCGGAACAGGGGGTGGGGGTTCCTGGGACCGGATTTGAATTCCGGATGGAACTGGCAGCCCAGGAACCAGGGATGGTCGGGGAGTTCAACAATTTCCACCAATTCGCCGTTGGGAGAGGTCCCGGTGATCGCCAGACCGGCGGCGCTCAATTTTTCCCGGTAAGAGTTGTTAAACTCGTAGCGGTGGCGGTGGCGTTCCATGATCTGGGTCTGGCCATAGTCCAGGCCGGCCAGGGAGGTCTCTTTGAGGACGCAGGGGTAGGCTCCCAGGCGCATGGTGCCGCCCTTCACCGATTCCCGGTCCCGATGGATGATGGCGTCCCGGCGATAATCGTACCATTCCCGCATCAGGTAGATGACCGGCTCGGCCGCCTCGGGGTCGAACTCCTCGCTGGTAGCCTCGGGCAGGCCGGCCACGTGCCGGGCGAACTCGATGACCGCCAACTGCATGCCGAAGCAGATGCCGAAGTAGGGGATGCGGTGTTCCCGGGCGTAGCGGATGGCCTGGATCTTACCTTCCACCCCCCGCACCCCGAAGCCGCCGGGCACCAGAATGCCGTGCAGGTGCCCCAGCAAGCCCTCGGCTCCTTCCCGCTCCACCTGCTCCGAATCTATATAGGTGAGGGCCACCTGGACCTCGTTGGCCAGGCCGCCGTGTACCAGAGCCTCGTGCAGGCTCTTGTAGGACTCCCTCAGGTCCACGTACTTGCCGACGATGCCGATCTGCACCCGGTCCTTGGGGTGCCTGATGCGCTGCACCAGTTCCTCCCAGGCTTCCAACTGAGGCTCCCGGGTCCAGATGTTCAGGATCTCCACCAACTGCTGATCCAACCCTTCCTGGTGGAAAAGCAGCGGAATCTCGTAAATGTTGTCCACGTCCTGGGCGGTGATCACCCCAGCGGGCTCCACGTTGCAGAAGAGGGCGATCTTGGCCTTGATCTCCTTGCTCAGGAGCTTTTCGGTGCGGCACAGCAGCAGGTGGGGCTGGATGCCGATGGAGCGCAGTTCCTTGACGCTGTGCTGGGTGGGCTTGGTCTTGACTTCGCCGGCGCTCTTGATGAAGGGCACCAGGGTGAGGTGGATGTAACAGAACGCTGTCCTTGCCCAGGTCGCCCTTGAGCTGGCGGATGGCTTCCAGAAAAGGCAGGCTCTCGATGTCGCCCACGGTGCCGCCGATCTCGATGATGGCCACGTCCGCCGAGGGCGCCACCTGGAGGATGGACTGCTTGATTTCGTCGGTAATGTGGGGAATGACCTGGACCGTGCCCCCCAGGTAGTCTCCCCGGCGCTCCTTGGTGATGACGTTATGGTAGATGCGGCCCGAGGTGAAGTTGTTTTCCTGGCCCAGGGTCACCGTGGTGTAGCGCTCGTAATGCCCCAGGTCCAGGTCGGTCTCGGCCCCGTCTTCGGTGACGTAGACCTCGCCGTGCTGGAAGGGGTTCATGGTGCCGGGGTCCACGTTGATGTATGGGTCCAGCTTCTGGAAGGTGATGCGCAGGCCCCGGGACTCCAAAAGCGCGCCGATGGCCGCCGCCGCCACTCCCTTGCCCAGGGAGGAGAGCACCCCGCCGGTAATAAAGATCAGTTTGGTTTTCACAGGTTCCTTCATATACCCGGCCTCAGCGGATGTCAAGAAAGGTCTGAAGCGCCCCTTCTTAGCCCCCCTAAAGGGCTTGCCAACACCTGGGGGCGGCCGTGGGAAGGCTCCCAGCTTGCTGGGATCGCCCCTGAACTCCCGGCATAACCTCACCAGACCAGGAAGGTACTTCTCGTCAAAAAAGTTTAGGGTGTGGTCCCTTTCCCGCCATCTTGCCAAAATACTCAGCAGCCCGGCCGGTGGCCACGCGGCCCCGGGGGGTCCGCTGCAGGAAGCCGGATTGGATCAGATAGGGTTCGTAAACGTCTTCCAGGGTGCCTTCCTCCTCGCACAGGGCGGCGGCCAGGGTGCCCAGGCCCACCGGCCCGCCGTCGTAGGTTTCCAGGATGGTGCGGAGGATCAGGTGGTCCATGCGGTCCAGCCCCAGGGTGTCGATATGCAGCAGGCTGAGGGCGGCGTCGGCCGATTCGCGGTTGATGCGGCCGTCGCCCCGCACCTGGGCGTAGTCCCGCACCCGCTTCAGGAGGCGGTTGGCGATGCGGGGGGTGCCCCGGGAACGGCGGGCGATCTCCCAGGCGCCCTCGTCCTCCAGTTCGATATCGAGCACCCTCGCGGCCCGGTGGACAATTATGACCAGGTCCTCCACCTTATAGAAGTCCACCCGGAGCATCAAGCCGAAGCGGTCCCGCAGGGCCGGGGTGAGCAGGCCAGCCCTGGTGGTGGCCCCCACCAGGGTGAATTGGGGGAGTTCCAGCTTCACGGAGCGCGCCCCGGGCCCCTGGCCGATGATCAGGTCCAGGTTGAAGTCCTCCATGGCCGGGTAGAGAATCTCCTCCACCACTGTGGGCAGGCGGTGCACTTCGTCGATGAACAGGACGTCTTTGGCCTGAAGGTTGGTGAGCAGGGCCGCCAGGTCCCCGGACCGCTCCACCACTGGGCCGGCGGTAGGCTTGATGTTGGCCCCCATCTCCTGGGCGATGATATGGGCCAGGGTGGTCTTCCCCAGGCCCGGGGGGCCGTGCACCAGGATGTGGTCCACCGCCTCGCCCCTGCCCCGGGCCGCGGCCAGGGCGATTTCCAGGTTGCGGCGCAGTTCCTCCTGCCCCACAAACTCCGCCAGGGTGCGGGGCCGCAGCCCCGGCTCCAGACCGAGGTCTTCCACCAGGGGCCTGGGATTGACGATGCGCTCTTCCTGGTCCATTGGCCCTAATTTACCGCACTCCGAACAGATTTGCAAGCCGGCCCCCTTGGCCCCCGGGGCCGGGTTTGATAGACTCAGCCTGTAGCATTAGGCCCATCTCTAATATAAATAAGATAGTCAGGAGTGGGATATGGTGGACACAACTGTAAAGAACAAACCTGGCAACGTTGCGGATCGCCGCGATCATATGGCCAATGAGAGGACCTTTCTGGCCTGGGTAAGGACCAGTATTGGTATAATGGCATTTGGGTTTGTCGTCGAGAAGTTTGCTTTGTTTATAAAAAAATTACAATATTTCCTTGGTAAAAATAATATTTCTAACGTCATGCCTCCCTCCTCTGGATCTTCCACAATTTTTGGCATCGTCCTGGTGGCGATTGGCGCCTTAATTGGCTTATTGGCATTTGTTAGATATAAAAAGGTTGAAAGGGAAATAGTTGATGACACGTATCGACCTTCGATCATACTGGACATACTCGTGGCCCTGGTAATCTTGGTAATGGGGATTTTCCTGATAATTTATATGCTTCATAGTATTCATTGAAAAATTAATCGGTAATTATGCAACCAGCCATTTTTGCTGAGGCCATCGGCAAGTCGTTCCGGGAGCGGAGGTTCGGTCCCTGGAAGACGGTGCTCCGTCAGGTGGATCTGGAAGTGGCCCCCGGGGCCATCTTCGGGGTCCTGGGGCCCAATGGCGCCGGCAAGACCACCCTCATCTCCATCCTGGCCACCTTACTGCACCCGGACCAGGGCCGCGCCCGGGTGCTGGGCCTGGACGTGGTGCGGGAGGCGGCCAGGCTGCGGCAGCGCATCAACCTGGCGGCTGCCGGGGCCCATTTCCTCTGGTGCCTCACCGCCGAAGAGAACCTGCGTTTTTACGGCCGTCTCTACGGGCTGGGCGGCCGGGCCCTAACCGCCAAGGTGGAGGGCCTCCTCGACCTTTTCCAGTTGGCAGACCAGCGCCGGGTGGTCTTCGAACGTCTGTCCACCGGCCTCAAACAGCGCCTGATGCTGGCCAAGGCCCTGATCAACGACCCGGAACTCCTGTTTATGGACGAACCCACCTCGGGCCTGGACCAGGAGATGGCCCAGCATATCCGGGAAGAAATCCTGCGCCTCAACCGGGAGACCGGGCTCACCATCCTGCTCACCACCCACAACTTGCGGGAGGCCGAGATGCTTTGCAGCGAGGTGGCCTTCCTGAAAGAAGGGCGGCTGGCGGCCCGGGGGCGCATTGCCGAGTTGCAGCAGCGCTTGGGGTTGGGAGACCATTTGAGTCTGGTCTTCCGGGGGGCCCCGGCGGCCCTGGATTACGCGCGGCTGCCCGGCGTCCTGAGTCACCGGGTTCAGGACGTCCGGGTGGACCTGGTGCTGGACCGGGCTGAAGTCCGCCTGGCGGCGGTCCTGGAGGCCGTCTCCCACGGCGGCGGGGAGCTGGCTTTGGTAAAGCTCAAGCCCGTGGACCTGGAAGAGATCTACCGTGAAATTACCCACTAGTTTTCTAAAAATCTGGGCCTTTTCGGTGCGCAGCGGCCTGGTGAACCGGCGCAACGTCTTCGCGGCCTTAGAGATGCTCTTCTGGCCGGCCATAGGCATCTTCTCGGTGGGGCTCCTCACCCGCTTCCTCAATCTTCCCGGAGATACAGTGACCTTTATCCTCATCGGCGCCATCACCATAAGCACTGTGCAAATCGCCCAATTGGACCTGTCCTATTCCCTGCTCTATTCCGTCTGGTCCAAAAGCCTGAAGCACGAATTCATCGCCCCCATCCGCCTGATCCACATCTTGTTGGGCTGCGGCCTGGTGGGGGTGATCCGGGGCTTCCTGGTCTTTGCGGGCATGACCGTCTTGAGCGTCTGGATCTTCCATATGGAACTGGGCCGCCCCGGGCCGGGGGGCCTGGCGGTATTCCTGGCGGGGATGTTCCTCAATGCCGCCATCATCGGGGCGCTGGTCCTGGCCCTGGTGCTGCGCTTCGGCCAGCGGGCGGAGGTGGCGGCCTGGGCCTTCTCCTACCTGATGATGCTGTTTTGCGGGCTCTATTATCCGGTCAGCGTGCTGCCGGCGTGGGCACAGGGGCTGGCCCGCTTCATCCCGCTCACCTATTTCCTCGAGTACTTCCGCCACTTCTACGGCTTTCCGCTGCACTCCAGCCGGCCCCTCCTTTACGGCTTCTCTTTGAGTGTGGTATATTTGCTTGCCAGCTACGGACTATTGCAATATACCTTGCGGGCCGCCTTGCGGGGCGGCATCCTGCTGCGGCTGTCCGAATGATGTGTAGGGGCGACCCGCTGGGTCGCCCAATTCCATGGTCCCCAGGCATTTTGAAATGTAGCCGCAAGCTTTAGCTTGCGAAATGATTAGAAAAAACGGGGGCGCAGGCTAAAGCCTGCGGCTACATAACCATCCAGATATTTTTTTAGATATTTCTTAAACACGACAGTAGGAAACTGATTTCAATTTCTCTCCTGCCGCGGTAACACCAGGAAGGCCGCATGAATTTTCAGGACTATCCGGAAGATATCCGGCGGCGGGCCCAGGCCGTCCGCCTGCTGCTCCTGGACGTAGACGGGGTGCTCACCGACGGCCGCCTTTACTTCGGGCCCCGGGGGGAGACCCTCAAGGTCTTCCACGTCCGGGACGGCCACGGCCTCAAGATGGCGCAGCGGGCCGGGATTGAAATAGCCTTTTTGTCGGGGCGCCGTTCCGATGCCGCCTACCACCGGGCCAGGGAGTTGGGGATCAGCCGGTTTTTTGAGGGCCTGCGGGACAAGCTCGCGGTGATGCAAGAGTTGGAGGCCGGCCTGAAGATTGCAGCCACCCAGGTAGCGGTAGTGGCCGACGACCTGGTGGACCTTCCCATCATGGCCCGGGCCGGGCTGGCAGTGGCGGTGGCCGACGCCGCCCCGGAAGTGGCGGCCGCGGCCCATTGGATCACCCAAAGTCCGGGGGGCTGCGGCGCGGTGCGGGAGGTCTGCGACCTGATCCTCAAGGCCCAGGGAAAATGGACCGAGGCGGTGAGACCGCAGCTGGCCGGGAGCATTTAGGCAGGATCGCCCCCCGCATAAGGCGGCCGGTACCGCTTCTAAAAATGCCTTGAAAAGTCACGGCCGAGCGGCTGTTCCCCATTATCCCCGCCCCAGCCAACCCGCCTGCCCGCCCTCGCCCCGCCAGATTAGCCTTTACACTTTTTCCTGGGGTTAATATAATTCCCTTAGAATGACGGCTCAGTTGGCATGAAAATTTTGGTCCCCAAAAACGGTGCTGGCGCCTGGAGGCTGCCGAGATGGAGTTGGGCCGCCCTCCTGGTGGTGGTGGTGGGATTGGGCGCCTGGGGCCTTGAGGAGCTGAACCGCCCCGCCCCGCCGCCGCCCAAACCCCCGCCCGCGGCGGCCCAGTCCCGCATGGAGACCCTGTCCCTAACCGAGATCCAGGATGGCGACAAACGCTGGGTGTTGGTGGGGCAGAAGGCGGACATCAGCAAAGACCAGGGAGAGGTGAACCTCACTGGGGTACGGGTGGAATTCTTCGGGCCGGGGGAACACCTTAAGGTCAAGGCGGACGAGGGCCTGTTCCACACCAAGACCCGGATTTTAACCCTGACAGGTAACGTGGAGATGGAGCAGGGGGACCTGCTGGTTAAGACCAGCGTCGCCACCTACGACCCCAACGCGCGCGTCCTGGTCTCCCCGGAAGAGGTGATCCTGAGCAACCCGACCCTCCGGATTAAGGGCAAGGGGCTGCGGGTGTGGCTGGCGGAGAAAAGGATGGTCTTGTCCCAACATCAGTTAACGGAAATCAAGGTGCAAGAAGGAACATGGAAACCATAAGAGATTACCTGGCCCTGGCCGTGATGCTGCTGGCTCTCTGGCCTGGTTCGGCTGCCGGGGCGGTCCCGGGAGCGCCGCCGCCGGGCAAACCGGGCGAAGAATTCCCCCTGCACATCATCGCCAATAAGTTGGAAGCGGACCAGAATGCCGGGATTGCCATTTTCACGGGGAAGGTGAAGGCCACCTATGGGGAATCCATCCTGTACGCCGATCAACTGAAGGTCTATTTCATACCCAAGCAGGCCGGGGCCGCGGCCAAGGCCACTGGGCCGAAAGGGGCTGCGGCCGGGGCTGCCCCCAGGGCCGCCCCCGGGGCGGCAGCCGGCAAGCCGGCGGGGGGCTCACCCCTGGATGAGCTGGGAGGCGACCAGATTGACCACATAGTGGCCACCGGCAATGTGCGCTATGTCCAGGAAGACCGGGTGGCCACCGGTCAGCAAGCCACTTATTACAAGAATAAGAACGAAATAGTGCTGGTGGGCAACCCCCAGGTCTGGCAGAAAGAGAATAACCTGAAGGGGGAGCGCATCATCTTCAACCTCGCGGATAACACCATGCGGGCCGAGAGCTCCCCCAGAAGCGGGTGGAGGCCGATCTCTACCCCGCCAAGCAACCGGGGCCCGGCGGTCCGGGAGCAGTGCCCTGGGCGGCCAAACCCCAGAAGGATAGGCGGCCTTAGGTTATGCACCGCCTCCGCATTCAGACCCTTACCAAGAGTTATAACGGCCACAGGGTGGTCGACCAGGTCTGCCTGGAGGTTAACAGCGGGGAAGTGGTGGGTCTGCTGGGTCCCAACGGCGCCGGCAAGACCAGCACCTTTTACATGATCCTGGGGCTGTTGCAGCCTGACAGCGGCCAGATCTTCCTGGACGGCCAGGATATCTCCACCATGCCCATTTACCGCCGGGCCCGGCAGGGGTTGCAATATCTGCCCCAGGAGCCCTCGGTGTTCCGCAAGCTCACGGTGGCCGAGAACGTCCTGGCCATCCTGGAGACCGTGGAACCGGACCCCGGGGTG
Organism: uncultured delta proteobacterium; assembly: GCA_963697965.1. Taxonomy (GTDB): domain Bacteria; phylum Desulfobacterota; class Desulfobaccia; order Desulfobaccales; family 0-14-0-80-60-11; genus JAPLJC01. The sequence goes on from OY969108.1 coordinate 3,021,106, forward strand.
CGCCAGGAGCGCCTGGAACAACTCCTGGCCGAGTTGCGCATCGGCCACCTGGCCCAGCAGAAGGCCTCGTCGCTTTCCGGCGGAGAACGCCGGCGCGTGGAGATCACCCGGGCCCTGGTTACCGCGCCCCATTTCATCATCCTGGATGAGCCCTTTGCCGGCATCGAACCCATGGCGGTCACCGATATCCAAAACATCATCCGGCAGTTGAAGGAACGGGGCCTGGGAGTGCTGATTTCGGATCACAGTGTCCGGGAGGCCCTGGGAGTCTGCGACCGGGCCTATATCCTCAACGAAGGGGTGGTCCTGGAGGAAGGGACGCCTTCGATGCTGGTGAACAGCGAACTGGCCAAAAGAATTTACTTGGGAGAAACCTTTAAGTTATAATTCGGGAGTAAATCGCATCTCAACGAACTCGAAGATTGATCAATGCCCTTAGAGCTTCGCCAGAATCTCAAGCTGACTCAGTCGCTGATCATGACCCAAAAGCTGCAGCAGGCCATCAAGCTGCTGCAGCTCTCCCGCTTGGAGCTGGAGGGTGAGATCCAGCAAGTCCTGGAGAGCAATCCGGTCCTGGAAGACTCCGAAGTCGAGGGTCAGGAGAAGCCCGGGGGGGATCTGCCGCAGGAGGCTCCGGGTTTTTCCGGGGAGAGCGAGCCGTCCCAGGAAGGGGATGGCGATAACGGGGAAGCCAAGTCAACTCAGCAGGAAGATTGGGACTGGGAAGGCTTCTTGAAAGACCGGCTCATGCCGCCGCCCATGGGCGAATACGAAGAGCGGGAGGCCCTGCCCTTCGAGAGCCTCAACCCCCAGAAAACCACCCTGAAATCCCACCTCATGTGGCAGTTGCACATGGCCGAACTGGACCAGGAAGGCGAGGCCATCGGCACCCTGATCATCGGCAACCTGAATAAGGACGGCTACCTGCGGGCCGACGTTGCGGAGATCGCCGGGGAGTTGGGGATCGAACCAGCCCGGGTGGAAGAGGTCCTGGCAGTGGTCCAGGGTTTCGATCCGCCGGGAGTGGCGGCCCGGGATTTAAAAGAGTGCCTGCAACTTCAGGTCCGGGTGCTGGGGACCTCGGATTCCCTGGTGTCCGCCATCATCGACGGCCATCTGAACAATCTGGCCAACAAAAATTACCAGGCCATCGCCCGGGAGCTGAAAGTCTCCATGGAAAAGGTAATCCGGGCCACCGAAGTCATCATGCAGTTGGAACCCAAACCTGGCCGGGGCTTCGACAGCGAGGATGTCGACTACATCAACCCCGACGTCCACGTGGAAAAGGTGGGCAGCGACTACGTCATCCGCTTGAACGAAGACGGCCTGCCCAGGCTGCGGATCAATTCCTTTTACCTGGAGGCTATGCGGGCCCCCGGCCAGTTGCCGGAGGGGGTGCGCAGCTACATCCAGAAACACCTGGACAATGCCCTGTGGTTCATCCGCAGTATTCACCAGCGTCAGAAGACCCTGTACAAGGTGACTGAGAGCATCGTCCGCTACCAGCAGGAGTTTCTGGATCACGGCCTGTCGCATCTCAGACCCCTGACCCTGCGCCAGGTGGCCGAGGACGTGCAGATGCACGAATCCACCATCAGCCGGGTGACCACCCATAAGTATGTCCACACCCCTCAGGGGATTTTCGATCTAAAGTTCTTTTTTAACAGCGGCATCAACATGAGCCTGGGGGAGCAGATCGCTTCGGAGAGCGTCAAGGATAAGATCCGGCAGATGGTGCACTCCGAAAACCCCGAAAACCCATTGAGCGACCAAGAGATCGCCGACCTGCTGCGCCGGCAGGACATCCTCATCGCCAGGCGCACCGTTGCCAAATACCGCGGCATGCTGGGAGTGCTCTCTTCCAGTAAACGCAAAAAACCCGGATTCCGGCGCAAAAGCCCGCCCGGGAATCAGGCCCATTAACCCGCCGCGGCCCCAGGCCATCCCACGGGAGGAGTAAATGCAGATTTCCGTCACTTTTCGGCAAATTGAGCCCACAGAGGCCCTAAAGAACTACGTCACCGACCGTTTGGGCAAGTTTAGCCGTTACCTGGAAGGACCGGTGGAGGTCCACGTGGTCCTGGGTTTGGAGAAATTCCGCCACCTGGCCGACGTCACTATCGACAATAATGGCCGGGTTATCAAGGGCAAAGAAGAGAATACCGACATGTACGCGGCCATTGACCTGGTGATGGACAAGATCGGTATGCAGTTGAAGAAATTCCGGGACAAACAGCGGGAGCCCAAAGGGGACCGCACCGCCAGGTCGGCGGCGCCAGTGCCGGAGGAGGCCGAGGAGTTTTCGACCCTGCCGGCGGTGCGCCGCAAGCGGGTGGAGGTGCCCTCCCTGCTGGTGGACGATGCCGTGGAGATGATGCAGACCGGGGGGGAAGACTTGGTGGTGTTCACTAACGTGGCCAATGGCAGTTTGAACATCTTGTACCGGCGTCAGGATGGCTCCCTCATCCTGGTGGAGCCCGATTTGCACTAGGAGAAGCGGCGGTCCTATGAAAATCATAGAGATCCTGGAGCCGGCAAGGATCGTGCCGGACCTTAAAGCCAGCAAAAAGCGGGAGGTCCTGGAGGAACTGGCCAGGACCATTACGGATGGTCAGGACGGGCTGAGCCTTAAAAGCGTCATGGAGGTGCTGCTGGATCGGGAGCGCCTGGGAAGCACAGGCATCGGCGACCACATTGCCATCCCCCACGGCAAGCTGCCCCAGCTCTCGCAGTTGGTGCTGGCCTTCGGCCGCAGCCTCAAAGGAGTCGACTTCGACTCCATGGACGGCAAACCGTCCCACCTCTTCTTTCTGCTGCTGGCTCCGGTCGATTCCGCGGGCCTGCACCTCAAGACCCTGGCCAAGATCTCCCGGATGCTCATGAGCCAGCCGTTCAGGGAGAACCTCATGAAGGCTCAGGGAGCCGAAGAGATTTATCATCTGATCGACGAGAGAGATGCGGAATTTTAGGTTAATCTCCGCTACAGCGTTGCGTTTTCCGTTTTTCCCAGGCAGGGGGCGACTCTGAGACATGGGGCCTGAGACCGAAACCCCGGGGCAGTCCGAGCCAGCGGCGCAGGCTGCCCCAGTGCTGATCATTACCGGGCTGTCGGGCTCGGGGAAGAGCACGGTGTTGCACGCCCTGGAGGACGTCGACTATTTCTGCGTCGACAACCTCCCCTTAGGCCTGCTGCCGCGGTTCCTGCAAATGCAGACCGGCGCCTCCCGGGACGGCCGCAAAATCGCCCTGGTGATGGACGTGCGTACCCAGGGGTTTCTGAAGAATTACACCCGGGTCTTCCACCGCTTGCAGGGCCAGGGGGTCAAACTCCACCTCATCTTTCTGGAGGCAGATGAAGAAACCCTCATCCGGCGGTTCAGCCAGACCCGGCGGCAGCACCCCCTGGCGGACCGGGAATCCATCTCCCAGGCCCTGGGGGCGGAACGGGAAGCTATGGCCGGCCTGCGGGGCCTGGCGGAGCGCATCATCGACAGCTCCCATTACACCCCTCATCAACTGCGGGACCTGACCCAAAAAGAGTACTCCAAACTTTCCCCCCAGCAGCGCCTCTGGCTCCATCTGGTTTCCTTTGCTTTCAAGAACGGCATCCCCCCGGAAGCCGACCTGGTTTTGGACGTCCGCTTCCTGCCCAATCCTTACTTTGTGGAGGGTCTGTCCGCCCTCACCGGCGAGGCCCCTGCAGTCCGGGACTACGTCCTCAAACAAGCGGAAACCCAGACCTTCCTAAAGCACCTTTTCAGTTTCGTGGATTACCTGCTGCCCTGCTACCAGGAGGAAGGCAAGGCCCACCTCACCCTGGCGGTGGGCTGCACCGGCGGCCAGCACCGTTCGGTGGTCATTGTCAACCTCCTGGCGGAGCACCTGAGTCAGGGGAATTTTCCCATTACCCTCAGCCATCGCGACCTGCCGCGGACCTTAGGAGATCAGTAATGATCGGTATTTTAATCGTCACTCACAAGGAACTAGCCGAGGCCCTGATGAGCGTCTGGGATTTGATCCTGGGACGCGGCGAAGGAGTGCAGGCCGTCTCCCTGGAGCCCAACGACCCCCCGGAAGTCTCCCGCCAGATGATTCAGCGAGGCCTGGCCCAGATCAACAACGGCTCTGGAGTCATCATCCTCACCGATATGCTGGGCGGCACCGCCTCCAATCTGGCCCTGCCCTTCCTCAAGGAGGGCAAGGTGGAGGTGGTTACCGGGGTGAACCTGCCCATGCTGATGAAATTGCCCCAGATTCGCAATAAGGCCGATTTGCAGGAGGTGGCCCAGGACTTGAAGCAGTCCGGCCAGACCGGAATCACCGTAGCCAGCGATGTACTGCGCCGCAAGAAATGAGCCCCGGGCTCACCATCCGCGAGGCCGGCCTGACGGATCTTAAATCCGTCTTTGCCATAGAAAAAGAGTCCTTTCCCACCCCCTGGTCCCGCTGGACCTTCTGGCGGAGCTGAACCAGTCGCTGGGCCACTTCCTGGTGGCCGGACCCCCTCTTTCCCACCCCTGGGAACTCTGGGGCTACATCGTCTTTTGGCTGGTAGCCGACGAGATGCACCTCCTCAACCTGGCGGTGCACCCTGAGAAGCGGCGCCGGGGCGTAGCCGGGTTCCTGCTCCGGGAAGCCCTGCGCCGCTCACAGGCCCTGGGGGCTAAGGCCGCCTGGCTGGAGGTGCGGCCCTCCAATACCCCGGCTCTGGCCTTGTACGCCTCCTTCGGCTTTAAAGAAGTGGGGCGCCGTCCCGGGTATTACCAGGATACCCGGGAAGACGCCATGCTGCTGGTGCTGGAGTGGGAAGAGTAAAGAATGGGGAAAATAGGGAAAAAGGGGGAAAGGGAAAGGAAAGGCAGAGAAAAGGTTTTTACCTTTTACCCTTTTACCCTTTTAACCTCTTTCCCTTTTCCCCCTCGCTTTAAGCGGTGTTGCGACTTGAACCGCATCCGGTGCCGGAGCTCCGGGTCTTTTCCAGGTATTGCTCAACCAGTATTCTCGGGTCCCCCTGGGGGGGGCCGGCGATGACTTCGATGCCCTTGTGGGTCAGCAGCTTCTCGGCCTTGGCTCCCAGGCCGGCGGCAATGACGTGGGTCACCCCCAGTTCCTCCAGCCACTCGGGGAGGCCCCCGGGCTCATGGGGAGGCGCGGGCACCAGCTCCTGGTCCTGGAGGTTGCCGTTGCTGGCGGTCAACAAGGCGAAGTGGGAGGCGTCTGCGAACTTTTCGGAGAGCTTGCCGCCGCTCACCGGCAGGGCGAACTTCAGGACCCCCGGCTGCCGGCGGCTCACCGTGAGAGGTAATGCCGTCAGCAGCCATTCCACTATGGGGGTCAGGGCCTGGAAAAAGGGGCTGTCCTTGATCTCCAGGAGCCGCCCCTGGTCGGCGGCATCCACCACCTGAGGGTCGAAGGGCAGCGCCCCCAGGAAGGGAACCTTGGCCTCCCGGGCGATGACCTCGCCACCGCCCTGCTTGAACAGAGGGATATCCCCGCCGCAGTGGGGACAGCGGTAGCCGCTCATATTCTCAATGATCCCCAGTATCCCCATGTCGATCTTCTGGCAGAAATTGATGGATTTGCGCACGTCGGCCAGGGAGATCTCCTGGGGCGTGGTGACGATGACGGCCTTAGCGTCGATGATCGTCTGGGCCACGCTCATGGGCTCATCCCCGGTACCCGGTGGGCAGTCCACCACCAGGTAGTCCAGGTCGTCCCATTGCACCTCGGTAAGGAACTGGCGGATCAGTTGGTGCTTCAGGGGGCCCCGCCAGATGACCGCCATGTCCCGGTTGCGCATCAGCATCTCGATGGAAATGACCCGCAGATTGTCGAACAGGTCCGGCGGCAGGTGGAACTGGGCGTGCTGGAGGTCCAGGGGCTCCTTGAGGCCCAGCATCCTCAGGACGTTGGGGCCGTGCAGGTCCACGTCCATCAGGCCCACCTTGTGGCCCCGCCGGGCCAGGGACAGGGCCAGAGAGACGGCCACGCTGCTTTTGCCCACCCCGCCCTTGCCGCTCATCACCACCAGTTTGTGGCGGATGCGCTTCAGGGCCCGGGTGAGATTCTTCTCTTCCTGGGACGGTTCAGGTTGATGATGAGAGGGGCTGCACCCCGAACAGGATTGGGGCTCCGCTCCGCAGGTCTTGGGGTCTGCCCCCGAAGGGCATTTTTCATCCATATCCAAAGACTCCTTATTAAGGCGATCTGCCAGGGAATGTGGCGACAGGGCAAGACAGACACTGCCGGAATTGATGTCTACTAAAATGTATTATTTTGGCGCGGTCATTGCAAGAAATATTAGGGGAGATGGGGGCGACGGCATCCAGTCTGGGCGCGGAAAAGCCGGAGGAACTGGAATTCAGATCTGGAAACCAGATCGACAAGCGCTAATTTTAATTGAAGCTGCGTAGATATAGCAGTTATTGAAAGGCGGTTTCATTAACTTTTCCCCAAAAATTAATCAACCTAAACCTGCCTGATTGTGTAAGCAGTGTCCTCCTTTGACAGCCTGACCTTCCTTGCGGCAATGTGAAATCATTGGAGGAGGCAAAAATGACCAACCCTGGGCCGACTATCAGAAGTTTATGGCAGCTTGATATACAGGCTTGCCAGCCCTGAAAGGGAGCTTGGCCAGGCCCGGAAGCTCCTTGAGGCCCCGAAAAGATGGGCGCCGGAGGTTCTGGGGGGGGCAGGGTGGGGGGAATGCGTAACAGCCACCCTCGCATGGCTCCTGCTAAAATGCGTCTTTTCAGTTACCTTAAGACTTTTCCTTGCCAAAAATGGCCTCACAAAATATCATACGTTTGGGGAGCCATAATATGGCTAGGGCCGATCTACTTTTAGATTTAGTGCGTGCCGGAGCGCAGGGTGAGCAGCCTCTCTTTCGCAAGGCTCTTGAAGCGTTAATAGCTGAGGAGCGCGCTAAACAGCACCACATTCTCGCTGATCGACTGGCAACGCATCTTAATCAAAAAGGGGGGGCGAATTCCTTTTCAGCTCCTGCACGCCGCAATGGCCAGGTTGCCGAGCTTTATTATGAAACCTTCCCAAACCGCCGACTGGATGAACTGATTTTACCAGATGTAGTGGTTTCAGCATGCAAAGAGCTTATTGAAGAGCAGACCCGCTCAGACCTTTTACGCGCATATAATCTTGAACCGCGCCATCGGGTACTGCTTGCTGGTCCGCCTGGGAATGGTAAAACCTCGCTCGCAGAGACCTTGGCGACTGAGATAGCAGTTCCCTTGTTTGTTGTTCGGTACGAAGCGGTAATTGCCAGTTATCTTGGAGAAACAGCTGTTCGACTTGCTAGGTTATTCGAACAAGTTAGAACTCACCGCTGTGTTCTGTTTTTTGATGAGTTTGACGTTGTTGGCAAGGAAAGGGGCGACGTTCATGAGACCGGTGAAATCAAACGTGTTGTTAGTTCACTCCTTCTCCAAGTAGATGCGCTTCCTAGCTATGTAGTCGTAGTTACAGCTTCTAATCACCCTGAACTTCTCGACCGAGCTGTTTGGAGACGGTTCCAGCTTCGACTTCACCTTCCTCCACCAACTGCAGCTCTATCTGAAGAATGGTTTCGCCGCTTTCAGGAAAGACTCGGAATGAAACTGGGTGTAAGCCCGGATACACTTTCGAAACGCCTCAAAGGGCTAAGTTTTTCGGAGTTAGAGCAATTCAGTCTTGACATCCAGCGCCGTTATATTCTGACGCTTCCCGATGGAAATATTCGCCGTATAGTAAACGAGCGTTTGGCGCAGTGGGAGAAACGCTTTTCCCTGAAAGAGAGGAAGGATGGAAAAAGCGAGACCTAAAAGACCTTTACTGATCTTGCCATTTCCTGGAAAACCGGTGGAGAGGAGCAAGAAGCCTCCTCCAAGAGACATGATCAGCCGACCAAGCCGCGAAAGGCAGGCCCAAAGAATAGAACCGAGACTTACTGCCCTGCAAGAGACATTTGACGCCCGACGCACGCGGGTGACAGTTGAAGCGACAGGGGTCACACCAGAAGAGGTCCTTGTTCTTAAGACAGCAGGGTCAGTTGAAGATTTCATAGGAGCGGTTCAGAAAATTGAAGGAATGGAATGGCTTGGCGAGATAGAGGAAGAGGACATTCCACCTGACGATGACTTTTTTGCACTGGACGATAAGGGGCATCGAAAACTCGAAAAAGCTCTTCGGGGACGGATTTTACTAGTCTTTTCCAATCAACAGGCTTTGAATCAAATGCTCTCACTCTGGCAGCGGTGGCAAAAAGGGGAGAGTCTCCCACATGGATTGAACAAGTGGAACAGAGCTTTTGATCTCTTGCTTGACATACACCCATGGGGAGTTAATGAGCGGTTATTGGAAACAGGCATTTTGGATGATTGGAGAAAAAGAATCGAACACAACGAAACGGTTATCCCGTGTGAGGTTGAATTATGGTTCCGCCATAATCCAAGTGTCCGCGCCGCTTCCCGAAGCCGTGTTGTCGACCTCTTTACTGCTATGCAAGGGCGGGTTCTGCAAGAGGCTATCATCGAGGATATAGCCTACCATGCCCTCCTTGTTGAATTGCCGGTAGCATCTATTTCACAACTAATCGAAAAAGCTAATAATGATATTGCCTTTGTTCAATGTGAACAAATTCAGTATTTTCGCGCTACTGGTCAGATGGCTGCAATATTATCCGGGGATGAACGAGGTACTGATGAGGGCCCCATTCCAGAACCAGAAATTCCCATGGGTGATCCTGTGGTTGCATTGTTAGACGGACTCCCGCTTCAAAGTCATAATAGACTTTTGGGGCGTCTACGTATTGATGACCCGGACGGTATAGAATTACTATACCAAGCGAGAGAACGCCGGCATGGCACGGCAATGGCTTCCCTTATCCTTCACGGTGATTTGAATGGAAACGAAGGAGGGATATCGCGTTGGCTTTATGTACGACCGATTTTGCAGCCAAACCCGCATGGTTGGTGGCTTCCTCGCGATGAGGTGGTTCCAGAAAATACACTCGTTGTAGATATTGTCCACAGAGCAGTGCGACGCATCTTTGAAGGAGAAGGTGGTGAACCACCTACTGCCCCCACTGTTTGCGTTATCAATCTATCCATTGGGATTAAAGACAGGATGTTCTTTGGTGCACTCAGCCCTTTAGCACGACTCCTCGATTGGCTATCTTGGAAATACCAAGTGCTTTTTATTGTGAGCGCTGGTAACCATGCTGATCCGCTGGAGCTTGGTATTAAATGGGATGATTACAAGGCGCTTGCACCACATGAGAGACAAACGCTGGCAATTAAATCAGTAGCCGCTGGTGCTCGTTATCGACGCCTCCTTTCCCCCGCCGAAGCTGTCAATGTGCTCACCGTAGGGGGAATCCATGATGACCATTCTGGCGAAATTAATCTTCCACGTGCACTTGATCCTTATATTGATCCAGATCTACCAAGCTTATTCAATGCGCAGGGCATGGGATATCGCCGGGCTATAAAACCAGAAATACTAAATTCTGGTGGAAAAGTAGCTTTGATGGAGCCCATACTAACGAACCCCAATGCGACTTGCGCTATTTACCTTGGCTCCCTGGCTCCTGGTCATAAGGTTGCAGCTCCTGGCTCAACTCCTGGTGAGTTGACGGCAGTTTGGCATACCAGAGGCACAAGCAATGCAGCCGCACTTTCCAGCCGCGCGGGTGCAGTCCTTTATGATATTTTGGAAGAGTTGAGGACCGGGCTTGGCGGTGAACTTATTGATGTCGTTCCGATGTCTTTATGGCTAAAAGTGCTCCTCGCTCACGCATCAGAATGGGGATCTGGCGAAGATGTTCTCGATATCCTCCGCACTCCTGAAAACAGCCGTCAATTCAGACAGTATCTAACGCGATTATTGGGTTATGGTGCAATTAATCCTAATAAAGTTAGGGAATGTGCAGAGTATCGCGTTACTGCTCTCAGTGGAGGAAGGATCGGAAAGGATCAAGCCCATATCCACCAATTTCCTCTCCCGCCGTCTTTGAGCGGCCAGCATTGTTGGCGTCGTCTGGCGATTACTTTGGCGTGGATTACGCCGGTTAATCCTATGAATCAAAGATGGCGGCGAGCAGCTTTGTGGTTTGAACCTCCACAGGATTTGCTGCAGGTAAAGCGCAAGCAAGCTGATTGGCAGGCTGTGAAACGGGGTACGATACAGCATGAAGTTCTTGAAGGGGAACAGGCGAGTGCTTTTGTAGACGGTGATAACCTTGAAATAAAAGTAAACTGTACAGAAGATGCTAGATCCCTCGAAGATTTAATACCTTACGCCTTAGCCACGACCCTTGAGGTAAAAGAAGATATTGGCATTCCGCTCTATTCTGAAGTTCAGGTGCGTGTACATGCCGCCCGTATAAAAGTTACTCCTGAGTAGGCATTCAAGGAATAATCCCGTCATTTTTCCTGCCTGTGCTGGCCCAGGCTCCCTCCCTGACAAAGTTTCGCTCGTTTCTCCTGCAGAGGAATATTGGAAATTTAGTGTCCCCTTCCATTTGATGGAGGATCAGGAGTCAATCATTCCTGGCCCAACTCTTTACCGCACCTCCCTAATGCTCCATTAGGCTAATTAACTCTTATAAAAAAGTTAATTAACAGCAGATTCGCCTTTTAGGATATCTTGCCAAACTGCGCACATATACTGAGCGAGGCAAAAATTGGAGAGATGATCTCCATATTCTCAATGGTATTTTGGGGGGAGGGTGGATTAGATGCCTGCTGCTTGCAGGCAAGGACTAGAGCCGAAATTGCTTCTGGGGAGGGCGACGCTCAGGCACATAAGCAGGGGGCAGCTTTCCCTCGTTCCAGGCCTGGGACACATAAAGATTGCAGTAGCAGCTGCCATAGGCAGCCACATCCGGCTCCCGGTACACACACGGACAGATAATATCCTGATCCCAATGCCGATCCTCCGCCGCCAGCCGGCAGGGACAGCACATGTAGCCATAGCGTTTTTGGTTGATCAACAACCCCTCTAACAGATCAAAAACCCTCTTTTTATCTCTATTAAAGTAGTAGCCCTTGGCCTCCTGGCTTTTCTTTAGAGCCTCATATAGTTGTTCAAGCGTCATTTGATTCCGAGGATCTCCTTGATTTCTTTTTTTTGCAGGCCAACAATGACGCTAGCGCCGATAACGATGGTAGGGAAAGCGCACTCCGGACTTAACTCCTTAAGTTCCACCAGAACCTTCTTTCTTTCTTCGGGAGCTAACTTATCAACTTCTATACATTTATAGGCAATCCCGCACTGAGTCAAAAATTCCTTGGTATCTCTGCAATGAATGCAGGTGCTCAAGGCATAAAGTTTGACATCACACTGGTTGTTCATCTTGCCGCTCCCGGTTTGATTTGCGAATCTTCCTTTTTATGAGAAACTAACAACCTTGCCATTCACCGGCCGGAGGCCATGTGCCACTAAGGCAATTATAGGGCGTGCCCTACCCGCCATTTTCGGCGGCCACAGGCCGCCCTATTTTTCTATCCTTCCTTCCAGGCCTTGCGGCTCAGCTCGATCTTCTGGCGCACCGTTTTCCAGGCCTCTTTGGTGAGGAAGGACTCCCGCCAGCGCCGGACCATGCGCGTGAACAACTCAAAAGGCAGCGCCAGAGTGATCTCATCGGGTTTGAGGAACTTGCGGTCCGAGGGGTCCCAGCCGCCGAGCACCGCCTTGAGCTGGCCCCGCTCCAGATACTTCAGGGGCCAGGAGACGATGTTGGTGCAGCCCGCGCCGAAGGGGGATTGCACCACCTCGAAGTCGTTGGTGACGAAGGTGGCCAGCTGGTGGAGGCCGGAGATGGTTTCGGCCCGGCCGAAAAAGATCACCACCTCGGGGGTTTCGTCAGCGCTGAATTGGCTAAGTTGCTTGAACACGCAGAACTGCTCCGGGGCCGGCCTGGGGTCCACCACCTCGAAGAAGCGGCGCACCGCCGCGGGTGAGTCCAGGTAGCATTCACCTTCGAAAACTCCGGGTTGGCCGGTGGAGACGTAATGGGCGATGCGCTCCAACTGGGGTTTTAAGAACCCCAAATAGAAGGCGCCCCCCAGGCAGCCGAACCGGGTCTGGTCGAAGCAGGCGGGCCGTTTAAGCCTCCGGGCCCGCCAGAGCACCCCGATGACGCAGGAGAAATTGGCGAAGGTCGCTTCCCAATCCAACTCGCCGGCCCTCTCCATCTCGGCGCTGGGCAGCACCGCGGCTTGGGGAGAGATGGCCTCCGGGGGGGCCACGGGGGTGTAATACAGCCCCAAGGGTTCTTCCCGCAGGCCCAGGGTGTCGCAAAAGGCCTCAATTTCCTGAAGATCTTCTTGAATGGTCATTGGCCGCCCTTCCTTTTTAAAAAATTTCCGCACCGCTGGCCCAGGCGTCCCGCCTGGGGTGGTGCTTCCCGATTGCTAGAAAATTTCAAACTACGGTTTTTTAACCCCCCTTTGAAAATGGGGGGGCAAGGGGGGATTTAAATAACCTTCTGAAATCCCCCTAAATCCCCCTTTATCAAAGGGGGACTTTAATATCTTTGGCCCTCAGCCGCCTTGATCGCACCGCCCTTTTATCGATAGGAGTTAATTAAGCATTTCTCCGGCCCGGTCAAGGCGGGCCCTTAAGAAAAGCGGGGTTCGGCCCTGCCTTTCCGGGACAATCTTTCTTGACAACCAGGGTAATATTTTTTATGTTTTATGCTGGAAAGTGGAGAAATTCACAAAACCTGAACAAAATTACGCATATATAAATATGATGGAAGGTAATATTATGGCAGCCGAGAAGCGAGATCCGGTGGGCAAGGTAATGGTGGTGGGGGCGGGGATCGCCGGGATACAGGCCGCCCTGGACCTGGCCAACGCAGGTTTTTACGTGCACCTGGTGGAAAAGAAATCGGCCATCGGCGGAGTCATGGCCCAATTGGACAAGACCTTCCCCACCAACGACTGCTCCATGTGCATCATCTCCCCCAAGCTGGTGGAATGCGGCCGTCACCTGAATATCGAGATCCTGACCCTGTCCGAAGTCACAGCCATAGCCGGTGGGCCGGGCAACTTCAAGGTGACCGTGGAGTCCCAGCCCCGCTTCATCGATCCGGCCAAATGCACCGGCTGCGGCGCCTGCACCGAGGTCTGCCCGGTGAGGATTCCGGATGAATTCAACCTGGGCCTCAGCGAGAACAAGGCCATTTACCGCCTCTATCCCCAGGCCATTCCCGCCACCTTCGCCATCAAGAAGCTGGACCGGGCTCCGTGCGTCCGGGCCTGCCCGGCCAATTTGAGCGCCCAGGGCTACGTCCAGTTGATCAAGGAGCACAAATTCCCGGAGGCCCTGGCCATCATCATGGACCGGCTGCCGCTGCCCGGCACCATCGGCCGCATCTGTCCCCACCCCTGTGAGAGCGACTGCCGCCGCCAGGAAGTCGATGAGCCCATCGCCATCTGCAACCTGAAGCGCTTTGTGGCCGACGCGGTGGATTGGGACGCCCTGCCGGTGCCCGAAATTCTCCAGAGAAGCGAGAAGGTGGCCATCGTCGGCGCCGGCCCCTCCGGGTTGAGCTGCGCCTACCACCTGGCCCTGAAGGGTATCCAGGCGGTGATCTTCGAGGCCGCGCCCGAGGCGGGCGGCTGGCTGCGCTACGGCATCCCGGAATACCGGCTGCCCCGGGAAGTGCTGCAACGGGAAGTGAACTATATTCGGCGCCTGGGCGTCGCGATCCAATATAAGGCCCCCATCGGCAAGGACCGGACCATCAACGACCTGCTGACCCGGGACGGCTTCAACGCCGTCTTCCTGGGGGTCGGCGCCCAGGAATCGGTGCGCATCCCGGTGCCGGGGCACGAGTCCCGGGGGGTCCTCTGGGGCGTCGAATACCTCAAAGACTCGGCCATGGGCAAGAAGCAAAATCTGGCCGGCAAGAAGGTGCTGGTCATCGGGGGCGGCAACGTGGCCATGGACGTGGCTCGCACCGCGGCCCGCCAGAAGGGCAAGGTCACTTTGATCTGTCTCGAATCCCCCGAAGAGATGCCCGCCTCCCCCTGGGAAGTGGAAGAGGCCCGGCACGAAGGGGTTAAGATTGTCAACCGCTGGGGCGTCAAGCAGATCCTGGAGAAAGGCGGCAAGGTCGCCGGCATCGAATTGAAGGCGGTGGCGCGGGTCTTCGACGAGCAGGGGCGCTTCGCCCCCACCTATTTTGAAGATCGCACCAAAACCGAGGACGCCGACGTGGTCATCATGGCCATCGGCCAGAAGACCAACCTGAAGTTCATCACCGAGGCCGACCACATCGAGATCACCCCCCGGGGCCTCATCCGGACGGACCCGGATACCAAGGCCACTTCTCGTGAAGGGGTCTTTGCCGGCGGCGACGTGGAGACCGGCCCCTATATCGCCATCGCCGCGGTGGCTGCGGGCCGCGAGGCGGCCATCTCCATCGACCGCTACCTCCAGGGCCAGGATTTGAAGGCCGGCCGCCAGGCGCCGCTCAAGCCCCTAACCAAGGAAGAAGGCAACTGGTCCCCCGTCCGGGCCGACATCGAGAAGAAGCAGCGAGCCCTGATGCAGACCCTGCCGGTGGAGCAGTGGATCAAGGGCTTCGCAGAAATCAACCTGGGCTACGGCGAAGATGAGGCAGTGGCCGAAGCGGCCCGCTGCATCAACTGCGGGGTCTGCTCCGAATGCATGCAATGCGCTATCTCCTGCCAGGCCCAGGCCGTGGCCCACGACCTGGGCCCCGCCACCCGCGACCTGGAGGTGGGCGCCGTGGTGCTGGCCCCGGGCTTTACGGTCTATGACCCCCAAAAATATTCGGCCTACCATTACTCCAAACTGCCCAACGTGATCACCTCCCTGGAGTTTGAGCGGATTCTCTCCGCCTCCGGGCCCTATGCCGGCCACCTGGTGCGCCCCGGCGACCACCAGGAGCCCAAGAAGATCGCCTGGCTGCAATGCGTAGGCTCCCGGGACATCAACCACTGCGACAACAGCTATTGCTCCGCGGTCTGCTGCATGTACGCCATCAAGCAGACGGTGATTGCCAAAGAACATTGCAAGGATTACCCCCTGGACACCGCCATTTTCTTCATGGACATGCGGACCATGGGCAAGGAGTTCGAGAAGTACTACTGGCGGGCCGAAGACGAACACGGGGTGCGCTTCCTCCGCTCCCGGATTCACACCGTTGACGAGGTGCCGGGCACCGGCGACCTGGCTGTCCGCTACCTGGCGGAGAACGGCGAACTGAAGACGGAAGTCTTCAACATGGTGGTCCTGTCGGTGGGCCTGGAGTCCTCCCGGGACGCCTTGAAGTTAGCCAAGACCATGGGTATCGAGGTCAAGCCCGACACCCGCTTTGCCGCCACCTCACCCTTCGCTCCCGTGGACACCAACAAGGAAGGCATCTATGTCTGCGGCGTCTTCCAGGCCCCCAAGGATATCCCCCAGTCGGTGATGGAGGCCTCGGCGGCCGCGGCCGCGGCGGGCGAGCTTCTGGCTCCGGCCCGGGGGACCCAGGTCAAGGTGCGGGAACTGCCCCCGGAGATCGATGTCGCCGGCCAGGCCCCCCGGGTGGGCGTCTTTGTCTGCAACTGCGGGATCAATATCGGCGGGGTCATCAACGTGCCGGTTCTGGCCGAATACGCCGCCACCCTGCCCGGCGTAGTCTTCTCTGACCAGAACCTGTTCACCTGCTCCGCCGACACCCAGGATAAGATCCTGAACGCCATCAAAGAGCATCATCTGAACCGGGTGGTGGTGGCCTCCTGCTCGCCCCGCACCCACATGGCCATGTTCCAGGAAACCATCCAGGAGGTGGGCCTCAACCCCTACCTCTTTGACATGGCCAACATCCGGGACCAGGACTCCTGGGTGCACATGCACGAACCGGAAAAGGCCCTGGCCAAGGCCAAAGACCTGGTGCGGGGCGCGGTGGCCAGGGTGGTGCAATTGGAACCCCTGCACAAGCAGTCCTTCCCGGTGTTCAAGAACGCCCTGGTCATCGGCGGCGGGGTGGCCGGCATGGAAGCGGCCCGTTCCCTCGCCGGCATGGGCTTCCCGGTCTATCTGGTGGAAAAGGGCGACAAGCTGGGCGGCAATGCCTGGAACCTGGTGACCAGCGCCCGGGGCTACAACTACCGGGGTTACCTGGAAGACCTCATCAAACAGGTGGAGAATCACCCCAAAATCGAAGTCCTGTTCAACTCCGAGGTCAAGGAAACCAGCGGCTTCATCGGCAACTTCAACACCACCATCAGCACCCCGGCGGGCGAGCGCCAGGTGGACCACGGCGCCACCGTCATGGCCACCGGCGGCCAGGCCTACCAGCCGGAGGAGTACCTCTATGGCCGGCACCCCAATATCTTCACCTCGCTCGAGTTTGACAAGCTGATCGCCGAAAAGGACCCCAGGATCGACGCCGCCAACCAGGCGGTCTTCATCCAGTGCGTCGGCTCGCGTGAGCCGCAGCGCCCCTACTGCAGCCGCCTGTGCTGCACCCACTCGGTGGAGAGCGCCATCGAACTAAAAAGGCTCCGGAAGGACCTGGACGTCTTTGTCCTCTATCGGGATCTGCGCACTTACGGGGAAAAGGAACTCCTCTACAAAGAGGCCCGGGAACTGGGGGTGATCTTCATCCGCTTCGACCTGGAGTCCAAGCCCAAGGTGGAGCAGGAGGGCGACGGCCTGAAGCTCACCATCTTCGATCCCATCCTGCAGATGCCGGTGGTCCTGCGGCCCGACCTCCTCACCCTGGCCAGCGCCATCCTGCCCAATTCGGTGGAGAAGCTGGGGGAGATCTTCAAGGTGCCCCGCAACGCCGAAGGCTTCCTCAACGAGGCCCACGCCAAGCTGCGCCCGGTGGACCTGCCTTCCGACGGCATCTTCCTGGCCGGGCTGACCCATTACCCCAAGCCCATAGATGAGTCCATCGCCCAGGCCATGGCCGCCGCGGGCCGGGCCGCCACCTTCCTGGCCAAGGACCAGGTGGAGGTGGGCGGCATCGTGGCGGTGGTGGACCAGGACAAATGCGCCGTCTGCCTCACCTGCGTGCGCACCTGCCCCTTCAACGTGCCGGTCATAGATTACACCTTGGACGCGGCCTATATCGACCCGGCCAAGTGCCAGGGCTGCGGCATCTGCCCGTCCGAATGCCCGGCCAAGGCCATCACCTTGAAAAACTTCAGCGATTCCCAGATCATCGCCCAAGAAACGGCGCTGGCCGCGGGCTAAAGGAAGGAGAGAGCCATGACCGGCGAATTTGCCCCCAAAATCATCGGCTTTTGCTGCCGCTACTGAGCATACAGCGCTGCGGACCTGGCAGGTTCGATGCGGCTGCAGTATCCCCCGGATATCAAGATCCTGATGTTGCCCTGTACCGGGCGGGTAGACATCCTGCACCTGCTCAAGGCCTTCGAGGCCGGGGCCGACGCGGTCTTCGTGGCCGGCTGCCTGGAGGGCGAATGCCATTACCTGAGGGGCAATATCCAGGCCAAAAAACGGGTCAACAAGGTGAAGCAGGACTTTGCCCAAATGGGCTTCGAGCCGGAACGCCTGGAGATGTACAACCTGTCATCTTCGGAAGGGCCGCGCTTCGCGGCCATCGCCAGGGAGATGGTGGAGCGGGCCTTGAAACTGGGCCCCAGCCCCATGAACCACCAGGCCCGGGAGGCCTGGCTGAAGGCCAAGGCGGCGTAAGGCGTACCCGCGCTTCCTTAAATGCCCGCAATAATAAAAGGGGCGGACACTTGGGTCCGCCCCTACGTTTTAAAGCTGATAACCTTCCTGCTCACTGCTCACTGCCTACTGCTCACTGCTTTCCTCATCAATCCATCCAATAATTGGGCGCTTCCTTCATGATGATGACGTCGTGGACATGGGACTCCTTGAGGCCGGCGGGGCTGATGCGCACGAATTTGGCCCTGGCCTGGAGTTCCCGGATGTTTGCGGCTCCCACGTAGCCCATGCCGGAGCGCAGGCCGCCCATGAGCTGATAGATGACGTCGGAGAGCCAGCCCCGGGAAGGCACCCGGCCGACGATGCCTTCGGGCACCAGCTTGCATTCCAGATCCACGTCCTCCTGGCAATAGCGGTCCCGGCTGCCGGTCTTCATGGCCTCCAGCGAGCCCATGCCCCGATAGATCTTGTAGCTGCGCCCCTGGAAGATCACGGTCTCTCCCGGGGACTCCTCGGTGCCGGCGAAGAGGGAACCGATCATCACCACCTCCGCCCCCGCAGCCAGGGCCTTGGTCACATCTCCGGAATACTTGATGCCGCCGTCGGCCACCAGGGGCACGTCGGCTTCCCGGGTCACCCGGGCGCAGTCCATGATGGCGCTGAGTTGGGGCACTCCCACCCCGGAGATCACCCGGGTGGTGCAGATGGAGCCCGGCCCCACCCCGACCTTCACGGCGTCGGCCCCGGCCCGCACCAGGTCCCGGGCCCCTTCGGCGGTGGCCACGTTGCCGGCGATCAATTCCATCTCGGGGAAATTCTGCTTGGCGTCGGCCACCGCCTCCACCACCCGGTTGGAATGGCCGTGGGCCGTATCGATGATGATGACGTCCACCCCGGCCTTGAGCAGGGCGTCGATCCGTTCTTCCCGGTCCGGACCCACCCCCACCGCGGCCCCCACCCGCAGGCGGCCAAACTCGTCTTTGCAGGACCAGGGATATTTGCGGATCTTCTCGATGTCCTTGATGGTGATGAGCCCGTGCAGGTCGCCCGCTTCATCCACCACCAGCAGCTTCTCAATACGATATTTGTGAAGCAGGGCCTTGGACTCCTCCAGGGTAATGCCCACCGTCGCGGTGACCAGATGGTCCTTGGTCATCACCTCCTTGACCTTCTGATTCAGGTTGGTTTCGAAACGCAAGTCCCGGTTGGTGACGATGCCCACCAGCTTGCGTCCCTCCACCACCGGAATCCCGGAGATGCGGTAGCGCTCCATCATCTGCAGGACGTCGGCGATGCGGGCCTCCGGCCCGATGGTCACCGGGTCGATGATCATCCCGGACTCCGATTTCTTCACCTTTTCAGCTTCCAGGGCCTGGCCGGCGATGGTCAGGTTGCGGTGCAGGATGCCTATCCCCCCCTGGCGAGCCAGGGAAATGGCGGTGTCGGCCTCGGTAACCGTGTCCATGGCGGAGCTCAACAGCGGGACGTTGAGACTGATGCGCCGGGTGAGGCGGGTGCTCAGGTCCACCTCGCTGGGCAGCACCGCCGAGGCCCCGGGCAGTAACAGCAAATCATCGAAGGTATAGGCATAGTGAATGGCGTCTGGGCTCATGAGGGCATCCTTGAGTTTCGAGTTTTGAGTTTCGAGTTTGGAGATGTAGGGGCGGACCCATGTGTCCGTCCTTGGTTTCGAGTTTTCGGTATTCCGCTGCTCCGTTTTTATTAAAGAAAATTGACCCTTACTGCAGGATAAGGTGATACTTCATAATTGCCATGATATTTCAAAATACGGGTTTTTACCCCCCTTGGAAAAAGGGGGGAAGGGGGGATTTATAATGACCTCCTGAAATCCCCCTAAATCCCCTTTTTCCAAAGGGGGATTTTAATACACTTGGAGCTCTTAGAATATTCTGCCTATTTTAACTCAAAACTCAAAACTCGAAACTCGAAACTTCATCGTATCTTCATTAAAACTTGCCATAATTCCATCCAGGAGTCCGGCGTTGGCCACCACCAGGGAGTCCTGGCCAAATACCTCCAGGATGGTCAGGATGAGCAAGGCACCGGCCACCATGACCCCGGCCTTGGCGGGCTCCATCCCGGGAAGCCTGGCCCGCTTCGCCTCAGGCAGCCGGCAGATGAGCTCGCTCAGCTCCGCCACCAGAGTCCGGGTCAGGAGCAGGTTACTGACCCGGTTCGGGTCGTAGCGGGTCAGCTTCAGGTACATGGCCGCCAGGGTGTTCACCGCCCCGGCCGTGCCCACGAGTCTTGCCCCGACGAGCCGCGGCGATGGGAAGCTCAGGTCCCGGAAGCGCGCCAAATCCTGGGCGAGGAGCCGCTTCAGGGCGGCCACCTTCTCCGGGTCCGGCGGGTCACCCAGGAGATGAGCCTGGCTCAGGGTGAGGACCCCCAGGGGCAGGCTGGCAAACTGCGGTTCCCGTCCCGGCTGCGCCAGGGCGAACTCGGAGCTGCCGCCGCCCACGTCGGCCACCAGGACCGGGGTCTGCAGATAAGGGGGGGCCAGCGCCGACAGCACCCCTTGCAGGGATAGGCGGGCCTCCTCCTCCGGGGCCAGAACCCGAACTTCGAGGCCCAGCTCCTCACGCAGCCGCTTAACGAAGATGGGGCCGTTCTTGGCGGCCCGCACCGCGTGGGTAGCCGCCACCAGGCAGTTTTCAACCCCATGGTCGGCCAGCGCCTGCTTAAAACCTGCCAGGGCCTGGAAGGTTTGGGCCATGCCCTCCGGGGCCAGCTCCCCGGTCTGGGCCAGGCCCCGGCCCAGGCGAGTGATTTCCCGGAGGTGCAGCAGTAGCTGGAACTGCCCGGGTCCTCTCGATTCCGCCACCGCCAGGCGCACGGTGAGGCTGCCCAGATCGATGGCGGCGAACCGGATTTTTCTTAAGGGAGAATGGCCGGCGCCGGTCATAATAGCGGTCAACTTTCAGCTATTTGGGGAACGAGGTAGGCATTTGGCTATCCCTCTCGGTATTTTGCTTTTAGCGGCTCCCTGCTCCCTGCTCCCTGTTCACTGCCTACTGCTTACTGCTTACTTCAATTTTTCCAGGACGTAGATCTCCGGCAAGGTGCGCTGCTGCTCGCCGCAGTCCAGGCCGTAGCCCACCAGGAACCCCTCGGCCACCGGGAATCCCACGTAGTCTAAGGGGACCTCCACCTCCCGGCGTTCCCATTTGTCGATGAGGCAGCAGATCTTCAACGACCGGGGCCGGTGGCTGGCCAGGTGCGCCCTGAGGAAGGCTAAGGTAAGGCCGGTGTCCACGATGTCTTCCACGATGAGGACATGCCGGTCCCGCAAGGGCACCTCCACGTCCTTGGTAATGTTCACTTCGCCGGAGGTCTCGGTGCCGGCCCCGTAACTGCGGAGGCGGACAAAATCGACCTCCACCGGAAACTCCAGGGCCCGCACCAGGTCGGCCATGAAAATGAACACGCCCTTGAGGACGCCCACCAGCACCGGATTTAGGCCGGCATAGTCCTGGCTGAGACGGGCCCCCAATTCCCGGATACGCTCCTCCAGGTCCTGCCGGGAAAATAGGCAACGCCTGGCGCCGCCGCTCATAAGCTTCCTCCTCCAAGCTAACCATAGAAAAAGAGGGACAGGTTGTCAAACCCTAAACGGTCCGGAGCGGTTAAGCCCCACAGGACAGTAGTATCCGCACCAATATTGCCAGGAGAGACCTCCGCCAAAGTCCCCATTTTTGTCATTCTGAGGGAGTGAAGCGACCGAAGAATCTCATAAATATTACAGAAATAGGAGATCCTTCGCTTCGCTCAGGATGACAAAGTTGGTATTCGCATCGTCAGACCCCTAAACGGCTCAGGCCTCGGAGAGCCCCGCCCCGGTGATGGTCACATACCGGTAAGGAGGGCCCAGATATTCGTTCTGGGCGGCCAGTTTCTCCATGCCGGCCCGAGCCGCGGCCACCAGGCCGGAAATGGAGGCCTTCTCTTTGAGGAGCCGGTTGAGAGTGAATTCCAGTCCCAGCCGCCGGGGCAGGGTGCAGACCTTGGTCACCCGGTTATATTCGATTTTGGGAGGCTGGGCCCGGTCCCAAATGACGCACAGCTCACCGCCGGCGACGGAGTAACCCGCCAGCCGGTCCAGCGTGATGAAATGTTCATCTTATCCTCCTGAGCTAAGGAATCCGGTTCCTTGGAAATTAATCTGATACCTGAGAAAATAATCCGGTTTCAGCTTCTGGCAAAGGAGGAACATGGGAAATGGGCCTGCAAAAATTGTCCATAAGGGCATAAACCATTGCCCATCCCCTGCACCTGCAGCATAAACCACCCTCCCCTCCCCCTGCCCGTCTCCCCGGGCATCGCTTCCCGCCCGAGGTTTCCGGCGGTTGGGGGCGTTTGCAAACGGCCAGGGAATGTGCTACGTTTCCCATATCTTTTTAGACTCTTAGGAAGTTGCCAGGACGCTCATGACTGCTTCTGATAACGAATCTTTCCCGGAGGAAATCGACGCCGAGATGGCCGAGCGCCTGCGGCCCCTGGTGAACGCAATTCTGGAGATCTTCAACCAGCGGCAAGTCTCACCCGCGGACGCCGGGATGGTGATTATCTCCCTGACTTACCGGCTGCTGGAGGTCCTGAAAGAGGCCCCGGAGGCCAGGCGCCATTTTGTTGCCACCCTGATCACCCTGATTAACAATTTTCTGACCGGCGAACTCGAATCCGCTGACGGGCCAGAGGGCGAATTCACGGTGAAGGAAGAATTCTAGACCCGTTTCCGACTTTCGGGATGTTAACTATGGAAGGCAAGGCCGCCAATATTCTGGAGCTGATCGGCCGCACCCCCATGGTGCGCCTGAACCGCCTCAACCCCAATCCCCGGGTCAAGATTTACGTCAAACTCGAATACTTCAACCCCGGGGGTTCAGTCAAAGACCGGCCGGCCCTGGCCATGATCGAGGCGGCTGAGACGGCGGGCGAGCTCACCTCGGAGAAGACCGTCCTGGAAGCCACCAGCGGCAATACCGGCATCGGGCTGGCCCTGGTATGCGCCGTCAAAGGCTACCGGCTGCTGCTGGCCATGCCCGAGTCCGCCTCCCTGGAGCGCAAAAGGATTCTCAAGGCCATGGGGGCCGAGCTCCTCCTCACCCCGGCCCACCTGGGAACCGATGGCTCCATCGAGGAGGTCTACCGCCTGAGCCGGGAAGACCCGGAAAAATATTTTCTGGCGGATCAGTTCAACAACCCGGTCAACCCCTGGGCACACCGGGCCACCGCCCAGGAAATCTGGGAACAGAGCGGCGGCCAGGTCACCATGCTGGTGGCCACCCTGGGCACCAGCGGCACGGTCATGGGATTGTACCGCTACCTGAAGGAATATAATCCGGCCATCCGAGTGGTGGCCGTGGAACCCTTCCTGGGCCATGCCATCCAGGGTTTGAAAAACATGAAGGAGTCTTATAAGCCGGGAATCTTCGACAAGAGCCAGACCGACGCCATCGTCAATATCGAGGATGAAGAGGCCTATGAGACCACCCGGCGCCTGGCGCGGCAGGAGGGCCTGTTTCTGGGGATGAGCTCCGGGGCCGCAGTGGCCGTAGCCCTCCGCCAGGCCCGGGAGATGGCGGAAGGCTTCATCGTGGTCATCGCCCCGGACGGCGGCGAACGTTATCTCTCCACCCCCCTGTTCGTGGAGAAAGAGGTTCCCAGCCTCCGCTTTTACAACACCCTGGCCCGGGCCAAAGAGGCCTTCCAACCCCGGCGCCCGGGCGAGGCGGCCATCTTCACCGACGGCCCGGCCCTCTACAGCAACCTCTCCCTGGGGGTGGCCCGGCGCCTGGTGCTGGCCGACCTCCTGGGCCGCTATCTCACCTCCCGGGGCCTCAAGGTGCGGCAGGTGGTGAGCCTCATCGACCTGGACGACCGCGCCATCGCCGGGGCCGAAGCCGCAGGCCAGGACTTGCCCCGGTTCACCGGCCGCTTCCAGCAGGAGTTTTTTGAGGACCTGCGGGCCTTGCGCCTCCGGGAGGGAGCCCTTTATCCCCTGGCCTCGGACCATATCGAGGAGATGATCGGCCTCACCCGCAAACTCCTGGAGCGGGGCTTCGCTTATGAAAAGCTGCGCTCCGTCTATTTCGACATCTCCCGTTTCAAGGACTATGGCCGCCTCTCCGGCGTGGACCTGGGCAAGATCCGGGTGGGCAAAACCGTGGACCTGGACGAATACGCCAAGGAAAACCCCCGGGATTTCACCCTGCTGAAACGGGCCAAGCTTTCGGAGTTGAAGAAGGGCCTCTATCATTCGACTCCCTGGGGCCAGGTGCGCCCCAGTTGGCACCTGGAGAGCGCCGCCATGGCCCTGAAACACCTAAAGGAGTCCGTGGACTTCCACGTGGGCGGTACGGAGTCCCTTTTCCCCCACGATGAAAACGAGAACGCCCTGTTCTGGGCCGCCACCGGCAAGCCCCTGGCCCACGCCTGGCTCCACTGCGAACGGGTGCTCAAGGAAGGCCGGCCCCTGAAGGACGAGGCCGGCGCCGCAGTCCGGGACCTCACCAATCAGGGCTTCAGCGGCGCCGACCTGCGCTTCTTCCTGCTGGCCACCCACTACCGCAAACCTTTGGCCTTCACCCTGGAGAACCTCAGGGCCGCAGCCCAGGCCCGGGCCAGATTGGACCACTTCCTGGCGCGCCTTTCCCAGGCGGACGCAGACCGGCCCGCGGACGGCGCCATCGAAGAGCGCCTCTTCCAGTTGAAGAAGGAGTTTGTCGCCTCTCTCGAAGACGACCTCAACATCTCCCGGGTCCTCTCCAGCCTTTTCGCCCTGGTGGGGGATCTCAACGCCGAGATGGACCGGGGAAAACTGGGACAGGGAGCCGCGGCCGCGGTCAGCAATCGTCTCCAGGAGTTGGATGAGGTGCTGGGGGTGATGAACCCGCCTCTAGCCGCCACCACCCGGGAGGAAGAGGTCGAGGCGAAGGTCCAGGCCCGGGAGGAAGCCCGCCGGCGCCGGGATTGGAGCGCGGCCGATGAGATCAGGCAGGAACTGTCCCAACAGGGAGTCGAGATCACTGACACCCCAGGCGGCCCGCGCTGGCGCCGCCGGGGCTGAGGGGGGAGTGGAAGCGATTACTTGGGGATAGCAAGTGCAGGGTGGGCACTGCCCACCATTTCCTTAAAGTGGCACAGGCTTCCAGCCTGTGTTCCTTACATTAGCCGGTAGGGGCGGACCCAGGTGTCCGCCCTGTTTGAGGACGCCCAGGCGAGCGCGCCCCTGCTTATTATAGGGCGGCCTGTGGCCGCCGCACTACGGAGGCCAGGCGTGCTCCATGTTCACTACGCCCGCGGAAAGATCAACAAAGACCGAATCGGGGAGGTTTTTGGGCAGCCGCAGGCTTTGGCCTGCGCCCCTTATGGTTGGAGCCCGATATTCCGGGAAAGATTACTGGTCGGGACGAGAGGATTTGAACCTCCGACCCCAGCGTCCCGAACGCTGTGCTCTACCAGGCTGAGCCACGTCCCGACCTCTCTTCAATTTATCCAAAAGACCGGGCCGGGGCAAGAGAAAATCGGCATAATCTGGCGGCGTCGGCTCCTACGGTGCACCAGGCGGGAAAGCACGGCGGCCCCTGGCGGTCAAAAATCTCGTGATTCAGCTTCCGGCAAAAGGCTTAACCTGGCCTTAGCTGACGTTTGCCGGCTGTCGGCTGCCAGCGTTAGCAGGCTGGTGAAAAACACCCTGATAGTCAGAATTGTCATTCTGAGCGAAGCGAAGAATCTCGTATTTTTTAAATACTTGAGACCCTTCGCCTTCGGCTCAGGGTGACAATTCCCTCTTTTTTCAACAAATATCAGGCCTGGGGTTCTCTGGCAGGGTGCGGGTGAGACGCAATTATTCATTAATGGGAAAATAATGCGATCCACTATTTATCCCCTCTCCCCCGTTTCCGGAGCGGGCCGGGGTGAGGGGGAAATAATCTCTTCCCCGCCCCAATCGCTAAGCAACCGCTGGCGCCGGCTGCTCCTGTTCGGCTGCCTGGCCCTAATGGCCCTGACCCTAACAGCCGCGGGCTGCAAGGCCTCCAAAGAGGAAAAGCAGTACGGCGGCCCCGACACCGGCCCCGCTTACGGCGATTGGTTCATCGACGGCTCCATCGGCGACGCCAGCACCCTCTTGCCTCCACTGGCCACCGACAGCGCCTCCGCTGACATCAACGGCCTGGTTTACGACGGCCTGGTGAAATACGACGGCGACCTCAACCTGGTGGGCGCCCTGGCGGAGTCCTGGGAGATCTCCCCTGATGGCCTCACCATCACCTTCAAGCTGCGCCACGGCGTCAAGTGGCAGGACGGCGCCCCTTTCACCGCCCAGGACGTCCTCTTCACCTACCAGGTGATGGTAGATCCCAAGACCCCCACCGCCTACTCCGGCAACTACCTCCAGGTGAAAAAGGCCGAGGCCCCGGACGACTATACCTTTCGGGTCACCTACGCCCAACCCTTCGCCCCGGCCCTGGAGAGTTGGGGGCTGGGCATCATCCCCCGGCACCTGCTGGAGGGCCAGGATCTCACCAAATCCCCCCTGGCCCGCCACCCCATCGGCACCGGGCCTTATAAATTCCTGGCCTGGCAGGGCGGGGAGAGGATCATCCTCACTTACAATCCCGACTACTTCGAGGGCCGGCCCTATCTCAACGGCTATCTCTTCCGGATAGAGCCGGACACGGCCACCCAGTTCCTGGAGCTGGTGACCGGCAATCTCGACCGCATGGGCCTCAGCCCCTTGCAGTACAGCCGCCAGAGCGAGAATCCCAAGTTCGCCCGGATGTACAATAAATATCGCTACACCCAATTTTCTTACGTCTATCTGGGCTACAACCTGGAGGATCCGAGGTTTGCCGATCGCCGGGTGCGCCAGGCCCTCACTTACGCCATCAACAAAAAGGAGATTATCGACGGGGTGCTCATGGGCCTGGGGCAGCAGGCTTACGGACCGTACAAGCCCGGCGCCTGGTATTACAACCCGGACGTTCCCAAATTCTCCTACGATCCCCAGAAGGCCAGAGCCCTGCTGGCCGCCGCCGGCTGGCAGCTCAACCCCGAGGGCATCCTGGTCAAGGACGGGCGGCCCTTTGAGTTCACCATCCTCACCAACCAGGGAAACAACGTCCGGGAGCTGACTGCGGTGATCATTCAGCAGCGCCTCCGGGAGGTGGGCATCCGGGTGAACGTGCGCACCGTGGAATGGGCCGCCTTTGTCTCGGAATTCATCGAGAAGGGCAAGTTCGAGGCGGTAATCCTGGGCTGGAACACCGGCATCGACCCGGACCAGTATGACATCTGGAACTCCACCAAGACCAAGCCGGGGGAACTCAATTTCACCCATTACCAAAATCCGGAGGTGGACCGGCTGCTGGACGAGGGGCGGCACACCTTCGACCAGGAAAAGCGCCGCCAGGCCTATTTCAAGCTCCAGGAAATCCTGGCGGAGGACCAGCCCTACACCTTCCTCTACTGGCCCGACGCCCTGCCCGCCATCTCCAAGCGTTTCCGGGGCATCAAGCCCGCCCTCGCCGGCATCGACTACAACTTCATCAAATGGTACGTCCCCCGGGCCGAACAGAAATACACCATGTCGCCGTATTGAGCGGGAAAGGCAAGTTCGTGGAGGTTTTTAGAGGAATTTTATAGATATCCAGGTGATATAGTGACAAACTCATTTTATCGATAATGGCAAGCTATATGGCACCGAGCCAAGCTTCCTTATCTTGTGCAAGAGTGCCTTTTTGAAGAGAGACTCATGCCCAATTCTGGAAGGGCGTGGGTGTGAGGTTCCTTCAAAGCTACTCGACTCGGACATTTTGCTTTTGGCCACTGCCCAGTAGAGGTTGCATGATCACTGCTTATATCTGCTGCCAGCCGGCCACCGATCGCGCGCATGGGCTGCACTCCATTCTTAGACGCCATTACAAAGGATCGGCACCAAATAGCTTTGCTTCGAGCTCAACATGGGTTGGTACCCGGTTATCTTCGATCATTCTAACAACGGCGCGTCGCGCAATGGTATAAGTTTCTTGCAAAGAGTCACGTTTCTTGTCCTCCCGCCCATGCGCTGCGGCGGACCGAGAGTCGTATAGTTTTGAGATCGCTTTTTGCAGGTTCATTCGCGTAATGCCAGCTGGTTCAAGAAAGCAAGCAATGGCATTAGATATTCGATACCTGAGTTCTGCCTTCCCCGGGGAAAAGACCGCCTCAAGACCGCCCCATAGCCATAGCATGGCGAGACTCCGGTGCCTCGCGAACATGCATTGATCTGTTGCTTCGAATAGAATTCGAAAGTAATCGTTTCCGTAGTAAAGCTTCGATGCCTCCAGCCAGTAATTTGCCACCCAAGCAACATCAACTTCAGTGATTACCCCTCGTGCGTTGGGGGCAACCATTAAGAATCGGGACTCTGTCTCAATGGGGTAGTATTTAGCCGAGTTGTGCCTGGTTTTTGCAGATTCGAATGATTGCTCTCCGAGGACTGCAAAAAGGAAGATTGGACCTACTCGAAGTCTCAAGAAAGCCGTGATCCACCACGCAATGAATTCTGGATCAAGAGATAGAGATGTTGCTGCGGTCGGCGGAATCTCAAGCTGAACGTGAATGTCGGAACCGAATCCACCGCCCACAGCGGACCAGGGTGCCGGGTGATGACCGCCAGGGGGCGCTGGCGAAAATGCCATCAAAAACGGTGCCATAAGGTGTGCGTACATCTGAGACAATCGAATTCCTGAGCCTAACGAACACTCTGGTGTTTCGAGTTTTACGCCAGCGAGACCTGCGTAAATTCCCCTTGATGTATCCATGATACCTCGTTCATTGGTGGTCTAACGCCCAAGTGCAGCCCGTAGGGGGGGAGAGCAAAGCGCATCCCGCCTTGGGCATTATCTCCTCACCTTCCGGCATTTAATCACGTCCGCAGGGACAGCTCCTCCACCAGCCGGTCGGCGCAGGTCAGGATGAAGTCCCGCTGCTGCCGGGTGGCGTAGCCGACGCAGGTGCAGCGCATGGTCTCGCGGCTGCGGATCAGGAATTCGAAGCGCACGAAGTCATCCCCCAGCTCCACCGCAAAGCGGAAGGGCCGGCATTGCTGGTGCTCGAACTGCTCCGGGCTCAGCAGCTCCTCCGGCAGGTCCACCCACCAGACGCCTTCCAGGCTCGAGGCGAGGGCGTGCTCAGACAAATATTCCCGCACCCGGGGCAGGTCGGCCCTGGCGATTTCATCCAATAAATACTGTTTCATACCGGTAATTGCGGAGCCTGCGGCTCGCCCTAAACGATGTTAACTTACGCTTCATTATGGTGCGTAGGGCGCACCCCACATTCCGCACAGGCGAGACGCCTGTGCCACCAATTCCAATTCTTCCAAACAACCTGAAAAGATAATACCTGCACCGGCTCTCGACTTTGAACCTTGAACTTTCAACTTTGAACCCAGGTTCAAGCTTCAGGGCTGGCCGGGGGTTGGGCCTGGAGAGCCGCGTCCAGGGCGGCATAACCCCACAAGGCCAGCAGCAGGCCGCCGGGCAGCCAGAACAGGGGACGATGCATGGTGTCCACCAGCAGCAGGCGGATCAGCTCCCAGGTGAGGGGCCGGGGATAGAAGACCGCGGTGTATTCCTGGGAGACCAGGATGAAGCCCAGGAGCACCACCAGGGCCAAAAGAAAGTTGGCCGCCAGCACCAGGAGCACCCCCTTGCGGCGGTCTTGTTTATAGAGTTGCCCTAACCCCGGGAAGACCAGGGCCGAAAGGAAGAAGGCGGTCATGTGCGGGCGCATCGCTTATCATATCCGAAATTTCCCGGGGCGGTCAAGGGAGCCGGGGGAGGGGGAGAGGCTATTTTCTGTTATCTGTTTTCTGTTTTCTGTTTTCTGTTTTTGTTTCCGGTTTTCTGTCTCTGCTAAGGGCCTTTGACTTGGATTTTGCCTTTCACCGAAAACAGAAAACCGAAAACCGCCTTTATAAGGAATTGGTGGGCAGTGCCCACCCTACAACTAAATCCCCTCTGCATTGCGAGGGGGCGATACCGTGTGAAAGGTGGCTTTGCATGATTTTTCGTAGAGGCGGACCCAGGTGTCCGACCTGTAGGGGCTGGTTTTAAACCCGCCCCTACCTGCTACCCACACTTTCGTGGGGGGCGCACACATGGGTGCGCCCCTACAAGACCATTCATATTCCCCCTCACCCTACCCTCTCCCCTCAAGGGGGCGAGGGAGAAAGCTCGTAAATTCGATGGGATCGCGAAGGTCGACAGTGGCACAGGCTTCCAGCCTGTGGTCGGATCGGGCATCTCCTGCGCAGGCTAAAGCCTGCGGCTACCAGCGCCTGCCCAAGTTCAGCCGGAAACCGAAAACCGTTTCAAATCGCTTTTTCCCGGGAGCACACCCACCTTCTTGATTTTCTGGGGCGATGGGATAAAATATACGGATACCATCGGCCTGGAGGCCGTTCTGTTGGATTATAAAGAGACCCTGAACCTGCCCAAGAGCGATTTTCCCATGAAGGCCGACCTGCCCCGGCGGGAGCCGTTGATGCTCCAGCGCTGGGCCGAAACCGGCCTCTACGCCCAGCTCCGCAGCCAGGGCCGGGGACGCCCCCGGTTCGTCCTCCACGACGGCCCGCCTTACGCCAACGGCCACATCCATCTGGGGCACGCCCTCAACAAGATCCTCAAAGACATCATCATCAAGAGCCGGCAGATGGCCGGCTTCGATTGCCCTTACCGGCCCGGCTGGGATTGCCACGGCCTCCCCATCGAACACCAGGTGGACAAAGAGATGAAGGCCCAAAAGCTCAGCCTCTCCCAGGGAGAGGTGCGGAGCCGCTGCCGGGAGTACGCCCAAAAATTCATAGCCATTCAGAAGAGCGAATTCCAGCGTCTGGGGGTCCTGGGGGATTGGAGCCACCCCTATCTCACCATGGACCAGGCCTACGTGGCTGAAATCCTGGAAGAATACGGCCGCTGCTATTTCAGCGGGGCCATCGAGCGCAACAAAAAGCCCATCCATTGGTGCGCCACTTGCCGCACCGCCCTGGCCGAAGCGGAGGTGGAGTACGAAGAGCACCAGGCCCCGTCCATTTACGTGAAGTTTCCCCTGGTGAGTCCGCCGCCGCAGTTGCCGGCACTGGGGAAACTGCAAAACGTCTCCCTGGTTATCTGGACCACCACCCCCTGGACCCTGCCGGCCAACCTGGCCATCGCGGTGCATCCGGACATAGAGTACAGCGCCATCGACACGGGAAACGAAGTCTTGGTGGTTGCTTCAAACCTGGCCTCCTTTGGGGGGGATTTGGCAGGTGGCCCTCCAGGGCGTGAGCTCCCCGGCTTAACCCGGGTAAAAGGCCGTAAGCTGGAAGGCGCGGTCTATCAACACCCCTGGCTTCAGGACCACAAAGAGCGCCGGGTGATCCTGGCGAACTACGTCACCCTGGAGGCCGGCAGCGGCCTGGTGCACATCGCCCCCGGGCACGGCCAGGAGGACTACGAGAGCGGCGTTAAATACGGCCTGGCGCCCTACTCCCCGGTGGACGACGCCGGGCGCTTCACCGATGAGGTGCCGGAATTCGCCGGGCAGCACGTTTGGAAGGCCAACGCCGGCATCATCGAATTGCTTAAGGAGAAAGGCAAGCTCTGGGGCCAGCCCAGGGAAATGACCCACCCCTATCCCCACTGCTGGCGCTGCAAACAGCCCATAATCTTCCGGGCCACAGAGCAGTGGTTCATTTCCATGGAGAAAAACGGCTTGCGTCAGAAGGCCCTGGCGGCCATCGGGCAGGTCACCTGGATTCCCCGCTGGGGCCGGGAACGCATCTACCAGATGGTGGAGCGCCGCCCCGATTGGTGCATCTCCCGGCAGCGGTCCTGGGGGGTGCCCATTATCGCCTTCCACTGCCGGCAGTGCGGCCAGCCACTGCTCACCCCAGAGCTCCTCCAGAAGCTCATTGGCCGGGTGCGGGCTGAGGGCGCCGACTTCTGGTTCGCGGCCCCGGTTTCCGAGCTGCTGCCGCCGGGGACCCGGTGCCCCTGCGGTGGGGCCGATTTCCGCAAGGAAACTGACATCCTGGACGTCTGGTTCGACTCCGGGGTGAGTTGGGCCGCGGTGCTCGACCCCGACCCGGTCCTGGGGCCAAGCCCCGCCGACCTCTATCTGGAAGGCTCGGACCAGCACCGGGGCTGGTTTCACTCCAGCCTCCTGACCGCGGTGGGGAGCAGTGGCCACGCCCCCTACCGGGGGGTTCTGACCCATGGCTTCGTGATGGACGGCGATGGCCGTAAGATGTCCAAATCCCTGGGTAACGTCATCGCCCCCCAGGAGGTCACGGATCGCTACGGGGCCGAAATCCTCCGGCTCTGGGTGGCCTCGGTGGACTACCGGGACGACGTTAGGCTCTCCCCTGACATCCTAAAACAATCGGCCGACGCCTACCGGCGCTTCCGCAACACCGCCCGTTTCATGTTGGGGAACCTCTACGACTTCGATCCCGAGAACCACCTGGTGCCGCCGGAGCAGAGGCAGGAATTGGACCGGCTGGCCCTCTCCTGGCTGGCCCAACTCCTGGAACGGGTTAAACAGGCGTACCAGGATTACGAATTTCACCTGGCCTTTCACCGGCTGCACCAGTTCTGCGCGGTGGAGATGAGCGCCATCTACCTCGATATCCTGAAAGACCGCCTCTACGTTTCCCAGGCCGACTCCCCGGACAGGCGCAGCGCCCAAAGCACCCTGTGGGACTTGCTCAAGGGCCTCACCCTGGCCATGGCCCCCATCCTGTCATTCACCGCCGAGGAAATCTGGGATTACCTGCCGGGCGGGAACAAGATGGCCAGCGTCCACCTGGAGGGCATGCCGGCGGCGCCGGCGGGATTCCCCGATGAGGCGCTGCTGGCCAAATATGACTTCTTATTGAAGGTGCGGGGGGAGATCAATCGGGGCCTGGAGGAGGCCCGGAAGAATAAGCAGATTGCCACCGCCCAGGAGGCCCGGGTGATCTTGGGGGCCACCGGTGAGCTTTATGAGAAACTTGCGGGCCAAATTGCAGAGCTGCAAACCCTGGCCCAGGTGGCTGAATTGAGGGTCGATCCCCTGGAAAGCCTTGGAGGGGAAGGCATCGTCTCGGCAGAGGTCCCCGGTTTGGCGGTTCGGGCGGCAAAAGCCGCGGGAGAAAAATGTGTCCGCTGCTGGTTTCATTATCCGGGAGTGGGCGAAGATCCCCGTCATCCCCAGGTCTGCCGGCGCTGCCGCCAGGTGTTGGCAGGGAACCCAGATTAGCTATGTCCCGCAAGCTCGCCATCCTTCTCGTCATCCTGGTGTTGGGCCTGGCCCTGGACCAGGGTAGCAAGATTCTGGTCCAGCGACTCCTGCCGCTGGGGGCGGAAGTCCCCGTAGTTAAAGGCTTCTTCAACCTGGTGCATATCCACAACCGGGGGGCGGCCTTCGGTTTGCTGGGGCAGCTGCCGGTCAGGTTCACCCGGATACTGTTCATTATCCTCAGCAGCCTGGTGGCGGCCGTGGTGATCTATTTTTGGTGGCGCCTGCCCCGGGACTGCTGGGGGTCAGCCGTGGGCTACAGCCTCATCCTGGCCGGGGCCCTGGGCAATCTCCTCGACCGGCTGCGCCTGGGAGAGGTGGTGGACTTTCTCGACTTCTACTGGGGGCGCTACCATTGGCCCGCCTTTAACGTGGCCGACAGCCTGGTGTGCCTGGGCGCCGGCTGGCTGGTGTGGGTTATCTTAAAGGAAGAGTGTCCTGACCATGCATCCGATCCTGTTTAGATACGGCTCTTTGACACTGTACACCTATGGCTTTTTCCTGGCCCTGGCCTTCCTCGGCGCCATTTTCATCGCTGGCCGGGAGGCTCGGCGTTTGGGCCTGCCGGCGGAGACCTTTTTTGATCTCTGCTTCTACGCGGTGGTGGCCGCCCTGGTGGGCTCCCGGCTGATGTACGTGCTCCTGGATTTCCGGACCTACCTGGCGCACCCCCTGCAGATTTTTGCCATCTGGGGAGGCGGCCTGGACTTCCAGGGCGGGGTGATCCTGGCCTTGGCGGTGGCCATCTGGTTTATTCGGCGGCACCGCTTGCCCTGGCGGCCCACCCTGGACGCCCTGGCCCTGGGGTTGCCGGTGGGCCAGTTTCTGGGCCGGATCGGCTGCTTCTCGGCCGGCTGCTGTTACGGCTCCCCCAGCTCTCTGCCCTGGGCGGTGCTCTTCACCAATCCCGCGA
Organism: uncultured delta proteobacterium; assembly: GCA_963697965.1. Taxonomy (GTDB): domain Bacteria; phylum Desulfobacterota; class Desulfobaccia; order Desulfobaccales; family 0-14-0-80-60-11; genus JAPLJC01. The sequence goes on from OY969108.1 coordinate 3,055,016, forward strand.
CCCTGTGCCCGCTGCGGGTACCGGTGCACCCGGCTCAACTTTACGAGGCCTTCCTGGACCTGGGGGTGGTCTTCGCGGCGCTCAGCTTCTGGAAGACCAGGAAAAGTTACGATGGCCAGCTCGCCCTCGTATATTTTTGCCTGGCCGGAGCGGTGCGGTTCGTGGTGGAGTTCTTCCGCAGCCCCCTCGATTATCGCGGCCCAACGTACTTTGGCTGGATGCCCTTGACCCAGCTCCTTGCCTTGGGTATGGCCCTGGTGGCCGGGGCCTTGCTGGTCTGGTTCGGCTGGCGGTCGAGGTCGCGGCTCCAGAGTGAACATAAATAAAGAGGCGCAGCCCTAACACTCCCCCACTCGGGGCCCATCAGGGGAGCGAGGCTGAAGCAGGAACCCGTGATTGCCTAACTAAGCAGCCCTAGCTTTGATGAAAGCCACTGTCCCAATCCCAATTGCCGATTTCTCGATAGGCGACGCCAGCCTGGTAATGATCGCCGGCCCCTGCGTGCTCGAGTCCGCGGCGGCCACCCTGGCAATCGCCCGGACCCTGAAGGAGATGGCCCGGGAGCTGGCCCTGCCCCTGATCTTCAAGGCATCCTACGACAAGGCCAATCGCACCTCGCTATCCTCTTACCGGGGCCCGGGGCTGGAGGAAGGCCTGGAAATCCTGGCCCGGGTCAAGGCTGAGGTGGGGTTGCCGGTGCTCTCCGACGTCCACCAGGTGGCCGAGGTGGGGCCCGCCGCCCAGGTCCTGGACGTATTGCAGATTCCCGCCTTCCTCTGCCGCCAGACCGACCTGGTGGTGGCCGCGGCCCGGAGCGGCAAGGTGGTGAATATCAAAAAAGGCCAGTTCCTGGCCCCCTGGGACCTGGGGCCGGTGCTGGAGAAGGCCAGGGCTGCCGGGAATGAGCGGATCCTCCTCACTGAACGGGGCGTAAGCTTCGGCTACAACAACCTGGTGGTCGATTTCCGCAGCCTGGCCATCATGAGGGAGTTGGGCTGCCCGGTCATATTGGACGTAACCCACAGCGTCCAGCTCCCCGGTGGCCAGGGCGTTTGCTCCGGGGGCCAGCGGCAGTTCATTCCGCTCCTGGCCCGGGCCGGGGTGGCGGCAGGGGTGGATGGCCTCTTTATGGAGGTGCATCCCGACCCGGAGCAGGCCCCCTGCGATGGCCCCAACTCTCTGCCCCTGGATCAGGTCCCGGCCCTTTGGCGGGAGCTCAAGGGGCTGCATGAATTTCTGCGCCAGCAGCGCCAGGAGAAGTAAAACAGCGGACTCGAAACCAGGGCGACCCAATCACAGGCTGGAAGCCTGTGCCACTGTCGCCCCTACACTCAAAACTCGAAACTCAAAACTCAAACCTATGATCGGCGTATTCGATTCGGGATTCGGCGGGCTGGTGGTGCTGCGGGAGTTTCTCCAGGTCCTGCCGCAATATGACTACCTGTACCTAGGGGACAATGCCAGAATTCCCTATGGCACCCGCTCGGACCGGGTAGTGCGGCGCTTCACGGAACAAGCGGTGGATTACCTCTTGCGCCAGGGCTGCCAGCTCATCGTCCTGGCTTGCCACACCGCCTCGGCCCGGGCCCTGCGGCGCATCCAACAGGTCTATATGCCGGAGCGTTATCCCCGGCGCCGGGTCCTGGGGGTGCTGATTCCCACGGTGGAGGAAGCCCTGGTTCGCAGCCGCAGCCGGCGCATCGGGGTCATCGCCACCGAAGGTACCGTGACCTCCCGCTCCTTTGAACTGGAGCTGCAAAAACTGGACCCCCGGGTGGAGGTGCTGCCAGCAGGCCTGCCCCCTGTTGGTGCCGTTAATCGAGTCCGGTGAGCAGGACTGGGAAGGCACCGCCATGATCCTCTCCCGCTATCTGGCTCCTTTCCAGGGGGGCCGGGTGGACACCCTGATCCTGGGATGCACCCATTACTCCATCTTGAAGGAGCAGATCCTGAGCCTTCTCGACCATAGTCCGGAGCTTATCTGCTCCGGGCAGGTGACTGCGATTAAGCTGCTGGACTATCTCCGGCGCCACCCGGAACTGGAGAGCCGCCTGAGCCGCGGTGGCTCCCGCCGCTACCTCTCCACCGACCTCACCCCGCGTTTTCAGCAGCTTGCCAGCCTCTTCATGGGACAAGAGATGGAATCGGATGTAGTGGAACTGTAGCCATGGTTCAAAAATATGGCGCCGTCATTAATGATCTGGTCCTGGTGCACCATGACCGCCAGCCTGCGTTCTACGCCCGCATCAATGATATCGTCCCCGATGTCAAGCGGGGCTGGTATCAGGTGGAACTCCTGCTGCTCACCCTGCCTTCTCAGGTCATGACAATGATCTTGGAGGAGTCTCATCTCGGGGGAGAAGAATTTACCATGGGTGGCCGGCCGGTGAGGCTGGAACTTATTCCCCCCAAGCCCCCGGCGGGACCGGAAACCCCTCCGGCGGGCAAGGGCAAAGTCATTCCCCTGGTGCGGAAGACCTGATTTCAGGTGATGAGTCCCTATCTCGGGTGTCTGATACCGGGCCGCACTCCCCAATGGCAGGAGCGCCCCAGGGCGCCCGCCTTTTTATCTTCGCTTATCCATGCTATACTCTTAATAAGAGGTTGCCCGTCCAGGATTTTTCGGGGCGGGCGGTGAGCTTCACTTTTTGCAGATTGTTGCAGAGTCAGCCCGGTATCCGGTCATTTTTGGTGGCCGGAGCGGGGCGAGGGCCGTTTTCATGAGAATCTTACTGGTTCAACCCACTACCAAATATCCGGACCGGAAAGTTTTGCGCAGCCGCAAGCGTTGGCTCTTGGGGATCACCCTGCCTTACCTGGCCGGCCTCACCCCCCGGGAGGTCATGGTAGATCTGGCCGATGACCGCCTGGTGGAGATTCCCTACCACCGCCAGTACGACCTGGTGGGCATCACGTCCACCTGCGCCACTGCGGAGCGTGCTTACGAAATCGCCGCGGAGTTCCGCCGGCGCCGGGTGCCGGTGGTGATGGGCGGTTTCCACGTCACCCTGCACCCGGAGGAGGCCATGGAGCACTGCGATGCGGTGGTGGTGGGAGAGGCGGAGGACGTCTGGCAGCAGGTCATAGAGGACGCCCGCGGCAAGCGCCTGCAGGGGCGCTACCAGGCCCAGGGGTTGCACCATCTGACGGGCCTGCCCCGGCCCCGTCTGGAACTGGTCGATTTCCGGCGCTACCGGGTGAAAATCATCCCGGCCCAGACCACCCGCGGCTGCCCTTATCACTGCGCCTTTTGTGAGGTTCCCATCGTTTACGGGCACACCTACCGCCGGCGGCCCCTTGACGAAGTGATTGAAGAGATCAAGGCCAACGTCCGCATCACCGGCCTCAAGAACATCTATTTCATTGATGATAACCTCACCGGGCACATGGAATACGCCAAGGAGCTGTTCAAGGCCCTGATGCCGCTGAAACTCCACTGGAGCTGCTTATGGACCATCAACACTTCCCGGGACGAGGAACTGCTGGACCTGGCCAAACGCTCCGGCTGCAACCACGTGAACATCGGCATCGAAAACGTCTGCCCCGAGTCCATCTCCGCCATCGAGAAGGTGCAGAATCCGGTGGCAGAGTATGAATGGCTCCTGGGCCGCTTGCGGGAAAAGGGCATCTTCTACTCCCTGAACTTCATGTTCGGGCTGGACGGGGACCACACGGAGCTCTTTGATGAGACCCTGGCCTTTCTGGAGAAGATCAAGGCGCCCATGGCCTTTTTCAACGTGGCCACCCCCCGCCGGGGTACCCCCATGTGGGAACGGCTTCAGCAGGAGGGCCGGATGCACAATCCCGACGCCGAAAAGTACCTGGGGATGGTGTGCAACTTTTTCCCCAGCCACATGAGCCCGGAGGAGTGCGAAGCCGGCGTCTGGCGCTGCTTCCAAAAATTTTACTCCTTTGCTTCCATCTGCCGCCGGCTGCTGCTGCCCCCCACCGGCTACGTCTTCCAGGGGCTCCCCAGCAATCTCTTTTTTCATTGGTCGGCGAGCCGCAAGATCAACCCGGTCGATTTTTATTAAATCAGCGAGGGGAAGGCGCTGCGCACCCCCTGGCCTGCCAGGGAAAACATGGCCAGGATGCCGAATGAATAGAAGTAGGCCCGGGCGGCCGCCTTCCGGGCCGCAGCCTCCAGTTGGCCGGTGGTCAGCGCCAGGAAGGGAAAGATATTACCCAGCGGGTCTAAGATGACGAAAAAAGAGATCAGGCTGGTAATGAAAAAGGAACCGACGGAACCCAGAAAATCGTGACCCATAGCGGGGGCGCCTCTCCCGGAAGGAAAGCTTATGACTAATTACCAGGTAAATAAGACCTATCAGGAAATTAATGACAAAATCAGGAAAGGTCAAGCGGTGGTGGTCAGCGCCGAAGAGATGGTCGGCCTGGTCCGCAGCAAAGGCGAGGCGGCCGCGGCCCGCACCGTGGACGTGGTGACCACCGGCACCTTTTCCCCCATGTGTTCTTCCGGGGCCATCCTCAATTTCGGCCATGCCAAGCCGCCCATCAAGGCGTCCAAGGTCTGGCTCAATGACGTGCCGGCCTACGCCGGCCTGGCCGCGGTGGACGTTTACCTCGGCGTCACCGAACCCACTGAGGAAGATCCTCTGAACAAGGTCTATCCCGGTGAATTCAAGTACGGCGGCGGCCATGTGATCCAGGACCTGGTGGCGGGCAAGAGCGTGCATCTGGTGGCCGAGGCCTACGGCACCGACTGCTATCCCAACAAAAGCCTGGAGCGAGAGATCACCTTAAAGCAGATGGTCAACGCCATCCTCTGCAACCCCCGCAATTGTTATCAAAACTACAACGTGGCGGTGAACCTGTCCAAGCGCACCATCTACACCTACATGGGGGCGTTGCGCCCCAAGGCGGGCAATGCCAATTACTGCACCTCAGGGGAGCTGAGCCCCCTGTTCAATGATCCCTTTTACCGCACCACCGGCATCGGCACCCGTATCTTCCTGGGAGGCGGGGTGGGGTACGTCGTCTTCCCCGGCACCCAGCACAATCCCGCCAAGCCCCGGTCCGAGCACGGCATCCCCCTGGGTCCGGCGGGCACCCTGTTCGTCATGGGCGACCTGAAAAAGATGACCTCCAGGTATCTGGTGGGAGTGAGCCTCCTGGGTTACGGCTGCTCTTTGTCCGTGGGCCTGGGTATCCCGATTCCCATCCTGAATGAGGAGATGGCCCACTTTTGCGGGGTGGCCGACGAAGACCTGCTGGCCCCCATTGTGGACTATGGGAGCGATTATCCCGCGGGCACCGGCCGCGTCCTGGGGCAGGTGAGTTACGCCCAGTTAAAGCGGGGCACCCTCACCCTGGGCGGCCAGGAAGTGCCCACCGTACCTCTCTCCAGCCTGGTGCGGGCCCGGGAAATCGCCCTGCTTCTGAAAGAATGGATCAGTAAAGGCCAATTCCTGCTGGGCGAACCGGTGGAGCTGCTGCCTGGGAGCGAGGCGGTCCACGTCATCCGCACCCGCAGCCGGGATAGTTGAGGAGCTCGCCGGTGGCGCCCGGCTTGATGGCTCCGGTCTTTAATGCCGGGGCACGGGGAAGCGCCGCGAGACCGCGGTAATATTGAGCATCCTTAAGGGTTGTAGGGTGGGCACTGCGCACGACTTGCTTTTACCTGCTTTCCTAAGGAGGGCACTGCCCACTATTTCCTCAAAAATAGTTTTTCGTAGGGGGCGGACTCCTGGGTCCGCCCTGTGGGGGCGGGTTTAAAACCCGCCCCTACTGCCCACCCTTGCCTGGAGGCGCACACGTGGGTGCGCCCCTACAAGGCAGTCCGGACAAGACAATCCGTACCCCTCACCCTGCCCTCTCCCCCCAAGGGTGGAGAGGGAAATAGCTTGTAATTTCCAGGAAATAAAACGTAGGGGCGACCCGCTGGGTCGCCCAGGGCAGTGAGCAAAACCTGGGGTGCGCACCCCAAACCAGCATTCATTAACTGTTGAGCCTGCCTGAGTTAAAAAGATCTCTGGTTTTGGTGGGCGGTGCCCACCCTACATGCCTGATTACTTCCCCCTCACCCTGCCCTCTCCCCCATTGGGGGAGAGGGGAAAAACCAAGAGAACTCCTTAAAGTTAATCAAAGATAGAGATTTGGCAGCCTAGGTTACAACGGCAAATTAGCAAAAACCTTGCCGGACAATAATGGGCTCAAGGCAGTTATTTTCTCTCCTGTTGTTGCAGTCAATGTAGGGTGGGCACTGCCCACCAATTCCTTAAGAATCTATACCTGTTTTCCGTAGGTGCGGACCCAATCGAGGGAGTTATTTCCTCTCCTGTTGTTGCAGTTTGGCCCAGGGGTCCTTCAATCTCACGGTACGGTTGAACACCAGGGCACCGGGGGCGGAGTCTTTGAGGTCGGCGCAGAAGTAGCCCTGGCGCTCCAACTGATAGAAGCTGCCCGGGGCGGCGCCCGCCAGGCTGGGTTCCAGCCGGCAGGATGAGAGCACCTCCAGGGAATTGGGGTTGATATCCGCCAGAAAATCTCCCTCGTGCTCGGCCCCGGGTTCGGGCCGGGTGAACAGCCGGTCGTAAAGGCGCACTTCCGCGGGGACGGCGTGGTTCGCCGAGACCCAGTGCAGGGTGGCCTTCACCTGGCGGCCGTCCGGGGCGTAGCCGCCCCGGGTCTGGGGGTCGTAAGTGCAGTGCAGCTCCACCACCTCTCCGGCCGCGTCCTTCACCACCTCCACGCACTTGATGAAGTAGGCGTAGCGCAGCCGCACCTCCCGGCCCGGGGCCAGACGGTAGAACTTCTTGGGCGGCTCCTCCAGAAAGTCCTCCCGCTCCAGGTACATTACCCGGGAGAAGGGCACCTGGCGGCTGCCCGCAGCCGGGTCTTCGGGGTTGTTCACCGCCTCCAGCTCCTCCACCTGGCCCTCGGGGTAATTGACCAACACCACCTTCAGGGGGCGCAGCACCCCCATCACCCGGGGGGCCCGCCGGTTCAAATCCTCCCGGACGCAGTACTCCAGCAGGGCCAGGTCTACCAGGTTCTCCCGTCTGCCCACCCCGATGCGCTCGCAAAAGTGGCGGATGGCCGCGGCGGGGTAGCCCCGGCGGCGCATCCCCGCCAGAGTGGGCATGCGGGGGTCGTCCCAACCGGCCACGCGGCCCTCGTTTACCAGCTTCAGGAGCTTGCGCTTGCTCATCACCGTGTAGCTGAGGTTGAGCCTGGCAAATTCGATCTGCTGGGGATGGCAGGGAACCGGCAGGTTATCCAGGGTCCAGTCGTAAAGAGGCCGGTGGTCTTCGAACTCCAGGGTGCAGATGGAATGGGTGATGCCCTCCAGGGCGTCGGAAATGGGGTGGGCATAATCGTACATGGGGTAGAGGCACCATTTATCCCCGGTGCGGTGATGCCCGGCGTGGAGAATGCGGTATAGGACCGGATCCCGCATATTGATGTTGGGGGAGGCCATGTCGATTTTGGCCCGCAGGGTTCGGGCCCCGTCAGGAAATTCGCCGTCCCGCATGCGTCGGAGCAGGTCGAGGTTCTCGGCCACGCTGCGGTTCCGGTAGGGACTCTCCCGGCCAGGCTCCGTGAGGGTACCGCGGTAGTCCCGGACCTCGTCCGCGGTCAAATCGCAGACAAAGGCCTTGCCTTCGCGGACCAGGTGCACCGTGTATTCATACATCTGCTCAAAATAGTCCGAGGCGTAAAAGAGGCGCGAGCCCCAGTCGAAGCCCAGCCAGCGCACGTCATCCATGATGGATTCGACGTACTCCACCTCTTCCTTGGTGGGATTGGTGTCGTCGAACCTGAGGTTGCAGAGCCCGTTGAACTGCCGGGCAATGCCGAAGTTGAGGCAGATGGACTTGGCATGGCCGATGTGCAGGTAGCCGTTAGGTTCCGGGGGGAACCGGGTGCAGACCCGGCCTTCATTCTTGCCGGCGCTCAGGTCGTCGGCCACCAGGTCGCGTATAAAGTCGGAGGGCTGCGCCTCGATCTCGCTCATCTGGACCTCTAAAGAAAATTCCCAAAAGTGGTTAATTTAGCCACCCGGGCAATTATTAAAGCAAGCCATCCCAGGCCAAAGACCAGTGCCGCCAGGGGGGCGGCTCGCCCCCCGGCCGCCATTGATCGTCTTGGGGTTAATATGTATAATTATATACTAGAAATGGGCGCTATACCCAATAGCATGGGGCGACTATTTGGGAATGGGCCAAGCGGCTCAGGTTTCTCATCGAGCACCTACAGACGTCCGAGGCCTGGAGATATTGCCGAACCCCGTTTGCCCAAAACTGTCATTCTGAGCGAAGCGGAGAATCTCGTATTTTTAGTGACCTTAGATTCTGTTCAGGATGACATTGAAAGCAGGTTTTGCATAAATGCTTTGCCTTTTCCCCTCCCCCTTGAGGGGGGAAAGAGCACTTAACCGGTTTAACCTGATTTTTGCCAGACCCTCTAATAGATGGAAAATATCGCGGCGGCAACCCAACTCTCTCCGCAAAAAAGGACCACTTTGACAGAACCAGAACCTTACGGCGGCTTCGAACAAGGGCCCATTCGCCCTCCCAGCGAAGCCGGCAGCCTCTTGCTCCGGGTGACCCGCAACTGCCCCTGGAACCGCTGCCGGTTTTGTTCGACCTACAAAGACACCCGGTTCTCCCGGCGCCCGCTGGACCATGTGATCCGGGATATCGAGGCGGTTTACCAGGCGGCCCGGACCCTCTCCGGCCAGGGCGGCGCGACGGACCGTCTGGCGCTGGCCCGGCTTAAGGCCGGCGGCGAGGCCCCGGGAGACCCGCGGGCCTGGCAGGCTGCGGCCCACTGGCGACGCCACGGCCAGCAGTCGGTATTCCTTCAGGACGCCGACAGCCTGGTGATCGGCGCCCCGGACCTGGCCGCGATCCTTTCTCACTTGAGGGAGCGGTTCCCCGGGGTGCGGCGGGTGACCTCCTATGCGCGCTCCAGCACGGTGGCCCGGCTGAGCCTCGGGGATCTCCAGGCCATCCGGGAGGCGGGTCTGAACCGCCTGCACATCGGCCTGGAATCGGGCGCCAACGAAGTCCTGCGGCTGGTGCACAAGGGCACCACCCAGGCCCAGCAGATTACGGCGGGCCGCCTGGTGAAAGAGGCGGGCCTGGAGCTCTCGGAATATTACCTGCCGGGGCTGGGCGGGCGGGCCCTCTGGCGGGTCCACGCCCAGGACACGGCCGCCGCCTTCAATGAAATCAACCCGGACTTCATCCGCTTGCGCACCCTGTCCATTCTTTACGGCAGCCCGCTTTACCAGGATTATCAGGAGGGACGCTTCCAGAGGCCGACCGACCTGGAAATGGCCCGGGAAGTGCAGCTCTTCCTGGAATCCTTGCGGGGTATTACCAGCGTGGTGGTAAGCGACCACTTCCGCAACCTGTTGCCGGAGGTGGAGGGGGCGCTGCCCCAGGACCAGGGGCGCATGCTGGCGGCGGTGGAGAAATTCCTCTCCCTGAATCGGGATGAACAGATGATCTACCAGGTAGGAAGGCGCACCGGCATCTTCCAGGGCCTGGAGGATCTGCAGGACCCCGGCCGCCGCCGCCTGGCCGAAGAGACCATCTGGAAAAACCGGATCACCCCGGAAAATGTGGATGACCTGATGGCGGAGCTGATGCGGCGCTTTGAATGAGTTTTTAAAAAATCAAATTCCCTGGTAGTATCCGGCCAGGTTTTGGCGATGAGGCATGTAGGGTGGGCACTGCCCACCAAAACCAGAGATCTTCTTGAACTTAGGCATGCCCCCAGGGACTGTCTTGTGGGGGCGCACCCATGTTGTGCGCCCCCACGCAAAGGTGAACAGTAGGGGGCACCGGTGACCTTCTTTGGAGGTGGATAATTAATGAGACCACGGAACCAACTCTGGATCTGCACGATTTTTTTTGTCCTCATGACGGTCGCTGTCAGCCCCGGCAACGGGCAGCAGGCACCCGGTGCATCAGCGCCCCCGGCAGCCAAGTATAAGATGACCACCCCCATACCGCCGGGCATCGCCTGCCCGGACAAGGTTGAGACCCGCGTCGGCACCCTCAATTTCTTCGATGGCGTCCCGGACCAGGCCAGCGCCGAGAAGCTTTATGACAACCTGGACTTTCAGCGGGCGGTGCAGGCTTATCTGCTCGGCTTGCCTGTAGTGAACCAGTGGGCCAACCGCAAGGGAGTCCTAGAAGTAGGACCGGCCAATGCGACCGTGCCTATCTTTGAAACCATGATGAACGCCAGGACCTTGGAACTGACCGCGACCAACGGCACGCCCTACACCTGGTTCTGGGTCGATCTCCGTCAGGGTCCGCAGGTCCTGGAGGTTCCACCGAAGGTAATTGGGCTGGTTGATGATATGTGGTACCACTGGGCCGGTGATGTCGGCCTCACCGGCCCGGACCAGGGCAAGGGTGGCAAATACCTGCTGCTGCCCCCAGGCTACAAAGACAAAGTTCCGAAAGGCTACCACGTTATCCAATCAGCGACGTTCAGCAACTGGGTCGTTTGGAAGAGCTCTCTGGTCAATGGCGACCAGAAACCGGGCGTGGACCTGGTGAAGAAGTTCACCAAGATTTATCCGCTGTCTCAAGCCGGCAAGCCCCGAACGCCGAAATTCATAGACGTCTCCAACAAAGCCTTCAACGGGATCGCCCCGGCGGATTATACTTTCTGGGAGGCTCTCAATCAGGTCGTGCAGGAGGAACCAACGGATTCGGTCGACCCGACCACGCTCGGCTTCTGGGCTGCCATCGGCATCCGGAAGGGCAAACCCTTCGCGCCGGATGCGCGGATGAAGAAGATCCTCATCGAAGCCGCCCGGGTTGGTGACGCCACGGCCCGGGCTATAATGTACCGGTGGCGGACGCCGGACGGCTACTACTACCCGAACAGCGCCTGGCGCCGCGGGATCATCGGCGGCTACAAGTTCGAGGCAAACGGCGCACGCCTCTTGGACGCGTACTCGGGCTTCTTCTTTTATGCCACCGCTATCGCCCCGGCAATGGGCGCAAGCATGGTGGGCGTCGGGACGCAGTTCATGGCGGCGTTCGTCGACCCCAAAGGAATGCCGTTCGACGGCGGGAGGAACTATCGGCTCCACTTGCCGCCCAACATCCCGGTGAGGGAGGCCTGGTCCGTCTTCCTTTACGACAGCCAGACTCGCTCGATGCTGCAGACCGATCAGGAGTGGCCGGCGGTCAGCAGCCGGACCAAGGGACTCCTGGTCAATGCCGACGGGTCGGTGGACGTCTATTTCGGACCCAAGGCCCCGCTCGGCAAGGAGAAGAACTGGATACAGACCATCCCCGGCAAGGGCTGGAACACCCTCCTGCGCCTTTACGGCGCGCTGGAGCCCTGGTTCAATAACGCCTGGCGTCCGGGAGAAATCAAAGAAGTCAAATAAACATATTAGCTATGGGTGAGTGGCTGGTGTGGCAGTAAGGACCTGTCGCCTGCCCGGGGGTCGAGTGGCTTCTGAGTGTCTGGTGGCGAACCAGGAATAAGACATAAATCAGCAGCGTATACCTGCCATTGATAAGCCATTTGAACAATCCAAAATATATGCCGATAGCCCAATCATATATTTTATTCATCTTATTTCTAAAATCATATTAAATCCTCCGCAGCAGTTTCCGCAACTGCGGCCAGGGGCGGGTGTTGAGGACATCGGCGGCTTCCAGCCAGCCGCGCCGGCCCTGGCCGATCCCCAAACGCATGAAGTTGAGGTCCGCGATGCTGTGGGCGTCGGTGGAGATGGCCACTTTGACCCCCAGGTCCTTGGCCAGCTTGCAGTGGATGTCCACCAGGTCCAGGCGGTCCGGCTGGGCGTCCAGTTCCATGAAGCAGCCCCGTTCCCGGGCGGCCCGCATCAGCCGCTCCATGTCCACCTCATAAGGCTCCCGCCGCTGGATCAGCCGGCCGCTGGGATGGGCCAGGATGTTAAAATAGGGGTTGTCCATGGCCCGGATAATCCTCCCGGTCATCTCCTCCCGGGTCAGGTTGAAGTTGTAGTGCACCGCGCACACAGTCAGATCCAGCCTCTTGAGAATTTCGTCCTCCAGGTCCAGGGAACCGTCTTCCAGGATATCCATTTCGATGGCCTTCAAAATGGTAATGCCCTGCAATTGGGCGTTGAGGCGGTCGATCTGGTCCATCTCGGCGGCCAGATTCCTGGCGTCATATCCGTGAACCATGCTCACCCGTTTGGAGTGGTTGGTTATGGCCAGGTATTGATACCCCCGCTCCTGGGCGGCCCGGGCCATCTCCTCCAGGGTGTTGCGGCCGTCGGTGGCCTTGGTGTGGGTGTGCAGGTCGCCCTTAATATCCGGCAAGGTGATGAGCCGGGGGAGGCGGCCCTGTTGGGCGGCCTCGATTTCCCCCCGGTCTTCCCGCAGCTCCGGCTCGATGTAGGGGAGGTCCACCGCCGCGTAAACCTCCGCCTCAGTCTGACCGGCGATGGGCGCCTCTCCCCGAAAGACCCCATATTCATTGACCCTGAGGCCGTGCTGCACCCCCAGGTGGCGGACGGCGATGTTATGGGCCTTGGAGCCGGTAAAGTAATGGAGGGCCGCGCCGTAACTCTCCTTCGGCACCACCCGCAGGTCCACCTGCAAGCCGTTGCGCAGCACCACCATCGATTTGGTGTCCCCCCGGGCCAGCACCTTGCTGACGTCCTCATAGGTGACAAAGGCGTCCATCACCGGTGCCGCCTCCCGGCAGGTGACCAACAGGTCCAGGTCGCCCACGGTCTCCTGACGCCGCCGGTAGCTGCCGGCAACTATGGCCTCCGCCACCCCCGGCGCCGCCTGGAGGTGTGCCACCAGCGACTCGGCCACGGGCTCCACCAACACCAGCTTGTAGCGCTTCTCGGCGGCGCTGAGGTGACCCAGGCCCTCCAGGATCAGCTGTTCGATCTTGGGGCCGAAGCCTTTGATCTCCTTGATCTTGCCGCTTTGGGCTGCTTCTTTCAGGTCTGCGGTGCTGGTAATCCCCAGTTTTTGGTGCAGCAGTTGGACCCGCTTGGGCCCCAGTCCTCCCAGGTTCAGCAAGAGTGCCAGGGCGGGCGGGGTCCGGACCTCCAGTTCCCGGCGCAGGCCCAGGTCCCCGCTGGTAATAATTTCCCGGATCTTGCCCCCCAGGTCCTGGCCCACCCCGGGAAGCCGGGTCAGATCATCGCCCCGGGCCAATAGGTCCGCCAGGCTCTGGGACGTGCCACTCACCACCCGGGCCGCGTTGCGATAGGCCCGCACCCGGAAGGGATTGGCGCCCTCGATCTCCAGCAAATCCGCCACCTTCTCGAAGATGGCGGCGATATCTTGGTTATGGATCGGCATGGGGGTTAGGCGAGGGGGCGCCGCCGGGAGCGCTTCCTTCAGCTCAGCGGCTTCTACGGCGGTGTCCCACAATTATCTTAACAAACGATTTGAGATACCCCCCTCCCTTGGGGAGAGGGGGTCGGGGGGAGGGTGGCAACATATGGTGGTAAATGAAAGATTAATTACCACCCCCACTCGGTGTCGCCCCCTCCCGGGGGAGGGATAAAGGTAAAGCTTTCAGGCAATATTCAGTAGGGCTCAATACCAGGCCTGATTTCTCTCGGATCGCGGCCGCCGCGGCCCGCCTCAACAGGTCAGGCATTCTTTGGTGAGCCGCAGGGCCTCCCGGATCATCTGATTGGTGTAACCCCATTCATTGTCGTACCAGCTCATGACCTTCACCAGGTCCCCGTCCACGACCTGGGTCATGCTGGGATCGAAGATGGAGGCGTGGGGGTTGGCGATGATATCCGAGGAGACGATGGGGTCCAGCGCATATTCGAGGATGCCTCGATAACGCTCACTGGCTGCCTCTTCCTTGAAGATGGCGTTGATTTCCTCCACGGTGGTGGCCCTTTCGGTGACGAAAACCAGATCGGCCAGGGAACCCACGGGCACCGGGCAGCGCACTGCCACCCCGTCAAACTTCCCCTTGAATTGGGGCAGGGTATTGGTGGCGGCCTTCGCCGCCCCGGTGGAGGTGGGCACCAGGTTGGCCGCCCCGGCCCGGCCCCGGCGAAAATTCTTGTGGGGCGCGTCCACAATGGCCTGGGAGGAGGTGTAGGCGTGAATGGTGGTCATGATCGCCTTCTTGACGCCGACCCGCCGGCCCATGACCTCCAAAACCGGGGTGATGCAGTTGGTGGTGCAGGAGGCGCAGGAGATCATGCGGTCGGCTGCTCCCGGCTTGGTGACCCCATGGACGATGCAGCAGACCTCTGCGCCCTTGGGGGGCGCCGACAGGATCGCGTATCTGGCCCCGGCCGCCAGGTGTTTGCCCAGGCCATCGGACCCGGTGAAGAGTCCGGTGCTTTCAAAGACGATGTCGATCCCCAGGGCCTTCCAGGGCAATTGGGCCGGGTCCCGTTCGCTCAAGAATTTGATGGTTTTTCCCGCCACCTTGAGGGCCTCGCCGGCTACCTCCACCCGATGCCGGTAGCGGCCATAAACGGTATCGTAATTGAGCAGGTAGACCAGATTATCGATGGGCATCAGGTCGTTGACCGCCACCAGCTCCAACTCCGGCCGCTCCAGAATATTTTTAAAAGCCGCCCTGCCGATCCTTCCCATACCGTTAATTGCGACTTTGGACATGCTCTACCTCCTCAGGAAACGGTTATCGAACTCGCAGTTATTGCAAAATCCCTTTGTTGACCCTGAGCCCTCTTGAGGTTATCCGCTCATCTTTCAGGCAGCTTGCCGGTTTGGCAATAACTTGCCGGCTGTTATCCGGTATTATGTCCCAGGCGCCCCTGATTATGCAACCTGGCAATAATTTTATCTGGAAATGGTTTCCAGCAGTCACTCGATTAAAGGCCTGCGGCGCGGACACCCGGCCTCTCAGGGCCCGCCACCCGCCTGAACCCGAGAGACCCGGTTTCCCTAAGAAAAACATAATCACCTTCACCGTAGGTGCAAGTGGCCTCCTGCTGCGAAATCAGAGTTCAAGGTTCAAAGTTCAAAGTTCGGTGGTGTATCGTACCCTGCCAAACTACGGCTTGCCTTTGAGAGAAGGCGTGGTAAGTTATAGGTGCCGTAATTCAATAACTTTACATGCTTGCGCCCTGTGGCATCGGGGTGGCATGGGAGAGGGGAGCAGCCATGAAGAAAATCGAAGCCATTATCCAGCCCTTTAAGCTGGAGCCGGTGAAAGAAGCCCTGCACCAAATGTCGGTTACCGGCATGACGGTCACCGAAGTGAAGGGGTTCGGCAGGCAGAAGGGCCTGCGGGAGGTCTACCGGGGTCTGGAATACCAGGTCGATTTCCTGCCCAAGGTGAAGATCGAGATAGTGGTCCCGGATGAGAAAGTTGAAGCCATCACCAACGCCATCATTACCCAGGCCCGTACCGGCAAGGTAGGGGACGGCAAGATCTTCATCTCTCCCCTGGGGGAGGTCATCCGCATCCGCACCGGGGAGAAGGGGGAAGAGGCGGTTTAGCCCCGGAAACCCGGGTTTCCTTGGTTTCTACCTGATCCGCCGCCTCGCCCGTGTGGTCGCCAGTGGTCTGACAGGATGGGAATGGATAGTGTGATGCTTCATAATCGCTATGACGTTTCCGCCTACAGTTTTCTACCCCCCCCCTTGAAAAAGCGGGGCAGGGGGGATTTACAATAGCCTCCTGAAATTCCCCCTGGTTTTCTTGATTTAATGCCTTACTATTAACCGACCACCACTCCAGCATGAAGTGGTCGGCCGGCGCCATTGGCGGCGCCACACCTTGGCCGCTATCCTGAAAGGTTAATGTACCTGCGAAAGAACAACCCGCCCCCCCGGCCCGTCGAGGACCTGGCCTACTTCGGCTACCGGCCGGTGGCCGCCGCCGAGAAAGAGAAGCTGGTGCGCGGCCATTTCGACACGGTGTCGGCCCGCTACGATTTTATGAACACCCTGCTGAGCTTCGGGCTCCACCACCTGTGGAAACGGACTGCGGTGCGGCTCCTGGGGCTGAAGCCGGGGGACCGGGTCATCGACATCTGCGGCGGCACCGCCGACCTGGCCCTCCTGGCCGCCCCCAAGATTGGCGCCGGCGGCCGGGTGCTGGTCTATGACATCAACCGGGCCATGCTGGAAGCGGGCCGGCCCAAGGTGGCCCGCTCCCGGATGGCGGGCCGCATCGCCTTTCTCCAGGGAGACGCGGAGCGCCTCTCAGTTGCCGATGCCGGTTTCGATGCGGCCATGGTAGGGTTCGGCATCCGCAACCTGACCCATCCCGAGCTGGGGTTCAAAGAGATGCACCGGGTCTTGAAACCCGGTGGCAGGCTCATGTGCCTCGAGTTTTCCCAACCCCTCGCCTCCTGGTTCCGGCGGCTCTACGATTTTTATTCCTTTTATCTCATGCCTTTGCTGGGCCGGATCTTTGTGGGCTCCTGGCAGGCCTACACCTATCTGCCCGAGTCCATCCGCATGTTTGCCCGCCCGGAGGAGGTGTCGGCCACCCTGGTGGGCCTGGGTTTCAAAGAGATTCGCTTCCGGCGCCTCACCAACGGCATCGCAGTGATCCACGTGGCGGTGAAGGCATGAAGCTCAACCAGGCCGAGCGGCTGGTGGTCAACAACCCGGTGCGGGTCGTGATCCAGCGCCTCATCGTCCGCTGGTTCGGTAAAACCGTGTCCCCGGGCCCGGGCGTCAGGCTCCTGGAGGTGGGCTGTGGCCGGGGCGCCGGGGCCGCTCTCCTCCTAAAGAAATTTCAGCCCGCGGCGCTCTACGCCCTGGACCTGGACCGGCGCATGATCCGGCAGGCCCAGGCATTTTTGCACCCGGAGAAACAACGCCGCATCTTTCTGGGCGTGGCCGACGTCCTCCGCCTGCCTTACCGGGGCGGCGCCCTGGATGGGGTCTTTGGCTTCGGGGTGCTGCACCACCTGCCGGACTGGCGGGGCGGCCTGGCCGAGATCGCCCGGGTCCTGAAACCAGGCGGCTTCTACTTCCTGGAGGAATACTACCCCACCTTCTACCAGAATTTCCTGACCCGCCGCATCTTCCGGCATCCGGAAAGCGACCGCTTTGAGGGCGGCGCTTTGCGCCGCGGCCTGAAAGACGCCGGATTTTCCCTGGTTGACAGCCTGGAGCAAAGACATGCGGTCATCCTGGCCGTGGTCGTCAAAGATTAATCAATAAGTTCAAGGTTCAAAGTTGGAAAAACAGAAAACCGCCCCCGCCGCCAGCCTTGCCTCGGAGTACCGGGTCTCACCTCAAGACCTCTTGGTGAGGGGCTCATTAACACCTGCCGATACCTTGCAATCCTTGCTCTCAGGTCTTAATTTCAATATTTATCTGATCTCCGGTGTAACTCCTCTCAGCGATCCTGATAATCCTACAGGTGATCAGATGCATCCGTTCAGCGTTTGAACTTTCGAAATCCGAAGGCCCTTGAGAAATTGGGGGATAAATGAAGAGGAAGAAATATTTTGCTATTGCCCGCTTGTCATCCCTGGGTGGCCTAATTTTCCTCGGAGGTTGCAGCACGATACTTTTGTTCAACCCCCAAGGACCGATCGGCGAGTCGGAGCGGTTCCTCATCATTGCGGCCATTGTGCTCATGGCGATTGTCGTCATTCCCGTCTTCATCATGGCGGTCTGGTTTCCCCTGAAGTACAGGGCTTCCAATACCAAAGCGACTTATATGCCGAAATGGAGTTATTCCGCTAAAATCGATTTAGTCATGTGGGCGGTTCCCATTGCCATTGTCACGGTTCTATCGATTCTGGCCTGGACCAGGACCCATACTTTGGATCCCTATAAGCCCATCGCTTCGGCCAACCCGCCCGTCAACATCGAAGTCGTATCCCTTGATTGGAAATGGCTCTTCATCTACCCGGATCAAAATATCGCCACCGTCAATCAACTCACTTTTCCCGTCAATGTTCCGCTCAGCTTCAAACTCACCTCGGACACGGTAATGACTTCCTTCTTCATCCCGCAGTTGGGCAGCCAGATTTACGCCATGGCAGGCATGCAAACCCGATTGCACCTTATGGCTTCAAAACCAGGGACTTATGAGGGTCACAATCAGCAATTCAGCGGTCCCGGTTACGCGGACATGTTTTTCGATGCCAATGCGGTTTCCCGCGAGGAGTTTCAAGCGTGGGTGCAAAAGATCAGACAAACGCCGGAAAAGCTTGATATGGAACGGTATGAGGAGCTTGCCAAGCCGAGCCTCGGCCACCCCGTGCTCTTTTTCTCTTCAGTCAAGCCCGATCTGTTTGAGTATGTCCTGCGTCAGTTTGATCCGGCTTGGGGCAAAGATTCCGGTGCCATGAGCAAGGGACCCGGTTCTATGCACCCAATGACCGGCGTTTCAGAGGAACATTGATATGTTTGGAAAGTTAAGCCTGGCCGCGATTCCGTATGACAACATGATCGTGATGAGCGCCGTAGGTGGCGCGCTTCTCCTGGCCCTGGTGATCCTGGGCCTGGTCACTTACTACAGAAAGTGGACCTACCTTTACCAGGAATGGCTGACCAGCCTCGACCATAAAAAGATCGGCATCATGTACATCATCCTCGCCTTGGTCATGCTGCTGCGCGGGTTCTCCGACGCCATCATGATGCGCTCCCAGCAGGCCATTGCCGCGGGCGGCTCCCTTGGCTATCTGCCCCCTAACCACTTCGATCAGATATTCAGCGCCCACGGCTCGATCATGATCGTCTTCATGGCCATGCCTTTTCTGGTCGGGTTGATGAATATCGTGGTACCGCAGCAAATCGGCGCCCGGGATGTAGCCTTCCCCTTTATGAATTCGCTCAGTCTCTGGCTAACCGCAGCCGGGGCGATGCTGGTCATGGTATCTCTGGGCGTGGGTGAGTTTTCCAAGGCCGGCTGGTCGGGATATGCCCCGCTAACCGAAAAACTATACAGCCCCGGCGTGGGGGTGGACTACTGGATATGGGCTTTCCAGATCGCCGGCATCGGCTCGACCCTGAGCGGTATCAATTTTCTCGTCACCATCATGAAAATGCGGGCTCCCGGCATGACCCCCATGCGGATGCCGCTGTTTGTTTGGACTGCCTGGTGCACCAACGTGCTCATGGTTTGGGCCTTTCCGGTTTTGACCGCCGCTCTCGCCATGATAACGCTAGACCGCTACCTGGGTATGCATTTTTTCACCAACACGCTGGGCGGCAACATGATGATGTATGCCAACCTGTTCTGGACCTGGGGGCATCCCGAGGTTTATATCGTGATCCTGCCGGCTTTCGGGATCTTCTCGGAGGTCGTCGCCACCTTCTCCGGAAAACGGCTGTTCGGTTACGTATCCATGGTCTATGCCGTGGCGGCCATCACGATCCTCTCCTTTTCCGTCTGGGTGCATCATTTTTTCACCATGGGCGCCGGCCCGAACGTCAACTTCTTTTTCGGGATTGCCACCATGATGATTGCCATCCCCACCGGGGTGAAGATCTTCAATTGGCTTTTCACCATGTATCGCGGCCGCCTCAGGTTGACTACGCCGATTTACTGGACCCTGGGGTTCATCGTGACCTTCGCCGTCGGCGGGGCTGGAGGCGTGCTGCTCGGAATGCCACCCGCTGATTACGAACTCCACAACAGCCTGTTTCTGATCGCCCATTTCCACACTATGTTGATCCCCGGTACGCTGTTCGGCTTTTTTGCAGGTTATACTTACTGGTTCCCAAAGGCCGTCGGCTTTCGTTTGCAGGAAAATTGGGGGAAACGCGCCTTCTGGTGCTGGCTGATCGGCTTTTATCTTGCCTTTGTGCCCCTGTATGTGCTGGGCTTCATGGGCATGCCCCGCCGCATGGCGCATTATAATAACCTGGCCTGGCATCCCTATCTGCTCGTCGCCGCCTTGGGTACGGCCGTGATCGCACTCGGCATCCTCTTTCTGGGAATTCAATTGGTCGTCAGCATTAAGAAGCGCCAGGCCCTCAATGATCCCACCGGCGATCCCTGGGACGGCCGCACCTTGGAGTGGATGACCTCTTCTCCTCCCGCGGTCTATAACTTCCCGAGAATACCCGTAGTGGATGAAATCGACGCCTTTACGGAAATGAAGGAAAAAGGCGCCGCCTATCAGCGGCCGGATCGATATGAGGACATCGAGTTGCCGAAAAACGCGCCCCATGGCCTCATTATCGGCGGACTCGCTTTCCTGTTCGGATTTGCCTTGATCTGGTACATCTGGTGGCTGGCCATCCTGGCCGCTCTGGGTATGCTGTTCACGGTCATTGCCCGCTCATGCGACGACGACACCCATTACACCATACCGGCCGCCGAAGTCGAGCGCATCGAAAATGAACGCTATCAACAGTTGGCCGCCGTCGCGCCGGGAGGTCCCGCAGGCGGACAGACCATCCCGGCACCGGTAGCGGAGACCCAATGATGACCACAGACTACGTTGCGACCATCGGCGCCGCTCCTAACGAAGAGGTTGGACGCCCCGATACCATCGCCATCCAGACCTTCGGTTTCTGGATTTACCTGATGAGCGATCTCATCATATTTTCGACGCTCTTCGCCACTTTTGCCGTCCTGGGCCGCAACTATGCCGGCGGACCGACGGGGAAGGAATTGTTCGATCTGCCTTACCTGGCGAGTGAAACCTTGTTGCTGCTGGTCAGCAGCGTAGCCTATGGCCTGGTCATGCTGGCCCTGCGCGACGGCCGGAAAAAGTGGGTTCTGATGGGACTCGCCGTTCCCTTGCTGCTGGGGCTCGGATTTGTCTCCATGGAAATCCATGAGTTCTACGGCCTGATTGCCCAGGGTTACGGACCGGACCGCAGCGCCTTCCTTTCGAGTTTTTTCACCCTGGTGGGAACTCACGGCGCCCATGTGACTATCGGGCTGATCTGGATGGCGGTCATGATAGGTCAGGTCGCCGTCAAAGGGTTAACCTCTCCGGTTCAATCCCGGCTGATGCGTCTGGGTATGTTCTGGCATTTTCTGGATATCATTTGGATCGGCATATTCAGTATCGTCTACCTGATGGGAGTCGTGTAAATGAGTCAAGCAGCCATCGACAGCACCGGCGCCAGCCGGGGAAGCCTCAAAGCGTACCTCACCGGCTTCCTGCTCGCCCTCATTCTGACCGCCATTCCGTTTGCAATGGTGATGAGCGGCGCCTGGTCCTCCGCGGCGACCCTGGCCGCCATTTTCGGTGCGGGGCTCGTGCAGGTTCTGGTGCACCTGCATTACTTCCTGCATCTGGACACTTCCTCAGAGGCGCGTTGGAACGTGCTGGCCATGGTGTTCACTCTATTGATCATGATCCTCTTCGTCGGAGGAAGCCTCTGGATCATGTCTAACCTGTATCACCGAATGATGTGACAATGCCTGCAAGGATCAAGAACTATTTGCTCGCTCCCAAACCGGGGATCGTTTTCGGCAACCTGATCTCCGCGGCAGGCGGCTTTTTTCTGGCCTGCAAAGGGCGGATAGATGGCGTGGCTCTCCCGGCGACTCTCATCGGCATATCCCTGGTGGTCGCTTCCGGTTGCGTATTCAATAACTGCGTCGATAGAAAAATAGACCTGAAAATGATCCGGACCCGCAACCGCGCCCTGGCCAGGGGGCTCATCTCCCTTAGGGCCGGTTTATCCTACGCCACGATTTTGGGCATGGCGGGCTTGGCGCTGCTCTGGGCGGCGACCAACCTGCTGGCGGTGGGCATCGTGCTGGCGGGGCTGGTGATTTACGTGGGCGTGTACAGCCTGTACCTGAAGCCCAATTCCGTTTACGGAGCCTTGATCGGCAGTCTGGCGGGAGCCACCCCGCCGCTGGCGGGATATTGCGCAGTCACCGGCCGCTTCGACCTGGGAGCAGTGATCTTGTTGGCGATCTTCTGCCTATGGCAGATGCCTCACTGCTACGCCATCGCGGTTTTCCGGTTTGATGAATACACTGCCGCGGCCATCCCGGTTCTGCCGGTCAAGCAGGGAACAGCCGCCGCCAAAAATCATATTGTCGGTTATATCCTCGCCTTTATGGCCGCCACGCTGATGCTGACCTGCGGGGGGTACACCGGGTACCGCACCCTGGCAGTGGCGACGGTGTTGGGCCTGTCCTGGCTGTATCTGGCCTGGTCGGGCTATAAGGCATCCGATGAGCGGCTCTGGGGCAAGAAGCTTTTTATCTTCTCCATTCTGACCATATTCACT
This sequence comes from uncultured delta proteobacterium, assembly GCA_963697965.1. Classification (GTDB taxonomy): domain Bacteria; phylum Desulfobacterota; class Desulfobaccia; order Desulfobaccales; family 0-14-0-80-60-11; genus JAPLJC01. The sequence continues at coordinate 3,077,155 of OY969108.1, forward strand.
CTGAGCTTCATGATGTCCATCGATTTCACCGCGCCTCTCCCGCCCGGAAATGCCTCCGGGCTATGCTCCGTAGTCCCAACCGCTCCATTTAAAAAATGTGACCTGTAACCGCGGTATCGAAGCGCCGAGGCCCCCCCAACTCTCCGGAAAGCGCCACCCTGGTCTCACCAGGCCCTGGCGGCCCTCACCAGGTCCTGGGGAAACATGTCCAGCTCCGGGGGGGCAAGATCGTATTGGGGGAGATGACGCAGCACCAGGCTCGCCACCACCAGGGCCTGGTCCAGGTCCCTGTCCCGTTTGCCTCCATCCCGGTCCTCCTGCTGGCTCCACCAGAGGCGGTGGAGGGCAAAGGCCCGGGGGTCTGGAACCACCATGGTGGCCGGCCCGCCGTCCGGCCCGATGACCACCTGGGATAAGGGGGGGGCAGCCGCCAGGAATTGGAGTTGGCCGGCTTCCGGGGGCAGCGGTTCCTTGGCCCCGGGCACGGTGACCACCCGGGTTTTGCCGGAATGCCTTGGCCCGCCCTTGAGCAAGTGCACCTGCAAGCCGTCCCGGTTGGCCGCCAAAGAGCCGCCTCCCGGCAACTGAGCAAAGGAGCGGTCCGCCCGGCGCAGCAGTTGCAGCAGATCGTCCCCGCCCATCTCTCCGGCCAGGGTGAGGCGGTGGCCAGCCTCTCCCCGGAGTTCCTGGAGGGCGGCGCCGGCCAGGGATACCCCGGCGGCGAAGGTGTAGGCGTAGAGGGCGGCGCTGCCGATGACCCGGAGCTGGACCCCTGGCTCGTGCTCCTCCAGACGCCGCAGGATCTTGGCGGCGGCCCCGGGTAGCCGCGGCAGCAGGGTGGCCTTGCCAAAGCGGGCCTGCTCCGCCAGGTGGCGCCAGCGCTCCCGGGAGAGGGCCTTAGATTCTTGCCGCTCCCGAATGAAATCGGCGAAGAGCTGCTCCGTCTGCGGCGAGCGCCGCCCCAGACTGCCGCCGTTCCCAAAGCGGTCCCGATAGCGGTACAGGTACTTCCTGTCCCGGATCTTCTTCCAGTGCATGGACCCCTTATGAAGCCGGACTTGTTGCCAGGCTTCCCGATAAGCCTGGTAGGCATCGACCAGGCCGCGGTAGGTTTGCCGCTGGCTCTCGTTAAACTCTAGGAACAGGTAGTCCGCCGCCATCTGTTATCCTTCAATGATAATTTTATTTAATTTTGAAGGATACATTATGCTTGTCAAGGGGTTTTTCATTGCCAACCACGAGGATTTTTGCGAAAATATATCTGAGGCTGTTTCCAAATCCGGCTTGCCCTGAGAGTCAGGCGCCACCCGCAGGATCACGCTTTAGCACGAGATGGGGCGCGGCGGCTGCCCGGTTGGGACTGAGCAAGCGGGTGCGAAACCGCTTTTAATTCGGTCCAAGGAGGCTACTTGATGAGGCCCAGCAGTGAATTCGACACCCTGCGCCTGCAACTTCCCTATCATCAACTGCGGCAGGTCAAGAAAGAGAGGATCATCCCCGTCGACTGGCAGACGGAGTGGGAGCGGTTCGATGCCAAAGAACTCTTAAACTTCGATTTAAGCTCCATCCCCGACCAACTCCTGAAGAATATGCGCCAACGCCAGGATGTCCTGATGGACGGCAACCAGGCGGCCATTTCGGTGCTGACCCGGCTGGTGGACGGCCTCTGCGGCTATCCCATCACCCCCTCCACCCCCATCGCCGAAAACTTTGCCCGGGTGGCGGCCGCCGGCCAGAAGAACCTGTTCGGCCATGAACTCATGTATTTCCAGCCCTCCGACGAGCTATCGGCCATCGCCGCGGTGGAGGCCATGGCCTGCCAGGGGGGCAGGTACGTGGATAATACCTCTTCCCAGGGCCTGCTCCTCAAGACCAAGAATCTCTTTTCCGTGGCCGGCAAGCGCCTGCCGGTGGTGATGACCGTGATGGCCCGGGAGGTCAATAAGGGATCCCTGTCGATCCATTGCGGCCACACGGATTTCTATGCCGTGCGCAATGCCGGCTGGGCCCAGTTGGTCTCCGAGGATAACCAGGAGCTCCACGACCTGCTGCCCATCGCCTTCAAGGTCTCGGAGTTGCGCCAGGTGATGCTGCCCACCATGGTCATAGGCGACGGCTTCATCAAGAGCCATGCCATTGAGAATGTTAAGCAACTATCCGACGCCTTCCTGGAGCATTATGTCGGTCCTCCCAGCCGCCTCTATCAGCCCAACTTCGAGCACGGCACCCTCACCGGCACCTTTACCGACACCGACCTCAGCATGGAAGGGCAGGTGGCCCAGGACCTGGCCTACCGCTTCTTCAAGCGGGGCTTTGTGGCCGCCATGTATGTGATGAACCGCATCCTGGGCACCAACCTCAAGGTGGTGGAATGCTACCGCACCTCCGATGCCGACCTGATCGTCGTCGTCCTGGGCTCCGCGGCCGGAGTGGTCAAAGAGGTGGTGGATTACTACCGGGACGTCAAGGGCTATCGCATCGGGGTGGTGCGTCCGGTGCTGTTCAACCCTCCCTGCTATGAGGAACTGGCGTTTGGCCTGCGCAAGGCCCAGGTGGTCACGGTGCTGGAGCGCAGCGCCACCGCCCACAACCAGTTGCTCCTTTCTGATGTGCAGGCTGCCTTGCAGATTTCCATGCGGGCCGGCCGGGAAGGGAAAAAGGAACACCACCTCTATGGCCGCCGGGATATGCCCACCCTGCTTCATGGGGTTTACGGCCTCGGCAGCAAAGACTTTAATAAATATGACGCCGCCGCGGTGGTGGAAAACATGGTGGCCGCTCTCGATCGCAAGCGGGGGGTGCAGCGGGATTTTTATCTGGGGATCGAAGGCCCGCTAACCTTGAAGCCGGCCCCCCTGCCCGGCTACCTGGAGCGGGAGTTGAGCATGACCTTCATCGGGGTGGGCGCCGAAGGCGTCAAGACCGCCCTGGAGACCGCCGCCCTGATCTACGCCCAGGATATCGGCTCCGGCCACAAATATATCCAGACCGGAGCCCGCTATGGCGCGGCCCGCAAAGGCGCCCCGGTCTTCATGAACCTGCGCGTCTCCTCCCAACCCATCCGCAACAGCTCGGAGTTAACCGAAAGGGATGTCCTGGCCTTTTTCAATGAGAAGTTCCTTTCCGACCAAATCCTCAGGGAATATGCCGGCGGCCTGAAAGAGCACGGTCTTCTGGTGATCAACACCGCCAAAACCCCTGAAGAGATCATGGCCACCTTCCCGGCCCAGGTTCGGTCCCTGATTCAATACCGGCAGATCAAACTGTTAACCCTGGATGCCACCCAGGCAGCCGTCCAAAATCTGAACCGGAATCTGCCCGGGGCTCCCATCATCGGCATGATCAACAAGGAAATGGGGATTCTCCCGGAAAAAGAATTCGAATCGAGTTTCAAATATATCCTGGAGAAAAAACTGGGAACCAAGAAGAAGGAGATGCTGGAGGCCAATATTGCCCTGCTCAAGATCGGGGCTGCCCGGGCTGCCGCCACCCCTGCCAAGACGAATGGGGCCAAGGCCCTGGACCTCAAAGGGCCAACCTATACCCGGCCCCTACCGGAGAACTTCGGCCAGGGCCATTTTGCCGCCGGCCTCCGGCTGGAACTCACAGAAAAAGATGAGATGGGCAGCATTAAGCCGGTGAATCTGGTTCCCGACTATCAGGAGCTCTTCTATCGAGAACATGGTCAAGCCCACCCTGGAGGGCAAAAAGGTTCCCTGGGACCGCTTTCTGCCCGTCGTCCCCGCGGGTACCAGCCGCTTCCGGGACATGAGCTTCATCGGCGCCCAACTGCCGGTCTACGATGCCTCCAAGTGCATCGCCTGCGGGCTGTGCACCGCCTCCTGCCCGGATTCGGCCTTGATCTCCACGATCACCGACCGGCCGCTGGAGCAGGCGGGCCGCTACTTCAAGCAATTCCAGAAGCCTCCCAAGGGCATCCCCTGGGAGCGCTTCGCCCTGAACCTCAATGCCGACCCCGCCTCCTGCAAGGGCTGCGGGGTGTGCGCCCAGGTCTGCCCCACCGACGCCCTGAAGATGGTGTCCAAAAATGTGGTGAAGGCCGAGGATTTCCTGCCGGAAGCCTGCCGGGCCTGGGACAATACCGCCGGCGCCGCTCCCTACGTGGGGGAGATGGCTCTCAACCACCAGGTGCTCTTTGTCTTTTCCAAGCTCTACCCCGGCAAACATACCCTGTGCCCCGGCTGCGGCGAAGGGACCATCAATCTCCTGACCTTCTTCGCGGCGGAGTCCCTGCGCAATAATCCCCAGGGGAGCGCCACCTTCTACCAGGGCATTAAGATCCTCTCGGAGCGCAGCAAACGGGCGGTGGAGCACATGCTGGACCACGGCTTCAACATCTACGCCATCAATTCCACCGGCTGCGACCAGGTCTCCGAACTGGTCAATCCCTTCAACACCCGCATGTACCCGGCGGGCCACTACGGCTTCGGCACCGCTTCGGCCGCGGCCCTGGGCGCCAAGTTCAGCCTGGACCAGGCCCATCAGAACAACTACAACAGCGTCCTCACCAAGATCCTCGTCTTCGCCGGGGACGGCGCCATCTACGACATTGGCAACGGACCCTTCAACCATGCCCTGGGGGAAAACTACGACATCACCTGGGTGGTTTTCAATAATGAAGGCTACATGAACACCGGCATGCAGAAGTCCGGGGCCACCCGTTTCGGCAGCGACCGCTCCACCTCCCCCATCGGCAAGAAATACGCGGGCAAAACCACGCTGCACCGGAGGATTATCAGCCAGGCCATGGCCATTTCCCATGTCTATGCGGCCAAACTCTCCATCGACAACCCCTTTTATGCCATCAAGATCCTCAAGGAAGCCATCGCTTACAATGGCCCCTCCCTGGTGGAATTCTTCTCCACCTGCCCCACCGGGCACGTTTCCCAAGACTGGGCCGGGCCGCTGATCGCCCGCATGATGGTGGAGTCCCGCAAATGGCAGGTGGCAGTGCGGCGGCCCTTCCAGCGTGTCGACATCTCCGGCAACCCCTCGCCGGACGAGATCTACCCCAAGGAGGGCAGATCCTTCAAACGGGGAATCAAGCGGGACGCGGCCACCTTCTACGACGTGGTCAGCATGTTGGGCCAGTATAACGCCCATTTCAAGACCGTGGAAAGCGGCGACATCCCCGAAATCGTCCGGGTCAACGAAACCGTCAGCCTGTTCCGCTGGCTGCGGAACCAATACATGGCCGGTTACCGGGACACCATGCCCACCGAAGAAGAGGTGGAACGGATCGTGGAAGAGCACTATAAGCTCTAAGTTGCAGACCTTCGAAATCCGGGGAGCAGGCGCCTTAATCCTGCTCCCCGATTTTTTTAATGGGGGCGTTCCCAATTAAGGCCCCTTAACCCTAACTCTCAGACCGGCATCCTTAAATCTTGGGGCGGATTTTGGGTGGGCATGATAAGATGGACTTGATGGTTCCGCCCCAAAAACGCCTTTAGTCTGCTAACCTGTTACCGGAAACGAAACCCTTAAAACTCCCTGATCTCAGGTGGGAAATTGATTAGCAGTTGATGAGCAAATCAGCAGATTTGGAAATCGAATACCGGTACAGCTCCCGGCGCAGGAGCATCGCCCTGATGGTCACCTCCCGGGGGAATTTGGTGGTCACCTCCCCCCGGGGCACTTCACCGGCGCAAATCTCCCAGGCCCTGGCCCGGCACCGCGGCTGGATCGAGCAGAAGGCGGCGGAAAGGCGGGAGGCTTGGGCCTGCCTTAAGGAGGGGACGTTCTACCTCCTGGGACGGGCTTATCCCCTACCCTCTGCCGGCAGCCAGGGTAAGCCGGGGGCGCCGCCAGGGCAGGAAATCAGGGAACTTCCGGATTGGCCTGCCTGCGGTTGGCCCGCCCTGAAAGATTGGCTGAGCCGCCAAGCCGCGGCGCATATCCAGGAACGGCTGGCCCTTTATGCCCCGGCCCTGGGGGTTAGGGCGCGGCCGCTGGAGCTCTCGCAATGGAAGCGGCGTTGGGGCGAATGCCACCCGGACGGACGCCTGCGCTTCAACTGGCGGCTGATCATGCTGCCGCCGGAGGTTATCGATTACGTGGTGGTGCATGAACTCGCCCATCTCAAGGCCCCGGGCCATAATCCCCGCTTTTGGGGCCAGGTGGAAATGATCCTCCCGGACTACCGGGAGCGGCGCCGATGGCTCAACCGCTATGGCACGCCGTTCCTTTGGTGGGAGCCGTGAGACCGGGCCGGTGGGGCCAGGGTCAGCAAGACGACGCCGGCAGGCGCCGCTCTAGGCGTCGTCTGGAAAGGTTCGGGCGCCGGCGCTAATGGTGCCGATCCTTTTATCAGGCCGCAGGCAGCCGGCCGCTGTCCCTGTTCCCCCCCGCCTTCACTTCAATAAGGAGCCCTAAGATGCACCAACACCCCTCTCCCCGGCAGGCTGTGGCCGCGATGATCAAGGATAATGAATTGGAAGGGTTGCTGCGCCACGCCGAGACCATCCATGGGCACCGCTGCCCCTTTCTGGCCATGGGAGTCAAGGCCGGGCGCTACGCCATGAACTATCTGGAGCAGGAAAGCGCCGGCATGGAGGAAGTGCTGGCCGCGGTGGAGTGCCATAACTGCTTTGCCGACGGCATCCAGGTGGTGTGCGGCTGCACCTTCGGCAACAACGGCTTGACCTTCAAGGATTTGGGAAAGACGGCGGTGACCGTGGCCCGGCGCCGGGATGGGGCCGCGGTGCGCCTGGCGTTGCGGCCGGATTTCCGGGAGGCCATGTTTACCCGCTATCCGGCCCTGCAGCCGCTGTTTGAACTGGTGGTGGCGCAGGGCGGCGGCACTGCCGAGGATCGGCACCGTTTCCAGCACCTGTGGCAGGCGGTGGCCAGGCGGGAGTTGCTGGAAGTACCCTTGGAGGAACAGTTTCGCATCCAGCATCTGAAGATGGCCGCGCCCGGCCCGGCCCCGCGGTTCGCCACGCTAACCTGCAGCCGCTGCGGCGAAGGGGTGCTGGAACCCCGGCTTCGGGTGCAAGCCGGAAAGATGCTCTGCCTTGAGTGCGCCGGTGAAGCGCACTATGTCCTCACCGCCCAGGGGATCGGGTGTGCGCGGATTTGAGGCCGGCAAGGGTGGGGCGGGATAGAGGCCGGCTAACCTAGAAAACCTCTCACGCAGATGATCGCCATTCCTATGGCTATGGCTACCGCGTAGGGGACTCCCTCGGATTTTTCCGGGGCCGCGGGCGCCAGCGCGTCGCTGGCGCCGGGGAGGGGACGCAATAGCACCCGTTCCGCCAGAAACCCCAGGCCCCGCTTGATTCGGCTCCAGAGCACCCCTTGCCACCAGAGAACCAGGGTCACCAGGACCGCCCCGGCAAAGGCCATATAGACAAAGAGATAGATGGTCCCCCAGACCCCCAGCCACGTCCCCAGGGCGGCCAACGCCTTGACATCCCCGGCCCCCATGCCGCCTTTCAGATAGAAGAGAATCAACAATCCGAAGCCCAGGGCCATTCCCAAAAGCCCATCGGTCAATCCGTGCAGGCCGTGAAACCCCAACTGGAAGCCCAACCCCGCCAGGGCGCAGCTCAAAGTGAGATAATTGGGAATGCGTCTGGTCCGGGCATCGTTCCAGCCCATGGCCAGGGCGAATAACAGCGGCAAGATCAGTTGCAGGTGAGCCTTGGAGAGAGACAGGCCTGGCGGATTCAGCCATTCGGGGTGCATGTCAGATCCTGATTATCCATCGGAAATATTAAAGCCTGCGACTGCCTGAACCTGCAGATCTAATTTCAAGATAGTTCAAACACATGGCTCTGGTCGGATTGAATAGTATCAAAGGGTGGGGCCGCTGGCAAGCCGGAACCTGAGTCTTCGGTCGCTTCGCTCCCTCAGAATGACAAAAATGGGGGCTTTCGCAGAGGTCTCAACTTGGCAGATTCGCAGCCGGGAGGTCAAAAAAATTATTATTGTGTAAGCGCTCTTGAAATTTCGCTAAGAATGTAGATAAAATATTGTTAAGGAATCTGCCTTGCCATTTCGCGGTCGGGAAGGAGGAGGTTATGAGACGTCTGCTTCCGGTATTTTTAGGGGTGCTGCTCTTAATCGGCTATAGTTCCGCGGCCCTGGCGGCAAGCGCTCAGGCCCTGGCCCAGCGGCAGGCTCAGGGACTGATCCCCTTCAACCCGCCCGAGGGGTTTCTTTCCGGAAATTTCGTGGGCGACGAAATGAACCCCACCGTTATTTTCGGTCCGGTGAAAGCCTTTGCCGCATCTCGCAAATGTCCCACCACCTGGCTCATCGAAAAGGGCGAACAGACTCGACCGGCCGGACCAGGGAGCACGGGCGCTCCTCAAGAATATACCGTCTACCTGGAGGAGGACTGCCCGGATCAGGTGGTCTATTATGTGTTCATCGACCAGAGCGGCCTGACCCCCCAGCAATGGATCGACTGGCGAGCCAAATTTCACGGCACGAGCAAGACGGGGCCTGAGTATTCCGCGGCCAAATCCAAGCTGGATGCTGCCTGCACGGCGGGTTGCGGGGTTAGCGCCGAACTGCGTTTTATCGAAAAAAATGGGGAACTCCAGTCCACATCCCCGGAAAAAGCCCTGCTGGGTGAGCTTCACTTTGCCCCGATCTATGATCTGAACCGGCAACAGAGGATTGCGCACTAGCTCGCCCTCGCGTAAGGTTCATGGCGCCCAGAAAAGCAACAGTAAGTGCGGCACAGAAGCTGACCGGCTACGGCATCATAGCCATGCTGGGCTTGATCACTATCTGGCTGCTATTTCAGCAGACCCGCTTTAACCCCGCGGTGCTCATAGACCTACGCCCTCCCCTGCCGCCAGCCAAGGCGGAGGCTCTCTCCGGCCAGGCGTTGGCGGCCACCGCCGCCCTGCTCCCCGAGGTCCCGGGCTTCAAACCCCTGGCCCCCATCGAGAGCTACGGCCCGGAAACCCTCTCCGACAAGATCGACGGCAAGGCTGATCTCTACCTGCCCGCGGGGTTCAAAGAGATGTCCTGCCGCAAATTCAACCTGGATACCGCCGCCGATAAGGCCTTCGTGGAAGTGTTTATCTATGATATGGGGTCGGCTGCCAACGCCTTTGCCGTGTTCAGTGGGCAACGCCGTCCAGGTTCCCCCAACCTCCCCCTGACCGCTAATGCCTACACCACCGGCAATGCCCTGTTTTTTACCCAGGGGCGTTATTATCTGGAGATTGTGGCTGACCGGACCTCGAAGACGCTGTCAGGATCCCTTTCGACCTACGCCACCGCAATCCTGGCCAAAATTCCCTCTCCGGCAGGTCAGGCAAAGGGAGAACAGGCAAACCCGGCTCTGCTTTTTCCCAAGGAAGGCCTGGCGCCGGATAGCGTGCGCCTGTTGGCCGCCGACGTCTTCTCCATGGAGGGCTTCAACAACGTGCTTACCGGGGAATACCACCTGAAAAGCGGCAACGCCACGGCATTTATCGCCAGGCGCGCTACCCCGGAGGCGGCGACAGCCGAGGCGCGGCGTTACCTCGATTTCCTGGCCGCCAATGGTTACCGGAAAGTCCAGGCTCCGGCCGCGGCAGGAGACATCTCGGTGCTGGCTCTCGATAATTCCTTTGAAGTGGTCTGGGTCCAGGGCCGGATTATGGCGGGCGTGCATGACGCCGCCTCGGTTGAGGCGGCCCTGGATCTTGCCGGCGAATTGCGCCCCGCCCTCGAGGAAAAAAAGCCGTGAAGCAACCCAAGGATGAAGAACGTCTGCTCGCAGCCGGCATGAACCGCCGGGATTTTCTGAAGCGGTTGGGGTACGCCTCGGTGGTGGCCCTGGCTGCCGGGGGCGGCGGACTGGCCCTTTATGACTCCAAAGGTCCCGCCTCTTCCCCGGCCCAGAAGGTGTTGACCGGTTTAGGGGATTTCACCCTCCGCGGCAAAACCCCGGGACCGGGGAAAATGGCCATCGTCCGGGGCACGGACCGGGCGCTGATGTTGGCGCGGGGAGTTGAGGCCCTGGGAGGAATGGAGGCCTTTGTCCAGAAGGGCGACCGGGTGCTCATCAAGGTCAACGCCGCCTTCGCCACCCCGCCCTCCCTAGGGGCCACCACCCACCCGGAAGTGCTCGCCGCGGTGGCCGGCCTTTGTGTTAAGGCCGGGGCCTCCCAGGTGCTGGTCACCGATAACCCCATAAACGATCCCGACAGTTGCTTCGAGATCAGCGGGCTGGCCAACGCGGCTCGAGGCGCCGGGGCCAGGATCGTTATCCCCCGGGCCTCCCTGTTTGCCCCCGTCAGCCTGCCGCAGGGCAAACTCATCGAGGATTGGCCCGTCTTGGCCGGGGTCTTCCAGGGAGTGACCAAGGTCATGGTGGTGAGCCCGGTCAAGGATCACCACCGCGCCGGCGCTTCCATGACGCTCAAGAATTATTACGGATTCCTGGGCGGGCGGCGCAACGTCTTCCACCAGGATATTAACGGCATCATCACCGAGCTGGCGCAAATTCTTAAACCCACCCTGTGCGTCCTGGACGGCACGGTGAGTATGATCAGCAACGGCCCCACCGGCGGTTCCCTTTCCGATCTGAAGGAGACCGGCACCATGGTGGTTTCCACCGACCCCGTGGCGGCTGATGCGGTTGGCGTGGAACTTTTGGGCCGTTCCCTGGCCGACGTGCCCTACATCCTCATGGCAGGGAAGGCCGGCGCCGGCCAGGCCGATTATCACCAGCTCAATCCGGTGCTTCTCAACACTAAAGCTTAAGCCACGGGCAGCTCGCATGCGTATTGTCACCGTCCGCCGTATCAGCCAGATATTCTTCCTGGGACTGTTTCTCTGGTTCTGCGTCACGGCCACCCTGGGGACTGCCTGGTGGCAGTTGCGGGGCTGGCCCATCAACTGGATCCTGAGCCTCGACCCTCTTACCGCCCTGGCCACCATTCTCGCCACGCACACCTTCTTTGCGCCCCTCGCCTGGGCACTGGCAACCATCGCTCTGACCCTGTTCGTGGGCCGGTTCTTCTGCGGTTTTGCCTGCCCCCTGGGCACGATCAACCAGGTTACCGGCTGGCTGGGGCGGCTGGGGCAGAGCCCGGCGGCCCGGGAGGAGGCCAATCGCCACAGGAGGCTGCAAGCCTTTAAATATTACCTCTTGATCTGCCTGCTGGGACTGGCCTTCCTGGGTACGGTGCAGACCGGGATTTTCGACCCGCTGCCCCTGCTGCACCGCAGCGTCAACCTGGCCCTGGCCCCCTTAGCCGATAACCGTCTGGGGGTGCTCAATGACCAGCCGCGCTATTTTGCCTCCGCCTGGCTGCTGGGGGTGGTGTTCCTGGCGGTGGTGGGCTTGAACCTGGCATTGCCGCGGTTCTTCTGCCGCTTCCTCTGTCCTCTGGGGGCATTGTTCGGCCTGCTGAGCCGTTTCACCCCCTGGCGCATCGGCAAGACCGCGGGCACCTGCGGCGATTGCCATATCTGTGAGCAATACTGCGAAGGGGCCTGCCGTCCCTCGGGAAGATTTATCGGCAGCGAGTGCGTATTGTGCTTTAATTGCCTTCACCGCTGCCCAGCCGGCCGAGTCACCTTCGCCGCCAAACCCTCGGCTGCCGGTGAGGCCGGTTTGCCGGACCTCTCCAGGCGAGGCCTGGTCGTGGCCGGGGCCGGCCTGCTTCTGGCCTCCATGTGGGGCGTCGGCCGGGTGGCCGGGACCGACCGCGACCCACTCCTCATCCGTCCTCCGGGGGCCCTGGACGAGGAGCGCTTCTTGGGCCGCTGCCTCCGCTGCGGCCAATGCATGCGCATTTGCCCCGGCAACATCATTCAACCCGCCCTGTTCCAGGCGGGGGTGCAAGGGTTGTGGAGCCCCACGGTCAACTTCCGGATCGGCAACAGCGGCTGCCTCCCCAACTGCATCGCCTGCGGCCAGGTCTGCCCCACTGCGGCCATCCGGCCTTTAAGCCTGGACGAGAAAAAAGGCCAGGCCAAATTCGCCGCGGAGGGGCCCATGCGTATAGGCACGGCCTTCGTGGACCGGGGCTGCTGCCTGCCCTGGGCCATGGACCGGCCCTGTCTGGTCTGTCAGGAGTTATGTCCCGTGAGCCCCAAGGCCATCTTCACCCGCACCGTCTTCGAGACCCTCAGAGAAGGCCAGGCGGTGGCAGCCATATCCCGGGGACCCGCAGCAGTGGACCTGGAAGCCGCCATCCCGGTGACGGTCAACCTGGCCAGCGGAGACTACTATCTGCGCCCCAGCGGGGACCCCGAGGCCGCCCTCAGGCGCATTACCGGCTTGGCCGGAACCAATCTGACCCTGGAAAGCCCCCTGGCCGGGCCGGGTCTCCCGGCCACCGGGGGGCGGGTGGATATTTTGGTGCGATTGCAGCGTCCTTTTATGGACGCCGCCAAATGTACCGGTTGCGGCATGTGCGAGCACGGATGCCCGGTATCGGGCCAGCGCGCCATCCGCGTTTACAGTGAGAACGAATCCCGTTCCCGCCCGGGGCGCATGCTCATCTATCCTGTGCCCGGAGCCCTTAGGAGGGGGCCATCATCATGAGCCGCAAAACCACAGGAACAGACCTTACCCGCAGGGAGTTCGTGACCACCGTCGGCCTCGCCGGCCTCGCCGGCCTTGCCGTGGCTGGAGCCGGCGCCGCCGCAGTGATGGCCGCCCCGGGCCCGCCGGCTGGCGCGGCCCAGGCCGGGACCATGCCCAAACGCAAGCTGGGAAAGACCGGGGTGGATGTATCCATCCTGGCCCTGGGCGGCATGTTCGACACCATCAACAACCAACTGCTCCTCAGGCAGGCCCTGAAATCGGGCGTCAACTACTGGGACACGGCCGAGTCTTACGGCGACAGCCTGAGCGAGGAAGGCTACGGCCGCTTCTTCTCCCGCAACCCGGAGGCTCGCAAGGAGATTTTCCTGGTCACCAAGATCCACCCTCAGAGCAGCAACCTGGCCAAGAGCCTGGATGAGTCTCTGAAAAGGCTGCAAACCTCATACGTGGATGCCTTATTCATCCCCCACGGCCTCTCGAACATTTCAGAACTGACGCCGGCCATCAGGGATTTTGCCGCGGAGATGAAGAAGGCCGGCAAGATTAAATTCTTCGGTTTCAGCACCCACGCTAACATGGAGGACAATCTGCTGGGCGCCGCCAAACTGGACTGGGTCGATCTAGTGATGTTCGCTTACAACTTCCGGGTCATGCACAACCCCAAGATGCAGGAAGCCATCAAGACCGCTGCCCAGGCCGGGATCGGACTGGTGGGCATGAAGTCTCAGGCCGGCATGCCGGGGAAGCATGAAGTCGGCGGCCCGGTCAAGGAAGAAATGATCCAAAGCTTCCTGCAGCGGGGCTTCACCGACAAGCAGGCCAAACTCAAGATCATCTGGGAGACCCCCGAAATCGCCAGTCTCTGCGTACAGATGCCCAACCTGACCATCCTTGCGGCCGACGTGGCCGCGGCCCGGGATCTGACCAAACTGACCCGGAAGGAGATGGACTCCTTGCGCCGGTATGCCCTGGAGACCAAGTCCGAATACTGCGCCGGCTGCGGCAAAATCTGCCAGGAGGCCGTGGGCGGGGCCGTACCCGTAAACGAGGTCATGCGCTGCCTCATGTACTACCGGGAATATGGCGAACCGGAGCTGGCCAGACTGACATTCGCGAGGCTGCACCCGGAGGTGCGGCAGCGGCTGGCCGAGGTTGATTACTCCAGGGCTGAGCAGGCCTGCCCGCAGGGGCTGGCCATCGGCGAGTCTCATGCGCCAGGCCCGGGAATTGTTGGCGTAGAACCGATGCGGTTCACTTAAGCGCCAAGATGGTTTTTTCCGCTCGTTCCCACGTTATCCTTGGGAACGAGCGGAAATTTTGTCTATGCCCGGAGGTTAGCCCTCCAGTCCTTCCAGCAGGATCTCTTCCAGAAAATAATTGGCATAGCCGTAACAGAGGGTGGGTTTGGCAAGGCCGCCTTGCCGGGGCTTTCTGATACTCGGGGCTTTTTTGGCGGGTTTGACCGGTTCGATATCCGTGGGGATGGGGGACTTGCTCTTGAGGAAACCGGCCCTGAGGCCGTAAATGTCGAAAAAGGTGCCGTTCTCGAACCAGCCCAGTTGCCTGCCGTTGACGCCGAAGACCCGGGGTCCCACGCGATAAGCCGCGGCCCGGCCATCCCATAGATAGAAGGTTTCGCCGTCGGCAGCCAAATAAGCCGCGGCCTCGCCGTTCTGGTTAAACAGGCTGGATTCCATGGTGATACATCCCTCCCCTTTGGGAAAACCTCGTGGGTGCGCCTGAAATTTTTATCAGGCGCCGCTCAGGGCGGCATGCTCCACCTTCATACAGCGGTTCATGACCACCTTGAGCCCGGCCTTCCTGGCTTTGCGGGCCGAGCCGGGCTCCTCCAGGTCGAGCTGCATCCATACCGCTTTGGCCCCCGCCGCAATGGCTTCGTCTACGATGGCGGGAATGGCATCCACCTTCCGGAAGATATCCACCACCTCCACCGGAAAGGGAATATCCTTGAGGCTGGGGTAGCAGAGCTCTCCCAGGACCTGGCGGCAGCCGGGGTTCACCGGGATGATGCGGTAGCCGTGATTTTGCAGGTACTGGGCCACCTGGTAGCTGGGGCGCTCGGGGTTCTCGGAAAGCCCCACCACCGCCACCACCCGGTAGTCTTTGAGGACCGCAGCGACCTCCCGGGGGTCGGCCGGGGCTTCCGGTTCCGGTCTCTCCGTCATCTTGCCGGCTCCTGGTTGCGGCCCGCCCCACCCTTATGTTCAGGTTCCCGGGCGAGCCCTGGGTTCATGAGCGATTGGGAATTTTTGGAGGCGCCTCTCCCGGCACAGGCCGGAAGCCAGCGCCCCCATCTCCCCACCCCTAGAAAGAGAGGGTGGTCCCTTCGGGGATTTGGGCCTCCGAAAGTTTCAAGGCCTCCTCAAACTTCAGGACAGTCTTGATATATGAATAAGCAAAGTTAAGCAGTTCTTCATCGTCATCCCAGATCTTTTCCAGCAAATCCGGATCCACCTGAAAGAGCTGGAGGAAGCGGCTCTTGAAGACAAAGCGGCGGAACTGGTCCAGATCGTACATCACCATGTGGAACAGCCGATTGCCCCGCTCATCGGCCACCGGCCCGCCGTCCGCCCCCCGGCGCAGCATCATGGTCTTCCACGGCAGGTTCATGATGTCGTATTGCTCCACCCCCTGGTCGGCGCGCCAGGAGGCCACGGACCACTCCGCCTCATCTTCATAGCCGCGGCAGTGTTCCTCCCGCACGTAGAAGTGAAACTCATCCACCCCTTCCTCGGTGATCAGGGTTCCCTGGCCGATAGGATAATAACGGCAGGCGGCCGGCCGGTCGCTGTAGACCTCGCAGCCGGTAACCGGCCGGACAAATGGACATTTGCCCTCAAACCGGGGCATGTCCATGATGACCAGAGGCAGGCCCGTTCTTGTCGTGGGGCTCGGTGCGGGTAAACTTCCGGAGAAATTCGCCGGAGGGTATCCGCAAGCGGTTTTTCAGACGCAAGATATCATAGGGGGTGAGGATAATGGTGGTGGCGCCGCAACAAGCGGTGAAGCAGGACACTCCCGGGTGACAGCGGAATTTGAAGCGGCTCTCCGGGGTGAGCTTGCGGGGTTCCACCACCTTCATATTCAAGTCGACCATGCGTTTACTCCTTCTATGTTTCCATATTCGTCATTTATTATACCAGAAATTCTTTCCCCATAACCCCCCCTGGGAAGCGTTGCGGCTTTAATCCTCCAGCATCAGGTCCAGGCTGCGGGAGACCTCGGCGCTCACCGAAAATGGGTCCGCGGGGTCGGCCTCATAACGGTTCTGCAACTCGTAGGCATCCATTTCCAGAGGAATGGCGGCGTAATTGAAACCTTGATTGACCCAGCCCAGGATATACAACTCTACGTATTTATCCGGCCCCAGGATCTCATATTGCACTGCGTGCACCAGTTCGTGGAAAATGAGGCCGCCGGGGGGCTCGCTGAGAAAAGACTCCACCACCAGGATGCTATCCATAAAGGTGATGGCGGCCATGGCGGAAAAATCCAACAAGGGGATGGCCTTTTCCGTTAAATCATCCCGGTAGTCCTCCAGAAACCCAGGATTTTCCAAGGCCGGCACCGCTGCCACCCGGACCTCCCGGAGCAAGGAGTCCTCGAAAAATGGCAGAAATTGGGCCATGGCGCTGGGGGACAAGGGCCGCCCCCGGCCCCGGAAGGCCTGCCGCTGCTCTTTGACCCACCGTTGTCCCTGGCCGATGAGCAGGGTCATTATTTGGCTCATATCCATGAGGCGCTCCTCTGGTAATGCTAAGGTTGCATCCGTTCAGGTTGGCTAAAGATTGTCGAGAAATAAACACCACAAGCCGTGAATAACGGTTCTTGTGGGGCATATATAGATTATACCCCACAAGTCATAAAAAATGGGTTTTGTGGGGTACCGGGGCTGGCCGCTCCCGGTAAAAAAAGCCGGCCCCGCGTGGGGCCGACTTCCAGTTAACGGCGACGTCGCCCCGCCTAAAAGCCACGGCCCGACATGCGGGCATAAAGCATGGCCACGGTGCGGTACACCATATGGGCCATCTTGGTGTAGGGGGCGTAGAAGAACAGGAAAAACACCGAGACCAGGTGCAGAAAGTAGGTGGGATAGGCCAGGATGCGGATATCGAGCAGCCGCAGCAGCCAGGAGAGCAGGCCGGTGGCCCCCACTGCAAAGATCACGTAGACCAACAGCCAGTCATAATAGCCGCCATAGCCCGCTTTCTCGGCGTTGGCCTGGCGCTCCTGGATGATGTTGTAGATTCCGTAGAGCAGGCCCGCGGTGCCGAGGATAGCCAGCAGCTTGATGGGCTCATAGATGGCGTAGGGGGATTCATGATGAAATACCCATTCGTTCAGGAAGCCCCAGCTGGTGACGACGGCCAGGAAGATGAAGCCAAAAAGCAGGAACAGGTGGTTGAGGGAGCGGCTATAGGTCGTGTCACACAGCCGGAAGCGGTTGTGCAACAAGATATCTTTGAGGGTAGCCACCAGGTTGCCCACCGGATTGCCTTCCACCCGAACCTTCCAGGGGTTGCTGCTATTCAGGTCCCCCCAGTAACTGAGGACACCCCGGCCCAATACCACCACCGCAAAGAAGAAAGCGGGGACAAAGATGGCGTCCACCAACAGGGTGGGGAACAGCTTGTGGTAGGCAATGGGGCCGGCGGGCAGGTGCAGATGGCCGATAGCCCCCAGGGCCGCCAGCAGCAGCACCACCGGGAAGGCCAGCAGTAACGGGAGATAGCGGGGGTCGCCCACCATCTTGGCCAACGCCTTGGGAGCGGCGTATTCCTCGATGCACAGTTTCCGGAGGGCGTTCATCACTTCGCCGGGTTTGGCCCCCCGAGGACAGTAAATGGTGCAATCGCTGCACTGATGGCACAGCCAGATATCCGGGTCTTGCACCACCTCTTTCAGGCCCCATTGGGCCTGGAGCATCTCTTTGCGAGGGAAGGGCTTGCTATCGGGAGTGGGGTTACAAACCACCGAACAGGTGTCGCACTGATAGCATTTCTTTACCGTGTCCCCCCCGGCGGCGATGACCCGGTTGACGAATTGCAGGTCCGGTTTGATAACAGTTTCGCCTGCCATGGATCAGACCTCCTAAAATTCCTTGAAGGGGTTGGGGCCGATTTCCAAAACCCGCTTGACGAAATCACTGACGAGTTCCGGCAGCTTATCGAAATCGGAGTGGGCTATCTGGTATTGCTGCACCCGGTCGGCTTCCAGCCCCAGCTTGTCCAGGGTTTCGGAAAGCTTGCCCAGGCGGTAGTTGCAGAGCTCGCTGCCCTTGGCGAAGTGGCACTGATAGTCGTCCCCGTATTTGCAACCCAGGAGCATCAGGCCATCGACACCCCGGGACAGGGCATCCGAAACCCAGACCATATTAAAGGACCCGAGACAGCGCAGCGGGATGAAGCGGATCCGGGGGTCCAACTTCAGCCTGTGCAAGCCGGCCGCGTCCAAGGCCGGCATGGCGTCGTTTTCACAGATCAGGCCGATGAACCGGAAAGGCGCGTCTTCCGCCTCTTCATCCTCGAGTTCCGGCACGTCCAGGGCCTTGAGCATGGAGCCGATGATATCGACGCTGTAATCCTTGAAGGAAACGATGCGCTCCGGGCAGGACCCCATGCAGGTGGAGCAGCGGCGGCAGCGGTTAATCTTGAAGAACGGGGTGCCTTTTTCATCTTCTTCGATGGCGCCGAAGGGGCACTCCTCGGTGCAACGCTTACATGAGGTGCAGCGCTGCATGAAGGGGTCCGGGAAGGTGTTGTCCCAGGCCCGGGGATGCACCGCCATACCCGCGGCCACGTGCTCCACCGCCTGGATGGCCTTGCAGGCCGCACCGGCGCCGTCGTTCATGGCCATGGGGATGGTCATGGCCTGATGGACCGCGCCTGCGGCATAGACCCCGGTACGCCGGGTCTCATAGGGAAAGCAGATGAAGTTGGAGTCGGCAAATCCCTGGTAGGGCTCGATCTCCGGCAACCCCGGCCCCTGCCGGTAGGCGAGATTGAGCACCGGCTCATCATTGGTGACCGGCACCAAGCCGGTGGCCAGCACCACCAGGTCGGCTTCCAGGAGCACCTTCTCGCCCAGGAGGGTGTCCTTAGCGAATATATGCAGCCTGGCGTCGCCCCCCAAGGCGACACCCTCGATCTCAGCCTTGGTCAGCATGATGCCGGGATCGGACTGCGCTTCCTTATAGAACAGCTCCATCTGCCCCGGGGTGCGGATATCCTTGTAGAGGATATAGGCCAGGGCCTCGGCGTTCTGCTGGCGGACATAGAGGGCCTGCTTCAGGGAGGCCAGACAGCAGAAGTCGGAACAGTAGGGCAGGTGTTCAGCGTCCCGGGAACCGGCGCACTGGATGAAGGCCACGGTGTTGGCCGGCTTGCCGTCGGAAGGCCGCACGATCTTGCCCTTTTTGGCCAGCTCCTCCATCTCCAGGTTGGTGATCACGTCCTTGGAGAGGCCGTAGCCGAGCTTGGTGAGCTTGGTGGCGTCGTAGGGCCGCCAGCCGGCCGCGAGCACCACCGCGCCTACCCGGAAGGTCTCTGCGCTGCCGTTGACCGTGAGGGTGGTGTCCAGCAGACCCGGCTCCCCTTCGATCTTCTCGATCTGGGCGCTGGTGAAGACCCGGATCTTGGGATGGCCCTGGACCTCCTTGATCTTCTTGAAGACCGTAGGCTCCTGCAGAGTGGTGAAGGGATAGCTGGAAGGCGTCTGGCGGTGCAGCTTGGCCCCATAGCCGCCCAGTTCCGCCTCCTTTTCCACCAGTACCACGTCATAGCCGCCATTGGCGGCTTCCAGGGCAGCGCTCAGGCCGGCGGCGCCGCCGCCGATGACCAGGATGGTCTTGTCGCATTCGCTCTGGTAAGGTTCCGGCATGTCGGACTTTTTCACCCGGGCGCAGTACATCCGCAGGTAGTCCTCAGCCAGGGCCTGGGTATGTTCGTTATTGGGCTCCTGGGTCCAGGCCACCGCCTCCCGAATATTGCAGCGCTCCACCAACACGTTGGGGAAATCGAGTTCCGTATATTTCACCCGGGGGGAGCAGGCGGCAATGACCAGGGCGTTTATGCCCTCGCCTTCCGGCTTGAGATCCTCCAGGATCATCTCCCGGGCGGCGGGGGAGCACAGGATGTCGTGCTCCTTGATATGCTGGATCTTGCCCTCTTTCTTGATCACCTTGGCCAGGCTCTCAAAATCG
Source organism: uncultured delta proteobacterium (assembly GCA_963697965.1). Taxonomy (GTDB): domain Bacteria; phylum Desulfobacterota; class Desulfobaccia; order Desulfobaccales; family 0-14-0-80-60-11; genus JAPLJC01. The sequence continues at coordinate 3,096,903 of OY969108.1, forward strand.
ATGGCCTCTCCGATGCCGCAACCCTTGCATAGATAGACACCGTATTTCTTTTCCATTATGACCTCCTGCCCAGGGCGATGAGACTCTTAAGCGCGGCCCCGGTACCGTCCTGCACCAACTTGGTCACGTCCAGGGGACCCTTTAAAGTGCCCACGGCATAGACGCCCGGCGGCAGGAGCTCCTCGATGATGAAGCCGTCGGGGGTGTAGGAGATTGGCAGGGGGCAGGGAGAGGACTTGGTGGAGGGCACCATGCCCGCCGCCAGCACCACCATATCGAAGGTCTGGGACTGTTTGTCACCCGTTGCGGTGTTTTCCGCCACCACCACCACGTCGTCGCTCCCGGGAGCCTGGGTGACCTTGGCCACCTTGCCCCGGATGAGATGGACCTTTTCGTCGTCCCGCACCTTCCAAAAAAACTGCTCATAGCGGCCCGGCGTGCGAATATCGATATAAAAGATATGGGCTTCGGTCTCCGGGTCTTTCTCCCGGAGATATGTGGCCTGCTTTAGGGAGGCCATGCAGCAGATATAGGAACAATACGGCAGATGATTCTCGTCCCGGGAACCGGCGCATTGGACAAAGGCCACCTTTTTGGGGGCCTTCTGGTCCGAGGGGCGGAGGATCGAGCCGCCGGTGGGGCCGTTGGAGGCCGCCAGGCGCTCCATCTGCATGTTGGTGATGACGTTGGCCACCTGTCCAAACCCCAGGTTGTCCATCTTGGTGGCATCGTAAAGTTCCCAGCCGCTGGCCAGGATGACAGCCCCCACCCGGAACTTCAGGGTTTGGGGCGCCATGTCCAGCTCGATGGCTTCGTACTTGCAGGCCTCCTGGCACTTCCGGCCGCAGTCACCGCTGCATACCGAGGCGTCGATGACGTACTTCTGGGGAAAGGCGAAATCAAAGGGGATGTAGGCTGCCTTGGTCTTGTCCAGACCATAGTTGAAATCGTTAACCCGAAAGGCGGTACAGGCCTGGGCGCAGGCATCGCATGCCACGCAGCGGTCATTGACATAGCGCGGCGCCACCTGGACGGTGACCTCGAAGTTGCCCGCCGTGCCGCTGACCTGGGTGACTTCCGCCATGGTGAGGAAACTGATGTTGGCATTTTCCTTGATGCGGCGGAAGTTGATCTCTAAACCGCAGGTGGGCGGGCAAAGCTTGGGAAAGTATCGGTGGAGTTGGGCTACCCGGCCGCCCAGGTAGGGGGCCTTCTCGGTGATGATCACCTCCGCCCCGGATTCCGCCGCCTCCAGGGCCGCGGCGAGGCCGCTCATGCCTCCCCCGATGACCAGAATCTTGCGATTTTCGGCGTTCACACCAGTCCTCCTTCAGGACATTTCGCGAACCGGATTCGGGCTCATGGAAACTTCCGGCCCGGCCCCGCAAACGCGATACCCCACTAATATAACATTGTGAATAGAGGTGCAAGCGATTTTTGCCTGGGCCGGGGAGGGAAGCCCGAACTTCCCCTAAAAAAATGGCCGTGGCGGGCCTGATGCCACGGCCGGAGAGAACGCCGCTCGGGACCCCGGCAGGACCGGGGCCCCGAGGACGCCTTAAGGGTTGCTTACTTCACCAGTTGCTTGTAGGGCTCGGTCTCGAACTTCCACTCGTTCTTGTTCTTGTCGTACTGGGAGATGGTGAACACCTTCCACTTGGTGTCGTCGATGGCCAGGAAGTCGGAACGATAGTAGTACCCGGGATACCGGGTCTCTTCCCGGAAGAGGATGTGGCGCAGGTGGGCCTCACCGGAGAGAATCCGGTGATATTGCTCCCAGGCCCGCATCAGTTCGTGCAGGTCACGGGCGGCCAAGTGGGTGGCGTCTTCCTTCAGCAGGGTGAGGCGCTTCAGGCCTTCTTCCAGGCTGGGTTTGTTGGTCATATACATGGTGGCGCAACCGGCCACGTACTCGTCCATCAGCTTCTGCAAGCGGGTCTGCACCTGCCTGGGAAGCAGATAGTTGGGGTTGATCTCCACCGCCGAGGTGTAGTCTTTGTACTTCTCGAAGATCTCGAAGGGCAGGTAGATCTCGGCGATCACCTCGTCGATGTTCTGGGCCGCTTCCAGCTTGTCGTTCTTGTGGTCCAGGATGAAGGCGATGGCGGCCTTGGCAGCCATGCGGCCCTCAGCGTGGGACCCGGAGGAGAACTTGTGCCCGGAGGCGCCGACGCCGTCACCCGCGGTGAACAGACCGTCAACGGTGGTCATGCGGTCATAGCCCCAGAACCATTTGTCAGGAGCGCCCATGTAGTTCTTGGAGGGGCCGGAGACCCAGAGACCGGCGCAGCCGGCGTGCGAACCGAGCAGATAGGGCTCGGAGGGGATGATTTCCGAAGGCACCTTGTCGGGCTCCATGTTGAAGGAGGCCCACAGGGAGGCAGCGGAGATGGACATATCCAGGAAGTCTTCCCAGGCCTCCGCCTCCAGATGCTTCAGCTCTTTCTTGCTCAGGGTCTCGGCCAGCTTGGCCATGGCCGTTTGGGTTTGCATCATGATGGGGCCGCGGCCTTCCCGCATCTCGATCATAGCCGCGTGGTTCCGCAGGCAGGTGCCGGGGTTATCCGCGTAACCGGGGTATTCTTTCTTGACCCGATCCCAGTTTTTGGCCATGTAGTCTTCGCCGTAGGCATTGGTGGCTATGGCTTTGAAGAACAGGAACCAGGCGCCCACCGGGCCGTAACCGTCTTTAAACCGGGCCGGGACGAAACGGTTTTCCATGAGCACCATCTTGGCGCCGATTTCCGCGGGCATGGCATAGGTGGAACCGGCGTTCCAGACGGGATACCAGGCACGGCCCTGGCCTTCACCCACCGACCGGGGCCGGAAGACGTTGACCACGCCGCCGCAGGCGATAATCACGGCTTTGCATTTGAAGACGTAGGTCTTGTGCTCCCGCACGCTGAAGCCCACCGCGCCGCATACCCGGTTGGAGTTGTTCTTGTCGGTGAGCAGCTTAACGATGAAGACCCGCTCGTAGATGTTGTCCATGCCGATGGCGTTCTTGGCGGCTTCGGCCACGATCACCTTGTAGGACTCGCCGTTGATCATGCACTGCCAACGGCCGGAACGTACGCACTTACCGCCGTCCTTCAGCAAGGGCAGGCCTTCGTCTCTGGCGGTCTGGCCGTCCACAGTGTGGTTTTCGGCGTCTTTCTGCCAGATGGGCAGGCCCCAATCCTGGAAGTCATGCACGCTCTGATCGACGTGGGCGCCCAGGCTATAGACCAGGTCCTCCCGGATAATGCCCATGAGGTCGGTGCGCACCATGTTCACGTAATCGGCAATCTTGTTCTCGGGGCCGATGTAGGTATTGATGGCGGAGAGGCCCATGGCCACGGCGCCGGAGCGATCCAGGGCGGCTTTGTCCACCAGGGTGATTTTGATGCCGGCGGCTTTCGCCCAGGCAGCAGCTTCAACCGCGGCGCCGGTGCAAGCCATACCGCCGCCTACCAGCAGCAGGTCGGTCTCAATGGTAACTACTTCCGGTTTCGAACAAAAAGACCATTTACAGAATTCTCTTTCCAGAGCCATATCTCATTAACCTCCTTGAATTTGCGCTGCTGGGTGGACTACTCGGTACGGGCCTTGCCGGTGTAAAAACCGGGTTGCTTGAGGGCAGCCAAGTCGCTGGGCATGGTTTTGCCCTTGAAGCACTCAATGGAACCCTCAGACGTGGTCCGGATGGGGAACTTGAACCGCTTAATGGTCTTCTGATCCCGGAACTTGATGGTCCACATGATGGAGTCGGTGCCCCTGAGCGGGATGGTGCTGGAACCGAGGGGCATGATGTCGGCATAATGCCGGACTTCGATGGCCTGCTGGGGGCAGATCTTCACGCAATTGTAGCATTCCCAGCACTGATCCGGCTCCTGGTTGAAGGCCTTCTTGCTCTCGGCGTTCAGAACCATCAGGTCGTTGGGACAAATGTACTGGCAAGCGGTCTTGTCCAGGGCCTTGCAGCCGTCACATTTTTCCATGATTACGAAACTTGGCATAACTTAAAACCTCCTCATTAGGGTTAAGCGGTTATCCTTGCTATTTACATTGGGGAGAAGCGGCCAGCGGCTGCATCCCTCCCAATTTTACCCCTTACTTCTTGGCGCTGATATCCCCGGTGGCGAACCCGTGGACCTTGACCTCCACCTTCTTGGTGAGGCCCCCATAATATTTCCGGAGGACTTTCAGGACTTCGGGACGGCTGAAGTGATCCGGCACTTCCATGTCTTCGGAGAGCATCTTGCGCAGCATGGTGCCCGAGAGCATCAGGCGGTCTTCCTTGCCGTGGCAGCAGGTGCGCATGGAAGCCATGCCGTCGCACTTGTGGCAGTAGAAGGTCCAGTCGATGTTCAGGGGTTTGAGCTCCAGGGCGTCCTTGGGGATCTTGGTGAAGATCTTCTGGGCGTCGAAGGGGCCGTAATACTCGCCCACCCCGGCATGGTCCCGGCCCACGATCAGGTGGGAGCAGCCGAAGTTCTGGCGGAACACCGCATGGAACAGGGCCTCCCGGGGGCCGGCATAGCGCATATCCAGGGGATAGCCGGACTGGATGGCGGTATCCTTGACGAAGTAGTGCTGGGTCAAGACGTTGATGGCCTCGGTGCGCACTTCCGCCGGGATGTCGCCGGGTTTCAACTTGCCCAGGAGCTGGTGGATCAGAACGCCGTCGCAGACCTCGATGGCGATCTTGGCCAGGTACTCGTGGGAGCGGTGCATGGGGTTCCGGAGCTGCAGGGCGGCGATGGTTTCCCAGCCCTTGTCTTCAAACATCTTCCGGGTTTCCCAGGGCCGCATGTAGAGGCCGGGATACTGTTTCGGGAAGGGGCCCTCGCTCCAGACCTTACAAACCCCGCCCAGGTTGACTTCCTCCTGGCCCATGACCATTTGCACCCCAGGGTGCTCCATGTCATCGGTGGTGAAGACCTGCTTGCACTCCCACTTTTTGTCGATCTTGTACTTTTCGGTGACCTTCATGGTCCCCATCATCTCTTCGGTCTCTGCATCCACCAGCAGGACTTCCTGGCCGGTCTTGATGGAGTCGGCCTTGCCCTGGTTGACGGACATGGTGACGGGGATGGGCCAGAAGGTGCCGTCCTTGAGCTTCATGTCATCGCTGCAGGAGCCCTTCCAGTCGTCGTGGCCCATGAAGCCATTCAGGGGGGTGAAGCCGCCGATGCCCATCATGATGAGGTCGGCCGTTTCCCGGGAGGTCAAGGTAACAACGGTCAGTTCTTTGGCGCGCTTTTTCTCTTCGGTCACCTGGGCCGGGGAGAGCAGCAAGGGTTTTAACTTTTTCTCTTTACCGTGGGGATTGACTAAGGCCATCTATCTTCCTCCTCGGGAATTAAAAATGTGAAAATTTTCACATGTCATACAGTTCTTCAAATTATTCCATTTTGGGAAGATTGTCAATCATTTTTTCACTAACTGCTCATTTTCGCGAGCGGGTCTGCGGCTCCGGGGAGCATAGAAAATTATTGCGTAAATTCAATCAGTTAACCAAACAGGGGCAGGCGCTCAAACGGACAACCGGTAAATCGGGGTGGGTTCCTGGCGTCCCCTCAGCACCACCGGCGAAAGTGCGACCAACTGGAACTGCCCTTCCACCTGACTATAGGTGGCCTGGCTCACCAGCGTGTCCGCGCCCAGTTCCTTGGCCGCCTCCAGGAGCCGGGCCGCGACGTTCACCGTGTCGCCGATGATGGTGAAGTCCATGCGCCTTACGGAGCCGATGTTGCCGACGATGGCCTCCCCGGTGTTGATGCCGATGCGCATTCCCTGGATAGGGGTGCGCCCCTGGGCCTGCATCTCGCCCAGGCGGCGCTGCAGGGCCAGGGCGCATTCCACCGCCCGGGTGGCGGCGCCGGCCAGCGGCAGCGGCACGCCGAAGACCGCCATGAGCCCGTCGCCCAGGTATTTATCCAGGGTCCCCTGGTGCTGGAAGACCAGGTCCACCATCTCGGTGAAGAAAACGTTGAGCACCTCCACCACCTGCTCCGGCTCCAGGGGCTCGGCCATGGCGGTAAAATTACGGATATCGGCAAAGAGCACGGTGACTTCCTGGCGCTGGCCCCCCAGTTGCAGCAGGGCCGGATTTTTCAGGATCTCCTCGCACATCTCCGGGCTAACGTAGCGCGAGATGGTGTCCCGCAGCAGGTGTTTCTCCTCATAGAGGCGCAGGCGGCTGCGTAGGGTCGCCTCGTGATGGGCCTCCTCCGAGGCGATCTCCCTGAGGAGTCTTTGGAGTTCGGGATCATCGGACTCCTGGGCCAGGGCCTGGTAGCTCTTCCGAGCCTCCAGCTCATGGGCGATGGCCAGTTCGATGGCCTGGATGATGCTCAGATCCTGTTTTCCGTTTTTGGTTTTCTTTTTTCTGCCTGCCATGGTCAAATCACCGTGTCTTCTTTTAACTTAATCAGCCGCAGTGACAAAATCTACCTGAGCGAATCGTTTTTCACAGAAAACTGAAAACAGGAAACAGAAAACTATCAATACTCCACTGCCACCAGGAACAATCCCTGGGGCGGAGCGGTGGGGCCGGCCAGATGGCGCTCCCGGTTCTTGAGCAAATCGGCCAGCAGGGAGGGCGCGGCCTTCCCCTGGCCCACCGCCGCCATGGTGCCCACCAGGCTGCGGACCATGCCCCTTAAGAAGCCGTTGCCGGTGATGGAGAAGATGAGCCAGCCCCCGGGGTGAGTCCGCCAGCGGGCCGCGGCAATCCGCCGCACCGGGTTGAGCGAATTGCCGCCGCTGGCCCTGAAGGCGGAAAAATCGTGCTCCCCGGGGAGCAGGGCCGCGGCCGCCGCCATGGCCTTAAGGTCCAGGTTCCCGGAAAGCCACCAGCCGCAATGGTGATGCAGGGGGGAACGGCGAGGCCGGCTGAGGATGCGGTATTCGTAGGTCTTTAAGAGGGCCGATTTCCGGGCGTGAAACTCCGGAGGGACCTCACGGGCCTCCAGAACCGCGATATCCCAGGGCAGCATGGAGTTGGCACCGTCCTCAAAGGCCTTCAGGGGCAGGGCGCCAATGGTGCGAAAATTGGCCACCTGCCCCAGGGCGTGCACCCCGGCATCGGTGCGCCCCGAGGCGATGAGACCGATTTGCTCCCCGGTGAGCCGCGCCAGGGCCTCTTCCAACACCTGTTGAATGGAGACCGCGTTCTTCTGGCGCTGCCAGCCGTGGTAGCGGGTGCCGTCGTATTCCAGCCACAGGGCAATATTGCGCGTTGTCATCTGACGGGACGGTCAATCAGGGGGAAAAGGCGAAAAGGGAAAAGGGGGAAAAGGAAAAACAAAGATTGAATGCCCCCGATTATTATTAGTTAAATTTAAGGTGTATGAAAAATAAATTTAGAAATGCAAATAGACCGAATTTCCTTCCAAGCTACTCCTAATAAGACCCTCATGCACTAAGATTGCCACAATATGAGAAGCATACCTTGGGGTTAAACTTGAGTTTTGCTTAACCTATTCCCCTAAACCACCTCGAATTGGAGAAGTCATACAGAAGCCACCGGGTATTTTTTGTCCATGAAAATTATTCAAAATTGCCTTAAATAAATCAGATGAAATGCGTGCATTAACTTTATTAAAATGCAAGGTTACACCGGAAAGAGTGTTTCCGCTATAATTGAATTCCTTCCTCTTCCCAGAAGATCCTAAGGTATAGATTGTTGGCATTCTGAGAAAAGCTCCTCTGTAACTTTACCCCTTTTATCTTTTACCTTTTCCCCTTTTACCCTTTTCTCTAAGGAATAAGAGGCACCAAATCCAAGCCCGTCGTCTCGGGGAACCCGGCCATCAGGTTGAAGTTGTGCACCGCCTGGCCGGCGGCCCCCCGGTGCAGGTTGTCGATGGCCACAACAACAATGACCCGCCCCCGGGCGCCGTCCACCCGCACGCCCAGATCGCAATAGTTGCTGCCCCGGACGTTGATGGTATTGGGGAGGCCGCCCTGGGGCAGCAAGCGGATAAAGGGCTGACCCTCATAGAAATTCTGGTAGAAGTTGAGAATCTCCACTTCGTCCAGAGGCCGCAGCAGCCGGGCGTACAGGGTCCCCAGGATGCCCCGGCTCAGGGGCGCCAGATGAGGGCTGAAGGTCACCAGCACCGGTTCTCCGGCCAGAAGGCTCAACTCCTGCTCCATTTCCGGGTTGTGGCGGTGCTCCGCCACCTTGTAGGCCCGCAGCCCCTCGTTGACTTCGCAATACTGGGTGCCGAGGGACGCCTGGCGGCCGGCCCCGCTGACGCCGGAGGTGCAATCGGCGATCAGCGAGTCCAGGTGAATCAGCTTATTCTGCACCAGGGGCGCCAGTCCCAGGATAACGCAGGTGGGGTAGCAGCCGGGGTTGCCCACCAGGCGGGCCCGGCTCACCGCGTAGCCATGGATCTCCGGCAGGCCGTAGACCGCCTCGGCCAGCAGTTCCTTGGCCACATGCGGCTGATACCACTTTTCATAGACCGCGGCGTCCTTGAAGCGAAAATCGGCGCTCAAGTCCACCACCCGGCAGTCCCGGGCCAGCAGCCGGGGCACCACTTCCATGGCGGTCTGATGCGGCACGCTGGTGAAGACCACCTCCGCTAAGCCGGCAATAGCCTCGGGGTCAGGAATGATGAAATCGAGGTCGCAGATGCGGGTTAAGGCGGGAAACACCGAGGCCAGGGGCTGCCCGGCCCATTGACGGGAAGTGACCGCGGTAAGCCGGGCCCCCGGGTGCCGGACCAAAAGCCGCACCAGTTCCAAACCGGCGTAGCCGGAGGCGCCCATGACCGCGACCGAGATCTGCTTCATGTCCGGGAGAGGCCCTTAAAGGGGTTGGGAAAGGCGAGCGGGAGGGCGGGCGCTTTTTTTAAGGGTGCCCGGGGTCTCACCACAGAGTCCCCCGGCCCTCCCTCAAATAAATCCGACAAGTTACCGTTTCGAATACTGGCAACCGCGGCGGGCGCCCCGGAGACCGTACTTCTTCCGCTCTTTGATGCGGGAGTCCCGGGTGAGAAAGCCCGCCTTTTTCAGGCTGGGGCGCAATTCCGGGTTGAGGGTCACCAGGGCCCGGCTCAAGGCGTGTTTCACCGCCCCTGCCTGCCCTTCCAGACCGCCGCCCCGGACGTTCACCAATATGTCGAGTTCCGGACCCACGTTGACCAGTTGCAAGGGTTGCCGCACCAGATTGCGGGTGGTCTCCATGGGAAAGTATTCTTCGAAGTTCCGCTGATTCACCAGAATCCGGCCGCTGCCGGGCCGCAGGTAGACCCGCGCTATGGCTGTCTTGCGCTTGCCGCTGGCATGGATGCTTGCTGGGGCCGCCATCAATCCTCCCAAGTTAGGGCGGTCGGTTGCTGGGCCTGGTGGGGATGCTCCCCCCCGGGATAAACCTTCAACTTCTTCAGCAACCGCCTTCCCAGGCTATTTTTCGGCAACATTCCCCGGACTGCGTGGCGCAGCACCTCGATGGGTTTCTTCTGCAGCAGGTGGCGGGCCGAAATCTCCTTCAGCCCCCCCATGTAGCCGGAATGCCGATAATAGATCTTATTGTCCAGTTTCCTGCCGGTCAGCTGCACCTGCGCGGCATTGACCACCACTACGAAATCCCCGGTGTCGGCGTGGGGGGTGAAGACCGGCTTGGTCTTGCCGCGGAGCACCATGGCGATGCGGCTGGCCAGGCGGCCCAAGACCTTGTCCCGGGCATCCACCACGTACCATTGCCGGGGAACATCCCCGCTACCGGCGGTATAGCTCTTCATGGAAAGCACTCCCAATTTCAATCTTGAAAATATATCGGGCCGCGCCCGCCCTTGTCAAGGGGGTGCCCCTCATTTGCCGGGGAATCTGCGGTTTTTCCTAGAAAAAATCGAACCCGCTCATCTCACCCGGCCTCCAGACAACGGTTTTTGGGGTTTCCGAAACAGCCCGGGGTCGCCGGGAGGGCACTGGGCTGCCAACCAACCGGGCTAGCCCCCGGAGGCGGCCGCACCTTGGCGAGCGCCCGGGTTCCAGGTATAATTGCTGTAAATTATAGCATATTTCGCCAGGGGGCTCGCGACGGCCCGGCGTTGATTATGCTTTTCTTTGCCCGGAGAATGTGTTAAAAAAAAGTTTGAGCGATTAGCCAACGGAACCGGACTATGCCTTTTTGCGAGCAATGCCAAATAATTCATGGGGACGAGCACCGCTTCTGCCAGCGCTGCGGCCAATTGCTGAAGAGCTCCAGGAGCGCCGCGGGCCGCGGCTGCACCCGTTGCGGCACCCCCACCTTCCCGGCTCAAAAGTTTTGCACCGAGTGTGGTCTGCCCCTAAGAATGGCCCGGGTGGCCCAGGACGAAGAGCCTCAACAAGAGGAGCGCCCGCCGCTCTTTTATCCCAGGAGGACCGAACCAATGCCCCGCCGTCGCCCGCGGCGCTCCAGCCGCATCATCTCCCTGCTCGGCGTTCTCCTGGTGGCGGTGGGCGTCTGGTATCTCTGGCGCCAACTGCCGGCCACCACCACCCTGGAGCGGTCCCCGGCCACTGTCGCCGCCCCCCAGCAAGATCTGAAACGGGATGTGGAAATGATCTCGGAAAAGATTCGGGCCGCCCTCCTCAACAAGGACATCAACAAGTGGCTCAGTTGCTATTCCTCCGACTATCGCAATCTGGGACAGTTAGAGAATCAAATCTTGGAACTGTGGAAGAATTACGATGTCAAGAGTGTCGATTATCGGATTTCCAATGTTCAGCCCCTGAGCGATACGCAGGCTACGGCAAGTGTTGTCTGGAACATTCAATTATATAACCAAAGCACCCATGACTTCGACCTCCGCCGGCTAAGTTATAAAATCACCCTGGAAAAAAAGGGCAATGACTGGAAGATCCAGGACAGCCAACCGGAAAACGCTGGAGGGTCTGGTTAAGTGAAACCCGTTGCCGCCAACAGATGGCTCCTGATTGCGATCCCGGCCCTGGCAGTGGCCTTCGGCCTGGCCGGCTGCGCTCAACCCAGATATGTCCCGCCACCGTTGCCCGGGGGGCCGGCTGCGCCGGCACCGCCGCCCCAGGTGAGCCGGGAGGTCCTCTACGTCAAGGTCAGGAACCTCAATCTCCGGGCCTGCCCCGGCATGGACTGCCCCAAGATTTCCGTGCTGGAACGGAACGAAGAAGTGGAAAAAGTGGGGTCTTCCGAGGATTGGTTCCAGATCCGGGTCAAACGGGACGGGCGCCTGGGGTGGGTCGATTCCCGCTACCTCTCCCCTACTCCGCTGGCAGCACCGGAAGCGGCTCCGCCGCCGCCGCTGGAAACCGCGCCGCCTCCGCCGCCCGAGAGGATGCAGCCGCCCCCACTGCCGGAAAGGATGCAGCCGCCGCCGCTGCAGGAAAGGCCGGCCCCGCCGGTGGAAAAGTTTAAACCCGCGCCACCGGAAGAAGAAGAGGTCCCGCCAGTCCAGCCGCAACCGCAGGCCAAACCGGCGGCCAAACCGGTGGCCCCGGCCAAGGCGAAGCCCGAAGAAACCGGGGAGACGGCCCCCAAAGAGCAAAAACCGGCGCCCCAGGAACAAAAACCGGCCCCAGCTCCGGGGGAAACCCCAGCGCCAGCGCCCGGCCAGAATATCAGGATTATGTGATAGCGGTCAGCTATCAGCTAAAAACTTAATACAAAAAATCGCGGGGTGGTTCTTGGAACCGCCCCGCTTAAATTTCTGAAACTAGAGAGGGGCTTCATCCTCACTAAAACCCCATGAGCTGAGATTTGAATTATTTGCCCAAAAAATAAGGGCGTGACCATGCACGCCCCAGCTCGATTCTGAATAGGATTTAAGCCGACTGCTGAAAGCTGATAGCTCCTCTTCCTGCTACTCTCCCCACTGCAGCACGGCGCCGCTCCAGGTGGCCCCGGCGCCGAAGCTGATGAGCATCACCTTGTCGCCGTCTTTGATCTTGCCTGCCGTCACAGCCTCGTGCAAGGCAATGGGCACCGAGGCCGCCGAAGTATTGCCGTACTTGTGAATATTGACGAACACCTTGTCCATGGACACCCGGGCAAATTTGGCCCCGGCTTCCAGGATGCGGTAGTTGCCCTGGTGGATGATGAGATAGTCCAGTTCCTCCTGCTCCAGTCCGGCCATCTCCAAAAGGCGCGGAATGGACATCTTCACCGCGTTCACCGCGAACTTGAAAATCTCCGGGCCGTCCATGCGCAGATAGTGTTTGCTGGTCTGGCTCGGCAGTGGCCGGAAGGGGCTCACCTCATTGTTGAATTCGGAGTCGCAATACAGCTTCCGGTTGAGGCTGGAGGCGATGAAAGAGGTGAGGATGCGGTTCCGCCGGCTGGGACCCAACACCACCGCCCCGGCCCCGTCCCCGAAAAGCAGGCAGGTGCTCCGGTCAGTCCAGTCGGTGAACCGGGAGCAAACATCCGAGCCGACGACCAGGGCGTATTTGCCCTCCGGAGCCACCAGCCGCTCCGCCACATAGGCGGCAAAATTAAAACCGCTGCAACCCGCCTGCAGGTCAAAGGCCGCGATCCGTCCGCCCAGTCCCAATTCCTCCTGGATGCTGATGGCCCCGGCCGGAAAAAACTGGGGCGGGGTGTTGGTCCCCAAGATGATGTAGCTCAGCTGCTCCGGCTCGATCCCCGAATTCTGGAGCGCCCGGCGGGCGGCGATCACCCCCATGGTGACCGCATCTTCCTCCGGCGCCGCGATGCGGCGCTCATGCACCCCGCTACGTTCCACGATCCAGGCATCCGTGGTGGCCACCAGCTTCTCTAGGTGCTGGTTGGTGAGGACCGCTTCCGGTAGATAGCTGCCGGTGCCCAGGATGCCGATCATTTTTTGGCTCAAGGATTCTCCTGTCTTCCCTAGGGTATTAACAGAATTTATACCGAAACCGGACCCAAAAGGCAAATGAATTGGCCGGACCTGCCTGGGACGGGGAGAATCAAAGATGCAGGGACCAGGGGCAAACCCGGCCTGGACCGCAGGGACGCCGGTCCCCCCATTTTGCTTCGATTTATAATCCGCTCTTTACAGGGTTAAGGGGCTGCCATCCTATGGGCAAAATGGCCTTTCGGCCGGATGCTTTTTCTGAGATAATTAATAGAATAACTAGGTCTGAGGCTGAAAAGCGACAAATGGAGAAAACCTTAGAAAAAGTGAGCTTTCATCAGTTTTCATCACCTGCCTTCCCCTTGGAACCCGGCTCTGGCGCGACAAAAAGAGTTCTGACTTTTTCTGAGACTGCCCCATTGGGTTCTTATTTCCCTTGACGAAATCTCAATATCTAGTATCGTGGTGCCATAAAAATACCAGATATTGCTTTTTAGCCCCAAAAAGACTCGTTAATTTCAGGAGGCAATGATGCTGCAGGGTGAAGCCAGGGAAATCGTCGGGGAGCTGCCTTTATCCGCCAACGCCGTCGTGGTCCTGAAGAAACGCTACCTGAAAAAGGACGAAAAGGGCGAGCCCCTGGAGGGGCCCCAGGAGATGTTCCGCCGGGTGGCGGATACCATCGCCCAGATCGACCGCAACTACGATCCGAAAGCCGACGTGGAGGCCAGCGCCCGGAAATTTTACCAGATGATGTCCTCCCTGGCCTTCATGCCCAACTCTCCCACTTTGATGAACGCCGGCCGAGAGCTGGGACAGCTTTCCGCCTGCTTCGTCCTGCCGGTGGCTGACGACATCGACTCCATCTTCGACGCGGTGAAACAGACCGCCCTGATCCACAAGTCCGGGGGCGGCACCGGCTTCTCCTTCTCCCGCATCCGTCCGGTCAACGACCCGGTGATGTCCACCAAAGGCGTGGCTTCAGGGCCCATTTCCTTCATGAACATCTTCGACGTGGCCACGGAAACCATCAAGCAGGGCGGCACCCGCCGGGGCGCCAACATGGGCATCCTGCGGGTGGACCACCCCGATATCGAAAAATTCATCACCTGTAAGAGCGACACCAAGCGCCTCACCAACTTCAACATCTCCGTGGGCCTCACCGACGTCTTCATGGAGGCGGTCCGCGAGGATCGGCTCTTTCCCCTCATCAACCCCCGCACCGGCTGTGAGGTGAGGCAGGTGCGGGCCGCGGCCCTTTTCGATCTCATCGTCCAAAACGCCTGGGCCACCGGCGAGCCCGGCATCATCTTCCTGGACGCGGTCAACCGGGATAACACCGTAGCCCACCTGGGGGAGGTGGAAGCCACCAACCCCTGCGGCGAGCAGCCCCTGCTGCCTTACGAGTCCTGCAACCTGGGCTCCCTGAACCTGGCCGCGGTGGCCAAAGACGGCCAGATCGACTATCCCACCCTGGCGACCCTGGTGCACGATGCGGTCCACTTCCTGGACAACGTCATTGACGCCAACAACTTCCCGCTCCCCGAGATCAAAGAGCGCACCCTGCAAACCCGGAAGATCGGCTTGGGGGTCATGGGCTTTGCCGACCTCCTCCTGAAGATGGGCATCCGCTACAACTCCGAGGAGGCGGTGACGGTGGCCGAACAGGTCATGGCCTTCATCCAGGAGGAGTCCCGGTTGGCCTCCGCCAGGTTAGCGGACCAGCGGGGCAACTTCCCCGCCTACCCCGGCAGCCGCTACGAGGGCAACGGCCTGGGCCGCATGCGCAACGCCACCACCACCACCATCGCCCCCACCGGCACCATCAGCATCATCTGCGGCTGCTCCAGCGGCATCGAGCCCCTGTTCGCAGTCTCCTTCGTCCGCCGGGTCCTGGAGGGCACCGAATTGGTGGAGGTCCACCCCCTTTTCGAAGCAGTCGCCAAACAGCAGGGCTTCTATTCCCCGGAACTCATGAAGGGCATCGCCCAGAGCGGCTCCATCCGGGATATCAAGGAGATCCCCCAGGACCTGCGGCGCCTCTTCGTCACCGCCCACGAGGTCTCCCCCCTCTGGCACATCAAGCTTCAGGCGGCCTTCCAGAAGTTTACCGACAATGCGGTCTCCAAGAACGGTTAACTTCCCCCACCAGGCCACCCCCGACGATGTGCGCCAGGTCTATCTGTCGGCCTACTCCCTGGGCTTGAAGGGGGTCACCATTTACCGGGACGGCAGCCGGGAGGACCAGGTCCTCAGCTTCGGCGCCAGCCCCCAGGCCGAACTGGAATACATCACCCCCCGGCCCCGGCCGGAGCGGACCACCGGGGCGACCGAGCTGATCACCACCGGCTGCGGCAAACTCTACGTTACGGTGAACCGCGACCACCTGGGCTTCTGCGAGGTCTTCGCCCAGATGGGCAAGACCGGCGGCTGCGCCAGCTCCCAGATCGAATCCACCGGCCGCCTCATCTCCCTGGCCCTGCGCTCCGGGGTCAAGATCGACTCCATCATCAAACAGATCACCGGCATCCGCTGCCCCAGCCCCAACTGGCAGAACGGCTGCCAGGTGCTCTCCTGCCCCGACGCCATCGCCAAGGTCCTGGCCAGCGTGGCCCAGGTGGACCAGCCGGAGTCGACTATGGCCACCATGGGCTCCTGCCCCGACTGCGGCGGCTCCATCGAACCCGAAGGCGGCTGCCTGGTCTGCCGCAGTTGCGGATTTTCGAGGTGCAGTTAGAAAGAATCGTGGAGTAGGTCTTATTCTCGTTCCCAAGCTGGAGCTTGGGAACGAGGGGGGGAAAATAGCTTGGGAACCAGAGCTAAATCGCTGGCGTAACTTCGTTGGCATGGTTCTTTTTGCCCCCTCCTTTTCATCTTTGCAAACCCCGGTTTTTGCCGTATATTAGCCTCCATTAACTGCCATGAAAGAACCGGGAACCCCAAAGACGAAGGCTCCGCCACCTCCGCCCCAGGCCCCCGCGGCCGCGGCCTGCCCCCCCTGCCCGCCCCCGGAGGAAAAAAGCGCCCTTCCCAGCCATTTCGCCCGGCTGTTTTTGGGGGCCATCACCCTCCTGGTCCTCTATTTTTCATATCTCATCATCAAACCCTATCTGATTGATATCTTCATGGCCCTGGTGCTCTTTTTTACCGCCAGACCCCTGTTCCAGGCCCTGACCCGGCTACTGAGGGGACGGCGGGCCCCTGCCTCCGCCCTCACCTGCCTCATCCTGTTGTTGCTTATCCTGATCCCCCTCTTCAGTCTGATGAGCATCATTGCCAGCCAGGCCCTAGAATTTTCCAGCCAGGTGACCAGAGGCATGCAAGGGGGCCAGTTCTGGGTCTGGATCGCCGCCAAAACCGACGCCTTGGAGGCTTATCTGGTCCATTTGAATTTGCCGCTGCCCCCGGGAGAGATCAAACTGGAGCAGATCGTCCGGACGGTGGTGAGCAGCGCCAGCTCCTTCATTTACTACAATGCTATCGGCCTGATCAGGGGCTTCACCTACTTCTTCCTGGACCTGCTGCTGGTGCTGTTCATTGCCTTCTTCATGTTCCTGCAGGGGGACGTCTTTATCGCCGAACTCATAAAACTCTCCCCCCTGGATGCCTCCCATAACCAAACGATCCTCCGGGAGACCGAGGCCACCATCAAGGCCACCCTCTGGGGCACGGTGATCGTCGCAGTTGTCCAGGGGGCACTGGGAGGGGTGGGCTTCCTGGTCTTCCGGCTGCCCCAGCCGGCCTTCTGGGGCACGGTGATGATCCCGGCGGCGGTGATCCCCATCGTGGGCAGCGCCCTCATCTGGGGGCCCGCGGCCATCTATCTCCTGTGCACCGGCCATGTTGGCGCGGGGGTGGGCCTGATCATCTGGGGCGGAGTAGTGGTGACCATCATCGACAATGTTTTGAAGCCCTTCCTGGTGAAAGGCGGCGGTTCCACCCCCAGCATCTTCATCCTCTTCTCCATCCTGGGGGGCATCACCTACTTCGGGATGATCGGCTTTATCCTGGGACCCCTGATCCTCTCCTTCCTGCTGTCGTTGCTGCGCATCTACCAGAAGACCATCCTGGCGCCGGTCGCCGCGGCCGTCCCAGCCCAGAGGCCTGAACCACAAAGACCCGGCGCCCCTTAGGGCCCGGGTCCTGACAGTTTGAGGCGCGATTTTGGGAAGGGACGGAACCGGCTACCGGGTCCGCCCCGGCTGGCGTGAAAAAAACGGGGCGGGTTGGCTCACCCGCCCCTGAAAAATTACAAGAAATCAGCAGAAACCGAAAACTGCCTTACAGGGCCAGATCGCGCTTGATTTCGCTCAGGTCCTGTCCTCCGTGAAAAAAGACCGGGGCCCGGCTTTCCAATTGCTCGATTTCCTGCTGCACCAGTTCTTTTTCCAGGTGGCGGTCTTCGTGGATAAACTGGCAATATTCCTCGAATAATTCATTTTTCAGATCCAGCCCGAACAGGTCCGCCCGTTGGAATTTCTCCTCCAGGCTGAGGATGCTATCCAGGAGATAGAAATAGATGGAACGGGCTTCCGCCAGGCGGCCGCTCTGGGCCAGCCGATCGGCCCGGGCCTGGGCCCGCCGCAGCTTGCCTTCGGCATCGGCCACGGACTGGGCCTCCGGCGAAGTCTCCTCCACCACCCGGTCGATGGATTCGAGGATATCATCGAGTCCCTGATCCTCTTCCTTCAGGACGCCTCGCACCTCGGGGGCCCGGTCCGCCAGATCCAGGATGATCTCCAGCAACTCTTTCTTCGAATATTTCTTCAGGCGGTCCTTGAGCTCCTGCTGGCTTAAAAATAAGTCCGGTTCCTCCACCCAGGTCCGCAGCAGGGCCAGTACATGGGGACAGATCTCCTCTTCCTCCGCCTGGGGGCAGTCGCACTGGTAGGAAAGCTGGTCGTCCTGGATCCTCACCTCCACCGTGTAGGGCTGGGGGTCAAACACCACGCCCCGGAGGCGGTCGGGCAACCGGTATCCATGCCGAACCTGATGATTCTGGACCATGATCCTGGCCTGGGCTTGACCTTCCGGGCTGCCGATCTGGTCCAGTGTCTGGGCCTCTAATTCTTCAAAACGCATATATTTAATCCGTCGTGCCAATCAGTTTATTTTCTTTAAATTTAACATTTTATCCAGGCTTGGCAATCAATTATTGCGCCTCAGGGGAGATTTTTCAGGAAAAATTTCAGGAAGGAAAATAATGGACAGCCTGGTGGAAAAGTCCGTTGAGGCGGGCTTCCAGTTCCTGCCGCAGGGCCTCCAGGGCGGCTCCTCTGGCCTCTGGGGGCACGTTCAGAGGCTCGCCCACCATTAGAACCAGGCGGCTGAAAGGCAAGGGGAGGACGAAGCGGTCCCAGGTCTGGAAGATTTTCCGGCGACTGGCGGCCACCGCCAGCGGCACGATGGGTCCATTGGTGATCCGGGCCAAATAGAGAGGGCCGTTTTGGGCCACCCGGGCCGGGCCCCGGGAACCGTCGGCAATCAGGCCGCAGCTATAACCGCGGCGGTAATAGCCGGCCATTTGCTGCAGGGCCTGCACTCCGCCCTTGCGCCGGGAGCCGGAGCTGATGGCGAATCCCAACCCCCGGGCCACCTCGGCGATGAATTCCCCGTCCCGGCTGGGGCTGGCCATCAGCACCAGAGGCGACAGTTGCCCTTCGTAGTGGCGGACATAAAAGAGGGGAAATAGCAGGTGGCAGTGCCAGGTAGTGTAGAGCGCCTGCTGCCCTGAAAGCAACCGCTCCTTGAGCCCGGGGTCGATCACCAGTTCCACCGGACAGGTCCGCAGATAGGCCTGCACCAGGATTCGGGCCAGGGCCGGCAAGCGGCGCCGCGTTAGTGGGTGATCCCAACGGAGCTTCATCGAGTTCCGAGTGCTCGGCTCAGGGTTTGGTTATTGGCCCCCTTTAAGGAAGCTAACCGCTACCTGGGCTTGCTCTCCAACCGCTCCAGAATTTTCGGGGTATAAAGCTCGTGCTCCACGATCTGGGCCGACACCGGACGCATCATGCTTAACTTCATTATCAAAAAATTGAGGCGGCGCATCTGCTTCAGCTTCTCGGCTTCATCCTTCAGGCCGGCCACCAGGTCCTGCAAGGTCACGATTTCCTTGCGCACTTCCAGCTCCGGGGGCAGGCACTCGGCGTTCTTCAAGATCTTGTAAGCCATCCTGAGCTCCGGCGGGATGTGGGATTCATCCTCCAGGCGCAAGGGTCGGCCCTTGCCTCGCAGGTCATCGAAGACCCCGGCCTCGATGGCTTCCTGAATGCGATTCTCGGCAAGCCTCTCAAAAAAATCCATTCCTGGTTCCCTCAGCGATGTCTCCGGGCCCGCTCCATTTCCCGCTGTTGCTCCCGGCGTTTGATGCTCTCCCGTTTATCGTACTTCTTCTTGCCCTTGGCCAGGGCCAGTTCCACCTTGGCGTGCTGGTCCCGAAAATAGAGGCGCACTGGAATCAGGGTGTAGCCTCGCTCCTGCAATTTGCCCAGCAGGCGCCGCATCTCCCAGTGGTGCATGAGGAGTTTCCGGGGCCGCTCCGGGTTGTGGCTCTCCGGTCCGGCGTGGGAATAGGGGCTGATGTGGGCGTTGTGGAGAAAGATCTCGCCGCCCCGGAAGTTGGCGAAGGCGTCGTCGATATTGGCCTTGCCCTGGCGCAGGGATTTGACTTCCGTGCCCTTCAGCACCAGGCCGGCCTCATAAAGGGCGTCGATGGCGTATTCGAAATAGGCCTTGCGGTTGCGGCAGATGATCTTGATGTCGTCTTGGCTCATTTTGCCAGCTTAGTGGCCAGAGGGCGGCCAAATCTGAAGATTTCCGGAAAGAGACGGTCCATCTCCCCGGTGACGTAGTCGTTGACCTCTTCCACGGTGTGCAACCGCAAGGCCCGCGCCGCGGTTTCCCTGGCCTTTGCTTGAGAGGTCATGCGGATGACCCTTTTGACCACCGGGATGGCCATAGTGTTCATGGAGAATTCCTCCACCCCCAGGCCCAGGAGCACCGGGATGTAGAGGGGGTCGCCGGCCATCTCTCCGCACATGGCCACGGGAATGCCGGCCTGGTGGCCGACCTGCACCACGTCCCGCACCATGCGCAGCACCGCCGGGTGCAGGGGCTGGTACATGTCCGCCACCTGCTGGTTGACCCGGTCGATGGCCAGGGCATACTGGATCAGGTCGTTGGTGCCAATGCTGAAAAAATCGGCGTAGCGGGTGAGCAGATCCGCCAGGGTCACCGCGGCGGGCACCTCGATCATGGCCCCCACCGGCAGCGCCGGGTCGAAGGGGACCTTTTCCCTTTTCAGCTCTTTTTTTACCAACTCCAGGAGCTGCCGGGCCTCCTGCATCTCCCGGGGG
Organism: uncultured delta proteobacterium; assembly: GCA_963697965.1. Taxonomy (GTDB): domain Bacteria; phylum Desulfobacterota; class Desulfobaccia; order Desulfobaccales; family 0-14-0-80-60-11; genus JAPLJC01. Next base: position 3,117,055 of record OY969108.1, read on the forward strand.
CTGGAGATCAGGGGAAACATGACCCGCACCTGGCCGAAGGCCGAGGCCCTGAGGATGGCCTTGAGCTGAGTCCGGAAGATCGTTTGCTCCTTTAAACAGAAGCGGATGGCCCGGAGCCCCAAGGCCGGGTTCATCTCCGGGGCGTACTCCAGGGGCGACAGGAACTTGTCCCCGCCGATGTCCAGGGTGCGGATGGTTACCACCCGGGGCGCCATGGCCTCCACCACCTGCCGGTAATCCTGAAAAAGTTCCTCTTCCGTGGGCAGATGGCGCTGACGCAGATAGAGAAACTCGGTGCGGTAGAGTCCCACCCCGTCGGCCCCGCACTTGGTGGCCATGGCCACCTCTTGCGGCATCTCGATGTTGGCCAGCACCCGGGTGGGCAGCCCGTCGCTGGTAGTGGCGGGCATGCTGCAACCCAGGAACACCTCCGACTTGAAGACCTCGAAATCCGCCCGCCGGGTCTGGTAAGTCCGGCGCGTTTCGTCATCCGGGTTCAAAATCACCAGACCGGTAATGCCGTCCAGGATCAGCAGGTCCCCGGATTCGATCTCCTGGGTGGCGTTATCCAGCCCCACCACCGCGGGGATATCCAGGGAATGGGCGATGATGGCGGTGTGGGAGGTCTTGCCGCCCCGCTCGGTGATGAATCCCAGTACCTGGGCCTTGTCCATCTGGGTGGTTTCAGCAGGCGATAGGTCCCGGGCCACCATGATAGCCGGCTCTTTGAAGGAGAAGGGCTTGCGGGAGTCTTTGCCGGTGAGCCGCCCCATGAGGCGCTGGTAAACCATCTCCACGTCAGCCAGGCGGCCCCGGATATGTTTGTCGCCGATGCGCTGGAATAGCTCATTAATCTTCAGGTACGCCTGGTGCAAGGCCCGTTCGGCGTTGAGGTTTTCCTCCTGGATAAGCCTCAGGGTTTCGGAGTTGAGCATCCGGTCCCGGAGAATCAACAGGTGCAGCTCCAGGATGTGGGCGTGCTCCTTCAGGTCCTCGGAAATTCCCTCCTTGAGGACGGTCAGCTCCGATTCGATCTGGTCCACCGCCTGCCGGAAACGCTCCTGTTCCTCGTCCACATCCTCTTTGGTGTACAGGTGGCGGGTGCTGACCTGGGCGGCCTCAGTCAGGACCTGGACCCGCCCTATGACTATCCCAGGGGAGGCGGGGATACCCTGGAGGGAACGGTTTTCCCGGCTCATGTCTCTCCAAACTTGCGGGCGAACAGCGAGGCTATCGTCATGGCCGCCTCCCGGGCCTGGGGTCCGCTGGCCCGCAACACCAGACGGCTTCCCTGGGGGCAGTCCAGGGACAGGATGGCCAACAGATCCCGGGCGTCCGCCACCACCCCGTCTTTCTCCAGGGTGATGCTGGTGGCCTCATAACCCTGGGCCAGGGCGGTAATCTTGGCCACTGGCCGGGCATGGAGGCCCAGGCGGTTTTCCACCCAGAGTTCCCGCTCCACCGCCGGGGCGGGCGCCGGCTGCTCCGGCTGCAGCGTCTCCTCCAGGATATCCGGCTGTGGTTTGGAACTCATGGATGATTTCCCTGAAACACTACACTGGCTCAGATTCACTTCAGCCGCCCCTGCTCCTTCAAGGCCAGGTAGGCCTGGTAGACCGGGCGCCGGGGCAGGCCCCGGGCTGCCGCCACCGTCTCCGTCAGCCGCCGCCCGCTGAGGCCCTGTTCCCGAGCGGTCTCCAGGAGGCTGCCCTCCAGGTCCAGGGGCGCGGCCGCCTGCTCCCCGGGGAGGGACAGCACCAGGGCGCATTCACCTTTGATGGCCGCGTCCTTAAGCTCTGCCGCCACCTGGGGCAACGGGCCCCGCCAGCTCTGCTCGAATTTCTTGGTAAGCTCTCTAACCACCAGGACCCGGCGATCAGGCATGGTGGCGGCCAGTTCCTCCAGGGTGCGGCTCAGGCGCCGGGGAGACTCGTAAAGGATGAGGACCCGCTGCTCCCGGGCCAGCCCCGCGAAGAGCTTGAGCCGCCGGCCTTCCCCCCGGGGCAGGAAACCTATAAAAAGTATATCCCCTTTGAAGCCGGAAAGCGAGAGGGCCGCCACTCCGGCGGCGGGGCCGGGCACGGCCTCCACCCTGACCCCCGCCTCCCAGGCCAGGGCCACCAGGTCGGCGCCGGGGTCCGAAAACCCGGGGGTGCCGGCGTCGCTTACCAGGGCGATCTGCTGGCCGTCCTGAAGGCGGCTGATCAGCTCCGGCCCCCGGCTCTCCCGGTTGTGGGCGTGGTAGCTGATCAGGGGGGTGGCGATGCCGTAGTGGCTCAGGAGCTTTCTGGTGCGCCGGGTGTCCTCGGCGGCGATCAGGTCCGCCTCCTTGAGCACCCGCAGGGCCCGCAGGGTGATGTCCTCCAGGTTGCCGATGGGCGTGGCGACGATGTGTAAGGTTCCAGAGACCATTGGCGATAAATGGGGGGGGCTGGATCTCAGACCAGGGAGGCTCACTTTTCCCTTAGAGTTTAGATAGTTATTCGATGGGCAGTGCCCACCGCAACCCTCAAAAGGCATTCTGAATTATTTCGATCTGCGGCCCCTGGTCATTAACCGTGATCCCCACCACGTCAAAGCGCACCAGCACGTCCGCGCCCAGACGTTTCTGTTTCAGGTAATAATCGGCCAGGCGCCGCAATCTGTTCTGTTTGGCGGCGGACACGGCCTCCTGGGGAGTACCGAAGCGCTCCCCCCGGCGGGTCTTGACTTCGATGATCACCAACACTTTGCCCTGCCGGGCGATGAGGTCGATCTCACCCAGAGGCGTGAGATAATTGCGCTCCAGGATCTTATAACCCTGCCTTTTCAAGGCGGAGGCGGCCAGGTCCTCCCCGGCGTCGCCCAGTTGGCGCCGGGTAGTCGGCGGCGGACACATATTAGCCCTCTTAATATTAAAAATACCCGGTGGGGCGGGCGTCCCCGCCCGCCACCCTCAGACCGGCGGCCAGGGACGGCCGCCCCACCTATTTTGTAGTTAATCCGCCAACCCACTCCTTCACACCCCGGAAGGTGCGGCGGTGCTGGTCGCAGGGGCCCCAGCAGCGCAGGGCCTCCAGGTGTTCAGGGGTGGCGTAGCCCTTGTGCCGGGCAAAATGGTACTGGGGATAGCGCCGGTGCAACTCCTCCATGAGGCGGTCCCGGTACACCTTGGCCACGATGGCGGCCGCGGAGATGGAGGGGCAAAGGGCATCCCCCTTAATCACCGGCTGCTGCGGAAAGGTCAGAGACAAGGGCAGGTGGCCGTCCACCAGGACCATCTGAGGGATGGGAGTCAGGGCCCGCACCGCCAGGGCCATGACCTTGAGGGAGGCCTTCAGGATCCCCAGGATTTCAATCTGGCGGGCACTCAATTCCCGAATGGCAAAGGCCAGGGCGGCGGCCCGGATTTCTTGATCCAGGACGGCCCTGGCCTCGGGGGCCAGGCACTTGGAATCCCGGAGTCCGGAAATCCGCCTCTCGAGAGGGGCAGGCAAGATCACTGCCGCGGCCACCACCGGTCCGGCCAGCGGGCCCCGGCCGACTTCGTCCACCCCGGCGATCAGGCTTAAACCTTGAAGGCGCCAAAAAGCCTCCGGGTCAGCAAACATCTTGCCGCTGCCCGGGAGCCGGCTCATGCGATGGGGGTCCGCTTTTCTTTGATGCGGGCCGCCTTACCCACCCGCTGCCGCAGGTAGTAAAGGCGGCTGCGGTTGACGTCGCCCCGGGTGAGAACCACCACCTTGTCGATATTGGGGGAATGGGTGGGGAAGATGCGCTCCACCCCCACTCCGTAAGAGACCTTGCGCACCGTAAAGCTTGCCCCGGTGAGGCCGCCCCGTTTCCGGATGACCACCCCTTTGAAGATCTGAATCCTCTCCTTCTCACCTTCCACGATGCGCACGTGCACTTCCACGGTATCCCCGGGGCGAAAGGCGGGCAAATCCGCCCGCATCTGCTCCCGGGCCAATTGATTAACCCGTTCCATAATTTTCACCTGTCTTCTTCCGGCGTTTCGGCCAGGGTTTCGATAAACTTTCGATCTTCCGGCGCCAAGGGCGCCTTGGCCAGGAGGTCCGGCCGTGAGGCCCGGGTGCGGAGCAGGGCCTGCTGCCGCCGCCACTCCCGGATGCGCCGGTGGTCGCCCTCCAGCAACACCGGGGGCACCCGGTGGCCTTCGAAATCCCGGGGCCGGGTGTAATGGGGATATTCCAGCAACCCGGTCTGAAATGAATCATCTGCGGCGGCCCCTTCGCCTCCCAACACCCCGGGAAGCAGCCGGGTCACCGCGTCCAGCACGGCCAGGGCCGGGATCTCCCCCCCCGTCAGGATATAATCGCCGATGGAGAGCATTCCGTCAATATAGTATTTGACCCTCTCGTCCACCCCCTCATAATGGCCGCAGATCAGCAGGAGATGGGGCAAGGCCGCCAGCTCCCGAGCCTTATCCTGGTCAAAGAGGTGGCCCTGGGGGCTCAGCAGGAGGATGCAAACTTGCGGGTCTTCCTGCCGGGCCGCCCGGATGGCCGCCACCAGGGGCGCCATCAGCATCACCATGCCGGGGCCGCCGCCGTAGGGACGGTCGTCCGTCACCTGGTGACGGTCCGTAGTGTAATCCCGCAGGTTCAGGACCTTAAACTCCACGGCTCCCCGGATCTGGGCCTGCTGCAACATGCTCTCGGCCAACGGCGACCTGAAAAATTCCGGGAACAGGGTCAGCAGATCAATGCGCATAGGTTTCCAGCAATCCCGGCGGCGGCGCCACCTTCAGGAACCCTTCCTTCAGGTTGATTTCCAGCACCACCTCCGCCACCGCGGGGAGGAGGAGCTCCCGCTGGCCCTGGACCACCACGTAGACGTCGTGGCCCGGGGTGGGCAGGATCTCCTGCAGCCGGCCCAGCAGGGCCCCGTCCCCGGCGTCGTAGACGGGCAATCCCAGCAGTTGAAACCAGTAGTATTCCCCCGGCGGCAACGGGGGAAAGCGCCGGCGGTCTCCCAGGACCTGCCTGCCGCTCAACTGCTCCGCCTGGGTCCGGGTCTCGACGCCGGCCAGCCGGAGCAGCACCTGGTTTTTGAGGCGATCCGCCTGGAGGACGGCATAGGTTTGCTCGCCGATCACCACTTCGGCCAGGGCCTGAAAGACCTCCGGGTCGGTGGTGGCGGCCGCGGCATCGGGACGAACCTTGACGGCCCCGCCCAGGCCTTGGGCTCCGGAAATCCGTCCCAAGCCGATGAGATGGGAGGGTGAATCGTGCCCTTTACTCAAGGATTTCCAACACCGCCCGCTTGCGAATTTTGGTGGAGGCGGCACTGAGAATGGTGCGCATAGCCCGGGCGGTGCGCCCTTGCTTGCCTATCACCTTCCCCAGATCTTCCTTGGCCACCTTGAGTTCGATAACCGAGGTTTGCTCCCCTTCGACTTCGTTGACCTGCACCTCTTCAGGATTATCCACGAGGGCCTGAGCGATGAACTTGATCAACTCTTTCATAGTAACCACCTCTGTCAAGGGGTGGGGCAACCAACCTCCCCGGGTCTGGTCCCTGGGCGAGCGTTCAGGCCTCCGGCGCCGCCGCGGCTTGAGGCCGCTTCTTCAGAAGGCTGGCCACGGTGTCGGTGGGCGTGGCGCCCTTGCTGACCCATTGGGCCAGCAGGTCTTCCTTCACCGTGACCGCGGCAGGGTCCTGACGCGGATCGTAAGTGCCAATGATTTCCAGGAAGCTACCATCCCGGGGAGACTCGCTATTAGCCACCACGATGCGGTAGTAGGGGCGCTTTTTCGCGCCGAAACGGGCCAAACGGATACGTAACGCCATTAGAGCTGCTCTCTCCTCCTTCGGATGTGATCGGGTCCAACCTTAGAGGCAATAAGGGGGAGGGTAATCCTCCTTCAAGCCACTGGACCGGCCTAATTTTATCTTTATATTCCCCCCCTTTATTAAAGGGGGGGTTAGGGGGGATTTAAATCCCCCTAAATCCCCCTTTTGCAGAGGGGGACTTGATGCCCTTTCTCCCAATAATCTTGAATTTTAATTGGCGGCCTAATGTTTCAAATTTCTCCAATAATTCTAAAAGGCGTTCCATAATTTTTTTTTCGGAAGCTTTTCGCAGAATCAATTCTGCTTTTTAAAAAAACTTGGGCATCAGGCCTTTCATCTTCTTGCCGCCGTGGGCCATCTGCTTAATCATCTTTTGGGTCACGGTGAAATTCTTCAGCAGGCGGTTGACATCCTGCACCGAGGTGCCGCTGCCCAGGGCGATGCGCCGCCGGCGGCTGCCGTTGATGATCTGGTGGTCGGCCCGCTCGCCCGGGGTCATGGAGCCGATGATGGCCTCCACCCTTTTCAGGTCCCGCTCGTCGGGCTGCATGTTCTTCATGGCCTTGATCTTGCTGCCCAGGCCGGGAATCATGCCCAGCAACTGCTCCATGGAGCCCATCTTCTTGATCTGCCGCAACTGCTCCCGAAAATCGTCCAGGGTGAAGGCCTCCCGGCGCAGCTTCTGCTCCAGGGCCTTCACCTGGTCGGCGTCAAAGGACTCCTGGGCCTTCTCGATGAGGGTGAGGACGTCCCCCATCCCCAGGATGCGGGAGGCCAGCCGGTCCGGGTGGAAGACCTCCAGGGCGTCCAGCTTCTCCCCCACCCCCAGAAACTTGATGGGTTTGCCCACCACCTCCCGCATGGAGAGGGCGGCGCCGCCCCGGGCGTCCCCTTCCACCTTGGTGAGAATCACCCCGGTGAGCTTCAGGAGATCGTGGAAACGTTGGCCCACCTGCACCGCGTCCTGTCCGGTCATGGCGTCCGCCACCAGGAGAATCTCGTTCGGCGCCACCTTCTCCTTGATGGCCTTGAGCTCCTCCATCAAGGGGGCGTCGATGTGCAAGCGCCCGGCGGTGTCCAGGATCACCGTGTCGTAGCCCGCGGCGTAGGCCGCCTCCATGGCTGCCCCGGCGATGGCCACCGGGTTCTGGCCGGGGTCGGTGGGATGCGCCGCCACCCCGCAGTCCGCCGCCAGACGCTGGAGCTGCTCGATGGCCGCCGGGCGCTGCACGTCGGCGGGCACCAGATATACCTGGCGGCCCTGGCTCTTGAGGCGCCGGGCCAGCTTGGCCGCGGTGGTGGTCTTGCCCGATCCCTGCAGACCCACCAGCATCAGGGCGACGGGAGGCCGGCCGCTCAGGTCCAGCCGCGGGGACTCTCCCCCTAACAGGCCGGTGAGTTCTTCATGGACGATCTTCACCACCTGCTGGGCCGGCGTGAGGGAGCGCATCACCTCTTCGCCCACGGCCCGCTCCCTGACCCGCTCGATGAAGGACTTGGCGACCTTGTAGTTGACGTCGGCCTCCAACAGGGCCAGACGCACCTCCCGCAGGGCCTCCTGCACCTGGGCCTCGGTGAGCTTGCCGTGGCCCTTCAGCTTCTTGAAGACCTGGGCCAGTTTATCGGTTAGGCGATCAAACATTTTAAAGACCGTTTTCGGTTTTCGGTTTTCGGTTTTCGATTAAAAAAATTATTACTCTCGTTCCCAATCTCTGCTTGGGCACCTCGATTCCGAGGTTTGCCAGGTCTGTAGGGTGGGCACTGCCCACCTTTTCCTTTTGGTTTGGTGGCACAGGCGTCCCGCCTGTGCAGTCATTCTGAGCCGCCGCCAACGGCGAAGAATCTAGTCTTTAATTTTTGTAGCCGCAGGCTTTAGCCTGCGCCGCCTTGGCGCGTTTCTTATAAAATCCGCAGGCTAAAGCCTGCGGCTACATTTTAACTCAAAACTCGAAACTCAAAACTACCCTTTTATAACCCCCAACGGCTTCAACTTCGCCACCTTTTTGGAGATGCCGGCGCCCTGGCAGACATCGACTACCATGGCCACGTCTTTATAGGCCTCGGAAATCTCTTCGTCAATGGTGGCCCGGCCGGCGCCCCGGACCACGATGCCCCGGTCCTTAAGCTCCCGGACGATGGAGCGGCCCCTGGCCACCTTCAGGGCCTGGTGCCGGCTCATCTCCCGGCCGGCCCCGTGGCAGGTGCTGCCGAAGGTCTCGGTAAGGGCCTTTTCGGTCCCTACCAGTACGAAAGAGTATCGCCCCATGTCGCCGGGGATCAACACCGGCTGCCCCGTCTCCTGATAGGCCGCCGGGGTCTCCGGGTGGTGCGGCGGAAAGGCCCGGGTCGCGCCCTTGCGGTGGATGCAAAGCTTTTTGCGGACTCCTCCTCCCACCTCGTGGGTCTCGATCTTGGCGATGTTATGGGCCACGTCGTAGATGAGCTCCATCCCCAGGTCCCGGGGGCCGATCTTCAAGACCTGCTCGAAGGACTGCCGCACCCAGTGGGTGACCAACTGCCGGTTGGCAAAGGCAAAATTAGCCGCCGCCGCCATGGCCGCCAGGTAGTTCCCGGCCTCCGCCGATTTCAAGGGAGCGCAGCATAGCTGCCGGTCCGGCAGCTCGATCCCGTATTTGGCTGCGGCCTTGAGCATCACCTTGATGTAGTCGTCGCACACCTGATGGCCCAGCCCCCGGGAACCGGTGTGCACGATGGCGGTCACCTGGTCCTTAAAAAGCCCCAGGGCCGCGGCCAGCTTCTCATCAAAGATCTCCTGGACGTAGCCCACTTCGACGAAGTGGTTGCCGGAACCGAGGGTGCCCAACTGGTCCCGGCCGCGATCCATGGCAAACTGGGAGACACGCTCGGGGTCGGCCCCCTCGATACAGCCCTGGGCCTCGATGTGGTCCAGGTCGGATCTATCCCCGTAGCCATTCTTTACCGCCCAGCCGGCCCCCTGGCGCATCACCTCTTTCAAGGCAGGCAGGCCCAGCTTCAGTTCTTGGCGCCGGGAGCCCACCCCCGAGGGGATATTGGCAAAGAGGACGTTGACCAGCTCCTCCATGCAGCACTCCGCCTGGGACCGCTGCAGGTTGGTGCGCAGCAGCCGCACCCCGCAGTTGATGTCGTAGCCCACGCCGCCGGGGGAAACCACTCCTTCCTCCAGGGAGAAGGCGGCCACCCCGCCGATGGGAAAACCATAGCCCCAATGGATGTCGGGCATGGCCAGGGAAGGGCCTACGATCCCCGGCAGGGTGGCGACGTTGGCCACCTGCTGCAGGCTCTGGTCCTCCCCGATCTTGGAAATCATCGCCGCGGAGGCGAAGACCAAGCCCCGGGTGCGCATCTTGCCCTCCCGGGGAATCTCCCAGCGGTACTCGTCCACCTGCCGCAGCTTCATATCAGTAGCCAGTTATCAGTATTTACTTCCCCCCTTTTTCAAAGGGGGACCTTACATGCTAACACTAGATCGCTAACCATTAAAAACTCAAAATCACCATCCATAAGTCTGTACCCAGTATGGTTTGATTTTTCTGGCTACTGGCTACTGACTACTGCTACTACAAATCTAGAATCACCGTGGCCTGCCAGCCATCCCCCCAGGGCCTGATCTCCAGCTGGTGGTAAGTGGCGGCCTTGACCGCGGATTTCTCCGGGTGCCGCTGGGGATCGAAGGCCTCTCCCCAGACGGTGGCCTTAAGGCGCCGCTCGCTCAGGGATGTGAGGTGGAATTCCCGTCCCAAAAACCCTTCCACGTCAAAAAGATAAAGCAGGTGGTTGAGCCAGTCAATCAGCAGGGCTTCCCGGTCCGGCGATTCCAGCTCAACGGTCCGTCTTTCCCGGCGCCTCAAGTAACGGCGGTCGACCATGGTGGCCGTCAAGGCGCCGGCTGCATTTTCAAAGAGCTTAGCCAGGCTCTGCCCCCGGATGCGCCAGGCCAGGTCGGCGGTGTGCGGCAGTTGCCGGTACTTGGCGGCCTGGCGTCGGTCGGCTAACCCCGGTTTCATCCTCAAAATTTAAGAATTTTACCCGGTGATGCAAGCCCGAGCGCCAACTTAAGTCAAAAGGCCAATGGTAAAAAGCAAAACTTTTGCCTTTTTACTTCATTTTTACGTTTGCCTTTTCCCTCAACAGGCGCACCGCCGCAGCCAATTCCGGTCATCCCGGGCCGCTTCCTGCCCCCAGGCAAAGGCCTGCAAATTGGCTTCCAGGAACTTGGGGTTGGTGCGGCTGCGGACCACCGCCAGAATCTGGGGGGCGGCGAACGGCAGCCGCCCCAACTCCGCCAGGGCCCCCAACAGGACCATGTTCACCGTCAGAGGGCTGCCCGCCTGGCGGGCGCCGGCCCCGGCATCGAAGGCCAGCAGGCTCCCCACCTGCGCCGCCATGAGCTCCAGCATCCGGGATACCTGCGGATAGGGCGCCTGGCCGATGGCCACCGGATAGGGGACAATGGCCGCGGTGTTGGCGATCACCAGGGTGCCGGCATGGCAGTGGTCCAGGGCCCGGAAGGTCTCCAGGGCCTCAAAACCCAGGATAATGTCGGCTTCCCCCTGGGAGATAAGGGGGCTCTGCAACTCCCCCAGGACCAGGGTGGAGACCACGATGCCGCCCCGCTGGGCCATGCCGTGGGTCTCGCTCACCAAAGGGTCAAGCCCCGCGGCCAGGGCCGCTTCTCCCAGGATGCGGCTGGCCAGCAGGGTCCCCTGGCCGCCCACCCCGGTGAGGAAGATGCGCAGGTTTTTGGGGCTGTTTCCTGTTTTCGGTTTTCTGTTTTCGGTGGCGGTCATGGTTAAATAAAATGAAAATTTGGAATCATTATCCTCGCAGGAAAACCCCGCTTAGGATATCTATTTCAGCATCATCGAATTCTTCCATCAGCAATTCTGTTTCTCACTCTTGCACAGGCGGGACGCCTGTGCCACCAGTTAAACCACGGTAGGTATGGCCTACCAAAAATCTGCTCACTGCTTACTGCTCCCTGCTCCCTGCTCCCTTCTGCACCGGCCGGATGCAGTCGCACCACTGGACGCAGAAGGCACAGCCGCTGCAGAGATCTTCGTCAATGAGCATCTGGTTGCCCTTGCCGCCCGGTTTCAGGTACATGGCCGGGCAGCCGAAGTAGTCCAGGCAATCCCGGCATTCCCCGCACTCCCCGGTGACCTGGAAGCGGGCCTGCCTTTTCTTCCCGGTAATTCGGGATTCGTAGAGATAACATGGGGCCTGGGAGATGAGCACCCGCACTCCCGCAGCGCCTAGGGCCTCCTTGGTAGCCGCCAGGGCCTCTTTATATTTGAAGGGGTTGACCACCCAGAGGGCCTCCACCCCCAGACCACGCACCACCCCGGCGATATCCAGGGGCTTCCCCGGATAGCCGGGGGGAGTCAGGGTCACCCCGGGGTGGGGCTGGGAGCCGGTCATGGCGGTGGTGCCGTTATCCAGGATGACCAGCAGGAAATCGTGCCTCTGGTGCACCGCGTTGGCCAGCCCTGGCAGCCCCGAATGAAAGAAGGTGGAATCCCCGATGAAGGCCACCACCTTCTGGCCGGTGGCCCGGGAGATGCCGGCGGCGGTGTTGATGCTGGAGCCCATGCAAATGAGAAAGTCGGCCATGGAGAGCGGTGGCAAGAGCCCCAGGGTATAGCAGCCGATGTCCGTGGGAAAGATCCCTTCCATCTTAAGGTCCCGGAGGGCGATCTTCACCGCGTAGTACATGGCCCGGTGGGGACAGCCGGGGCAGAGGTTGGGGGGGCGGTCCGGCAAGGCCCCGCCCCATAGCTGCTCCGCGACGGTGATGGCCGGGGGCCGGTAATCGACCCCGAAGACGCGGGCGATCATTTCCCGCACCAGGCCGGGGTGGAATTCATAGAGCCGGGAGAACAGCCCCGGGCCCTTGCCGCGGATGGGCAAAGCCAGCCCCCGGCCCTGGGCCACAACCTTGACCGCCTCTTCCAGGTACGGCTCCAGTTCTTCCACCACCAAAACCTTTTCCAGGCCCTGAAGAAAATCGCCGATAAGCTCCTCGGGCAGGGGGTGGGTAAATCCCAGTTCCAGGATTTTGATCTCGGAGGCCAGCCCCAGTTCCCGGACGGCGTCAGCCACGTAAACCCGGCTCATCCCGCTGGTGATGATTCCCCAGCGGCCCTGGCCGCTGACCCGGTTAAAGGGGCTTTTCTCCGCCAGCACCCGGGCCCGGGATAATTCTTCCAGAAGCCGGGCGTGGGCCAGGCGGGCCACCGCCGGCACCATCACCAGGCGAAAAGGGTCCTTGAGAAAGCGGCCCGGCCCCGGCCGGGACGGGAGTTTCCCCAGGGTCACCGGTCCCCGGGTGTGGTTCACCCGGGTGGTGGTGCGCAGCAGCAGCGGCAGGTTAAGTTCCTCCGAGAGGGAGAAGGCCGCCCTGGCCATTACCAATGCCTCCCGGGGACTGTCCGGCTCCAGCATGGGGATCCCCGCCATTTTGGCGTAAAAGCGGTTATCCTGCTCATTCTGGCTGGAAAACAGGGAGGGGTCGTCGGCGCTGACGATGACCATGCCGCCCTTGACACCCGAGTAGGCCAGGGTCATGAGGGTGTCGGCGGCCACGTTCAGGCCCACGTGCTTCATGGCGGTGAGTACCCGCCAGCCCGAAGCCGCGGCCCCGGCGGCCACCTCCAGGGCCACCTTCTCGTTCACCGAGTATTCAAAGGCCAGGTCGGTCTGCCGGGAGATTTCATAGCAGCGGTCGCCGATTTCCGAGGCCGGGGTGCCGGGGTAGGTGGTGACCAGGGACACCCCCGCCTCGAGGGCCCCGCGCACGATGGCCTCATTGCCTAAAAACAGGCGCCGTTCTCCCGGATTTCCCCGCAATATCTCTGGCATGATCTTTTCTTTAGAAAAATTATTACCTGAACTTGATAAGTTAACACACTTTGGGAAATTTTTGCCAGTAAAAAACCTGGCGGCGCCCCCCCGGCTCCCACTGACCTGTGCCTGAAATGTTGGGAGACGCAAGTTATTCCGGCGGCTGACCGCGGTTGGCAGCTTGAGCTAGAAAAACGGGCTCACCTGGCTGGCGCCCGGGATTCGGGCTGCACGGAAAGGGGGGCTAGATGGCGAGCAGGGGGGAAAAGAATTCCTTGCCGTCGCGGACAGCCATGATGGCGGTATGGAGAGCCGTATCCGCGTCTTCCTTGAGGAGGTAGCCGCTGACTCCCACGGCCACGGCCTGCCGCAGATACTCCTTGCTGCGGTGCATGCTGAGAATCATGACCTTGACCTGGGGATAAAGATGCTTAATCCTTTTGGTCGCCTCCAGGCCCCGGAGCCTGGGCATGGCGATATCGACAATAACCAGATCCGGCAGGCTAGTTTTCAGAATCTCCAGGAGTTCCATGCCATCGCCGGCTTCCCCCACGACCTTCAGGCTGCTGTCTTCCTCGATGATCTTCCTGATCCCCTGGCGCACCAGCGCATGGTCATCAGCCAGAACGATTCTATACAAAAGATTTTTATTCATGGCCCGCCCTAGATATCTTCAAGGCCTTTAAGCCAATTGCCGTTGCTCACGGAGGTTTGCGCCTGCCAAAGGCAGGGCGCGGCCGGTATACCGACGAGCGGGTCCGGTTAAGGGGGATCTGGGAAAATCGCCTGGCTGGCGGTTGGCTAGGGGAAGGGGCCTTACAGGTGAGGTGGCTGGCATCATAAATCCTTTCTCCGCTCCCGAGGGGTCATGCGGCCATCCTTGCCACCTCAAATAAGGCGCATTATCTATCTAGCTAATCTCCATCCTTTTGCTACCTATTGTTAGGGTTTAGTAACCATTCCGAGAAAGTCAATCCCGGATAGAAACATTCGCCCTTCCTGGACCTATTTTTATCCATTTGGATGGTTGACCTGACCATTCTGTTGGCCAAACCAGGCGGCCAGGGACCGCTCCGTCCATTAAGGGACCCGAGATGGCGCCGGCGGCCACCGGCAGCGCAGCCCAACATCTAGTGGGTTCGCCTCACTTCTTTCTGCCGCCCAGCCACCAGGGGATGTCCGAAGGGGTCATCTTGGCCCGGAGCTGCTCCAATTCCGTTTTCAGTCCGGCCACTTCGGCCTTAAGCGGCGCGATCTCCGCCTGAAGGAGCGGCCAGGCCGCCTGCAGCCGCGCCATCTCTCCCTTGAGGCTGGCCATCTCGGTCTTCAGTTGCGCCGCATCAAAGCTAATTTCCGGCCCCAGCCTCTTGACCCTGGCCGCCTCCGTCTGCAATCCCGCCAGCCCGGCTTCCAGCAGATCCAGGCGCTCTTCCACCCTGGCCGTCCGGCTGGCCATCCCCGCTCCCGGCAACACGGTGTCCAGAGGATTATCCGCCACCGGCGCATCCAGGGGATTTTCCCCGATGGTGCTGCGTTTGGCCATCGCTTAACTCCCTTCCTGGCTGATGATCTCCCGGGCCAAGGCCAGATAATCGGCTGCCCCGGCGCTCTTGGGATCGTATTGGGTTATGGGGCGGCCGAAGGAGGGGCATTCGGCCAGGCGGATATTCTCCCGGATAACGGTACGGTAAACCAAGGGGCCGGACCGCTCCCGGAGTTGCTCCACCACCTCCCGGGCGTGGCGGGTGCGGGCGTCCACCCGGCAGGCCAGGATACCGGAGATTTTGAGCTTGGGATTGAGGCGCTCCCGGACCAGTTCCACCGTTTGCAGGAGTTGGGCCAGGCCGCTCAGGGCCATGACATGGGCCTCCACCGGCACCAGCAGCTCTTCCGCCGCCGCCAGGGCGCTGACGGTCAGAATCCCCAAAGTGGGGGGGCAGTCCATGAGAAGGTAGTCCCAGCGGTCCGGCGGCAGGCGCTGGAGGTTGCGCCGCAGAATGGTTTCCGCCCCCACTTCCCCGGCCAGAATCTTCTCCGCCCCCACCAGCCAGGGGGACGACGGGATCAGGTCCACCCCCGGAGTCCCGGCCTCCCGGACGAATCCCGCAGGGTCGCCGTTTTCGGTGAAGATGCCAAGCACCTCTTTGCCGGTGTTCTTGATGCCAAACCAGTCGGTGCTGGAGTGTTGCGGGTCCAGGTCCATCACCAGGACGCGGCGCTCAAGTTCGCTCAAGGCCGCGGCCAGATTGACGCTGGTGGTGGTCTTGCCGCTGCCGCCCTTCTGGTTGGCGATGGCGAAAATCCTCATCGTCTCATTCCCCTCTCTTTAAAAACCCGATAAAACAACGCTCGCCCGGGGCGCCCTTCCCAACCCTGGCCTCCGGCCCGAGCCGCAGGCGGCCCCCCGGGTGAGTCGAGCTGTCGGTCCCAACCTGCACCTGGGCCTTCCGGTATCAATTTTTCCCTAGTCACCATGTCACAGGAGGATGGCGATGTCAATCTCGGCCGGGGTAAGCATGAAATTGTCCCCGGAGCCCCGGAGCGCTTTGAGCCGTTCTATGTTAATTAGGCCTCATTACTTTATGATGAAAATACCTGGCTGGGCGGTCTTCTATGTGCCGGGCGCCCCCGCCCGCCCAGGAGGTAGATAACCGTTCAAAGAATCTCATGTCAAAAAAAGTAAAAAATTAAATTTAAAGCGCATAAAATTCTTGACTATGATAAATAATAAATCTAATAATCAAATTCTCTAATAGAGATGTCTGAAAAAAGAGTCCCAACGGGTCATGCCGAGGGAGCGAAGCGGCCGAAGAATCTTACCGGATGACCGCCAGGCCTTTTACAGGGGTCTTAACTAACTTGAGAAAAAAGAGAGGTTCCCATGGCCAGCGAAGTGTTAAGGTTAACGTCGCAGATTGTGATAGCTCACGCCTCCATGAGCGAACTGACTCCCCAAGAGCTGGTGGAGGAAATTAAAGAGGTTTACCAAGTCCTGGGTGCCATGGAAGGCGGCACTGTTATGCCGGAGGCCTTGGTCCCGGAAAAGGGGAAAGAAGCTGGCCTGGTCAAGAAACCGCCCGTGCCCCTGAAGGAGATTGTCGCGGAGAAACACGTAGTCTGCCTGGAGTGCGGGAAAAAGATGCGCACCCTGAAGGCTCATATCCGCAAGGCCCACAAGCTGCAGCCCAAAGAATATTTCCAGAGATACTGCTTGGATCCCAAGAAATATCCTCTGGTATGCAAGGAATATTCTAAACAGCGCAGCCAGATGGCTAAACAACGGGGATTTGGTGAGCGGGGCACCCATCATAAGGCGGCCAAGCCCAAGACCAAATAATCGCGGAAACCGGCTAAGTTAGCTTCATTTCTCCGGTATCCTTTCCTAGATCGTGATACTCTCCTTGGGGGCGGACCTTTGTGTCTGCCCTCTTTAGGGGGCTGCCCAAGACTTCTTCAAGATCCCTCGGGGATTGGATTTAGCGGCCGGGCGGCGCCCGCCAGCCCAAATTACCTGTCCTTGATTGACCCGAAATGCGAGCCTAAAAAAGACCCCTTGAGATCTCAAGGGGTTTTTTGATTTCAGGGCTTCCCGGGACCTTGGGAAGTTAACCGGAAAAGGCCCTACGTTCCCTGACTAATTTATTGCTTGACATTAAAACAATTGATTGATACAAGCATTTTAAACGTCTGTTTACTTTTTTTGAGGTTCCAATTACGGATATCCCCTCAGAAAGCTCTACCGGCGCCGAAACCCGCCAGCGTCTACTGGAAGCGGCGGGGACAGTCTTTACTAAACGAGGGTTCCGCAACTCCACCATCCGGGAAATTTGCCGCCGGGCCAGGGCCAATCTGGCGGCCGTGAACTATCACTTCGGTGATAAAGAACGCCTGTATGCCACGGTCCTGGAATACGCCCATGCCCGCGCCCGGGAGAAATACCCTCTGGCCTCCGACGAGGGTGCGGATCTCCCAGCGGCGCAGCGTCTGCACGCCTTTATCCATCATGTTGTGTTCAGCCTCTTCGCTGAGGGGGTGCCGTCCTGGCCCGGCCAGTTGATGGCCCAGGAAATGATCGAACCCACCGCTGGTCTGGATGCCCTGGTGGAAAAGACGATTCGCCCGATGTCAGAAAAGTTGGCGGCCATCGTGGGAGAACTGCTGGGAGCCGGGAGGACAGCTGAGCGGATTCGCCTCTGCCAAATGAGCATCATCGGTCAATGTCTCCATCCCCGCAACGCCCGTCAGGTAATCCATCGGCTTTTTCCCCAGCAGCAGTATAGACCGGAAGACATTGCCGCCCTGGCTGACCACATCACCCGGTTTTCTTTAGCCGCCCTGAGAGGACTGGCAAAGGGGGAGGACGACGGTTACGGCCTGGCTCCGGGCGAGGGAGCCCAACCATGATAGGAATCCTCCGGGTCGCCTTCAAATTGTTAGTCAATGACCGTGGCAAGTTTGCCGGACTGGTCGTAGGGGTCACCTTCGCAGTCTTTCTTATGGTGCAACTGACCTCCGTATTTTCCGGCATACTGACTAAGGCCTCGGCTACCATCATCAACGTGGGCGCCAGCATCTGGGTCATGGACCCCTCCGTCAACAATCCGCTCAACAGCATCCAGTTGCCCGATTACATCCTGGACGCGGTGCGTAGTATCAACGGCGTCAAATACGCGGTGCCGTTATATTCCGGGGTAGCCCTCGTCAAACTCCAGGACGGCACCTATCAGCCGGCCACCGTCCTCGGACTGGACGACGCCAGCCTGGTAGGCCGGCCTGAACTGATCGCCGGGAAAATTGACGATATTTTTGCCGATAATGGATTTATCGTGGTAAAGGACGAAGAATTTTCCAAACTAGAAAACCCTGGAATCGGCACAACTTTTGAGATCAATGACCACCGGGGGGTCGTCGTCGGGATCGCCAAGGTGACCAGCAGCACCCTGTTCGGCATCCCGACCCTGTACACCACCTTCACCCGGGCTATTGAGTATATTCCTTCCACGCGCTTCACCATTGCTTACATCTTAGTTGAACCGAAAAATGACAAAGACATCCCTTATATCAAGGCTCAGGTGGCCAAGGCCGGTTATTTGGCGCTGACCAATAGCGAATTCCAGAAAATGATCGCCGACTATTACAAATATCAAACCGGCATCGGCACCAACATCCTGATCATGACCCTGATCAGTTTCCTGGTCGGTCTATCCATTTGCGGCCAGACCTTTTACACCTTCGTTTTGGAAAATCTGGAGAAATTCGGCGCCCTGAAGGCCATCGGCGCCAAGGGCTCCGAACTCGTCTATATGATCCTCTTTCAGACTCTGTTCACCGGATTGACCGGGTACGGCCTGGGGATTGGCCTCTGTTCCCTTCTGGTCGCAGTGGCCAAAAGCAAGGTGCCAAATTACGCCGCGGATATCACCTATTTGAATCTCGGCATGGCCTTCATCATGGTGCTCATCATCTCCGGGGTTTCCAGTTTCATCGCGGTGAGAAAAGTGATCAAAATAGAGCCGTTCGACATTTTCAGAGGTTAGCCATGGGCGAGGCGGCAGTGCAGGCCATCGGACTGGTGAAATGGTTCGGGGCTGAGGATATCAGGACCTACGCGGTGCGTGAGGTCAGTTTTGAGCTCAATTTTGGCGAAATGCTCTATATCACCGGCCCCTCGGGGAGCGGCAAGACCACCCTGTTGAGTATGATCTCCGGGATTCTGAGACCTAATGCCGGCACGGTGGTGGTGGAGGGGAAAGAAATCTGGAGGCTCAGTCCCAACGAACTGGCCGATTTCAGATTGCATACCGTCGGTTTCGTGTTTCAGGACTACCACCTGTTCCCGAAACTGACCACTGCGGAGAACGTGGCGCTCCCCCTGATTCTGAAGAAGCAGGACTGGGATGAATCCATGCGTCTCGCCCTGGAATTTCTGGATGTAGTGGGAATCAAGGACCGGGCGGAGCTGCCCCCCTCCAGGTTGAGTGGCGGGGAACAGCAGCGCGTGGCCTTGGCCAGGGCCATCGTCAGCCGTCCGGATATTTTAATTTTTGATGAACCCACCGCCTCCCTGGACGGCGCCACCGGCAGAAAGATTATCGGGTTTATTAAAGAAAACTTATTGAACGAGCACCGATGCATCCTGATCGTCACCCACGACGCCAGGATCTTCGAATATGCCGACCGGAACCTCGAGATGGAAGATGGCCGGATTGTCAAGATTGTCAGCGGAGGCAAGGGAGTGGGAGGTGTGAGTGAGATCTAAAATATTAACAGCCCTGGTAATCCTGGGAATAGTGGGCGGCCTGGTCAGCGCCTACGTTTACGGCATCCGGAAGCAACCGCTGTCGCCGGCCTTTAATCCGGCCCAGAACCCTTATGCCAAGGGTATTTATGCCAACGGCATCATTGAAAGCTACCAGTCGCACGGGGCTAATATCAATATCTATCCCGAAGTCTCGGGAACTGTCACCCAGATACTGGTAAAGGAAGGGGACAAGGTAACTGCGGGGACCCCGCTGCTGTTGATAGACGATTCCATTCAAAAGGCCACCGTGGAGCAGCAAAAGGCCCAGGCTGAAGCCGCTCTGGCCATGCTGCGGGAACTCAAGGCCCAGCCGAGATCGGAAGTCCTCAGGGTGTCCAAGGCCCAGGTCGATTATGCCGCCGCCCAGCTGAGAACTTCCCTGGACACGCTGAAAAAGCTAAAGAGATCATTTACCATGGACCCCAAATCGGTGAGCAAGGACCAGCTGGATACCGCGGACAACACGGTCAAGGCGAATCAGGCCAATCTCGGGGTGGCGCGGCGGAACTACCAATTGACCAAGGCCGGGGCCTGGATCTATGACATCCAAAACCAGCAGCATCTATATGAGGCCTTGTCCAAGACCTATGCCAGCGGGGCCGCCCTGCTGGCTAAATACACCATTCGGGCGCAGGTTGACGGCGTGGTCCTGGCCATCAACGCCGCGGCAGGCAGTTTCGTGTCGCCCCAGGGAATTTATGACACCTACACCCAGGGAACTGATCCCGTCCTGGTCATGAGCCACCCCCAGCAGCCTTATCTTGAGGTCCGGTGTTATATTGACGAGATTCTCGTTCCCAGGATGCCGCCGCCTTCCAAGATGAACGCTCAAATGGAAATCAGAGGAACGACCGAGCGCATCCCCCTGGAGTTCGAGCGTATCCAGCCCTATGTGAGCCCCAAGATCGAGCTGTCGGATGAAAGGACCGAAAGGGTGGACGTGAGAGTGCTGCCGGTCTTGTTCCGCTTCAAGCCGCCCCCCAACCTGAATATTTATCCGGGGCAACTGGTGGACGTCTATGTGGAAACGCATTAACCCGCCGGGAGACCGGAGCAGGTGGAGGCGGCGGCAACCGGCGCAGGCTGACTGCGAAGCCCGGTACAGGCAGATCCTGACCTGGTTCTGCCTGGGAATCCTGTCCGGCTTGCTGGTCCCGGGCTGTGCCGTGGGACCCAACTTCGTCCCTCCCCAGCCCCCGGCGGCGACCCAATACACCCAAGGGGAGGAACCGGCCAAGACGGTGGCAGCGGCCGGCCGGGCGCAACACTTTGCATACGGCGCCCAAATCGCCCAGGATTGGTGGCGCCTGTTCCAATCCCCCAAGCTAGACCAGGTGATCAAGGAAGCAGTGGCCCAAAATCCCAACCTGCAATCGGCCCAGGCCCGGCTGCAGCAAAGCCAGGAGAACCTGCGGGCCGGCTACGGCACCTTTTTCCCCCAAGCCTCCGGCAACTTCTCCTACAGCCGGGAGAGGTTTAACCCCGCCCAATTCGGCAGTACCGCCAAAGGCAGCATCTTCAATCTCTACACCAGCTCGGTCTCTGTTAGCTACCTGCTGGACGTCTTCGGCGGCACGCGGCGAACCGTGGAGGCCCTGGCGGCTCAAGCCGATTATCAGGCATACACTGCCCAGGCCACCTATCTAACCCTGTTGGGGAACGTCGCCAACGCCGCCATCGCCCAGGCAGGCTACCTGGCCTCCATCGACGCCACGGAACGGCTCATTGTTTTTCAAAAAGAACAAGTGCGCATCACCGAAACCCAGTTCCAGGCGGGGACGGCGCCGTATGCCAACGTGGTTAGCGTGCAATCGCAGCTCGCCGCCACCGAAGCGACCCTGCCGCCCATCAAGCAGAACCTCGATAGGACTCAGCATCTGCTGGCCGCCCTGGTGGGACGCACCCCGGCGGAGTGGCAGCCCCCCCGGGTCGATCTGGCAGAAATCACCCTGCCCGGGGAACTGCCCGTGACCCTGCCTTCCGAACTGGTGCGCCGGCGCCCGGATATCCTGGCCGCCGAAGCTCAAATGCACACTGCCAGCGCCAATGTCGGCGTGGCCACCGCGGCCATGTTCCCCAGCTTCACCCTGAGCGCCGGCTATGGCCAATCGAGTAATGATATCTCCACTCTCATGGCCACCGGCGGCAATTTTTGGAGTGCGGGCGCAGCCCTGGCCCAACCACTCTTGCGCGGCGGGACCTTATGGTTTCAGAGGAAGGCCGCCATCGCAGCCTATCAGGCCTCCCAAACCGATTATCGACAGGTGGTGGTCAGCGCCTTCCAGCAGGTAGCCGATACCCTGCGCGCGGTGCAACACGATGCCGAAGCCCTGCAGGCCCAAGCCGCCGCTCTAAACGCCGCCAGGCAGGCGTTGCAATTGACGCAGTCGAATTATCAGGCCGGGCTGGTCAACTATTTGCAGATGCTCACCGCGGACAACCAATACCAGCAGGCCAGGCTCGGCTACATCGGGGCCCAGGCACAGCGTTTGCAGGATACCGCCGCGTTATTCGTCTCCCTGGGTGGCGGCTGGTGGAGTGCCGACAGCCCCATGGCGGGAAAATAATTACGCGGGTAAAATATAATGAAGCCCAAAAGAGGTAAGCTATGTTGAAATTAACGGAGTTCGACCCAAGCGACTTCCAGCGCTGGCCCTATGTCGAAGCCCTTGCCGGCACCATTGTCCCGATGCTTGCCCAGGTGAAGATCCGACCGCCAGACTACAGGGGCTTGACCGCAACGGTAGTAGTGGATGGCAACGGCATCCAGGTTATGATTAAGGGTAAAACCGGTAATGAGAAAAAGGCCTTTTCCCTGGACCTCTACCCTTTCCCTTTGGCCGTCTTGGTAGCGAAGCATTTGCAAGAACCACTCGACCCGGAAGTCTTGACCAGGTTGGGTTTTCGAAGATGGGAGTGAAGGGCGACTAGGGGCCGCCGGTGCTACCAGCCTGCTATTGGATCAGTATCTGAACTTGCTGATAAGAATTTATCCCTTCTCAAAATTCGATCCTCACCTTTCCGCCTTTGCGCAATTATTAATACGGACACCGCCGGCGTCCAGAATTAGAGGTTACAAATCTGCCAGGAGATTGCCTTGACAAAGGCTGTCGAGGTGCAGATTTTTATGGAAGTGGCGGCTGCCCGGAGAGCGGTTCGATTGAAAGGCCCATGAACTTATCGGTAGTCTCACCTCAGTGAGGGGTCCACTGACAAATTAATATCATTTCCAGTTCTTCCCACGTCGATCATGAATATTGGCGAACTTGCAGGTACCATCTTCTGCGCGTCCCTGGTGGCAGGATTCCTGGGGTCTTTGACGGGATTGGGTGGCGGGGTGGTAATCATACCCCTCCTGACTTTAGGTTTCGGCATAGATATCCGCTATGCCATCGGCGCCTCGCTGGTGTCAGTGATTGCCACCTCGTCGGGGGCCGCGGCCGCTTATGTGAGAGAAGGATTTTCCAATATTCGGATCGGCATGTTTCTGGAGATGGCCACGACTATGGGGGCGTTATTCGGGGCGGCCCTGGCGGCCATAATTGCCCCGTCCTATATTGCCGTGATTTTTGGCGTAGTTCTCCTCTATTCCGCATATTTATCGACTCACCCCCCGCCAGCCAGGTCTGCCGATGGGAAGCCTGATCCGCTGGCCACCCGTCTGCATATGGACGCCTCCTATCCTGGCCCTCAAGCTCCGCTAAGCTATCATGTGCAAGCCGTCCCCACCGGGTTTAGTTTGATGTTTCTGGCAGGCTCCCTTTCCGGACTGCTGGGGATCGGATCGGGCGCAGTCAAAGTTTTGGCTATGGATCAGGCCATGCACGTTCCTTTTAAGGTTTCCACTACAACCAGCAATTTCATGATAGGGGTAACGGCAGCGGCCAGTGCCGGAATCTACCTCAACCGGGGCTATATCGATCCGGGACTGACAATGCCGGTGGCGCTGGGAGTATGCATCGGTTCCTTACTGGGAGCCCGCCTCCTGATAGGAATCCACACCCGCTGGCTGCGTCTAACCTTCGCCGCAGTCATCCTGTTTTTGGGTGTGGAGATGATTTATAACGGCTTGACCGGGAGGTTCTAGGATGCGTTATCCCAAGGCCTGGACCGATCAGCAGATGGACATAATCATCGGGGTGATACTCAGGACTGGGGTGATTATCTCCGCCCTTGTGGTATTGCTGGGGGGAGTCATTTATCTGCATCATTTTGCTTACAATAAACCCCTTTACCGGGTTTTTCTCGGAGAGCCAAGCGACTTACGCCATATAACGGGAATTATCCGGGACGCCATGGCGTTCAAGGGGCGGGGAATAATCCAATTCGGCCTGCTGCTTCTGATTGCCACCCCGGTGGTGCGGGTCGCTTTCAGCGTTGTGGCCTTCGCCTTGCAACGGGACCGCCTCTACGTCATGGTGACCCTAATCGTCTTGGGGATCTTGTTATTCAGTCTGATAGGAGGGCGGTAGTCCGAATTCTCCTCGCTGTTTAATGGGTTATCCGCTATGGCGCACACCGTTTTGGACTTGTTAAAGGCTCTTCCCCGCACCAACTGCGGTGATTGCGGGCTGCCTACCTGCATGGCCTTTGCCACCCAGGTAATTAAGGAAGGATTAGACCTGGGCGGCTGTCCCCATCTGCCGCCAGCCGCACAAGGGCTTGCCGGAGCCATCGCCAGCCAGCAGGAGAAGGGCCAGGGACGCCGCCGGGAATCATTGGCCATTTCCCTGGAGGTTATGCATCTAAAAATGGCCCCTCTCAATTTCCGTGACCTGGCCGCCGGGTTGGGGGCCGTTTACGGTGAGGAGAACGGCCGGCCTTACCTCACCTTTTCCTTCTTCGGTCAACCTCTCCTGGTATTCAAAGACGAGGTGCGTTACCCGGCCGGGGCTGCTCCGAATCCCTGGGATGCCATCTTGCTTTACAACTTTATCGCCTCCTGCGGGAAGTCGGCGCCAGCGGGGACCTGGATCACCTTCCAAAGCCTGCCCAACTCGGTCTCCAAGGCCAAGACCCTGGCCCGCCTGGAGAAGGAACTGGCAGAACATTTTACCGGACAGATTGACCAACTGCGGCGCCAGACCGCCGCTTTGGCCGCGGCGCCGATCCAAGCTTCTGAGAATGCAGATTTCCAAGCGGTCTTCCAGCCTCTGCCCCGGGTGCCGGTGCTCCTCCTCTTTTGGGACGCCGAGCCGGCAGAAGGCTTCCCGGCCCAGGCTCACTTCCTGTTCGACTCGACTGTTAGTGACTTCCTGGATCTGGAATCCCTGCTCTTTCTGGTGGAGCAACTGACGGACCGCCTTATGAAGAAGTGACGGCTTTAATGCTTCTTTGTCAATCCCTAGGACAAAGGGGTTCCCAAACCATTTTCCGGCCGCGGCCTCAAGTCTGCCACCTGGTCCCGGTTGACTCCCCCCCTGGGAAGGGTCCCGTGGGGGTGGGCGTATGGCGGCGCGCCGGCGAATATGTTAAATTTAGGGAGAAGCCGAAGACACTGGATCCACCTTACCCTGGACGGGCATGACCACCCCAAAATCAAAAAAATTTGACTGCGGCAAGCCCCGGCCTCCCCGGCCGCACCCTTTGCCCCTGCTGCAGATTCAGGATGCCACCATCATCAAAAATGGCAAGCGCCTCCTGGATAGCCTGACCTTGAAGGTGATGGAAGGGGAACATACCGCCATCCTGGGCCCCAACGGCGCTGGAAAATCCGCACTTATCAGGCTGATTACCTACCAGGAATATCCCCTGGCCCACGCCGGCGCCACCGCACCGCTCTCCATCTTTGGGCAAACCCTCTGGAACGTCTTCGAATTACGAGCCATTCTGGGCATTGTCTCCACCGACCTGCACCTTGCCTTCCTCAGGGGGACGCTGCCGGGGCGGACGCGGGGCCTGGATGCCGTTTTGTCAGGTTTTTTTGCCAGCTACGGACTTTTCGATCACCACCGGATAACCCAGCCGATGCGGGATCGGGCCCTGAAGGCCCTGGCCATGATAGAGGCCGGCCATCTGGCCGACAAGTTTATCGAGGAGATGTCCACCGGCGAAGCCCGGCGGACCCTGATCGCCCGGGCCCTGGTTTCCGATCCCCGCGCCCTGATGCTGGATGAACCCACCGCGGGGCTGGACCTCCTGGCCCGGTACCGTTTCCTGAGCGCCCTCCGCAAAATCGCCCGAAACGGGAAAACCATCATTTTAGCTACCCATAATGTTGAAGAGATCTTCCCGGAAATCGACCGGATTATCCTGATCCGGCACGGGCGGGTATTGCTGGACGGGCCCAAAAAAACGGTGCTGACCTCCGGCAACCTGTCCGCCATGTTTGGCGCGCCCATTCAGGTGCGGGAAAGCCAGGGGTATTACACCGCCGCCAGCCTTTAGCAGGCTGCCGCAAACCTTGACTTACGCCAAAATTATGCTTAACAAAAGTCTCTGGCGCGGGTGGGTCAGCTTCCAGGTTCAAACCAGGGGAGGGAGGCCGCCAAAACCATTTTTGAACTCCGGTTGCCACGGTTGCCGCATAATTTCGGATAAGGCCTGGGGTTCACGTCCCCTCCTGCCTTGAGGGAGCGTTTCGTAAGAATCGTCAGGGAGACTCGCTATGAAGATAAAATTCTGCTTATCGCTGGGGCTGGCCCTTATTCTGGCAGGTTGTGTCGGGGGAGGATACTACGGCGGCGAGGGCGGCTATCCATTTTCCGATCAGGGGTATTATTACGATTATCCTTATTATCCGGCGCAACCTTATTTTTTCCATGAACCTTATAGTTACTACAACTATTATTCCACGCCCTATGTAAATCCGTATCATCAATACCATCATTATGGAGCCCAGGAGGGCGGGCATGAGCAACACTTCCAGCCCCGCGGCGGGGGCGGCTCCAGGCCCGCTGTTGGGGGGAGCGGGGGCGGCGGTGCTCCCAGATCCGGCGGTGGCGGCTCCCCCAGGTCCGGCGGCGGTGGCGGCGCTCAACGCCCATGATCCCTAACCCAGTGTCCGGTTCAGCGCCGACTTGGCGTGCCGACCTGGAGGTAAATGCCAACATGGAGACCGGAATCAGCGCGTCTTTAATCTTTCTGGATATATGAATAACTCGTTTTCGGCTGAATACTATCATATTATCCAGGTTAAATCTCTTGCAAAGGGAGGACAAAATGCAAGTTAAGTTCAATTTCAAGTTGGCGGCGCTCGCGGCAGTCGTGATCGCCCTGCTGGTGGTCCCCGCCCTGGGTCAAAACCAGGCCGAGTATGGGGCCTACTACAAAGAATTCAAAGCCAAAATGGCCAAAGAGTTGCAATTATCTCCCGACCAGGAGAAGGGAATGGCAGCGGTGGGAGAAAAGTTTGCGGCGGAGCGCAAGGAGATCATTGCCGGCATGAGGAAAGCTGATGCCGATTTGGAGGCTGCGCTAAAGGCCTCCAAGCCGGATGAGGCGAAAATCAAGGGACTGGTGAACGAAGTCACTTCCGGCCAGGATAAGCTGTTTGCTTCCTTCAAAAATGAGCGGGACGAGAAGCTTGCCTGTCTGACCACGGTGCAGCAAGGAAATTATCTGATGGTGATCAAGGAGTGGCGCCAAGAAATGATGGCAAGGCATGAAGTGAAACCCGGGGAAAAGAAATAATCGACTTCAGGTTATCGTTTCGAACCACTGCCACAACTTGGGCCCCGGTCGCAGGGATTGAGCCCCCGGGATCGGGGCTGCCCATCAAGGCCTCGTAAGTCTGAGCCGGAATACGAAGCTAAATCAAGGCTGCGGGATTCTAGAACTCAATTATTTTATTTTCCTCTAATGGCGTCCGCCATTTGTCTCTTGATTTCGCCAACGGTTCCTGTTGCGACGATTTGACCCTTTTCCAACCAGATAATGCTGTCTGCATAGAGACTAGCCTTATCCAGGCTCGACTCAGCGCAAAGAATGTCTTTTCCCTCTGCCTTTAGTTTATTCACGATCTCGGCAATCTTAATCATCATTGACCGTGCGAGTCCTTCCAATAATTCATCAAATAACAAGACACTGGGAGAGGTAACGATAGCCCTGGCAATACTGACTAGTTTCTGTTGCCCTCCACTTAAGAATTTGCTCTTCCTTTTATAGAGGGAAGCCAGTTCCGGCAATAGTTCATCAATATCCATCTCCCTCCTTTTGGAGGGGTTTACACCGATTCTGGCTACTTCGATATTCTCCTTAACCGTCATCTCCTTGAAGAGCTTCCTATCCTCCGGAACATAACCAATACCGGACTCCAGCCGTTTGTAAAGGGGTATGGTCAATATATCCTGACCATCCAACAATATCTGACCGGAATCTACCTCGACCAGCCCTGCAACTGCTCTAAGCACGGTGGATTTGCCAGCCCCGTTGCGGCCGCAAAGGCAAATTGTTTCACCCGAAACCTTCAAAGACACTTTATTAACAGCTTTTTCAGTACCATAGAAAACTGTTAAGTTATCTATTTCAAGCAATTAGAATCCCTTCCCAACAAGAATTTCCACGACCTTTTCCTGGCTGAATACGTCTTCCGGGGTTCCTCTGGCTATGAACTCCCCCTCGTACATTACTATGGTTTCTTTTGATAGATCCTTGACGAGATGAAGATCATGTTCAACGATTATCGCTGCGAGATTATTTGCTTTTATCTGATTCATTAAGAGATTCATGATAAGGTATTTTTCTTCTTCGCTCAATCCACTTGTAGGTTCGTCGACTAACAATATCTTAGGCTTCATTGCAAAACACATCGCTATGTCAATGACTTTCTTATATCCGTGTCCCAAGTTCCTAACAAAATGGTACTTTACGTCTGCCAGATCAAAGAGCGACAATACTTCCTCAGTTCTCTCATTGATTTCCTTTTCATCGTCGAGGTTCTTGAACATGGAGTAATGCTTTCCTGCGGCTGATAAGCAAGTAGTCCTTATGTTATCGAAAACCGTCATTCCTTCAAATATATGCTCCAGCTGAAAAGTCTTCACTATTCCTCTCTTAGCCCTTTGATCGGGTGGCAGCCCGGTGATCTTCCTGCCCGAGAGCCTGATCTCTCCCCGGTCTGGCATTACCAGCCCCGTAAGCAGGTTCAACAAAGTGGTCTTGCCGGCTCCGTTGGCGCCAACCAGCATGAGTACTTGACCTTGGGCAATCTCCAGAGAAATGTCATTAACGGATGTTATTTCTCCGTAGAATTTCCTCAGCTTGTTCGCCGTTAATAAAGGCGGCTCCTGTGCCTTATTGAACATTCTTTTAGGTGCTTTCCGGTGGGTTTCTCAATTTGCCCTTGATTCTGTTGAAGAGGGCTATGGTTATGCCAGTGATCCCTTCTTCCCCGACGGTCACCACGATGATGGCTATCGTCAGCCCGATGATAATCTCCCAAAGGTTTGCGAACCACGTAGATATCCAGAATTCCAAATTGATGAAGCCAAAGGTGCCGACGATGGGACCAGCAAAGGAATTGACCCCTCCAATGATGGCGGATTGAACGAAGTCGGCTCCATACTCCCAACCGAAAGTCGATGGGTCCACGTAGTTGTAGGAGAACGCGAGAAGCACTCCAGTGACTCCGGCACTTGCTCCGGCGATGACGAAGGCTATTCGCTGCATGCTCTTCACTGGAATGCCTATTGATTCCGCCTTTTCCAGGTCTCCGGCAATGGCTCGCAGCTGGAGGGAAAAGCCCGAATGAAGGATGCGTAGCATTAGCACAATCATAGCCACGGAGACTATCAGGCAAACATAATAGAGACCCAAGTCGTTCAACTGAATGGTACAAAGACTCGGAGTTTTTATGCCTGAAATACCATCACTGCCACCAGTTATTTCTCTGGCCTTGTAAATGAGGGACCAAAAGACCATGGTCACGGCGATGCCCATCACTGCAAAGTAAAAGCCCGTTCTTTTCATGAGGAATATTCCCAATACATAGGCGACCACCATGCTGAGGAGCAAGCCTGCCGGGAGGACTATCAGGAGTTCATTGGTAACATAGTATCTGCCGGCGAGAAAGGCCGTAACATAGCTGCCCAGGCCGATAAAAATAGACTGGGCGAAGTGAACCTGGCGCAGCAAGTTATACAGAATATAGACTCCAAAGGTTGCCGGGATCCATAGCAGGCCTTTTTGTATCAAAGTTCGTTGATAGCCGCTGACCAAAAAAGGGATTACCATGGCTACTACTGCCAATATCAGTATGGTAATTAAGGCGCTATTGCCCCGTGAGGGAATCTTCTTATCGACTTCAGCGTTCATCTGGTTGGTTTCATCTAAAGGGTTCAGTGTTTGAATTCTTTACCCCATATGCCATAGGGCCTGAGCATCAGGGTGGCGCAAGCGATGATGAAGGGGATAGCCAGTTCGAGCAAGGGTATTTGAATAGCCGTAACCCCTCCAGCTATCCCTATGATGAACGCTGTCAAGACCGCTCCCTGAATGCTGCCAACTCCACCTATGATTATCGTCAGTACTGCCAGGAGAAGGGCGTTGGACTCGATTCCGTAAGAAGCGCCCGCTATGGGAGCGTACAATCCTCCAGCCAGACTCGCTAACATCCCGGATATCCCGAAGGTTATGATGGTAACCAGGTTCTGGTTAACACCGCAGGATTGAGCCATGATCCGGTCGCCATCTAACGAAGTTGCCCGGAATCTTAAGCCCCAGGAGGTCTCATATAAAAAATAGGCCAGCGCCAGCATCAGCACTAGGGCAACCCCAAACATGAAAAAGTAATAGTTGGGGACGATATTTCCAAATACTTCTGTCATCCCCAGCTTCAAGAAAGGAGCTGAGAAGGTTACCGAGGTAGTTCCCCAGATAAGTTTGATTACACCGCTAAAAACCAAGAGTAACGAGCACGTAGCTATCATCCGGTGCGCGTCGGTCTTCAAGAAGCGTTCAAATATTTCATATATGATTATTGATAATGCTGCTCCCAGCAGGCTTACGACAATCAAGATCGCCAGGAAAAGGAAGAGAGAGAAACTGTTGCCTGACAACAAAGTGCCCAGAGAGACTGTTAAATATGCTCCCAGCAAATATATTCCCGCGAAAGTGAGCGACACTCGACCGGAGATATACAGCAGGAAATTCAGGGAAAACGATAGAATGATAATGTAGGAGACTATTGGTAAGGCATTAAAGATGTATGAGAGGCTATTGCTTAGCATTCTTATGTGATCACAGGGTCAGGGATGGGCTCGGGCGATCCAGGCGATGTCCGGGGGCCGTCCTTGGAAGCAACAGGTCATCGCCTCCCCAGGACTGGAAAGGTCTGACGGCCCCGCACGCGGCAGGTTGGGCGCAAAGGCAACAGGCCCACATATCAGGATCAGGCCTCCGGCTTTGCCGGTGGTATCTGGCGGTCCGGGCTAATGCCCAGGCACAGACAATTATCGCCTGCGTAAGTTATTGGTTCAGTTTACCCAACGCCTCGATGAACTGTGGAACAGTCATCCAGGGCGGTACAATTCTTAGATTATCAGGGACAAACATCATATCCTTCATTACCCAGTGGCCATTCTCCTGGTGAAGTTTGCCGACAGCCATGCCGGGAGCGGTCGACTGGTGATTAAGCATGGATGCTACCCCATCCGGACCGATAATCGATAATCCATCCAAAAGTTTTGCCACTGTCTCCGGAGAAGGATATTGACCAGTCAAATCATAAGCCTTCTCGTAGGCTTTTTTCAGGTAAAGCAGACCGGTGAGCATATGGATGTCCATTCCATAAGTTGGTAGGACACCAGTTTTCTCCAAAATCATGGGGGTGAACTTGCTATCCGGATAGCCCAACGCATAAGGGGGGAACGTACCATCGCCCGCCCTGGTCTCAGCCAAGGCGCCTTCCCTCGCCATTTCTCCTTTGGCGGTTCCGCTAAAGACATCAAATACCAGAGGCACGCTCTTATACAACCCCATGGCCTCGGCTTGATTATGCCAGGCCACTCCATCCGATCCCCAGGAGTATCCCACATAGACATCCGGTTTTTCCTGCATGATATGGGTGATATAAGGAGCAAAGTTAGGACCTGCTGTTCCAAAGGGGTGGAAAAACTCGTAAGTGAATTTTACGTCGGGTTTGAATTTCAGCATTATCTGCTTGAATCGGGTCACAACGTCGTGTCCCCATTCATAATCGGGAGCTCCGATAGCTATCGTCTTGACATCGGGTTTTTCCTTCAGCACAGCAAGCACATGGGCGATAGACTGCATTACATCATCCGGCCCTATTCTGTATACGTATTTCGGTTTCGGATCCACCGTAGTAAACATTGCCATGGTAGTTGCTTCCAGGAGCAGGGTCGGAATTTTCCACTGGTCCTCCACCTTGGGGGCAACAGCCATTCCGGTGGTGGAGGAAAGGCATCCTAAAATAGCCTCAACCTTGTCATTCTCAATCAATTTTCCAAATAGCTCAACTGTTGTTTTGGCATTTGCTTTTGTATCATATATAATAGCTTGTACAGGCCTGCCCAGTATCCCGCCTTCATACTTGTTCATATATTCGGCGGCTAACTCAGCGTTTACTCCGGCATTAGGAGAAAGTGTAGCCGCAACTCCTGACATGGGAACCGCAAAACCAATCTTGATCGGTCCAGCCGGAATTTTTCCTTTTTCTTTCTGGTCGGCTGCACTGGCAACAGCACCCATGGTTCCCATCAGAAATATCGCGGTTGTCAGACACGCAATGAAAGACTTACTAATTCTTTTAACTAACATTGATGTGGCCTCCTTCCCTGAAATAGCGATACGGAAAATCGCAGCCGGCCGAACTCAAGCACGAAACAGCCATTCCTAACTACGCCTGGTTCGATCATAAGCCCCCTTTGGAAGGGTTGTCAACATTAAAGTCACTGCCGGCGCACGAGTCAGAAATCCCAGAGATGGGCGTCGTACCAATTCCACCCGGGTTTCCACTTCGCCTCTTTCCGGCCTTATATCTTCCCGAAAATCACTTCTTTTCTCTGACCACCACCCGGCAGTCCACGCACCAGCACCCTTGCGCGTCCGCCACCACGGGGTTGAGGTCCATCTCCTCTATTTCCGGGTAGTCCAGGGAAAGCCTGGACAGGGAGAGGATAATGTCCTCGAGGCCGGAGAGGGCGACGCCAGCCTGCCCCCGCACCCCGCGCAGGATGGGGTAAATCCTCAAAGATTGCAGCATGGCCGCGGCCATTCTCCGGTTGACCGGGGCAAAGGCCCGGGCCACGTCCTGGAAAATTTCCGTATAAATGCCGCCCATGCCCGCCACCAACACCGGCCCGAATTGGGGGTCCAACTTGATCCCGAAAAGAAGTTCGGTTCCCTTAACCTGCTTTTGCACCAGGACGCCCTGCAATTCTGCCTTGGGGGTCCGCTGGGCAAACAGAGCCAGCATTTCCTGAAACGCCAGGCTCACTGCGGCCTCACTGCCAAGGTGGAGGCGCACTCCTCCCAAGTCGGATTTGTGCAGCCACTGGGGCGAAATGATTTTCAGGACTACCGGGAAGCCGAATTCCCGGGCCGCGTCCAGGGCCTCTTCCTCCTTCTGCGCCAGGCGCCCGGGGACCAGGGGAATGCCATAGCGCCCCAACAACGTCAAAGACTCCTCCCCCACCAGGATTGGGGAGGAAGATGTTGAAAGAGGGGGGCGGCGGCCGGGGGCCCTCTTACGGTCCGCTTCCAGGCCACCCACCACAACCTGGCGGCGGGGATAGGGCGGGAGCTCTGAGGGGAGGGCCGGGGGCGCAGGTCTCCCCGCCTGAGCCGCTAATTCCCCCGGCTCTGCCTGCAACCCTCCAGCCATCCTCCGCCACCGCCAGGTGGCGGCCAGGCCCAGGATAGCCTCGTCCAGGGTATCAAAGCAGGCGACCCCGGGTTCCTGGTCCAGAGCCCGGCTCGCACGCCAGGTATCGTCGCCGTAAGGGCACAGGGCCAGGGGTTTTTGGCAGGGGTTGGCACCCTGAATTTTCCGCACCGCGGCCATCATGTCGATATCGGCATGCAGCGGCGAACCCCAGGACGGGGCGACGCCCAGCACGGCATCCACCTGTTCATCCCGGAGCAAGCCCTCAGCGGCTTTGGCGAACACCCGGCTAAAGGAGCCGGCCACCATGCCCAGGGGCCAGATATCCACCGGGTTACGGAGGTGGTGCCAGGGGATGTGGGGGTCTTCCAGTTCCCCCCGGATCCGTTCCGGGAAGGGCGCCAATTCCAGTCCATAGTCTGCACAGGCGTCCGCCGCCATGGTGCCGAAGGCGCCGGCGGCCGTCACCATGCCCAGGCGCGGCCCGGCCATAGGCCGGAAATGGAGAAAGGCCTTAGCCGCAGCCCGCAGTTCCACCAAGTTCCGGACCCGGACCAGCCCGGCCTGGGCGAAGGCCAGGTCAAAGATGGCGTCTTCCCCCACCAGGGAGCCGGTGTGGGATAGAGCGGCCTGGGCCCCCGCGAGGCTGCGCCCGGTTTTCAACACCAGGATGGGTTTTTGAGAGGCAACGCGGGCCGCGACCTTAAAGAACTCCCGGCCCCGTTTCAGGCCTTCCATGTGGAGCATAATAATCTGAGTCTGAGGATCATTTTCCAAGAATTCCAGCAGATCGACAAAGTCCACGTCGCAGCCATTGCCGATGTCGATGGATTTCCCCAGGCGCCAGGTAAAGCTAGGGTAGCCCGCCTGGAAGACCCCGGATTGGAGCACCAGGGTCAGGGGCGGCGGAGCCAGCTCCCGGGGGATATCGATGAAAGCGGAGCTGAAACCGGAAAAGGCGTTGACCACGCCCATGGTATTGGGGCCCACGACCCGCGCCCCGTGTTTATGAGCCAGCTCCACCATCTCCTCTTGCAAGACGCCTCCCCGTTGATCGGCGTCGGCAAAGCCCTGGCTGATAACCACCAACCGTCTAATGCCCCGGTTGAGGCAATCCCGGAAAACCGGCAGGACCCGATCCCGGCCCAGGGAAATGACGGCCAACTCAGGGGGCTCAGGCAGGTCGGCTACCCGGGGAAAGGTTTTTTGGCCCAGGATTTCTTGGACCTGGGGATGGACCAGAAAAATTTTCCCCGAATAGCCATAGCGCCGCAGCATTTCCAAGTTGTTGAAGGCGCCGGGACCTGTCTGCCGGGTCACACCGATCAGGACCACCGAACGCGGCTCAAAGAAGACTTTCATGGGGAAACTCCTGCGGAAAGAAGCGTTTTATTTCCCACCCTACGACCATTGAAGGCGGGAGGCGCTTGGTGGCACAGGTTTAAAACCTATGCCACCAAGCGCCTCCCGCCATCACCATTATTCCATCTCCAGACTGCGTGCGGGCTTACCCTTGGCAGTTGCCTGAGACCGCCGGTGCCTCCAAGCCACGCCGCGATAATGAGCCAAATTTACTCAGTCCGGTTAGGCAAGTCAAGCAAGCGGCCATAACCGGTTCATGCTGCCGGACTCCAGGGCCTTTGCCTGCTTGACTCAAAAAAACTTAATATTGATTTAATGGAAAAAAGTTTGTACTTTTAATCAGATAGAAGGGTAAAGTTCCTTTTTCCATCAGGTAATCCGCATGGTAAAAATCCTACTGATTCAGCCCCTTCCGGCGGCGCGGCTGGAAAGCCCCGAGAACCTGGAGCTGGCCCTCAAGCTTCTCAGCCGCTGCCAGGGACAGAACGCCGATCTCATTTGTTTTCCGGAATACTTCCCTTTTGGGGGGGAAGCGGAATTGGCGCGAGCCGCCCACGACCTGGGCGCCTATGTGGTTGCCGGCCTGGTGGCGGAGGCCTCTGGAAAACGGTATAACACCGCCACTCTGTTCGACCGCCAGGGGAATCTGGTGGGCCGCCAACCCAAGGTCAACCCCGGGAAACTGGAACGCCGGGCCTTCGGCGTCAGTCCCGGGGAGGGTTGGCGAGCCCTGGACACCGATTTTGGCAAGGTCGGGCTGGTGGTGTGCATCGATTTCTGGGGCCGCCCCGAAGGGGTGAGAGAACTCGTTGCCCAAGGGGTGGACCTCATTGTCAACCCTTCCTTCTTCCCCTTATTGCGGGGCCATTGGGTCATGGCCTCTTTGGCCCGGGCCTTCGAGTATTATCTGCCGGTGGTAGGCATAAATACCGCAACTTACAGGGGGGAGATCGGCGGACGCACCTATCCTCTTCAGGGCGGCTGGTCCTTCGCCATCCAACCTCCAGCTCCGGCCAGCTACCAGGAACTGGCGGACATCATCAGACCCTGGGATGACCTCTGGGATTGGGTCACGCTGCAAAAAAGCGAGCAGGAAGAAATCATTTCCGTCTGCCTGGACCTGGAAGGGGCCCGGAAATGGCGGCCGATAATCCAGGAACGTTTTTTCGGGGGCCCCCGGTCATCCTAAAGAATATCCATTTCACCATTTGCAATTTTCCTCCCCCCACTTAAGGTCTTTTGTGGCAAGTTATCTTTACCGGCCAAACCAGAACTTGATTCTGGCGCTAGGTTGATAATTATTGGTGACATTTTGAATTTTGCCTAAGATAATTGGGCCATGGAGACAACTGCCTATCTCTTGGAAGCCTTCCGTATCGAGGGTCTTTCCCATGTCTTTTTGGTGCCGGGAGGTCTCATAGACCCCTTTTTGCCGGCATTGTCGGCTACGGCCGGCATAACCCCGATTGTTGCCGCCCATGAAGGTGGCGCCGCCTATATGGCCGATGGTTATGCCAGGGCCAGCGGGCGCTTTGGGGCGTGCTTCGCCATCGGGGGGCCGGGCATTACCAATATGGTCACTGCCATTGCCGCGGCCTGTACGGATCAATCATCGGTGATGGTTGTCTCGGGGCAAGTGCCGTCGGACTGGGAGGGGCGCGGCGGTTTCCAGGATTCCAGTCCCGTCACCTTAAATGATGTTGCTCTCCTTCAACCTTTGACCAGGTCGTCCTTGGCCGTGGAAAACCCTCATTTGACCAATTACCATTTGCGGGCCTCCTTCATGAAAATGCTGGCCAGTCCGCAAGGACCGGTGCATATCAGCCTCCCCCTTGACATTCAACGCACGGAGGTTCGCCTCCCCTGGGACAAACTAGATGCCTCGGTTTATTCCCCCCGTTTTGTTGACCTGACAGCCCTGGAAAAGCTGTGGCAAATTCTCCTTCCCGGCGATTCGCAGCCAGCCCCTTTCCGGATAGTGGCACTGGCCGGCGCCGGGGTGGAGAAATCCGGGGCACACCATGATCTTCTGGCTTTCGCGGAACGATTTGAGATTCCGGTGGCCACCACCCTGCGGGCCAAGGGGGTGTTTCCCGAGGACCACCGCCTATCTCTGGGAATCTTCGGCTATGCCGGCCACCGCCCTGCTATTGAGACCATCTTATCTGGGGAGATAGAGGTGCTCCTGGTACTGGGCTCAGGCCTCAGCCAGCGGGACACGTTATTTTGGGACCGGAAAATGTTACCGCGGCGGGCTTTGATCCATGTGGACCTGGACCCCAAGGTCATCGGCCGCACCTGGCACACGGAAGTGCCTCTGGTGGGTGATTGCGGGCAGGTGTTGCGCTACCTCCTGGAAGCCCAGCCACCGCGTTTGGCCGGCTTGGCCGCCACTAACCAGGAGCGCCGCGCCTGGCTGGAAAATCTCAGGTCTACAAGCTCGCGCTATTACGATGAGGAGAATACCAACAGCGAAGCGGTGCCCATGCATCCGGCGCGGGTGCTGCGCGACCTGCGCCGGATCGCGCCCCGGGAAACGGTCCTGCTGGTGGACTCGGGGGCCCACCGGGCTTTTTGCGGCCATTATTGGGAGGCGTATGAGCCGCGCACTTACCTTTCGGCTACCAACCTGGGCCCCATGGGCTGGGCGATTCCGGCCGGCATCGGGGCCAAGCTGGCCCGCCCGGAACGGCCCCTGGTGGTGGTCACCGGGGACGGCTGCATGTTGATGCACGGCATGGAGATCCAGACCTCCGCTCGTTACGGCATCCCGGTGATCTTTCTGGTCATCAACAATAGCGCTCTGGGTAATGTCTGGTTGCGGGCCAGCCGGGAAGGACCCGGCCCGGCGGGCCTCACCGAGTTGCCTACCCATGATTGGGCCGGGTTTGCCCGTTCCCTGGGTCTGCGGGCCGCCACGGTAACGGCTCCGGCTGATCTGGAGCCGGCTTTTCAGGCGGCCCTGGCCGCCGGCGCCCCGTATCTCCTGGACGTCCGCTGCGACCGGGCTTTTACCACTCCTGTGACGCCTTACAACCAGGCCAAGAAGGAGTGGGTGGACAATGACTAATCCAGCGTTGCTTTCAGGAGTCCGATTGCATGGCCAAACTTCCTGATCCCACCGATTCATTAAATCCCCAAGGGCAGGAGCTCTATCAGCAGCTAATAGCCAAGCGGGGACGTATCGACGGCATGTATCGCAGCCTATTGAACCATCCGGAGCTCACGCGGCAGGTCAGCGACTTGGGCACGTTTTTGCGGTTCGGGTCCGAGGCCTTGCCCGAGGCCTTGCGGGAACTCCTGATCCTTTGGGTGGCGAGAGAATTGGGAGCTGCCTATGAATGGGTCAAACACGAACCGCTGGCCAGGAAGGCCGGTGTCTCTCCCGCGATGATCGAGGCGATTCGCACTCACCAGGAGCCCACCGGACTCGAAGACCTGCAGCAAGCCGCGCTCGCCGCCGCCCAATGCGTGCTCTACCGGCGCTCCATACCCCAGGTTGTGCAGGACGAACTGGCCGCGGCTTTGGGGTTGCCGGGAGTAGTGGAACTGGTGGTGTTATGCGGCTTTTATGAGATGATCGCAGGGGTGCTTTTTGCCTTCGACGTGCCTCTTCCCGAAGGTGCGCCGGACCCTTTTAAGAGCAACGGCACTGATACCTAGTCAAGAAAGGGTGATGTTCATCAAAAATCGTAGGGGATCGTTGCTTACTTAATTTCAAGTGTCTTCAGCATTTTAATATAACTAGTTGGTTTGGCACATAATTCACCCATAAATGGATAGTCTAACTCTATAATTAAATAAAAAGCAGTCGCTAATATTATTGCAAGCATAGACATTAGTAATGCATGTAACCAAAATCTTTCAGCGCCAAGTAGACTTGAAAACAGAATTGCAACAAAGGCACCAACAATTAAAGCAGCCCAGACGATACCTGGTAAACTAAACTCCGTCTCTGACAACCGATCATCCCTTAATTTAGATAGATGTTCAAGATCATTCAGGATCTTAGCATAAAGAATCTGTCCCTGACGATCTTGCGGGTTAATTTTATGTATATCATTCCTGAGATTGTTCATTGCTTGTTCGGTTGTGGGGCTCATCCTCATATTTGCCATTGCCGGGTATTCATCGTCAATTACTAATTTGGCAAAATTAATAATGGATTTGGTAGCACTGTTGGCTTGTTTTGGGTTGGGATACAGACTAAGGTCTCGATATAACTCGAGCGCCTCGGTTCCTTCCTTTATGGCGCTATCCACCGCCCTGTTATAGTCCTGCCACAGGATGACCACTACAAAGGCTATCATAATTCCAAAAACAGTACCAGCTTTATTAAAAATAGATGCAATAACATCGTTATGGCTTTTCCTTATTTTATAGTGTGCGACCCATTTGACTATATATAATAGCAGTATCGAGATTCCTATAAAGACTGCATTTATAAGAATATATAGTAACCATGGAGACAGCATCAAGAGTTTGGCTGTGAAAGGCATTTGGTCCATTTTATACTCACTTTATTAATATTACCTAAGTGCTATTTGACAATGTTCTAATATTGACAACTAACTATCTATTTTAGAAAATGATCCATGATCTCGGGAATGAGTTCGCCGCCTTCCAAAGTGGTGGATAATTCAGTCATAGAGGCGTGAGAGTTGAGGATATCTAATGCTCTCCTAATTTTTTGGACGGATCGATAACTAAATGGAATTAAATCATTAATTCCTCTATTGCCGATTTTTGTCAAGAAATTTGTGTATAGGAACCGGAGCCAGCTCGTAGGGAGGGAGTTAGTAGCACGGGTTTAAAACCTGTGCCACCAAGCGCATCCGCCGTTACCATCTATTCCATTCTCTAGATTGCCAAGGCGGACTTCCGGCACGGCGGCCATGCCGCGGAGGGACTCTTTCCGGACAAGATGCCATTAACCATTAGCCCTGCTATCCATTTCATTCATACCATCTTCCAAGCCCCTTGGATAAGCCTTTTCTTTGTCAAGGTTTCCGCTCTGATATTGATGCCCGCTCTGTGCCTCGATAATAATTCGGATATTTTTTCACCATATAGGGGAGTAAATGGGAGAATATAATTTCGGAGACCTTTGCACACCCCTCATTGGAATAATGCACCAAATCATAGTAGTATAGCGAACTCTTCGGCAGTTCCCGGGCGAGATCGATTACCAGTACATCCCGTTCTTTTCCCACTTGGCGGGTAACCTCATTATATAATTCCAATTCTCTCCAACCAGTTTGGCCATTGGTGGCGCCATAAACATCGATATTATCCAGACGAACTCCGGTGATATCATCGACACCCTTGCCATATAGCGCCGGCTGGGTTATCAACACCGAATCAATTCGGTTTTGCCGCGCCAGGTCGATTAGTTTTTCCAATCTCAGCCGGTAATCCGGGAGATAATTTTGACGATCTTTTGCAATAATCGCCTCTTCTTTCGCAGCGGCAATTTCCTTGGGCTTTAAGGTTCGTATGTCTATTTCATCGATTTCACTTAATTTGGTATAGGCAGGGAAATAAAAGCGGTACAGATTTAAGAGAGTTGAGATGACTCCGCTGTGATTGGCGCCGACCATCAGTGCCGTCTCAAATTTTTGGAAGCCGAAACCCCAGAGATTGCGGTCTGAGTTACTGATATCACTTCGCCCCAAATCATTTATGCCTACCAAAAACAAGACTAATTTAGGTTTAATCTTAATGAGAAAATCCTGCATTAAAATGATATGTCCAAAGGTTGAATGTCCTCCCAACCCGGCATTATTTAACCACAACTTGGAAAAATGGGTTTTAAGCTTCTCTTGTACCAGGTGAGGCCAACTTTTCTCCTCGTTTATGGCCAAGCATTCCGTTGTACTGCCACCAACCGTGACGATGGTCAACCAGGCCTTAAAATCCGCGGGGGGTCCCTCGCCCCGAAATCCTATGGAATTCTTTTTATTAATTACCAGTTCGTCTAGCCTGCCGCCTTGCAAATTATGGATGATTTGAGTGCGGTTAACTGGCAATAGAATCTTATTGCCTCTCATGGTGAAACCAAGCGGATTATAAATTCTTAAAACTACTTCCACCATTGCCAGAGCAACGAGAAGGCCCAAGAAAAATAGAATGGTATTTTTACCTAGCTCTCGTAACATAATTATATGTTGAAGATTGATAAATTCCCAGCCTTGGCCCCGCAATCGAAAATCGGTTTGGGGGACCTCTTTGCTCCGAGAATCCCCCCCAAAGTGCCATTCCTTAAGTCAACTCCTCTAAGAGTCGATATGATACCATAAATTTCGCAATTTTCCCTGAATGTCGGGTACCAATTGCCCAAGGCGGGGTGCGCTGCCCGGCGGCAGGACGGGGGTGCCTGGTCTGCTCCGGATTAACCCTAAAAAATCTCTGCTTCTTCATAGAAAACCTTTTCCAGATACCTAACTTATCGATAGGCGGCAATCTAATTCGGGGGTCAAAGCCTAGGAAACGCCCTGAAAATCTGATTTATGCAGCGGATGAATGGCCCTCTCTGCCGAAACTGGCGTTGTTGAGCCTGCAGCAAGTCTCTTTGGTTTCCATTTACCTGGTCCTCCTGGTCATAGTGCTCCGGGAGGCCGGGGCCTCCCCGCTGGCGGCCCGCAGCACTCTTAGTTTCGCCATGATTGCCATGGGCATGGGTGTGGTGCTCCAGGCGCTGTGGCGGGGACCCGTCGGCTCGGGCTTCCTGGCGCCACCGGTCTTGACCGCCATCTATCTCAAGGTATCCATAGCGGCCGCCCAAGTCGGAGGCATGCCCCTGGTAGCGGGCATGACCATGGCGGCCGGCGGCTTCGAGGCCCTGCTGTCCCTTTTTCTCCACCGGCTGCGCCGGGTCTTTCCCCCGGTGGTGTCCGGCATAATCATCACCGCCGTGGGCTTTGAGGAGGGTTTGGTCGGCTTCAAGCAGTTCCTGTGCGTGGTGGACACGCTCTGCACCCACGATTTCAGGATGCACCTGATCGTGAGC
The DNA here is from genome assembly GCA_963697965.1 of uncultured delta proteobacterium. GTDB lineage: Bacteria > Desulfobacterota > Desulfobaccia > Desulfobaccales > 0-14-0-80-60-11 > JAPLJC01. The sequence continues at coordinate 3,158,152 of OY969108.1, forward strand.
ACCCTGAGGTGGGAACGATGATGGGCCTCAGCGTCTGGGGGCGCGGCCTGCTGCGGCTCTTTGGTTCCCTTTTGGGGGCCATGCTCATCGGACTGGCGGCAGCCGTCTTGGCCGGTCTCATCTCACCCAGGCCAGGTTGGAGGTGGCGGCGGCGCCCCTGGTGGCCCTCCCCGGCTTTTCCCACCTGGCTATGCCTTCGATTCATCCCTCCTGATCCCCTTCCTGGTGGCTGGCCTGGCCGCCTGCCTCCGCACCATCGAGGTGGTGACTACCTGCCAGCGTATTAACGACGCGGACTGGCAAAAACCCGAGCGCCGCTCCATTCCGGGGCGGGGTGCTGGCCGACGGCTTGGGTACTGTGGTGAGCGGCGCCCGTGGGGTCACCGGCATAAGCACCGCCATCAGCGCGGTGGGGGCCTCCAAGGCCGGCGGGGCCACCAGCCGTTATATCGCCCTGGGCATGGGGGCCTGGTTTCTCGCCCTGGCCTGTTTACCCAAACTGGCCGCGGTGTTTTTGGCCTTTCCCCCGCGGTGTTGGGAGCACTCTGGAATTCACCGGCAGCCTGGTGGTGGGAGGGGGCCTCCAATTGATGGCTGCCGGGAACCTGGATAGGCGCAAAACCTTCATCATCGCGACGTCCCTGATCCTGGCCGTGAGCCACCAGGTCTATCGCTCCTACTTCGCGAATCTGCCCCACTGGCTGCACGAGATCACCGGCTCCATGCTGTCCATCGCCACAATCACCGCCTCGTGCTCAATCTGATTTTTCGCCTGGGCATTCGGCGGAACGCCAGGCTTTCGGTGGCTGGGACTGCCAATTCCTGGGAGGCGGCGGATCAATGGCTGCGGGCCAGGGGCCAGGACTGGGGCGTGAGCTCCGGAGATCTCCTGCAGGCCTCAGGGAGCATCAAGGAGACCCTGACCCTGATTCAAGAAGGACAACTGGCCGAAGGCCCCGTGGAAATTGAGATCAGCTACGATGAGGTTGACCTGGTGCTGGAGCTGGGTTATCGGGGCAGCCCAGTCCAGGCGGTGGCGCCGGAGCAGCAGCCGGCGGCAGCCAGCGGGAAGGAGTCCTTGGCCCGGGACCTATTGGCCGCCTGGCGCTGTTGTCCCTATTGAGCCGCTGACCCCAAAGACTGGGGAAGCCAATTGCCACATCCGTCTGGTCTTCTGAGCAGGAAAGGCCGGTAGGATTTACGTTAGCAACAGGGCTGGCGCCAGGTCATTTTTCTATCGCCAGCCAATGGGGTTGTACCCTTTCTGACGGAGACAGTCCTCTACATAACGCCGCTGCCCGGCATCCAAATCACTCGATTTGAAGAGTCCGCGCAAAATACCCGCCGTGGCTCCACCGGCCGCCCCAGCCGCAGCACCGAGTCCAGGACCTCCGGAGATTGCTCCCGCGACTGCACCAGCCGCCGCGCCTACAACTGCACCCCCTGCGGTTTGCCCGGCGAGCTGCTGGCCCCGCGCCCCCGGTCCAGCCTCGGTGGCTTGCCGGATGCAATCATCGATATCGCGCTGCACGGCATCCGGCGCCATCTCCTGGAGGTGCTCATCGGGCGCCAAAACCGGGCGTTGAGCCGCACATGCCAGGCAGGAAAAAATAATCGCAAAACCTAGGGCAAATCGGAAAAGATTTTTATCCATTTCCTAATTCTCGTCAGTCAGTCTTGTTTCCCAATTAGATCATTATGGACGGATATTGTTATGACCATAACCTTATCAGGGTCTGACAAATTTTAGATAGAGAAAATATCTGCTACCGGCGCCGAAGCAGCCCGGGGCCAGGCTGCCCGGGCTCGCTCCTAAGAAACAAAAAGGCAGGCCCAGGGGCCTGCCCACCGAAAACCGGAAACCGGAGACCGTCTTTTAAGCCATGGCCTCTTCCTGGAGGGGAGTTTGCCCCCAGAGGGGCTGTCTCTCATGGCGGCCCGAAGGAATCCAAAGGCGCCAGTTGCTCTCCCGGCTCATGAGCAGTTGCAGGAAACTGAGGTGCAGTTCGTGGCTACCCTTGCCCACTTCCAGGTGGCCCAGGAGGGGCAGGCCCAGGAGGGCCATGTCCCCCATGGCGTCCAGGATCTTGTGGCGCACGCACTCTTCCGGAAACCTGAAGCCCCCGGGGTTCAGGACCCCTCCCTCATCCAGGACTACGGCGTTATCCAGGGAGCCGCCCCTGGCCAGGCCCCGCTTCTGTAGGAATTGGACCTCCTTGAGAAATCCGAAGGTGCGGGCCGGGGCGATTTCGCTCATGAAGTTCTCGGGGCGCAGCGGCACGGTATAGCGCTGCCGCCGGATGAGGGGATGCTCAAAGTCGATGTTGTAGGTGATGCGGGGCATCCCGGGCCTCACTCGCATCCATTGGTCCCCCTGGCGCAATTCCACAGTTTCCCGCACCATCAAGAAAGACCGGGGCCAGGCGAGGGAGCGCAGGCCGGCCTCGGCGATCATCCGGGAAAAGGGGGCGGCGCTGCCGTCCATGATTGGCAGCTCCGGACCGTGTACTTCCACCCGGGCATTGTCCACCCCCATCCCTCCCAGGGCCGCCAGCAGGTGCTCCACCGTGGACAGGGTGGTCCCGTTCTCCCCCAGGGAGGTGGCCCGGGTGCTGTCCACCACCCGGGAATAGTGGGCCCGAATCTGCGGCCGGCCCGGCAGGTCGGCGCGCACAAAGGAGACGCCCTGGTTGGCGGACGCCGGGTAGAGGGTCGCCTCCACCCGCCTGCCGGAGTGCAGGCCGATGCCGCTGAAACTTAAGGGCTGGGCCACAGTCTTTTGCCAGATCATAAATCCCCCTCGCCTCCACTGGTGCAATCCCCATGCCGGAGGGGCCGCGGCCAGAGGGTCAAGGCCGCGGCGCCCGGCCAAGTTGCCTGGATTCAGGCAGTTATCTCCTAAAAAACCGACTCCCCGCGAGAATCCTCCGCGGCGTTTTGCCAAAAAAGTTGCAAAAAAACCACAAACCCCGCCCTTTTGTAGCAAAACCCCCACAAAGGATAAACGGGCCGGGCGGGGAAGGCCAGGTGGCCCCAAGGTTAAGCTTCGGGACTCATTAGTCTCCTTTGGGCTTAACCATATGATCAGGCGGGTTGTCCGGCCGGAGACGGCGCGGGCAGGATCTGATAGGTTAGATGGACTCTCCTGGAAAAACTGAGGTATGCATACCAAACACCGAAATACGAGAGAAAGGGTATCAGTCTGGAAATGGTATTAGCAAAACTTCCCGGACTCGCTCCCAGAGGAAAAACCATCACCGGCCGCAACGTAATGAGAAGCACCATCAGCAACAATTGGCTGATCAGGAAAAGCTTAACGGTCTTGACGGCGTTGGGTTTTAGCTGCCACAGGCAGAGCCCGGCATAGAAACTGAATATAGCCAAAAAGCTCGTCGCCGCAATGACTCCCAGATGGTAGGCAGGCGAATGTCTGAATATGAATAACTGTAAGGAGCTGGCGCCGGGCAGGTACATTCCTAAGGCGGAACTGGCTTCGTAAATGGAGGAAAAGGGGATAATCAAAGTCAGATTAATACATAGAAACAACAGCCAGCCTCCAACTTCCTGCTCCCTGTCCTGGTGCGGGGGTATTTTCTCATAATCCAGCTTCAGGGTCGCCAGGGTTTTCAGGGAAGGCGCGGCCGGTCCCCGGAAGCCAACCGCCGGGACAGCCGGCCCCAGGCACTCGCCCGCGGGCGCCCCGCAACAGCTACAGGTATCGGCTTGCAGCGGTTGTGCCGGGACCGCGGCGCCCCGGGGGACAAAGCGATTGGCTATCCTTAAAAAGGCCCGTTTGACCTTAAAAAAGTAAAGCGCCGCGACCGGCAAACCCATGGAAATAAAAAAATCTCCGACGCCGCCGCATTGGCCACCGCAGAAGATGCACATCTACACACCCCTTGCTTGCTATATTATATCCCCTTTCCGGCCATTTCCTCAAATAAAATAGGGGCGGTCGGCAAACCGCCCCGGGGATCAGGAGAATGTTTAACTTCTCTCCGCTGTTCGCTGTTTACTACTCACTGCTCAATTTCCCTGGCCCTCCCCCCAGCCACCTTCTCAAAAAAACGGGTTAAACTTCCGTTCGTGGCCCACAGTGGAGACGGAGCTGTTCACTGCTTACTGCTTACTGCAAACCCTCCCGCCTCATTCGACCTCGGCCGGCGGGTACTGCAACCCGGCCCACCACCCGGGTTCCAGGTCCGGGAAGATGTCGTCCCGCTCTCGGCAGATTGAGAAAAAATTCCAATCCTCCGGGGACAGGTCGCCCTCGGCGGCGTAGCGCCGGACCATGGCGGCCAGGCGCTTGAAGTCGTCGTGGTGCGTCACCAGCCGCAGTTCGGCATAATCCCGGGCGCTGAAGGTGCTGATGAGGAACTGCCAGTCTGAGGACTCCAGGAGGAGGAGGGTGCGGCCACACTGCTTCAAGAGGTCCAGGAGGCGCGGGTCGGAGGCCCCGGCATAAAGCTTGGCCAGCTCTTCCATCTCCTGCTCCGCCGGATAAATATGGCGCCAGGTCCAGTCGTTCATTTCATTGAGCCAGATCCAGTGGTAGCCCCCTTCTCCCCAGGAGCCCTCCGGCAGGGAGATGACGTGCTGGGGAGCCGCTTTTTTCAGGAGCTCACTGCCGGGGCTGAGGCCCACCTGGGTGTGGGTCTGGAAGCGGCTCAGCACCTGGTAGACCCACTCCGGCCCCTCGAACCACCAATGGCCGATGAGTTCGGTGTCATAGGGGGCCACCACCATCCCCGGCCGGCCGTGCTGCTCGCGAAACTCCGTCAGGATCCCCACCACCATGGAGACGAAGTGTTCCGCCTGTTCGTGAATCCTGGGGGTGGTCCACTCCGGGTGGTAGGGCTGTTTGTCCGCCAGATCGGCCTTGGCGCTGGTTACCTGCCAGTAACGCAGCCCCCCCGGATAGCGTTTCTTGTGGAAGTCCAAATAATTGCCGTCGCCGGGATAGCCCCATTCGCCGCTCCACACCTGGAGGCCGGTCTTGGGGTCCCGGGTGAAGGCCGCCACCGGGCGCTTGCTCTCCGGCGCGGAACTCACCAGATAGACCTGGTAGGGGGATTTATCCTCTTCCTCCGGCCGTTCCTGGTACTGGGAGGCAAACCGCTCCCAGAGGCGCTCTAGGGCCTCGAAGCGATCCTTGTAGACCCCGATGGCCCGGCCTCCCTTGAGGAGGTGGGAATCGATGAAGAAGTAATCGAGGCCATTCTCCGACAGAAACTCCTCCACCCCTTTGCGCAGCACCGGCTCCGTAGCCAGATCGGACAGGGGGGGGACCCAGCGGTAGCGGGGCCGGTAGGCGCATTCCGGCAGCCAGAAGCCCTTGGGTTCCCGGCCAAAGTGGCGGCGGTAAGCGGCCACTCCCTGTTTCACCTGGGCCTGCACCGCGGTGTCCCGGCCCAGCAGGGGTAGATACCCGTGGGTGGCGGCGGAGGTGATAATTTCCAGCACCCCCTGGTCCATGAGCCCCCTAAAGACCTTCAGGAGGTCCTTGCCAAAATCCTCCTTGAAAACCCTTAGCAATCCCCGATGGTGGTCTTCCCACATCCGGGCCAGGGAGGCGAAGTGGCGATCGCCCAGCTTCTCAAAGGTGCGCAGGTCTTCTCCGGCCGCCTGGATCTTCGTCTCCAGATATTCCTCGAACTCCCGTTGGAAGGTCGGAGCGGCCAGCATCTCCGCCAAAATGGGGGTGATTCCCAGGGTCACCCCGGAAGTCAGGCCCTCGGCTGCCAGGCGGTTGAAGACCTGAAGCAGCGGGATGTAGGACTCCGCGGCGGCTTCATTGAGCCAATCCATGCCATGGGGCCAGTGGCCGTGGCCAATGACATAGGGGAGGTGGGAGTGGAGCACAAAGGTGAAGTACCCTAACGGTTCAGACATGCTGGTCTCCTGTCAGCCCTGGGGCGGCCCGTGAATTGGGATAGATCCCCTTATTCGGCCGGATCAGCCGTTCTATGTGCAATATAGGGCAGATGGACCCCGGATGCCAGAAAAAAAACCGCCACACCCAAGGGGTGAGTAAAAAAGCCAGGGGCCTTGCGCGCTCCCAGTCCGCCGGCCGCCCCGACCGCCCCCGCCAACCAGGAAACCAGGGGTCCGGAAATCAGGGGGATGAGCGCTCCGGGCCTTAAGGAGGGTACCGGGATGCGGAGGATCCGGTGCGCCGCGGCCTTGGTATATTGGTCATACCACCTCTCCCTCCGAGACTTTGGGTAAAAGTCACCCACGGATTAGGACAATTTACCCTTTTCCGCCCTGGCAAAACATTAAGACCGATTTTTGGTATCACCAGGGGTTGACAAATTGTTATTTGAAATTAACCTTTTACAAATAAGTTAATTATGTTGGCAGTCAGGTACAATTATTGCAATAAAAATGTTAACCTGTACAGGGGGGGAGATTAATTATGCCGATCTACGATTACCAATGTGTCGATTGTGGGGGACGGGACCAACGGGTGGCCGGACTTGATGATCACACGGCCCTCTGCGCCCAGTGCGGCGGCCTGATGCTCCGCCTGGACGAGGACGTCTTCCGGCCGTACTTCGAGGAGAAGACGGAAACGGCCTGGCCTGAGACCAAGTCCAAAGCTTCTCTGTAACCTGGGGGAAAAGTACGGTATCAAAAGCCCCTCTGCGGAGGGGCTTTTTTCTTTTTTTTTACAACTTTTGTTGTTTTTCCACAACCCAGGCGCCCTCAGCTCCGATGTCCCGGCCAACTACCGGGATCGCCATTTTTGCCGCTAATCCTGCTGCCGGCCTCTCTAAATTCTTTGGTCCACACCTAGTCACAATGGTTACGCCCTCATCTTCCTAGATTTTCTCATTCTTTATCACTCTTAACTTGTCGTTCTGGACTCATAACCCTAAAGGGGAATTATATACTTGACTCCCGATTCCATCACGGCCGTAGGGGCGGCGTCTCAGTGGCGCAGGCCTCTGGCAATCGTGGGTTTGCCCTGGGCGGGAAAACCCCGCCCCCACAAAAGATAATTGAGGGATGCAAATATATAATTCCCCTTTAAAGAGGGCGCCGGGCGCCAACCAGGCACCGCCGGCCCAGCTCCCAGGTTTCCCATGCCGCCTCCTCTCGGAGAGAACAATTGGCAAAATGGTAAATCCACTGCCCCCGCGGCCGCCAAAATTATCAGAATGACAATCCCCCCTTTCCCAGGCGTCCGATGAGGAAGGAAGCCAGGCGCGGCTTTCCCGCCTTAAAGGCTTGCAGAGGTTTCCTTTTGCTCTCCCAAAAATTAAGGGAAAATGGTGTGTTGATAGATAGCGGTGATCAGCTCTTTTAGCCTACGGCAATCACACCTCAAACCCAGCCCCACCGCCAAAAGGCCCACAGCAACAGAACCCCTAATATGGTGGTCACGAGGGTTACTGGTATCCCTACCAGCAAAAAATCGCGAAATCTCAAGTTGACGTCGTTTTGCTGGGCTCCCTGGGCCACAATGACGTTGGCTACGCTTCCGAATAAAGTGAGATTTCCCGCAAAGGTGCTGGTGAGGGCCAAAAGCAGCCAGACAAAGTGGGGATCGCTCATCCGCCTGACCCAATGGCTGACTATAATAACAAAGGGCACATTGGAGAAAAGGTTGCTGCCCAGTAGGGAGGCGACGCTGAACAGAGAGATGGTCCTTAACTCCACCTGAGTGCCCAGATAATGAATCCAACTTTCCAGGAGATGGGATTCTGCCTTGACAAAGCCTTGCACCACCACAAACAGACCGGCAAAGAAGAGCAGCAGAGACCAGTCAATTTTTTCCAAGGCGTCTCTGGGATGGCGGTTCGCCCAAACCAACAGCAACGTTGCCGCGCTGATGCAGGAAACGTCCAGGGGGGCGCCCAGCAAGAAGGCGATGATCAGGCCGGCGAACACACAGACACTCTTGACCGCGAGATCGGGCTGGACCGTGATGGCCGACTCTGAGGAGGGCCATTGCATGCTGGTAGACGTCAGGGAGCGACGATAAAACAGCATTAATATAAGCCAGTTAGCCACTAGGGCGAGCAAGCCGATGGGAACCATACGCAGGGCGAAGGCAGGCCAGGTCCAATCGGAGACATTACCTATGATAATATTTTGCGGGTTGCCGGTGAGGGTCATGACGCTGCCGATGTTGGCGCTGGTGGCCAAAGCCAGCAAAAAGGGGAGGGGCCGCAGTCCGGCCTGGGCCGTCACCAGGAGCAATAAAGGAGTGCCTAGTAGGCATACGGTATCGTTCAGCATCAGCGCGGAACCGACCCCCGAGCTAAGAACCACCAGGGCCAACAATTTCCGGGGACGGCGACAGCGGCGCAAGGCCTTAAAGGCTAACGAGGCGGGCAGCCCGCTTTGCATGAGCACCGTCAGCAACACCATGAGTCCGAAAAGGACTGCCAAGGTGCTAAAGTCAATGGCGGAAATGGCCTCACTCCGGGAAAGCGAGCCGGTTATTACCATTAAGACCGCCCCAATTAACGTAGAGGTAGGGCGATCCAGCTTGCGCGGACTGTTCTCCCCCAGGGAAACCAGAATATAGGTCAATAAAAAAATTAACGTAGCCAGATTCATTTTGAGATTTTCTTGGTGGATGCGATTAAGTCCCTCTGTTTAATTCCCTTGGTCTCAGGCATCATCAAGCCGAAGATTGTCAAAGCCAAAGTCGCAACAAAGGCGAGAAACAGAAAGCCTGTATTGAAGCCCCAAGTATTCACAATATAGCCTGACACCACGTCGCTGAGTGAGGCCCCAATGCCAATAGCAGTGGCCATAGCTCCCAACACGAGATTGTATCGCCCTGTCCCCCGGGTGAGATCGGCTATCACAACGACTGACAACACTCCGAAAATCCCTGCTCCGATCCCATCAAGCAACTGCACCGCCACGATGTAGAAAGGGGCCTGACTCAGGATATAGAGAAAGCCTCGGATAGGCAAGATGGCAAAGCCGATTAAAAAAACCGGCTTTCTGCCCCAGCTTTCTCCATATTTGCCGGATAGGAAAGCCACGGGAATCATAATCAGTTGGGCGGCGACGATGCATGCCGACATATTGAGGGAAGCAAAGCTCTCGTGATTCCGCGTAAGCAATTGTCCTGCCAAAGGGAGCATTGCCGCATTAGCGAAATGAAACAACGTCACGGCGGCGGTAAAGATCAAGATCTTCCGGTCAGCGAACAAAGCTCTTACACTCAAAGCAACCACCCCGTCGGGTGTTATCTTTAGGGCGCCCCCTCGCGATCGGAGGTAATCAATGTCATCATTTTTAATGAAAAGTACTGACACAGCACTGGCAACCCCAATAATCGCAACCAAGTAGAAAATCCACTGTTGTCCCAAGAGATATCCGACTATACCGGCCAATAGAGCAGTAGCAACATTTCCTGCATGATTGAAGACTTCGTTACGCCCGATCCGAATTGCCAACATTTGTTGACCCACGAGGCCCAACGTGATAGCGGCGACAGCCGGAGCGAAAAGAGCCGATACGACCCCGGTGACGATCTGCGCCGCATTGATAAAGTAAAAGTTTGGGAAAATCGTTATAAAAGTGCAGCTAACGCCCATTAACAAGGCGCCGGCAACGAGCAAGAGGCGCTTCTTTTTGACGGCATCGACCAATGCCCCACATGGGGTGGCTGCAAGGAGATTGGCAATTCCCATCACGGACATGGCTACCCCAATTTTAGCAGGGTTCCAGTGGAGAACGGCTAGTAGATAAGTGACCAGAAATGGTCCGACGCCCCCACGAACATCAGCAAGAAAGAAATTAAGCCAATCCAGCGCGTATAGACTTTGCCTGCTTGGCTGTTTTTGGTCGGCGGCAATTAGGGACATAATTTGTTCTTCGTCAGCCGGCGGCTGATTTTGGTTTTCAGGCTATTTTGTCGAGCTGAGATTACCTTGCGTTGGCTCTCTGCTTGCCATGCGCGGCGAAGACTGCTCACTGGCAAGCACAATCTCCTGCTCCAAGTCGCCTAGCTCATCTTGCTTGCCGGATGGTTGGAAGGGCAACGGTTCGCCGCGTCGCAGCGAACGCACATTTTCTACGAGGTGCTTGATCCGCCTGAGTACGCCGGTATTAAAGAGGTGCCATGAGATGAGGCGGGTTCCCAGCGCAAGAAAGAGAATGAAAAAAATTGCCAAGTAGTCACGTTGGCGAATGGCATTAATCTCTTGGAGACGTTTGGTCAGCAAAAGTCCTTCTTCAGTTTGCATGGCACTCAGAATGGAGCGTATTTCATCCATCAGCCGTTTGCCATACGCGAGATGACTATAAATATCTATGTTGAACTTTTTCGGCATCTCACTAGACTGTTGCTGAATCGCAAGGTCTGACATTTGCTGGTTAATCAGCAGTTGCAGTTGATCCAGCCTATGCAGTTTTTCAAGTCGAGGGCTCAGTTCAGGTTCCGCCTCTGCTAAGGCTCGCAAATGTGCCAATGCTGCGGGGAGATCCTGTGACGCGGTGGCATAGGGTTGCAGGAATTCGTCGCCTTGGGTCAGAAGATAGCCGTGCATGCCGGTTTCAGCGTTGACCATCCTGGTGAGTACTTCACCCAAGCTTCTGTCCATCTGGAAGTGGCGTTGTAAATCAACCTCAATATTGGCGCGTTTTTGGTTGCCGAGGAAAGCCAAAACGGCAGAGATTACCACGGCGAGCAGGGGCACCCCTATCAGTACCATTCGCCGAACAGGCAGCGAATAACGTATCTTAAGCATTTATTCGGAACCGGAAACCTTCACGGCCGTGGCCGCCCCGGACCGGACACCGGGACCGCTTGGCCATCCATGCTAAGGGACATCGCATCAACGACTGTCCCGAAGGTATTCGTTGTCCCATTACCGGAGGCCTCCACCGTCTTTTTTCCCTCCTCAAGCATCTTTGCCACGACTGGACCGTTGGGGGGGGAAACTTCACCTGTTCGCCACCAACGAGGATGAGTCCATCCACATCTCCTTTGTCGTTAACTAACAAACGTGCAACCGCGCCCCGCACGGTAAGTGGTTTGTGAGCCAGGCCCCGCATATCGGGTGGCAATGGCGGGGTGCTGGGGGGGTGGTCAACTACGGACTGACCGGTTTTCTCATTGGTAATGGTGAGCGCCTTGATGGCGCGCCCGTGGGGGGTCGTGGGGCCGAGGAAGCCGACCACCGCCACCTCATCGCCAGGTTTCGCTAATCCGGCCAGAGCGGTACCCAAATGGGGCGGAAACCTGACTACGGTGCCGTCTTGCAGCAGCACCCCATCGACTTCTCCGTGGGGCGTGAGGAGGTATTGTTGGACGGTTCCGGTCACCGAGGGTGCCTGCTGCGCCCAAATGATAGCGGCGAGAGCCACGAGCAAGATCAATATCACTGCAATTACTACCAAAAGAGTCATTATTCATCCCTTGGCTGTCCTAATCATAGGTAATCATTGCAACCATCGACGGCAATCCTTCCGAGAAATCGATGTCTTGGGTTTAGTTGCCACTCCCGCAAACCTTGGGCCCGGCGTCAGTAGCCGATAACTTGCCACTAGCAAAACTTTAGGGTTCCAAGATTTCTAATGATTCAATAAGGTCCCCGCTACTTAAGGAGCCTGGGGGATTTTCTTCCCCCTGCCAGTTCAAAAAGCCCCCATCGAGAAGATAAACAGGGATTTCTAGCCCCTGGAACTTACGTTTTCCCTCGATTTAATGCCTACTGGTTAGAAGCACAACACTGGCCCCGATTTTCGGAAGGCCTTACGTCCGGCCCAAGCAGGCCGGTGGTATCGGCCTCCGATTTATGGTAAGGTTGAAATCCCATGGAGACAATCGCCGACCTGCACCTCCACTCCCACTATTCCATTGCCACCGGCCGGCTGGCCGACCTGGAGCATCTGGACCTCTGGGGCCGCTATAAAGGGCTGCACCTGGTGGGCACTGGCGACTGCACTCATCCGCAGTGGCTTAAAGAGATGGCCGCCCGGATGGAGCCGCTGGCGGAGGGAACCTATGTCCTGAAGAAGGAGCTGGCCCTGCCTCTCGAGCCGGAACTCCGGGGCCCCTCCTGGCAGGAGGCCCCCAGGGTCCGCTTCGTGGTCACCGGCGAAGTCAGCGCCATTTATAAAAAGGCAGGGCGGGTACGCAAGGTCCATCTACTGCTGCTGCTCCCCAGCCTGGAAGCAGCCCAACAGCTATCGGAGCGCCTGGCCCGCCTGGGCAACGTGGCCTCGGATGGCCGCCCCATCCTGGGGCTGGACGCCAAATACCTCCTGGAATTGGTCCTGGCCATCGACCCACGTTCCCTGGTGATCCCGGCCCACATCTGGACCCCCTGGTTCTCCGTTTTGGGGAGCAAAAGCGGCTTCGATTCCCTGGAAGAGTGTTTTGAAGACGGCTTGGCCCATATTTATGCCCTGGAGACCGGTCTCTCCTCCGACCCGGCGATGAACTGGCGGGTGGGGGCACTGGACCGCTTCACCCTGGTTTCCAACTCCGACGCCCATTCCCCCCAGAAGTTAGGGCGGGAGGCCAACCTCTTGACGGTGCCTCCCACCTACGCGGATCTGAGTCGGGCCCTGCGGACCCGGGAGGGTTTTGCCGGCACCCTGGAATTCTTTCCCGAGGAGGGTAAATATCACCTGGACGGGCACCGTCATTGCGGTCAGCGCCTCAACCCGGAGGAGGCCGCGGCCCTCCAGGGCTGCTGCCCCGGGTGCGGCAAGCCCTTGACTCTCGGGGTGCTGCACCGGGTCGAGGACCTGGCGGACCGGCCTCCGGGAGCCTCCCACCCCGAGGCCAGGCCCTACGAGTCCCTGATCTCTCTCTCTGAGGTCCTGGCCCAGGTGCTGCAAGTGGGCCCCGCCAGCCTTAAGGTGCGCCAGCGCTATTTCCGGCTGCTGGCGGCCCTGGGCCCGGAGCTCACGATCCTGCGCCGGGCGCCCCTGGAGGACCTGGCCCGGGAAGGGGGAGAGCATGGCCCGCTGCTGGCCCGGGCGGTGGATAAGGTGCGCCGGGGCCAGGTGCACATTGCCGGGGGCTACGACGGAGAGTATGGGGAGATTCGCCTGTTCACCCCGGAGGAACGCCGGCAATTACAGGGCCAGGGGGCCTTTTTCAGCCTCTCCGCGGCAGTCCCGGCCACCCCACCGGCCCGGGAGCCCGCGGCGGTTGGTGATCGAGGTCTCGCCGCCACCGCCGAACCCAGCGCCAACTGCAAACCGAAAATTGAAAACCCCCTCCTCAATGATGCCTTGCTGGGCTCCCTGAACCGGGCCCAGCGCCACGCGGTCACTTATGTGGGGCCGGCCCTGGTGGTGGCCGCCGGCCCCGGCAGCGGCAAAACCCGGGCCCTCACCCACCGCCTGGCCTACCTGGTATCCCGCCGGGGAGTGCCGCCCCAGGAGATCCTGGCGCTCACCTTCACCCGGCAGGCGGCCGGGGAAATGGCGGACCGCCTTACGCGGCTGCTGCCGGATTTTCCAGGGTTGGAGGGGCTAACCATCAAGACCTTTCATGCCCTGGGGCACCAACTCTTGCTGGATCAGGGGGGCAGCCCGCGTCAGGTCGCGGTGGAGGAGCATCGCCGCCACCTCTTGCGGCAGGTGGCCCGGGACCACCAGCTCCCCTGGGCCGCTCTGGAAAAGCAGGTCACCTCCTGGAAACAGGCCCTGAAGTATCCAAAGGACCTGAGAGAGGAGGAGGCAGGGGAACCCGGTTATCTGGCGGCCTACCGCTCCTACGAAGCCGCCCTGGAAACTGCGGGGTTATGGGACTATGAAGACCTCATTGCCCGCCCCACCCTGCTCCTGGAGCGGCAGCCGGAAGTCCGGGAATCTCTGCGGCGCCGCTTCCGCCACCTGTTGGTGGATGAATATCAGGATCTCAATGAAGCGCAGTACCGCATGTTTCGGTGGCTGGCCGGCCCCGGCGCCGAAATCATGGTAATCGGCGATCCGGACCAGGCGATTTACGGCTTTCGGGGCGCTTCCCCCAGGTATTTTTCCAGGTTCCTGGAGGATTGGCCCCAGGCGCAGATATGCCGGTTTGAGGAGACCTACCGCCTGCCGGAGCCCATCCTGCAGGCGGCGCAACGGCTTCAGGCCAGCGGCCCTGAGCCCCCGCAGCCCATGACCACTAATCAGCCCGGGACCAGCCCCTTGATCTTGCTAGAGGCGGCCAATCCCCAGGCCGAGGCCCGGGCCATCGCCCGGGAAATCGAAAACCTGGTGGGCGGCATGAGCCATCTGGCCCTGGAAGACCGGGACCTGCGGTATCAGGACCAGGGAGGTAAGGCTAGCTTCAGGGACATCGCGGTCTTGTATCGCCTTCATGCCCTGGGGCCGGAGTTGGAGCGCACCCTTAAGGAGGCCGGCATCCCCTGCCAGCAACCCCGGGAGGGGGTGGGCCCGGATTGGGACGGCCTCGATTTGGCCGCGGAACGGGTGAAGCTGCTCAGTCTGCACGCCGCCAAGGGGCTGGAGTTCCCTTATGTCTTCATCGCCGGCTGCGAAGAGGGCCTCATCCCTTGGGAACCCCCAGGGGGGCTGGCCGCCGACCCGGACGAGGAACGCCGCCTCTTCTACGTGGGCCTCACCCGGGCCTCCCGCCAGCTCTTCCTGACCTGGGCCCGGCAGCGGAACCTGTGGGGCCGGCGGCGCCCCAGCAAGCTTTCTCCCTGGGTGCGGCTGCTGCCGGCGGACTTGCTGACGCGGCCGGCAGCCGCTGCGGACTTGCCCCGGCCGCCGCGAGCGCGGCCGCTCTTTCCGGAAATGGCCCCACCCCGGGGAAACAAGCGGGGATGAGGGGCCGGCGATCCCCCCCGCTTCCCACCGGCGACGCCAGGGGTCTGCCACCGCCGCTATCTCGATTCAACCCCGGAGACGGAACGGTGCCTCGAGGCATGGTAAATAACCAGGGGAGGGCGCCCGCTCAGACTCCGGGGCCCGGCAGGCGGTGGCCGGGACTGGGAACGCCGCTTCTGGTCGTGATTTGCCTGTTCCTGCTCCTGGCGCCCCAGAAGGGCGCCGGGGCAGCCGAGGTCCCGCCTGCCGACGCACCCCCAGGACCAGTGCTGCACTCCCTTCAGATCATCGGGGCCGAGATCGTCCCCAAGCAAAAGCTCCTGGCCGAAATGACCATACCCCGCCCCCCCATGATCCGCTTGCCGTGGGTGAAGCGTCCTGCCTTTAAGGAGGAGGAATTGGAAGGGGATCTGGTGCGCTTAAAGGACTACTACCAGAGCCAGGGTTTTTACCACACCAAGATCGTCCCCGAAATCGAAAGCCAAAACCGCCAGGTGACGGTTACGCTGCATATCACCGAAGGCCCCTACGTCCGGGTAATTGCGGAGGAGGTCGAGGTGGCCCCCGCCTCCCCTCCGGCGGACCTCTCCTCCCTAAAAAAGAAGTGGCCCCTGGAGATCGGGGACCGCTTCTCGGCGGACACTTATGAGGCCCTGAAGCGCCTGTACCTGGACTATCTGCTGGACCACGGCTATCCTCACACCGTGGTGGAGGGCAAGGTCCTGCTGGACCCGGAGAAGAATACCGCCAGGATCGAAGTCACGGTAAATGCCGGCACCCTGGGCTATTTCGGCGACGTCAGCATCACCGGCAACGACGAGACCCCCGGCTACCTGATCCGGCGGCAACTAACCTTCAAGCCCGGAGATGTCTTCTCCTTCAAAAAGATTTACGATAGCCAGCGGAAGCTTTACGGCCTGGACCTGTTTCAAACGGTCAGCATCAACCTGGAGACCGGCAAGGAAAAGGATCGCCGGATTCCCATGGAGGTGGTAGTCAAGGAAAAGAAGCGGCACTCCTTCAAGGTGGGGGCGGGGTATGGCGATGAAGACCAGTTCCGGGCCAGGTTGGGCCTGCGCTTCCGCAATCTCGACGGAGGCGGCCGCACTCTGGACCTGGATGCCAAGTACTCCCGCATCGAAGACCGGCTGGTGGGCACCTTTACCAATCCCCAAATCTGGGCCAGCCGCAACAACCTGGTCTTGCAGAGCGGCTATATCCTCCGCTATCTGCCGGGGTATAACGACAGGTCCTTTTTTACCCAGGAGCGCCTGGAACGGGACCTGCCCTATAATATCCGGGGCTACGTGGGCCACAGCCTGGAGTTCGCCCGGCCCTTCGATATCCCTGATGAGACCCTGTCCATCCTCACCAAGACGAGCACCGAAGAGCTCTACCGGTCCTCCATGCTGCTTCTGGGCCTGCGCCGGGAGACCATGGATAATCTGGCGGACCCGCACCACGGGGGAGTGCTGTCCTGGGCCGGGGAGTTTTCCCCGAATTTCCTGGGATCCAACCTGGAGTTTATCCGCAATGTGGTGGAGGCCCGCCACTACTACGCCCCGTGGGAGGACAGCAACTTCGTTCTGGCCGGGCGCCTCAGATTCGGTTTCATCCAGCCCATCCAGAGCACCGAGCAGATTCCCATCTTCTACCGCTTCTTTGCCGGCGGCTACGATAGCGTCCGGGGGTATCGCCTCGATTACCTGGGGCCCCGGAATTTCACCGGGCAACCCCTGGGGGGCGAGGCCCTGATGGATGGGAGCCTGGAGGCCCGCATTCCTCTTTACAAGGAAATCCGGGGGGTGGCCTTCCTCGATTTCGGCAACGTCTTCTTTAATATCCCCGACTTCGACCTGGGGCAGCTAAAATATGCCGCCGGGGTGGGATTGCGTTACATGACTCCCATCGGCCCGGTGGGGATCGATATTGGGATTCCCCTGAACCCGATCTCGGAACACAAGGATAACTACCATATCAATTTCTCCATCGGGCAGGCTTTTTAAGCCGGTTTTCTGTTTTCGGGAGAGGCCGGAGACTAGCGGCAGAGTGCCGCCGGAAGAGACCCAAGACCAAATAACTATGGTATAATAATAAGAATGCGACGGGTTTTGCTTATCGCCCTGTCGGTCATCCTGCTCCTGGGAGTGGCCGGCTGGGGGGCCCTCAAGTCCCAGGCCTTCTGGCGTTGGGGCGGCTGGGAAGTGGCGAACCTGGCCCAGGACCGCCTCAACGGCGAACTCCAGGTGGCGGCGGTGCAGGGCCACGCCCTCACCGGCTTCACCTTCACCGGGGTGACCCTTAGCGGCCCCCAAGGTGAGATCCTGCACACCCCCAAGGTGGAGCTGCGCTTCTCCCTGTGGTCTTTACTCCGGTTGCAGCCGGTGATCGGCAGCCTGGTTGTTCACCAACCCCGGCTCACCCTGCGGCAGGACCGGGAGGGCAAATGGGAGCTGGCCTCCATCCTGAAGAAACGTCCGCCGCCGCCCTTCCGGTCCCTCGATTTTTCTGCGATTCTGCTGGAGCACGGCCAGGTGGTGATGATCCGGTCCGGCGTCAGCCAGCGTTTTGAGAACCTGGACCTGAACCTGGGCCTTACCGTACTTCGCCCCAGGAGGCCCGGGCAGGAGGTCCGGGTGCGCAGGTTCGACCTGACCACCGCCACTCCCCAGGGCCGCTTCGCCTTGCGGGGGAGCTTCACCTACGCCCAGGGCCGCTTGGCCATCGACTCCATGGAAGTCCAGCGCGAGGGCCAGTCCCTGGCCAGCCTGAAGGAAGGCGTTCTGGGCCCCCGGCACGAAGGCTTGTTCTCCTTTGAGCTGGGTCCCGCCTCCGGGGCGTTGCTGCGACTGCTCCAGCCCGGATGGCCCCGGGAATGGGAAATCGAGGGAAAATTCCGCCTGGCCCTCCTGGGCCCCAACAGGTATCAATTGACCGGCGCCGGCCGGGTGCAGCAGGCCTCCTTTGATCTGAAAGCCAACCTTAACCAGGAGGCCGGGGAGTGGTCCTACGGCCTGGATGCCAAGCTGGGGGGGCTGGGGGCCGGGATGCTTTCGCCCTTCAGCCGGCAGTGGTCTGAAAGGCTCAAAGACCTCTCCCCCATCGCCGCCGGGCTGACCCTCAAAGGGGGCGGTCCATCCTGGCCCCCGGCGCGGCTGCAAGGGACCCTGGACCTCTCTGCCTTCCGGGATGGCGGGATCAGCGTTGAGCAGTTGCAAATCAGCCTGGCCGGCAACGCCCGGGAGCAGAACCTGAAAGGGCTGGTCCGGGGAAATTTCGGCAAGCTGACCCTGGCCGCGGACGGACCGTTGCTCTCCAGTCTCGCAGGCAACTTGCAAATCGAGGCGGAAAATTTCCAACCGGCGCGCCTGGGTCTGGAAAAAGCTGGTGAGACTGCCCTTAACGGCAAGTTCAGCGGGGCCTTCCACTGGACCGGGGGGCGAGCCCTGGCCGGCCTCAGCCTGGCCGGCGACCTGGAGGCCCGGGGTCGTTTGGGCTCCGAGCCCCTGGAGGATTTGCGGGCCAGGTTCACCTGGCAACAGCCGAGGCTTTCAGTGACCCAGGCCTCTATCCGCCTGGGGCCGCTGGCCGCCCAGCTCTCCGGCTCCCGGGAGGGGGACCGGATCGCCTGCCAATTCAAGGGGACCCTGGCCTCCGCGGCTGCCCGGCCTTACCTGCCGGCGGCAGTCGGGGGCCCCCTGGAATTGGCCGGCGCCCTCAGCGGCACCCTGCAGGACCCTCATTTATCCCTACAGGGCTCCGGCAGCAGCCTGACCCTGGGAGAGTTTTCCCTGAAAACCTTCACCTTCAAGGCGAGCGGCGCCGGCTGGCCCATCGCCGCGGGAGAACTGGAACTCCGGGGCGCCAACTTGAGCACCCCGGCGGCGGTCTTCTCACGGGCCGATTTTTCCGCCCGCGGAGAGGCCAACCTTTGGCGGTTCCGCTTCACCGCCGGCGCCCCCGGAGCGGCCCAGGCGGAACTTTTGGGCGCCGCCGACCTGCGGACCCGCCCCGTTTCCCTGGCATTGCAGAAGGTTCGCTTCAGCTCCCCCGAATACGCTATCGCCAACACCGGCCCGGTACAGTTGCGGCTCTTTCCGGGGCTGCAAATGGCTGAAGCCGCCTTCAAAGTCAACGACGGGGAGCTTACCGCCAGTCTGAAGGCCCAGGGGTCGCGGCTGACCGGCCTGTTGCACCTGCGGCATTTCCCCGCCAGGCTCCTCAGCAGAAAGGGGCCTCCCTTGGAAGGGAAAATCGACGGCCAGGCCTCCATCGGCGGGGAGCCCGGAGCGCCCCTGGTCCAGGGGAAGGTCACCTGGAGCCCGGGGCAGGTGGGGACCTTCGCCTTTCAATCTTTGCAAACCACCTTCGATTACCACTCCGACCTGCTAAATCTGAGCGGCGACCTGGAGGAAAAGGCCGAGGGAGCCCGGCTGGTTTGGAGCGGCCAGATTCCTTTGCGCCTCACCCTCAGCCCCTGGCGCTGGTCTTGGGGTGAACAAAACCTGTCCCTCACGGTGAAGGGGGAAAAGACCGACCTGGCAATGCTCACCGCCATCAGCCCCCAGGTGCAGGCCGCCGATGGTTCCCTGGACATCCAGGCCCAGGTGCAGGGCAACCCCCGCCAACCCCAGATTTCCGGCCAGGTGCGCTGGGGAGAAGGGTCGATCAAACTCCGCCAGGCCGGCCTGCCTTACCGGCTGCTGCCTGGCGCGGCCCGGCTCCAGGGGAGCAAAATCACCATCCCGGAGGTCCTCCTGCAGAGCGGCGGTGGCACCTTGCGCCTCAGCGGGGATCTCACCCTCCAGGGATTCACCCCGGGTCACCTGGAATTGCGAGGAGTGTTGCTCAACTTTCTGGCCATGCGCCGGGAGGGTTCCCAGGTGGCGGCCGACGGCGCCCTGACCCTTAGCGGTCCCTTTGGCAGCCCTCGCCTTACCGGTCAGATCCTGATCCCCCAGGCCACCTTTGCCACCAGCTTTTTCCAGATCGCTCCCAATCCCGATATCCGCCTGGTGGAACCATCCAAGCCGGGACCAGAGGGCCAGGCTGCCCGCGCCCTGGCGTTTTGGAGAAATATGCAGGTTGACTTCACCCTGCAATCCACGGGAGAGGTCCTGGTAAAAAACAAGGATGTCCAGGTGGACCTGGCAGGCACCCTCAGAGTCAGCAAGGCCCCGGGACAGGAACGGCTGAGGGCGGCTGGGGTGTTGCAGGCCGTAAAAGGCACCATCGACATCCAGGGGCATACCTTCAAGGTGGCCGAGGGGACGGTGAGCCTTCCCGGCAAACCCGGGGTGCCCGGGACCCTGGCGGGCCGCGCCACCTGCCAGGTGGACGAGGTCACCTTGATGCTGGATGTCTCCGGCCCAACCAACAAACCGCAACTGAACTTTTCCAGCAACCCGGGGCTGCCTCCCGCGGATGTGCTCTCCTACCTGGTTTACGGACGCCCGGCCGCGGCCCTCAGCCGGGAGGAGTACAACACCGTGGGTGCGCAAGCCCTGGGGGTTCTGGGCGGGGTCACCGCCAGGAAGCTAAAAGAGATTTTTGGGGAAAATGTTCCCCTGGTGTGCGACCTCAGCATGCGTTGCGGGGAACAGACGGTGGGGGTGAGCAAGCCCCTGACCAAGCAGCTCAGCGTCACCTTTGAACACAAGACCAATCCCCTCTACCGGGACAATACCGAACAGATGCGGCTGGAATACAAGGTGAACAAATACCTGAGCGCCGACTCCACCATGGGCCTGCGCAACACCGGCGGCGACTTGCAGTTCAACTACGATTTTTGATGACCCGCAGCCTTAAAGAAAAGAAAAACCCTCTTCAATCCGAAACAGCTAGGATTCGGGCGGCACTTGCCCAGTAGCGGTCAAAGGCTTGCCAGCGAGGGGAATTGGAAGTCCCCATCCACCCCTTCTCAATACCATTCCTTTAGGCTGATGGCGCCGTGCTTAATTTCCAGATAATGGAGTTTGCCGGAGGTCCAGGCCCCGGCATTGGCGAAGATCTTACCATTTTCCATCACATGCAGGCCGTGCAGATGGGTATGAGCAAGGATAACGATATCAAACCCCCTGGCAAAGAGGGCCCGAGCGGCGGAAAAGTTCCCATGGGCATCAACCAGGACACTATTGGACCCATTTACTTTTTTATTTTTCCTTACATGAAAAAACCATTCAATTTTAAAGAAAAGATGAAAAAGATTCGGCGAAATAATCAGTAATTTACCAAGAACCTTCGAGAGATTATGGAAAAGTTTGGGGAAATGGTTATATCGATAGTCGTAAGCATGCCCGTGTTCGATATGAATCCGCCGTCCCCCGGAAATGACTTCCAGGAAAGGGGTGAAAGAGAAAATGCCTAGTTCCGCTAAATATGGCTCCAAATGAGTGTCATGGTTGCCGAGCACATAGTAGACCTTTTTGCTTCCCTGGGATATGAAGTCCTTGAAACTATTGACAGCCGAACGTAAATCTTTTACTAATTTTCTGGTTGTACCTTGCAATAAATCAACACCGTCACCATTTATACAAAGGCTAGTGTGTTCTCTTGCCAGGTGCATTATAAATGATTTTAAATAGTCCGATCTTAAGAAGGCGGGATTACCTAGATGCAGGTCCGAGATTACGCAAAGATGATCCTCTTCAATTTGGATGCTGGATTGTTTCATCATGATTAACAGGGAGTATGATAGTTACAAGTAAACTTTAGAATTCAACATACAACACCTGAAAAAATTAATCATCATTTACTTATTGTCAAGCGCTCATCGCTATTTTTCCATTAATTTATGATCCCACAATAGTACGCCAGGCTCAAGCCAAACTTTCACATGGGCGCAATTTCCTAGATCCCAAAATAGTCTGAGGCTTTCCGCGTATATCCTGTCATTATCGTGAACTTATTAAGGAATAGCAATATTTAATCGCTATGGTCCGGATAGCGCCCGGGGCTTTGGGGGGGATTTCCGTAATCCATTTTTCGAAGATAGCGAAAAATGAGGAATAAAGAGGTCTTGAGACCTCCGGGCCCGCGGGGTGATATCAAAGAATGCTAAAGGCGGGATGCGCTTGGTGGCACAGGTTTCAAACCTGTGCTACTAACTCCCGGCCTACGGGATCCAAGTCCATTAGGTTATTTCCCTAGGCAGAATTCCCCGAAGATGCGCTCCAGAACCTCGTCTCCCACCTCCTGGCCGGTAATCTCCCCCAGCTCCCGGATGGCCTCTTGGAGCTCCAAGGCCACGAGTTCCCAGGGCAGAGCCCGGGGGGATTGCGGCAAAAGGTAAGCCGCCAGCAGTTCCCGGACCCGGGCCAGGCAGCCGAGACACCCCTCCAGATGCCGCTGATGCCGGGCCAGGGTGACCATCTCGCCGCTGAGCCGCAGGCCGTCTCCCAGGGCCTGGGCTACGATGGCCTCCTTCAAGGCTTCGATCCCCTGGCCGGTGAGGGCGGAAATCGACAGCACCGGGAAGGAGGTGGCCGCCTGCACCTCGGTTTCGCCAAGCGCCCGGGACAGGTCCGCCTTGTTGATCACCGCCAGGCCCCGGCGGCCGCTCATCTCCCGCAAGGCCTGCCGGTCCGCCGCGGCCAGGGGCAGACTGCCGTCCAGGAGATAGAGGACCAGATCGGCCTGGGCCAGGCGCTCCCGGGTGCGCTCCATGCCCAGCTCTTCCAGCCGGTCCCGGGCCAGACCCAGCCCGGCGGTGTCGCTTAAGCGCACCGGAATGGATCCCAGGATGATGGTCTCCTCGATCAGGTCCCGGGTAGTGCCGGGAATCTCGGTGACAATGGCCCGGTCCAGGTTAAGCAGGCGGTTCAGGAGGCTCGATTTGCCGGCATTGGTCCGGCCAACGATGACCGCCAGCAGGCCCTCCCGCAACAGGCGGCCTTGCCGGTAGCTGGCGGTGAGGCGCTCCAGGGTTTCCATCCGGGGCGCCAGGGCCTCCTCCAGGAACGCCGGGGCCAGTTCTTCGGCTTCCTCGGGAAAATCGAGGGCCGCCTCCACCCGGGCCAGCAGGTTCAGCAGGTCCTCCCGCAGCCGGGCCAGGCCGCGCCCCAGGCCGCCCTGGAGATGGCCGGCGGCCACCTGCAGCGCCGCCTCGCTCCGGGCCCGGATTACCTCCAGGACTGCTTCCGACTGGGTCAGGTCAAGCCTACCTAAGAGAAAGGCCCGCAGGGTGAACTCGCCGGGCTGGGCCAAACGGGCCCCGCGGGAAAGGACCAGGGATAAGAGGCGCTCCAGCACCCGGTAGCCGGAGTGGCAGTTGATCTCCACCACGTCTTCCCGGGTATAGGTGTGGGGGGCTCGCATCCAGGTGAGCAGCACTTCATCGATGATTTCTCCCTGGGGTCCGACGATCTCTCCCAGGTATAGCTGGTGGGAACGCCACTGGCGGCGGGGACGGCGGGGGCGAAAGATCTCCCGGGCGATCTTCCTGGCCCCGGGGCCGCTGAGACGGACGATGCCTATGCCCGCCTCACCTAAGGGAGTGGAAATGGCGGCGATGGTATCTGCCGGATCAGGCTGGATCATGTCTTCGTAAGAGGTAAATGCGGCCGGGGTAAGGAACTTAACCCTGCACCCATTAGTCATCACCCATTACTGTCTTTTCCGGGGCGTCCTCCTGGCCTTCCTTCTTTTTGGCGGGGGATATGACCACCTTCTTGTACAGCCCTTCCCCCCGGCTGCTAGTCTTCAGATCCCTGTCCTCCTGAAGGGCCAGATGGACGATGCGGCGGTCATAGGGGTTCATGGGATCCAAGGTGATGGGCTTGCCGCTCTTTTTCACCTTCTCTCCGTAATTCTGGGCCAGGTGCGCCAGGGCCTCGTCGTGCCGGGCCCGGTAGGCCTCCACGTCGATGGAGATCCTCACCTTGCGGCGGGATCGCTTGGCCAGCATCTTGGTGACCAGATATTGCAAGGCGTCCAGGGTCTGGCCCTGCTTGCCGATGAGCAGACCGGCGCCAGCGGTCTCGATGCGCAGGCTGAGGCGGTCCTCCTCCTGGTGCACGCTGACCTTGGCCTGCTCCTGCATCTTCTCCAGGAGGTTCTCCAGAATCTCCTGGGCCGCGCTCAGCAGGTTTTCTTCCGACTCATCCCGGAGGGCGGCCCGGACCTTTGCCTTCCGGCCGCCCAGGCCAAAGAGGCCTGGGGAGCCCACTGATAAGATCTCGATCTCCAACTGCTCAGAGGATACCTGAAAATGGGCGCAAGCCGCCTCAATGGCGTCTTCGGTGCTCTTGCCTTCAAACTCCTCAAACTCCATTAACCCTTCCCCTAAAACTAGCTGATGTACTTGTTGGTGTAATGCTGTTGGATAATGGAAAGCACGTTGTTCACCAGCCAATAGACCACCAGGCCGGAGGCGAAGTTCAGAAACATGAAGGTGAAAACCAACGGGAGAAACATCATCATCTTGGCCTGGGCAGGGTCACCCGGAGAGGGGGTCATCTTCTGCTGCAAGAACATGGTGCCTCCCATGACCAGGGGGGTGATGAGCAGGGGGTCCTTAGTGGACAAGTCCGCCAGCCAGACGACATGGGTAAACGGCAGGGTTGGTATGAAGGAGGCGTGGCGCAGTTCGATGGCAGACCCGAGAACCCTGTACAGGGCAATGAATACCGGCAGTTGGATCACCATGGGCAGGCAGCCGGCCAGGGGGTTGACCTTGAAGGTCTTGTACAGGCCCATCATCTCCTTGTTCATGGCCTCCTTGTCGTCTTTGTATTTCTCCCGGATCTTGGCCACCTTGGGCTGGAGCTTCTGCATCGCCTTCATGGACTTGTAGCTTTTGTGGTTGGGGTAAAAGAAGAGGATACGGATCACAAAGGTGAGGATGACGATGGCCCAGCCGTAATTGCCGCAATAGCGCTCAAAAAAATTCAGGGCGTAGAGTAGGGGTTGGCCCAGGAAATTGAACCAGCCAAAGTTGACAGCCCGATCCAGGCCCAGGGTCTCCAGGTCCTTCTGATCCTTGGGCCCGATATAAAGACCATAGGAAAACTGGGCCTCCCGGCCAGTGGCCAGATTCTCCACCGGGGTTCTGAGACTGGCCACCATGGGTCCCGGAAGGGTCTCCTTGAGCAGCACCAGGGACTTGGGGGCCGTCTGGGGCACCATGGCAGTCAGGAAATAACCCTCGTCCAGCCCGGCCCAGTCGATCTTGCCGGTAAGGGTCCGGGGGTCCTTGAGGCCGCCGCTCTTGATCTCTGTCCAGCTATTATTGACGGAACCGTTGAAACCAAAGGTTTGGTAGCGGCCGGCCACCTCCCCGGCAAACTCCTCCCTGAGGTCCAGGTCCAACTGCCCATCCAGGGTTTGGCCGGTTTGGTTCAGCACCTGCACCGTCAGGTCGAAGGCATAGCTGTCCGCCTTGAAGGTGAAGGTCTTGATGAAGGTGAGGCCGGAGCTGTTGCGGCCGGTGAATTGCAGGGTGCCCTTACCCGCATCCTGGAGGGTGAGGCCCGGCTGGGAGGCTACCCAGGATATGGGCCCCCCACCGCCAGACCCGGAGAGGCTGCTGCCCTGCCAGCCCAGGTCCAGGTCGTAATTCTGGCCGGGGCCGGTGTTCACCATTTCTTTGGGATGGGCCAGGGAATTCTCAGGATTGTAGTAGCGATCCAAATCGAGAGAGACCGGCCCCACTTTGAACTGGTAGATGGGGGTAAAGGGCAGATTTTCCCGGTATTTTTTTAACTGGAAGCTTTTCAGGCGGCCGCCCGCATCGGTGAATATTGCCCGAACCAGAGGGGTCTCCACCACCACGTCCCGACCCGGCTTGGCCGCGACCGGAGCCGGGGCCTGAGGCGGCCCAGCCGCCGGAATGGCGGGAGCCGGAGCCAGCGGCGGTTGGGGTTGCTGGGCTTGCCCTGGTTGCTCGCTTTTCTGGGTTGGAGGAACCTGGCCCACCCGAGACCGCTCCCCGATAAACATAAACACCGCAAAGACCACCATACTCAAGGCGAGGGCAATCATAGCCCGTTTTTCCATTCGTAACTCCTAGGGCACCGGGTCCCAACCCCCGGGGTGGAAAGGATGGCAGCGCAACAGGCGCCGCAGGCTCAGGTAAAGGCCCCGCCAAAAGCCGTGGCGGGACAGTGCCTCGGCGGCGTAATGGGAGCAACTGGGGGCGAACCGGCAGCACGTGGGAAACAGGGGAGCACTCAGCAACTGGTAGGCCCGGATGACCCAGAGAGCCAACCTAGTCATGGACAACCCCCGGGGGCTTCGCTAACAACAGGCCCCCCAACTCCTCTGCCACTCGCCAATAATTCAGGGCCGCCGCCCCCGGTTTGGCCATGATCACCAGGTCCTGCGGGGGCAAAAGCGCCTTGTGTCGCCGGAAAAATTCACGCAGCAGCCGTTTCATGCGGTTGCGCCTGACCGCCTTGCCGAAGCGCCGGGTCACCACCAACCCCAGCCTGGGGACGAGGGTCTCCGGGGGCGCCAGGGTGACCCCGAAATGGCGCGTATAGAGCCGCCTCCCCTGGGCCTGGACCCGGAGATAATCGCGACGGCGGCGGAGCCGATCCGCCTTGGTAAAACTAACGATCCCCTTGATGTGTGGGGTCGGGGCGGGGGTGGGGCGCCGGTCGATGAAATTGGAGGGAGGGCCCAGGATCACTCCGCCGGCGCTAAACCGTCAAGCGTTTCCGGCCCTTGGCCCGGCGGCGGTTGATGACCTGGCGGCCACCCCGCGTGCTCATCCGCTCCAGAAAGCCGTGGGTTCTGGACCGACGCAGATTATGGGGTTGATAGGTGCGCTTCGACATTTGCCCATCCTTATGACGGAACGTTTTCCAACCATTTTATAAACCATTTATACGTCTTTTTGTCAAGGGACCGCCTAGATTTTCTCCGGTTCCGGCCTCTTGACATAAGAGGCATCTGCGCCAACCCGGTGAGGCGGTGGCCGCCTGTCCTGTCCAAGCCATGTTCTGGACATCCTCGAAAGTCAGGGGCCGTTCCGCCAACCGCCGATTTTTAAGTTGGATTTTATAAACGAAATAACTTAAACTTAAATACTTAGAGCTAGACTAGCCCTTTCTCGACTCGAGGGACCGGGTGCCTTGGGGCCCTCTGGCCAGCTCACACACCCCGCTGGAACTCAGGCGGTGTTTCCATGAAGATTTAAGGAGTGTCTATGTTTCTCGATCCCATCCTGGGATGGTTCTCCAATGATTTGGCCATCGACTTAGGCACCGCCAATACCCTGGTTTACGTCAAGGGCAAAGGGATCGTCCTAAGCGAACCTTCGGTGGTGGCGGTGCGCAAACACGACCGGGACCGCAGCCGGGTGCTGGCAGTGGGCCGGGAGGCCAAGATGATGTTGGGCCGCACCCCGGGCAACATCGTGGCCATACGCCCCATGAAGGACGGGGTCATCGCCGACTTCGAAATCACCGAGGCCATGCTGCGCCATTTCATCCGCAAGGTGCACAACCGCCGCTCCCTGATCCGGCCCCGCATCATCGTCTGCGTCCCCTCGGGTATCACCCCGGTGGAAAAGCGGGCGGTGCGGGAGTCGGCGCAATCGGCCGGGGCACGGGAAGTCTATCTCATCGAGGAACCCATGGCCGCGGCCATCGGCGCCGGGCTGCCCATCACCGAGCCCATCTGCAACATGGTGGTGGACATCGGCGGCGGCACCTCCGAAGTGGCGGTCATCTCGCTCGCGGGTATCGTCTATTCCAAATCGGTGCGAGTGGGTGGCGACAAAATGGACGAAGCCATTTTGCAATATATCAAGCGCACCTACAATCTTTTGATCGGCGAGCGCACCGCGGAAATCATCAAGACCACCATTGGCAACGCCTTCCCCGGCGAGCCCGAATCCATGGACGTCAAGGGCCGGGATTTGGTGAGCGGCATCCCCAAGATCATCAATATCAACTCCGATGAGGTCCGCCTGGCCATTCAGGAGCAGATCGACGCTATCGTCGCCGCGGTGAAAACCGCCCTGGAGCAGACCCCCCCGGAGCTGGCCGCGGACATCGTGGACCGGGGCATCTACCTGACCGGCGGCGGCGCCCTTTTGAAAGGCCTGGACGACCTGCTCAAGCAGGAAACCGGGTTACCCATCAAGATCGCCGACGATCCCTTGACCACGGTGGTTCTGGGTTCCGGCCGGGCCCTGGACAACCTGAACATCCTGAAGGAAGTAATGGTTGATTGAGGCCGTTGGCTTTGCGCCCCGACTTGCACTACCGCACTCCGCTGATCGTGGCCCTGGCAGTCCTGCTGTTTTTCTCCGTCCTGTCCCTCGGCCTGAAGCAATCTCCGGTCCTAAAAGAGGTGCAAGGGTCGGTGGTTGCCATTACTGCCCCCGTATTGCAGGCCCTGGAATCTTTGGGCCGCCGCGGCAGGGACCTCTGGCTGGGCTACTTCTACCTGGTGGGGGCCCGGCAGGAGAACCTCCAACTGCACCGGAGCCTGGAGGAATACCGGCAGAAAGAAATTCAATTTCAGGAAGCCCAGCAGGCCCTGACCCGCCTGGAAGCGCTCTTGGCCCTGAAGAGACAGGTGGCCCTGCCAGTGATTGGGGCCCGGGTTATCGCCTACGATTCGTCCCTGTGGTCCCGCTGCGCCCTCATCGATCAGGGGAAGGCCCAGGGGGTGAAGACCGAGCTGCCGGTGCTGGCGCCGGAGGGTATCGTCGGGCGAGTCGTGGAGGCCTATCCCCAGTACTCCAAGGTGATGCTCATCGTGGACCGCAAGAGCGGCGCCGACGCCATGGTGCAGCGCTCTCGGGTGCGAGGCATCCTTCAAGGCCAGGGAGGCAACCGCTGCTCCCTCGATTTCGTCCCCAAGAGCGCCGACGTCCAGGTGGGGGACCTGGTCCTGGCCTCCGGCCTGACCGGCATTTATCCTAAGGGTTTGCTCTTCGGCAAGGTAACCAAGGCCGACAAAAAGAGCCCCGGGGTCTTCCAGGAAATCGAAGTGACTCCCGCAGTGGACCTGTCGGCCCTGGAAGAAGTCCTGGTGATCAAAGTCGCCAACCTCAGCCTGTCGGAACCATGATCGCCGCCTTTTTCGCATACGGCTTCCTGGCCTTGGCCATTTTCTACCTACAGAACCTGGCGTTCTTCCCGCAGATGCACCTGCGGCTGCTGGCCCTACTGCTGTTCTACCTGGGTTTGCGGCCCTCTCTGGCCCTGGCTTTGGCCCTGGCGGTGGCCCTGGGGGTCTTGCAGGACAGCTTTGCCATCACCCCTTTCGGCCTGCACCTGGGCTCGACCCTGCTGGTGGTGGGAGTGGCCCGCCTCTTTAACCAGCGTCTGCCCCAGCAGCGATTCGGCCTCCAGGCGGCGGCCTGCCTGCTGGCCATGGTCCTGCAAGAGGTCTTCCTGCAGACGAGTCTCATCACCCTGGGCTACGCAGGCGGACTGGCCTGGGGGCAACTGTATCATCACGCCGTGGAAATTCTGTTGACCGCGGTCCTGGGGCCGTTGATGTGTTTACTGGTGCTTGGATTGGAAAGATTTTTGGGCCGCTACGGTTGGCGCCCCAGGAGCCAACAGCCCGATTTTTACCAGCCTCTGGCATAATGGCGGGGGAGCTGTCTCCCTGGCCGATTCAAGGCGCACGGATTACTGCGGCCTCCCGGCAAATACCAGGCAAGACTTATCAAGACGAGACCACCGACTGAGAGTGCCATGGCCCGCCCCAAGCTGAATCTGCAAGAAAACTCTTTTGGGAACTTTAAGTTCCTGGGAGATTCCACCGGCGGCGCCATGCCCCCGGATGAACAGGAGCGGGTGCGGCGCAATTTTTCCGTGGTGGCCCTCATTGTCCTTGGCCTCTTCGCCCTCCTGTTCCTGCGCCTCTGGTTTCTGCAATTGGCGCAGGGTGATTACCTGCGCCAGCGCTCGGAACAAAACCGCATCCGTCTCATTGACCTGCCCCCCTGGCGGGGCAAGATTCTGGACCGCGACGGCCAGGTTCTGGTGGGCAACCGGCCCAGCTACGAACTGATGGCGGTCTTGGAAGACGTGGGAGATATTGGGCTCCTGAGCCACCGGCTGGCGATTCTGCTTCATATGGATCAGAAGCAGATCGCCGCCCAATTGGAAAACGCCCGGGCCAACGGTCTCTACCAGATACGGCTCCGGGGAGACCTGAGTTGGGAAGAACTGGCCCAGGTGGCCACTTATCAGCCGGAGTTGCCCGGAGTCCTGGTGCAGGTCCAGCCCAAGCGGGAGTACCGCCATAATGGGCAGGCGGCCCATGTCCTGGGTTATCTGGGGGAGATTAGCGAAGCCCAGCTCAAAAGCGGCAAGTTTGCCAATTACAAGGTGGGTGACTACGTGGGCCGTAGCGGCGTCGAACTGGCCTGGGATAATTATCTCATGGGCGCCCGGGGCCACCGCCGCATCGAAGTGGATGCTTATGGCCGGGAATTCGGCCAAATGGACTCGATTTCCCCCACCCCCGGGGACAACGTCTACCTGACCCTGGATAGCCGCATGCAGCAGGTGGCCGAGGATTGCCTGGAAGGCAGGGTGGGAGCCATCGTCGCCCTGGATCCCCGATCCGGCAAGATTCTGGCCATGGCCTCTTCCCCCTCCTTTTCCCAGGAGGCCTTTGAGCGGGGGCTGTCGTCCCAGGAATGGCAACGCCTCAGCCAGGACAAAAACCATCCCCTGGAAAACCGCGCTCTCCAGGGACAGTATCCCCCAGGTTCCACTTTCAAAATTGTTATGGCGGTGGCCGCCCTGGAAGAGCAGGTCGTCACCCCGGAAACCCTCTTAGATTGCCCCGGGGTCCTGGTCCGTGGCGGCCACGAGTTCAAAGACTGGAAAAAGGGCGGCCACGGCGAGGTCAATCTCCATAAGGCCCTGGTGGAATCTTGCGACGTCTATTTTTATCTCGTGGGGGAGCGGCTGGGGATCGACCGCATTGCCAAGTGGAGCCGCCGCTTCGGCCTGGGACAACCCAGCGGCCTCAATCTCGAGAAAGAGATGCCCGGGCTGGTGGCCTCCAGCGAATGGAAAAAGGCCCGCTTCCACCAGGGCTGGCGCGAAGGGGATACCCTGTCGGTCGCCATCGGCCAGGGCTATAACCTGGTCACCCCGATCCAGATGGCCCAGGTGGTTGCGGCCATAGCCAGCGGCGGCGTGATCTATGAGCCGCAGGTGGTGGAAAAGGTGGAGAGTCCCGGCGGGGAGGTTATCTTTCAGTCCCAGCCGCAGGTCAAGTATCGCCTGGGGGCCAGTCCGGCCAACATCGCCGCGGTCCAGAAGGGCCTGGAGGGGGTGGTGGTGGAGGAGAACGGGACCGGCAAGGATGCCCGCCTGGCCCAGATCCAGGTGGCCGGCAAGACCGGCACCGCCCAGGTGGTGACCACGGAGAGGCTGGAAGAGGAGAAAAAAGGCGGCAGCGGCGAGAAGATCACCAAGTATCTAAACCATGCCTGGTTCGTGGGTTACGCCCCGGCGGACAACCCCCAGGTGGCCGTGGCGGTGATAGTGGAACACGGCGGCCACGGCGGCTCCGAAGCCGGGCCCCTGGCCCGGCGGGTCATCGCCGCGGCCTTCCCGAAGCGCGAGCCCCAGGTGGCGAACGGCGAATAATCGATATGGGGATTTCTCTCTTCAGGTCAGCTTGCCCACCGCCAGCAAGACCTCGTCATAGTTAGGCTCCTGGGACAACTCTTTGACGAGTTGGACGTAACGCAGCACTCCCCCCTTGTCCACCACAAACACGGCCCGGGCCAGGAGGCGCAATTCCTTGATCAATACCCCGTAGGCTTCCCCGAAAGCTGCATCCCTATGGTCCGAGTAGGTCTTGACCCGGTCCACCCCCGCCGCGCCGCACCAGCGTTTCTGGGCGAAGGGCAGGTCCATGCTGATGGTCAGGATTTCCACGTCCGGCCCCAGCCTGGCGGCCTCTTCATTGAACCACCGGGTTTCGATATTGCAGGTGGGGGTGTCCAGGGAGGGCACCGAGCAGATAACGGCCACCTTGCCCTGGAGCGAGGAAAACCGGAAGGGGCTCAAATCGATGGCGATAACCTCAAAATCCGGGGCCTGCTCCCCCGCCTGCACTTCCCGGCCCATCAGGGTCAGGGGATTGCCCTTCATAGTGATTGCTCCGGTCCGTTCTGCCATGTTCAATATCCTCCTTAATCCGAAGTTAAGCTTCCGCCTCGGTCCATGAAAAAATAACTTGAGACTTCTGCGAAAAACAACTTTGTCATCCTGAGCGAAGCGAAGGATCTCGTATTTCCTTGGTATTTATGAGATTCTTCGGTCGCTTCGCTCCCTCAGAATGACAAAAATGGAGACATTCCCAGAGGTTTCAACTTCCGCCTTAGTTAAGAATCTACCCTCTTATTTCACGGGATATGGCTATACTCTTCAATCTGATCAGACCTCCGTCTCCCCGCCGTCCCAGCCATATTTGCCGATAAGGCGCACGAAGCGGCAGCCGCCGTGGTATTCGTACTTCAACCCCTCCCCGGTCTGGCGCACGCAGGTGAGGGTTTGGGTGAAGGCGTCCCCCACCGGAATCACCAGGCGTCCCCCCCTGGCCAGTTGCTCCACCAGGGGCCTGGGGACCTGTGGGGCCCCGGCGGTGACGATGATGCCGTCGAAGGGGGCCTCCTCCGGCCAGCCCAGGGTGCCGTCCCCCACCCGGATGCGAATATTCCGGTAACCCAGGGATTCCAGGATCGAGCGGGCGTAATCCGCCAGGCCGCCCTTGCGGTCGATGCTGAAGACTTGGGCGGCCAACTCCGCCAGGATCGCCGCCTGGTAGCCGGAGCCGGTGCCCACCTCCAGGACCCGGTCCGTCTCCTTAAGTTCCAAAATCTCGGTCATGAGGGCCACGATGTACGGCTGGGAGATGGTCTGGTCTTCCCCGATGGGCAGGGGATAGTCAGCGTAGGCCTGGCTCCAGAGGTGTTCAGGGATGAAGCGGTGCCGGGGCACCCGGCGCAGCGCGGCCAGCACCCGGGGGTCGGCCACCCCCCGGGCCCGGATTTGCTCTGCCACCATGCGCTCCCGGGCCGCGGCAAATTGATCCTCGATCATCAAATATTCCTCTCAGGCGAACTTCCTCCAGCCAGGCGAACCGGCCCGGGGTCACCAGGCGCGACCCGCCGGGCCTCTTTGTCCGACCACATTCTTAAAGTAATAAGGGAGAGGTGGTTTTTGAAGGGGAAGCGGAAAATATTATTGTCAGGCTAAATATTTTCCGCGGCGGGGCAGGCGACGGTGGTCGCCAGGATAGCAGTGGTGTCTTTCAAAACAATTTTGAAGAAGGTTCAAGTATTCCGCAGTTAAAATTTAGATAATTGTAATCTACACGATATCAACATATTACACCGATGCAACCAAGTCCCCTCTCCCCTGTGGGGGGAAGACACCGGGTGAGGGGTGCTTCGCATGGATTTTCGTAGGGGCGGACCTAGGTGTCCGCCCTGTAGGGGCGGGTTTAAAACCCGCCCCCACTACCCACACTTTCGGAAGAGGCGCACACATGGGTGCGTCCCTACAAGAACGTTTGTACCCCCCTCACCCTTCCCTCTCCCCCCAATGGGGGGAGAGGGAAATATTGTGAGTTCTGTAAAATAATTAGCTATTTTGCATATCTAAGTTCAAACAGATCTCAAATGCCTGCTTCCTAGCAGAACCTTTGACGGAACAGTCCTCCGGTATAGGGGATCTGAGGCTGGTTCTTTGATATAATTGCCGTATGGAATCGATGGCCCGCTGCCGTTATCACCCGGACCGGGAGGCCTGGGTCCGGTGCCAGAAACATGAATTGGGATACTGCCAGGAGTGCCTGGACGCCTGCCGGGCCTGCACCGACCCTTGCCTCTATTGCAAGTTCCGCCCGGGCTGCGTCATCTGGGAGCTCTGCCGCAAAGAGATCAGGAAGCGTTGTAAAGAAAATACAAAATAATATTATTTCATCTTTTTAACCCTAATACATCAATCAAGCCTCTGTGTAATCTATATAATTGTGCCGTTTCGTCTAATTGGGCTCGTGGATCGATATATTTAAAGACATAACCTGATCCTCCATACCCTTTTCCTCCTGCTCTATAAAATCCAATTAACGAAAACTCAAAAAATTCTCTTAAAATATTAATTAGGTTAGTCTCCGATAGCGACGCGGTTTTCTTTTCTTCAAATATGTTATTGAGCTCCTCCCTGTTAAATTGCCATTTACCTAACGATTTAAATATTTCAAGATATTCTTTATACATAGGAATGTGCTTATGTAATTCATCATCCAATTCCTCCAAAAAGTAGTTACTATATTCAGTTCTTGCCTTATTGATATCAATATTGTCGAATTTATAATTACTTATTGTTCCATTTTCATTATTAACCCTAACTTTATATTGTGTCAATATTTCGTTACACCATTTTATTATATCTCTTGGTCGCAAATATGTATGGTCAATTATATTCCTATATTTTGTTTGATGTCCTGGCATCTCTTTCGTCTCGTCGAAGATATCTTCCCATTTTATTTTTTCAGATGCCTTTTCCTTCAATAATTTGGTGAATCTTTTTTCCATTAGTTCTTTTAGGGTCTTGGTGGTCCTTGGGGTGTCCCATTCAATCATCGAGAGGTAGTTATCGGTAATCTTATTCTTATCTTCGAAGTGAAGACTTCCATAAATATCATTTCTAAGAAATATAACTATAAATAAATTCTTGTTGTTTTCCTTTGCTTTGATATTTATATCACGGCAAGCAAGTAGTAGCCCTATCAATCTGTTTGAATATTCAGGATTATTAGGGTCAAACCCTAAATCCAATTGATCAAAACAAATAAAATATCTATTTTCTGGATTTAAGCTTTGTACAGTATAATTAATTAGATTCTGGTTTACTTCTTGAATGATAGTCGGCAGCTCTTGCATTGGAACGCTTTCAGGGGATATTCCTAATTTCAATATTTTCCAATCCAAGCTAAAATGCGGTTTTAATTTTAATTTTCGTGTTGGTGAAAATATTTGAGTAACATCAGGATCTCTTGTTCCATATGTATCTAATACAAATTGCTCAATTTTTATTAGATCATCGTAAGTTTCCTCATTAAATGGAAGAGACTTGTTCTTGATTAAGAATTATCTTTGATAATGTTAACATTATCAAATACTTCCAACTATGAGTATATTTGTCATAGTCGGGTATACCCAATTTAGCTTGTTTGTCGTGGTATTGCCATGGATAATCAGAAAACGTATGACCAAACGTAAATAAATCTTGTTCTTTTGTCATTAGCAATTTCTTGAATATTGCAGTCTTTCCACTTCCTTTTCGGCCTACAATAATAAATTTCTTAAAATTTAGTAAATCTATAAACGCTTCATGATCTTCAAAGCATTCAAATAATAAATCATCATTGTCAGCATCTATGGCCCCAAACTTCTCAACATCCATGAGATTTTTCATGACTTTTATCCATAAGTAATTTATTTTAATTTAATAATGAAATAATTAATTCAATATATTCGTTAAACCTTCTTCTCCCACCTGAGCAAATCGGCCACCTGGGCCAGGGTGCTGCCTGCCTTGATTTCCTCCCGGAGGCGATTCTCCTTTTCCAGGACGTCCATGGCCCGGTTGGCGTATTCCACCGCCAGGGTGCGGGGCAGAACCACCACCCCGTCGTCATCCCCCAGGACCCAGTCGCCGCTCTCCACCTTGACACCCCCCACCCGGATGGGCACCCCGATCTCTCCGAAGCCCTTGGGTTCCCCGGCGTTGGGCATCACCAGGCGGGAGCAGGCCGGAAAACCCAGCTTGATGATGTCGCCTGAGTCTCTGATGGCGCCATCGATCACCACCCCGTTCAGCCCTCGCTGCAGGGCCGAAGTGGTCGCCAGTTCCCCCCAGACGGCAGGCCCCACTCCGCCGGCGTCGATGACCACTACGTCCCCCGGCTGGGCCTGGTCGATGGCCTCCACCGGCTTCGCCCAATCTCCGGGATAGGTGCGCACCGTCAGGGCCGGGCCCACCAGGCGCATCCCGGGAAACAGGGGCCGCAGCCCCTCCAGAACTCCCCCCCGGTGCAGCGCGTCGGAGAGATTGGAGGCGGAGACCAACTCCAGCACGCCCCGGATCTCTTCCTCCCCCACCCGTTTGAACAGGGTAGTCGGAATCACCGCACCCTCATCCAGGGCCCGGCGGATCTCCCGGGTGGCCGCGGCCGGGTCCCCGGCCTTGGTGATGGCGCCCCCCACGATGACGTAGCCGGCCCCGTGGGCCACCGCCTGGGCGGCGGTCTCGGAATTGATGCCGCCGGCCACTCCCACCGGCACCCGCACCGCCCCGCTGACCGCGGCCAACATCGCAAAGGGATCTTGTCCCCCGCCCCGCATCTGTTCGTCTATGGCCAGGTGGATCGAGATGTAATCCGCCCCGAGTTCCTCCACCTGGCGGGCCCGGGCAAAGGGATCGGCCACCGCGATGAGGTCCACCGCGATCTTGGCCCCGTAATTCTTGCCGGCCTGGACGCACTCGGCAATGGTGGCGTCGGAGGCGGCCCCCAGCACGTCGATGATCTGGGCCCCGGCCTTGGCCGCGGTCTCCACCTCCACGCGCCCGGCATCCATGATCTTCATGTCCGCCACGATGACCTTGCCGGGGAAGAGGCGCCGCAACTCCCGCACCGCATCGAGGCCTTCGCTCTTGATCAAGGGGGTGCCGGCCTCCACCCAATCCACCCCGGCGGGCACCGCCAACTCCGCCACCTGCACCGCCCGGTGCATGTCCACAAAATCGAGGGCCAGTTGCAATATGCAAGGCATCTGATTATCCTTGGAATTCTTTGCTGAGAAATTAAGAAAACGTTCCCAGTTCCCAGATTTACTGGCTACTGGCTACTGACTACTGCCTATTCCAAATCGGCGTGGCGGTCCAGGATATCTTTGTAGTCGCGGCTGGCCCCCCTGCGGTAGAGAAGGAGGACCACCGCCTCCAGAAACAGAAAGGCGGCCTGTTCGAAGAGGCTGCCGGGGCATTGGACCGAGACGGTCTCCCGGGTCCGCGTCAGCTTGGTGGTGCCGGGGATGGTGATGACCACCTGGGCTTCCCGGCCAAGGGTGGAGTCGGAATGGGCGGTGAGACCCAGGGTGCGGGCCCCCACGGTGTTGGCCCGGCGCTGCATCTCCCGGGGCTGGGCCGTCTCCCCCGAGCCGGACATCACCACCAGCAAGTCATCCGGGCGGATGCGAGGAGTGGTGGTCTCTCCTACGAAATAGACGGTATACCCCAGGTGCATCAGCCGCATCAGGAAGCCCCGGAGAATAAAGCCGGAGCGGCCACTGGCGCATCCGAAGATGCGCGGCGCCGCCTTAAGCTCCCTGATCAGGGTCTCGGGCATCTCCGGAGTAATCCGGTCCAGCACCCCGCCCAGCTCCTGGTGCATCTGGTCCAGGGCCGCGGAAAATGGCGCGGCCTCCGGGGATTGAGATAAAAAAGCCCCCCGGCCCTGTCCCGGAAGGCAATCCGTCTTGTCCATCATTCCCTCCTTTAAGTCCCAGTCCACCGCTTGGCCGGATCCAGGCTTCCATTTTTATGGAGGAATCTAGGGCAAAATTATCACAAGCCCGCAAAAATTACCAGGAATCTTCTCAGGTTCCTCAGCTTTGCCCAATTTTTCCCTGCGGGCAATAGTGGGGCAGGCGGGGTGTTCAGGGCTCGACAGGTCCCCTAATTCAGCCTTCGAACTTATCGTCGAAGACCTTCATGGCGCAGAAGCGGCCGCACATGGTGCACTGGTCATCCCGGGCCTGGCTCAGGTCCCGGAAGCGCCTGGCCTTGGTAGGATTGACCGAGAGCCGGATTTGCGTGTCCCAGTCCAGGGCCCGCCGGGCCTTGGACATGGCCAGATCCCAATCGGCGGCGCCGGGCCTTCCCAGGGCGATATCCGCGGCGTGGGCTGCGATGCGGGAGGCCACCACCCCGTCGATGACGTCCTCCACCTCCGGCAGTTTCAAGTGTTCCGCCGGGGTGACGTAACACAGAAAGGAGGCGCCCAGGGAGGCGGCCAAGGCCCCGCCGATGGCCCCGGAGATGTGGTCGTATCCCGAGGCCACGTCGGTGACCAGGGGCCCCAGGACGTAAAAGGGGGCCTGGTTGCAATATTTCTGCTGCAGGCGGACGTTTTTGCGAATGGCGTTCAGGGGTAGATGACCCGGGCCTTCCACCATCACCTGGACCCCTTGGCCCAGGCTCGCCGGGTAAGCTCACCCAGAACCTTGAGTTCGTGGAGTTGGGCCCGATCAGTGGCGTCGGCCAGGCATCCGGGCCGCAGCCCATCCCCCAGGGAGAGGGTGAGATCGTGCTCCCGGGCGATCTCCAGCAGTTCGTCATATCTCTCATATAAAGGGTTTTCCCGGCCGGAACGCCGCATCCAGGCGGTGAGGAAGGCCCCGCCCCGGGAAACCACCCCGGTAACCCGCTTGGCCAGCAGCGGCAGGGCGCCCCGGGTGACGCCGCAGTGCACCGTGACGAAGTCCACCCCCTGGCGGCCATGGTGGCGCACCATCTCCAGGAGATCGTCGCCCCGGACCTCTTCCAGGCTCCCGGCCTGGCTCATGATCTGATATATGGGCACAGTGCCGAAGGGCGCCGGGCATTGGGCCAAGAGGGCAGTGCGGATATCGTCCAGGCTGCCGCCCGTTGACAGGTCCATGACCGCGTCCGCCCCGAACTCCAGGGCCGCGGCCAGCTTGGCCTGCTCCTTTTCCAGGTCGCAGTCGTGGGGGGAAGTGCCGATATTGGCGTTGATCTTGACCCGCACCCCCTGGCCGATGGCCAGCGGCTTCAGCCCCAAATGCCCGGGATTGGCCGGCACCACCAGGGTGCCCCGGGCCAGACCCTGGCGAATCACCTCCGGCGCCAGGCCTTCCACCCCGGCCGCCTGTTTCATGGCCGGAGTAATCTTCCCTGCTAATGCCGCTTCCCGCTGAGTCATCATAAATAAATTTTATCTTAACGAAGGGGAAAAAGGAAGGGATAGAGGAAGTGGCCGCGGGGCAAGTATTTAGTATCGTGCTGCAGAAATATATCCAAAATATGTGGGGTTTATGTAGCCGCAGGCTTTAGCCTGCGCTCTCGTTTTTCCAATTATTTCGCAAGCTAAAGCTTGCGGCTACCTTTCAAATGCCTACCTGAAGAAAAATGGAGCGGCCTGTGAGTAAGGACCGTCAGACCTAAGCACCCTCCCCCGCCAACTCATTCCCCCTTAAAGAGAAGGCTGGCCAGGGCCGGCCAGTCGGCCACTTCCAAAAACGGGTGGGGCAGGCGGTTCCAGGGTTGGGCGAAGAGGATGGGGGTGATCCCGTGGCCGGACAAAAACAGGCAGGTTTCCAGACGATCCTCCACGAAGAAGCGGATCTTTTGTTCCTTTAGGTATTGGAGTTTGCTGTCGGGATCCCCCGTGGCCACCACCCGGATATCCTGGGGCGGCACCTGGCCCAGGGTGCGCTGCAGCCAGATCCGGATGGGCCCGGCCCGGTCCCGGGCGGTGACAAACAACAGGGGCGTCTCCCGGGCCAGGCGGGTGAGGACCGCCACTGCCTGGGGGAAGGGCTCCACTGCCAGTTGGTGGGGGCGGTCGATGAGTTCCCGGATCAGTTCGGCAATGATCCGGGGCTCCAGATCGAGACACTCCTCCAGGGAAAAGGTAGTGATATGCTCATAGCGCAGTTGGTGGCCGCAGTCGTAGCGCTCCCGGGCCAGGGCGAGGAAGGTGGTCATGATGTCGGCCACCACCCCGTCGATGTCGAAGGCCAGGGAGTCCAGAGGGATAAGAGGTAGTTTGATGGAACTCATGCAATTATTGTTTTGCTTCATAGTTACTATGACACCGAAAACGAGTTTTTCCCTGGTTCCCAAGCTGGAGCTTGGGAACGAGCAAAATAAAATCCATTAATCTCGCGGTTCCAGGGAATTCATAATCTCTATCACTTCCTCGTCATCCAGATCATACCAATTTACATAGGCGTCGGCCACCGCGAAAGACCAGCCGCTGCGGACGTTGAGGCAGAGGAGTTCGTCCACTTCGGGCAGGAGGTCCTGGAGGGTGCGCTCCGAGGCGGTGGGCACCGCCACCACGATCTCGCCGGCGCCCCGGCGCTTCAGGAATTGCACCGCGGCCCGCATGGTAAAGCCGGAGGCTAGGCCATCGTCCACGATGATGGCCGGCTCTCCCGCCAGCTCCGGGTAGGGCCGGCCGCCCCGCAGCCTCGCCTCCCGCCGGCGGCTGACCGCGGCGGCCCTGGCCACCTGGGTGGCGACCTCCTCTTTGGTCAGGGACAACCTCTGGAGCAGCTCCTCATTGAAGATGGCTTCCCCTTCGGGATCCAAGGCCCCGAAACCGGCCTCGGTGGTCCAGGGGATCTGGATCTTGCGCACTACGAGCAGTTCCAGAGGGAGGCTCAGACTCCGGGCGATCTCCGCGGCCACCGGCACGCCGCCGGCAGGAATGGCGGA
Source organism: uncultured delta proteobacterium (assembly GCA_963697965.1). GTDB lineage: Bacteria > Desulfobacterota > Desulfobaccia > Desulfobaccales > 0-14-0-80-60-11 > JAPLJC01. The sequence continues at coordinate 3,198,393 of OY969108.1, forward strand.
CAGGTGCGGCTTCCGGCCGCGCCAGGCCAGGAGGCGCTCCGCCAGCAACCGGCCAGCGCCGGCCCGGTCCTCAAAAACCCGGAGACGATTTCTTAAACGGGGCTCTTCACTGAGTCTGCCCATGGTCGGCAAAATTCCTCGGCCAGGGCGGCCACCCGCCGGAGAAACTCCGCCTGGCTGAGGCGGGCGCCGGTGAGGCCTCCCCTGAGGTTGATTTCCGAAAGATAAGTGGCGCCGTCCGGGCCCACCAGGAGGTCCAGGATGACGTAGGGAAATTTCCCCCGGGCCATGACCTGGCGGCAGAAAAGGAGACTGTCCGGGGGCAGCGCCGCGGGCCGCGAGGCGCCCCCTTGATAGAGATTCCTGCGGAAGCTGTGGGGGTTGACCCGCTCATAGGCTTCGGCATAGTCAGCCACCACCACTACCCGCAAATCCCTGGCCCCTTCCAGGAGAGGCTGCACCACCAGGGGATAGGGCAGCGGCTGCAGTCCCGCCAGGCTAAAGAGGGAATCCAGGGAAGGCCAGCAGCCCACCCCCAGCCCCAGGTGGCCCCGGTCCCTTTTGGTGACCACCGCGCCCCCGTGCCGGGACGCAAACCGGGAGAGATTGGCGGCCAGATCGGTGAGCCCGTAAGCCACAAAGGTGCCGGGCACCATGAACTGCCCCAGCGCTTCCGCCTGGGCGGCCTTGGAGCGGGCCAGGAGCTGGGCCAGGGCCGGGGGGAACAGGGCCACCCCGCGCTCCGCCAGGTCCAGCAGCTTGAACTCCTCGCCGGGCCGGAGCGCCAGGGGGCCGAGCACCGCGTCCCCGGCGCGCAAGTCAGGATAACTTTCGCGAAATTCGACAATGCTCCGGATCAGACGCGCGGCTCGCTCCATTTTTCCTTGAGGGTGCTTATGGGCAGTAGTGTTGTGTCCCGGAAACGGTGCCTAAATGCTTTCCCTTTTTCCCTCCCCCTTGAGGGGGCGACAGGTGGAGGTGGTAATTTATCTTTCATTTACCATATGTTGCCACCCTCCCCCCAACCCCCTTCCCTCTCAGGGAGGGGGGGATATCTCAAATCTTTTGTTATTTGTGGGACATAACAGCAGATCCGGCAACAAAATTGGATCGAGAAGATTACACTAGCTAACGGTAAAACCATAGGCCATTGTAATTTCAGCTAAATCCACATATTATACCGATGCTCAATAAATCCCCTGTCCCCTGCGAGGGGACGACACCGGGTGCGGGGTGGCTTCGCCTGGTTTTTCGTAGGGGCGGACCAATGTGTCCGCCCTGTAGGGGCGGGTTTTAAACCCGCCCCTACACTGCCTTTCGTAGGGGGCGCACACCTGGGTGCGCCCCTACAAGACCGTCTCCCTCACCCTCCCCTCTCTTCCGGGTTAGCCCCGGTATCAGGAGTCAGGCAGCTCTGCCGCCTTAATGCCCGTGGCTGCCGATACGCACCAAAAAAGAAGCCTGCCCCATTATAGGGCAGGCTTCCCGGCGAAATAAACTAAAATCTCCAGGTCGGTCAACCCGATCGATTACAGGCCGACAATATTCTTATGCAGTTCCCTGGTCTTTTCCAAACGGGCCTGATCCCGCTTCGCCACCAGAGCCGCCAGGCGGTCCTGGATGCGCTGGTAAAAGGTGGCATTGATGTCCTCTCCACGGGCGTGGGCGTTGATGAGTTGGCGGTAGCAGCAGATCATCTTGGAAATCATGGAGACCGCATACTCCCGGCCCTGGACCTTGATGGTGGCCAGCCCCAGGTCGAGGTAGGCCTTCAATTCATCTCCCAGAATGGCGAAGGCCACGTTGGGCTGCTGCCGGACGCGTTCGTTGAGGGCTTCGATCTTCTCCGGGGACTGCCCCCGCCGGGAAAGGACCCGGCGCCGCTGCTCTTCGCTTAAAAGGCAGAGCCGGAAACAACTGCCGCTATGGTCCGGCCAGCCTTCGTATTCCACGATCTCGTTGCCGTCTTCGTCGCGGTAGACCTTGCGGATGTAGGAGTCCGCAATGAGTTCGTGGAACATGCAATTGCCCACCCCGCCGATGCAGCGGTTCCCGTGGACCAGCACCTCGGTCTTTAATCCCAGTTCGTCCGCCTCTTGCTTGAACCGGGCCAGCTTCGCAACCGTATTGATCTCGGTGGAGGCCACCAATTGGCTGGCTCCGTAAGATTTAAAGCGGGCCATCTCCTCAGGGGTCTGGATATTGCAGCCAACGCTGGCGTGGATCACCAGTTGCGGAAACTCCCGGTGCACCGCTTGCATCACCGCCGGGGTCTTGACGATCACCCCTTCGATACCGGCATGGGCATACCTTTCCACCTTTGCCAGCAACAGGGGAAGCTTCTCCGGCGAAATTTCGGCGTTCAAAGCCACCCGCACCTTTCCCTGGTAGTTGGCGCCAATGAGCACCGCCTCGGCGATGCCGCTGTCTTCCAACTCCCATTGGCACTTGCGGCGGCTGAAACCCTTGGCCCCCACGTACACGGCGTCGGCGCCGTTCTTGAAGACCCCCTCCACCATTTCCAGGCTGCCGCCCGGAGCTAACAGTTCATTAATAATCATGGCTCTCCCACACCTCCCTGAGCCTCCGCCAAAAGGTTCCTGGGCTCTGCAACTCCCTCAACGCCAGTGCCTCTGGTAACCCCCAGGAAATGGTGGGTTCCTGCCCCGCGCCTGCTCCCGCCGGCCACTCGCACCTTGCGTATGGCAGCTAGATTCGTCCTCATTTAGAATATAAGTCTGTTAAAGATTAATTTCAATTATTATTATTTAGAAATCTTTACATTTTGCAGATGCCGATTCCGCCCCTCAGCGCCCCAGATAGGCAATGGCCAGGGTGAAGCAGAGCCCGATTTCCACCGCCCAGCTGAGCAGGTAAATCAGTATCTCCATACCGGATTTATAATCATCCTGCTGCAGGATGCGATTCGGTTCCCGGAGGATGTCCCAGGAGCTGATCTGTTTTTTAGCCACCATGATGAACTATCTCCTTTCAGAAAAATTCGGTCGGCAGTCCCCAGAAGGCCCTTCCTTAAGATTTGGCCTAGATTTCCCCCGGAAACTGCTCAGAAAAAATCGGCTAAAAGCTCCTTTACAGGCCGCTTAGGTTGTTGCCGCACCAGGGGACCGGCCCCCAGAACTGGATGGGCTTCCTCCAGCAAGGGGCGAGGCCGTTTGCAGATCACCCCGATGGGAATTCTCTCCCCCCACTCCCTGCCCTTCTGAAAGGCCCAAATTTCGTTCTCCGGGTCGTAGCCCGCCTCCTCCTCCACCTGGTAAACCCGATCCTTAAACCATTGATAAGTGTTGATCCGGTTAAAGGTGACGCAGGGCTGCAGCACCTCCAACAGGGCCAAACCCCGGTGGCTGAGGGCCTCTTTATAAAGGCCGGTCAGATGCTCCACCATGCCGGCGAAGCCCCGACCCACCCAAGAGCAATCCTGGCTCACCGCCAGGGCCAGGGGGTGCAAGGGCGGGTAGGCCACCCCCTCCGGCTGCAGCAGGGTCTTGACGCCCCGGTCGGTGGTGGGGGAGGCCTGGCCCTTGGTCAGGGCGTAAATCTGGTTGTTGTGCACCACCAGGGTGAGATTGGGGTTGCGCCGCAGCGCGGCCAGCAGGTGGTTGCCCCCCTCGCCGTAGCAGTCACCGTCGCCGGCTTCGGCCACCACCGCCATCTCGTGGTTAGCCAGATGCGCCCCGGTGGCCAGGGGCAAGGTACGGCCGTGGATGCCGTTCACGGTGTTGCACCGGAGGTAATGGGGAAATTTTCCCGACTGGCCGATCCCCGAGACCATGATGAGGCCTTCCGGCTTGATCTCCAATTCCGCCAGGGCCTGCTTGAAGGCCTGGAGCATGCCGAAGTTGCCGCAGCCCGGACACCAGGCCGGCTGGAGGCCTTGATAAAGTTCCAGGGGCAGCATCAGGCGTGGCCCTCCAGGCCCCGCAGGATATATTCCGGGGTAAAGGGGGCGCCGTCGTACCTGAGGACCAGATGATCGGCGGCGATCCCGGTCTCCTGACGCAGCAGGCGGTCAGCCTGGCCGGTGGCGTTCATCTCCACCATCACCAGCTTGCCCGCGCCTTTTAAGGCCGCGGCCACCGCCTGCGCCGGGAAGGGCCAGAGTTCGCTGAGGTGCACCATGCGGGCCGGGGCGCCGGCCTCATTCAGCCGGGCCACCGCTTCCGTCACCGGCCCCAGGCTGGAACCCCAGCAGGCCAAAACCAGGGGGGCCGCGGCCGGGCCGGAGGTGGAGATGCCGTTGAGCTCGCGCCCCAGTTTTGTCAATTTGCGCAGGCGCTTGTCGTGCATCTGCACCCGTACCTGAAGGTCTTCGGTGAGGTGGCCGTCCGGGGTGTGCTCGTCGGAGTCGGCCACCACCAGTTCCGGCCCGAAACCCGGCAGGCGGCGGGGCGAAACGCCGTCGGCGGTGATGGCGTAGCGCTCATAAACCCCGGCCGCCGGCCCCAGATCAAGGGCCCGTTCAATCTCCACCTTCTCGGGAAAATCGCCGGCCTCCTGGGTGAAGTTGGCGTCGGCCAGGTATTGATCGGTGAGCAGAATCACCGGCAACTGGTAACGGTCCGCCAGGTTGAAGGCCCGGGCCGCCTGGGCGAAAGCCTGGGCCGGGGTGCCCGGGGCCAGCACCGCCCGGGGAAAATCCCCATGTCCGGCGGAGAGGACGAAGCTCAGGTCACCCTGCTCGGTGCGGGTGGGCAACCCGGTGCTGGGGCCGGGGCGCTGGGCCTCCACGATGACCAGGGGCGTCTCGCTGCACCCCGCCAGTCCCAGGGTTTCCACCATCAGGGAAAAACCGCCCCCGGAGGAGCCGGTCAGGGCCCGGACCCCGGCGAAGGAGGCCCCCAGGGCCAGGTTGATGGCAGCAATTTCGTCTTCCGCCTGCTCCACCACCACCCCCCAGCGGGCGGCCCGTTGCCCCACGGCGTTGAGGACGCTGCTCCACGGAGTCATGGGGTAGCCGCTGATAAATTGCAGGCCCGCGGCCAGGGCTCCCAGGGCCAGGGCCTCATGGCCGCTGACCAGGAGACGGGGCGCCGGCGGCGGGGTGATCGCAGCCAGGGAGTAGCCGCTATCCAAGGCCGCCCCCAGCCTGTAACCGGCCGCCGCGGCCCGGTGGTTCCAACCCACCACCTCGACGCCCTTGGTGGCAAACGCCTCCAGGAGCAGGCCCATCATGGGCTCCAGGGGGACCCGGAGCAGCCCCAGTATAGCGCCGCCGGCGCCGGCGTTGACCGCGATCTCTGCCGCCTCTTTCTCCGGCAGCAGGGTGGCCGGCTCCATGGGGAGCTTCAGCCCCCGGGCGGGCAGCTCTCGAACCTGGGAGGCATCATAGATGATGACCCCATCCGGGGCCAGTTCCTCCTGGTGCAGGTGGATGGTCTCCTGGTTCAGGGCCACCAGCAGGTCCACCCCTTCCCTGGAGGAGATCAGGGGCGCATCCGCTACCCGGATGCGGTTGCAGAGATGGCCGCCGCGGATGCGGGACTCGTAGGACTGCACGAACAGCACCCAACAGCCCTGGCGCACCAGGGTCTTGGCCAGGGGAGTGGTGATGGCATGCACCCCCTGCCCCGCCGCCCCACCGATCAAGATATTGATATCAATGGCCATGCTCCCGTCTAGTCACCACCGAGCCAGTTGATTGTGAATAATTACTCAAATAGGAGCGCTTGTCAATATCAATAGACTCTTTGGTGAGAGCATCTTAAAAATAAGCATGGGCGGCAAAGCCGGCAAGGGTGCCCAGACGCAGTTTTAAGTTAGGTTTTCGATGAGGGGATTTCTGGTCAGGCCGGGGAAGGCGCGCCATTGGCGCGGTAGGGGCGGGCCCGGGTATCCGCCCCCGGCGGAATCACTTCGGCTTGTGTTCGGTAAAGGAGTGCCACAATTTATGGAGAACCCCGTCCTCGTGGTCTTCGCCCGGGGTTCCCTGGGCCGCCCGGGCCTGGGCTTCCGCCGCTTCTTCCCCGGCCAGCTCTTCCAGCAGATGCCGCTGCCGCTCCGTCAGGGTGTGGGGGACCAGCACCCGCATCTCCACCAGCAAGTCGCCCCTGCGGGAGCCTTTGGGATAGGGCACCCCCTCCCCCTTGAGACGGATGGTTTCACCGGGTTGAGTCCCCGGAGGGACCACCAGCTCCCGGCGGTCCTTGAGGGTGGGGATGGTGAGTCGGGTCCCCAGGGCCGCCTGGACAAAGGAGATAGGCACTTCCAGATGCAAGTCGTAGCCCTCCCGGCGGAAAATCTCGTGGGGCCGGACCGCCAGGACGATATAGAGGTCACCCGGCGGCCCTCCGAAGGCGCCGTCGTTGCCCTCCCCGGGCATCACCAGGTGGGTGCCGCTTCCCATGCCCGGCGGGACCTTCACCTTGATCTTCTTCTTTTCCCGCAGCCGCCCTTCCCCGTTACAGGCGGGACAGGCTTCCGCGAAAAATTCCTTCATTCCCTGACAGCGGGGACAGGTGGTGGTGATCTGAAAGATACCGTGGCTCCGGGAAACCACCCCGCGGCCGCCGCACTGGGGACAGGGGATGCGCCTGGTCCCCGGTTTGGCCCCGGAACCGCCGCAGGTGCGGCAATTCACCACCCGCGGGACTTCCACCGTCACCTCGGTGCCCAGGGTAGCGTCGAGAAAATCGAGGGTGATATCGTAGCGCAGGTCGGTCCCAGGCTGGGGACGGGGGCCGCCGCCCATGCCGCCCGTCCGGCCCGTGCCGCCGAAGCCTCCCATGCCGAACATGTCTTCGAAGATGTCGCCGAAGGACCGGAAGATGTCGCTGAAATCCCGGAAGCCGGTGAAGCCGGTGGACGAGACCCCTGCATGGCCATGGAGATCGTAGAGACGGCGCTTTTCCGGGTCGTGCAAGACCTCGTAGGCCTCAGCCGCCTCTTTGAACCGCTCTTCCGCGTCACGGTTGCCGGGATTGCGATCCGGGTGGTTCTGGAGGGCTATCTGCCGGTAGGACTTCTTGATATCGTCGATGGAGGCGTTACGCGGCACTCCCAAAATGGTGTAGTAATCTTGTTTGGTCGCCATCTTACCTTGATGTCAGTCGCACTCGCACGGATTTTTTCTTGTCGCCCAGGGAGACTTCTTTATCGCGGCGGTCGTCGATGGAGATGTGGGTCAGAACCCGCTTGACTCCCTGTTGGAAGGGAAGTTCGTGCAGGGCCTGGGCCATTCGCAGCAGCGTCTCGGGCTGGCCGTGCACCAAAGTGCCCATATCCGTGAGTTCGTGAGGAATGTTTTTATTTTCCAGGTATTTCACCAATGCGGCGATGTGGTCGCCCAAGCTGGTTTGGCCCATTCCCAAAGGGACCACGCTGATCTCCATGATAGCCATGTCCAGCCCTAGGCAGGCGTGCCCGTCCTTCAGGAAGGCAACAATTGCCGCACCACATCCTTGAGATGATCCAGATTAGGAGATTTTACCACAAATTCATCGGCGCCCCAAGTGGAAAGATCATGGGGAGGAAGGGCGTGGGAATAGAGGATCACCCTGGTCTCCTTACAGCTGCCCTTGACGATCCGCCCGGTCTCCAATCCGGACATATCCGGCAGCAGAACTTCCAGGATAACCACGTCAGGCTTGAAGGAATCTATCAGGCGCACGACCTCTCCGCCCCTGCCGGTCACCAGAACCTCGTAGCCCTCATCCTCCAATTCCTCCAGGCAGAGCTGGCGGATGTTGGGTTCGCTGTCAGCCAACAGGACCCTGCCCATGGTAGCGCCTCCTTTGGACAAGGGTATACCTCCTCTTTTTCTATATAATTAATAGATAGTCATGGTAAGTTTGTTTGTCCAGTTGGCGGCCGCGCTGGCGCCGTCTTTTCCTTCTGAAAATCGGGGGTCTTATTAGTAGGGTTCGGCAAAGTTTTGGCTATGAGGCGGGTATGGACTGTCTTGTAGGAGCGGACCCAGGTGCGCGCCCCCCACGAACTGATGGGCAGCAGGGGCGGGGTTTAAACCCTCCCTTGCAGGGCGGACACCTGGGTCCGCCCCTAGGAAAAACCATGCGGAGCCACTTCTGCAGGCAATTTTGTGGCGGACTCTACCGGAGTCCTATTCCTTTCGGGGTTCGCCGCTTTCCGGCGGTTCTTCCCCCCGTTTGCGGAAGGCCTGCCAGCGGGCCACCAGGTCCGGTTCCACCCCCTCCTGGCCAGCCTCATAGAACCGCTCCCCGGTTAGCTCTTCCGGTAAGTATTCCTGGGGGACGAAATGGCCGGGAAAATCGTGGGGATAGAGATAGCCCTGGCCGTGGCCCAGCGACTTGCGGTCCCGGTGGGCGTCCTGCAAGGGACCGGGCACCCGGGTGGCGCCCTTTTCCTTGAGGGCCGCCCGGGCCCGGAAATAGGCCTGGGTGGAGTTGCTCTTCGGAGCCAGGGCCAGATAGATGGTGGCCTGGGCCAGGTGGTACTGCGCTTCCGGCAGTCCCACCCAGGTGAGGGCCTGGGAGGCCGCGGCCACCTGCACCAGGGCGTTGGGATCGGCTAGGCCGATGTCCTCCGAGGCCAGGATCAGCAGCCGCCGCATAATGAAGCGTTCATCTTCACCCGCCTCCAACATTCGGGCCAGCCAATAGAGGGCCGCGTCCACCTCGGAGCCCCGGACGCTCTTGATAAAGGCCGACACCGTGTCGTAGTGGGCCTCTCCCTGCCGGTCATAGATCAGGTCCCGCCTGGGCATGCATTCCCGGGCCGCCTCCAGATCCACCCGGATGGCTCCGTGCTCATCCGCTTCGCTGCTCAGGACCGCCAGTTCCAGGGCGTTCAGGGCCCGCCGGGCGTCGCCCCCGGCCAGGCGGGCGAAATGTTCCAGGGCCTCTTCGGTCACCGTCAACGCCATGGCTCCCAACCCCCGTTCCCGGTCCGCCAGGGCCCGGCGCAGGAGGGCGAGAATCTCCGCCTCCTCTAGGGGCTCAAAGACGAAGACCCGGGCCCGGGACAGCAGCGGCCCGATGATCTCGAAATAAGGATTCTCCGTGGTGGCGCCGATGAGGGTGAGAAGCCCCTCCTCCACGTGGGGGAGCAGGGCGTCCTGCTGGGCCTTGTTGAAGCGGTGGATTTCGTCGATGAGCAGGATGGTGCGGCGGCCCTGCTCCTGCCAGCGGCGCGCCTCTTCCACCACCCGGCGCAGGTCTGCCACCCCGGCCATCACCGCGCTGAGGGTGAGGAACTGGGCATCCAGACTCCGGGCCAGGACCATCGCCAGGGTGGTCTTGCCAATTCCCGGCGGGCCCCAAAAAATCATGGAGGAGAAGAGGCGGCCGGCCTTTAGGGCCCGCCACAAAAGACGCCCGGGTCCCACCAGATGCTGCTGGCCCACAAATTCCTCCAGGCTCCGGGGACGCAGGCGCATCGCCAGGGGCTGCGGCGGCGCGAAAAGCGTGGCGTTCATAGCGGCATCCGATGCTTGCTGGTTCCAGTCATGTCTTGGATGTCCTTACAATAAAAAATGTCCTTAAATCTTCAGGCCGGTAACTGGTAGGCGCAGGCTAAAGCCTGCGGCTACCATTGGTTTATTAATATTCTTGAGCAGGCGGCCTTCCGGGCACCTCTGCCTGGCGGCCGCCTCGTCCCATTTTTTCCTGGGTTTTCTCACCCTCTTCCATTTAAGTTAATTTTTGCTTATAATTAAATCAACTTCACTAAATTTTTGGCTTCAGAGAGGCCGCCCCATGTTCGGCTATAATTTTTCGACCCTGCTCATCGTCCTGGTCATCGCCCTCCTGCTTTTCGGGCCCAAGCGTTTACCGGAGCTGGGAGAAAGTATCGGCAAGGCCATCAAGAGTTTTAAGATGGCCCATGATGACCCCAATTCGGTGTATCCCAAGAGCGAGATTCCCGGCGGGACCACGGCGTCCGGCGCCACCTGTCCCTTATGCCACAAGGATCTTCCGGCGGGAGAGTTCGCCTTCTGTCCCCATTGTGGCAACCGCATAACCAAGGCTTAATTTTCCGGCAGCGAGATGGGCATAGATTTTGATACGCTGATCTTACTTCTGGTTTTGGCCTTCATCCTTTTCGGACCCCAAAAACTGCCGGAATATGCAGCCAAACTGGGGGCCCTGATCGCCAAGCTGCGTGAGGCCAGTTCGGACCTGACCCGGCAGTACCAGACCTCCTTTCCCGACCTCATACCGCCGCCGCCCCCGCCCGGCGTCAACCAGCCCGCTTCCTGGCAGCCGCCGCCGGACCCGCCAACCTTCCACTGTCCCAAGTGCTCCCGGGAACTGGGGCCGGATTTCGTCTATTGTCCCCAATGCGGCCACCACCTGAAGGAAGGAGGGGAGGCGCCGGAGCCGCCGCCCCCGCCCCCGCCCCAGACCCCGGCCTCCTGAAATGGCTCCGGGCCCGGAAGCAGGGCCTCGCCGCTGACTTCTGGCGCTCTGGCTCAACGGAGGTATCCTTGATCAGACCCTTGACCCATGATGAAGTTGGGGTCGCCCTGAAGATCATCAATGAGGCGGCCAGGGCTTATCAAGGAATAATCCCCGCAGATTTCTGGCAGGAGCCGTACATGTCCCTCGATTCGCTGCGGGCGGAGATCGCCCAAGGGGTCGCTTTTTGGACTTGCCAGGCCGCCGGGGGCCTCCTGGGAGTCATGGGCCACCAACCCCTAACCGATGTCACCCTGATCCGTCATGCCTATGTGCGCCCCTCGGCTCAGAGCCAGGGCATCGGGGCCCGGCTCTTGAACCACTTGCTGAAGGGGGTCAGCGCCCCCGTCCTGGTGGGCACCTGGGCCGCGGCCTGGTGGGCTATCCGCTTCTATGAAAAATATGGTTTCAGGCAGGTGGCCCCGGAGGAAAAGGAGCGGCTGCTGCGGCGTTACTGGACCATCTCAGATCGGCAAGCGGAGGCCTCGGTGGTGTTGGCGGATGGGAAGTGGTTCGCTTCTCAGTCGGCCCCTGCCTGATCTGCCGCGGCAGAGTCGACCCGGAACCCCATTATGCCAGGTGGTATTCCCGGCGGCGCCAGGCCTGCATCGCCGTAAGCAGCCGATAATTGAGGCGCTCCTGGCCGGGCATGTTCCCCAGGGCGATCTCCGGCTTGTTGTCCCCGTGGAAGTCGGAGCCCCCGCTGACCAGCAGCCCCAGCTCCCGGGCCAGCCGCAAATATAAGGCTTCCTGCTCCGGGGTGTGCTCCGCATAGATGGCCTCGATGCCGGCCAGGCCCATGGCCTTCAATTCCTCCAGGGTATATTTCAGCGCCCGGGCGGAGCCCAACCCCAGGGTGAAGGGGTGGGCCAGGACCGGGACTCCCCGGACCTCCCGAATCATGGCGATGGCCTCACCCGGCGGAAAGCGGAACTTGGGGACGTAGGCCTTGCCCTGGTTGTTCAGGTAGAGGTCGAAGGCCTCCTGGATGGAGCTCACATAGCCGGCCTCCATCAGAGCCCGGGCGATGTGGGGCCGGCCCATCTGGCCCCGGCCGGAAATCTTCGCCACCTGTTCCAGGGTAATGCGCAGACCCAGGGCGTTCAGCTTGGCGATGACCTGGGGATTGCGTTTGCTCCGGGCCTTTTGTAGGACCGCCAGGCGTTCGCCCAAGTGGCCGTTGCCATATTCGATGTCCAGACCCAGGATATGCATGGTGCCGCCGGGAAAGCGGGCGCTCACCTCGACCCCGGGGATGACCTCCACGCCGTAGGCGGCACCCGCGGCCGCCGCCTCAGCCAGGCCGTCAATGGTGTCGTGGTCGGTGAGGGCCATGGCCTTGAGGCCCCCGTCCCTGGCCAGGCGCACCACCTCCGCCGGCGCAAAGGTGCCGTCGGAGGCGTTGGAGTGGACGTGCAGGTCGATTAATTCCATTTCTTAAGTCTTTCTAACCAAAGCGGGAGCCTGGGAACGATGATGAAGGGCGACCCAGCGGGTCGCCCCTACTCGTTAATCACTCTCCAATCAGGGCGATCATTTCCCGGACCGCCCGCTCGATCCCCACCAGCACGGCCCGGGCGATGATGGCGTGGCCGATGGAGTATTCGGCGAATTCCTCCCGGCCCCGGAAGGGTTTGATGTTCCGGTAGTTGAGGCCGTGGCCGCACTTCACCTTCAGGCCGAGGCTGCGGGCGTGGCGGGCCGCGGTCACCAACTCCTGGAAAAGCCGGGTGGCCTCGGCTCGAGTGGGCGCCTCGGCGTAAGCGCCGGTGTGCAACTCCACCCATTCGGCCCCCACTTCCTTGGCGGCCTGGATCTGGGGCTCGACCGGGTCCACGAACAGGCTGACCCTGAGACCCGCCGCCTTTAAGGCCGGCAGATACTCCGCCAAGGCCGCCTGGTGGCCCGCCACTTCCAGGCCCCCTTCGGTGGTGAGCTCCTGGCGCTTTTCCGGCACCAGGGTCACCAGGTCCGGCTGCACCTCCCGGGCGATCCCCAGCATCTCCTGGGTGGCGGCCATCTCCAGGTTGAGCCGGGTTTTGATCGTCTTTCTCAGCAGCCTCAAGTCGCGGTCCTGGATATGGCGGCGGTCCTCCCGGAGGTGGACGATGATGCCGTCGGCCCCGGCCAGCTCCGCCAGGGCGGCGGCGGTCACCGGGTCGGGCTCATCGATGAGGCGGGCCTGCCGCAGGGTCGCTACATGATCTACGTTCACTTCCAATCGAGGCACGCCGGTTCCTCCTTAGAGGTGCAATTTCAGTGCAGGAAGGGTAACGCCTGGAACTGCTAGTGTAGTTTCCCGCAATTATCTTAACAAAGGATTTGAGAGAAATCCCCCCCTCCCTTGAGGGGAGGGGGTTGGGGGGAGGGTGGCAACATATGGTAAATTAAAGATAATTTACCACCCCCACCCGGTGTCACCCCCTCAAGGGGGAGGGAAAAAAGCGAAACCTTTAGGCATCGTTTCCGTGGGACACCACACTAGCTATTTCGATTGCCGCCGCAGCAACCCCATTAACTCCCAGGTCTTCTCGGTCATGGCCTCCTCCTCCGGAGGCGTCCCATGATCATAGCCCAGCAGGTGTAATATACCGTGAATCAGGAAAAAGTCGAAGAGTTCCTGCCAGGGCCAGCCAAGCTCCCTGGCCTGTTTAAGGGTGGTCGGCAGAGAGATGACCACCTCTCCCAGGAGCAAGGGCGGGCTCGATTCGGAGGTAGCGCGAGGGCCAGGGCCCGGGGCCTCCCGGCTTTCCCGGGCCGGCCCCATTCCCTCGGGGGCGAGGTTGGGGACATCCAGGGGGAAGGAAATAACGTTGGTGGGACCCCGGCGCCCGAAGGTCTCACGGTTAAGAAGGGCCATGGCCCGGTCCCCCAAGATGGTGAGGCTCAGCTCAGAGTCAGACCAGCCCAAGGCGTTTAAGATCTTCCCGGCTCTTCTCTTGATTCTCTCCGGATTTAGCGCCATTTTTCTTTGGCGGTTGCTTATCCAAATCCTCATAGATTTTCTTCTTTTCGACGGCCTGGGGATACTGGATGCGATGGTGGAAGATGCCGCCCAGGATCTTGAGAAAGCTCTTGGCGATGTGGTGCAAGTCCCTCAGGGTCAGCTCGCATTCGTCCAACTGGCCGTCAGCGAAGACGTTATTGACGATCTTCTGCACCAATCCCTGGATGCGGGCCGGGGTGGGATCGGTGAGGGTCCGGGAGGCGGCCTCCGCCTGATCCGCCAGGAGGACCAACCCGGCTTCCTTGGTTTGGGGCCGAGGGCCGGGATAGCGATAGTCCTCGGCTTTTACCGTCTGGGGGTTGGCCGCCTGGGCCTGGGCCTTATGGTAAAAATAGGTGATAAAGCTGGTGCCGTGATGCTGCTGGATGATGTCGGTAATGGCCTCTCCCAGGTTTTGTTTCCGGGCGAGATCCACCCCGTCCTTGACGTGGGAGATGAGAATCAGGCCACTCAAGGAGGGGGCCAACTTTTCGTGTTTGTTTTCCCCGTCCATCTGGTTTTCCACGAAATAGGCGGGCTTTTTGATTTTACCGATGTCGTGGTAGTAGGCCGCAGCCTTGACCAGCATGGGATTGGCGCCGATGGCTTCGGCCGCCGCCTCCACCATCTGGCCCACCACCAGGGAATGGTGGTAGGTGCCCGGGGCCATCAGCATCAAATCCCGGAGCACCGGCTGATCCAGGTTCAAAAGTTCCAGCAGGCGGATGTTGGAGGAAAAGCCAAAGAGCGCCTCCATAATCGGGGTGAGACCCAGGGCCAGGATGCCTGTGAGCAACCCTCCGGAAAAGGCAAAGAGCTCTCCGTTGAACAGGTCCTGGAAGCCGAAGGGGTATTCCAGCAGTTTGAAAGCAGCCAGGAGGGCCACATTGGCCACGCTGATAGCCAGCCCCGCCTTGATCAGGGCGCTGCGGCGGCGGCAGTTCTTCACCCCCCAAACCGCCACCAGGCCGGCAATGACGAAGTAAAGGAACAGGGGAAAGGGCCGCTCCACCATCAGGGCGGTGAAGGTGGCGTTCAAGAAGGCCACTCCCACCCCGGTTTCCAGACCCAGGAACATAGCGGCCAGGATGGCCGGCAGCCCCAGGGGCAGCATAAATACCAGGTTTTGGCCCACCAGCGGCAGGCTCCAGGATAGATTCTCACCCAAGACCAGGAGAAATTTATTCAGCAGGGCGCTGGCCAGCAGCAAGACCGCCAGGAAGCCCAGGTCCCGGAGGCGCTGGGAAAAGTTCCGCAGGGAGAGACTGGCCAACTGGTAAAAGACTGCCAGCAGCAGGGTCAGGGTGAAGAAAATGCCCAGGAACACTATTACTACCCGGCTCTTTGGATAGAGTTTGCTCTGGGCCTCCAATTGCGCCAGGTGCAGGGTGGTGATGGGCTCCCCTTCCCGCACCAGCATCTCACCCCGTTTGACCTTAAAATAGACCGGCTGCAGGGACTTTATTTTGGCTTTTTGGAGCTCGCTGGTTTCGGCCAGGTTGAACGAGACATTGGGCACCAGCAGATGCTGGGCCAGATCGCATACCAGCAGGCGTTCCGGGGGCGAGAGGTCTGCTGCCACCTCCCCGCAATAGCCGGCGATGGCTTTTCGGCCCTCATCGATTTCCACAAAGGAAAAGGGGGCCTGCTCCAACTGTTCTCTTTGGGAAGGCAGGCGCCGCACCAGGATCTCCTTGGGTGGCGGTTGCAGGACGGTGCGGCTGCTGATCACTCCCTGATTGAAAAACTGGCCCAGGACCTGGCTGGTCATGGCCTCCAGGTAGGGGGAGAGGTCCGTCTTGGCCAGCAGTGAGAAGGTGAAATTAGGGATGGCTACCCCCATGATCTGGTCGAACTCCGCCTTATGCTCCAACAGCATCTTATAGGAGACGTCCCCCCGGGTCCGGGCCCTGCTGCCTGAAGCCAGCCGCCCGGCGTTGGCAGCCGGGAGGAGGCTGCGCAAATAATCCATGGCCTTGTGGAGGCGCTGCTGCACCTTATCGGCCATTTGCTCCTGCAGGTCGAAGACCGGCGGAATCTGGGCCAGCAGTTCCTGCTGTCGCTTGGCGGTGGTCTCCACGTCCTCCACCAGAAACCCCCTGATGGCTTTGACGTTCTCCCGGGCGATGTCCCCCACCCGATATTGCCTGGAAGTGACCGGAGTCCGGGGCGACAGGATCAAGGCCAGCCCCAGGCTCAAAAACAGGAGCAGTGCCAGTTTGAGGACCATCTCCTCCAAGGGCGACGCCGGCAGCTTGCGGCACAGGGAGCGGGGCAGGCGGGAGCGCAGGCGCTCCAGCCCGAAGAGGCGCCGGATTTTGATGGGCGGTTCTTTTTCAGGCATTGGGGATCTCTCCCGGGGCGGAACCCCGGCGCGGCCGACGGTTCTCATAGGCCCGGATAATATCCTGCACCAAGGGATGGCGCACCACGTCCCGTTCGCTGAGGGGCACCAGGACGATGCCCTCCACCCCCTGCAGCAAGTCCCGGGCTTCCACCAACCCGGAGGTCATCCCGGGAGGCAGGTCGATCTGGGTCACATCCCCGGTGATCACCGCCTTGGACCCGAATCCCAGGCGGGTAAGGAACATCATCATCTGCTCGGAGGTAGTGTTTTGGGCCTCATCCAGGATGACAAAGGAGTCGTTAAGGGTCCGGCCCCGCATGAAGGCCAGGGGGGCCACCTCGATGATGCCCCGGTCCACTAAACGGCTGGCCTTCTCGAAATCCATCATGTCGTGCATGGCGTCATACAGGGGCCGGAGATAGGGGTTGACCTTTTCCGCCAGGTCCCCCGGCAGGAAGCCGAGCTTTTCTCCGGCTTCCACCGCGGGCCGGGTGAGGACGATGCGCATGAACTCCTGGTTCATCAAGGCCGATACCGCCATGGCCATGGCCAGGTAAGTCTTGCCGGTGCCCGCCGGCCCCACCCCGAAGACGATGTCGTGGTTGCGCATGGCCTCGATGTAGCGTTTCTGATTGAGGCTCTTAGGCGAGATGCGCCTCTTCATGGCGGAGATATACACCGTATCCAGGAAGATCTCCTTGATCGAAGCGGTCTCCCGGTCCTGGAGAATCCTGATACTATACTGCACGTCCTGGGGCAGAAGCGGGTACCCATGGCGAAGCAACTCGTAGAGCTCCAGTAGGACCCGTTGGGCCAGGCGAACCTCGGCCTCCGGACCTTCCAGGTTCACCTGGTTGCCCCTGGCCGGCAGCTTGACCCCCAAGGTGCGGCCGATGATGCGCAAATGCTTGCCCTGTTCCCCGAACAGGGCCTGGGCCAGGGCGTTATCTTCAAAGGTGAGTTGGGCGGTGGTCATGGTTTAGGTTTTGGGCTGCTTAAGTTCAGCCGCTGGTCGCCTGTAACCCCAGAACTTGGCCCCAAATCTGGCGCTGCCGGGGCCGGTTGTCAAAATCGAGGAGGACGATCTGCTGCCAGGTGCCCAACTGGAGACGCCCCTGGTCGATGGGAATGCTCAGCGAGGGTTTGAGGAAGGCCGCCCGGACATGTGCATAGCCGTTGCCGTCACCCCAGCGGCGGTCATGTCCATATTCCAGGTCTTGGGGGAAAAGCCGCTCGATGGCGGCCTGCAAATCCTTAACCGCACCGCTCTCATATTCGATGGTGGTCAAAGCCGCGGTGGAGCCGGAAATGAATAGGGTTAGCAAGCCCGCGCCCACCCCGGCGTCTCGAACCTTCGCAGCCACCTGCGGGGTCAGGTCCAGAACGTCGGTGCCGGCCGTGGTTTCCATCTCTATACTGAACGACTGCAAGGAGAACGTCCGCAAGGTTTCTCACCAGAATCCGCAGCCAGTTGCCATTACTGCGGTGGCCTCAATGCCAACGCTAATTTTCTCACAATCTGACCCTAATGCAATCAACTTATGGATATTTTTTATTGTCGATGAAAATTTTAACCCCAGGAGAGAAATTCCAGTTCTTTTCTTCACGATTTTCCTGGCTTAACCTTGAGACCTATTCGGAAACCAGAACTTTGTCATCTATGAGATTCTTCGGTCGCTTCGCTCCCTCAGAATGACAAAAAGGGGGACCTTCGCAGAGTTCTCACCTTGCAACTCCCCAGGCCAGGCGCTGGACGCGGTGACGGCGGCATCCGGGAGAGCAGCTCCGCCTGGCTCTGGCCCGGATTGGGTTCGTCCACTATTTCCGGTGCCATCTTCGCTAAAATTAAGGCGAAATAACCGCCAGGACCTGAACAGGGCCTTCATCTGCGGGGATGCAGCCGGTTTCCAACCTTTTTTTGATGGCTGTTTTTGGTGGCCCAGGTTTAAAACCTGTGCTACCCCGGTGCAGCCGGTTCCTGGAGCTTTATTTTGATGGCCTGCCGCCCTTCCCGGGTCTCCAGCCGCCCGGCTCCAATAAGGCTTGACTACGGCCCCTGAATAATCTAAAAATTTGGAGTTTGAAAAAATTGGTGCACATCTATATCTCCTCCGGGAAACAGGCTGAAGCTTGGCGCTATCCGACCAGATCAGAAGTCAACGTCTTAAAAAGCTAAAGGAGCTGCGGGACCAGGGAGTCGACCCCTATTCCAACCGCTTCGCGCCCAGCCATAGCATCGCCCAGGTGATCAAGCAATTCGGCTCCCGGACCAAGACCGAATTGGAGGACCTGGGTGATAAGAGTTTCAAACTGGCCGGCCGCCTGATGCTCCTCCGGGAGTTCGGCAAGACCTGCTTCGGCACCCTCCAGGATGGCAGCAGCCGCCTGCAGATCTATCTCCAGCGGCAGGTCCTGGGCGAGGAGGACTATGCCAACTTCCAGCGCTTCATCGATCTGGGGGACATTATCGGGGTGGCCGGCACCCTGTTCCGCACCCGGACCGATGAACTCACCCTGGCGGTTAAAAGCTTTGTGCTCCTGACCAAATCCCTGCGGCCTCTGCCGGAGAAATACCACGGCCTCAGCAATGTTGAGACCAGATATCGCCAACGTTATCTAGACCTGATGGTCAATCCTGAGGTACACCAGGTCTTCGAGACCCGGACCAAAGTCATCCGGACAATTAGACAATTTTTCGATAAGAAAGGGTTTTTAGAAGTTGAGACCCCCATGATGCAGCCCATTCCAGGGGGAGCCACGGCCAAGCCTTTCATTACTCACCACAAGGCCCTGGGCATGAAATTATATCTGCGTATTGCCCCGGAACTTTATTTAAAGCGCCTGGTGGTGGGCGGAATTAACAAAGTTTACGAAATTAATCGCAACTTCAGAAATGAAGGGCTATCTATTAAACATAATCCAGAATTTACTATGTTAGAATTTTATAAAGCTTACGCAACTTATAAAGACCTTATGACGATTACTGAAAAACTAATCCAAACTATTGCCAAGAATAGCACAGGGAGCCTTTGCTTTGAATATCAGGGCAACAATATTGACCTGAAAAGCAAATGGCGTAGGATTGATCTGAAAGAATCGTTAATAAAAATTGGTAACATAGCCCCTGAGATTATAAATGATGAGGAAAAACTTATAGATTTCGCCAGGGAGGCAGGGGTGGAACTGCGCCAGGGCGAAGGTTACGGCCGGGCCCTGACCAAGCTCTTCGATCTCAGGGTGGAGGAGCAACTTTTGCAGCCCACCTTCATCACCGGCTACCCCCTGGAGACCTCTCCCCTTTCCCGCAAAAATGATAAGGACCCCGAAGTGGTGGACCGCTTCGAACTCTTCATCGCCGGCCGGGAGATGGCCAACGGTTTCTCCGAGCTCAACGACCCGGTGGACCAGAAAAAACGCTTCGCCAGGCAAATGAAGGCCCACAAGGCGGGGAACAAGGAGGAGCCCCACGCGATGGACGAAGACTTTATCCAGGCCCTGGAGTACGGCCTGCCGCCCACTGCCGGGGAGGGCATCGGTATCGACCGTCTGGTGATGCTCCTCACCGATTCACCCTCCATCCGGGATGTCATTCTCTTCCCGCTGCTCAGGCCGGAAAGGTAAGTCCCTTGTCGTTTTTTGAAACCTTCGTGGCCTTGCGTCTCCTGCGCGGAGTTAAACGCCAGAGAGGCTTCCTGTCGCTCAGCACCCTCATCTCCATGTCCGGGGTGGCAGTGGGGGTGATGGCCCTCATCATAGTCATCGGCGTGATGACCGGCTTCACCCAGGAGCTGAGGCAAAAGATTCTTAGCGTCAACGCCGACATCCTGGTTCTGAAGCTGGGAGGCCCCTTCACCTCTTACCAGAAAGAAGTGGCCGAAATCGAAGCGGTCCCCGGGGTGGTGTCCGTCGCTCCCTTCATCTATACCCAGGTGATGTTTTCGGCCCCGGGCAACATCTCCGCCGGGGTAATCCGGGGTCTCGACCCGCAGGCCATCCGCAGCGGCGGACCCAAGGGCCTGAAGGTGATCCAGGGGCAATTTACCGATCTGGCCGAGTTCGCGCCGGAGGAGCCTCCCCCCCTCGCTATCGGCACCGAAATGGCCCGCAATCTCAATCTCAGACCGGGCGACTACCTGAACATCATCTCCCCCTTGGGGAACCTGACTCCCATGGGGCGCCTGCCTCGAATGAAGCCCTTCCGGGTGAACGCCGTATTCTACTCCGGCATGTATGAATTCGATAATAGCCTGGTCTTCACCAGCATTCCGGCCGTTCAGGAATTTCTGGGCCTGGGCCACCGCATCACCGGCCTGGAAGTGGAAATCCGGGATATCTATGCCGCGGAGCGGCTGCAGGGAAAAATCCTGGAGCGGCTAGGCTCCGGTTATTACTGCAAAAACTGGATGCAGATGAACTCGAGCCTGTTCGCGGCCCTGAAGTTGGAAAAGATCACCATGTTTATTATCCTCACCCTCATCATCCTGGTGGCGGCCTTCGGCATCGCCAGCACCTTGTTCATGATGGTTATGAAAAAGACCAAGGAGATCGCCATCCTCAAGTCCATGGGGGCCACCCGGCAGGCCATCCTGCGAATCTTCATCATGAACGGCCTGGCCATCGGCGGCCTGGGGACCATAGTGGGCCTTGGCCTGGGGCTGGGACTTTGCGGGTTGCTGAAAAAATTTGAGTTCATCAAGCTGCCCGCCGGGGTCTATGGTCTCTCCACCCTGCCAGTGCTGGTCCAGCCCCAGGACGTGCTGGCCATTGTGCTGGCCGCCATGGCTATCAGTTTCCTGGCGACCTTGTACCCCTCCTGGCAGGCGGCCCGATTGGACCCGGTGGAGGCCATCAGGTATGAGTGAGCGGTGAACGCCCGGTGGTTGGCGGCGAGATGATCCCTCCTCGATACTTTTGGTAGATTGGCTGCAGGGGCGCGGAATATCGACTAGCATTTCGCCATTCAGAGACTCGAACCTAGGAAGATTGACGCCCTCTCGGGAAAGTGTTAAGGTGCCTAACGCGGTAGAAGAGAAAATGGCAGAGCACAGCAGGGCTGGGACTCCCCCCAAGATCCAGGTCCGGGGTCTGGTCAAGACCTTCAAGAATAATGGAATCCAGGTGCCCGTGCTTACCGGGGTGGATCTCGACATCCCCCAAGGGGAAACCGTGGCGGTGTTGGGGGCCTCCGGGGTGGGCAAATCCACCCTCCTCCATATCCTGGGAACCCTGGAGCGCCCCAGCAGCGGAGAGATTCTCTGGGAAGGGACCAACGTCTTCACCATGGATGACAAGAACCTGGCCGCCTTTCGCAATCGCCGGCTGGGATTTGTCTTCCAATTTCATCACCTGCTCCCCGAATTCAATGCCCTGGAAAACGTCATGATGCCGGCCCTCATCGCCCGGGAGATCCAGGGGCTGGCCCGGGACAAGGCCGAGGCCATCCTGGTGCGGGTCGGCCTGAAGGATCGCCTGAATTACCGCATCAGCAAGCTGTCCGGCGGCGAACAACAGCGGGTGGCGGTGGCCCGGGCCTTGGTTCTGGAGCCGGAAGTTCTCCTGGCGGACGAACCCACCGGCAACCTGGATCCCAAGAGCGGCGCCAGGGTACAGGAACTCATCCTGGAACTGAATCACGAACGGGGCCTCACCTCCGTAATTGTTACCCATAACCAGGAGTTGGCTCGAGCCCTGGACCGACGCATTACTCTGGTTGACGGCAAGGCCATGATTCTACAGGGAGAATGAAGGTGCTGCGAAGGCTCATGATTTCAGTCCTGCTGGCGGCTGTGGCCCTGACCCAGCCGGCCCTGGCGCAGGAGCAAGAGGTGATCCTGAAGAAGGTGGCGGTCTTCCCCTTTGCCGTGGCCAGCCGGGAACCCTTGGAAGGCCTGGGTGACAAAGTGCAACAGGAGATCGAGGACCGTCTTAAGACCGATGGCTTTTCCACGGTCCCCCGGGAAGACTTGAAGCGGGAACTGGCCAACCTGAAAGAGCCCTTGAACGATGCCCTGGCCCAGGAGATCGGCCGCAAGCTGGGGGCCGATATGGTCATTTACGGCACCCTGGTGAAGGTGGGCGAGGCCCTCTCCCTGGAAGGCCGGCTCCTGGATATTACCGGTCAGGCAGCCCCGGCCACTATGAAGCTCCAGGCTACCGGACTCCAGGGTCTCACCGGCCTCAGCCGTCAGATGGGTCAGGAATTGAGCCTCAAAATCCTTGGCAAAGTGCGGATCGCCCACATGATGGTCAAGGGCAACCGCCGCATCGAAAAAGACGCTATCCTTGGGGTGATGCAGACCCGGGAGGGGGAGATGGCCAATGCCGCCCACCTCCGGGAGGATTTGAAGGCCATCTATAAGATGGGGTACTTCACCGACGTGAAGTTGGATATTAGCGATACCCCGGAGGGCAAGGTCCTCACGGTCCTGGTGAAAGAGAAACCAGCCATAAAAGAGATTATCATTAAAGGCAACCACAAGATTAAACGCGACAAGATCATGGAGGTCGTGGAGATCAAACCTTTCTCGGTGGCCTCGGAAACCGCCATTAAGGAGAGCATCAACAAAATTGAGAACCTCTACCGGGAGAAGGGTTACTATGAAGCCCGGGCCAGTTACGAATTGGTGACCGTCACGCCGACCGAAGTCAATCTGGTAATCCACGTCGACGAAGGCGGCAAGGTGGTTGTTAAAGGGATCAACTTTGAAGGTAACAAATCCTTTAAGCCCAAGGAACTTCGGGATGTGATGGAGATTAAAGAAAAATCCTGGTTCTTTGCCATCAACTGGATCACCGACGCTGGGAAACTGGACAAGGACAAGCTGGAGCGGGATGTGGAAAAGCTGGCGTCGTTTTATTACAACCATGGCTACATAAAGGCCAAGGTGGGAGATCCCAAGATCGACGTCAAGGGTAAATTTATCTACATCACCATTCCCATCCAGGAAGGGCCGCAATACCAGGTGGGGAAGGTGGACGTCCAGGGGGACCTTCTGGAAGACAAGACAATGCTCCTGGGGAAGCTCGATATTCCCAAGGCGAAGATTTACTCCCGGGAGATGATGCAAAAGGATCTCACCACCCTGTCCGACTTATATGCAGACCAGGGCTATGCCAACGCCGATATCAACCCTCTGATTAAGGAAGATGACAAGACCCTCAAGGTTGATGTGACCTTCGACATCCATAAAGGCACCAAAGTCTATTTCGAACGCATCGATATCGCCGGCAACGTCAAGACCCGGGACAAGGTAATCAGGCGGGAACTGCGGGTTTATGAGGGAGACCTCTTCAACGCCACCAATCTCAAGGAGAGCATCAAGAACCTGCGGCGCCTGGAGTATTTTGAAGACGTGAACTTCAGCACCTCCCCGGGCTCCACCCCTAACCACATGAACCTGAAGGTCACCGTGAAGGAGCGGCCTACCGGCACCTTTGGGGTGGGGGCCGGATACAGCACCCAGGACCGGATTGTGGGTATGGTGCAGGTCAGCCAGAACAACCTGTTTGGCCGGGGAGAGTCGGTCAAGGTCGAGGGTATGCTCGGGTCGATTTCCCACCGCTACCGGGCTTCTTTCACCGAGCCCTATCTCTTCGACCGGCCCCTGAGTTTAGGCGTCGATATCTATAACTGGGAACGCCTCTACACAGAATATGATCGCAAATCGAGCGGCGGGGACCTTAGGCTGAGCCATCCCCTGGAGTGGCAGTACACCCGCCTCTATTGGCTGTACCGTTTTGAATATGTGTCCCTCTCGGACCTGGGCCCCAATCCCGACCCCCTCATCTCGGCGGCATCCAAGATTCACACCACCAGCGCCACCTCCCTGACCTTGCGCCGGGACTCCCGGGACTCCCTGTTCTCCCCCACCCAGGGATCGGATAACAGCGTCTCCGTGGAAATGGCCGGCCTCGGCGGCGCCGTCGCCTTTATGCGCTACGTGGCGGAATCCGGCTGGTATTTCCCTCTTAAGTGGGGCACCGTGGGTCTCCTGCACTTCCGGGCGGGTTACATGAATGCCATGTCCTGGGGGGACCTGCCGGTTTATGAAAAGTTCTATCTGGGGGGGATTGACACCATCCGCGGCTTTAAATATGCTGATATTAGCCCCCGGGATCCGGCCTTTGCAAATGAGCGTGTTGGCGGTGACAGGTTCATCCAGTTGAATTCTGAATATCGCTTCCCCCTCATCAAGAAGCTGGGCTTTATGGGCACTGTCTTTTTTGATGCCGGCAACGTTTACGGCCCCGGCCAGATACAGCCGTTCCTGCGGCCGACCACGGGGGTGGGCTTCCGATGGTTCTCGCCCATGGGGCCGCTCCGGGTCGAATGGGGCTACAACCTGACCCAAAAGTCCTTTGAGAGGTCGAACGTTTGGGAATTCACCATGGGCTCCTCATTCTAATTTAGGGTGAGGTCCCAGCCGGGTCTTGAAGAAAGTTGCCAGGGGCGCCCCTTTGGATAAAGAGAACCAGACACTTGACGCATATTCTCCTGATTTATTCAATTTTTATGAACATTGAACTTTGAACTAAGAGCAATTGTGCGTATAGAGTATATAATCTTTTCGATAAAGCTGACCCGGTCCGTCCCTTAAGCAGCACATCTCCCGGCCGTGAAGGCTCCGGCCTCACCCGGGAGTTAATAATTAATCGAACTTAACGGGAGGTTTCATGTCCAAATTGGTAATCAGCGCCTTAATTGCCCTGACCATGGTCTGCGGCCCGTTGAAAGCCCTGGCGGCTGAACTGAAAATTGGCATCGCGGACACTAATGCCATATTGATGAACTCCGCCGAAGGTAAACGGATCCAGGATGCCATCAAAACGAAGACTGAAGAGTTGAGCCGCCCTCTGGGGGTCAAACGCCAGGACCTGGCCCGGCAGGTGGAGGAATTCCAGAAACAGGCTTCCCTGATGAAGGAAGATGCCAAAAAGGCGAAAAGCCAGGAATTGGAAAAGAAGATGCAGGACTTCGATAAGCAGGCGTCCGATGCCGAAAAACAATTGGCCCAATATCGGCAAAGCCAGTTCGCCCCCTTGCGCCAGAAGATGGACTCGGCCCTGGAAAAGATTGCCGCGGAAGATAAGCTGGACCTGATCCTGGATAAGTCGACGGTCCTGATCAGCAACAAGAGCCTGGATGTCACAGACAAGCTGCGCAGAGCCTTCAGCCAGTAAATTACTTAATGAAACTAACCCTGGGAGAATTGGCGGCCCGGCTGCTGGGGGAACTGCAAGGTCCCCCGGACCTGGTGCTGGAGGGCATCGCCGCCGTTGACCGCGCCACTTCCAGGGAGATCACCTTCATCGCCCTGAGGCGCTTTGCCCGCCAGGCCGACGCCAGCAAAGCCGGGGCCTTCATCGTGGGCCCGGAACTGAAGGACCTGGACCGGCCGCGCATCATCGTGGCCAATCCCTATCTGGCCTACGCCCGGGTGGCGGCCTTATTCGCTCCACCCCGGCGGCGCTGGCCCGGCGTTAGTGATCAAGCCTGCCTGGGGCGGGACCTTTCGCTGGGCCGGGACGTCTCCATCGCACCCCTGGTATTTATCGGCGACCGGGTACACCTGGAAGACGGGGTGACCATCATGCCCGGCTGCTTCCTGGGGGATGAGGTGCACCTCGGGGCCGGCGCCCTCATCTACCCCAACGTCACCATCCTGGAGCGTTGCCGGGTAGGGCGGCGCTGCATCATCCACAGCGGCACGGTGATCGGCGCCGACGGCTATGGCTTTATCCCCACCGCGGCCGGCAATGAGAAGATCCCCCAATTGGGTACCGTGGTCATTGAAGACGACGTGGAAATCGGCGCCAATTGCACCATTGACCGGGGCGCCTTGGGGGAGACCAGCATCGGCAGAGGCGCCAAGTTGGATAACCTGGTGCACCTGGCCCACAACGTTGAGGTGGGAGAGCATTCTCTGCTGGTGGCCCAGGTCGGGGTATCCGGATCCACCAAACTCGGGCGCCGGGTGGCACTGGGGGGCCAGGTGGGTCTGGCAGGCCATCTCGAACTGGGCGACGGGGTCCAGGTAGGGGCCCATTCCGGGGTTCACCGCTCCGTACCCGCCGGGCAAACGGTGTCCGGGTACCCGGCCCGGCCCCAAAAAGAGTGGCTTCAGATCATGGCCTATCTGTCCAAACTCCCGGATCTCCATCAGAAGCTTAAACGGCTGGAAAAAGAGTTGGGCCAACTCTCCGCCAGGCTGGATAAGGAGCCGGAAACATGACCCTGCCTCCCCTTCCCTGGAATTATGAAAAAATCCGGAGCATCCTGCCGCACCGCTACCCTTTTCTCCTGGTGGACCGCATCATCGCCCTGGAGCCGGGGAAACGCATCGTCGGCTTGAAAAACGTCAGTCTCAATGAACCGTTCTTCCAGGGCCATTTTCCGGAGCGACCCATCATGCCCGGGGTGCTCATCGTGGAATCCCTGGCCCAGGTGGGCGGCATCCTGGCCCTGGTGGCCACCCCGGAGAACCAGGGAAATTCCTCCCTCTTCCTCATGGGACTCGATAAGGTGCGCTTCCGGCAGCCGGTCTTCCCAGGCGACCAATTGCGGCTGGAAGTGGAATCCCTGCGCAGCGGCCAAAAGTTCTGGAAGATGCAGGGCAAAGCCTTCGTCGACAACACCCTGGTGATGGAAGGTGAAATGATGGCCTCGGTGGGCCGGGAAGCAGAATGAGCCAGGTAGAGATCCATCCCACCGCCATCGTGGATCCCGCGGCCCAACTGGGCCCGGGGGTGACCGTGGGCCCTTACAGCATCATCGAGGGCCGGGTTGCCATCGGGGGCCACACCCAGATCGGCCCCCATGTGGTTATTCGGGATTTTACCAGCATCGGCAGCCGCTGCCGCATCTTCCAGTTCGCGGTCCTGGGAGAGATCCCCCAAGACTTGAAGTTCAAAGGCGAAGAGACCCGGCTCAGCATCGGGGATGACAACACCATCAGGGAATTCGCCACCATGCACCGGGGTACGGCCGGTGGCGGCGGCGTCACTCGCATCGGCGACGGCAACCTCTTCATGGCTTACAGCCACGTGGCCCATGACTGCCAGGTGGGCGACCGGGTCATCATGTCCAACGCCGCCACCCTGGGGGGCCACATCACCGTGGAGGACCACGCCATCCTGGGAGGCCTTTCGGCGGTGCACCAGTTTTGCCGCATCGGCGCCTACGCCTTCATCGGCGGCTGCTCCGCAGTGAACCGCGACGTGCCGCCCTATGCCATGGCGGTGGGCAACCGGGCCAAGCTGGCGGGTCTCAATCTGGTGGGCCTCAAACGGTCCGGCTTCTCCGACTCCGCCCTGCACGACCTGAAGCGGGCTTATGAAATCCTGTTTCTCTCCGACCTCAACCTGAAAGAGGCCATGGCCAAAATCCGCCGGGAACTTCCTCCGGGCCCGGAGATCCAGCGCCTGCTCCACTTCCTGGAGACCTCGGAACGGGGTCTGGTGCCGGCAGATGTCCGAGATAATCGGCTTAATCGCGGGTAAGGGCCAGTTCCCGCTCCTCTTCGCCCAGGCCGCCAGGGCCCGCGGCGCCTCCATCATCGCCGCGGCTCACCGCGGCGAAACCAACCCGGCCCTGGCGGAGCTGGTCCAGGAACTCCACTGGGTTTACGTGGGGCAGTTGGGCAAAATCATCCGCATCTTCAAAGATGCCGGGGTGCAGCGGGCGGTGATGGCCGGAGGAATCAGCCGGGGCCGCCTGTTTCGGGATTTCCGCCCGGATCTCCGGGCCTTGAGCGTGGTGCGGCGGGCCGGGGCCGGCCACGATGATCGCCTCCTCCAGGCGGTGGCCGCCGAACTGGAGAAGGAAGGCATCACCATCGCTCCCTCCACCCTGTTCCTGGACCAACTCCTGGCCCCACCCGGCAAATTGAGCAAACGGGCCCCCACCCGCGAGGAATTTCTGGACATCGATTTAGGCTTCCGGCTGGCCAAAGAGATCGGCCGCCTGGATATCGGCCAGTGTGTGGTGGTGCGGCGCCAGGTGGTGGTGGCCCTGGAGGCCATTGAAGGCACCGATGAGTGCATCCGCCGGGCCGGGGCCCTGGCCGGCCCCGGGACGGTGGTGGTGAAAGTGAGCAAGCCGGATCAGGACCTGCGCTTCGACGTGCCCGCGGTGGGACCGGACACCATCCGCTCCCTGGTGGACGCCCGGGCCGCGGTCCTGGCCATCGAAGCGGGCAAGACCCTGACCTTTGACCGCCCCCTGATGCTGGCTGAAGCCCAACCGGCCAGGATCGCCATCTGGGGGATTTGAAAGGAGCGGCGGAGAATTTAGGTAGCGCCGCCGCCCCCGGCGGCGCAGCTATAAAAGATAGAACCGCCGGGGGCGGCGGTTCTACATAAACCTCATCCTGCCTTTTAAAGATTGGCTGGTATGATCTGCGCTCTAGGGGCGGTATTCTTCGAGGAGACGGGTTGGGTGTTCCTGGGCCAGGCGGGCGGCCAACCGGTGATGCAGGTCCCAGGCGTCGTCCTGGGCGCGGGATTCCACCGCCAGGTCCGGGTTGGACCAGCGCCGGGGCAGGTAGAAGAAATTGACTTCGAAAACCGCGGTTTCGAAGAGGTCCTCGCCTTTCTTAATGGTGGAGACCACGAAACGACGGCGGGTCGGCTGGTTCCTGACTCTGTTGTACAACCCCCTGGGGGGCATGCCGGCGATTCTCAAGACTGCTCTTCTTTCCGCTTTGATTTTTTCCTGCTGACCCTTTTCCTGACCGGGGCGCATACGGCGGAGCCCATCACGACCCTGGCCCGGGCGGTTTTGAGGTGCGAGGGGAAACGGAGTTTCTCCTCTGCCGGCGGCAACTCGGCGATGGGGGCGCCTTCCAGTTCAAAGCCCTTTTCAATGAGGGGCCGCAGGTCGGCCCAGTTCTTTATGCTCCCCATCATGGCAACAATGATGGCCTTGTCGCCATTCTGAAACATCCCGACGTAGGTATGCTTGGAGGCATGCGTAAAGCCGGTTTTGCCTGCCACCGCCAGGGGGGTGGTGAACAGGAAGCGGTTATGATTGCGCAGTTCCTTGTCCCCCGGGAAGGTGTAGTACTTGGTTTCCATGATTTTGGCCAGTTCCGGAATGCCCATGGCCCGCCTGAACATCAGACACAGGTCCTGGGCCGTGGTGTACTGGTTTTCTGCGGGCAGGCCGTTGGCGGTGGCCAGGGTGGTGCGGTACGCCCCCCATTGGCGGACCTCCTGGGTCAGTTGCTTAGCAAACGCCTCTTCACAGCCGCTCACCCTTTCGGCCAGGGCCCGGGCCGCGTCGTTGGCGGAGGAGAGCAGCATGGCATAGAGCAGATCCTGAACCGTGTAAGTCTCCCCCGCCTTAATGCTCACCTTGGAAGGGGGGGCGGAGGCGGCATAGTGGCTTACCGGAACCTTGTCGTCCAGTTTCAGGTGCTCCACCACCGACATGGCGGTCATGATCTTGAGGGTGCTGGCGGGGGGCCAAAAGAGCTGGGGATTACAAGACAATAACATCTGGCCGGTCTTGGCGTCCATAATGGCATAAGACTTGGCCGACACCTGAAGGCCTGCTTCCTCGGCGGCCACCACCGGCCTCAGCCCCAGCCAACAACCCGCCAGCACCCCGAAAACCACTATCGCCCATTTGACGCTAAATCGCATGAACCCTCCCTATCACTCGCCCTTATGGCCAGACGGCTCGGGGCGGCATTCATTGCCCCCTATAATATGAAAATTTTCCTCTCTTGGCAATGAGGGAGCCAGCGGCTAGCGGACCATTCTCCCTGAGATGATCAGGGAGCGTTCCGCCCGGCAAATTTCAATTACTTGGGGAAAAGTGGACAGAGAAGGGCCGGCGGCCGCCAGGCCTCCGGCCCCTCGTTCTTAACCGTATTTTTCCAGCTCCTTAAGGTAATCGGGAGGTGGGTAAAATCCGGAAAAGCGATGCAGTTCCCGGCCGTCGGGGGAAAAGATCAGGGTAGTGGGTGCCCCGGTGACGTTGAACTGGCGCACCACCTCAATGTGGGCGCGCCCTTCCAGGCGCACGGGAATGAAGCGGGTGTTAAGCGCGGCGGTCACCGCCTGGTCGCTGTGGGTCTCCTGGTGCAGCCGCTGGCAATGGGGACAGCCTTCCATATAGAGTTCCAGCACCAAGGGGTGGTTCGCCTCCTTGGCCTCTTTCTGGGCCGCCTCATAATTGTCACGCCAATATACCGCTGCCGTCATGAGTTCTTCTCCTTTAGGGTTTGGTAATCGCCGTCCCGGCCGCTGCCCTTAAGCCGCCTGCACTCCCCCTGGCCGCGCCATTACAGGGCACTCTTAAGATAAGCCGCATCCGCCCCAAGGCAAGGGGTGCCCGCCTCATCAGGTGGGGAGCCGCTAATTTTCTGTGCTTTTTATGGGAAGATGTTATTATCTTTCCGGACAAAACGCCCCGGCGGGCCGCCCCCGATAAAGCCTGGAAGCCTAAAGGCGGCACGGCTGGCCGTGACTTAGACACTATGGGAATATTGCCTTTCCTGTTTCTGCTGCTCCTTACGGGGGCCTGGGGCTACCAACTTCTGGCCCTGGTCTCCCTGTGGCGCTTCTTCGCGGCGGCCGCCGCCCCCTTGCCGCGGCCAGAAGGCGTCGGGATCACCGTGTTCAAGCCCTTGAAAGGGCTGGAGGCCACCACCCGGGAGTGTCTGGAGAGCTTCCTAACCCAGGACTGGCGCCCCTGCCAGGTGCTTTTCGGGGTGCGGGATCAAGATGACCCGGTGGTTCCTTTGTTACGGGAACTCCAAAGGACCCATGCCGGACCGGAAATCGAGATCGTCTTTTGCCCTCAGCTCCTGGGGCTGAACCCCAAGATCAGCAGCCTGCGCCAGCTGGAGGAGCGGGCTCGCTACGATCTTCTGGTCATTGCCGATGCCGACGTCAAGGTGGGCCCCGACTTCCTCTCCAGGGTGGCCGCGGCCTTTAAGGACCCGGAGGTGGGCCTGGTGAGCTGCCCCTACCGCTCCGGGCCGGCCCAAACCCTGGGGGCGCAACTGGAGGCCCTGACCATCGCCGCGGATTTTATCCCCTCGGTGGCCACGGCCCACTATGTGGAGGGCATCCGCTTCGCCCTGGGAGCCGCCATGGCCCTGACCCGCCGCGCTTTGCTGGCCAGCGGCGGCTTTGCCCCCCTGGCCGACTACCTTGCCGACGACTTCCAATTGGGCCGGCGGGTAGCGGCAGCCGGCCTTCAGGTGCGCCTCCTCCCATATGTAGTGGAAACCCAAACCCCGATGATGAGCTTCAAGGATTACCTGGCCCACCAGCTTCGCTGGGCCCGCACCTACCGGGTCTGCCGCCCCAAAGGCTACCTGGCCTATGGGATTACCCACGCCCTGGTCTTCTCCCTGGCCCTTGGTGGGGTCACCGGCGCGCCCCTTTGGGTATTGGCTCTCATCCTGGCCACCATGGCCCTCCGGATGACCCTGGCCGTCTGTTCAGAGCGATTCTGCCTGCTGGGCCATCTTCCCGGGAACTCCTTCTGGCTGCTGCCCCTAAAGGACCTGCTGTCCTTCGCACTTTGGGCCCTGAGCTTTCTGGGCAGCCGGGTCACCTGGGGCCACCGATCCTATCTGGTGAACCGTGAGGGAAAGTTGCTGAAAATATAATCGGGTTTCCCGCCCCTGAATCCAGTACCCGGCTTTATCCCCTCTCCCCTGATGGGCAAGCGGGCCAGGGCAAGAGGGGAAATTTAATATCTTATTCACTCGCATTAATACCTGGTCTGAAACTTGAATAATAAGTTAAAATAAATCCTTGGATTGCCTATGGATATTAAGGTCCTGGAACAATTATTGCTCGAGGTGAAGGATGGGCGGCAGTCGGTGGCGCAGGCGCTGCAACGCCTCCGGACCCTGCCCTTCGAGGACCTGGGTTTCGCCCGGGTGGACCATCACCGGCAGTTGCGCCAGGGGTTCCCGGAGGTGATTTTTGCCGAGGGGAAGACTCTGGCGCAGATCCGCGCCATCTTGCAAGCCCTCAGCCCCCAGGCCGAGCGGATCCTGGTGACCCGCCTGGCCCCGGACCAGGCCGAGGTTCTGTTGCCGGAATTCCCGCACTCCCGCTACCACCCCGACTCTCGGGTGTTGACCATCATCCGCGGCGACCTCCCCGATCGGGGCCGGGGGCTGATCCTGGTGCTCTCCGCCGGCACCTCCGATATCCCGGTGGCGGAAGAAGCGCTGCTCACCGCCAGGACCATGGGGCACCGGGTCGAACCCGTGTACGACGTGGGGGTGGCCGGGCTGCACCGGCTGCTGGCCCACCAGGAGTTGCTGGCCCAGGCCACCGTCTTTGTGGTGGTGGCGGGCATGGAGGGGGCGCTTCCCAGCGTGGTAGGCGGCCTGGTGGACCGCCCGGTGATCGCGGTGCCCACCTCCGTGGGCTACGGCGCCTCCTTTGGGGGCCTGGCGGCCCTGCTGGCCATGCTCAATTCCTGCGCCACCGGCGTGGCGGTGGTGAACATCGACAACGGCTTCGGCGCCGGCTTCCTGGCGGCCCTGATCAATCGGAAGGATTAGAGGGTGGCGGGAGGCGCTTGGCGGCACAGGTTTTAAACCTGTGCTCCTAACTCCCGCCCCTACGGTCTGCCGGAAGCGCCCAGCCAGCGGGAATGTGGCGCGGCCGACGCACCCTGGCCTCTCCTGCCGCCCACTGGCCATTTCTTCAAATCTTTACCTCTTCCTTCTGGGCCGCCAGCAGCTTCCGATAGTGCTCCGCCGACTTCCGGGCCTGGAGGGTTTCGGCCTCCAGGCGCTGGCGCGCCGCCAGGGGGGCCTCAGGCCCCAATCGGGCCCGGGCCTGCTCCAACTCTTCCAGCCGCTTGAGCCAGTGGTAGAGTTCCAGGGCCAGATGGCGGACGGTCATTCCTGTCCGGCCTCAGGAGCCGTCAACTCGTCCACCAAGGGTACCTCCGGGGTGATCACCAGGGGCAGGACAAAGTAAAAATTATTGCCCCCGCGAGTGGCCTGGTAGCCCACTTCGCCCCCATGGGTCTCGATGACGCTGCGGACAAAGAAGAGGCCCCGGCCCGTACCCACCTCGCCTTCCACATTGGCGCCCCGATAACCTTCGTCGAAGATATGCGGCTGGTCTTCCGGCGGGATGTGGGGCCCGGTGCTGAAGACGCTGAACCTGCCCCCGTCTTTTCCCGGTCCGAAATAGTCCGGGAGCAGATCCCGGCCATAGGCCATGTACTTGAGGCCTTCCTCGTTGGTGCGGGTGTACTTCACCGCGTTGGAAAAGAGATTGGCGTAGACCTGGGCAATCAGACCCTTATCCACCGACAGGGACAGGTCCTCGTCGGGCATCACCCCGGCCCGGGTGTCGATGGTGATGCCGCGCTCCTGGAGCTTGGGAAGGAATAGTTCCAATTGCGGCCGAATGATTTCGCTGTGGACCCGGCAGGTGCGCCGCTGCAGGACGAAGTGCCCTTTCTGGAAATGGGACAACCTAAACAGGGATTCAATGAACAGACTGACGCCGCGATAATGCTGCTCCAGGGTCTGGTAATCGGTCTCCATCTCGTCAACGAGGCCTCGAAAATACCCCTGGCCATCCTCAGCTGAGGCGCCTTCCGGTTCCTGGACCTGGCAGACGCACTCTAAATTCTTCAGAGTCTTGATTTTTTCCCGCAGATGCCTCAGGTAGAGGGCGAGGCTGATGTTGGGGATGATGACGTTGTGTTCGATATCCGCCACCAGGCTGTTGATGAAACGGATGTGCTGGATATTCTGCCTGCCGATGATCTTGACGTGCAGATTGTAGCCCAGCCGATTGACGTACTTCTCAAAGAAAAACTTGTCATTCTGGGAGATCCGGTCCACGGGGAAGATCTCCAGCATACCGATGATTCGATCCTTGGCGTAAAAGGGGAGCTGGCTCACCAGGAGCTGATTGCCCCGGATGGGGATGATCCAGGAATCGCCGGCGTCGTAGGCCTCGCTTTCCAGCCGGATATGGGGCGGCGTCGCCGGCTTTTCCGTGTAAACCCCATGCAGGCTGTCGCACACCAGTTCCAGCCGGCCCTCGACGCAGGTCAAATAGAGACGGCAGTCCAGGTCGAAAAATTCTTTGACGACCCATACCGAGACCCGGTAGAAATTCTCCATGGTCTCGTATTCCTGGGCCAGGTCGTAGAAGGTCATGAGGGCGTCGTTCTTCAGGGTGCCAAAATTGTACTCCCTGAATTTCCGCCACTTTTCCGTCACCCGGGAGGCAACCTCTGCCAGGTCCATGGGGACGTTCATTTCGACCTCCTCTTGCTGACGGGGAATGCCCCGCCTCAGCCGCGGGGGCGCAGTGGTTAGGGGGCGGGGGTGCGCCGGTACCGGGCCACCCCTATTTCGAAGAGATCCCGGCCCTGGCAATCGTTGATAACGATGGCGGGCAGGTCTTGCACTTCCAGGCGATGGATGGCCTCCGGCCCCAATTCGGGGAAGGCGATCACCCGGGCGTCTTTGATGCACCGGGAAATAAGGGCCCCGGCCCCACCGGTGGCCCCCAGGTAAACCGCCTGGTATTCCTTCATGGCGGCGATGACCTCCGGAGAGCGTTTGCCTTTGCCGATCATGGCCTTCAGACCCAGGCGCAACAGCGTTGGCGCATAGGAGTCCATGCGATAACTGGTGGTGGGTCCGGCTGCGCCGATGACCCTTCCCGGCCGGGCCGGCGACGGACCCACGTAGTAGAGGATCTGCCCCTGAATCTCCATGGGCAGCCGCCGGCCAGCCTCCAGGAGGTCGATCAGGCGCTTATGGGCCGCGTCGCGGGCGGTATAGATCACCCCGCTCACCAGTACCTTATCGCCGATCTCCAGGTCGCAGACGTCTGCATTGGTGAGAGGCGGCGTCAGTTTCACGGTTTTGGGCATATCCCCCACCTCTATAAAACCACTTCCCGGTGCCGGGAGGCGTGGCACTGGATATTGACGGCCACCGGCAGGGAAGCGATATGGCACTGCTGCATCAATAGGTGCACCGCCAGGGCGGTGATCCGGCCGCCCAGCCCCTGGGGGCCGATGCCCAGGTCATTTACCGCCAGGAGCAATTCCTCCTCCAGCCTGGCCAGCTGCGGGTCCGGATTGGGCTGGCCCAAATCCCGCAGCAAGGACTTTTTAGACAAATAGGCGGCCTGCTCGAAGGTGCCGCCGATGCCCACTCCTACGATAATGGGCGGGCAGGGGTTGGGACCGGCCTCAGCAACCGTACCCACAACCTTCTCTTTAATGCCGGCCCAGCCCTCCGCCGGTTTCAGCATGTGCACCCGGCTCATGTTTTCGCTGCCGCCCCCCTTGGGGACCACGATGAGTTTCAGGCGGTCTCCGGGGACGATCTCGGTGTGGATCACCGCCGGGGTGTTGTCCCCGGTATTGGCCCGGGTCAAGGGATCGCACAGAGACTTCCTCAGGTATCCCTCGCCGTAGCCCTGGCGGACCCCTTCCTGAATGGCCGCCTCAAAGGAGCCGCCCACCAGGTGAACCTCCTGGCCCAGTTCCACGAAGATCACGGCCAAGCCGCAATCCTGGCACATGGGAACGCGCTCCTCCCGGGCGATGCTGGCGTTCTCCAGCAACTGCCGGAAGATCTCCCGCCCGCTCTCCGATTCCTCTGACTCTGCCCCCCGGGCCAGGGCCCGCAGCAGGTCCGGCGACGCCTCATAATTGGCGGTAATGGCCGCCTCCTTCACTCCCTGGGTAACTGCTGCCACCTCGATTTCCCGCATAATCGCTCCTTGCGCATATATCCGTGAACGTAAGAGGCGTGCTGCCTCACGCCTCCTGGCGATTTTTTTCAATCGGAGCCTTAGCCAGAGCAGAAACCGGTTTTGGTCCTGATTAACAACTTAACTCAAAAAACTACCGGCCCTCCCACTTCTCCTATTCTTCATCCAGGTCGTTCTTAAAGAACTGCTGGCTGGAGGACTGGGCCCGGGCGGGAGCCTTTTCCTTGATGTCCTCATCGGGATAAAAGGTGTCATCACCCTCGGTGGCTTCCTCATCCTTGCCGGTCTCCTCAGGGCCCTTCTTGGCCAGAATGGGATGGGTATCCGGAAATTCCTGCACCCTCTGGCCGCGCAGGGCATCCTTCATGTAGTTGATAAAGATGGGCGCCGCAGCCTGGGAACCGGTCTCCTTGGGCCCCAGACTGTGATCATCGTCCATCCCCACCCAGGCGCCGGTGATCACCGCCGGGGTGAAACCTATGAACCAGGCGTCCCTGAAATTGTTGGTGGTGCCGGTCTTGCCGGCGATGGGCCGGCCCAGAACCTGCACCCGGGTGGCGGTGCCCCGCTGCACCACCCCCAACATCAACTCGGTCATGATCCGGGCCGTCTCGGGATTCAACGCCTGCCGGCTTTGCAAATGATAATCCATCAACACCCGGCCATCCCGGTCTTCGATGCGGTCGATGAAGGCCGGCTCCACCAGGGCCCCGTCGTTGGGAAAGACCGAGTAGGCCCGGGTCAGCTCAAACAGGGTGACATCGGAGGCCCCCAGGGCCGAGGCATAGTTGGGAAAGATGGGGCTGGTGATCCCCAGGGTCTTGGCCATCTTCAGGGTAGCCGGCACCCCGATGGCCATCATCAGGCGCACTGCCGGCACGTTGCGCGAATGGGCCAGGGCGGAGGCCACGGAGATGGGGCCGTCGAAGTGATGGTCGTAGTTCTGGGGAGACCAAACCTCGCCGCGGCGCCCTCCCGGCAGGGAGATGGGCTCATCCAGCAGGATCGAATCGGGCCGGTAGCCCCTCTCGACCGCGGCCGCGTAAATGATGGGCTTGAAGGCGCTCCCCGGCTGCCGCAGGGCCTGGGTGGCCCGGTCGAAGGTACTGTCGCCGAAGTCCTTGCCGCCGATGAGCACCCGGACCTTGCCGGTCTTCAGCTCCATGGAGAACAGCGCCCCCTGCACCATGGGGGCGGCAATGAGATTCGCGGTCCAAATCTTGGTGCGGCGGTCCCGGTCCAGCAGGCGCACCTGCACCACGTCCCCGGGCCGCAGGCCGGCGGTGGGGGGACCCTGGGCGCCCTTCCCCTTCTCCGGCAACGAGGCCCACTGCCCCCCCAAATGCAGATACAACGCCTGGCATTTCTTGTCAAAGGAGGCCACCAGGGCCGTAACCGACAGTCCCTGGTGGGGCGGGTATTTGTTGTAATACTTGACCTGCCGGGCCTGGTAGGCCGCCCTTTCCTTGCCGGCCAGGTGGCGCAGGGGCCCCCGGTAGCCGTTGCGCTGGATCAGACCGTCGATCCCTGCTTCAATGGCCTTCTGGGCCTCCTGGTGCAGTTCCACGTCCGCGGTGGTATAGACCTTGAGGCCCATGTTGTAAACCGTGTCTTTGCCGAAGTGCGCTTCCAGCAAGGTCCGCACCTGTTCGGTAAAATAGCCGCACTCCTTGATCCATTCCGGGCGGTAGGGCTTCAGCTTGATGGGCTGTTGCAGGGCCGCCTCTTCCTCGGCCTTGGTGATGAAACCCACTTCGGCCATGCGCCGCAGCACGTAGCCTTGGCGTTCCTTGGACGCCATGGGGTTGAGATAGGGGTCGTAGCGGCTGGGGAACTTGGGGATGCCTGCCAGCACCGCACACTCGGCCAGGTTCAGGTCCTCCACGTGTTTGGAGAAGTACTCCTCAGACGCGGCCTCCACCCCATAGGCCCCGTGGCCCAGAAAGATGTTATTGAGATAGATGGAGAGGATCTGTTCCTTGCTCAGGTAATTGTCGATGCGATAGGCCAGGACCGCTTCCCGGATCTTCCGGGCAAAGCTCCTCTCCGAGGTGAGGAGAATGCGCTTCACCACCTGTTGGGTAATGGTGCTGCCCCCCTGCACCACGTGGCCGGCCTGCAGGTTGCGGAAAAAGGCGCGGCTGATGCCGATAATGTCCACTCCCGGATGCTCGAAAAAGCGGGTATCCTCTGCGCCCACAAAGGCCAGGACCAGTTGCCGGGGCAGGCGGCTGTACGGCACTTCGATGCGCCGCTCGTTGTAAAACTCGCCGATGCGCTGGCCGTCCCGGGCAAAGATCTCGGTCACCACCGGGGGCCGGAAATCCTTAATGGAGGTGAAGTCCGGCAGGTCCCTCAGGAAATGATAATAGATGTAACCCCCGCCCGCCGCCACTGCCAGCACCGCGGTGAAGGCCAGGCCCAGCAAGATCCGGTTCAGGCGTCTGATCCAGCGCCGCCGCTGGTGGTAATGCTCCATCCGGTCAGGGTTGGCTTTGAAGAATCTCATTTACGGTTCCAGTGATGCTTACTCAAGAATGTTGCCCAGTAGGGGCGACCCGCTGGGTCGCCCAGTTAGTGTAGGGTGGGCACTGCCCACCATCTCCCTAGGGGCGGGGTCTCCCCGCCCGTAGCCGCCATCTCTTGAGGAAGGCAGCCTTTTCCACTTGCTTAATTTTACTCTTCTTCCTGAAAATTATCCAGAAATTGCCGTACCTGTATGCCCAGGGCGACGCACACGTGCCCGTCCAGGCAGCGGCTGGCGTCGGGCTTGTCGATATAGGTGGCCAGTTCGTGAACTCCTTTCTGCATCTTCAGGACATAGGTCTTCTTGCCGCTGTCGTAGGAGAGGGTGCAAACCACCCCCCTCTTGGCAAGCTCCGGATACATCTCCAGGATTTTTCCCTTCACCTCTTCCATATTATAACTCATGGCCGTCCTCCTCGTCCGCAAAATTAGCGATTGGTCTCAACCACGCCGCCGGGCCCTTACTGGGGTTGCATTAAAGATAGCTCACCCGCGGCCCCAGGGCAAGCAGAGGAGGGATATCAGACAGTAAATTTTCAGTCGCTGGTGGGTATCAGGTCAATAGTTCTATTTGCTTTATATCTAAAAACCAGGGGCCAGGGGTTAGGGGCCAGAGGCCAGGGCCTTTTACTGACCCCTAATCCCTAAACCCTGATCCCTGTATTTTTACCGGCAGCCGCAGGCTTTAGCCTGCGCTTACCGGCAACTCAGGGAGAATCGAAGCGGCGGTCCAGGGTGCGATATTGAATGGACTCCGCCACGTGGGCCGGAGAGAGGCCGACGGAACCCGAACACCGGGAACGTGGTCTAATGGAGGGTGGCCCAAAGCTCTTCCATCGGCGGGCAATGGGCCTCCATGAAAAATCGGGGATTTTAGATAGTTTCCTAATTTTTATGAATACCGAAAATTAATGTCCTTTATCCAATGTTTGTTTGCGAACTGGTCCCAGATAGCCACGTCGGCATGAAACGACTCATTCTCTTTTTTAAAAGGAGGTATGATCCAAAAACTAAAGCTTAAATCCGTGGTTGCTCCTCCGGGAATCATATAGCTTCCATGGTACTGACTTCTAGTATCTTTTACCATTATGAAACCTAATATTTTTGGGCGTTTCATTTCGGCCACTGTTAGAATAATGTTATATTTTGTGATATTAGTCACCATAAAACGTCCGGCAACCTGCATGCCAGGCTTCCCTGATGAAGATCCCATATGCCACCAAGTGCTTTTTGAATGAGTGGAAGGAATGATTACAATGGTTTTCTTGGGAATTTTGTATGTAATTTGTTCGCGGGGCAAGAAAAGTTTCTTCAGAAGGTCGATACCCCAGTTGTAGAAAGCATAAATCGCCCCTATAATCACAAAAACCCCGGCCAAAGAAGCTATGATTTCTGAGTAATTGGCCATAAAATTTTGCTTCAAGCCCAGGGTGTCAGGCTTCCCCTGGCCCCCTTGGGAGCCGCCTGAGAGCTTTCCCGATTATATAAGAGAAACCAACGTACTTTCGCAATAATCTTTCATCTTTGGCAATTGCATCTGTAACCTGACGGAGTTCAGCAACTGCAAGTTCGATTACACGTGTTTGGGCCTTGAGATGTTCAACACTACTATTCGTGTAGTGATTTAGCGAACGCACAAACGCTTCGGCGATCTCAATGCTTTTCCTGATTGCTGTGATCCGGCTCTCCCATTCATGACTGTAGTCCTGGCCATGAAGCTGAACTACTCTCTGAGCGTGATCCTTTTTCATCCTCTCGGGGGGACAACTATCGAGATATTTGAAATAATCGCGGAAGGTCGCAAGGCTTCGTGTGGCTTTTCTGAGCTTTCTCTTAACTTGCTCCGCAAGTTTTAGCAGACAGTTCTTGTTATGTGAATAGCGGTCGAGAAGTCCAGTTACATAGGTAGAGGCAAACTCTAATTGTGAATCTGTTAGGTATCCATATGTAGTTGTTTCTGTTGTTGTTGTGTTACCGCTGATCGTGGTTTCAGTTTTCTTTCGCCCCTCCCGAACAACCGAACGGAAGCCAAGGATAATAGGAACAAGATCGGTGTGCAATTCGCTATCCTTGTGTGGCGAAGAAAGGGAGGCTAAAAGTACATGTGAGAGTTCGTGGGCCATTATCGCCACGAAGGTATGCGGATGTTGATGGCAATTCTCGCTCACGCGTACATGTAACGGGTAACTTTGAAGACCCAGCGTTCCAAACATTGGGAGGTGTTCTGGTATAGACACTTGGGCAGTGATGCCTGCAATACCGCGGCCAGTCCAGTCAGTCTCCACCAATGCGGTAGAATGAAACCTGTTGACATTACTTGGCCTAAAGACATTCGGGACATAGGACAGGTTGATGCGAATGGGCAAACCAAGGCGGTTTGCAATCTCCTGCACGCACCCTTCCGTCTCCTTCTTTCGAAGAAGGATTACGAGGTCATAGGGTTTCATGTCTTCTTTGACCCCGCAACAAGTGACCATCTCTTCAAGAGCTTTGGTAATTTCCCCTTTGCTCAGTCGGTCAAACATGCCTCAGGAGCCTCACCGTATTAACAATTAGTCGCAAGTTACCAGATTTTGCCAGCCCCTACCAGATTTTTCCACCCAGAGCCCGTAGGGCGGGAAAGCGAAGCGCATCCCGCCATTAGCCTTATTCTACCTATAAACCTCGAACGTCGTCACCTGCCGCCCATTCACACCCATTCAAGGTTTTAAATGGTCGCGTTCCACTAAGGCGCAAAGGCCCCGGGCCCGCCTGGGCCTCCATCAAAGATAGATCGCCTGCGGCGTTTGGGCAAGGAGGAGGAACATTTCGGAGAACCGCGTTTGACCAAATTTTTTTCCTCCAAACCACTACCGCTTTAGCAAAAGAATATTCTTGCCGATATGGATGCATGGAGGATACTCATAGGATAGAATAATACTTATAGTCTCTGTATCCGGTTTTTGCGAGTGGTAGTATATAATCATGTCAGTCACTCGTAAACAGATCGGTCAAAAAATTCGCGACCTCCGGAAAGCGAGAGGATGGACCCAGGAAAACTTAGCCGAAAAAACAGGTCTTCACCCCACTTACATAGGAGGTATTGAGCGCGGAGATAGAAACCCCACAGTAGATTCATTATATAAGATATCAGAATCTTTTGGCATTTCTATCGCCAGCCTCTTGACCCTAAAAAAGCATGAACTGGAAGAAATCTTTAATGCGCCCGCTGATGATATAATGCTTGCAATACTGAAAGGATTCAGGGCGCAAGTGGATGTTAAAGGAAAACTCGCTGAATTGTATCTATCAAAATATTTAGATTTTCTTAAAGAAAACAAAGAGATTGAGGATTATGAATGGCATGACAAGGATGGCCTTCCAGATTTTTTTATAATATATAAAGGAAGAAAATATATAATAGAATGTAAGAACCTGCGAAGCGGAAAAGATGGAATTTTTAAAAAGAACCCGTCTTATAAGGTTGAAGTACAGAAGACTCGAAACTCCAAAGATGGAACAAATACTCGATCCTATCCAGCCGGCTATTTTGATATATTGGCCGTATGTTTGTTCAATCAGACACGAAAATGGGATTTTGCTTTCATCTCCTCCCTTAATCTTGAAAAAACTGATGACGGAGGTTTCCTAAGGATATTCCAGCCTGTTCCATTTAAAACAACCACCCCTTGGGATATTAATTTAATAAAGATATTGGAAAGTATTTCAAAGGAAAATAATTGATAACTTTAAAAGCTTCCCCTTTTTATAAGACCAGCTTAGGTTCTGCTTACCTGGGGGATTCTCTTGAACTTCTGAAGTTAATCCCTGACGAATGTATCGATCTCATTTTCACTTCTCCTCCTTATGCTCTTCATTTTAAAAAAGAATACGGAAATGTTGAAAAATCTGAGTATGTTGAATGGTTCCTTAAATTCGCAACCGAATTCAAAAGAATTTTGAAGTCAAGCGGAAGCTTTTTCCTTAACA
The DNA here is from genome assembly GCA_963697965.1 of uncultured delta proteobacterium. GTDB lineage: Bacteria > Desulfobacterota > Desulfobaccia > Desulfobaccales > 0-14-0-80-60-11 > JAPLJC01. The sequence goes on from OY969108.1 coordinate 3,240,355, forward strand.
TTGGTGGAAGTTATGAAAAAGGTCATCCCGTAAGGTCCGTTTACCAGTATAGATTACTAATAAAGCTAATAGATGATATCGGTTTTTTTCTAGCACAAGAACTATTCTGGCATAACCCGGCTAGGCTACCTGTTCCAGCACAATGGGTAACAGTGTCGAGACAAAGGGTTAAGGATTCCGTAGAATATCTTTTTTGGTTAAGTAAATCAGAAAGACCTAAAGCCAACAACGCAGCAATTCTTACTCCCTATAGTAGGGATATGGAAAGACTCCTTAAAAGGGGGTATAAAAGTAAAGAACGCCCAAGCGGCCATAAAATAACTGATAAATTTAACAAAGATTGTGGGGGGGCTATCCCTTCAAATCTTATAGAATGTGGCAATAATAGCTCTAATGACGCATATATTAAATCTTGTGAAATGGTCGGCATTAAGCCTCATCCGGCACGGTTTCCCTGGAATTTGCCTGAATTTGCAATTAAATTAACTACCGATGAAGGCGATGTGATTCTGGACCCTTTCGCAGGGAGTAATGTCACTGGAGAAGTGGCTGAGCGACTTAACAGAAAATGGATAGCATTTGAGATAGAGAAAAAATACTTAGAAGGAAGCAAATTTAGATTTTGGCCTATTATATCAAACAAGCAAAAATCTTTTCCTCAAATTGAAGAACAAAATCTATTTAACTTGTACGTTTCCGATTAACCTTTCCACCTCTATTTCTCCTTAATTCAAGGTCTCAAACCAGATACCTCTCCGTTCCCCCAGGCAGGGAGAAGGACAATTATCCTTATATATTAAATCTTGTCGCCGGGCGACGTCTCAGACGGTGAATTTCCGGTCCAGGGTGCGATATTGAATGGACTCGGCCACGTGGGCCGGGGAGAGGTCGGCCGCCCCTTCCAGGTCGGCGATGGTGCGGGCGATCTTGAGGATGCGGTGGTAGGCCCGGGCGCTCAGGGCCAGGCGCTCCATGGCCGCCTCCAGGAGGCGCTGGCACTCCGGCGACAGGACGCAGTGCTGCTTCAAGAGGCGGGGGGGCATGTGGGCGTTGGCAAAGATGCGGCCCCTGACAAAGCGCCGGGATTGGGCCTCCCGGGCCTTCAGCACCTGGATGCGCATCTCCGCCGAGCCCTCCGCGGCATCGCTGGCGGCCAGTTCCCGGAAACCCAGCGCCGGCACCGCGATGTGCATGTCGATGCGGTCCAGCAGCGGCCCGGAGATGCGGCTCCGGTACTGCTGGATCTGTTTGGGGGTGCAGGCGCAGGCCCGCCGCGAGTCGCCGTAATAACCGCAGGGGCAGGGATTCATGGCCGCCACCAGCATTACCCGGCCTGGGTAGGTGACCGAGCTGGCCGCCCGGGAAATGGTGACCCGGCCCTCTTCCAGGGGCTGGCGCAGCACCTCCAGGGTGGACCGCTTGAACTCCGGCAGCTCGTCCAGAAACAGGACCCCGTGGTGGGCCAGGCTGATCTCGCCGGGCCGGGGGTTGGTGCCGCCGCCGATGAGACCGGCGTCGGAAATGGTGTGGTGGGGGTTCCGGAAGGGCCGCGCCGTGATCAGGGGCTGGCCGGGCCGGAGGCGCCCCATGATGCTGTAGATCTTGGAGGTCTCCAGGGCCTCCTCAAAACTGAGAGGCGGCAAAATCGAAGGGAGGCAGCGGGCCAGCATAGTCTTGCCGGCGCCCGGCGGCCCCATCATCAGGACGTTGTGGCTGCCCGCCGCGGCAATGAGCAAGGCCCGTTTCGCCGGTTCCTGCCCCTTGACTTCCCGGAAGTCCGACTCCATCCGGGGAGGCTCGCCTTCCAGGTCCGGCAGGGCCGGCGCCACCGGGGCCAGGGCTTGCCGGCCGCTTAAGTGCTCCACCACCTGGGCCAGGTTTTCCGCGGCATAGGCCTCGACCCCCTGGACCACCGCGGCCTCCGGCCCGTTCTCCTTGGAGATGATCAGGGCCAAACCCGCCTCCCGGGTGGCCTGGGCCATGGACAGCACCCCCCGGGTCGGTTTCAAACGGCCGTCCAGAGACAACTCCCCGAAGAACAGGTGCCTTTCCAGGGGCTCCGGGGGCAGCAGGCCCTGGGCCGCCAGGATGCCCACCGCCGCCGGCAGGTCGAAGCCGGTGCCATCCTTGCGCACGTCCGCCGGGGCCAGATTGATGGTGATGCGATTGCCGGGGTATTTATAGCCGGAGTTCTTGACCGCGGCCCGGACCCGGTCCTTGCTCTCTTTAACCGCGGCCTCGGGCAGGCCCACGGTGGTAAAGGCCGGCAGCCCCGGCGCCAGGTCGACTTCCACCTCCACCAGGTAGGCGTCCACTCCCTTGAGGGCGCCGCTCTTCACCCGCGCCAGCATGACGGTTCCCCGGTAAATCTTTGAGCCAACTTAAATACCTCAACACGGTCATTGGTCACATGTTGACCAATTTTCTGCCAAAATGTTTTTGTAGGGGCGGACCCGCGTGTCCGCCCCCGGGGGGGCGGAGCCAATCACCGGCTGTAAGCCTGCGCCGCCGTGCGTACGCACTAGAGATATTTCCAGAAGCTTTTGCAAAACCCTATTTCACTGTCACCCTGAACAGAATCTAAGGTCACTAAACATACTAGTGGACTGCTCTGCAATTGATTATCCATATGAAAATGACTGGATTTTAACCCCCCTTTGGAAAAGGGGGTTTAGGGGGGATTTAATATAACCTCTTGGAATCCCCCTACATCCCCCTTTTTCAAAGGGGGACTTAACCATGCCAAATCCAGCGTTCCAATCTTGATATTGTGTCCAGCTAATTATGAAACACGCCACTAGATTTACTAGATTCTTCGCTGCGCTCAGAATGACATTGGGGGGCAGACGGAGGTTTGGCAATAGCTTCATTTCCAGTACCTTGACAGCAATTCGTATAAACGAGATTTTACCTGAAAAATTGGAGAAAAGATAGCAACCTAACGTGGACCCGGCCCGTCAGCGCCGGGAGTGATCCTGCTCGCGCCCCTTGCTGTTCTCCCCCCCCAAAAAAACGGCCCCTGGCAACCAGGGGCCGCAACTAACTTAGCTTGTTGGGATGAGGGGACTTGAACCCCTGACCTCCTGCATGCGAACCACAGGTACAGCAAAGAAAGCCCGCGGAACCCGCGTGGTTGAGAGACCGAGATTGCCGGAAATGCGTTAATCTGCGCCTGTTTCCTCGCAAACCTACTCACCGACCTACTCACCATTTCATAGGGTTCAAATATTTTTCGCCAAGTATAAAATCTTTGCCCCTTACCGAACTGAGGCTGAAAAAGTGTCCTCCAAAGGCTATGTCAAGTTCAATGCAGGACTTCTCAGAGTGTCATTTGGAAGGAGAGGGAGCCCCCAAAGGTAAACGGATATGAGAGGACCATTGAGATAGGGTGTCTGGTGCATCCCTCGCCTGAGGCCGCGTTGCCCCCCCTGTGGTGCGCCAGCACCCTCGCCACGGCGCCGGCACTGTCCCCCCGGACTGCAAACCGCTCCCCCGCCCCGGCCCCGGTGTCCACCATGCAGCAGCCGCTCGCCGCGGTCCCGCCACCGCCGCCGCCACCCGCAGCCCCTTCAGCAGCTCCATCAGCAGCTCCATCAGCAGCTCCACCCGCGGCTCTCCCTCTCGGCAATGGAAGCCCTCGCCTATCAGTGCTCGTCGGACAACCCGCAGGTTTTTTACCAGAAATGCCAGATTAAATCTCGACTAAAATATGTAAGATCTGTTGTAACCTTCTCCAATGACTATGAAAAGAGGGTTTTCCATTCATGTAATCTGGAGACGCTCAAAAAGCATCCTTAAAATCTTTTCATATTGTGAACCAGGCGCCACTTTCCTTATAACTCTATAATTCTCTTGTAAAGTTTCTTCTATCTTCCGTTCAGTCAAATGAGGTAATTTCGTAGCTAGTATAAGACTTTCTATAGTGAGGGCTTCTGCCCTGTTGATCAAAGTTATACTGCCATTTATTTGGACATGGACAGGCGTAGCCGTCAAATGAAACGTATTTTCTTTCTCTTTAACCCCTGTGAGCTTGAATTCTATGACTGCGGGGCTATCCTTGATGATGGGAGCATTGACTTGGGTCGCTTTCTGATAGACTATTTTTGCTTTATCGAAGAGCGCTTCATAAAGAACCACTACATCGGACATCAGGTTCACCACAAATTCCCTAAAAGTCATGATATTTTTTATCGTTCTAGTATTTTTATATATTTCCATCCGGAGCGTGGTGAAATCGTCAGTCCAGACTCCTATGGGTGCTGAATGTGGATCATTATTATGATATGTTGATATAATGATCTCATAAATCCAGCCCTTCTTCATTCCGATTTTTTTCAGTATTTCCATTTGATTTTCCTATTCAAAATCGATTGATAAGTCATGATCTTGTTTCTGAGCCTCCAGTGGAAAGCAGACACGCCAGAAAAGAGCTTGGATATGGATCGCCTTCTGCTCCCCATCTTATTCGAGCCGGGATAATAGGCTTGGCTACCTTTATTAAAATCATCAGTGCTTGTGAGCTTGCTTCCCGAAGTTGACAGCAAAACGATAATGTTTTCGAGACTGCCACTTTTCCTGGAAATTTCTCTCACCAGTCGAACTCTGGCGATTGCTGTCCCCCGACGCGCACCTGTTCACACAAACAACCCCGAAAAAAGCCGGTTCAAGGAAAACATGAGCAGGAAGGGCGAGGAATCATATAGCTTATAATGGTCCCGTTTGCATGGTCAATGCTGGTCCCTTATTGCTTTTCCGTTCACATTCAGATAATATACTTTTTCATCAAGGTGGTGAAGTATACCCAGGCCAACTTCCAGAGGTCCAACCGCATCATTTCCAAGAGCTTTTCCGGCGCGGCGCCAATCTCCTTAATACTTCAAGGACCTTGGGAACAGGGACTCCTAGTTATTGCCATCCTGGTTGAGTGGAGCCAACGCTCGCGTGAGGGGGAAGCGGGGAATTTGCGAGCAGCCCGCTCCTGAGGCCAGAGAATCATGAGGGGCGGCAGCTTGCTCGCCAAAAAAAGCTGCCATTGCGGCTATTTCTGTAAATCTCACATAACAACTTCTAGCGTTTTGAGGTACGAAGTGAAGCTTCTGGTTAGTGTGGCGAGTGAAGAGGAAGTCACTCCTGCCGTGGACGGCGGAGCTGATATCATCGATGTCAAAAATCCGCAGGAGGGACCTTTGGGGGCCAATTTCCCCTGCGTGATTCAGCGCATACGCAAACTTACCCCGCCAGAATTGCCAGTTAGTGCCACTATCGGGGACGCACCAAATCTGCCGGGCATGATGGCCCTGGCTGCGTTGGGTGCCGCTATGTGTGGGATCCAATATGTCAAAGTCGGATTGCTTGGCACTCGGTCCCCACGCGATGCCGTCTTCCTTCTTCAACAGGTGTGTCGGGCGGTACACGCCTACAGCCCCCAGACGCGCATCATCGCAGCAGCCTATGCCGATGCACACAAAGTCAACGCGCTGCCTCCACTCGCCCTGCCTGCCGTGGCGAAGGAAGCCGGTGTTGACGGCTGCCTCCTGGACACCATACGAAAAGGTGACGGTACGCTGTTGACAAATCTTAGCGATGCGCAGCTGCAAGATTTTGCCGCACAATGCCGCGATGCTCACCTGCTCTGTGCCTTGGCTGGGTCATTGGCCGAAAAGGACATTCCACACGTCTGCAAATTCAAGGTAGATATCATCGGTGTCAGAACCGCGGCCTGCCGGGGTAACCGTGTCAGCGGCTTTGTGGATCGTGAAAAAGTCCAGCGCTTGAAGAAATTCATCGCTGCAAACATGTTCCGCGAGTCCTTCCCTTTGCCAGCAATTCCTCCAGACGATGCGGTTCATTCCCGTTTATGATCCATAGATCAAGGCCGCTGTCACGTATGACGGTTGCGAGGAACCGGTCCACCCCTGCGCAGTTGGCCAGTTGCTCCAATGTGAGAGACTCCAATAAGTCACTTTCACCCTCCCCCGGGCGCGCTTCGCTATAAAGGCCATCCACATCCTTTAACAGAACCAATTTGGGCGCCCCAGCCGATTTGGCTACCCAGGCGCTAATGGAATCGGAAGTCACCTCCCAACTATGGGGAAGTGAATCAGCTTGACGAATCAGATCGAATGGCAGGAGCACCGGAACCCGTCTGGCAAAAGCGATTTTGTTGGCGGCCTCCAGATTTCTTACGGACTGGCTGTGGGGGATCAAATCGGAAAGGAGATAGCCGTATTGGTCCATGGCCAAAATAGCCATCCAGTGGGCTGTGGCATTACTGAGCCCATAGCATTTGTCATAGTCCCGCACTGTGTCTGCGAAGGAACCTCCTCCTGGCACCACCAGCAGGCAATGTTGGCGCCCCAGGCCTGCCAACTGCCGACACAACTTCTGCAAACCGGCGCCACGGCTCAAGCTGCCGCCAAACTTGACCACAACCTCAATCATGGGTTCTCCTCGTCGAACTTACGTGCCAGGAGGTATGCTGCGGCTTGAGCAGGGAGTGCCGCGGTGGCCTTTACACCCCATTCCTTGGCTAAGTCCAAGACGGTGATCCCCAGATGCGTTCCCGCTTCCGCCGCCAGAAAAGCTCCCGCACCAGCTACCACCAGCGGCATTTGATATCCATTGTCAATCCTTGAAAGAACCTGGCACAAGGCTTCAATCAGTTGTTGCAACTGTTTCTCGAAAAGATATCTTGCTAATTTGAATAGTTGTTCTTTATTCAGCATCTCAGCGTCGGCACAAACCAGGCGTGCCAGCCGCTCCCTAGACGCTTGGCGGGACTTGGCTCGGCCATCAGCTGTAGGGCAAGTGTATGACTCTGGAGATATGTATCCTAACCAGAGATAGACATCGGCCATCAGCGTAAACAATTCCGCCGCCACTCGGCACATCCGGCCATTAATGGGCACTTGCCCGACTATGGTATTGGGGTTGGTCCGCAAGATTCCTGAAAAGATTAACTCACCGGACGTCAGGCGTTCCATATCTGTTCGCCCCGTGCAGATTACTCGCCCCTCCCGGATCGGAATGATGTCTGTAGTGGTACTGCCTACGTCCATCAAGATGCAGTCGCAGTGTCTGTGGGCAACATATAGCCCGCTGGCAAGCCAATTGCTTGCGGCAAAATCGAGAGGATGTTGACGTGCTTCGCTAAGTGGCACAAAATCACCTTCCAGGCTCAGTGGGTAGATGGGGATATTCGGGAAAACTTGATTTATGGTGTCAAGGATCGAGAGCACGCCTTCGCGTTTGCTGCGAAATGTGTCAGAAAGTTCAGCGGTCATGGTCACCGCCATTGCTTTGGTTAAGGCGATGCCCAATTCATCACCGATCTGCTCCAGCATGCCGGGCAGGTTTTCCCGTTTTCGCCAGATCTCGAAAGGGTGTACCACAACTCTGCTGTCCACAATTTCCCCTGCCTGCCAAAGCAGGCGGGCAGCCTTAATGTTGGCCCCGCCGATATCCCAACCCACCAGATTAAGCATACTGGATGACACTAAAATCCTCCTTGCGAAATGAGGCCTTGCCAGATAGTATAAAATTTTTGGGAAGCATATTCTCGGTGCAGGCGCGCCAGATGGCTTCTGCCAGATTGATGTTGATAACCTGCCGAAGGCCCACATATGAGGTGGTCAAGCGAGGATTGATTTCGATCACATAACATTGATTTTCGGTCAGCACCAGGTCAACTCCGACATATCCTCTGAGCCCAGGCACCAGCGATACCGCGCGCCGGGCATAGGCCATCGCCAGGCGCCGCTGGTGATGTTCCAAGGGGATGACTCCACCTTCATATTGGAATGGGATACCTATGTTCATTATTTGCTCGTTCAAGCTTAAAGGCACCACCCCGGATGCAGAGGCCAGCAACGAGACACTGGCATGGGTGCCGGGCAGATATTGCTGCAACAATACATCTTTGTGCATCGAGGACATCAAGTCGAGCGCCAGGTTAAGTGAAGAGAAGTCCGAGGCCAAACTGACTCCTTCACAGCCCACTCCATCGACTGGTTTCACCACCAGGGGAAATCCCAACTCCTCAGCTACCGCGGCAGCTCCAGCGCAACTCGTCTGCCTTGTGTTTGGTGTGGGTAGGCCATCCTGCCTAAACCGGAGAAAACAATCCCATTTGTCACCTGCGATGGCTACGCCCATGGAACTGGTCCCCAGCAACTGCGTGCCTGTCTCTTCCACCAAAGAACTCAGCCGGGTGAGGATGCCATCGCTCTCTGGAGCAATGATTAGCGCTGCATCAACTTGAGCAGCCAGATCAGCCAGCGTGTGGCTGTGTTCTTTATGACTTAGACTCACTACCCGATGAGCGGCGAGAGGAAGGCCGATCAACCGATGATCGAGGGTCGTGACAAGGTATGCCCGTCCCCATAGCTGGAAATCGGTCAGAACGGCCTGCAGCATGGCTATACCTTCGGCAGCCAGCCCCGGGAGCGATTCTGCCTCCTGCCAGCCACCGCCAGTCAAAAATTCATGTACCAGAATTCTAAAAGGTGATGACTGCATGCGCATTATTCCCGTATTGGATCTGATGAATGGCCAGGTGGTTCAGGCCGTACGGGGCGAACGAGAGCATTACCGCCCCGTGCAGAGCGTCCTTGTTTCTGAGGCGAAACCCCTCTCCGTTGCCCGCGCCCTACAAGACGAAACCGGCTGCGAACAATTCTATATAGCCGACCTGGACGCGATCATGGGGCGAGGGGGCCAGGGGGAAATCGTGCAGGAACTGGCGAATGGACTCGAAGCCGAATTATGGGTAGACGCGGCAATCAACGATGCCGTCTCCGCCCGCAGGATGCTGGAGACGGGGGCTAATCGGGTGATCGTGTGCTCCGAAACTCTATCGGATTGGAATGCCTTGAGAGCCATAAGAAGCTCCATCCCAGCGGAACGGCTGTTGTTTAGCATAGACATATTGACAGGCCTGGTTCAGTCTCGTTCCCCCTTCTTGCATGGTCAAGATCCTTTGGTTTGGCTGGACCTGTTGTCACAGGAAGGCTGGTCGCAGTTCATCCTGCTCACCTTGAATCAAGTGGGCACGGGTGACGGCCCGGATTGGGAACTCATCAGAACCGCCAATCGTCTTTTTCCTCAGCTCTCACTTATCGCAGGCGGCGGAGTCCGCACATTACAGGATTTACAGCAACTGGCCGCGCTCAATGTCAGCGGAGTGCTGGTTGCTACATCTCTTCATCGTGGATGGATCACGCGAAAAGATTTGCAGACACTATCCTGGGGCAGCTGACAGAATCAGCAGTGCCGCATCAGATCCCTTAGATGACCAAGGGCACCGCCTTCGGTCAGCAAAACAAACAGTGTGGCAGTCATAAGATCCGCCGTTGTACCCGGATTCATGCGGTGCTGTTGGTCCCGCAAGGTGTGGTCGAGCTCCTGCAAATCCCTGCGCCCTTTGTGGGTAAAAATTCCGCCACCTTCTAAAACCCCTTGTGCCAGATCCGAGACGTGCTCGGCGACTGCCAACCCGTTCTTGCGGGCGATGAGGGAATCGGGAACATGGGCTAGAATGGTGAGAAAAGTCTGAAGGATTGCCTGCGAAACCCTGCAACCTTGTTGCCAAAGCTGGTGCAGCGTGGCGTAGCCAAGCTCAAAGGTGAACTCGAAGCCCGTGATGTATTCTCTCGCCACGGTATCCCGATCTTGTGCCAACTTCATGGCGTCCCGCAGCGTGATGTCGATTGTTTCATCATTCACATCGCCGCGTTCCACCTGGCCCAGCCCGGCTGGACCAGCAAGACGGATGGCCTCATAGGCCATGTGGGCATCATCAACGGTCAGCGCCTCCAACACTTCCATCACTGCCGCCCGCATTCCGCCCGGATGTCCCATGCCGGCGGCCTTTGCCAGAGGAGCGAGGAGTAGCGTTATACCCAAATTGGTGTTTGTACCAACCAGACTATGGGTATCCCTTACGGCCCGTAGAATGGTCAAACCCACAGGAGCCTGAGATGCCTCTCGAAAGGCTGGCCCGATGGCTACCGCACTGACTAGGAAATTCTCAAAGCTGCAATCCTGGAAGTTATGGAGCCTTGTCACATTCCCCGGCTTATAGGCGTTCACTTCCAAAAGACTCGCTATCTGCGCAGCCCATGCGACCTCATCCGCAGATAAAGACACCATTCTAAACCTTCAATAGGTGATCTATCAAAAGTTCAGCCAGATCGATCCCGGTAGCAGTCTGCAGCCCACGCCAGCCGGGGATACCGTTTACCTCGATCAAGGCGTATCCGCCTCGCTCAACTGGTAAAATATCTACCCCGGCATAGACGGCGCCCAATAACCTTGCGGCCTCAAGGCTCATCTCCTGGAGCGTATTATCGAGGACCAATGGCGTTGCCGCCGCCCCAGTGGCGATGTTTGTCTTCCAATCTTTCCCTCTGCGCAGCATCGCGGCAGCCACTTCCCCGCCGATCACAAAAACGCGAATATCCTCGCAATTGTGGGGGACATACTGCTGTAGATAGTAAATATAATTGCCCAGTTCGAGCGCTTTAAAAACCCGGAAGGCACTATCACTATCGGTGACGCGGACCATGCCCCGTCCTTCGGCCCCGAAAAGCGGTTTGACCACAACGTCCCCCCCCAATTCCTGGAAGGCAGCCAGCGCATCATCAAATCGTTCAGCAACGATGGTGCGGGGTACTGGCAATCCTGCGTCCTCCATGAGGGTCAGGGTATAGTATTTGTCAACCGATCGTTCAATGGTTAAGGGAGAGTTTACGATTCTGATGCCCACATTTTCCAGCCGATGCAAAGCATCTAGGCGATAGATGATCTGTTCCAGGGATCCGCCGGGAATGGCCCGTATCAGAAGAATATCGTAACTATCCAGTGGATCGCCAGAAACGGCCACTCGAGGTGTTGCCGCCAGACGAGCGGTTAAACGGGTGACAGGGAAACACGGAGCATTGATGGCATGCCGGGCTAGTGCAGTCTGCAGGGCAGTCACGTACCAACTTCCCCGCCTTCCAAGAATGCCAATTTTCATTCCGCCAACATCTGCTTAATTATATCCAGATTAACCCGGCCGGCGTGATAAGAACGACCACTGGCCACATTGTTGAGGAAGACTTCCGCCGGACTGAAAAGGGATGGATCTATTTTATAGAAATCTCCATGATAGCGTTGAAAAAGTTCGTAAAAAGCGGTGCCATAATCCTTTGATGCCGAAGAGGGAAGTTTATCGATGTGCTCTTCAATCTGCGCATCATCTGCACGCACAGTATACCAGGCCCTCCCACCATAGAGAACCGCGTCGTTGGTGCGTCCTATGGCGCGCAAGTCCTCCGCGGCAACAGGCGCCAGCGGGCAGGTGCCGAATCCTGAAAGCACTGTATTAAGGTCAAAGCCGACCACCAGCATTTTGTGCAAGCCCGTCTCCACCACTCTTGCCGCTATTTGTACCGATCCCACCAGACTTGCGGTGGGCGCGACCAGCAGGTAGAGCCGCTCAGTGGAAACCCGGCATTTGCTAGCCACCCACTCGGCCACCTGTGCCGATGGAAGTTTGCGGCTCTCCAGTGCCAATACCGCAACCTCGGCCGGGTCTCGATAAGCCAAACTCTGAAATAGGGGCTCTCCCCGGTATAAGGCCCGCGCCGGGCCGGAACCCATGGCCATGAAATTTTTGTGCGAAGACGGGTCTTCAACTTTTACCGCCCATCCCGCGTATTGAGCCGCCATGCATGCCAGCGCCGGTTGATTCACCGTCACGTCCACGCCGGGAAGAGAAAACTCGCCAAAATTGAGCTCACAAAAATGTACCTTCCCCATTCCGCCCAGACAAGCCTCAGCGAAAAGCCGCCCAGCTTCCAGTGATCCGGGAATATGCACTCCGGCGTCGACCACTGTTGTCCCGTTGTCGAGCCGCTTCACGGCCAATTGCAGCGCCTCGGCATCGGCGATCATGGTCTGCACGATCGCCAGGGCTCGATCATTCAGGCTTAACATAAACGAGAATCTCCCCCTTACCGACCGACGTAATGTCGCCACTGTAGCGGCGAAAATTCCCCTCGGCTAGTTCGATAGAGACTGGCAACCCCCATTCACCCAGGCGTTGCAGATAAAACCGCAGAAATACTGGACGCAGGGTGCATTCATAGCGGTAGGTTGGCAGAATTTCCAGGGAGCCCCCGAAAACCACGATGGAACCGCGTTTGTTTCCGGCACCGGCGCGCGCGCCCAATTGTCCGAAAACGATGATCGAACCGGCGATCATATTTGCCCCGGCAAAAGCACCTACACTACCCTGAACAACAATCAAAACGCGGCGAGCCCTTGCTCCGACCGCGCGACCGGCATTTCCCGCGACGATTATCGCCCCTCGATTGACGCCGCTTTTCTCCCCCGGGTAAGCCGCCCCCAAATGGTGCCCTGCATTTCCCTTGATCCAGATACGCCCCCCCTGCATTTGTGCGCCCACCCAGTCTGAAGCATTGCCTTGAATAATGATCTCACCGCCTTGCATATGAGCGCCCAGATGCAGCCCGACGTCACCACGTACCAGGATGCGCCCCCGACTCATTCGCAACCCAATCTTCTTGACATGCCGCAAGTCACCCTCGACCATAATTCGGTCTGAATGTTCGCCTTCCACATGGAACAGGTCTCCAAGCGTTACCTTACGGCGGCCGTAGAAGGCGTTCAGAGCCTTAATCTCAGCTAGATTTCGGTCAACAAAAAGGTCTGGACAAATGCTGTCGGCTTCAATAGGAATGGTGCCCGATTCTTTCAAGCGCAAGGTGACGCTATCCTCTTCGCCCGCAAAATCCCTCATGAGTCCGGCACATGATACGCAACCCAAAGGTTTGCTCCCTCTTCACTTTCAATTTTCTCGAAAATTCAAACGATTCTGCGGCGCAGCTTCCTTGGGATATTCGATTTATTTCCCATTACTATTGACCTTGGCTCGGGCCCAGTATATCGTGCAGGTAAAAATGGTAGCGGCCAAGCTTGCCGCCGTAGTTTCCAGCAGTAATGCGCACCACTCCAGTGTGGCAGGCAGCCAGCACACCTACCCGCGTCGCCTCGCGCACAGCTTCTTCATTCAGACCATCAATTACGATTTCCATGACGGAATTGACTCCATCGGGCAATGCTGAATCCACCTGGCGGCGGATGGTAGGACAATAAGCGGTATTGGTTGAGACGCCCAGTCCCTTATATCTGGAACCGATTTTACTGCCGGAGCGCACGATCCCCCCGGGAAAAGGCATAATAATCCCCGCCACCGCGCGCATGGCGTTTACTGCCGCCTCAGCTGCAGCCAATGAGGCCCGTTGACTCTCGGCAAGAATGAGAAAGTTACCGCCACCTACGGCCTTCTGCATGCCAAAACTTTCCTCAATGACAAACTCGCCGTCCATTACGGGAATTCGCCATAACCGTCGTCCTTCCAGCAGCTTACTGCTCTGATACCCGTCCCCGAAAAAGCGCAGCTTGCCCCCCACCTTCACCTTCATATCATTTTGCAAGCCATTGTAGCAAGCAGACGTAGGAGAAGTCATGATGCACTGGCCGATCCGTTTCAGAAGAACCTTTTCCATGTCCTTGTCGGACATGGTGAAGAAAAGGACGAGCACTCCTGGACGACCATCAGGCGACTGTTCCCGAGGCAAGACACCGCCAATGCCAGCCTCGCAACCGCAGGCAATAATGGATGTGGAAAAACCTGTGGCTACCTGTGCTGCGGTCATGGCCCATGTTTCGTTTACAGCTGTGATGATCAACTGGCTGGCCCACATCTCGAAAGCTTCAGCAAAGGTGTCCTCAATCACTACATTGTTGATGTGCACGTGACTTACGCTCCCTCACCAGATCAAAAGTTCGGGTTCGACTCTAACCCTAAATACTTTCGCTTCAGCGTGTCGGCTTTATCAATATAAAGATAATCGAGGCAAGTGCCTTTGGCCTCACGTATGCCCATGATTTCTATTAAACTTTCATGCATGCCGCCGGCCATTCCCTCAGCGATCAAGGCGGCTCCCTGGGCAGCTTCCTTTGCCACCCGGGCGAATCCCGTTACCACGTTCACGGGAGCGAAAGACGCCAGACGATCGGTCACTTGTCGGCTTATTTCCTTGCTGCGGCAAAGTCGGCCAGAAATAAGGATCTCACGGGGCGATGTTAGAACAGACATCTCAGCGGCCACACTCTTTACCAGGCTCTCCAGAAAGGCCTCCCAGGCAAGACTACACTGGGCATCGGTCGAGGTGCGAGCCAGAACTTCTTCCGGCTCCAACCCCTGATTCCCGGCAACGGATGCCAGGCCGCCGGAACAAAGCAGTTCTTTATGAAAGTTGCCTAGTAGATAGGCCAATTCACCGTCCATGGCACCCATAGCCAGATAACCCATGGGGCCCGAGGTGCCGCCCAGGCCGTCTATTACCTTGCCCTGGTCTACGGCAATAACCGATGTAAACGCTCCACCCAGTTCGATATAGATGAATGAAGTTGCCTCGTAAGCAATCTTCAATCGATGGGACTGGTCGCGTATGCCCAGTGCCACCGCGCAAAGTTTGTCTGCCGTGCCCATGTCAATCCTATTGACCTTGCGTCGGTCTGGCACGGAGGGAAGATGGATCACCGCGGGTACAAAGTAGATTGGCAACTGCGTCTCCTTCAGCAGGTTGAGCATGGCGCGCATACCCCCAATTAGGGAGGTTCGCCCGCGATCTTGCTCGCTGCTGAGAAGCAGGAGATTCATTTCCCTTGAACCCAGATCCTGTGCACTGACCCAGGGCAGCCCATAGCCCGATGGACCCACGACCATATCCAGCGGGGCGACAGATTGCAGCAAATCGACCAGCACCCGGGGGTTGGTACTGACCTCCGCGGTGGGAATGGAATTATCCAAAAACAAGCGATCCCCTTCTATGCCACAGACGTCAAAGCTCTTCGTCCCGGGATCGATACCAACGGCACGGCACCTACCAGTTTCTAAACTGCGTCCCATTTTTCGCTCAGGTAACCCCAACGTAGACTGGATTCCTGCGTGTATTTTTTGCCCAATTGCACAGCCAGACAAGCTCTCTCCAATTCCCGGCCCAGGTAAAAAGCATGGGAGGGGTCATCGATCTCTAATTGAGCAAAGATTTCGTTGGGTTTGATGTCGCGAATGAACATGTCCCGGTTGAATACGTAAATCCACTGCTTATCGGTGAAAATGCGGAAATTTCTATCACGCAATCGCTTCTGCATATGGCGCAATTCCGCCTCGTCATAAGATTGGTGCGGAGGGTCCTTGATCGTTATCAGACTGTCGTCTAGGTTTTTCGGCAGTATGCGGTTTCGATTCGAATAATACATCAGTTTGCGTGCCAGGTCTAATTCGCGAACCGCCCCGTAAGCCCAACTTATCACCTCGGTGGTGAGGACGTATTCGATGCCAAGCTCGGTGATTACACCAGCCATCAGGGCATTGATGCCGACACTGTCCGCATCAGTCAGCTCGGTAAGATTACCCAAACCCATCAGCATCTCGGCATCGGGATGACGCCGCCGAGTTTCGTAAAAACGGTACAAACTTTCAGTAAAGCCGAAATTAATAGGGTCCAAGATTGGATCCATGATATAGGGCACGTCCCACTTCTGCAATTGCGCCGCGTTGCGCTCCAACGATTCCAGCCCTTTTCCAAAATCGGGAATGACCACCACTTTGCAATGCAAGCTGCGGGCCAGCGCCAGGTTTGTTGAGTTAATGCTCAACAGAAGGTCTATTCCAGCCTTGTCGGCAGCCAGAATGGTATCCGTGTCAAAGTTGTCAAGGCTAACCATAAAACCGCGCTCCTTGAGCGCGGCCACGACTTTTCCCACGCCTTGGAATCCTCCCTCGCTGGGATAACCCAGGTCGATAATGTCAGCACCGTTGGTCCGGTAATATTCCGCCGCGGCGATGATGTCCTCCAAAGACATGCGATAAGCGTCCACGATTTCAGCCAGGATCTTCACGCGATACTCGCCATAACCATCCAGGGTCCGCTCGCGGCCAAAGAAAGGGGGCAGGTCCTTCAAGTCCTTGGGACCACGGGTAACCGCAACACCTATGCGTTCCTGGATAAGAGACAAATCTCCCTGACAGAGACCAGGAATCATAACCTGGTTGCATCCATGGGCATTGTGCAGGTGCCGGCTAATCCACCGGGTGGTCATCAAGGCGGCCACGGAAATATCGAGAACCGCTACCTCATATTCAAAGTCAGGCTCCATTTTCTGTAGCGTCTGAATGAGAGAGTCCGCGGCCAATTTGCCGGTCACAAATAGGTAGTCAGGCATTTCCAGACACCAACCATTTTTTGTTTTGAGGCCCTTCTGGTTTCCGCCAATGTGGCCGTTTGGTCCCTCCGAGTCCCTGATTCACCCCTTCAGCCACTCCTCCAAACCTGTTTGCCGGGACACGCGCTCGCCATCTATGATTTCCCGGCGAATCTCTCCCAGAGTGCCAAATCGCTCGGCGAAGGCATTGTGTTTATGGACGCCTTCGAAGTTCTCCTGCTTGGCCAGGACGAAAGAATCATCGGGCAGGTCAGAATAGATCTCAACCACATTGCGCAGCATCTCTCGTACTACGTCTTCCACAAACCTGGGATTGCGATGAGCCTTGTTGACGATAAAAAACTCATCCGCGCGTTTGAGAAGTTCGTAGGTCTCCGAACTCATGGACGCCTCAACAATGTGAATCAGATTCTCGGCCCTCATCCGCATCTCCGATCCGATAAGCAAAGTGCCTCTACCACGCTGGTTGTGAGATGCCATGGGAAGGATATTGGTAATGGTTTCTACCTCTGCGGGGGAGAACCCTTCTGCCAGCAGCAAATCCTTTGAGTAGTTGCGAATCATGTCCTGCGCGCAGGGGCAGACGGTCATCCCTTCAACCTCAACCCCAACCAGGCAACGGGTGCGTTCCTGAGTGCTCGAGGCGATGCCGATCAGGGTATAGACCTCTTCTACCGGCTTGGCTGAGATGGGGGTGACCTTCATCATTGGGGCGAGCATCCGGATATGTACCCCCGAGCGGACGGCCGAATGCGTGAGCATAACTTGCTGGGCCAGCCGTTCGGCAAGAGATTCAATGTCAGGCGATGATTCCAGCAAGACTTCAGCTGCTAATGACTCCAAGACATCACTGAAACGCGACATATGAACACCGGCCTGTTCGGGTTTCAAGTCCACGAAAAGGTCCAACTCGGCATAAAACGAGATCGCTCGGCCGGCATTGGCGATCTGAATAGTTCGGCGCAGATTGGTGACTCCAGCTCGGCTCAAACTGACTGGGACAGTTGGTGTACCCTCCTGAACGTCGTTTTCCAGTCGCAGCTTGAGGCTCCGTTCAACCTTTTTGACGCCTTCCTGATCGACCCTATGCAAAAGTTCTTGTATGGTCATTTTCAGCAACGGGTGCACCAGATCAGGGGCAATCTCAGCCAACGGGACAAGAACAAAAGCGCGTTCATGTAGAAGGGGATGAGGGATGTGCAAGACTTCATCGCTGACGACCAAGTCATTGAAAAGAAGAATGTCCAGGTCAATTGGGTAGGGGGCTTTTTGCAAAGGGTCGCGCCGCCCCATCTTTTTTTTAACCCAATTCAGAAAATGAAGCATGTCTATTGGGGAAAGCTCCGTTTCCAAATAACAGACAGCGTTCAGAAACTTGGGCTGATCGGAAACGCCGACCGGCTTGGTTTCGTAGAAAGATGACACTTTTTTGATTGTTGCTCTAGTCTGGATGTACTGGAGCGCCTGAAGGATATTGCCTTGACGGCTTCCCAAGTTACTGCCTAAGCTCAGATAAACTCTGTTCAAACTCGACATCTCCTCTCACGGGCAGCGGATCATCTCCGCGGTGCGGGAAATGCTCCCTAATGATTGAGTAATTGTCGAAGGAGATAGTGTAATTTTCGCGAAAATGCTGTCGGATGTGTGCTTCGATTCCAGGATCATAGGACGGGGCGACACACAGTGTCTTCCCTTGCAACTCACGCATGATTTGGCCATCGACCACCACCACCTCACCACCTTTGAGCACATACCGGGGATGGGTAAACATCTCTTCCTTATCGTCCAGGTCTGCGTAAATGGTTATGTCGGCATCTGCGCCCACCCCCAAATGTCCTTTGTTTTTGAGGCCCAGGGCGCGAGCGGTGCCTGCGCGCGTGATTATAGCAATCTCATACAGGGAATACTCGCGCTCCAACTCTGGAAGTAATGCGTCCTTGCGCCCCCTAGGGTTGATCCTCTCAAACATCGCGGCCCGGTAGTCTCGGTCCATCAAAAGCTTGATTACCTGCGGATAATGGACGAACGGGCCGGCATTGGGATGATCCGTAGTGAGAAGCACTTGCCAGGGATCGTTGATGAGCAGGAACAATTCCAATCCGGTGCGCCACATTACTGCATTGATCGCATTATTGCGCGAATAGCGAATGGGAACGATACCGCCGCCGGTCTCGTTTTCGATGTCGTCGTTCATCCACTTATTGCCGGTCTGCTGGTGTATTCCATACTGCAAAGGAGCGTCGGATGTCATGGTGGTAGCCGGACCAAATACGATCTGGCCCACATCTACTGTCAGGTTAGGCTGCATGTTCACCATGCTGGCGACTTCTGCCGCTTCGGAGCGATGAAGCGTGCCCGGCTGTTTTCCGTAGCTGAGGAATTGCAGGTGGCAGAAGTGGGCCCTTCGCCCTTCAAGTGCTGCCATGGTTTCCATCGTCGTTCGGGCACTGATGCTCCGGCCAAGGTTGATGCCGTGAATGTGGGGTGGATGGGGCAAGCCCAATTCGTCGCTGATCCAGGCCAAAGTAGTTATGATCTGATGAGGCGTCACGCCAAAGCCGATTACTTCGTCATCCAATTCTTGAACGTTGCGGCCCCACTTCCAGTTCTCAACTCCGCCCGGGTTGACGACCTTGATAGCGTATCCTTTGGTCGCGTTCAGGAGCCAGGCCACATAATCCTTGGCTTTTCCCATCTCCCCATCGCGAATGCACTCCATGATGAAGTGATTATTGCCCATGGTGACAAAAATCCCCATGTCCAGAATGGGAGTGTCCTCCAATTCTTCATGGGTGTGCCTCGCCAATAGCGGTGCGGTGGCAGCTTCCATCACCGTGGTATAGCCCATTTTGGCGTAGAGATATCCTGTCACATAGGTACTTGGCACAGTGTATCCGGACCCGGAGCGAGTGTGAATGTGCGCTCGTAAGTGCTGCCGTAGTGATCTTCAGGACGAAATTTCCGGGCGGCGTTCACTTTCGAGCCGACCGCATGGCTGTGAATATCCACTCCTCCAGCCATAATCACCAGCCCTGTTGCATCAATTATCTGCGCCTGCCCGCGATCTACCTCGGGTGCGGAGACGATTTTCCCGTCTTCCACCCAAATGTCTTCCATCTGGCCGTTCTTGCCGTTCGTGGGATCGTAAACCCGGCCGTTAATTATTCTTAACATCGTTTTATTTCCTCAATAATCTGACCCAGGATCGCCTCGTCAGTGGGGCGCATCGGCGCGATCACCTCTCGAAGCCGAATAGGCACATTGTCCATCCGATAACAGGTGCCAGCCGCATCCACCCCATAGCTACCGGTGGGAAAGAATACCTGCGCCGACTCCGACGTTAGATTCATCATCGGATCCAGGACAATAGCCGGTATACGTTTCAACTGGTTGCCAGCTACTCTCGGAAAGTGCGCCACAGGGTCTGAAGCAAGGATCAATGCCGCATCGACTTCTTCACGCGCCAGCACATCCACAGCACTGAATTCACCGGGACTGTATTGAGGGTAACCCCGGGCGAAACTTACCGCGAAAGGATAACCGGACTGCCAGGTGAGCACCTGGTCCGCCCCGGCCACGTTACCGTGTCCCCGCATGGGCATGACGGAAAAGCGCGTGTATTGATTCAGCTCAGCCACCAGCGTGAATAGCTCACTAACATTGTAGTCCCGGGCGCCGCTCATGGTGAGACCCATCCCCATGAAAAAAACCCCGTAGCGACAACCTTTCATCCGGTTCGCCAGTTCCAGCAACTCAATCCGCGGCACGCCACCTACAGCCCCTGCCTCAATTTCTTTTCCCTGTACCAACGCCCGCAGCGTAGTCAAAACCTCGAAATCGGCACCAGGGGTTATCTGGATAAAATGGTCAGCCATCTTGGCACTGGCAGTGGGACGCACATCCACCACAACCATGTGGCGATCCTTGCGGCCATTGGGAATATACCTGCCTTTAGGTTTAAGCGAATAGCGCTCGAAATGGCGAAGGTGAGAGGCCGCCGGATTGCATCCCCAGAAGATCAGGAAATCGGCGCGGTTGCGCACTTCTCCCAAAGAGCAGCTGACCTCGCCCACCGCTTGCATCGCCAGGCTGGTGGGACCATGGCACACCGATGAGGTCGTGTCAATGATCGCACCAATCAAGTCGGCTAATTCGACCACCTTCATTTGCGCCTCGCTGGCAGAAGAACTGAGCCCATAAATCAGAGGGCTGTCCGCCTGGACCAAGATCCGTGCCGCCTCGGAAACGGCCTCTTCCCATTCCACCTCTCGCCCGGCGACGATGGGCCTCCTGGGCGTGGGATCATAGTCGGTAAAAACCCCGCGACCATTGGCACACACTCGCTGAACGCGGGCAATCCTATTGTCCTCCACTTCGACGATAATGTCGTCGCAGAGGCAGCCGCAAAAAGTACACGTCACATTCTCGACGACTGTCTTCATATTGGTTCTATTTCTACCGTCAGTCCTTTGAAGGACGGCATCCCGGTACCCTCCGTTTCGGGTCCGATAAGTGAGTTGGCCACTGGTCCCATGGGGACAAACACCATTTTCGAGGGAACCGTTCCGGTATGCGCCGGCATCTCCCACTTGACCGGTGGCGCTACGCAAGCGAACCATTTGTCCCTCCCCAATCCCGAGGCGGGCCATGTCGGCAGCATTCATTTCCACCAGCGCAGTGGCCCGGCGGTACGCATCCGAGTCTTTACCCTTGTGCAGACCGGCCGCTTGTTTAACCGTCCGTCCCGTAATCAGTATGAAGTTTTCACCCAAACTGTTCCTCCACTGCATCGCCAATCTCACGCCGCACAGCCCTTGCACCCGCCAGCAATTTATTCAGGCATGAGTCCCGCCCATCCCCCTCGGCGAACACCGAACACACCGGGTGGCCGGCTTTGATTCGGTCACCCGGAAAAGGAATGTCCCGTCTTCCACACTCCACACCTCCCATGGTCTCCGGCACTGTCAAAGCTTGTCTGGCAAACACAATCGCCTTGCCAAGAAATGGGCCTGCGTTATGCTGCGCCAGGGAGAAATCGGGCAGCGTGCCAGCCAGCGCCTCAAGGTGCACTGAAAAAATGTTAAGGCCATAAGCCCGTTCCACCAGTTCCATCGAGGCGGTATAGCGTGGGTTGACTTCGACCAAAAAGGGAGGGGGACAACCATCAGCTTCATCCGCTACCACAAGGTCAAATCCATTCACCCCTCGCAAACCGAAACGGCGAGTGAGCCGCGCTGCCATGGCCTCCACCGTTTCAAGGAAGGTTGGCCGGTTCGTAGGATCCAAGGGCAATGGCAAGAGATTGCCACACCAGATGAATTTTCGGACTCCGAGTTCCGCCAGCCCAATGAGCTGCTCTGAAATACCCATGACTACGCTGTTCTTTCCATCCGCCGCGAAGGCTACCGATGCCGACCGTCCAGCTATATAGCGCTGCAGAACGTGCCTCTCATCCAAGAGTTCCCCGGTCCAGAAGCGAATGCTATGCCCACCGCCGCTGCGGACCGGCTTTAACAGCCAGCGAAACTCCGGCGCGGCTTCTTTTCTTTCCCCAGAAAGGAGCGTCACCGCGCAGGGAATTTTCTCCTCGTGGCAAATCTGCCTCAATTTTCGCCAGTCTCGGATCTGGTGGAGTATATCGGGTGAGTTGCCGAGCAGATGGCCCCTTCGGGCCAACCTTTGTACGGTTTCAGGGTAATTCTCCAAAGGGGCGATGTAGGCTACCGAGTCGAATTTTAGATGTCTGCTGGCTTCAATAAGAGCGCGTGCGCTGAAAGCCCGTTTGAAATCTCGCAAGAGCGAATAATTGTCAACCAGTTCCTTCTGGTCACGATCGCCGAAGTAATCCAGCGTGATAACCTCATGGCCTCCCTGTAAAGCGGATTCTGCGATAGCACGAGTACTGACCCCGACGATGAGAACAGGCATTATTGTATAATTTCTTTGGCTATAGCATAGATCTCTTCGGCATCGAGCACCAGGTTATTCTGTTGAAAAAGTCGGGAGACACTTCTCCGATGAATCTTCATCTTTAAGCCCCCAATACCAATAGCACCAAAAATGATCTTTCCGTGTTTCTCTTTACCGTCCCATCTGGATTCAATGCCCTCAATACCGGGGGGAGGAACAGCATTCACATCCGCCAGCAAGCGCACAGTCGGATGGTCCGCCCAAATCGACTCGGGCACCAACACAACCCCCGCCGCGCCACAACAAAGGACTGCATAGGCGCCATCAAGCACGTGCAGCGTACCCTGCAGATCTGCTGCTTCAGCCGGAGTAACCTTGACCCCAAACCTTTCCTGGATAGACACGCAGGCTGCCTCACTACGCGCCAGACTACGTGAACTAAGCATTACCTGCGCCCCATCCCGGCCCAGTAAGCCAGCTACCCGCAGCCCTACAGGCCCGGTGCCGGCCAGCACGGCGATCTTTTTATTCGTAACATCGCCGATCGATCGAATCTTGGCAACTGCGGCGGCAGCAGTGGTGTTGCAGCCGTTGGCATCAAGCATCAGCGATACTCGCACCGGGCCGAAAAATGCCGCCTTTGCCTCCTCGAGCATTGATTCGCCTTTGGCTACGCTGGAACCACCGATGAAGACGGCTGAGTTCTTCAAGTCATCCCCACCCCGCGTAAACATCGCCCCGTATACAAGGCCGCGCACCTCATCCAGCATAACTCCTGGGTAATGGAGCACTTGATCAACGCCAGCGTCGTAGGCCGTAATCGCATCGAAACTGCTGGCAATCTTGTCGCTATCCAACTGAATCAAGATCTTCTTCATTTTCATCGCCCCTTTGTAATGCCCTTGCAATGTCTTGAATGATGCAACCCTCCGTTTTCGACTAGATGACAGCTCCCGGGTTCCGCAGTTATCATACAGACCGCAGGTTCACTGGGCAGGTATTCTCAGGCGGCTTCATGATCTATTCCTACATCAAATTCCGAATCCCTTATGGTTATCTCCCCACCTTTGTTACTGCAACGCGAGACAAATACTTTTCCACTCAAGTTCTTCGTGGCGAGAAAGTCTTTCATGTTTTGCGCTACATACTGAGCTCTTGTTTCATCCACCAAACCGTAGATTGCCGGTCCCCAGGAACTTTGCCCAACACCATAGGACCCAGAACTTAGCAGGAATTCCATTAAATTTTTTGCGAACTTCCCCCTATAGATTCCTCCCTGTACTTCCTCAAAAACAGAGCCAGTTCTGAGATCAATTTCGGTGAGAGCTAAACCGAATTCCTCTATATCCTTGTCGATTAGGGAGGGCAGCAGCTTAATCTGTGTCAATCTGCATATTTCTTCGGAAATCTTCTTAGAGGGTTTCAGGCAGTTCATTACATTGTCTTCTTCCTTTCCAGATAGTCCCTTTTCTGATTCTGCAATAACAACCACAAAGCACCAGTCGCTCGGGAAATCGTATCTAAATATGATCTTTGGTGGAGAGTCAAGATCATCTAGACGGACACTCTTTCGGGGGGCATCCATGATGAACCCGCCGAATTGAAAGCAAGCAATCCCTACTCCCGATCGTTTTCCTCTCCCCATGATACTGGACAGCTCGCGCGCGTCTGTATCAATGCCGCAAATTTTTGCTAATGCAGTCCCAACTGCCAAGGCGAGTTGTGTTCCGGAGCCAAGTCCTGAATGTTCAGGAATACTTTCCTGCAAATGAATCCGCGCGGTCGGCTGTACTTGATAATGTTTTGAAAATTTTTCGACAAAGCCAAGAATTTTTCCCCTATCGCCATTTTCGATAATGAGTTCTTCGGCTTCCGTTGCGGTAATAACAGTTTTAGGGTTTTCTAAGGCGACCCCAATGCTGCCATATAATCTACCAAGATCTCCGGATAGATCCAGGAAACCAAAATGCAGTCGGGAGACGCTTTTTACTGTTATCTGCATTTTACACTCTAATGAACCAAAACAATGAGATTTGAAAAAAACACTATAAAGTCTTTAACTGCAACTGCTGCTCAGGGGATGACCAAAAAAAGGTTCGCGCCAGGGGGATAGATCTGGATCGATTGTCGTCATATTATTTAATATCCTTAAGGATGAAAGACTTTATTTCGCTTGTGCTTGCCAATGTGGTAATCCCTTTCATGTTCCTGAGTTTGTTCGTGTTTTCAATATCTATATCGCGCATTATCAGTTCCAGTTTTTTCCCTCCCGGAAGAGTCGTGGTCTTTGACCCTTTCTTTTGGTCAACAGGAAGGATGTATATGCTTGTGTTTGTTTTGTTGGTCTGCGATATTGCGTTGGTTATGATGGTATCTGCAATGCCATTTACCACTTTTGCTACGGTGTTGGCAGTCGCCGGGGCAACCAACAGGCAATCGAAGTGACCGGTCTGCAATGGCCCGATGATGAACGGCGTATTGGCATCCTCTTCAACCAAGACTTTCCTTCCTATGCTATGCAGCTTATCTGTAAGCTTATACCAGTCCACCACCTTAACGGCAGCTTTAGACAGAACTACAGTAATCTCCAGCTCCTTTTCTTGGGCAAGCTCTTCCATCACTGCAAAGACCTCGGATATGAAATCCCCGGAGCCGGTTATCCCCCATACAATTTTCTTTGCCATTTTTTTCTCCTTAAGATGGCCGAAAGGGTGTCATAAAAGGTCAGTAAGAGCATAAGATTGGTCATGGCAACGTGAATCATTGCTTCGCTTGTGCTGGCAATCTCCTCATAATCCTTGCTGAGATGACGTTATTGGCCCAGCCAACCAAATGTTCTTTCGATGATCCATTTTCTGGCCTTTTGAATGCTTTATAATTTATTGTTAGCCTCAGAAGAAAAATAAAGGTACGCTCTCCCCCTGAGAGGGAAATTATGCGGCAGGAGTTGCACCATCATCCAGTACGCAACAGGTATATAATGGCATTGACGATTTCCCTTCTCTTGTATTTGGCCGGTCTCCCACCTTTCTTGGGAGCAGGCACCAGGGACCCTCATCGTTGCCATTGTTCTCCCGTGGCGTCGGCGGCATACGGCAGGACGTTCCCATTTATCAGACATGGGGTCTTCCTGGTTGGCTGGATTTCCCCATGTTTATACAGAATATTGGTCATTAAGTCCAGCTAATACTTTTTTGACATCCCCTTAGGCGCATCGGTAGATCAATGAGGTTACTTTGATCAAACGATCTACCGTTTTGAGAGTAGCTCTCATTCCTTCCACGTCGTCTTCAGCACCTTGGGCTCCCTTATCCTTGGACCAAACCGTGCCGCCCAGATTAGACCCGAATGACCCGCCACCCACAGGAATGATTTCATTTATTATATAAAAATCTATTATCGTTTGAATAGTCGGTTCCTGGCCTCCGTGGCGATCACCCCCCACTGCGATGGCAGCGCCGATTTTATTCTCAAAGACCTTCGGGTTTTTAGCCAGTAGCGCCCGGCAGCGATCCAACACTGCCTTTAATTGTCCACTTATCTGCCCTTGATAAACCGGGCTTCCCAGCAGCCAGGCGTTGGCCCATTCCAATTTGGGGTAGAGTTCCGCCATGTCGTCTTTGTGGATGCACCCTTGTTGTTTTTTTATGCAATGATCACAGTGTATGCAGAAATTGATTTTTTTTCCTTTAAGTGTAAAATAATCAGTCGTAACCTGGTACTTTTCCTGAGCATAACTTAAAGCTGCTTTAATAGTGAAATCAGTTGCCGCGGCGCGCGGGCTACCGGAAATTCCAAGGAATTTTATGGGGTTGGCGTTCATGACCTCACCAAATTTCAAACTTGTTAACTTAAGATCCTTCCACCCTAAGCCATCAATTAATGAATATTAAAACCTAAATCGAGCGATTTAGTCGATCTCATCGGCGCTCGCCATATAATAGACATATCAATCCTCATCGGCTTTAGGCCCTTTAATGTAGCTGCAAGCTTAACTTTATGAAAATCCTTAATAAAATGAGCGCAGGCTAAAGCCTGCGGCTACCAGAACATGCAGATATTTTTAAAGGTATTTCTGAAACATGACACTCGTGTAGTATTTCAGGAAATACCTTTAAAAAGAACCGTTTTATTCCCCCTCAAGAGGGAGGGAATAAAGCGGGCTCCTTTATTAAGCTTTTCCTGAAATACTACACTAGGTGAGAGTCACCAAACGAACAGGATCATTTTGCCTTGATGTTATAATACCTACTCGATTATTTTGGTTATGGAACAAGTGCGCTGTGACACTCCTGGCACAGGATTCTTGGGAGTTTTTTCTTCGCCTTATGCGGAGGAAAGGGGTATCCCCCTTCCCACATCTCAATATCAGACCTGATCAAATGCTCATTGCAAACTCCCATGCCACACACGATGCAGATGCCGACGGCCTCGCTCTTGACCCCTTTCTGTGCACAAACATAACATTGCATAGCAATTCCTCCCTTCTTGGTATCTTGGCGATGTGGTATTCTTTCTCTTGCTCCCGCCGGAATTATTTGCAACCGGAAACAAGATAACCATTTTTCTCAGGTTCACCTAATTACCCGCAGGGGCAAAAGGTCCGAGATAGCATTTGATACATTAAGTACCATTGTCATTCAGGGACAGTTGCTTCAATCATAGCAATAAACTGCCCCCCTTGGCGTTTTTCCCCAAGACGCTGGGCCGGTGCATCGATATCTCTCCGGCAGCAGCCTATTCATGCGGAGGAGGATTCTTGTGGGGCTATAAAGTCGTATACGAATACGGCTACAATCGCTCCAACAATCGGCCCGATACAATAAACCAGGAAGAACTGTCCCCACGGGCACGGGCCTCCGAAGATCAGGTTGCCAACATATGGTCCGAAGGTCCGGGCAGGATTGATCGATGCGCCGGTCATGGGCCCCAGGGTTATGATAACCCCCGCAACGACCATACCGATGATCCAACCGGCCCAGCCTGCCGGAGCTCGGCTATCCACAGCCACCCCCATGATAGTAATCATCAGGAAAAAAGTACCTATGGCTTCACCGAGCATCCCCATGGGAATGGTCACTCCGGCCTTACTATTCAGCGTGGTCGCCCCCAAGGCGTAAAGAGTGGAAGCTTGGGTTCCTAAACAGGCTACAAAAAGCAAAGATGCGATGAGAGCGCCAGCCAACTGAAAACAGATGTAGGGTCCAACGTCTTTCCAGGGAAAGCTCCCGCGAACCGCCAAGCCGATGGTTACCGCAGGATTGATATGACACCCGGAAATTTTGCCAACCACGTATATGGCCGAGGCCACCGCGATTCCAAAGGCTAGTGCAATGGCGAGGACATCTGCCAAGCCTTTTACGCCCATCAGGCCAGCTACCACGGCGGCCCCTGGCCCGATCCAGACCAACATGAATGTGCCTACCAGTTCTGCCAGGTATTTTTGCATCGCTGTGGGTTCTTTAATCATTGGCTTTAGCTCCTTTCTGATAGGTATGCTGATTGGAATCTGGAGGGGGCGCCTCCAGATTCCATAGATGACCGCACTTCCTAGTGATTAAACGTGATTAAACCGCCAAATGCCATTCGCAGTACCCCTTCTCGCCCTTCAAGAAACCGGTTACCATCGGCACATTTCTCTTGATCAGGCTACAGACCGCACAGCCTTTGCAACCTCTTACCGGTGCACCGGGCACGCCTGGCTTGAAGGCGATGCAGTTGGTCATCAGCGTGGCCGTAGCACACTCCGGAGTTAGATAGCAGGGGTAGTCAGCCATACTCATGAGGGCCGCGAACCGTTGGGTGATGGCGCAAGCAGGGTAGGTATAGCGTTGAGGATTGGAGATAACCTCGTGCTTGTCAATGGGGCTGAGGTCTACAGGGATGCCCTTGATCTTTCCGCCACTCCCGATTGGGCTAATATCAAGAATCTTCTCCCCTCGGGAAATGATGTCGATAAAATCGGTATTGTGCAGCTCGTCAGCCTCTCCACGGTCGGGATGCATGCACGCGTAATTGTGGAAGCGCTTGGTGAGCAGATCTATCACCATCGGCACTGTAAAGCTGTCCTTCCACAAGAGGTAAGTCGTTGCGCAGGCAGGAGCCCCTGTTGCCACCGCCAGCACATCCCAATGGCTCTTATACGCATCCATCTTCAGGCCAGTGCGCAAGGTGTTTTCAAAAACGTCCATCGTGGCCTCATAGATCGCGAAGGTCATATCATCCTTGAACATATTGTACGCGGCTTGGGCCATATGGTGGCCGATCTCGCCCACACAGAAGGCCGGGATCGAGGTAATGTTAGCCGGATGGACGCCTTTTCCCAGCGCCGCCAACACAAAGGGTTTGATCTTCTCTTTGTACTGGGCCATGTACTTACGAACGTCGAAGGAACTGTGGGGTCCGTGCCCGCCCAGATTGTGGGTGTCCATCAGCTTGGCCTGGGCAGCTACTGGTTCCCGGTAGATGAATTGCAGCTGCTCGACTTCAGCCTGTTCCGCCTCACCAGCGGTCTTTCCAGACTCCAAGGCAGCGCGGAAGGCCCCGGCCAGTCCGTAGGAGGTATTCATTCCCCAGGACTTGCAGGCGAGAATGGTTTGCTTGTCCTTTACGGGAATATCCATTTGCCGGAGAATGCGGTTGACCAAATTCGGCACTGAACCGACCGACATGGCAAAGTCCACCACACAGGTCAAACCATACATGCCCCCATAGCGACGCACCGATTCGATGCCGATCAAGGCCTTGTTTTTAGCAATGGCATCGATGAACTTCCACATCGACTTCTTGAACCCCGGATCGGCCTCATACAGGATCTCAAGAATCGGTGGCGTCTGATAGTGTTCTATGAAGGGATCATCTTCCGGCCGGATGGTCTGTGCCAGACCAGTGAGAATTTGGTAATGAGCATTGACGGATTGGATATGCAGATCAAAAACCTCTTTGCTCTGTCCTTCGGACGGTTTCATCTGATTGACCGCATCAACATAAGGTTTGCAATGGGTGAAATTAAACGTTCCACCCCTGTGTTCTTTGTTGACCTTAAATGTGGATCTCGTCGCGTTAACCGCCTCATTAACCATTTTTTCATACAATGCAGCCATTGTGTTTCTCCTTATTGTTTTTCCTAGGGTCGAACAGTTTGGATCACGCCGAACCTCAAGAAACAATGGACGATTATCTGCTTTCACCTCCTTTCGAGGCATTGCTCTTTTTGCCCTTACGCCACCAAGTTCAGCGATCCATCAGGGCAAGCCTCTATGTCCTGAAAACACTCTTGATAGTTATCTACTATCGCGTGTAATAAAATTGCCAACTAATCGCCCAAGCCGCACTGGATGATTCCACAATTTCCAGGTTGAGAGCATCAGCTACCATTGCGGTTACGGTCGAAAGAAAGATATAAGCCGCAAAGCCGCAAATTTTTATCAGGCCCATAAAACGCAAAAAGCCAAGTCATTAAGACTTGGCAGCGCGGCTGCAGGCTAACGGATCAGTTTGCAGCGTGGCGGTCCCCTCCGCAGGGTAGCCCTTTTTTTTTAAAGCTAAGACGCCATGACTCAGAATGCAAGGGGAAATTTCAAAAAAAAAATGATTATAAACCATAGCTCAGATAAATAATGTATAACTCACTTAAATATTATAGTAAACTTAGAAACTGGATGCAGAAAAAATATCTGCCAGGCCTGGCACCGAAAAAGGTCCGGCAGTTCTATGTTTGGGGCGAAGAAGTTAAGCGGTCCATTGATTGGCTGATCAAGCGTCTGGACAAAGTGGGGGCCAGAATTTCTTATCATGCCCGGCGGTGGTATCTCCATGTGGTCTCGGCTTTTCCCCTGGCTCACCTTTACAGGGCGGTGCTGGCCCGGGGTCATTAACCTCCACAGCAGCGAAGTGTCTGGGATTCTGAGGGTGTGGTGCGCCCAAAATTCAGGGAAAAATTACTCTTTCAGCGAAATTTGGGCTATCATGGCGTAGACGAGAGGACTCGGCTTCGTGAACAAAGATTTTGGGGGATTTTTCCGGGACAAAGAGGTCCCAAAAACGATTTTTTGCGGCATTGGCCAACCCAAGGGCATAATCTCGGATTAAAAAAATACGGAGGTTAAATTATGGAAAAGAGCACTCAGAATCTCAAGGAGGCCTTTGCCGGAGAATCCCAGGCCAACCGCAGGTATCTGGCCTTTGCCGAACAGGCCGAGAAAGAGGGTTATTCCCAGGTAGCCCGGCTTTTCCGGGCCGCAGCGGCCGCAGAAACGGTTCATGCCCTGAATCACCTCAAGGCCCTGAAGGCCATCCAGGCCACAGCCGACAACCTCAAGGAGGCCATTGCCGGGGAGACCGCCGAGTTCCGGGAGATGTATCCGGGCATGATCGCCGCGGCCCAGGCAGAAGCAAAGCCTGAGGCCCTTAGGAGCTTTCAGTTTGCCAACGAAGTGGAAAAGGTCCACGCCCAACTCTTCCAGAAAGCCCTGGCAAATCTGGAGCGCAAGGAAGCAGTGGACATTTTCGTCTGCTCCATCTGCGGCCACACCGTGGAGGGAGAACCGCCCAACACCTGCCCCGTGTGCAAAGCCTTGAAAAAATTCTTCCAAAAGATCGACTAGGCTGGGGTGGCTGCCCATTTAGGGTCGCCCTTACTCGAGAGGTGCGTCCGGGAAATTAAGACTCCTCGTCTCGGGCGGGCTTCAGCAGGGTTTCCAGAGCCTCTCTGGCTGCCATCTGTTCGGCCTGTTTCTTGGTGCGGCCCTGGCCCTGGGCCAGGGAGCGCTCCCCCAAGCGCACCTCCACCAGGAATTGGGGGGCATGGCTGGGGCCACTTTCGGAGAGCACGCGGTAAACAGGCGACTCCTTGTAGCCGGCATGGATGAGTTCCTGCAGCCTGGACTTGAAGTCTTGCCAGAAAGAGTCGGCCAGACTTCCCAGCAGCGGCTCAAACCAGCGGCGGGTCAGTGCTGCCGCCGCCTTGAGGCCGCCATCGAGGAAGACGGCAGCCACCACCGCCTCCAAGGCATCGGCCAGCAGGGAGGACTTCTCTCGGCCGGCACTTAGTTCCTCGCCCTGGCCCAGGAGGAGGTAAGAGCCTAGTTCCAGTTCCCTTCCCAGGGCTGCCAGGCGCCGGGCGTTGACCAGGTAATACTTGAGGCGGACTGAAAACTCAACCCCCAAATTAGCCCGGCATAGGCAATGGACTTGTACGCTCACTTTCATGCCAAGCTATAAGATCTGGAAGTATATTAGAAAAAGTATAAAGACGCATGACTGGACATTTTGGCCACCTATATGCACAGCTGACAATCCTGGGCCGGAGCAAATGGCAGAACTGAGAGTGAGGCTTGAAGCCCGCAGGTATTCAGTTGTCTCGGGCAATGGGAGTGATTGCCTATCTCCACTACCTGAGGGAATTTGACACAGCCGAATGACTCCGGGCCGGCACCCCACGGGCCTGGAGATCCCATTTCCCTTCCTTTAACCCTTGCTCATTTGCACCACCCCAACCATGCGTGGAGGAAGTGCCCAGGGGACTCGACAGTCTCAAAAGCAATCCGCTATTCTTGAATACAGCTTCGCTTCTCGCCAGATAGCCCGCTACCATGCCCAGAAGGGGGATGTGTATGTGGCATCGGCTTTTCTTCTTGCGCAACACTATCAGGCGGTGCAGGCCAAAGCTGTTTGCCGACTTACGAAGGATCTGCTCAAAAAGAGAGGGGTATACTCAGAAATCTGGAGAAAATTATTTTTCCGGCGAAGTCTGTGCTATCTTCCCTTTTAGAAACCAATCTGGCTAAAAAAAGGGGGGTATTCTATTTCTTGACTGTGGCGGCAAGTGGATTCGAGAGTGGCCGCCGAGAGCCTCCATGAAAGACTTGATGGGCGCCCCAGTCGGCCCGCAAGCATCGAAGAAGGAAGGAACGTCGGCCATTCCCCTCACAGGGGCAAAGGTCAAAAGGACTTTTTCTACAGACTCGTCAGGCTTTCCCCCCAGGGAAGATGTCGCGCCAAGCACATTTGAGAGGAGTAACATCATGAAGGAGCGCACCGATGTGCTGATGGAAGAAACACTTGACCCGAATGATTGGGAGTCGATGCGTGCACTGGGCCATCGCATACTTGATGACGCACTGGACTATCTGGAGTCATTGCGAGATCGTCCAGTCTGGCAGCATGCGCCGCATTATGTAAAAGCACACTTCGAGGGGCCACCCCCGCTTGCCCCCCAGCCATCAGAAGGGGTTTACCAAGAGTACCTCCAGTACATACTCCCACACCAATTAGGCAATAGCCACCCGCGATTCTGGGGTTGGGTCGCTGGAACCGGAACCGTGATGGGGATATTTGCAGAGCTACTGGCGGCCGCAACGGA
This sequence comes from uncultured delta proteobacterium, assembly GCA_963697965.1. Lineage (GTDB taxonomy): Bacteria > Desulfobacterota > Desulfobaccia > Desulfobaccales > 0-14-0-80-60-11 > JAPLJC01. Next base: position 3,272,930 of record OY969108.1, read on the forward strand.
TGCTGTCAGCGGTTCCCTTTCCTACCTCAGCAACAACTACGTCGAGATGCAGATTCTCAACTGGTGCAAGACCCTGCTTGGCTATCCAATCAATGCCAGCGGTCTGCTTACCAGCGGCTGCTCGGCTTCAAATCTCATCGGATTGGCGGTCGCTCGTAATGCTAAGGCCGGTTTCGACCTGCGATGCCAGGGTATGCGGGGCGCACTGCAGCAAATGACCGTCTATTGTTCGGAAGAGGCTCACTCCTCGATCCAGAAAGCCGTTGAATTGCTCGGCTTCGGGAGCGATTCGTTGCGCCTGGTACCTGTAAACGAGTCCATGCAGATTAACCTTGCTGCTCTAAAAGCAGCAATCAAGAAAGACCGCGATGACGGATTTTTACCTATTTGTGTTGTCGGGGTCGCCGGAACGACCAATACAGGCGCTATTGACGACCTTAAGGGTCTCGCAGACATCTGCGGCGAAGAAGGATTATGGTTCCACGTCGATGGTGCATTTGGTGCCTGGGCAGCTATCGCTCCCATGTCAAAACATTTGGTTGCTGGACTGGAAAGGGCAGATTCGTTGGCATTCGATCTGCATAAATGGATGTACTTGTCTTACCCGATCGGCTGTGTTCTCGTCAGAAGCGCTGACGATCACCGCGGCGCGTTTTCGCTGACCCCTAAATATCTTGCGCACGGTGAAGGAGATCGCGGTTTGACCGGCATCGACGTGCCGTGGCTCACCGACTGTGGTTTTGAACTGTCACGCGGCTTCTACGCGCTAAAAGCGTGGATGACGTTCAAAGAACATGGCACCGTGAAGTATGGGCGCCTCATTCAACAAAATATTGACCAGGCGCATTATCTGGCTCGGCTGGTCCAGGCCTCACCCGAACTTGAGTTGGCTTTGCCGGTTTCACTGAACGTGGTTTGCTTCCGTTATATCCGACCGAACCTCAACGACGCCATGCTCGACGATCTGAACAAGCAAATCGAGATCGAGCTCCAGGAGCGGGGGATCGCCGTGACCTCTGTCGTCAGCATCAGAGCCAAGAAGTACCTGCATGTCGCAATTACCAATCATCGCAGCCGTCGGGGTGACTTCGATGTACTAGTGCGAGAGGTGATACGAATTGGCAATGAGCTGGCCTAATAACCGAATGCCTTTGACTCGCCATCTAACCTGTCGCTGGAGTGGGCGGCGGAACCACGCCTTCTGGTTATAGAACGTAAATTTGATGAAATCGTAAGGACCAATGGCGGCAATGGTGAAGCACCGGGAAGGGTTAGAGACGCAACCTGTTCGTCCATCGACCCCAACCGTCATGGGCTTTAGGGAGGTTGCAAATCTCTACCTTGACTACGCTCAGCGCTGTTTTGCCGAGAAAACGTACCAATATAAAGTCATCGTCTATCGAGAGTTCCTGAACCAAACCTGAGACTTGCCGTTGGATCGCATATCCTCCCAGGTCATCGAGAAATACCTCTGCACTCGCCCAACTAATGTCAACTATAACCGCCATCGTAAGGATCTTTCGGCGCTCTTTGCTTGGTTGATGAAGAGAGGCTACCTCGCTTTCAACCCTTGCTCCCCTATAGACTGCATGCCGGAACCGGAGTTTCGTCGCCAAGTCCCCACCACTGAAGAAATGACCAAGATTCTCTTGGCCTCTGGGCCGAACCGTCCCTTTCTTCTAACCCTCTACCACACCCTTGCTCGGGTGGATGAAATTCTACGCCTCCGCTGGGACGATGTGAATTTCTCCGAACACACCCGTGCGCCTTTGGACCCGGAAGCGCAAAGATGGCTCCTGGCACTTCGACATGCTGCCCATGAATGATGACCTCTACGAGGTCTTATGGGGTTTGTGGAAGAAAAAGGGAAGTGCCGAGTGGGTCTTTCCCAATCCCATGACCGGTGACCGATTCTACTGCCGGCGTCGGCTCATTCGCACCATTTGCAAACAGGCCGGGGTTCGACCCTATGGCTACCACGCCATCCGTCACCATGTAGCCAGCCTGTTGGCAGATCGGGCAAAAGTTGGCATCACCACAGTGTCTCGGCTGCTCCGCCACAAATCCATTCGCACTACCGAAATTTATCTGCACACTGTGGACGATGGACTGCGCCAAGCGATGAACCGATTGGAGACCAAAAATTTGAACCTACTCACCGAACCTACTCGGCGGGATGTTATGGGGGGTTGATAAATGGATAACTATTTGAAATTATTGGTGGAGATGAGGGGACTTGAACCCCTGACCTCCTGCATGCGAAGCAGGCGCTCTTCCAGCTGAGCTACATCCCCACGTGCCGTTATTATCCCGGCTCACGGAGCCGTGTCAAGCACAATTGCACCGGTCCGCCCGGCGCCTCCCTGGGCCACCCGGGGCTTGCCCCCAGGCTCGCACTTTCTCCGGCTCAGCGGCCGGATTGCCCGGGGAGTGGACCAACCGCCTTAAACGGCCTGGACTTCCTTGAGTCCCGGGACTTCCTTCATCAGGAGCTTTTCCACCCCCTGCTTCAGGGTCATCTGGGACATGGGGCAACCTTTGCAGGCGCCGGTGAGCCGGACCTTGGCGATGCCGTCGGTCACTTCCACGAGTTCGATATCCCCGCCGTCCCGCTGCAGCATGGGGCGGACCTTGGCCAGCGCTTGTTCCACTGATGCCTTCAAATCGTTCACGGGTATCCTCCCAAAGTTAATTGATTAATCATAACCAGATAAAGGCCGGTTGTAAAGGGACCGCGGCGAGTACCAGCAAGGCGGACGCCGGTAATTCTCAAAATTATCCTTGAGAGCTAGCCCAAACCCCCTAAGGTTCCACCAGGAAGACCGCCTGGACGCTAGCCTTGATCTCTTCTGCCCCCACCTCGATGGGAGTGACGGGGGCGGCGGCGGCCAGCCGCATGGTCCTCTCCGGACCCCCCAGAGGCAGGATACGGATGCCGGTGGAGATCTTCTCCACCCCTTTGATTTTAAGGCCCTGCGACTGGGCCAGGGCCTCGGCCAGACGCCGGGCTCGCTCCAGGGCTGCCACCGCGGCCTGCCGCTGCAGTTCCTCGGCGTGGGCATATCCCCAAAATGGCCCGTTAATCGCGGCAGCGCCGTTTTTCAGGGCCAGATCGATGACCGCCCCCAGGCGGGCCGTGCCCTGGAGCTTCACCTGCAGGCGGTGCACCGCCTGGTAGCCCTTGATTTCCAACGGACCGTTTTTGACCTGGGGGGCGTAAATCGGCGAGAGGTGGTAACCCAATGTCTTTACCTGGTCGCCGGGGCCCAGGGCCTGCTTCAGGGCAGCCAGCAGGGCCTCGGCCCGGCGGCTGTTTTCCTGGGCGGCGGCCTCCGCCTGGGGGGCCCGGGTCTCCACTTCCACAGTCAACATGGCCAGGTCCGGAACCGCGGCAACCTCGCCCTCGGCCTCCACCGCAATGGTGGGACCGGCATCGGCCGCTGCCGCGGTTTGCCCGGTGGCCGCCAGACAACCCGCCAACAGCAGCAGCCACCAAACGCTCTTAGGTCTCTTAGGTAGAGTACCGCTCATTTTTCCTCTCCCCGGCGGCGAAGCCCGCCTCCATCAATGTTGCCAATAAACGCGCAGTCATTATATTATATTAATCATGTGGAGAAATTTGGCAAATCCGCCCTCCAGAGGTATTCATGGCCGATGAACCCCAAGCCAGCGCTCCGGCCCGCTATCTCATCTGGTACTTGCTGGCCGTCATCCTGATTTTGCTGGTTTTTCAAATTTATAGCGGCGTCAAACCGACCACGGAGATCAGCTACAGCGAATTTCGCCATTTGCTGGAAACCAAGGGAGTCAACGACCTGACCCTCTTTCCCGCGAGCATCACCGGCAAGCTCCTGCCGGCCGGCGTCGGGCAATTGGCCAAGGAGCGCAAAGAGCCGGACCTGCCTCAAAAGCTGGCTAAGTTGTCTGACAACAAGGAACCCGACTTCAACGTGAACCGGGTGGAGGATAAGGACCTGGTGGGGATTCTGGAAAAGCAAGGGATCAAGTATAGCGCCGCCCCGGACAGGACCATGCTCAACAACCTCCTCTCCTGGGGACTGCCGATTTTGCTGCTGGTAGGCATCTGGATCTATTTCTTCCGCAAGGTCGGCGCCGGCGCCGGCGGCCTGATGGCGGTGGGCAAAAGCCGGGCCAAGATTTACGCCCAGGATGAGACCAAGGTCACCTTCCAGGATGTGGCCGGGGTGGATGAAGCCATTGAGGAACTCAAAGAGATCATCGAATTCCTGAAAAATCCCGCCAAGTTTCAGTTGCTGGGGGGCAAGCTCCCCAAAGGGGTGCTGCTGGTGGGACCGCCGGGAACCGGCAAGACCCTGCTGGCCCGGGCCGTAGCCGGAGAGGCCGGGGTGCCTTTTTTGAGCCTCACCGGCTCCGACTTCGTGGAGATGTTCGTGGGGGTGGGGGCGGCCCGGGTGCGGGACCTGTTCGCCACCGCCCAGGAGAAGGCCCCCTGCATCATCTTCATCGATGAACTGGACGCAGTGGGCAAGGCCCGGGGGGTAAGCCCCATGGCCGGCCCCGAAGAGCGGGAAAACACCCTGAACCAGCTCCTCTCGGAAATGGACGGCTTCGACACCCGCAAAGGGGTGATCATCATGGCGGCCACCAACCGCCCGGAGATCCTGGACCCGGCCCTGATCCGCCCGGGACGCTTCGACCGGCACATCCTGGTGGACCGGCCCTCCCTCATGGGCCGGGAAGAAATCATGCGGATTCATTCCCGGCAGATCAAGCTCTCCCCCACCGTCGATCTCAAGATGCTGGCGGCCCGCACTCCCGGGATGGTGGGCTCGGATTTGGCCAACATCGTCAATGAAGCAGCCCTGCTGGCGGCCCGCAAAAATAAAGCGGCGGTGGAGATGGACGATTTCGAGGAGGCCATCGACCGGGTGGTGGCCGGCCTGGAAAAACGCAACCGGGTCATGAACCCCCGGGAAAAGGAGATCGTCGCCTACCATGAAAGCGGCCACGCCCTGGTGGCCGAGGCCCTGCCCACCACCGACAAGGTGCACCGGGTCTCCATCATCCCCCGGGGCATCGGCGCCCTGGGCTATACCATGCAGTTGCCCACCGAGGACCGCTATCTGATGACCAAGACCGAACTGGAAGACCGCATGGCGGTGATGCTGGGAGGCCGGGCTGCTGAGGAACTGGTCTTTCAGGAGATTTCCACCGGGGCCCAAAACGATCTCTACCGGGCCACGGACATTGCCCGTTCCATGGTGCGGGAGTATGGCATGAGCGAGAAGTTGGGCCCCATCACCTTCGAGCGGGAGCGGCGGCCCCTGTTCCTGGAAGGCATCATGCCCACACCCAGCAAGGATTATAGCGAGGCCACGGCCCAGGAGATCGACCAGGAGGTGGCGGACTTGGTGAACCGGGCCCACCAGCGGGCCAGGGAGGTCCTGGAGACACGGCGGCCCACCCTGGAAAAGGTGGGCAAGATTCTCCTGGAAAAAGAGGTTCTGGAGGGCCAGGAACTGCGGCAGATCTTTAATGCCACTACGCCGCCGCAACCTCAATAAAAAATTCGCACCGGCTCTGATGCGGCTGGGCCTTAGCCCGGCAGTGTCCGGCAGAGATATTGGACAAGGATTGGCGAATGAAAAATGAAAAATGTAGCCGCAAGCCTTAAGCAGAGAAGACGGGGGCAGCCCGGAAGCGCCAAAACTCCCTCTCCCCTGTGAGGGGAGAGGGATGGGGAAGGGGTGGCTGACTGATTACTCCCCCTCACCCTGCCCTCTCCCCCGATGGGGGAGAGGGGAAAAAGCAAGAGAACTCCATTAAGTTAATCAAAGAAGATTTGGAAGCCTAGATTTCAACGGCAGATTAGGCCTGGGACCCGCTGATTATCAGGGCTCCTAGTCCAGCCATCATTTTGCCGGCCTTGGGGTTGGCCGCTCTCTGCTCAACGTTCATAAGATGCCTGGCGGTTTGCAATTATGCCCTTCTTCCCCTCTGCCGCAGCCTTACAAGATCACCTCCTGGCCGAGGCCGGCCCCGGGACCCTCGTGCTGCTGCCGCACCAGCGGCTGGCCCAGCAGTTGTGGCAGCGGCAACGCCAGGCCCGCCTCGAGTCCGGCGCCGCGGCCTGGGAACCTTTGCCCCTGAAGACCTTCCAGGGCTGGTTGCAAGACCTCTTCCAGGCCGTCTGGCCGGAGGTGGCGCTGGCTCCCGATTTGCGGCGCCTGTCCCTGTGGCTTAAGGCCGTTGAAGCGGCGCCGGGCTTGGAGGGCACCGCCGCCGACCTCTCCTGGGCCCAGGCCCTGGATGAGGCCTACAATCTTCTGGTCCGCCACGCCCTGGCAGGAAGGGGCGCCCGCCCTGGCAGGCCCTTGCCCCCGGCTGGCGCCGGGGATGATTCCCCTCTGTTCGCCTGGCGCAACCGGGTTATCCGGATCTTCAGCCAGCTCCTGGCGGAGGGCGGCTGGTTGGCGCCGGCAGAGCTGCCGGCCTTCCTCGTGGCCAGGTTGCAGGAAGGAAAGATCACCCTGCCCGAGCGGATCATGGTGGTGGGCCTGGAGAACCCGGCCCCGGCGGAGGACGCCTTCCTGACCGCCGTGGCCCGGCGCACCCTTGTTACGCACCACCTGGTGCGGGGCCATCCCCAGGCGGTGCAACAGGCGGTGCTCCTCCCCGACCGGAGCCAGGAGCTGGCCTGGGTGGGCGCCCGCTTGGCGGAGCTGGCCTCCCCAGAAGGCCTCCCCTGGCACCGGCTGGCGGTGACCTCTCCGGACCTGGACCAGTATCTCCCCCAGTTGTCGCGGCTCTTCTCCGAGTTGCTGGGGCCGGCGCAGACCGCCGCCGGCTTTGCCTACAACTTCTCCCAGGGGCCGCTTCTTTCGGCAACCCCCCTCTTTCTGGCTGCCACCCTGCCTTTGCGGTTCGTCTCCGCCGGGGAAGCCCGGGAAGACCTGGTGTCCCTCCTGCTGTCCCCCTTTTACCGCGAACTTCGCCGCCACCGGGACCAGACCGCATCCTGGGACCGCGTCTTCCGGGAACGCCGGCTGGACCGGGGCTGGTTTCATTTTAAGGCGGCCATCCCCGATTCTGATGAAGGGGCGCTGGTGCTGTCCCGGCTGGACCGCCTCTGGGCCACCCTCAAGGCCCCCGGTGACGGCCAGGAGTGGCGCCGGCGCCTGAAGCAGGTCTGGCAAGAGCTGGGATTTACCCCCGGGGTTGAGGACGAGGCGGCCCAGTGGAGCCGCCTCCATTCCCTGCTGCAGGAGGCGGCCGCCAGCGTGGCCTCCCAACGCCTTACGGCCGGGGAGTTCCTGGGCTGGCTGGAGCACGGGGCGAAACAGGCGAAGCTGGCTGGACCCGGAATTCAGGAGGCCGGCATCCAGGTCATGGGCCTCCTGGAGATGCGGGGCCTGGAGTTTTCCCAGGTCTTTTGCCTGGGGATGAACTCCGGGGCCTTGCCGCCGCCGCCCCGCCCCCTGCCCCTGCTCACCGCCGCGGAAAGGGGCGTCGTCCTGGGTGGCACCTACCGCAGCCAGCACGATTTTTCCCGGGTGCTTTACGACAACCTGCTGGGCGCCGCTCCGCACCTGATCCTTACCCGGCCCGGAGTGGTCGCAGACGAGGAGCGGCCCGGCAGCCCACTGTACCTGGGGGACTGGGAATCGCAAAAGATGCCGGTATTGAGCCTTCCTGATCCGGCCTGGCTGCGGAGTCCGGCCATCCGGGCGGCCTTTGACAGCCGCGGAGCTTCCTTTGCCGGCTATGACGACGGCCCGCTCTCCGTCAACCTGCCCGACCGGCTCTCCGTGGGAAAGGCCGCCGCGGCCCTGAGCTGTCCCTGCCGCTTTCTGCTGGAGGGCATCCTGAGGCTGAAGGAACTGCCGGAGATTGAAACGGGCCTGCCTCCCCGGGAGCGAGGCGACCGGCTCCACCAGGTCCTGGCCCGATTCGTCAAGGAATTTAAGGAAATTCTCAAGGAGCATGATTGGGACCACGACCAGGCCCAGAAGGTATTGGACACCGCGGCGCACCGGGTGCTGGGGGACCTTTTGCAAGACCCCCACTGGCAGGCGGAGCTGGAGCGCTGGCTGGGCGCAGAGGAAGGCAAAACCGGCCTGCTCCGGGAATGGCTCCTCCTGGAACGGGAGCGCTACCAGCAGGGTTGGCGCTGGCGGCTCACGGAAGAGGGTTTCAGCGGGCTCCGGGAGGAGGGCTGGCCCTTTGCCCTGACCGGCCGCCTGGACCGCCTGGACTACCACCCGGAGACCCAGGAGGCCGTTATCTGGGACTATAAGAGCGGTAAGCTCCCCAATGCCAAAGAGGTGTTCGATGAGCTGCTGGAATTCCAGTTACCCTGCTACCTGCTGGCGGTGGAGCGCGGCCTGATCGAGACTCCCCCGGAGCGCCGGGGACTCCGGGCCGGGTTCATCGGGCTCAAAAGTCTTCGGAGGAACCACCTGAAACATGAGGATTTTCAGGGCCGGGCCGGCGACTGGCCCCGGGTGGCGGCGGCCCTGGCGGCCAGCTTGCAGGACCTGGGGAAGCGCCTGGCGGCCGGAGATTTCCGCCCCCAACCCACCCCGGCCCCCGCGGGCAAAGACTTGGGTGCCTGTAAGTTTTGCCCTTATGCCCTGCTCTGCGGTTATACCGGCGCCTCCGCCCCAGCGGAGGAGGAGGAGTTGGAAGAATAAACCCCCCTTTTTTTCAAAAGGGGGGATAAGAGAAAACTAGTCAACAATTCAGATATAGTTTTTTTAAGCATAATGTTTCCATTATGCCGCAACAAAACTGAGGTATATGATGTTAGATGGGCTTTTTACCAACACGAGTTCTCGTAAGGACTTCATTCAGAACGCGCTGGCCTATTACTCCGATAAGAGTAAGGCAATTAATATTGCTGTAGCTTTTATTACAGAGATTGAAACAATTAAGCTTTTTAGCCAGAAAGACTGCCGTGTCCGCGTAGTTTTTAGACTGGGATACCCTACTAGTCCCAAGGCGCTGAAAGAACTACTTGAAATACGGAATGTTGAAGCACGATTCTTCTCTGATAGGTCATTCCATCCAAAGCTATATATATTTGGTTCATCAGATGCACTTATCGGATCAGCAAATTTGACCAATTCAGCCATACTTACTAATCAGGAAATAATGGTCCATCTAGGCTCTGAAGATGAGCGTTTTACAGAATTGGCGGCATTATTTTCGCAATACTGGGTAGAGGCAAAAGTCTTAACGATGAGCATTGTTGATAAATATTCTAGAATATACTTTGATTACAGGTCATTATATTCGGAAACATTGAAATTGGAAAATGAAGTTCAGGATAAAATAGGTAAAGTCGTTTTCCACAATATAGGGCGCGACAAAGTAAAAGAGTCAAAAGAGAATTTATACTTAGAAGATTACCAAAAAACTTATCAGGAATGTGTGGGTTCATTTAACGTTATTCGCAAAGTTTATGAGTCAGTTGGGGCAAGAAAGGTACCTGAATCCAAAATACCCCTACGGTTAGAGATAGATTCGTTTATCAGTTTTGTAAGGGAAGAACATGCTGTCACTGATACCTGGATGACAACTTCACTGGATTCCGGCGAATCTCAGAAACAGAAAATTCAGGAACTGGTAAATGAATGGCATAGAACTTCCTGGCCATATTTTGAAGAGACTATCGTTAATATAAATTATCCTCGATTATTGAATGTATTCTCTTCAAAAGGTTTGATTGTGAAAGCAACGGATGATGAATTATTTGATGCCCTATGTGTTGTCCATTCCTTTCACGATCGAAGAAGGTTTTATTTAGGCGGGCTGGAAACGCTTAAACGTGAATTCATTGGTCAAAATGATCCAGTAAAAATTAGAGAGAGCTTAGTTTATTTGATATTTGGAAAAGATGATATACTGAAAAGAATGGCGAATCTGTTATTTGCCCCTAATTATAAACTGAATCTTTTTGGTCAGTCGAACGTTCAAGAGCTTATCGGATGGTGTAACACAGAGGAGCTACCAGTAATAAATGGCCGCACTACAAAAGTGTTACGCTATTTCGGTTTTGATGTTCGGCAGCTTTGAGGGTAACGATATTGAAAGAAGATAAATACGAACTTACGCCAGATCAAGTAAATTGGGCAAGAAAGCGCAAGCACGGCTTGAGCCCGTCCAGACTGAAGGAACTCATTATGAGTCAAAGTGGACAGTGCGCTCTTTCTGGAGCAAGGATGATTTTCGACAGGGAACATGGAAATCCAAATATTAACACCAAAGGGTGCCACCCTCTTTATGCGGCAATTGATCATATTTCCCCAACTAATGATTCATTCGGTCATCAAATCGTCTGCTACGACTTAAACGACCTCAAGGGTCATCTCCCCTTCAAGATATTCAAAGAACTCCAGCTCACCGCGGCCTGGAGAAAATTCATGAACGAGTGGCGCTTGCTTTCGGAAAAAGATCCTATGGACATTGACGCTTTTAAAAAAATATTGAGAGATTGAAGGTCGCCCAATAAATCGGTCCATGTACTAAAAATACTTGAGTTAATCGCTCATGTTTTAATTAAACCGAGAAGATTTAATGATAAGTCTGCCCGCCGATCAGGCTGCCCGGGAGCAAGCCCTGGACCCCCGGGGGAGCTTCCATCTGGAAGCCCCGGCGGGTTCGGGCAAGACCTCGGTGCTGCTGGCCCGCTTCCTCACCCTGTTGGCCCGGGTGGAGGCCCCGGAGGAGTTGCTGGCCCTGACCTTCACCCGCAAGGCCGCGGGGGAGCTGCGCGCCCGGGTCATGGAGGCTCCTCTGGTCCAGGGGGAAGCCCCCTGGGACCCCCTGGGAAGAGCACCTGGTGGACCTGGCCCAACAAGTCCTGCAGCACTTCGGCAGCAAGCCGGATGCCCTCCAGGAGTTGCTGACGCCCGAGCGCCTGCCGGTCATGACCTTTCACAGTTTTTGCGCCCAGTTACTGAGGCTGGCGCCCCAGGAGGCCGGAGTTTCCCTGGAGTTTCGGCTCCTGGAAGATGATGAAACCCGCCTGCTCAGGGAGGAGGCCCTGGAAGAGCTGCGCCGGAGCCTGGCGGCCAGGCCCGCCCGGGACCCGGTGCGCCAGGCCCTGGTACGGCGCCTGGTGCGCCTCAACAACGACTGGCCCCGCCTAGCCGGGGAACTCTTATCCCTGCTCTCCCGCCGGGACAGCCTGGAGGATTTCCTGGAGCTGGCCCGCCGCAGCAGCCAGCCGGAGGCCTACCGGCTCGTATTGGAACAGCGTTACCGGCTGCTGCTGGCGCCGCTCTTGCAAACCCTGGCGGATGGCCTCAGGGACGCAGCCCTGGGCCGGGAATGGCATGGCCTCTGGCGGGAATTGGGCGGAACTTTCAAGGGGGAGCCGCTCCCCCCGGAGATCCCTGGGACCGAGCCCGGGGACCTGCCGGCCTGGCAAGCCATCTGCGGCCTGCTCCTCACCCAGGGCGGCGAGCCCCGCAAACGGCTGAGCGAGAGCCTGGGGTTCCCTGCCGGTTTCCAAAAAAGCCATTGGCCGCAATTGTTCCAGGAACTGCCGCCTGCCTCGGCGCGACTCCTGTATCAATGCCGCCAACTGCAACCCGCCGCCGCCCAGCCGGAGGAGGCCCAGGCCCTCCAGGATCTGGTAATTCTCCTGGGGGAGGCGTTGGCCGCCTACGAAGCTCTCTGCGCCCGCAGGCAGGCCCTCGATTTTATCGCCCTGGAGCAGGCTGCCCTGCGGTTGCTCGGCGACCAGGACGTCAGCGAGCTCCTGTTGCGCCTGGACCTCAAGCTGCGGCACCTGTTGGTGGATGAATTTCAAGACACCAGCCGCAACCAGATGAAGTTGCTGTGCCGGATCATGGCCGGCTGGCAGGCCGGGGAGGGCCGCACCCTGACCGTGGTGGGGGACCCGAAACAGTCGATTTACGGCTTTCGAGACGCCAAACCCTGGATTTTCGCCGAATCCCGCCAGGGCATCTCCTGCGGGGATTTCCGGTTTCCCCTGGAACCGCTCCAGCTCACCACCAACTTCCGGGCCAACCGGACCTTGATCCATTGGGCCAACACGGTTTTTAACGACGTCCTGGCCCAAGAAAAAGTATCCGGCTTGAGCTTCCACGCCGCCGCGGCCGCCCCCGGGGCCCCGGCAGGGGAGGCCCCGCGGCTGGCCCTCTTTGCCGGCAGCGGCGACCTTCCCGCCCGGGAGGCGGAGGCTCGCTGGCTGGCCCGGCAGGTGGGAGAAGCCTGGTCCCAGCTAGCCGAAAATGAGAGCATCGGCATCCTGCTGTTCACCCGCAACCACCTGCCGGTCTATCTCCAGGCCCTGGCCGCGGCCGGCCTGAATGTGCGGGTGAAAGAGGGGCTGAAACTGGCGAAGGACAGCCTGGTGGTGCAGCACCTTCACAATCTGGCCCGGGCCCTGACCCGGCCCCAGGACGACCTGGCCTGGGCCGCCCTGCTCCGGGGGCCCTGGGCCTCCCAACCCCTGGAGGTGCTGGCCCGGGTGGCCGGGACCGCGCCGGGGGAGTTGTGGCCGGAGAAGCTCTCGCGCTTCGCCGGGACCCCTGAATGCCCCGGGGATTTGGCAAATCTTATCAAAAACCTGATGACGGCTTTGGACCGGGTGGGACGCCGGCCCCTGGCGGAAGTCGCCGGAGACTTTATGTCCGAGGTGGAGGCCTGGCCCGGCGTGGCCGCCTGGGAAGGCCCTTTGGGAGTGGCCTGCGCCCGGGCCTACCTGGAACTCCTGGCCCAGGCGGAGGCCGGCCTGCCCGAGGCCACCTTCACCCGGGCCGACTTCTCCCTGCCGGAGGCCTATCAGCCTCCCGATCCCAAGGCCCAGGACTCGCCGGTGGAGGTGCTGACGGTGCATGGCGCCAAGGGGTTGGAGTTCACCCGGGTATTTATTCCCTTCCTGGACTGGCAGCCGCTGCAACGGGAAGACAAACTGGCCCCCTTTCTGCTGGAAGAGATTGCCGGGAAGGGTGGCGGCGCTCGGGTCCAGGGCCTGGCCCTGGCCCGGCCTTACGCCCAGGAGCGCCAGGATTCCCTGTATCTGCTTCTAAAAGATGCGAAGGTGCGGCGCCTCCTGGAAGAGGCCCGGCGCGTCTTTTACGTGGCGGCGACCCGGGCCCGGGGGCGCCTCACCCTCAGCGCCGCCGTGAAGCTCAATAGCCGTGGTGAGCCAGCCATCCCTCCGGAAAGCCCCCTGGCCTGGCTGCTGGATCATTACCGGGCCGCCCTGCCCCCGGCCGGGGCCGCGGCGACCTGGCCGCAGCCGGAACTCCAGGTGGAACTGCCGCCTGACCTCCCTCCCCCGTTCCCGGGGGAGCGGCTAACCACCCAGGCCGATAAACTGCCCCCCGCCCTGAGCTTAACCCCCGAAACCCCGCAATATCGGATAATCCACCCCTCCCGGCTGGCTGAGGCTGGACCGGACGAACCCCCAGCCCCGGCGGCGGACGGAGAAGATCCGGAAATCCCCCGCCTCCGGGGAGAGATTATCCATCGGGGCCTGGATACCCTGGCCCGGGGGGGCGAGCTGCCCGGGCTGGCCGGGCTGGCCGCGGCCCTGCGCCAGGTGGGCCTGGCTCCGGAAACCGCCACCGCCCTGGCCCCGGAAGTCCTGGCGGAGCTTCAGGCCTGCCGCCAGGACCCCTGGCTGGCGCCCCGGCTCGACCCTTCGCTGCCCGGCGCGGTGAGCGAGTGGCTCCTGGAGGACCTGGCCGCCCCGGGCACCCTGCGCCGGGGCCAGATCGACCGGCTGGTGTTCGACGGCCGGGATTGGTGGCTCCTCGATTACAAGAGTTCCCGGCCTGAGGACCCGGCTGCCTGGGAGGATTTCATCTCAGGGGAAGTGGTGAAATACCGGCCGCAGCTCCTGGCCTACCGGGAGATGGCGGCCCGGGCCAGAGGGCTGCGGCTCGAGGAGATCAGATTGGCTATTTACTTTACCGCCTGCAGGCGCGCGGTGGAGGTGTAGGAAACGGCCATACGGCTCCCTGGCCAATCCCCTGCCCCTCTTTACCCGGCGCCGGGGCGCGGTTTTATATTTGCGCAAAATCGAAAAATCCTTTAGAAAAGCTATTAGGCGAGGCGTGTAGGGGCGGGTTTAAAACCCGCCCCTACAGACCGGGCCAAGAGAGCTAGACTCAGGCAAAATCGGTTAATCCCGGAGATAAGATCGGCACAGCCCATCCAGCCAACCCTTTAAAAAAGGTTCCGCCGGCAGATGCAGGACCCTGGCAAAAAAAGCGACAAACCCCATTATCTCGGGCACCGGCAGCGCCTGCGGAACCGCTTTCTCCAGGGCGGCCCCCGGGCCTTGCAGGATTACGAGCTGCTGGAACTGCTGCTCACCTTCTCCATCCCCTATTCCGACGTGAAGCCCCTGGCCAAGCAGTTGATCCAGCATTTCGGCTCCTTTACCCGGGTGCTGGACGCCGCCCCCGAGGCCCTGCTGGAGGTCCAGGGGGTGCGGGAGTACGCCGCCACCCTTATCCGGCTGGTGAAGGCCTGCGCCGAATACTATCTGAAGGAAGAGGTCCTGGGGCGGCCCCGCATTTCCTCCCTTTCGGCCCTGGTGGACTACTGCCGCACCGCCATGGGCGGCCTCCCGGATGAGCAGTTCCGGGTGATCTTCCTCAACAGCCAGAACGAAATCATCGCCGAAGAGATCGTCCAGGAGGGCACCGTCAACCAGACGGTGGTCTATCCCCGCAAGGTCCTGGAGCTGGCCCTGAAACACAAGGCCAGCGGCCTGATCCTGGTGCACAACCACCCCAGCGGCAACCTGACGCCGTTGGGGGCGGACCTGGAACTGACCCGTTCCCTGGTGCAGGCCTCCCGGTCCCTCAACCTGACGGTGCACGACCACCTGATTATCAGCCGCCAGGGCCACTTCAGCCTGGCGGAAAAGAATTTGTTGTGAGTGGGGAGTGATTTGGGGAGGGGGAGGGTTTTTAGCGGCACCGGCCTCTGGCCGGGGAAAGGCCACAGGCTGGAAGCCTGTGCCACCGGGAAAACCGACGGCCACAGGCCGCCCTATAATGAACTGAGAGCTATTGGTAGCCGCAGGCTTTAGCCTGCGCTTATGTGGGACAGGCACTCTGCCTGTCTTGCCCCCTAATTTTTTGGTTCCCAAGTTTAGCTTGGGAACCAGAAGAAAGGGCCACAGGCGAGACGCCTGTGCTACCGAGGAAAATCGGCGGCCGCAGGCCGCCCTACACTGAGAACCGACGAGGGGCCTGCTCCATATTTTCTTTACCAAGAACTGAAAACCGAAAACCACCATCATGCGCTATTCTCTGATTAAAGAGATCGCCGGCCTGGTCGGCCCGGAGCACCTCCTCACCTCACCCGAGGACTGCTGGACCTACGCCTACGACGCCACCGACCAGGCCCGGATGCCTGAGGCCGTAGTCTTTCCCGGCTCGGCGGCGGAGATCTCCCAAATCCTGCGCCTGGCCAACGAGCATCGCTTTCCGGTCACTCCCCGGGGGGCGGGCAGCGGCCGCAGCGGCGGCGCCGTGCCCATCGCCGGCGGCGTGGTCCTGGTCCTCACCCGCCTGAACCGCATCCTGGAGATCGACCCCGCCGACCTGGTGGCAGTGGTGGAGCCCGGGGTGATCCTGGCGAGATTCAAGGCGGCGGTGGCGGCCCAGGGCCTCTACTACCCGCCGGACCCGGCCAGCGCCGACTTCTGCACCATCGGCGGCAACGTGGCCGAGTGCGCCGGGGGCGCGGTGGCGGTGCAATACGGGGTCACCCGGGACTACGTCCTGGGGCTTACCGTGGTCCTGCCCACCGGCGAAATCATCGATGCCGGCACCCGCACCATGAAAGGGGTGGTGGGCTACGACCTCACCCGGCTGTTTTTGGGCTCCGAAGGCACCCTCGGGGTGATCTCCCGCATCACCCTCAAACTGGTGCCCAAGCCCGCGGCCCGGCAGACCCTGGCCGCGGGCTTCGAATCCCTGGAGGCCGCCGCCCGGGCGGTTATCCAAATCCTCACCGCCGGTCTCGCCCCCACCGCCCTGGAATTCCTGGACCCGGTGACCCTGGGCTGCGTCCGGGAGCTGCTGCCCTTCGAGGTTCCCGTTGAAGCCGCGGCCCTGCTGCTGGTGGCGGTGGACGGCCACCCTCATGACGTGGAGGAGCGGGCCGCCGGCATCGCCCGCTTCTGTGAGGAACAGGGCGCCCGGCCTGTCCTCCGGGCCCAAAGCGCCGCCGAAGCTGATGAACTCTGGAAGGCTCGCCAGGTCATCTCGCCGGCCATCCTCAAGGTGAAGCCCCAAAAGGTGAGTGAAGACGTGGTGGTGCCCCTCAGCGCCATTCCGGACTTGATCGCCGGCCTGCAAAAAATTTCCCGGCGGCGGGGCCTGATCATCCCCTGTTACGGTCACGCCGGGGACGGCAATATCCACGTCAATGTCCTCTATGACCGCAAGATCGACCGGGAGCGGCAAGCGGTGGGGGCCGCCGTGGAGGACATCTTTCACCTGGTGCGGGAACTGCGCGGCACCCTCTCGGGGGAGCACGGTATCGGCCTCACCAAGGCCCCGTACCTGGGGATGGAGCTTTCCCATGCGGCTATTGCCCTTGAGCAGCGCCTGAAGCGGGCCTTCGACCCCAATGACATCATGAACCCGGGGAAGATCTTCCCGGGCCCCGGGGGCCGGTGAAGGAAGGGCGCCCGGAAACCGGGGGCGGCCCCCTAAGCCGGAGAGCCGCCGCTAAATTATCAGGTTCCAAGATTTCTGAAGGATGAAGACCGGGTTAGCAATTTTTATTGCTTGACAAAATTTTCACAATCGCATATTTTGAAACCCAAAAACCCGTGGACCAAATATTGAAGGAGGATATCCCGGCATGGCAACAATTGAGTTCGAGGGGAAGACTTTCTCGGTAGACGAAGACGGCTTCCTGGAAAACCTGGACCAATGGTCCCAGGAATGGGTGGATTACGTGAAGGATTCCGAAGGCATCAGTGAACTCAACGAGGAGCATTGGAAGGTTATCCACATGCTCCAGGATTACTACAAGAAGAACGGCATCGCCCCCATGGTGCGAATCCTTTCCAAGGTGACGGGTTTCAAACTGAAACATATTTATGAGTTGTTTCCCTCCGGACCGGGCAAAGGCGCTTGTAAGATGGCAGGATTGGCGAAACCCACCGGTTGCGTCTAGGCCAACTCCTTCTTTCCCATAAGAGCATAAAAATTCAGAGCAGATTCCCCCGCCGGGGAATCTGCTCTACGTGTTAAGATCTCGCTAGCCGCGAAGATTCGATTGACTTTGCCCCCGTTTCCCTTTACATTCCCGCTATAGAGTCAGTTCATTCCAGTCCCCAAGCCAATCGCCCCCGTTTGCTGACCGCCGCGGGACGGTCTGGCGTGAGTCCTCGATTTACCGGCTGTTCCTGGATAATGGCTCATTTAGGAGATGCCCATGGCACGTCCCATGAACAAGATTCTCTTCATAGAACCCCGGGCTCCCAGGGAGCACATCTTCAGCCGGGTGGCCATTCCCCGCCTGGGTTCGCTGCTCCTGGGCACCATCCTTAAGCGCCAGGGCCGGGAAGTCAAGGTGGTGGTCGAGGACATGGCCACCCCGGACTACCGGACCCTCGATTTCCAACCGGACCTGGTCTGCATCTCCAGCATCTCCTCCACCGCCCCCCGGGCCTATGAGTTGGCGGATTTTTACCGGGGCCGCGGCACGCCGGTGGCCCTGGGCGGGGCCCATCCCAGTTTTCTGCCCCTGGAAGGGCTGGAACACGCGGACTACGTCATCTGCGGCGAGGGCGAAGGGGCTTTGCCGGAACTGGTGGCCGCCTTGGAAAACGGCGGCGACCCGAGCGCCATTCAGAACCTCTGCTTTCGCAACGGGGACGCCATCCGCCAGAATCCCTGGCGCCCCATGGTGGAGGACCTCGATTCCTTACCCATTCCCGATTATGGCCTGATCCACGGCAAAAAGTCCCGGCGGCGCCTGCCCGTCGTCTCCATCTCCACCTCCCGCGGCTGCCCCTTCAATTGCAGCTTCTGCTCGGTGATCCAAATGTTCGGCCGCAAATACCGCACCCACTCGGTGGACCGCACCATGGAGGAGATCCGGCAAAACGGCGCCCAGGGCAAGCACGTCTTCTTCTGTGACGACAATTTTACGGCCAACCGGGGCCGCACCAAGGAATTGTGCGAGCGCCTCCTTCAAGAAAATCTGAAGATCGAATGGAGCGCCCAGGTGCGGGTGGAGGCGGCCGGGGACCCGGAACTCCTGGATCTCATGGCCAAGAGCGGCTGCTTCGCGGTCTTCGTGGGCCTGGAATCCATCAACCCGGCTACCTTGAAGGCCTACAACAAATCCCAGACGGTGGAGGGGATCAAGGAGGCGGTGGCCAATTTTCACCGTTTCGGCATCAATGTCCACGGCATGTTCGTCTTTGGGGCCGAAGAGGACCATTACCAGGTGATCCGGGACACCGTCAAGATCTCGCGGCAGATGGACCTGGACTCCTTGCAATACCTGATCCTGACGCCGATACCCGGCACCCCCTTCTACGAGGAGATGGAGGCGCAAAACCGGATCATCTGCCGGGACTGGAGCCAGTACGACGGCCACCACACCGTATTCCAGCCCCGCCAGTTCTCTCCCTTCGAGCTGCAGATGGAGACCAACCGGGCCATGAAGAAGTTTTACTCCTGGCCCTCGGTGGTCAGGCGTCTCATCACCATGGACCTGTTTTACGCCAAGCTCAAGGCCTACGCCCGCTTCCTCTTGTGGAAATCCAACTCCCGGAAGAGCCGCTACTTCCAGGATCTCAAGGGGCGATTGTTTACCAGGGCCCGGCAACTGCGTCACTGGCGCCCCAGCGGCCACCAACTGCCCCGGGTGGGCATCCCCGCGGCCATCTGGAACCTCGGCCCCTGGGAGAGCCGTCCCCGGGAATTCCTCCTGAAATTTTTGAAACACCTGGGGGTGGAGGTGGTGCAGGATGGTGGCGAGGCTCTGGAGGGGACCGGCCCCCTGGCCGCGGTCAAGGGCGAAATTGTCCGGCTGCAGGCCAAGGCCGACCTGGTGCTGCTGCCCATGTGGCAGGGCCTGGGAGACGCGGCCCAGAAAATGAAGGAGCTGCCCCAGGAACTGGCTCAGGAGACCATGGCCCGGCTCCTGGCCCTGGAATTCAGCCCCGCCTCCTTCTACACCGCCTGTATGGAACTGGGCCTCTGCTTCCGGAAGCGTCTTCCGGGCATCCGCCGCATCTACTTCCAGACCCTGGCGGAGGTGGGCGGCCAGATTTAAAAACTTGGGGGAAAAGGGAAAAGGGTAAGGGAAAAAGCAAGAATCAGCTAAAACGAAAGGAAGGCGAGCCTGTGGTCTCGTCTTCCTTTTTTGTTGTAAAAAATTAAGATAGGGACGTTCATCCCTCCCCTTCCTTCCCGGGTTCCAGGCCGTAGGCCTTTAGTTTCCGGTAGAGGTGGGAGCGCTCCAGGCCGATCTTCTCCGCCAGCAGGCTGACGTTGCCCTGGCACTCCGACAATTTGCGCCGCAAGAACTGCTTCTCAAAGAGGGCCCGGGCCTCCCGGAAGGAGGGCACCTGGAGAAAGGGGTCGATAAAGCCGTATTCGGCCGCCGGCTCCGGCCCGGAGGCGGCCAGGGGCAGATCGCCCACGTCCACCAGATCGAAGGGGCTGAGGATGGCCAGGCGGAAGACGAAGTTCTTCAGCTCCCGGACGTTCCCCGGCCAGGGCATGGCGGCCAGGGCCTCCAGGGCCGCGGGGGTGAAGGTCTTGGCCGGGCCGCCGTTCTCCTGGGAGAGCTCCTTTAGGAAGTGGGCCGCCAGCAGGGGGATGTCCTCCCGGCGCTCCCGCAGGGGCGGCACGCTTAAGGGAATGACGTTGATGCGGTGATAGAGGTCTTCCCGAAAGCGCCCCTTAATGATCTCCTCTTCCAGGTTTTTATTGGTGGCGGCCAGCACCCGCACGTCCACCTGGATGGGCCGGCCCCCCCCTACCCGCTCGAAGCGCTGCTCCTCCAGGATACGCAGAATCTTGGCCTGGGTCTTCAGGCTCATATCGCCGATCTCATCCAGGAACAGGGTGCCTTCATGGGCCAGGTCGAACTTGCCCCGGTGCTGGCTGGAGGCCCCGGTGAAGGCCCCCTTTTCGTGGCCGAAAAGCTCGCTTTCGATGAGGTCTTCGGGAATGGCGGCGCAGTTCACCTCCACCAGGGGCTGGTGGGCGCGGCGGCTGAAGGCATGCAGGGCCCGGGCCACCAGCTCCTTGCCGGTGCCGTTGTCGCCGCTGATGAGCACCGCGGCGTTGGTGGGGGCCACCAGGGCCAATTTCTCTCGAAGACGGCTGATGGCGGCGCTTGCACCGATGATCTCCTTGACCGGGGCCCGCTGTTGCCGCAGGCGCCGGTTCTCTTCGGCGAGCCGGGCCCACTCCAGGGCGTTGCGCACCGATAGCAGGATCTTGTCGGCGTTGGGGGGCTTTTCGATGAAATCGAAGGCCCCCAGACGGGTGGCCTTGACGGCGTTCTCCACCGAGCCGTAGGCGGAGACCATAATCACCGGCAGCAGGGGGTGCTGCCTTTTCAGCTCGGTAAGCGCCTCCAGGCCGTCCAGGCCTGGAAGAGCAATATCGAGGAGGACCAGATCGGGGGCCTCGGCCGCCACCATCTTGAGCGCGGTTTCGCCGTCCGGGGCGGTGAGCACCTCGAAGCCCTCGTCTTGCAAGAGCCCCGACACGGCGCGCAGAATCTGAGGCTCGTCGTCAACTACCAGCAAGGTTCCCGGCATAATCGGCCCTGTGCATCGGAAAATCGATGATGAATTTGGTCCCCTGGGGGACGTTGTCTTCCACCCGGATATGGCCCTGGTGCTCGGCCACGATGGAATTGACGATGGCCAGGCCCAAACCGGTGCCGCCCCGCTTGGTGGAGAAGTAGGGCTCAAAGATCCGCACCTTGTCACGGTTCGGGACACCCTTGCCGGAGTCGGCCACGCTGAGTTCCACCCTGCCGTCGGCCGGGGTTCTGCGGATGGCGACCATGATAGTCCCGGCCCCGTCAATGGAGCCCAGGGCGTTATCCAGTAAATTGAGGAGCAGCCTCTTGACCTGCTCGCGGTCCAGGAGCACGGGGGGCAACTGGGGGTCGGGGTGGAATTCCAGGGCCACCCGGGGCTGCAATTCCCGATAGAGGAGCAGGGTCTCCTGGACCAGGGCGTTAAAATCCTGGGGGGCCAGGGTCAGTTGGGGCAGGCGGGCGAAGCGGGCAAAGTTATCTACCAGGCTCTGGAGTTCCTCCACCTGCTTGACGATGATCTGGGTGCATTCCTGGAAGACCAGGCCGTCCTCCCCGAGGCGGTCGGCGTAGCGCCGCTGCAAGCGCTGGGCCGCCAGCTTGAGGGGGGTCAGGGGATTCTTCACTTCATGGGCAATCCGGCGAGCCACCTCCCGCCAGGCCGCCAGCCGCTGGGCCCGCTCCAGGTCCGTCAGGTCTTCGAAGACTATGACCACTCCCAGGTCGCGGCCGGCTTCATCCTTGAGCACTGTGGTCTTGAGCAACAGATAAAGGGTCTGGTTGGGCAGGATCAGATGCAGGGACTTCTCCACCGTGCCCCGGGAGGCGGCGCGGGCTGCGGCCACCACCTCGACCATGCGCTGGTAGGCAGCCGGGGGCAGCAGCACCCGGGCCTCCCGGCCCAACACCTCCTCCCTGTTCAGGCGCAACATCTGGGCGGCGGAGTCGTTGATCATGGTGACCTTGCCCGCGGCGTCCAGGGCGATGACCCCCGCGGCCACGTTTTTGAGCAGGATCTCCATGTCCCGCTTCTGGTAGGAGATGAGTCCGTGGGATACGCTCAACTGCTCGTAGGCCGCGGCCAACTGCGCCTTACCCTGCTGCAGGTCCTGGGTCATCTTGTTGAAGGATTGCACCAGAAAGGCGATTTCATCCCGCCCCTCCTGGGGAATCTGGAAGTCGTAGTCCCCTCCCGCCACCTTCAGGGCGCCCTCGGCCAGTTCCCGGATGGGGGTGGTTAACTCCCGGGCCATGTAAAACCCCAGCCAGATGGCGGCCATCAGGGTAATTAAGGTGACGATGATCAGGCCCAGGTAATGGCTCACCTTCAGCGGGCTGAATTGCAAGAGGCGCTGGCGCAGCTCCTGAAGGCTGCGTTCCGCGGCGGCGACCCGCAGCAGGTGGGTTTCGGGAATGGTCTGGCGCACCAGCAGGTAGCCTTGGATCTGGCCGGCGGCGTCGGTCACCGGCGTCAGGAAGCTCAGGAGTTCCTGTGTACCGACCTTCTGGCGCAGCACCGTCTCCGCCATCGCCTTTAGCTCCCCGGGGGCCGGCCGCGGCAGTTCCGGGGCCCCCCGCAGTTGGGGAGCATAGCTGGCAGCCAGCGGCGCCCCCTGGCGGTCCAGGACCTCCAGGCCGCTAAGGTCATAATCGGCACGGCGCTGCTGCACGAAGGATCGAAGATAATCTCGATCCCCCCGGGCCAAAGCGCCACTTTCCTGCAATTCCCCGGTAAACCTGCGGCCATAGGCCTTGAGGTTGTCCTCCACCTCCACGGAGAAGGTGCGGGTCAGATCGACGGCCTTGTCCAGGGACTCCTCCACCTGCCGGTCCCAGGAGTAATTCACCTGGCTGGAGAGGAGCTGCCAGGCCATGAAAATGAGAAACAGGGTGGGAAGCAGGGTGAGGCTGATGAAGGTGAGGACCAGGCGGGTGCGCAGCCGGGAGCCGAAGACCTTGCGGCGCCGCTCCAGGAAGAGTTTGGCCAGGTGGCGGAAGATGAGAAAGGTGAAAAGCAGCAGCAGAAAGGCGTTGATGTTCAGCAGGCCGAAGGCCAGGAGACTGCCGGTCACCGGTTGGCCGCCCTGGTGCACCAGGCGCACTTCCACGGTAGTGATGGCCACTACCAGCGCCAGGGTGAGGGCGATGAGGAATCGTTCCCGCCGGCGCTTGCGAGATTGCCTGAGTTGTTCCGGAGTGGGAGCGCTCTTTGTTGGCATCAGCCTCTCAGCCTCTTTCCTTGACGCTTGCTCCCAGGGGCCGGTTGGCTTTCATCTCGGCATAATCCCTTAAACTTTATATATTTATCATTATTGCGAGACCTTGGCAAGCAGGGCCCGGGAGGGATGAGCTCAGGGTCAGTCAGGCCAAAAGAGACTGCGGTTCACCCCCACGGGCGCGGGGACAACGGTTGTAGGGGCAGGTTTAAAACCTGCCCCTACGGTTAACTCCCACGGGCATGCGGCCCACGGGAAAATCGGGTACTCCGGTTGCTGTCCTGAAAGCTAACCTGGATCCGAAGATTATCCAGGCCATTACCAGCCACTGCTCACCGGCCGCGGTCCTTACTCGGGCCTCTCCTGCTTGCTGGCCTCCCAGATGGCCTCCATCTCTTCCAGGGTGGCGGTCTCCGGGGTCTTGCCTTCCTTGGCCAGGGTGCGCTCCACCACGTGGAACCGTTTGATGAACTTGTAGATGGTGCGCCTGAGCGCCCTCTCGGAATCGAGGTTGAGGAAGCGGGCCACGTTCACCAGGGAAAAAAGGAGATCACCCAGCTCTTCCTCCCGGGCAAGGTGCCCAGGGCCGGTGAGGGCCTGGCGGAACTCCTGCCATTCTTCCTCCACCTTGTCCAAGGCCCCCTGCACCTGGGGCCAGTCGAAGCCCAGGCGAGCCGCGGCTTCCCCCAGACGCTGGGCCTGAACCAGGGCGGGCAGCGCCGGCGACACCTTACCCAGGGCGCCCGGGGCCGCTTTGCCCTCTCGAGCCTTGGCCTGTTGCCAGAGGCGCCGCAGGTCCTCCTGGGTTCTGGCCTCTTCACCCTTGAAGACATGGGGATGGCGGTGGATCATCTTGGCGGAGATCCCGGCCGCCACCTCCACCAGGGAGAAGTCGCCCCGCTCCTGGTAAAGATCGCTTAAGAAGACCAGGTGCAGCAGCAGGTCTCCCATCTCCTCCTTGATCTTCTCGGGGTCGCCGCTGTCCAGGGCCTCGATCAATTCATAGGCCTCTTCCAGCACGTAGGTCTTCAGGGTCTCCGGGGTCTGGAGGGCGTCCCAGGGGCAGCCGCCGGGGCCTCGCAGCCGCCGGACAATGGCGGCAAATTCATTGATCATGGCCCCGGGATCGGCATCTTTCCCGTTCATCTTCAAAAAGTTCCTTATTTAAGCGCGCTGGGCAGTTCCGACGACGGGCGGGGCCTTCAGCCCCCCGCCCCTACGCCGTCTCCTCGGGCTTCTTCCCCTCCAACCGCTCTTGCCAGTGCTGCAGGTCGTCCAGGACCCTCTTTTTAAAACTCGGGGGCAGCAATTCCAGGGTCTGGCGGCTGATATGGGTGAGTTCCGGGGCGGTGCGGGATTCCTGGAGGAGCCGGGAATCCCGGGGCAGGAGCAGGGCGACAACCATCAAGGCGAAGCCGATGACCACCGCCCCCTTAACCAGGGCAAACAGGGCCCCCATCAGACGCTCGAAAAAA
Source organism: uncultured delta proteobacterium (assembly GCA_963697965.1). GTDB lineage: Bacteria > Desulfobacterota > Desulfobaccia > Desulfobaccales > 0-14-0-80-60-11 > JAPLJC01. The sequence continues at coordinate 3,297,411 of OY969108.1, forward strand.
TCGAGGTGGAGGTGGTATAATAGGCGCTGGAGGGCATGGGCCGCCAGCAAGGTGAGCCAATAGACCGCCACCAGGATGATGACAAAGGCGACGATGCGGGCATACTGGGGTTCGGAGATCCAGCGCGACAGGATCTCCGACAGCCGCATGTAGGTGTGGGCGGCGGCCACCACTCCCGCGGCCAACCCCACCACCACCGCCAGCTCCTGGAACAGGCCCCGGTAATATCCCCGGACGGTCACCAACCCGAGCAGGATCAAGATCCCCAGGTCCAAGAGGTTCATGGGCGCACCTGTTCCATTAGCTGAACAGGACTATCAAAAAAACCGGGAAGCGTCAAGGCTGGGGGGGGGTTAGGCATGATAACATTTCCCATACCTTTCCCCTATTTCATGTCTTAAAATTCGCCAGGTTCGGCGAACCAGAAAATAAACGCGGTTAGAGATGCGGAATTTCCTAGTAAGTGCGGAATAGGGACGAAATAATCTCAATGATAGAAATTAATTATTGCTTAAGTTGTTTGGCTATGGCACCTATACGCTCGCCAATGATCCTTATTGAAGCAGGATTTGCGGGATGCTCGAAAAATCTATCTAATATTTCATCTTTAATTCCTTCCCGAGCCAAAGCGTTCCGCATTTCGATAACCCTCGCCCCAAAACGTTCGGAGTATATTGACATTGTTTGTTGAGAATACTTAATCGGCTTATCAAAATCACGATCGAATGATAGCATCTTATCTACAACTGATTCAGGCTCATTCGCTTGTCGTTCACCTAAAAAAAGCAAAATTTCATTAGATAGCAACAAAGCCCTATATTCTAGGCTACCCTGGGGGGCTTTAGATTCGGCTAATTGTGCAATACTCTGATTAGTTGCAGTTTGCAGTTTTTGGGTTTCATCAAATCTTCCTAAGATTTTTGCTATTTCAACAACATGTTTGTTTTGTTCAGTGTTAATTGCATTTATTTCCAATGCAAAAAGTGCAAAAGCGAGGAATATCCATGCAAGTCTTTCGCGGAGTCCAATTTGTGGGCGCAACGTTATCATAAGAGCTGAAACCCCCAATACACAAATCCAAACTCCTGGAGATGTACCTTGACTCCAAAATAAAATTTTAATCGCCACGCAAAGGATTGCGCAAGTAAAGATGGATAACCAACCCCAAGCAATCTGCATGTTACATGGTTACATATTATTCTATAATACGTCAAGATAATTTCTCCTGCTAAAGGCTATCCCAATTTTGCGGCATCCTCTCATTAGCAAATAAATTCAAAATGATGAACTACCGAGATTCCTGGGCCAGGGCGACGGCCCCGGCCAGGGCTTCCGGCCCCCGGTCGCCCAGGGCCCCGGAGGGAAAATAGAGGAGTTGCTCCACCAGCAGTTCCTGGTCCGAGTGGCCCCGGATAAAGCGGAGCCGGCCCCGGGCCAGCAGGGGGGCCAAGTCGGCTACCCGGCTCTCTCCGGCCACCTGCCGGCTCACCCCCTGCAGGGGCGGCAGGCCGCTCTCTTGCCGGCCCAGACGCGCAAACTCCCGGAACCGCGGCTCCTTAAAGAGCGGATCGGCCACCCCCAGAATCTCATAGGGAGAGCGGCGGTGGCGCTGGCAGATGCCGCGCAGGGCCTCCTCCAGGGAGGACCGGCGGATGCAGGCGTCCATGACGTAAAAGATCGACTGCTGCCGGTCCCAACCCACGCTGACCACTGCCCTTTGGGCGGCGCCGGCCCCGGTCTGAAGAGATGGCTCGAAAAAACCGGCCACCAGAAGCTGCCGGTCTTTGAGGATATCCGGATGGTAGTAATGGATCCACTCTTCCCGGAACAATCCCGGCTCCGGCAGCGGTTCGTTCATCTTCTCCCGGTTGAAGGCGGCCACGCCCAGGAAACGCTTCTGGAGCTTGAGGCGGTCGGCGGGATAGCGGGCCTCCCAGAGGGAGCTGCCATCTTCCTGCACCGCCCGGTAGAGGCGCCGCCGGAAATGGCGGAAGGGTTCCTCATCAGCGGTGAGCATCCGTTGCAGGGCGCTCTGCCATCTGAGAATGGTGCCGAGGATCAACAGGTTGCCCCCGGCCTCCAGGGCGGGCAGGACCTCCAGCTTCACCCAGTCCAGGATCCGGCGGACCATCTCCGGGTCGGCCGCTCCTTTTTTATTTTTTCCATTTCTTTCGTAAGGATCGTATTCGAGATCGTCCAGGATCACCAGGTCGGGGCGGCATGGCTGCCCCAGAGAAAACTTCAGGCCCCGGAGGCGCTGGCCCAGGCCCCGGGCCTTCACCCGGATGCCGTTGGCGGTGACAAAGTCGTCCACCGGCCGGTTGGCCTTCGCCAACTCGCCGAAATCCTGGTGCAGCCTCTGATTGTAAAGCAACTCCATAATTAGGCGGCCGGTAAGGTCGCTGGCCCGGTCCTCGCTGTCGCTGCCGATAATAATGAAGCGCCGCCGCTTAAAGCAGATCTGGTGCAGCAGGTAACCGAAGGCGCTCGTGGTCTTGCCGAACTCCCGGGGGGCGGCCACTGCTGCGGCCAGGCTTTCGGGGCCGCCCGTGCCGGACGGTGGCTCCATAAGCTTTACCAGCTCATAATGGAAAGGCGCCGACACCTGGGAGAAGTGATGGGGCAAATAGGTGCGGCAGAAAAAGACGGGATCGGCCGCGGCCCGCTTTAGCCGCTGCTGCTGTTTTTCTTCGTTTTCCGGCCAAAAAAACGGCGCTTCCAGGGCGAGCCGCGCCAGCATCTCGTCGGCCTCCCGGCGGAACTCCGATTGGGTCAATTTCTCTTCCAGGGTTCTTACCTCTGCCCTCGCTCTCCCGGTATTCATGCCTTGCTCCATTTTTCTGGCAGCCGCAAGCTGCCGGCAGACGATGGGGAGCCGCGGCCTCTCAGACCCTGGCTGGCCTTAAGCGGTCTGGCGGCTCCATGATTAAAAAGACCAAAATTAAGTCAATTCCACCTTAATCCACCTCGGCCAGCTTCTCGTGCACCGCGCTGGCCAGGATTCTCAGGGTGCCGCTGTTGAGCTTGACCCCCCTGAGCCGTCCCTCCCAGAACCAGCGATAGACGGTGGACCTGGATACCGCCAGTCGCCGGGCCACATCCCGGGGCCGCATCAACTCGTCTCGGTTCCTCAATGCCCCTACCTCCTTGCCGTTTCCCCACCGCCCCTTCAAGATTCATGTCGTCCAACAGGAGAGATGTCCGCATTTGTCCCAAAACCAAATCAACAGGCAACGGTAAGGACGGGTTTTAGACCCGCCCCCACAAGCAGATTGAGGCCGCTCTGTATGAGTTGCGCCAGCCGGGGGTACCCCCGACAAAAAAAACCAAAAAAAAAGGCAAAAACCCGCAGAGGGATTTTTGCAAAGGTCGCACCTCGATATCGGGACCCGAACCCGGGGCTAATTTGGCGGCCAAAAGGAACTACGATTTCAGGGGCTTTCTCTTAACCCCTAGAATCAAAGGCCCGATGGACCCCTGATTTACGGGGGCTTTAGGAACGGCAGGTAATTTTATCCATTATTTCTTGCGGTTATCCGGTAAGAGAATTTTGGCCCTGCCCTTGCAGAGGTAAGCTGGCGAGGACACGACTCTCACCCCCCAGAGGAGATGGAATTATGGATTTGCTGCAGCAGAAACGTTTTTTCCGGCCGGATGAAGTAGCCGCCATCCTGGCCCTTTCCCGCCGCACCATCTACCGCATGATCCGGGATGGGCGCCTGCCCGGGGTGAAATGGGGCGCCGGCCCCTGGCGCATCCCCCGGGAGAGCCTGGCTGGAATATTCCCCGAAGACGCGGATTCCTGGATGGCCACCTCTTAACGGCCCCGCCAGAGGTTATCGCAGGCAGGGTGGGGCCGGTTCCCACTCCGTCCTGAAACTTCCCTGCCCAAAGCGGTTGGTCCTGATGGTCAACGGCAGGATTCCCTTGCATTTTCCACAGATAGATTTAAAATATTTATTTGAAGGAATCTGGCAGCATGTCAGAATGGCTATTGTTGACGCCTCTTAAGGACCATAATGAATAAGCGTTTGAGCCCGTTTTCTAAGAATATCGCCTTGTGGCTGCTCATCACCCTGGTGATGATTGTGCTCTACAATTACTTCTCCGTCGTCGAGGGCAACCGGGACAAGACCGCCATCAATTACACCAAGTTTGTGGAGATGGTGCAGGCTGACCGGGTGTCCAAGGTCACCCTGAAGGGAAATGAAATCTCCGGGGAGTACTCTGACGGCAAAAGTTTCAAGAGTTACGCCCCCGACGACCCGGCGCTGGTGAAGCTGCTCGAGTCCAAGAAGGTGGAGATCACCGCCGTCAACAAGGATGACAGCTCCTGGTACGGCACCTTGCTGGCTTCCTGGTTGCCCATGATAGTGTTGGTGGGCATCTGGATCTTCTTCATGCGCCAGATGCAGGCGGGCGGCGGCAAGGCCATGTCCTTCGGCAAGAGCCGGGCTCGCCTGATGACCGAAAACACGGTGAAGATCACCTTCAATGACGTGGCCGGCATCGAGGAAGCCAAGGACGAAGTCTCTGAGATCATCGACTTCCTGAAAGACCCCAAGAAGTTTACCCGCCTGGGGGGGCGCATCCCCAAGGGGGTTCTCCTGGTGGGGGCCCCGGGGACCGGCAAGACCCTGCTGGCCCGGGCCATCGCCGGGGAAGCGGCGGTCCCCTTCTTTAGCATCAGCGGCTCCGACTTCGTGGAAATGTTCGTGGGCGTGGGCGCCGCCCGGGTGCGGGACCTGTTTATTCAGGCCAAGAAAAGCGCCCCCTGCATCATCTTCATCGATGAGATCGACGCGGTGGGCCGCCATCGGGGCGCCGGGCTGGGCGGAGGCCACGACGAGCGGGAGCAGACCTTGAACCAGCTCCTGGTAGAGATGGACGGATTTGAGGCCAACGAAGGGGTTATCCTGATCGCCGCCACCAACCGCCCGGACGTGTTGGACCCGGCCCTGCTAAGGCCCGGCCGTTTCGACCGCCAGGTGGTGGTCCCGGTCCCGGACCTCAAAGGCCGGGAGGCCATCCTCAAGGTGCATACCAGGCGCACCCCCCTGTCCGATTCGGTGGACCTCTCCATCCTGGCCAGGGGCACCCCCGGATTCTCCGGGGCCGATCTGGAGAACCTGGCCAACGAGGCCGCCTTGTTCGCCGCCCGCCGCGGGAACGAATCGGTAGCCATGGAAGACTTTGAGCAGGCCAAGGACAAGGTCCTCATGGGCGCGGAACGCCGGAGCCTCATCCTGAGCGAGCGTGAACGGCGCAATACCGCCTACCACGAAGCGGGCCACACCCTGGTGGCCAGGCTCAGCCCCGGCGCCGACCCGATCCATAAGGTCACCATCATCCCCCGGGGGCAGGCCCTGGGCCTTACCCAGCAATTGCCTCTGGACGAACGCCACACCTATTCCAAAGATTTCCTGGTGACCGCCCTCACTGTCCTTCTGGGCGGCCGGGCCGCTGAGGAGCTGGTTTTTCAACAGTTCACCACCGGGGCGGGCAATGACCTGGAGCGGGCCACCGACCTGGCCCGGAAGATGGTGTGTAACTGGGGCATGAGCGATGAGCTGGGCCCGGTCACCTTCGGGAAAAAGGAAGAGCATATCTTTCTGGGCCGGGAGTTCGCCCAATCCAAGGATTTTAGCGAGGAAACGGCCCGCCTGATCGACGCTGCCATCAAGAATCTGATATTAAAGGCCTCCGGGCAAGCGGTGTCCTTGCTTTCCAAGCACCGGGCCCAATTGGAAATCCTGGCCCAAGGCCTCCTGGAAAAAGAGACCCTGGACAGCCGGGAGATCGATAGGATCCTGGCCGTGGCGGAGCCGCCGGAGCCGCCGCAGGAGGAACCCCCTGAACCCCAGGAGGAACCGCGGGATCCCGACCAGTTTCCCTTGAGCCTGCAGCAGGCTTAAGGGTTCGGTAGTCCGGAGGTCAAGGAGAGAACCTGGGCAGGTCTCGGGGCCTGCCCTGGTTTTTTTGCGTCAGGGTCCAGCCTTGACGCCGCCCCCCTTAGATGGCGCTCCGGGCATTGCGGATTAGCCCATGACCGACACCCCTCCCTTCGCCCCCGTCCCCCAGCCGCCTCCTGGCCGCCGGACCTGGCCGGAGCTGTTGGCTTCCCGCCGGCCCCTGATCATGGGCATTCTCAACGTCACGCCTGATTCCTTCGCGGACCAGGGCCGTCATTTTGACCAGGACGCGGCCCTGGCCCAGGCCCGTGATCTGGTGGCCGCGGGAGCCGATATCCTGGACGTGGGCGGCGAGTCCACCCGGCCCTTTGCCGAACCGGTGCCTCTGGAAGAGGAACTGCGCCGGGTCATCCCGGTCATCCGGACCCTGGCCCCGATAATTCCCATCCCTATCTCCATAGACACCTACAAGGCCCCTGTGGCCCGGGCTGCCCTGGCCGCTGGCGCCAGCATCATCAATGATATCAGCGCCCTGCGTTTTGACCCGGAGATGGCCCCACTGGCCGCCGGCTCCGGGGTGGCAGTGATCCTGATGCACATGCAGGGCACCCCCCGAGACATGCAGCAGCACCCCCATTACCACGACCTTCTGGGTGAGATCACCACCTTTTTCCAGGAGCGCCTGGAGTTTGCCGAAGGCCGGGGCATCCCCCGGGAGCTGCTGGTCCTGGACCCGGGCATCGGCTTCGGCAAGACCTGGGAGCATAACCTGGAGATCTTCAGACGGTTGGAGGTCTTCCTGAAACTGGGCTGTCCCCTGTTAGTGGGACCCTCCCGCAAGGCCTTCATCGGCCGGATTACCGGGCTGCCCCCCGGTCCGGAACGGGACGTGCCCACCCTGGCCGCCCTGATGGCCGCGGTGCGAGGCGGCGCCAGGATCCTCCGCACCCATAACGTCGCCTCCGCCCGTCAGTTTTTTGCAGTGTGGGAGGCGATTTACCCAAATAATTTTTAGCTTTACTCCGGTAAAATTCCGGGTGATCATGCTAAAGAAAGGCCGCGGCCTTAAACCTTACCGGCAGCATAATTGATCCGACTATGGGGCACATCTTCCTGAACCTGCGCTGGCAAGACCTGGTGGACATCCTGCTGGTGGCCATCATCATCTACCAGGTGGTCCTGGCGCTCAGAGGCACCCGGGCCATCCAGGTCCTGGCCGGGCTGATTCTTCTATTCCTGGCCTATCTGGTGGCCCGCCGGTTGGAGTTCTTCACCCTGGAATGGCTCTTGGACATCATCGTCAAGAGCTTTGTCCTCATCGTCATCATATTGTTCCAAGCCGATATTCGCCGGATGCTGAGCCGGGTGGGGAAAAAAGCCCTGGCTCCGGGTGGAGAGCAGCTCCCGGCGACTACTGCAGAGGTCTGCACCGCCGCGGCAACCATGGCCAAACGCCGCATCGGCGCCCTGGTCGCCTTGGAACGCAACAACGGCCTCTCCGAGTACCTGGAGGGGGCTATCAACCTGGACGCCCTGGTTACCAAGGAATTGCTCATCACCCTGTTCTGGCCCCATACTCCTACCCATGACGGTGCGGTGATCATCCAGAACAATCGGCTGGCCGGGGCCGGGTGTCTGCTGCCTCTATCCAAAAACCCCAATCTCGAGCCCACCCTGGGCACCCGCCATCGCGCCGCGGTGGGGCTCACCGAGCTATCCGATGCCGTGGTCCTGGTGGTCTCTGAAACCAGCGGCGAGATCTCCCTGGCCCAGGGAGGCAAACTGCGCCAGAATCTCGATCCCGTGGAGGCGCACCGGGTCTTGCAGAATCTGCTGGAAACTCCCGATGAAGCGAAAGGTACCTGGTCTGAAAAGCTGGCTCGCGCCCTTTGGTCGTAACCGGGGCCTGAAGCTCTTGTCGCTGCTGCTGGCGGTGGCCTTGTGGTTTGCCGTCAGCGGCGAAGAGCGCACCGAAACCAGCCTGCACATGGCCCTGGAGTTCGCCAACCTGCCGGCCCAGATGGCGATCGTCGGCGATGTCCCCTCCGAGTTGCAGGTTCGGATCAACGGGCCCCAGTCCATCGTCAACAGGCTATCCGCAAGCCGCCTGACCCAGGCCATCGACCTGGCTAATTATAAGAGCGGCCCCCACACCTTTTACCTGGGGCCCAGCAATTTCTCCTTTCCCCAGGGGGTGATGGTGCTCCGGATTCAGCCCAATCCCTTGATCATCCGTCTCTCCCCCACCACCAGCGCCACCTTGCCCATCAAGCCGGTGCTGGCCGGCAACCTCCCGGAAGGCTTTGAACTGAAGAGCATCGATACCAAACCGGCGCAGGTTACGGTCATCGGTCCCGAAGAGGAACTCCTGAATCTAAAATTTCTGCCCACCCAACCCATCGAGCTGAACGGCCTCACGGAGTCGAGCACCGTCCGCACGGATCTCGATTTTAAGAACCTCCACCTCACCTGGAAGTCTCAGGCCCCCATCCTGGCGGAACTGGTGATCCAGCCCAAGACCTTGACCCGCACCCTGGCCAAAGTTTCGGTGATTCCGGAGCCGGAACCGGCCAGGCTCTTGCCGTCCGAGGTGGCCGTCACCGTTCAGGGCTCCTGGCTCCTGGTGAAGGAGCTGAAAGCTGCCGAGGTCCAGGCTTGGGTAGATACGAGGAATCTGAGCCCCAAGCGGTCGCGGCTCCAGGTAGCCGTCAACCTGCCCCAGGGGGTCAGCCTGGTACGGGTGCAGCCCAACTGGGTGAGCGCCACCCGGCAGAGGTCTCCTTGATTTCCGGAGTCGGCACCTCGGCCAAACTTGATGACTTGCTAAATCAGAGGGCGATATTTTAGAAAATCCAACTCCAATGAATTATCCCGTTACCCCGCACCTCAAGCGCCGCCTCATCGCCATGTCCGCCTCCCTGGCCATCAGCCTGGGGCTGATGGTGGTGAAATTCGTCGCCTTTTGGATCACCGGCTCCACCGCCATCCTCTCCGATGCCCTGGAGTCCATCATCAACGTGGTGGCCGCCTCTTTTGCCCTGTGGAGCATCATCTTCGCCGCCCGCAGTCCCGATCCCTCGCACCCTTACGGCCACGGCAAGATGGAATATTTTGCCGCCGGCTTTGAAGGGGCCCTCATCGTCCTGACGGGCCTGGGCATCTTCTACGCGGCCTGGCCCCGGCTCTTCCATCCCCAGGCCATCTCCAGCCTGGCCGCTGGCCTCTACCTCATCCTGGCGACGGCGGTGATCAATCTCATTTTGGGCCTGGCTCTGGTGAAAGTGGGCAAGCGCACCGGCTCCCTGATCCTGGTGGCCGACGGCAAGCACATCCTCACCGATGTCTTCACCACCGCCGGGGTGGTGCTGGGCCTGGGGGGGGTCATGGTCACCGGCTGGACCTGGCTGGACGGCGGCGTGGCCATCCTGGTGGGGTGTAGTATCCTGATTACCGGAGCCCTGCTGGTGCGGCAATCCTCGGCACTCCTGCTGGACACCTCGGACCCCGGCCTTTTACAAGAGATCTGCAAGGTTATCGCCCGGCATCGCCAAGATCCATGGATCGACATCCACCAGCTCCGGGCCCGCCGCTCCGGTTACCATGTCTTCATGGACTTCCACCTCATTTTGCCCCGGGACCTGAGCCTGGAGGCCAGCCACGCTGAAGTCGAGAAACTGGAGAAGATCTTGAGCGATCACTTTGAAGGGCGGGCGGATATCCTGATCCACGCCGATCCCTGCGCCGTCCCGGAGTGCCCCATCTGCGGCCGCGCTTCCTGTGACCATCGCCGGGAAGACCAAAAGGGGCAGCGCCTCTGGACCAGGGAGAACCTGACCTGCAGCGAGCCGCCGGGCGGGTAGGCGGGAGACCTTGAAACCCGGACGACCTTTTGATAAGATAAATCTGCGCCGAGCGCCCGCTGGCTTAAGGCACAGGTCCCCCGCAACTCCAACTGGCAATAAAACCAAAATCTTCCCGGCTCCATCCCAATTCAAGGAGTGCCGTTTTGATGAAGATGCTCAAAATCCTGGCCGTTTCCCTGGTAGTCCTGGCCCTGGCCGCCGGCCCGGTCCTGGCCGCCGGATCCCAACCCCAGCCCCAGACCGTCTGCCCGGTGTTGGGCGGCAATATCGATAAAAAAGTCTATGTCGATTACCAGGGGAAGCGTATCTACTTCTGCTGCCCCGGCTGTCCCGCGGAATTCCAAAAAGACCCGGAAAAATACCTGAAAAAGATGGAGGCGCAGGGGATTACCCTGGAAAAGTGTCCTGAGACCCAACAGGCCAAATAGAAAGGGCCTCGAACCCGAAAACCTCACCCCTCAAAAATCGAGGCGGTAGGCCAGGGGCCCAGGCGTAGGGAGCGGCTCGAACTCCGGGGTAAATTACCCCGACTGGGATCAGTGGCTTTCTTCTTTACTAACGCCGTACGGAGAACACCAGGACCGCGGCTCCCCCTTCTGTTTCATTAAGCAAGCGCAGCAGATAATCCCGCAGCCGGTGTTCGTAGCTGGGTTGTTTCCCCAGATAAGTCAGGTATCCCGGGGTCGGCTTTTCAGGCAGCTTGGGTTCATTCGCCGCTCGTTTAATGATGGTCATGGTGGAAGTACCTTGGAACTCGATTTCATTGATAAGGTCGGTGGTTTCCGAGTCCCAGGGGGCCGGGAGCCCGGCCTGGAGGAAGCTTTTGGCGATGTCCCGGGCGAAGATTCCCTCCCGGGGGTCATCAATGAAGGACCGGGCCAAAGCCATCTCCAGGGCCAGGATACGGCCGGCGCCGTCAGTGGTGACCCTAATTGTCACCAGGGGGTGGAACTTGTCGCCGCTGGGCTTGAAGGCAGTCACGGTGCTGCCGTCGCTTTTGCTCACCTGGCTCTGCTCCAAGTGAAAAAAACGGAAAAAATCTGTCTGTTTGGCCTGCTCCAGGGTCTCCCCCAGGTTTCCGAAGGATGCCGCGATTAGGGGAGCGGCCAGACCCAGGGGAAGCAGCACCTTGAAAAGAATTCGGCGGAGTTTGCCCATTAAAATCCTCCAAAAAGCAAGAGGCCTGACGCGGCTCCGCAGCCCAGCGCCGAAATCCTGGAGGGGGTTAAACTACCAAGGAACCTTACCCCTCATAAATCGAGGCGGTAGGCCAGAGGCCCAGGCGAGCACTCCGGCTCGAACTCCGGGGCCCGCTTGAAGCCCAGTTTCTCATAGATACGCTGGGCCGCCAGCATGAAGCGGCCGGTGTATAAAAAGAGGGTGGGCAGCCTCAGCTCCCGGGCCCGGCGCAGGCACTCCCGGGTCAAGCGGGTTCCCAGGCCCTGGCCCCGGGCCTGGGCGCGCACTGCCAGCAGGCGGATGGTCCCGGACCCCGCCGGCCAGCGGCCCTGGCCGGAGCGGCTGGCGTCGGGGAAGAACTGCACCACCCCCTGGATGGCCCCCGCCACTTCAGCCACCAGCAGCAGCCCGGCCCCTGCGTGGATGGCCTGGCTGACGCTCTCCATCCACTTTTCCCAGAGTTCTGGGGGGACCTGTTCCCGGTATTCCAGGTAGGCGCCCTTCACCAGGGACTCCACGGCCTCCAGCTCCCCGGCCCCTGCCTCCCGGATCAGCACTTTAACGCTCAAGATCTACTTATCCCCGTTTAGGGTTTCTCCACCAGCGTGGCCTTGAGGATGACCACCGGGGTCAGCGGCACGTTTTGGGAGCCTTCCCGGTCGCCGGTGGCCACGGCCTTGATCTTGTCCACGACCTCGCGGCCTCCCACCACCTTTCCGAAGACCGCGTAACCCCAGCCCTGGTCATCCTTGGCGGTATGATTGAGGAACTTGTTGTCCGCCACGTTGATGAAGAACTGCGCGGTGGCGGAATCGGGGTCGGAGGTCCGGGCCATGGCAACCGTGTAGGGTAGGTTGGTCAGGCCGTTGTCGGCTTCATTCTTGATGGGCGCCCGGGTGGCCTTCGGGTTCAGGTTGGCGTCGAGGCCGCCCCCCTGGACCATGAAACCGTTGATGACCCGGTGGAAGACGGTCCCGTTATAAAAGCCTTCCCGGACATATTGCAGAAAATTGGCCACCGTGGCCGGGGCCTTATCCGGGTACAACTCCAGGGTGATTTCTCCCAGGCTCGTTTCCAGTTTTACCAAGGGATTCCTCCTTTCCGCCCTGGCCGAGGTCCCGGTAAGCGTGATCAGGGCCAGCATCGTCAAGCACAGCAGCGCCAGCTTGCCATAAATTTTGGTTGGCATAATCATCCCCTCTAATTGCCTTTTTGCGGCAGGGTTTCCAAAAACCGCGATTTCGTCAGTGTAACAAATCGGCGGCCCCGGATCAAATAGGGGCCTCTAGAAGCTATTGCTATTGCAAAACTTCAGACTGCGCCGAAATGTCATTCTGAGAAAAGCGAAGAATCTAGTGTTCTGTTCCGCAAATAGTCTGGCGTTAAATCAAGCGAAACCCTAAGTTCCAAGGGTACTTAAGTCCCCCTTTGGAAAAGGGGGATTTAGGGTGATTTCAAGGGGTTATTTTAAATCCCCCCTGCCCCCCTTTTTCAAAGGGGGGTTAAAAAACCGTATCTTAAAAGGCAAAGCAATTATGAAGCATCCCACTGGTAATTTGAGTGACTTGAGATCCTTCACTCCGTTCAGGATGACAATGAAATCAGGTTTTGAATTAGCGTCTAGTGTGGAAAGTTGGGAAGCAATGGTGGCGCAGGCGTCTCGCCTGGGCGGGCCGAGTGGCGGGGGAACCCGGTCTGAACCTGGAATGGACCTTTTCCCGATCCCCGATTCCTCAAACCTTGGTTCTCACTCGGATGAATCGCCGCGGGTAATGCTTTTCCAATACTTCGGCCACGGTCCCCTTAAGATGATCCGTATCTCCTTTCTTTTCCAGAAAGGCGGCGGCCAGGGGAAAGGTCAGGCGGGTGGGATATTCCGGCAAGAAGGTGTGGATCACCACCGGCAGGGTTGGCTGGCGGTCCTGGAGCCGGGCCCAGATTTCCAGCTCGTCCAGGTTGGGGATCTCCAGGTCCAGGATCAAGAGGTGAGGCGGCTCGTCGCTCTCCAGCAGATTCAGGACCTCCCGGCCATCCCCGGCCACCTCCACCCGATAACCCTCAGCTCTCAGCTCCCGGCGCAGAAATTCCCGGACGTGACGGTTGCGATCCGCAATCAAGATTTTGCATTGCTCGGCCACTGCAGGATCTTCCCTCGGATCATCAATCAGCAACGGGCGTGCCAAACCCCGGCCCCAGGTGGCCTGCTGCAACTAATTTAAAATATTATCTTTTATTCGAAGCCCCGCCGCAGACTCCCCCTTCCTGCCACCGGGGTGCCTGTCGTTATTTTTTACAGTTTGTAAAAGAAGGCGAGGCAACTTGATAATTTTCCCCAAGCCAGGGGAAAAATAACTAAAAAAGGGAATTATCTATTTGAATCCCTCAATTATCTTTTGTAGCGTTGCGGTGAGGGGTGGCTTTGCAAGGTTTTTCGTAGGGGCGGACCTACGTGTCCGCCCTGTAGGGCGGGTTTAAAACCCGCCCCTACCTACTGCCCCCGCTTTTGTAGGGGGCGCCCACATGGGTGCGCCCCTACAAGACCATTCTCTCCCTCCAAGGGGGCGAGGGAAAAAGCTTCTAAAATCCATGAATTGATTTGCTGGTAGGCATGCCTAAGTTCAAAAAGATCTCTGGTTTTGGTGGGCAGCGCCCACCCTACATGTCTCCTAGCAAAACCCCTGCCGGACACTACTCCGGTTAAAGCTCTTCCTGTCTGATGGAGGTCTCGAACTTCAGGCGATATTTATCGATTTTGGAGAGCAGGGTGGGCCGGGAAATGCCCAGGAGCCTGGCGGCCCGGCTGCGGTTGCCATTGGTGAGGTCCAGGGCCTCGCTGATGAGCAGCCGGGCGCAGCGGTTCATGACGGTGTCGAACAGGTCCTTGCCGTCGCCTGCGACCAGGGATCGCCGCAGCCACTGGCGGATGACCTCATCGGCCCCTTGCTCCCCTTCCAGCCCCCTGCCCTGGTTGCCAACGCCCATGGCCAGGGTGAGGTCCTCCGGATGGATGGGATAGCCCCGGCTGAAGATCAGGGCCTTTTGCATGGCGTTGGCCAGCTCGCGGACGTTGCCGGGCCATTGGTGATTGCGGAGCAGGGCCTTGGCCGGGGCGTCCATGCCGGGATTGTCCAGCCCCATCTCCCTGGCGAACCGGGCCAGAAAATATTCCGCCAGCAGGGTCAGGTCTTCGGGGCGTTCCTTTAAGGGTGGCAGCCAGATGGTCACCACCTTGAGGCGGTAATAGAGGTCTTCCCGGAACTTGCCCGCGGCCAGGGCGGCTTCCAGGTCCCGGTTGGTGGCCGCGATGATGCGCACGTCCACCGGGATAGGGTCCCGGCCGCCCAGGCGTTCGATGCTCTTCTCCTGCAACAGTCTGAGTATCTTGGCCTGGATGCTGAAGGGCATGTCGCCGATTTCGTCCAGAAAGACGGTGCCGCCGCGGGCCTGCTCGAACTTGCCCACCCGGCGGTTGACCGCTCCGGTGAAGGCCCCCTTTTCATAGCCGAAGAGTTCGGACTCCAGCAGGGTCTCCGGGATGGCCACGCAATTGATGACCAGAAAGGGCTTGGCGGCTCGCAGGCTGTGCTGGTAAGTGGCCCTGGCCACCAGCTCCTTGCCGGTGCCGGATTCCCCCCGGATGAGGACGGTGGCATCGGTGGGGGCCACCCGGCCAATGGCCTTGTAGACCTCCTGCATGGGCTTGCTGCGGCCGATGATGGCCTCCGCGGCCGTGTTGGTCGGCGCCACGTCCAGCTCCACCCGGGAGCGCATAAAACGCCCGGCTTCCAGGGCCTGGCTGATCAAGCCCAGCATATCCGGAAATTCGGGGGGCTTGAGGACGTATTCGAAGGCCCCCAGCTTGGTGGCCTCGATGGCCGTCTCGGTAGTGCCATAGGCCGTCATGACGATGACCGGCAGCTTGGGCTCCATCTCGTGGATGGCCCGGAAGGCCTCCAGGCCGTCCATCCCCGGCAGGCGCACGTCCATGATCACCAGGTCGGGGGTTTCGGCCTTGACCAGGGCCAGGGCCGCCTCACCGCTGGACGCGGTTTTCACGTGGTGGCCATCCACGGTCAAGATCTTCTCAAAGCTTTGCCGCAACTGCGGGTCGTCGTCCACGATCAAGATTTTGCCCATGCTAGCCGTCCCCCAGGGGCAGGGTGATGATGAAGGTTGCCCCCTCTCCGGCGGCGGCTGCCAATTCCAGCCGCCCGCCGTGGTCTTCGATGATCCGGGTGGCGATGCTCAAGCCCAGGCCGGTGCCCTCCTCCTTGGTGCTGAAAAATGGCTGAAAGACCTGGGGCCGGATCGATTCGGCGATGCCCGGGCCGTTGTCACTCACCCTGATGACCACCGCCGGCCCCGAGGGCACAGACAGCCGGGCCTCCTCCTCTATGGTGATGACCCCGCCATTCACCATGACCTCGCAGGCATTGACCAGCAGGTTGGCCAGGACTTCCTTGAGCTGGTCCGGATCACCCAGGATCTCCGGCAGTCTTTGGGACCGCAGCAACTTCACCTCCACCCCGTAGGATTCGAGACGGTGGCGCAGCAGTTGCAAGGCTCCGTCCACCACGTCGGAGGGACCGATGTTTTGCATCTTTAGCTTGGGCGGCCGGGAAAATTCGAGAAAATTCCGGACAATGGCGTCCAGGCGGCGGATCTCTTCGGAGATCACTTCGAAATCCTCCCGCTGGGACGAGGTCATTTTGAGCGAGCGCTTCAGGGAAAAGAGACGCATGTTTACTGAGGTCAAGGGGTTGCGGATGCTGTGGGCCACCCCGGCGGCCAGTTTGCCCACCATGGCCCATTTCCCCGTTTGCAGCAGATGCTCCTGGCTGCGTTCCAGTTCGCTCTGGGCCTGGTCCACGTTCTCGATGAGGCTGTGCACCCCGCGGCTCAGGGCTTTGACTTCATCCAGGCCCGGCCTCCCGCGGCCACCGGGCCCGGTCTCCAGGGCCAGCCGCCGGATGGGCTCCAAGATCTGCCTGGAGAGGATATAGGCCAGCAAAATTCCCAAGGCCGCCACCCCGGGCAAGACCACCAGGGCAAAGGCATTGATAAACCTGGCCTGGGTCTGGCTCTGCCTAAGCACCCGGGAAATGGCCTGCTCGTGCATCAGCTTATAGCGTTCACAAAGTTGCAAGAGGGTGGCAAACTGGCGGCGCAACTCCTGGTGCAACCGGGCCCCGGCTTCCCGCTGCCCCTGCCGGTACAAGTCGATCACCTGCTGCCGGGATTGGACATAGGCGCCGAAGCCGGCGTCGATCTGCCGGAGAAGCTGCGCCATCGGCTCCGTATAGGCGGACTTCCGGGCCTTTTGCAGCCATTGGCCAAAGTCCTCTCGATGCTGCTCCATCTGCTTGAGCCAGTCGGGGTTGCCGTCCAGGAAATAATAAGTGAGAAAACCCTTTTGGTTCAGCAGGGAGTTGGTCAGTTCCTCCGCCGCCTGAAAAGAGGCCAGGTTCTGGTCGATGAGAGAGACCAGGAGGGCGTTCATGGCGCGGGTGTGCCAGATGGTGACCAAGCCGCCCGTGAGGGTGGCGCCCACCAGGGCAGTCAACAACAAGAAGATGCGGGCCCTCAAGCTGAGCCGTTTCCACATAACCTTACCTGACCACAGGCGGAATATCCCGATTAGCCAAAATCTATGTTACCACAAAAATAGGCGAATCGCGCTGGCCTTATGGGACAGGATGATGGCGGCCCCGATGTTTTTGTACACGGGGATGCCATCGCAGGAGATGACTGTCGAGTTTTCCAAGCTGGCGATCACGTTTCGTTCCGGGTCACAGAGGCCAAGAGGAAGCTGAAAGCCCTTCACGTCAGGCTCTTTTGGGGAACCTTAATGAATCATTAGAAAGTAGGAAACCCTAAAGTTTTGATAGTGGCAAGTAATCGCTACTCTTGATAGGCTATCTTCAGATCAAAATCAATTTGCAGGGGTAGGAGCCGGGATTCCTTGTCAGGCCCGAAAGTGGTACGTACATGTCGCCACAGCTTTTCCTCTGGCTAACCACTACCGATCAGTGCTGGCCTGGGATCCTTAAGCTCCACAGCAAAGAGGTATTTGGGTTCTAAAGGTTTGGTATGCGCAAGGTCTGGGAAATTTTGATTTTACGCCTCAATTTGTGCTAACGTGCCCCCTATGAGAAGAATGGCTTCGAGAAGAAGATCAGTTTAGGGATTTTCAACGGGCCAAGAGGTCCAAAAAACCTCGTTGGGATAGAAGCGGCTATGGATGTGGCATAATCTCGGTTAAGGAGAGCATTCCGGTAATCTGCTCGGGCGCATAACGCTTCCTGCTCATCTCCCTGCCTCCCTTCGATCCACTACTCTAACATAACTCGTGGATCAGTTTTTGGGGGGCAGGTCAGGGTTCCGTTAGCGAATTGTTTGAGAAGGCCCTCTCTATCTGATGGATTTGCAGATGCTTCGTTGGATTCGTTGGTTATATGGTTCATTAGCGGGAAAAAGTAAATCAGGATTTCCCCCCTATTCCCATTCGCCCTTGAGGAAGGAGATGGGTTAATTTTTCCCAGATGCTGACTGGATAGGTTCCGGCTTCCAGCGCTCCGTTAAATCTCTGAAGATTCCCTGGATGATGGTTTGGTTGCCGTATTTCACTTTACTGGCGACAAAATTGACCGGTACCCTTTGCTCATCTTTTCTGATTATCCAGCCATTGGCCAGATCGCTCTCGCCCGTATGGATTACTTTTTCCAAGATGGCCTGGCTCCTCTCGAGCTCTTCCTTGGGGAAAAGTTGGGTTAAGTTCATGGTTAAAAGTTCCGCTTCGGAAAAGCCTAATAGTGTCTCCATCTTCTTGTTGGCTTCCAAGAAATTCCCCTCGGTATCCAAGAGCAGAATTCCTTCACTGACATTCTCCACCAGGCATCGATATTTCTCTTTAGCTACACTCAAATCATTGGCACAATGCCGTTGGTCCTCTTTTTCTATCTTAAACTGCTTGATGACATTGTTGAGATTATTCACTTTTATTCCGAGGCGGTACTCTAATATTTCCAGGAGCGATTGATATTTATATGATATCAATGATGCCGCTAAGGTAACCGCAAAACAAGATGAAATCATTATAGTAATTTCATTATAACCAGGGGCTATTCTTGGAAATAAGAGATTTATTAATAACTTAACAGACAAGATAACACTTAAGGTAAATAATGATATTGAAATTAACTGTAGGACTCTATTGCGTTTAATTTGGCTGGAGTTTTTTCCAAATATATCTAAATGCATGAAATTCGCTTCCTTCCCATACTCGTCTTTGAAGAAATTTCTGTGCTTTTCCATGGTTGTCTCCATCTCGGTACTTCGCAGTTGCTGAAGGTTAGCATGGCGAATTGCAGTTCCGGCCTATAGCGTCAGCCCCCGTTAGCGAATTGTTTGATCAGGCCATCCCTTTCTGACCGATTGGCAGATGCTTCTTTGGCTATGATGATAATAGGGTATGTCAGTGCTCCCCCCGGTTATTTTTCCAATGCCGAGTCCAAAATGACGGAGGTGGACAGGCCCCGGACTGAGATAGGTCTTCCGGGCCTCCGTCACCGTGGGTATTGTGTTTACCAGTTCTTCCATCCCCCAGGCGGTCCCTCCTCCTTGCCGCACCAGAGACAACAACCAGATTCCAGGAAGCTTGATTTTCATTAAGGCAACCCTTTTGTAAAAAACTCGGTCCCCTCGGACTTACAAGGTAATTAATCCCTGGCAGACAGCATATTTCGTGAGGCCAGCTACGTTGTGAATCCCCACCTTGGTCATGATTTGTTTGCGATAACTCTCTACGGTCTTCAAGCTTACGTGAAGACTGTTAGCGATTTGAATGGTAGTGTTGCCTTCGGCCAAGAGTTTTAGTACATCCCGTTCCCGGACTGATAGGATGGAAAAACCTGACGGAATGTTATTGCACTGGCTAACAAAGCTGCTGATCATTATGTCGGAAACTTCGGGACTGAGATAAGTCTTCTTGGCCACTACCGTGCGAATGGCTTTAATTAGCTCTTCCACCGAGGCGCCATCCTTCTGCAGGTAACCTTTTGCTCCCGCCTTCAGCATGTTTAAGACAAAGAGACTGTCAGAATGCATCGACAAGGCTATAATTTTAACTTCGGGAGATTCGGCCAATATCTGGCGCGTGGCCTCGATGCCGTTCAGATTACGCATGGAGATGTCCATGATCACCACTTGGGGCTTGAGCTTCTGCACCAGTCTCATGGCGGCGCGCCCATTGTCTGCTTCGGCTATCACTTCCATATCAGGTTCCGCCGCCAAGAGATTTCGAATGGCCTGGCGAACGATAAGATGGTCATCGGCCAGAATGATTTTGATTGGTTTATCATTCCCACAGGCTGTTCCCTTTGCCCCTGGGCAGGTTTTATTGCCTGGCCTCATCGATTCCATATTAAGATAGCCTCCCTCCATAACCGATCTCGGACCTTGCTTATAGTAGCCAGCCGGTTATGGGTGATTAATCATGGCTCTATTTTAAGACTAAAGATATTTAATGACAATTGGTAAGAACACTTATTTAGCTTGTTAGTAGTTACTCACAACAATATACTATTCATGGCATCTTTATTGTTTTTAAATCTAATCCATAACAGCCTAAAAACCTCCTTAAACAGGAGATTTACTTCGATGGGCATGCACTAACGGGAGTGGAAATACTTACGTGGAGATACGTAAGATTGCGTAAAGATAAGAATGCCTGCGGGGTCTAAGGGGGATTAGAGGTTAGGAGAGGTATATCCTTTACTAAGGGCGTATTTTGCCAGGTCAATGCTTTTTTGAAGTTGCAATTTCTGCATAATATTATACCGGTGCTTTTCGACAGTACGGGGGCTAATAAATAGGAGCCTGGCGATCTCTTTGCTCGTTTTTCCCTCAGCCACAAGCTTTAAGATCTCTCTCTCGCGGGTAGTCAGGGTTTCTATCGGGAGCTTGGCGCCCTTTTCCCGGTATTTTTTGAAAAGAAGGCCCTGTGATTCGAATGTAAGAATAGTGGATATATAATTTGCACCGCAGCGAATTGTCTCAATGCTACAAAAGAGCCTCTTTGGACGCATCTTCTTTAACCAGGTAACCATCAACGCCGGCAGATAACGCTTGCTCCAAGAATTCCATGTCCTTATGCATGGTCAACATCAGCACCTTGAGCTTTGGATAAGACGTTTTTATCTCTTGGGTAGCTTCTATGCCTCGAAGATTTGGCATGGCTATATCGAGAATGACCATATCAGGTGAGACCCGCTTTAAGAGTTCCAGAAGTTCCAAACCATCGCGGGCTTCTCCAATTACTTCAAGATCTTTAGCCTGTTCTAGGAGGACTTTTAATCCTTGACGTACCAAAACGTGATCATCGGCCAAGACAATCTTATAATGGTTCATTGCTTTTCCCATCGTAAATGATGTGGTTTAGTCTTCGATAGCTATCCAGCCAGCACCTCTCTCACTTTCCCAATGAGTTCTATTACGCTAAAAGGCTTATGGATAAAGTTAATATCTGGATCTAAAACCCCATGATGGACGATGGCATTTTCGGTGTAGCCTGACGTAAAAATCACCTTCATCTCCTGATGCGAACGCGCTAGACGTTCCGCCAACTCGCGCCCCCCCATTTTAGGCAACACGACATCGCTTAACAACAGATCCAGTGGCTTTTTATGCTGGTCCCCGACCCGCAGGGCTTCAGAACCATCACGCGCCTCCAGTACCTTGTACCCGTGCATTCTCAAGGTCTCGCAAATCAAATCCCGCAACATCTCTTCATCTTCCACCACTAAAATTGTCTCCAAGCCGTGTAACACTTTTGTCGGGGCTTTCCTCTCCCTCAGGGGCTTAACTGTTCCTTCGACCCTCGGGAAGTAAACCTTAAACCTGGTTCCCTGCCCGGGCTCGCTATCAACCCAGATATAGCCGCCGCTCTGATTGACGATGCCATACACCGCGGCCAGGCCCAGCCCCGTACCCTTCTCATCCTTCTTGGTGGTAAAAAAGGGCTCAAAAAGGTGGCTGCGGGTTTCAGCGTCCATCCCTATCCCATTGTCACTGGCTACCAGCAATACATAGTTGCCGGGAACCACTTCCAAGTGCTTATTGGCATTGGCGGCATTTAAATAAACGTTCTCCGTCTCGATGGTGAGGTTGCCGCCGCGAGGCATGGCATCCTGGACATTGATCGCGAGGTTCATAATAAGCTGCCCCATCTGCGCGGAATCGGCCTTAATGGCCCCTAACTCCGGGTCAAGAACCACCGCTATGGCGATATCTTCGCCAATCAAACTCCTGAGCAGTGGTTCCATATCTTTGATTACAACATTGAGATCCAAAACCTGGAGTTTCATGACCTGTTTACGGCTAAAGGCCAGAAGCTGGTTGGTCAGGGCTATGGCCCGAGTGGCCGCTTGCAAGATTCCTTTAGCATGGCCGTTAATGGGATTTTCTGCTTTAGTTTTATTGATAATGGAGTCGCTGTACCATCGGATGACCGTCAACATATTATTGAAATCATGGGCCACACCTCCCGCCAGTCTCCCCACAGCTTCCATCTTTTGTGCGTGCCAAAACTGGACTTCAAGTTGCTTCTGTTCAGTGATGTCAATGAAAGATCCCAGGGTGGCTCTCTTCCCCATGTATTGGATTTTAGCGACCGTCTCCATAATCCACTTGATTTTCCCGCCTTTTGCAATGGCCCGGTATTTGTATGGGATAGAAGTCTTTCCCCGTAACATCTTCAAGGTGTTTGCTCTGACTGCCTCGCGGTCTTCGAGGTGGACTAAATTCCAAAAGTTAATATTGGATAATTCTTTTCCATTATAGCCGATGGTGTTTTGGAACCAATGGTTGACAAATTGCAACTTCTTATCTGCGAGGATGTAAATTCCCACCGGCGACCACGACAGTAGATCCCGACATAATTCTTCGGCCTCACTCTGTTCGGAGACGTCTTTAAAAGTGGCCACTCCTCCCTTGACTTCACCATTTTCAAGAAGGGGAGCGAAAGAGCACTCGGCAGGAAAGCTAGTACCATCTTTTCTCCAGAGAATCTCCTTTCGGCCATGATAAGTCTCACTCTTCCGAAGGGCAGCATAGACCGGACACTCCTCTTCTGAAGCAGGAGTGCCATCGGCTTTTGAGTGATGCCAAACAAGGTGACTATGCCGGCCTAGAAGCTCTCCTACTTCGTAACCAAGCATCCTAGCGGCTGCAGGATTAACAAAGGTGTGGTTCCCGGTCAGGTCCAGGGCGATAATCCCTTCACAGGTTGAGTTTAAAATTAGTTCCTGCTGACGACGTAGCCGTTGGAGTTCTTCTTTCGCTTGCTTGCGCTCCTCCTGGATCATATGCCCCTCCGGGTCACCGAGATCTCCCGTTGGAGTTCTTCTTCCGCCTGCTTGCGCCCCTTCTCTGCGCCAATAGCGGCAGCGATAATGCCCAAGAAAAGCAAGTCGTTTGGCGCCGGCTCGATATCGGCCTGTTAGATCCCACCGCGACTTGCTGACAATGGACCACAGCCCCGATATAATTCTCTAAGTTGTACCGACTCACATTAGGGTCAGTTTGCGCGTAATGACTTGCAGAAAGCGCGGCAGCGACGAGATTATATAATCCACCAGGATGGACTTGGTGTGATAATCCAAGTTCATGAATCACTGGGAGACGGTATCTTGGTCCAGGCGTAGCGTCCCGGCCAGGAACTTCTATGGGCTGGAGTTGCGGCGCGATAGCAAAAAGTAATTTGCTTACCCCAGGAACCTGCTTGGGTAAGGGTAGGCGGACCATAGCTCCGCGCAAGCCAAGATTGGCGATCGTTCCTTCATTGCTCGCCCTGCTACCTTCCGTAGTAACTGGTATATTCGTGGCGGTGCGCGAAAACTCTCGCATAAGCTAATTCCAAGTAAATTAATTTTAGTGTTAGTCCTTTTATAAGTCTGTTACCCGTCGATAACAATCAGAATAAACCTGATTTTTACCTCGGGGAATCCCTGATTTATTTTAATCCTGACATTATTGCCGCCACCGGGTGACGAACGCCGTGGCCGAAGGGCTGAACAGCAAGATCATGGCCATCAAGCGCCGGGCCTGTGGCTATAGAAACAAAGAGCATTTCAAAACCGCCATCTATTTCTTTTGCGGGGGACTCAGCCTCTACCCACGCTAAACCCGGAAGGACCGATTTAATTAATTAGCGTAAAAATAGCAATGATCTTTTATCTAAGATGTCACTACAAATCGTAACGATTGCCTATTCATTTCCAGTGAGGGCATCGTTTAATACTTTACCCAGTTCTGCAACCTTATAAGGCTTGGTAATAACAGCAGTAAACCCATATTTCTGAAAATCAGCCATAATCGGGTCATCTGAATAGCCCCTTGAAACTAGAGCCTTCACCTGGGGGTCGATCTTAAGAAGCTCCTTTACGGCCTTCTCGCCTCCCATGCCCCCGGGAATGGTTAGATCCAGGATTACCGCAGCAAATGGCTGATTGGTCTCCTGCGCCTTGACAAATTTTTCTATGGCCTGGGAACCATCGCTGGCAAAATCCACCTCATAGCCCAACCGGCTCAACATCCCGCCTAAAACGTCTCTGACCATTTCTTCATCGTCCATTACCAGTACTTTCCCTTGCCCCATAGTCGGTTTTGCCGTTTCCGGTTCAGCGGCAGGAACTACTTTCTCTATGGCTGGGAGGTAGATACAAAAAGTGGTGCCAACTCCCACCTGGGACTCCACTTGTATCTGCCCGGAATGATTTCTAATAATTGAATAAGCCGTCGCCAGGCCCAATCCGCTTCCCTTTTGCTTGGTACTAAAATATGGGTCAAATATTTTTTCTAAATATTCTGGGGAGATGCCAATCCCTTGATCAGCGATGGCCAACTTAACATATTTACCCTTTGGCATAGGTAACTTAGATTTGGCTTTTACTAAAATATTTTCGGCTGTTATCTTGATAATTCCGCCCTCTGGCATGGCCTGGTTAGAATTTATTAGCAAATTGCCAATAACTTGATTGATCTGTCCTTCATCGGCTTCCACTGACCAGATATCCTCAGGGATGGAAAATTCACAACGTGACCCGGAACCACATAAGTTCAGATCGGCTGCCTCGTTAAGTAACCCTGGATTATGCCGCAAAAAATGCGTGTAATAGGCATAACTATATGATATAAAGAGGAATAATCGGCAATTTGGGGGGGGGTCCAAGATGCTCAATGGTGGTGAAAGCCGGAAAGAGGTAATCCGCCCGGATTTTAACCGGGCCATCATGATAGATTTCCAAGGCGCCACGATCACTTCCGACGTTGGTTTTTTCCTCCTGCGAGAGATAGATGACCGTTTCAAAATTATCGCCCCCATGGGAGATTGCTTGGAGGACTTTAGGTCATCGACTCATACCAAGCATTCCTTAATCCAGATCATTCGCCAAAGGGTCTACCAGATAGCTGCCGGCTACGAAGATTGCAACGACGCAGATTATCTGCGGATAGATCCTGCTCTCAGGTTGGCGATTGGTAAAGATCATCAGGCTGGGGCCGGTCAGTCCATGCTCTCCCGGTTGGAGAACGACATCCTGGGCAACGAGGCTGGGCTGCCGGCCTTGGAGGCCGCCCTGACGCGGTCCACGGATACCCTGTTAAAGAGGAAGAACAAAAAGCGGCTTATTATCGATCTGGATTCCACCGAGGACCCGGCCCACGGCAAGCAGGAAGGGGTTGCCTATAATGGCCATTTTGCCAAAAACTGTTTCCATCCGCTTTTTTGCTTTACCAGCGAGGGCGATTGTCTGAGGGTAAAGCTGAGACCGGGGAACGTCCATTCCGCCGACGGCATTTTTCCATTTATCACTCCCCTGGTGGAGCGTTACCGCTCCTGGTTCAAGCTCTTTTGGCTGCGGGGCGACGCCGCCTTTGCCACTCCGGAAACCTACGAGTATTGTGAAGAGCAACGGATCACGTACTTCATTCGATTACCGGCCAATAGAATCCTGATGGGTTTGGTCGAGCCCCACCTTAACCGGCCCGTGGGCCGTCCCCCTAAGTCCGGGGTGCAAGTCAAGATGGTTGATTTGCAGTACCAGGCGAAGAGCTGGAGCAAGTCCCGCCGGGTAGTGGCCAAGATCGAGTGGCATTGGGGTGAGCTTTTCCCCCGGATCGGTTTTGTGGTCACCAACTCCAGATTGCCAGCCGGCAAGGTGATCAAGGTCTATAACGGCCGGGCGGAGATAGAAAACCGGATCAAGGAAGGGAAGAACACTCTTCGCTGGGACAAAACCAGTTGCCAAAGGTTCGAGGCCAACCAGGCCAGGCTACAGATGGGGGTTCTGGCCTACAACCTCTTGCATATGATCCGGCAGTTCTATGTTTGGGGTGAAGAAGTGAAACGGTCCATGGAGTGGCTGATCAAGCGATTAATCAAAGTGGGGGCCAGGGTTTCTTATCATGCCCGGAGATGGTATGTCCATGTGGCCTCCGCCTTTCCTCTGGCACACCACTACCGATCAGTGCTGGCCTGGGGTCCTTAGGCTTCCCAGCCTGTTAGCATCTGGTCGCTGAGGGATTGATATGCCCGAAATCTGGGGAAAATTGACTTTCCGCCCCAATTTGTGCTATTTTTCCACCTGCGAGAAGAATTGGCTTCGAGAAGAGGATCGTTTGGGAGATTTTACTCGGCCAAAGAGGCTCCAAAACCTCGTTGGGACAGAAATAGCTATGGATGCGGCATAATATCGGAGTATATTAGGTTTTTTGGAGGCAGAAAACAGGGATCCCCTAATTGACGTTTTCCTTGTGGTCGCCAAGAATGCTGCATAATAACGGCTATGGAGAGTGTTTCATGGAGCAGCGTCTATTCCCCCGGGTCTATAAATCCTTCCGTTTTGAATATCAGGCGCAGTACCAAAGTTCGGAAAAATTCTTTTCAGACCTGGCCGTTATGAAAGACATTAGTTTGGGCGGCCTGTATTTTATGACCGAAACCGCACCTATGATGCAACCTGACGATATTGCAGACTTCATTTTTAAATTCCTGCCAGAGGATGCAAGGCCCCTCATTCCACGCATGATTAAGGCCAAAGGGAAAGTCAGGCGCATAGAGCAGCCGGCTAAAGAATCCTCCGATTTTGGGATTGCACTGGAATTCCTTTCGGGGCCAGTTTTCGTCTTTGGGGATTGATTACCCTCGAATCAGACTTCATCTGACAGTATCACCCGCAGTCTCGTTTCTGTATCTTCTTTCCGTCAACCCCCCGCCCGTCCCCGCCACCTGAAACGAGCCAATTTGGGGATCAAAGTCGGGGCCAGAGTTTATTACCATGCCCGGCGATAGTAGTCTGTGAGCCAAAGCGTAGGTAGGTTCAAAATCTAGAAAAAAATATATTTTGGGGGAAACTTGTGCTACCGTTCATTCAGCAAGCGATTGGGCGACAATGAGGGGAACTTCTCCCGGATCAAACCCCGCATGGAGGGTTCATAAACCATTTTCAACCCCGTGTGCCAAAGCTGGCGCATAATCTCAGGTAACATAGATATGGAAACAATCTTTTTAAGCGGCGCTCCACCCTTGGCAAAAGTGAGCAGTTGCCCAGACAAGGCCTGAGCCCGTTGGCATGCCTGTTCTGCCTGAGCCAGTCTATCTTGAGCCTTAGGTTCAATCTTGCTATACAGCCTGGCCAGGCCAATATTCCCGAGTATGATAGTAAGAATATTGTTGAAGTCGTGGGCGATGCCGCCAGCCAGGGTGCCGAGAGATTCCAATTTGCTAAGCATTAAATGGTCTTGTTCTAATTTCTTCATCTCGGTAATATTGAATAGTACCCCATTTATATAGTCAATATTGTTCTCTTTATCACAAATTAATTGTCCCCTGTCTTGTATCCAAAGATGATTTCCTTCTTTATGAGCTATCCTATATTCCCTTATATACTTTTTATTTGTTTTTAATGCGCGCCTAACAACATTTTTGGCATTCTGAAAATCTTCCGGTAAGATAACATCAGACCATTTCATCCTTCGGGAATCGAATTCTTCTTTTTTGTAGCCCGAAATTTCCTCTATTTTTTCGTCGAAGAAGTCAACGGACCAATCTTCATATCCTTTAAAAACCACAGCCGGGATTGTTTGTACCAACGACCTGTACGTCTGTTCACTCTGCCGCAGGGCTGCCTCCGTCTGCTGGCGTTCGGAGATGTCCCAGAAGGTTAATACTGTGCCAATAATCTCGCCATCTTCGATGATAGGATTAGCTTTGACATCAACGGGAAAGCTTGAACCATCTTTTTTCCAAAAAACTTCTTCTGCATAATATGCAGCGCCTTTTCTTAGGTAGTTAAGGATCCGGCATCCCTCTTTGGGGTATGGCGTTCCATCCGGCCTGAAGCGATGCCAGTTCGAATGACTGCCAAAACCGATAAGCTCCCCTTCCTCGTATCCCAATATCCTGGTGGCCGCCGGATTAACAAAAATATGTTTTCCTTCAATATCCAGACCCAAAATGCCCTCAGCGGCAGAGTCTAAAATCAGTTGGGTTTGGTTAAGGAGGTGTTTAAGAATCTTATCGGTCTGCCGCTGTTCGGTAACGTCAAACATGACTCCCGCCAAGCCGGCAATGCTCCCATTTTTGTCCATGAAAGTAGCATTATGCGCCACTACCTCACGCCGCTGGCCTTGGGCGTCATAGGTGTGATACTCGTAAATCTGGGGACCCGGGTGCTGCCAATGATGCTGGTTCAATTGGAAATATTTATCAGCGATTTCCTTGCAAAAAACCTCATACACCGTCTTGCCCAAGACCTGTTCCATGGTCTTGCCGTAGAACTGGAGAAAGGCCTGGTTTACTCCTTGATACCGGCCATCGATGCCTTTATAAAAGATGGGGCTGGGTATGGTATCCAGAATTTGCTGGCGTAAACGCAAGTTTTCCTTCATGGACTCTTCCACCCGCTTCCGTTCCGTAATATCTCGGGTCACCCCCAGCATTCCCCCCGGCTGGCCCTGGGAATCCTTGAGGATAGAGCCCTTAACTTCAATATACACGTTTCTGGACCCATCCTTGAACCGAAGCTCTAGGGGAATTATAAAACTAGGATATTCCTGTCCCGCCAAATTCTCCGGAGAGAGGAATTCTGTCAGCGTCTTTTTACACAAATCCATTGAATCCGGGGTTAGTAATTGATCCAGCGTCATGCCCACAAGCTCTTTATCCTTATAACCGCATAGGCTCTCGCAAGAGGGGCTGACATAGGTGAACTTCCAGTTCAAATCCATGGTCCAGATGACGTCGATGACGTTTTCCGCAAGTAAGCGATATTTCTCCTCGCTCTGCCGTAGTGCTTTCTCATCCCGCTTCCGGGCCGTGAGGTCGTGGCTCACCACCGCGGCGTAAGCCACCGTCCCGTCCTCATTAAAATATGGACTGTAAAAGACAAGATAGCACCCCCTGTCCCTCTTCCCGAATTCAAACCAGCCTTCGGATTCCACCGTCTGGCCGGTAAAACATCGGTCAAGATATCCTTTGATGATATTTTTAAATCTATCCTCCCCCCAAATGTTTGCCACGCTGGTTCCCACCACTTCTTCCTGGGTCTTGCCGTGCGCCTGGCAAAAAGCGGCATTGGTCGCCTCATAAATGTAATTGCGGTTGATCAACGTCATGCAATCTTTGGCGGTGTTGGGCATGAACTCATATTTAAGTAAAGCATCCTCGGCCCGCTTGCGTTCCGTGATGTCAATGGCGAAGAGGCGCAACATCATGAATTCTTCCACCACATGAATCGATTCTGCGAATACTGCGCCTTCTAATTCAACCTCCCGAAAAAACCGCTTTACCCCCTGCTCCCGATAGCTTTGGATTAGGTCCTCCAGGTCAGAAGGCAAGAAGGCGGTGATATCCTGGCGGCCCAATTTCCGGAGAACCTCATAGGCGTACTCATTGGCATAGGTGACTTTACCAACCAGGTCTATTTCCAGAACCGGGTTGGGATTCAGCCGGGGAAAGGAGGCAAAGTGCAAAATTTCTCGTTCGGCCAGCTTGCGCTCAGTGATGTCAAAAAGGACGCCGCTGACATAATCGATCCTTCCCGCCTCATCGCAGAAAATCTGGCTCCGTCCCTGAAGCCAACGGAGCGTCCCATCTTTTCTCCTGATCCGGTACTCCCGCATATAAGACCGGGTGGTCCTGAGCGCTTCGAGGAACTTGCTTTTCCAATCCTTTTGGTCTTCTGCGACCACCAGGTCAGTCCATTTCAGGGTGCGGGAGTCGAAATCTTCCTTGGGGTAGCCGGTCAGGTCCTCCACCTTGCGGTCAAAGAAATCTATGGACGCATCAGCATATCTTTTTGAATAATACCGCGGGGATTTGGTTCACCAGCAGCCGGTACTTCTGCTCGCTTTTCCTAAGTGTCTCCTCCGCCCTTTGGCGCTCGGTAACGTCCATGGAAAAAACGGCCAGCTTGGAAACTTTACCTCCGCCATTGATGATGGGACTGATTAAGTTGTCCAGGAACCTTTCATCCCGCCTATCTTCAAAATGAACCGTCCTCCCGGTTCTGATGGCTTCGTCGGTGTAGGTTTTCCTCCTTTCGACCACTTCGGCAGGAACCAGGTCGGACATCTTGGATCCAATAAGTTCATCAAGACCTTTGCCTAATCTTGTTGCCAAGGTGGCATTGGCTGCCACGACGACCCCGCCGGCATCCATCAGGAAAATCGACTCCGGAATGGCATTGAAAAGCGCTCTCAGAGTTTCCCTGGTTTCGCACAAGTCATCTTCCATTTTCTTGCGCTCGATGATTTCCTTTTCCAGCCGCTCGTTCAGCATCTGCAATTCGGCCAGAGCCCTGCGGGTATCGCTTCGATCCCGGGCTATGCAGAGGCTGCCGGTGAGATTATGGTGCCTGTCGTATAAGAGATTGATGGACAGATTAAACGGCGCAATAGTGCCATCCTTTTTCTTCATGTTGATTTCATATTTCCTAATGAAGCCATCCCGGCGTAGCCGGGCGAGCATTTTCTCAAGCTCGCCCGGATCTTCGTAGAGCACAGAAAAATGCTGGTCTTCGAGATCCGCCTTGCTATAGCCGAAAATCTCCTCTGACGCCGCATTCCATCTGCTGAATCGGCCTTTGGTGTCCACGACGCCAATGGAGTCGGCAGAGCTGTCCAACAGATTTTCCAAGACGTCTTTCGTTTCTTGGAGATTCTCATCCTGCTCCAGCTGCCTGATACGATCCGGAAAGTTCACCGCAAGCCCTCCCTGAAATAGACTCCGCACCCAGAGTCTATGCAAGTTTCAGGCCGCAGCAGTTCCGCTGCGATTAATTCACTATTTTCCCGACAATATTATTGATAGCCCGGCGCCGCGGCGGGAGAACCGGCCCGGCGCCATATGCCCTTCAGGCGCATCCGGCGCCAAATGCCGGTTGGATCAGGCACGGTGGGGTTAGTCTGGTATTCTCCTCCCAACCGGCGCGAGCAGGGGCGACCCGCGGGGCCGCCCCTGTCTATGGAACAATAATATAGTAACCAAAAAGCAGAAAACTAAAAAACCCGAGACCTCCCCGCCGCGGCGTTATATTCGCCTGGTGCGCAGTGCGCCCTTATGGGAACTGGTCTATCCGGCCTCGACTATTATTCCCCTCCCCGCGGGGGGAGGGGGGCATAAGCCGTTAAACACGAAGCAATCCATACTTCCTAGCTATCCTCCCCCAGGGCCTCGACCCATTCGGCCAATTCCTGCAAGGCCCGCTCCGCATAGGCCGCGCCCCGGAGCTGTTTGGGAATGCGGCCCGGAAGTTTCGGAAACAGCCCGAAGTTGACGTTCGTGGGCTGGAAGTCCCTGGCAGCCGTCTCGGTAAGGTGATGCACCAGGGCACCCAGAGCGGTGGCCCGGGGCGGGCTTGCCAACTCCCGCCCCTGGGCCTGGCGGGCGGCGTTGATCCCCGCCAGCAGGCCCATGGCCGCGGACTCCACGTAGCCCTCCACCCCGGAAATCTGCCCCGCCAGAAAGAGCTGCGGATATTCAAGAAAATTTAACGTTGGGCTCAGCAGGCCGGGCGAGTGGATGAAGGTGTTGCGGTGGATGGAGCCCAGGCGCAAGAATTCCGCCTTCTGAAGGCCCGGGATCAGCCGGAAGACCCGCTCCTGCTCATGGTATTTCAGCTTGGTCTGAAACCCCACCAGGTTGTAGGCGGTGCCCTCCCGGTTTTCCGCCCGCAGTTGCACCACCGCGAAGGGTTGCCGCCCGCTCCTGGGATCGGTGAGCCCCACCGGCTTCATGGGACCGTAGGCCAGGGTGAGATAGCCCCGGGCCGCCATCACCTCGATGGGCAGACAGCCCTCAAAAAAGCGGGGCTCCTCGAAAGGATGCAGCGGCACCTGCTCCGCCTCCAGCAAGGTCTGGTGAAAGGCGGCATACTCTGCTTCGCTGAAGGGGCAGTTGAGGTAGTCCTCCCCGGCCCCGTAGCGGGAGGCCCGGAAGATCTTGCCCGGATCGAGCGATGCCGCCGCCACCACGGGGGCGATGGCATCATAGAAATAGAGATGCTCCCGGCCACTGATACGGCCCAGGGCCGCGGCCAGGGCCTCCGAGGTCAGGGGGCCGCTGGCTACCACAGTGGTGGAGGTCAGATCGAGATCGGTGACTTCTTGCCGCACGATCTCCACCAGGGGTTCCTGGTCCAAGGCCTGGGTGATCCGGGCGGCGAAGGCCTCCCGGTCCACCGCCAGGCAGCGCCCCGCCGGCACCCGGGTGGCCTCCGCCGCGGCCATGATGAGGGAGCCGAGCCGGCGCATCTCTTCCTTGAGGAGGCCCACCGCACTCTCCCGGGCTTCGGCCCGCAGCGAATTGCTGCAGACCAGTTCCCCCAACCGGGGCGAATGGTGGGCCGGGGAAAACTTCCGGGGCTTCATCTCCAGGAGGAGAACCCGAACTCCCCGGCGGGCCGCCTGCCAGGCGGCCTCCGCCCCGGCCAGGCCACCGCCGATGATGGTGACGCGGTTTGCGGTTGTCGATTTGCGGTTTCCGATGGTCATTTTTCGGGGAACAAATTCTTGAATAAGAATAAAAAGGGTGGGCGCCGCCTACCATTTCCTTTATCCGGAGTCGCGGGCTGCTTGCGGAGCGCCCAGGCGAGACGCCTGCGTCACAACCCGAAAACCGTCTTTACTCGGTGGCCTCGGCCACCGCGGCGAGCTCAAAGTCGCATTCATCCCGGGGGCACAGGATCTTCTTGCCCTTCTTCATGAGCCAGGGAAAGGCGCATTTAGGACAAGGCTTTGCCAGCGGCGGCTGGTTCAGGGTGAAATCGCATTTGGGGTAGTTGTTGCAGCCGTAAAAGAAGCCTCGCCGGGAACGGCGCTTCACCAGGGCGCCGGTACAACCTGGGCGGGGGCAGGGGTGAGCGGCGGCTTCGGCTTCCTGATCCAGGGGCCGCAGGTTGCCCTCGGGGTCCCGGGTGAAATTCTGGGTAAACTTGCACTTGGGGTAGCCGGAGCAGCCCAGGAATTCTCCCGTCCGCCCCCGGCGCACCACCAAATCCTTTTGGCATTTAGGGCACTTGAGGCCGGTGGCGGCGCCTCCCGGCCCGGCTGCCGCCAAGGCCTCCGCATCCTTGAGCACCAGGCGTCCCCGGGCATCCCGGCTGAAATCCCCGGTGAAGCCGCACTCGGGGTAGGCGGAGCACCCCAGAAATTCGCCGTTTTTCCCCCAGCGCACCACCAACTCGGCGCCGCAGCGGGGACAGCGGATCCCGGCCGGGACGCTTTTCACCTTGCGCATCCCGCCCTTGGCCGCCTCCAGATCCTGGGCGAAGGGCCCGTAAAAATCCCGCAGGATCTGGTGCCAGGAGGCCTGGCCTTCCGCCACCCGGTCCAGGTCGGTTTCCATGTTGGCCGTGAATTTCAGGTCCATGACCTTCGGAAAGTTTTCCACCAGCAGGTCGCTGACCACCAGGCCCATTTCCGTGGGCCAGAGGGTGGCCTTCTCCTTGACCACGTAATCGCGGTCCTGCAGGTTGCTGAGGATGGTGGCGTAGGTGCTGGGCCGGCCGATGCCCTGGACCTCCAGCTCCTTGATGAGGGAGGCCTCGGTGAAGCGGGGCGGCGGCTTGGTAAAGTGCTGTTGGGGATCGAAATCCCGCAATTCCAGCAGCTCCCCTTTTTTCAGGGGCGGCAGCTTGGCTGGCCCCTCTTCCTCTTCACCCTCCCGGGACTCCTGATAGACCGCGGTGAACCCGGGGAACTGCAGCACCGAGGCGGTGGCCCGGAACAGGTAATCCCCTGCCTGGACGTCCACGGTGGTCAGTTGGTAGATGGCCGGAGTCATCTGGGAGGCCACGAAGCGCCGCCAGATGAGGTCGTAGAGGGCCAGCTGTTCCTTGCTCAAAAACCTCTTCAGGTCTTGGGGACGGCGGCCCACCCCGGTGGGCCGGATGGCCTCGTGGGCCTCCTGAGCCCCCTTGGGGCTCTTATAGACGTTGGGGCCCTTGGGCAGGTAGCCGGCCCCGTAGACGTCGGTGATGAACTGGCGCACCGCCCCCAGGGCCTCGCCGGACACCCGGGTGGAGTCGGTGCGCATGTAAGTGATCAGGCCCACCGGGCCTTCGTCCCCTAAGTCCAAGCCTTCATAGAGCTTCTGGGCCAGGGCCATGGTCCTTTTGGGGGCGAAGCGGAGCTTGCGGTTGGCCTCCATCTGCAGGCTGCTGGTGATGAACGGGGGCGAGGGGTGGCGCCGCTGCGGCTTTTTTTCGATGTTCGCCACCCGGAAGGGCGCGGCCTCGAGGTCATCCAGGATGCCTTCCACCTGGGCGGCGCTGGTGGGCTTTAGGGCCTTGGCCCCGTGCTTCACTATCCGGGCCAGGAAAGGCGGCGGCTCCTTCCCTGCCAGGCAGGCGTCCAGGGACCAGTATTCCTCCGGGGCGAAGGCCTGGATGGCCCGTTCCCGGTCGCACACCAGCCGCAGGGCCACGGACTGCACCCGCCCGGCGGAGAGGCCGGTCTTGACCTTTTGCCAGAGGATGGGACTGATCTGGTAGCCCACCAGGCGGTCCAGGACCCGCCGGGCCTGCTGGGATTCGTAGCGGGGCCGGTCCAGCGCCACCGGATGGGCCAGGGCCTCCCGGATGGCCGCCTGGGTCAGCTCCAGGAACAGGACCCGCTTAAAATGATGGTCCTTTTCCCCCAGGGCCTCGGCGATATGCCAGGCAATGGCCTCCCCTTCCCGGTCCGGGTCGGGACCCAGGAAGATCTCGGAGATGCCGGCAGCCGCCTTCTGCAGCTCCTGGATGACCTTGGCCTTGCCGAGGATGGTGGTATATTTGGGCGCAAAATCCTTGTCCAGGTCCACCCCCAGGTCATGGGGCGGCAGATCCTTGATGTGGCCCTTGCTGGAGACGACCACAAAATCGGACCCCAGGTATTTCTGCAATGTCTTGGCCTTGGTTGGGGATTCGACGATTAGAAGCGATTTGGGCATATTCTTAAATTTTAGCCGTTTATTGGATTTGCCGGTCGCGGGCTGGCATTTGGGTCGGCAGGGATTTAGATTCGCTTAAATTGGCGTCCGTGTCAAGAGGCTGGCGGGCCGCCAATCCAGCACCAACCATTTGGGCTCAACGCCTTTCAGTGAGCAGTAAGCAGTGAGCAGTGAGCAGTGAGCAGTGAGGGCCAGTACTCAACGCCTTTCGCCGTCAAAGACCAAATCACTGTAGCCGCAGGCTTTAGCCTGCGCTCATCGGCCTTGATTACCACCAAACCCTGATCGTGGGGCTTATCATACTGATTTTCTGTGAAATTTCCAGCACAGGTGGGTCATTTGACACACAAAGGATTGGCTGGGAGGGGCTTGGATAACAGTGACATCAGTTCTACCTGTTCAATCCTTTCCGAACCTCTAGGGCGGGCTGTACTCGCCGAATTTTGGCGGCCCCACGCCGCCCTATATGGGCCTTGGAGAATTAAAGAGAAATGTTTCCCGCGGGTAGTGTATCAATTTGATTTTTGCTGTTTTTTAAGTAAGTTATGTATAATTTACTGAAAACCCGAGATAATGTGTTCATGTCTTTGAGTTAATTTTTGCCCAAAAAAAATGACATTAGGCTTATATTTTCTGGTATTTTTCCGATAATCACTTTAAAATAAGCGACAAAGCACTTGAAAAGACAGGTGTGCATACTTAATTTAGGGTATATGCACGGGATAGGATGTCATGCACCCTATACTGGTTTGCTGGCTACTCGCTATTCTATACATAATTCCCCTAGGCTTAAATCTATATCAGCTAAATTTCCCCTCTCTGATCACAGTATTATTAATTGTTTCAGGTTTCGGAGGTTCTTTCGCTGTATATTATTTCCAAGTTTATAAACCAATTAATAAGAAAAATGAAGAATATTTAAATAGCATTTTTGAGATAATCTTTTCTGCCTTAGATTCAGAACTTATAGAAATAAGGCCGGAAAATAATAATATAAGAATTAACATAATGCAGGTAAGAAGAAAAAAATTAAAATGTTGGGAAAGATATCTTAGAATTGAGTATTGTTATGGGGATTATGATCAATCAGAAGTAGATCAAATATATGGCCTTGATACTGGCTGTTGCGGTGTGGCTCTTTATGAAAATAGTCAGATTTTTTATGATTCAATATTACAGCATGAGGCAATAAGACGAATGACACCTACGCAGAGAAGGATCACGGAGCACGTTAAATCAACTTTAAGTACGCCAATATATTCATCACGGGATATAATGAGACGTACGCCCGTAGCTATTTTAAATTTGGATAGCGGTGATGGCATAGACGTAACTGGTTTTAATGGTCCACCAATTCAGGAAATTGCAGCTAAATTCGCAACGTTAATAGGAGGTCAATTTTAAGGAGGCTCGCCATGAGAAATGTTAAATTACCGTCAGGCTTTGTAAAGGTGGAACGTAGCGAGGAAGAAAAGCGTAGGTCTTTCGCGGTGAATGATGCCTTTATAGAAAGTTTTAAGAAAAAAATAACATCAGATAATATAACTAATATTATTGTTAATGCTTGTAAAAGATCGAAAGGAAAAAGATAATTTAAAATAGACTAGCAATTTCCTCCAAACTCCAAACATGATCGGTCACTCCCGCTTCCATCGCCGGGGTGGGACTCTCAGGCTCTTATGGATTCTCCCGAAGTTATAGAACATGAAATGCAGGGATACCGCATGGGCCAGGTTCCCCTTGCTTGCCAGAAGTTTTTTGCCACAGCTCATGGTTCCGAAGAATCTGTTTTAGGTTCGCTTTGGTTATTTTCCGCAGGTTGATATCGCTGAACATCCTTGGACTTGGAGTTATTCCCCTTATCCTCTGAGCATTAACCTGATTAAAGCAGAGTAGCAAAAGTCCTAAAAAAATAGACACCAAGCGACACAAACGAGACACAACCTCCCTCCTTGAGGCTAAACTTTTAGAACCTATAGGGCGGGTTGCGCCCGCCGAATTTTGGCGGCCACAGGCCACCCTATAAGGACTGTTGAATATAGCGGCCAGACCTGGTGGTGAGGGAAGATTTCATATTATCGTCTCCGAAAATATAAAAAACCTTATTATCGACTTTGGCTATTTCTCGATAATATAAATTTCCTTATTGTCGTTTGCAATAATAAAGAGAAATCCGTCCTGCCGGTCAATTCTCCAGCACAAAGCGCTTTCCGGGTAGCTCCCGGATCAGGCCCTCCAGCTCCAGAACGGTGAGGCGGCTCAGGACCTGCGAGGCGGCAAGCCCGGTGGCCCGCAACAGCTCTTCTATCGACAGGGGGTCGGAGCCTAAGAGGGCCAGCAGGGGATCCTCCGGCGCCGCGGCTGCTGGCGCGGCGGGGCCGCTGGTTTCACTGACCCGGGAGGGCACCCCGAACAGCGTACCCTGGCCCCTGGCCAGGCCGGGGAATTCCTGGAAGATGTCCTCGACGTCCTGGACCAGCTTGGCCCCCTGCTGGATGAGGCGGTGGGGGCCGACGCTGGTGGGGGAATCGATGGGACCCGGCACCGCGAAGACCTCCCTCCCCTGTTCCAGGGCATAGCGCACCGTGATGCCGGTGCCGCTCTTCAGGCCCGCCTCCACCACCACCACGCCCAGGGCCAGGCCGCTGATGATGCGGTTGCGGATGGGAAAATTTTTGGCCTCAGGCGGGGTGCCCAGGGGGAATTCACTGATCAAGGCGCCTTGCCCGGGGATCTGCTCATAGAGTTTGAGATTTTCCGGGGGATAGACCACGTCCAGGCCGCAGCCCAAGACCGCCAGGGTGCGGCCTCCGGTTTCCAGGGTCTCCCGGTGGGCGGCGGTGTCGATGCCCCGGGCCAGTCCGCTCACCACCGTCACTCCCCGGGCCGCCAGGGCCCCGGCCAGGCGCCGGCAGGCCTTCAAACCGTAGTAGGAGGCGCTCCGGGTGCCCACCACCGCCAGGGCCAGGTCGTCTTGGGGCAGCAGGGTCCCCTTGAGGAAAAAAAAGGCCGGCGGATAAGGGATCTGTTTGAGACGCGCCGGGAAGCGGGGATCGTCCGG
This sequence comes from uncultured delta proteobacterium, assembly GCA_963697965.1. Taxonomy (GTDB): domain Bacteria; phylum Desulfobacterota; class Desulfobaccia; order Desulfobaccales; family 0-14-0-80-60-11; genus JAPLJC01. The sequence goes on from OY969108.1 coordinate 3,334,917, forward strand.
CATGACCACTTCTATGCCCGCGGCCGCCATTTTGGCGAGTTCCGCCTCCACCCGGTCCCAATCCCGGAAGGCCAGGAGGTCCTGGGCCAGGTCCCGGTTGACCCCCTTGACGCCCAGCAGCTCCTCGGTCCGGGCCTCAAAGACCCGGGCCGGATGGCCGAACCTGGCGAGCAGGCGCTGGAACAGCACCGGCCCCACTCCGGGGATGGACTTCAGGGCCAGGTAGGGGAGTTTGTCGGTCATGCGAGTAGTATCTCACGCCAAGACGCCAAGGCCGCAAAGAAAAGCGAAAGGAAGATGTGGAACCGCCGCCGCCGGCCGGCGTTAAAGATATTTTACCATTTTTAAGCTAAAACCAGCCGGCCCCTGTCGCCCAGGATAATTTGTCATATATCCGGGCCATAGGCGAACCCTTTTCAAGGGAACAGAATTCCTTAACCCCAAAATTGATCAGGTCTGTCTTCGCATATTCCAAGCAATTAAAATATTTTTCAGCTGAGTATCCGGGTTGCGTAGAGTCCAGGTACCTTATGCCATGAGAAGCCCTAAAAGCCCTTGCAGTATTGCTGTCAATTATCACGAACAGTTCTGGATTGATGAAATGCAGGATTTTGGTGGCTCCCACATGAAATTGCTTTCTTTCTTGGTGTAGACTATTTTTCCCAGCCGAAGCCAACTCATCATAAGCCACAATTATATTTGCCTTCTCGCTAGAGAGATTGGCATTGCACAACCGGACATCTAACAAGTGTCCGATGCTTAATTTTATATGTTGGAGCTTACTATAAAAATTTCTCGCAAAGCCATTGGCATGCAGATCATATCTTTCTTCAGGACCAGGCCCCATCATGCGCCCCAGATCAAATGAAATAAGAGCAGCAACTATGTAAGGAAGGTAATCAGTGCCAAAAAGATCCTTTATTGAGGCCCGCTCCCGATAGACGCCATCAGCAGCGAGATTATAATGAACGCAAAGTTGATTATAGCGTTTGATCTTTTCAAGTGCATTAGAAAGAATCATTGTTCCAGTCCACCATGTCTGGGAGCACGGCTGGGCGGATACATGGGTCCACCCCTACAAATTCCTTTACATTTTCCTAATGGGGATAGGCTGGTTTGTCAAGAAATTTAAATATATGGGGGTTGGGGGAGAGGGATTGGGAGAGGGGGCAGGGGCCCTCGGCCCCTGCCCCCCTCTCCCAACAACATCTGCCTCAGGCCATCGGCCCGGCCAGGCGGGCCTCGATGGCCTGGAGCCTGGGGATCATCTCCTCCAGGCGCTGTTCCCGGGCCTGGCGTTCTTTCTCCTCCAGGTGCACCAATGCAGTGAGGCCCGAGAGGCTGCCCAAGAGCGACCCCAGGGTATCCTCCAGGCCGGCCTCCTGCTGCTTGAGCCAGCGGTCCACCAGGGGGAAGAAGTACTGGAATTTCAGACCCTCCCGGTAATCGAGGAGCCCCATCTGCACCTCTTCCCGGAGCCATTCTTTAAGCGAGGCGAGGGCCCTCTTCAGGTCCCGCTGCAGGAGGCGCCGGGGCTCCATCTCCTCGCCCAGTCCCAGGCGCTGCTTCAGGGCCTCCCAGGTCCGGCCCAGGAAACCCAGGCCGGAGCGCAGCCAGACCTCTCTGGCAAAGCGCCAGCCTGGCGTCGGTTCCAGGACCAGCAGCGGCATCTCCAGACCTTGGGGCCGGGGGCTGGCCGCCACCTCCAGGGTGGGGGCGGCGGCCGCCAGCCCCAGCTCGGCAATCTCCCGGTAATACAGGGTCAGGGCCTCCTGCAAGGTAAAAAACAGCGGGGTCCACAGCTTGGATAGTTCCTGGCGCAACCACTCTTCCTGGGCCCGGGTGAATTCCACCAGGATAATGTTGACCTCTGAGGTGAGCAAGTGGGAAAGAGCTTTGGCGAATTTCTGGAACATCCGGTAGAGGGCGGGCCGGAAAGAGGCCGGAGTGCCCGCGGCCGTGAGTTCCTCCCACTGGGGCTGGAATTTCTCGATGAACTCCTTAAGGGCCGCGGCCACCGGTCCGGCGTGCCAATCCAGCAGGTGGTCCACCCGCTGCCGCAGCTCCTTTTTCAGATGGTTGCCGGCGCCCTCCAGGGTCTGACTGAGGCTGGCCAGGATGGCCTGCATGGGTTGGCGCCGGGCCTCCAGCCGCGCTTCCAGCTCCTGGACGGCCCCCAGCCCCTTCTGCCAGAGATCCCGGCTGAGCTGCAACTGCTCGCGCATCCCCCGGGCTACCATCCTCACCTGGGCCAGGCTCCCGCCAGCCAGGTGGCGGCTCCTCAGCTCTTGGAGCAGGGGCTGCAAGTCGGCTGCGAAGCGGGCCGCTTCCTTATCGGAAAACGCCGCGGCCTCGGGGTCCGTGCCCCAGACCGCCAGCAAGGCCGTCTCCCGCGGGTCCGGGTTCTCTCCCCGCTGCCGGCGCTGATCCAACAAGAGCTTCAGGGCGGAGAAGGCGTAAAGCCGCACCTCGGACTGCCAGGGGCTAAGTTCCTCTCGCACCCGATCCCGGATCCGGATCAACTCCTGAAAAGAGGTGTGCTCCCCCAGGTCCAGGTTGAGGAGCGCCAGGATATGGGGGGCCAGCCCCATACGTTTAAGCTCCCCCAGGAAATGGAGATCGGCCTGGCGCAGCCCCACCCGGGAGCTGATGACGTAGAGCGCCAGGTCGCTTTTCAGCAGATAGGACAGCACCTGGGTCAGGTGCTGGGGGATGGGGGAGTCGCTCCCCTGGCAGTCCCCCAGTTCCACCCCCTGGGCCGCCCAGGGGAAGGGGATGGTGAGGAGCACATCCTTGAGATAGACCGCGGTGGCCTCCCGGGTCACCAGCTCCCGGTGTCTGGCCAGGTCCGGCCCCGCCAGTTTGAGCACCCCGCCCCCGGGCGAGAGTCCCTGGAGCAGGGGGTAGCCCTCCAGATAGGACTGGAGGAGGAGATAATTCTGATCCAGGCTGCCGTTCCGCCACAGGTCGACGCCCCGGGTCTCGGCCAGCACCTGGGCCAGTAGCTCCCGGTCCGCGGCCTCTCGCAAATCGAGGGGCGCGGCCTTTTCCAGCAGGCGCTGGTTGGGCAGCAGCCCCAGGGCCCGGTGCAACTCCCCGTTGATTTCCTCCCATTCCTTGAACTGCAACACGGCCTGGGGCTGGGGTCCGGACTGCACTCGGGTGATCATGGCGGTGAGGATGCCGGCGCCCCGGCGCAGCAGGTCCTGGCCCACCAGGGCGTTGACCATGGTGCTTTTGCCGGATTTGACCGCGCCTATCACCGCCAGGCGGCAAGTGTCCTCGGCCAGGTGGGCCTGCACCTGGGCCAGGACCTTAAGCCAGTGCTCCCCCTGGGACGCCGCCTGGGGAAAGAGGCTGCTCCACTCCCGGGCCAGTTCCTGGAGTTGGTCTAGCTCCCGGGTCAGCCCCTGGAGGATTGCGGTTTCCGGCACCTTAAATTTCCTGCAGGATGCGGGGGGGCGCCTTACTCGATCTTGGCGCCCTTCTTGGGGGCGAAACCGGCGATGTAGGGACGGCCCAATTCGATGCGGACCTTGTTGGCCACTTCGACGTTGACTATCTGGTCATCGATGTTGACGATGGTGCCGATGATGCCGCCGTTGGTGATGATGCGATCGCCCTTCTTCAGGTTCCCCAGGAGCGCCTTGTGCTCTTTGGCCTTTTTCTGCTGCGGCCGGATCAGGAGAAAATAAAAGATCACCACCATCAGGATCATGGGGAGCATGAAACTGGTCATGCCGCCCGCGGCCCCGGCCGAACCGCCCTGGGTAGCTGCACTCGCCCAATTAAACACTTGGCCTTACCTCCATTAGGACTATTTTGAGATTTTCTTTAGAATTTCCCGGCGAAACTCGACAAAGCGGTCCTCCAGGATCGCCTGCCGCATTTTAACCATTAAATCGAAATAATAATACAAATTATGAAAGGTTAAAAGGCGAAAGGCCAGAATTTCCCGGCAAACGTAGAGGTGCCGGATATAGGCCCGGGAATAGTGGCGGCAGGTGTAGCAGCCGCAGGCCTCGTCCAGGGGCCTGGGATCCAGGGCGTAGGCGGCGTTTTTGATGACCACCCGGCCGTTTCCGGTGAAGGCCATGCCGTTCCGGGCATTGCGGGTGGGCAGGACGCAGTCGAACATGTCCACCCCCCGGCTCACCCCTTCCAGCAGGTCCTCGGGGGCGCCCATCCCCATGAGGTAGCGAGGCTTGTCCTCGGGCAACTCCGGGGTGGCGGCTGCCACCATCTCCCAGGTGAGCTCCTTGTCCTCGCCCACGCTGAGGCCTCCCAGGGCGTAACCGTCGAACTCCAGCTCCCGCATGGCCTGGGCCTGCTCCCGGCGCCACTGGGGGAACATCCCCCCCTGGACCACGGCAAAGAGGGCCGCCTCGGGCCGGCGGCGAGCCGCCTGGGATCTCCTGGCCCAATCGAGGGTGCGGGCCGCGGCCCGGCGCACCTCGCCTTCAGGCGCCGGGTAACCGGGGCACTCATCCAGGCAGATCATGATGTCCACCCCCAGGGTCTCTTGCAGGGCCACCACCCGCTCCGGGGTGAGGAAATGGCTGGAACCGTCCAGGTGGGAGCGAAAGGTCACCCCCTGGTCGCTGACGTCCCTAAAGGGCGCCAGGCTGAAGATCTGAAAGCCGCCGGAGTCGGTGAGGATAGGGCCGTCCCAGTGCATGAAGCGGTGCAGGCCTCCCAATTGGGCGATGGCCTCTACCCCCGGCCGCAGATAGAGATGGTACATGTTGCTCAGGATGAGGGCGGCGCCCATGGTCCGCAACTCTTCCGGGGTGAGGGTCTTCACCGTGGCATAGGTGCCCACCGGCATGAAGACCGGGGTCGCCACCACGCCGCGGGCGGTGACCAGCTTCCCCAGCCGGGGCCCAGCCGGGCCGGATGATTTTTTTAGATGGAATTCGAACATGGGTTAGGTAGGGTGGGCACTGCCCACCGATTCCTTAATGATCTTTTCGCTAAAATCTGAATCAAAATGGGGGGGAACAGCATCAGCTTCAATATTGGTCTTTGTCTCGTTCCCAAGCTTCTGCTTGGGAACGCCATTTTTTTCTCCAAGCTCCAGCTTGGGGAAGATAGATATGCGGGGTGATTTAAATAGCCATGCAGGGTGCGCACTGCGTACCGATCTATGGTTGCTTCGTATAATCGGAATAATGCGCACTGTGGGAACCCTACAGTACCTCAATCTTATTCGTTAGGCATCTTGCCATTTTCCCTTGCCCCGCTCTTGTAAGAATATCTCCTTATTTTTAATGAGTTCTTCGTAGCGAAGAGCATGTTTCAACCTGGATATTAGCGTCTCTCCATCATTGCCAGTCATTCCAAGATACTCATATTTTGTCTCACTTCCATTATAATGCCTTTCTATGACATTCATTTACTCTCGGGTCACCTTAAGGGCTTCTTCTATCATTTGTCTCGAAATGCCCGGAAGAAGGTTCGACTTGCTGATAGCTGTTGGTAGATCAAGGTGGGCAAGCCGCTTATTGCGCTGCGTCCGCATTCCTTGGCATTTATCCTTCAGATCGTCGAGTAGATTCCGCAAACTATTTGCAAGATCATTTTGTCCTTGTGCATCAATGCGTTCCCGCAATTGCTCAAGAGAAAGATTTTCGTCTTTTCTTGAGCGAGGAGGGTCTGTCAATTTGCTTAGAGTTAATTGAACCTCCCCGAGTAGCGCCTCATGGATGATAGCAAAAAATGCAGAAGCGCACTCGTTAAGAAGCTCAATCCGTCTCTCCGAGGACCCGAATAATTGTCGATAGATAATCCACCTGGCGTGTAGCAAAGTAATCTCTTTTTTCAACTCGTTAAATACTTCTTCAATAGTAGGTGGCATTTTGCCCATTAAGACCTCCTGCTGCATATATCCTTAATATTTCTCGTGGTTCCCAAGCCCCTGCTTTGGAACGCCAAACTTCCCCAACTTACAAAATCAGCATGCAATCGCCATAGCTGTAAAAGCGGTAGGCCTTTTGCACCGCCTCGGCATAGGCCCGCAGGACCAGGTCCCGGCCGGCGAAGGCGCTCACCAGCAGCAGCAAGGTCGATTGGGGCAGGTGGAAATTGGTGAGCAGCCGGTCCACCGCCTGGAAGCGGTAGCCGGGGTAGATATAGAGGTCGCACCAGCCCCGGCGGGCTTGAAAGCCCGAAGGCGAGGCGCAGTGTTCCAGGACCCGGACGCAGGTGGTGCCCACCGCGTTGATTTTCTGCCCCCTCGCCCTCGCCTGGTTGAGGCGGGCGGCCGCGGCCGCGGACAGCTCAAAATATTCCGGCAGCAGCCGGTGCCGGGTATAGTCCTGTTCCTTAACCGGCAAGAAGGTGCCGGGCCCGACGTGCAGGGTGAGGGTCACCGTCTCGATGCCCCGCCGTGCCAGCTCTTGGAAGACCTCCGGGGTGAAGTGCAACCCCGCAGTGGGACAGGCCACCGCTCCGGTCTCTCTGGCGAAGATGGTCTGGTAGCTCTCCCGGTCCGCCTCCCCGGCCGGGCGGCGGAGGTAGGGCGGCAACGGCACTTCCCCGGCTGCCAGTACCGTTGCCAATACCTCCGTGGCCGCCACCAAGCGCAGCTCCGCCACGCCGGGCTGGGGCAGGGAAAGGATTTCCGCCTGCAACTGGGGGCCGCAGCGCAGAACCTGGCCCGGCCGCAGCCGCCCCCGGTGGCTGGCCCGGACCCGGGCAGCTTCCCGGCCGTTGCCTTCCGGCGTGGGCAGTCGGTGCAAAAGGAGCTCCACCCGGCCGCCGCTCTCTTTGACCCCCCGGAGGCGGGCGGGAAAGACCCGGGTGTCGTTGACCACCAGCAGGTCGCCCTCGTTCAGGTGCGCGGCCAGGTACCGGAAGAGGCCATGGCCGATCTCTCCCGTCTCCCGGGAGAGCACCAGGAGGCGAGAGGCGTCCCTTGGGGCCAGGGGATATCGAGCCACCAATTCCCGGGGCAGGTGGTAGTCGAAATCAGCGATCCGGGTCATCGGGACCCTCCGGCGGGCGGCCCGAAGGAGAGGCGGATAAATTCCCTCTCCTCTTTCCGGCTCTTCACCTCTTCGTTAATGCGGGCTTCCAGCAACCGCACCAGCATCTCCCTGATGAGGGGACCGGGCTGGTAGCCCATGGCCACCAGGTCCCGGCCCCGGAGTTCCGGCTTGAGCTTCTTAAGATGGGTGAAAAAGAGGGAGATGCTTCGCCGGGCGGACTCCTGCCGGGCTTTGCCCAGCATGTAAAGGAGGTCTTCCACGGCCAGCGGCGCCAGCAGGTGGTAGATCTGGCTGCGGTTCGGTTCACCCAGGCGGACCAGGGTGGCCAGGGTCCGGTCCGCCGCCTCCTTGCCCTGCACCAGGGCCGCGGCCAGTTTGGGGGAGAGGTTGAAGCCCCCCAGCATCTCCTGCAACTCCCGGGGACTGAGCGCTTCCACCAATCCCAGGAAATAGACCTGCCACCGCTGGTAGCGGTCCTCCAGGTAGAGGAGGTCGTACCAGGAGAACACGGCCCGGAGCCCCTCCAGCATGGAGTGGGTCGACTGTTCATAGATCAGCCGGGGATGGACGGCCTTCAGCAGGTCCAATTCCGCCAGCCGGGCCACCGCCGGCAGCGGGTTCTCCTCCTGCAGGATCAGCTTGAGCTCCTGGAAGAGCCTGGCTCCGGAAAGGCGTTCGAAAAAGTTGTTGCGCACCGCATTGGCGATGAGGTTGGCGGTGAGCTTGGTGATGCGAAACTGGAAGCGCTGCTCGAAGCGCACCGCCCGGAAGACCCGGGTGGGGTCCTCCACGAAGCTCAGGTTGTGCAGCAGGCTGAGGCGGCCGTCCTTCAGGTCCCGCTGGGCCCCGAAAAAATCGAGCAAGATGCCGAATTCCCCGGGATTGAGCCGCAGGGCCAAGGTGTTGATGGTGAAGTCCCGGCGGTAAAGGTCCATCTTGATGGAGCTGTACTCCACCACCGGCATGGCCCCCGGGGCCTCGTAATACTCGCTGCGGGCCGTGGCCACGTCGATCTTGAAACCGTCAGGAAAGATGATCACCGCAGTCTTGAATTTCTGAAATTCCCGGGAGCGGGCCCCATAGCGGGAGGCAAAGTGCCGGGCGAAAACGATGGCGTCCCCTTCGATGACCATGTCGATGTCCAGATTGTCATGGCGCAACAGCAAATCCCGCACAAAGCCGCCCACCACGTAGGCTTGATAATGGAGCCCCGCGGCCACCTCCCCCACCTGCTGGAGGATCGCCAGAATCTCCCGGGGCAGGCGCTCCCGCATCAGGGAGCCAATGTTCTTGGTGCGCATGGGTTGGGACCATTGAGCCTCATCATCTTCGGGGCTGAGCAGGTGCAAGAGGTCGGTGCGGCTGATGATGCCGATCACCTGGCCGTCCTCCAGGACTGGCAGGATACGCTGCTTGTGAACCAACAGCTGTTCCCGGATCAAGGGCAGGGTGGCCTCGGGGGGCACGGTGGGCACCTCGGTGGTCATATAGTCCTTCACCGGATGGCTTTTCAGGCCGTGGTAGATACCCTTTTCCACCGTCTGCCGGGTAATCACCCCCAGGAGCTTGCCGTCGGCCAGGACCGGCAGGGCATTGATGCTGTACCGGTTCAAGACCAGTTCCGCCCTCTCCAACGGGACCTCCGGGGCCACCGATTTTACCGGGAAAGACATGATCTCCCGGGCCTGGTGCCCCCGATGCACCCGTTTCTGCAGAACCTGGCGCAGCCTTTCCTCCACCTGAGCCAGGGGCTGGCCCTTGATGGCGGCGGCGGCCGCGTGGCTGTGGCCGCCCCCCCCCATCTCCGCCAGGATGTCGGCCACGTCCACCTCGGGCAGGCGGCTGCGGCCCACCACGAAGACCCGGTCCTCCATCTGGCCCAGGGCGAAAAGCACCTGGATGTTTTCCATGTCCATGAGCTTGTGGGCTACCAGGGCAAAATCGGGGACGTACTCCTGGGTGGTGGCCCGGGCAATGACCACCTCGATGTCGCTCACGTGGAAGTTGGTGGAGTGCTCCAGGAGGTCGTTCAAGAGGGCCACCTGCTCGGCGGTGAGCTCCCGGGTGATGATCTCGGAGACCATGTTGAGGTCGGCCCCCTGGCTCAGCAGAAAGGCGGCGGCCTCAAAATCCTGGGGGGTGGTGGAGGCGAAGGTAAAGGAGCCGGTGTCCTCGAAGATCCCCAGGACCATGGTGGTGGCTTCCTGGGGGGTCAAGGTCAGGCCCCGCTCCTTGATGAGCCGGGTCAGGATGGCAGTGGTGGAGCCCAGGGGTTGCACCACCTCCAGGCTGCCGTGGACGTCGTCGGCGGCGTCGGGGTGGTGGTCGTAGATGTGGATGTCAACTTCCCCGGAGGCGGCCGCCTCGGCGAATTTGCCGATGCGGGAGGCCTGGCGGGTGTCCACCAGGATGAGGCGCTTGATCTCCTCCGGCGGCACGTTCTTGCTCCGGGCAAAATCGAGGAAATAGAGGCTGGAACGGATGAAAAAATCCCGGAGGTTGGGCTCCTGAGACCCCGGAAAGACCAGGATGGCGTCGGGATAGAGCTTTTTGGCGCCCACCATGGAGGCCATGGCGTCGAAGTCGGCGTTGAGGTGGCTGGTAATCACCTCCAGGGTGCGGGCCGGAGGTTGCGGGCGGCGGGAGGAGGGATTCATGGGCGGGGATGAGCCTTCTCGTGCGCCTTTTTCAGGCGGGCCGCGTCCACGTGGGTGTAGATCTGGGTGGTGGCCAGGTCGGCGTGGCCCAGCAGCAGCTGCAACACCCGCAGGTTGGCCCCCCGGGACAAAAGATGGGTGGCCATGGAGTGGCGCAGGGTGTGGGGGCTGAGGTCCACCACCCCTTGCTTACGGGCGTAGCCCTTCAATATCTTCCAGAACCCCTGGCGGGTCAGGGGCCCGCCCCACCGGTTGACGAAGAGGTGCTGGCTCTGGCGGCCCTTGAGGAGCTGGGGCCGGCCCTGGGCCAGGTAGAGTTCCAGCTTGGCCACCGCCTTGGCCACCATGGGGACCACCCGCTCCTTGGAGCCCTTTCCCATGGGGCGCACCACCCCCCGGCGCAGGTCCAGTTGTTTCAGGGTCAGGCCCACCAGTTCCGAGACCCGGAGGCCGGTGGCATAAAGTAGTTCCAGCAGGGCGGCGTCCCGTTGCCCCTTGGGGGTGGCGGGGTCGGGTCCCTCCAGCAGGGCGGCCACCTCCCCTTCCGTCAGCACCTTGGGCAGCCGCCGGGGCAGACGGGGGGAGTCCAGCAGCTCCACCGGGCTCACTTGGGACAAGACCTTCTCCTCCCGCTGCAAAAACCGGTAGAATTGCCGCAAGGCGGAGAGCTTGCGGGCCCGGCTCCGGGCCGACAGGCCCCGGCCTTCCAGGACGGCCAGGTACTCCTGCAGGTGGGCCAGCGAGACCGCTCCCCACTGGGCCAGCCCCTGCGATTCCACAAACCCCCAGAAATCCTGGAGATCTCCTGCATAGGCGGCCACGGTCAGGGGCGCCAGGCCCCTTTCCGCCGTTAAGTGCTGATAAAATTGGTTGAGCTCGGTATCCATGGGCGATTATCTGCTATAATCAATACACATTATACCTGCACTTTTTCAAAAGTAATAGCCGCAGCTCCCAGTAGTGTCCGACAAGGGGCTTATGTAGCCGCAGGCTTTAGCCTGCGCCCTTTTTCCTTAATTAAGATTTTGCACAAGTAGGAATGAAAATTGAAAAATCTAGCCGCAAGCCTTAAGCCAGAGAAGACGGGGGCAGCCCGGAAGCGCCAAAACTCCCTCTCCCCTGTGAGGGAAGAGGGGAGAAAGCAAGAGAACTCCATAAGTTAATCAAAGAAGATTTGGGAGCCTGGATAACAACGCAGATTGGCAAAAACCTTGCCGGACACTACTGCGCAGCTCCCGGATTGGGGATAAGGGAGTAAAAGTGGAATCGCCGCCCCCGTCGGTTTATCAACGGGGATGGCGCCGGCTCTACATCAATCAATGTCTAGGACTGAAATCATTTACGGCCGCCATCCGGTGCTGGCCGCCCTGCGCCGGCCGGAGAGCCCTCTGGAGGAGGTCATCGTGGCCGCCGGGGTCGGCGGCCCCTGGCTGGAGGAGGTGCGGCGTCTGGCCCGGGCCGCAGGCGTCCGGTTCCGGGTCCAGGAGCGAGCCGCCCTGGATCGCCTCTGCGGCGTTCCCCACCACCAGGGAATCCTGGCCCGGCGGGGCGCCTATCCCTACCTCTCCCAGGATGAGCTTCTGGACCGCCTGCAAGAGCTCCCGGAACCAGCCCTGCTGGCGGCCGCCGACAGCCTCACCGACCCCATGAACCTGGGCAACCTCTGCCGCAGCGCCCTGGCCGCCGGGGTCCACGGCCTCATCATCCCCAAGGACCGGGCCGCGGGCCTCACCCCGGCGGTGGCCAAGGCCGCTGCCGGGGCCCTCGAATACCTGCCGGTTTTCCGGGTCACCAACCTGGCGGACTGCCTGGGACGCCTCAAAGAGGCGGGCCTGCTCATCGTCGGGGCTGACGCCGCCGCCCCCCAAAGCCTCTACCAGGCCGACCTCACCGGCCCTTTGGCCCTGGTCATCGGCGGGGAAGAAAAGGGCCTGCGCCCCCGGGTGCGCCGGCAGTGCAACCTGGTCCTGGCCATCCCCCAGGCGGCGCCGGAAATCGGCTCCCTGAACGCGGCTACCGCTGGCGCCGTGGCCCTGTTTGAGGTGCGGCGGCAACGGCTAATTGCGGCCGGCGGCGATCAGCCTGCCCCTTTCAGCAAAAAAGGGCAGCCTAAACCTTAAAATGGAGAATTCTTTAGGGGCCCGGCAAGCAGTTGTAGGGTGGGCACTGCCCACCATCTCCTTATAATAAAACTGCCCCCCACCCGGGATCCGAGGGGGTTTAATTCTTTGCCGGGTGCGGCATGCCGCGACCCCAGCAGCTGTAGGGTGGGCACGGCCCACCATTTTCTTATTAAGGCAGTTTTCGGTTTTCTGTTTTCGGTGAAGGCAAAATGAAAATCAAAGGTCCCTTAACGCAACAGAAAACAGTAAACAGAAACCACAAGCTGTAGGGTGGGCACTGCCCACCAATTCCTTAGAATAAATATGGACACTTACCTGACATCCGAGGTGTTTTAATTCTTTATCGGGCCGCGGCAAGCTGCCGCCGCCCTAAGGAGATTGACATGTTCCAGGAACTGAGACGCCTTGACCGGGGGCTGACCCGGCCGCAGGCCGAGGAAATTTTGGCCGCCGGCTCGTTCGGGTTCTTATCCATGAACGGCGGCGACGATTATGCCTATGGAGTCCCTTTCAGCTACGTCTATGTGCAAAACAGCATTTACCTGCACTGCGCCTTGCAAGGTAAGAAATTAGATCTTATCCGGCGGGATAATCGAGTCTCCTTCTGTGTCGTCCAGGGAGCCGAACCCATTTTTAAACTTCCCGATACCTTTAGTATGAAATATAAGAGCGCCCTGGTTTTCGGAAAAATATACGAAGTCGCTCAAGACCAGGAAAAATTGCAAGGCTTAATCGCCCTGGTGGAAAAATATTTTCGCGACGACCCGGAACACCTGGAGCTGGGGAAGGTGAAGGCCGCCAATTCCCTGGATAGAACTGCGGTCCTGCGGCTAGATATCGACCACCTGACGGGAAAAGTCAGGAGGGAGAAATCCAAATGAAGGGGTTAGGGGTTAGGGATTAGGGGTCAGGGATTGGAGGAAGGGAAGGGATAAGGTCATAGGCAGTGTCTGTTTCAGAAATACCTTCAAAAATAATCATCTTGATGATTTCGTGAAGGAAACTGTGTCGCATAAGGTCAGCTTGATCTCTACCGATGATAATTCTGGCTATTGGCACCTTGACGACTGGTGCAATCATGGCGTTGTCCATCACGGCCAAGGTGAATATGTCTGCGGGGCGGTTCATACCGGCACCATTGACAGCTTTTGGTCTATGATTAAACGTGGCATTGTCGGTACATTCCATAAGGTTAGCAAAAAGTATCTCCAACTATATGTTGCCGAGTTTGAGTTCCGTTATAATAACCGCAAGAATCCTGACATCTTCGGGGCGGCGATAGGCTTATGTTAAGAAAAAGAGCATTTATCGCTTTAGTGGTTACGGCCATCAGTATAACATCTTGCATTATGGCATGTTCACAACCAATTAATAAACAGACCGTAGGCAATGGCAAAACTGGCAAATTGTCCCAACAAAAAACCAGTAAACAAGAAAATCCACCCCCGCAATATGTTACCCATCAACAAATGGTTGATGCCATTATACGCGCAATAGATGCCAGTAACGAGAAAAGCAATACTTACCAACCACCTTCTCCACCAAACAAGTTTTCGGGGTTGTTCCAACTTTTGCTCACAATATTTACTGGTGGCCTCGTAATTGTTGGTGGAATCGAATGCTATATTATTTTCAATACTCTTAAAGAAACCCAAATAGTTGCCAAGGCAGCTATAGATAGTGCGGAAGTTGCTAAAATGGCCCTTCAGGTTGCCGAAAGGGCTTATCTTAAAATAGATAAATTCGAATTTTTCAATTTTGAAGTTAATAAATTCCCGAGAGTCACTTATGAAATTCATAATGTTGGTCATACTCCTGCTCAAATAATAGAAAGTTTGACTATAATTGACATTGTTGACAAAAGTTTTCCAGAAGTCCCCATTTACGATAGCGGAATAGGTACTATTGGACCCAAATACTCGTTTATTCAACCTGATGAAAAGCGCGGTATGATTGGGACTAGGAAAGATGTTATTATATCTGAAGAAATGGAATCTATTAATAATAACACTAAGCTTATCTTCACATGGGGCAAAATTATATTGCGGGATATTTTTGATAAATTGTGGATCATCGGTTTTGGTGCAATATATACCAAAGCCTTGGGTACCGTATTGATGGATGGTTATAATTACACCAAAGAATATGAACAACACAATGAGCAATCCTAAACGGTCGCCCTTCTATGCATACCATATAACAAATATAATCAAAACTATAACCAAACTGATAAGGAAGGCTCCTTGGATAAAATAGTCCCTTTCTTCATCATCCTTAAAGATGCTGCCGTTTTTGTCGGTAGGTGGATTCAAGCCCACAATGGCTTTGTCAGCGCTGCCGCTACTGTTGTAATAGCCGCCTTCACAGTTACCTTGTGGTTGACTAATCGAAAGTTGTGGAAAGTTACCATAGGCTTGTTGGAAGTCTCCCATGAGCATTCCCGGCATATGGAGACTTCCATCACTATTGCCAAAGAATCGGCTGATGCCGCTAAAAAAAGTGCTGAGGTTACCGAAAACGCAATGATACATAGTCAAAGGGCTTATGTTTTTATCCAAAGATTTTATCGACAAATAAATGCTGCTCTTAATATTGCTGATATTTATGTAGTACTTGAAAATACGGGAGAGACTCCTGTTAAACATATGATGTGTAGTTTTGATTATATTAGCTTTCCAAGCGATATTCCACCTGATTTTGAATTTCCTGATACGGGTAAGCCAGGATATGGTATTATAGGACGTAAAGCTACCCTCGATATTCGTGTCCTGATGCCGTTCACAGTTTTTAAAGATACTTTCGATAAAAAATATCGTACTTACATATACGGATGGGTTGATTATAATGATGTTTTACCTAATACACCAAGGCATAGAACTGAATTTTGTCATGAAATTATATTTCCCAAAACTGGTAGCCGAACTTTTAATTTCAATATTTATGGTAAATATAATGGCTCCGATGATGAATGTAATAGTAAGCCATCTCCATATGTGCTCCCAGCCTGACCTATCGGGGGAGGGTTTCATGATCCCCCTCCCCTGAGACGATTATCTTCTGTGTCAAGAAGTGCATAATCGGCTTTCCAAAGGGGGGTTATAAATCATTCATTTTCAATGGATAAGCAATTCTAAACATACCACTAGCGAGCGGGGGCGCTATTTTTTGTTGGCAGATGCTAGCCGCAAGCTGACAGCTACTTGCCAGACGAGTTGGCGGTAGTTATTATGGGGCATGGGGCGCCTCTGGGTTTGGCGGGAAGAGCTGGCCGCGGATTTTTTTGCCGAGGCCCGGGGCCTGCTCAGCGCCGGCGGCCTGCTGGCGCTGCCCACCGAGACCTTCTATGCCCTGGCGGTCAATCCCTTTGACGGGGCCGCCCTCGCCCGGCTGTATGGGGTGAAGGCCCGCCCCCTGGGCAATCCCGTTCTGGTGCTGATCTCCGGGCCGGAGATGTTGCCCCAGGTGGCCCTGCCGGCGCCGCCGGCCTACCAATTGCTGGCTCCTCTCTGGCCGGGTCCTCTCACCCTGATATTACCGGCCAGGCCGGATTTGCCTCCCTTGCTCACCGGCGGCACCGGGGCCATCGGGGTGCGCCAGCCTGGGCATATCCTGATCCGCCGGCTGCTGGCGGCCCTGGGGTTTCCAGTCACCGGCACCAGTGCCAACCGCACCGGACAACCGCCCCTGGCGACGGCGGCCGCGGTGGCCCGGGAGCTGGGGGGAGAGGTGGACCTGATCCTGGAGGCCGGCCCCACCCCGGGAGGCCTGCCCTCCACCATCGTGGACCTGACCGTGATCCCGCCCCGCCTGGTGCGGGCCGGGGCGATCAGCACGGCCACCCTCAAGGAAGCCCTTCCGGAAATGAGGACCTGATGGCAAAAAAAGCAGCGGTGGTGGGCGTCGATCTAGGGGGCACCAACCTCCGGCTGGCCCTGGTCTCAGCGCGCGGCGAGATCCTGGCCCGCTGGGAGCGGGCCACGCCCGCCGGTTCCGATCGGGACGCCCTGATCTCCACCCTGGCCCAGGACCTGGCGGCCTGCGGTGAGCAAGCCGGCTCCCTGGGCCTTCAGATCCGAGGCGTGGGCCTGGGCATCCCGGGCCGGATTCTCTCCCGGCAAGGGCGCATCGCTTTTTCCCCCAACCTGACGGTCCTGAACGACTGCCCCCTGGTGGCGCTTCTTTCCCGGTCTGTGGCCTGGCCGCTGTTCCTGGAAAACGACGCCAACCTCTTTACCCTGGGGGAACACTGGCTGGGAGCCGGCGCCGGCCACCGGAACCTGTTGGGCATCACCCTGGGGACCGGGGTGGGAGGCGGCCTCATCCTGGACGGCTGCCTGTGGCAGGGCTCCCAAGGCACCGCCGGGGAGATCGGCCACATCACCCTGGAGCCCCATGGCCGCAAATGCCATTGCGGCAACCGGGGCTGCCTGGAGACCCTGGCCTCGGCCTCCTGGACCGTAGCCTGGGTTAAGGAACAACTGGCTCAGGGGGTCTCCTCCTGGCTCCAGGATCTCTATGCCACCGATCCCGGCGCCATCCAGGGGGAAACTCTAATGGTGGCTGCCAAGAACGGGGACCCTTTGGCCCTCAAGGCCTTCGACCGGGTGGGGCGCAGCCTGGCGCAGGCCATCGCGGCCGTGGTGCACCTCCTGGGGCTCTCCCGGGTGATCATCGGCGGCGGCTTTGCCGGGGCTTGGGAGGTCTTCCAGCCGTCGCTGGCCGAGGAGCTGCACCACCGCCTCACCCTGTTTCCACTGGAGGCGCTCAGCGTCGTCCCGGCCCGACTGGGAGACGACGCCGGCCTCCTGGGGGCCGCCCGCCTGGCCTGGGATCTGTCGGGAGGAGGGTGAGGGCAGGCGGCATAAGGCCAGGGCCGGCAGTCCCGGCCCCGCGCTCATTTCCCTTCCCCACCAAGGGAAAGGCCGGGAATCCTGACCGAAGGCGCGGTTTCCCGGGCCCTAAATTCGATATATTTTGATCTGGCAGATCGGTTTTTATCCAGAAATCAACCCCATAAATTGCCCCCCCCTCGTGACCAGCAGTTTCGGGTCGCCCCCCATACCCACCTTGCCGGTGAAGCGTTCGCAGACCCAGCCGCTCAGAAAGAGAAGGCCCCCCGCAGCGCCTCCGGTAGCACCGCCGGAAGGTCCTGGCAGCAAGGCCAGGGCCGCAGCAGTAGTGTGTCCGGCAGAGATTTTGCACCAGTGGCGAATGAAAATTGAAAAATGTAGCCGCAAGCGTTAAGCCAGTGCAGACGGGGGCAGCGCGGAATTGCCAAAACTCCCTCACCCCTGTGAGGGGACGACACCGGGTGAGGGGTGGCTTTGCCTGGGTATTCGTAGGGGCGCACCCAGGTGTCCGCCCTGTAGGGGCGGGTTTAAAACCCGCCCCTACACTGCCCACACTTTCGTAAGGGGCACACACACGGGTGCGCCCCTACAAAACCATTCATTCCCCCCTCACCCTGCCCTCTCCCCCAATGGGGGAGAGGGCAGAAAGCCAGAGAATTCCATAAATTAATTCAAGAAGATCTGGGAGACTAGATTACAACGGCAGATTACCAAAAAACTTGCCGGATAATAGTGGTGGGGCCGCAGAAGATATAAAACCGGGGTGGTCGCGCCGATTTAGCCAGGTCTCCCTGGAGATCAGCAAAAATGTAACTACCTAATTTTTTGCACCGGGTTCTGAGCGCCTAAAGTAACATCTTTGTAGCTTAATTATCGTAAATTTGCATAATTGTTAACCAAACCGCCCTTTAAATGGGTAACTTATAGAAAATATTGGCAATCGAAACTGGCACGCCATTTGCTCCTGGAAATATAAATTTAGTCAAAGGAGGGATTGGTGGCATGAATTCGGGTGATAATGCCTTTATGTTAATGTCCGCGGCCCTGGTGATGCTGATGACTCCGGGTTTGGCGCTCTTTTACGGGGGTATGGTGCGCCAAAAGAATGTCCTGGGCACCATCATGCAAAATTTTATCCTGCTGGGGGTGATCAGCGTCCTCTGGGCCATCTACGGTTACAGCCTGGCCTTTGGTCCGGACGTGGGACACTTCATCGGCAACCTCGATTGGGTTGGGCTGAACGGCGTGGGTTTCGAACCCTTTAAGGCCTATGCCCCCACCATTCCCCATCAGACCTTCATGATCTACCAGTGCATGTTTGCCGTCATTACCCCGGCATTGATCACCGGCGCCTTTGCCGAGCGCATGAAATTCAAAACATTTCTGGTTTTCATGGTATTATGGGCCACCCTGGTATACGATCCCGTCGCCCACTGGGTCTGGGGTGACGGCGGCTGGTTGAAGAACCTGGGGGCCCTCGATTTCGCCGGCGGTACCGTGGTGCACATCAACGCCGGCATCGCCGCTCTGGCCGCCGTCCTGGTGATGGGGCCCCGCAAGGGTTACACCGGTTATGGGGACGGCAACGAATCCTTCATCCCCCACAACCTGCCCATGACCATCCTGGGGGCGTCCCTGCTGTGGTTCGGCTGGTTCGGGTTTAACGCCGGCAGCGCCCTGTCCTCCGGGGCCCTGGCCAGTTCCGCCTTCACCGCCACCCATCTGGCTACTGCCGCCGCCACCCTGTCCTGGGTCGGGGCGGAATGGATTCACCGGGGCAAGTCCACCACCCTGGGCGCAGCTTCCGGGGCGGTGGCCGGCCTGGTGGCCATCACCCCCGCCGCCGGCTTCGTCGGTCCCATGTCCGCCATCATCATCGGCATCCTGGCCGGGGTCATTTGCTACCTGGCGGTGCTGGCCAAACCGAAACTGGGCTATGACGATTCCCTGGACGTGGTGGGGGTGCACTGCGTCGGAGGGATCGTGGGCGCCCTGGCGACCGGACTGTTCGCCTCGAAGCTGGTAAACGACGCCGGGGCCAACGGGCTGTTCTTCGGCAATCCCGGGCAATTGGGTATCCAGTTCGTGGCGGTGGCGACTACGCTGGTCTATTCCTTCGTGGTCAGCTTCATCCTCTTTAAAATCCTGGATGCCACCATGGGCCTGCGGGTCAGTGATGATGAAGAAGTTAGGGGTCTGGACCTCGGGGAACATCAGGAAACGGCCTACAATCTGTAATTAAGGAGGAAAAATGAAGAAGATCGAGGCCATCATTCAGCCTTTCAAGCTGGAGCCGGTAAAGGAGGCCTTGCACGCCCTCGGCGTCCAGGGCATGACCGTCACCGAAGTCAAGGGATTCGGAGTGCAAAAGGGCATCCGGGAAGTCTACCGGGGACTGGAATACCAGGTCGATTTTATCCCCAAGGTGAAGGTCGAGGTGGTGGCGCCGGATGAGAAGGCGCAGGCCATGGTGGACACGATCATCAGGGAAGCCCGCACCGGCCGCATCGGGGACGGCAAGATCTTTGTCTACCCGGTGATGGAGGTTATCCGTATCCGCACCGGAGAGACCGGGGAAAACGCGGTTTAAGCGGGCGGCGGTCCCGGAATCGACGAGTTCAGGCAAGGGGGCGGCTCACCCTGGAGGCGAGCCGCCTCCTTTTTTGTCAAATCCGCAAATATAACCATCCAAAATTGTATACCATAACTGGCATTATCAATTGATAAAATTAGATAGTTACAAAACCTAAAACGGCACAATATGACATAAAAGGTAAATCAAAAATTAATAATATACATAATTGTACACTATGTTTGAAGTCCCTTCAGCATAACCTATTGATATTACTATAAATATAGTATGGCACAACAATTGCTTACCCTTCCCTCAGGTGAAAGGCGCCCTGTTCATTTTTAGTTAAAACCTTTTCTTGAGGGAGGAATAATCAAGTGCTATCGAAACGATTCACCCTTTGTCTGCTGGTTTTCATCATGGTGTCCCTGGCCTCGCCGCTGCTGGCGGCCGCGGCGGATGAAGCGGTCGCGCCCCCGGCGGCGCCCGCGGCTGCGCCCGTGGCTCAAACTCCGGAGCCGCCCAAGCCTGACCCCGCGGGAATTGCCACTGGGAATAAGGATAATGCTCTCGACGCGGCCGGTAATGCTTTTGTCGTTCCTGAGCCGACCGACACCAAAGCTCCTGACTATCCAGCACTAAAAAAGGATTTCGACGCATACAAGGACCAGGCAGCCAAAGAGCCTTTAGCGGTCAAGCTCGCCAACGATGTTGGGCACAACCATGTGGCGATCAACTTCAGCTGGACCCTCCTTACAGGGTACCTGGTGCTCTTCATGCAAGCAGGCTTCGCCCTTCTGACCTGCGGGTTGGTGCGCAGGAAGAACGCCGGCCATCTGATGATGCTTAACTTCGCCGCTTATGTCTTCGCCTTTTTGGCGTACTATGCGTGCGGCTTCGCCTTCCAGTATGGCGCCTGTGCAGTGAATGCGGCGCCGACGAATCTTGGAGGGACGCCAACCTTGGACCACTTCCTCTTAGGAAGCGGCCTCTGGGGCTTTTTGGGCGGCAAAGGCTTTTTCTTGAGCGGCCCGGCCTACGACGCTGGCAGCAATTGCCTCACGCTCTTTGAAGTCGTATTCATGGAGACGGCCGGATATATCATCGTGGGCGCCATCTGTGAGCGGATCACTTTCTGGGGATTCGTCCTCTGCGAGATCTTCATGGGCGCCCTCTTATACCCCATGTTCGGATGTTGGGTCTGGGGCGGCGGCTGGCTCTCTCAGTTGGGAAACACCTTGCACTGGGCCCACGGCTACGTAGATTTTGCGGGCTCGACCGTCGTCCACGGCATGGGCGGCTTCTGCGCCATGGCGTTGGCTATCATCCTGGGCCCCCGCCTCGGCAAGTACGGTGCGGACGGCAAGCCGAGAGCCTTTCCAGCTCATAACCTGGCCTTTGTGGTGATCGGCACCTTCATCCTCCTGTTCGGCTGGATGGGTTTTAACCCGGGCTCCACTCTGGCCGGCACGGACTTGCGCATCTCGGTGATTGCAATAAACACGAACCTCTCCGCTTGTTCGGCTTCGGCGACGGCATTGATCCTCTGGTACTTCCTTTTCGGTAAACCCGACATCTCGATGGCGTGCAACGGCATGCTCGCGGGTCTGGTGGCCATCACCGCCCCTTGCGCGTTTGTTAGCCCCAACTCAGCCATTATTATCGGCATTCTGGCCGGCGTGGTCGTCTGTCTGGGGGTTCTCTTTAACGAACGGGTGATCAAGGTTGACGACCCCTGCGGGGCCATCTCCGTGCATGGCTATTGCGGCTGGCTGGGTGGGGTCTGTGTCGGGATCTTCGCCGATGGCACGTACGGCGCGGGCTGGAACGGTGTCGGCGCCACGACCTACCTCGGGACGGCCGGCCAGGGGGTAACCGGCCTGCTTCATGGGGACGTTACGCAGTTCTTCACTCAGATCGGCGGGGCCACGCTCATGGCGGTATATGCCTTCGGGTTTACCTACGTGGTATTCAAAATCGTAAATGCTTTCTTCCCGCTGCGCGTTAATGCAGAGGTGGAGAAGGAAGGCCTCGACGTACCGGAATTCGGTATGCCTTGCTACCCTGAAAGCGTCGTAACCGCGGAATGATGACAGGACGTGCTCGGCCTGCCTGCCTAACCCTGGAGGCGGCAGGCCGAGTAGGGTTCACCCCGGCGAGTTCCTGTCACCAGCGTTGGCACCAGCGCTGGATAATGGCCCGGACTTTCCCAAAAGTCCCATGATTCAAAAAATTGCGGACTTCTGCAAAGGTATAGGAGAAGCGTATGAAAAAGGTAGAGGCGATAATTCAGCCTTTCAAATTGGAAGCGGTGAAGGAGGCCCTGCACGCCATCAACGTGAAAGGTATGACGGTGGTTGAGGTCAAGGGCTTCGGGGTGCAAAAGGGCATCCGGGAGGTTTACCGGGGGTTGGAATACCAGGTCGATTTCCTCCCCAAGGTGAAAATTGAGGTAGTCACCCCGGATGAAAAGGCCCAAACGGTGGTGGAGACGATCGTGGCCAACGCCCGCACCGGCCGGATCGGGGACGGCAAGATCTTCGTCTACCCGGTGGCGGAGGTCATCCGCATCCGCACCGGGGAGACCGGCGACGCCGCGGTTTAACCCGAGGGGCGGGGGAGGGGGCTCCTCCGCCCGATTTTGGCAATTGGACTCTCCCGTTGACTCACCGGCGCCTGGGCAGCAAACTGACAAAAAAGTGAAGGCCCCGAAGCTTCGCCTTAGTCAACCGGGCGCCATGATTGTTAACCGTCAACGAGCATCAAACGCATAGGGGGAAACTTGGATGATTAGACATCAGCTTAAGGGTTACGGCATCAAGGGAAAGGTCCTGATCTGCCTGGCTTTATTAATTTTTCTGGGAGGCCTGGGAGGCCTGGCCGCGGTACCGGCCCTGGCGCAAACCGCCGCCCCGGAGGTCGCGGCGGCAGCCCCCGCAGGGGGCGCCGCACCCGAGGAGAAAAAAGAGACGGCTCCCTCCACCGGCGGCCCCATGATCACCGACACCACCATCCCCATCGACACCGGCCATGCCAGCGTCTCGGTGCTCTCGGCCTTGTCCTTCTACCCGGGGACCTTCAACTCCAACTGGCGGACGTCGAACATCGGGGGTAATTTTTACACCTACTATATGCCGGTGAAGGTCACCTATGGCCCCGCCAAGAATGTGGAAGTCTATCTGATTGCCCCCTTTATCTCCTACTGGGGCAATGATGTGACCGTTCCCGGGCCCAACGGCAACCACTCAGCCAGTTATGCCGGTCCCGGCGACCTGACCCTGATGGGCAAATACAACCTGCTGGAGGAAGGCGACATCATGCCGGCGGTGAGCGTCGTGGCGGGGTTTGACACCATTCCCCTCGGGCATGCCTCCCACCTCAACCCCAACCTCCTGGGCGTGGATGCCATCGGCACCGGGGCGCTGACCGTCACTACCGGCGTCAACATGTTTAAATGGGTGAAGCCCTTCCTGCTCTATAGCAACATCTGGATCAACAGCCCGATCAACGCTTTTCAGAACAATTCTCCAAATGATGTCGTTTCCCGGGAATCAATAACCTTCAACCTGGCGGCGGAATATCCCATCAGCGCCAAATTTGTCGCCCTGCTGGAAATGTACAGCAACTGGACCTGGGATAACATCTATACCCCTCAAGGGTATCAGACACCCGAGACCTATATAGGGATTATGCCGGGGCTCGAATTCCTGGCCACCGATAAATTGTCCTTCGAAGCCGGCTCCTCTCTTGATCTGGCCGGCAAAAACGGGGTTAAGAAATACACCCCCATGATCAGCGCCACCTATTCCTTTTAGGCGGCTTTGGGCCCTCATCCCGGGATGATCCTTTCTTTGTTAAGGGGCGGCTGTTGAAGGCCGCCCCTTTCTTCTGAAGGCGGCGGGGCGAAAAGCAGTTAAAATATGGTTAATAATTAAAACATGATCTCACCGTTCTCCACCGGAAAATTTAATCTTCAACCAAAACCCTTTAAAAATCTCACCAAAACCAGGATTACCAAGAATATTAAGTAGCCCCTTAAGAAATATAGGGCCACCTTAGTCATGCGAGTCATTTGTACCCGAGGCATTTTCCCCTCCTTAAGCTACGTGGATTAACAAATCCTTCATGATGTCCTGATAATAGATGACTCCGAGGATATGGTCCGCACCATCGACTACCGGGAGCATCCGAAAGTGGTATTTGGCAAAGATCTGAGCCACGTCTTCCCGCAAGTCACCCTCTTCGGCAGTGACCACCGGGGAGGCCATGATCTCCTGTAAACTCTTCTCTCCCCCGGTGACGACCAATTCCCGCAAGTCTACCACCCCCAAAAGGGTCTTATCCTGGTCCACTACAAAAATATAAGATATCTGGTGCGGTTCGTTTCCTGAGCGCCTAATTTCCTCCACCACCTCTCCCGCCTTGGCCTCGGGGGGTTTGGCCCAAAAATCGGGGGACATGAGATTTTTGGCTCTAGTTTCCTGCTCCGAGAGAATGGCTTGCACCCGCTGCGCGGTTTCCGGTTCAAGCACCTTTACCAGGTCCTGCACATCGTCGTGAGGCAGGATGGAGAAGATATTGGCCAGCTGCGGCACCGTCATTTCCGAGAAGATGGACTTGGCACGTTCCTCGCGCAGATGGGTGATGATTTGCCGCTGGGCCCGGGGTTCCGCCTCCAGTAAGGTGTCCGCGGCCTTCTCTGAATCGAGAGCCGAAAAGACCGCTTCCTGTTCATGGCGGGAAAGTTCTTCTAAGACATCTGCCAGGTCCTCGCTGGGCAATTCGACCAAATGCTGGCGGGTTATGGAGAGAGCGACCTTGTCGGTGCTCACCGCATCTTCCAGGGATAGGGGTTGTACGTACTTCCAGCGGATTAAACGGCTCTTGGCCAAGTGCAACCGGCCCAATCCCCAGCGGCGCCAAAACCCGTTAAAAGAGACGTCGACATCCACCAGAAGAAGCTTGCAGCGGGCCTCTACCAGGGAAACGTCGTTAACCACTTCAATGCGCCGGCCATCCAGGTCCACGATGGTGCGTCCCATCAGATGCTTATCTATAAGTATCCAGCCCGGTTGGTCGGCAAAAGGCGGGTACTTGTCGCCCTCCGGCGGCTCCACGAAGATGGCGTCGTCATCGATCTTGATCACTTTATCCCAGGGGATAAATTCCGTCGGCTGATTCCACCCATGCTCCAGATAAAGGCCGGCGGCCTCGGGGTAAGGCTCAGCCATGGCAAAAACCAGATCGGTTAGCTTCCCCAAACGATTTTTAATGTTCCTGGCGCAAACCCGCCGTTTGGCCAGTTCCGAAAAAAAGAACATCCGGAAGGGGCCGTTCCCCGCATACGCCTCCGGACAGGAAACCTGCTTTTCAGCGCTTATCATTACGACCCTCCAAACCAGCTA
This sequence comes from uncultured delta proteobacterium, assembly GCA_963697965.1. Taxonomy (GTDB): domain Bacteria; phylum Desulfobacterota; class Desulfobaccia; order Desulfobaccales; family 0-14-0-80-60-11; genus JAPLJC01. The sequence goes on from OY969108.1 coordinate 3,359,513, forward strand.
GGGAACATCGTTTGGATTCCCAAAAGGGTGGAGCCGGCACAGACAATGATGACAATAGACCAGTTCATAATATTTTGCAGCCGCGTATTCACGTGGTCGCCCATGGTGGCCCTGTCGTTTAACAGCAACAACAAGAATATTAAGGCTGCCGGCAGCACAGTAACCGCGATGACCTGCACGAACATGGTGATAGTGATCAGAGGGGCTCCCGGAATCAACACCACCGCACCCGCAGTGGCAAGCATCCCCAGATAAATTAGATAAAACCAGATAGCATCCTTGACACGAGCGTTCAAGGAGTGGGCCCAGCCGAAAACCTCCCCCACAGCCCAGGAAGACGACAGGGAGATGCACAGGGCCCCGAGGAAGCCGGCGTCAAAAAGGCCGATGGCGTAGAGTTTCCGGGCCCAGCCTCCCTGCCCATGCGGCATCAGGGGCATCAGGGCTTCGGCGGTCTGTTTGACGTCTTCCACGGTGATGGGTGGATGATGATAAAAGAGCACCGCTCCGGTGGTCAGAATGATGAAAACCGCCACCACATTGGTGGAAATGGAACCGAGGAACGTCTCAAGCTGGCCGTAGGGGATATCATGAACATCCATGCCCTTATCCACCACCGCACTCTGCTGAAAAAAGATCATCCAGGGCGCGATGGTCGTGCCGATGTTCGCCATGAGGATAAAGATCATGTCGCCGGTGAGGCCGCCGGGGAGCTGGGGTATGAATCCTTCCATGGCCTTCCCCCATCCCGGAGAGTAAGAGACGCTCATCCCCCAGAAGGCCGCGGGGATATAGACCAGGTTAAAGAGACAGAAAAACAGGGTGACCTTTTCGAAGGTCCAATATTTTCCCGAGATGACCACGCCAAAAAGGATAAGGGTCACCCCGATGAAAGTGATCCAGCGGGGGATGCCGAACATGGCCATAGCTTCAGTCATGCCGATATATTCGGTGATGAGGGTCAACCAGTTAACCAGGGCCAGGTCGCCGAGGGAAAACCAGCCCCAAAAGGGGCCGAAGCCGTCAAAGATAGCCTCGGCATGTCCCCGTTTGGTCACTGATCCCAGGCGTACCGTCATTTCCTGGACATAGTATGCCATAGGGAGCAGCAAGATGAATAGCCAGAGCAGAGAGAACCCGTATTTAGAGCCGGTCACCGCATAGGTGGCGATGCCGCCGGCGTCGTTATCCGCCACCATCACGATGATGCCGGGTCCCAGCACCGCCAGGAAAATGAGCAATCTCCGCCGGAAGCGATTCGTGAGATGGATAGCCTTGCTGAGCCAAAACATGGTTACTCTCCGGGAATTAGGTCAGGTGAATGGATTGAGATATTAACCGCTCACTCAATCCGGTAACAAGTCACAACTTCGCCGCTGACATTATGGCTGATAGTTATGTGCGCCTCATTATTAATCAGTAAATATATTGTTAATAGTTAAGACGTTATCTTTAAATCCCCCTATCTCTGTCAGTGGTTTTTCGATATTGATGCAACTCCTCTATTTACCTGCCTCACCTCCTCCAGGGCCAACACAAACCAAGGCCGCTTCCCGATGCACCCCACTTTAGATCAAGGCGCCGATTAACTGAGTGAAGGCGACCTCCATGATGGTGGCGGCCACGGTGGCAGCCGTTCTTTCCAGGGCTGAAGGAGAATCGGCCCTCTCGCTCCCTTCCCTGGCTGGAGACAGATATCCCATCTGCATCAGGAAGAAAATAAGCTCTTCCTGTTCAATGGCTTGAGGGTTGTAAAGGATCAGCACGTTCCCGGTGGTGGGATTGGCGGAAGCGGATTCCACCCCGGCAAGCTCACGGAGATGGCGCTCAACTTCCCGGGCCTTCAAGGCCGCCCTTTTAATCTCGGGAAGCTTGATCCGCAGTCTCCCTTCCAAAGCGTGAACATAGGTGGAAGCTACTCCATTCATGGCAATCACCTCCTTTACCGAAATTGAGGGAAAGGACGCAGCTCACGCCATGGGAAAGAGCGGTTCTGGCAGGGTTTTCCTGTGGCAGGAAAAAGAAACCCCCGGGCAGGCCTGCACGGGGGCATAGAGGGAAGGTCAGGCGCCCTGGCGCCTGCTTACCTTATAGGCATCCCCAAGAGGACTGTCCGGAGCGCCAGATCGCCATGACCTGCGCTGCTGACCAGTCTTATTGCGCTACTACCGCCAGGATCGTCCATATGAAGCGACGAATCTCCTCTCTTAAATTTGAATCCTTTTGGGAGATTAGCCCCCCGGTTTTCCTTTGTCAACCCCTTAAGCGCCAAAAAAAAGATCATGATGAGAGTTTTAAGGGGATACCTTGAGAGGGAAGGCCAACGGGGCCAATTCGCCTGGGGTAAAACCATGGTTCCCGGACAGCCCGTTGCAGCAATTTTCTCAATTTTCCGGTAATATTAAAGATTAAGCCTCCTTGACGAGATGAGAGGAAGGTCTCTCTAGACTCCCGGGCGATCCTGTAACCAAAAATCCGCTCCTTGGCCGGATTAATCTGAACCTTGAACCTTGAACTTTTTGTTCCATCCGGAGATATGCATGCGTATTCGTGAAAATTTGCGAAATCTGGCCATCATCGCCCACGTCGACCACGGAAAAACCACCCTGGCGGATGCCATGCTCTGGCAAAGCGGCATCTTTCGAGAAAACGAGCTGGTGGCGGAGCGGGTCCTGGACAGCCTGGACCTGGAGCGGGAAAAGGGTATCACTATCATGGCCAAGAACATGGCCATCACCTATAAAGGGGTGAAGATCAATATCGTGGACACCCCGGGCCACGCCGATTTCGGAGGTGAGGTGGAACGCACCCTGAATATGGTGGAAGGGGTCTTGCTGCTGGTGGACGCCACCGAAGGCCCGCTGCCCCAAACCAGGTTTGTCCTGGGAAAGGCCCTGGAGAAGGCCCTGCCGGTAATCGTGGTCATCAACAAGATCGATCGCCCCGACCGGCGCGTCAAGGAGGTTCTGGACGAGATCTACGATCTGTTCATCGACCTCGACGCCACCGAAGAGCAACTCGATTTCCCGGTGCTCTATACCAACGCCAAGGTCGGCATTGCCCTTACCGACCCCGAGGGGGCGGGCCGGGACCTGGCGCCGCTGTTTGACGCCATTCTCTCCGCCATCCCCGCCCCGACCTTTGATCCGTTGTTTCCGTTGCAATTTCTGGTCACCAGCCTCGATTACAGCGATTATGTGGGTCTGATCGCCGTGGGTAAACTGGTGAGCGGCACGCTACGCCGCGGCCAGGACGTGGCTCTTTTGAAACAGGGGGACCTCGCTGGTAAAGCCCGTCTCACTGTGCTTTACAGTTTTGAGGGTCTGGACCGGCTGGAGCCGGAGGCGGTTGAGGCCGGGGATATCGCCGCGGTGGCCGGGGTGCCGCAGGCCTTCATCGGCGACACCCTGGGCGATCCCGAGGACCCGCGGCCGCTGCCCCCCATCAAGGTGGAAGAGCCGACCATCTCCATGGTCTTCTCCGTGAATACCTCTCCTTTGGCCGGCCGGGAAGGAAAGCTGCTCACTTCCCGCCACCTCAAGGAGCGCCTCGATAAGGAAATCCTTTACAACGTGAGCATCCGAGTGGCGCCGGCGGAAACCCGGGACGCCTTCAAGGTGAGCGCCCGAGGGGAGCTCCAACTGGCAGTGCTCATCGAGATGATGCGCCGGGAGGGGTTTGAGCTCTCCCTGTCCAAACCCAGGGTGATTACCCGCGAGCGGGACGGAGTGCTGTCAGAGCCGGTGGAACTGGCCGTGGTGGACATCCCCGAGGAGTTTATCGGGATTGTCACCGAACAGATGAGCGCCCGCTGCGGACGGATGGTTAAGATGATCAATCACGGCTACGGCCGGGTGCGCCTGGAGTTTTCCATCCCTTCCCGGGGTCTGATCGGCTTTCGCGGCCAGTTTTTGAACGATACCCGGGGCACCGGCCTTTTGAACACCATCCTGGAGGGCTTCACTCCGGTCATGGGCGAGATCAGCGGCCGGCCCAACGGGGTCCTGGTGGCCGACCGGCCCGGGAAGGCGGTGGCCTATGCCATCTTTCACCTGCAGCCCCGGGGGACTATCTTCGTGAAGCCCGGAGATCCGGTGTATAAGGGCCTGATTATCGGGGAGAATACCCGGTCCGAAGATATGCCGGTGAACATCACCAAGGAGAAAAAGCTCACCAATATGCGGGCCTCAGGCTCCGATGAGGCCTTGCGGCTCGTCCCCGCCAGACAGTTCAGCCTGGAACAGGCCATGGAGTTTATCAACCAGGATGAATTGGTGGAAGTAACGCCGGCTTCCATCCGCCTCCGGAAAATTGGCTGGTGAGGGGGCAGCTATGATGCGCATATCAGCACTTACCAAGCCGGTTGGGGAACTGCGGAGATATAGCAGTGATCTTGAGCTTTCTCTTTTTGATTCAGGAGTTCAAGTTAATTAAGCCGACAACTTCATAAAGATTGTATTCACCACTTTTACCGGGAAGGGTAAGACGGACACATTGGCCTACCTTAACCTGCGCCTTCACCAGAGCATAGGTATCTTCGGAGATCAGGAATTGGGTGCCGGCTTGCTTGTTTGCGGCCTCTATGCGGCTGGCGAGGTTCACCGTATCACCGATGACCGTCATCCTTTTATTACCTGGCGACCCGAGCTTGCCCGCCACCACCTGTCCGTAGTGTAGACCTACCCGGATCTTAAAACTCTTATTATAGAGTTCCTCGAGGTAAGGCTTAAGCTCCTGGACTGCGTCGATCAGCTCCAGTCCGGCTTTGACAGCCCGTAAGGTGCCCTCATTCGGGTCATCAGCTTCAAAGAGCGCCATGAAACCATCACCCATGTAATTGTTTATAACCCCACCATGGCGGCCAATCACTTCACCGACTTTTTGGAAGTACAGGTTCAGGGTATGAATGACATCGTAAGGAAGCAGGTTTTCGGCAAATGGGGTGAATCCTCGGATATCTGAAAAAAGGATCACGATATACTTCTCGACCCCGATGGAACAAGGCTCAACTCCCTCAATGTAGAGGCTGGTTAATTCCACATCTTCAAGAATATCGGTTACCAGTCGTCGAAGTTTTACATTTCCAGTGACGACTGTCTGGCAAGCGAGGCGAACCCTCGGGTCAAACCGTAACATATCAGCAATGACTTGTTCTTCGTCATTACGGGGCGTACAATTCTCTAAACCCTCGATGATAATGACCCGGCAGGTGGAGCACCGTGCACTTCCGCCACAGAGGTGGGCATGCGCTATGCCGGCTCGGAGCGCTGCCATCAAAATAGTCTCACCTTCGTTCGCTTCAAATTCTATTTTATCCGGTAGATAATGAATCAGAGCCATATTTAACCCTTATTCTTAATTGGTATCAAATTCCAAGGGTCGTTTCGGGTGAAAATTCTGTGAGATTAAAATTAGATAATCATCCCAATCCCGGCGGGCAAGGGTGTAGGTCACCGATTTCCTGAGATTGGTCAGGCTGGTAGGAAAAGAGAAGTGAATATAGCGGCTAACTTGCCAAAACAGAATCTTCTCAAAAAATCCAAATAGTTGCGGATATGGTCTGCATATATTGCGGGCGCATCTGGGAGAGGATGATTTCAGATATCGGTGACAAGAAAACGCCAGGTTACCGGTGGGAATGGCAGGAAACCTTCAACCCAAGAAGGCTGGATATCCTCTAGATATGGAAGGTTTTTGGCTCGGTGATAAGTTTTTAATTTAGCAGATATACGCTGCTTACCCCTCTCAATGGAGAATGAAGCCAGCCTCCGCGCCAAGCCCTCCAGTTGCCTGGGAAGCGCTTCCAGTTGCATTAATTAAGCAATAAAAATGCGAATCTTTAAATTAAGGGCCAGTCCGCTGATAGGCAGTGCGATAAATAAATCCATCGGGATTTATCCAAAACATCTCGTTACTGATATGAGATACCTGCCCACCCCGGGAAGAACCACCGCCACCAGACCCTCCACCTCGAGAAGAACCACCGCCGCTATGTCGACCCATGCCTCCGCTGATACCCGAATCAGGGGATAACTCAGATGACGAATATATGAAAATTTTACCGCCCTGGCCGTCGTCCATTTTTTCGTCGGGCGGTCCCTTGGAAGCAATTAGGTCGTTAAAGTTTTTGCCCTTCCAATCTTCTTCTAACTGCTGGGCCTTCTTGCTGGGGCCGGTGGCACAGGCCCCGATGAGCAGGGCCAGAAGAGCCAGAATCAAGATTTTAATTTTTGTATCCATCTTCCAGGCCACGAGGCCCAGGCTCCCGGAAGGAACCTGGATCAGGTTAGAGGTTAGAGGAATCGCTGATGAGGTTTTCAAAAATAGCATTGATCTTGGTAAGCCTCCTGGCTTTTGGCTACCAATTGCTTTGGCCTCCGCCGCCATGACCCCTCCCACCAGAGCCCATTCCTCCCCAGCCCCCACCTCCAGCACCTCGCCCGCCATGATCCTCCCCCTGCCAGAGCGGCACACCTTGCTCATCCCGCACTTTCAAGGTCTGCCCATCCTTTTTGGCTTGGGCAGCGAGAAGCAAGGTCTGGCCGTCTTTGGTAACTTGGGAGCCGGTCACTTCCAGGGAGTCTCCTTGTTTTAAATCAAAGCCCTGCTTCCTTACATACCAGGGTGGCCCTAAATGAACTATAATATTGCCTTTATCGGTTTTAAGAACCAATCCCTGGGACTGCATCCCCGGGGCGGCCCGCCATCCTGTCATGCCATAACTTCCTAGGCTTTCCACCTGCCCCTTCACCGTGGTCACTGTCTGAGTATTGTATTCCTGGCGATCCTGGGATTCCGAGCTTCTATGCCTTCTGCCACCACCAGGAAAACCAAACTGTTGGGCCGCCGCGGTCCCAGAAAGTTGCATCAGCATGGTAAGAATTATCAGCAGCAGGCACCAGGAATGGCTATCTTTCAAACAAATTTTGGGCATACTATTCTCCTTCCCGATAGATCCGTTAGCCAGGAGATTGGAGGAGAAGACTGTTCCTTTCCTCCATTCTTTGTTTGGGGGAATATTCGGCCTTTTCTTGTTAAAAGGCTAAAATTTCCCAAAATCGGCGCAGCTTTGCAAAATTTTTAGGGAGGTGGCTATGATGGAAATTGCAGTTCTTGAGAAAGGAGCCTCTCGAGTTTTACGAAAAAGGCCTAAGCCTCTTCGGAGGTTGGAATATCATTGCCATAGAACCAAGATACCTCACTACTGCAGAGCCTAAGATCCCCAGGCCAACACCGCCCGATAATGGTGCGATAAAGGGAAAGTTGAGGAATTGATGGATAGCGTGTTACTTGCCACTATACGCCCTTCCGCGAATCTTTCCATATGGTTCGAATATCGGAAAGCCTTTTAAAATGGAATTCAGGTTACTAATCTTCTCGAAAAATTGAAAAATCTCTGGGGCGATCATATTTACCCGGGGAGAGGGAGTCCTGACCCAAGGTTTCCGGATTCAGACCAAAGCCATAGGTGCGGGACAGGACAGTGCTGGCACCAGAAATGGCAGGCATTAAGAAATCGGCACAGGTGCCGTCACCCTTCTCATAGCCAACCCTGGCCGCTGAGAGTACCGGCACTCGCCGAAACCTCCTCAGCCTTCCCTCTGAGAAGATAAATCTACGGTACTGAGGACCGCTCACAGACCCACCACGGCCCGCAAGGGGAACATCCAAGGAAAGGTCAGGGGGGCCTGTGAAATGCTTAAATCGCCCGCAGGAAGGCCCCGCCAGCCGGCTATATTTTGCTTATAAAATTTTTGGGCCGGCCCTATACCAGGGGGGGGCTGCTGCTAATTTCCCTCGATAGATTTTGAGAATTTTGTCCGTGGGGGACATTCAAGCACAGGGGGGGTAGGAGTCCCGTCCCTGGGTTTGCAACCCAGGGCCGAAAAATCCTCAGAGGATGGGGCGGCTGTGGTTATGGGCATGACGTGTCGGCGAGGCGGCGGCGGCCGGCTAACCGAGGGCCGAAGCGAGGGCAGCGGCGAGCGGCTGCCACAAGAAAGAATGTACGGCGCCATGCTCGGGTCCGACTGCTCTGCCCTGGGTCCGGCCGGCGTGGCCACGTCGAGACGCCAGGGGTAGGAAGGAGGGCTACTTGTGCCTGCCTGGCGCCCATCCCAACCCTCCGGGCCGTATGACTGGGAAGCGAGGCCATGGAAGGGGCGGATACCTTTATTATCTGTCGGCCCTTTTCTGTTTCAGGCTCCCAGCGCCCGCAATTTTGTTAGCCCAGATGTTAGCCCGAAACAATAATGGGGTTAGCCTCATCAGCTAACCCCTTGTTTTCATTGGAGCCGGCACGGGGGGTCGAACCCCGGGCCTGCTGATTACGAATCAGCTGCTCTACCACTGAGCTATGCCGGCTTGGCCTCTATTTTAGCCCCCTCCCGTCTTTTTAGCAATGCTCCGCTATGGTGTTCCCAACTGCAACCTGAGAACGAGATTATAGAGTCCCACCAACCGGAGGACGGCGCCCATATTCTTTTTCTGCACCTTGGTGTCCCGGTGGTTCCTATTTCCCACCCCACCACCAGGGGAGGCGCCATTGCCAGGTTAAACGAGAAAGGCCCCCTACGCAAAAAATAATCCTGGGATGGTACGCCGGTCCTGTTTCCCGTGGCCGCTTCGGCAGAAACCTGGGCTTGGGTCAAGGATTGCTTTTGCTTAGGGTACTAATTAAGGTTTATTAGAAGGCTGAGCCAAAAAGATGAAGGCGGAGGCAACCTCGATGAAAAAGGTCAATGTGATTGAGGCCAATGATTTCTCGGAAACAGGCATGAAAAAGCTGCTGGTACACGACTCTCCCTATTTCAAGATCCTTAACTTCAATTTCAAAGCTGGCCAGGAACTCCCGGTCCATGCCCACGACATCGAGGGACAGGTGAGTTTGGTAGTCTTGGAGGGCAAGGGGGAGTTCCTCGGGAAAGACGGCGCCATACTGCCGGCCACCCAAGGAGACGTGCTGATTTCCGAGATCGCCGAACCCCACGGGATCAGGGCCGGGACTGACTTGCGGCTGCTGGTCACCATTACCCCGCCTATTTGAGCGGGGAAAAAGACAGTTTTCGGTTTCCTATTATCTGTCTCTACCTTGGGACCTTTGACTTTGTTCCGCCCTTCCCAGAAAACAGATAACCACCTGGTGGGCCTTACAGAGGCAGGATGTCGCCGTCCTTGACCTGATAGCCCATGGCTCTTAAGATGGCGGACTGCCTGTTGCTGACCGGCTCCACCATCCTTTTGAGCTTGCCATCCTCTTTTTCCTTAAAGATGGCGGTCCTTAGGGACCTCAACTCCTCCACGGCCTCCCGGGGAGCGAGGTGGAAGCCCTGGGCACTGAGCCGCTGGCACAGTAGGGCCAGGTAGGTCATGGCCGCCACGCAGACAAACAGGTGCACCCGGATTTTGGAGCCGGTCCAATGGTAAAAGGGCCTGGGGGCCACCGGCATGGCGCTCAGGGGCTCGCCCCCGTTGGCGGCCCTGAGGCCGTTGATTTTGCCCCCCGGGCTTTGGGCCTCTTGGACCCACCTGCTGCTGCAGGCTTCAAATATTTCCGCCGGGGCCCAATCTTCCCGGTCGGTGATGTAGATCTGTTTCCCGAAATTACGCACGCTGTCGGCCATCTGGCAGTGGTCGAGCTCCAGGACCGGGTGGGAGCGCCCCTTCTCCCGGACCCACTTAAAGAGGCTGGGGCTGATTTGCAGCCGCTGGCACAACTGAGTCAGGCGGTCTTTGAGGGCCTGGGGCACCTCTTTCCCTGACTCTGCCTGCATGCAGCCTTGCTCCAGGGCCGCCATCTCCCTGCGCACCCTTCGGACCTTTTTGCCAAGGTCCCAGTAGCTCTTTTGGAAGGCCTCGGGGTCGAAGGTGACGAACACCCGGCGGGAGCGTCCCCAGAAGTCCGCCCGGGTTTCATAAAAAAGCGCCTGTCCGTCGTCATCTCCCAAAGTTGGGTGGAGCCCCTGGGCCAGTCCAGGGAGGGGGGAAAACTCCTTCATGGAGATCTTGGTTAATTCCGGAGCCGCCTCGGGAGGGCAGGAGGCGATGAAGTGCAGCCCTTCCTGGCCGTTGAGACGGCTGACCAGGGCCTCGGAGTCTATCCCGCGGTGGAATAGTAAGGTGACGTCCTTAACCGGCACCCCCAGATGCGCCACCCGGGCCAACAGCCCATCCAGGCCGCGGTCGAAGAACGTTCCTTCCGAGAGGTTCCCGGAAAAGATTTGATACGACAAGGGCACCCGCTGCGGCCAGGCGCTCACCAGGGCCAAACCGCTGCCCGGTTGCTGGGGTTGCCCGACAAACTCCTCGTCCGGCCACGCCTCAGCCAACAGCGGAGACTTGGGAGTAGCGGGCAATCTGGCGGCTTCGATCAATAACCGTCTTTCCCCGTTGGCCCAGAGGGAGTTCACCTTCTTAAAAAAGGTGACCGCGATCCGTTCCAGGTCCGAGTCATTGATGCGATCCCAGTGGTTCCAGAAATTCTGGGAATTTAGGGACTCCAGGCGCAGGGGCCGGATGCGTTGAATGTCGGTGGTCTCATACCAGGCTGCCAGTTGCCGCTTACTGGTGGGGGCGATGGCCCGGTTCAAGGCGGCGTAAAAGACCATATCTCCAAGAGAAGGACCCTTGGTGCGCTTCTTGGGAGGCAGAATTTCATTGACTATTCCCGCCAGATCCAGGTCCTTGTCCAACTCATTGATGACAAAGACCGACCCGAACTCCTTGGGAGAAATCCCCCCGCGGCCCAAGAGGGTTTCGACCTTGTCCGCGGTGCCCAGATAGACCTGGTTCACGGTGGTGGACTTGCCTTTGACCCGCTGGTTCTCCCTGATATAGTAATATTCACGCCCTTTCTTAACTTTTTTGTATAAGTGAGCCATATCCCATCCATTCCAGGAAATTTAATTAGACCCCGCCTCAATTCCGGAGTGCAAAACCTTATTTATTTAAAGCCTGATATTCGAGACCAAAGAGACTAAATGCTCTTTTACGTTGGAGCTTTCCACAGCCAAAAACTACTCCCGTAATTTCAATGGCTTCGCAGCCGGCGCGCCTGCTGCGCGGGCCGGGGGTCATGGCTCCCCGGCCTTAAGGAGTTCCTGGGCCACCAGGGAAAGCATGCTCCAGACCGCATCCAGGAACCAGAAGCGGTCCAGGTGAGCCGGCAGGGTGAAGGAGACCCGGGCCGGAAACTCCTCATCCGCCTGCCACAGGATCACTGCCACCGGCAGCCCTGGAAAGACCCGCAGGGCCAGGGCCGCGTCCCCGGCCGGCTGAACTTCCGCCCCTAGCTTCCGGCCGGCGGCCAGGAAACTGGCCAGATCCAGGCCGAACCTGGCTTCCAGGGTGCGTTGGGAAGCACGTGATGGCCCCGAAAAAAGGTGGCCCCTCCCGGCAATTCCAGGGGGCCGATGGGAGGCCCCAAGCCCGAGGGGACCAGATGCAGCAGGTAGGTGAGGGCCAAGAGGCAGGCCCGGAACCCCGGGTCCTCTTCCAGTCCCGGAAGCACCCGCACCTGCCGCCGGGCCGGATTGATCCGCAACTCCCGGTCCAGAAAGGGCAATTCGTACTCCCCCTCCCGGAAAATGACCCCGGTGCGGCCGGTCACCTCCGCCGAATCCCGCTCCTCCAAATCACCCCAGAGTTCCTGGCTCACTTTGGCGCATTTCTCATAAGCCACTCAGCTCTCCGGACCATTTTGTCAGTTTTATCAGCACATTTGCAGTTTACGGCGCCGCCAGCCATTTCCGCAGCAGGCTGCAAGGGGGAGAACCATTTTACCAGGATTGGTGATTTTGAGGTTCCTTATTCCTCGAATATTTTATACTATTTTGTGGACGGTCACCAAGTATACCTATGAAAAAATTCTTCTATCCAAAAAACCTGGCAGTAGTGGGGGTATCGGACTCCCCGGACAACCTGGCCCGGGGGATTGTGGCCAACCTCCTGCAGTTTAATTATCAGGGGAAGATATTCCTGGTGGGCCGCCGGACCGGCTCTGCCTTTGGTTTACCCATCCTCCCGAGCCTCCGGGAGCTTCCCGAGCCGGTGGACCTGGCGGTGATCCTGGTCCCGGCCCGTTTGGTGCCGGCCCTGGTTAAGGACTGCGGAGAGCTGGGCATCTCCCGGGTGGTGGTGGAAGCCGCCGGGTTTTCTGAACTTAGCGCGGCTGGCCGGGTTTTGGAAGAGGAAGTCCGTGCCCTTTTAAAAAAGTACCAAATGCGGCTCATCGGCCCCAACGGGTTGGGTTGCATGAACCTGGAGACCGGCCTGGCCTTGCCCTTCGCCCAACTGCAGCCTCGGCCCAGGCTGGGGCGGATCTCCATCATTGCCCAGAGCGGCGGGGTGGCCACTCATCTGATGGCCTGGATGACCAATGAAGGCATGGGGGTCAACAAATTCCTGAGCCTGGGCAACAAGCTGGACGTGGCGGAAAACGAGGCCCTGGCCTATTTCCTGGAGGACCCGGGGACTGAAGCGGTCTATCTTTATCTCGAAGGTATCGAGGATGGCCGGGGCCTCTTGCAGGCGGCTCGGGGGGCCACCAAACCCATTTTTTCTGCAGGTGGCCAACGTGGGGGCGGAGACCGCGGCCATTGCCCAATCCCACACCGCTTCTCTCAGTACAGATGAGGAAGTGCTGGCCGCCGCCTGCCGCCACGGCGGCATGGTGCACCTCCACAGCCAGGCGGAGTTTCTCTCCCTGGCCAAGCTGGTGGGCCAGCCGCCCGTTAAGGGAAACCGCCTGGTGATTTTCTCCCGCAGCGGCGGTGAGGCGGTGGTGGGTGCCTATGCCTGCCGCCGCTACGGTTTCCGCCTGCCGCCGTTGGCCCCGCCGCTGGCGGATTTTATCCGCTCCCACTCCCGGGCCGGGGTCATCAGCCCCGGCAACCCCATCGACTTGGGGGACGTCTTCGACTTCAACGTCTATACCGAAGTGATGGCCCAGGTCTGCCGCGACCCGGAGGTGGACGCGGTCCTGCTCCACTATGGCCCCATGGCCGACTTTGAGATCCCAGCCGGCCGGGAAATGGCCCGGCGCATGGTGGAGCTGGCTCAATCTGCCGGCAAGCCCCTGGCCATCACCCTGTTGATCACCCTGGCGGAAGGGGAATTTTTCCGGGAAACCCTGGGGGTGCCGGTGTTTAACTTCCCAGAAGAAGCAGTCCGGGCCCTGGCTTTGAGCCGGGATCAGGCCCTGGCCTCCGCTCCGGAGGTTGTCGTGGCGGCCACCCCCTTGCCGGCTGCGGAGCAGCTTTCCAGGTGGCTGGCTCAAACAAGAGAGGCCAAAGAGACCCGGGAGGGATTTCTACCTCTGCCCCTGGCCCTCACCATCATGGAGGCCGTGGGAGTGGCGGCGGCTCCCTGGCAAGTGGCCGCCAGCCCGGAGGAAGCGGCCGCGGCCGCTGTCAATCTCGGTTTTCCCGTGGTCCTGAAACTGGCCGCCCCCAGCCTGGTGCATAAGACTGAAGCCGGGGCCGTCCTCTTGAATGTTAAGGATGGAGAGACGGTAATGGCCGCCTACCGGCAACTGGCCGGCCTGGCTCGAGAGGGACTGCCCCCGGAGGAGCCCTGGCAGGTACTGGTCATGGCCCAGGTGGCCGGCGGCCGGGAAGTGCTGCTGGGAGGCCGCCGGGACCGGACCTTTGGGCCAGTGCTGGCCTTTGGGGCCGGGGGTCTGGAAACCGAGCTCCTCGGTGACGTGGCCCTGAGGCTGGCCCCCATCAGCCCGGCCCAGGCCCGGGACCTCGTGGCGGAGACCCATATCGGCCGCGGGCTCGCCGGCTTCCGGGGCCAGCCCCCCGCAGACCTGGAAGGCCTGAGCGGGGCCTTGGCGAACCTGTCCCAGCTATTGGCCCAGTTTCCCCAAATCCAGGAGGTGGACCTCAACCCGGTGCTGGTCTTTCCCGGCCGGCCCGGACTCCTGGCCCTGGACGCCCGGATTCGAGTTTTTTCTTAGGGTAAGGGGATGGCGGCGCCGGCGGATTGGCGAAATAAAGCCAGCCGCGGCCGATGTAGGCTGAAGTCGTTAATAGCAAAACCCCCTCTCCCCTGGGAGGGAAGAGGGGAAAAAGCAAGAGAACTCCAGAAGTTAATCAAAAATGGGGAGTTGGTAGCCCAGGTTACACGGCGGATTAGCAAAAACCACACCGGACATTACCGGGGTTAAAGACTGTTATTGATGGGGAGCGTCATGAAGGCCAAACAGAAGGAGATCACCCCGGAGTTCGCGGCGGGCCTGCTGCGCCAGGGGCGGAAGGCGGTGGCCTTGACCGGCGCCGGCATCTCGGTGGAATCCGGCATTCCTGACTTCCGCAGCGCCGACGGCCTCTGGTCCCGCTTCGATCCTTATGAATACGCCCACATCCGGGCCTTGCGCGCCAATCCGGCCAAGGTCTGGACCATGCTCCGGGAGATGGAGGGGCTCATCAGCCAGGCCCGCCCCAATCCGGCCCATCTGGCCCTGGCGGAGTTGGAGGCCCGGGGGCTTCTCCTGGGTATCATCACCCAGAACGTGGACAATCTGCACCAGGCCGCGGGGAGCAAGCGGGTGGTGGAGTATCACGGCAACGCCTGGCGCCTCCGCTGCGACCTTTGCAAAGCGCCGCACCCCCGGGAGTCCGTGGATTTCCAGGAGCCTCCGGCTTATTGCCCTTGCGGCGGCCTCATCCGCCCCGACGTGGTCTTCTTCGGCGAGGCCATCCCGCCTGCCGCTCAGGCGGAGGCCGAGGAGCTGGCCCGGGAGTGCGAGCTGCTCCTGGTAATCGGCACCTCCGGGGAAGTGGCCCCGGCCAGTTACCTCCCTCACACCGCCAAGGAGTCCGGCGCCACCATCGTGGAGAACAACCTGGCGCCCACCCGTCTCACCTATACCCTCACCAACCACTTCCTGCCGGGCAAGGCGGGGAAGATCTGGCCTCAGGTGGTGAAAAATATATAAAAAAATTAATATTTTTCTTGTAAAGCAAAATGATTAGATTGTAATATTGTATTATTGTGTTGAAGTACAAAGATTGCAGTGGGAGGGACCAAATGACCGATGCAAAAATTGGATTCAAGATAGGTACAATTGAATTTACAGGTGAAGGGGAGCAAGCGTGGCTATCTCAAGAGCTTGACAAAATTCTGGAGAAGGCAGCGGACCTTTCTACCATTGCCCCCCATCCTATTGAACCTCAAGGCCCTGAACCAAAACCAGAATCTCATGCTCCAATGGGTCAAGATGCAAAAATCGCGAGACAAACCTTGGCCGAATTCTTGAAAGAAAAAAATGCTACTACTAAACAAGCAACTAAATTTCTAGCAACTGCAGTTTGGCTCGAAGCTAAAGGGAAAAATCGACTTATCACAGGTGACATAATTAAGGCTCTTAAAGAGAGTAATCAAACTAGGTTGGGCAATGCTTCCCGTTCCTTAGGACTGAACATTACTGTGGGCTACTGCGAAAGAGATGGAAAGGAATTTTTTGTAACAGAAAGTGGGAAATTATCTCTTTAGGATTTCTCATTAAAAATGATAACGCCTGACCAAGCCCTCTCGTCAATTTTTCCTGGACTGAGAGAACCTCTTATTGAAGAATATAATAATATTGTTCAAAATTATATCGAAAGGAGGTGGTCCCCCGCAGAACTCAGCGGGGGAAGATTTTGCGAAA
The DNA here is from genome assembly GCA_963697965.1 of uncultured delta proteobacterium. Lineage (GTDB taxonomy): Bacteria > Desulfobacterota > Desulfobaccia > Desulfobaccales > 0-14-0-80-60-11 > JAPLJC01. The sequence continues at coordinate 3,375,168 of OY969108.1, forward strand.
TAGTATATACTATTATTGACGGCTTCCTATCAGGCTCTTTTGCCTCCAGTCCAAGCAAACCTCGAGACTTTGTATCTGCATGTCGATCTCTTGAAACAAAAGTCTCAAGCGTAAGGAGTTTTCAAATCCTTATTCCGAGAATGCTACCTGTACTATATGAAATTCGGAACAATAGAGGTGTTGGCCATGTTGGCGGGGACGTAGATCCAAACCATATGGATGCTACGGCTGTTCTATCGATGACTTCATGGATCATGGCCGAGCTTGTTAGAGTTTTACATAACTTAGGCATTGAAGAGGCCCAACAAATTGCAGACTCGCTCATAGAACGTCGAATCCCATTAGTATGGCAAATAGGTAATATCAAACGAGTCCTTAATCCAAAATTGTCATTAAAAGACCAAACACTTTTATTGTTATCTTCTGTCCCATCTGACGCAGATTTTGAGGATATTTTGCATTGGACTGGATGTAAAAATAAATCATATTTCAAAAACCTTCTGCATAAAATGCACAGCCTAAGACTTTTAGAATTTGATGAAAAAGAAAAGAAACTTCAGATTCTTCCTCCAGGTTCTGCTTACATAGCGAAACTTATTAGCGAACTTAGTTAATTTGTAATTAATTAAATAAGAAGTGAACAAGGGGCGACCCAGCGGGTCGCCCCTGCAATTATATGGGTTGGGGGAGGGGTTTGGGGATGGGGCAGGGCCAGTGGCACAGGCGTCTCGCCTGTGAAATCCCTGGCCCTCCCCACTGGCTGTAGGGGCGGGTTTCAACCCCGCCCCCATAATCAATGCCTATTTCTTCTTTTTGAAGGTTAGCCCTTCCCCGGCCTTGTCCGCGTCCACCAGGATGGTGTCGCCTTCCTGGAAGCGTCCTTCCAGGAGCATTGGGGCCAGCTTGTCCTGGAGGTAGTGCTGGATGGCCCGGCGCAGGGGCCGGGCGCCGTACACCGGGTCGTAGCCCGCCTCGGCCAGGAAGTCCCGGGCCTTATCGCTGAGTTCGAGCGAGAGCTGGCGTTCCGCCAGGAGCTGCCGCAGCCTGGACATCTGGAGCGAAACGATCTCCCGCAGTTGCTCCTTGGTGAGGCGGTGGAAGATGATGATATCGTCCACCCGGTTGAGGAACTCCGGCTTGAAATGGAGCCGCAGCGCCTCCATGACCCGCTCCCGCATGAGCTTTTCGTCGCTGACCTCGGCGAGGTACTGGCTGCCTATATTAGAGGTCATGATGATGATGCTGTTCTTGAAGTCCACGGTGCGGCCGTGGCCGTCGGTGAGGCGGCCGTCGTCCAGTATCTGCAATAGGGAATTGAAGACCTCCGGGTGGGCCTTCTCGATTTCATCGAAGAGGACCACCGAGTAGGGCCGCCGGCGCACCGCCTCGGTGAGCTGCCCTCCTTCCTCGTAGCCCACGTACCCCGGGGGGGCGCCGATGAGCCGGGAGACCGTGTGCTTTTCCATGTACTCGCTCATGTCCAGGCGCACCATGGCCGCCTCGGAATCGAAAAGAAACTCGGCCAGGGCCCGGGCCAGCTCGGTCTTGCCCACCCCGGTGGGGCCCAGGAAAATGAAGGAACCCAGGGGCCGGTTGGGGTCCTGTAAGCCGGAGCGGGCCCGGCGCACCGCGTTGGAGACTGCCTGCACCGCCTCCTCCTGGCCCACCACCCGGGCCGCCAGGCGCTCCTCCATGCGCAGGAGCTTTTGCTTCTCGCCTTCCAGCAGGCGGGTCACCGGGACGCCGCTCCATTTGGAGACCACTTCGGCGATATCTTCGGCGTCCACCTCTTCCTTGAGCATGGCCCCTTGCTGCTGCATGTCTGCCAGCTTCTCGGTTTCGTCTTCCAGGTCCTTTTGCAGGTTGAGCAGCGCCCCGTATTTCAGCTCCGCGGCCCGGGCCAGGTCGCCGATACGTTCCGCCTGGGCGGCGTCGAACTGGGCCTTCTCGATCTGCTCCTTGATGGCGCGGATGCGGCTGATGACGTCCTTTTCCTGCTGCCAGCGGGCCTTGAGGGCGCCGCTCTTCTCCCTGGAGGCGGCCAGGCTCTTTTCGATCTTGAGCAGGCGCTCCTTGGAGGCCGGGTCCTGCTCCTTGCGCAGGGCCTCCCGTTCGATCTCCTCCTGGGTGATCTTGCGCTCCACCTCGTCAATGTCCGCGGGGCGGGAATCGATCTCCATACGCAGCTTAGAGGCGGCCTCATCGATCAGGTCGATGGCCTTGTCCGGCAGGTGCCGGTCGGTGAGGTAGCGGCTGGAGAGGGTGGCCGCGGCCACGATGGCGCTGTCCTTGATGCGCACCCCGTGGTGCACCTCGTATTTTCCCTTCAGGCCCCGGAGGATGGCGATGGTATCCTCTACCGAGGGCTCGTTCACCATGATGGGCTGGAAGCGGCGCTCCAAGGCCGCGTCCTTCTCGATGTATTTGCGGTATTCGTTGATGGTGGTGGCCCCGACGCAATGGAGCTCACCCCGGGCCAGGGCCGGCTTGATCATATTGGAGGCGTCCACCGCTCCTTCGGCGGCGCCGGCTCCCACCAGGGTGTGGAGCTCGTCGATGAACATGACGGTCTGGCCTTCGGATTCGGTCACCTCCTTGAGCACCGCCTTCAGGCGTTCTTCGAACTCGCCCCGGAACTTGGTGCCGGCGATCAGGGAGCCCAGGTCCAGGGCCACCAGGCGCTTGTTCTTCAGGCTCTCGGGGACGTCGCCATCGACGATGCGCTGGGCCAGGCCTTCCACGATGGCAGTCTTGCCCACCCCGGCCTCGCCGATGAGCACCGGGTTGTTCTTGGTGCGCCGGGACAGCACCTGGATGACGCGCCGGATTTCGCTGTCCCGGCCGATGACCGGGTCCAGCTTGCCGTGGCGGGCCATTTCCGTCAGGTCCTTGCCATATTTCTCCAAGGGCTGGAACTTCTCCTCCGGGGCCTGGTCGGTAATCCGTTGGGAACCCCTGAGGTCCGCCAGGGCCTTGAGGATGGCCTCGGGGGTGAGCCCCTGGGCCTTGAGCAGCCTGCCGACATCGGTGGCCTTGTCCGCGGTCAGGGCCCAAAGCAGGTGCTCGGTGGAGACGTAGTCGTCCTTCATCTGGCTGGCCTGCTTCAAGGCCTCATCCAGGGCTTTATTGACGGCGGGGGAAAGGTAGACCTGGGCTTCGCCGCTCACCTTCGGCAGCCGGGTCAGCAGGTCTTCCGTCCCCTGGAGGAGCTTTGGGAGATCGACTTCCAATTTCTTCAGGAGGGGCACGATGAGCCCCTCCTGGGACAGGAGGGTCCTGAGCAGGTGGGCCGGCTCCAACTGGTTGTGGTGCAACTGCCGGGCCAATTCCTGGGCCCCCTGCAGGGCCTCCTGGGCCTTATAGGTCAATTTGTCAATGGGGATCAAGTCTTCCGCCTCCTTCTCTAGTTGGGGCGGACCCCTGTGTCCGCCCTTTTCAAGGGCGCCCAGGCGGGTGCGCCCGGCAATACCTGTTGCTTCCTGACAGCTAACAGGAAGTAATCATTACTAAATGATATGCATCGAATTTAGCCTGTCAAGGAAACCCACGGAGTACTAGGGAACAAGCGGCCGGCCCGGGGAAATGTATTTGACGGAATCAGCTTTTGAGATTAATATGAAATTGATACGAAAGATTTTAGTTATTATATGATATTTCAACTAATTATCGATATTCGTAGAAGTGCTCCCTTAATAATTTCTTAATATAAGATAGGCTCGGTGGCGCCTCGATAAGGTACGGGGTGATTGTTGCCTGCTCCATCATCATCTTTAACTCCCTCCCCCTTGAGGGGGGAGGGTTGGGGTGGGGGTGGCAAAATCCTTGGTTCCGGCAGCCGCAGGCTTTAGCCTGCGCTGGCAGCGGCGAGATGTCGTTCCTCCAGACATCGTTGGGACCAGCCCGGCTGGCATAGAATCGAGTCGATTATTCCCAAGAATGGGTGGAACCCCAGATTTATGAAACTCATCGCCCTCATCCCGGCCCGCTACGGGTCCACCCGGTTCCCCGGCAAGCCCCTGGCGCCTATCTTGGGGAAGCCGCTGATTCAGCGGGTCTACGAGCAGGCCCGGCTGGTTAAGGGGCTGGACGAACTCTGGGTGGCCACCGACGACGCGCGCATCCGGGCCTGCGTGGAGGGCTTCGGGGGCCGGGCGCTGATGACCCGGGCCGACCACCCTTCGGGCAGCGACCGCCTGGCCGAGGCGGCCCAGCTTCTCGGGTTGGCCACGGCTGACCTGGTGGTCAACATCCAGGGGGACCAGCCGCTCTTTCCCCCGGAGCTCGTCGCCCAACTGGCCGCTCTGCTTAGGCGGGACCCGGAGGTGGTCATGGCGACCCCGGCCCGCAGGTTCACCGACCCCAGGATGGCCGCGGACCCCAACGTGGTCAAGGTGGTCTTCGACCGTCGGGGCCAGGCCCTCTATTTCTCCCGCAGTCCGCTCCCCTGCTGGTTTCCTGTCTCCTCTGCAAGGGACGCCGCCGCCGGCTATTTTTACCGGCACCTCGGCCTCTATGCCTACCGGGTGGGTTTTCTCGAGGAGTTCGTGCACCTGCCCCCGGGGCGCTGGGAGCAGGCGGAGAGACTGGAACAGCTCCGGGCCCTGGAGCATGGGTTTCCCATCCACATCGTGGAGACCGAGGGAACCACCCTGGAGGTGGACACCCCGGCGGACCTGGCCCGGGCCGAAGCGCATTTCGCCGCAGGTCCTAAGGGTTGAGCCGGAGGGGCGCAGGGGGCTTCGCTGACCCGAGCTAGGGCTTTAAGCCTGTGCCACCGCCCCGCCGGTCTTCTCATGAATTTATCTGGCCGGGCTGTCCGGGGGTGGGGCGGCGGCCGTCTGGGCGGCCGCGGGGGTCTTGGCGAACTTGCTGAATTTCTCGGCCAGATAGGGGCTCAGGTGCCGGGCCGCGATGTCGGCAAACACTTTAGCCCCGGCGTTGGAAAAATGCATCACGTCGTAGTAATCCCGGGAACTCTTGGGCATCTCCCGGGCCTCATCGATCACCAGCAGGTGCTCTTCGGCCCCCACCCGGCGGGTCACGTCGTTGTAAAGCTCCAGGACCTGCCAACCCACCTCGCCATTCATGCCGTTGGCCACCACGATCTTCCCGAGGTCGAGGCCGGTCACGTCGTCGATGGCCTTGCCATAGACCACCGGCTGGGTGAGGAGCACCGGGAGTATGTGGTGATCCTCGGTGATCGTAAGGAGCCGCCGCAGCCGCGCCTCGTAGGCCGGCACGTACTTTTCCGCATGGGTCTTGAGAAGCGCCGCCTTTTGCGCCGCCGTCAACTCCAGGGTCGGCAGGGTGGTCAGGTCTAGTTCCCCCATGTCCCGCTCCCCGATGGCCTGCACCGATTTGGGAAAATAATAGCGATACAGGTTCAAGGCCATGGAGGCCACTTCGCTGCGGTAAGCCAGGGCCCCCAGAAACTTGTCGAGGGAGCGGAAACTGATCTTGGTGCCCATGCGGGTGTCGAACTCCCGGGGAGCGCTGACGCCCACTTCATTGATGCCGATTAGAAAAATCGCCACCTTCGGCTGCAATTTGTCGATAAAGTTGTGCATCAAAATGTAATGGCCGTAGGTGGATTGGCCGCAAAATCCGGCATTGTCGAGCCACAATTTGTTAAAGTCGCGCTGCAGATCGACCCCCAGCACGTGCGACCAGGTCTTGTCTTCGGAGATTTCCAGACATTCGGTGGTGCTGCCGCCCACCGTCACCACGGTCAGCCAGTTGGCGAAATCCCGGGGAGGCTCCGGACCCTTAAAACCGAGGGAGTTATTATGATGCACTACCAGGGCGTCGATCTTGGTGGGGTTATCGTGATGTAGTATCTCGGTTTTATTAACCGGCAATATTATGTTGTCGCCTTTGATTCTAAATCCTAGGGGGTTGTAGAACCGCAAGGAAACCTCACAGATACTCAACGCCACAAATAAACCGATAAATATCAGGATTAAGTTTTTACCAAAATTCTTTAATCTGGACGGCCTGATTGCCTGGTGCGCATTGTCTTGAGACATATCTTCCCTGACTCCTGTTACCCTAAATTTTCGCCAAATCATCATTGGATTGCAACGAAAAACTTCCAGACCGGATATGAGCAAAACCCGTAAGCGGCAATGGCGCCGGCTTCCAGCCGGCGATGGGGCCGCCGGGGAGTGTACCTCTGCCAGGGATAGCAAAGATAATCGGCGGCCACAGGCCGCCCTATAAATTTCCATCTCCATACCCTCTTCCAGGGCGGGCTGTGTCCGCCGTTTTGGCTGCGGTATTGTAGGGGCGGGTTTAAAACCCGCCCCTACAGTGCGGACACCTGGGTCCGCCCCTGCAAAACGCCTGACTCTCACTTCTTGCCAGCGGGGGTTGATTCGACTATAGTGCTTAAGGGGAGGCAGCGGCTTGCCGGGAAGGGGCCAGACGCCCGGGCCGCCAACTCCTTTCTTTAGGGCGGACACCTGGGTCCGCCCCTGCCAAGGCGCTTATCCATGATGCCCTCAACCAGGCGCAAAATTTCGCCCGTGGTCATCTCCACCGCCCTGGGCCAGGCGGGGCGGGGCATCTTTCCCTATACCCTGCTGCCGGGCTACCGCCGCCTCCTCCAGGTGGTAAGGGAAACCGGCGCCACGGTCTTCACCAAGTCGGCCACCCGCTTCCCCAGGCGGGGCAATTTCGTCCCAGCCAATCCCCTCACCTGGAAATACCTCCGCCGGCTGCCGGAGATGGGCATGCTCAACGCCTACGGCCTCACCAACGGGGGGGTGGCGGCCTGTTCCCGGGATATCCGGCGCTCCTCGGAGGCCGGCATCCACGCCGTCCCCAACCTTTACCCCGAATTCATCAAAGGGACGGAAACCGCCATCCGGGAGACCCTGGAGGCCCTGGAGATTTATCGGGAGAGCCTGGGTCCGCACTTTTGGGCACTGGAACTCAATTTCTCCTGCCCCAACTCCCAGGAGGAGATCGCCCAAAACCTGAAGCAGGGCCTAAACTGCTGCCAGCAGGTTAAGGCGCGCTACCCGGACCTTTTTTTGATTGCCAAGATCAGCATCTGCCACCCCTACGAGTTTTCCCAGGAGTTGGAAAAAATTGGGGTGGCGGCCATCCACGCCATCAACACCATCCCCTACGAGATCATTTTTCCCCCGGGGCGCTATCCTCCCTCGCCGCTTGTGGACGTGGGCGGCGGCGGGGTCTCCGGCGGCCCGGCCTGGGCCGCGGCCTATGAATACAACCGGGGGCTGCGCCCCAAGGTGGGCTGTTTTTTGATCATGGGCTGCGGGGTGCGCCGCCGCCAGGACGTGCAACGCTACTTCGAGATCGGCGCCGACGCCGTCAGCCTGTGCACCCTGGCCCTGCGGGATTGGCGGGAGGCGGCCGACATTATCCGGTCTTATTAACCGCCTAGCTGCCATTTTTCGGCGTTGGCTGCCAAAAAAGGCCTGACCAAACCGGGATGCCAGCTAGTGGTCCGTTACATAATTGATTATCTATTGAAAATGACTGATTTTTAACCCCCCTTTGGAAAAGGGGGGTAGGGGAGATTTAATATAACATCTTGAAATCCCTCTAAATACCACTTTTTCAAAGGGGGACTTAACCAGGCAAAATCCAGCGTTCCAGTCCTGATATTATGTCCAGCTAATGATGGAACACTCCACTAGAATGTCCCTTAAGGCGATAGCCAGGCGGGCGATACGAGGCGGCCAGGAATTCCTGGTGGCGCCGATGGCGAGCCTGCGGCCCTGGGCGGCGGCACAGGGGCTCTCCCTGCGCCAGGCCATCGAAGCGGCCCTTGAGGCGGGCATCTTCCCCGAAGCCCTGGAGCGCAATTTCCCCAGCCTGACCCCGGCGGCGCAGCTCACCTTATGGCGGGGCAGCGCCCTGGTGGCGGGGCTGGGGGGCCTGGGGGGCTGCCAGGCCATGCTGCTGGCCAGGGCCGGGGTGGGCCGCCTCTTCCTGGCGGACGGCGACGTCTTCACCCCCTCCAACCTCAACCGCCAGTTGCTGGCCACCGCCCTCACCCTGGGGCAGAATAAGGCCGTGGTCACCGCCCGCCATCTCCGGGAGATCAACGAGGGCCTCCTCATTGAGGCCATCCCGGAGTTTCTGGATCAGGAGCGCCTGCGGCAGATTCTGCCCGGAGTGCAGGTGTTGCTGGACGCCCTGGATACCCTGGGGGCCCGGCGGGACCTGATCGCCGCGGCCAAAGAGGCAGGGGTGCCGGTGGTGCACGGCGCCGTGAACGGCGTCTTTGGCCAGGTGACTACCCTCATGCCCCAGGACCGCGGGGAGGTCAACCTTTATCCCTTCCTTCAAGCCCCGGACCCGGAAACTGTCCCCGGGGTGCTGGTCCCCACCGTCACCCTGACCGCCAGCCTCCAGGCCATGGAGGCCATCCGCCTGCTGCTGGGAAAAGAGCCCAACTACCGGGGCCGGCTGGCCCACTTCGACGGCGACACCGGCCGCCTGGAGATCTTGCCGCTGGGCTGATGGTCTTGGGGGGGCCAGGGCTTCCCCAGGCGAGACGCCTGTGCCACCGGCCCTGCCCCCTTTCTAAACCCCTCCCCCCTCCCGCATAAGACGTGGCGACCGCGGCGCCGGCTTCCAGCTGGTGATGGGGACGCTGGTAACGGTGCGTGAGACGCACCCTACAAAACTACAAGACTTCTGCAAAATGGAAGCCGCAGGGAGCGTCTTACGCGCCATTAGGGAAAGAATTAGGGGGAATAGTGGCACAGATAGGCAGAGTGGGCGCGGCCCACCATTTCCGTAGGGGCGGGGTTTCCACGCCCAGGGCAAACCCACAGGCCAGAGGCCTGTGCCACCAGACGCCGCCCCCACAAGCCCAGGCTTCCAGCTGGTGATGGCGCCGCCCCCGGCCTGGACAATACTTTGGGGCGATATTCTCAGCCGCCGCCGATGGGTGGAAACAGACCCAGGCGTTCATTCCCCTGCAAGACAAAATCCGCCTCCCGCCGGCGGCCGTCCACCATGATCAGGGTGACTTCCGGGGCGGGCAGGCCCAGGCGGGCGATCACCAACGCCACCGTGGCGCCCGCCGGGACTTCCAATGAAATTCCGTTATACGGATCGTAACCGGAAGCATATTGCCGCAGGGTGGCGTTGAGGAAGATTTTAAGCGGCATGTTTATCGGCGCGTTTCGCCCCTGGCAGCCGGGGCCTGAGCCCACGCTGTCAAGGCTCTTGACACAGGTTGGGAGTGGGTTTGGGGGAGGCCGGGATTTTCTGCCGGGACCCTGGCCCTCCCCCCACCATCTTTCTACAAATCTGCCAGCACCTGGGCGATTTCCTCGTCGGTGAAGTCCCAGGTGACGTTGTGCGGTTTCAGATTCTCTTTAAAAAAGCCCGGCAGGTGGTCCTGGGTCCGGGTGAAGCGCGCCTCCCGGTTGAAGCTCTTCTCGTCGTGGAGGATCTGTCGGCCCAGGGCCGTCACGTCGACGGTGGTGAGGCTCAGGCCGTAGCAGGCATTGATCAGGTCCACGAGGCACTGCAGGGCCTCGGGGTTGTCCAGCACCGGGAAGGCCACGGACGGGCAGAGGCCGGTGGCGTCGATGGCCGCGGTGGCGATCTGCGGGTTCCGGGAGAATTCGATGTTGCCTTCCTTTTTCAAGGATTCGCCGCCGCAGCCGCACTGCAGGAAATTAACGGCCACCGCGTAGCCTGCGGTGGCGTCGCCACCCATGGGGCTGGCGGCGCGGGTGAGGCCCACCCCCTTTTCGGCCCGACGGTCACAGGCTGGCAGGGCCTCCCCCTTTGCCGCCGGGACCCGCTCCAGCCCCAGGGCCTGGCCGGTGAAGGCCGAGCCGTTGCCGATGATCAAACCCCAGGGGTCGTTTTTTCCCACCTTTTTCAGCATCTTGAGGGCCACGGACCCCGAGCCCCAGGGGATGACCCCCCCTTCCATCAGCACACCCAGGGTAACCCCCATTTCGATGGGATCCAGGCCGAGGTCATCGCAGAGGCGGTCCAGTTGAGCAATCTCATCCGGGTGGCGGATCCGGGTATTGGCCTCCAGGGCCCTGTGGGTCTCGTATTCGTAGCCGGAGGTGAGATATTTGCCCTTGGCGCGGGCGGCGGCCTTGAATCCCTCCGGGTCGGCCAGGGGAACGCTGGCCGGGGCCCCCTTATCGTCCACCACCAGGGCCTTGAGCTTCTTGGACCCCATCAAGGCCCCCAAGCCGCCCCGGCCTGCCGCCCGGGCGGGACGGCCGGCGGGATCGCTGACCTGGATGCTGGCCGCGGTCAGGCATTTCTCGCCGGCCGGGCCGATGCTCAACACCCCCACGCCCCGGCCGAAGCGCTTCCAGAGCAGGGCCATGGTCCGGTAGTTCCCCAGACCCTCATACTCGGAAGCAGGGAAGAATTCCACCCCCTCCGGGGAAATCTTCACCAGGCAGCAGCCGTCAGCCTGCCTGGGTTTGCCCTCCAGCACCACCGCCTTGATGCCCAGGCGGGCCAGCTTTTGGGAAACGGTCCCCCCGACGTTGCCCTCCTTGATGGCGCCGGTGAGGGGAGATTTGCCGCCCGCCGAGAGGTGCCCGGAGTTGGCCGCAAAGGTGCCGGCGAGCAGCCCCGGGGCCAGCACCAGCTTGTTGGCGGTGCTCAGAGGGTGACAGCTAGGGTCCACCTCCTCCCGGATGAGGCGGGAAGTGAGGGCTCGCCCCCCCAAACCGGTGTAGGCCGGGGGAACTTCTTCCCAGTGGTAACTCTGGCGAGCCATATTGAGGCGCAGAATCCTGGCCATGGGTGAAACTCCTTGGCAATAAATACCCAAAATTCCGGGAATGGCCTTTTCTCCCGGCGAAGGGCGGCTGACCAGGGAGTAAGCAAAAGTTAAGGCGTCATCGTTGAGAAGGCAAGGACCGGGCCGGCAGGAATTTCCCTGGGCGGCGGGGTCGAGCCAATGGGCTTTCCCTTGAAAGTTCATATGATCAAGTTATAATTATCGGGCAACTGCCCACCTAGCGGAGGAATCATGGCCGACGCGGAGACGCTGCACCGGCTGAATGAGGAACTGGAGCAGCGGGTCGGGGAGCGCACCGAGGAATTGCGGGGAACGGTGGCTCGACTGGAAGAAGAAATGAGCGATCGACAAGAGGCCGAACAGAAGGCGGCCGCCCTGGGAAGGCTTTACCGTTTATTGACCCGGGTGTATGAAACCATTGTGCACGCCCAAGACCAGGAAGGGCTTTTCCGCCAGGCCTGCCGGATCATGATGGAGGAGGGGGACTTCCTGCTGTGCTGGATCGGCCGGGTCGATTGGGAAGCCGGGTTGGTCCGGGCTGCGGCGCAATTCGACCTCATAGAGGATTATCCACAAAACATTACTATTTCCCTGGGAGATGTCCCGGAGGGCCTGGGACCGACTGGGGTAGCGGTGCGCCAGGGGCGCTGGGATGTTTGCCTCGATATTGCCGCTGATCCCCGCATGGCCCCCTGGAGGAAGGAGGCCCTGGCGCGGGGTTTCAAGTCCTCCGCCGCTTTTCCCTTGTTTGTGGGCGAAAGGGTCGAAGGAGTCCTGACCCTCTATTCCGGGCAGAAGGGTTTCTTCAATACGGAAGAGATCTCGGCGCTCAACTCCCTGGCCCAGGAGCTCTCCTTCGCCATGGTATCGATGGACCGGGAAGCCAGACGCCGGCAGGCGGAAGCAGAGATCCACCGCCTTAACGAAGAACTGGAGCAGCGGGTCAAGGAGCGCACCGCTCAGCTGGAGTTCGCCAACCGGGAACTGGAAGCCTTCACTTATTCAGTGTCCCATGACCTCAAGGCCCCCATCCGGGCCATCCAGGGTTTCTCCCGAATGCTGGCGAGCGAGCATGCCTCCCGGCTGGATGAAGAAGGTCTAAGGCTGCTCGACGTTATCGTCGACAATACCCGGATGATGGGCAACCTCATCAATGACCTGTTGGCCCTGTCGCGGCTGGAGCGGCAGCAGCTAAGCAAGTCCGTCGTCGATTTGGCTGCTGTCAGTAAACGGGCCTTCGAGCAACTCCGGGCCGAAGCGCCGGACCGGGATTTGCAATTAATCGTTGCGGACCCGCCCCCGGCCTTCGGTGACCCCAAACTGCTCACTCAGGTGATGATGAATCTCCTGGACAATGCCATCAAATACACCAGGTCCAGCGAGAGCGCGGTCATTGAAGTGGGCGGGCGGGTGGCGGACCAGGAAACCGTCCACTATGTCAAGGACAACGGAGTCGGGTTTGATGAACGCTATGCCGAAAACCTGTTCGGCGTCTTCCAGCGTCTGCACGGGCGGGGGGAGTACGAAGGCAGCGGGGTCGGCCTGGCCATCGTCAAGCGTCTGGTGGTAAGGCACGGTGGCCGGGTGTGGGCCGCCGGGAAGGTGAACGAGGGCGCCACCTTCTACTTTGCCTTGCCTAAGGAGTGATGGGGTCGCTGACCCCTATCTCAAAGACCTATCTCATCCCGGGCTATTCAAAGCTAATGAAGTTTCGCCCCAATCCTGGCGACTAGTCCCGGGTCCGCAAGACGCCTAGCAATTCGCGCCGAAATCTGTCTAATGAATAAAAGGGAAGATGTGCCTGGTTCGGACCAGGCAAGTGATTACGCTAGTCAGAAAGGGAGGCCGGCCGCAAATTGCAGCCGCCCCAGAGACTGATCCTCAAAACCAAAGGAGCCGTTTATGAAAAAGTTGAGTATCCTGTTAATACTGGCAATTTTCCTGGGCGCCGGCATGATAGGGGCGATGCCTGGGCTTTCCCAGGCGCAGGTCTATCCGCCCCCGCCTGGGCCGGTCGCATCAGCCCCTTATGTTGGCCTCAATACCCCCTGGGTCTATTACAACGGTGATTGGTTCTTGAATGGCATCCTGTATTACTTTTTTGGCCCACGTTATGGATGGGGCCCGTATTACGCCTATCCCGAAACCTTCATAGTCAGACCCGGCCAATGGTATGGGCCGAAATGGGATGGGTGGTATCGAGCCCATCCGGTTTTCTGGAAGAATTTTCAGCACGCCTACCCGCATTGGCGCGGACACGCTGTAGGCCGTCATTATGGCGAGGAGTTCTATAACAGGTATCATCCTGGCCAGGGCGGCGGTTGGCATCACGGGGTCCCTGGTCATGAATTTCATCGGCCCTAAGCAAGCTGGCCGGTGATTGAAGGCGAAAATGGAGAGGGCAGGGCAGGCAAAGGGTGCGGGTTGGATGCCGCCCCTGAGCCTGCCCGCTGCCCGAGGGTCGACTGAGGTTTCCGGGTGCGAAAATTATTAGCGCCGGTCATGGCGGCCATAGTCTGGGCCGCCTGGCTCACCGCCCTGATGGGGCCCCTGGGCTGTCAGCCATATCCGCAGCAGCCCTACCAGGGTCAACCATATCCCGGGCAGCAGTATCAGCCCCCGTCATCCTGGGGTCCCCGGGCCCAGGCCCCGGCGCACCTTAATGACGTGGCAGAATGGATCGGGCGCTTCACCAATGAAATCCGCCAGAGATCCAGCCTCCCCCCCTGGCCAAAGACGGGAATCTCTCAACCGTTGCCCAGGGTTATAGCGATGACATGCTGCGGCGTGGCTTTTTTTCCCATACCAATCCCGAAGGCCTGACTGTCAAGGACAGGCTCAGCCCATATTTCTCCGGCTCCCTCCGCAGCTGGGGAGAAAACATCTGGGAAGGCTCCAACATCTCCGCCGCTAACAGCGAGGCCCTGGCCCGGTATATTATGGATTCCTGGATGTCCAGCCCCGGTCACCGGGAAAACATCCTGAGCGCCGACTACACCCACCTGGGCGTGGGGGTTGCTGCCCTGGGCGGGGAAATCCGGGCCACCCAAGATTTCGCCAATCTTCGAGGCAGGTAGCCCGTCCCCCGGAAGAGGCAGGTTAGCCGTTGGAAGGCTCGCAGGACATTCCCCGGCAGTGAGCGGCCCGGGAGGCTTTAACCGCGATGGCGGCCCGGGGAGTTAATCCGCGTAGACGAAAACCGGCCCCGAAAGGAATTCCAGCGCCACCCCATAGTGGGGGGATTCTTTAGTCGGCTGCTCTACGCGCTTGACTTTCCCGGTGGCCTTGATTATGTAGGGGATGAGGGGATTGGCGTGGTCGGGCTGGAATTTGAAAATGAAGTCGGCAATGTCGTCAGGTTGCAACCTGGGAGCAGTTTCGGACATATGCAGGCCGCCAATGCTGAGGTCCGTCATAACGGCCCGGTGGGAAAAGGTATCTTCCGAACCCTGCAATTGTGCCTGGTATTCGAACGGCAAGGACTTATAGATCCGGGGGAATAATCGCCGCTCCATGATACACCCCGCCCAGGGTTGACTGAAAATTATATGGGCAACCTTGGCTGCCCCTGGTCAAAAGGGGCCAGGGAATCCCCAAAAGTTTACATGGACCCAAACAATGGTGATAACCTTACAATATAAATTCAAAAAATTGAAAAGCTAATTTTTTGATATCGATTATTGCCCTTACCCTAAAAAATCTGCCAAAATACCGGGATAATTGCTAGCAGGCATGAGGCTCCCTGGGCAGACTCGAAACCCAAAACGCAGCTAAATCCCCAGGTAGGCGCGCCTGACCTCATCGTTTTTCATGAGGGCCCGGGCCTCTCCTTCCAGGTGCACCCGGCCCTCCGCCAGGACGTAGGCATAGTCGCTCACCGCCAGGGCCATGGTGACGTTTTGCTCTACCAGGAGCATGGTGAGACCGGTCTTTTTCAAATGCGTGAGGGATTCGAACAGGGTGAGGGCCAACAAGGGGGAGAGGCCCAAAGAGAGTTCATCCAGCATCAGGACTTCCGGCTCGGCCATCAGGCCCCGGGCCACCGCCACCATCTGCTGCTCGCCGCCGCTCAGGGTGCCGGCCTTTTGCCGGGCCCGCTCTTTGAGGCGGGGGAAAAGCTCAAAGGCCTTCTCCAGATTTTGCTGAAAGGACGGCCGGGCCCGCCGGGAAAAAGCGCCCATCTCCAGGTTCTCCAGGACCGTCATTTCCGTGAAGAGCTGGCGTCCTTCCGGAACCAGGACCATGCCGGCCTTGGCCCGGGCGTTGGCCGGCCAGTGGCTGACATCCTGGCCGGCAAAGGTAACGGTGCCCTGCCAGGGGCGCAGCAGCCCCATCATGGATTTCAACAGGGTGGTTTTGCCCACCCCGTTGGAACCCACCAGGGTGGTGAGCTTCCCCTTCTCCAGGCGCAGGTTCACCCCCCAGAGGATCTGGACCCCTTCGTAGCCCGAAGTGATATCCTTGACTTCTAAGAGATTCATCTAGTTAGTCTATCCTTGGCCTTCAGATGAAAAACGCCGCCTGCAACCCAAAACCGCCTCACTCGGCCAGGAGCCGCGCCGTCATTTCCGGATCCCCCAGGTAAGCCTCGATGACCTGGGGGTTGCTGGCCACTTCCTGGGGGCTGCCCTTGGCGATGAGCTGGCCGTAGTCCAGGACGATGATCTGGTCCGAAATACTCATTATTGCCTGCATGACGTGCTCGATCATCAGGATGGAGTAGCCCTGGTGCCTGATCTCCCGGATGGTCTCCATCATATGGGCGATCTCCGAGGGGTTGAGGCCGGCCAGCACTTCGTCCAGCAGCAGCAGATAAGGGCGGGCCGCCAGGGCCCGGGCCAGTTCCAGGCGCTTCTTTTGGGCCACGTTGAGGCCGCCCGCCAACCGCTTGGCCAGCTCCGTCAGGCCCACCTGCGCCAGGGCCTGTTCCGCTATGGCGGCGGCCCGGCCCAGGGAGTGGCGTTCCCGGCCAAAACAGGCCCCCACCATGACATTTTCCAGGACGGTGAGTTCGTTCAGGGGGCGGACCACCTGGTGGGCCCGGGCCAGACCCCGCCGGGCCACCTCGTAGGAAGGCAGACCGCTAATCTTTTCCCCCCGGAAGATCACTTGGCCGCTGTTGGGCTGATGGACCCCGTTGATCACGTTGAACAGGGTGGTCTTGCCCGCGCCGTTGGGCCCGATGAGTCCCAGGATCTGCCCCTCGGTGAGATCAAAGGTGACGTCCAGCAGGGCTTGCAGACCGCCGAATCTCTTGGAGATTTCCTGTACCTGGAGGATCATTCCAGCCATTTTCGCAACCCCGGAAAGCGCTTCCTAAGCCAGCCCACGCCGCCCCCGGGGACAAAGAGGACGATGAGCAAGAGAATCATGCCCGTGGTGGCCAGCTGCAGGTCCTTGAAGAAGACGCTGGTGAGGAGGTAATCCCGCAGCTTCTCATAGCAGAAGGCCCCCAGCACCGGCCCCAGCAGGGTGCCATTGCCTCCCAGCATCACCATCACCAGGACCTCCAGGGACATCTGAAAATTGAAGGCGTCGTCGGGCTGCACGTTGCCATTCTTAAAGAAATAAAGGGTGCCGATGAGGCCGGGGAAAAAGGCGGAGATCAAAAAGGCCTTGGTCTTGTCCCGGGGGGCCTTGACCCCCATAACCATGGCGGTGTCCTCATCTTCCCGGATGGCGATGAGGCCCAGGCCGAAGCGGGAACGTCTCACCAGGTAGCTCACCACCACCACCGCCAGGGTGACCAGCCACAAAAGGATGAAGGTGAGCCACAGGGCCTGGCCGGCGCCACCGTACCGTTCGTAGGCCGAGAAGTTGACGGACAGGCCGATGGAGCCGCCGAAGGGCCCAAAATTACTGACAAAGGCCCCGGCTGCCTGGTTGACCCCGATGGTGGCCAGGGCAAAGTAGGCCCCCCGCAGTCTGAGAACTGCGGCGCCGATGATGAAGGCGATGGCCATGGCCATGACCCCGCCGGCCAGGGCGGCCAGGTAAAGGGGCCACCCGAATTCGCTTAACAGATAGAAGCCGAAATAGCCGCCCATGCCGAAAAAGACGATATGGCCGAAATTAACGTAGCCGGTGTAGCCCATGATGATGTTCAGGCTGGAAGCCAGGCCGATGAACATCAGGACCGTGAAGGCCGTTTCCCGCATGGTGTCCTGGCGCAGGACCAGGACCACGAGGCCGCCCAGGAATACCAGGAGGAAACTGGGCCATAAACCTGATTGCCGGAAAGGGTTCATCTATTTGGACCCTAACAGCCCGGTGGGGCGGACCACCAGGACCAGGACAAACAGGACAAATTCCACCACTGTTACCCAGCTCACCGGCATGAAGATGGGAACCACCCCTTCCAGGCCACCCAGGAACAGCCCGCCCACCAGCGCCCCCAGGGGGTTGCCCAGCCCTCCCAGGACGCAAATGACGAAGGCCTTCAGTTGGTAGGAGGCGCCGCTCAAAATGGTGAAGGGGAAGAAGGTAGCGGTAAGCCCTCCGGCCACTGCGGCCAGCATGGTACCCAGGGCGAAGCTCAGGGCCAGGATCTGGGACGAAGGAATCCCCATCAACTCCGCCGCCGCCTGGTTGCCGGACACGGCCCGGATGGCCTTCCCCGGCCGGGTAAAATAGAGAAATAGATAGAGGGCGCCGGTGATCACCAGTGCGGCCAGGGCCGCCAGCAGACGGGTGCCGGTAAAAATAACTCCGCCCCAGTCGAAGGAGCCCGCCGAAAAGTTGATATTTCGGGGCGAGGTGGTGAAGACCGCGGTGCCCACCCCGATGATAATCATATTCACCGCGAAGGTGGACAGCAGGGTGGACAGATAACCCGCCTTGATCACCCGGTGCAGGGCCACCCCGTAAATCAAAAAGCCGAAGAGCAGGGAGAGGACCACCACCCCCACCAGGGCCAGGTAGGGATTGATCGCCAGATCGGTGAACAACATGTAGGTGGCGAACATCCCCAGGGCCATGGTAGCCCCGTGGCTCAGGTTGATGACCCGCATCACCCCCCAAATCAGGGTGAGGCCCATGGCGGCCACGCCGTACACGAAGCCGATGAGCAGGCCGTCAATTATCGAAGACAGAATTTGGGTCAACTTGAGGCTCCTGGACCGACAAAATCCTGATCCCGTTTCCCGGGAAGGGCCAGGCCATTTCCAGGTGAGGGGCCCGCAGCCCGCCCTGGCGCTTTTCCCCGGCAGAGGAGGGCACGGGCAGGCCGTGCCCTCCTCTCAGATGTCCTTCAAGTCAAGGTTAATGCGCCGGACAGAGGAAGGCCTGTCCACTGGCGGCGGCCGGCGGATACACCGCCACTTTCTCCGGCTTGCCCTGGGCATCCTTCTGCCACTGGATGACGATCATCTGGTGGCCGATTTGGAGGCCGTGGGCCTGGGGGGTGGTGTCAAACTTGGTGAGACCGAAAAAAGTGTACATGTCTTCCCCATCGAGGGCCGCCTTGACCTTATCCGTGTCTGTGGAGCCGGCCTTTAATATGGCCTCTTGCAAGATCAGCCCGGCGGCGTAGCCCCCGGCGCTGTGATAGGAGGGATCTTCATGGTACTTGGCCTTATACGCCTCGATAAATTGCTCCACCGTGGGGCCGAACCACATCACCCCTTCCTTCTTGGCCGCCTCCGGGCTGTACTTGGCCAGCGGTTCCCACTGGGATGATCCTGTCACACAGATGCAGGCATCGCCCAGTTCGGCGAATTTGGGCTCCGGCGGGGCCACCAGCAGGCCGACCAACTTGGGATTGATCTTCTTTTCATAAATCTGCCGGGCGAGGGTGGTGGTATCGGAGAAGTGGCCGCCGCCCATCACTGCGTCGGTCCCGGGCGGAATCTTGTCGATGTAAGGGGAGAAATCGGTGGTGGCAGGGTCATAGCCTTCATCCATCACTATTTTAAAGCCTTTCTCCGTGGCGAATTTCTTCAGACCGTTCACACAGGCGGTGGAGAAATTGTCCTTTGAATAAATGATGGCGATGGTCTTGGCCTGGGGGGCCAGCTTGGCCAACACTTCGACAGGTCCCGTCAGGTAGAAGCCGGCAGGGGTGTAAGCCTGGTAGACCAGGGTGTAGCCTTTTTGATGGGTGGCTTCCGCAGCCGCCCCCGCGGTGATCATAATCTTCTTATACTGTTGGGCGATGATCGCGGCAGCATCCGCCAGGGGGCTGCTGTAGGGACTGATAAGGAAGTCGACTTTATCGGTGGTGATGAGGCGGGTATAAAGCTCTTGCACCCGATCCTTTTTGCTCTCGTCGTCATAAAATTTGGCGGCCAATTTGATGGCGGTGCCGTCGGCCAGCTTGATGCCTCCCGCCTGGTTCACCGTGTCGATCCAGAGGTTCAAGCCGTTGATCTGGCGGATGGCCTCCACGTTGAACGCTCCGGTCTGAGAGGCGGTAAAGCCCAGAGTTATGGTCTTTTCCGCAGCCATCCCGGGAGCGCCAAGCCCCAAGAACATGACAACTATGGCCAGACAGCTAACCAATCCCAAACGCCTCATAGATCCTCCTTGGTCCTATTACCGGACCTCGCCAAATGAGTTAAAGACTCCCCTATTATTGGGGCATATTACTCACAACTTGTTTATACAGCAAGGAAAAGGGTGCTTTCAAGCGATATCTTGATCATCCCACTGGGAAAATTTCAGTTCCTTCGTAGGAAATATTCTCACTGGCGGCTGAAGATCTAATGCAAGTAGGGGCGCAGAAATTCCATGCCTTCCCGGGGCGCCGCCTCCCCTTGGAACCGGAAAGGTACCGGGATTATCCCTCCCATGACTGAGGCCAGGCGAAAACTGCCGGAGATTTGGTAGTGGACTTTCTGCTGAGAATTTTGCAGAAACCCGGGCAAAAAGCCCAGCAGGGTGTCCAACTTCACCAGGATGGGGACCCGGGCCACCGTCTGCCCCCCGGCAGGCAGGTTCACCGCCTCCTGGGAAGACCCTGTGGCTACACTGCGGCCTTCGATCAATAACTGATAGTCGTAGCCCAGCAGGTTCAGGGGCTGGGGGTTGGGATTTTTCAGGAGCAGGTTGGCAGCCAGGGGCCAGCCCTTCGCGGTGGGTTGATAGACGGTGAGGCCCTGGAAGGTGACCTCGGGGGCCTGAATCTCTCCCCGGGCCAGCTCCTGGACGCCGCAGCCGGCCGCCGCCACCAAGACAGCCAACCCGAGCAGCCAGAGGCAGGCCCTCGCCAGTGGTGGAGTCCAGGCGCCGCCAGGGTGATCGCCGGCACATAATCGCGGTTTAATCCTCATGAGTTATTTTTAAACTTTATAACTGTGGAGGATTAAGTCAAGAGCGCTTCTGTCAAATTGGGGGGCGCAGGGGGCCCCGGTGGCGCGGGCTGCTCACCTCGCTGAACTGGAACCTGGGGGGTGGGGGGGATTCGGGATGGCGGACTGGCCTCAGCTGTTGCCCTGCCGGAGTTGCTGCAGCTTTTCCAAGGCCCGCTGCAAGTTGGTCTTGGCTTCCTCGTAAAAAGAAGGTCGTAGTTCAATAGCCCGTTGGAAGCACTTGGCTGCTTCTTCATATTGACCTGCCACGAAATAGTAGACCCCGACGTTGTTGTAGGCCTGGGCCTCATCCCCGGCCTTCATGAAGGCTTCCAGGGCCTCATTGTAGTGTTTTTCCGAGGCCAGGGCCATCCCCAATTGATTATTGAGCTTTTCGTTTTTCGGATCCCGGGCCAGCCCTTGTTGCAGGCAGGCGATGGCTCGCCGGTAATCCTTCAAATCGATGTAGGCCTGCGCCAGGGGCGGGATGCTGGAAACGTGGCGGGGGTCAACCATCAGGGCCTGCTTTAGTTGGACCACCGCCTTGCCGGGCTGACCACTCTCCAGGTAGGCCACCCCCAGGAGGTGCAGGGAATTGACCCGTTCGGGATCCTGGCCCAGGACCGTCTGGAATTCATCGATGGCCAGGGGGTAATTCTTTTCCTGCAGGAGCACCAGCCCCATAGCTTCGTGGGCCTGGAGCATCTCCGGCCGGTGCATCAGAACCAGGGCCAGTTCCTGCTGGGCTGCCTGCCACTGGCCGTTGAGCAGGAAAAGGACCGCGACCTTGTAATGCAGGTCATAGCGATCTGGGTGGTCCCGGAGAATTGACAGATAATCGAGCAGGGAGGATTCGTAGTCCCCGCCCTGTACGGCGACGTCCCCCAAGGCCTCTTGCCGGTCAGGCGGCAGGGCTTGTTTATCCCCCGTAAAGTGCGCCTTCATTTTGTTCCAGATGGTGTCGTTGGAAGAGCTGCTGGCGGCAAGGGTCTCCAGAGCGGAGGGACGGGTCGCCCCTTGTTGCTGGGCGCATCCGGGAGAGAGCATCAGCATGGCCAGAAGCCAGGAGATGGCTGCCAGGGGTTTAATAACCTTCATTACCTTTCTCGGTCAAGCGCGCCATGGTTTGCGGCTGGGCCAGGAGATCGCTCCCCAGCAGGATCCTAATGTCCACTCCGGCTCTGAGCTTGAGGGACTCCACCAATTGGGCCTTGGGGAAGAACTGGGAGACGAGGGCCTGGGCAACCTTCTCGGTGCCGGGGCGGTAGGAGATTACCGTGGTTTCAGCCCCGAAATCGATATAGTTGCCAATTATGCCGACATTGAACCCTTGTTGGGACAACTGCGCCCGGGTCTGGTGAGCCAGCATCTGGGCCCGGGTGCCATTCCGGATCTCGATGACGCTGTCTATCAGCTCTTCGGCGGTCAGCGCTCCCAGGGGAACCTTGGGGTGGACCAGGGTCTTCGCCGGGGTGAGCGGCGGCCCAGGCCGGGGTGAGCGGGCGGCCCCGGAAGCGGCCGTACTCGCCAGGATCAGCGAGGCAGCCGGCCTTTGGGAAGCCAGCGGCCGGGGTTGCGGCTCTCGCGGGGAGGCGCCCGGCTCTTCCCCACTTAAGCGGGCCATGATGCGGGGGTGCTCGAGGAGATCGCGGCCCAGCAAGATCTTGATTTCCACTCCATTTCTGAACGCGGCAGACTCTGCCAACCGGGCCTCGGGGAAAATCTCGGAGTGGAGGACCCGGGCCACCCGCTCCGCCCCCGGGCCGTAATAGATCACCGTGGAATCCGCTCCGAAATCGAGATAGTTGCCGATCTGAGCAACATTGAAGCCTTCCTGGAATAGCAAGCTCCGGGCCAGGTGGGCCAGGTCTCGGCTGCCGTTGCCATTCAGGACTTCGATGTTGGTCCCCACCCGCTCTGCGGCGGTCAGGATTATCGGGGGCGCGGCCTCTTTGGCGGCCCTTTGCGCCTCAACCTTCGCCGCCGCGGCGAGCACCCTGGCCGGGGCCGGCGCCTTCGCCAGGGTTTTTCCCTGAACTGCCACGGATTTGCTGGAGGAAGCCGCCACTGGCGGAGCAGGCGCTGGCGCCACTTTGGCCGTCTCCAGCAACCCTGCCGTTGGCCGGGTAGCCGCAGGCGCGGCGGGGGCCGCCGCCTGGACAGTGATGGGCGGTTTCGCCGCCGGTGGCCTGGTTTGGGTGGCGATTATCACCGGGGCCGCTGGTTGCTGTGGGGCCGGCGCCTTCGCCACGGTTTTTCCCTGAATTGCCACGGATTTGCTGGAGAAAGCCGCCACTGGCGGAGCAGGTGCTGGCGCCTCTTTGGCCGCCTCCAGCAACCCTGCCGTTGGCCGGGTAGCCGCAGGTGCGGCTGGGGCCGCCGCCGCGAAAGTGATGGGCGGTTTCGGCGCCTGGATTACGGTTTGGGTGGCAACTAGCACCGGGGCCGGCGGTTGCTGTGGGGCCGCCGCCTTAGCTGCTTCCGCCAACCCTGCCGCTGGCGTAGCCTTGACGCTGGCCTGCCCTTCAGCCACCACCAGGGATCCATCTTGGGACGCAACAATGGCAGGGGCCGCGGCCAAAGGCCGCGCCGCCTCCACGGCTGGGGATGCTGGCTCTGCCGGTGATTTGGCTGAAGAAGCGGCCAGTGGCCGGCCTGGCCCCGGCTCCTCTAGATTGGCATAGGCGGGACCGCTCATTCCCAGGAAAGCCAGGGCCTGGTTCATCCTGGTTTTGGCGAGGGTGGCGCCTTCCGCTTCCTCCCAAAGCCGTTTGGCCTCCGCCAGCTTGCCCTGGCGGCACCATAGAGTCCTAAATTGTTCCGGGCGGCCATATTGCCGGGATCACGGGCCAGGGCCTCCTGGAAGCAGGATTCGGCCCTGCGCAAGTCTCCCTGAAGATAAAAGGAGAAGCACCAATTGTTGCGCAAGGCCCGGTTTTCGCCATAGCGTGTCAGGGTCTCCTGGTACAACTCCTGAGCCTGTGGGAATTGTCCCTGCTCCTGGTACATCTGGGCCAGGGCATCCACCACCTTGATATTAGTGGGATCCGCCTCGTGGGCCTGCTGCAAATTCTTTAAGGCGACTTCCGGCCTTCCCAGCAACTGGTAATAATGGGCATTATACAACAACCGGGCGGCGTCCGCCGCGGCTGGCAAGGCTACAACCCGGTTGGTCTCATTATTAGCCAACCAGGAGGCGTTGCAACCCGCCCCCAGCAACGCCCCGGCCAGCGCCGCCATGGCCAGTGGCCACGCCAGCCGGCGCTGCCGGACAGAGGCTGGTCCAGCGGCGGCTGCCCCGGAAGGACTCCGGGGTGGTAGCTGCTGCCGCCGGGACCCCCTGTCCCCTGGCCATAATTGGTCGAGCCCTGCTGCCGGCATGATTGCTCACCCCGTTTTAATCACTGCGGCGGCGCCGCCCCGCCACCTAAAGTAGAGCTCGTCCCGGTCATCCCGCTCGCCCCGCCTGTCGACCCAGTGCCCGCCTTCTCACCGGTGAAGCTCTTGTTATATGCCTCCATTTCACTAGCTCCGGCCTTGGGGGTCAGCCCCACCATCGGGGTGTCCGTCAGGCCGGCCTGGGGATTGAGCACCGACTGGGCGATATTGTTTTGCACCGAATTGCCGTAGTCCTTTTGGAGGATGTCGGGGCTGACACAACCCGTCAGCCATAACAGCGCCAGGGCCAACCCGATGAGGCCGCTTCCGGCTTTCAACCTTCGGCTCTCGTTTTTCATTTCTAGCCTCTGCCTGAGATATGATAGAGGAACAAGTGAATGGTTGACAGGTGAAATGGCTGGGCGGCCTTTTAACCTGTTAACTGTTCCCCGCGATTACGGTTTTTGAATCCCAAAACCAGCCGGCAGCGGTTGGGCCGGCTGCTGGACCTGGACCGGCGCCCCCTTCGGCGGCTGCCCCTGAATCCACCCCAGGAGATATTTCTCATAGTCGTTCGTGTCTACCCACTTGTCATCGGACATCCGGGCCGTGCCCGGGGCCAGGGGCTTCACCAGGTGCGGGGTCACCAGCACCACCAGTTCGGTTTCCTGCTTCTGCCAACTGCTGGAACGGAAAAGGGTCCCCAAAACGGGGACGTCCCCCAGCCAGGGAAACTTGTTGACGACATTGGTGTCCAAGTTTTTGAGCAGCCCGGCCATGGCAATGGTCTGCCCGTCATGGACCTCCAGATGGGTACTCATTTTCCGATCCAAGAACCCTTGAATGTTGAAGCCGGCGACCTGCACAGTCACGGTGGGGTCCAGCTCCGAAACCTCGGGTTCCAATTTCATGGCGATCATGTCGCCGTCCAGCACCGTGGGAGTGAAATTCAAGCTCACCCCGTACGGCTGGTATGTAACGGTGACGGTGGCGGCGCCCACCGCGCTGGGCTGGGGACTCGGCACGGGATACAAGCCGCCGGCCAGGAAGGAGGCCGGCTGGCCGCTGGTGGTCACCAGGTTGGGCTCCGCCAGCACCCGCCCCAGGTTATTCTGCTTGAGCATGGTAAAGAACATGTTCCAGATGAGCCCGCCGCCCTTAAAACTCGCAATGGCCTGGAGATTCGAACTTTGGCTTGTAGCATAGGAAAGGCCGCCTTGGGTGGTCCCGCCTGTGGAAGACACGCTTGTAGAAGTGCCGAAACTACGGGTCAAAGCCGTGAGGGCATTCAGGCCGTTGATCTGTTGCACAAAAATATTGCCTGAGGAAGCAATGCCATACCAGTTGATCCCCATTTGGTCAATAACGGTCCGGTCGATCTCCGCCAGGCGCACCTCCACCATCACCTGCTGCACCCCCCCGATGTGGAGCAGGTTCACCACCTTATCCTTTTTGCCTCCGCTAAAGGAGTTCGCCAGGGAGAGCGCGGTCTCCTGGGCCACGGGCCCGGTCACCTCGCCGGAGAGCACCACGGTGTCGCCCGCGGCCTGCACCGCGATTTTTTGGCCGGGCAGGATCTGGTGCAGCTTTTCTTTCAAAAGGGTGAGGTCCGCCTCCACCGTCACGGTGGCCGAAGTGAACCGGCCTTTGCCCCAGATGCTCAGGTTGGTGACCCCGGAATGGAGGCCGTTAACGTAAAGTTCCTTTTCGGAGATCAGGATGATGTCGGCGATCTCCGGGTCGGCCACGGAGATGCGGGTAATGGGGTAGGCCGTGCGCAGCACCTTGGACTGCCCCACCTGCAGGTGCAGCACCTGGGTGATCTCCTGACTCTTCATCCTTTCGGTTAGGTTCGCCCCGGCGGCGCTGCTTGCCCCCAATCCCCACAGCAGCGCCGATAAGGACAGCAACCACACCCACCTGGCTGCCATTGTCTTCACCCCCTACTCCTTAATCCTATTCGAATATTTTACTATTTTACTTAAATTTTCCGGAAGGTTACCCACCTGCAATTCTAGCAATTCTATAAGAATATTTGCATCATTATAATGTTAAATTATTTTTGTCAAGTTTTTTCCAGGTGCAAGCCCATAAAGTGAAGAGGTATTTAAAGCCGCAATAAATCAACCCGAATTCTGAATTTTGCCTGCGGATGCAATGGCCGGGCCGGGATTTTATCCGAGATTAGGCGGCCGCCTGGACCCCACAGTCGAAAGCTATGTTGCCCCTATCTTGGTCGATTTATCCGGCTTCGTAAATAGGGAAATCCCTGTTTCTTGAGGGGAGATTCCCTTATTTATCCGAAGATGGGGCATCATCTGCAGAATGCTTGAATCTAGCTGCTAAGCTTGCTGAAATGACGGCAGGGAAGATATGTAACGGTGTTTAACAGCCTGAAAGGTTCCCGAATTGAGAATCTTTTCATAAAATACCGGAAAGTTTTCGGGATTAAATTTGGAGAGAGAGGTGACCGAGGGGTTTGGGAATGGATGCCTCCGGGGAGCTGCATAATCTCCATTTATTACATTTATTGTTGTGACCGCCGGCAGGCCGGCAATGCTGTTAATCTTTCCCTCCAGTTAAGGATCGTTGCCATAGGATCCCATAGCTTCCCCCGTGGGAAAAATATCCTCTCAAAAATAGCAGTAAAAACGGCCGGGCTGTTATTTACTGAAGCCAATATTATAAGCTATTTTAGCAGCTTATACCGATGAGCGCCTGGCGCCAAAATTTTGCCCTCCCGGTATTGAAACAGCCCGGATGGGAAGGCAGGCAAGGGTTGCCAATGCGCCAAATTGTGGGGCGGTCAACGCGGTAAGGGGGAGGCAATCTGCTCCAGATTGCCGTCCAGGTCGCTGACGATCATTCTGCCCGAAGGCAGGCGCCAGACCCTGGTATCTCCCTCTGACTGGACAAATTCCGCAGGCACCGGGAAAACCTCCGGCAGGTTGGCCCGGATTTCCATCAGGCGGTAACTGGTAGTCCCCAGCTCCCTTTCGGTCTCCGCCTGGCGCTCCTCGTAGGGCACTCCCTCCTTGTTCAGGGCCTCGGTGAGTTCGACCCGATCAGAGCCGTCCTCGTGAACGTAAAGAATCATCTTGCTCCTCCCTGGTTAACCGGAGGCAAACATCCACCCACCGCCCGAGGGCAGCCCGGGATGATTCCTGCCTCCGGACGTTGACCGGCCAATGTAAAATTAGGAAGGCGAGGGGCGATGTCAATAACCTGGGCAGGAATTCGCATGAAAATAGCAGTGAACCCATTACAAGGAACTGAGGGCGGCGCGGCCGGCTCGCTCCCGGAGCCGCTGGGAAAAAATCATTGTCCGGGCTGCTTTTTGTGGCTATACTTTTTAGAAAATAGCGCCATGGGAAACAAGCGAAGCCATCACGGCCGGGGCACGGCCCTAGCAGAAAGTCCCGGAGCGGACGGTTTCCAGATCAAAGGCCGCCTCTGGCTGGAAAGGGAGGGGGAGACCTACCTGAGCTGGGGCCGGGTAGTTCTCCTGGAGCGGATCCGGGAACACCACTCCATCGCCGCGGCGGCCCGTTCTCTGGACATGGCCTACAGCCACGCCTGGTCCCTGGTGGCTGCCATGAATCGCCTGGCCGGGCGTGAGTTGGTGGGCCGCAGCTTCGGCGGCCGCCAGGGTGGCCAGGCCTGGATCACTGCTGCCGGCGAGGAGGCCATCACCCGATTTTGGCTCCTGGTGGCTGAATTCCGGGATTGGCTGGCCGGCCGCCAGTTTTGAGCCGCCCCGCCACTTCCGGCCGCGGCGCCGGGCCCGGAGCCGGGCCCGGGGTGAGCCTGGCTCGCTCAAGATCGCTAAATTAATTGATAGGTCTATTCAAAGAAAGGAGGGGCTGAGGGAGTTATGAGAAAACCTCGATTTTTAGGAAGAAGTGTGCTGGTTGTGCTGGCGAGTTTGGTTTGCCTGGCCACCTTCAGTTTTCCAGCGCTGGCGGAGACTCAGGGACAGGTGATCATCTTTAATGCCGGCTCCCTGTCCATCCCTTTAAAAGATATGGCTGCGGCCTTCAACCAGCAATATCCGCAGGTAGATGTGCTCAGGGAGGCGGCGGGGTCACGGATTTGCGCCAGGAAGATCATAGACCTGAAAAGGCCTTGCGATATCATGGCTTCAGCCGATTATGACGTTATCGATACGCTGTTGATCCCCAAGTATGCCTCCTGGGATATCCACTTTGCCACCAATCAAATGGCTATCATGTACCGGCCGGTCTCAAAATATGCCAAGGAGATCAACAGCAACAACTGGTACCAAATCCTCCTGAAAGAGGGGGTCCGGTATGGCCATTCCGATCCCAACGCCGATCCGGCTGGCTATAGAACTCTGCTCACCTGGCAATTGGCCGAAAAGTATTATAAAGCGCCGGGTCTTTATAAAGACCTGCTGGCCGGCTGTCCCTCCCAGAACGTGCGCCCCAAAGAGACGGACCTGATCCCCCTTCTGGAAACGGGCCAGCTCGACTACGTCTTCATCTATAAATCCATATGTGAGCAGCACCATATGCCTTATGTGGCGCTTCCCGATCAAATCAACCTGGGGTCTCCGGCCTATGCAGACTTCTACAAGCAAGCCACGTTCAAGATTTCGGGGAAGACGCCTGGCACTTTTGTTGAACAGACGGGGGCGCCCATGGTCTATGGCCTGACGATTCCCAAAAATGCACCGCACCCGGAATGGGCGGTCAAATTCCTGGCTTTCGTACTGGGGCCGCAGGGGCGGGCGATCATGGAGAAAAACGGGCAGCCCGCCATTTATCCGGCAGAGGTCTCGGGAGATGCCGCGCAGTTGCCCCCGGCACTCAAGCCAATGGTCAAATGACCAACTTTAAAATCGTCATATCCGGGCTGGGCGGGATTCTGCTCTTGCTCATAGTGGTCCCCCTGGTCAATATGATCGCCACGGCGGACCCCGGGGTCATGCGATCTACGATAATCGACCCGGAGGTCATCCAGTCGATCCTCCTGACCCTGCGCGCCGCCTTGTATGCCACCCTAACGTGCCTGGTGTTTGGCATTCCTTTGGCTTATGCCCTGGCCCGTTGGGATTTTCCGGGGAAGACCCTGGTCCAGGGAGCCATCGATTTGCCGGTGATGATTCCCCATACCGCTGCCGGCATCGCCCTGCTAATGGTATATGGACCCGAGTTTTTGCTGGGCAAGGCCTTTGCCAGGGTGGGCGTCACCTTTCCGGGCACCATCGCCGGCATTAGCCTGGCCATGGCCTTTGTGTCCCTGCCGTTTCTGGTCAACGCCGCCCGGGATGGATTTCTCGCCGTCGATCCGCGCCTGGAACGGGTCGCCAGGACGCTGGGGGCTTCCCCCTGGCAGGCGTTCTTCAAGGTCAGCCTGGCGCTTTCCTGGCGGTCAATTCTCTCGGGCGCCATATTGATGTGGGCCCGGGGAATTGCCGAATTCGGGGCAGTAGTCATGTTGACCTACCACCCCATGATCGCCCCCATTTTGATTTGGGAGCGTTTCGAGAATTACGGACTCAAATACGCCTCTCCCGTGGCGGTGATTCTGATCCTCCTCTGTCTGGTGTTCTTTTCCGGGCTGCGCTGGCTGGCGGGACGGAAAAAGGAGGGGTAGGTGCTCAGACTTGAAGATATTTGTCTAAGGCTGGGCGAATTCCGCCTCCGGGAAATCTCCCTGCACGTCAAGCCGGGGACCTACCTGGGGCTGCTCGGCCCCACGGGCACGGGGAAAACGGTCCTCCTCGAAACTATCGCCGGGGTGCACACCGTAAGCAGCGGACGCATCCATATCAGGGGGCGGGAGGCGACTCACCTGGCGCCGGAAAAAAGGCACCTGGGCATAGTCTATCAGGATTATGCCCTGTTTCCGCATCTCACGGTTTTCGAGAACATTGCCTTCGGGCTGCGCCTGCAAGGCCGCCCCAGACGGAATATCCAGAAGGCCGTGGAAGAAATGGCCGCCTTTCTGGAAATCGGGCCTTTGCTCCGGCGGCGGCCCCACCGGCTTTCCGGAGGGGAGCGCCAGCGCGTCGCCCTGGCCCGGGCCCTGGTGATGGAACCTTACGTGCTGTTGCTCGACGAGCCCTTGAGCGCCCTGGACCGCGCCACCCGGAGTCGCATCCAAAAGGAACTGAAAAGGATCCACACTGAACTAGGGGTGACGATTATCCACATCACGCATGATGTCGCCGAAGCCTGCTTCCTGGCCGACCGCTTGGCGGTGATGAAAGATGGACAGATCCTCCAGGAAGGGTCCCCGGAGGAGGTGTGCCGGTATCCCCGGAGCTATGGCGTCGCCGAACTGATGGGTATCGAGAACCTGATCGCCGCCAAAGTCGAGGATCAGCGGCTGGTGACGGCGATGGGGGACTTGGATTTGGGGCAGGTTGCCGGGCCTGGGGGCGAGCTGCCCGGGCGAGTCTGCCTGACCCTGCCGGGCTGGAGTGTGGTGCTGTTCCCGGCCGGGGAGCCCCAGGATTATTTGTGGCAGGGGAGCCTCAGGATTGCCGAGGTCCATCAGGTGGACGGCGCCGGCATGGTTTCGCTGATCCTGGTTCACGAGGGAGGGGAGTCTCTTAAGACCTACCTTTCGCCCCGGGAGACGGAAGCCCATGCCGCATCCCTGGGGGTTGGGATGACCGTGAGCGTTGGCCTGCTCGGCAAAGGGGCGCACTGGGTGCCCCAGGAAGCATCGGAATAAAGAAGCTGACCGGGTTGCCAGGATAAGTGACACCGCCGGCCGCCAAATTGGGACACTACCCCGGCGCCGGGTTCCTTGACAAGAGGGGTGCATCTGATAGAATTTTTAGGTGCGGGCGATTAGCTCAGGTGGATAGAGCGTTGGTCTCCGGAACCAAAGGCCGGGCGTTCGAGTCGCCCATCGCCCACCATATTATTTCAATAAGTTAAGGCCCCCTCAGGGGCCTTTTCTTTTTGCTACCGCTTAATACTTCGAGAGGCTATCCCTGAGATCTAACATCCGCTGCTGGTTTACCCTGATCAGGCCCATGCTTGGCCGGTTGAGATCGATAATCACCATAATCACCGCGGAGATGAGGATCGACAATATTATCGTCACGAAGAATTTTCGTACCCCGGATAGCCCGCATCCATAGCCGATCAGTCCGGTTGCCATAATCGCGACAAAATAGAGGAGTACCAGCGTGACCACGGGCACGTGGTTTTCCAGGGCGCTTATTCTCTTGGCGTTCAGGTCTATCATTTCGTTCAGAGACTGGAGAAATAATCCTGTCGTGACGGCTCGCGGATCCTTTTCGCCCAGGGCGGCGCCATCGGTCCACAACTGATTCTGCAACCGTTCCGTCTTGTCTTTCACTTCCCGCAAGATCTTCTGGTTATTGCCTGCTTCATAAAATTCGAGTCGCACCTCGACATAGCGGCGCAACAGGTTGGAGACCTCCTCTCGTGGCGGTTCCGGCAGCAGTTGGGCGCGCAGAAAGGTGGTGCCGATAGCATTGGACTCCTCCAGAACCACCTGCTTTCTCGCATCATAACGGGACACCGCCATCGAAAAAGTAAACCCGAGAAGCAGCGCCAGCAGCCCGAGAGTCGCGCCTTGAATCGTATATATCTGTGCTAGCGAGTGATCGCCGATAGTTTCCTGACTCCGGCGCCCCAGCAGAAATCCAGCTTCGGTTGCCAGAAGGAAAAACCCAATACTGGCAACCAGAATGAGCCACAGGTTCACATCATAGAACAATTCTTCAGGCACAACCAACCTCTTGAGACTCTCAGGGTTTTCTTTACACCAGTTCTGGCCAGATGGAACCTAATACTCCCATCCCTGATCAGTCTGTTAAAGATTTTTCAAGATGGCGATGAAAGCAAAGAGACCGATGAGCAGCAATAAGATCGCGGTTACCATTACCACTGGCCGGAAGCCGGTATATCGGAACTCCTCAAACTTGAGATGTTTCAGAATTCGCCAATGCTGAATGACCGCGGCGAGGAGACCGAAGATGCCGAGGGAGATAAAACTCAACCCGAAAATCATGGTGGTGTGAATGTGGCTGTCTGGGTGAATATGTTCGGCTTCGAGCAAAATATCCCTGAATTTGGCGATGCCAAATCCGAATCCAATCAGCGAAAGACAGGTGCGAATCCACGCCATGAGGGTCCGGTCAGCAGCCTCGCGAGTCCGCTCCTTGCCAAGTTCGTTGGAAACGTTCAGTTCCTTCGGAGGTTCATCCCTATCCATATCTTATCCCTATGAGACCAGAGGGGAGAGCGCCCCTAGCCGCACCAGACCATTAATTAGATATTGCGCCGCCAGGGCCGCCTGGAGCACGGCCAGCACCCATCCGAACACTCGTTGCGCCAAAGGGGAGCCGTGCTTTGAAATCGCGTCGATGTTTAGCAGAGTGGCCAGGTTCAGCCCCATGATCACCAGTAATGCCGCCAAGACGATGCCTCTTTGAGTCCAGTCGCTCCCGGCGATAGCCATGAACGCGGTAATGGCCGCAATGCCGGGAGCAGTGACCAGGGCGGGAATGGCCAGGGGAAAGCTGGCAATTTCCAGGGATGGCGGAGGCTGACCAGCGGCCTGCGGGATGGGCGAGGGCGCTACCCTCAGCGGTTGCATGATCAGCTGTAATGCCTGGCAGAAAAGGATGATGCTGCCGGTGATGACCACCGCGGCAACCGAAACATGCCAATTTTCCAATACGAGGTCACCCAGCAGGGCCACCGCTAGAACGATGATGGTGGCAATTGCTGTGGCCCGCCAGGCCACGGCCCGGCGAAAGGCGGGGTCGGTCCCCTGGGTCAACTGCGCAAAAGGGGCGATGGCCTTGAGCGGACCCAGGGTTAAAAAGAAGAAGATCAAGGCGTCAGAAATCGGGACGTGCGACCAAGGACCCATACAAAACCTCTCACCTTAGTGGGGTTTCCTGCATCAACCTAATTTTCCCTTTTGCCTGGTGCAAACTGCCTCCGCAGATCCAAAGAATTCCGTGGACCTGCGGAGGCAAGGTTTTACTAAGGCGCGGCAGCGTCAGTGGCTACCGGCGCCCCCCAGGAGCTTCTGCAACACCTGGTCGATGGTGAAGCTCGCGGCCTTCTGGCGCGGGGGATACTCCTTGAAGGTCATCAGGAATTCCCCCACGAATTTCTGCGCCGGCAGAATGAGGTAGACGTGATCGATAATCCAGTCCCAGTAGGTATTCGAGGTGATGTCGGCCCGCTCGAAAGGGTCGGTGCGCAGGTTGAAGAGCTTCGGAAACCGCAGCGGCACCAACGGCTCCTGCCAGATCCGCAGGGTGCCTACCATCCGCTGCTCCATGAAGATCAACTTCCAGTTGTCGTAGCGCAGGGCCATCAGGTCGCCGTCGTCGGAGAAGTAGAAATACTCCATCCGGGGGCTCTTCTTTACCTCGCCTTTCAAGAAAGGCAGGAGGTTGTAACCGTCCAGATGCACCTTGAAGGTCTTGGCGCCGGCCTGATGACCTTTGAGGAGTTTCTCCTTGATGTTCGGATCCCCGGCGGCGGCCAGGAAGGTGGGTAACCAGTCCATGTGGCTGACGATCTCGGTGGATACGGTGCCGGGCTTGATCTTGCCGGGCCAGCGCATCATGGCCGGAACCCGGAAGGCCCCCTCCCAGTTGGAGTCCTTCTCGTTGCGGAAAGGCGTCATAGCGCCGTCAGGCCAGGAGTTCATATGCGGCCCGTTGTCGGTGCTGTACATGACGATGGTGTTGTCGGCGATCCCCAGGTCATCCAGTTGCTGCAGCAGGGCGCCCACGCACTTATCGTGGTCGATCATGACGTCGTGGTATTCCGACTGCCAGCGGCCGGACTGGCCCAGGCTCTCGGGCTTGGCATGGGTCCGCAAGTGCATGTGCGAGGTGTTGAACCACACGAAGAAAGGCTTATCGGCCTTGGCCTGGCGGTCGATGTATTCCGTGGCCGCGGCCAGGACCTCATCGTCGATGGTCTCCATCCGCTTTTTGGTCAGCTGGCCGGTGTCTTCGATGCGGCCGTCGGCGTAACAGCGAAGCACGCCCCGGGGTCCGTAGTTTTTCTTGAAGTTGGGAAAATCTGCCTCCGGAGGATAGTCGCGCAGTTCCGGCTCCTCGCAAGCATTTAAGTGGTACAGGAAGCCGAAGAACTCGTCGAACCCGTGCTTCGTGGGCAGGAATTCGTCCTTGTCGCCCAGGTGATTCTTGCCGAACTGCCCGGTGGCGTAGCCCAGCGGCTTCAGCAGCTCGGCGATGGTGGGATCTTCGCCGTGCAGGCCCAGGTCGGCTCCCGGCATCCCCACCTTGCTCAATCCGGTGCGGAAGACGCTTTGGCCGGTGATGAACGCCGAACGCCCCGCGGTGCAGCTCTGCTCGCCGTAACAATCGGTGAACATGATCCCTTCTGCCGCGATACGGTCGATGTTCGGCGTCCGGTAGCCCATCATGCCGTGACTGTAGGCACTGATGTTCCACATGCCGATATCATCTCCCCAGATGACCAGAATGTTGGGTTGCTTCTCTGCTGGCATAAATCCTCCTTTTAGGGTGCAATAAAACAATTGATCAATATGCCGTAAATCCTGGTTTAAAGCTTTCACGGCATGGTTGGAGCTGCGTTGACTACAAAGAAGTTCTGCCGGCTTGGCCAGTTGCCTCGCGGCCGTGACATTTCTTGAACTTGCGGCCACTGCCGCAGGGGCAGGGATCATTGCGGCCGGTTTTGGCAGACGCCTGGGGCGGCCTGCCATCCTGGTCAGCAAGAACTTGCATGACCTGCGCGGCCGGGTATCCCCGGCGCAGCAAACCGGCCAGGATCTTCAGGGGACGGTCTACGTGGTGGAAGAAGGCCCGATAACCCGCACACAGGTAATTCAACCCCGGTTCCCCATCCGGAGCGGTGAGAAACCGATTCTTGGGACATTCACCCTTACAGGCAAACCCCACCTCGCATTCCCGGCAATAACGGGGGAGGGTTTCCAGCTTGCCGCGGCCAAAGAGGCGCTGCTGATCGGAGCTTGCCAACTCCATCATGTGCTTTTGGCGGATGTTGCCCAGCAGGTGCTTGGGCTCGACAAAATGATCGCAGGAGTAGAGATCGCCGTTGTGCTCCAGGGCAAGTCCATGCCCGCAGGTGGCATCGAAGACGCACATGCCGGAGGAGGGCAGGCGCAGCCAGTTTCTCACGTTGGCCTCGAAGGTCTGGACGAATACCCGGCCCACGTCCTTCCTGACCCATTCGTCAAAAATGGCGGTCAGGAAATTACCGAGCTGTTCCGGCCGCACCGAACGCTCCGAAACGGTGGTCCCTTCCTGGCAGAGCGAGACCCCCTCTTCATTGAGGCGTTCAATCGCCGGAATGAACTGCATCCAGGCGGCGCCGGCTTCGTCCCGGAGAAAGCGGTAAACCTCGAGGGGGTGGTCAGCGTTGAGCCGATTAACGGTGGTCAGAATATTGTAGTCCACCCCATGCTTCTGTAACAGCCGGAGGCCTCGCAGCACCCGGTCAAAGGTTGGCCTGCCGCTCTTGTCCACCCGGTGGGCATCGTGCAGTTCGCGCGGACCGTCGATGCTGATGCCGATGAGGAAGCCGTGCTCGCGGAAGAACTCGCACCATTCGTCGTTCAGGAGAGTGCCGTTGGTTTGTAAGGTGTTCTCGAAGACCATGTCCGGCCGCTGGTAATGGTTCTGGTATTCAAGGGCGCGCCTATAAAAGTCGAGGCCCATCAGGGTAGGTTCTCCACCCTGCCAGGCCACCGTCACCGTATCGGCGCGATGGGACTCGATGAGCTGCCGGATATAGGTCTCCAGAACCTCGTCACTCATGCGAAAGCGACTGCCGGGGTAGAGCCGTTCTTTATTTAGAAAAAAGCAATAGGAGCAGTGCAGGTTGCAAGTTGCCCCGGTGGGCTTGGCCAACACGTGGATTCGAGGGGGTAGGTTTTCATTGGTCATCAAGAGGGCTCTTAAAGGTGAGAAGGCTTGGGACGGCAATGAATAGGCGAAAGATAGTGCCTATTGAGCCGTTGTCAAGAGGTGCCTCCGAAAGAGGCCCCGGGAAAAAGGATATCATTCGTGAAGTTATGATCTAGATTTTAATTTAAATTCATGTAAATTCCTGTATGATGAATTTCCTGTCGCCGCCTTGCCTGGGGCTGCTTGGGGAGGAGGGGTGTAATGAGGAGCTTGAAGACCATAATTACCATCTTTCTGTTCCTCACTTTAAGTACCGCCGCTTATCCGCAAGAAGACCCAGGCACAGCCAGGGAACAGCCAGGCTCTGTCAAGGAAGAGCCGGGCCCAGCCCAGGAGAAGGCGGCTGACGCTAAAGAGGATAACTGCCTCCCCTTCCAAAGAGAGGGCTGGCAGTTCTTTCTGGCCCCGTATTTATGGGTTCCGGGCCTTTATGCCGATGTCAGCCACCAAGGCCAATTTAGCGGCACCACCATAGTGGATGTGCCCTGGTACGACGTCGTGCCCCTGCTTTTCAGCAAGGCCATAGGGGGCATGGGCCGGGTGGAGATCTGGAACGGCAGGTGGGGTCTATTTTCCGACACCAATTTTGTCTATGTCGGAGAGTCCGTCACTGCCGGCGGCGCCACGGAACTAAAACTGAATCCCAGACGCCTGCCCATAACCATTCCGGTTAAGCTGCAACTCTCGGGCGACGCCAAGTTTTGGACGCGACTCCTGTTCCAGGATGTGGGAGTCCGCTATTTGCTGGGTGCGTCCCCCTCAGTGCCGAGAAACCGCTGCCCGTGCTGACCTGCGAGCTCTTAGGCGGCCTCCGTTACACTTATTTAAACCAGGACACCAGCCTTGGGCCTGAATGCCACCCTAACCGGACCTTTGGGTAACGTGCAAATAAGCAGGGGCGGATCTTTTTTCGATTCTGCAAGCTTTTCGGTTGTGGAACCGCTCATAGGACTGCGCCTTGGCTTCTGGTTGACCCCGAAGCTTAACCTCATATTAAAAGCCGACTGCGGCGGCTTCGGCTTTGTCGCTGACAACAACGTGGACAGTGTTATTGAGGGCTTGGTGGGTTACCAGGTGACTAAAAGTATTCGTATCTATGCAGGCTATCGCGGCCGTTATGCTTCGGGCAGTACTGATGATGTCGCAGTCCATGGCTGGTTGCAGGGCCCCATGCTGGGGTCGGTTTTCAGTTTCTAGGGATCGGGACGCCGGCCTCTTATACCCGGAGGTAAAACGTGAACGCACTGACAATTTCTTTGATCGCCTTTGCCTGCATTTTCGGTGGCACCCTGCTCGGTATGTTTCTTCGCACTATTCTGCCTGATCATCATGTGAGTGATGATTCCAAGGGCGCCGTGATGCTGGGGATCGGTATGATCGCCACGATGGCTGCCCTGGTCCTCGGCCTGTTGATTGCCTCGGCCAAGGGTAATTTTGATACGATGAGCAGTGAGCTCAGGCAGGCTGGGTCGCGGATCATCCTGCTCGACCGCCTTATGGCCCAATATGGACCGGAGACGAAGGCAACCCGTGATCTGCTGCACCTCAGCATCGCCCAAACGATCACGCGGGTATGGCCGGAAGACAATATCGGGCAAGCGATAACCGAGTCCGCTGACGGGAAGATTGTTCTCGAAACTGTCCAGGAGCAACTCCAGCAACTATCCCCGCGGAACGACGCCCAGCGCTGGCTTCAGTCTCAGGCCTTGCAGGTCAGCGTTGAACTTGCCGAAGGGCGCTGGCTCCTCATAGAGCAGATAGGGCAGAGGACGCTGCCGATGCCGTTCTTTGTGATGCTGGTTCTCTGGCTCATCATCATCTTCACCTGCTTTGGCCTGTTCTCCCCCTCCAATGGAACGGTAATTATCGTTTTGCTGGTCTGCGCCTTGTCGGCCGCGGGCGCACTCTTTCTGATCCTGGAGCTGGATACCCCGTACCAAGGGCTGATAAAGGTCTCCAGTGCGCCGCTACGCACCGCCCTCGCTAATCTCGGTAAGTAGATCCTGGGCCGAGCGCAGTAGCAATAGATAACGGCCTCGTATCGCTGCTTTGGAGAAAAAAGCCCATGACAACCCGTGGTGAAATAACCATAGAGCAACCTTCAGCAGACACGCTGAAGGTGATTCTTTCCGGTCAGTGGCAGTTGGGCGGTGAACTGCCCGGGGCCGATAAGGTTCAGCAAAGGATCGAAGGCAGGCCGGGGGTTCGTAACCTGGTCTTTGACACCCGGGAACTGGCCCATTGGGACAGCGGGCTCTTGATCTTCCTGATAAATTTGCATGCATTCTGCTCCCAACAAAAAATCAGCCTCAACAGCGACGGACTGCCCCAAGGGGCGCAGAGACTGTTAGAATTGGCCTCGGCGGTACCGGAAAAGAAAGATGCCCGCAAGGCAGAGGGGCGGGTGTCGTTTCTCACCAGTTTGGGCAACCAAACCGTCGATTTCTTCCAATCCGCGGGTGAACTGCTGGAGTTCATCGGCGATGCGGTCATTGCCGTTCAGAGGCTGCTGCGCGGCAAGGCCCAGTACCGCCGCTCCGATCTGGGCTTAATCATGCAATCTGTTAGCGCCCAGGCATTGCCCATCGTCTCCCTCATCTGTTTTTTGGTGGGATTAATCCTGGCGTTTATCGGCGCCATCCAGCTGCAGCTCTTCGGGGCCCAAATATATGTGGCCGATTTGGTGGGCATTGCCATGGTTCGCCTGATGGCGGCGATTATGACCGGCATCGTCATGGCCGGCCGCACGGGGGGGGCCTTTGCCGCTCAGCTTGGGACCATGCAGGTGAACCAGGAGATTGATGCCCTGAAAACCCTGGGCATATCGCCCATGGAGTTTCTGGTGCTGCCGCGTATGCTGGCCCTGGCGCTGATGATGCCCCTGCTGTGTCTTTACGCCAATGTCATGGGCATACTGGGAGGCATGGTGGTGGGGGTATGGTTGCTCCATATCGGCTTCATACAATACTATAACGAGACAGCGAAGGCGGTCGGTCTCTGGAATCTGGGCATAGGCCTTTTTTCCGGCGCCGTGTTCGGCGTGATCGTGGCGCTGGCCGGCTGCATGCGGGGCATGCAGTGCGGCCGCAGCGCCGCGGCGGTGGGTGACGCGGCCACGTCCGCAGTGGTCACCGCCATTGTCGGAATCATCCTTTCCACCGCGGTGATCACCGTTTTGTGCAACATGCTGGGAATATGAGGGAATGTCACTACTGCGCCTCTGGATAAAGTGAAAATGACGGAAAAAGAAGCCCACCTAACTGTGCAGGATCTCACCATGGCCTATGGCGACTTTGTCATCATGAGGGACCTGACCTTTACCATAAACCGGGGGGACATCTTCATCATCATGGGCGGCAGCGGGTGCGGCAAGAGCACCATGATGACCATTTTAATCGGCTTGAAGGCCCCGGCCAAGGGTAAGGTCTTTTATGGAGATGTCGATTTCTGGGGAGCCGATCCAGAGACCCGCGACCGGATCATTCGCCGTGCCGGGGTGATGTACCAGAGCGGGGCGCTCTGGAGCTCCATGACCCTGGCCGAGAATATCGCCCTGCCCCTGGAGACCTATACGGATTTAAGCCCGGGCCAGATTAGTGAGGTTGTCAAACTGAAACTGGCGCTGGTGGGGATGGCCGGATTCGAAGAGTTTTATCCCGCGGAGATCAGCGGTGGCATGCAGAAACGGGCTGGTATCGCCCGGGCCATGGCCCTGGATCCGGAAATCCTGTTTTTCGATGAGCCTTCAGCCGGGTTGGATCCGGTAAGCTCCCGCCGCCTGGATGACCTGATCCTGGAGTTGCGTGATAGCCTGGGCACCACCATGGTGGTGGTGACCCATGAGTTGGCCAGCATATTTGCGATTGGCAACAATTCCGTATTTTTGGATGTATCCCAACGAACCATGACGGCCACGGGCAATCCCAACCAGCTCTTGGCAGAAACCCGGGATCCCAATTTGCGCCTGTTTTTAACCCGGGGGGAGAAATCTTAACCGAGAGGATGGGGACAGATGGCTAAACAAGTAAACAGAATGATGATCGGCGGTTTCGTGGTCCTCGCAGTGATCATTTTGGCCGCCAGCCTGGTCATATTAGGTTCGGGCAAATTCTTCCAGGAAACCTTGAATTTTGTTTTGTACTTCGATGAATCCGTCAAGGGGTTGAGTGTGGGCGCACCGGTGTTGTTCCAGGGCGTTCAGGTCGGGAAGGTGACCAGCATTGTTATCCAGGCCGACCTCGCTAAGAATCAGATACAAATCCCCGTTATCATCGAAATCATGCCTGATGAATGGAAGGTGCGTGGCGGAGAAAGAAATCCCCGGAAAAATGTGCCGAAGCTCATCGAAAAGGGTCTTCGGGCCCAGCTGATTATGCAGAGTTTTATTACCGGCCAGTTAATGATCGAGCTTGATTTTTATCCCAAGTCAGCTGTCTGCTATGCTCCACCACAAACCGACATAGACTATAAGGACTATACCGTGATTCCAACCTGCAGGTCCACCGGCGAAAAACTGGCTAAGGCCCTTGAGAACCTGGATCTCCAGAAGCTGGAAAAGCATCTGGAATCGTCCCTGGCCGGTGTCGATCGGGTCGTTAACAACCCGGACCTGACCGCCAGCATCCTTGCCCTGAAAGGCACCCTTCAGGACGCCAGCAAGCTCCTCACCAGGGTGGATCGTCAGGTGGACCCCCTGGCGGGCGACACCAAAAAAACCGTTCAAGATTTCGGCAAGCTGGCCCGTGCTCTTGACGCCCGGGTGGCAGGGCTGGCGGACGGTATGGATAAAACCATGTCGGCGGCCAGAGGCACCATTTCCGAAGACTCACCGCTGATGGTAGAATTGGAGTCCACGCTGAAGGAGATTTCCGCCATGAGCAGGTCACTGCGGCAGGTTGCCGATTATTTGGATCAGCATCCCGAGGCCCTGATTCGCGGCAAAGGGAAACCTGGAGGTACTGGAGGTAAATAACATGAAAGTAGTGCCAGTTTCTCGCGGCTTACTGGTCATCCTGGCGATCGCGGCCATCTTTTTGGGCGGCTGCCGGAGTCAATCGTCACGTTTTTACACCTTGAGCTCGATATCGGAAGACCAGGTGATCTCAAGGAAAAGCCCGGCTCAAAACGCGGTTATCGGCATCGGTCCCGTCAAGCTGGCCGATTACCTCGACCAGTCTATGCTGGTCACCCGCACCAGCGACAATCAGGCGGTAAAAGCCCAGTTCGATCGCTGGGTGGGCTCCTTCAAGGATAACTTCACTAATGTTCTGGCCGACGATATTAGTGTTCTCCTGTCGACCGCCCAGATTTATCTCTATCCCTGGCGCACGTCCGTGCCCATCGACTACCAGGTGGTAGTGGATGTAATTCGGTGCGATGGCCGGTTGGGCGACGCCGCCTGGCTGGAGGCGCGCTGGAGCATCTTCAAGGGCCCGGAAAAAAAGCTGGTCAAGACTTATCGGTCCAATATTCGCGAGCCGGTGAGTGGTGCGGATTATGCCGCCTTGGTGGCGGCCCAGAGCCGGACGCTGGCCCAGCTCAGCCAGGAGATTGCCGAGGCGATTCAAAAAGCTGGCGACAGCAATTACAAGCCATAGCCTGGAATTAGAAACTTAAGCTAACCACCATTTGGATAATTGGAGGATTATCTGAGAGGAGTTTTTACTTTATGGATAGACAATGCCCGGCGTGGCAATTAATGGTTAAGGTTGGTTTTACCGGTCTGGTCCTGGCCCTGATTGTGGCCTTCGGCAGCCAGGCGGTTATGGCCCAGGAGTCAAAGGATAAGTGGCCCAAACGCTTCGAGGACCCCAAGGGCACCGTGGTCATGTACCAACCTCAGCTCGAGGATTTTAAGGACGACGTCCTTACCGCCCGGGCCGCGATCTCGGTGAAAAAAAAGGAATGGAAAGAGCCGGTGTTCGGCGCCGTCTGGCTCTCCGGCCGCGTCCTCACCGACCGGGATACCCGCATGGCCACCATTACTGAGGTCAAGGTTACCGACGCCAAGTTTCCCCAGGCCAAGCCGGAGCAGGTGGAGAAGCTTAAGACCTTTTTGAACGAAGAGATGCAGGATTGGACTATTCCCATCGGCATGGACCGGCTGCTGGCCGACCTGGAGGTATTGGAAAAGGCCCAGGCCGAAGACCGGGGCCTGAAAAACGAGCCGCCCCAAATCATCTTCGTCAGCCATCCCGCGGTACTGGTGCCCCTGAACGGCGACCCCAAGCTGCTGCCGCTGCCCAAATCCTCCCTCATGAGGGTGGCGAACACGCCTTTTATCATGTTCTATGATCCCAAGGCCAGGGCCTATTACCTGAAGGGCGGGGAGACCTGGCTGGCCGCCGCCGACCTCAAAGGCCCCTTTAAGACCGCGGACCGACTGCCGGAGTCGATCACCGCCCTGGAAACCGAAGCAGCGAAAGCCGGCCAGGCCAAGGAGGGTCTCCAAAAGGTAGAAGCCAAGGCGGGCAAGATGCCGGAAGTCATCGTCAGCACGGTGCCGGCGGAGCTGCTGGCGACCGACGGGGAGCCCCAGTACACCCCCATTAAAGATACCAACCTCCTTTACGTGAGCAATACCGAGAGCAGTATCTTCCTGGACACCGCCACCCAGGATTACTTCGCCATCATCTCGGGCCGCTGGTTCCAAACCAAGTCCCTGGCCAATGGACCCTGGGCCTATGTGGCGCCCGATAAGCTTCCCGGGGATTTTGCCCGGATTCCGGAAAATTCGGCCAAGGGCTTTGTCCTGGTGAGCGTGGGGGGCACCCCTCAGGCCAAGGAGGCGGTCCTGGACAACTCCATTCCCCAAACCGCCATCATTGACCGTAAAAAAGCCGCTGCCCAGGTTGAGTATGCCGGGGATCCCAAGTTTGAGAAGATTGGCGACACTAACCTCGAGTATGCCGTAAATACCGGCAGGACTGTGTTAAAAGAAGGGACCAAATATTATGCCGTGGACCAGGGGGTTTGGTACGAGGCCGGCTCTCCCAATGGCCCCTGGACCGTATCGGGGAGCCCGCCTCAGGAAGTCGACAAGATCCCGCCCGGCAACCCCCATTACAACGCCAAATTCGTCAAGGTCTACGAGTCCGCGGATGACACGGTCACCGTGGGGTACACCCCCGGCTATACCGGTTCCTATGTGGACAACGGCACGGTGGTCTATGGCACCGGCTACAATTACCCGGGATATGCTACCCAGGATACCTATATTCCGCCCCCGGCTACTTATGGCTACGCCGCGGCTTACGACCCTTACGCCGGAAGCTGGGGGTATCAAAGCCCTTATTATAATCCGGCCGGCTGGCTTATCCCCGGCCTGTTCGGCTTTGCCGCGGGCATGGCGGTGGGCGCGGTCACCAGTCCCTGGTGGGGCCATAGTTACGGTTATTGGGGCGGCGGCTGGTGGGGGCCAAGCGGATATAATAACGTCAACATCAACTACACTCAAAGCAATGTGATCAACGGGAGGCCGGGCCAGCGGCCATCCGGGTGGCAACCGGGCGAAAGGCCGGGGGTAAGGCCAGGAGAACGTCCTGGGCGGCCTTCCACCCTACCCGCCGAACGGCGCAATCTCTATAACCGGCCGGGGAACGAGAATCGGCTGGCCTCCCGGCCCACCACCCTTCCCGCTGGCCGGGAGGGACGCCCCGGCGGGCCTGCAACGCCTGGGCCTAAAGGCCCCGTGGCGGGGAAGCCCGCCACCCTGCCTGCCGGAAGGCCTGCCGCCAAACCGGTTCAGCCCAAAGTCCTGCCA
Source organism: uncultured delta proteobacterium (assembly GCA_963697965.1). GTDB lineage: Bacteria > Desulfobacterota > Desulfobaccia > Desulfobaccales > 0-14-0-80-60-11 > JAPLJC01. The sequence continues at coordinate 3,418,322 of OY969108.1, forward strand.
GCGGGCGGCCGGGACAACGTTCTGGCCGGTAAAAACGGCAACGTCTACAAGCGGGGCAATCAAGGCAACTGGCAGGAGCGCCAGGGAAATCAGTGGGCTAAACCCGTAGCCGCGGCCCCTCGTCCCGTCCCGTCCCCAGCCCGCCCGGCAACCCGGCCCAGCCCCGATATCGGCCAGTTGAACCGGGACTTCGCCGCCCGCCAGCGCGGCGATACGCGCATCCAGAACTTCCAGCGGGCCAATCCTGCCCCCCGTCCCAGCGGCGGAGGAGGCCGGCCTGCCGGTGGTGGCGCCATCAATCGACCCTCGGGTGGCGGTGGTGGCGGTCGCCCGGCAGGCGGTGGCGGTGGCAGGCGTCTTTAGACAACGGTAGCGCCAGCCGCTTCCTTCTCTAAGGCAATCCCGGCCCTTTAACGAGGAAGGGGTGAACTCTCCGGCGGCCCTGGTGGAAATCGAGGCGGGTCTGGTTCCCGCCTTTCTGGTGGAGGACTAGCCTAAAGCAGCTAGACCTCTCCGGCATCGGCATTGAGCACCGGCGGCAGTATCAATAGACCTAAACTTTCGGAACGTAAAAATGGCCTCCTTTAAGAATAGAAGCTTGCGAATCCAAATTCTTACGGCTTTCGGGAGCGTACTCGTTATCGCGCTCACCAGCATCATTATTTACTATTACCGTACTACCTCTCATATCGTCCTGGCGTCATCCCAGGATTTGATGGATCTGGCAACCGCTCAGGTTATGACGGAAACTAATAATTTCCTGATGCAGGCCAGCAATATGGAGGAGATGAGCGCCCGCCTGGCGATGCCGGAGATGCTGCGATCCTTGCTGAACAACAACAGACTGGATCAATATACGCTGGAGCCTCTCATCTCCAATCCCCATATAGAGATGGCATACATCGCGGACGACCAGGGGAATTTTATCTTCTCTAAAAGGGAGCCGGGCGGCACCTTTTCCACAAAGATTATTGAGCGGACGGGCGCGCCGCCCCAGACCCGCTGGATATATCGGGACCACTCCTTAAGGGTCGTTAAAACCGAAACAAGGAAGTTGGAATCATTTGACCCCCGCGGCCGTCCCTGGTATCTCGGAGCCAGAGATTCCCAAAAAACCTTTTGGACCGACATCTACATTTTTAATACCGGGCAGAAGCCGGGCATTAGCTGCGCCACCCCGATACTGGATCGAGACGGCAAATTCCTGGGCGTTTTTGGAATGGATATCGGGATAGACGCCCTGTCCGCCTTCTTGAAAAACCTGAAAATCGGCAAACAAGGCCTCGCTTTCATCTTTAACGACAAAGGGGAGGTCGTGGCCTACCCCGAGGCAGGTCACATGGTGGACTGGACTGAGGATGACGGAATTCTGCGTATAGTGTACCTGGAAAACTTGGACGCGGCCAGTGTCACCGCCGCCTACAAGGAATACCAAAAGAACGGAGAGAGCAGATTTTCCCTGGCAAGTGGCGGCCAACGCTATATGGCCTCCTTCACCCCTTTTCCCCCTGCCTTCGAAAAACCCTGGAAGGTGGGGATGCTGGTGCCGAAGGATGATTTTACCGGGCAACTCAAGCAGGCAAACAAGGTGGCCCTGGTATTCAGCCTGGCCATTCTGGGCCTGGCCCTTCTCCTTGCTTCCAGGGTGGCCAGAAGTATTTCCCGGCCAATCCTCCTGTTGACGCGGGAAGCGGAGAAGATCAAGGATTTCCGGCTGGATGAAGCCCGGGAGATCAGCTCCCACATCCAGGAAATCCAACTCCTCCAGGAAGCGGTAAGCCGGATGCGGGTGAGCATCAAGTCCTTCACCCGTTTTGCTCCCCAAGAGATCGTTCGGGAAGTGGTGGTCAGAGGGCAAGAGGCCATGCTCGGGGGCGAGCGGCGGGAGGTGACCCTCCTTTTTGGCGATCTTAGAAGCTTTACGGGGTTTTCTGAAAAAAATAGCCCGGAAACGGTGGTGCACCTCCTCAATGCCCATTTCGAAGCTATGGTGGAGATTATCAACAGTCACGACGGCTTCGTGGTGGACTTCCTGGGAGACAGTCTCTTTGCCGTCTTTGGCGCCCCTCTGGCCGACACCGGGCATGCCCGGAAAGCCGTGAGTTGCGCGGTGGAAATGCAGCTCGCGCGGCAGCGCTTAAATGAGCAAAATGAGGCCCAGGGACTCCTGTCCCTGGAAATGGGCATCGGCATTAATACCGGCACCTGCATAGTCGGCAACATGGGGGCGGTGCAGCGGATCAAGTATGGCGTAGTGGGGTCCGCCGTCAACCTGGCCTCCCGCCTCGAATCGTTCACCGCAGGGGGACAAGTGCTCATCTCCGAGTCCACTTATCAGGCCGTAGCTCCCCATTTTGAACTCGCCGGACCAATGGAGGCTTACGCCAAGGGAGTGGAAGGCGCCCTCCGCCTCTGGGAGGTGCGGGGCGTTGCCCAGGAAAAGGATAAATCCCTGCCGCCCACGGTCCCGGGCCTCATTCGGCTTGCCGCCCCGTTGCCGGTTTCGGTCCGTCTCATAACCGGCAAACGAGTCAGCCCGGAGCCATATGAGGGGGGACTGGTCCAGTTGTCGTCCGCCGGCGCAGAACTGGAGACGGAGCTGCCTCTGGAGATCTTTGCCGCCCTACAAATGGAGATCCCTGGCCTGGCGGAGCCAGCTCTCCTGATTGACGCCAAGGTGGTGGGTGTGACAGAGTCAAGAGATTACTATATTATCAAGTTCTCCGGGCTGCCTGGAGCCGCCGCGGCCGCACTCTCCCGCATTTTGGCAGAAAACCCAAAATAATTCTTAAGTGCCAATCCTGGCAAATAACCAAAACCATAGCGTGGGGACGAATAACATGAATGCCAAGGAGGGCCTGGAGAAGAAGATCAGGCACGAGATGAAGCAGTTTGTGATGGTTTTCCTGTATCTTGCCATCCTGATCGGCTCCTTTAATACCTACAAATGGTTGTTAATGGCCGAATACCATGTCGGCTACTTCGTCTATGGATACACTCTGATTGAGGCGCTGGTTTTGGCCAAAGTCATTATAATTGGAGAAAGCCTGGGAATTGGCCAGAGATTCTCCAACAGGCCCTTGATCGTTCCAACCCTTTACAAGACGCTGTTATTCGCCCTCTTTATGCTGGCCTTCGCCATCCTGGAGCACCTCATCAAGGGATTTCTTCACGGCAATGATCTGGCGGAAGTCTTTCAAGAGGTAATCAGGGGCCGGTACGAGATCCTCTCCCGCATCCTGATAATGTTCGTGGCCTTAATCCCGTTCTTTGCCTTTGGAGAGGCAGAGCGGGCGCTGAAAGAGGTAAACCTGTTTGAGTTGTTCTTTCGCAGAAGGGAGGCGGTGGCATCAGATCCGTCTCGCGGTTCCACGCCGCCCGCCTCAGGATGAGGGGGCATCCTGGACCGGCGGCTGTTTCTGGTCACGGCAGCAATGTTTGCTTGAAGGAGCTAAGCCATGAAGAAAATGTTAATTTTTATGGTTGTGTTGCTATCTTCATTAAACTTCATTTATCCCTGCAAGTCTGCAGCAGTTGAATTGTCGACTGGCGGCACAATTTACGTGCCAATTTATAGGACCTTCTATCAGAGTTACGGCAGTTCTAGAGATGCCTATGGTCTCACCAGCACAGTATCTTTGCATAATACGGATCCTAAAAATGCAATTGTGGTTTATGCTATTGAAGAGTATGACGCGAACGGCAAGTTGGTCAAAAAGTTACTCCTTGCACCAATCACGATCAACCCCTGGAGCAGCAAAGAGATCACCCTCCTACCCACCGCACAGCCTGATGAAGTTGGCGCCAACCTTATCGTTCGCTGGAAATCTGGCCAAGCCGCCAATTCCCCCTTGGTGGAAGTGTTGATGGTGGGGCAAGTATTAAACCGCGGGGTCTCTTTTTTGACCCGAGGCCAAGAGATCAAAGAGTAAGCAGGAGACAAGTCTCGCAAGCACCTGGAAAGTTGAAATGTATATCCTTGTTTTGACTACGGGGGCAAGGCTGCTGCATGATATTGGATATTATTAAAAACCGGATTTAGATTGGGCTAATGACGCGGACTATCAACCGCCATTCAAGTTCACCGGCAAGATCAAGAAGATCACCTTGACCATTGACCGGCCCAAGCTGAGCCCCGCCGGCGAAATGCTACTCCTGGAGAAGTCTCAGCGGAACAACAAAGTTACGGAGTAATAAAAAATACCAACGGGAGCCCCGGCCAGGGGCGCCTTTTTTTTTACGGAACGCGGGGCGGACCGATCAATGAGGAATAGGTTTTCAGTTTGTGATATCATACTTCTCAGGAGCGGGTGCTTCAGAAGGACAACTGTTGCCAGGTTCGAAAAATAGTTCAAGCCACCTGAGTTAGGGCAGCCAGTGCTCGTTGCCGCGGGCGTGCGCCTGGGGAGGAGTTTACATCTATGCGGGCTTTGTTGGTATGTCCAGAATTTCCCCTTTCTTTTTGGAGTTTCCGGAAATCCTGCCAGCTCCTGGGCGCCAAAACGGTTAATCCACCCCTGGGCTTGCTTACGGTGGCAGCAATGCTGCCCGCGGCCTGGGAACTGCGCCTGGCCGATCTTAACACCAGAAGCCTGACGGAGGGAGATTGGCAGTGGGCCGATCTGATCATGATATCGGCCATGTACATTCAAAGGGCGGGGTTGCTGGCCCTGGTGAGGGAAGCCAAGCGCCGGGGCAAAACCGTCGTAGCCGGAGGACCCCATCCCACTTCCCTCCCGGAGGCCGTCCTGGAGGCGGGATGTGATTTTGTGGTGCGGGGTGAGGGCGAGAATACGATTCCTTTGCTTCTGGAGGCGATGAGACACGGAAAGACCGGGGTAATCGAAAACGGCGGCAAGCCGGACCTGAAGACCTCGCCGATCCCGCGGTTCGATCTGCTGCAACTCAAAGATTACATCACCTGCACGATTCAGACTTCCCGGGGCTGCCCGTTCGACTGCGAATTTTGCGATGTGGTCAACCTTTTCGGACGCACGCCCCGTTACAAGACCCCGAAGCAGGTCCTCGCCGAACTGGAAACCCTCCACCGGCTCGGGGCCAGGGGATCCGTGTTCATTTGCGATGACAACTTCATCGGCAGCAAGAAGCACACCCGGGCGTTCCTGCAAGAGCTCATCCCCTGGTTGCGGAGCCGGGGTGAACCTTTCAGGTTCTTGACCCAGGCCTCGGTGAACCTGGGGCAGGATCCGGAAATGATCGACCTCATGACCGCGGCCAACCTCAGGGAAGTTTTTATCGGGATCGAGTCTCCGGATGAGTTGGTACTAAAGACCAGCCACAAATATCACAACATCAAGAACCCGCTTTTGGAATCGCTGTCCACCCTCAAGAAGAACGGCATGGAGGTTATCGGCAGTTTCATCATCGGCCTGGACGGAGAAAAGAAAGGGGCCGGCGAGCGCATCTGCGCCTTTATAGAACAGACTGACATACCCGTGGCCATGCTTGGGGTCCTGCAGGCCTCACCGCATACCAACCTGTGGCATCGCCTGGGGCGGGAAGGGCGGCTGCGCCCGGATGTGGGAGATGACTCAGGGACCTTCTCAGCCTTGAACTACGAACCGGACCGGCCGGAAGCTGAAATCATGCAGGAATACGTCGAGGCCTGGGACCAGCTTTATGAACCATCCCGTTACCTGGCCAGGGCTTACCGCTATTATCTGGCCATGCGGCCGGCTAGCCGGGCCCAGGCGGTAAGCCGCGGGGAGGCCTTGCCAAAGGACCGCGCCCCCGCCCCGGGATTGACGTTGCGCCGGATATTGATCGGCGTCAAGTCTGTTTTTAAAATCCTCTGGTGGCAAGGATTGCGGCCGTCATACCGGCGTCAGGTCTGGAGCCAATTGCTCGGGATGTGGAGACAAAACCCCACCAGGTTGAGGCAATATTTCTTGACCTGCGTCGAGGGAGAAGACCTTTTCGCCATGAGAAAGGTAGTGCGGGAAAAGGCCGCAACCATCATCCGGGAGCGGCAGATCGAGGTTCAGGCGGCGCCCCGGGGCGGGTTTAAGGAAACCACCTTGGAACCCTCTTCCTCCAGCGCTATCCAGGATAACTGATAGTGAATGCCCGGCCCTGAGGTTATGCTGCTGGCGGGCCCTGCCAATCTTGTTCATTACCGGGATGGTTGAAAGACGATTCCCTGGTGAATTCATCACGCCCCAGAATCTTCCGCCTGGCATAATCAGGAACTGTGAAAGGCGTCAGCTTCAAAAACGCCGCTGCTTCTTCTGTGGTTGGCACCCGATTATTTTCCACAATCTCCCTCCAATTTGCCTTTCAGATATATTATATATAGCTATCCGGTCCTAAAGGTCTTTCCCGGAGATCACATGATCAAGGTATTCTGGGTTGTTCTAGTCATTTTAGCCATCCTGGTCCCTTCTTATGCCCGGGCCGCGGAACCTGGGGCGCTGGCCCCGCTGATCCTCCCCGGCACCCGTCTGATGATCTTCTCGCCACACCCGGACGATGAAACCCTGGGGGCGGCAGGGTTGATTCAGCGCGTTCTCCGGGAGGGCGGGAAGGTGAAGGTGGTCTTTATGACCAACGGAGCCGGCTTCCCTGAAGGGGTGGAACAGGAGGATCGCATCTCCAATCCCACTGCCAAGGATTACCGCGACTATGGTGATGAGCGCCGGGGAGAGGCCCTGATGGCCGACACCAAGTTGGGGCTGCGGGAGGGCGAGATTACCTTCCTGGGCTTTCCGGACGGCGGGCTGACCTCCCTTTTCTCGAAATATTGCTCTGGGTCCCAGGCGTACCGGTCTCCTTATACCAAGCAAAACTGTCCCCTGCCCTTGGAAATCGTCATCCCGCACACCATCTATACCGGGGACGACCTCACCAGAGAGATCGAACGGGAGATCTTAGATTTTCGACCTGACGTGGTGGCGACCACCCCGCCGCAGGACGAGCATCGGGACCACCACGCCACTTACTCTTTCGTTATGGAGGCATTGGCCCGCTTGAGCAAGAAACACCCCGGCCTCAAACACCGGGTGCTCACCTTCCTGGTCCATTTTGGCCAGTGGCCGATCGCCCAGGGTGCGGGGACCGGGTCCCACCTTAATCATCCGGAGGGTTTTCCTGACAAAGGCATACATTGGGTCTCTCTGGCCCTCACCCCCGAGGAGGCGGCCACTAAGCGCCAGGCCATCCTGGAGTACCATACCCAGATGCTGGTCATGGGCCGGTATCTTTTGAGCTTTGCCAGGTCTAATGAACTGTTCATCCTGGAGAATCGAGTATTGCCGCAGAAATGAAAAAGATTTTGCGCCTCAAGAAATAATTGCTGGCCTTTACCCGGAATCAGCCGGTTCCAGGCGGTCATAGAAAAAAGCATCTGGCCTTTGCCCCGGCCCCGGAAAGGCTTGACTTTCCTCCTGGGAAAATAGAAGGTTAAATCAACCCCTAAGCAGACCAGATGGCCCGGAAGCAAGAGACGCCGACTTGTAAAAGACCCAGAGGTTAACAGGCTTACCGGGGAGTTCCCCTGTTCAAACCAAGGAGGTTGGCCATGCCGGTGCAGGATTTTATGAGCAAAGATTTGATCACCGTGGATGAAGACGCTTCCATCATCAAGGCCTCCAAGCTCATGAAGCAAAACCGGGTGCGGCATCTGCCGGTTTTGCGGAAAGGCCGCCTGCTGGGTATCGTCTCGGACCTGGATTTGAAGGAGGCCACGCCTTCCAAGGCCACCACCCTCGATATCCACGAGATGTACTATCTCCTGGATCGGGTCACGGTGAAGAGCCTGATGCCCAAACACCTCTACACCATCGCTCCCGGGGAAACGGTGGAAAAAGCGGCCGCGGTCATGTTGCACCGGAATATTTCAGCCCTGCCGGTGGTGGACCCCCACGGAGGCCTGCAGGGAATCATCACCAAAGGCGACATCTTCCGGGCCTTTGTCTCCATTTCGGGCATCACCCAGGCACCCCTGGCCATGGGCTTGGAGCTGGAAGACCGGCCCGGCACGGTCAAGGCGGTCACTGACCAGATCAGGGCCCACGGCGGCCGCATCGCCAGCATCTTAACGGGCTACGGGGGGGCCCCCGAGAGCTTTATCAGGGTCTACATCCGGGCCCGGGAGGTGCAGGATGAAGAAGCCCTCCGGAAAGACCTGGCAGGCCAAATCAGGATTCTCTACTATATCCATGAAAAGCTGGATTGAGATGGGCAGGAAGCCCCCGCGGGGCTGGCCGCGCCCTGGCCAGTTTTAAGGTGGCTAAGGAACCTCATAGCATTTAAGGATAGATTACCGGTCTTCAACGAGGATGCAGCCATGGCCACCGAATCGGATGCCCTGTCCTATCGCCGCCGTTATCGCGGCCTGGTGGGCATCAAAAGCAAGATGCCCATCCGGGATACCTCTGTTCTGAGCCGCATTTACACCCCCGGGGTGGCGGCCATCTGCCGGGAGATTGACAAAAATCCCCTGGCCTCCTTCGAATACACCTGCCGCGGCAATTCCATCGCCTTGATCACCGACGGCAGCCAGGTTTACGAATTCGGCAATATCGGAGCCCTGGCCGCGCTTCCCAAGTTGGAGGCCAAGTCGGTGCTCTTCAAGACCTTTGCCAACGTGGATGCGGTGCCCATTGCCCTGTTGACCCAGGATGCGGATGAAATCGTGGAAATCGTCCGGACTCTCGCCCCGTCCTTCGGCGGTTTCTGCCTGGAGAGCATCGCCGCCCCCAAGTGCTTCACCATCGAGAGCCGCATCCGCAAGGCGGTGCGGGTGGCGGTGCTGCACACTGAAAACCACGCGGCGGGCATCATTGTGCTGGCGGCGGTGATTAACGCCCTGAAGGTGGTGGGCAAGAAATTTGAGGAGGCCCGCATCGTCATCAGCGGCGCCGGGGCGTCTGGGATCGGGGTGGCCAAAGGATTGATCGTCGCCGGCAATAATAACATCGTCCTGTGCGATCGCCATGGGGCCTTGAACGTCTACCGGCCGGTGGGCATGAACTGGGCCAAGTCGGAAATCGCCCGCCTGGTGGACACCTATGATGTCAAAGGCGGCCTGGCCCAGGTCATCAAGGGCGCCGATATCTTCATCGGCATGTCGGCAGGCGGCCTGGTCACCCGGGAGATGATTGCCAGCATGGCCCCCAACCCCATCGTCTTTGCCCTGGCCCTGCCCCACCCGGAGATTGAGGAGGCGGAGGCCAAGGCGGGAGGCGCCGCGGTGACAGCCACGGGACTCGCCACCAGCGAGACCCAGATCCGCTCGTCTCTGGTGACCCCGGGATTTTTCCGGGGGTGCCTGGACGTGGGCGCCAATCGAGTCACCATCGACATGTATCTGGCCGCGGCCCGGGCCCTGGCGGGCATGATCCCGGAGGCGGAATTATCCCCCAACCATATTGTTCCCCGGCAGATGGACTGGCGTATTTCTCCGGTGATCGCCAAGGCGGTGGCCCAGACGGCCCAGGAGAACGGGGCCGCCTCCCTGGGGCCGGAAAAGATGAGTCCCGAGCGGATCTATGAGCGCACCGAGCGCTATATCTACGAAGGGGAACTGGCCTGGCTGCCCGCTGAAGGCCAGGATTACGGAAAATTGAGCATTGATGAGGAGGCCTTGGAGCTGCACCGCCGTTATCAAGGGTGCGTGGAGATCTATACCAAGGTGCCCATCAAGGACGAAGTCATTTATACCCGCCTCTATGCCCCGGCCGCGGTGGCGGAGGTCTGCCAGAAACTCCTGCATGAACCCATGGCCGCCTATGACTTCACTTCCAAGAACAACCTGGTGGCCATCGTCACCGATGGCAGCGCTGTATTGGGCCTGGGAAATATCGGGCCCCGGGCCGCCCTGCCGGTCATGGAAGGCAAGGCGGTTATCTTTAAGACCTTCGGCGGCGTGGAGGCTTTTCCCATCTGCATCAGCACCCAGGAGAGCGAAGAGGTCATCCGGCTGGTGCAAAATATCTCACCGGCCTTTGGCGGTATTAACCTGGAGGACATCTCCTCCCCCCGTTGTTTCGAAATCGAGCAAAGGTTGCGGGAAACCCTGGATATTCCGGTCTTTCACGATGATCAGCACGGCACCGCGGTGGTGGTCCTGGCCGGGATGCTCAACGCCTTGAAGGTGGTGGGCCGGAAACTTTCCGAGGTCAGGCTGGTCTTCAACGGGGCCGGCGCCTCGGCCATCGCCACCGCCAAACTCCTGATCAACGCCGGAGCCCAAAATCTGGTGGTCTGCGACACCAAAGGCGCGGTTTACCGGGGCCGGTCCCAGGGGATGAATTCCATTAAACAAGAACTGGCGGAGATTACCAACCCGGATCGCCAAAAAGGCACCCTGGCCCAAGTTATCAAAGGAGCCGATGTCTTCCTTGGCCTCTCCGGGCCCCGGGTGCTCACCCGGGAGATGGTGCAGTCCATGGCGCCCAACCCCATTATCTTTGCCATGGCCAATCCAGAGCCGGAGATTTATCCCCAGGAGGCCGCTGAGGCCGGGGCGGCAGTGGTGGCCACCGGCAGGTCGGACTTTCCCAACCAGGTGAACAACTGCCTGGCCTTTCCCGGCATCTTTCGCGGCGCCCTGGATATCCGGGCCACCGGCATCAACACGGCCATGAATCTCGCCGCGGCCCATGCTATTGCCGACCTGGTGGGCCAGGAATTGAGCGCCAGCTACATCCTGCCGCCAGCCATGGACTTCCGGGTGCCGCCGGCGGTGGCGGAAGCCGTGGCCCGGGCCGCCATGGAAACCGGCACGGCTCGAATCGAGCTGCCGCCGGAAAGGGTGGCCCGCCATACCCGGGAGTTTATTTATGACGAGAGGCTGCCCTTGATCTGATTGCCACCGGCTATTAAAAGCCTCATGCCTGCTAATCGACACAAATCCTTTTGTGACCAGACGGGCCGCTTCGGCGGCCCTTTCTATTTTCACCCTTATAAAAAAATTAACCATCACGCCTCGAACTGTGGCAGTATAGAATTTAATGCAACATTCCGGTCAAAATGAACCACATGCAGAGGTAAAACCATGAATAAGATCGCCAACGGAGCCAATCTGGGTTTTGAGAAGGAGTTGTGGCAGGCGGCAGATGCGCTTCGCTCGAATATGGATGCAGCCGAGTATAAGCACGTCGTGCTTGGTCTGATTTTCCTCAAGTACATCTCCGACGCCTTCGAGGAGCAGCATGCCAAACTCGAATCCCAGCGTGGCCAAGGGGCCGACCCGGAAGATCCCGACGAATACCGTGCCATCAACATTTTCTGGGTTCCCAAGGAGGCCCGCTGGTCGTACTTAAAGAGCACCGCCAAGCAGCCCACCATCGGTAAAATCGTCGACGATGCAATGCTGGCGATTGAGCGCGACAACCCTTCACTCAAACAAGTGCTCCCCAAGGATTACTCCCACCCACGCCTCGACAAGCAGCGCCTCGGCCAGCTTATCGACTTGATCGGCAACATCGGTCTTGGTGACAAAGTTAACCGCTCCAAGGACATCCTGGGACAGGTCTATGAGTACTTCCTCTCCCAGTTCGCCAGCGCCGAGGGAAAGAAGGGGGGTCAGTTCTGGACGCCCCAGTGCGTCGTCCGCCTGCTGGTCGAGATGCTCGCCCCCTACAAGGGCCGGGTCTATGATCCGTGCTGCGGCTCCGGCGGCATGTTCGTCCGGTCGGTTAAGTTCGTCCAAGCGCATGCCACGGGCAACGGCAACGGTGGCAAGGCAAAGGCCGATGTCAGCATCTTCGGCCAGGAGTCCAACCATACCACTTGGCGGCTGGCCAAGATGAACCTGGCTATCCGGCAGATCGAGAACAACCTCGGGAATGAGCACGCTGACAGCTTCCACCACGACCTGCATCCCGACCTCAAGGCCAACTACGTCCTGGCCAATCCACCCTTCAACGACAGCGATTGGCGGGGCGACCTGCTCAAGGAAGACAAGCGCTGGAAGTTCGGCACGCCCCCGGCCTCGAATGCCAACTTCGCATGGGTCCAGCACTTCATCCACCACTTGGCCCCCACCGGCCTGGCCGGCTTCGTCCTGGCCAACGGCTCTATGTCCTCGAACCAATCCGGTGAGGGCGACATTCGCAAGACCATCATCGAGGCCGATCTGGTGGACTGCATGATCGCCCTCCCGGGTCAGCTCTTCACCTCCACGCAGATTCCTGTCTGTCTGTGGTTCATCGCCCGTGACAAAAAGAATGGCCGATTCTGGGATCGTCGGGGTGAAACCCTGTTCATCGACGCCCGCAAAATGGGGACCTTGATCGACCGGGTTCACCGCGAACTTACCGACAAGGACATTCGCCAGGTGGCCGATACCTACCACGCCTGGCGGGGCGACAAGGACTGCAAAAATAAGTACGAGGACATTCCCGGCTTCTGCAAAGCTGCCACTATTGAAGACATTCGCCATCACCACCATATCCTCACGCCCGGCCGCTACGTCGGCGCTGCTGAAATCGAAGAGGATGGCGAGCCCTTCGAAGAGAAGATGAAGCGTTTGACCGATGCCCTCCGTGAACAGACCAGGCAAGCGGCCGAACTCGATCAGGTGATTTGGGTCAACCTGGGGGACATCGGCTATGGCGGGTGATTGGCGCAAATGCGAATGGGGTGATATTGCAACCTTGGAGTATGGGAAGTCACTTCGTGGCTACCAGGAAACAGATGGCCATTACCGCGTGTTTGGCACCAACGGTCCAATTGGATGGCATGACGAGCCTCTATGCACCCATCCTGGTGTCATCATCGGCCGTAAAGGTGCCTATCGTGGAGTACACTATTCCCCCAAGCCTTTCTTCGTCATTGATACCGCTTTTTATGTTGAGCCGAAAGAGGAGATGGACCTTCGTTGGGCGTACTACTGCTTGTTGACATACGATATCAACAACATGGATAGCGGTTCAGCTATTCCGTCAACGAGCCGGGAAGATTTCTATCGACTACCAGTGGAAGTTCCGCCGGTAGTAGAGCAACAGGCCATCGCCTGCATCTTGGGGGCGCTGGACGACAAGATCGAGCTTAACCGGCGAATGAACCAGACGTTGGAGGCGATGGCTCGGGCGATCTTCAAAAGCTGGTTCGTGGATTTCAACCCTGTCCGCGCCAAGGCCGCTCGCCAGCAGCCCCCCGGCCTCGCCCCCAATATTGCCGACCTGTTCCCTGATTCGTTCGAAGAGTCTGACCTCGGCAAGATTCCGAGTGGGTGGAGTGTCCGACCGATTGGCGACGTGGTGCAGGTTGTTGGTGGCGGGACACCTAGTACGAAGGAGCCTGAGTACTGGGAGGATGGCATTCACCCCTTCTGTACTCCAAAGGATATGTCGTCACTCACAAGCTCTGCGCTGCTGGAGACAGAGCGGCACCTGACAGATGAAGGGCTGGCGAAGGTCAGCTCCGGCCAGTTGCCCGTCGGAACGGTCCTGCTGTCGTCGCGGGCTCCCATCGGTTACCTGGCGATAGCCGAAACCCCAGTGTCTGTGAACCAGGGGATCATCGCCATAGTGTGCAAACAAAGTCCACCGAACTTGTACGTGCTTTACTGGTTGCAGACAAACATGGAGCGTATCATCGCCAACGCCAATGGTAGCACTTTTTTGGAGATCAGTAAGCGAAACTTCAGGCCAATTAAGGCCATAGTGCCGCCCAAGCCTCCCCTGCAAAATTTTAGCCGGATTGCTGATCCTCTTTACCATAGGGTTGTAGCCAGTTTACGACAAATTCACTTGCTCGCCGCGATCCGCGATGTGCTTCTTCCCAAGTTGATCTCCGGGGAACTCCCCATTTCTGACGCAGAGCGAATCGTTGGGAGATGTACCTGATGGCCGTTTCTTCCCAAGAACCTGCATTTGTGATGCATGGTGCCCGAGCAGCGGTCGCGGGCGGGATGGTGCATATCGAAGAGCAGGTCAAGGCGCTGGAACGAGCGGTAGTGGAGAACACTGGTTTGGCCTTTGATCTTGCAAGAACACTGATTGAGAGCACGTGCAGGACGATAATCACCGAGCGGGCAGGCGCTTTTGATCAGGATGATGATTTACCGAGACTTTTTAGGACAGCATCTCAGTTAGTACCCTTTCTTCCGTTAGCACTTGCGAGTGACTCCGATGCGAGAAGAAGCTTGCTTCAGACCCTCAGCGGCCTGAGTACGGCTTTGCAGGGGATATGCGAATTGAGAAACACCTTCGGCTTTGCCTCCCATGGCAGCGATGCTCCGCGCCCGGCAATGGAGGGGGTTCAAGCATTGCTTGCTGCTCAAGCTGCGGATACTATTGTCGGCTTCCTGTATCGGGTTCATCGGCAAGACCTATCGCGGCCCCGATCCGTGCCGTTGGAGTATGACGACCATCCCGATTTCAACGAATGGATTGATGAACAAAGTGAGCTGGTGCAAATCCTGGCGCTGTCGCCTTACCAGGCGAGTGAAGTTCTGTTCAGCGTTGACTTGGAGGCATATCGCGACTTGCTCTCCGACTACAAGGCCGACGTTGAAGCAGAAAAGGTCGAAGAAGAAGGAGTACCGGCCCTATGAGTTTGAACAGCTTCACCGAATCCGTCGTTGAGCAAGCGGCACTGGCCTGGCTGGAAAGCCTGGGTTACACGATCCTGTCGGGGCTGGAGATCGCGCCGGGGGAATCGCAAGCCGAACGTGCAAACTACGGACAGGTCGTGCTGGAACGGCGGTTGCGGCAGGCGCTTCAGCGACTCAACCAGCGGGTACCGGTGGATGCCCTGGAAGAGGCGTTCCGCAAGCTTACGCTGCAAGATTTGCCGTCATTGATAGCCAACAACCATGTCCTCCATAGATACCTGGTGGAGGGCGTGCCTGTGGAATACCAGCGCCCTGATGGGTCTATTGGCGGTGACCTGGTCAATGTGCTGGACTACGACAACCCTGAGAATAACGAGTTCCTGGCGGTCAACCAGTTTACGGTGGTGGAGGACCGGCACGAGCGCCGGGCGGATGTGGTGCTGTTTGTTAATGGCTTGCCGTTGGCGGTGATGGAGTTGAAAAATACGGCTACAGAAAGCGCCACCATCTGGTCCGCCTTTAACCAGCTGCAAACCTACAAGCAGCAAATCCCGTCGCTCTTCGCTTACAACCAGGCCATGGTGATCTCCGACGGCTTGCAGGCCCGTATCGGCACGCTCACGGCTAACCGCGAGTGGTTCATGCCCTGGCGCACCATTGAGGGGGAGGAACTGGCCGACACCAGGTTGCCACAGTTGCAAGTGGTGCTTGAAGGCGTCTTCGACAAGCGGCGGTTCCTGGAATTAATCCGATACTTCATCGTGTTCGAGGACGAGGGCGGTGGGGTCATCGTCAAGAAAATGGCGGGCTATCATCAGTATCATGCGGTGAACCTGGCGCTGGACTCCACGGTGAAGGCAACGGGCGAAACGGGAGACAAGCGGGTCGGGGTGGTATGGCACACGCAAGGCTCGGGCAAGAGCTTGACAATGGCCTTCTATGCCGGACGCGTGGTGCTACACCAGGCCATGCAGAATCCAACCCTGGTGGTCATTACCGACCGGAATGATTTGGATGACCAGCTTTACGGGACCTTTGCGCGCTGTCACGAGCTTCTCCGGCAACCCCCCGTGCAGGCACAAAGCCGGGCAGACCTGAGAGAAAAACTGCGGGTGGAGTCGGGGGGGGTCGTGTTCACCACGGTGCAGAAGTTCTTCCCGACGGAAGGTGAAGATCAGCACCCGTTGCTGTCAGACCGTCGGAATATAGTGGTTATTGCCGACGAAGCCCACCGCAGCCAATATGATTTCATCGACGGGTACGCCCGGCACATGCGTGAGGCACTGCCAAATGCGTCGTTCATAGGGTTCACCGGTACCCCCATCGAATTGACCGATAAAAACACCCGCGCCGTGTTCGGCAATTATGTCAGCGTTTACGACATTGAGCGGGCGGTGAAAGATGGAGCCACGGTCCCTATCTACTATGAGAGCCGCCTTGCCAAACTGGAGCTTGACCAAGCCCAACGGCCCAAGCTCGATGCGGAATTTGAGGAGGTCACCGAAGGCGAGGAAGTCGAGCACAAGGAGCGGCTCAAGACAAAATGGGCGCAACTTGAGGCCATCGTCGGAGCCGAAAAGCGGGTTAAATTGGTCGCTCAGGATTTAGTCAACCACTATGAGCGGCGGCTCGAAGCGATGGACGGCAAGGCGATGGTGGTGGGTATGAGTCGACGCATTTGCATCGAACTTTATAATGCCATAGTCGCCATCCGACCTGACTGGCATCACAAAGACGATGACAAGGGCATCCTGAAGGTCGTAATGACCGGGTCGGCATCTGACCCGGTCGAATGGCAGTCTCAAATCCGTAACAAACCACGGCGGGAGGAACTGGCCAACAGGTTTAGAGATGACGGGGACCCGTTCAAAGTGGTCATCGTCCGCGACATGTGGCTGACCGGCTTTGATGTCCCCTGCCTGCATACGATGTACATGGACAAGCCCATGCGAAGTCACGGTCTGATGCAGGCCATCGCGAGGGTGAATCGGGTTTTTAAGGACAAGCCTGGCGGGTTGGTGGTGGATTACCTGGGCCTTGCCCACGAGTTGAAGGCGGCACTGGCAACCTACACTGAGAGCGGCGGCAAGGGCCAAACGGCCATCGACCAGGGGGAAGCTGTGGCGGTGATGCTGGAGAAGTACGAGGTCTGCTGCGGTATCTTCCATGGCTTCGACTTGTCCACCTGGAAAACTGGCGGTCCACAAGAGCGATTATCTATCCTGCCATATGCACAGGAACATGTGTTGCGGCAGGACGACGGCAAAAACCGCCTATCGAAGGCGGTTACCGAGCTGTCAAAGGCGTTCGCCTTGTCGGTGCCACACGATAAGGCGCTGGAAATTCGAGATGATGTGGCTTTTTTTCAGGCCGTGAAGGTGGTTATTGGCAAAAGCCCAACGGATGACCGGCGCACTCCCGAGGAAATCGACCATGCGATCCGGCAGATCGTATCGAGAGCGGTGGCATCGGACGAGGTGATTGACATCTTCGCGGCCGCCGGACTCAAGAAGCCAGACATATCCATCCTATCCGATGAGTTCTTGGCTGAAATCCGAGGGCTCCCGCAGCGCAATCTGGCGGTCGAGATGCTTCGCAAACTACTGGACGGCGAGATCAAGACACGCAGCAGGAAAAACATAATCCAGGGCCGATCTTTCGCAGAGATGCTTGAGAACTCGATCAAACGCTATCAAAATCGGGCCATCGAAGCTGCACAGGTCATTGAGGAAATGATTGCGTTGGCCAAGAACCTCCGCGAAGCTGATCGGCGAGGAGAAGCGCTCGGGCTGACAGAGGATGAAGTAGCCTTTTATGACGCCCTGGAGGTCAACGACAGCGCCGTAAAGGTGCTTGGTGATGAAACCCTTCAGATCATAGCCCAGGAGCTTGTCCGAGCCGTGAGGAACAATGTGGCGATCGACTGGACCCTGCGTGAAAACGTTCGAGCTCAGATGCGAGTAATGATTAAACGCATCTTGCGGAAATATGGCTATCCGCCGGACAAACAGGAGAAGGCTACCTTAACGGTTCTTGAACAAGCAGAAGTGCTGTGTAAGGATTGGGCGGAGAACCATTAATTGACCAGCAGGTTGGGGGGCAGTTGGTTGAATTGGCTGCGGTAACGGAGTTGACTGCTGGCGAACAGGATGGAAAAGATATTGTGGTCATCGCTCACGGGGCTTGGGTCTTTCAGCATTTCCCGGGTCACCAGCCGCACCGCCTTCAAGGTCTGGTAATCTTTGGGCGGCATGGGCCCACTGGCGGCCAGGGAGAGGGCCACTTCCGGGTCCAGGGGGACATTGGCCGCCACCATGCAGGCGTTGCTCACCAGGCCCTCGGATGAGGGGGAGCGCAATTCCAGGACCTGGGGGAAAACGGCACAGACCGTCGCCAAAACCGCGTCATCGGCGGGTTCATTGTGGGGATCAAAATAGGTGTTGATGATCACCACCCCCCCCGGGCGCAAGCAGGCCTGCACTTCCCGGAAAAACTCCACGGACAGCAGGTAGTCCGGAGTACCGTCGCCTTGGAACAGGTCAGTGATCACCAGGTCATAGGAGTTCGGATGCCGGCGCACAAAGGTGCGGGCGTCTTCCAGGTGAACCTCGATTCCCCGGGGATCGAAGCCGAAAAACTCGGTGGCCGCCTGGAGTGAGTCGGGGTTGATCTCCACCGCGGTGACCTGCCGTCCCTGATGCTTAAGGTAGCGGGGGATCATGCCCGCAGCCATCCCCAATACCAGGGCCTTGCGGGCCTCGGGGGCGTAGGCGTCGGCCAGGCGGGTCATGAATTCGGTATGATCCAACACCACCCCGTCCGAGGTCACGATATTTTGAATAATGCCATCCTGCAGGTAAACCAGGGCCGGTTTTCGGCCCGCTACCTCCGGTTGCAGCCGCACGACCTTGATATTGCCGAATACCGAGGTGTATTCGGCCAGGACCTTAAAATCCTTACCGATATCGCTCCTGCCGGCCAGAAGTCTGAAGTAGGATGGCTGCGCCGCCAGCAGACCGCCGCCGCAGATTAAGACCAGCAGGCAGCCGCAGAGCAGCAGTCTCTTGCGGCCGGGGGCCACCTCCCGGTCCAGCCAGGCCAGGCCGCCCACCACCAGGGCCAGCCCCAGGCTCAGCCACAAGAGGGCGCGAAAGTTGGTCAGGTGGGGAATCAGTAAAAAGGCGGTGAGCAGGACCCCCGCCACCGAGCCCACCGTGCTGATGAAGAAGACCCTGCCGGCGCCGCCGTCGCCACCGGGGCTGGCATCCCGGGCCAGGGCGATGAGCAGCGGGTTCATGGCGGACAGGATTACCAGGGGCAAGGCCAGCAGGATGGTCCCGCCCAAAAAACTGGCGGCGATCAGGTTGAGGGTAGTCAACCGCGGGAATATCAGGGGGTAAAAGGCGGTAGCCAGGACAATGGCCGCGGCGGCGCATAGGGGGGAGGAAAGCAGGATTAGCCGCAAGGCGTCTCGATCCCGGCTCCGGGAGAGGCGGCCGCCCCATCGGTATCCCAGGGCTAAAAAGATCAGGGTGATTGAGAGGATGCCGGCCCAGATGTAAAGGCTCACCCCAAAATAGGGGGTCATAATCCGGGAGGCCAGCACTTCCAGCGCCAGGGTCACCGCTCCGGTCAGGAAGATCAGGACCTCAAAACGCCGCCTTCCGGGTTCCTGCTGATTATTCTGGGCGGTCTTCTTTCTTTTTTTCACGGTTCTGAGCCGAAAAGTCTTTTCCAGGCTGTCGGCAAGGGGATGGGCGCCCCGGCCTACTGCCCCGGATATTGCCACTAATTGAGTATACTAGAAAATGCGCTGAGGCCCAAAGGCGAAATTTCCAGCCCAGGGCCTGCGGGAGTCCGGAGCATTATCTTGAAGCGAAAATTCCTGATCCTGGCCAAGATATCAATGGTAAAATTTCTTTAAAATAGGTAAAATCCGGGCCAAAATCGCGTTGGACCTGAGGGATTAAACGGTTTTGAGGACGTAGAATGGGAAAGGGCATGCCGCTGGCCAGGATCCACATCAGGCAACTCCTGACGGGGTTGGGCCTGCTGGTGGTGCTGTTGCTGGCCGCGGCCTTCGTGTTGGGTCTGCTCTCCTTAAAGCGCACCAGCGAGATCGTTTCTGAAGATTTTCAGCAGCAACAACTGATCCTGGCTAAAACCACCGCCCGCCAGATGGAAGACGGCCTGGAGTTTTTGCGGGGGAGCTCAGGATCCTCGACTATTCCCCGGCCATTCAATATCTGGAGAAAGTGGCCTGGGCCAACCGCATGCAGGTCAGTTTCAACGACCTCTCCAAATTGGGGGTGACCGCCATTGAACGGCTCGATATTGCGGGCGCCAATGGCGGCCACACCTATATCCTGGACGCCGGCGGCCCCCGGGTTCTCGCCTACGATGCTAATCAATACGCCGCTGAGGTGGCTTGGGCTAAAGACCCCGCCAATCGCGGCCGTATTCGCCAGGGGCCGGTGGCACTGGAATCGAGTGGAGGCCGGAAAACGCCTTTTTTCGACCTGGCCATGCCGGTATATGAGCAGAGCGTGGATGAATCGCACCCCCAAGCCACCGGCATTTGGAGCGGGGTGCTGTTGTTCCGGATAGATGCCAGCCAGTTTACCGGCCACTACTGCGCCGGGATTCGCTCCGGGCACACCGGCTACTGCTGGGTGCTCAACAGCGATGGGGTTTTTCTCTATCATCCCGAGCGGGAGTTTGTCGGGGAAGACGCCTTTACCGCCCGCGACCGCCGCAATCCGCTGATCAGTTTCACCAAGATCAACGAACTTCAGAAATCGAAAATGCTGGCTGGAGCGGAAGGGACCTCCCGTTACACCTCAGGCTGGAACCGGGGTGTCCTCGGGCCGATGGAAAAATTCGTGGCCTACAGCCATGTCAAGGTGAACCCGGATGGTTCCCGAATCTGGCCGGTGGCGGTGGTGGCGCCCACCTCTGAAGTCTATGGCACCATCCATTCCCTCTACATCCGGCAATTCCTTATCCAGGGGATTCTGATTTTCGCCCTGATTCTGGCGGCCTGTGCGGTAATCTACTATGGGTTGCGCTGGTCGGTGGAACTCCAGCGGGAGGTGGACCGTACCACCGCGGATTTGCGCCGCAGCCGGGAGCAATACAAATCGGTGGTGGAAAACGCCCTGGACTTCATTTTTTTGCTTGATGAAAACGGGAACTTTGTCAGCGCCAATACTGCGGCGGCCAGGGCCTTTGGAATTCCCGCGGCGGAGATTCCCGGCAAAAACCTGGAGAGATTTTTTGCCCCGGAGGATGCTCAGGCCATATTGAAGCGGGTGCGGGAGGTGATGGACAGCCGCGCAGGCCTAGAAGTCAAATTCCAGGCGCATATCGGCGAACGCCTTTACTCGCTTTCCACTCATTTTGTGCCCGTTTTCGGAGAGGATGGCGGGACGGTGGAACGGATCCTGTTGATGTCGCGGGATGTCACCGAGAGCCAGAGGATGGAGGAGCAACTGTTCCAGACCGAAAAGCTGGCTTCCCTGGGCACTCTTTCCGCGGGAGTGGCCCATGAGATCAATAATCCGTTGGCCGTCATTCTGGGGTTTGCCGAAATTTTACTGGACCGCTTCCCTGAGGGCACCCAGGAACATACGATTCTCGAGACGGTGGAACGCCAGGGGCTCAATTGCAAGCGCATCGTGGAGAACCTGATGGGGTTCGCCCGGCATCCGAGCCAGCCGGAAGAATTTAGCGACCTCAATCATGACCTGCAAGCCGTGCTCCTCCTGGTGCAGAACACGCTCTTGACTAAACAGATCGAGCTGGAACTCGATCTGGCTGCCGATCTGCCCCAGGTGAAGGGAGGCGCGGGCGAACTACAGCAGGTCTTTCTCAATTTAATCACCAATGCCGCGGCGGCCATGCCGGAGGGAGGCAAGCTGACGGTAGCCAGCCGCCAACATGCCAGCGGCAATTTGGTGGAAGCCATTATTGCCGATACCGGGACGGGCATTCCCAAGGAGAACGCCGACCGTATCTTCGACCCCTTCTTCACTACCAAAAAAGTGGGGGAGGGCACGGGGTTGGGCCTCTTTGTCAGCTATACCATCGTGGAAAAGCTGGGCGGCCATATCAGGTTCGAAACCAGGACCGCCGAGGAAGATGCCGCCGCCAGCGGCACCACCTTCTTTGTCACCTTGCAACCCGTATTCCCGGAGACTGCCTAGTGTTATGTCACACGGAAATGTTGCCTAAATGCTTTGGCTTTTTCCCTCCCCCTTGAGGGGGCGACACCGGGTGGGGGTGGTAATTTATTGTTCACTTACCATTTGTTGCCACCCTCCCCCCAACCCCCTCCCCTCTCAGGGAGGGGGGGTTATCTCAGATTTTTTGTTAAGATAATTGTGGGACATAATGCTATCCAGGCTTAGACCACAAGAGTTAATTAGAAATGCTGCACCGCGATCCCGCTAGGGAGGATCAAATCATGCGTGCCCAGGTAGATTCTGAATCCAGGGAGATTCACAGGTCCTCCACCGGCAAACCTTGGGTCCAGTTGCTGGCTGGGGTCGTTGGCATGATGATGATCTCAAGCCTCCAATATGCGTGGACGCTGTTTGTACCCTCATTTACCGGAACCTTTAAGTGGCCCCTTCCGGCCGTTTCCCTAGCCTTAACCCTGTTTATCATTTTTATGACCTATCTGGCGCCGCTGACCGGCTATCTGTTAGACCGGTTCGGCACCCGCCTCTTCTTCACATTGGCCGCTTTCTGTGTGGGCATCGGCTGGTCGGCCATGGGGTTGGTCAAGTCGTTGCTGGCGCTCTATTATTTCTATGGCCTGGCAGGGGTAGGAGCCAGTTTTATTTATACCGGCGGCATAGCTGCCGCCCTCAAATGGTTCCCCCAAAAAAGGGGACTGGCCTCCGGCGTGATGGCCGCTGGTTTCGGTTCAGGCGCGGCGCCATTGATTCCTTTGTTCGGGTATCTATTGGGAAGATTCGGTTATGGGGCCACTTTTCTGATGACGGGCATAGGTTTCGGAGTCATCCTCCTCATTGTGGCGCAAGTTCTCCATTTTCCCGCCGAGGCCGCGGACGCCGGCCCCTTCGAGTCACCTGCTGCTGCTCCCAGGGTTGAGGAGCAGGGTCTCACTCCCATGGAGATGTTGGAGACCCCCCATTTTTACTTGATATACTTAATCTTTGTAGCCATGGCCTCCGGTTATTTGATGATAACGGCCCAGGCCAAGCCCCTCGCCCAACATTTGGGCATAGCCGCCAATATCGCTATCCTGGCCGTTACCCTGAGCAGCATCGGCAATGGCTTAGGAAGGGTGGTGTGGGGCTTTCTCTCCGACAAGCTGGGACGTGAGATCGCCATGGTGATTGACTTTCTCATCGGCGCCGCGGCTGTGGCCTTACTGCCGGTCCTGGGGCGCAACCCTATCTTCTTTGTGCTGTTGATCGCGTTGGCCATGTTCAGCTTCGGGCCGATTTTTGCCTTTTTCCCGCCCCTCACCGCGGACCGCTTCGGCACCGCCTATCTGGCGACCAACTACGGCTTTGTCTACAGCGCCAAGGGCATCGGTGGTATCATCGGCGGAGTTATCCTTTCTTCCTGCATGCTTTGGGTCGGCTGGACCCTCACCTTTTACGGCGCCGCCGCCCTGGCCGTGCTGGCGGCTTTGGGAACGCTCATCTTGAAGCGTCTCTCCGGGCCGGATTGGGGGAAACCGGTTGCCCTCATGGGGAAGTGGTCTCTTTCCTGAGGAGCGGCGTTCAATGAGCCGCTCGCGTCGCCGCAGTCTTGCTCCCAAAAGGTACTGCTGGCTTAGAGGCTCCACATAAGTGAATTGCTTAGGAGGCTGGCAGATGAACCTGGGCTGGGCGGAAATTATTAGTGCCGGTGTGTTGACCGTGTTTCTTTCCGGCTGTGCAAATGGGCCCTTCTCACAGCCGGTTAATCAAGCAGGTTGTCATGTCGAAGGGGGGTCGATCGCCGCAGGGGCTATGGTAAATTTCCCTTTGGGTTCCCCCAGTGACAAAAAGTAGTTTGGGGAAGGCCTCCAGGTTCATCAGTCCCATCCCCGGCTAACCTTCCCAAGAGCTTTCCTTTGGGGAATATCTATTTCCTAAATATTACAGTTGGTTAATCCCATCATCCCGGGAAAAACTGTCGGGAACAGGTCCAGGCAAGGCGCGCCTTGTTGCGATATATTTCATAATAATCCCAATATCATAACTTAGTAATTTACAATAATATTCGCGTAATTAAACAACTACCTTAGGACGTCAATCCGGCGCCCCGGCTTGATGCCGGCAGCGGGTTCGTGAATGGATAATTAAGTAGTTAATTAAATATGTTACCCTGGGGAGAAAACCAATTGTTTTTGACAAAAATTTATGCTATCGTCTTCTCAGAGCAGACCTCGAAGAGGGGAATCGTTTAAACTCGGTAAAGAAATAATAATGTATTATTTATAACTTAATTTGGAGGGCGGCGCCGTGTTTAATGAAAATGAATTGATTATTTATTTGATTGGTGTCCTGGCGCTTTTTCTCCTGGCGGCGCTGACCCCGATCTTGAATCGCCGGACGAACCGTCTCCTACCTTGGAATTGGCTGGGGTTGTTTGCTCTCTGCCGGGGGGTGCACGATCTGCTCAATTTACCGTCGCTCAATCAATTGCTCCCGGGCCATCTCGAGGCAGTGAAGCTAATCCTGCTTTGCTTATCTTTAATATTTCTGTTGGAATTTGGGCGGGCCGGCAGCAGCATTCCCGGCCACACCGTGCCGCGACCTGTGGTCTATTTCCCCTTGGTGGCGCTTATCTTTTCCATCAGGATGCTGGGCCTGCCCGACCTGGTCGGCGTAGTGAGCTTCGGGGTGAGTGTGGCGGCGGGAGCGTGGGCTGCCTGGGCCCTATTGCAAGCTTCGCCCAAGATCCCCAAAGGTAAAGAAACCCTGATTACGGCCGGGATCTTCATGGTGCTATACGGCCTCATCTCCTGCTTTCCTTATAGCACCGAGTCTTTTAATGCTGTTGTGGGAATTTCCATCTCACTGGTGCGAAGCTTGCTGGCCATCGGTCTGGCCGCCTCCATTTTCCGATTCGGCCAAATTGCCATGGACAGCATTGAGGAACTCCGTGCTCAAAAAATTTATCAGTATTTTACCCGCGGGACCACCATTGGCTTGCTGTTCATCGCTGCCGTAGGACTGGCCGGAAGCCTGGGTATCAACTATTTAGCCAATAAAGCCGTGGGCGCAGACTTGAAGAAAAACCAAGGCACGGCCCAACGTCTCCAGGAGATAGTCAATAATGAGATGGAAAAAGCCGATCGCCTGGACCAGTTATTGGCCGGGTCCAGCCGCATTATTGCTATGTTGTCGGGACCCCAGGCGGGACCCCAGGCAGTACCCCAGGAGCGCCGCGGGGAGCGCCTTGCTGACCGTTATGCGGAGCGCCCTGTGGAGCGCTTTGAAGACCAGACCGCCCGAGCCAATGAGATACTGGACAATTTCAGCCAGACGGAAGAGGGGTTCGGCGTTTGCTATATTATGAATACCGCCGGGCTCACTATTGCCTCCTCCAACCGGAACCAACCAGACAGTTTTATCGGGAAAAACTACGGCTTCCGACCCTATTTCAAACAAGCGGCTTTGGGTCTGCAGGGTCGTTATTTCGCCCTCGGGGTGACGTCCAAGGAGCTGGGGTATTATGCCAGCGCCCCCGTCCGCAATGAGCAGGGTGAGATTATCGGGGTGGCGGTGATCAAGAGGATGATCCGGACCACGGGTGAATTGAAAAATGCCTTCGACCCCGGGTCTATCTCATTTCTGGTAGATCCCAATGGCATAGTGGCTTTGTCCAATCAACCCCAATATATCCTTTCCTCCTTGTGGCCGGTGAACGAACAGACCAAAAAGGAATTGGTCGCTTCCCAACAATTTGGCAACGGTCCTTTCGCCCCCATCCTGGACCAGAAACCGTTGGCCGGCAAGGAATATCAACTTGAGGGGCAGCGCCTGATGGCCCTGGCTCGGCCTATCTCGATGTCGGGATGGACGATTCTGCATTTCGGCTCTACTGAGGCCATCCCCTTCTATAAGCTTCTGGGGGCGGCCGCTATCCTCGTTCTCGGTTTCGCTCTGATCGGCTTTTATGTCTCCTGGGATTTAACCTCTTATAAGACTGCCGGAATCGCAGCCTTGGATTGGTCCCAAGCCGGCGCCACTATAGATTATGGTCAGATTGAAGAGCAGCTGCAACAGGGTGAGCGCAAATACCGGGATTTGGCGCAGAGTATCGGTCTCGTTAGCGAAATGGGGGACCTGTTGCAGGGGTGCAACAGCTCCCGGGACGCCGTCCCCGTAATTACCAGATATCTGCAGCGCTTATTTCCCAACCTGTCCGGCGCCATCTATCTGACTACCGTGAGGGACACGCTTGAAGTCATGGGTGTCTGGGGAGAGCTTGCCCCGGAGGAGCAGAGGTTTGCTCCGGATGATTGCTGGGCGCTGCGCCGCGGGCGGCAGTATTTGGTGGAAGATTCCGAGGCCAGCCTCCCCTGCCCGCATTTGTCAAAAAATCTACCGCCCGCTTACCAATGCTGGCCCATAGCAGCCCAAGGGAAAACCCTGGGGCTACTGCATCTGCGCCAGGGCAAGCCCGCCGGCAACCCCCACCCCGTTTCCGAACAAGAAAAAGAGACCGGCCGACAGCTCATATCCTCTGTGGTCGATCAATTTTCCATGATTCTGGTTAACTTGAAACTGCGGGAAAATTCGCAAGTGCAGGGCATTCTGAATTCCTTCGGGCGCTGAGGAGTTCCTTGATGAGGCCCGGAGTTAAGTGCTTGCTGGGGTTTTGTCTGGCGGGGCTGGTCCTGGCGTCTCTGCCGGGCCGGGCCCAAACAACCCCGGAAGAACTGCGTAAAGAAACCTTGGAGGCTTGTGCGGCCAGCGCCAAAACCAGGCCCAGCTTCAACCTGGTCAAGGAAAAGGTCGATCAGGCCTGCAGCCTCCTGGAAAAAGAAGGCAAGGCGGCTTTCCCCAGGTTTAAAGGGAGGAACAGCGACTTTATCTTTTGCGGCACTTACATCTGGGTGCATGACTTGAAGGGGGTCATGCGCCTGGATCCCGCCATCCCCCAGATGGAAGGGATGAACCTGATCGACGTGAAGGATGGCCGTGACCAAAGACCCTTCTGGGAAATGAACAGATTGGCCCAAGAAAAAGGGGCCGGATGGGTCGATTATTAGTGGCCCAAGCCGGGGTCGACCACTCCCTCCCGAATAATTTCCTACATTAAGTTGTGCTCTGTTGATTGCCTATTAAGACCGGACAGCAATAATTCCCGCCCGTATGACCTTTTATTGAGCTTAGGCTTAAATAACGTTGCATCCCTGTAGTGTCCAGCAAGGTTATTGCTAATCTGCCGTTGTAATCTAGGCCCCCAAATCTGCTTTGATTAACTTATGGAGTTCTCTCGCTTTCTCCCCTCTCCCCCATTGGGGGAGAGGGCCGGGTGAGGGGAGTATGCATGGGCTTGTAGGGGCGCACCCATGTGTGCGCCCCCTACGAAAGTGTGGACAGTGTAGGGGCGGGTTTTAAACCCGCCCCTACAGGGTGGACACGTGGGTCCGCCCCTACGAATACCCATATAAAGCCACCCCTTAATTGCCGG